>NZ_JAMAYG010000010.1 GCF_023712425.1 Rothia sp. P100
GATCGCCCTGCCGGTCGGGCCTATCGCCGCCCATGATCTGAAAGCGCGTTTTCCGCTGATTAACTGGGTGGAAACGGATAACGTTGGCGTCGCCATGAAGATGGTAGAGGAAGGCGAAGTGGATGCCGCCGTAGCCTCGGAGCTTTCCGCCCGCTATATGATCGACCACTACTATCCACAGGGTCTGCACTACACCCGCATTGATGGACTCCCCGTCGCGGCCATTCGGCTGGCCATCCCGCGCGATGAACCGGTGCTGGCCGCCATTCTTAACAAAGCGCTGCAGGTTATTCCGCCACGGGATATTCTGCAGATGACCGAGAAGTGGTCGAAAATCTCCAGTCAGCAAATAGAGAACTGGAGCCAGTACAGCCGCCAGTTTTACCAGCTGATCGCCTTTGCGCTGGTGCTGATCGCCATCAGCCTCGGCTGGGGACTCTCTCTGTGTCGGGAAGTGCGCAAACGTAAAG
>NZ_JAMAYG010000011.1 GCF_023712425.1 Rothia sp. P100
TCGGTGAGTTGTTTGATGAAGTGGGGCTAGTACCCCATCACTGCCTGTGATGGGTTTGCCTGATTGGATCGCTTTTAGGTCTTCATCAAAATCAAATGATTGCATGGTGTCATTTCTGTTTTATTTAACAGTTTAGGGGAATGGCACAGTTTTTCGAACGCTACCTAACGTTATATTAGTTCTAAATCAGAATCTATATAGTTCTGATTTAGTTGTCTTTTAATGCTAACTGTTTTAATGCATAGCGTATGATACCACTATGCGTCTGTCCATATTTATCCGCCAGCTCCACTAATAAATTATATTCATACTCATTTAGAGGTAAGGTATGCGATTTAAATTTTCGAGCAGCTTTGGGGTCTAGGTTTGGCTTTTCATCAGATTGATTGGCAGTTACGCCATTCACAAAATCTTGTTCCGTTAATGCGGTCTCTTGCGTGCGACGTTTAATCATAATGCC
>NZ_JAMAYG010000012.1 GCF_023712425.1 Rothia sp. P100
GTGCAACCCGCGGATGCGCAGCGCGTCGGCCGGCATCAGGCGCTTTTGCGCGATGTCCGGCGTATGCGCGGCGTCGCGCTTGCGCCGGCGGGTCGTCGTCGCTTCATCCGGCGCGTCGCGATCGACGGCTTCCACCAGCCACGCGATGCCGTTGTCGCGCGACAGGCCGTAGTCGCCGTCCTGCGTCGGTTCGTTCAGACCGAACGTGACCGTGCGCGGCGCGTCGGCCGCGCCGGCGGCGGGCGCGAACTTCATCACGGCCGCGTCGTCGCGGTTCAGCACGCGCGTCGTCGTCGCGCCGAAGATCCGGCCCTTCGCCTGCGCGTACGCGTCGAAGCTGCCGTGCCAGTCGAGGTGGTCCTGCGTGATGTTGAGGATCGCGGCCGCATCGGGCGCGAACGTGCGTGCCGTCTCGAGCTGGAAGCTCGACAGTTCGAGCACCCATACGTCGGGCAGCGC
>NZ_JAMAYG010000013.1 GCF_023712425.1 Rothia sp. P100
GTGTCGACCAGGCTGATTCACCCCAAGTGTAGTGCCATTTTTACGTAACACCAATCCAACTAGACACGAGCATCAGTCTTTTTTGTAACAAGTCCACACGCAATCGTTTGCGCGTGGTAGCAAGTGTTTTTTTGTGCGGAGCAGCACCGGAAGCTTCCATGTCCTGATTGATCTTTGCTTCACCGAGCGAACAAAAATCCAGTCCATTTGCGGAACAGGGGCTAAACGTCAGTGAGGCGAATAAGCTGGGATCGGAATAAAAATGAGGCCGCTGACGATGTCCGACAAGCTGAACAGGATGGCACCGAGCATAGCGGTAGATCCCAAGACATTCCCGGCGCGAAGATAGCGATCTCGCCATCCGAACTAGCCGACCTCTCGCGCCATGGCGCAGCTATCGTGCTGTGCATATTGGAGCACGTGCCGGCGTCGCATACGCTGCCCTGCGTAACGG
>NZ_JAMAYG010000014.1 GCF_023712425.1 Rothia sp. P100
TCCCAGTACTTCTTCCAGATATTCAATGCCATTTCGTGGATCTCAAGGAAGTCACCCAGCGATACGGGTTGTGTCGAATCGACTTCTGATAGACGGACAAGGTCGCGTCGACGAACGCGTCGAACGAAAATTCGCGCTTGCCTTTCAGCCGCGCGCGCTGCGCCCCATCGCGCGGACGCAGCCGGGTTCCTGCACGATCGCGCGCAGGATCGCTTCGATCGCCGCGGGCTCGCGCGGCGGGACGACCCAGCCGTCCACGCCCGGCTCGACGTTCTCGGGCAGCCCGCCCACGCGCGTCACGATCGCCGGGCAGCCGAGCGACATCGCTTCGCGGCACGCATACGACAGGCTCTCGTGGTACGACAGCACGAACGACACGTCGATGATCGAGAACGGCGCCCACACGTCGTCGAGCCGTCCGGTGAACGCGGTGCGCGACGCCATGC
>NZ_JAMAYG010000015.1 GCF_023712425.1 Rothia sp. P100
TAAATGAATCAATAAATCTAATATTTGTGTTTGAATTGACATGTCGAGTGAACTAATGGCTTCATCAAACAAAATATATTTAGGGTTAATACATATTGCACGCGCAATCGCAACACGTTGCGCCTCTCCACCTGATAACATATTAGGATATTTATCCATGTATGCCTTAGATAGACCGACTTCTTCCAACAATGTAATTGCTTGGACTTCCATAACTTCTTTAGGTTGTCCATCACATTGACACATCACTTCAAATAAGATTTCTCTAACAGTCTGAAATGGATGTAATGATGACGTATAATCTTGAAATACAGCACCAATTTGATGACGTCTCACTTTCTTCTTATGCATCGGTTGATCATTTAAGGTTACACAACCTTTATCCGGTTTCTCAATACATAATAT
>NZ_JAMAYG010000016.1 GCF_023712425.1 Rothia sp. P100
GAAAACTCAATAACGCACTAAAGAACAAATAATGATTCTTTCGTCCAAACTAACACTAAAGTTCAACACATTTGTTGGACCGTTGGTTTTGGATTTGAACTGATACCAAATAATTAATACAAAGTCGCTCAACCTTCACTTCACGGTGGTGGTAGAGCGCGAATTTGATAATCAGATGGTTTCAGATTGACAGTTTGAGTCACCACATTTTGCTCCTATTAAGCACAGGAGGAGGATCACCCCGTGATCCTTTGGTGGCTCGTTTCAATGAGATACAGAAAATTATCAAGCTACTCGATTAAAGAGATTTTTAACGGAGAGTTTGATTC
>NZ_JAMAYG010000017.1 GCF_023712425.1 Rothia sp. P100
CTTTTTCGAGTTGCGCCCCTGTTTGAACCTGCGTAAAGTATTACCAGTCGCCGCGGCACAGGGATAAAAACCTGAAGGCCACGGAAGGACAAAACGCCTAATCACATAGTGTTTCCCACTGCTTGAACTTCAAGCGATTTTCCAGGGGAGTAGATCACACCAGTTCTTCTGGTTCCTGTTTCTCTGGTCAACTGCATGAACCAAACGGTGTGGTCGGCATCACGCTAAAACGAGTTGCCAACCAAAAAGAAACACGATAGACTAGACGAGTTGCCCAAACAAAAGGGTAACAACAAAACACCATTTGATGACTGATCACAAAACAGTT
>NZ_JAMAYG010000018.1 GCF_023712425.1 Rothia sp. P100
CGCACTGGCTCGTGAAGGATCTGGCCAACCGGAATAGGAGGCGCGAAACCACTCCGTTCGCTCTTGTGAGCTCGCGCGCTCGCTCCCGCTCACTCCGTCCCGTCTCACCGCACTGGCTCGTGAAGGATCTGGCCAACCGGAATAGGAGGCGCGAAACCACTCCGTTCGCTCTTGTGAGCTCGCGCGCTCGCTCCCGCTCACTCCGTCCCGTCTCACCGCACTGGCTCGTG
>NZ_JAMAYG010000019.1 GCF_023712425.1 Rothia sp. P100
AGTGGCCCATACCTAGGCCACCGTCGACGGGATGGAAGGAGCAGGTGCGAGCGCGCGAGCACTTAGAAGCGACTGGAATTGATTCCCGTCGTTTTAGTGGCCCATACCTAGGCCACCGTCGACGGGATGGAAGGAGCAGGTGCGAGCGCGCGAGCACTTAGAAGCGACTGGAATTGATTCCCGTCGTTTTAGTGGCCCATACCTAGGCCACCGTCGACGG
>NZ_JAMAYG010000001.1 GCF_023712425.1 Rothia sp. P100
TGCCGGATGAACCATGATTTTCCGAGCGCGCGAGGAAACGAAAATCGTGGTGAATCTCTGCGCGTCAGCGCAGGGCGCTTACGGCAGCTCTGGGGCTGCTAACCCTAAATGTTGCCAGGCTGCCGGATGAACCATGATTTTCCGAGCGCGCGAGGAAACGAAAATCGTGGTGAATCTCTGCGCGTCAGCGCAGGGCGCTTACGGCAGCTCTGGGGCTGCTAACCCTAAATGTTGCCAGGCTGCCGGAAGCGCCACACGCCCTCTTGGTGTCCTGCCGATGAGGCCTTCGCGCACGAGGTAGGGTTCTGCGACGGTTTCGACGGTTTCGGTTTCTTCGCCGACGGCTATGGCGAGGGTGGAGAGACCTACGGGGCCTCCTCCAAACTTGTTGATGAGGGCTTCAAGGACGGCGCGGTCGAGGCGGTCGAGCCCGCGTTCGTCCACTTCGTACATGTCAAGGGCGGTGGCGGCGCTGGTGGCGTCAATCCGATTAATGCCGTTGACCAGTGCCCAATCGCGGACGCGGCGGAGCAGACGGTTGGCGATACGGGGTGTGCCACGGGAACGTCCGGCGATTTCGGTGAAACCTTCGGGGCTGATAGATAGCTCCATGAGACCTGCTGAGCGGCGAATGACGCTTTCAAGTTCAGTTACGGAGTAGAACTCTAGGTGGCCGGTAAAGCCGAAGCGGTCGCGCAGGGGCCCTGGTAGAAGCCCTGCACGGGTGGTGGCTCCGACCAGGGTGAAGGGCGGGAGTTCTAGGGGGATGGAGGTAGCACCGGCGCCCTTGCCCACCACGATATCAACGCGGAAGTCCTCCATTGCCATGTACAGCATTTCCTCAGCCGGGCGGCTCATGCGGTGAATTTCATCGAGGAAGAGCACTTCACCGGGCGTTAGGGAAGAGAGAATGGCGGCTAGGTCACCCGAGTGCTGGATGGCTGGGCCGGAGGTGATGCGCAGGGGCGCGTCCATCTCGGCAGCAATAATCATGGCAAGGGTGGTTTTGCCTAGCCCCGGAGGGCCAGAAAGCAGCACGTGGTCGGCGCTACGGCCGCGCATGCGGGAGGCCTCAAGCACCAGGGAAAGTTGCTGACGAACGCGGTGCTGGCCCACAAAATCATCGAGAGATTTGGGGCGCAGCGCCGCCTCAATCATTTTTTCTTCGGGCTCTTCGTCCATAGACACGAGGCGCTGACCGGGGATTTGACCGTCAGCGTTAGGCAACTGGCTCATAGGGAGTGATTCTACCTTCGGTGGCGGTTCTTTTAGCGGCTAACGGTGTTCTGGCTACCCAGTGAGGCGAGCACTGAGCGCAACGCTTCTCCCACGCCCATGGTTTCTGCGCGGGGGTTGTGATCAATGAAAGCGGCGATAGCTGCCTCGGCGTCCTTCTCGCTCCACCCCAGGCTGGTGAGGGCGTCGAGCACCTGCGGTTTCCAGGCGATACCTTGGTTGATGGGTAGCTGGTCGCTGGTCTCGTGGTCGGCAAGAATCAGCTTGCCGGCTAGCTCAAGGACAATGCGGCGGGCACCCTTAGGGCCAATACCGGGAACCTTGGTGAAGGCCTTATCGTCCCCGGTGGCAACGGCCCTCTCTACTTCAGCGGCGGTGTGGACGCTGAGCACAGCCAGAGCAATACGCGGACCGATGCCAGAGACTGAAAGCATAATGTCAAAGACTTCGCGTTCGGCAGCGTCTGCGAAGCCGTAGAGCGTCATGGAATCTTCGCGCACAATAAGAGTGGTGGTGATGGTGGCGCTCTCCCCCAGTCTGAGCTTTGAGGCGGTACGTGCATTGAGGTGTACCAGCATGCCAAAGCCGTTAACGTCAATCACGGCGTTGTCGAGGCCGAGGTGGGTCACTGTTCCGGTGAGAGAGCTAATCATAGAGCCTAGTCTAATCGAACGTATGTACTAATACAATTAGCGGCGGGCTTTTGCTTCGGCTTCAGCCCAAGCCCGCTGCGCCGGGGTAAGTGCCCTGGTGCGTGCTGTGCCCGCCGGGTTAGAGCCCTGGTGGGTTTGGGTATGAGCTGACATGTCCAGGCCGCCTGAAACAGTGCCGCCGCGCCAACCGTGGCAAATAGCAATAGCGAGTGCGTCAGCGGCGTCCGCAGGTTTAGGCATAGCGGTAAGCCCTAGAATACGCGTCACCATACGGCCTACCGAGGCCTTGTCTGCCCGCCCAGAGCCGGTCACGGCAGCCTTCACCTCAGAGGGTGTATGAAAGTAGACTGGGACGCCGCGGGCAGCCGCAGCAGCGATGACCACCCCCGAAGCGTGGGCGGTACCGATTACCGTGTTGACCTGTTCTTGGGCAAAGACACGCTCGATGGCCAGAGCATCCGGCTGGTAGACATCCAACCAGCTTTCGGCGGCTCGAAGAATTTTGAGGATGCGCTGATCCAGACTCTCAGCCGCGGCAGTACCGGCAATTCCAACCTGCACTAGGGCAGCCTTGCGGTTGGGGCTCATATCAATCATGCCGAAGCCGCAGCGGGTCAGCCCCGGGTCAACGCCCAAAATACGGGCAGCGCCCGGGACTCGCGGGGTAGCGTGTTCCGGGCGCGGTAGCGAGGTCACTGTGATGCGCCCCTTCCCTTGTGGTTTTACTTATTCAGCTTCGAGTTCCGCCATGACGGATTCGTTGATATCAGCGTTGGAGTAGACGTTCTGAACATCGTCCAGCTCTTCAATGGCATCAGCCAGCTTGAGGAACTTACGGGCCCCTTCAGCGTCAATTTCAACCTGCATGGTGGGGCGGAATACGGGCTCATCGTTGTTGTAGTCCAGCTCGGCTTCGTCCAGTGCCTTACGAATGGCAGGCAGGTCGGTTGCCTCTGATACCACGGTGAAGACCTCACCGTCGTCAATAACCTCATCAGCACCTGCGTCCAGAACGGCCATCAGGACATCATCTTCAGTGAGGCTGTCGGTCTTGGTCACTTCGGCAACACCCTTGCGCTCAAAGAGGAAGGCTACTGAGCCGGAGTCTGCCATGGTACCGCCGTTGCGGGTCACCGCGGTGCGAACTTCAGCCGCTGCACGGTTGCGGTTATCGGTCAGACACTCGATGTAGAGAGCGGTGCCCTGAGGACCGCGTGCCTCGTACATTATTTCGGTGTAGTCGATGGTTTCACCGGTCAGACCGGCGCCACGCTTGATCGCGCGGTCAATGTTGTCGTTGGGCACCGAGTTCTTCTTAGCCTTGGATACCGCAAGATCAAGGGCAGGGTTGCCCGAGATATCGGCGCCGCCCATACGAGCAGCTACTTCAATGCCCTTGATGTACTTGGCAAATGCCTTGGCGCGCTTGGCGTCCAGGGCAGCTTTCTTGTGCTTGGTGGTTGCCCATTTGGAGTGACCTGACATGAGTCTCCTTCTAAAAATTCTGGTGCTCACCGGCAGGTGGCACGTTTTACCGCCTTCTATTCTAGCGGTTCTAGCAACATGGGGTTAGCGGGGGCGAGCCGCGGCAGAGGCACGCGCCTTTTCTACCAGTGAATCGTCAATCACCACGGGGGTGAATTCACCGTATTTTTTGATTGCTGCGTGCTTAATCAGGTAGTCCGAGACTGCCGGGTTCTTGGGCAACAGTGAGCCGTGCAGGTAGGTGCCAATCACGTGATGGACGTGCGCACCTTCTCCATCGTCCTCGGTGTTGTTGCCTTCGCCCTTGGTGACGCGGGCCAGGGGCTTGGTGTCGCCCGACAGGTAGGTGAGGCCCGAGTGGTTTTCAAAGCCAACTAGGGTGCCGAACTCTTCTGATTCTTCAACGATGTTGCCAATCAAGCGTTCTTCGCCACCCACGGTTTTAGCGTCAAAGATGCGCACGCCGTTAAGGGTCTCCCCGCCCACGGTCTTAAATTCTTTGCCGAAGAGCTGGTAAAGACCGCAGATTACCAGCATGGGGGTGCCGTCCTGGGCCAGCATGCGCAAAGTTTCGGCGTTCGCCAGCAGGTCATCCTGAACTACTGACTGGCCTGAGTCCTGACCGCCGCCACCGATGAAAATATCGCCGTCCAGGGGGAACTCGTCCCCGGGGTTGTAGTCAACGATTTCGGTGGTGAAACCGTGCGCCTGGGCACGGCGGGACAGAGAGAGGGTATTACCCCAGTCGCCGTAAATGTTCATGTCGCGGGGGTAGAGCTGCACAATTTTCAGGCTCTTGTTGTTACCGGTCTGGGTGATGATTTCCTCGCCCAGTTCTTCGGTGAGGTTTTGGGGCTGGCTCACAATACGTCCTCCACATCGGTAATCTTTGACAGTTCTTTACGGATCGCCAGCATGGCGGTGTAGGTGCAGAAAATACGCATGGGCTTGCCGTTGGATTTTCTGATGAACTCGGCCAAGGCTTCTTCAAGGTCTTCGTCAACGGTCTCTACGTAGACATCATCGTGGGCCAGGCGCAGTGCCATGTCGTAAGCACGGACACCCGAGACCATCGTTACCCCGCCCTGGATGAGGGAGTGAAAGTCCACATCCCAGAGCCAGGAAACGTCGCGGCCGTCGGCGTACTGGTCGTAGATAGTGATCATGGTGGCGTAATCTTTGGCATCAGCAGATGCCAGTGACAGGCGGAAACCACTGGGGTTTTTCACTAGGAGTAGCTGCAACGTCTGCCCGTTAACGGTCAAGGTTTCGCCACGGCCAAAAGCTGGAGTAATTTTTTCAAGCTCGGCCAGCAGCGCAGTTTCGTTGAGCTTCTCCCCTAGAACCTCCTGGGTCAGGGCGATAGCGGCTGCGGCGTTGAAGATGTTGTAGATGCCGTAGAGGTTAACGGTGCCGGTCACCTCGCGGCCTTCTAGACCGAAAGTTGCCTGGGTGCCAGCAAAGTCACTGAGCACGACGGAAGCTGCCGGCAATTCCGGTGCGGTGACCGCTTCATCAACATCAGTGGAGCCGCGCATCTCGTCATCCGAGGGGAAGAGGGAGCGGAGCTTATCTGACAGACCGAAGTAGCTGACCTTGGTGCCTGACTGGGCGTTGCTGGCAAGAGAGCGGATGCGTGGGTCTTCGCGGTTTAGCACGATGGTGCCGCTGGTAGCGCCGGCAACGCTAGAGAGCATACGGCGGGTGGTGTCGATTTCACCGAAGCGGTCTAGCTGATCACGCAAGACGTTGAGCAACAGGGAGTAGCGGGGCCTGACCATTTTGACGAAGTGCACAGCGTGAGCCTCGTCGAGTTCCAGCACGGCAATATCAGCGTCGAGCTTGCCCGTCAGTGACATTTCACCCAGCAGGGCCGCAGCAACGCCACGCACAAAGTTAGAACCGGTGCGGTTGGTAAAGACGCGCAAGCCTTGGGATTCCAGCAGCTGAACCACCATTTTGGTAGTGGTGGTCTTACCGTTCGTGCCTGAGACCACCACAACGCCCTGAGGTAGCTTTGCCAGCTCCTCTACAACGAACTGGGGGTGCAATTTTTCCATCACCAAACCGGGGAAGGCCGAGCCTCCACCGCGCAGTTTGGTTGCGTATCGAATGCCTTGGCCGACAAGGCGGGTTATGGGTCTTGACATACACCCCATCTTACGTGCTCAGCACACCCAAAGTGACAACGAGGCTTTAGGGTGTCTGGCATAATCTGAGCGGTGAGTATGCAGAACATTTTAGAACCGGTAGCACCGCAGGGTTCCTTCATATGGAGGGACCTCAAGTGGGTCAATAGGGCACCCGAGGTTCAGGTAGAACCTTGCATAAATGGCACCCCAGATGGCACCCTGCTCTCGGTGCCGCTGACCCCCGAGAGCTTCTTGGGGGTAGCGGTTATCCCCGAGGACTCTGCCAGCGGCGGACGCTACTGCAGTGGCTTTGCTCTTGCGCGCACCGATACCGCCGGTTTTAGGCACCTTCCCTGCCCCACCTCTCAACCTATAGTTAAAGGTAGACAATGCGATCGTTGCTTGGGGCGCGATGAATTTGCCCCTATCCACCGAGTTCACATGGGCGCCCGCATGACGGAGGCAGCGCTCGCCTACGTCAACCTTGAACATTATCTTTACATTGCGACTTTTCCGGATGGCACCTCTAAGGTCGGTACCGCGTCGGCTCGTTCCAACCCACGGCGTCTGGACGAGCAGGCCGTAGCGTTCGCTACCTTTGTTGCCCGCGCTGATGATGGGCGCATCGTCAGGGTACTAGAAGACCTGGTATCGCGGGAAAGTAACCTCACACAGTTCAAACGGGCCTCTACTAAGTACCGTGCCTGGATTGACCCTTTACCCGCTGACCAGTTGAAATCTGAGCATTACATGGCAGTTGAATCTGCTACCTGGGCGCTGGAGGACGCAGAGCTAGACGGATTTGAGCTTCTGCAAAACCGGTGGCACCCTTCGGCCGCTATGTCCCGCGCCTATGCATCTTTACGGGCAGATGACCGCTTGCCACTGGCCGGGTATGAGTCTCTGGCCGCTGGCTCGCACGGCTTTTTTATCACCGGTGGGGCGGGCAAGTTTCTCACGGCTCACTGCGGTGACCCTGAAGCCAGTTTCTTGGTCAATACCGCTGATTTAGCTAATCGTGCCTGCACCCTCTTTGATGGGCTGACTCCCCCGGCGTCCTTTCAGACCTCGCTGTTCTAGCGCCTGCTAGACGTGATGGTAGGGGCGGTTATTGGCAATTTCGCCTGCGCGGTAAATCTGCTCGGTGAGAAGTAGGCGCACCAGTTGGTGAGGGAAGACCAGCTTGGACAGGCTCCACACAGTGTTGGCTCGTGACCGGACGCTCTCGTCCACCCCGTAGGCACCGCCAATGACCAGCACTATCTGCTTGAAGCCTAGATTTGAGTTCAGCAAGGCTGACAGTTCTGGTGACGATAGGTTTTTGCCGCGCTCGTCCAGCAGAATTAGGTGGTCGTCGGAAGATATCTTGCCGAGAATCCGTTTGGATTCCTCAGCTCGCGCCTGCTCTTCAGCCAGGGAAGAATGGGGCAGGTAGACCCAGCTGACGTCCCACGGCTTGCGGAGCCTGCTTTCGTAGCGGTCAATACCCTGGGTGACCCATTTTTCGTGCTTCTTACCCACAGCAATGATTTTGATGGTCATGGTTAGGCGTCGCTACTTTCTGTGCTTTCTGCAGTTACACCCCAGGCTTCAGCAATGAGAGTTCTAATGTCCCCTAAAGTTTGGGTGACGGTTTTCGTGCCCGCGATGATAGGCAGGAAGTTGGTGTCACCACCCCAGCGGGGCACGATGTGCTGATGCAAGTGATCTGCTACTCCGGCGCCACCAATTTTGCCCTGGTTCATGCCGATGTTGAAACCAGCAGCACGGCTAACCTTCCGCAGAATCTTCATAGCCCGCTGGGTGAGTGCAGCGATTTCTGCGACTTCATCCGCTGAGGCGTCGTCATAGTTAGGGATGTGCCGGTAGGGGCAGATTAGCAGATGCCCGGGGTTATACGGGTAGAGGTTAAGAATCACAAAAGCATACTCACCGCGGTGGACAATCAGCGAGTCAGCGTCCTGGCGCTGGGGTGCTACGCAGAAGGGGCAGGAGTTCTCGCTGTAATCCTGCTGGCCGCCTCTGACGTAGGCGCGGCGGTGGGGCGTCCAGAGGCGCTGGAAGGCATCGGGTACACCCGGTAGTTCGAAGTCGTCGCTGGTGTAGTCAGGTAGCTGCATGGTTAGTCGCTCTCGGTGAAGGTGGCGAAGGTGTAGAGGCCTCGGGAGTCCGTGGCAAAGAGTTCTAGCCCTAGGTCTGTGGTTGCCTGGGCGAGTGTGCATTCAAAGCCGCTGGGGTCTTGATGTTCCGCTGCCTCACCAAAGAGGGCCAGGGCTAGAGAGTCGCCGGGCGAGAAGCGCGGCCGGTAGGTCAAGGCGTCGAAACCCGCTGCGCAGAAGGCGCTGGCCCAGGCTTGGGGTATGTCGTAGTGAGGCATGCTGGTGAGTTCGCCGGTGATGCCCAGGGTGAAGGCGTCATCGTGGGAAACGTTGGCTGACCTCACGGGGGCGGGTAGCGGCATGCGGGAAATAACCCGGCCCTCGGTGAGGCTGATGGGGATGCGCCGGCCCTGGCTGAGCCTGTCCCCCAGCACCTCGCGGACGGCGGCGCCCGGGTTGCTGGCTAAATAGCAGGTGCCTTTGGGTGCTGGCAAATCAAACCTGCCTTGCATTGATGATGAATAGAACCAGGGGCCTAATTGCTGGCTGTGGGCTCTAAAAAATTCGTGCCCCTGCTCGTATTCGGCAACCGGCGCTAGGGCCAGGTGGGAACCCGGAGTGGGGCCGTGTTGCACCAGTCTTTGACGGCTCATGCGGCCTGCCACCGGGGGGCAAGAGAGCGCGCTTCTGCCAGCACGCGGGCAAGCTGGCCCTGGTCAAGGAGGTCAAGCGGGGTGGTGCCATCGAGCGGTGTATTGAACCACTGCGCTACGGCAAAGGGGTCAGCAGCGCCAAAGGCAAGGAGCACCTGCTGAACGTCCTCGCACACGGCCCGTCCGGCAAACTGAAAGGCGGGGAAAATTGATTCGCCGTTCTCTATGGTTAACCGCAGTAGTTTGTGCTGTTTGACCTGCTTACTGATGGCCGCGCGGGTGGTGACCTTGAGCAGTTTCATGGTGTTTTCAAGGTCGTAGACCGGGCCGATGAGATCGCCGTAGCCGCGCACGCTGGCGCGGGCAAGAACTGAGCGCATACGGCTTTTAACGTCTTCGAGATCGTCAATAGAAGCAAGGAATTCTGGTGGCAGACTCTTCAGGTTTCTGGTGAACTCAGCGATCAGCTGGTCAATCACCGCCTGAGTGCCGGCATCCTGCTGGGTAAGGGCCTGCGACATGGGAGCCTCCTTAGCTATGCCCTATTTCTCCCATCCTAAACCCCGGCGTCAACTGCGTCAACCATCTATGATTATTCCGCGAGGACGCCGGGCGCAAGTCCGAGCGCAAGGAGCTAGCGGCGGGTGTTCCAGGCACGCAGGTACTGGGAGGGCGCATAATCCACATCAACCTTCAGATCCTTAGCCCAGCTCAGAGCAAAGGAGTTATTGCGTAGAGCTTCGCGGCCGACCAGCACCACATCTGCCTGCTCTGAACCTACGATGTATTCAGCAAGGCGGGGTGAGTTAATCATGCCGACGGCCGCAACAGGAATGTCAGCTTCACGCTTGACGTGTGCTGCCATGGGGGTCTGGTAGCCCGCGTAGACCTTGATAGGTGCCGGGTAGTTGCCGCTGGTCGAAATATCAGCCATATCCACACCGTCTTCTTTTAGCCAGGCAGCTACCTGGGCGGTTTCTTCAACGGTGATGCCGCCCTCCACGAACTCGGTGGCGGAGAGGCGCACTAGCAGGGGCATATCCGCGGGCATCTGGGCGCGCATAGCGTGGGCAACCCGGCGGACGAGGCGGGCTCGGTTTTCGAGCGAGCCGCCGTAGTCGTCGGTGCGCTGGTTGGATAGCGGTGAGAGGAACTGGGTAAGGAGGTAGCCGTGGGCTCCGTGGATTTCGAGGAAGTCGTAGCCAGCCTTTACCGCGCGCTGGGCGGCAGCTCCGAAAGCTTCAACGATTTCGCCAATGCGTTCTTCGGTGAGCGCGGTGGTTTCTTTGAGGCCGGGGTAGGCGATAGCTGAGGGGGCGAAGGTTTCCCAGCCGCCCTCTTCAATGCTGAGGGAACCGCCGTCGCGGGAGACGCGCTCAGTAACGCTGGATGCCTTTCGACCAGCGTGGGCAATCTGCACACCAGCTTTCGCGCCGCCGTCATGGATAGCCTGAACGATGCGGGCGTGAGCTGCGGTGTGTTCATCCGACCAGAGCCCCAGGCAGAGGGGGCTGATACGACCTTCGGGCAGGACGCTAGTCATCTCAACGATAACCGCACCGGCGCCACCGCGTGACAGGGCGTTGTAGTGATGTTCATGGTAGTTGGTGGGAATACCGTCTTTTTCGTCGACCGAGTACTGGCACATGGGCGGAACCCAGAGACGGTTGCGGGTGGTCATAGAGCGAACGGTAAAGGGCTCAAAGATGGGGGATGTCATAATATTGCTTCCAGGGTTAGGGTTACTTCTCCCCCTCGTAACAGCGTCACCTGACCTCTTATTCCGTATAAGCCCTTAGCCTGAGTTAGAGAAGCGGCTTTCTAGGGTTCTTTGCTGGATGAGAGGGTTAGTAGAATTGCAGGTATGCAAGAACTTTCTGAGCCGACCATCCGCTCTAGCTTTGTTAACTGTTCGAAGGGTGAAGCTAAGCGCCTAAACCTGCCCAGCCTCAATGAGGTCGCATGGGAGAACCAGGTTTTCCTGTCGTGGCTAGACCCCAAGAGTCCACTGAAGGGCTGCCTGGTGGTGGAGCAGGACGGTATAGTTCAGGGTGTTCTGCTGCAGAAATCTAAGGCACAGAGCAGGGCTGCCCAGATGTGCCAGTTTTGCCTGACGTTGCACCCCGGCTCAGGTATTTCGCTTTACACAGCTGCCCGTCCTGGCGAGCCTGGCAGGCGCGGTAACACCATCGGCACTTATCTTTGTGCCAATCTGGCGTGCACCGACTATGTGCTGGGTAAGAAAAAGCCGGTGGGCATCCGCCAGATGGACGAGACGCTGAGTGTCGAGGATAGGCTGTTGCGCACCAAGAATAATGCCCTGGGTTTTATTGAGCGTTTGAAGAACGAAAGCTGATCCTGGAGGTTCACTAGAATGTTTAGTTTTGCTGACCTTGAAATCCCTCTGGTGGGCGCCCCTATGGCGGGTGGGCCGAGTACGCCCCAGCTTGCTGCTGTGGTGTCTAACGCCGGTGGGTTGGGCATGTTAGCGGCTGGCTACCTGAATGCTGACCAGCTGGCTGAACAAGTGAAGCAAACTCGAGAGCTTACTGATGGGCCTTTTGGGGTGAACCTATTCTGCCCGGCTGACCCCAATGACAATCCTGGTAATGCCAAGGCACTTCTGCAGGGCTACCGGCAGGCACTAGCACCTTTAGGCAAGCAGTACGGTCTAGACCTTCTCAATTACGAACTGGTTCTGCCTGACCACTTTCATTCTTTGCTGGATTGGCTACTTGCCAACCCTGTGCCCGTAGTGACCTTTACCTTTGGTTGCCCTAGTGCCGAGCAAATCGAGCGACTGCAGATGGTTAGCACCTATGTGGGGGTAACCGTCACCAATCCTCAGAACGCTATACTCGCCACCCAGGCTGATGCGAACTTTCTGTGTGTTCAGGGGCCGGACGCTGGCGGCCATCAGTCCACCTTTAGGGTCCAGGACGAGGTCAACCAGCTACCACTGTCGCAGCTTGTTCCTGCTGTTCAAGCTGTCACTAATTTGCCCCTGATAGCCGGTGGCGGAGTCGGTAGCAACCAGGATGTGCAGTCGATTCTCGCTTTAGGTGTTGAGGCAGTTCAGGTTGGCACGGTTCTACTGCTGAGCGACGAGGCAGGCACTAGCCAAGCACATCGCGATGCCTTGCAATCAGGAATTACAGAAACACGGCTCACCCGGGCTTTTACGGGACGTCCCGCCCGAGCCATCGTCAATGATTTTGTAACCGAGTTCGACGCGCTCGCTCCTGCGGTTTACCCACATGCGCATTACCTCACGGCTCCCCTACGCGCTAAAGCCAAGGACGCCGGTGCCTGGCAGCACATAAACGCTTGGACTGGTACTGGGTTTTGCCAGGCACATAATAGCCCAACAATAAAAATAATTTTTAATCTTTTGAAACCCAGCTAGATAAATGAACGAAACCCTGCCTTACCAATTAAAAATTATTATTTTTAGAAAAGTTATTCTACTATGATGTCTTATTGGAGGAATCTTTTATTACATCAAACGAGATATAATTAAATACCTTATACAAATTTGAGCAGGCAATTTACCATATTAGGTATTTTGAATATCTTTTATTCGCTAAATAATCTTCAACCACGGGACCAAAATCTACATATAGCCCATTTTCATCGAACAAGACTCTTTTAAGCATGGCACCAATCTCCTGCTCATCAACTGTCGTTTGTTCAAGATTTTGAATAAATTCTGATATTTCTTTAATCTTATTCCTTCTTTTATTAACTATTGTCGAGTTTTTATTTCCGATATTAAGGTTATCAAATGTGATTTCATAATCAGACTTTTGTGCAAAATCATAAGTTCCATTGATTTCCACATGTATTTCAGACCAATTTGCATCATATGGCGTAACATAAATAGGTTTAGAACCTCTATAATGATTGCAAGTCCCAAATCTTTGAGGACAGCTTAGGAGGAAATTACCGAACTCTAAACTGTCCCCTTTTTGCGCAGATTGTGGATTAAGGTGTTCAATGGATCCAATCTCCCTACTAAGAGATCTACCGCAATACCCACAAGCACCCAGCTGATTTTTCATCAAGGTGTCTCTAATGCAATCCTTAATAGGATTCTTTCCATTAGCGTCTTGGACATTTAACTGAGAATAGGTTTTAACTTTGTTTTTCTTTAAATAAGTTAAATAATCAGATGGGGATTGTACTCTATTAAAAACCTTAGCCATCAGTAATTCTGTCTTTCAGGCGGAATTCTGACAACAAAATCTTATTCCTGAGAGTGTTGTATAGCTGACCTTTAGTGTTGATTTCCTTTTCAAGAATATAAAATTTCTCTTTAGCTTTAACGAGATCGTCTGAATCTAAAAATGATTGAATTCTATCTGACTGCTCGAGAACACTTGAATCCATAGGATTAGCGCCTAGAACAGTTTCGAGAATATACGAAGCGTTTTCACCATAGGTTCCATCAACTTTAGAAATTTCATTTTCGGCAACCGCAAATATATTGCAATTTTGAGCATTTGATAAAACTAATGGTGAATGTGTTGTAATGAAGAATTGGCAATTTGGGAAGATAGACGACAGCTTCTGAGGTAAACTAACTTGCCAGCTTGGATGAAGGTGAACATCAACCTCATCGATTAATACTATTCCAGGACTATCAAGTGGCTTTTGACTATTCGGGTTCATTACGGATAGGGTCCTAGCTATATCACCGACCAATACCAATAAACTTTTTTCACCCTGAGAAAGCTGATCAATATTTAACCATTTTGCATTTTTCATCACTTTTATCCTGTTGGATGAACCGCGGTCGATATGCATCTCAGTGAAATTATCTAAAAATTCAAATACCGCTTTCCTTGTAAAATGCAGCCGTGGATCCTCTTCAAAATTATCAAGCGACTCAATAGCCTTAAGGCCGCTGTTGTTGGAATCTCGATATAAATCCCTGAAACGCTGATTTTCATAGTTTTCAAGCTCTTCAAACCACTCAAAAAAATTCTGAAATCCGTTGTCACCACTTAAAGGTTTAGAATATTCTTCTAATGCGTTAGAACCATTAAATGACCAACGATTTCTGAATCGCCCATTGGATTTACTGATGTGCCGATTTGTACCATAGTACATAATCGAAGGTAAAGTTACTTCTGCATTTAGGAACTGTAAATTATCTTGAATTTCTTTTGTTATTTTATTTAATTGACTAAAATCGGATCGAGTCTTAATTGGGGATCCTTTTTTAGTACGCGCTATGCTCCAAGAGACCGGCGTTTTGCTTTTGAACTCAAAGCTTTTACTATTGTAATCATCCTCATCTATGAACGAGAATAAGTCATCAGGAAATGAGTCTATTTCTAACTTAGCGTAGATTCTCCCAACCTCTAGGTTTATTCTTGCATAGTTTTCGAAATTATTTATTTCATCATTTTCGATGAACTGGCCCTGCCTGCTACTACTTTGGACTCTAGCGGGGAACCAGCTAATTGATTTGGCAATAGCATCCAGAATAGTGGATTTACCACCACCATTTTCACCCACAAAAATATTCATTCTTGGAGACTGATCGCTACCGTTCCAAAAATCAATATAAACGTTATCCCTAAACCCACGATAGTTCTCAAGTGAAATACTTTTTATGTACATTTTAGTATAGTCCTAACTATTCACCTTTGAAACGGTGCAAATTGGATCCGCATTAATCCGTGACTTGATGTGCTCCACAATCCTTGCCACGGCCTCGTCCACGGGTACGCCGTTTTCCTGGGATCCGTCGCGGAAGCGGAAGGACACCGCGCCGTTCTCGGCGTCCTCGCCACCGGCAATCAAGATGAAGGGCACCTTCTCCTTGGATGCGGTGCGAATCTTCTTGGGAAAGCGGTCGGTGCCGTAGTCCACCTCAACGCGCACACCCTGAGCAGCCAACTTAGCGGCAACCTCACCCATGTAGTCGTTGAAAGCCTCAGCAACGGGAACACCCACCACCTGAACCGGAGCCAACCACGCCGGGAACATACCTGCGTAGTGCTCGGTCAGTACACCAAAGAAACGCTCCAGCGAACCAAACTTAGCGGAGTGAATCATGACGGGCTCCTGGCGGGAACCATCCGACGCCTGGTACTCCAGACCGAAGCGGGCAGGCTGGTTGAAGTCGTACTGCACGGTAGACATCTGCCAGGTACGGCCAATAGCGTCCTTAGCCTGAACAGAAATCTTAGGGCCGTAGAAGGCAGCACCACCGGGGTCGGCTACCAGTTCAAGACCGGTCTCAGCAGCAACCTGCTCCAGAACAGCGGTTGCTTCTTCCCACTGCTCGTCTGTGCCAATGAACTTATCCTTCTTATCACCCTCGGTGTCGCGGGTGGAGAGTTCCAGGTAGAAGTCGGTCATACCGAAGTCCTCAAGCAGACTCAGCATGAACTTGAGCAGGTGACGCACCTCGTCCGGTGCCTGCTCTTTGGTCACATAGCTGTGGGAGTCGTCCTGGGTAATCATGCGCACGCGGGTCAGGCCCTGCAGTACGCCTGACTTCTCATCGCGGTAGACGGTGCCGAACTCAAAGAGACGCAGAGGCAGCTCGCGGTAAGAACGGCCACGTGAACGGAAAATCTCGTTGTGCATGGGGCAGTTCATTGCCTTGAGGCGGTAAGCCTGGCCCTCGTCCTCCATCGGGGGGAACATGCCGTCTGAGTAGTAGGGCAGGTGGCCGGAGGTGTAGAAGAGATCTTCCTTCGAGATATGCGGGGTCTTAACGTACTGGAAGCCCTCAGCGATGTGGCGTTCGCGCACGTAGTTTTCCATCTCGCGTAAGATGATGCCGCCCTTGGGGTGGAAGACAGGCAGACCGGGGCCGATAGTCTTGGGGAAGCTGAAGAGATCGAGTTCTTCGCCCAGACGGCGGTGGTCACGACGCTCAGCCTCAGCGATGCGGTCCTTGTAAGCAACCAGCTCTTCCTTGGAAGGCCAGGCGGTGCCGTAGATACGCTGCAGCATGGGGTTCTTCTCAGAACCGCGCCAGTAAGCGCCACCGGTGCGCATCAGTGCGTAGCCGTTGGCAAGAATCTTAGTGGAGGGCACGTGCGGGCCACGGCAGAGATCCTTCCAGACGGTCTCGCCCTTGCGGTTAATGTTGTCGTAGATGGTGATTTCGCCAGCGCCCACCTCAACGGAGGCACCTTCAGCGGCGTCCGCGCCCGAGCCGGGGCCCTGAGCAAGTTCTAGCAGTTCCAGCTTGTAGGGCTCGTCCGCCATTTCAGCGCACGCCTCATCGTGAGTGACCACGCGACGCTGGAAGGTCTGGCCGCTCTTAATGATTTTCACCATGGACTTCTCAATCTTCTTGAGATCCTCAGGGGTGAAGGGCTCCTCAACATCAAAGTCAAAGTAGAAGCCGTCGGTGATATAGGGGCCGATGCCCAGCTTGGCGTCCTTGCGGTATTCCTGCACCGCTTGTGCCATGACGTGTGCAACCGAGTGGCGCAGCACTTCAAGACCTTCTTGGTCGTGAACGCTCACAGGCTCTACGGTGTCGCCTGGTGCCAGTTCGGTGGAGAGATCGACCAGGGTGCCGTTGATGCGAGCAACAACAATGTCGCTCTTCTCAGCGAACAGGTCAGCGGCTTTGCTGCCGGCTTCTACGGTGACGTTTTCGCCAGCAACGGTGATGTTGAGGGTAGACAAAGAGTGTCTCCTAAAGTTTGGTGCTCACCCCTACGATGGGTGGGCCGGGCTTACACCTGCGCGATACAGGGGCGCAGGCTAAGCATAAGTTTACCCGCTGTCGCAGTGCCGAGCGACAGCGAAACTATAGGTAGAAACGTGAAAAGTCTTGCACGGATAGGCGTTAGTAAAGACGCCGAGGAGTGCCCAACCAGACCTTACGAAGCTTTGGTGACACCTTCAACCCGAGGTGCAGTCGGTGCCTTTGCCCGTGACTTCTTGAAATCAACGTCCAGACCGTCAATACTGCGCAGACGTTTGCGCATGACCTTGACAGCCTCGGGGTTCTGATCGATGAGCAGGAACTTGCGGTCAAGCTGGGCAGCGGCGTGGCCGGTGGTGCCTGAGCCTCCAAAGAAGTCCAGCACCCAATCTCCTTCAGCACTAGATGCCTGGAGGATACGCCGCAGAATACCCAGGGGTTTCTGGGTGGCGTAACCGGTTTTCTCTTTGCCGCTGGGCGAAACGATGGTGTGCCACCAGACGTCCGTGGGTAGTTTGCCAGCCAGCGCCTTCTCTTCGGTGACCAGACCGGGTGCCATGTAGGGCTCGCGGTCTACCGCCTCAGAGTTGAAGTAGTAGTTCTCGGGGTCTTTAACGTAGACCAGAATGTTGTCGTGCTTAGCCGGCCACTTCTTCTTCGACTTAGCGCCATAATCGTAGGCCCAAATGAGTTCATTGAGGAAGCATTCTCGGCCAAAGAGGGCGTCCAGCACCACCTTGGCATAGTGCACCTCGCGGTAATCAAGGTGAAGATAGAGGGTGCCGCTGGGCTTGAGCAGGCGCCACGCCTGAATCAGGCGAGGCTCTAAGAACTCCCAATATTCCTCAAAGGAGTCGTTGTAGCCGTAGACATCGCCCTTGATGGTCTCGTAGGTGTGCCCCTTATAGCCCACCCGTGAGCCACCTTCGGTGCGCACCGTCTTGATGCTCTGACGGCGCTGCACCTTACCCGTATTAAAGGGTGGGTCAATGTAAATGAGCTGAAACGACTCATCGGGCAGGTTTTTGAGTACGGCAAGGTTATCTCCGTGGACCACCATGCTGGCGCCACTTGCTGACCAAATAGAACGTTTCGACACATCGTCCAGAATACCCCACGCTCCCCCGGTGCGTTACTCCCCACCAGTGAGGGTTAAGCCACGCCCTCGATGGAGCAGACGTTGGTGAGGCGACCAATACCCTCAATCTCTGTCACCACGGTTTGCCCCGGTGCCAGCCACCTACGCGGACGCAGGGAAAGGCCAACCCCTGCCGGTGTGCCCAGCGCGATAAGATCCCCGGGCTGCAAAGTCATGAAGGTTGAAATATATGAAATCACTTCAGCCGGTTTAAAAATGAGGTTGGCGGTGCTACCCTGCTGCCGTATCTCACCGTCCACGGTGCAGGTCATTGCTAACCCGCCAGCTATATCTAGCTCGTCGGGACTGACGATGACCGGGCCGAAGGGGGTCATTGAGTCCCAGTTCTTCCCCTGGAACCACTCGCTGGTGCGCCCCTGCCAGTCCCGCACCGATACGTCATTGAGGACGGTGTAGCCCAGTAGGTATTCCTCAGCTTCTTCAACCGGGATGCGGCGCCCCTCCTTTCCAATCACGGCGCAGAGTTCAACTTCCCAGTCAATTTTATTGCTCTCGGGGGGCATCTGAATTTGCTCACCAGGACCAATGAGCGCATTGCCGAACTTGGTGAAAATAGTGGGGTGGGAGGGGGTTTCAGCGCCTACTTCTTTGGCATGGTCGGTGAAGTTAAGGCCTACGCACAGCACCCGGGAGACGTTGCTTAAAGGGCGGATGAAGTCGCCCTCACTCAGATCTAACGGTTGAGCATCCATATGCTCGGCAGAAATGAACTGAACCTCGCGGGTCGCCAAGTAGTCAGCCAAGGGTTTATCCAGCTGATACCAGCGTGATCCTTGCTCGATAACAGCAACTGGTTTTCCTCGTAAAAGTATCTGAGCGAACTTCATATTTCTACTCCTCTAAAAGTTATAATTCTTTTAGTATCATTAACGAATCTGCAGGTCAAACACTCTTTATTTGGTAAGAAATACAAAGAAAAGCAGATGAATTTATAACGAACACCTTACATAACTATTAGCAAACAGAGTACTCTATACCTCACAGTGTAATTTATTTCAGATACTAAGGAGGCTCGCGATGAGCGGCTTTATCACCCTCGTTTCCCAGACATCCAAAGCAACGAAGCCCATCACCGTCAGCACTCGCCCTGCCCAGGTTGAAGACGCTGAGGCTCTAGCCCGTCTCTACTTCGCCTCCTACGAAGGCGACCGCTTCAGCTCCCAGGCTGAAGCTGCCACCGAGATGGAAAAGATTTTGCGCGGTGAACACGGTGAGTTCTACACCGATGCATCCCCCGTCGTCGTTGATGAACACGACCGCGTTATTGCCGCGTCCCTCTGCCTCAAAAACAGCCCCGTAAGAGAACCCAAAGATCTACCGACCATCTATGAGCTCTTCACCGCAGCATCCCGCCGCCGTGAGGGTCTTGCTGAACAGTTGATTCGCAAGTCTATTGATCAGATGTTCGAGGACGGCTACGAGCAGGTTACCGTACGCATCCAAGACAACAACTCTGCAGCATTAGCCCTCTACCTTACCCTCGATTTCAACCGTTGGTACCCTGAGGCGGAAGACATCTTCTAAGGTCTAAGGTCTACAACTAGGGGCTAACCGCTATGTGCGGTTAGCCCCTTTTTTTCTCTGTCTGCTGCGTGCCTAGAGCCCTGTTAGCAGGTCTTCGGCGGGTTCCATCAGGTAGGGGGCGTTGTTACTAACGTTCCCGACGTCCTTGCTGACCGGGTGCATCGTCCAGCCAGCGGTCTGGGCAAATGCCTGCTCCCGAAGGTGAATTAGTGCTGCTTCTGCACTCTGCCGTTGATGCAATTTAGATATGGTGTCGGCTGGTTTACGGGTGCCAGCGGCTCTCCCTGACCGCAGCCAGAAGGTCAAACTATCGCTTTCACTTACATCCCGGTCATCGGCTACGCTCAGTGGAATCGGCAGACGGTTATGGAGCTGCCCCAGTTGCTCTTCGATCTGGTTGGCATAGGGCGCTTCGCCACCCAAATCAGCCAGAATGCCGCTATCAAATTCACCGTTTCCCGGTGAATCCATGGTGATGATTGAGCAACTCAGCAACCATTGGCCGCCCTGCCCTTCAAAGCCGGAACCAGGGCCAGCAAACTCTTCTGGGATTTTCCACCACTCGTACAGCCCAGCGAAGTAGATGGGGCGACCGTCTGCGCGGTGTACAAAATAGGGGGTCTTAGCTGTCTTACCGGCAGCAGTTGTCTCGGTTTTCCACTCGTAGTAGCCACTGACCGGTACAGCGCAGTGCCCCGCCACCGCCGCTTCACGGAAGGTGGGCTTGGTAAAGATCGTCTCACTGCGCGCGTTGAAGGCACGTGATGCAAAGGAAGGGTCTTTAGCCCAGCCCGGCAACAGGCCCCAACGGGCTGCGTGCATCTCACGTACAAACCTGCCCTGGGCTGGTGCGGACGCCGCGGCGTCCGGGCTAACGTGGGGAACAAAAGATGCGGTGCTCCCTGGCACGGCTTTCAGGGTTTCGTCTCCAAACAGCCTATCCACCAGAATGGGCACCATATGGGTGGGTGCCACGTTGTAATTGGCTATTGGTTCTGTGAGCTGGGCTCCTGCTAGGTATTGGGTATGCTCTAAAGCTAGTTCAAGAGCGTAACGGCCGCACATTAGAAGCCCTCACTTTCATAGGCCTCGATGACAGCGTCTTCAATGTCGTCAACGGTCATGAGTGGTTCAATATCGGTCAGAGCACCTACCGTTGCCGGCTCTAAGGGCAGGCCAAGTGCACGATAGACATCTTCGGTCACTGCCCGTAGCGGCTCAGGGTTCTCCACGACGATGCCACTGGAAAACCACCAGGCACCCGAAACCACGCGCTGGGCGGTACCAATAATTTTTACCCGGTAACCGCCGGGAATCTGACCCCAGACCGAGTATTCGCCGGGGCAGTATTCGCCGGGTAGCTCCCCCACGCCCGCTTGAATGCCGAGACTTTCCAGGGCCTTTGCAAACATGTTTCCAAAAATACCGTAACGCTCGTGGTTACCGCTGACGGCATCCGGGGCGTACTGAAAATGATCCACCACCAGGCACCCGCGATGGTAGGCAGCAGCATACCCGCCAACGGTGCGTACCAGAGGTTCGAAACCTTGGTCGAGACAGGCTTGGCGCGCGGACGGGAATTGCGGGTTAAGCTCGTCTCGGCGCCCAAAAGCAACCGTGGGTGCCGGGCGGTAGAGCCGCAGGGTTGAGGGCTGCTCTCCCCTGCCGACAGCGCGCACCGTCTGCATGGCGCTATCGATCATTTCGTTCATGGTGGCGGTATGATCACTGCCGAATCGTTGAAGCTGCACGGTACTCCTAGTCCACAGAAATTTCGTTGAGGCTGGTGGAAACAAACTCCCACCAGGTGGGTTGCAGACAGGCGTTGAGCGCTACTCTTTGTGAAATGATGTGCGAGGGGCTGGTGCCGTAGAAGGGTAGAAAGCCTTCGGCGATAATGGCCTCTGCCAGCGTCCTGACCATGGTGCCGGCTAACCCTGCGCCACGGTGCTGAGGTAGCACATCGATGCCGATCTGCTGCATGAGGTTGGAGTCCTCGCTAGCCCCGGCAAGGGCTACAGTCTCACCGTGGGCAAGTGCGGCTAGCACCTGCACATCTGGGCGTAGTTCTTTGAAGCCCAGGGCATTGCTGAAACGCTCATCGTCGCGGAAAGCTTCAAGCTCCTGCGGTTCTAACCAGCGCAGTTCGTACCCCTCTATCTGCGGTAACCTAACGTCCTGCGCGGACGCCGCCGGTTGGTGCTTCCAGAAACTGCGACCGGGGGTGTAAAAGAGTGAGGTGCTCGAGACCTGCAGGGCGAAGGGGGTGAGATAGTCGTTGAGTTTGCGCAGCTCGGAGTAGTCGCCCACCCAGTTGCCGTTGTCCCCTGCCAGCAGTGCTTGGGCGGCGTCCAGGACACGCGGGTGGGCTGCGGAGACGGCGGTAAGCCCACGAAAGTTGATGAGGCGAAGCTCCCAGTGGTCACGGTAGCGGCGGCGGTCAGCGCCCCTCTCTTCGAGGGGTAGACGCTGACTGGTGAGCAGCGTGGAGCCGTGCTGGAAGGCGAGGTCAAATGACGCTGGTGGCAGGCACATATCCACCGACAGCTGCCGGTTGAGCAGAGTAAGGGCGTCCTCATAACTGACGATTGGTGTGGGCATAGCTCACTTTCTGGGGTGCAGGTATACCTATCTAGGGTACTCCGCCTGCTTGCGGGAGGGCAGACTATGTGCCGCGGTTAAACTGAGAGCATGAAGATTGTGGTTCTTGGTTTGAGCGGTGCGGGTAAATCGACGTGGGCACGTACCCTGGCTGATAGGCACCAGGTGCCTGTTCTGCACCTGGATAGGGTGCACTGGTTGCCGGGGTGGAGTGAGCGAATTCTTGAGGATGAACGTACTCTTGTGCGGGACTTCATGGACTCGCATGACGGCTGGGTGGTTGAGGGTGGTTACTCCAACGTGGAGTTTGAGCGGCGACTGGAGGAGGCAGACCAGATTTTTATTTTGTTGGCTCCGCGTTTGGTGCGGTTGTGGCGGGTTGGATGCCGGTGGTTGCGTTTTCGCGGCGCTGCCCGCCCCGATATGACCGAAGGTTGTCCCGAGAAAATCGATTTGGAATTCGTGAAGTGGATTCTCTGGAAAGGAACCAGCCCAAAGAAGCTAGCTGCCCTGCGGGACGTGCAGAAGCGTTACCCGCATAAGACCAAGATTTATAAGTAGTGGAGGCATAAAGCACCACAACAATAAACCCCCGCAGTTTCCCTCTCAACAGCTACGCTATGTTGCTGTTCTAAGAATGAAACTACGGGGGTCCAAGTCAGGAATGGTTTAGAAGTCCCAGTCCTCTTTACCACCACTTTTAGTGTCTGTTTGACTCGTTAAAATAGGCGAATGGCATCAGCTCTGACCGCTATCTATCCGGTCAGTAATCTGCTACCTTGCTTGCACCTTCTTGGCACATCTCATCGAGTAGGAATTGGTATCGATCAAACTCTGGAAGGCATTCCGCCTCGTCCCTTAACAAGCGATCACGTACCTCCAAGAACAGCAAGCAGGTATCACTCAAGCGCAAATCAACGAGATTTACCGCGTCTTATACCCGTTCAAGTTGCACTCAGCTATCAGCGAGGGCAAAGCCTCCGTCAAGTACCATCTGACACACCGTCAGAGCAAGGTTGAATTGGGTACGCGCCTGGTCAAGAGATACTTGGCCAGGGGTTTGCCCGTGATGCCCCGGTTCGTACGGCATCATTTGCAAGAGCTGAACAAACTTGAGGACAGACTGTTCGGGGTCATTGGCGGGGATCGCTGATACCCACTTATGAGGGGCTGATTTTATGTCCCTAATCATTGAGGAAATCGTAGCCCTTGTGTTGCTAGGACTGACAACCGGATGTAGCAGAAACTCAACAGCCTTTCGAGAAGCCACCCAGGATTCCGCCGGGGTGCCGTTATGCCCATAAGCATTAGTGAAAGCCTGCTGTAGGTACTCAGAGCAGGATTCACTAACACTCCGAGCCAGGTTCAGATAATGTTCCTGCGTCTCAGGTAGAACGCGGCGGGCAAGCCGCCTCGAATTAAAGTCAAAACGCCAATTGACGTTGTAGTGCAAGCAGAGTGAATTTAGCCTTGAAACAACGAATGAATCGTGTATTTTTGCTGCCAAAAACTCAAGCGTATTCAGCAACTGAATCTCACCGGTAGACGAGTACCTCAGTACCCTCTCACTATTGGTCCTCACTCCGTTGCTGTTCTTGTACGTGGGTATACCGCAAGCACCAATCAACGGCTCTAGATCATCAGATCGAAAGTGATAAATCACATCTACGAGCCATTCCCTTGCAGCATGTGAGGTTGCTTCATCCTCTAAAAATCCATTTTTCAAAGCGACTGGCTCCTGAACCCCAAGCCTTACACCTAATGGAATCCACTGTTCTGACATTTGCTCTCCTGAAAGACAAACAGACGATTAAGTATCTCGTTACAACACCCGTCGAGGAAGACTCCCCCTGCGGCGTCCACGCCACCGAAAAGAGGATTCTTGAACGCCCATAAACCAATTTTTACAGCTACCCAACTGGAAACCGCTGAAGAAGTGATTGGATCTATCGCAAACAAAATTGAGAGAGCTCCGAAACCAGGTTGGAACGAGCCCATGGTCGTAATACCAATAACAAAGCCAAGCTACTGGCAGGTACAGAAAACCGCCTTGGAAAAATGCAAGGACACCGATAATGCCTAAAACCCATGTAGCGATAAGCCACCCTGCCGAGGGAACTTTGTTAGCTTTCAGAGCTACGGTTTCAGCATGAGCTAGGTATGAACTCACGTTGGTAGGTTGGCTCCTTGAAGGGTCTGGTTCAAAAAGTTCTGGTTCGTATTTCATAAAACCTCATCCATATTGAACAGTCCACTAGATTGGGGACAGTAAATTAATCATAAGACTAATATAAGTATCTCTCTGGATTCATTGAAAGACCGGCCTCATGCGTACAGAAAGGTAAGATTTATTACCTTCTCATCACCGGCCTCAAAAAACACTCCATAATCTGCGAGAAGTTCCACCCGTGAGGTTTGCGTCACTGTATCTTTTAAAGTAGACACCAATACAGCCCACAAGGATAAGGACACACAATGGAATTTGAGGCCGGAATCAACGCTCTTGCAAAAAAGATGCGAAGCCAGCAGGACATCATTCAAACCGAAGAAGCTACCAAAAATGCTTTCATTATGCCATTTATCTCCCAGGTACTTGGCTATGATGTCTTCAACCCACTTGAGGTCATGCCCGAATTTACCGCTGACCATGGCACCAAAAAAGGTGAGAAAGTGGATTACGCCATCATGCAAGATGGTGAAGTGCGCATCCTCATCGAATGTAAGAAAATTGGCAGCGACCTCAATGTAAAGCATGCCTCGCAGCTCTTCCGATACTTCTCTGTTACCAATTCCCGCATCGCCATCCTCACCAATGGTCAAGTATTCCATTTCTTCACGGACCTGGACTCCCCCAACATCATGGATAAGCGTCCATTCCTCGTCCTCGACCTACTGGATATTGATGAAACGATCCTGCCTGAGCTCAAGAAAATAACCAAGGACACCTTCGACCTCGACTCAATCATCTCTTCGGCTGAAGAACTCAAATATGTGGGGGCTTTGAAGCGCGAAGTAGCCTCTATCTTTAAAGAGCTTCCTGCAGATTTCGTCAAAATGCTTATGACTTCGGTATCAGATAAGCGCGCAACAGCGGATAACATTGCCCTCTTCCGTGACCTGGTTGACAAAGCACTAAAGCAATTTCTCAAGGAACAGGTCAATGACCGTCTAAAGACAGCCCTGGGCGACTCAGATCTCTCTATCCCTGAAGCAATAACCATTGAATCGGCCCCAGCTGCAGTTGACACTGAAGATAATAATCAACAGGACGACAACGGTGTCGTGACAACCGAGGAGGAACTCGCCGGTTATCAGATTGTGAAAGCTATCGCATGCTCCGAGGTTAAGCCGCAGCGCATTGCTCATCGAGATGCAAAGTCATATTTTGCCATTCTCCTTGATGACAACAACCGTAAACCCATTGCACGCTTACACTTCAATGCAAAGTCTCAGTGGTACGTCGGGACCTTCGATGCTGATAAAAAGGAAACTAGGCATCCCATTAATGACTTAGAGGACATCTACGCTTTCGCAGATATAATCCGAGCTACAGTTCGTTCCTTAGAGGCCTAACCAACAACAATCTCGCCCCAAGCACAAGATGCAGGGGCGGGATTTTAGATTGAAGTGCTACGACCAATCCCTATCTGCCACTATGAGCATGACAAAGCCGTCCTAGACAGTTAAGTCCGTATCCAAGCGGTGGCGGCACCAGGCACCACAACAATAAACCCCCGCAGTTTCCCTCTCAACAGCTACGCTATGTTGCTGTTCTAAGAATGAAACTACGGGGGTCCAAGTCAGGAATGGTTTTAGAAGTCCCAGTCCTCGTCCTCGGTGTTCACGGCCTTGCCGATCACGTAGGAAGAGCCAGAGCCTGAGAAGAAGTCGTGGTTCTCATCCGCGTTCGGTGAAAGCGCTGAGAGAATTGCCGGGGACACATTGGTGACGCTGGCGGGGAACATCGCCTCGTAGCCCAGGTTCATCAGTGCCTTGTTAGCGTTGTAATGCAAGAACTTCTTGACGTCCTCAGTCAGCCCAACACCATCGTAAAGTGAAGCGGTGTAAGCCACTTCGTTCTCGTACAGTTCGTAGAGCAGGTTAAAGGTGTATTCCTTGAGCTCCGCCTGACGCTCCGGGCTTTCCTTTTCCAGGGCGCGCTGGAACTTGTAACCAATGTAGTAGCCGTGCACAGCCTCATCGCGAATGATGAGACGAATCAAGTCAGCAGTGTTAGTCAGCTTGGCGTGCGATGACCAGTACATGGGCAGGTAGAAGCCCGAATAGAAGAGGAAGGATTCCAGCAGGGTCGAGGCTACCTTCTTCTTCAGCGGGTCATCGCCCTGGTAGTAATCCATCACGATGTTGGCCTTCTTCTGAAGGTGCTCATTCTCGGTGGACCAGCGGAAAACCTCATCGATTTCCTTGGTGCTGCAGAGGGTGGAGAAAATAGAAGAGTAGCTCTTAGCGTGCACCGACTCCATGAAGGCAATGTTGGTGTACACCGCTTCTTCGTGAGCAGTCACAGCATCGGGCAGCAGAGACACAGCGCCCACAGTGCCCTGAATGGTATCAAGCAGGGTCAGACCGGTGAAGACGCGCATGGTCAGCTGCTTCTCTTCATCGTTCAGTGTCTTCCAGGACTGCACATCATTAGACAGGGGCACCTTCTCAGGTAGCCAGAAGTTGGAGGTCAGACGGTCCCAAACCTCAAGATCTTTTTCGTCCTCAATACGGTTCCAGTTGATTGCTTCAACGTGGTGAACCAGCTTGACCTTTTCACTCATAACGGTGGGAAACTCCTCGTTCAAAAATTCTTATGCGTCTGCAAGACGCTCTGCCTTCTATTGTTCCATTGTTACGCCCAAAATGGCGCGATATTGTTTCATAGCGAACGTCTCAGTCTCACACTCACACCGAAGCTGGCCCCTGTTTAAGCCGCGTACTAATCCCCCGCGTCCTCCTCAACCTCACCCGGAACTTCACCTTCATGCTCGTCTGGACCCAAGCGTGACGCGCGGTCCACCATGGTACGCAGTACCGGCAATGCTTTGACCAGCATCTGAGTTTCTTCTTCACTCAGTGCCTCTGCAACTCTGCCCACCAGCCACTCTTCGCGCTCAGCCTGAATGGACGTAATCATTCGGGTTCCCTGCTCGGTGAGATAGAGCTCTTTACGGCGTTTATCTAGCAGGTTCTTACCCGATGATAGGTAACCTCGTGCCAACAGTGACTTGACAATGACATTCATAGACTGCGGTGTGATCTGCTGAAAACGAGCCAGCTCCGCCCCCGTCTGCCGAGGTTGCACCAGTAGCTGAGCCAGCACCGTTTCCTCAGAAAAAGTGAAGGGCGAAGAACTAGCTGACTCATTCCTCAGACGTCGATGCATTCTGAACACCGAATGGTGGAGGTTGCGCGCGTGCTCTGCTAAAAAATTTTCCAAAAGGCGCCACCCCAAAATAATCAGTTTAACTTATTAGTTATATTGACTATAAACCTCATTCAAGCACTCTGCAAGGCAAATAAAAACAAACCGCCGCTCCCACACAGGGGAACGGCGGTTTGCTAACAGCTCAGAGCTTTAGAGCATGCAGCTGACGCAGCCCTCAATCTCGGTGCCTTCAAGAGCCATCTGACGAATACGTGAGTAGTAGATGGTCTTGATGCCCTTACGCCAAGCGTAAATCTGGGCGCGGTTGACGTCGCGCGTGGTCGCAGTGTCCTTGAAGAAGAGGGTCAGTGACAGACCCTGATCCACGTGCTGGGTTGCCACAGCATAGGTATCAATGATCTTCTCGTAACCAATTTCGTAGGAGTCCTGATAGTAGTCCAGGTTCTCATTGGTCATAAAGGGTGCCGGGTAGTAGACGCGGCCCAGCTTACCTTCCTTACGGATCTCGATCTTCGATGCAATGGGGTGGATCGATGAGGTGGAGCCGTTGATGTAAGAGATAGAACCGGTGGGCGGTACAGCCTGCAGGTTCTGGTTGTACATACCGTGCTCGGCAACCTCAGCTGCCAGCTGCTTCCAGTCCTCAGCACCGGGCACAAAGTGACCGGCAAAGAGTTCGCGGGCCCGCTCGGTTTCGAAATCCCAGGTGCCGTTGATGTACTTCTCGAAGTACTCCCCCGACGCGTACTTTGACTTCTCAAAGCCCACAAAGGTTTCCTTGCGCTCCTTGGCGATTTCCATGGACGCGCGGATGGCGTGGTAGGTCACCGTGTAGAAGTACATGTTGGTGAAGTCCAGTGCTTCTTCTGAACCGTAGTAGACGTGCTCACGAGCCAGGTAGCCGTGCAGGTTCATCTGCCCCAGACCCACAGCGTGGCTCATGGAGTTACCGCGCTCAATGGAGGGCACGGAGGTGATGTCTGACTGGTCAGAGACAGAGGTGAGTGCACGAATAGAGGTGCCGACAGTCTGGGCCAGGTCGCCGCCGTCCATCGCCAGGGCGATGTTCAGTGAACCCAGGTTACAGGAGATGTCCTTACCTACGGTTGCGTAGCTAAGGTCAGCGTTGTAAACGGAAGGCTCTGAGACCTGAAGGATTTCCGAGCAGAGGTTAGACATAATAATCTTGCCCTCGATCGGGTTTGCCTTGTTCACGGTGTCTTCGAACATAACGTAGGGGTAGCCAGACTCAAACTGAATTTCAGCCAGGGTCTGGAAGAACTCGCGAGCGTTAATCTTGGTCTTCTTGATGCGGGCATCATCGACCATCTCGTAGTACTTCTCGGTGACGTTAACATCTGAGAAGGGCACGCCGTAGATGCGCTCAACGTCGTAGGGCGAGAAGAGGTACATGTCCTCATTCTTCTTGGCCAGCTCAAAGGTGATATCGGGGATGACGACGCCCAGTGAGAGGGTCTTGATACGGATCTTTTCGTCCGCATTCTCACGCTTGGTGTCCAAGAAGGAGTAGATGTCGGGGTGGTGAGCGTGCAGGTAAACTGCACCGGCGCCCTGACGTGCGCCCAACTGGTTAGCGTATGAGAAGGAGTCTTCAAGCAGCTTCATGACGGGGATGACGCCGGAGGACTGGTTCTCAATCTTCTTGATCGGCGCACCAGCTTCACGCAGGTTAGTGAGGGCGAATGCCACACCGCCGCCGCGCTTGGAGAGCTGCAGAGCTGAGTTGATGGAGCGACCGATGGACTCCATATTGTCTTCGATGCGGAGCAGGAAGCAAGAGACCAGCTCACCGCGCTGCTTCTTACCGGCGTTGAGGAAGGTGGGGGTGGCAGGCTGGAAACGGCCCGAAATGAGCTCGTCTACGATGCTTTCTGCCAGCTGCTCGTTGCCCTCACCCAGCAGCAACGCAGTCATAACCACACGGTCTTCAAAACGTTCCAGGTAACGCTGGCCGTCAAAGGTTTTCAGCGCGTAGGAAGTGTAGAACTTGAAGGCACCCAAGAAGGTGGGGAAACGGAACTTCTGAGCGTAGGCACGCTTGGAGAGCGCCTTGACGAAGTCAAAGGAGTAGCGCTCAAAGACCTCGGGCTCGTAGTACTGATGCTTGACCAGGTAGTCAATCTTCTCTTCAAGGTCGTGGAAGAACACGGTGTTGTTGTTGACGTGCTGCAGGAAGTACTGGCGGGCTGCCTGACGGTCAGCCTCGAACTGAATCTGGCCGTTCTCATCATAGAGGTTCAGCAGCGCGTTGAGCTCATGGTAGCCCATGCCGCGGTATTTATCGGGGGTGCTGGGGTCTTCGTGACCGGGTTCTACGCTGAGGCCGGGTACAGGGAGTTTTGATTCCAAAATTCTTTCAATCCTTCTTGAACTTTTTGTACATCTTCTTGGGTTCCCATGAGCTCAAATTTGAAGAGCAGGGGAACTCCACATTTAGTGGCAACCTTCTCTGCTGCTATGCAGTAGAGGTCACCAAAGTTTGTATTGCCCGCACCGATAACACCTACCAGGTGCTCACGATTTTGGGGCTGGTTGAGAAATTTAACTGCCTGTGGCGGTATTGATCCCGCTCCCCCAGGACGCCCGTAACTAGGCACGCAGAGCACATAGGGTGCGTGCATGATCGGTGGTTCTTCCGCAGTTTTGAGGGGGATCCGCACATTCGCTACGCCAGTTTTTTGCACGAACTTATGAGTATTTTCTGAGATCGACGAGAAGTAAACGATGGTCGGTTGACCTGTCGCCATCATTTCTTCTGGGGGTTTAGTCTCCATAGCTCATCATCTCCGCAAGGGGTGTTCTGGTCTCTTGATGTACCGGCGGTTCGCCAGCACATGCTGAAGCCCGGGCAATTCACTCTGGAATTTTCGCCCGGGCTATCGTAAAGCGTTAGGCTGCGGCAGCTGCAAGAGCGTTGATTTTATCGGGCTGGAACCCGGACCAGTGGTCATCGCCAGCGATAACAACCGGTGCCTGCAGGTAACCCAGGCCCTTGATGCGAGCCAGCGCATCGGCGTCCTCGGTGATGTCCACGGTGTTGTAGTTAACGCCGAGCTTATCGAGTGCGCGGTAGGTCATGTTGCACTGGACGCAGGCTGGCTTGGTGTACACCGTTACGGTCATGATGGAGCTCTCCTTGGGGTACCCCTCAGACGGGGATATGGGAAGTGGCGTGTCTGCTGGTTGGGGTTTTGAAGGCTAAACCTCTTGTGCCCCGAACCGAGATTTAATACTACATCTAGTGTTACCTCCTCGCGCAACCCCCTAGATAGTGTGGTCTCTTGCCAATTTTTTAAAGACACGCGGCTATCCACAGCTTGGTTCCGCTTGTTCTCGCGGTTTCTGAGAGTTATCCACACCGAGCTCTTTTGAGAGAAGCTGAAAGCTGGTTACTGTGAGCTTAAAAGCAGGTTTTTTGTGCCCCGGTGGGAATAGATTTTTTTAACCGCAAGATTCCGCGGTTTATACAGGGATTAGGGATTCAACGTAAACTTTAGGCTTGAGATCAGCGCTCTCTCCCCATAAATTTTGGGCAGTTTTTTCGCCTCGGAGTGTCGGCTTCGCCGGTGCGTCTGACACTTGACAAGCCGAGTTTTTTGATGGGCAAGAACGAGCCGTAGATGAGGACGCCGGCCTGGGCGTCAGCCACTGTGGGCTGCTGCTCGGGCCGGCGTCCTGAGATAGGGCTGAGGTGTGCGACTCTAGACTAGACCGCGCTCTTTGAGCTGCTCGTAAAGGGCAGTGCCGTCGTTGCCTTCAAGCCAGAGCGCTCCCTTGGTGATTTCCTGGGCACGATTGTCACCCCAGACACGACCAGAGGACAGCACCGATTCACCAAAAGTGAGGTTGCGAATCAAAATCGCTTTAACATTGTGAGGGTAGCGCACCGCGAACCCATTATAAATTTCGGGGTCATGTTGACCGTCATCACCAATAAGAATCCATGTGATGTGGGGAAATTCAGCTGCCAGTCGCTTGAGGGTGCTGACCTTGTGTTGCTGGCCAGATCGAAACCAGCGGTCTGGTGTGGGGCCCCAGTCAGTGAGCAAGAAGGTTCCCTTGGGGTAGCCATTGCGGTGCAGGAAACGGCGCAGAGTGGGCGCAACATTCCACGCACCCGTCGAAAGGTACATGAAGGGGGCTGAGGGGTAGGTGCAGTGCAGGCGATCCATCATGACTGCCATGCCGGGCGTAGCGCTGCGTGCATGCTCGTTGAGCACAAAAGAGTTCCATGCTGCCAGTAGTGGCCGGGGAAGTGCGGTGTTCATGACGGTGTCATCGACATCGCAGATAATTCCAATTTGCTGGTCTTTGGGAACAATATAAACGCTGGTTTGGGCTGGGTGTCCGCCATCAGTACGCATGGTGACATTGTGCATACCGGGTTCGAGCTGCTGCTCGAGACGGACGTCCACGACCCCGCCGCGGTCCGCCTGAACGTCGTGGGTAACCCCTTCAATTTCAACGGTAATTTTTGCATATGAAATTGCCACAGAAGTGAAGGAGCGCCAGCCTCGCACCGGCTCAACGGCAGGATCGCCTTTTTCAACGGAGTCAAAAAAATCTTCAAAGAGATCGGTTTTGTAGAGCACCCGCCCCAGCACGCGTACCCAGCCATCGCTACCGTAGCCCACGCTGGGTACAATGACCGGCTCAAGCTGGTTCCGCTCCGCTCTGCGCTCACGGTGAGCGTGGATTCTATTACCGATACGGAAACCCATATTAACAGCTTCGCCTGCTGCCTCTCGGGCTATGTTCATGAATTCGTGTGCGCCTGAAGTGCTCATAATCCTTATTTTTTCATACTCTATGCCCTAACACGCCACGGTAGAACAGTGGCGGCGCAAGATAGAGGTTGAGTTAAGACAAGGGGTGGGCATCTACCGGTGATGCCCACCCCTGGGGTGTGTCTTGGTGTGGAGCTTGCTCGCTAGTCGACGTTCAGCACGCAGGATGCGCTGCCGGTGCCTTCAGCTTCAGTGGAGTGCAGTGGGTGGGTGAGACCGGTGCCCTTAAGACCGCAGGCTACCTCAGCGTTGGGGTCTTCTGCTTCAACGGAGATACGAATCTGAGAGTCGGAGAGGTCAGTCAGGTCATCTGCGGTGAGCTTGTAGAAAGCTTCGCCGGTAAATTCAGCAGTGTTGCCGTCAAAAGATATTTGATCCTGGTAAACAGTGACCTTGGCGGGTGCTTCATTGCCCTCCAGCGATGCCATTACCTCAAAGGTGATGTCGTCACGGCCACCCCAGTCGCTAATTTCTTCGATGCCCATGCCGGGAACAACGGTCTGAGCGCAGCCTGCTAGAAGAGCGGACGCCGCGAGGGCGGTTGCGAGGGTAACTTTTTTCTTTGCCATACATAAAAATATAGCGTGCTCCCAGGTTCTTGGGGTAATGCTACGCCGGTGTTTGTGACAGTTTGTGCGTAAAACCGCAGCTACAGAGCAGACAAGCGCCACCGACATCTAAGGTCGGTGGCGCTTAGAGTGAGACTCCCCTTTTAGTTACTGGTGTCCAGCGAGAAGCTAGGGTTGGTTGTAACCAGGATCTTGACAGCCGTTTCGTTGCGGTTGATGAGGGTGTCAAACCCTTCGTCCACGAGATTGTCGACCAAAATTTTTCCGGTGATAAATGGTTTGAGGTTGATTTTGCCTGATTCAACAAGCTTGATGGTTTCAGGGTGGTTGTTGACGTAGGCGATAGTGCCGCGTAGGTCTACTTCTTTGAGGACAAGTTTTTGCATGTCCAGGCTGGCAGGTTTGCCCCAGATAGAGACAACAACGATGACACCCTGAGGCTTGATGGCATCGAAGAGGGTATCAAGGACGACGTTGACGGACGTGCATTCAAAGGCGAGGTCAGCACCTTTACCGTTGGTAAGCTTTTTAACTTCTTCGGGGATATCTACTTCAGTGGGTGAGAGCGCGTAATCGGCTACCCCTGAGTCGAGTGCTTTTTGGCGGCGCAGGCTGGAGGTTTCACTGATGATAACTGTTGCACCCTGAGCTTTGAGGACGGCAGCAGTGAGTAGTCCGATAGGGCCGGCTCCACCGACAAGAGCAATGTCGCCTTCTTTGACTCCGCCAGCGCGTTCCACGGCGTGGTAGCCGACAGAAAGAGGTTCGATAAGGGCTGCTTCATCGAGCGGGAGGTCTTTAGAGATTTTATGAACCCAACGACGTTTGACAGCAATTTTTTCGGCAAGCCCGCCACCTCGCCCGGCGAGACCGATGAAGTTCATATTTTCTGAGAGGTGGTAATCCTTTGAGGTGGGGCCGGTATCAACGCTCTCATCGATGATGTAGGGCTCAACTACTACGTGGTCTCCAACCTCGAGGTCAGTGACGCCTGAACCCAGTGCTGCAACGACACCTGAGAATTCGTGCCCCAGAGTAACAGGGGCGGTTTCTCCGGAGATGGGGTGCGGAGTGGTGTGAGTGGGGCAGAAGATGGGGCCTTCGAGATATTCGTGAAGGTCAGTGCCGCAGATGCCACACCAGGCGACGCTGATGAGCACTTCTCCTTCGGCGGGTGTAGGTTCTTCTATTTCTTCGATGCGTATGTCGTTACGGTCGTAGAAACGTGCTGCCTTCATAGTTTTCAACCTTAAGTAGTTTTTGTGCGGGTGCACGATTGCTGTTCACCCGCTGATTTAAGTTTATTTCTCCTTAATGTGAGCGGTGCTACCGTGTCCTGTTTATTTCCCGTCATTTCTCTAACTGTGAACCGCTCTTGCACCTATATCTACGGTAGAAGCAGATGATGAGTATTTACGGATTAGTCGGGTCATATAATCGGAAAGGTTGAAAGGTTGTGATCCGGTGAGTCGAGCGTTTGTAGTGTGGTTGGTGGCGGTTTCCGTTTACTTGGTGGCGATCACCGGACGAACTTCGTTTGGTGTCTCAGGCGTTTTTGCGCTGGAACGCTTCGATGTAGGTGCCTCGCAACTTGCCGTCTTCACGTCCTTGCAGGTGGGTGTCTATGCGCTGTCGCAGATTGTGATGGGCCTTCTCATTGACCGCTTCGGCCCCCGCCGGCTCATGTCAATAGGTGCCGTCATCATGGCATGCGGGCAGATTCTCTTGGGCATCACTACCTCCTTCTCTGTCGCGCTGGGAGCCAGAGCACTCATTGGGGTAGGCGATGCCACCGCTTTTCTTTCCCTCATGAGGCTAATCCCCGAGTGGTTCCCCCTCAGAAAGGCTCCACTCATTGCCCAAACATCAGCAGCTATTGGGCAGCTGGGCCAATTTGTGTCAGCTATCCCTTTCCTTTCACTCCTGAAAGTGCAGGGCTGGACGGTGGCCTTTGTGTCGCTGGGTTCAGTGGGCATTCTTGTCGGCTTAGCCGCCTGGGTAGCGCTACGAGACTCACCGCGTCCGCCCCTCACCACGCCCATCCCCTTAGGCTCCTTTTCAGCGCGTCTAGGGTCGGTGCTGAAGTCACCGGTCTGTTGGCAAGCTTTCTTCGTGCACTGGATGGGCTTGGTGCCACTGATCGTTTTCACCCTTATTTGGGGTGTACCCATGATGACGTTGGGGCTGGGTCTATCGGCTCAGACCGCAGGTATGGCACTGGTGCTCTGCACCGCGGTCAATATTTTCTCTGGCCCGCTTCTGGGAGCCATCTCCCCCAGATTTGGTGCCAAACGTGAGTGCGCGGCAATTACCATGTCTGGTCTGATTGTGCTGAGCTTCCTGGTCTTCTTCCAGGCAGGCGGAGCCTTCTGGCTGCTGCTGGTAGCTGTTGCTCTGCTGGGTATGTTCGTCCCAGCGTCCAACTACGGTTTTGATACCGTGCGCGAGCGCTTATCGCCGGGTGTTTTGGCGGCTGGTACTGGGTTGGCGAATATGGGTGGTTTTACTGCGGGTATGGTGGCTGCGCAGTTGATGGGTGTGTGGTTGGAGCGTTCTGGGGAGTTTTCTTTGGTGGCTTTTGGGCAGGCTTGGTTGGCTGTTCCGTTGGTGTGGTTGCTTGGTTTGGTGGGTTTTGTGGTGAGCCGCCGGGCGATGGTGAGAGGCTAAGTTGGGTCGTACTAGTACGGAGCCCCTGCCGGTTGGCAGGGGCTGTGTGCTGTGTTGAGTTCGAATATGTATTCGATTGGGGTTGTTGGCTTCGTGTTAGAGGGTTGCTGCGAACTCCCCTAGTTTGGTTTTCCACCAGGTTTTGGTGGGGTCGATCAGCTCTGCGCCGGTGAGTTTGGTGCGGTCTACGGAGACGATGCCTTTGGTGGGTGATCCGGCTGGAGTTTTTTTGGTTTGGAAGCTGACGGTAATTTCTGTGCCGTCGGTGAGGCTGGCGCGCCAGTAGCGCCATTTTTCGGTGCTGTTGATGCGGGGGTCGCCGGTGAGGCTTTCGCCGTTGATGGTTGGTGTGGTGCCGAAGAAGGTGAGCCAGTCGTCCCAGGTGATGCCGGTGCCGCGTTCGATGGTTGCTTGGCGGCTTTCAGGGGGTTGGGTGGTGGTCATGGCTGTTCTTTTTGTGAAGGTGATGGTGATGGTGGAGTTTAGGCTCTGCTGGTGATGGCGCCGCCGGCTACGGTGAAGGGCCAGCTGATGCCGTTTTTGGTCATGACGGTGAGGGGGTCTACGCCGGGTGCGAAGAGGACGTCCCTGTTTTTGTAGGCGATGAAGTATTCGTCGAAGGGTGGGAGGTGGAAGGTGAGTCGTCTGGCTGCGGTGAGTTCTTTGCCGGTGACGTCTGCTTGCCAGGGTGCCATGTAGTGGGGCTGGTTGCCGATGTCTGTGCGCAGGAGTTTGCCGTCTGCGGCCAGTTGTTCTGTTGCTTTGAGGCTTGTGCCTTTAGGCAGGGAGGACCACCAGCAGAAGTCTTCGATGGTGGCGGGGCCGCGTGTGCTGAAGTAGCGTTGGGCCAGCTCTGTTGTGGCGTCGTCCTTGTTTCGCTGCTGTGCTTGTTCCAGTTCCTGGGGCAGGGCTACCTTGGTTTGTATGAAGGTGTCGTGCTGCCCTGCTTTGGGGCCTTGAATGATCTGCCCGCTAGCACCTAGACGGCGCAGATGGTGTGAGGTTACGGCGCTGGATTGAGGCAGGTGGGCTGTAACGGAACGTAAGGACGCCCGGTCGGTGAGTTGGGGGCAGGCATCAAAAGTTGCCTGCTGGATTGAGTGGTACTCATCGGTGGTAATACCGGAGGCTGTTGCGAGCCTATCGATATTTCCTGCAACTGAGCGGTGACCGCAGAGCAACGCTACCCAAAGATCATCGCGATGCAGAAAGTGCAGGGTACCGCGCTGAGACCAGGTTCTAATGACCTCGTAGTCTGCCATGGCGGCGTCCAGTTCGCTGGTGTTCTTACCGGTCGGAGCTGCGTCCTGCCCGGCACGGATAGCAAGGCCGGTTAGCCCACCAGCATAGTTCTGCCCCTGAGTTGCCACCATATAGCGGGCTGCCTCGGCCAGGGTCGTCGGTGCAGGACGCGCGTCGGTAGGTGCGAGCGCTTGGGCGATGAGCCTGCGGGCGAGCAGTTCTTTGGTATCCATGGCTCTAAGTTTAGAGGGGGCTGGGTGCAGATGGCGTGTGTTGACGGAGGGCTATTAGCAACCGTCGGGGCCACAGCTTGCTCCGCCTTCTGCTCCGGGGACGGTGAGTAGCGTGGGCTTGGGTTCTGCGGGGTGTAGTTGCTCCCAGACCTGGCGTAGTCCACCGAGAATGAAGTCAACGGGCTGGGCGCCGTTGATGGCCCACTTCCCTTCAATGAGGAAGAAGGGGACACCGCTGATGCCGTAGGTGCGGGCTTGGTTTTCGTCAGTGCGCACGGCATCTGCGTAAAGGTCGGTGGTGAGAACTTCTTCTACCTCAGGTGCAGGCAGCCCTAACTCGAGGGCGATCTCGCGGATGGTGGCGGGGTCAGCTACTGATTTGCCGTCGGTAAAGTAGGCGGTCTTGAAGGCTTGTTGGGCTTCACTGGCTTTTCCGTGAGCAGCCGCAAGATGGATCATGCGGTGGGCGTCAAAGGTGTTTCCGTACTGGGCTTTTTGCCAGTTGAAGGTCAGTCCGACGGCTTGGGCTCGGGCGGCGATATCTCGTTGGGATGCTTCTGACTGCTCCAGGCTAATACCGTACTTGCGGGCGATGGCTTCAGCTAGCGTCCCCTCGGCTGTTGCTGGCGCGGTTGGGTCTAGTTCGAAGGAACGCCAGATAATCTCAACAGCATCGCGGTGTTCGAATTGCTCGAGGGCAAGTTCGAGGTGGCGTTTGCCAATGAGGCAGAAGGGGCAAACAATGTCGGACCAGATTTCAATCTTCATGGAAACACTTTTCTTTCTAGGTAAAGTTTCTAGGGTGAATAACTAGTCGGGGCCCTACTTTATTCCAGCAGGAACACCACGCTGTATCCTTCCGGGTAAGAACTATGGTGGTGCCCTGCTCCAGGCTCAGAGCACCAAAGTAAGCGCTGATGGGGTTGGTATGTGTTGAGGGTGAGCCGGTACAGTGGTGGTGCAACGGTTTTCTACCCCGGACGGAGCTATGTCCCCTTCATCGTCACCCACCCCGCACCAGCTCTTTGGTTTCTTCGCAGCTGCCGAGATGGTTACCTGGGCTGGTCTGATCGCCGCTATTGTTAGCAGGGCGATTGGTCTTGCTGATTTCGTTTCTCTTGCCGGCGGTCTGCACGGCTTCATTTTTCTAAGCTACGCCACCGCCACTGTCTTCGTCTGGGTTAATCAGAAATGGAAGCCTGCTCTAGGCATTATGGGCGTACTGCTAGCCATTGTGCCTTTTGCAACCGTGCCCTATGAAATTTTTCTTAAGAAGCGCGGCCTTTTGGACGGCGGGTGGCGTCTTGCCCCCGGCGGTCAGGCACCGCGCACCCTGGTAGAAAAGGTTCAGACTTGGGTGCTTCGTAACCCTCTACTGGCAATTATTTTGTTGCTTGCTTTTGTGGTGGCTCTCTACCTGACCCTGCTGTGGTTGGGCCCGCCCATCCCCAAGAACTAGCCTCTGGGTCTCATTGCCCTCAATGGTCAGAACCCGGCGCCCGATGTGGCGCCGGGTTCTTGCTATCGGGGGAGCAATAACCACCAGCTGTATTCTCAGTAGCTGGTCAGCATATTTCCGCTACGGCTACACCAACCCTAGGATGGTTGTCTATGACCCTAACCCTCTGGCTTTCTCTCGTGGCTGCCTGTCTTATTATCAGTTTGACGCCTGGCGCCGGTGCGGTGAACACCATGACAACCTCCCTGCTCTATGGCTGGAGGCGTTCATTCTTTACGGTGCTGGGGCAACAGCTAGCGTTACTGACGCAGATCGCTATTGTGGCTGCCGGGTTGGGGGTCATCGTTGCTCAGTCGCCCATCCTTTTTGACGTCATACGGTACGGCGGCGCGGCTTATCTGGTTTACCTGGGTATTCGTATGATGCTGGCAAAAGTGAAGCCAGCTCGGGATGCCGAATCCGCGCGGGTTGAGGGTGCGGGTAGAAAGGCTCCCAAACGTCCCGGTTCGCCGCTTTCACTGGTGAACCGCGGCTTTTGGGTCAACATGTCTAACCCTAAGGCTATTGTTTTTATTCTGGCTTTCATGCCGCAGTTCATTCGCCCGGATCAGCCGCAGCTACCCCAGTACCTGCTGCTGGCTTCCACCATGATTGTTATTGACATCGTGGTTATGTGGGGCGGTTTTGCGGTGGTGGCAAAATCGCTCACCCGGCTCTCTCACTCGGTGCGTGGACAGCGAGCGCTCAACCTGGTCTTTGGTTCCCTCTTCATCCTGGTAGCAGCCATTATGGTGCTGGCCGGGCACTAGAAGCGGTCAAGAAAAGTCAGGGCTCGGAAGGTCCGCTCACCTGCGTGATGGGTTACCGTGCTGCTTAGTTTTATGGTCGTAGCTACTAAGGCTACATATACTGAAGTTCTGTAGGAGTCATCAGGCAGAGTAGGTTTTAGATGCCACAATTTAAGCAGCTGAATTTGGCTCGCCATCAGATTTTAGACCTTGTTGATGCGGTTGCCCCTGGGCAGAAGGTACAAGAAATTGTTGAAACAGGCACCAGTTCAGTGGTTGTACTGACGCCTGATCTAGCCATACGTATAGCTCGTGACGAGATAGCGGCAAGGGAACTAAAGCGGACTCAACGTCTTGTCGATGAGTTGCCGGAGTTCTCCTTTCAGGTACCGCGCTCAGCAGCAGAGATTCTAGATGAGGGTGGCATTGTCGCAGTTCCCACTCACCGGCTTACGGGTAGCCCACATGCTGCTGGGTCGGGTAACCCCAAGGCGCTGAAAGCTGTACTGGATGAAATCCAGGAGGTTGATATCAGCGGACTCACAAATTTTCTTGCTGAACCTTACGTCTTCTGCGGGGGTCGTCAGCGGTTGGATGTTTTGCACAAGATAGTGCCTTTGTTGGACGCCGTCGCACAGGAACCAGCTTTGGAGATTATTCATCAGCTTGAAAACCAGGAAGCCAGGCTCACACCAGCTGATCTAGGCTTCACCCACGGCGATTAAGCTGGCTCTAATATGCTTTTCGAGGGTGACCAGGTGACAGCGATCCTCGACTGGGATTTAGCATCGGTATCTGACCCGGCTGTTGATGTGGCCAGCCTGGCTAACTGGCATGGGTGGCAGCTTCTCCCCCAGCTAGCCAACCCAGAGTTAGCTGACCGTGCTGAAATTCTGCGTCGGTCTCACCCGCTCCAGGCTGTCGCATTTGCCTATCTACATGGATGGTCAGAGGAAGAACTAACTATTGAAGCCCAAAGAGCCTCTGAACGCATCATCAATAATGCGTGTTGATAGCTTTCTAGATGAACTCAGGCGCCAAGGCGGCTGAGTAGTCCCGCTTTTACCTGGGGCCATTCGTCGGTCAGGATGCTGAAGATGAGGGTGCTATCCCAGCTGCCATCCGCCATCCTTCTGTTGCGGCGCAGCTCCCCCTCAAGAGCTGCCCCCAACTTACTGACGGCTGCAGCTGACCGGGAGTTGATTCCCGCCACCTCAAATTCAACCCTCGAAAACCCGTGTTCGAAGGCCCAGGAGAGCAGGGTGTATTTAGTGTCAGGGTTGACTGTGCTGCCCCAGACCTCCGGCGCATAGGCGGTATAGCCGATGGCCAGACTCTCGGTAGCTGGGTTGAGCTTATAGAAGGACGTGGTGCCGACCAGCTCCCCCTCATACCGCACCAGGTAGCTCCGCCCACCTTTCAACCAGGGGCAATAATCCACAAAGAACCTTACGTACTCTTCGGGCGAGGCTGGCAGAGCAGCGATACCCCCGGCGTGCCCACCGGCAAAGACCTCCGGTACGCACAGCTTAGGCGCAACCGCATACAACCCATCAAGGGATAGAGGCTCAAGGGTTACATACCTTCCCCCAAGAATTTCGGTGGGGTGAGGAAATGCTAAAGCCGGCATGGCGCCCTCCGTGATAACTTATCGTGCTCGCCTGAGCAACGGGACTCACCCCAACTATGTCATACAACCACGTAGCTCATAGTAAAAATGTCCGTTCAAAGAACCAATGCTCTAGAGACTAAGGTTCGCAGCAACCAGGTTTACTGGGGATCGTCGTCCCAGGGAACAGGGGTGGTAACTCCCGTTTCCCAGTCGCGGCGCAAGATTGCGTAGGCAACCGATGCAACAGCTCCGCCGCCTGCCACAGGCCAGGCTTCCCGGTAATGGGCTTCTTTAACCCAACCAGCTCGAACAAAAGTTTTCCGCATCGGCAGGTTATCCTCCCGGGTCTGCCCTTCAAAGCGAGCAAATTGGGGGTTATTCTCAAATAACCAGATGGTGATCGATAACAGTAGGTCTTTGCCGAAGCCCTTACCGCGATGCTCCTCGGCTAGCCGCAGGTCAAAAAGCGGTGTTGGGTCTTCTAAGTCTTCAAGACGCACAAAACCAACCCGCCCCAGCGTCCGGTGCAGAATCCAGTAGGAGTCGTTCTCGTCATCCCGGTAAGCCCCTGCCTCGATAGCTTCTCTAATGTCTTCCGCCGTTGGATGAGGGTTCACGTGATAGGGCCAAGGCTGGGCTGTCATGAAGTTGATGAGCTCTTGCGCTTCAGCTACGGGGTCAATACGTTCAAAAGTAAACATCTGCTTCCTTACAGTAGTTCTTAGTGAAGCCTATCGTGAGGAAAGAGACTTCGGTAGCATCAAAGAAAATTCTAAAAACTTAGCGTGTGGAAACTTCTTGTATCCTCAAACCCGGTGGGCATTTTCTCACCCAGCAAGTGCACGGCCTTGAGGTCCCAGAATTTCAGGACTGGTTTGGCAGCGAGCCCCAGTACCCTCACGTCACCGCAGAAAACTATTGCTCAGATCTAGAGGTAGCAGGTCTGGAGATTACGACGGTTGAGGACTGGTCGGGCCGTATGACCTTCAAGGACGCAGAAGCGCTCGTAACCTATCTGGGGTTGGTGCCTTGGGACGTCCCTGAGGATTTCACCGTAGATGCGTATGCAGATAGACTCTTGCGGTTGGACTCAGCGCCCATCGCCGTCACCCAGCGCTGCTTCAGAATCTACGCAGCTAAAGCTTAGGCACCTGATTCATAAGAAACTCAGCTTAAACAAAAAACGCCCTCACCGTTACGGTGAGGGCGTTTGCTCTGTGGAGATAAGGGGACTCGAACCCCTGACCCCTTGCATGCCATGCAAGTGCGCTACCAGCTGCGCCATATCCCCATATTCTTTTGTTTGCCGCCGTGGCGACTCATCTAGTGTACCCAGATGTTTGAACGGCGCGCAAATCGGGGGACCCTATTTTTCAAAATTCTTCTACTTTTTTCTGCCCCCCATTTTGATCTGCAGAAAGCCGGACGCCGCGCACCAAATAGGGTGCGCGACGTCCGGTGGTAAATGCTTTAAGGCAAACCTTGGCGGAGGTACTAGTCGTCCTCGCGCTGGTTCATCAAATCCTCTGCGGGAGTGATGGTCTGGTAGTCAGCTTCAGCGCCAGCAATATCCACTGCACCAACCTCTGAGTCCAAGCCCAGCTCAATGCGGGGAGCTTCGCCCCACAGGCGGTCCAGGGCGTAGAAAGCGCGGTCCTCTTCGTGCTGAACGTGCACCACGATGTCACCGAAGTCCAGCAGAACCCAGCGGCCCTCAGCGCGACCTTCGCGGCGCAGGGGCTTGATGCCCAACTCTTCGCGGAGCTTATCTTCAACCCCATCAACAATCGCGTTGACCAGTCGTTCGTTGTGGGCTGAGACAACGAGGAACCCGTCAATCAAACCCATGATGTCAGAAGCATCAACAGCTAGCAGGTTGGTTCCCTGCATATCGTCCGCAGCGCGTGCGGCCACCTTTAGCGCTTCAATAGACTCTGCAGCAGCAGTCATTTCGCCCTTTCCGAGCACGTAGCACCCCAAACTTTTTGGGGTCTATCTAAAACTTATTGAAAAAAGAAGAACCATACAATCAGCAATAGCGCCACAAGCACCACAATGCCAATAATTGACGCCATCGCCCCGCTCTGAGCGGCTGGTTGATCAGCTTGCTCTGAGGCAACCTCAATATCGGTGGACTGGCTTGTTTCGTCAGTCGTATCGATGGTCTCTTCTTGATTGGCAACCTCCACCTCTCGGTCGGTAGGTTGCGCGGTGAATTCTTCACCGCTTTCTTCAGTCATTACCTCTGATGAATGATCGCCCATGAGGGGTTCTTCGGTTTCATCAGAACTCTCAGAGTCTACCGCACGGTCAACCTGTTCGGAACTGTTGACGGTAGCCGGTTCAGTCACATCACCGGAAAGCCCTGCGGGCAGTGTCTCGTCTAACTCCGTTAAATCAAGGCCCTGAGCGTCCACAGCGCGAACGGGCGATGGGAGGCTAAGCTCTGGTAGCTCCACCTGAGTATCAGCTGGGGTTTCATTAGGAAGCTCAGATTGAACCTCTGCCGTGCCCTCCCCCGGTAGCTCATCGGGAACAAATGCTGAATCCCCCAAGAAGTCGCCGGTGGGTGAGGCGTAATCAGCTGAAGGATAAGCACCCATTGTTTCAACCGGCGCATCACCTGCGTATATCTGCTGCCCAATCTGGGTCAGGGGGTCCTCCAGCACGGTTGCTTGAGTCTGTTCAAAATCCAGCTCGGGTTCATCTGAGGTGACCTTTTGGTCAATAGAACCCAGGCTCGCTAGCTGATCGAGGTAACCGGCACGGTGAGACTGCGGGGATGGCGCCTGCCCACTCATGAACATAGGTGCAGCGGGTAAGGGGTCATCCCCGCGCTCTACGGCGCGCAGGTAATCAGCCACCTCCTCATAGTAACGAGCCAAACGACGCGGGCCCATGGGCCTGGCCGGAGGGGGTATAGTAAGCCCATCCTCCGTGATCAAAGGCTCGGTGAGGTAGGTGGTGCTGTTTTTAGCAGCTGGTCCTTCTGCTGATTCAGCAGGTGATTTACTCAAGGGGGTCCTCAGTGGTCGAGAGCGTAACTAACACTTATCTTCATGGTAGCAAGACAGCCAGAAACGCTCTAGCCAGGAACGCTGTGCACCGAAGGTGTGGCAGGTTCTAAGCTACTGGTGGCAGACCTTCGTTGTAGCTACCTGCCCCGGCGGCCGCATCGTCAGCGCTGTATAGCTCGTACTTGTTGATATATTGCACCACACCGTCAGGCACCAGGTACCAGACCGGCATTTTATCGCGGGCACGGTCTCTAATGCCCGTTGATGAAATTGCCATAGCGGGGATTTCCAGGAGGGCCACTCGTCCCTCAGCAGGCCCGGGGATAGTCAGTTCATGCCCGGGGCGGGTCACACCGATGAAGTAGGCAAGGTCCCACATCTTCTCGGCGTCCTTCCAGGTCATCATCTGCCCTAGAGCGTCAGCACCGGTGATGAAGAAGAGATCGGCGTTGGGGCGTAGCTCGTGCAAGTCGGTGAGCGTATCGATAGTGTAGGTGGGCCCTTCACGGTCAATATCCACGCGGCTCACGGTAAAGCGAGGGTTGGAAGCGGTAGCGATCACCGTCATGAGGTAGCGGTGCTCGGGGTCTGTCACCTCTTTATCGGCCTTTTGCCAGGGCTGCCCAGTGGGGACAAAAACTACCTCATCCAAATCAAGATAGGCAGCCACCTCACTGGCAGCAACCAGGTGCCCGTGGTGGATGGGGTCAAAGGTTCCACCCATCACCCCCAGACGGGTTCTTCCCGGGGTTCTTTGGGGGATGCCAAGGTTCACTTGGTCATCGAACGTTGTAGCGTTCACAGGTCTCCTGCCGAGTAGGTGGTACAACAGCGGCGCGAGCGCCGGAAGATTTTCCGGCACTCGCGCCGACAGTTATAAAGATTATTTGCCTAGTGGCGGCCGTGCTTGTTCTTGTAATCAAGCATTGCTGCTTCTTCCTCAGCGGAGAGGTGACCAGCGGCGTGCTCGGCGCGTATTACGCCACGGCCTGAGAAAGAGATGGTGATGAACATAAGGATGCCGAAGAACATGAAACCGAAAATAGCGAACCAGTAGGTGGGAATACCGTACAGTTCAAGCTGGTGCGCGCCGGTCTCTTCTGAGGCAAGGACGGTGGCACCTGCGGCAAGGAGGGTATCAAACATGTGTGCACCTTTCAATCGGTGTGCAGTGTGTGGGCACACCGGTGGTGGGCCAGTATGGGTTTTATCTAATGCTACCGGTTGGGCTTGGTTTTTGCGTAGTTGCGCCCCACCGGTAGCGTAATTTTTTAGCTGGTATGCGCTCTAGGAGCGGGTGTGCCCGTCGCCGCGCACAATCCATTTAGAGGTGGTGAGCTGTTCGAGGCCCATAGGCCCCCGAGCGTGCAACTTCTGGGTGGAGATCCCCACCTCTGCGCCTAAACCGAACTGCCCGCCATCCGTAAAACGGGTAGAGGCATTTACATAGACGGCCGCTGAATCGACATCGCGCACAAAGGTCTCAGCGTTGACAAGGTCGTTGGTGATAATGGCTTCTGAGTGACCGGTGGAGTAAGTGCGAATGTGGCGGCGTGCATCTGGAAGGCCAGCTACCGTTTTGACGGCAAGATCGAGTGAGCCGTATTCGGCGCTCCAGTCCTCTTCGGTAGCGTCCACAGCCTCTACACCTTCGGGCAGTATTTCTCGGGTGTCAGCATCAACGTGCAGGGTGACACCGGCACGGGAAAGGGCTGTGAGGACGGCGGGGGCGGCCTTAGCTCCCTTTGCTAGAAGCAGGGTTTCAACGGTGTTACAGGTGCCGGGGCGCTGAGTTTTAGCGTTGAGAAGGATCTCAACGGCCATCTTCTCATCTGCGCTCTCGTCAACAAAGATATGGCAGTTGCCCTCACCGGTTTCAATGACAGGTACGCGGGAGTTTCGCACCACTGACTGAATCAGACTGCGGCCCCCTCGGGGAATGAGAACGTCAATCTTACCGGCAGCAAGCATGAGAGCGTTGGCGCCTTCCCGCCCAAATTCATCTACCGACTGCACGGAGTCAATGGGCAGACCGGTGGCGTAGAGAGCATCACGAATAATGCGAACAATGACCTGGTTGGTTTTCTCAGCGGCGCTGCCACCGCGCAGCAGCACAGCGTTCCCGGATTTAATAGCAAGCCCAGCAATATCGACGGTGACATTTGGGCGCGCCTCGTAAATAGCTCCGATGACGCCCAGAGGTACCCGCACCTGTTGCATGCGTAAACCGTTGGGCAAGGTGGAGCCACGCATCACTTCACCCACCGGGTCAGGCAGACCAATCAGTGCACGCAGAGCACCGGCTAGCTCGCCCACCCGGTGCTCGTTCAAAGCCAGGCGGTCCAACATCGCAGGGCTCATGCCCGCCTCATGCTCGCGTTCAAGATCCAGAGCATTCTGTTCGGTAATAATTGCCGCGTGCTTCTCCAGCGAGACGGCCACGGCTTCAAGGGCTCGGTTCTTCCAATTGCTATCTGCACGGGCTAACTTCAAAGAAGCCACGCGGGCGTCCTCTGCCATATGCACCACGCTCTGCATGGTTTTTTCGTTGACCTCAAGTTGTTCTGCCACGGTAACCTTCTTTCCTGGGGACTGTTTTACACCATGTTACCTGCAGCACCTAGCAGCTGGTTAAGGCAACACCACAATGTTGTCGGCGTGAGCCACAATGCCGTCATAGGTCTCCCCCATAGCTAACTGAATTTGGGTGGTGTGGCGGCCAATCATTTGGGCGGTCTCCCCCGCACTATAAGAGCTGAGCGCATGGGCAATAACAGTGCCCTGTTCATCGGTAATCGCGATAGCACCACCGCCCTCGAAGTTACCCTCAACACCGGTGACACCCGCTGCTAGCAGGGAGCGGCGGCGGCGCAGGGCAGCTGCCGCTCCGGCGTCCACCGCGATGGTCCCTTCAATATCTGCCAGGTGCTGTAGCCAGAGACTCTGAACCGTTGAGCGGTCGCCGGTCGAATAAAACCAGGTTCCTACGTCCTCCCCAGCAAAAGCGGCCCGAGCATTCGGTGCGCTGGTTACCAGAGCCGGGATGCCCGAGGACGCTGCCACCTGGGCAGCTTTCACCTTGGTGACCATACCGCCTGAACCAACCCCAGCACTACCCACCGAGCCAATAGCCATACCGGCGAGGTCTTCTTCCCCTCGTACTGAGTTGACCCGCTCTCCTCCGTCGTTGGGGTGGCGGGTGTAGAGAGCGTCCACATCTGAAAGTAGCACCAGCGCATCTGCTTTGACCGTGTGGGCGACCAGGGCAGCAATTCTATCGTTATCGCCAAAGCGAATTTCGCGGGTTGCTACCGCATCGTTTTCATTGATAATCGGCATCACACCCAAATCGAGAAGACGCTCTAGCTGTCGGTGGGCGTTTTGGTAGCGGTCGCGCGCCATCAAATCCTCAGCGGTTAGTAGTACCTGGGATACCGTCACCCCGTACCTGCTGAATATATCGGTATAGCGGCTCATCAAGAGGGACTGCCCCACCGAGGCAGCAGCCTGCTGCGTTGCTAAATCCTTGGGACGCCGGGAAAGACCCAGCGGCGCCAGGCCGGCAGCAATGGCGCCAGAAGATACAAAAACCAGCTCAATACTGGGGTGCTCGCGCTTCTTCTTGGCCAGCACATCAGAAATCGTGGCAATTGCTAGTTCATCGAGTGAATTCTCTATGGAGGTCAGAGACGAAGAGCCCACCTTAACTACGATACGCCTGGCCTTGGGCATATCAGCACGCTCAAGAATGGGGCTACGGCGGTGCTTGCCCCGCCCTTCAGCGCTGGCCTGGAAAGCGGTTTTAATATCCACTGTTTTCTCTTCCTATGCTCTTCCGCAACAACCCTTCGAATATACAACATTGCCGCCTACCGGTATCAACCGATGGGCGGCAATGAGACGCTCAAATCTCGGGATAGATTTTACTCTGTCTCGGTTTCAGCTTTCTTTTCTGCCTTAGCTTTGGACTGACGGCTAGCTTTCATCTCTTCCACTGATTCGGTCCAGATACCGGCAACACGCTCAGCTTCAAGCTCTGCGCGAGCTTCAGCCTTAGCGTCCATACGCTCGTGGAACTCCGCCTTACGCTGAGCACGGGTTGGGCGAATCAGCTCTTCCAGGCGCACATCGGTACCGCGGGGGCTTGAGAGCAACTCGGCACCACCCACCATGGTGGGTTCCCAGTCGAAGACCACAGCGTCAGTCTCTTCGCCGATGACGACGGCATCGCCGGCGATAGCGCCAGCCTTGAAGAGCTGGTCTTCAACGCCCAGGCGGTTAAGGCGGTCCGCCAGGTAGCCCACCGCTTCATCGTTGTTGAAGTCAGTCTGCTTGATCCAGCGTTCGGGCTTTTCACCAATAACGCGGAAGAGCGGCTCAAGGTTACGCTCTTCCTTGCGGATGATGAATTCCTGCTTCTTTTTGGAACGGAAGCCCTTAGGCTTAACCACCACAGTGTCCTCAGCAACAACAGTGTTCTTGCGTGCCTTGCGCTGGGCCTTGCGGTCCTCTTCAACAATCTGAGCCATAGCAAAGGTCAGCTGCTTGAGACCCTCATGGGAAGCCGTTGACACCTCAAAGACCCTGAAGCCGCGTTCTTCAAACATGGGCTTGACGAATTCCGCCAATTCGCGTGCTTCGGGAACATCAATCTTATTCAGCACGATTAGCTGCGGACGCTCGTTAAGGGGCACGGTGACACCGGCGGTGGGGTCTACCTCGTAGTTCTCTAGCTCGCCACGAATCACATCAAAATCAGAGATGGGGTCGCGGTTGGGTTCAAGGGTGGCGCAGTCAATGACGTGCACCAGGGCGCTAGAGCGCTCCACGTGGCGCAAGAAGCGATGGCCCAGACCCTTACCCTCAGATGCGCCCTCAATCAAACCGGGGACATCGGCCACGGTGTAGCGGGTATCGCCTGCCTGAATAACACCCAGGTTAGGGATGAGGGTGGTGAAGGGGTAGTCAGCAATCTTGGGCCGGGCTGCTGAAATAGCCGCAATCAGAGAGGACTTACCGGCGGAAGGGTACCCCACCAGCGCGACATCCGCGATGGATTTGAGCTCAAGCACCACATCGTTTTCATCGCCAGGAATGCCGAGCAGAGCGAAGCCGGGAGCCTTGCGCTTGGTGGATGCCAGGGCAGCGTTACCCTTACCGCCGATCCCGCCCTCAGCAGCTACGTATTCATCACCGATACGCACCAGGTCAGCAAGGACGTTGCCCTGCTTATCCTTCACAACGGTGCCCTGCGGCACCGGCAGAATAAGATCGGGGGCATTGAAGCCGTGAGACATGTCGCCGCGGCCAACATCGCCGTTAGTGGCGTGCTGGTGGGGGCTGTGATGGTATTCCAGCAGGGTGGTAGTCTGCCCGTCTACGCGCAAGATGACGTCGCCGCCCTTACCGCCGTTGCCACCATTGGGACCACCCAGGGGTTTGAACTTTTCACGGCGAACCGACACACAGCCGTGCCCACCGTGCCCACCGGTCACATGAAGCACAACCCGGTCAACAAAATCAGCCACAAAAGCTCCTTAGAGAAATAAATAAGATCTGGTTCCCCATTCTACAGGCAGACACTCACTACGTATCTGTGATGACTGACCGAGCGGGGAATAAAAGGGAGGGCACCCGCGCCTAAACGCGGGTGCCCTCTCAAATGCGTGAGTTTATAAAAACTTACTCAGCTGCTGCAAGGATATTAACAACCTTGCGGCCCTTACGGGTACCAAATTCGACCTGACCTGCTGCAAGAGCGAACAGGGTGTCATCCCCACCGCGGCCTACGTTGTTGCCGGGGTGGAAGTGGGTGCCACGCTGGCGGACGAGGATTTCGCCTGCGTTGACGGTCTGACCGCCGTAGCGCTTAACACCGAGGTACTGGGGGTTTGAGTCACGGCCGTTGCGGGTGGAGCTTGCGCCCTTCTTATGTGCCATTGATGCCTACCTTATGTAGAAGAAATCGGTTGTGATTTAGAACTAGTCTACGGGAACTTACGCGTTGATCGCAGTGATCTTGACGGTGGTAAGTTCGGCACGGAAGCCCTGACGCTTCTTGTAACCGGTCTTGTTCTTGTACTTCTGAATAACGATCTTGGGGCCACGGAGGTCCTCGATTTTTTCAGCGGTAACCTTGGCCGAAGCCAGGGTCTTTGCATCTACGGTGACCTTGTCCCCGTCTACCAGCATGAGAACGGGAAGCTGAATAGTGCTTCCTGCCTCACCAGCGACGCGGTCAAGGGTAACGAGATCTCCGACGGAGACCTTTTCCTGGCGGCCGCCAGCGCGAACAATTGCGTATGCCACTTGGGAACTCACTTCTCTTGACGTCTTTTTTAACAGTGTGTAAAAACAGGTGCCGGGCTCTACCCGAAGGTGGGCGTGTTTCTGACCCGGCGACTAAACGCGGGAATGGTCCCCCATCGTTTGCCGAATAAGTTTTTGAGGCGAACCTATTTTTACGTCGCGGCTGAATACCTTTTTCAAAATATTCCACTGTTCTCACGCTAACGTTTGCTTGTGAAAACAGCACCGACCATCTACTGTACGGGGTTCTTAGCTCTGGGGGCAAGCAATGAGCCTAGTTAATTCCCAGTCAAACGGCGTGTTATCGCTCATACCCTTCCCCATATGTTGGGCACATATTAGAGGGCGGCACCCCGGTTTTCGCCGGAGTGCCGCCCTAGAGCTTTAGCCTATCGAAGAGGGCTTATTTGCCATCGCGCTTGATATCAGCCGCCGACACGCCCACACCCAACATGACCGGTGCATCCTCGGTGGTCGCTGCCTTCTGAGCAACGTCAGTCACCGAAGCGGTCACAGAGCTACCGGTTGCCGCAGCTACTTCTTCAGTGCGCACCTCGGTAGAACCGGCACCCGAGCTCACAGCTCGGCGTGAACGGCGCTTCTTAGGAGCACTGGTAACAACGGGAGCCTGTTCCTGGGCTGCCGGAGTTTCAGCAACTGCAGGAGCCTCAGCCTTCTTGCCCGGGGTTGCTACACCGGTGAGAGCAGGGCTAGTTTCCATTTCAACTGGTGCCACGTACTTAAGGCCTGAACCGGAGGATGCACGGCGGGGGTGGCGCTCACCGCGAGAACCGGAAGAACGCTCATTGCGATCCCCACGGGTAGAGCGATCATTGCGGTGAGAACGATCCTCGCGGCCACCGCGGGAATCTCGCTGTTCGCCGTTCTCATCATCACCGCGGTCGTACTCACGCCCAGCCTTCTGCGAAGCGCGCGCACGAGCTTCGCCGGCACGGATTGCTTCCAGACGGTTGGAGTTCTGGGTGAAACGTGAGTCAGCTTCAGGGTCAACATCTACTGACGCATCTGAGTTAGCACCAAAATCATCCGCAGAAATGTCAGCGCGGTTGCGGGTGCGCTCACGGCGCGGCTTCTTAGCACCGCGCTGACCATCGCCCCGGCGATTACCGCGTGACTCACCGACGGTCTGTTCGTCGTCGCCCTGTTCAAAGACGGCGGCTAGAGATTCGAGGGTGAACGCTCCCTGCTCCCCCGAAGTTTCTTCGGCGGAATCATCGCGGTCAGCAACAGGTAGTTCAATGACCTCATCACCGATGCTGAGGGTCTGTTCACTGTTCTGAGCCTCAACCTGATGTGAGTCAGCGCGGCGGTTGCGCTTGCGGCGCTTACGCTTGCGGGCTGAGCGCGACTCGGCATCATCACCCTCTTCGCTGTGCTGGGTGGCAGCAACGATGTTAGCAAGAGCCGCCCGGCGGGCTTCGCTCTTGGGGTCATCATCACCCTCAACCTCATGTACCACATCGTGGTGAGCAACAGCTTTCTCGTGACGGTAACGCTTACGATCATCGCGGTCAGCACGGTGGATGAAGTCAGAGGCGCCACCGGTACGACCTTCAAGGGGCTGATTCTGCACCAAAAGACCTCGGCCAGCACAATGCTCACAGGGTTCAGAGAAGACCTCAAGCAAACCGGTACCCATACGCTTACGGGTCATCTGCACCAGGCCCAAAGAGGTCACTTCAGCAACCTGATGCTTGGTACGGTCACGGCCCAGGCATTCAACCAGGCGACGCAAAACCAATTCGCGGTTTGATTCCAAGACCATGTCGATGAAGTCAACCACAATGATGCCACCGATATCGCGCAGGCGCAGCTGGCGCACGATTTCTTCAGCAGCTTCTAGGTTGTTCTTGGTGACAGTTTCTTCAAGGTTGCCGCCGCTACCGGTGAACTTGCCGGTGTTGACATCCACTACGGTCATCGCTTCGGTACGGTCAATGACCAGTGAGCCGCCTGAAGGCAGGTAAACCTTGCGGTCTAGGGCCTTCTGCAGCTGCTCTTCAATGCGGTAATGCTCAAAGAGGTCATCGTCCTCCTCCCACTGCTTGAGTCGATCTACCAAGTCAGGAGCCACATAGGTGACGTAGGCTTCAATTGAGTCCCAGGCGTCCTGCCCCTGAACGACCATGGAGGTGAAGTCTTCGTTGAAGACATCGCGCACGGTTTTGATGGTCAGGTCGGGTTCCTGGTAAAGCATCTCGGGGGCAAGAACCTTGCGGCTCTCGCTCTTTTCCTTGATTTCATCCCACTGAACACGCAGTCGGTTGATATCGTTGGTCAGCTCTTCTTCGCTGGCGCCTTCGGCTGCAGTGCGTACGATAACGCCGGCGTCCTCGGGTAGGCGGTCCTTCAGGATGCGCTTGAGACGGGTACGCTCCACATCGGGCAGCTTGCGGGAGATACCGGTCATGGAACCACCGGGTACGTACACCAGGTAGCGCCCAGGCAGGGAGACCTGGCTGGTCAGTCGGGCGCCCTTATGTCCGATGGGGTCTTTAGTGACCTGAACCAGCACAGAATCTCCGGCCTTCAGTGCATTTTCAATCTTGCGGGGTGCACCGTCCAGGCCGGTGGCATCCCAATTAACCTCGCCTGCGTAGAGCACCGCGTTGCGGCCACGGCCAATATCAATAAAGGCAGCTTCCATGGAGGGCAGAACGTTCTGAACCTTACCCAGGTAAACGTTGCCAATCAGCGAATCTTGCTGAGTCTTAGAAACAAAGTGCTCAGCCAGAACACCGTCTTCAAGCACACCAATCTGGATGCGATCATCCTTTTGGCGCACCAGCATCTGGCGGTCAACGGATTCACGGCGCGCCAAAAACTCTGCCTCGGTAATGACCTGGCGGCGGCGGCCGGTAGCGCGGGTTTCGCGGCGGCGCAGACGCTTGGCCTCCAGGCGGGTTGAGCCGCGCACCCCGGTCACCCGGTTAGAGCTGTGAGAATCAGACAGGCGTGGGGCGCGCACCTTAACGACGGTATCTTCAGGGTCATCTTCAGTGCCTCCCTCAAACTCTAGGTCAGCATCGCCGCGGCGGCGACGGCGGCGGCGGTGGGAGGTAATTTCAGGGTCAAGATCTGCCAGACGGCGTTCGCGTCGTGCAGCTTCCTCTGCTGCGCGGCGAGCTTCACGCTCAGCACGCGCCTTTTCAAGAATCTCATCAATGTCAGGAGCATGAAAAAGCAGGGATGAGGTGCTGGCAGCTTTGGTCAGCTGAGCAAGTTCTTCTTCAAGTAGCTCACGCTGGGTCTTCTCAGCTGCGGTCTCCCCGGTGGGGGACTCGAGTACGCCCTCTTCAGCTGAAGCCTCTTCGGTGTTCTTCTTATCTGCCTGAGTTTGGTCCTGCTGAGCCTCATGTGGCTGAGCAGCCTGGGCGGGCTGGTTATGGTCGTTTTCAGGGGCCAAAGCACCCTCTTTATTTTCACTCGTCATGTGCTGCAGTTTCTCCTTTAAATTCGGTGTGCCGCTAGCCGCACCGCGGGCTGGTTCTTATCGTCGGTAATCCCCCCTGACAGTGTAGGAGGTTCACCGAAAACCTTGCTACCCGGTGTTCTCGAGCTTCTGTGCGAGTATTCAGTAGGGGTGTAGGCTTCTGCTCCATACCGAAAATACCGGGCCAGCGCATCTCTCCCGAGCCAACACGTCGCGTGCCAGTCTTGTGCGGGAATCCATCTTCGCCGCAGGTCTCTGCGGCGGTACATGAACTCGTTCGGGGAATACGCTGGGCAGCCCTTCCGCGTGCGGGCGGATAGCTGCCGCTTACCATTCTCTCACAGCAAGGGCCTTTTCACACCAGCACCGCCATCAGGGCGCCCGCAAAGAAACTATTTCAGCATGAAAGTTCTCTGAACTAACATTGTGGGAGCGCACCCACCTGATTCTGTGAACTTGCTAAAGAAAACACAATTTTTAGCGCAGCAGGGCCCCTCGCCAGCTGCTTGCCCGTACTATGGGGTACAAACAATTTCGCAATCCTAAGGACTTTTTGTGTCTTCACTAGAGGCTAATGAAACACTCGAGACAGGCTACACCAACCCAGCAGCTGACCGGAGGCTGGGCTGGTTTATACTGATCAGCGGCATTATTGCCTTCGGCGCAGCCTCCATGCTGGTCTATGAGCGTCTGCAAATTTTTATGGACGCCGGCCATAAGTCTATTTGCGATGTCAACGCCCTGCTCAACTGCGGCACGGTGATGCGCACCGAGCAAGCGGAGCTCTTCGGCTTCCCTAATCCCTTCATCGGTATTGCCGGCTACGCCATCACCATAACTATCGCCACGGCACTGATTTCTGGTGCCCGCTTTAGCCGGTGGTACTGGATTGCCATGAACATTGGCCATGGCCTCGCCCTAGCCTTTGTCTTCTGGCTCTGGTACCAAACGACCTTCCAAATCAATGCTCTTTGCCTTTTCTGCATGATTGTCTGGATGATGCAGATTCCTATCTTCGTGAAGGTAACCGCCCGCAATATCAGCGCCGGTGTCTTCAACCTTCCCCAGTCAGTGCGCGAAGCTGCCCCCAACTGGTCTTGGTTCACCATCGTTCTGCTCTACATCCTGATTTATGGCATCATTGTCATTCGATTCTTCGACATCATCGTCAACATGTTCTAAGAAGAAAAATGGGGCCCTCACCGATCGGTGAGGGCCCCATTTTTATGTCTGATTTTAGGCGAACCAGATAGCAATCTCGCGCTCTGCTGATTCAACTGAGTCAGAACCGTGCACCAAGTTCTTCTGCACCTTCTCGCCCCAGTCACGTCCGAAGTCACCGCGAATGGTGCCTGCCGGAGCCACGGTGGGGTCTGAGGGGCCCATGATAGTGCGGGCACCCTCAATGACGCGCTCGCCTTCGAAGACCGCGGCTACGATAGGACCGGAGGACATGAATTCAAGCAGCGGCTCGTAGAAGGGCTTACCCTCGTGCTCAGCATAGTGAGCTGCCAGGGTTTCACGGGAGGGCTCCATAGAGGAAAGGGCTAAGAGCTTGTACCCCTTGGTTTCAAAGCGAGCCAGGATGGCACCGGTCAGGTTGCGCTCAACCGCATCGGGCTTCACAAGGATAAGGGTGCGTTCGGTCATTAATGTCCCCGTTCTAAGGTTTGGTGGTCTTACCTCACTTTACCGGGCGGTTTGCCTGGTGAGAAGCATTGCTTTATTAGAGGGGATTAGCCTTTTCCCACTCAGCTTGCTCTTTGGCACGTACGGCGTTTTCGGCGTCCAGGCGGGCCCCGCGGGTTACCGCGAACCAGTAGGCGATTGCGAAGGCTGCACCGACGAAAAACATGGAGGGCAGGGCGAAACCAACTAGGAGCAGCAGCACCTGAAGCACGTAGCCAAATGTGTAGCCCCAACCCTTCTTCAAGAAAGCAGGGGTGACGATAAAAGCTACTACTAGCAAGAGCCCCAGCACCCAAATCAAGATTCTGGTGCTGGTAGGTTCGTTGAAGTTGTGCCCAAAAATGGCAAGAGTGGCGAAGAAAGCTACCAGGGCTTCAAGGGAGAGCACCATGGAAGTGAACATGACCTTGATGGAGCGTGCCGGTTTCTTTTGCCCGGGGCGCCATTCGCGCTGGGATCGCGTCATTTTAGCCATGGTTCTCCTAGAGCCCCAGCAGGGTGCGGGCTTCGCCGACGACCGTGATGGAGCCGGTGATGAGCACTGCTGAATTGAGGTTGGGGACGTCCGCCGCGGCCGTTAGAGCGGCAGAAACAGCGTCGGGAATGTTCTCGTAAGTCTCAAGGTCCTCTTCGTCAAAGCCTGCATCAAGTGCTAGCCCCTGCAGGGTTGCCGGTGCAATGGCCCGCGGCGAATCCGAGGCAGTGAGGTGTAGTTTGACCCTGTATTCGGTGGTATCAATATAGCCCTGGCGCAGGACGCTAAAGATTTCGGCGGCGTCCTTTTCACCCAGGATGCCGACCACCAGGTGCAGCTCTTCGAGGGCAAAGGATTCCTTGAAGGCAGCTGCGCTGGCTCGCACCCCGTGCGGGTTATGAGCGGCGTCCACTACCACCACCGGTTCAGTGGCAACTACTTCAAGACGCCCCGGTGAGGTGACACTTCCGAAGGCCTGCTTGACCAGATCTTCTGAAAGTTCCTTCTCACCGCCTCCCAAAAACGCTTCTACGGCAGCGAGCGCAACAGCGGCGTTCTGCCCCTGGTGTTCTCCGAAGAGGGGTAAAGCGATGCCTTCATAGCGTTGCGCTAAGCCCTGGATAGTCAGCAGTTGTCCACCAACGCCGGCGGTGCGTTCGACGGTGCCGAATTCTACGCCTTCGAAGCGGTAGTCAGCGTTGTTGGCCCGGGCTGCTTCGAGCAGAACTTGGGCGGCTTCTGGCTCCTGAACTGCGGAGACCAAGAAGCTACCGGGCTTGATAATGCCAGACTTTTCACCGGCGATTTCTGCCAGGGTCTCCCCCAGCATATCGGTGTGGTCCAGCCCGATGGGGGTGATGACCGAGACGGTAGCATCGGCGACGTTGGTGGCGTCCCAGCTGCCGCCGATACCGACCTCTAGGACGATGACGTCTACCGGCTCATCGGCGAAGATAGCGAAAGCCAGGAGGGTTACAGCTTCGAAGTAGGTGATGCGGGGCTGCTCATCTGCCTCCAGTTCAGAGTCCACGATGGCCAGGTAGGGGGAGATTTCGTCCCAAACCCGAACAAAGGTGGTGTCAGCAACCGGTTCACCGTCGATGCTGATGCGTTCAGTGACCTTGGAGAGGTGGGGGCTGGTGTACCGCCCGGTGCGGATGTCGTGGGCCATGAGCAGGCGCTCAATCATACGAGCGGTGGAGGTTTTTCCGTTGGTGCCGGTGATATGGATAACCGGGGCTGCCTTTTCAGGTGAACCCAGGATTTCAACGGCACGACGCATGGCATCTAAGCGGGGTGCCAACTTATTTTCGGGTGCGCGGGCCAGCAGGTCTGCGTAGACCCTTGCCACACCGAGGGCGTCCGTCTGGTAAGGGAGGGCTTCGGCGGGGGTTTGGTCAAGCACAGAATCAAAATCTAAGTTGTCGTTGGGCATTATGCCTTCTTTACGGTGATGGTCAGCTGGTCTGCTTCGGTGTAGGTCACGCTCTGCGCCAGCGTTTCACCGGTCACCAAAGCCTCATGAGCCTTAACGGCTGCCAGGGTCTCTGCCGGAGCGGCAAGGGTCAGATCGATGCGGTCTGAGACGTTCAGCCCGCTGTCCTTACGTTCCTGCTGGATAGCGCGGATAGCATCGCGAGCGGTGCCCTCAGCAATCAGCTCATTGGTTAGAGCGGTGTTCAGCACCAGGAAGCCTCCACCGGGTAGAACGGAAACAGCACGGTCTGCTGATTCTTCGGTCTCAGCGACGACAGTCTCGAGCTCGTATTCGCCAGGTTCCAGTGCCATCTTGTCGGCACCAACTACTACGGTGCCGTCCTCCAGAACCTGCCAGTCCCCGTTCTTGGAGGCCTTGATGGCGACCTGAACCTGCTTGCCCAGGCGCGGGCCAGCCGCACGAGCGTTGACCTTGAGCTGCTGGGAGATGCCGAAGTCAGCGGGGCTGACCTCCGCGGCGTCCAGCAGTTCAACAGCCTTGATGTTCAGTTCGTCTGCGATGATGCTCTCGAAAGTTCCAGCCAGCTCCTTACCGCCTGCAGCAGCAACGGTCAGGGAGGCTAGGGGCTGACGCACGCGCAGCTTGTTAGCCTTACGCAGCGCTGAGCCGGCAGAGGCCACACCGCGAGTAGTCTCCATCAGAGCAATGAGCTCTGATTCATCCTTGAAGTCATCAACGCTGGGCAGGTCAGTCAGGTGCACCGAACGCTCACCGGTCAGACCGCGGTAGATTTCCTCAGCAGTTAGGGGCAACAAGGGTGCAGCCAGACGCACGAAGGTTTCAAGAGCGGTGTACAGCACGTCAAAAGCCGCGGTGTCTTCATCGAAGAAGCGCTCGCGGGAGCGACGTACATACCAGTTGGTTAGCGCATCGGTGTACTGACGGAGCAGATCGCAGGCAGCTGAGACGTCGTAGGCATCCATGGCCTCGGTGATATCTGCAACCAGCTGGCGGGTCTTGCCCAGGATGAAGCGGTCCATCACGTGCTCAGCATCAGAAACACGCTTTGCCTCGTAGCCGGATCCGCCGTGAGCAGCGTTGGTGTAAAGGGCAAAGAAGTGGTAGACGTTCCACAGGGGCAGCATGACCTGGCGGACGCCCTCACGGATACCCTGTTCGGTGACAATCAGGTTGCCACCGCGCAGGATGGGTGAGGACATCAGGAACCAGCGCATGGCATCTGAACCATCGCGATCCAGCACCTCGGACACATCCGGGTAGTTGCGCAAGGACTTGGACATTTTCTGCCCGTCCGAGCCCAGCACGATGCCGTGGGCAATCACATTTTCAAAGGCGGTGCGGTCAAAGAGGGCGGTGGCCAGGATGTGCATGGTGTAGAACCAGCCGCGGGTCTGGCCGATGTACTCCACGATGAAGTCCGCCGGGTAGTGAGCCTCGAACCATTCCTTGTTTTCAAAGGGGTAGTGGAACTGGGCAAAGGGCATGGAACCTGAGTCAAACCAGACGTCCAGGACGTCCTCAACGCGGCGCATGGTTGATTTGCCGGTGGGGTCGGACGGGTTGGGGCGGGTCAGCTCGTCGATGTAGGGGCGGTGCAGGTCCACCTCGCCGTCCTTGTTCAGGGGCAGGCGACCGAAGTCGGCTTCTAGCTCAGCCAGGGAGCCGTAGACGTCGGTGCGGGGGTAGTTGGGGTCATCTGAAACCCAGACGGGGATAGGTGAGCCCCAGAAGCGATTGCGAGAGATTGACCAGTCGCGGGCGTTATCTACCCACTTACCGAACTGGCCGTGCTTCACGTTCTCAGGGATCCAGTTGATGTCTACGTTGAGCTCGCTCATGCGGCCCTTGAAGTCGGTGACGCGCACGTACCAGGAGGTGATAGCACGATAGACCAGCGGAGTGCGGCAGCGCCAGCAGTGGGGGTAGCTGTGCACGTAGGACTTTTCGCGGATCAAGGTGCCGTCTGCCTGGAGGGCCTTGATGATGGTGCGGTTAGCGTCGAAAATCTGCACACCGGCGATCTCACGTAGAGGTGCGCCCTCAGCCAGGGACTCATCCGCGAAATAGTCCAGGAACTTAGCACCCTCGTCGATGGAAAGAATGACGGGAATGCCATAGCCTTCGCAGACCTTCTGGTCATCTTCACCGTAGGCAGGTGCCTGGTGAACGAGACCGGTACCGTCGGTGGTGGTGACATAGTCAGCGACCACAATCTGCCAGGCTGCACCAGTGCCAAACTTCTCAGCGTCGGTGAAGTAGTCCCACAGGGGAGCATAGCGGACGCCCTCTAGCTGAGAGCCAGTGAAAGTGGCGGTAACAGCCTCGGCTGCTTCTTCAGCGCTTTCGAAGCCCAAGTCCTTGGCGTAGGAGCCCAGAAGGTCGGTGGCAATCAGGAACTTGCGGCCAGCAAAATCACCGGCGGCGGCGACCAGCGAGTACTCAACATCGGGGCCGACAGCCAGAGCCTCATTGGTGGGCAGAGTCCAAGGAGTGGTGGTCCAGGCGAGCGCTTCAGCACCGATTAGCTGGGCTGCGATGTCCTTGTGCTGTGCCAAAGAATTGTCGGCGGTGATGGTAAAGGCTACGGTGACGGAAGGGTCCTGACGGTCCTTATAAACATCATCGTCCATGCGCAGCTCGTGGTTTGAGAGCGGAGTTTCGTCTTTCCAGCAGTAAGGCAACACGCGGAAACCCTCATAGGTCAGGCCCTTATCGTGCAGCTGCTTGAAGGCCCAGATAACCGACTCCATGTACTCTACGTTCAGAGTCTTGTAGTCGTTCTCGAAGTCTACCCAGCGAGCCTGGCGGGTAACGTACTCTTCCCATTCCTTGGTGTACTTGAGCACGGATTCGCGGGCAGCGTCGTTGAAGTTGTCGATGCCCATCTCGATGATTTGCTGCTTATCAGTCATGCCCAGCTGCTTCATGGCTTCTAGCTCAGCGGGCAGACCGTGGGTATCCCATCCGAAGCGGCGCTCTACCTTATGTCCGCGCTGGGTCTGGTAACGGGCGACCAGGTCTTTGACGTAGCCGGTGAGCAGGTGACCGTAGTGGGGCAGGCCATTAGCGAAGGGAGGGCCATCATTGAAAACGAATTCGTTAGCACCGTTCTCACCGGCGTTGCGGTTGTCAATGGAGGCTTGGAAGGTGCCGTCCTTCTTCCAGTAGTCCAGCACAGCTTCTTCGAGGTGCGGGAAGTTGGGTGAAGAAGCAACGCCGAAAGCGTTGGTGGCACTTGCCTTGGGGTAGACAGGCTGGTTAGTCATGGTGCGCCCTGTTCGTTGGATGATTAACAAATCTTCTCGGGTGCAAGGACGCTGCATCAACCTTTACTGCCGAGGCAGTGGGTTGTGTGGCGCGGTACCACCTTGCTTACTGAAGTAACCGTTTCGATACGCCCTCACCGCCAGCGCAGGAGCCAGCAGGTGTAGGGCTGCGCCGGTCATCACACTAGGGTGGTGACCGGCGCAGTACCGAAACGGTTATCAGTCGCTTCATGACAGCTATTTCGGGCCTACCCGTCTGGTTCTACTGGGGTTACATCTATTCCGCGCACTCCCCTCGTCGCAACGAATACGGGGGTATGCAGGTATAACCTGTTCTTCCAGATTGCTCGCCGGTGATAGCCGGGTCTTTGCAACTGTTACCCATTTTAGGGGCAGGGGCTGTAGCTGTCTAACGGGTTTTTCTGTTTTACCGCGAGCGGGCACCAGGGTGCCCGGTAAATTACAGAGATGTGAGTACAAGATGTGGTGGAGGAACGGACGCCCCACCACAAAATAGCGGGTTAGTGCACCTCGCCGTGGTGAGCAGGGGAACCTAAATTACAATTCTTACTTCTGCCTCTGATGGCCCTTACCCAGCGCTCGCCTTACGCCTTACTGGCGCCCAGCGTCAGCGCCTGCCCCCTACGGGCCCACTAAGCTCTCTTAGTGCTTACGCCACTCAGTGGCTACTCCGAGAGTCAAGTTACCACTGAGCGGCGGCGGGCCCAGCTACACCTCAGCACGTCTCAGCCTAGTACCGGGAGTTTCAACGCCGCACTGCCCGTACTGAGGGGGTCCCCATGTGCCTGCCCCGGGCCGATAGACTTGGGTGCACATACTATCGAGGAGAACACCGTGCCACTGATTAACGTCTCGTACGCATCTATTCAGTCCGATGAGAAGAAAGCCGAACTGATTGTTGAGCTCACCCGCGCCTACGGGCGGGTGATGGGTGCCAAGGAAAGCTCGGTGTGGGTGATTCTCAACGAGGTGCCGCGTACCGACTGGGGTGTTGGCGGGCAGACCCTGGACGGACTTGATGCGGCGGCAGACACCCACCGCAAGGACGCCCGAATTGAGGTCCGTCAGGCTCGGAAAGAAGACCTGCGCACCCTTGCAGCCATTGAGGCCGAGTGCTTCCCGGCAGCAGAAGCCGCCAGCGAGAGCGATTTACGGGCTAGGTTTGAGATCTTTGGTGAACACTTCTGGGTACTTGAGGCAGACGGTGAAATTGTTGCCTTCATCGACGGTCTGGTCACAGATTCCCCCGTCATCTTCGATGACCTCTATCAGAACCCTGCATCTCACACACGTCACGGCGCCTACCAGACGGTGTTTGGCATCAATACCCGCCCTGTCTACCGGGGACGGGGCTACGCGTCCGCCTTGATAGAGCAGCTAATAGACCAGGCCCGGGAGCAGGGTCGCTCCGGTGTGATTCTCACCTGCAAGAAGGAATTGATTGGCTTCTACGAAAAACAGGGTTTTGAGCTGGACGGAGTTTCAGAATCCACGCACGGTGGAGAGATCTGGCACGATATGACCCTGCACCTGAACTAGGTAATCCGAGGTCGATATAGAGGGAGAGCTTACTCTAGTCCCAGCCTAAAGCCTTACTGATGCGCTTCAACAGCGCAAGGGCCCGGTGAGGATTACCATCGCCAGAAACAGCCACCAACTCACTTCCTTGCCAGCGGTGAGCCAGAGACCAGACTGAAGACTTGTGCGAAGCCCCGCCCAGCAGGCACCAGATCGCTCGCTCCTCACAGAGGGCTGCTACCTGCTCATTGAGCTCGGGTGAGTCGGTCAGGGCATATACCAGCCAGGTTCCGGTTAGGTCATCAGGAGTAAAAGGACGCCGCTGGGCAACCAGTTGCCCGGCGGTCAGTTTTTCTTCAACCGGGACACTCAGAGTTGGCGCAACCACTTCGACTCGGGCGCCGGCGCGCACGAGGGGAGCAATCTTACGGGCAGCGACCTGCCCGGCTCCCACAACGAGTACCCGGCGCCCGCGCACATCCAGCGCTAGGGGTAAGCGCTGGTTCACGCGGGCAGCTCCACCCAGACATCTCCGTCGCGCACCTCAACAGAGTAAACGGGTAGGCTAAATTCACCCCCAGAGAGGCAGTCACCACTGGCCAGTGAGTATACCTCTTTGTAGAGTGGGGAGGTTACGGTCGACTCGCCGTTCTTTTCACCGACGATACCGCGGGCTATCACCAGGGAACCAGAGGCAGGGTCTTTGTGGTCGGTCACAAAGATGGAATCGCTCGAGGTGCGGAAGACCGCATATTGCCGCCCATCAAGCAGGGCGGCCTCGCCCCAGTTGGGTTCCAGTTCATCCATGGCGCAGATACGGTGCCACTGTGTTATCACGGTACTCTCCCTAATTTCTATTTCACTGCTTGTGTTTGTGTGGGTTTGTCTTGCTTTTAAGCTAATATTAGCATTATTAATACGTATTAAACCGGTTTGAAACCACACAGGGAGGCACTGATGTCCACCAACCCCCTCGCCACCAATCAACGTTCAGTCCTGGTGATTGGAGGTGGGCCCGCCGCCTGGAGGTTCGCCAAGGCCTTCATTGAAAAGGACGCCGGCGCCTCCCACCTTACCGTGCTCAACGATGAGCCATACCTCCCCTACGACCGTGTAGCCCTCGAACAGATTTTCATCGACCCAAACCGAGATCTCACCCTGGGCGATTCAGATCTATGGACCAGCCCGCACATCACCCTGGTCAACGGCGTAAGCGCCACTGCCATTGATCGAAAGAACCGCACCGTCCGCGCCACCGATGGTCGGTTCTACCCCTACGATGAGCTAGTCCTAGCTACCGGCTCCTCGGCCGTCAAAATCCCCATCCCTGGCTCCGAATCAGCGCATGTCTTCCGCACCATTGACGGTGTGAAAAACGTCGTCAGCGAAATGGAGCGACTCAGTGAAAAACTGGGACGTGCCCCCAAAGCTATCGTGGTTGGCGGCGGTCTGTTGGGCCTTGAAGCAGCTGAGGGTCTCAAACACCTGGGCGGCGAGCCAACCATTTTGGACGTAGCTCCCTGGCTCCTTTCCATCGAGGTTGATCAGGGCGGCGGCTTCGCCGTCAATGCCGCAATCCGCGAAGCTGGGATTGAGATTGAAACCGGTGCCTTTATTTCATCCATCAACCGTGACGCTAACGGAGAGGTTGTTTCTGTATCAGTTGCAGATGGCATGGGCGATGAAGCAGCTATTCACAACCTGCCCGCTGACATCGTCATGATGGCAGCAGGGATCCGCCCTAATGACCAACTTGCTAGGGATGCCGGGCTCAAGGTTGGCGAGCGCGGTGGCGTACTGGTTACCCCCAACTGTCAGTCGGAGGACCCCACCATCTGGGCTATCGGCGAGGTCGCCTGCATTCTGGGCCGCACCTGGGGTCTGGTGGCACCGGCTAACCAGATGGCTGAGGCCGTGGCAACTAACCTGACCGGGGGCGATGAGTCTCTAACTGACTTTGATATTGCGACCAAGCTGAAGTTCTCCGGTCTTTCTGTGGCTGGTTTCGGTGACCGACGTGGCACTACTCCGGGTTGCCTTGAGATTGTGTATGCCGATCCCGCGCGCGGGATGTACCAGAAGATTGTCACTACCTCGGATGCTAAGACTCTGCTGGGTGGCGTCTTTGTGGGCGATACTGACCCCTACGATTCTTTGAAGCCTCTGCTGGGTCGTGAGTTGCCGGCTGAGCCTAATGCCTATCTCTCAGCTTCCGGTGGGGACGGGGTTCCTGATACCGAGTTGCCTGATGACGCTATCCTGTGTTCCTGCAATAACGTTAGCTTTGGCTCTATTCGTGCAGCTGTAGCAAACGGCGACCAGGATGTGAACTCCATCAAGAAGAGCACCACTGCTGGCACCCAGTGCGGTAACTGTGTCCCCATGATTCAGAAGACCTTGAATCAGACCATGGCCAAGATGGGGCTGGAAGTTTCTAATGCCCTCTGTGATCATTTCGAGTTTTCACGTGCTGAACTCTTCCAGGCAGTCCATGCTGTGGCTGAATTGGATGACTTCTATACCGTGCTGGAGCGCTTTGGCAAGGGCGAAGAGGGCTGTGCAATCTGTAAGCCGACGGTTGCCTCCATCCTGGCGTCCACCCGCAAGAGCTACGCTCTGGACGGCGGCCGTGGCACTCTGCAGGACACCAACGACCGCAACCTGGCTAACATGCAGAAAGATGGCACCTACGGTGTAATCCCCCGCATCCCCGGTGGCGAAATCACCCCGCAGAAGCTGGCGGTGATCGCAGAAGTTGCCGGCGACTTTGGCCTCTACACCAAGATTAATGGTGCCCAGCGTATCGGTTTGTACGGTGCACGCTTGGAGCAGCTCCCCGAGATTTGGAAGCGTCTGGTGGAGGCCGGGTTTGAGTCGGGCCAGGCCTACGGTAAGTCACTGCGCAACGTCAAGAGCTGTATCGGTAGCGCCTGGTGCCGCTTTGGCATGCTGGATTCGGTGCAGATGGCTATCGATACCGAGAACCGCTATAAAGGTCTGCGTTCGCCCCACAAGTTCAAGATGGGCGTTTCGGGCTGTAACCGTGAATGTGCTGAGGCTCAGGGCAAGGACGTTGGGGTAATTGCCACCGCTAATGGCTGGAACCTCTACTTCGCAGGTAACGGTGGTGCGACTCCCGCGCACGGCCGTCTCTTCGCTAAGGACCTGGATCAGGAGACTGCTTACACCTACATTGACCGTTACCTGATGTACTACATCCGCACCGCTGATAAGCTACAGCGCACTGCCCGTTGGGCTGAGGACCTAGACGAGAAGTTCGGGGATGCCATCGAGCACCTGCGCGAGGTAATTATCGACGACAAGCTGGGTCTCTGTGAGCAGCTGGATGCCGACATGCAGTACCACATTGACCATTATGAGGACGAGTGGGCCGCGACTTTGCGTGACGAGAAGCGTTTGCGCCGTTTTAGGGCTTTTGTCAATGAACCGGAAGCTAATTCGGCAGGTGACCGCATGTATGTGCTGGAACGCAATCAGATTCGCCCGGCAACCGAGGCAGAAATAGCTGCGGCCGATGGCGATTTTGAGGGTGAGGACGCCGGTGAGAAGGTTCTGATTGCCGGGGCTAGCCTGCCGGTGCATGCAGGCTAGATAGTGCCCGTGTGACCTCGTGTGACGCGGCGATTACAGGCCGGTTCATGCGAGGTCATGCAAGTGGGTGAAGTCCCCTACCCCGTGTGAGGATTAAGGGTAGCGAGTTTTCTAGGGAGAGGAAGAAGCGTGTTCGCTGATCTTGATGTAGCCAGTGCCTCTGTGCTGCTCTGCGGAACTTCAGAACGGGTGCGCCAGGTTGCGCCTAAGTATCAGGCCGCCGCTGAAGTAACGAGTGTTTACTCCCCTGACTTACTTCCCTCTGCTATAGAAGGTATTTCCCCCTCTGTGGTCGTCATCTGCGCCGAACACCCCAACGAGATTGCTAGCTGGCGACAAGCGGTGAAAACCGCGCGGAGTAGCAGGGGCTTGCACGCAGTACTTCTTGTGGATAGCGAACCTGCGCCCCAGCAAGTCGGAAGAGTCTACCTCATAGGAGCAGGACCAGGCGACCCCGGGCTCATGACCCGCCATGCCCTTGAGGCCCTCAGCCGGGCGGACGTCGTCCTCCTTGACCACCTGGCCCCACACCAGGATCTACCCCGTTGGGCACCCAAAGCGGAAATTATCGATGTGGGAAAGACTCCCGGCAAGCACCGGGTACCCCAGCGCGACATTGACCAGCTCATGGTCGAGTATGCCCAAGCCGGGCGCACCGTAGCCCGCCTCAAGGGGGGTGATCCCTACGTCTTTGGCCGGGGCGCTGAGGAACTGTATGTCTGTGAGCAGGCTGGTATACCGGTAACGGTGTATTCGGGAGTTACGTCGTCGATTGCCCTCCCCGCCCTTGCCGGAGTTCCCATCACCTTACGCGGTGTCTCCCACATGTTCACGGTGGTGTCTGGCCATGCCCCCCTGAGCGGCTCAGAGCTGGACCAATTAGCAGGCCTGCTCAAGGATGGCGGCACAGTCTCCTTGCTCATGGGTGTGAAATCTTTACCCCACACCGTTGCCGGTTTGCGCAAGCGCGGTGTGCCGACGTCCTTACCTATGATTGCGGTGCAGGACGGTTTCCGCCCCAAGCAGCGCGAGATATACGCAACCTTAGATGACTGCCTTGAGACCCTAGCCGATGTGAAGCCACCTGCCGTGATTACCCTGGGTGAGGTGTGCGCGGTTGCCGGCCCCCGCCGCGATGAGGTGATGGCTCGGGCCTTCGAGACCCATTAGTGTTACAGGTATTGGCTCTCTCTGTTGCGGGCCCACAGGGCTCGCAGAGAGTCACCTAGATTTCGACGCGTCCGCCGGTTTTCTCCTTCAAAGGAGTGAGAAAACCGGCGGACGCGTCTAAGAACTAGCTCTAGACCAGCTGCTGCTCGTCCGCCTCCATTGCCCAGCGGGCAAAGCTTAGGGACGCGTCCGCGCGCTCAGCCAGGTAGGCGCGAATCAGGCGCTCAAGGTAGTCTTCGAGCAGGTCAGCTTCAACTTTAAGCCCGCGCACAGTACGCCCAAGGGTGCCGGCTGCATCATTCTGGTAGTCGGCCAGACCCCCACCGAGGTGTACCTGGAAGCCCGGTACTTGGCGTCCGTCCTCGGTAGTAATTATCTGGCCCTTGAGCCCAATATCTGCGGTCTGAATACGGGCGCAAGAGTTGGGGCAGCCGTTAATGTGCAGGGTCAGGCGCTCCGGGAGCTGGTCAGCAACATCGGCTAGGCGCTCTTCGAGGTTATCAATCACCCGCTCTGCGGTGGACTTTGTTGCCACAATCGCCAGCTTGCAGTATTCGATACCGGTGCAGGCGATGGTAGAGCGGCGGAAGACGGACGGACGCGCGTAAAAGCCCAGTTTCTCAGCTTCGGCGATGAAGGGCTCAACATCATCTTTTTCGATGTCGAGCACGACCAGCTTCTGGTAAGGGGTGGTGCGCAGGCGGGTGGAGCCGTACTTTTCAACCAGGTGGGCTAAGTCAATGAGCTGGTTGCCGCTAATGCGGCCCACGGTGGGGGTCAGACCGATGTAGAACTTGCCGTCCTTCTGAGCGTGCACGCCAACATGATCACCGGTCACAGTGGGGGTCTCGGGGGCGGGGCCGTCGGGCAGAGCGTAACCCAGGTACTCTTCTTCTAGTACCTGGCGGAACTTTTCAACGCCCCAGTCAGCGACCAGGAACTTCAGGCGGGCCTTGTTGCGCAGGCGGCGGTAGCCGTAGTCGCGGAAGATGGAGATGACGCCCTTCCAGACCTCAACGGCCTGGTCCTGGGTGACGAAGACACCGAGGCGTTCGGCCAGCTTGGCGTTAGTGGATAGACCCCCACCCACCCACAGGTCATAACCGACGCCCAGGTCGGGGTGGGTCACACCTACGAAAGCAATATCGTTGATTTCGTGGACGACGTCCTGGCTGGGGTGGCCGGTGAAGCAGGTCTTGAACTTGCGTGGCAGGTTCGAGAAGGCAGGGTCGCCGATGTACTTTTCTTTGATGTCATGGATGACCGGGGTAGGGTCAATCAGTTCGTCAGCCGCGATACCGGCTAAGGGCGAGCCCAGAATGACGCGGCTAACGTCGCCGCAGGCCTCAGTGGTATCGAGATTCACCTCAGCCAGGCGGCGCCAGATTTCGGGCACATCTTCTACCTGCACCCAGTGCAGCTGCACGTTTTGGCGGTCGGTCACATCGGCGGTATCACGGGCGAAATCTCGGGAGATTTCCCCGATTACGCGGGTCTGCTCGGTGGTGAGCTGACCTGAGTCGATTCGCACGCGCAGCATGAAGTACTTATCTTCAAGCTCTTCTGGGCTCAGCGTGGCGGTGCGTCCGCCGTCAATCCCCTGCTTACGCTGGGTGTAGAGTCCCCACCAGCGGAAGCGTCCGTGGAGATCATCTGAGTCGATGGCATCGAAGCCTTCTTTGGAGTAGGTGTCGATGATACGCTCGCGCACGTGCAAGCCGTCGTCAGCTAGCTTGAATTCTTCATTGGCATTGAGCGGGGTCTTGCCGTCGATTTTCCACTGACCGTTGGGCTTCTTAGAGACAGGTTTGCGACGAGACGGGGTTGCGGCCTGGTCAGGACGGGCGGTGAGGGTTTTTGCCATGGGTTCTAGTCTTTCGTGCGTGTGGTGCTGGTAGCAAGAGTGTGAATTGAGGGAGGAACGGTTTCCTGGTAGCCGGTGGGACGGCGCGGTGTCAGCTGGCGGCTTCGCAGTACCCCGCGGACGCTCAAGACCAGTCCGGTCAGGGCAGTTGCCAGAATCAGCGGCAGGCTATAGGGAGCAAGAGCCGGGGCAAGGCCGATGAGGTAGGGCAGGTGGGTTACGACGAGGCAGGTGCCCACAAAGCCCCCGAGTGCGGTGGGGTTGATGCGGGTGACCAGCCAGGCGGCAAACGGGGCAGCGAGGACACCACCGGCTAGCAGAGCGAGGACGGGCAGGAGGTGTTCAGTCAGTTCCTGCCACATGCCCAGAACAAAGCCCAGGCTAGCTGCTAGGGTCACCAGGAATTCAGCCGTATTGACGGTACCCACTATTCGGCGGGGTTCTGTTTTGCCGATGCTCATCAGGGTGGAGCTGGTGACAGGCCCCCAGCCTCCTCCACCGGCGGCGTCAACAAATCCTCCGAAGAGCCCTAGGAAGCTGAGGGTTCGGGGGGTGGCGGGGGCTCCGGTGCCCCGGGCGGTACGCCGTCCGGTTGAAAAGCGGAGGACCAGGTTGATGCCGATGAGAGTCAGAATAGTTGCCATGACCGGCTTGGCGGTGGCCAGGGAGAGGTTGGAGAGCAGTGTGGCTCCGGCAAAGGCCCCTACCGCCCCGGGCAGGCCCAGGCGAAGTACAACCTTCCAGTCGATGTTATTGAACCGCCAGTGACTCACACCCGATGCGAGGGTGGTGCCGAGTTCTGCCACATGAACAACTGCGGACGCGCTGGCCGGGTTCATCGCGGCAAGGGCAAGGAGCAGGGTGGATGAGGTGGCACCAAACCCCATGCCGAGGCTGCCGTCGACCAGTTGGGCAAGCAGACCGCCTAGGGCGATGAGAAGTAGTTTGTTCATGGTGGTATTCGTTCTGTGAGGGGCTCTAGCGGACGAGTCCTGCAGCGAGGGTGGTGCCGTCTGCCTGATTGATGAGCAAAAGGGAGCCTACCAGCCCGCGCCCGCTGTAGGGTTCGGTGGGTAGGTCTTCTGCCAGTTGTAGGGTGACGGTGGCGATGTCATTCAGTTCGATGGCTTCACCGGGGTGTTCATGGTTGGTGTCGATATCGAGTAGGGAGTCGATGGAGGTCAATCGAGCTCGCACCAGGGAGGTGCCGTAGCGGAGTTTTACCTTGGCGCCGGGGCGTAAGGGGGTGTCGGCCAGTCCTACCAGGGTGGCGGTGAGATCCCGGCTCCCCTCGGGGCGGTCGGCTCCTGCGATGAGGTCGCCGCGGGATAGGTCGATATCGTCTGCCAGACGCACCACGATGGAATCGCCGGTGGTGGCAGTAGCGGCTTCACCATCTGCGGTGTCGATATGAGTGACGGTGCTAGTGCGCCCCTGCCCCAGGTGCACGATATCCCCCACGGCTAGGTGCCCGGCGGCAATACGGCCAGCGTAGCCCCGGTAGTCAGTGCCCTGCGGGCGGATGACATACTGAATGGGCAGGCGCAGGCCCAGCTCCGACGTAGCCTCGGTGACCTCCACGGTTTCTAGGTACCCAAGCACGGTGGGGCCGGTGTACCAGGGGGTGTTTGTGGATGGTTCCACCACGTTATCCCCCCTCAGCGCGCTAATGGGGATGACGGTGACCTCGGCAACCCCCTTCTCCTGCGCTAGAGCCGTAAATTCCTCGCGAATCTGCTCAAAGGTGTCCTGGGAGTAATCCACCAGGTCAATCTTGTTGACCGCCAGAACTACTTGGCGCACGCCCAGCAGGGCTGCGACCGTCAGGTGGCGGCGGGTCTGGGTCACCACGCCGTGGCGGGCATCGACGAGCAACACTACGACCTGGGAGGTTGAAACACCCGTAACGGTATTGCGGGTGTACTGCACATGGCCTGGAGTATCAGCCAGAATGAAGGTGCGCTCGGCGGTTGAGAAATAGCGGTAGGCCACGTCAATGGTGATGCCCTGCTCACGCTCGGCGCGCAGACCATCGACCAGTAGTGATAGGTCAAGTCCATCGTGGCCGCGCTCACGGCTGGTGCGCTCGACTGCTGAGAGCTGATCGGCCAGCACACTCTTGGTGTCGTGCAGTAGGCGGCCCACGAAGGTTGATTTGCCGTCGTCGACGCTACCGGCGGTGCACAGGCGCAGGGTCTGGCGAGTTGCGAGCTGGGCCGAGGCCGCTGCCCCGGGTGCCGGCTCGCTGTCGGTGGGTTGGGTGAGCAGAGTCATTTTAGAAGTAACCTTCCTTCTTGCGGTCTTCCATGGCTGATTCGCTGAGGCGGTCGTCCGCGCGGGTTGCGCCGCGTTCGGTCAGTGTTGAGGTGGAGATTTCGGTGATAATGTCCTGTACCGTGCTGGCTTCAGACAGCACGGCGCCGGTGCAGCTCATATCACCGACGGTGCGGTAGCGTACCCGGCGAGTTTCAATGGGTTCGCCCTTGCTGGGCCCACCCCACTCCCCCGCGGTCAGCCACATGCCGTCGCGGTTGAAGACTTCGCGCTCGTGGGAGAAGTAGATAGGGGGAAGCTCGATAGCGCGAGCACCGATGTATTCCCAGATATCGGCTTCGGTCCAGTTGGAGATGGGGAAGACACGGATGTTCTCGCCGGGCAGGTGCCCGCCGTTGTAGAGGTTCCACAGCTCGGGGCGTTGGCGGCGGGGGTCCCAGCCGCCGAAGGCATCGCGCACCGAGAAGATTCGCTCTTTGGCGCGGGCTCGTTCCTCATCGCGGCGAGCGCCACCGAGAACTGCGTCATAACCTTGCTCCTCGATGGTTTCAACCAGGGGCACGGTTTGCAGGGGGTTACGGGTGCCGTCGGGTCGCTCCTGAAGTTCGCCCCGGTCAATCCAGTCCTGGACTTTGGCGACGCGCAGGCGGGCGCCGGTGCGCTTTACCAGTCGGTCGCGGAAGTCGATGACTTCAGGGAAGTTGTGGCCGGTATCCACGTGGAGTAGTTCAAAGGGCACGGGTGCAGGTGCGAAGGCGCGGCGGGCTAGTTCGTAGACAACTACGGAGTCTTTGCCGCCCGAGAAGAGCAGGGCGACCTTATCGAATTGCCCGGCTACTTCGCGCAGGATATGGATTGACTCGTTTTCTAGGTCTTTGAGGTGAGGTGAAAGGGTTCCTGCTGTTGTGGTGCTCATGTGTGTAGTCCGCATTCTGTCTTGGTGAACCCTGCCCAGCGTCCGCTGCGGGGGTCTTGGCCAGCTTCTACCTTGGCGGTGCAGGGGGCACAGCCGATGGAGGGGTAGCCTGCCTTGGTCAGGGGGTGAACGATGAGGTTCTTGTCTTCGATGTACTGGTCGGTGTCTTCCAGGCTCCAGGTGACCAGGGGCGAAATTTTCAGTCTGCCGTTGGGGTCAATGTCCAGGGCCGGGGTGGTGGCGCGAAGCGGTGAATCTGCCCGGCGTAGGCCGGTGATCCAGCCGGTGTAGGGGGCCATGGACACGGCTAGGGGCTCCACCTTGCGCATGCGGCAGCAGGCGGCGGGGTCGGCATTGTAGAGGTTGATACCGTAGCGTGCATCCTGCTGGCCGACGGTGAGCAGAGGCTTAGCCTTGACCAGGTTTTGGGGGTAGCGTTGCTCTACCTTCTGAGCTACGTCCAGGGTCTCGGGAAAGTGATACCCTGTATCGAGGAAAAGAAAGTCTGAGTCAGGTAGGTAACGGCTGGCTAGTTCAGCCAGCACCGTGTTTTCCATGGAGAGGGTTACCACCAGCTTGCCCGCCACGTGTTCGTGGGCCCAGGTCAGGATTTCTTCGGCGCTCGCATCGTAGAGGGCATCCGCATAGCGATCCACGAGTTCCCGGTTGGCCTCTTTCTCTGCGTCTGAGAGCTGGGCGGGCTCGGCCGTTCCTTCTGGGCTAATCGCCGGATTTTCCAGCGGTGTGGCCGGTGAACCAAGACCAAAGTTTTTAAAGCTCACGGATGAGGGTTCCATAGTGTTCCTTTCATAACTGTTCTTAAGGTCGAATTGTTTGAAAGTCTAGGCTTATGGGGGCGGGGTGGTCGATTTATTTCGGGGACTAAGTCACGGGGCGACATTTTTACGTCACAGGTCTTAACAGGGGGTAATTTTTACGCCCTAAATTTTGCGTCAGGCCCTGAGAGCCAACTACTGTGCACCACTGGCTGCAGACTTACCTGTCATCTCATGAAACGGGCGTACCGCAGATAGACCCGGGGCATGCCACAATGGTGTTTATGCGTATTTTGTCTATTCAGTCCGCTGTTGCCTACGGCCACGTAGGTAATTCAGCCGCAGTCTTCCCGCTCCAACGTCTTGGCCACGAGGTCATGCCCGTCAATACCGTCCTGTTCTCAAATCACACCGGCTATGGTGCCTGGCGAGGCCCGCTGATTTCGGGTGACGACGTCCGCGAGATTGTCACCGGCATCGAAGAGCGGGGCGGCTTGGTCGACACCGCCTTGGTTATTTCCGGTTACCAGGGTGGCTCATCCATCGGCGATGCCATTCTTGATGCCGTTGCTAAGGCCCGCGCAGCCAACCCTAACGTCCTCTACTCTTGCGACCCGGTGCTGGGCAACGCAACCAGTGGCTGTTTCGTCTCCCCCGAGGTGCAGGAGCTCATCCGTGATCGCGTAATCCAGCACGCCGACATCATCACTCCCAATCAGTTTGAGCTGGGCTTTGTCACCGGCACGGACCCTAAGACCCTAGATGAGGTCCTTGAGTCTGTGGGCGCAGTCCAGAAGGTTGGCCCCCAGACAGTGCTGGTCACCAGCGTCAACACCCCTGAAACCCCCGACGACTCTATTCAGATGCTGGCCGTTTCAGGCGATGAGGCCTGGCTAGTCACCACTCCCCGCTTGCCCATGAAGGCTAACGGCTCGGGAGACGTTACCCAGGCCCTCTTTGCCTCTCACTTCGCAGCGGGCAAGAGCCTGAAGGAAGCACTGGAACTCACCACCGCCAGCGTCTACGAACTGCTGAAAAACACCCTAGTCTCGGGCCAGCGTGAACTGCAGCTGGTTGAGTCCCAGCAGGCCTACGTTGAACCTGCTGAGACCTTTGAGGCGGTAGCGGTTAAGCGCTAAGAGCAGCTAGGGCTTCGTTAGCCCGTTCCAGGGCAACCGAAGCGATTACCGCAGCAGAGGCGGCCTCACCGGGTAACACGAGCGGCTCGGCGACGACCGCCTTTTCTGTGCCCTGATAAGCCTTGGTGAGTTTGTTGTGGAAGTAGCCGCGGGCCAGCAGGTAGGTTGAGATGTATTCGGCCTGGTTACTCTCCCACGCCTGTTCGATGGTAGGTTCGATATCGGCGACAAAGCCGTAGGGCACCCGCCGGCTGAGCAGGGTACTGAATACTTCTGCCTGGTAGAGCACAGCTTCACGGCCGTCTGCCCGGGAGGAACCGGCTGCCGCCATGGCGATATCGTCGTAGCCGTCCCAGCCCGCTTCTTCTAACCGCTGACGCTGGAGTTTGGCAAGGGCTGCTGAGGGGCCCAGTGCGCGAGCAATTGTGGTAGTCAAGTGGCTGGCGCTGGCAGCTGCCTGCCTCATGTCATGTTCGGTGTGGTAGCCCGGTGAAAGCAGCAGGGGCACAAGGACGGCGGTCGCCCCGGACGGCAAGCCTTGCAATACCTGCGGCAGGGAGGGTTCTTGCACATCTACATAGGCTTCGTGCACAGTGTAGGTTCCCGGAGCCTGAGCCTCGACCAGGGCAGTGAGCTGCTCACGGATGAGATTGACGGCTTGACGGCCCTGGGGGTTATCGGTTCCGTGGGAGGCGGCGACCAGGTGAATCATGAGGCTCCAGTCTGCTGTTGACACAGCACAGTGGGTGGGGCTGACCCCACCCACTGTACAGGACAATCAACAGCATGAGAGATACACCCCCACCCGTCATATATCTTGATTAATTCTCCATAACGGGAGCGAAGATGACCGCCTCTGCCTCTTCAATCACTTGCTCCACGGTGCCAGCCTGGATATCTAAACCCTACCTTCGATAGAACTGTTTTCAAGACATCCGACTAATCCGCCTCATACAGCAGCCCCCGCTCGCGCTTAACGCTTCTGGCAGATTTATTCTGCCCGGCGAATCACTTTGTACTGAGCCGCCTGAGCCACCGGCCGCATGGTGATGTGGTCCAGGTTGATATGGTGGGGAACGTTCACCGCGAAGGTGACGGTCTGGGCGACATCCTCAGCCAGCAGGGGCTTGTCCACGCCAACGTAGACCTTAGCTGCGGCATCTTCCGACCCAAGGCGGTTACGCGAGAACTCTTCGGTGTGCACCATGCCGGGGCGTACCTCAATTACACGCACGTTATGTTCAGCTTCTTCCAGGCGCAGGGTTTCGGTCAGGGCCCGCTCACCGAACTTGGCGGCGTTGTAGCCCGCTCCCCCTTCGTAGCCGGCTTCTGCCGCGGTTGAGGTCAGGTTAAGGATGGTGCCCTGGCCATTCTCGCGCAGGGCTGGCAAAAAGGCCTTGACCATATGGAGGGTGCCAATCACGTTAAGCTCGAACATGGCCGACCAGCCAGCAGGGTCGGCATTCGCCACCGAGTCAGCCCCAATAGCACCGCCAGAGATATTAACGAGAGCATCGAGACGACCGCCGGTTTCACCCAGAATCTCCTGGGCGCGGGCGGTGACCGCCTTTGCGTCCGTAATATCGAGGACGACCGGATGCACCGAAGTGCGTGAGGCCAGCTCCTCGAGGCGGTCAGCGCGGCGGGCTACAGCATAAACCGTCCAGCCGGTAGCAGTCATCAGCTCGGCGGTGGCACGGCCGATTCCAGAAGAGGCACCGGTCACCACAGCAACCTTACCGGTATGAGCATCGGGGGCAAAGGGGTTAGCAGGCAGGTTCATGTGAACTCCTCACGGTAGGTAATCTCTGACCTCTATCCTACTGCTCACAGAACCCTCTGCCCGGGTGCATGCTGGAGCCAGACATGAGAGAATGGACAGCATGGCTGAAATCAACCAGGGCACAGACACGCCCGTAGAAATCAATGTCCCCGCTAAGCCCGGCCTCGAAGGCCTTGAAGCGAAGTTCACTCAGAACTGGGCTGAGCACAACACCTACGCGTTTGACGAAAAGACCGCCCGCGAGCAGGTCTACTCGATTGACACCCCGCCGCCCACGGCGTCCGGTTCACTGCACGTCGGTCACATGTTCTCCTATACCCAGACCGACGTGATAGCCCGCTACCAGCGCATGAAGGGCAAGAACGTCTTCTACCCCCTGGGTTGGGACGATAACGGTCTGCCCACCGAACGCCGCGTGCAGAACTACTACGGCGTACTCTGTGACCCCGCGATCCCTTATGACCCCGATTTCACAGCGCCCGAAAAGCCCGCCAAGAACCAGCGTGACTGGCCCCGCATCTCCCGCCAGAACTTCATCGAACTCTGTGAAATTCTAGCGGTTGAAGACGAAAAGGTCTTCGAAGAACTCTTCACCACCCTGGGTCTGTCCGTGGACTGGTCACACACCTACCGCACCATCGATGCCCGCTCTCGCAAGGTCTCCCAGCTGGCCTTCCTCAACGACCTAGCAAGCGGCGATGCCTACATGGCAGAAGCCCCCACCATGTGGGATGTCACCTTCCGCACCGCGGTTGCCCAGGCAGAGCTAGAAGACAAAGAACGACCCGGCGCCTACCACCGCATTTCCTTCCACCGCGAGAACGGCGAGAAGGTCTGGATCGAGACTACCCGCCCCGAGCTACTGCCCTCCTGTGTTGCTCTGGTCGCCCACCCCGATGACGAGCGCTACAAGCCTCTCTTCGGCACCAAGGTCACCTCTCCTCTCTTCGGTGTTGAAGTCGAAATCAAGGCCCACCCCCTAGCCCAGCCGGATAAGGGTGCCGGTATCGCCATGATTTGTACGTTCGGCGATACCACAGACGTCACCTGGTGGCGCGAACTGCAATTGGACACCCGCGCCCTGATCGGCCGCGACGGCCGCTTCTCATCCGAGACTCCGGAGTGGATCACCAGCCAAGTGGGACGCGAGCGCTACGAGCGTATGGCTGGCGCTACCGTCTTCACCGCCCAGAAGACCGTTGTTGAGATGCTGGTCGAAGCCGGTGAAATGGACGGCGAGCCCAAGCCCATCACCCACCCGGTCAAGTTCTACGAAAAAGGTGATAAGCCCCTCGAAATCGTAGCCTCCCGTCAGTGGTACATCCGCAACGGTGGTCGTGATACCGAGCGCCGCGAGGCTCTGATAGAGCGCGGACGCGAAATGACCTGGCACCCTGCCTTCATGCGCTCCCGCTACGAGAACTGGGTTGAGGGTCTCAACGGCGACTGGCTCATTTCCCGTCAGCGCTTCTTCGGCGTGCCCTTCCCCATCTGGTACGCACTGGATGCTGAGGGCGAGCCCAACTACGATGCTCCCATCCTGCCCACCGAGGACATGCTCCCCGTTGACCCGGCTTCCCAGGCTGCCCCCGGTTTCACCGAAGATCAGCGTGGCGTGCCCGGAGGCTTCGTTGCTGACCCCGACGTCCTGGACACCTGGGCGACCTCCTCCCTGACCCCGCAGATTGCTACTGGCTGGGCCGTGAACGAGAAACTGCACGAAGTCACCTTCCCCATGGACCTGCGTCCTCAGGGTCACGACATCATCCGCACTTGGCTCTTCTCGACCGTGGTTCGCTCCAACTCCTTGGAGAACACCGTTCCCTGGACCAACACCGCCCTGTCGGGGTGGATCCTGGACCCGGACCGCAAGAAGATGTCAAAGTCCAAGGGCAACGTGGTGGTCCCCAACGACGTCCTTGAAAAGTACGGTTCGGACGCGGTGCGCTACTGGGCTGCTTCCGCAAAGCTGGGCGCCGATACCGCCTATGATGAAGCGCAGATGAAGATTGGCCGCCGCCTGGCGATCAAGCTGCTTAACGCTTCTAAGTTTGTTCTGGGTCTGGGTGCTACCGCTGATTCAGTGCTGACCAGCCCCGAGCAGGCCACCACGGTCATCAACGAGCTGGATCTATCCCTACTGGCACGCCTCAACACCCTAGTTGAGAGTGCCACCGAAGCCTTTGAGAACTACGAGTACGCCCGTGCTCTGCAAATCTCAGAGACCTTCTTCTGGCACTTTACCGATGATTTCGTAGAACTTATCAAGGATCGCGCTTACGGCAACGTGGGTGAAGACCAGCAGGCCTCAGTTCTGGCGGCTCTTGCAACGACCCTCGATGCTATGCTGCGTCTCTTCGCTCCCTTCCTACCCTTCGTCACCGACGAGATTTGGAGCTGGTGGCGTGCTGGCTCCGTGCACCGTGCACCCTGGCCCACCACCGAAGGCTATGCAGCACTGGTAGCAGATGCTGATGCCGAGGTGCTGCCCACCGTTGCAACCGCCCTAAGTGGGCTGCGCAAGGCAAAGAGCGAGGCCCAGGTCAAACAACGCACCGAGGTTGAGAGCGCTGTCATCACCGCTTCTGCCGCTGACGTTACCCGACTGACCACAGGTTTGAACGACCTCAAGGCTGCCGGCAACGCCCGCGCCATCACCCTAGTTGAGGGTAAAGGCGAGCTGACTGTCTCTGACGTTGTTCTGGTAGAAGACGCCGAGTAGGCGCAACTCCCCCCCCCCCACTCTAAGCGCCCCGGGTACCTCACGAAGGTAACCGGGGCGCCTTTTATAGGAGTATTCCCATTTACTGCCCCGGTAGAATGGGTACACCCTAACTATCAAGCTCAACCGTTGAGGAGTAGCGTGCCCACCACTCGGCGTCCCTTCGATTCTGGCTACCCCGTCTACCGTGGTGGAAATGACAGCAATCCCAGCAATCTTCTGCACCCCTTCACACAGGCAGACCGCCGGGTTGATGGAAGCTGGTTGGATCATTTCTTCTTTGTCTTCGCTGGGCTTGCCTCTGCATGGCTGGCTATCGTGGCCCTGGTGGACGCGGTGCAGCACAGCTGGTGGGGAATCCTTTTAGCTCTTGTTTTCTGGGGTATCGCCGCCTACATGACGTTGCCACGGCTGCACAGAATCCTCACCACCCTTTATGTGCCCAGCTACTTTATTGGCCGCACCCGCACTAACGACGGTCTCTTGGGGGACCCCGTCAATCTGGCTTTTCAGGGCGAGTCAGTAGACGTTCACCGTGCCATGAAAAATGCCGGCTGGCACAAAGCGGAACCGGTTACTTTGGCTTCTTCCTGGCGGATCATTATCAGAACCATCCGCCGTCTCCCCTACCCTACGGCACCGGTTTCACCACTTTTCCTCTTCAACCGCAAAGAGGATTTCGCCTACCAGCAGGAAGTTGACGGCTCCCCTAGCAAGCGCCATCATATTAGGTTCTGGAAGACTCCGGCAGATTGGAAGTTGCCCGGTGGTGCTGAGGTTGACTGGCTAGCTGCCGCTACCTACGACCGGTCCGTCGGTCTTTCCCTCTTCACTTTCCAAGTGACTCACAAGATTGATGCTGAAACCGATAAAGAACGTGACTATGTGGTCGATACAGTGCGTTATTGCCATCCCTCAAGCACCTCACTTGATGTCATCAAGGATTTCTCGACCGGTTACCATTCACGCAACGGCGGCGGAGATAACATCATCACCGATGGTCACTTGCCCATTCTAGATGTGCACGATGTTGTCGAAGAGGCTATGGAAATCCACGATCACCATGAAGAGTCCCGCTACTCTTACCACCGCACACCCTGGCAACTCGCGGAGCAGGCACCGCTCAGTGTCTGGGCCGCTGCGGCTTGTGTGGGCGTCTTAGCGCTGATTCAGCTGGGCTTGGGTCTGTTGCACCTGCCTGATTACACTGCGTCGTCCCTTACCCTACTGGGCGAAAGAGATGTTGCCCTCGCTGATTTCACCAACCAATATGCCGATATCACCCTCATTGGTGCGCTAGTGACCCTCGCACTGGTTCAGGTTATCCTCTCAGCTGCTGTGATTCGGGGGCGTCGGCGTGCCCGCAAGGTTCTCTTAGCCCTGCTGAGCGTTTCTTTCGTCATTAATGCCATTACCGTTTTCACCGGCCAGGCTTCTGTCAGTACGCTCTACGCCGTCTACGTTCTGATGGCGGTCCACGTCTTTGCACTCATTGAGTTCACCGATGACGGAGCGGTCAACTACACGCATAACGCCACTGAAACCCGGCGTGGCCGACGTCAGCAGAAAGCAAACAGCGCTAGCTAGCAGCCTGAGGCAGAGTAACCCTCACTATCAGCTGTCCGTGACTGAATAACTAGCTGCTCAAGTATTTCACGGTCAACTGTATCGAGATTGGTGATATACACGCAGGAAGCCCCGAGCCTGTGGCGGCCCAGAGCTCCTGTGAGTTCTTCAAAGTTGGGGGCAGACGGTTAGCCCGTAGAGGGTGATGGCAGTAGCCTTAAGCTGATCTGGCGCTTAAGCTTGCGTTATCTCGCCACTGAAACTTCTACTTCTGGTTAAAAATGGGGCCAACCTTTCGGGGGCGCTTTATTTCGTAGAAACCGGGGTACCCAGCCAGAGTGACAGCTGCATCAAAAACCTTGCCAGCTTCTTCGCCCGTAGGCGCCGGGCTCATGACAGGTCCAAAGAAAGTCACCCCATTGATGCTCATCAAGGGGACGCCGATATCGTCGCCACCAGCAGCATCCAGCCCCTGACGTGTCGAGGCGCGCATCTGCTCGTCGTATTCTTCGGTGAAGGCAACCTGGCTTAACTCTGTTGGAAGACCGACAGCTGCTAAAGCAGCGTCAATAGCCTTCTCAAAGTAGGTGCCTTCCGTGTTCTTCTGGTGATGAATTTGCTCACCCAGTGCCGTGTATAGTTCGTCCAACTTTTCTTGTCCGTACTGCTCCGCCACGGCGGTTGATACACGTGCTGGGCCCCAGGTGTTATCAACGTGCTTGCGGTAGCCGGGGTCAAGATCTCTACCCTCATTGAGAACAGCGAGTGAGAAGGGGTGCCACGTCACCGAAATATCACGGAGCTTCTCCACATCCTTAATCCAACGGCTGGTCATCCAGCACCAGGGGCAGGTAGGATCAAACCAAAAATCAACAGTATTCTGAGCCATAACTTCTTCTTTCATGATTAGGCAGATTTCTTTTCAACATCTTTTTCGACCACCAGAATGGGGTCCTTTTCCCCCAGCACCACCGCTTCATCAATGATGACAGCGGTGACATCCTGACGGCTGGGAATATCAAACATGACTGGTTGCAAGAGGTTCTCCATAATGGAACGCAGTCCGCGAGCGCCGGTATCCCTTGCCGTTGCCTGACGAGCGATAGCCTCAATGGCGGCGTCCTCAAAAATCAGCTCAACGTCATCGAGGGCAAACATGCGCCTGTACTGCTTGACCAGTGCGTTCTTGGGTTGAGTCAGAATGGCAACCAGGTCTTCTTCAGTCAGTTTGCCTAGGGTGGCAAGTACCGGGAGGCGGCCAATGAATTCTGGGATTAACCCAAATTTAAGGAGATCCTCGGGCATCAGCTTAGTGAGGATGTCTGAATCCTTGGAGGCTTGTTCGATGGAAGCTCCAAAGCCAATTCCCTTACGGCCAACGCGTCCGCCTACTATCTCTTCGATACCGGCAAAAGCACCAGCCACGATAAAGAGAATATTTGAAGTATTAATACGCAGGAGCTCTTGCTGTGGGTGCTTACGGCCACCCTGGGGCGGCACAGAAGCCTCGGTGCCTTCAAGAATTTTCAGCAGCGCCTGCTGCACCCCCTCACCTGAAACATCACGAGTGATAGAGGGGTTATCTGCCTTGCGCGAGATTTTATCAATCTCATCGATGTAGATAATACCGCGCTGCGCTTTCTCAATATCACCATCTGCAGCCTGAATAAGTTTGAGCAGAATGTTCTCGACATCCTCACCGACATAGCCTGCCTCCGTTAACGAGGTCGCATCGGCAACAGCGAAAGGAACATCAAGTTTTTTAGCCAGGGTCTGAGCAAGGTAGGTCTTACCTGAGCCCGTAGGTCCAACTAAGAGAATATTAGACTTAGCGATTTCAACATCTTCACCTTCAGTGGCAAGGATTTCTTGCGCATCAAAGGCAGGGGCACTCAGGGCGCGGATTCGCTTGTAGTGGTTGTAAACAGCTACAGATAGGGCTCTCTTCGCAGCCTCTTGCCCAATGACATATTCCTGCAAGTGGTCAAAAATTTCGCGGGGTGTTGGTAACTCTACCGTGGCGCCTAGGTCTTTTACCTCGGCCAGCTCTTCTTCGAGGATTTCGTTGCACAGTTCAATGCACTCATCGCAGATGTAGATATTCGGCCCAGCGATGAGCTTTCGCACCTGTCGCTGGTTCTTACCGCAAAATGAGCATTTAGGAAGTGTCGCACTGTCGCCGAGACGCGCCATCGAACTCCGCCTTTCCTCGTGTATATCACTCCTAATCTACCCCTTAATGGGGATAGACCCAAGACTGCTGACACCGTTGCAATATTACGTTTAGATGAAGATAAGTGAATAACTTCTTAGCCCACACCACGTAGGTTTTGTATTTGACCTAAAAAGGGTGCCGCCTACCGGTGACCCGACCAATGCTGGTGGGTGCGGTAGGCGGCGTCCTGGCCACTGAAAAGCTATGAGTTCTTAGTCGTGCTTCTTAGCGGTGTTGAAGGTGGGCTTTACTGCCTTACGGGATTCGAGCACCTGGTCAACAATGCCAAACTCCTTAGCCCCCGAAGCCGTGAGGATGTGGTCGCGCTCAATAATCCTGTCGACCTCTTCAAAGGTCTTGTTAGAGTGCAGTGCAAGAGTTTCTGAAGTCCACTCACGCATGCGCATCACTTCATTGGCGTGAATTTCAATGTCAGACGCCTGGCCACCCTGCTGACCTGAAAGAGCAGGCTGGTGAATGAGCACGCGAGCGTTGGGAAGTGCCAGACGCTTGCCAGGGGTACCCGCAGCCAGCAGAACTGACGCCGCAGAAGCGGCCTGACCCAGGCAAACAGTCTGAATTTCAGGGCGGATGTACTGCATAGTGTCGTAAATAGCGGTCATCGCGGTGAAGGAACCACCGGGTGAGTTGATGTAAAGGGTGATGTCGCGATCAGGGTCCTGCGACTCCAGAACCAGCAGCTGGGCCATAATATCGTCAGCTGACGCGTCGTCCACCTGTACACCCAAGAAGATAATGCGGTCCTCAAACAGCTTAGCGTAGGGATCCTGGCGCTTGTAGCCGTAAGGGGTGCGCTCTTCAAAGTTAGGCAACACGTATCGGTCGGTGGGCATACCGGCAGGCGCGGTAGATGAGGGAAGGTGAATCATTGGTGTTCTCCTGAAAAAACTAAAGTTGCCGGTTACTGATCGGTGGCGCTGGTTGCGGGGCCGATGCGGTCAAGAATCTTGTCGAAGAAGCCGTATTCCAGGCCCTCTTCAGCGGTGAACCAGTTGTCGCGATCATTATCGCGCAGGATGGTCTCTAAGCTCTGACCGGTGCGCTCAGCGGTAATCTGGGAAAGGCGCTTCTTCATGTCAAGAATGAGCTGGGCCTGAGTGCGGATATCAGATGCTGTACCACCAATGCCGCCGGAGGGCTGGTGCATGAGAATGCGGGCGTTGGGGGTTGAGTAGCGCTTACCGGGAGCTCCTGCGGTCAGCAGGAACTGGCCCATGGAAGCAGCCATACCAGTGACAACGGTGACCACATCATTGGGAATCAGCTGCATGGTGTCGTAGATAGCCATGCCAGCGGTGACTGAACCACCGGGTGAGTTGATGTAAAGGTAAATATCAGCTTCGGGGTCTTCTGCCGAAAGCAAGAGAAGCTGTGAACAGATGCGGTTGGCATTATCGTCACGCACCTCTGATCCCAGCCAAATAATACGTTCCTTGAGCAAACGGTTGTAGACGTAGTCGTCCTGGCCGCCCATGGGGGTTTCCATCACCGGTACCTGCGTTGCTGCGGGAAGGTTGAATGACATAAAGTCAGCTCCTCAATCGGGTCAGGTGCCGGGTGGGCACCAAAGATTTTCTTGACATTCAGATTATCGCTAAAAACGCCGGCGCGAGGGGTAAAAGGGGCTCAGTTCGCTGATGGCATGTAGCGGTACCTTTTGTGACCGCTCTGGGCGAACAAACATACCCAGTGACACCCTGCGTCCCCTCTAGTGGTAGCAGGCGATGGGGCCGCTAGGGCCCTGGAGAACCTCGATTTCCGTGTTGAAGATTTCGGTCAGTAGCTCCGGTTGCATGATTTCTCCGACCGTGCCAAAAGCAGCTAGTTTGCCGTCCTTGATGGCGCAGATGTGGTCGGCGTAGCGGGCGGCAAAGTTAATATCGTGAAGTACCACGATAATGGTTCTGCCAAATTCACGGGCGGCTGCCTGCAGGTGCTTCATCATTTGCACTGAGTGCGAGATATCGAGGTTATTGAGCGGTTCATCCAGCAGTACGTATTCTGTTTCCTGGCAGAGCACCATGGCTACATAGGCACGTTGACGCTGACCTCCGGAGAGCTCTTCTAAGTAGCGGTGCTCTAGTTGAGTGAGGTTAAGGAAGTCGATGTAGCGGGAGATGATCTCTTCATCCTGCCGGGTCAGGCGCCCTTTGCTGTAGGGGAAGCGGCCAAACCCTACGAGCTGACGCACGGTGAGTTTTGTGACGTAGTGGTTTTCCTGGCGCAGGATGGAGAGAACCTTAGCCAGGTCTTTTGATTTAGTGGAGGCAATGTCAAAAGAGCCGACGGTGATGGTGCCGGTTTCAATATCGAGAAGGCGCCCCATCATGGTAAGAAGAGTGGATTTGCCCGCGCCGTTGGGGCCCACCAGGGCGGTGATGCCCCCGGCTGGGATGCTGAGATCAACGGGCCCGATACTGGTTTCTGATGAGTAGGATTTGGCGACCTGCTCGAGGGTGATCACAGTTTGCCCTTTCTGAGAATAATGATGAGGAAGGCGATACCGCCGACCAGTTCGATGATAATACCTACAACACCCTGAGCTGAGAAGATGTGGTTCATGATGAAGTAAGCAGCTGCCAGGGTGGCGAAGGCAAGCAGGATAGACATGGGGAAAAGATAACGGTGATCAAAGGTGTCTGCTGCCTGGTAGGTCATCGTAGCCACAAGGAAACCCAGGAATGTAAGGGGGCCAACGAGGGCTGTAGAAACTGCCATGAGCACAGAGACCAGGACAAGAACCACAATTGCTTGGCGGCGATAGGAAATCCCGAGATTGGTTGCCGCAGGGGCACCTAAACTGAGGGTATTGAGGGTGCGGGATTTTGCCCAGAGAATCAGGACGCTGACCAACACCAGTGGAACAGCGATGGGGTAATACTCGGGTTCAGCATTATTGACCGAAGCAAAGAGGCGGGCAGTGAGCACATCGAATTCGCTGGGGGTCAGCATTCGCTGCATGAAGGTTGATACCGAGCCAAGCCCGCCCCCAATAACAACTCCTACCAGAAGCATGACGTGCATATTGGCGTGTTTACCGGTCAGCAGCCAGGAGTAAATCAACAGGCTGAGGGCTACCATCATGATGGTTTGGAAGATGAAGGTGTCGAGCGTCCGAGCAGCAACCAGCCCTGTAACCCCTGCAAAATAGACGGTAGCTGTGTGAATAGCAGTGTAAAGAGCCTGGAAGCCCAAGATGCCTGGAGTAATGATGCGGTTGTTGGTCACCGTCTGAAAGGCAATGGTTGCTACTGCCTGGCAGACGGCGGCTATTCCCATCGCAATGAGTGCGTTGCCGCGGCGTTCGGCAATCAACCACCATTTCTGGCTCCCCGTTTCAAAAGGATTCTTATAGGCGAGTAAACCAAAGGCAGCTAGTACAGCAATGACCCCGAGTACGGCCAGAATAATCCAATAGCGGCGAGCTGCACCGAGGGTTCTGAAGGCACCAGCACTGCGGTAAGACTTTGGCGCTGATAAAGATCGGACGGGTAGTAGGCGGCGCGTGGCAGGTTTCTTATACACGTCGGCGTCCCCTCATAATCAGGAAGATAAAGACCAGAGCACCAACAATGCCCAAGATGACAGAGACAGGTATCTCGAAGGGTGCGATGATAAGACGGCCAATGAGATCACAGACAGTAACCACACCAACGCCCGTCAGTGCCACCCAGGGAAGGTTTGAGCGCAGATCATCTCCACGAAAGATGCTGACCATATTGGGCACGATCAGCCCGAGGAAAGGTAGAGAACCAACAACAACTGTCACCACTCCGGTGGCTACCGCAATAAGTACGGTACCAACCAGCATGATACGGGCGTAGTTGAGCCCAACGTTGGTGGCGAATTCTTCCCCTAGGCCGGCAGCCGTCAGCCGGTCCGCATACCAAAAGATAACCGCTACCACGGCAAGGACTACCCACAAGACCTCGTACTGACCGCGGATTACCGAGGTAAAGCTACCGGCGAACCAGACGCCCAGGTTCTGCAAAAGGTTGGTCTGCAAGGCAAAGAAGGTTGAAAACGAGCTGACCACCGCACCCAACATTATTCCCACAATCGGCACGATGAGAGAAGAACGTAGCGAAACCCTGCGTAGAAAGAGGAAGAAGACCATAGAACCAATAAAGGCAAAGAAAACCGCAGCCATCATCTGCTGTAACACCGTGGACGCCGGGAAGAAAAAGAGCATAAAAAGTAGCCCCAGCCCTGCCCATTCAGTGGTGCCCGTGGTAGTTGGCTCCACAAATTTATTTTGAGTGAGCATCTGCATGACCAGCCCGCTCATAGCCATAGCTGCTCCTGCCAGTACCAGCGCAATCGTGCGCGGTATACGGGTATTGGCAAACATCTGGGATCCATCAGACTTCCCAAAAATGTCATACTCCCCCGTTAGCAAGGAGACCGCGAGTAGAGCAAGAACGACCAGTAGGCCAATCAGCAGTTTAGTATCAAAAAGTGGCGCACGGGTGCTTTTAGCTCGGTTACTAGTTATCGTCGTCATAAATGCCTCAAGGAGTCACCCCGCACGCTCGGTGTGGGTGACTCCTTTTTCTTGGGTCTAGGGCTGAAACTGCCTACTAAGCCGCTTCAAACTTATCTGCGATATCGTTGAGAATCTCGGTGTAGGTGATGATTGATTCGTTGGTGTAGGTATCCTTAGGAGCGTACTGCAAATTGCCCTTGCTCACCGCTGTCACATTAGCAAGTGCTGCGTTGGCTGCAATCACATCGGCTGCAGGTTCTGCACTTTCGACGCTGCTCACCCCGGCGTCGCGGTCCAGCACGAGGAGCCAATCCGGGTTGGCCTCAGCGATTGCTTCAACAGATATGTCATCGCCCTGGTGGTTATCACTGGAATCATTTACTTCAAGAGCTGGCTTGAGGTCAAGGAGGTCAAAAATTGGGCCGTAGGTGCGGCCCTTACTGGGGGCGATGAAACCGATTTCTCCACCGGAAACATTAACTGCCATGACCGTTGATTCGCCGTCGTAAGCGTCCTTAGCGCGCTTGAGAGCGGCATCAAAATCAGCAATCAGCTGCTCAGCTTCAGTCTGCTTGCCAAAAACTTCACCCAGAGTAGTAACCTGACGCTTAAGTTCAGCCTCCAGAGGCTCACCCTCTCGAGGCTCTAGCTCAATAATAGCCGCCTGGGGGTTGAGAGTTTTGATCTCTTCGTAGTAGTCGGTAAAACGCTGACCGTTGATAATGAGATCCGGCTCTTCAGCAGCCAGCAATTCAAGATTGGGCTCGCGGTGAGTTCCGATATCAGTAATATCTGGGTTATTTTTATAGTTTTCAACCGTTGAAGGAATGAGGGGAACAGGGGCGGCTACAAGGTCAATACCCCAGGCATCAAGCACTTCGAAAGTCCTATTATCAGTGGAAGCCACTTTCTGCACGGGCTGAGAGACAGTCACCTCACCGTAATTGTCGGTAATCGTGATCTCCTGAGCGGTTTGAGCTGAAGAACTTGCAGAAGTGTCAGCCGATGATTCAGAAGAGGCAGTATTGGCGCCGCAGCCAGCCAGCGCCAGCGCTAGCACTGTGGTGACTGCAATGAGAGAGAAAGAGTTCTGCTTCACGTAGGTTTCCTTGTGGTGTTTTTATCAGGGCCAGGCCCACCCCGTCATCGAAGTAAGTCCCACCTAACCTTACAAGTAAGGTAAACCTATTTCAAACAAAAAGCCCTCTTTACGTCATATTTTTGTAACCTAATCAATTATCGCACCGATTTGATGAGAAAACGCCCCCACCCGATGTAGCGGTGGGGGCGTTTTCTCGTTAGCTTGAAACGCTAGGTGGGACTACTCAGCGGAAGCAGCCTCTTCGTTCTGACCCAGGAATGAGGTCAGGTCAACAGCTTTGCCGTCGGCGTCCTTAACCTCAGCCTTGGCGAGAACTGCAGCCAGAGCCTTTGAACGGCGAACCTCGCCGACAATCATGCCGGACTGACCGGAACCATCCAGCATCTGAGCGAACTGGTTGGGGTCCATACCGTACTGCTGTGACATGGTGATGATGTAGTCAATGAGTTCTGACTGCTCAACGGATACATCTTCCTTCTCAGCAATAGCATCAAGGATGATTTCGTTCTTGAAAGCCGCGATGGTGTTTTCGCGAACCTCAGCGCGGTGCTCTTCGCTGTCGTGGTCGTCCTCTGAACCGGGAGCGCTAAAGTGCTGCTCCACCTGCTCATCAATAACCTTCTCAGGCACGGGAATCTCAACAAGCTCAACCAGAGCTTCCAGAACCTTGTCGCGAGCCTCTGAGCCCTGCTCAGCAACCTTTGATTCTGCGGCCTGCTTAGCCAAGTCAGCCTTCAGCTCGTCGATAGTGTCGAACTCTGATGCCAACTGAGCGAAGTCGTCGTCTGCCTCGGGCAGTTCACGTTCCTTAACAGCGGAGACCTTAACCTTGACGGTTGCTTCCTCCCCGGCGTGCTCGCCGCCGGCCAGCTTGGTGGTGAAGGTAGCGTCTTCGTCAGCGGAGAGACCCAGAACAGCTTCATCCAGGCCATCTAGCATGGTGCCTGAGCCAACCTGGTAGGACAGGTCGTTAGCAGCGTCAACCTCTTCACCGTCGATTTCAGCAGCGATGTTGATGGTCAGGAAGTCATCGTTAGCGGCGGGACGCTCAACGGTCTTGAGGGTGCCGAAGCGACCGCGCAGGGCATCCAGTGCCTGCTTTTCGTCGTCCTCTGAAACCTCTACGTTTGCAACCTCAACCTTGATACCTTCATAGGAGGGGAGCTCAATTTCGGGGCGAACGGTGACCTCGATGGCTAGGTGGAGGTCAGCTTCGCGAGCATCCTCTTCAGGCTTGGAAATGATATCCAGCTCAGGCTGGGCCAAGGGGGTCAGTTCGTTCTCGGCCAGAGCCTGTGAGTAGTAGCTGTTCAGCGCCTCGTTCAGTGCGTTTTCAACGATGAAATCGAAGCCTGCACGCTGCTCGATGAGAGCCTTGGGGGTCTTGCCCTTACGGAAGCCGGGAACATTAATCTGTCCTGCCAGGGTCTTGTAAGCGCGGTCAAGGTAAGGCTTGAACTCAGCGAAGGGGACCTCGACCTCAATCTTTGCGAGGGTCGGGTTGATCTTCTCGACGGCAGTCTTCACGTCCGTTGATCTCCTGATAATTGATGGGACCACAGCTCGGGTTTGAGCGGTGATATATCTTGGTTTGCGGGAATAAAGCAAAAGACCCGCCGTTTCCGGCGGGTCTCGCGTTATTCACGTCGGGGTGACAGGATTCGAACCTGCGATCTCCTGCTCCCAAAGCAGGCGCGCTAGCCAAGCTACGCCACACCCCGTTTTGCACGGAAGCAAATACGAGTTTACCTGTTCACTGCAGTTTTACCTAACCCAGGTTTTGGTTATGCTCTCAGCGTGTCTTTCAACCGGTCAATCACACCCCCTAAAACAACATCATCAGCATTTGACATGTGTCCCAAATGCGTGTTTACTTGAACAAGTCCTTCGAGGATATAACTGAATATTCGGGGATGTAGCTTAATGGTAAAGCCTCAGTCTTCCAAACTGATTACGCGGGTTCGATTCCCGTCATCCCCTCCACCTAAGACCCGGTAGCTGTAACGCTCACCGGGTCTTTTCGCCTTGTAGAACAACGCAGTTGAGCGGTAGGCGAAGATGCACCCCTACAGCTAGAGGGGGCACCTAGTGGTTTCGGAAACGGCGCGGTACTTCTGCGGCACCCAAAGATAGCATCAGCCGGTTAGCCCAGTTAAAGAAGGCAGCAGCGTTAATGATGTCAATCATGTCGCCGGTCTCAAGCCCTAATGCCTTCAGCTGATGCACATGGCGCTGCCCGAAATCGATGGGGGTGCGAGTCAGTGCAACGGTAGTATCACGGATAGCATTCCAGGTATCTGACCCCAGATCAGCTCCAACACCCTGGTCCAGCAGCCGCTCTACGTCAGCAACCCTACCTGTTGATTCTTCGAGGGTACGAGCCGAATGAACAGAAGCGCAATAGATGCAACCGTTGAGCCGCGAAGCAACAGTCGCAGCAAGCTCCCGCTCAGCCCGCCCAATTCCGGTGTCAATGTTGTAAAAGATATCGAAGTCGGTCAAGGTTCGTGCTTTGAGCGCTTGAGGGTCCCTGGCTAATAGCCTGAAATAGGCTGATTTAGCGCGTTCCGGAAGAATCATGGCCTCCAGGTGCGCTTCCGTCAGTTCATCTTCGCCCAGGATTGGCACCCAGGGTTTCCAGCCCAATGAATGGTGTACAAAGTGGCTAGGTTCCACCAGATGGGGGTAGGTCAGCACCTCATACACTCCCCCAGTTAGTGCCGTGGGTGCGCTACCCTCATCACTGGCCACGGTAATAGCAGGTGCAGTGGAGGCAGGGGCCGGTAACGGTGCAGTCTCTCGCCCGTCCAGCACGACTAGCCCGTGCACCACTCGCAGCTGAAAGGCCAGAAAAGAAATCAACTGAGCCAGAGTAACGGTCTCGTCTTCAGTAAAAACCTTGGCCAAAGCCGCTAGCCGCTCCGGGGTGCTATCAACAGGGTGAAAGACGAGGAAGTGGGAGAAATCCAGTGCAGCGACGAGTCGCTGGCCCAGAGAATCGGCATGAGGTAGGGTTGCGGCTGAGAACCATCGTGCCTGCCCCTGCTCTGACGGTCCGCTACCCCAGGTGTCCAAACCGGCAGCTACAGCCTCAGCCACAGGTTGCATCAGGCCTGGGTTTTCATCGCCTAGAAGATCAAAATAAAATTCAGCTACTGGGGACCTGTGCAGACCAGCAACAAACGCTGCGACAGCGTAGCGTTCTGGCAACTCTCCCTCCAAAAGTACCTCAAAACTAAGTTGGGCATTGTCTTTTGCCTGGAGCCGATCATTGCGTTCAGCAAGGTCTGTGCCTGATAAGAAGTTAATAATATCCATTTTGTATCCTCTTAGCCGTTGCTTCTTAGAGCCCCAGGTTGTAGTTGCCGTGACGATAGCTAGCACCTGGAATTGCCCCGAGCAAGGTGCGGGTGAAGTCTGACTGAGGGTTGGTAAAGACGTGGGCGGTTTCTCCGTGCTCTACCTGCTGCCCCCGGCTCATCACCGTCACGGTATCCGATATTTGACGCACCACAGCTAAATCGTGGGAAATAAAGAGGTAGGTCAGTCCAAGCTCTTGCTGAAGCTTTTCAAGCAAGCGCAGGATTTGTGCCTGAACGGTTACATCCAGCGCTGAAACCGCTTCATCCAATACCACCACATCGGGTTCAAGAATAAGCGCTCTGGCAATTGCAACTCGCTGGCGTTGCCCACCTGAAAGTTCCCGCGGACGGCGATTGGCTAGCTCGGGGCTCAACGAGACAAGTTCTAGGTAGTCCTGAACCCTTTGTTGGATTTGCTTCTTCGTAAGATTAGTAAAATTCCCCAGCCCCTCGCCAATGGCCTTACCTATAGTCTGCCGCGGGTTCAGTGATGAGTAGGGGTTTTGGTATACCATCTGCACTTTTTGGCGGAGGGCACGAGAGGGCTTTAGCTTCACGCCATCCAGGGTAATCTGCCCTGAGGACGGTGTGAGCAAGCCAGCAATGGCTCGGCCCGCTGTCGTTTTACCCGAACCTGATTCCCCTACGATAGCGTGGGTGCTCCCCCGGGTAACCTCGAAGCTCAAACCTTCTAAAGCGGTAAAGTTGCCATAGACCTGCCCCAGATTTTCGACGCTGAGTATGATCTCCCCTTCTCTAGTAGAGGGTCTAAGAGGAGCCTGTGAGCCGGTGGCTAGTGAGGGAGCATCGGCAAGTAGCCGCTGGGTATAGGGCTGCCGCGGGTTGGCTAAGACATGAGCTGCAAGACCTTCTTCAACGACTGCTCCCTGTTGCATGACGACGATGCGGTGGGCTCTGTCCCCAGCAACCGCCAAATCATGGGTAATCAGTAGAATTCCGATGCCCAGCTCTTCACGCATCTGGTCTAGAAGATCAAGGATTACCTTCTGCACGGTCACATCGAGGGCACTGGTTGGTTCATCGGCGATCAACAGATCTGGCTCGAGAGCGAGTGCCGCTGCGATGAGGACGCGCTGGTTCATGCCACCCGATAACTCATGGGGGTACTGCTTGTAGCGTCTTTCGGGTTGATCAATACCCACTTTTTCAAGCAGTCTTAATACCTTAGATTTCACATCAGCATGGCCGTGAATTCTCAAACCTTCAGCCACAGATTCACCGATGGTTTTGGTGGGGTTGAGGGAGTTTGTTGGGTCTTGGGGAATCAGCCCTACCCTTTTCCCCCTCATAACAGGTGTCACGGGCTGGTCGATGAGTGTAATGGCACCTGCTGATACTGAAGCGTTATCTGGCAGCAAGCCGATGATTGCCAGGGCGCTGGTTGATTTACCGGAGCCAGATTCCCCCACAATCGCGGTGGTTTGGCCGCGTTCTACGGTCAGATTAATTCCGTGAACAGCCTGAACTGTACCCGATGAGGCGGTGTAGCTGACGTTGAGGTCGGTAACGTTGAGTAGGCTCATACTTGCCCCTCCTGATTAATGATGTGGCTGATATGGTTTGCAGCTAGCACAACGGCAACGATGACAGCACCGGGTAGCAGGGTCAGCCACCAGCTGGTGGCGAGGTAGGCGCGGGAGTCTGCAATGAGTAGCCCCCATTCCGGAGTGGGCGGCGGGGTGCCGTAGCCCAGAAACCCTAGAGTTGCCAGTTGAAGCAGGGCCGAGGCGAATTGCAGGGCAACCAGAGCCAGAACCGGGGTTAGGGAGTTGGGCAGGACATGTCTGATGAGGACGGCGGTGCGGGTGGAACCTACTCCATAGGCTGCTTCAACGTAGTCGCTTGAGACCACGGACAGCACCTGGGAGCGCACCAGCCGTGCGAACATTGCAATCGAGGTAACACCTACAGCGATGGCTGCGTTCATGGTGCCGAAACCGAGCAGGATGAGGACGGCAAGGCTCAGGAGCAAAGATGGGATGGAGAGCAGAACGTCGACTATTCGCATGATAATTGTCTCTGCTTTACCGCGTAAGGTGCCTGCAATGACACCAAGGGAGGTACCGATGATGAGGCCAACGAGGACGGCGACTAGAGCGCCTAGCAGTGAGTTGCGTGCTCCGTAGATCACCCTGGTATAGAGGTCTCTACCCACGGAGTCTGTGCCAAACCAGTGGGTGGCGCTGGGTGCTAGCAGGGCTCGATCATCACCGATAATGGGATCCCCCTGCGTAAAGAGGCCCGGGGCTAGTGACCACAGGATGGCTGTCGCCAAAATAAGGTAAGCAAGAAGTGCTGTGGGTTTGGTGTAGGCAGTTTTCATGAGTTTGCCTTCCTGCACAATCGGGGGTCGAGGACCGGGTAGAGCAGATCGACGATGAGATTAATGATGATGTAGGCGGTAGCTGCGGTGACAACTACTGCGAGCAGGACAGGGGTGTCTCGGTTAGCAACAGCTTGCACGGTAAGGTTTCCTAGCCCGGCGCGTCCAAAGACGGCTTCAGTGACCACGGCCCCGCTGACCAGTTCGCCAAAAAGAACCCCGGCGATGGTGATAGCGGGCATCATGGCATTGCGCAGCACATTGTGGAAGAAGATCCACCGTTCGCTAGCTCCCCTGGCTCGGATAACCTGCACGAAGGGTTGGGTGTACACTTCATCGATGCTGCGGACCAGCACTTGCGCAAGCGGGGCTGAGATGGGAACGGCTAGGGTGAGCACGGGCAGAATAAGGTCCTGTAGGTTGCTTGCACCGTAGACAGGTACCCAGCCGAGCTGGAAGGAGATCATCTGAATGAGCACGATACCGATGAGGAAACTGGGGATTGAACTCATGAAGGCCGGAAGTGCTCTGACCGTGCGCCTGAGCCAGCCCTGTCCAGGCAACGTCGAGGCAAATGCAATGCAAAAAGCTAGCACTATGGACGCAGCGAAGGCTAAGAAAGCCAGAGTTAGGGTACCTGGCAGCGCTGATTTCATCAGATTGCTGACTGCGGTGCCTGAATTAACAGAGTATCCAAAGTTACCCGTCAAAAAATTGGCTAGCGTCATAAAGTACTGAATAATCAGGGGCTGATCTAGGCCGTAGGATTCCCTAATCTGGGAAACTTCAGCCTCTGACAAACCCAGTTCAGGGTTGGAGTAACGGGTAGTGACCGCATCTCCGGGTAATGCTGTGAGCAGGATGAAGGCAAGGGTGAATGCTGCCAGCAAAACCAGTATCGCTTGCCCTACCCTCAGTAATACTTGTGTGCTTTTCATTGGTTTTTAGCTTTCAATTCTTACGCTGTAAAAAGAGGGGCGGCCGATGGGGTCAGTCATGAAATCTTTGACCGCGGGTTGAAGACCGAAAACCTGGGGTTCTTCGAAGATAGGGATGCTGTACGCCTTATCGATGAGCAGCTGCTGTATCTTGGCTGAGTTGGCGGCTCTTTCTTCGTCGCTGGCAGCCTGGGCTACGGCAAAAGTGAGGTCTTCAAGTTCTTGATCCCCGATGGTCTGCGTATCTGGGTTGAGGTTGAGCAGGGTGTCCCGGTTTTCTGAGCAGTACTGGCTTTTGATGACGTCGTAATCCGCGCGTCCTACCATGGATGAGTTGATCTGGATGATGTTGTGATCCAGAGTCGCTGCACTTTGGGCTGACCTGTCACCGGGGAAGATGTTGATTTCTATGCCTATCCGCCGCAACTGTTCTTGAATGACCGTTGATTGCTCCCTATTGCGGGGCTGGACGGGGCTCCAATTGACGGTGAGAGACAGTCTGTTGCCGCCCTTGGTGCGGATGCCGTCCTCTCCAGGTACCCACCCGGCGTCATCCAGTAGCCGCTGGGCCTCGGTAGGGTCATAACGGTAGGCCTCGCTGTGATCCACATAGCCCAGCGCGGTGGACGCCAGCGGGCCAGTCGCCAGCTTGTAGCGGGGCGAGAAGAGGGTGGTGAGTATGTGCTGGCGGTCAATTCCATAGCCGATGGCACGGCGCACCCGAATGTCAGAAAGTAGCGGGTGCTGAAACCGCAGGTCCCAGGAGTTATTGACGCCGTTGGTTGCTGCCGCCACGATTTTCAGCCCCTGGTCAAGCAGGTGGTCTTCGACAGGCGCCTCAATCTGCCGGGCAATATCGGCCTGGTTAGCTATAAGGGCACCAACCCGCACCGAGTCTTCACTCGCAAGGGCAATGGTGATCCGGTCTAGATTAGCTCTGCCTTGATGCTCAAGGATAGGCGGTGCCCAGGCGTAATCGCCCCGTGCTTCTAGAACCAGTTCGGTACCAAGCTTTTCACCCGTGATGACAAAGGGGCCAGATGCAATAATCTCCGTAGCATTTCCCGGCCCGAACCCAGTGTTATCTAGCTCCAAAGTAGCGTCAGACAGTAGCCCTGCGTTCATAGAGCTAGTTGCTTGCGGAAAACCTAGGGCAGGTTTTTCAAAGTAGAACTTGACGGTATAGTCATCGAGCACTTCACTGCGGAGGTAACCCGTAATTTGTTCAGAAACTGTGAGTTTTCGGTTCTTATCCCCCAGGCCAAACAGGTCAAAGTTACGAGCAACGTTGCGGGCATCGAGTCTGCTTCCATCAGAGTGGGTCACTCCCCGGCGCAGCCTGAACGTGAATTCGGTGCCGTCCTGGTTGATTTCGGGTAGTTCTTCAGCAATCCAGGGGTGTAGTTGCTTGGTTTCAGGGTGCTGATAGAGCAGCCGGTCCGCGATATTATTCATGACCCCACCATTAGGGTAGAAGCCAACCGACGGCGGGTAGAGGGAGGTGAAAAAGGCAGATTCGAGGTAGGTTAAGGAGGTGTCAGAAACAGGTTCAGAACCGTCAGCTGCGCAGCCGGCAGCCCCTAAAATGCCACCTGCTGATACAAGGGTTACAAATTGTCGCCGGGTAAAAGCCACGGGTGATTTCCTTCAATATTGGCCAGAGTTGCGAACTATTACGCCCCTCTAACGAGTGTGGTATCGCGGTGATAGGTTGGGTGAGCGGTCACCGTTTCGTCATGAAAAATTAACGTTAGTCATCAGAATTCAAAGGAATCAATGTGGACGTAGTAAACGTAACAATTGTGGGAATGGGGCCCCGTGGCATCTCGGTTATTGAACGACTGGGAGCGGCGGGAGTCACTTCAAAGGTTGTGCTGCACTGCGTCGATTCTGCCCAACTTGGTGCTGGAGCCGTCTGGAAAACGGACCAAACCCGCACTCTGTGCATGAACACCCTAGCTGGTGCCGTTACCCTCTTCACCGAGCCAGGTGCCAGCATCAGCGGACCAGTCCAACCTGGCCCGACGATGTACGAGTGGATTCAAGAACTGAGGGAAGATGGGGACTCCCCCGCCTATCCTCTCTACGATTCCTACCCAGCTCATGCTCAAGCTGTGGCTTTTAGCTCTGACCTTCCTGATTTGCTCGCTAGCTTTGAGGATGAGCTGGCCATCACCCGGCCTGAATCAAACCCTTCACGGGCTCTCTACGGAGCCTACCTTCAATGGTGTTTTGAAATCGCTCTTGACAGGTTGCCCTCAAATGTAGAGGTCATCAAACACCGAACACGAGCGGTTTCACTGACCGAAGTCCAGGGGCGGGACAGAGTAGAGCTGGCCGACGGGTCCGTTATTCTCTCCGATGCCACCGTTCTAGCCCTGGGATGGGTAACCCCCTCAGCCACGGCTGAAGAAACCGTCTTTGCCGCGGCTTCCCTCCCCTGGGTCAAACCTGCTAACCCTCTGGAACAGGACCTCTCCGCCCTTCCCCCAGCTTCGAGCGGAAAGAAGGTTCTGGTGCGTGGGATGGGAATGGGCTTTTTTGATGTTCTAGCTCTCAGCAGCATCGACCGAGGCGGGCAGTTTATCGCAGATTCAACAGCTCGCGGCGGCCTGCGCTTCCTGCCTTCAGGTCTGGAACCTGCCCTGCTGGTCACTTCTGGCAGAGGTTACCCCTTCTTACCCAAATCAGAGTACGCCGGTTTGCCCCCGGTGGCCTCAACTCCCGCATTTGATGCTGTTTTTGAGCAACTGGAAGGTGCAGATACCATCTGCTTTTTGGAGGAGGTGTACCCTTCAATTCTTCACGACGCCCTGGCACAAGATCCAGAATTTGATATCGATTACTGGTTCAACCCCCTGGCAGGTTTTACCGGAAACCCTGATCAACTGACTGCCTTTATTGCTGACTCACTGGCCAACGATATTCGTCAAGCCGAACAGGCTGCGTCCAGTCCCCTCAAAAACGCCCTCTGGGTTATTTCGTCAGTGAGAAAACGTGTTTCCATGCTGGGTGCAGGTGGACGCTACTCCGATCAAGCCGAAGTTTCCCGCTTCATGAAGATGGGGCAAATGGTGGGTTCTGGGCCGCCGGCGTTCCGCAGCCGTCAGCTACTAGCTCTGGTGGACGCTGGCCTCATCACCTTCCTCGGAGCCAGGCCCCAGATTACTGTTCAATCTGATCACTGGGTGGTTACTTCTCCCACGACAGAGCAGATTCCAGTCAGCGGGGATGTACTGGTTGATGCTTGGATGCACACGCCTAATGCACTGCGCACCGATGACCCTTTGCTCGCTTCACTTTCGCCCAGAATGCGCGCTTTTGCTGGTACAGGCTCCCCTGAAACAGACCCCGCCACACGTTTACTGGTTAACCCTGCTGGTGAGCTTGATCCGCGCATCCTGCTCATCGGAATACCTACCGGCGGCCAGCATCCGGATACAACGATTTCCCCCATGCCTGGCACGGATCCTCTCTTTCTGCAAGAAACTGATAAGGCAGCCCAAAGCATCCTCAAGATTATTGGTGAGCAAGAGCAGGGTTAGGGGTAAACCTCGAACTCTACAGAGTTAAGGAAAAGGATAGACTGTTGCTCATTAGGCATACCATCCAGCAAAGGTTTCCCATGCCGCACCTGAAGCAACGTCTACCTTTCCTAGCACTTATTTCCCTACTGCTCTTTGGCTGCTCCCAGGCTCCTCAGAGCGAGGTAACAGAATCAGCCACCTCATCTCCCAGCCAGACCCGTAACACCACAGCTACCCCCACTCCCACGGTCGCAGAGACCTCCGAAGCAGAACACGGTGAGCAGACAAGCATTAAGACTCCCTCACCTACGGCGGACCCTACCGCCCCTACCCAAGATGGCTACACCATTGACCCTGCCAGTATCGCCACCACCGAGCTCGTCACGGGCGACCCTGTTTCAACGGACACTTACATTTACGCTGAAGCCGATCAGCCAGCACTTGTCTTTCAAACAACTGACCCTCAGGTTGCCTGCCTTATGCAACCCTACGGGGTCTTCTGCATGACTGATGATTCACTGAACTGGGTCTTACTCAGTGTTTCCATGAAACCCGGGGATGAAGCCCCGCGCTCTATCCAGGCTCAGGGGCGAGCAGCTACCCACCCCTGGTTCAACACTGAAAACGTTCTGCCCGAGGGGCAGTCTTTGAGCTGGATGGGTATGACCTGCACCAGTACCGGGGCGATGAGTGTGCAGTGTCACGATGGCATGCGCGGCTTCAACCTCAGTGATGCGAACGGGCGATAAGCCAGCGTTATGGCTGTAGACCTGCTCCTTTAGACTTGGCAGCCGGGGCACCAGTAGAGTTTGCGGGCCGCGATTTCTTGCCGTCGAATAGTCGCACCGCAGCGAGGGCAAGCTTGACCCTGGCGCTGGTAGACGTAGTTAGCGTGCTCAGGCCAGGCGGCCTCTTCACTGACACCAGGGCGGTCCTTCGCTTCAGTGGTGATGATTCTGCCCACTCGCACACCAATCTCAAGAAGGTGCCGGTTATCAAGCCAGAGGGCTTCAAGCTCATCAGTTGAACATTCCTTACCCGGTTTAAAAGGATCAACCTTACATCGATAAAGGGACTCAGCTCTGAAGATATTGCCTACCCCTGAAATAGCTTTCTGGTCCATGAGCACCACGCCGATGGGGCGGGAGGTTTTGGCAGCTGCAGCATAAAAGAGGTGCGGGTCAGCGTCTTGGTTAAGAGGGTCAGGTCCCAGTTTGCTCCGTACCTGGCGCACCTCATTATGAGTGAGCGTCCGGCAGACCGTTGGCCCCACCACATCAGCCCACCCGTGGTCGCTGACAAACCTGGCACGGGTAGTTGGTCGAGGTTCAGGTGGTTGTGCGCTAAACTCATCGGCCTGGTGGATTTCTTTCTCACCAATTTTGCGTGGTGCCCCAATCGAGGAGGCCCCTGTAAAGAACTCATCGCCGCCGAAGCTAAAAGCGCCGTAGATCCCCAGGTGAACGTTGAGGTAAAGCTCGTTGTCAAAGCCCACAAAAAGGTGCTTCCCGTGGGCAAAGGCATGTGTGATACGGTGCCCATCTAGTAACTGGGCACCCTCAGCAAACCTGCCCTGAGGGCTGCTCACCGCGACGCTCTGCCCCGCAAAAACATCATTGAATTGGCGGGCCAAACGATGGATAGAGTGCCCCTCAGGCATATTTGGATTCCCCTCGAGCTCTAGCGGTTGATGATTTTACCGGCAATGTCGCCAGTTGCCTCAAACTCCAACATCTGGTTAATGCGGCGAGCATGACGTTCTTCGTTGGTCCATTCGGTAGTGAGGAAGGTCTTGATAATCTCAAGAGCCTCTTCCTTGGTGTGCTGACGGCCGCCCACAGCAACCACCTGAGCATTATTATGTTCACGGGCCAGTGCAGCGGTGTCATGGTTCCATGCCAGCGCAGCCCTGATTCCCTGCACCTTGTTAGCAGCCATCTGCTCACCATTGCCCGAGCCTCCCAGTACGATACCTAGAGAGTTCCGACCAGCGTCGCGGTCTGCCTTGACCGCCAGAGCTGCATTGATGCAAAAACTGGGGTAGTCGTCCAGAGCATCGTATTCTTCGGGACCGTGATCAATCATGTCGTAGCCAGCAGCTGATAGTTCCTTGATGAGGAAGTGGCTCAATTCAAGACCAGCATGGTCTGTTGCAATGTGAACGCGCATGGTGTTCTCCGTTCAGATGGTTTGGCTAACAAGCGACCTGCCTGCACTGGCGTGAAGTTATGTAATTCACAGACCAGCACCTAAAATGATGGTTAATGCAGAGCAGATGGCATCTCCCTTGATTCTAAATCACCTGCCTATTTGCTGCGTAGTCGCGCTGCTTCATCAGCGTCATTATTTTGTTGAACTATTCACATCTAAAGGATTTCCATGCCAGGAATGAACCTCACCCGCATCGAAGCGCAAGAACGCGCAACGGTCATCACCCGTGTCGATTCCTACCGGATTGAGCTGGACCTCACCCGCGGCGAGAGGGTTTTTGGGTGTAAAACCCAAATCAATTTTGATGCCGTGGCCGGGGGCGAAACGTTCATCGACGCCATTACGGACGCGGTGCACACCATCGAACTCAACGGCGAGCAGCTACCGTTAGACCTAGCTGATGGCGTGCGTATTGGTTTACCCAATCTCTCCGAAAAAAACGTCCTAGTCATTGAAGCAGATATGCTCTACACCAACACCGGTGAGGGCTTACACCGATTTGTTGACCCCGTGGACGGTGAGGTCTACCTCTACTCGCAGTTTGAGGTGCCCGATTCCCGCCGTGTGTACCCCGTTTTTGAGCAGCCTGATCTTAAGGCTGAATTTGAATTTGTGGTCACTGCCCCGGCCCACTGGGTAGTTGTCTCTAACCAGCCTGAGATGAACGTGATAGACGCTGGGGAAACCAAGACCTGGAACTTTAAACCCACCCCTCGCATGTCCTCCTACATCACCGCCATTATCGCGGGACCCTACGATTCGGTGCACTCATCTTTGACCAATAGTGAGGGCCGCGAGATTAAGCTGGGTTGCTATGCCCGCAAGTCACTCATGGAGTACCTGGACCACGAAGATATCTTTGAGCTCACCCGCCAGGGCTTCGAGTTCTTTGAAGATCAGTTCTCTACCCCCTACCCCTTTGAGAAGTACGACCAGCTCTTTGTGCCTGAATTCAACGCTGGTGCCATGGAAAACGCTGGTGCTGTCACTTTCTTGGAGAACTACATTTTCCGTTCAAAGGTGACTGAAGCGGTAGTGGAGCGCCGCGCCATAACCGTGCTCCATGAACTGGCCCATATGTGGTTTGGTGACCTTGTCACCATGAAGTGGTGGAATGACCTGTGGCTCAATGAATCTTTCGCTGAGTTCATGTCTACCCTGGCAGCAGCAGAGAACACCCGTTTCGCATCTGAAGCGTGGGCTACCTTCTCTGCCTCAGAGAAAACCTGGGCCTATAACCAGGATCAGCTCTCATCCACTCACCCCATTGTTGCCCCCATCCGTGACCTGCAGGATGTCCAGGTCAATTTCGATGGAATCACTTACGCCAAGGGGGCCTCTGTGCTACGCCAGCTGGTTGCCTGGGTAGGTCAAGATAACTTCATGGCTGGGCTCAAGGTCTACTTTGAGAAGCACAGCTGGGGTAACACCGTTCTCGATGATCTTCTGGTTGAACTTGAGGCTGCCTCTGGTCGTGATGTTCAAGCATGGAGCTCCCTCTGGCTTGAGACGGCTGGGGTTAATACCCTGACCACCGAGGTAGCAGAGGCCAGCGACGGAACCATCGAAAAGCTCGTGATCCATCAGAGCTACGCTAAGGGCTACGAGACCCTCCGCCCCCACCGTCTGGTGGTTGGCTTTTACCGTCTCGAAAACGATGCGCTGGTACGCACTGACCGCATCGAGCTAGATGTTGATGGAAAGACCACCGAAGTTGCGCAGGCTGCCGGGCTGCAGCGTCCTGATTTGATTTTGGTTAATGATGAGGATTTGGCCTACGCCAAGATTCGTTTAGATGATCGTTCACGGGAAACCGCTGTGCAGCACCTTGGCGCTATTGATTCACCGCTGGCTCGTGGGGTGGTGTGGGGCTCACTGTGGGATACGGTGCGGGACGCAGAAATGCCTGCCCGCCAGTTCGTTAATCTGGTGCTCAATAATATTGCTGAAGAGACCAACTCCACCGCTGTTCGCGTGCAGTTGCTCAACCTCGAACATGCACTCAAGGCTTTCTTGGCGCCCTCCCACGCAGAGGAGATCCGCGCACTGGCGGCTAACCGCATGTGGCAGATTGCTCAAGCGGCAGAGGCAGGTTCTGACCATCAGTTCCAGTTTGTGACCAGCTTTGCCCGCCTAGCCCACACCGATTTGCAGCTCGATGCTATTGAGGCTCTGTTGACCGGCGATAAAACTCTTGAGGGGCTAGAGATTGATACTGACCTCAGCTGGGTTCTCTTAGGTTCACTGGCAGCTGGAGGACGCCGCACTGCAACTGATATTGACGCCGCCCTTGCCGAGGACAACACGTCAAACGGCCAGCAGGCTGCCGCAGCTGCACAGGCAGCGATACCAACTGCCGAAGCCAAAGCTGAGACCTGGCGGGCAGTAGTTGAAACCGGTGAACTGTCTAATATTGTGCAGCGCTCTGCCATCTCGGGCTTTTATCGCGGTTCACGTGACCTAGCTGAGGACTACGTTGAGAAGTATTTTGCAGCTGTTGAAGGGGTGTGGCGCGAGCGCTCCCACGAGGTTTCAACCCAGATTGTCACGGGTCTCTTCCCCAAGGTCTATACCCAACAACTCCTGGCACGGGCTGAAGCCTACCTCGCCCAGCTCCCCGAGGACGCGGCGTCTTTGCACCGTCAAATCTCTGAGTGCCGCGACGCACTCGCTCGAGCGCTCAAGGTACAGTCAGCTGATATCTAAACAGCGTGTCTGAGGAAGGGGGCAGGGTTTCGTTGCTGAAGCCCTGCCCCTGGTTTTTGGTCTGTCGGTAGACTGGAACTATGAACAACCTACCCAACCCCGCTCTTAGCCTGGGCACCAACAATCAACCTGCCGCCCAACACCCTGTTCCTGAAACCAACCAAAATTCCTTTTACTACCAGGTAGGTGGCAGACCTGTCTTTGAGAAGCTTTGCCGCGAGTTTTATTCTCAAGTGGCAGCTGACCCCGAGTTCAAAGCCATGTACCCGGAAGAAGATTTAGCTCCGGCAGAACGTCGTCTCTTCATGTTCTTGGAACAGTACTGGGGTGGGCCTAAGGACTACCAGGCAGAACGTGGGCACCCCCGCCTGCGCATGCGACACGCTCCTTTTTATGTTGGCCCCAAGGAGCGGGACACCTGGCTCCGCTATATGCGCACCGCCCTGGACACGCTGAACCTCTCACCCCTGCACGACGCAGAGATGTGGGACTACTTTGAACGTTCAGCGCACGCTATGCAGAACCGCGCTCAATAAAAGTACCCGGTCAAACGTTATTTGGTGCGCACCAGCACATGCCCAGCTTTACCCGAGACACGTGCCCAGTCACCGTTCGTGAAGACGAGCAAGGGCTCGGTGGCACGCGGTGGTAAAAAGCCAAGAACTTCAAGGGCGAAGGCCACCCCAATAGGCAGGGGCACACTGGCATCCGGGGCTTCAAGTGAGGACGCCCAGATACGGGACCTCACCGTGGTGACCACGGCGTGACCGGGGTTTTCGGGAAGAGCCTTATCAACCGCCTCAATGCCCGCACGTGCAGCTGACCGGGCATCGTCCGACAGGTAGAAGCCCGCCCTTTGCCAGCCACCGGTGGGGGGCGCTATGCCTGCCCACGGCGCCGTGGCAGTCACCGGCGGCACCATCAGTTTAAAACCTGTTTCTTCAATCCGGGCGAGCCTGTCTAAGAGGGCTGCTGCCGGAGCGGTGACATCAAGGTCAGACCTCTTCCCCAAGCTGATCGCTCGAAGCCCTAGCACCGTGGGTGTTTCATTATCAAAAAGGTCAGCTGGTGCTAACGTGCAGACATAAACGCCTAAGACGCCCCCCTTGCCCTGCAAACGCACAACGGCCTGCGGATCAACCGACTTAGCTCGCGTGATAAAAGTAGCTAGATCCCTGGCAGTCTTGGCATCGGGGAGCTGAAAATAGGCTGAATCTGCAGTCGTGGGCTCAAGCCCCAAGGCGGTTTGATCATTCATTGATATTTCTCTCTTATCGTCAGCTAGCGTAGAAGTTACCCACACAACCCTATACGAGATATGAGAAAGTAGTTTCTATGAGTGAAGAAAAGAACAGTGCAGAAACCTACCGCCTCGATCAGTTATCGCCCACCCAGAAACTGGTGCAGATGCTCTCCCCCGTTCCAGGTATAGCCCGTGCACACGAACAGGTATTTAGTGCCGTGACGCTAACCCGCGAAACTCCTCGTATCTTTGGCGGTCAGGTACTGGCACAAGCCATCGTGAGCGCAGCACACACGGTGGAGAACAAGCAGATTCACTCACTGCACGGTTACTTTTTACGCCCCGGTAATGTGGACGATCCGCTCTCTTACGGCGTCGAGAGCCTCAACGAAGCTCGTTCCTTCGCTACCCGCCGTGTGCAGGCCTACCAAAATGGGGCACCCATTTTCTCGGCTATTACCTCTTTCCAGTCTGAGGCGAGAGGGCCTGAGCACAGCTCAGATTTCCCTATGAATGTGCCTGACCCAGAATTACTGCCTACCGCCGCAGATTTGCTGGGCCATATCGATCTGCCGATGGCACAAAAAGTGGCTTATACGCGCCCCTTTGATGTGCGCCATATAGCCACCCCGCTTTACACATCCCCAGCTACTTCCCCCACCCCCACCAACATGGTGTGGTTCAAAACCTTCGAGCCTCTCCCCGATGATCCCACCCTTCATCAGGCAGCACTTGCTTATGCCTCCGACTACACCCAGTTAGAGCCGGTGTTGCGCAACCACGGGAAAAGCTGGCTTGAGCCCGGCATGAAGGTGGCCTCGCTGGACCATGCCATGTGGTTCCACCGCCCGGCTCGCGCCGACCGGTGGCTCCTCCTTGTGCAGGAATCCCCCAGCGCCCAGCACGCCCGCGGCTTGTCTATCGGTAAAATCTTCACGGCCTCAGGCAAGCACGTGGCAACGGTAGCTCAGGAGGCCATGCTGAGGTTGCCCGAATACCGCTCATCAAATAGTTCATCATGAATTGTAGAACTGCTTAAACTAAGAACCCGCCCCTCCATGAGTTAGGAAAGGGCGGGTTACTTTAGGGTCACATTTAGCGCGTGAGCTTACGGTGAACAACGCGGTGCGGCTTAGCGGCATCGGGGCCCAGACGCTCTACCTTGTTCTTCTCGTAGGACTCGAAGTTACCCTCGAACCAGTACCAGTTATCGGGCTGACCCTCGGTGCCTTCCCAGGCCAGGATGTGGGTAGCTACTCTGTCGAGGAACCAACGATCGTGGGAGACCACGACAGCACAGCCGGGGAATTCCAGTAGCGCATTTTCCAGGGAGGTCAGAGTTTCGACGTCCAGGTCGTTGGTGGGTTCGTCGAGGAGCAGAAGGTTGCCACCCTGCTTGAGGGTCAGTGCAAGGTTCAGGCGGTTACGCTCACCACCGGAGAGCACACCGGCCTTCTTCTGCTGGTCCGGGCCCTTGAAACCAAAAGCTGAGACGTAGGCACGCGAAGGCATTTCTACCTGGCCAACCTGGATGTAATCCAGACCTTCAGAGACGACCTCCCACAACGACTTTTCAGGGTCAATGTTGGCGCGGTTCTGGTCAACGTAAGAGATTTTGACGGTTTCGCCTACCTTGAGCTTGCCGCCGTCCAGAGGTTCAAGACCAACAATGGTCTTAAAGAGGGTTGATTTACCCACACCGTTGGGGCCAATGACACCCACAATGCCGTTGCGGGGCAGAGAGAAGGACAGGCCGTTAATCAGGGAGCGGCCGTCGAAGCCCTTTTGCAGATTTTCGGCTTCGATAACAACGTTACCCAGGCGAGGTCCGGGCGGAATCTGAATTTCTTCGAAGTCCAGCTTGCGGGTCTTCTCAGCTTCAGCTGCCATTTCTTCGTAGCGTGCCAGACGAGCCTTTGACTTAGCCTGGCGGCCCTTGGTGTTGGAGCGTACCCACTCAAGTTCGTCTTCAAGACGCTTAGCGAGTTTGGCGTCCTTCTTACCCTGAACGGCAAGGCGAGCGCGCTTCTTCTCCAGGTAGGTGGAGTAGTTGCCTTCGTAGGGGTAGAGGTTACCGCGGTCAATTTCAGCGATCCACTCGGCAACGTGGTCTAGGAAGTAGCGGTCGTGGGTAATCGCGATGACGGCACCTTCATAGGACTTCAGGTGCTGCTCTAGCCAGAGCACGGACTCAGCATCCAGGTGGTTAGTAGGCTCATCGAGTAAAAGCAGGTCAGGCTTCTGCAGCAGCAGCTTGCAGAGTGCCACACGGCGGCGCTCACCACCGGAAAGGTGGCTCACGGGTGAGTCGCCGGGAGGACAACGCAGGGCATCCATTGCCTGCTCTAGCTGGGAATCGATATCCCAGGCGTTAGCAGCGTCAATAGCTTCCTGAAGCTTACCCATTTCTTCCATGAGCGCATCGAAGTCAGCGTCTGGGTTAGCCATCTCTTCTGAGATTTCGTTGTAGCGAACAATCTTTTCGTAGATTTCGCCTACGCCTTCCTGGACGTTGCCCAGGACGGTCTTTTCTTCGTTGAGCGGGGGCTCCTGCATGAGGATGCCCACGGTGTAACCGTCAGAGAGTCGTGCTTCGCCGTTGGAGGGAGTGTCGATTCCCGCCATAATTTTCAAGATGGTGGATTTACCGGCGCCGTTAGGGCCGACCATACCGATCTTTGCACCGGGGAAGAACGACATTGATACGTCGTTAAGAATGACCTTATCGCCCACAGTTTTGCGGGCTTTGGTCATGGTGTAAATAAATTCAGCCATGGGTTTAAGCCTACCGTGTGCGGTCAAATTACGCAGTTTTCACCGGAGCTACTCTTGGTGTGCCTCAATATTCCTCCAGTGCCAGTAGAGCCCGCCGTTACTGTTCAGGCTGGTGGTGCCTGTTGATTCAGACCAAACGACTATCGTATTTCTGCGGGAGTTGTGCTGGAAGGCTTGAGTGGGGGTAAGTTTGCATACCGTTTGAGTTACCTCCACCGACCAGGACGCTGCCACCGCCAGCCCTTCACCTTGTTTGGCGGTCTGCGTTGAGTTCAAAGCCGATTATTTCTGCACCACCTGAGTAGCCCATAACCCATAGCTTGTTACGGTCGAGCGGATGGCTATTTTAAAACCAGGTAGCATAACCCCTGAAGAATCACGCGTGCTACCGCTGGCACATTCCAACATCACACCGGGCTCGCATATGAACAAACGGCATTGGGTCAGTATCTGGCCGGTGGATTTGCAGGCCCCGGCTTTCCCCTCCCTGAGAGGTGAGGCCCGCTTTCTTCCAGATTCCAGCGTCAGGTAGTAACCGAAAGAGCGGCATCATCGGTCTCTTTAGCGTCAGTCAGCCCAAAATTTGGGGGTAGCTGTTGCACACGGTCGCTGATGGGCTGAGAAGGTTTAACCGCAGGGGGGACCTCTGGGCGTGTATCCCCGGCACTCACCTGGGAGGTAGGCACTTGAGTCTGAACGCGTTGGCGTTCACCCTCTACTTGCTGTTCCAAACTTCTATCACCATCGCCAGCTTCCGGGCGGCGATCTGAGACCCGCTCAAAGCGGGCGATTCCAAAGTTGAGGTCATGGCCGATGCTTGAGGCATCGATTTCAATACTGGTGCCTTGCGACCCGTCACTGCGTTCAAACTGCTTAACTTTCAGGCGTCCAGTTACTAACACGGGCTGACCCACGTGAAGACTGCGGGCACTATTATGAGCCAGTGCTCGAAAACAATTGACGGTGTACCAGTTTGTATCTGATTCACGCCACTGCCCTGTTGAATTATCAAACCAGCATGGAGTTGATGCTAATCGGAAATTAGCTAGAGGGATATTTGTCTTCGGTAGGTATTTTTGGGTGGGGGCGGTGGCAATGTAGCCTCTCACGGTCACGGTATCTGTCATGGCTCCTCCTTGAGCTACTGGGGTAAAGGTTGGGTAGCTTTAGCCTGACACTCCAGGAAGAGGTCTTGAAAGGAGCCTGGGCGCTGTGGATAAACTTACTGACTTGGGGAGCTGAGGTTTCTGGGACTTCTGAAACAATGTGGTGACTGTGAGACGCGCTCACCAAAGTTTGTGTCGGGTTCTGTCCACAGCCGTTGACCAGCGGCGCATGAGCCACCTAGGTTGTTTCTACACCGTTATGGAGGAGCGATCATGGTCTATAAAAATATCGAAGCTGAGGTTGTGGCGGGTATAAAGCGCAAGGAACCTTCCTGGGTACGAGATGATCCCAGCCGAACGTATTTCCTTGAAGAATGGCAGAACGTGCCGCGCACGCAGCAGGCTATGTTTGAGCACCTTTGCCTTTTGGTCTTTCAAAATGGGCTGTGGTGGAGCGTAGTCCTAGGTAAGCGAGAAGCTATCAGCAGACACTTCAAAGGGTTTTCTCTAGAGGCTGTTGCTTCTCTTACCGAGCACGATATTTCTCAGATGCTATCCGATACATCCATGATTAGGAATGAAGCTAAAATTCGGAGCTGTATCACCAACGCACAGACTTTGCTTCATCACAACATTAATCTTCCCGACTTATTCGAACAGGCTTTTGACTCACCCGCCATCTTTGACTCGGTCAGTGAGCTACCCAGGACTTTAGAGACGACAGATAGGATTGCTGACGATCTCAAGGACGCTGGCGTGCAGCGTGCCGGTCCGGTTGTGTGCTGCGCTCTAGCCCAAGCAACGGGGTTCATTAGGCTAGGTGCCTAGCCGTATACGGCTGGAATGGATGAGCCGGGCAATGACCATTAGCCAGCATGATCGAAGTAGGCTTGCACAGCTGTACTGGCAACTTCGTAGCCGATGTTTACATCACTAAAGCCATGAGAGAGCAGGGCTATAGAAAAAGTATTATCTTCTGTCTGCACCACGCCTATAGAGTTGACGTACCAGGTACCCGCCTCGTCCTGAATCCACCCGTTTTTAACAGAGACCTGCTGAACTTGCTTTCCAAAAACAGTCTGGTTTTTTTGAGAACCCACGCCCCAGAGTTGCGACCAATCATTCGGATTCATCGTTTCTAAGAGGTATTCAGCATCGGTCTTACTGATCCAGTGGATATCTTCAACGATAAACCGCATAATCTTGACGTAGTCCTCTGCCCAGGTCTGGTTATTACCCCAGGTGCCCTCGCTGCGAGTCTTCGTAGCACCCAATAATTCGTAGGTTTTGTTAAGGGATTGAGAGCTTGCCTCTGAATCGGTGCCGGGCCCCGTAGTGCCAATCCGTCTAAATATTTCTGTGGTGGAGGAGTTATCTGAAAAACTGATAGCAGCCTCGATGAGCGCTTTTTCTTCCTCCGTTAGAGTGCGCTGTTCAAAGACTGCACGGCGCAGAAGAGTTAGAGCTATGGGAACTTTGACAATTGAGGCTTCATAAGACCACTCATTAGCATGGTGGAGGAAGGTTTTATCTTCTTCATGATTGTAGACGGCCAAGCTAATCGTTGCTGAATGCTCAGTTTCAAGACTGGACAGAGCCTCATTGATATCCACGTCTTTTCGATCATTAAGGTGTTCCTGCCCGGAAGCTGTGATTTGTTTTCGGTCCCCATCGCCTCCGCAACCTACCAGCACAGGCCCTAAAGCTAGAAGAGCAGCAGTCGCTTTGAGCGTGCTTCTCCGCGAGCGCGCAGTGGGGTGTAGATTAGCATCGCTAGAGGGAAAGAAAGTTCGCTGGGACATAGGTCAAGTCTATTCTCAAGTGCAGTATCTACTGCTCTAAATGAGAGGATAGTTTCACAATAAATAGTTGATTAAACAAATATCCCCCACCTCTTTGATGAGGTGAGGGATAGGTGAAGTGCCCCAGGAGGGAGTCGAACCCCCGACCAAGAGATTAGAAGGCTCCTGCTCTATCCACTGAGCTACTGAGGCTGAACGTGTTTTATTCTAGCGTGGGTGCACCTCAAAGTCATATCAGCGGTAGAGTTCCACGCCCCCGGAGGCTCAGGCTAAATTGAGACCTCATAAATCGATGAACGCTGGGCACGGCGCAACACTCGGCGCGTAGCAGGGTCTAGGAAGACCAGCCACGATGCGTAGGCAACGCTGATAACCGCTGCGATTAGGCGACCGATATTCTGATCAAAATCTTCAAGGTAGGGTGATACCGCCAGCTGATCTGAGACCGCGTAAATCATAAAGAAGAGTGTGGTTAAGAAGTAGAAATCGAGCTGCCAGTCTGTTCTAATGCCGGCTACCACTAAGAGCGGTATAAACCAGAGTAGATACCAGGATTGAATCATGGGTGAGAAGAGCACCACGAAGCCGATGGCGAGACCGGTTCGCTTCACCAGGTTCTCGTCCTTTCCGATGAACATAGTGAGTACGGCAAGACCCATACCAATCAGTTTGCCCAGGCTGAAGAAAGCATCTCTGATGCTGTTGGCTAGATCATTATTCCCGGTCATCGAAACAATAATCTGGTTGATCTGTAGGCCCAAAAACCCGATAAGGGTGTACCAGATGTACTGGCCACCTGTCGTTGAAAGAGCAGAAATCCACCCAAAGCCCAGACCAGAGGCCCAGCCCAAGAGAGCTAGCTCGGCCACCGAAACTGCCAAGGTCAGCGCCCAAAAGACAAAGCGACGGGGCCAGCTGGCCCCTCGTCCAGCCCAAAACAGCCCGATGAAGGGCAGGGCTACCAGGGCTATGGGCTTTACAGCTACCGCCAGAGTGACCAGGGTTGCACCTAGAATGCCGCCCACTGCGTCCCTCCGGGAAGCTGCGTGGTAGACACCGGCGAGGATAAAGCCCGTCATCAGGGCATCATTATGGCTAGAGGTAATGAACGCTGCAATAAATAGGGGGTTTGCGACCACCAGCCAGTTAGCGCGCGTCCCATTGATTCCGTGGAGTTTAGCCAACTTCGGCACATAAATGGCAATCAGGATGACGCCCAGTATTGCTACACCTCTAAAGAGGTAGAGGGCAGTATCAACAGACTCCCCCGCCATACCTGCCACTATCTTTTCGATCCACAAGAAAACAGGCCCATATGGTGGTGCAGATTCCGCCCACATGGGATCTGCCCCGTACTGGAAGAAATTGTTGACTGCGGAGACCCCGTATTCGTAGGGATTGAGGCCGGCTTGCATGAGACGCCCCTGAGCAAAGTAGGAGAAGACATCGCGGCTATAAAGCGGGAAGGCGAACAGTTGGGGGGTGATCCAACATATGGTGGCAGCCCAAACCCATCTCTTAGCCCGTTCATCCCAGACCATGAGTTTTTGCACCATACGCAACCATTCACGGCAGAGCATCATGGCACCAATCACCAATAAAGCAATGCAGGTAATCAGACCAGGGGTGGTGTAGCGCAACGGAACAATCCACTCAACACGGCGGAAGGGGGAAGCATCTGCTAGCCATCCCACACCGAATGAAGCAAACATCACTAGCAGGGACCCAATGGTGCCGAAAATCAGCGTTCTTAGGGGGCTACCTGTTACATAGTGCGCAGTTTTGCTGTTATAGCGGTGCACCGGTTTGCTGGCGGTAGTTGCCTCCATATTTCTGGGGCTCATCGTTCTCCGTGAGTTGCGCTGTTAAAACATCCACGATTTTACCCGCCCGTTGCTCTCATCGGCACCGATGCTCATCCCCCGCTCTCAATAAATTATGGTTTTTACCTCTAAGACCAGACAAGTATCAGCTAGGGCTAGTACATTGGTGGTGTGTCTATTAGTAATGAACGAATTGTTTGGGTCGACTGTGAAATGACCGGTCTGTCCTTAGAGAATGATGCTCTGATTGAAGTGGCAGCCCTTGTTACCGATGGTGACCTCAATATTCTGGGTGAAGGCGTCGATGTAGTCATCAAACCGGCCCCAGGCTCTCTTGAGCAGATGGATGATTTTGTGCGCAACATGCACACGGATTCTGGTCTTATCAATGAGTTGGACGGCGGCATTAGCATGGCTGACGCAGAGCAGCTGGTCCTGGACTACGTTAAAAAATGGGTTCCAGAACCCCGAAAGGCTGTGCTGGGCGGCAACTCTATCGGTACCGACAAGACCTTCCTAGTGCGGGATATGCCACAACTCATTGATTATCTGCACTACCGGGTGATTGATGTGTCAACGATTAAAGAACTATCTCGCCGCTGGTTTGAAAAGGCAACCTACAACGCCCCTGCCAAGACCGGCAATCACCGGGCTCTAGGTGATATCCGTGATTCGATCGATGAGCTCCGCTACTACCGCGGAACCATCTTTGTACCCGCACCTGGTCCGGATAGCGCCACCTGCCAGCAGGTAGCTCGCCAGGTGAGTGAAACCCGCCAAGAAGTTAACTCTGTTTAGCTCCCATGAAAGCAGCTCACCGTGATAACTCACCTAGAATTCAGGTGAGGATGGTCACCCCGCGAATCACAGACTCAGTTTTACAGCTGGTAAAAATCTGTGTAAGCTATTACCTGTTGCCAAAACAAAAGCAAAAGAAATTTAGCTAGCGTTTTAGTAAACATGGTGGTCGTAGCTCAGTCGGCAGAGCGCCTGGTTGTGGTCCAGGAGGTCGCGGGTTCAACCCCCGTCGATCACCCAGAATAAAGAGGGCCGCTACGGTAAACGTAGCGGCTCTCTTTTTATGTGCCCTTCTAAACCCACACGGTAAGGTTGAGTTATGACAGTTCTACCCATCGTTGTGCACGGTAACCCCGTGCTTCACCGCCCGGCTGCACCCGTTACGTCCTTTGATGATGACCTAAAGCAGCTGATTGCTAATATGTATGAGACGCAGGAGCTTTCCAACGGGGTGGGCCTTGCAGCTCCCCAGGTGGGAGTCGGTTTGCGGCTCTTTACCTATAAGTTTGACAACGAAGACGGAGTGCCCCCATTGGGTGTTGTTGTCAATCCCCTGCTCACCCTGGGCAAAATCTCAACCTCAGAGCCTGATCCCGAAGAAGAAGTTGAAGGATGCCTCTCCTTCCCCGGTTATTCCTTCCCGCTCAAGCGCGCTGAATGGGTTACAGTGAGCGGCCAAGACGCTGATGGCAACCCCCTGAAATTTGATGCTACAGGCTGGTTTGCCCGCGTCATGCAACACGAAACAGATCACCTCGATGGAAAACTCTATGTCAACCGCCTTAACCCCCGCTACACCAAGAAGTATAAAAAAGTGGTGAAAGCTGAGGGGTGGACTGTTGACGGCAACAGCTGGGTGCCGGGTGTAGACCCGGACCCCTTCGGTCACTAAGAATTCAAAAAGACGCCCGCTCAACTGAGCGGGCGTCTTAAGTATTGTAGGGACGGGGTGCCCTATAAGCCGGGTTCTGTACTCGTTGCCGAGCGGCAATCATCCATCTAGACCCACCATTGCTCGTGGGTTCAAGCAGCCTACCCGGGCACTTCGCCGCACTGGCTACTAGCATGCCCTGTTTGACCTTGCTCCGAGTGGGGTTTACCGAGCCACCCCGGTCGCCCGGGGTGCTGGTGAGCTCTTACCTCACCGTTTCACCCTGACCGCACCAGAGGTGCGGCGGTCTATTTTCTGTGGCACTGGCCTGCAGGTTACCCTGAGTCGACGTTATCGACCACCCTGTGCTGTGGAGCCCGGACTTTCCTCGAAACCTTAGGTCTCGCGATTGCCCAGGCACCCCGTCCACCTCTCAACTTTACTACACTAAAAACTATGCTCATTCTTCTACCGCCCTCCGAAGGTAAGACTCCCGCCACAGGTACTAGCCCCGTTGAGATAGGTGATTTATCGTTCGCGCAGCTCACCGAAGCCCGCGAGCGCGTGGTGGAGGAGCTAGCTCGGGTTAGTGCAGAAGAAGGCGCCGCTGAACAGCTCAAGGTCGGTAAGTCCTTACTGGCTGAGGTTGAAAGAAATACTCGCCTCTTAGCTGAGCCAGCTGCACCTGCGGCTCAGGTGTACACCGGGGTTTTGTTTGAAGCGCTTGATTTTGCAAGTTTAGGTACTGCAGCTCAAGAAAGCGCTGTTCGGTCCCTTCTGGTGATTTCCGCGCTCTGGGGTGCGGTGAGCTTAAAGGACCGCATCCCGGCTTACCGTCTCTCAATGGGAGTGAAACTAGGTAACTGTGGGAATCTGGCTAAATTTTGGGCCGGTGAGCTGACGTCGGTTCTATCTGATGCCTTCGCCGGTCAGTTGATTATTGATTGCCGGTCAGCTGCTTACGCTAAGGCCTGGGCACCTCAACCTCAGCTCACCTATGCGGTAAGAGTTGAGAAGATGCTGCCCGACGGCAGCCGCAAGGTGGTCTCACATATGGCGAAGCACTACAGGGGTTTGCTGGCCCGATACCTGATCGATGAAGGCCTTACGAACATCAACGATATTGAACAGCTACTACCCCGGCTCTCCCCCAAGTTCACCGTGGAGCTGAGCGCCGCAACAGATAAAAGGCCCGGCACCCTCACCCTGGTGGTGAAAGAGTAGGACGCCGGGCTTGAGGTTCTGGCCGTAGCTGGAGTTAGCGGGTGCTGGCTGAACCGCTCATCTTCCCGGTTGAAACGGTGAAGTCCCAGGGGTCGGTGTTGAGATCAGAAATATAGGTGCTGATGGTGAACCCACGGTCCGCTAAGCGTTCGGTGAGCAGCTGAGCTGCGCCGTCCATCCACAACCATTCGCTGGCGAAGTGTGAGCAGTCGATGAGCGCCGGACCGCCGGCTATCAGAGCGTTTTCTCGGAGTTCTGATGCTGGGTGGTGGCGTAAATCAGCGGTGATATAGACATCTGCGCCGCTCTTGAGTGCCTCTTTGAAAAGAGAGTCCCCAGCACCGGTGCACAAAGCCACTTTTTGCACTTGAGTATCTGCCCGCCCGGCAACGCGTAGCCCTGCTGCGGTGGCAGGTAGAAAGTCCGCGATTTTTTCAGCTAGTTCCTTGAGTGTCATAGGCAGGGGTAGCCGACCAACCCTGCCGATGCCTACCTGCACCTGGCTGCCGTTGACCTCAACGCTCTGGTCATCAGCTAGCACCTGACGTTCGCTGATGCCGAGCATGTCCATAAACGCGTCGTTTGTGCCGTGGGGGGCTGAGTCCACGTTGGTGTGGGCGGCCAGCAGGCCGCAGCGCGCTTCGATCAGGGTGTGGGTGATTTCGCCCTTGTAGTCAGTATCAGGTAGAAAGGAAGCACCGCGCAGCAGAAGCGGGTGGTGGGTAATGAGCAGACCGGCCCCGCGTTCTGCTGCTTCGGCGGCGGTTTTCACCGTGGCATCTACCGCAAAGCCAACAGTGAGCACGGGCGCGTCCTTTCGGCCCAGCACAAGACCGCTAGCGTCCCAGTTTTCGGCCCAAGCCGGGGGGAAAATCTCGTGAAAGGCCGTCACCACATCATGGAGGGTAGGTATTTTCGTATCAGTCATGCCCCTATTCTTTCATTTGGGTAGCCTACTGAGAAGTTCAACGCATCAGCGGGCACAGTGTTCTATTCGCCGGAATATTTAGGGCGCCCAGAAGGTTACAGATATATGCAGAATTTTGTTTTAGGCGGAGGCTGCTTCTGGTGCATCGACGCCGTATACCGCAATATCAAGGGTGTCACTGCCAGCATCTCAGGCTACACCGGGGGCGCTGACCCCAACCCCACCTACCAGCAGGTGTGCAGCGGAACCACCGGTCACGTAGAGGTAGTTAAGGTCGAATTCGACGACTCAATCATTGATGCTGACACGGTTCTCGATATTTTCTTCACCTCCCATGACCCCACCAGCTGGGACCGCCAGGGAGCGGACGTCGGCAGCCAGTACCGCTCGGCCCTTTACTACACTGATGAAGAGCAAAAAGCCATCTTTGAAAGGGCGATTGAACGAGCCAACCAGGTATGGGATAACCGGGTGGTAACTGTACTTGAGCCCCTGGGCACTTTCTATGAGGCAGAGGAGTACCACCAGAACTACTATGCTCGCAACCCCTACCAGGGGTACTGCATGGCTGTCATCAATCCCAAACTCTCAAAAGTGCGCCAACGTTACGCCACGTTTCTTCTCTCTTAGCCCAGCTACCCAATTCTCGTAGAATAAAACTGAACCTTCTTAGTCAATAACCCGAAAGGCTAACCCGTGTCAAAAATGTACAACAATGTCACTGAGGTCGTCGGCGGTACACCCATCGTCCGTCTTAACCGCTTGGACGAGAACCTGCCTGGCAACGTAGCCGTCAAGCTCGAGTTCTACAACCCCGCTAACTCCGTCAAAGACCGTATTGGCGTAGCTATCATCGACGCAGCTGAAAAAGCAGGCGCGCTCAAGCCCGGTGGCACCATCGTAGAGGGCACCTCAGGTAACACCGGTATTGCTCTGGCTATGGTGGGCGCAGCTCGCGGTTACAAGGTCATTCTGACGATGCCTGAGACCATGAGCAACGAGCGTCGTGTCATGCTCCGCGCCTACGGAGCCGAGATTGTTCTGACCCCCGGTTCTGAGGGTATGCGTGGTGCTGTAGAGAAGGCAAAAGAAATCGTTGCCAGCACCGAAAACGCCGTCCTGGCCTCCCAGTTCAGCAACGAAGCTAACCCCACCGTGCACTACAAGACCACCGGCCCCGAAATTTGGGAATCAACCGAGGGTAAGATTGACATTTTTGTAGCAGGTATCGGCACCGGTGGCACCATCTCGGGTGCTGGAAAGTACCTGAAAGAGAAAAACCCCAACATCAAAATTGTTGCGGTAGAGCCCAAGGACTCCCCTTTGCTGACCGAAGGCAAGGCTGGTCCCCACAAAATCCAGGGTCTGGGAGCCAACTTTGTTCCCGATACCCTCAACCGTGACATTTATGACGCTGTTGCTGATGTCAGTATTGAGGACGCTGTCTCAACGGCTCGTGCTTTGGGCACCCATGAAGGCATCTTGGGTGGCATTTCCTCCGGTGCATCGGTCTGGGCCGCACTGGAAGAAGCTAAAAAGAGCGAGAACGCTGGCAAGCTGATTGTAGCTATCGTGTGTGACTTCGGTGAGCGCTACATCTCAACCCTTCTATACGAAGATATCCGCGGTTAAACAATAAAGCCCGCTGAGCGCCACCGCCGAAATTTTCGGCGGTGGCGCTTTTTTGGGTAAAACAGGAATATGTTTGCCCCTACCAGCGGTTATACTCAACATGAAGAGATGCTTGCACGGTAAAGGATAACAATGAGTTTTATGGCGCGTTTGCGTGAGGATCTGGAAACGGTCCGCACCCACGACCCCGCTGCCCGCGGCCCAGCTGAAATTATGATTAATTACTCCGGTCTGCACGCTATCTGGGCACACCGTCTAGCTCACAAGCTCTGGCAGCAAGAGCGCACCAAGTCAATAGCTCGAACTCTCAGCCAGTTCACCCGCTTCTTGACCGGTATAGAAATCCACCCGGGCGCTATCATTGGTCGCCGCTTCTTTATTGACCATGGCATGGGCGTGGTCATCGGTGAAACCGCGGAGGTGGGTAATGATGTGATGCTCTATCACGGTGTCACCCTGGGCGGGCGTTCTTTGGAGAAGGGAAAGCGTCACCCCACCATCGGGGATCGGGTTACTATCGGTGCAGGCGCTAAGGTGCTAGGTCCGGTGATGATTGGTGCTGATTCAGCTATTGGTGGCAACTCAGTGGTAGTACACGATCACCCAGAAGATTCCATCATCACGGGCATCCCAGCCCGCTCCCGGCCCCGTACCGAGGACGCCAAGCTACCCCTGGTGGACGCTGTAGAGTATGTTGACCCCACCATGTGGATCTAAGAACCACAAAATGCCCCTGAGCCTTACAGCTCAGGGGCATTTTTACTCTTAGAAGAGATAAGTTTCCTAGTGGGTGTGGCTATCTTCAGCGTTGATTTCGCTGCGATCGCCGCTCCACTCGGTGTGCCACATGCCCTCTGAGTCAATACGACCGTAGGTGTGAGCACCGAAGAAATCACGCTGGCCCTGAATCAGGGCTGCGGGAAGACGCTTACGGCGCAGGGCGTCGTAGTAAGACAGGGACGAAGAGAAAACCGGCACTGGCACACCTTCAGCAGTTGCCTTAGCGACTACACGACGCCAGGAGGGTACGAGATCCTCGAGCAGGGCGGTGAAAGCGGGAGCCAGCAGCATGTTAGCGGGGGTCTCGCTCTTGTAGGCATCCATAATTTCGCCCAGCAGCTCAGCACGAATGATGCAACCGGCACGCCAGAGGCTAGCAATCACATCAAGCTTCAAATCCCAGTGGTATTCAGCGCCGGCCTTAGCCAGCATATCCATACCCTGAGCGTAAGAAACCAGCTTTGAGGCAAAGAGAGCCTTGCGGACGTCCTCAATGAACTCCTCATCACCATTGGCTACAGCGGTGGTAGCGATCAGTCCCTCCGGAAGCTGCTGCTGAGCCTGTAGACGTGCCTCAGGATTACCTGAAGACAGTGCACGGGCAAAGACTGATTCTGCGATACCTGATACGGGAGCACCAAGGTCAAGAGCTGCCTGCACCGTCCAGCGTCCGGTACCCTTTTGGCCAGCCTCATCAACAATGACATCGACCAGGGGCTTGCCAGTCTTGGCATCAACCTGAGCCAGAACGTCAGCAGTAATTTCAATGAGGTAGGAGTTCAGGTCAGTGGTATTCCACTGCTTGAAGATTTCTGCCTGAGCAGCAGGCTCAACACCGGCAATTGAACGCAAGAGGTCATAAGCCTCACCGATGACCTGCATATCTGCGTACTCGATACCGTTGTGCACCATTTTGACAAAGTGGCCGGCACCATCGGTTGAAATCCATGCACAGCAGGGCTCACCATTAGGAGCCTTAGCCGAAATCTTTTCTAAGAGCGGCCCGAGCGACTCATAAGCCTTAGCTGATCCACCAGGCATAATGGAGGGACCATTGAGCGCGCCTTCTTCGCCGCCTGAAACGCCAATACCCACGAAGTGCAGGTTCTTCTCAGCCAGTGCTCGCTCACGTCGGATGGTGTCGGGGAAGTGTGAGTTACCGCCGTCAATGATGACATCGTCTTCATCGAGCAGGGGTACCAGCTGATCAATCACGGCATCAACCGGTGAGCCGGCCTTCACCATGATCAGAATGCGGCGTGGTGATTCGAGTGAATCTACGAGCTCCTGAAGGGTCTCGGTACGAATGAAATCGCCATCAGCGCTGTGTGCAGCTAAGAGGGCATCAGTTTTTTCAACCGAGCGGTTGTGAAGAGCTACGGTGTAGCCATTACGTGCTAAGTTACGTGCTAGGTTAGCGCCCATCACGGCAAGGCCGGTCACACCAATCTGTGCTTTACGTTCAGTATTAGTTTCAGTCATGCCTTTTAGATTACGCTGATTTGCCCTATTTTTGGGCGTACGCGCTATGAGAGAAACAAAACGTTCACATGCTGGGAGCCAGGTGGCAACCCTCTACTGCTCCCGGTCATATGTATCAGTGAAAAGAACCCACACAGCCAGCCCGCCAATAATGAGAGCAACTACAGCAAAACCTATCCACAGCTGAACCATCATGCCCTGAATAATAAATGAAACAGACACCAGGAACCAGATAATAGAGAGGAACACAGCGGTAAAGTTGCGGGGCTTAAAGTTGCGTTTCACAGGTGGCTTTCCGGTAGCGGTCAGAAGAAGGTAGGACGTCGGGGCGACCTTCCCAGTCTAGCGCCAAGAAAACTAGACCGACTATCATGCCAGAACTGTTAAACCAGCAGAAACAAAAAGCCTCGCAGATTACTGCGAGGCTTTAGATGGTGGGTCCTACCGGGATCGAACCGATGACATCCACGGTGTAAACGTGGCGCTCTACCAGCTGAGCTAAAGACCCTTATTGAGTTATTAGTTACTGCAAGTAACTAACTGACAAAACCGAGGTTTTGTTCGTGGGTCCTACCGGGATCGAACCGATGACATCCACGGTGTAAACGTGGCGCTCTACCAGCTGAGCTAAAGACCCATCGTGTCGCGTGCTTGCGCTCTTGACAACAAGAAATACTTTACACAGACCGTTCGCCGCTCGCAAACCGAAAGAGGCACCGCTCGCCATAAAAAATCGTCTAGAGCACTGTTTGCCCCCAGAATTCAGGGGAAAATCAGTGAAAAAAATTTTCCTAACATCTTTACGCTGAGTTAAGTGAATGTTAGAAGTATTGCCTGCTGGCTCTCTCTTGAGACCGTCAAACCCCGCACGTTAGAGACAACAGTGCGGGGTTTGTGTAGGAATATCTTATTTACTTTGCTTCATCACCAGACGGGTAGCAGCCCAATCTTTAGAGGCAGCTTCAGTCGTGGTGACGTGCAAGCCGGCCAGCGGTGCCGCTTCCTGAACTTCTCCCGGGGCGACATAACCATCACGGCCAGCCTTAGGGGTCAGTAGCCACACCACACCGCCTTCATCGAGAGAAGAAAGAACATCCATCAACCCATCTACCAGGTCGCCGTCTTCTTCTCGCCACCAGAGCAGGATGCCATCCACGACTTCCTGGTCGTCCTCGTCAAGAATCTCCGAGCCGATGCAATCTTCAAGATCATCTCGAAGATCAAAATCAACATCATCGTCATACCCAAATTCCTGGATGAGATCCCCATCCTTGAAACCAAGCTTGACTACCGCATCTTTGTCAGCGGCACGAGTCTCGCTCACGAACGTCCTCCTTGAAGTTAGCGGGCAACTACTGCCCTCACCGAGCCCCACCCGGATGTGGAGCATCGTCAGTTCATCTACCACTGAACACGTAAACACCGCTCAAAGCAACAGAACACGACCAAAAGGGTGGCATCAAATTTCGCTGATAAGAAAAAATAGGTGAAGTGACAGCTATTTCACACCTAATAATCCCGGCGTGAAGACCGCCAGAGTGCCATTTTGTGACACCATAGTAGATAAGTTGTCTGAGCGACCCTAATGTTGCTAAAGACACCAACACCCAGCGCACCGCACATTTATCACCAAATGGTGCGCTATACCTACAACATAGAGAGGTTGGCTCGTGGGACCCTCAGAAACGAACGATCACGTTTTGAGTGCGCTGACAAACAGCTTCACCGACATTGACCCCGAAGAGACCGGCGAGTGGATTGAATCCTTCGACGAACTCGTCGAGACTCACGGCACCGAGCGCGCCCAGTTCATCGTGCGCTCACTCATGCAGCGCGCAGGCCAGAAGTCAATCACCGTCCCCATGGTGACCACTACTGACTACGTTAACACCATCCCCGTAGACCAAGAGCCGGAATACCCCGGTGACGAGCAGGTTGAACGCCGCTACCGCGCCATTCTGCGTTGGAATGCTGCCGTTATGGTTCAGCGAGCACAGAAGGCAACCATCAGCGTGGGCGGCCACATCTCCTCCTACGCAGGTATGGCGACCCTCTACGAAGTAGGCTACAACCACTTCTTCCGCGGCCGTAGCCACCCCGGTGGCGGCGACCAGCTATTCTTCCAGGGCCATTCATCCCCCGGTAACTACGCTCGCGCCTTCCTCGAAGGCCGTCTCAGTGAAGAGCAGCTCGACGGTTTCCGCCAGGAGAAAACCAAGGAAGGCACCCACCTGCCCTCCTACCCCCACCCCCGTAACCTGCCCGATTTCTGGCAGTTCCCCACCGTATCTATGGGCCTTGGCCCCCTGAACGCGATTCACCAGGCATCTTTCAATAAGTACCTGCACAACCGCGGCATCAAGGACACCAGCGACCAGAACGTTTGGGCATTCCTGGGCGACGGCGAAATGGACGAGCCCGAGTCACGCGGCGCACTGCAGCTGGCTGCCAACGAAAAGCTGGATAACCTCACCTTCGTGGTGAACTGCAACCTTCAGCGTCTGGACGGCCCCGTTCGCGGTAACGGCAAAATCGTTCAAGAACTTGAAGCCTTCTTCCGCGGTGCCGGCTGGAACGTTATTAAGGTTCTTTGGGGTCGGGAGTGGGACTCCCTGCTCGAAAAGGACACCTCCGGTGAGCTCGTCCGCGTTATGAACGAAACCCTGGACGGCGACTACCAGACCTACAAAGCAGAGTCCGGTGGCTTCATCCGCGAGCACTTCTTCGGGCAGACTCCCGAAACCAAGGAACTCGTCGCCGACATGACCGACGAGGAAATCTGGGCCATGAAGCGTGGTGCTCACGACTACCAAAAGGTCTACGCCGCCTACAAGGCAGCAGTGGATCACAAGGGTCAGCCCACCGTTATCCTGGCGCAGTCCGTCAAGGGATACGGCCTGGGTGCTAGCTTCGAGGCTCGCAACGCGACCCACCAGATGAAGAAACTGTCCATGGATGACCTCAAGCGCTTCCGTGACCATCTGCGCATCCCCATCTCTGACGAACAGCTGGAGAACGACCTGTATAACCCTCCTTACTACCACCCCGGTAAGGACTCAGAAGAGTACAAGTACCTGATGGAACGCCGCGCAGAGCTCGGTGGTTTCATCCCCGGACGTAAGAATATCCAGCCCGAAATCCCCCTGCCCTCCGAGAAGGCCTACAAGGGTGCGCTCAAGGGCACCGGCAAGCAGATGGCTGCCACCACCATGGCCTTCGTTCGCCTGCTCAAGGACCTCATGCGTGAAAAGGACTTCGGCCACCGCATCGTGCCTATCATCCCCGATGAGGCACGCACCTTCGGCATGGACTCCTACTTCCCCACCGCTAAGATTTACAACCCCAACGGTCAGAATTACCTGGCTGTGGACCGTGAACTCATGCTTGCCTACAAGGAATCACCCGAGGGCAAGATCATTCACGTGGGTATCAATGAAGCCGGTGGTGTTGCAGCAATGACCGCTGTTGGCTCGTCCTATGATACCCACGGCGAACCCATGATTCCTGTCTACATCTTCTATTCGATGTTCGGCTTCCAGCGCACCGGTGACTCCTTCTGGGCAGCCGCCGATCAGCTGGTTCGAGGCTTCATCATCGGCGGTACCGCTGGCCGCACCACCCTTACGGGTGAGGGTCTGCAGCACATGGACGGTCACTCACCGATCCTGGCCGGCACCAACCCCGCGGTTATTCACTATGACCCCGCCTACGGTTACGAAATCGCGCACATCGTCAAGCGCGGCATCGAGCACATGTATGGCACCGGCGATGAAGACCATAACGTCATGTACTACCTCACCGTCTACAACGAGCCGATCCAGCACCCTGTTCAGCCCGAGAACCTCGATGTTGACGGGGTCATTGGCGGCATTTACCGCCTCTCAGAAGCCAAGAACGATGGCCCCCGCGCCCAGCTTCTCGCTTCAGGTGTGGCCGTTCCCTGGGCACTGGAGGCTCAGCAGATGCTGGCTGAGGAATGGGGCGTTTCTGCTGATGTTTGGTCAGTGACCTCATGGACCAACCTACGCCGTGACGGTCTCGATGCAGAGCGTGTTCTGCTCAAAGACCCGGCAGCTACCCCGCGCAAGCCCTTCATAGAGGCTCAGCTCGAGGGCGCAACCGGCCCGATTGTTGCAGTATCTGACTACCAGACCGACCTCATGGACGGCGTGCGCCAGTTCGTTCCCAACGAATTTGCAACCCTGGGCGCTGACGGCTTCGGCTTCTCAGATACCCGTGCAGGTGCTCGTCGCTTCTACAAGATCGACTCAACATCCATCGTTGTCCGTACCCTGCAGATGCTGGCAAAGCGCGGTGAAGTTGCTGCCGACACTCCCGCTCAGGCCTTTGCTAAGTACGACCTGAACAACATCAACGCTGGTACCTCCGGTAACGCCGGTGGCGACGCGTAAGGTTACCACTAGGTAGCTCAAGGGCTGCTATTCCCCCCAGTAGGGGAATAGCAGCCCTTTCTCGTCTACTAAAAATTCGGTGTCGCTCATCTTTGAGGGATAAGCGACTGATTCTTTATCTTTGTGGTCTGCACAACGCAAATCTTCTACCAGGTGGAGGGCAAAAGAGGAGTAGGATAGTTATTTGAAAAAGATTCAAGAAACTTTCAAATTTCTTGAAAAGACAACGCTACTTCTAAGGTGGTTCACCCCTGTGATTGCCCTTCTATGTCCAGGTCAGGGAGCTCAAAAGCCCGGTTTTCTAACCCCTTGGTTAGAGCTGGACGGTGTGAGTGAGCACCTGCAAAAACTTTCAGCTGCAGCCGACCTTGACCTCATCCGCTACGGCACTGAAGCTGACGAGGAGACCATCAAGGACACTGCTATCGCTCAGCCACTGATTGTTGCAGCTGGTCTTGTAACGGGCAAGCTAGCACAGAGATTTCTCGGCGACCGCGACGTTATTTTTGCAGGACATTCGGTGGGTGAAATTACCGCTGCTGCCTTGGCTGGGGTGCTCACCGAAGAAGAAGCCATGAAATTTATTCGCGTGCGAGCAAACGGTATGGCTGAAGCTGCAGCGGCTACACCCACCGGCATGAGTGCCGTACTGGGCGGAGTTGAGGACAATATCCGCGAGGCCATTTCTGCTGCCGGTCTGACTGCGGCCAACTCAAACGGCGGCGGCCAGATCGTTGCTGCTGGTTCGCTAGAGAATTTAGCCGCTTTTGCTGAAAACCCGCCAGCTAAAACTCGTATCATTCCGCTCAAGGTAGCTGGCGCTTTCCATACCTCTTACATGGAAGCTGCTCAGGGGCCCCTCGCTGATTTTGCGGACACCCTGACGCCTAAGGACCCCACTTCAGCCCTTCTCTCAAACTTTGACGGTGCCGCTGTCAGGAGCGGTTCCGCTGCACTAGATTCCCTGGTAGCGCAGGTGACCCGCCCTGTACGCTGGGACCTGTGCATGGCGTCCCTATCAGAAGCAGGTGTTGAACACCTCGTAGAGGTAGCCCCGGCCGGTACCCTAGTGGGGTTGGCAAAGCGAGGTCTGCGTGGCACACCCGCTTCAGCGATTAACTCCCCCGACGACCTTAACGCGCTCACCGTAGCGCTCTCTGCCTAACACTGAAAGGACATCTAAGTGCCTACCCTCAAGCAGGCGGAACCCAACCGCTACTCACGCATTCTTGGCTACGGATCAGCCCGCGGTGACCTTGATGTCACCAACCATGACATCGCTGGCCCCATCGATTCATCAGATGAATGGATCGTCCAGCGCACCGGCATCAAAACCCGCCACCGCGCATCAGAGAACCTTTCCATTACCGATCTTGCTGTGGCAGCAGCCAAGGACGCGCTCGCCAACTCAGGTATCATTGGTGAAGATTTGGATGCGGTTATCGTTGCAACCGTAACCCACCCGCACGCTACGCCTTCCCTTGCTGCGCTGGTTGCCGACGGTGTTGGTTCCAAGGCACCTGCCTACGACATTTCAGCTGCTTGCGCAGGCTTCTGCTACGCGGTAGCCCAGGCTGATGCCCTCGTCAAGGCAGGCACAGCCCAGAACGTCCTGGTGATTGGTGTTGAAAAGCTTTCAGATTTTATTGATAACACCGAGCGCACCATCTCCTTCCTCCTGGGCGATGGCGCCGGTGCAGCCGTAGTTGGTCCCTCAGAGACCCCCGGCATAGGGCCAACCGTGTGGGGATCGGATGGCGCCAACTGGGAAGCTGTAGGCATGAGCCATTCCATCCTTGAGATTCGCAACCGTGATTTTGTTACTCATCCCGTTGAAGAGGGAGAGAAAATCTGGCCCACCCTACGCCAGGATGGTCAGAAAGTTTTCCGCTGGGCAGTGTGGGAAATGGCTAAGGTCGCACAGCAAGCCCTAGACGCTGCGGGTATCACCGCCGAAGATCTCGGCGCCTTTGTGCCCCACCAGGCCAATATGCGCATCATCGACCAGATGGTCAAAACACTCAAACTCCCCGACACCGTCCTCGTAGGCCGCAATATTGAGTGTGCAGGCAACACATCAGCTGCTTCCGTGCCTCTGGCAGTAGATGCTCTGCTTGATGAGCACCCTGAACTGTCAGGCAAGCTTGCCCTGCAGATCGGTTTCGGCGCTGGTCTCGTCTTTGCCGCCCAGGTGGTCGTCCTCCCCTAAAGCCTCTCCACCCCTAGGGGGAACTGACTAACTCTCACTCACCTCATCCAAACCTTTTTTGAAAAAAATGTTAGGTTTATTTCAAAAATAGTGGGCCTGATAAGCCGGTCAAACCCCGTTGGAGAGACTACACTCAACTGTGAAGACTAAAAGTAGCAGTAGCTGCTAGATGTCGCTTTGACCTCTTGAGAGGGGTTAGAGCACCCTACCTTCAGCGGCAGATGCCGCTACACCCTAGACAAAGGAGCCATCATGGCAGATCAGAACGAAATCCTCGCAGGCCTTGCAGAAATCGTCAACGAAGAAACCGGCGTTGAGGTTGAGGACGTTCAGCTCGAGAAGTCTTTCACCGAAGACCTCGACATTGATTCCATCTCAATGATGACCATCGTTGTTAATGCAGAAGAGAAGTTCGGCGTCACCATTCCCGACGAAGAGGTAAAGAACCTCAAGACCGTGGGTGATGCAGTAAACTTCATCGCAAACGCATAAGTTTACCCCCGGCAGGGTTGGGTGCGGATTCCTCCGCGCCCAACCTCTTTTATATATCTCTCGGTTCAACTCCCTCACTCAAGACTTAGTTCGAAGGACGCACAGATGTCTCGTAAAGTCGTTGTCACCGGCCTCGGTGCAACCACCCCCATCGGCGGGGATGTTCCTACTACCTGGGAAAACGCCCTCGCCGGGGTTTCAGGTATCACCACCATTGATGAGCCCTGGGTGACGGAGTACGAGCTGCCCGTTTCAATTGCAGGCCGGGTAGCCGTCGCTGCGGTTGAATCTGGCCGTCTATCTAAAGTTGAGAGCAAGAGACTTGATCCCTCCGGTGAGCTGGCTTTGGTAGCCGCTCGTGAGGCGTGGGAGGATGCAGGTTTTAGCGGCAAGGACGCAGAAGAGGCTGAAGAGTGCGATCCATTGCGCACCGCCGTTGCTTTTGGCACCGGTATCGGTGGAGTCTGGACTCTGCTGGACGCCTGGGATACTCTGCGGGAAAAGGGCCCTCGCCGTATGCTTCCCATGACCGTGCCCATGCTGATGCCCAACTCTAATGCGGCTGCAGTGTCCATGAATCTCAAGGCTCGCGGTTCAGCTCAGACTGTGGTTTCCGCTTGTGCTTCTTCTACCGAAGCCCTTGATTTAGCTCTCATGCTGATTCGTTCTGGCAAGGCTGACGTTGTTATCGCCGGTGGCTCTGAGGCAGCTATCCACCCCATGACTATCGGCGCCTTCGCTAAAATGCAGGCTCTCTCTACCCGCAACGACGACCCGGCTGCTGCTTCCCGGCCCTACGACAGCGGTCGCGATGGCTTTGTGATGGGTGAGGGTGGAGCCGCTCTGATTCTTGAATCAGAGGAACATGCTAAAGCTCGTGGCGCACGTATTTACGCTGAGCTTGCTGGCACCGGAGTCTCTGCTGACGCCCACCACATCACAGCCCCGGATCCCTCGGCCTTGGGTGCTACCCGCGCACTTCAAGAGGCTCTGGCAGACGGTGGAATCTCACCTGAGCAGGTCGTTCACGTCAATGCGCACGCAACATCTACCCCCGTGGGCGATGTTCCCGAGTCACTAGCTCTGCGTGAGGTTTTCGGCGATCATACCGGTTCGGTGGCAGTATCAGCCACAAAGTCAATGACCGGTCACCTTCTAGGTGGCGCCGGCGCCCTCGAAGCAGTACTAACTGTTCTTGCACTTCACCACCGTAAGGCTCCTTGCACTATTAATCTTGAGGACAAAGACCCTCAGATTGACCTTGATGTAGTGACTGATGCTCGTGACCTGCCCGCAGGTGACATTGCAGCTGTTTCTAACTCATTTGGTTTTGGTGGGCATAACGCTGTAGCGGCCTTCCGCAGCGTCTAGAGTCTAGTTAGAGTTAATCCTTTAGGGGCGGCACCTGGTGGTGCCGCCCCCTTGCTGTTCCCGGGCTTATGCCAGTTGCCTACATTTTTTGGTTGATGTGGGTGATATTACTTTGGGAACTAGCGGCGCGCAGCGGCTCCAGCTGCTCGTCCCAGGGCTCACCCAGCATGAGGGAGAATTCCTGATACAGTGCCTCAAAGCTACCTTCAGCCTGTTCAAAGGCGTACTTGACTCGGTCTTCGGTGACCGTGAAGTTACCCAGCACATCGGTCCCTACAGCGCAAATACCTAAAGATGGGGTGTACATGAAGCGCACGGCATCGGTGGTGAGGGTGGCTCGCTCAGTCACCTCAAAGAAGATACCATCGAAGACCCTGAGTGCTGAGGCGAGCTGAGCTGCGGTTCCCTGCTGACCTGACCAGCTGAGCTCCGCTCGCTGGTGACCGGGGCGGGCCGCTTGCTCTTGCCAGTTCAGGCTTACAGCATTTTTTACTACGCTCTCGATGGCCCACCGAAGGTGCGGGGTTATGGTTGAAGGAGCAGCATGGATGAAAAGGTGGCCACCAGTCTTCAGATGCTGATGTGAAGGCTGACTCAGAGGAGGGGGTAGAGCTGTCATGATTTTCTATCGTGGTCTAAGCGCGGGGGTGGGAGCGTGAATATGTTTGAGCTAAACGTTCCACCGAAACGTGCGTATAAACCTGCGTGGTAGCAAGAGAACTGTGCCCTAAGAGTTCTTGCACGGCTCGGATGTCTGCACCGCCATCGACCATGTGGGTGGCAGCCGTGTGCCTAAAAACGTGGGCACCGGTCGCCTGTGTGTCATCTAGGGTAAGTAGCAAGCTGGTGAGGTCTTCTCGGATTTGCCGTGGGTTGGCTCGCTTACCTCTGGCCCCGATGAAAAGGGCAATCTGCGGTGACGCCGGAGCTTGAGGTAACCATTGCGGCCGCCCCTTTTGTACCCATGAGTTGAGAGCAGCGAGCGCTGGTAGCCCAAAAGGCACGACGCGCTCCTTATCGCCCTTACCGATAACCCTCAGGGTGCGGTTGGTGCGGTCCACGCTGGTGAGGTCTAGATTAGTGAGCTCTGATATGCGGATGCCGGTGGCATAGAGAATTTCAACCACGACATTGAGACGCAGGAGGCGTGGGTTAGTCGGTTCTTGAGCTAGCGCTGTTTCAAGGGTGGTTGTCAGAGTCTTGAGGTGGTCTTTGCTGAGAATCTGCGGCAGCTTTGATGCTTTCTTGGGGGTGCTGAGGTTGCGGGCTGGGTTACCCTGCACCAGTTCCTCTTCCTCGGCCCAGGTGAAGAAACGACGCAGGGTGGAGGTCTTACGGGCCAGTGAGGCTCGTGCTTGTCTGGAGTTGAGCGTTGCTAGCCAACCTCTCATCATGGTGAGGTCAAGGTGACTGAGGTGAGTGGTTCCGTGCCGCAGAGCATAGGCAAAGAAGTCAGACAAGTCTGAGAGATAGGCCTTGATGGTCTCGGGGGAACGATGGAGCTCGTAGGTTAGGTAGCGTTCGTAGGCTTCTAGGGCACGGGTGTATTCGCGGTCGGTATCGAGGGTTCCTGCCCCAATTTTCAGGGTGGTGGGTAGGTCGGAGGCACTGTTAGCTGAGGTGTTCTCCACGCCAAACTTCCTTCCCTGCTCTCTCGTTTACCCGGCCCTTTTGCGCCTAGCTTTTTTCATTCTACTCTGGGCTAGAAAACATAGCATGCCGTGTAGAAAAGAGCAGGAGGGGTCAGCGCTTTTCCTTTTTTCGCCAGCCAGCACCGTTAGTTTCAGCAAGCTCCAGAGTCTTAAGCTGAGATAAACTGACCAACAGCTCTCTCAGGGGAAGACCACAGATAGCATTGATTTTGTCAACTGAAGCATAGCGGTGTACCGGCAAGGCATCCCACACCCTGCGCTGTACATCGCGAAGGCAGTCGGTCAGTTGTTGAGAAGCACTTGCTGGGCCAAATAAACTTGCCTCTGGTTCTTCGCTCAGTAAAAGTTCTCCCCTTTCGATCTGCCGAGCATCGGTGAGGAGCTGGGCCAGACCATCCCTGATCAAACGGTGGCACCCCTCCGAACTGGGTGAGAAGATGGGACCGGGCACGGCGTAGACAGGCCGGCCCAGTTCAAGAGCATGGTTAGCTGTATTGAGTGCCCCGCTGCGCCAGCGTGCCTCGACCACAACGGTGGCTGAGGATATAGCTGCTATCAGTCGATTACGTTGCAAGAAACGATAGCGGGTCGGTGATTGGCCCAGCGGAACCTCGCTGAAAATCAGACCGCCCTGCAGAATCTCATCAAGGAGTTTCTCATTCTGCCGGGGGTAGAAACGGTCAACTCCGCACGCCATGAAAGCCACGGTGGGTAGGCGGGCAGTTGAGACCGCTAAAGCAGTGCGGTGAGCGGTAGCATCTACGCCAAAGGCACCACCAGAAATAATCGTGTTCCCGGCTGACGCTAGGTCACCGGCAAGATGAGATGTAGCTGAGGTGCCGTAGGAGGTGAGGTCACGTGATCCTACGACAGCCACGCTCTGATCCGCTCTCAGTGCCTTGAGAAGACGGCGGTCTCCCCTGCCCCAGAGCCCGTAAGGCGCCTTTTCTGCCAGGTCGTGCAAAGCGGCGGGCCAGTCCTGATCCTCAGGCACACACAACCAAGCGGAATAGGCAGCAGCAAAACGGGCGTCCTGCTCAGCTGTTATACCCTGACGACGCGTCGTCCAACGCTCTAGCCGGTGCTGTACCGCATCATATAGCCCCTGCATCACTGTCTGAGGCAGGTCACTACCAGCCTCAAAGAACTCATTCATATCAGAGACGGTGAGTTCCCGCCTGCCCGTTAGGTAATCCGCAGTAGCAGTCGGCCCGCAGAGCTGGATAAGAGCTGTAACGTAGGCGTCCTCTGGATCAGCGATGCGCATGATCTCACCGCGTGCACGGCGTACAGCCTCCAGCTGTTCTCGCTCAAGAGGCTCTTGCTCCAGCTTCTGAGGTTCAGTTTCATATACGGTCATTGGTGTTCCAACCTTTCTTTTCCAAGGTCCCTGAAGTAGAGAGCAAGATCAATATGGTCTTTAGTTGGGGTAGAGACCCCATCTAAATCTGCTAGGGTCCAGGCCGTACGTAGCACTCGGTCAAAGCCACGGGCAGTCAAGTTTCCCCGGTCAATAGCAGAATTCAACTCCCCCGTCAGGTGTGCATCTAATCTGAGCGGCCCACGCAGAATCTTGCCATTGGTGTCAGCATTGGTCAGCAAACCGAAGGCACGCAGCCGCTCAGCTTGCGCCAAACGGGCGGCAGTCACTCGCTGCCGTATAGACTCAGAAGATTCGTTAGAGCCGGCACCGGCCAACTCAGCAGCCGTAACCTTTGGCACCGTTAGTTGCAAATCAATACGGTCCAGTAACGGGCCAGAGAGTTTGCCAAAATATGAGCGGCGCTCGCGGCTGGTGCAGGTGCAGTTTAGCCCCCTACCCACGTTCATACCGCAGGGGCAGGGGTTGGACGCCATGACCAGCTGAAACCGTGCTGGGTAAGTCGCTGATGCTACCGCCCGGTCAATCACCACCTGCCCACTCTCAAGAGGCTGACGGAGCGAGTCCAGAACCTGACGCCTAAACTCCGGCGCTTCATCTAAAAATAAGACCCCCCGGTGGGCTTTTGACACACTTCCCGGGCGAGGTATCCCCGAACCACCGCCCAAAATAGCCGGGGAGCTTGCTGTGTGGTGGGGTGCCTCAAAGGGAGGGGTGCGAATCAACTCTTTGCGGGGCGACCCGGTGGAACACAAGGAGTGAAGAGCGGTAACTTGCATTGCCGCCTCATCATCGAGCTGGGGCAAAATACTAGTTAACCGTTCTGCCAGCATCGTTTTCCCTGACCCCGGTGGACCATTGAAGAGGATATGGTGCCCGCCAGCTGCCGCGATTTCAAGAGCTAGCCTCCCCTCGCTCTGCCCGGCTATATCAGCCATATCAGGCCTCAAAGTCTGTTCAGGAGTGTCTTTTGAGTTGGCTGTGCTGTGGGACTGGGCAGGATGACGCAGCTTACCTGCTTCTTTAGCCCCAAAGGCCGTAAATACCTCGGCCAGACAACCAAAGCTAGAAACCTCTGCCCCCATGACCAAAGCAGCTTCTTCTGCATTATCAGCCGGAACTACCACCCGGTGGTGACCGGCGTCCACCGCTGCCTTCACCGCGGGCAGTACCCCAGGTATAGCTCTCAAACCGCCATCAAGACCCACCTCACCCAAGAAGACTGTAGAACCTGAGGGCTCCAATTCACCTTCAGCTTGCAGGGCTGCTACCACCATCGCAAGGTCAAAACCTGAACCGCGCTTAGGCAGAGTAGCCGGAGTGAGGTTGACGGTCAGCTTGCGCTGCGGCAACGGCAACCCCGTATTCTTAGCTCCCGACCTCACCCGATCTTTTGATTCACTGAGCGCGGTGTCAGGTAGTCCCAACAAAACGAACCCGGGAAGGGCGGCTGAGATATCAGCCTCAACCTCTACGAGGTGACCAGTAATACCCACTAGCGCTACAGAATAGGTACGAGCAAAACCCATCAAGCCACCCCCGTCAGGTGTTCGAAGGTGAAATGCTGGGAATTGCCACAAATAGATACTGCATCAATACGCATAGATCTGTAATCCTGTGTATCGTGACTTCTAGACCAGGCATAGGCCAGCGCTCTCAATTTCCGGGACTTATCCCTTGAAATAGCTTCTAGCGGGTGCCCGAAAAGCTCACTTGACCGGGTTTTAACCTCAACAAATACCAGGTTCATCTCGGGGTCGATCATGACCAGGTCTATTTCCCCACGAATCGGTTCACTGCCCGGCTCTGTATGGGGGCGCCAGTTACGTTCTAGCAGCGCATAGCTATTACAGCGCAAAATGGTGAGTGCGATATCCTCGCCCCACCTCCCTACCTGGGTAGGAGTAGTGGCGGTCAGCGTCCTGCTCATGTCGGTCTCATTTCTGTGACTCGGTTCTTTGAGCACTACCCTGCCAGCTGTCCATCACCAAAGACAGGAGGATGTGAGGCTGTGGAGAGGCAGGATAAGGTCCGCTTCAAGAGACAACAGGGTCAGCTGGCCCTAACTCCGGGCAGAATGGTGAAGCAAGGAACCAGCATGACAGCTTTTTACACGCTTATCACCAGGATTGCTTCACGGCAGGCGCCCTGCCAGAAAACAAACATCCGCCACACCACACAGGGTGAGACGGACGAATCGTCATTCAAAGATCAGACTTAGGCTTCCGGTGGCTGAAGACCATCCATCGGTGGGATCATAAATTCCTCGCCAGGTGTTCGCTCTTCAATATTAACGTCTCGTACCGAATAAACCCGAACATTTTTTACAAAGCGGGAGGACCGAAAAATATCCCACACCCACACATCTTGCATCTCAATTTCAAAGAAAACGGTGCCTTCTTTGAGGTGCGGGGTTACCTGCACCGAGTTGGCCAGATAAAAACGTCGCTCGGTTTCAACGATGTAAGTAAAAAGCCCGGATACATTTTTGTACTCCTCATAAAGGGCTAGTTGGGCATCTGATTCGAAATTTTCTAGATTCTCGCTGCTCATGGTTACTGGCTTTCTCGTGCTAGGTAGGCTTTCTGGAGCTGTTCAGCGCTGACAGGTAAAGCCCAGGAAAGTCTGTGGTGGGTACTGGGACCTTCATCGGTAAGAGCTGCCCGATGGGCGGCTGATCCGTAGCCCTTATTCTTAGCCCACCCGTAGTAGGGGTAATCGACGTCAAGTTTTTTCATCAGCTCATCACGCTCGACCTTTGCTACAACCGATGCGGCGGCAATAGAGGCGCACCGGTAGTCACCCTTAATTTCCATCTGCACGGCGCCACTCCAGCATTCATAGTGAACTCCGGCAACAGCCCATGCCTCAGCTGCTAAATCCCTGTAGAGAGCAGCGGCAGGATCGAGCTCTGCAAAGAGGTCAGTTTGAGCCGGAGTCAGCCAGTCATGCTTTCCATCCAGTAGGACGGCGTCAGGGTAGAAGCCGCGTGCTGCCACCTGAGCCAATGCCCGCTGACCAGCCAACCGTAGAGCCACAGTAATGCCCAATGCATCGATTTCAGCTGGGCTTGCATGCCCCACAGCACTGGAGCACCACTGCTCAATTAAGGGCACCATAGCGTGACGTTTTTTCTCTGTGAGCGCTTTAGAATCGATCAGACCTTCGATACTCAGGCTAGCATCGGCATCGATCACCGCGACACCCACACTGACCGGTCCGGCGATAGGGCCACGACCAACCTCATCCATGCCGGCAATCAGACCCATACCGCGTTCGAACAGTTTTGCCTCAACGCTAAGATCAGCCGTAGCTACTGGCATTTCTGCTACTCGCCTTCAGGGACGTTAGCGAAAACTTCCGGTGCCCCGCCAGTAAACGTGAAATGTTGCACCGGCCACGCGACTACGAACACTTCACCTTCAACGTCTGCTTCATTGATAAATTCAGTGCGCGTCTCGATATGGTAGCGGGAATCTGCTGAGTTACTGCGATTATCGCCCATAACAAAGTAGGAGTTCTGAGGGACGATCACGTCAAAAGGAATCTCCGTGGGGCTAACACCATCTTTAAGATAGGTCTCATTGAGAGTCACTCCGTTAATGCTGATGCTGCCATCTTCATGACCTACAACGTGGTCACCGCCTACACCAATAACTCGTTTCACGAGGTAATTTGATGAGATATCTGGCATGATGCCCACAAAAGAAAGTGCATTTCGCACCGGATTACTACCTGTTGTGGGTGGCATCCAGTTCTGGGTGTCTTTAAAGACCACCACATCGCCCCGGTCTGCATCGCTGAAAAGAGAACCGGCAACGTTGACGAACACACGGTCATTAATCTGAAGCGTATCTTCCATCGAAGATGAAGGGATGTAGAATCCGCGTAAGATAAAAGTCTTGAGCAGGTAGGCAATGAGCAAGGCATAAAGAATGATCAGACCGTACTCTTTGAGCACACTGTTTTCGCGGCGCTGCTTGCCACCGCGCGGGGTATCGGCTGTTTTTTCGTCAGCTTCTGAAGGTACCTCTTCAAACGGCTGGCTATCATTGTGAGCCTTATCCATTGCGCCCACCCTTCTTCTTGGAGTTCTATCGGTTAGTTTACTTCGCTGAGCCGGTGCGCAGGATTATTCAGGTGGGGAACCCCACCGCTGTGCGGGCCAGGCGACGAAGGTTGGGTGACCGATCACGGTATCAACCTTTATCATGCCGCCACCCGGCGCTCCCATCAAAGCCCTGGAGTCCATTGATCCTGAACGGTGGTCCCCCATCACCCACATGCGCCCCTCGGGAATCTTCACAGAAAACTCCACGTCACTGATAGCGTCACCGGGGTAAAGATAAGGTTCGTCGACCGGCTGCCCGTTGACGGTCAGAGCTCCGCTGGCTGAACAGCATTCCACGGTATCGCCGGCAACACCAATGACACGCTTAATGTAGACGGTGTCGCTACCTATCAGCCCCAGCCATTGACCAGCAGATTTAACCGGATTCTTTACCCAGGGGCTACCCGAAATATAGGGAGAAAAAGAGCCTGTCCCATCAAACACCACGATATCGCCCCGCTGCACTTCAGTATCCAGCTTGGACACTATAATTCTGTCTCCGGGCTCAAAAGTGGGCTCCATCGAGGACGAGGGAATAAAGAACACATCAAAAAGGAAAGTTCTAATGAGTAACAGGGCAATAAAAGCAAGGCTCGCAGCAAGAGCAAGAAGGCGCCAGCCCCGTAAACGGGGTTGACGCCTTGTCTCACTGGAATCGGCGATCAGGCCATTTTCCATAAAAAGGTGTGAAACCTAAAAGATTTAGGATTCGCGCTTCTCGCGGATACGTGCAGCCTTGCCGCGACGATCACGCATGTAGTAGAGCTTCGCACGGCGAACGTCGCCACGTGAAACAAGTTCAATCTTCTCGATTACGGGAGAGTGAACGGGGAAGGTACGCTCAACACCAACGCCGAAGGAAACCTTGCGGACGGTGAAAGTTTCGCGAACGCCGCCACCCTGGCGACCAACAACGAAGCCCTTGAAGACCTGGACACGGCTACGGTTACCTTCAACAATGTTCACGTGAACGTTGAGGGTGTCGCCGGGACCGAAGTCGGGGATGTCATTGCGAAGTGACTTGTTATCAATGAAGTCAAGAGTCTGCATTGAGATTCTCCATGAATATCTCTGCCGCAGGTCAAACATATTCGGTGTACTTCACGAGCAGTGTCTAAGGGCTAACGCCAGACTGATGCTGTTCGTGAGAATTCTGTGTCACCGTCTACCGTGGGCGGTAGCCGGTGGTTCATGCTGTTAGCGGTCGCTCATCCCCCTGCGGCAGGGGCGTGCCCAGCGTGAACACAAGAAAAAATTATCCCATATTTGACTGGCTATGACTAGGGTTGGCAGGCAGCTGCGTCCAGTTATTTGTGTGAGCTTAACCGCGCTCTAGAAGTACTAGAGCAAAGCCTACGATTACTGAGCAGACAGGTGAGGGAACTATCGGCAGTGATCACACCAGCTGGCTTTGAGCGCTACCACCAGTTCCCCCACACTAAAAGTGCTACGAGTTAGCTTCTGCAGCCTTCTTAGCGGTGTGGAGTTCTTGAACTTTCTTGCGGTCTTTCTTATCCCAGTTCTCTGGCGGGTAGGCTTTGAACATATCTGGGCGCCGGTCAAAAGTACGTTCAATCTGTTGGTCACGGCGCCAGCGAGCAATAGCTCCGTGGTTACCTGAGAGCAGGATGTCGGGCACCCGGTGTCCGCGCCAGTCGGCTGGTTTGGTGTAGACCGGGTACTCCAGCAGGCCCCCGGTGTGAGACTCTTCTTCTAGGGACTCAGGGTTGCCCATAGCACCGGGAATCAGGCGGGTGATGGCCTCAATCATGACCATGACCGCCACTTCACCACCGTAGAGCACGTAGTCACCGATAGAGACCGGCAGCACCCTGAAGCGTGTTTCTGCCCAGTCCAATACACGCTCGTCGATACCCTCATAGCGGGCCGGGGCGAAGACAATGTGCTCTTCTTCAGCAAGGTCGTAGGCTAGCTGCTGGTTGAAGACCTGGCCAGCTGGTGACGGGACAATCAGCAGGGGCAGCTGCTCTTGAGTTGGGGTAGCTTCTAGTGCCTGCTCCAGGGCAAGGCCCCACGGCTCGGCTTTCATAACCATACCCGCTCCCCCGCCATAAGGGGTATCATCCACGGTTTTGTGGCGGTCAAAGGCAAAGTCGCGCAGGTTAGTGATGTTCAGGTTCACCCTGCCTGTTTCTTTGGCCTTACCCATGAGGGAAAGCTCTAGCGGAGCCAGGTACTCAGGGAAAATCGTGATGACGTCGTAGCGCATCGGTTTCTAGTCACGCTCGCTATCGTCAGCCTCTTCGTCCTCATCGTCTGAGCCGTTGAGTTCTAGCAGGCCCGCAGGGGGGTTAATGACGACGTAACCCTCTTCAATGTCGATAGCAGGAATGAGTTCTTCCACAAAGGGGATCATGACTTCTTCACCGTCAGCCACGTTTTCTAAAATCAGCAAATCCTGGGTGGGCATGGTCTGCAGGCCTACCACATGGGCAATAGGTTCCTCAGGTAGGTAACCATCCTCGCCGATTTCCTGGGCTAGGTAGACAGGTAGGTCAATAAGGTCGTGTTCGTAGTAGCCGTCCTCATCGTCGCTGCCCACGGTGGCAGAGTCAAAGGTTAGGCGGGTGTCGCGCATGGTCTCAGCATTATTGCGGTTAGCGACCTCTTTGAATCTGACTACCAGGATTTTCTTATTCCAGCGGGAACCTGCAACGGTGAGGACGCCGGCGGGGGCGATAGCACCCACCAGGGAGTTCGCGTCAAAGTCTTCGATGTCGAGGGTCGCGCCGGGTGCGAAGCGTTCCTCGGGGGCGTCGGTGAAAAGTTGAACGGTGACTTCACCGCGAATGCCGTGGGGCTTGCCGATACGGGCAACCTGAACCTGCACAGGTAATCCTTTCAATGGATATGTCTACGTGATTCTCAGTCTAGTGTACTGGCAGCATTACGCGCAGACCTGGGGTAGCAGAAAGCCCCGCAGCACTTGCGTGCTACGGGGCTTTTTAGTCAGTCTAGCGTCGTCGATCGGTATCGATGACATCCACGCGGACGTGGTCACCATCATTGATCGCGTTGACCACGGTACGAACACTCTTAGCGGTGCGACCTGACCGGCCAATGACTCGGCCCAGGTCCTCCGGGTTCACATGAACCTCAAGTGTTTCACCGCGGCGGCCGCTCTTTGAGCGAACCTTCACGTCGTCCGGGTTATCGACGATACCCCGAACAATATGTTCGAGAGCGTCAGCTATCATGATTACTCAGCTGCTTCCTCTGAAGCTGCTTCCTCTGAAGCTGCTTCTTCAGCAGCCTCTTCTGCGGGAGCTTCCTCAGCCTTGGGAGTGATTGCCTCAGGGAGGACAACCGAACCCTTTTCGGGAACAACGAACTCGGGCTTGGCATCAACGGGCTTGACAGTGTTCTCTGCCTTTTCACCCTTTGCTGCTGCCAGGTCACCGGTGAGCTTCAGCAGAACGGCAACCTGCTCGGTAGGCTGAGCGCCTACTGAGAGCCAGTACTGTGCACGCTCTGAGTTGATCTCGATACGTGAGGGGTTCTCGGTAGGGTGGTAAAGACCGATTTCCTCGATAGCCTTACCGTCACGCTTGGTGCGTGAGTCAGCTACTACCACACGGTAGCGAGGATCGCGGATTTTACCGAAACGCTTGAGACGAATTTTAACAGCCACTGTAGTGGTTTCTCCTGTTTTCTAAGAATGGTCGAGGTGCTCTATCTGCGCTCGTGGGGCGAACCGTCCAGAGTTCCTCTGCGGACACAATTGTTCCCGGATGAGAGGGGCCGGGAAAATCGAGTACCCGTCAAGTATGCCAGCTCCACCACCTTAAAGCTAGGTTCACGAACAGATTACGGCTGTGTTTTACACAATTATTGATGAGAGCGATCAAGCCCCTACCGCTTGAGCGCCTGCTTCCAGCTCACCGAGCTGCCGCCGCGCATGATGTTGTTGCGGTAGATGCGAGCGCCCAGGACGGTGAGTAGCCAGGCTGCCAGCAGAACCAGTGCCAGTGCCAGCAGGGGCTCCCAGAAGGGCACCTCTTCGGATAGCAAGCGTACGGGCATTGCGATGGATGAAATGATCGGGATAAAGGAGATGATCTGCAAGATAAGTCCCTCGGTGTAGACCCCTGCGAAGAGAGCTGCAACCAGGATGAAGGTGAGGGGGCTGGATAGGCTGGTGACGTCCTCGGTTCGGGCGCTCATTGCACCAACTGCCGCCCAGACGGTTGCGATTGCGGCAAAACCGGCGATGTAGAAGGCCACGAACCAGCCTGCTGAGGATAGGATCCAACCGAAGTTATCGGCGGTGCCAGTCAAGTTCATCACCGTCAAAGCAGCAACAGCGTAGAGTGCTACCTGACCGATAGCCAGCAGAATGTTGCCAACAATCTTGCCGGCTAGTAGCTGGGGCAGAGGGATGGCGGTGGCGATAATTTCAACGATGCGGTTCTGCTTTTCTTCAACCACCGAGTTGGCAATAGCGGTACCCGAAAGCATGGTGGTCATATAGAAAATCATGGCGAAGGCAAAACCAGCAAAGTAGATCATCATACTGTTATCTTCGCCCGTTAGCAGTGAAGACTGCAGGGTGGTCCCGGCTGAAAGGGCAGCCAGGTCAACGCCCTGAGCTGCAGCGTTCTCAGCGGTGACCGTTGAGGTAACGGTCTGCTCCAGAAGAGTTGCTAGCTCTCGGTTGATGGATGAATCAAAAACCAGTGCCCAGCCATCGTCGGTGGGGTGCAGGTAGGCATCTGCATCACCCTCGGTCACTGCCGCTTCTGCATCAGCAGCGCTAGCGAAGTTCTGGTGCTCAACCTCCGTCTCGTCATCGACCTCTGCCTGGATGGTAGCGGCTGAGTTGACCATGCTTACAGAGCGGTCATCCGTAGTTGCCACGGTGTAGGTGGTGGTTCCCTGGTTGAGGAAGAAGGAAATTAGGATGGAGGCAACAATAATAGCCAACGAGAAAAGGGTGCCAAAGATAAAGGACTTATCTTTGATTTTTGTCATGATTTCTCGGGTGGCAACAATCTGCCAGGCGTTCTTTACGGTGCTGTGTGCGGTGTTCACTGGTGGGTCACTCCTCGGTAGATGTCGCCCAAGGTGGGCAGAACGCGGGCGAATTCGTGCATCTGGCGTTGCATGCCCTCAATCAGGATGGTTGTACGCACGGACTCAAGGTCAGCGGCAGGGGCGATTTCGAGCAAGGCTTCGGTTCCTTCCACGTCTAAGACGCGAACCCCCGGCACCTCCCGTAACCACCCGGCGTCGGCACCGGCGGCGTAACGAAAGCGGGGGGCGCCACTTTCGCGCAACTCCTGGGCTGAACCTGAAGCTTTCACCTGACCTTCGTGCAGAATGACGATTCGGTCGCAAAGCCGGTCAACGAGATCCAGTTGGTGGGATGAAAAGAGGATTGGCACACCGGAGCGCATGAGTTCATGCATCATGGACACCATGGTGTCTACAGCCTTGGGGTCCAGGCCAGAGAAAGGTTCGTCCAGAATGAGGGCGGTGGGGTTATGCAGTAAAGATGCAACGATCTGCACGCGTTGCTGGTTACCTAGGGAGAGGGATTCAAGCTTATCTTTGAGACGGTCACCTAGCCCTAAAGCGGTCAGGTGTCCTGTGGCGATATCCCGTGCCTCAGCAGCGCTGAGCCCGCGCAGTTGGCCCAGGTAGATTAGCTGGTTGAGGATAGGTTGCTTGGGGTATAGCCCGCGCTCTTCTGGCATATAGCCGAAGGACGCACGGTCCTCGGCGGTCATGGGGCGCCCTCTATACAGCACCTGACCCGCGGTAGGTTCTAACAGTCCCATCATCATGCGCATGGTGGTGGTTTTACCGGCTCCGTTGGCCCCCAGGAAGCCCGTCATTGACCCTGGTTGCACAGTAAAACTGACGTTGGATACGGCGGGTTTCTCACCGTATACCTTGGATAGGCCAGCCACCTCAATACAGTTTGTGTGTGCGTTCATCGCTCACCCTTTCACTGGTGTGTTCTTATCGACCAGCTTAGAAAGGATGGCGAGCGCCCACCTCCCCCACTAGGGGGAATTTTAAGGATGAATATGACAGTAGTCCTACTGCCCTAAACCTACTCTGTGGGCAAAAATAACAGCACCCACCCGATCGCGACTGTGAGTTTTAGCCAGGATATTAGATACATGAGTTTTGACAGTTGCCGGCCCCAAAAAGAGTTGGCTAGCAATCTCAGCGTTGGTTAATCCCTGGGCTAATAGTTGTAGGGTTTCCCGCTCTCGGGGAGTCAATGACTCAAGAGCAAAAACATCGCGGTCATCCAGGGGCAGCGCTCCCCCAGCCTGCTGATCTAAGGTAGCGGCCGTATCTCCCTGCGCAAAGCGGCTAATCAGAGGCACCGTCATCTCCGGTGAAAGCAAAGCCAGACCCCCGGCAACCTTACGCACGGCATCCACCAATTCATCGGCATCCGCTGTTTTGAGTAAAAAGCCGCTGGCACCGGCCCGCAGAGCAGTAAAAAGATAGTCTTCGCGGTCAAAAGTCGTCAGAATCAGGACGCGGGTAGCCGGGTGCTCAGACACAACGGTGGCGGTTGCAGTGATGCCATCTAGAACTGGCATCTGAACGTCCATCAGTACAACATCCGGTTGCAAAGACTGCGCTAGCTCAACAGCCTCTTGCCCATTTTTTGCTTCGCCAACCACCTCGATATCATCTTCCATGGAAAGGATGAGGGAGAAGCCGCTACGCACCAAATCTTGGTCATCTGCGAGAAGTACACGAATCATGTTGCTATTGTCCTGTCTGAAAATCTGCCGGGAATCGCACCCGAACCTTCCACCCATCGGTGCCTTGGCGGGGCCCAAGATCAGCGGTGCCTCCTAGCGCCTCGGCTCGTTCACGGATACCATGCAAGCCGTAACCCCCACCCGAGGCGGCAGTACTAACCCTGCCATCATCCGTCACTTCGAGTTCAACCCAGCCACCGACAGTAGACTCAACAGTACGTAGAACAACCAGCACCGAACGAGCTGTTGAATGCTTACGTACGTTCGTCAGGGCTTCTTGCACCATGCGGTAAATGGAGAGCTGAGTGCCCTGAGCCAAATTCACCAGCCTAGCCTCAGACTGAACATCTACCTGAAGCTCACCTACGATGCCGCTGTCACCCAGCTGATTCACCAGTTTTACGATGTCTCTCACACCGGGTTCAGCCGAAGCTCCAGTCTGCTCGCTAGGATCGTTGCGCAGCACCCGAATAATACTTTTCATCTCCTCAACCGATGACCGGGCTAGCTTCTCGACATTTTCAAGAGGCTGAGAAGCTAACTCTGGTTTCTTGGTGATCGCCCGACGTGCAGCGGCTGCCTGGATGCCCATGGCAGAGACATGGTGGCCCACCGAATCGTGCAACTCGCGCGCAATACGCAGGCGATCCCTGTTCACTGCGTCCTCAGCAAGCTGCTCGCTCTGCCGCTGGAGCTGAGCCTGTTGCTGTTCTAACACCGAGCGCTGGTAAGCACCGGTCCAGGCGCTCCTGCCCAAAATCGCCCCAAAGCCAAAGAAAATCACGTTGGAAGTGAGTGTAGCGATGTAGGACGCTGTCGGCACGTCGAAGAGACCGCCCTGGTAGTCCTCTACTCCAAATATCGAGAAGGACGAACCATGGATGGTCCAGAGACTTACCAGCCAAACCACCACGCTCAGACAGACCAGGGTATAAAGAATCCACACCATGGCCCGATTTTTACCCCACGCTACAGCCGCGTAGACCACCGCTAAATAGCTGATCTGGTAGCCCAGGGTGGCTGCTGCGAGGCTATTGAGAAAGCCCAAGAAATAAAAAATGATCGTGCCCAAGAACAGCATGGTCAGAGGGAAACGTCGGCGGAAAATTAAGGGTAACGTCATGCCAATTTGGGCGATATAGGCATGAAGGATGTCGTGAGGATCAGAACCGAAGACACCGGCGCTGTGGTAGGCAGCAACCATCAAAAGGGTGCTAGCAAGCACGAACAACCAGACAGCGTAATCCCAGCGCAACTCACGGGCGCTTGGGGTGGGGCGTTCCCAGTCTGGGTCCAAAGCTCTAAAGCTCAAGCGGGGGTGGACAGTCATGGGTTTCACCCTAGCAGAAGCTCTGATGCTCTACTCTCCCACGTTAGGGGGAGAGTAAGCGGTTACTCTTTACCAAAGAATTTCTTGAGCCTCTGACAGGCAGCGTCGCTAACTCGCTGGCCCACCTGTTTTGCCGTGCGTACCACCTTAGGTTCAGGCGGTGAGATCTTAGCTGTATCTGTGCTTTCAACCTGTGCTCTGAGTTCCTCCATGAGTGACGGAGCCTGCGGGGCAGGGTCTTGCACAAAGTTGACGTCCTTTAGCTTGCTGTAGATGCTGGCCATTACCAGTTCAGCTGACCCACTCGCGCCCAGGGCTACTGCCGCAATGAGCGCTGCCTTGGGGTTATCTCCGCGGGCAGCACGACGCGCTGCCCATAGGGCAAAGGCTCCGGCTGCACCCAGGGATGCGGCGCCATCTGCAGCAACCAGCCAGGGGCGGGCCATGAGCTCACGGGCGACCGCGTTGAGCGGACCACTGCCATTGGGGTAGGCGGTGACGGTCTGCTTCAGCAAATCCATACCCGTCATTTCCGGGGTGAATTCACGGTAGCCCACATAATCCTGCATGGAGCCTTCTGAAGCCGCCACATTAGATAGTTCTTCGGGTAGCTGCAGGACCTGAATAACGGACTCAAGGCCGGTCTCGCTGATCATGTCATTCACGTAATTGGCTAAACGCTTGGATGTTTGTTCATCAAGACCGTAAAGCCAGGCCAGGTTATCAATTTCCTCAGCCGCGCGAATCTCGTGCAGAGGCTCAGGCAACACACCGGGTAGTAGCCAAAGGTAATCCAGCACGGCAGAATTCCTTGGGATATAGCGGGTCAAAATCTTGGGGGCACCCCAAGCGAACTCAAGGATGGAACCGACGTCCGAATCATCGGGTGAGCCCACCACCTTAGTCATCCATTCGCCCACCGAACCCTCTTCAAGAAGCTGCGAGGAGCCGGGGAAAACAAAGGCGAGATGCTGTAGTCCCTCAGAGGTTTCAGCAACAATTGATGGCACCCGCATCATACTCAGAAGGTTGAGCAGCGAGACAGGGTCACCGGTGAGGAGGGACCAGCCATTATCAGCCGGAGCGGCCTCAATGGGACCAGCGAGTGGCGTCTGACCTATATAGGTGGGAATCTCGGTCATGGGCAACTCAACCAGGGCCGCTACAGTCCCGTCATTACTCAGCGCAAGCTCCTCGCCCAGGGCCGTGACGGGAGCTGAGAAACTGTAGGAGAACTGATCAGCGCAAATAGCACCGCGCACCGGTAGCTGCTCCAGCAGATCATCAACAAACACATCGAAGGGCTGGCCCGGTTCTACCGACCCATCCTCCTGCATGTGCACGGTGGTTAGACTCTGACCATCGCTCTCGCACAGTACATAGAGGATAACGCTTTCTTGGGTAGTCTCATGAACCATCACCTCAGCGGAGTCAATGCTAGCCAGCATCAGGGCGTTAATGACCTCATCAGCGGTGGTTTCAACAATGCGCTGTTCAATTTCATCGTCCAAACGCTGACGTTCCTCGGCCTCCTGTTCAGCTTTCTCTAACTCGAAAAAATCAAGGTCATCGGCCGTTGCGTTAAGCTGTTCGTTATCCTGAATCTGCGCAGGTGCTGGGTCAGATTCCGAAGGCGTCTCACCCTCGTTCTCCCGGTGCTCGGTAAGCACTTTTTCAAACATGTCCTCAAGCGCCCCGGGCTCTTTGAGCAGGTTCTCAAGTTCTGCTAAATCCTGCTCGTCCAGAGCATTGTTTGTAGCTCCTCTGGCCTGCTGAATAGCCCCCACCATTTGTTCAAGTTCGCGGCGCAAACGCGCCTCCGGCGAATCCGGGTTCTCATCAGGTGTCGCAGGGGTCTCAACATCATCAAGCTCAATACCCGTTGGCCCGAAATCAAGTTGCACACGGGCCCATAGCATCTGAGGCTCGGACGGCTCAAGATCTTCAATCGAAAAATCAGACATACATCAATCCTAGGGGTGGCGTTGATAGACAGTGGTGCGCGGTTCTCAGCACCAGTGCTGCAGCGGTTCAGTAGACAGCGGTTCAGTAGACAGCGGTTCAGTAGAGGACGGAGCGGCGGAGAGGGGTTAGGCTGGCAAATCAGCCGAGCTGAACTCCGCTACTTCACCGGTTTCCAGTGCTCGGTAAGCTTGGCGCAGACGCGCCGCGTGGCGGGGGCCGTAGTATTCATCGAGGTCTTCAGGTGACACCCAGCGGTATTCCGTCAGCTCTTCCTCCTGCAAACGGATGTCGCTGTTCTCGGGGATGACTCCTCCATCGTAGATGTAGTAGGTAGAGTCGCCCCAGATCCCTAGTTGAAGGCCGTGGAAAATAACTAGCAGACGTCCGGCAGGCACATCGAGACCTACCTCTTCTAGCACCTCACGGAAACAGGCAGGCTGAGGGGCTTCGCCGGCCTCAACCGTACCGCCGGGTATGGTCCAGCCATCCTTGTAATTGGGTTTGACGCAGAGCATCTGCCCGGTTTCGTTGCGGATCAGAGCACCCGAAGCAAGACGGCGAGTAGGTAGCGAAGCGATAAAGGCTTTCAGCTCTTCTTCAGGCAAGTATGAATCAGCCACGGTGTCTCCCTCAAAGGTGGTGAACATGTTTCTTTCCACCAATCTACAACTGCCGGTTGCCCGGTGCGAGGTGAAATGGCCTCTGCTTTCTCTCAGCAGAACTAAACCTGCTAAAAAGCAAATGCCGCTACTAACTCATCTCACAGTGAGTCAGTAGCGGCGCTTCCTAGAACCTGCCTACTTGAGGAACTTCTCGAAGCCCTTGGGCAGGTTCATGTCATCCATCTTGAAATCCTGGTTCTGCTGGCCAAAGGCTGAACCTGAAGCAGCGGGCTTAGCCGCAGCAGCAGCCTCCTGCTGAGCGCGCTTCGCGGGGTTACCCGAGCGGCCCTTCTTGTTCTTGTTTGCCTTGCCCTTGTTCTTTCGGGCGGCGCCACCAGCGGCAGCCATACCCGGCATCTGCATGCCACCGGGCATGCCAGCCATGTTGCCCGATGCCAGCTTCTTCATCATCTTCTGAGCCTGAGCAAAACGCTCCATCAGCTGATTGACCTCAGAAACAGTGACACCCGAACCCTTAGCAATACGGGCACGGCGGGAGCCATTAATAATCTTGGGAGCAACACGCTCATGTGGGGTCATGGAGCGGACAATCGCCTCAACGCGGTCGATTTCCTTCTCATCAAAGTTCTCAAGCTGCTGGCGAATCTGAGCCGCACCGGGCATCATCATCAGCATCTTCTTCATGGAACCCATTTTGCGAATCTGCTGCATCTGAGCAAGGAAGTCTTCAAAGGTAAAGTCTTCTTGATCAACGAACTTCTTGGCCATGCGGTCAGCTTCGGCCTTGTCCCAGGTCTGCTCTGCCTGCTCAATGAGCGAGAGAACATCGCCCATATCCAGGATCCGCGATGCCATGCGGTCTGGGTGGAACTGCTCAAAATCAGTAACGTTCTCACCGGTAGAAGCGAACATGATGGGCTTGCCGGTTACCGATGCAACAGATAGGGCTGCACCGCCGCGGGCGTCGCCATCTAGCTTAGAGAGCACAACGCCAGTGAAGTCTACGCCTTCGTTGAAGGCGTTCGCGGTGTTGACGGCGTCCTGACCGATCATCGCATCGATGACGAAGAGAACTTCGTTAGGCTTGATAGCGTCGCGGATGTTGCGTGCCTGCTGCATGAGCTCGGCGTCTACACCCAAGCGGCCGGCGGTATCGACGATGACGACGTCGTGCAGTTTGGCACGAGCCTCAGCCACGCCGTCGCGTGCCACCTGCACCGGGTCACCGGTGGGGGTATCAAACTCGGAAGTTACACCGGGGTGAGGTGCGTAGACGGGCACACCGGCACGGTCGCCAACTACCTTGAGCTGAGTAACAGCGTTGGGGCGCTGAAGATCAGAGGCCACCAGCATGGGGGTGTGCCCCTGCTTCTTAAGCCAGTGGGAAAGCTTACCGGCCAGGGTGGTCTTACCCGCACCCTGCAGACCTGCCAGCATGATGATGGTGGGGCCGGTTTTTGCCATGTTGATGCGGCGGGTCTGGCCGCCCAGAATACTAACGAGCTCTTCATTAACAATTTTGACGATTTGCTGGCCGGGGTTTAGCGCCTCCGAAACCTCAGCACCCAGGGCACGTTCTTTGACGTGGGCGGTGAATTCGCGGACCACGGATACGGCGACGTCGGCGTCCAGCAGGGCGCGGCGGATTTCGCGTACGGTTGCGTCAATATCCGCTTCGGTCAGTTTGCCCTTACCGCGCAGATTCTTGAAGGTGGCTGTTAGACGATCGGAGAGTGAATTGAACACGAGCCGTGAACTACTTTCATCGCTGGGGACGCCGCCACCTATTGCCTGCACATTGGAGGGTAAGGTAGCAGCATGTTTATCAACTATCTAGAATAACGTATTTTCTGGTGGTAAAGCGCTGGGCTTTGTAACGAGCTATCTGTCCCTCGTTACTGTAGCTACGCCTTTTCTTTCACGGGGGACCTCTTCTAGAGGGCAATCTCCAGCAGAATGGGGGTGTGATCCTGGCGGGTACCGGAATCAATCATCTCTGAGGCGGTTACCTTATCTGCTACACGGACTGAAACCAGCCAGTAATCGATGCGCCAGCCGGTGTTATTGATTTTACTGGTGCGAGAGCGCTGTGCCCACCAGGTGTAGGCCCCGGTGACATCCCCGTGCAGGTGACGGAAGGTGTCGGTGAAGCCCTTGGCAAGAAGGTTGGTGAAGCCCTCACGCTCTTCATCGGTGAAGCCGGGTGAGCGGCGATTGCTCTTGGGGTTAGCCAGGTCGATTTCGGTGTGGGCTACGTTGAAGTCGCCAGTTGCGAGCACAGGCTTGATAGCGTCAAGCTCAGCCAGGTAGGTAGCGTAGAGGGCATCCCAGATTTGGCGGTCGCCCAGACGTTTGAGTCCGTCGGAGGAGTTGGGGGTGTAGACCTGGGTGACGAAGCAGTGCTCAAATTCGAGGGTAATTATGCGGCCCTCAGCGTCCATGGTGGTGGGTGCCTGAATCTTGGGGTAGGTCACCACCGGGTTCAGGCCCTTCTTGTAGAGAAAGAGGGTGCCGGCGTAGCCCTTGCGAGCCGGTTCAACCGAGGAAACCCAGGCAAGTTCATACTGCGGGAAGTAGCTTTCTAGTGCTTCGAGGTGCTTTCGGGTGGGGCCTTTATCGGAGAGTTTGGTTTCCTGGATGGCCAGGACATCGGGTGCGTGCTCAGCCAGGGTGGCAAAGACATCGCGTGAGAGTAGGGCGCGTGCAGATTCACTGGTGAGGGCGGCGTTGAGGGAGTCTACGTTCCAAGAAATGAGTTTCATGCTCACCATTCTAATGAACCGGGCGCAAGGACGCCGGTGAGCTGCTTCCCAGCTCACCGGCGTCCTTGTGCCCCAGCAGTCTGACGGTGGTATTAACTAATGTCTCTTAAATCGCTGCCAGATCGCGTTCACCGGTGCTGACGCGCACTACCTCGTCTACGGGGCTTACCCAGACTTTGCCGTCCCCGGGCGATCCGGTGTTGGCGGTGGCAATAATGATACCGACAATATCGTCAGCTTGTGCGTCATCGGCCAGAATCTCTAGACGGACCTTGGGAATGAGCCGGACATTGTATTCCTTACCGCGATAGATCTCGGTGTGCCCGCCTTGCCTGCCGTAGCCGCTGGCCTCGGAGACCGTCATGCCGTCTACGCCCAGGTTTTCTAGGGCGATCTTGATGTCTTCAAACTTTTCAGGCTGAATCAGTGCCGTCACCAATTTCATGTTGCTGCCCCTCTCTTACTTTTCTGCGAAGGCACCTGATGCCGGTGCCATGGCATATGCGGTTTCTGCGTGCTGGGCCAGGTCGATGCCCTGCACCTCCTGCTTCTCACTGACGCGGAAGCCCATGAAACGGTGGATGGGGAGCACGATAATTAGGGTGAGAACCGCACAGAAAATCACGGAGATGATAGTTGCGATACTCTGCGTTATCAGCAGCCCCAGACCGCCACCATAGAAGAGTCCGGCTGTACCGGTCTCTGGGGTAGCGATGAACCCGAGTGCCAGCGTACCGATGATGCCTGACACCAGGTGAACACCCACAACGTCCAGGGAATCATCGTAGCCAAAGCGGTACTTGAGGCCGACAGCCCAGCCCGATGCTACACCGGCAACCACACCCAGGGCGATAGCCCCCACCGGGTTGATATTGGCGCAGGCCGGGGTGATTGCCACTAACCCTGAAACTAGACCGGACGCAGCGCCAAGGGAGGTAGCGTGGCCGTCTCGGATGCGTTCCAGGAGGGACCAGCCCAGCATGGCAGCTGCAGGAGCGGCGAGGGTGTTGACCCAAATCAGACCCGCCTGCGCGCCGTCCGAAGCGGCACCTACATTGAAACCAAACCAGCCGAACCAGAGGATAGCCGCGCCCAGCATGACCAGGGGCAGGTTGTGGGGACGCTGGTCGGGGTCCTTACCAAAGCCCTTGCGAGCGCCCAGAACCAAAGCGAGAATCAACCCAGCGACGCCTGCGTTGATGTGAATCACCAGCCCACCGGCAAAGTCGATAGCTTCGCCAAAAATTGACCCAATCCAGCCCTCTTCACCGAAAAGACCGCCGCCCCAGACCATAAAAGCAAGTGGGCAGTAGACCAGGGTGAGCCAGAGCGGAACAAAGATACACCATGCCCCAAAACGAGCGCGATCGGCGATAGAACCGGAAATAATGGCCAGCGCGATGATGGCGAAGGTTGAGCTAAACGCTACTGCCAGCAGGTCGGTGCCACCGGCTGCAAGAGTTGAAGATAGCCCGAAGTCGCTGAAGGGGGAGCCTACAATATTGGGGATGAGGGCGTCCCCGCCGCTCATACCGTACCCCCAAAGCACCCAGCAAACACTGACCAGCCCCATTGAGATGATGGACATCATCATCATATTGAGAGCTGACTTAGCTCGTGTCATGCCGCTGTAGAACAGTGCCAGACCGGGAGTCATGAACAGAACCAGTGCTGCGGCAACAATCGTCCACACGTCAGTTGCGGTGAGTTCCATGCCTCTTACCCCTTTCAAACCGTTTCGAGACAATTCCTGAGAGAAACTGTGCGCGGGGCGTTACCCCGCAGTGTTGTATTGACAGGTCCTATTCAACAGGAGCAATGTTTCGACGGGTGTGGGGTTCAAGTTTCCTGTGGGTTACACCAGTCAGGGTTTTGTTGCAGCGATGAAAAATGGGGTTACGGCCAGGTTACTGGGAGTAACGGGAGTATTTCGGTCTCAGGTGTACACAGTCATCTGAGCACTGTTAACAACGGTTTGTTAGGCGAGCAGCTTTTTAATGAGATTTTCCTTGAAGCCTACGTAGGGCGGGTAGAGCAACCGCAGGGTGTCCGGCAAGAGGTGCTTGGTGAAAACAACCTTATCGTGGCTGAAATTTTCTACCGATTTCTGCCCGTGATATGCACCCATACCTGATTCTCCCACTCCACCAAAAGGCCAGTCATGAGGTGAAAGATGCACCAGGGCCGCGCCAAAGACTAGCCCGCCACTTGAGGTTTCAGCAACCAGACGCCGTTGGTTTTCCTCCGAAACAAACCCATAGAGCGCCAGCGGTTTATCGCGACCATTGATGAAGTTCAGCGCCTGATCCATACTTTTCATGGGTACCAGGGGCAGAATGGGGCCGAATATTTCCTCCGTCATCACCGGGCTTTCCAGGGACGCCGGGCTCAGCAGGGTCGGCTGGATGTAGCGGTCCGCCAGGTCAGTCCTTCCGCCGTACTCCACGGTTCCTTGGCTGAGATAAGACATCAAGCGCCGGTGGTGCCGGTCATTAATGATGCGCCCATAATCCGGTGAAATCTGAGGGTCAGTACCAAAAAATTCAGTAATAGCCGTTTGTAGTTCCGCGAGCAACTGCCGCTCCACACCGTCCAGCACCAGAACGTAGTCCGGGGCAACACAGGTTTGCCCGGCATTCAAGAATTTTGCCCATGCGATACGCCGCGCAGCGACCCCCAGATCGGTAGTGCCATCCACCACCACCGGTGACTTACCACCCAATTCCAAAGTGATGGGAGTCAGGTTTTCGGCAGCAGCGCGAGCGATAATTCGCCCTACCTGCCCGTTACCGGTATAGAAAATATGGTCAAAACGCTGGGCCAGCAACTCAGTGGTCTCTTCGACCCCGCCTTCCACCAGGGCGATAGCTTGCCGATCCAGATATTGAGGCACCAACTGGGCCAACAGATCGGAGACTTCCCCAGCAACCTCACTGGGTTTGAGGACCACAGTATTACCGGCAGCTAGCGCACCAATCAGCGGGGCAAAAAGCAACTGTACCGGGTAGTTCCAGGGGGCTATGATGAGCACCGTGCCCAGGGGCTCTCGGACCAGAGATGCCCGCCCCGGCATCAAGTTCAGGGGCACATTCAGCCGGCGCGGCGCCGTCCATTTCTTGAGGTTTTTGAGGGCATAATCGATGGCAGAAACCGTGATACCAATTTCGGTCATGTGAGCTTCGAGCGCTGACTTACCTAAATCTCTGGCAAGTGCCTGCTGAATCTCTGCGCTGTTCTCGGTCAGCAGAGCGCGTAAGGCAAGCAGTTGCTCGCGCCGCCAGCTACGCGGCTTGGTCGCACCGGTGGCAAAATGACGGTGAAGGGCTGTAACAGTTGCTTCAATGGTGTGAGGGTCCGTGGTCATGGTTAGTTATCTTTCCTGAGAGTTACTGTTGATTTGATGCTGGCTTCAGCAATTGAGCAGCTAGGTCTACCATCCGGTAGTATCCTCAATATCCATTCTTCAACTCTAATGCTGCTGGCGGACCCTATCTGCCGCAGTGGCCGCCTAAACCCCACAAAAAACTGGGAGCCACTCACATGAGCGGCTCCCAGTTTTATCTGCGGGGGGGCAGTAGATAATATTCTGGGTCTTTAGTCCAGCAGTGCGTCCACAAAGGCAGCCGGTTCAAAGGGCGCCAGGTCATCGGGGCCTTCGCCCAGACCAATGAGCTTGACGGGCACGCCTAGCTCTTCCTGGATCGCCACGACGATACCGCCCTTAGCAGAGCCATCTAGCTTAGTGAGTACGATGCCGGTAATCTGAACGACCTCTGAGAACACCTTGGCCTGAATCATGCCGTTCTGACCGGTGGTAGCGTCAATCACCAGCAGCACCTCAGTCACAGGGGCTTCCTTCTCTACCACGCGCTTAATTTTGCCCAACTGGTCCATCAGACCGGCCTTATTCTGCAGGCGGCCAGCAGTATCAATCATGACGGTATCAACACCACGTTCTTTGCCCACCTTAACTGCTTCAAAGGCGACAGAAGCGGGGTCTGCACCGTCCTTATCGCTACGGACGGTGTCAACCCCCACGCGGTCGCCCCAGGTCTGTAGCTGGTCGGCGGCAGCGGCACGGAAGGTGTCTGCCGCACCCAGCAACAGATTTTTGTCCTCAGCTACCATCACGCGTGCCAGCTTACCGACGGTGGTCGTCTTACCCACGCCGTTGACGCCCACTACCAGGACCACGCCGGGGTTGTTTCCCTCACCGTCCAGGTTCAGGGAGCGGTCGGTATCTTCGCCAACAATCCTTAGTAGCTCTTCTCGCAGCATAGCTTTGACTGCTGCAGGGTTTTCGGTGCCCTCGACGCGCACGCGCGACTGCAAAGCTTCGACAAGCCGCTGGGAGGGGCCAGACCCTAAATCTGCCAGGAGCAGGGTTTCTTCAACCTCGTCCCAGACGTCCTGGTCAATCTTGTCGCTGGATAGCAAAGCCAGCAGGCCTTTACCCAGAAGGTTATTAGAGCGCGACAGGCGAGCACGCAACCGCACCAAGCGTCCCTGGGCAGAGGCCGGCTTTTCAATGGTAGTGACCGGCTCCCCCTGCGCTGGAGCATCGTCAGCATCGCGGGTGGTCTCGTAACCACCGGGCGGTGCCTTGGGGCCGCGCAACAGCACAAAGAGCACGCCACCTAAAACCAGCACACCCAGCAGTATGTACACAATCAGAGTCAAAGTATCATTCACATCTTCTAGCTTGCCATATCCTCCCGTATCAGGCTAAGAGTAGGTGTAGGAATTCCGCTCAAGGGCGTAGTGGCTATTGGCTCTACCCTAAACACGGGGCTCTGAGGTAGCTTAAAGGAATACGCATAAGAGCTGAGAAAAGAACTAGAATAGAGATAACACGCACCTATGAGCAAACACATTCCCACCCCATCAATGGATACCGGGGCAATACCCGTCATACCCCAGTCGGTGCGAAACGAGAGCCTTAAGGACCAGCCGCCACGACCCCATCCCACCGTCAAGGTGCCAACCCAAATTAAAGTGCTGATTGCAGCGTCCTTTCTGATTGCCCTGGGGTATGGATTGGTTGCACCGGTGCTTCCCAGCTTCGCGCGCAGTTTTGATGTGGGCGCTATGGCAGCCACCTTCGTCGTCTCAGCTTTTGCCCTCACCAGGCTCCTTTTCGCCCCTACCAGCGGTAAACTCATCACCCGCTTCGGCGAACGCAAAATCTATTCCACAGGTCTGTTGATTGTTGCTTTGGGCTCATTGGGAGCTGGACTCTCGGTCAATTACCCCATGCTCATTGCCTCTCGCGCTGTGGGCGGTATCGGCTCTGTCATGTTCACGGTGGCAGCTATGGGAATCCTGGTGCGTAACTCTCCCCCGGCGATTCGCGGTAGAGTCTCGGGCTACTACGCGACCTCTTTCTTGCTGGGCAACATTCTTGGCCCGGTGCTGGGCGCTCTAGCAGCTGGCTGGGGCATGCGCATGCCTTTCTTTGTCTATGCTCTGTTACTCTTCGGAGCAGCCACAGTGGTACTGACCAAGCTGAAAGAGGAACTCCAAGAGGTTAACCTCAACACCCAAGGTATTGCCGTACCCAAAAAAGCTCTGACCTTTAAAGAGGCTTGGGGGTTCACCAACTTCCGCTCCGCTCTCTTCACTAACTTCGCAGTCGGCTGGTCGGTCTTCGGTTTGCAGAGCTCGGTCATCCCCCTGGCAGCTGTAGCGGTGCTCGCTGACTTTCACCGCAACGAGACCGGCTACGACGCTGCCGCGCGCGGCGCTACTCTCGCTGGTTTCACCCTAGCCGCATACGCGGCGGGTAACGCTCTGACGCAGATTTACTCGGGCAGGATGGGTGACCGTATTGGCCGCCGCCCCATGATCTTTGCCGGTTTGCTGCTCTCTGGCTCTGTTACGTTGGTCTTCGGTTTTATCAATCACCCCGCCGCTTTCGTGGCAACCGCTGTGCTTCTGGGTATTGGTTCGGCGCTACTGGGCCCGTCTCTTCAGGCTTCTCTTTCTGATGTTATTGGTAATAAGCGCTCAGGCGGTCAGCCGCTTGCCTACTATCAGATGGTCTCTGACATTGGCCTCATTATCGGCCCGCTGATAGCAGGTGCCATCATTGACGCCGCCGGTTTCTTCCCAGCCTTCGTGCTCTGCGCAAGTCTGCTGTTGGTAGCCTCTCTTGGGTGGTTGCCCGGCTTCAAACCCAAGTTCCCTGCAGATGTGGCCGAAGAAGGGTACACCGGTAAATAGTCCGTCTTTAAAGATGGGCATCAAACCGTCTCATCTCATGCCTTTTCTATGAGTTGAAGCTTTAGCGGTATTTCCTTACTTTTGGGGTGCGAAGCACGTTTCAACCGCTTGCTGGTAAGCAGCTAAGCAGTTGGCTCGCGCCGTCCTAGCTAGAGCTGTCCAGGTGAAATGGTCAAACCCATGGAAGCCACCCTCATACAGGTCATAAGTGACCGGCACCCCAGCGCCCTGAAGAGCCTCCACGTAGTCCACAGTTTCGTCGAGGAAGGGATCCTGCAAACCAATAAAGGTATAGGCAGGGGGCAACCCTTCAAAGGACTCTGCCCGTGCAGGTGCCGCGTAGGCTGGTGCCCTGTTACTTCCAAAGAGGTCACCCAGGTAGAGTTCCCAGGCGAGGCGGTTCTTGGTTTCATCCCAGACCAACTCCTCATTGCCCATCATGGACGGTGTATCCATGCGGTCGTTCATCATGGGGTATAGCGGCAACTGGAAGGCAAGCTGCACCTCCCCCGTATCCCGGGCCTTAAGCGCCAGCGCAATCGCCAAACCGCCACCAGCACTCATGCCACCAATCAACAACTGATCCGGGTTAGTGCCCAACGTTCGCCAGTTATCGCGAGTCCACAAGAGCGCGGCGTAAGAATCATCAAAGGCAGCCGGATAGGGCGCCTGCACCGAAGTGCGGTATTCAGGGGCGATCACCACGGTGTCAGTAGTCAGCACAAAATCAGCAATACTGCGCACTTCAGCTGAGGCACTCCCACGGGCATACCCACCCCCGTGCAACCAAAACAGAGCGGTGGAGCCGCGCCCGGCGTCCTTACCCACCCGCTTCTTGGCGCGGTAGATGTAGAGAGGTAACGGTCCCGCCGGGCCATCAATCATGATGCGGGAAATGTCAATCCGCCGGTGGGTGGGAACATCAATATCATGGGCAGTTGGCTTGCTTCTGGGCGCATCAACAAGCTCTGACACGGTGGAAAATCCAGTATAGCGGCTTACCAGCCAACCGGGCAGTAGTAGTTCCTTATCGGTCTGCGGGTAGCGGGAGCTCAAGGTTGCCAGCCCCGCCCCAGTGGCACTCAGACCGGCAGCTAGCACGCCACCAGCAGCGAATAACCTTTTCTTAGCCGTCATTCTTATCTGCTCCTTCTGTTACCGCAGCTGTCACATCAGCACCACGCTGAGAGATCACCATAGAAACGCCCTCTCGCATGGAAATACCGTACAGCGTATCAGCGCTACTCATGGTGCGCTGGTGATGTGTCACCATAATGAGCTGGGAAATTTCCTTGAGTCTCTCCAGGACCCCCAGCAGACGGCCCAGGTTACGGTCATCTAAGGCAGCTTCAACTTCATCCAGCACGTAGAAGGGCGCTGGTTTGGTCATAAAAATTGCCAGCAAGAGAGCCAGGGACGCCAGCGAGCGCTCACCACCGGAGAGCAGGGATAGGCGACTCACCTTTTTACCGGCAGGGCGAACCTGCAAATCAATACCGCTGTTCTGGGGGTCGGTTGGGTCAGCCAACACCAGCTGTCCCACACCGCCAGGGAAAAGCTCGGCAAAAATCTGTTCAAACTGTTTTTGCACCTGGGTGAAAGTTTGCTCAAAGGATTTCTCGATATGCTTCGAGATGTCTTTCATGACAGCGCGCAGGTCTGACCTGCTGTTCTTGAGATCTCTTATCTGCTCCTGCAGATAATCGTGCCGCTGTTTCAGTGCTTCAAACTCTTCTAATGCCAGTGGGTTGACGACGCCCAGACGCTTCAGTTCTTTCTCAGCAGCCGCCAGATTCTGTTCAAGCTGTTCACGGGAGACACACCCCTCAGTTGAGTCAGCTTCATCCAATGTGTCCTGATGTGCTGCAACAAGCACGTCTTTTAGACCCTGCCCTAGCTCATCAAAGGCGCGGCTCTCCAGGGCTTCCCATTGCGCTTCTAAACGGGCATGAGTAGCAGCCGCCTCGGCCTTTAGCGTCAAGGCGGCGGTAACACTCTTTTGGGCGCCATCGAGTTCCTGACGTACACCGGCTATCTCTTCGCGCAGACGCAACACGGCTTGCTGGCAAGCTTCGTGCTGCTGGTCTAGCTCCCCTAGGGAATCGGCCAGTGCCGCTAACAGTGCTTTTGCTGATTTTTGAGCTCTAACAGCCCGCGCGCGTTTCAGATGCCCTTCTTCTTCTCTTTTCTGTGCGCGCTCTTGGGCACGTTGAACAGCCTCAAGGGCTGTTTTCGCCTGGGCTACTCTAGCTTCGGCACTCTCTTGAAGTTCTACGAGGTGAGCATGCTCAGACTGAGCCAAGATCAGACGACGGCTCGTTTCGGTGGCATCTGCTCGTGCCTGCGTCAGAACCCGGGTGAGCTTTTCGCGCTGGTCGAGCGGTTTCTGGGCAAAGCAAGAATCCAGGGCGTCGATTGCAGCCTGCAGTTTAGTACCAGTTTCCTCAAGAAGATCGATCGCCCGTTGCGCTCTCTCTGATAAGCGTGAGGTTTCGGCGCCGGTCGTTTCAGCCCTGGCCTGGAGCGCGGCTAATTCAGAGCTGGCTTTAGCAAGGGCCTTTCGGTCAGCACCTAGGGTGCGGGCAATGCTCTGTTCTTCTGCCGCAGCTTCCTGATGGGCTCTCTGAGCGTCAGCATTTGATTGCTGGGCTGTTCGATAGGCAATCTGAGCTTCGTGGAGTTCTTGGGTGGCTGCCGCAAGCTGGCTATATAGTTCAACTGCCCCCGCACCATCTGCCGGGTAGAACACCGAGCTAGAGGTTCGCGCAGTAGCCTCTTGGCTCACCAGCCTTGCCTGAGGGTAGCGAATTATGAGCCTGCGAGCTTGAGCATCACTATCACAAAAAGCCAGATTGCCCAGTGAGATCAGCAAAAGCTGTTGGAGTGATTCAGGGGCTTCTACCAGGTCAGTAAAGCGATATACCCCCGGCTCAGCATAAAGTTCAGCTTGAACATCAAGTTTTGCTTCACCATCATGGTGGGGGTTGAAAAGTGCAGATACTGCCTGCTCAGGCTCTTTACCATCCTTACCGACCAGCGCAGAGGCCAGTTGCCCCAGGGCAACCCCCACTGCCTTTTCCCACCCCTTCTTGACGGTAAGGAGAGAGGCGACTTCTTCTGCTCCATCTGATGTAGCAGCAGCGATCGCGTCGCGCAGAGCGGGCTGGGTGAGATCATAACTCATCGCGGCTTTGAGGGCTTCGCATCTCGCTGACAGTGATTCAACTTCTACTTCAGCTTGATGGAACTGCTGTAAGCTGTTCTGCTCAGCTGAAGCCGCACGCACTCTTTCAGTCCGTGCTGAGGCTTCAGCCTCTACGCCGGCTTTGACCCTTTGCTTAAGTTCGGTAACAGTGTCCCAGGCAGCAGCTATTTCTTTCTCAGAGCCAGCCGCGTTATCCGCGAAATCTTCTAGCTCACCGCGGCGGCTTGCGCACTCCGCCTCAGCTCGGTCATGTGCTGCACGGGCCAAAGCCAATTCACCGGTGAGTCGGGCGGCTTCCTCCCGGTAGATAGTATGAGACTGTTCGGTATGTTCCAGATTCTCGGTAGCTTCGATGAGGGTACGTTCAGCACCCTCCGCATTATCACGAGCAGCTTCTACCACCCCCTGGGCATTATTCAGCTCCTGTTCAATACGCTGAGCTTCCCGCTTTTCACTCGCCCACGTAGCCTGGGCCTTCTCCAACCGTTCCCCATCGTCGGCAGCAGAGCTACTCTTTTCTGCTTTCAAGCGTTCGCTAGCAATCAGCTCAACCGTTTGGGCACGATGCTGCACCGATTCAGCACGTATGAGCAGCTCCCTTAAAATGTCACGCTCAGCGGTTTTAGCTTTCTCTCGAGCAGCTAAGGTTTCCAGACGTTGAGTCAGCAACTCACGTTTGAGATGAGCTTCCTCTTGTAGCACGCCAGTTCGTTCACTGGCAACAGTCTCTTCCTCACGCTTGCTTTCCAGTTGCTGACCATCAAGTACCAGCAATTCTTTTTTAGCCGAGCGGACGCGGGTAGCCACAGCAGATGCCGAGCGGGCAGCCTTAGCCTGCTCCCGTCGTCCTTCTAGCTGCTGGCTTAGCTCACTAGCCACATCTTCAAGGCGGTCTAGGTTGCCTTTCATGGCTTCTAACCTTGTAGCAGTTTTACTCTGGCGCTTGCGGTATTTTACGAGGCCAGCAGCCTCCTCGATGAGTTCACGGCGATCAGCGGCTGAACCGTGCAAAATTTTATCGAGCTGCCCCTGACCTACCAGTGAATGGAGCTCTCTGCCTAAACCGGCGTCCGAAAGAAGCTCTTGCACATCAGATAAGCGGGCGGGGTTGCCGTTGATTTCATAGTCAGACCCTCCAGCAGAAAACATGGTGCGGGCAAGAGAGATTTCAGTATAGGGCAGAGCGAGCGAGCCATCCGTATTATCGATTACTAACTCTACCCGCGCGCGGCCTAGGGCTGGACGCCCAGAACCACCGGCAAAGATGACATCTTTCATTGAGCCACCTCTGAGAGCAGATGCGCCTTGCGCGCCCAGCACCCAGGCCAGGGCGTCCACCACGTTGGACTTACCCGACCCATTGGGCCCAACAATAGCGTTAAGCCCAGGTTCGAACTCAAACATCGTTACTGAAGCAAAAGATTTGAAGCCGCGCACGGATAAAGATTTAAGGTGCATCAGGAGCTTTCGGGTTGGTGACAGGTAGCAGGTTTTTCTGCGCTATCAACAGTACCCCAGCTCTATTTGCCCTACATCGATGTGAGAATCACCCGTCAGCTCAATTAAGCATATTAAAATTTTGGGGCGTAAAATGTAAATTGGTTAAGCGCCTGCCCGTGTGGTGGGCGTGCATTTTCGCCCACCTGACATGCTAGAAGAGTAGATGACTGCCAACTCAGATATCCGTCACCGCAATGCGTCGCTGATTTCCATCACGCGAGTGCTACCCCCTCACACGGTGAGTAGTTCCTACTTTGATGAGCAGTTGGCTCAGACCTATCAGCGTCTCAAAATGCCTAAGGGGTTGCTGGAACGACTGGCAGGTATTACTGAACGACGTTCCTGGGGCGAGGGCATGACCTTTGAGGACGGCGCGGTGGCCGCCGGTGAGCAGGCACTCGCAGCTGCCGGTATCGATAAGGAGCAGGTGGGTCTGCTCATTAATGCTTCGGTAACCCGCGATAACTTTGAACCGGCTGTTGCTGTGGGTGTTCACGACCGCTTGGGGTTGCCCCGCCATGCTCTGACTTTTGATATCACCAACGCCTGCTTGGGCTTTGTGAACGCTATGACGGTGGCATCAACTATGATCGATGCGGGCGCCATTGACTACGCCCTGATTGTTGCTGGGGAGGATCCTTCACCGTGGCACGCCACTGCCCTGCGTCAGCTAAGCCGCCCCGATTCCACCCGTGATGATGTGCTGGCGCAATTTGCCACCTTGACCCTGGGTTCTGGTGCTGCGGCTGCAGTACTGGGACGCTCAGACCAGCACCCTAATGCCCATAAGATTGTGGGGTCAGTGACCCGTGCTGGCACTGAACACCGTGATCTGTGTGTTGGCGGCGAAGCGGATACCGGAATGAACACCGATGCGGCGGGCCTGCTCAAGCACGGTTTAGCGCTGGTGGCAGAGGCTTGGGAAGAGGCCTCCCAGAACGGCTGGGACTGGTCCAACATGACCTCTTACGTCACCCACCAGATCTCTAACGCCCATACCAATGCCATTATTGAGGCTGTTGATTTGGACCGCGAGCGCCTCCCCCTTACCTTCCCAATATGGGGCAACGTGGCTGCGGCCGCTCTTCCCATGACGCTGGCTGAAGATTCGGTCAAGTACAGCAAGGGTGACCGTATTCTCTGCCTGGGTGTTGGTTCTGGTTTGAATACCGCCCTGATGGAAATCACCTGGTAGATATTGTGTGAGGACGCCTACCCTGGCATGGCGCAAGGCACCTGGAACAAGGCACCTGGCGAAAAGTCGGGGCTGGTTACCTATAGAGGTTGAAAATGATTAAAAAGCTAACCCCCCACCCCTCTGACTGGCCCGGCGTTAACCCACAGTGGTCGCACACGCTGGCTATTCCCTCAACTGCTTCGGTTGAGGCTGAAGGTAGCGTGCGTACCTGGCACTACCTCGATAACCTTGCCGCGTTAAAATCCGCGGGTAAAGAGCCAGTGGGCACCGTGCTCTGTGTTCACGGCAACCCGACCTGGTCTTACCTGTGGCGGTCTGTAGTGGCTGCTGCCAGCGAAGGCGAGCAGCCCTGGCGAGTAGTTGCTGTCGATCAGTTAGAGATGGGCTTTTCAGAGCGCACGGGCTTGGCACGCTCACTGGCTGACCGCATTACCGACCTGGGCGACTTCACCGCCGCGCTGGGCCTTGACTCTACCGATTTACCGCTGGTTACCTTGGCTCATGACTGGGGCGGTCTCATCTCTCTAGGCTGGGCGCTGGGTCACCGCGATATTCTTTCGGGCATCATGCTCACCAACACCGCAGTCTTCCACGATTCAGCCGAGAGAATCCCGGTAGCCCTGCAGGCGGCTCTCTCCCCTACCCTCCACTCCTGGGCAACCCGAGGTTCCACCGCCTTCATTGATGTGACGCTGGGGCTAGCCCAGGCACCTGGCGGCCTGCCAGCACAGGTCAAGAAAACCTATAAGCTGCCCTACACCACCGCTGAGCACCGCACCGGTGTGCGCAATTTCGTGGCGGATATTCCCGCTACTGAAGCCGCACCCTCCTACCGGCCCATGTTGCGAGTGGCTGAAGGTATTAAGGAGCTGGACGTTCCTGCTCTCATGCTTTGGGGTACTAAAGACCCGGTCTTCCAGCGCCGCTACATGGCTGATGTGGCCACCCGTCTGCCTCAAGCTGATATTCACCGTTTTGAGAATGCCAGCCACTTGGTGGCAGAAGACGAAGATATTGCTACCCCCATTCTTGAGTGGCTGGGCCAGCACTTCATCAGACAGCAAACGGCACGTTCTCTTCATGTACAAGCTCGTGAACAGTTGAACCCAGCAGGCGATGATTACCGCCCGATGATTGCCGAGGTTGAAGCACGTGCAAAAGATACTAGTCTCGCTGTAGTAGATATGGACGCCGCCGGTGACGGCACTTCCGTTGCCCGGCAGCTCACCTGGCAGCAGTTGGACGCCGAGGTCACCCGAATAGCCGCAGGTCTGCATAAGCTGGGCGTGCAACGCGGCGACCGAGTAAATCTTCTGGTTACCCCCGGTATTGATTTGACCGCGCTCATGTACGCCTGCCTCAAGCTGGGAGCTGTGATTGTGGTGGCTGATACCGGTCTGGGGCTTAAGGGTATGACGCGCGCGCTTAAGGGAGCCCGCCCCACCTGGCTCATCGGTATCCCCACTGCCCTCGCTGCGGCCCGTTCCCTGGGTTGGCCCGGGACTCGTATCGCCGCTACAGCGCTCAAGCCGGCTGTAGCCCGTGCTCTGGGAGTTGTGGGGTCAGTGGCCGACTTTGAAACCCCCTCTACCTTCGAGCTCACCTACCCGCAGCCTGATGCGGACGCCGCGATTCTTTACACCTCGGGCTCTACTGGTCCGGCTAAGGGTGTGGTCTACACCCACCGTCAGTTGGCTGCCATGCGTGATGCCATTGCTGGCACCTACGATTTAGCGGCGGGTAACGGTCTAGTAGCTGGCTTCGCGCCTTTTGCTCTGCTGGGACCTGCACTGGGTGCCACCAGCGTCACCCCCACCATGGATGTCACCAAGCCTAAAACTCTCACCGCTTCAGCCCTGGCATCGGCTGCGGCAGCTATCGACGCCACTACTGTTTTTGTCTCCCCTGCGGCCATTATGAACGTCATTGCTACCGCAGGTGACCTAAACACCCAACAACGGGAGGCCCTGGGCAAGGTAGGCACGGTGCTCTCAGCTGGTGCTCCCATTACCTCCGCCCTCTTGGCTCAGCTGCAGGACATTGTGCCAGCAGCTGCCCTGCATACCCCCTATGGCATGACCGAGGCTCTGCCGACCACCGATGTCTCCTTTGAGACGATTCAGCAGGCAGAAGCGGATGCCGCAGACGGCATGCTGGGCGCTGGCGGGGGTGTCTGCGTGGGCAGTCCTGTCTTCGGTGCACGAGTGCAGATTGCTCCTTTGCTCGCCGATGGCTCTGCCAGTGCTGAGGTCACGGAAGAACCCGGTGTGACAGGCGAAATCTTGGTCTCTGCACCCCACGTAAAGGATCGTTACGACACCCTCTGGGTAACTGAAGGTGTCTCTACCTCAACCCCCGGGTGGCATCGCACCGGCGATGTGGGGCACTTTGATGCCGTTGGTCGCCTCTGGGTTGAAGGGCGTCTAGCTCACGTGTTGGTCACCAGCCAGGGAGTGCTGACCCCCGTTGCCCTGGAACAGGCAGCAGAGCTGGTACCCGGTGTCCGCCGGGCTGCCGCCGTTGCCGTGGGGCAGACCGGCGCGGCGTCCCCGGTGATTGTTGCCGAGGTTGGCCCTCGCTTTGAGGGTAAGAAAACCCGAGCCGGCCGGGCACCTGTCGAACTGACCCGGCGGGTGCGCCAGGCAGTACTTGAACAGACCGGTGTCGAAGTTTCTGCTGTGCTGATGGTCGCTGAGCACCCCACCGATGTGCGCCATAACTCCAAGATTGATCGCCCGGTACTAGCCACCTGGTCTCGCAAGGTATTGGCTGGCAAGAAGGCTCGCGTGGGCAAGGGAGTAATCGCATGGTAGTCTCATTGCGCCCCATCACCGCATCCGATGTCGCGCCGCGCCTCGGTGAACGCGTACTACTCACTGGCGCTTCAGGCATGTTGGGCAGAGAAACCGTCTTTGCTCTGCTGCGAGCTGGCTACGATGTTCGAGCTTTCCAGCGAGGGGATGCTGGCATCGCTGAGTTACTGCCGGAGTCAGTCACCGATCGTTTTTCGCAGGTACGCGGCTCGGTCAATGACGCAGCTGTGCTCAGCCAAGCCTTAGATGGTGTGGATGGGGTCATTCACATGGCCGCTAAGGTATCGGTGGTCGGTGACTGGGCTGACTACGAGCGAGTCAATATTGAAGGAACCCGTGCGGTGCTGGACGCCGCGCGGGGAGCCGGTATCCGTAAGTTCCTCAATACGTCCTCACCCTCGGTTGCCCATACCGGCAGCGCCATTGAAGGTGAGGGTAACCCACCGGCATCCCCCGAGCATGCCCGGGGTAACTACGCCCGTTCTAAGGCAGCAGCTGAGCAACTAGCGCTGAGCTACGATTCAGCCGATTTCTGGGTGGGCGTCTTGCGCCCTCACCTAGTCTGGGGCCCCGGTGATACCCAGCTGGTCGAGCGTGTCCTTGAACGCGCCGCCGCCGGGCGTCTGCCCCTGCTCAATAATGGCACCGCCCTGATTGACACGCTCTATATTGATAACGCTGCGGACGCTTTTGTGCGCGGCTACCAGCGTCTCGAGCAGATTCACGGCACCCCGCTGGTGGTCACCAATGGGCAACCACGCACGGTAGCGGAGATTCTGGCTGGAATGTGCACCGCCTGCGGTGTGCCTGCGCCCTCCCGTTCGCTCCCTGCCCGCCTGGCGGTGGGTCTCGGGCTGGCGCTGGAAAGAATCTGGTCGCTCCGAGGTACGGATGAGATTCCGCCCATGACAAGTTTTCTAGCCGAGCAGCTCTCGACCTCCCATTGGTTTGATCAGAGCCTCACCCAGCAACTGCTGGACTGGACGCCCGCAGTGAGCCTGGAAGAGGGCTACACTCAGCTGGGCATCTTCTACGGAGACCGGTTCAGCCGCTAAACCTGCACCTCGCACAAGGTGAGTAGCAGCGGATCTTAAGCCGCCGGCTGGCGTGAATCTCCTCGTGTGCGCTAGCGAACCGGGCGAGAGGGTCACCTGGCTGAGAGCACAAAACCATGGGTAAAGAACCGCTGTTTCCTAAACTTTACTGCCTCGTGGTCTACGCTGACAGTGAGGGCTCCGGTAGGAGCTCCGCCCTCCGAAGGGTTCGCGTACCATGATGCTGGTGCGCCCCGCTTCAAGGCAGCGTGCGCACGGCTTGCCAGCCTGCCCGTAAGCGAAGAGGGATCGGTCGAAGTAACCTGACTCTCCGTTGACGTTGACGTAGAGAGCGTCGAAGCTGGTGCCACCCTGGGCAAGGGCGTCCTGCATCACCCGAGTGGCGCCGTCGATGAGTTCTCGGGTTTGGGCGGGGCTAAGCGTTTTAGCAGGCTTGGCATAGTGTAGACGGGCCCGCCAGAGCGCCTCATCTGCATAAATGTTGCCCACCCCTGAGATAACGGACTGATCTAGTAGAAGTTTTTTAATGCCGGTCGAGGTTTTCAGCATTTTGCTGCGCACCTCAGCCAGGTCAAAATGAGGGTCTAGCGGGTCACGAGCTATGTGAGCCACCGATGCCGGAATCAACGGCAGATTCAGTGCACTAGAGGACGCCGCCGGAATCGGCTCTCCCTCGAGGTTAGTTGTTTCAACCAGAGAATCGAGGAACATTCCGCCGAAGATACGCTGGTCTACAAAACGCATGTCGAGGTCACCGCTCTGCCCCGCTTCATCGGTCCCGCCAGCCAAATTGAGCACGATTTTTTGGTGTTTTTCAGCAGTCATCGCGGGTTCTTTGAGGAGCACCTGTCCGCTCATCCCCAGGTGTATGACCAGGGCAAGCGGCTCCACCTGACTCTTGAGTGCAGCTTCAGTATCACGGGCGAGCAAGACCCAAAGGTACTTACCCCGCCGGCAAATATCAGCGATAATAGCGCCTTCAAGCTGCTGAATAAAATCAACTGGACCGGCCAAGTGACGACGCACCGAACGTCCGTCCACCACGGTGACCCGCTCTATGGCGGCACCCAAGGTGTGCCCCGCAAGACCGCGGCGCACCACTTCAACTTCGGGTAATTCAGGCATACCTCTCCCCTTCTTTAGCTCACCCCTATTGTGCCTCGGCAGGTACTGCCAGCACAGAAAGAACGTGCCTGCTAGGCCCGAATACACCACTGAGGCGGTACATTCGAACGTACCAGGCACGTTCTTTCGATGAAATTTTATGGCGGAGCCATTATCAGCTGCCGTGAATAGCGTAGTAGGCGGCCTCAGCCGCTAGGCGCTCGGCTTCCTTTTTGCTCGTCCCCTGCCCGGTCCCCAGTTTCCTGTCTGCCAGGAGCACCGTTGCGGTATAACGGCGGGCGTGGTCAGGGCCGGTACCCTCAACGCGGTAAACAGGCTCACCGGTGCCAGCGGCAGCGGCGTACTCTTGAATCTCGGTTTTCCAGTCGCGGCCAATATTCAGAGTTTTCTGGTCATCCAGCAGCTGCCCCACGTGTTCCAGCACCAGCTGGTGAGCGCGTTCGGGGCCGTGGCTCATGTAAACCGCGCCGAAGACAGCCTCCATGGTGTCGGCAAGAATTGAATCTTTATCGGCACCACCGGTCTTGGTTTCGCCCTTCCCCAGAAGGATGCAGGGACCAAGACCCAGCTTGCGAGCTAGAGCGGCGAGGGTTCGGGTGGAGACCACCACGTGGTGGCGCTTCACCAGCTCACCTTCAGCTAGGTCCGGGAACCTTTTATAGAGTTCGGAGGCGACCGCCAGTGAGAGCACCGAGTCACCTAGAAACTCTAGACGCTCGTTGTTGGGCACGTTTCCGTTCTCAAAGGAGTAAGAACGGTGAGTCATTGCTAGACGAAACGCCTCGGAGTCGAGACCGACACCGAGGCGTTTCATAAACTCTTGTGATTGAGAGTTGTTCATTAGCGCTAAACTTACGCGTCAGCTACCTTGCGGCCCTTGTACTCGTAGAAGAGTTCGGTGCCTGCAGAGTCAGTAACCAGCTTTGCCTGGTGAGGCAGGGAGTAGGTTACGCGACCGTTTTCAACGGTCTTGACCAGCTGAGGAGCGGACGCCTTCCACTGGGAACGACGTGCGCGGGTGTTAGCACGGGACATTTTCCGCTTGGGAACAGCCACAGCTATCTCTTTTCTCTTGAATTATCTTAAGTTTTATTTGTCGTCTGCATCGAGCAACGCAGAAAGCGAATTCCACCGCGGGTCTAGTACCTCGTGGTGATGCTCGGGGTCTTCCTCCAGGCGGATTCCACATTCGGAACACAAACCCTGGCAGGAGTCCCTGCAAACAGGCTGGAACGGCAATTGTAGAATTACGGCGTCCCGCAGTGCCGGTTCGAGATCAATTTCATCGTTCTCTACGGCGTACTGCTCATCTACTTCATCTTCGGGGCCACCTGAAGGTGCCTTCTCAAAGACAAAAAGCTCTTGGACATCGGCTGTTATATCAAATTCAACCGGGTCTAGGCAGAGGCTGCATTCACCGTTCATGGTGACAAATGCAGTACCAGTTACCAAGATACCATCTGAAACGGATTCCAGGCGCACATTGATATCAATGTCGTCACCCTCTTCCGCTCCAATTAGAGCGTTACCAAAGTCAATTGGTGCTGGCACAACTTCTTCAAGGGTTTCCATGCTGCCCGGTCGTTTGCTGAGATCTCGCACGGAGATCTTCAGGGGCGATGAATCTTTTCGTGAAATGACGAACTCCCTCAAGAATGTTTTAAACCAAGAACCAATTCTAGGTGGCTAGCGGCGACTATTCAAGCCTGCTTTGGTTTTAACGCTGTTTCCCCTGACACAGTGGGGTGGTATGCCTATGCCCTGCAAGAGGGTCAGCTAGCTTTGAGTGACTCCCTCGTCCTTATCTCCTGGCTCAACGTGTTTATGATCGATCTACTGCGCTTCGGCGAAGGCTCGCTGCACGACCCGCGGAACGAAGGCGCGCACGTCCCCGCCGTACCCTGCAACTTCTTTGACGATGGTGGAGGAAAGGTGGTTATGTTTGGGGTCCCCGGCAAAGAATACTGTTTCGACACCGGAAACGTGCCGGTTCATGCTGGCCATGGGTGCTTCATATTCAAAGTCTTGGGCGTTGCGCACCCCTTTAACCATAAGGATTGATCCGCGTGAGCGCACGAAGTCGGCCAGGAGCATGTCAGTTGGCAGGGCTTCTACGGTGACATCGTCGAAAAGGGCGAAGGTTTCTTCTGCCATCGCGATGCGTTCTTCAAGGGTGAAGCGGTAAGTCTTTTTGGCGTTGTGCGCGACCGCCACAATAACGCTGCCGTAGAGCTTTGCGGCGCGAGTGATGACTTCTACGTGACCGTTATGGATAGGGTCAAATGATCCGGGGCAGACTACCAATTGCATGCCTCCCAGCCTAGCAGTCTGAGAGATGGCTGATCATTATGTGACAGGGTGGGGACGCTGGAGCTTAGGTGTTGGGTACAGTGGAGTGAGTTTGTTACCGAGTTTTGCGAGGTTCTTGATGGTTCAGCGAGCGTATGAACGGGTGGGTCAGGCAGCGGGCCTGATGGGCGCTGATGGCTCTTGGCGGTCTACCATTTTTGAGGAAATCTCTGCTCTGGCTAACCAGCAGGGAGCCCTTAACCTGGGGCAGGGCTTCCCTGATACCGACGGGCCAGCGGTGATGTTGGACGCCGCAGCTGAGGCTATGCGCGCAGGGGCCAACCAGTACGCCACGATTGCCGGGCTGCCTGCCCTGCGAGAGGCTATCGCCCAGCACCAGCAGCGCTTTTACGATCTTGAGCTAAACCCCGAGACACAGGTGCTGGTGACGGCTGGCGCCTCAGAGGCTCTGGCGTCTTCTATTGGCGCGCTCGTGGAACCGGGTGAAGAAGTCATCCTCTTTGAGCCTTACTACGACCTCTACCCTGCGGCAGTGGCTCTAACTGGGGCACACGTCACAACGGTACCGCTTTTGCCTCCCACTTTTACGCCAAATCTGGAAGCTCTTGAGGCTGCGTTCAGCGAGCGCACCCGCTTGATTGTGGTCAATGACCCGCATAACCCCACTGGAACAGTTTTTTCGCGGTCGGTTCTTGAGAAAATTGTGGCCCTGGCGCAGCAGTATGACGCGCTCATTTTGGCTGATCAGGTCTATGAGCATCTCTACTACCCCGGTGTGGACTTTACTCCCATCCAGACTGTGCCCGGCGCCGCCGAGCGAACCCTGGCGGTATCGGCTATTTCTAAGACTCATTCCCTGACCGGTTGGCGGGTGGGCTGGGTCACCGGTCCGGCTCATCTGCTGGAAGCAGTACGTCCGGTCAAGGGCTATTTCTCCCACAGTGCCGCGGCGCCGCTACAGGTAGCTGCGGCAACCGGTGTGGCGTTGGGTGACGATTTCTACCGAGATTTTAGGGATAACTACACTGCTCAGCGTGACCTGCTGGTCACTGGCTTAGCAGGTTCACCCTGGCAGATGATGGAGCCTTCTGGCACCTTCTTCGCCATAGCCGATGTCTCTCAGGTTCTAGAGGCCAAGGGCTTTGCTGATGCGCAAGAGCTCTGCGCGGCCCTGCCCCAGTTGGCGGGGGTAGCACTCATTCCTCTGACCGCTTTCGTGACCGAAGGCTTCCGCCCGCAGGTTGCTTCCTACGTGCGCTTTGCCTTCTGCAAAAAGCCGGAGGTCTTACGTGAAGCGGTGAGCAGACTGCTGGCGTTTACCGCTCACTAGTTACGGGCGTCCTTAGCTCGCATCAGGTCAAGTGCAATTAGTGCACCCACCATGGCGAGGCGAACGGGCTCTGGTGCGTCGGGATCGAAGGACGTCGAGTAGCGGCTACGCCCGCGTAAACCGGCCACAACCCCGCCCCACTGACGGCTCACCTGGGCAGCTACCCTTTCGCCGGTGCGAATGGAGAAGTCGTATTCGAGGATGCTACCGGCTAGTTCCAGAGTCAGACCAGGCATTTCGATGCTCAAACGCTTGCGCATCATAGAGAATTGTTTCCGCACGTTGGCCAGCAAGGAGCCATCGGGGGTGATGAGTTCGTAGCGGTCAAAGCCCATGTCGAAGGGGTCCTTGATGTGGAGTAGAAGGTTACCGCGTTCATCGAGCAGGTCGAAGGTTCGACTTCCTCTAAACAGGCGTGCCCCGACCCCGCCGGTGGTAAGCACCTGACCGACCAGGTTGCCGGCAGCGTCCTCAATTCTGAAGTCGTTGCTCAGCATGCTACTGGTCTGCTGAAAAACCAGGGTGTTACTGGTCAAAAGCTGGGGAGTGTCATCGTTCTTGCTCATGCCCTTAGCCTAGCAAGAGGCTAGGTGGCTGACTCCACATAGTAGAGCACTGTTTCGCCGTATTTTTTGTCAGCAAACTTTTCGAGGGTGCTGGGCCAAACGGGCTCGCCAGTGCGGGCAGCCCGTTCAACCACTATCACCGCACCATCAGCCAGGTGTTGGGCAAGAGTGGTAAGGAGCTCGACCAGCTCCTCGTTATCCACTGAGTAGGGCGGGTCTACAAAGATAACGTCCCAGGGCTCTCCCCGGTAGGTGTTCAGGTAGCTGCGGGCGGTCATCTTGTGCACGCGGGAGCTACCGCCACCAGCTTTTGCCACGGCTGCGCTGTTCTTTTCAATAGCAGTAATGGCTTTGGGGTGGTGATCCACGAAATCAGCGTGCACGGCTCCGCGAGAGAGAGCCTCGCACCCCAGTGCACCTGAGCCGCCAAAGAGGTCCAGTACTCGCACCCCCTGGGTGAGCCCGTAGCCCTCAAGTCGAGAAAAAAGGGCTTCTTTCACCCGGTCAGTGGTGGGGCGGGTGTTATCACCGGGCACACTGGCCAGGCGCAAACCGCCGGCAAGACCTGAGACAATACGGCTCACAATGACTCCAAAAGGTGAGGGAAGGGTGGTGCCTCTAGCCTAGTCCAAAGCCGGGCAACACCGCACACTGACAGAAGGAGCTAGGAAGACAGCGGCTAGGCAGAGCTCCTAGCCCCTGCCCAAAAATGCTTCGCGGTCTGCGTCCAACGCCCGGTCGATGGTGCGCGCCAAGTCGGGGTGCGCGGCCAGGGTGGGGTCAGTCTCAATGAGGGCAAAGGCGTCCTCCCGGGCCCTTTCAATCAGCTTGGCATCGGTCAGGGCGCGCAGCAGTTTGAGAGTGGATTTCTTACCCGACTGCGCAGCCCCCAGAATGTCGCCTTCGCGCCGCTGCTCCAGGTCGATGCGGGAGAGCTCAAAGCCATCGGTCGTGCTGGCAACGGCGGTGAGACGCTCACGTGAGACCCCCTCCGCCGGTTGCTTAGTCACCAGCAGGCAGGTACCGGGGAGTGAACCTCGGCCAATACGCCCACGCAACTGGTGCAGCCCCGAGATGCCAAAGCGGTCGGCGTCCATGATAATCATGAGCGTGGCGTTGGGGACGTTAACACCCACTTCAATCACGGTGGTTGAGACCAGCAGGTCAAGTTGACCATCGCTGAACTCGGTCATGACCCGGTTTTTCTCGGCCGTGTCCATCCGCCCGTGCAAGCCAGCGATGCGGGTGCCTGCCAGAACGGGGGTATCTTCTAGCTGTTCGAGTACAGATTCTACGGAGGCCAGAGCGTCACGGGCGCTCTCCTGCGCGCCTGAACCGAAAAGGGTCTCCCCCGCTTCAAGGTCTTTGGGGGCATCGGTCCCCCCAATTTTGGGGACCACCACATAGACCTGATGGCCCGCGTCAATCTCTTCCCGAGCCCGTTGCCACAGACGCTCGCCCCAGGAGGGTTTTTCGGCCAGTGGCACCACGTAGGTCGATATTTTCTGGCGGCCAGCCGGGAGCTGATCCAGCACGGACGTGTCGAGGTCACCAAAGACCGTCATGGCAACGGTGCGGGGAATGGGGGTTGCCGTCATCACCAGTCGGTGGGGCAGCTCGCCGCCCGGGCCGCGCAGGGCATCGCGCTGTTCCACACCAAAACGGTGCTGCTCATCGACCACCACCAGGCCCAGGTTAGCGAACCGCACAGCCTCGGCTAACAGGGCGTGGGTGCCAATGACGACATCCGCAGCACCAGAGGCGATAGCTAGAAGGGTCTCTCGCTTGGCTTTAGTCTTCAGAGATGCAGTCAGAAGTAGCACCCGCACTTTGCCGCTAGCTTTTGATGAGGACGCCGCTGCGGGGGCCAACTTGTCCTGTACGGTATCGAGGGGCGCCGCGTCCAAGGGTGAAGTATCGAGAAGGTCGCCCAGAATCTCGCAGACCGAGCGATAGTGCTGTTCTGCCAGCACTTCGGTGGGTGCTAGCAGTGCGGATTGTGCAGAGTTATCAGCAACCTGCAGCATGGCACGCAGGGCAACCACAGTTTTGCCTGATCCCACATCGCCTTGGAGCAAACGGTTCATCGGCACGGTTGATGCCAGATCAGCTTTGATTTCATCGCCGACCTTCTGCTGCCCTTCGGTGAGTTTATAGGGTAACAGGGTGAGCAGGCGGTCAGCGTGAGCGCCGGGCACAAAGGGGCGGGCAAGCGTCTGGTGTGCTGCCCTGGCTGCCCGAATGCGGGCTAGAGCGCTTTGGAGCACAAAGGCTTCGCGATAGCGCAGGGAGTGCTGGGCAGCTCGCCAGGTTTCCTCCGTATCGGGAGTATGGACAGCGCGGTAGGTCCACTGCAGGGAGGGTATTTTGCGGGCTCGACGCACGGTATAGGGCACTGAGTCTTCGAGTTCGTTAAGCGGCGCTGCATCTAGCAGGGTTTCGACCGCCGCAGCAACACGGTCAGTCGGACATTTGGGGCTGGCCCGGTAGACGGGGATGGGTGCGCCGGCTTTAGCTCGGGCACGCTCAATGGCCTGCTCCCCCACCGGTTCAGGAGCGCTACGGTCGGTGAGCACCGCATAGTGAGGGTTCGTCAGGGTTAGCTCGCCCCGATAGGTGCCTACCTTGCCCGAGAACATCACCTGGTCGCCTTCATGAATCTCACGGGCAGCCGTCCAGGCATTAAAGAATGAGAGCGTCATGGTGCGCTGATTGCCCACCATGGCGTAGCTGTCAGTTGCATAACCCCCAAAGACGGCACCGGGGTTGTAACTGGCAGATGCACCGTAAGTATCTGCATAGCCGGCGGCACCAGCTGCGTAGCCAGCTGAGCCGGTAATGCGGGGGTTGCTGTAGGGCCCGGTTACCGTCGCGGGTGCGGCAGCTCCACGGTAGGCGTTGGGGTTAGGGATGTCCGTATTGGCGCGCCCATACTGGACGGCAAAGCTAACGGAAGGTTCTTGGGTAGGCTCGATTTCGTCGCCGCCAAGGTGGTCGGTGATGGTGATTTCGGTGATGGAGCCGCGCCGGGAAGCCATGGTGCGGGTGGTCACCCTCAACACCTTAGCCACGATGGTTGCTTCTTGCCCTTCGAGCAGGGAGCTAAAAGAGGTTAGCTCCCCGCGAGGCAGGTATTTTCGCGGGTAGTACTCCAGTAACTGACCCACCGTTTCAAGGCCCAGATGGGTCTTCAAGGATTTAGCCGTCGTTGGCCCCAGATAGGTGCTGAGCTTAGCGTTCTCTAAGCGGTCTTCGGCAGCATAACGGGCCAGTGCCTGCCGCGCTTCCTCGGGCAGAGGCTCAGTCTTTTTAGTTCTGCGGCGGGCAGGTTTGCCACTGGTTTTAGTCTGAGCTGGGCTCTTAGACTTAGAGCTGGACGCTTGCCCAGTCTTGGCGCTCGCCGTGACGCGGCGGGTAGTTTTGCTCGGTTTTTTTCTAGCTTCACCTGTCGAAGCTTTCTGCTCCCGCGCCTTGCCCGAGTTGGTTGTTGTGCCACTAACCGGCACATCAAAAAGAGCGTCATCGCTCATGCAAGTTCTCCGGCATGTCGCTCCTGATGCTCAGCGGTGTCTAAGGCTGTCACCCGCACGTCCTGAGGCTCACCCGCGGCTTCTAAGACTCGCAGAGCATCCCTCTCTTTGGCAACGTGCACGTGAATAGCCCAGAGAGCCTCATGTCCTGCGCACACCTGAGCGATGGACACAGAATCCCCAATAGTATCCAGGGCGCTACGTAGGGCGGTAACTTCATAGACCGGCAACTGCATGGTGCACATCACCTCCACTTGAGGTTGTGTCCTAGCACCAGCAACCTCTGAATCAAGCAGTTTTTTGCCTTCAAAAGCAGGGGGAAGAACCAGAAGATCAGAGTAGTCAGCGGTAGCCTCTGTAGCGGTTATCGCGGAGTACAGAGCAGCAATTACGAGCAGCATTCCGAGTGCACCTGAATCCACCCAACCATGACGCGCGTGCTCAGCATGGGCGCTTTGCCGTACAGTCGATTCAGCTGCATCCACCAGCTTGGCCAGGTAGCCCCCAAAATTTTCTGTAGGCGGTACGGCGGCTAAGGCTGACATCACGGTGAGAGCGGTTCCCTCAGCGGGCTGACTGAGCGCGCTCTGGGCGCGCTGGGCACCTGCTAACAGGGCATGATGTAGCTGGGCTACATCTGGACAATCAAGCCCCTCCAGCTCACCGGCTAAGCCCAGCAACCACACTGAGACTAGAGTGCCAGAGTTTCCCCGTGCACCTCGCAAAGCAGCGCGTGCGGCGGTTGCGAAATCAGGTTCATCGGCTAGTCCCGCGGTATCAGCTGCCCGCCCTACGGTTGCAACGAGGTTAGTTCCTGTATCAGCGTCAGCTACGGGAAAAACATTGATGCGGTTAAGTAAGTTTCGGTGTTCAACCAGCAGGGTGCGAGCGCGCACCAGCCAGGGCAGCCACCAGTTAGCGGGCAGTTGCTTCAAAGTGGTCCCACCCCTTCGCACGGTAAGTTTTTCCATCAACGGTCACGGAGCCTCCCGGCTGGGTCACCCTACCAATCTGGGTGAAGCCAGCGGGCACGGCGTCTGCTGGGCAAGTCGCCAGCAGACCGTGGTCTTCCCCACCGGTTAGCACCCAGTGCAGGGCGAGGTCATCGGCGCTCTGGCCTGGTGCCCTGCACAGATCCGCTGTCTCCTGGACCCTGGCGACCCAGGGCGATAGAGCAGCAGCGTCTATATCAATGTTAACGCAGGACGCTCGGGCTATTCTCCCAGCATCACGCAGCAGGCCATCTGAAACGTCAAGCATGGCAGTGAGTTGGTGAGCTGCAGCGGCACCGCTGGCTAGCGGTGAGCACGGTCTTTGCTGAGCTTCAATACAAGCAGACAGCCCGGGGGTGAGCTGGTAGCTAGAAGAGTTCTCTAACAAGGCTAGGCCAGCGGCGGCGGTACCCACCGCTCCGGCCAGGACGAGTGCGTCCCCGGTTTGAGCCCCGCTGCGAAGGACCGGGGCGAGGCAGGTTCCTACAGCAGTAACCGTCACCGAAATCTCGCTTCCGGCTCCTAAATCTCCACCAGAAATACTGCACTTCTCAGCGCCCTGGGCGGTGCAGGCCTCGGTCACCCCGCGGGCAAAGTCCTCTACCCACGTCACGGGCGTATCTGGGGTGAGTGTCAGAGAAATGAGCAGGGTCTGTGGGGCGGCCCCCATGGCAGCAATATCAGCCAGGTTCTGAGTCGCAGCCTTCCACCCCACATCGTACCCGCTTGTTACCATGCCATTGGCCCACGTGCGTCGGAAATCTTGGTCTTCTGTTTGGGTATCGGTGGTGATCACTGTCAACCCGTCGCGTAGATCAAGCACAGCACAGTCGTCACCAGGGCCAAGCACGAGACGGTCAGCCTTGGTGTTATGACTTTTAATGATGGGTAAGAAGGCCTCTAGCAGCTCGTCCTCACTGACGTCTCGTGCTCTTTGCATGATGGGGTGGTTACCCTTACCTAACGTTTGTCGGTTCGACTCTGGCGCATAAAGTTGCCCACGATGAGCAGAAGCCCACATGCTGCAATTGCGGTGAAAACCACGAGCGGGCCAGAACCGCTCACAATGGCTATACCTCGTTCAAAAACGTTACCACTGGGCATGGAGCTAACGCCGCCTTCACGCGCTTCTGCTCCCACCACACCGGCAGCGGTGCTGGAGTCAGAGCGGGGCGAGGGGTCGCTATTGGAATTAAGAAAACCTTCAACCCACCCTAAGGTGCCATCATAGCTTTGCCGTTCAACGTACTGGGGATTGGTGAGCCCAAGAACAGATGCAGGTAGCCTGCCAGAAGCCACTGCGGTGGCTTCGCGAGAATCTACGGGAGCAAGCGGAGGGGTAATAACGCCGATTATACGGTCGCTATTGAAGGTTGAGTCGAGCGTCCAAGGGGAAAGAGCAGCCACAGACCCCTGAGCTTCTTCAGCGCTTTGCTGAGGTGCAGGTCGCAGGGGCTGAGCCTCGTCACTCGGCTGAGGCAGTGCAGGGACGGATTCCACCTCTTCAGTTGGTTGCGTGCTGGGCTGAGGCGACGCCGGCACCGTACTGGGAACCTCGCTAGGTCCGGGGTCAGGCGTTGGTTCAGAGGTTGGCTCAGGCGTTGGTTCAGAGGTTGGCTCAGACGTTGGTTCAGAGGTTGGCTCAGGCGTTGGTTCAGAGGTTGGCTCAGGCGTTGGGGCAGAAGTTGGGGCAGGCGTTGGCTCAGAGGTTAGCTCAGGAGAGGGCGTCGGTTGCTGCGGCGAGGGGGTGCCGGGAGTAACTTCAGCGGGGGCGCTGCGAGAAGATGTGGGGGTCGGTGAAGCGGTTGCAGTTGCGCTCGGGGTCGTTGTTGCCTCTGGTGCAGGAACTGTTTCCATTGCCGTTGCCACGGGTAGCACCATGACACCAAGTGCCCCGGCAACGGTTAGTGCATTGCGTATACGACGCATCCGATCATCCCCTTTCACACAGTCTCAGTTACCTAAATCTTTTGTACTACCCTACCGAATGTTACCTTCAGTTGAAATGTTGGGTTCAACATGCTCGGCGTGAGGGCATCATATAGATAGACAGGCAGGCGTTAGAATGATTGGGTGAACACGCTCAAAAAGACCACCCTTCTTACCGTAGTCTGCTCTTTATCTCTCGCTTTTTCGGGTTGCGGCCCGCGAGCTGTTAACCTCCAACCTGCTGAGGACGCAGCCAATCCGGTCTGCGCCTACGCTATGGTCGCTATGCCTGAAACGCTCGGCGGTTTTGATCAGCGTGAGACCACCGCTCAGGGCACTACTGCCTGGGGCGAGCCGACCGTGTCCGTTCTTAAATGCGGGGTCAGTTTGCCGACCGCACCAATTGCAGACCCCTGCGCTTCGGTCAATGGTATCGACTGGATCATCAAACCAGCCGATGAACAAATGGCTGAAAGTGGTGAGCAAAGCGCCACGGGCACCTGGGTAGCGGAGACGTTCGGCCGTACACCCGCCATCCAGATCACCTTCGATGCTGACCAAATTTCCTCATCAACCCTGCTGGCAGAAATTGCTTCGGCGGTGGGCCAAATTCCTCAGCAGCAAGAATGCACCAATATTGATGACACTCTCTCTGACATAGAGACTGCTGAATCATCTGCCTAAACAGCAATAAATACACAAAACAAAACCCCGCGTTTTCACTGGTAAATGATAACGCGGGGTTTTGTCTTAGCGCAGGCCTAGCGGGCGTTCAAGAGCCAGGGTGATCAGTTCATCAATCAGTTGAGCGTAGCTCACCCCGGTGTTCTCCCACATGGTCTTATACATGGAAATGGGGGTAAAGCCTGGCATCGTGTTAACTTCGTTAATCACCAGGTGCCCGTCTTCTGTGTAGAAGAAGTCGGCGCGGCACAGGCCCTCCCCGTCTACTGCCAGGAAAGCTTCAACGGCTAGCTCTCGCAGCTGCTGGGCGACGTCGGTAGGTAGGTCTGCGGGGCAGCGGGTTTCAGCGCTGGTCTTAGAGACGTACTTAGACTCGAAATCATAGAAGCTGTGTTCCCGATCCATCATCACGATTTCACCGGGATGTGAAGCCAGCGGGTTAGCTGATCGATGGCCATCGAGCACCGCGCACTCAATTTCTCGCCCCAGGATTCCCGCTTCGATGACAAGTTTAGGGTCATATTTGTGCGCTTCTTCAATGGCGGCATCGAGCTGCTCAGCAGAATTCACCTTGGTAATGCCGAAGGATGATCCAGCGCGTGCGGGTTTTACGAAGACTGGGTAGCCTAGCGCCTGGATGCGTTCACGGGCTTGACCAGGGTTCTGTACCCACTGGCGGTGGGTGATTACTTCATAGGGCCCAACCTCCAGACCCGCGGCTTCAAAAGCAACTTTCATGAAGTGTTTATCCATGCCTATGGCTGAGGACGCCACACCGCAGCCCACGTAGCGCAGGTCAGCCATCTCTAGCAGACCCTGAACGGTTCCGTCCTCACCAAAGGGGCCGTGCAGCAGCGGGAATACCACGTCAATGGCAGGGCCCATTTCAACGTGGGTCTCGTCCTTGGAATCAATGAGTCGCAGGCGGTTGTCTCCCCCGCCCAGGGGAAGAAAAACCTGCTTGCCCTCAGCCGGGAAGTCTGCCAGTGCGTTTTCTTCCAGCAGGCGGTTTAGAAAATCTTCATCGGTCAAAAACCAACGCCCATCGCGGGTAATACCAATGGTGACGACGTTGTACTTTTCATAATCGATAGCTCCAAGCACACCGCGGGCGGTAATCAAAGAAATCGAGTGCTCCGATGAGCGGCCACCACACAGGAGTGCGACGGTGGGCTTCTGGCTCGAAAGAGTCATGGCATCCTTACGATAGGTGGTCTGAGACGATCGGTAGATTGAACTGGCCTTATTCGGCGACCGCTAGCTAATGTGATCGCTCTCTGATTTAAGCGCTCTACCCAGCAGTGCCGGTGCCAGTTGCTCAACTGATATTGTACGGTTCAAAACTTCTACCACTGCTTCAGTGATAGGCATGGCGACCCCCACTTTTCGCGCGAGTTCTGCCACAACCGGAGCTGATTTTATGGATTCAGCGGTCTGGCTCATAACGGTATGCAGTTGGTCTGGCTCTATACCTTCTGCGAGGAGGCGGCCAGCGGTGTGGTTACGTGAGAGCGGGGATGAGCAGGTAGCGATGAGATCGCCCATGCCAGCTAGTCCGCTCATGGTCTCCAGTTTGCCGCCCAGTGCCAGGGCAAGACGGGTTGTTTCTGCTAGTCCACGCGTCATCACCGAAGCTTTTGAGTTGTCTCCGTACTGCTTCCCTTCGCACATTCCTACGCAAAGCGCGATGACGTTCTTAACCAGCCCGCCGATTTCAACACCGATAATATCGGTGTTGGTGTAGGGGCGGAAGTAGTTTGCTGCGCAAATTGAAGCTACGTTCTGTGCTGTTTCCAGAGTGGTAGCTGCCACCACGGAGGTGGTGGGCTGCTCAACGATAATTTCTTTGGCAAGGTTGGGCCCAGAAAGCACGGTAACTCGGTCAGTGACCCCAGAAATAGTTTCAGGGGGAGCGTCGATGGCAACTAGGTTGCCCTGAAGTACTTCAATAATCACTTCACTCATGCGCAGACCACTGCCCATCTCGAGGCCCTTGGCGAGTGAAACCAGAACCGCGTAAGGCTCGAGGAGAGGCGCAAAAACTTCAAGCTGCGCTCGGAGCGCCTGAGCTGGAATCGCCAGAACAACGATGTGAGCGCCATGTAGTGCTTGTTCCACATCTGAAGTGAACTCCAGATTATCCGGTAGCTTTACCCCCGGGAAGTAGGGTTCGTTAATACGAGTGCTGGCCATCTGCGCCATAGCGTCTGGTTTACGGCCCCAGAGCACCACTTGACGGTTACTTCCCGCAGCGGTAGCCGCATCCGCCACTACTTTGGCAAAGGCAGTGCCCCAGCTACCGGCACCAAGAACAGCTACTTTTGGTGGAAGAGAAGTGCTCATATCTGCCTTTCTACTCCGGGGTTCTAGTTATTCTCGGATGCTTGGCGCACACCTAGCACAGCGTTCCAGCGCCCGGCTGGCGCCTTTTCACCGCGGATGGTTTCAAGCAAGTCAGTGACACAATCCAGCATTCTGGTCGTAGCGTCCGCTAGTTGTTGGCGGTTCTGCTTAGCTCCCGGCTCGGTACCTGTGAGAAGATCGCTGAAATCAATGGGGTCGCCCACTACAATCTGCACCTTCTTACGGGGGAACCCAAAGCGAGGCTTTCCACCACGGGGCCAGAATTCATGGTCACCCCAGTGGGCAATGGGAATGACGGGGGCACCGGTTGCTAAAGCAAGGCGTGCTGCACCGGTTTTACCGGTCATGGGCCACTGTTCTGGATCCTTGGTGAGGGTGCCCTCGGGGAAGATGAGTACCGCTCCCCCGGCGTCCAGGACGTTGCGCGCAACGTCCAGGGACTTACCGGCCTGCGCGGAACCACGGCTGACGGGGATGTGAGCGCACTGGCGCATGAGCCACCCCAGAACTGGCACTCGAAAGAGCCCCTCTTTAGCAAGAAACCGGGGTAAAACGCCCCTGATGAAGAGGGGGTAGGCTGCAGTAATCGGGTCAACCACGGTTAGGTGGTTGGAGATTACAATGTAGCCGCCCTCTTGCGGCAGTTTCTCGATACCGGTGATATCAATCTTCATGGGTAGATGATAGAGCGGTCTGAGCAGGTTACCTGCCAACCGATATACCGCATCACCCTTGGCAGTGGGGCTGATATCACCCAGTGAGGAACTCTTGGCAGCCATCTTAAGCGGAGACCTCGAATTTTGCGCCCAGAGCAGTGAGCTTATCTGCAAAGTGCTCATAGCCGCGGGAAATGACCGAAACGCCGGTGACGTTGGAGGTGCCCTCAGCGGTGAGTGCCGCAATCACATGGGAGAAACCACCGCGCAGATCAGGCACGTTGATATCAGCACCGCGCAGAGGGGTCTTACCGGTGATAATCGCTGAGTGCAAGAAGTTCTTGTGGCCAAAACGGCAGGTTGCGGGGCCAAGGCAGTCGCGGTGCAACTGCACTGAGGCGCCCATGCGCACTAGGGCGTCGGTAAAGCCGAAACGGTTCTCGTAGACCGTCTCGTGGAGCACCGACACTCCCTTTGCCTGAGTCATGGCAACCACCAGGGGCTGCTGCCAGTCGGTCATGAAACCGGGGTGCACGTTGGTTTCTACGAAGAGGGGGTTCAGGTCTCCACCTTTGTGGAAGAAGCGAATGCCCTCGTCCTGAATATCCAGGCCGCCTCCGAGCTTGCGGTAGACGTTAATGAAGGTCGCGAGATCCTTTTGGTTGGCACCGCGGACGAAGATGTCGCCCTGGGTTGCAAGCGCAGCCGAGGCCCAGGAGGCTGACTCGTTACGGTCAGGCATAGCAAAGTGGTTGTAGCCGGTAAGCTCGTCCACACCCTCAATGATGATTTGACGGTCGGTTTCAACGGTGATGATGGCGCCCATCTTCTGCAAGATAGAGATGAGATCCATAATTTCGGGCTCTATGGCAGCACCCTTAAGCTCTGTTTTGCCCTTGGCGCGGGTAGCTGCCAACAAAACCTGCTCGGTGGCACCCACCGAGGGGTATTCTAGCTCAATAGCTGCGCCCTGAAGCCCGCCTGCGGGGGCGCGCATGCTGATGCCGGTGGGCAGTTTCTCCACCTTGGCGCCGAATTGCTCTAGAACGCGCAGGTGGTAGTTGATGGGGCGGTCGCCAATTTTGCAGCCGCCCAAATCAGGGATGAATGCTTCACCAATGGTGTGCAGGAGCGGGCCGCACAGAAGGATGGGAATACGAGAGTCACCGGCGTGAACTTCAATGTCGGTGTGGTTAGCTACAGACACCTTGCTGGGGTCCATGCGCAGCTCGCCGGCTTCCATGTTGTAATCTACGGATACACCGTGCAGTTCAACAAGGTCAGTGACAACCTGAACGTCCTTAATCTGAGGGACGTTGCGGAGCACTGAGGGGGTTGAGCCAAGCAAAGCAGCAACCATAGCCTTGGGAACCAAGTTCTTAGCACCGCGGACGTTAATCTCGCCCTTAAGAGGGGTGCCACCTTCAATACGCAGTGCGCTGACCATGTGTGTCCAATCTTAAAAAGTTTCTTACCCGGTAAGTTTACCCTTTAAGTGATGTTCTCATGTGCAGCTGAGATGTATTACCGGTAATAGGCACTCCTACAGCCCCCAATTCAACCCTTAGCACCTTTAGTCCAGGCGTTGGCAGGTGTCGCGGTTACCTCTCAGCCAAAAGCCAAAGGACGCCGGGGATAAGTCACCGGCGTCCTTGCGAACTTTTCGTAGAAGTGGTTTAGCTACTGGGTGCGGGGCAACCAGGCGGGGCGGGAAGCTTCGAATTCAGTGATAGCTTCTTCATGCTGAAGGGTCAGCCCGATATCGTCAAGGCCTTCCATGAGACGCCAGCGCACATAGTCATCAATTTCAAAGGGTACGGTGAGGGCGCCCACGGTCACAGTCTTGGATTCGAGGTCCACGGTGACCTCGGTGCCCGGCTCTGCCTCAAGTTGCTTCCATATCAGTTCCACGTCATCCTGCGTCACCTGGGCCGCTACTAGCCCCTGTTTACCTGAGTTGCCACGGAAAATATCGGCAAAGCGCGCTGAAATCACCACGCGGAAACCGTAATCTCTCAGTGCCCAGACCGCGTGTTCGCGGGAGGACCCGGTGCCAAAGTCAGGGCCAGCTACCAGCACGCTGCCGTGCTTGTAGGGCTCCTGGTTGAGAATAAAGTTCTCATCCTTACGCCAGCCTGCAAAAAGGGCGTCATCAAAGCCGGTCTTAGTGACTCGCTTAAGGTAAACGGCAGGGATAATTTGGTCGGTATCAACGTTGGATGATCGCAGCGGCACGCCAATGCCGGTGTGCTTCTTAATCGGTTCCATAGTTCAATCTTTCTGGTGCGCCCCGGGGTACGTCCGGGGACAGGTCAGGGTTCAGAGGAGTTTAGAGGTCAGCAGGCGATGCCAAGGTACCGCGGATGGCGGTAGCTGCCGCTACCAGAGGTGACACCAGATGCGTGCGGCCACCCTTACCCTGGCGCCCTTCAAAGTTACGGTTAGAGGTCGAGGCGCAACGCTCCCCCGGTGCCAGCTGATCAGGGTTCATACCCAGGCACATAGAGCAGCCTGCAAAACGCCAGTCGGCGCCGAAGTCCTTGAAGATTTGATCCAGACCTTCTTTTTCAGCCTGTGCACGTACCTTCTGGGAGCCGGGCACCACCATCATGCGCACCCCGTCTGCCACCTTGTGCCCCTTGACGATGTCTGCAGCTGCCCGCAAATCTTCGATGCGGGAGTTGGTGCAGGATCCCAAGAAGACCACGTCAACGGGAATCTCCTTCATCGGTGTACCAGCGGTTAGGCCCATGTAGTCCAGGGCACGGCTAGCAGCCTTCTGTTCGTTCTCATCGCCGAAGTCCTCGGGGAAGGGAACAGACTGGGAGAGTGGGATGCCCTGACCGGGGTTGGTTCCCCAAGTAACAAAGGGCTCAAGTTCATCAGCGTTGATGAAGACTTCACGGTCAAAGGTCGCACCCTCATCGGTAGGAAGGGTCTTCCAGTAGCCCACCGCAGCGTCCCAGTCCTCACCGGTAGGTGCGTGGGGGCGGCCCTTGACGTATTCAAAGGTCGTTTCATCGGGGGCCACCATGCCGGCACGGGCACCTGCCTCAATGGACATGTTGCAGATGGTCATGCGCCCCTCCATAGAGAGACCCCGGATAGCAGAACCACGGTATTCCAGCACGTAACCCTGGCCACCACCGGTGCCAATTTCGGCGATGACTGCCAGGATGATGTCCTTGGCAGTAACACCGGGCTTCAGCGTTCCCTCAACGTTAATCGCCATGGTTTTAAAGGGCGCCAGAGGCAGGGTCTGAGTAGCCATGACGTGTTCGACCTCTGAGGTGCCGATGCCAAAGGCGAGCGCCCCAAAGGCGCCGTGGGTCGAGGTATGGGAGTCACCGCAGACCACGGTCATACCGGGCATGGTGAGGCCCAGCTGGGGGCCAACCACGTGCACGATACCCTGCTCAGCATCACCTAGTGAGTGAATGCGCACCCCAAACTCTTCAGCGTTCTTGCGCAGGGTTTCAATCTGGGTGCGTGAGGTGATATCGGCAATCGTTGAGAAGATGTTCTCGGTGGGGGTGTTGTGATCCTCAGTTGCGATGGTGAGGTCAAGACGACGCAGAGGGCGTCCTTCAAGGCGGAGGCCCTCAAAAGCCTGCGGTGAGGTAACTTCGTGCACCAGGTGTAAATCGATGTAGAGAAGATCGGGCTTGCCGCCCTTGCCGGGCACTACGGTGTGCGCGTCCCATACCTTCTCCGCCAGGGTGCGGGGCTTAATACCCGTTACACCATCCATGAGTCCTCCATCAACGAAATAAGTACTGTCATACACCAGTGTGACCGTGTTTTTTCAAACTTTCCAATAACTGAACTTGCATATCAGAATATGAGAAGTCATGATAGATACACGGACACAATCCTAGCCCCACGGTTTCACACCCAGAAACACACACTGACCGCGATACGAGACCGCACCGCCCGTGCGTCTCCACCAGGTGAAAGACTGACCTCATGCAGGAAAACCGCAGCTCCGGCGTCGGCGTCCTCGACAAAGCCGCCCACATTCTTGATTGCCTTGAAGCTGGCCCCGCCTCGCTCTCCCAACTGGTTGAAGCAACCGGCCTCGCCCGCCCCACCGCCCACCGTCTGGCCGTGGCACTGACCCACCACCGTCTGGTAGCTCGTGACATTCAGGGCAGGTTCATGCTGGGCCCACGCCTGGGTGAGCTATCATCTGCCGCCGGCGAAGACCGCCTCATTGCAGCATCCGGGCCTGTGCTCAACAATCTGCGCAATGCTACCGGGGAATCCTCCCAGGTTTTCCGCCGCCAGGGCGATTGGCGCGTTTGTGTTGCCTCAGCGGAGCGCCCCATTGGCCTGCGCGACACCATCCCCGTGGGCACCCAGCTCTCTATGAAGGCTGGATCTGCAGCTCAGATTCTCACTGCCTGGGAAGAGCAGGCACGCCTTGTTGAAAGCATACATAACGCCCGATTCTCTGCCACCATGCTAGCTGCGGTGCGACGCCGCGGGTGGGCACAGTCGGTGGGGGAACGAGAGCGCGGCACCGCCTCGGTATCAGCTCCCGTGCGCTCCCCTGCTGGCAAGGTTATTGCAGCTATCTCAATCTCAGGTCCCATCGAGCGCCTCACCCGTCAGCCCGGCAGGCTACACGCCGAAGTGGTCTGTGAAGCTGCCGCCGCTCTCACTGAGGCACTGCGTAGCTAGTTACCCATCAGCTCTTCAGCTCAGCATCAGAAAAGGTGACCCTTGATCCGGACAAATTCTAGTCCGCATCAAGGGTCATCTTTAGTTTTGATCTGGAGTCAGCACGCTTTCATCTGCCTGTGCTGACAGCCGGATGCTATCGAGCCTGCTCTAGAGCTGCCCGGTAGTCAGCTAGACGGTTGAGTTCATCTTCGACCGGTGCCACCACAGCCCGTTGAGCAACGTCCGCAACATTGCTCTTTAGCTGGCGCGTGATTCCACGAGCGTACATGCGGTGCCCAGCTGCCGCGACGAGCCTGCCCAGCATCGCTATCACGATGCCCAGCAGCAGACCCGTAATCACTAGCAGGGTCGGGACAGGTAGCGGGAAGCCTTCAACGGTAGGTGGTTCCGGCAGAACGATCTGGAAGTAAGTAGCGAGGGCTAGACCGGTGAGCCAGAGCAGACCCACGAGCGCCGCAACGATACCCAACCACTGGAAGACGTTAAGCACCTGCCACCACCAGCGCTTCTTGCCCGCATCATAGTGAACGGTGGCAATAGCACGCTCGATTTCGCTGGGCAGCTGGTCTTCATAGGTGCGAGCTGAATCCCTGATACTGTGGCTCCAGGGTTCATTTACGCCTTCAGAAACATCACCTGCAAAGGTACGAAGAGAGGTGCTCATCGCCGCTTTCTGAGAGGCACCCAGCGGAGGCAGAGAAGACTTAGAAATCGGTGCGCCATCGTGCTCCTTGTGCAGGCCCAGACGCTTCAGAGGGTCCTTGCGAGCCTTGAGCAACCAGCGGGTTGCAATCCAGCCAGTCTTCTCAGCCGCGTGCAACTTATAGGAGTTAGCTGCAGCCTTCACAATGCCATCTGCACCTGATGCGGCGTATAGGCCAGCTTCAAGTTGCTCAGTATTCTCAAGGGTAATTCCGCGAGGATGCCCACCACCGTCCTGGCGACCCAGATCAGCACCCACCGTGCGCAAATCAGCATCGATACGTTCTAGTGCGGCATTCTTTGCTACAGCAACCTGCCCCAGAACTTCGCGTAGACGGGGCACGCCTTCACCAGTGCGGGCTGAGACTGCCAGGGGGGCAGCAACCAGAGTGGAAGAAAGCCCGTCCTGTGCCAGCAGAAGTTTGAGTGAATCGAGTACCGCTGGCACTTCTGCGGGGTCCAGGAGGTCCACCTGGTTGAGAACAGCTAGGGTAACAGCGCCGTGGGATGCGAGCGGAGCGATGAAGTCCTGGTGGATGACGGCATCGGCATATTTTTGGGGATCCATAACCCAGACCAGCACGTCCACGCACTGCGCCATTTTTTCAACGATGACGCGGTTGGAGGCCTCCACCGAGTCAAAGTCCGGCAGATCGAGCAATACTAGTCCGCCGGTTGCCTCTTCTGTTTTTGCGTGCCCCACAGATTTACGGATTTTATTCCACATGCCCACGGTGACCGGGACGTCAGCGCGGTTGAGAGCTTCGGTGGCTTCGGTGGCATCCTCGTCCATGTAGGTGCGGTTTTCAACGCCCAGCCAGTCCAGCAGGGGCTCAACGCCAGCCTTGCCCCAGACCGCAGCCTGAGCAACGGATGTGGTGGGGCGGCGGGCAGCGCTCTTGGCGATTTCTTTGCCGACCACGGCGTTAAAGAGGGTTGATTTACCAGAACCCGTTGCGCCAAAAAAGCCGATCACGGTGTGCTCGGCAGAAAGCTCACGGCGGGCTCCGGTGCGCGCTAGTACATCGGTTGCTCGGTGCAGAAGTTCAGGTTCTAGGCGGTCGGCGCCCAGCTCTACCGCTTTTTCAAGTGCGGCAACGCGCAGGGCTAGAGCGGTATGACTCTGGTCTTTCTTGGTCTCAGCCATCTTGGTTCTGCTCCCCTGCCATCATGGTCTCACCGGCTGAGGTGAGGGTAACTGCTACATCTTCAAGCGCCTGGTGGTCCGGGCCCATCTCTAGGCTGTTCAAGCGGTCTTCAAAACGCTGGGCGTGACGGTCCAGCAGTTCTTTGACGCGGGCTTCGAGGGTTTCACGAGCCCGGTTAGCCATGCGGCGCACAGCGTCCTCACCGAAGATTGCTTCGAGAAGCTTCTGACCGACCACACCTGAGCCACCAGCGATACCCACCTCGATACCGGTTAGTCCACCGGTCATGGAGAAGACAGCAATCATCAGAATCACAGCTGTGACATTGACGCCCAGCGACATGAAACGTGCCTTTTGGCGCTTGTCGGCGCCCTCCTGAGAGATGATGTCCATGACATCCTGTTGCCAGGCACGGATGCTTTCAGCGATTTCCTCAGGGAAGTTCTTATCCTGACCTCCCAGATCCTCACCTGCCAGCAGAGCACGGCCGGCTCGGTCCTCGAGCCAGCGGCGCTGAACTGTTTCGGCCGCTGCAGCGGCCTCTTCCATAATCACCGAATGCAAGCCAACCTCTAGAGCCTGCTCTACCTCAACAACTTTGGTAGGCGGAGTGCCGCGCAGGAAACCTGAGATTCGGTCGCGGATTTTGCCGACGGTGCTTTCCACCGAGCGAAAGAACTCACCGGTTCCCACAAAATCCTGCCAGCGGGTGAGCACCTCACCGCGCAACATTTGACCGTCTTTAGTGGATTCCTTGACGTTTTCAAAGGCGTGGGCGTAGGCGTCATTCAGGTTTTGGCGCAGAGCACGCTCGGCGTCTTCCTGTTCCCGCTGGGCGTCAGCGAGCTGGTGTGTTTGGCCAGCCACGCCTCGCACCGCACCCTCCAGAGTGCGGCGTGCAATGGCGCTGCGAGCATCAGCGTCAGCACCTAAGCTACGTAGCCAAAAGGTCAACGGAGTCAGCGCGACGGCGGGTAGCAGACCCTGATCATCACGGTCCTGTTCAGTAACGGACATAATCAGCGCGGCAGTAATACCGGCTTCAGCCAACATACGGGTCAGGTCAGCTTCAATTTCATCTTCAGAGCCTTCAGGCACACGGTTGAGCACCACCGCAATGGTGATATCACGCTTAGCTGCTTCACGAAGGATCTCCCAGGGCACAGCATCGGCGTAGCGATTAGCCGTGGTGACAAAGAGCCATAAGTCAGCAGCTGCCAGGAGCTGCTTAGCCAGACGTCGGTTCTCATCTGAAACTGAATCAAAGTCCGGGGCATCAACCAAGGCAACGCCGGCGGGCAGTCCAGGCACGGGTACCATAACCAGTTCGTCCTGGCCGTTGTGAGGATTAGCGCCGGGAAGAGCCGCACCTGGTCCTACGGGGACGCGCACCAGATTAGGCAATATACGCTCAGGAGTGAATGCTCCAGCGTCCTCTGGACGGTGTAGCAGAACTGGCTGGCGGGTGGTGGGGCGGATAGCGCCGGACCGAGTGACGGGCTCACCGATGAGAGTGTTCACCAGCGTAGATTTACCGGCACCGGTTGAACCGCCAACCACCACGGTCAATGGGGCGTCAAGGCTGGAGAGTTTAGGGATGATGTAATCATCGAGCTGGGTTACCGTTTTGCGGGCCAGATCTCGAGCAGTTCCTGCTCCCCCGGTTTCCAAGGGAAAGTGCGTTGCGGCAAGCGTGTCGCGGGCCTCGCGCACGCCCTGCAAAGTGTGAGTGATAGTTTCGTTGTGCACGATTCTATTCTTGCACGTAGGGCTTGGATAAAGAGTGAACTATACGGTAAAACAGCGCTAGTGTGGCATAGGAGCTCTAAATAAAAAGAAAACCTCCACTCAAATGAGTGGAGGTTTCTTGCCTGTGACCCCAACCGGATTCGAACCGGTGTTGCCGCCGTGAGAGGGCGGAGTACTAGGCCGCTATACGATGGGGCCGTCTTCATTTCTGAAGCGTTACTCCTCAAGAGCAACAGATATAAGCATATAGGCAAGGTGGGTTTTGGTGCAAACCTAGGAGCAATGCTTTGCATCACGCTCAAACCGAAGCTTGGCAGCGGGACGTTTAGTGAATGGTGGGTTTAATAAAGAAAACCTCCACTCAAATGAGTGGAGGTTTTCTTGCCTGTGACCCCAACCGGATTCGAACCGGTGTTGCCGCCGTGAGAGGGCGGAGTACTAGGCCGCTATACGATGGGGCCGTAACAACTTTTCAAGCTGTTCGCTGGGATACCAGGACTCGAACCTAGAATGACGGTACCAGAAACCGTAGTGTTGCCAATTACACCATATCCCATTATTGTTTGTTGCTGCGTTTTGTTCTTCAAACTCATCGCCGCAACGAGTAATAACTCTATACGCTTTACTCGGGGTGTGCAACTTGAAATAGGTAGACCTGAGTCACACCTAAATTTGCGCCCTAAATGGGCTCTGCAATACCAAAGTTTAGAGGGGTGGAGCCGGCTCTAATCCGCCGTAAATTGTCTTTAATTTGCTGGATTGCTTACCGGTCAGCGCCGGGGCAACCCCAAGCACCTTGAGCAGCCGAACAATCATCAGCCACCAAACCCACCTGCGTCCGCCACACCCGAACCAACTGACCCTCACTGGGGCGTTCCACCGTTCCATCAATCACTTCCCAAGGACCGCCATCAACGCTAAATTCACCTCGATACCCTGTCACCACACTGAACTGGTAGTCACCCGGCACCGTATATTTGTGGCTGGTTGGGGTTTCCTCATCCCAGACATCCTCACCCAGTTGATACCCCGCATGCGAGACAGGACCTAGTTGCCCACCGTCACCATAAACAAATGTGTAGCTTACTGGCGTAGCTCTCACCTGAACCTGTTGCCCAGCTATTTGACGCTGGAACTCCTGGACATCGGCATCTGCCCAAAAGTTGGTGTTGTAATTTTTCAAGGTATGGGGAGCTCGCTCTTGATGGGCATCTGCAGGAGTAATGGGAAAGCTTTGCAGATCCTCCACTGTCAACTGGATGCGGATAGGCTGGACAACCATCTCACCATCGACTTCGGCAAGCTCAAGACCCGCGTCCTCAAGTTCATCAGGGTTTAGAGCGATACAGCCCAGAGGAACACCGTTGTTGTAGTAGGGAGTATCTGAACCTTCACCCCAGTCAGCGGGGACAACACCCATAGTGCCTAAGGTGCCGTCTGAGGCCAAACAGTAGGAACCTGTTTGTAGCGAGGCTCCTTCAGCTAACCGGGCACGCTTATCTTCAGGATTTTTATGTTCTTTGAACTGTATAAGTTTCATGGCAGGGGCAGCAGAATCGCCGGGAACTTGCTCAGATTTTGGGGTTTCTTTTACCTGACGTGGTCTTTGTCCATCCAGAAACTTGCTCCTATTTATTTTCACGTCAAAACCGGTTTCGTTAACGCTCCCGGATGTATTAGCAACTGCGGAAGGTACGGCTAAACACAAAGAAATAGTCACTGCTACAAATACAGAACCAACGTAACGCTTCATGACTATTTGATTGCCTGTGAGGTTAGAACTTTCCATTTAGAATCTTTGAACTGGACTCTAAAATCTATTCCTTCATAGATTGAATCTGAATTGTCTGTGTAGGTAGCCTCACCGTCGTACCACAGCACTGAGTCATCTTGTTCAAAATTGCTACCAATAGAGTAGACGCTATCATCCATAGATGTAATTAAATCCTTGTTGTAATGAATGGTTAATTTACCTTCGATAACCCAACCGCCAGACTTATAAATTTCCTTCAACGAATCAAAAAAATCTTGCTCTTGAGTAAAGGACTCATCAACTAGCTGCCGCACACCATCCACGTCGCCAGTCTGCAAAGCATAGTTGCGCATGTCCTGGTAATAGGTAATGAACTTTTCCATGCCTTCGGTAGTTTCAACATTCATCCCAGCAGGAGCCTCAGGCTTAGGCACATTCTGAGCCGGGCCCTGCTCGTCAGCAGCACGATACTCCCCCTCAGGCGCCTTAGACCCACCAGAAAAGCGCTCAGTCACCTCAGCAGTAGCACCGTCAGAAGCACCAGCGCCCCCGGCAGATACCGAAACAGAAGAAGCAGCCGATGAAGAACTATCGCCAGGCTCCGGGATGCTACCAGTTGCCTTCTCCCCACAGCCGCTCAAGACCATGGCACTAAGGGCAACCAGAGTAAGGGTTTGGGTTAGGTAGCGGGGTGAGTGCATGAGAATTACTCCAAGGCTAGTGTGATATAAGTCAATGCTTGTTTCATTTTCTACCACTGGACTTGTGCCAGGGCAAGCCCGCTCAAACTACCCGCCCTGAACACTCCCCTTTGTGACCGGTTATTACGCATTTTTGCTTGTCATATGAGATATTCACATCAATCCGCACACCGCTCAGATACCTATGGAAAAGATAAAAGCAGTCCCCAGAAGTAACTACAGCAGAACCTCCCAAAACGCAAAGAACCCCGCTCCCTGACCACCGGGCAGGTGGCAGGAGGCGAGGCTCAGTGTGGGCAGGCTCTAGTCCGCCAATGAAGCAGCTAGCTTCTTGAGGCGAGCGAGTGAGGAATCCTTGCCCAAAATCTCCATGGATTCAAAGAGGGGTGGTGAAATACGCTCACCCGAGATAGCGGTGCGCACCGGCCCGAAGGCCAGGCGGGGCTTGATTTCTAGCCCCTCAACGATTGCCTCACGCAACGCGTCTTGAATGCTTTCAGCAGTAAAGGTTTCTAGGCCTTCAATAGCGGCAATCGCGGCGTCCAGAACAGCGGGTGCTGACTCCTTAAGCTGCTTAGCGGCGTCCGGAGCGATCTCGATGTCCTCGTCCTTCTTAAAGAGGAAGCCCAGCAAGCCCGGGGTCTCACCCAGTAGCTGCATGCGTTCCTGAACCAGAGGCGCAGCTTCAGTCAAAATCTGCTGTTCGCGCTCGGTCAGAGCCTCAAAATCGTCAGCTGAGACCAGCTCAGCCTTGTGGAGGAAGGGTACCAGACGGTTGCGGAAGTCCTCAGCTTCGAGCATACGCACGTGGGTGCCATTGATTGCTTCAGCCTTCTTCAGGTCAAAGCGGGCGGGGTTAGCCAGTACGTCTGCGATGTCGAAGTGTTTCACCATGGTGTCCATGGTGAAGATGTCCTCATCGTGAGACAGCGACCAGCCCAGCAGGGACAGGTAGTTGAGCAGACCTTCCTTAATGAAGCCGGCATCCAGCAGGTTGTAGAGGCTGGATTCGGGGTCACGCTTGGAAAGCTTCTTGTTGCCCTGGCCCATCACGTAGGGCATGTGGCCGAATTCGGGGATGAAGCTGGTAACCCCCACCTCAACCAGGGCGCGGTAGAGCGCAATCTGGCGCGGAGTTGAGGACAGCAAGTCTTCACCACGCAACACGTGGGTGATGCCCATCAGCGCGTCGTCCACGGGGTTAACCAGGGTGTAGAGGGGCTTGCCGTTGGCGCGAACCACGACGAAGTCTGGAACGGAGCCCGCCTTGAAGGTGATTTCATCGCGCACCAGGTCGTTGAAGGTGATGTCAGTGTCAGGCATGCGCAGGCGCAAAACAGGCTGGCGGCCTTCAGCGCGGTAGGCTGCCTTCTGATCTTCGGTGAGGTTGCGGTCAAAGTTGTCGTAGCCCAGCTTGGGGTCTTCGCCCTTGGCCTTGTGACGCTCTTCTACCTCTTCGGGGGTTGAGAAATCTTCATAGACGTAGCCGCCTGCCTTGAGCTTCTCCACAACCTCCGCGTAAATGTCCATGCGCTCTGACTGACGGTAGGGCTCGTGGGGGCCACCCACACCGACACCCTCGTCCCAGTTGATGCCCAACCACTGCAGGGATTCGAGCACCTGATTGAAAGATTCCTCTGAGTCACGTGCCGCGTCGGTGTCTTCAATACGGAAAATCAGCTTGCCGCCAGTGTGCTTAGCATAGGCCCAGTTGAAAAGGGCGGTGCGCACCATACCCACGTGGGGGGTGCCGGTGGGCGATGGGCAAAAACGGACACGGGTTTCAGACGGATCAGTAAGTTTCAGAGCGTAATCACTCATGGATGTTTCCACATCCCTTTCTGTGGTGGTGTAAAAATTTTTCGAGTTCAATTTTAGTGGCTGGGCGGTTTATTCTGCGCGGACAGTGTTAACCAGGGCACCGATGCCCTCAACCTCAATTTCGACTTCGTTGCCCGCTGAGAGCTTGCCGACGCCGGCTGGAGTACCGGTGAGAATGACGTCGCCGGGTAGCAGGGTGAAGTATTCGCTGGCTGCTGCCACCAGTTCCGCGACGGAGAAGACCATGTCTGCGGTGGTGCCATCCTGCTTGAGTTCACCGTCTACCCAGGTCTGGATAGTCAGGTCATCGGTCTGTAACTCGGTTTCAATCCAGGGGCCCAGGGGGCAAGAGCCGTCAAAGCCCTTAGCGCGTGCCCACTGCACGTCTGATTTTTGGGCGTCGCGGGCGGTGAGGTCGTTAGCAACGGTGTAGCCGTAAATTACCTCGGGGACGCGATCTAGCGGGACGGACTTAGCAATGCGGCCGATGACCACAGCAAGCTCGCCTTCGTAAGAGACATCGCTGGACCATTCGGGCAGAGCGATGGGGTCGCCGGGACCGATGACGGAGGTGTTGGGCTTGAAGAAGAACTGGGGACTGGTGGGGGTTTGGTTGCCGAGTTCTTGGGCGTGGTCGTGCCAGTTGCGGGCGGCACCAATGACCTTGGAGCGGGGAATAATAGGCGCAACTAGGCGTACTTCGTCCAGGCGATATTTTTTGTCGGTGGGGTTGACACCCGAGTAGAAGGGGTCCCCCGATAGAACGGTGATGGTTTCTTCACCTGCGTCGCCTTCAACGAGACCAAAATGCAGGTTATCTTCAACAGTAAATCGAGCAATGCGCATGACTCTAGGCTACCGCACAGGCAGAGCCGCTGCTAAAGGAAAAGAAGGCACAGAACCGGTAAGGAGCGTCTCTTGGCTGGCTTAAGCTTCTTCTTCGGCTCTACCCCCTGTACTTACTTATCTTTTCAGCAATGACCGCCCAGCCTTAATTTTCTTATGATTGTGGTAGTTTTATCCCCTTCGAAAGGTCAGAACGGTGGATTCCTCAGCGGCTCTCTATTTTCTGCTGAAGCCCTGACACTGCCACTATGACTACCTGCCCCAAAACCTTGGGCTCTTAGCCGAAGCCACGCTCGCCCAGCTGTTTGACGTTATGAAAACTCCAGAGACTCTGAATGCCCTAGAGAGCGATGGCTACTCCCCCGCCATCTTCGAGGCGGTTGGGGATACCGGGGCACTCTACTGCTGGTCAGCCACGATGAGTCCTTCTACCAGGCTATAGGCATCGAGCGTACCCTTTCTTACTCTAAGCTCACTAAGAACAAGAAAGGGACCAGATTTTTCGTTAAGGACCAGCACAGTCATGCTCCCTACCGAAAAATCTGATCCCTATCCCTTGGGAATGAGTTTAAACCAGCTTCACGTTCCAGCCGAAGCGGTCTTCAACCTTACCAGTCTGCATCCCGACCAGCTCTTCACGAAGAGTCATGGTAACTGCCCCGCCGTCCTCACCGGAAGGTGAAGAAATCTCAAAGTCAGCGGCCTTAAGTTTGCCGACAGGGGTAATCACAGCGGCGGTACCGCAGGCAAAAATCTCGGTAATCTCACCTGAGGCAACGCCCTGGCGCCACTCGTCCAGAGTGAACCTGCGCTCCTCAACAGTGTGTCCGCGCTCCTGCGCCAGTTTGATAATGGACTTACGGGTGATACCACGCAGGATGGTGCCGGTCAGCTCAGGGGTCACAATCTTTCCATCAGCAAAGACGAAGAAGACATTCATGCCACCCAGCTCTTCAATGGCGTCATCGCGGTTGGGGTCTTTGAAGATCACCTGCTTACAACCGTTAGCTTCACCTTCTAGCTGAGCTGCCAGGGACGCCGCGTAGTTGCCGCCGCACTTAGCCTCACCGGTGCCACCCACACCCGCGCGGGCGTAGTTGGTTGAAAGCCAGATATCAACGGGCTTGGGAGTGCCAAAGTAGTTACCGGCGGGTGAAGCAATCACGAAGAAGCTGACCTCGTGTGCGGGGCGAATACCCAAGAAAGCCTCAGTTGAAATCATGAAGGGACGCAAGTAGAGGGATTCACCGTCACCGCTAGGTACCCAGTCGGCGTCGATGCTGACCAACTGGCGGATAGCCTCGGTGAAGAGATCTTCGGGCAGTTCCGGCAGAACCAGGCGCTGAGCTGACTTGTTGAGGCGGGAAGCGTTCTCTTCGGGGCGGAAGGTGGTGATAGAACCGTCAGCCTGGCGGTAGGCCTTAATGCCCTCAAAAATCTCCTGGCCGTAGTGGAAGACCGATGCCGCGGGGTCCAGGCTCAGGGGGCCGTAGGGCAACACCTGCGCGTTAGACCATTCCCCACCGTCTACGTAATCACCGTGCCAGTCAATACGCACCATGTGATCGGTAAAGTGCTTACCAAAGCCCGGGTCAGCCAAAATCTCAACGCGACGTTCGGGGCTGGTGGGGTTCGGGTTACGAGTAACGGTGAAGTCCACAGTCATGTTCCATCCTTGAATTAAAGTAAGGGTCTCTTGTAAGTGAGGATACCGCAGGTGAGCACTCCCACGTGTGAAAAAGTCTACGCCCCACTGGAAGATCGGGGCGCAGATGCAGATTTAGAGAGCAGCGATGATTGCCGAGCCAACCTCTTCAGTAGACCGCTGGGCACCGGGGTTGGCTGCCAGGTCCGCTTCCACGGCCCGCTCGACCCGCGCTGCGGCGCCCTCAAAGCCAAGGTGGCGCAGCAGCATAGCCGCGGCAAGGACGGTGGCGGTCGGATTAGCAATGCCCTGGCCAGCAATATCTGGGGCTGAGCCATGCACCGGCTCAAACATTGAGGGGAAAGTGCCGCTGGCGTTGATATTGCCGCAGGCAGCGTAGCCGATCCCACCGGTGATAGCGCCAGCCTGATCGGTGAGAATATCACCAAAGAGGTTATCGGTGACAATGACATCAAAACGAGAGGGCTCGGTGGTGAAAAATATGGTGGCAGCATCAATGTGCAAGTAGTCAGTGGTGACCTGCGGGTACTCGGCCGCGACTTCATTGAAGATGCGGGAGTAGAGCTGACCGGCGTTAACGAGAACGTTAGTCTTATGAATCAGGGTGAGTTTCTTTTTCTCGCGGCTGGTAGCCAGTTCAAAAGCGTAGCGGACCAAGCGCTCAATGCCGTAGGCAGTGTTAAGCGAAACCTCGGTGGCAATTTCAGCCGGGGTGCCAGCCCGCAGCAGTCCGCCATTACCGGCGTAAGGGCCTTCAGTGCCTTCTCGCACCACCACGAAATCGATATCGCCGGGGTTGCTCAGCGGTGAGACTGCCCCGGGAAAGAGCTTGGATGGGCGCAGGTTGATGTAGTGATCAAAGGAGAAGCGCAGATTGAGCAGGATTTCGCGCTCGATAAGACCGCTGGGCACCGTTGCCGAGCGGGGATCAGCGCCCACAGCACCAAAAAGAATAGCATCGTGGGTAGCTAGCTGATCTTTGGTCTCTTGGGTGAGGGTTTCACCGGTTGCTAGCCAGTGCTCAGCTCCCAAGCTGTAGGGGGTGCTGGTGAGGGTGATGTTCTCGAGGTCAGCGACGTGGTTCAGCACGCGCTCGGCTTGGGCTACTACTTCGGGGCCAATGCCGTCGCCGGCAATGACGGCGAGGTTGATGGAGCGATTTTCAGTCATGCTTCCAGGCTAGCCCCGCCCTCTAGTCTTTACCACATTTTGGTCGCTGGTTTCAGATAGTGGGCTTGTCCGGTCTCAACGATTTCTTTAGTAATTTCACTAAACGCCATGCTAAAACAAGCGACCCCTATTCTCTTTCTTAGAAGATAGGGGCCGCTTGTTGATTTTTTAGACTAGGCTCGCTCGCGAATCAGGGCCTTAACTGCCTCAGTATCGTTGGGCAGGTCAAGCACGTGACGCTCGGCCTCCATGATGCCCTCAAAACGTGCCGGAATTTCTGGCTCAGAGCCGGTTGCCTCAGCAATGGTCTCAGCGAACTTGACCGGCAGGGCGGTTTCAAGGCAAATAATAGGGGTGTCAATTTCGGGGGCCAGTGAGCGGGCCACCTTCACACCGTCAGCGGTGTGGGGGTCAAGCAGCACACCCAGTTTCTCGTTGACCTCGCGAATTGTGGCAACACGATCGGCGTGGGTGGACTTGCCCGAGGCAAAGCCGTAACGGTCCGCGGCGTCCGCGAATGCCGGATCATCTCTCAGTGAGAACCCACCCTGGCGCACCTTGATACCGAAGAGATCAGCAGTGCGCTCAGCATCGCGCCCCAGCAAGTCAAAGACAAAGCGCTCAAAATTTGAGGCTCGTGAGATATCCATGGAGGGGCTGGAAGTTTCATAGGTATCAGACGAAGAACGCACGCGGTAGTCACCGGTGCGGAAGAATTCATCGAGCACATCATTCTCGTTGGTCGCAACGATCAGCCGGTCAATGGGCAACCCCATTTGGCGGGCGATATGCCCTGCACAGATATCACCAAAGTTGCCGGTGGGTACGCAGAAGGAGACCTTCTGGTCGTTGGTTTCGGTGGCACGAATCCAGCTTGAGACGTAGTAGACCACCTGGGCCATGAGTCGTGCCCAGTTGATGGAGTTCACCGCACCGATACGGTGTTCCGACTTGAAAGCAGCGTCGGCTGAGATGGCCTTGACGACGTCTTGGCAGTCGTCAAACACACCGTCCAGAGCGATGTTAACGATGTTCTCATCATCTAGACCGAACATCTGTGCTTGCTGGAAGGGAGTCATGCGACCGGCAGGGGTCAGCATGAAAACCTTGATGCCTGCGCGGCCACGCATAGCGTATTCGGCTGAGGAGCCGGTGTCGCCAGAGGTCGCGCCCACAATGGTCAGGTGTTCTCCGCGGCGGGCTAGCTCGTATTCAAAGAGCTCACCCAGCAGCTGCATGGCCATGTCTTTAAAGGCAGCAGTGGGTCCCTCAGACAGGTGACCGATGAGCAGGCCGGGTTCTAGTTCCGTCACGGGAACAATGTCTTCAGAGGCAAACTTGGGGTAGCTGTAGGCACGGGCAGTAATCGCTTTGAGGTCCTCAGCAGGAATGTCATCAACGAAGAGCTGCAGCACTTCAGCGGCAAGCGCATGGTAGCCCTCAGTGTTCAGCACCTGGCGCCAGTGGGTAAGAGTGGCGTCAGTCAGCTGAGGGTATTCTACGGGCAGGTAGAGACCGCCGTCGGGGGCTAGCCCGCCCAGAAGGATGTCAGTGAAAGACGCGGGGGTTGCGCCAGTATCGCGCGTTGAGATGTACTGCATGCTACTACCCTACCCAATCTTGGTGCCTCGGTGGGTCTGGTGCTCATACTGCGGTATGAATTGACGGGGTATATCATCTGTCGGTTCTGGTGCTGGCACTTTAGCTCTCTAAACTGACAGCCGTGGATGATGTTTTGGTTCAGTTAAAGGATGCTGAGCGCCGTAGGTTCAGGGTGAATGCCGTGGTATTGCAGAGGTTAGCTGATCACGGCGCTCCTGGACACTCATACTGAGTTTGCTGATACTCATGAACGGTTAAGTAACGGTGCAAGTCACCAGTTTGAAAGAGGTGGAGATTAATAGCACCTTCGGAATTTCTGCCAGGGTTAACGTAGACAAGGGCGAGGCTAACTCTTTAAATGAGGAAGTCAGCATGGGCTTGCTCCTCCTGCAAGCTTTCGTGGCTGAAGGTGCGGTTCTAACCTACGCTTTCGCTTGGCAGGGGTTGGTTGCAACCTGGATAGGTAGCCTAACACTAGCCTGGCTAGCTGCTTCCCTACCTGCTTACAAAGGTGCTGGGGTGCCACCAGCAGTTGCTCTTCGGCAGATCACCTAAGGCCACTAGCAAAAACTGAGTCGGTGGGCTTGACACTAGATCAAAGCCCACCGACCCGGTGATCTCCCTAAGATTTTAGGATGCTGAAGGTGAGGGGGAGGTTGTGGGCACCGTGACAGATGAGGTGTCCTTGGGCTCAGCCTTATCAGCGTTAACCCGTTCAAGAGCAAACTGATGGGTCTCTTCGATATCGTTTGAGAACTGTTTTAGGCGCTTATACATGCTCTCGTAATATGAGTGCTTGAGCTCAGTGACAGCACCATCAAAATTATTGCCTTCTCGGCAACTGATATCGCTTTTCAGCATTTTTTCCGCTGTTTCAGCATCAACCAAGCTGGACTGATAGACAGCCTGATCGGTGGATTCAAGGGAAGTAATCCCAGCGTCGTTCATGCAGGTTTTCCAGGCATTTTGCAAGTCAATATAGGTTTGGTCAGCGTGCAGCTCTTCTGAAATAGCCTGACCAAATTGCGGGGCTAAGAGTGCAACCTTAATACCATTTTCAGCACTACCGTAGATGTACTCATAGCTTTGTGCCAGGCAACCGTCCGCTGAAATACCACCGCTGGTGTAGTCCATGAAGGTCACCTGGAACTGCTGAGTCTTATCTGTACCGATATAAGCATCAAGCCCTTTTTGGTCAAAGTCAGCTATCTGCTGGCTCTTATCTGCAGGCTCAGGCCCATAACCGGTTTCCTTAAGTTCTTCTGTGGTGCGGCCGGTGTAGACGGTGTCTTCCAGATCATGGTGCAGTACAGCCTCTTTGTAGGAGCCACCTGCCTGTTTGACGCACCGCTCAACAAATCCACGGCGGGCTTCCTCTGCTTCTGCGGGAGGGTAAATCCATGAAGAGAGCTGGGAGATGTGCTCCGGTTTAGGTTTCTGGGTGGGAAGTTCGCTGAAGTTTTCTGGCTGTGTGGAACAGCCGGTGAGCAACCCCGTAGCTAATAGGCTCAGAATGGATACACCTTTTATACAGTGACTAGTTAGTAATGACACGGCGACCTTTCCTAGATAATCAGCCCCAAGTCTAACTACTATGTATAGCTGAGGCGCAAAACAACAGACACGTTGATACGACATTCTTATCACTCTAATCACCATGACTAAGGTACAGATGACCCCCGAAAATGTAGAAGGTCTTTCGACTTCGCGCAGAAACCTCATGCGCTTTGCTGCTTTAACCGGCGCAGCCAGTGCAGCGACCCTCATCAGCACAACCTCCAGCAGCTCACCTGCTCACGCTTCCGATGCGACGTCCGATATCTTCCCGTCCGAACTCACCTACCCCACGGTCAATGGCCCCTCTCTGGCTCTTTGGGGGAGCTCCTCCTTCGAAGGAGCTCAGGCTGATCAGGGTGTTCCTGCCGGCTTTAACGCCACCATTGAAGCCTTACTGCATTCCTATTTAGGAGCTCCAGTCCTGAATTTTGGACGTGGCGGTGAAACTTCCACCCAGATCAATGCTCGCAGGGGAACACCAGAAAGCATGTACAAGTTGGTGTTCCCGCAGGATACCATTCCGGCTTCAGGTTCTGTTGAAGTAACCCTAGCGTCTGATTCTAACGTCGCATGGGGCGGCAGCACTCTTGCCGCCGGCTACGTAGGTGGGGTACCTGGCGTCCTGGTGCCTGCGTCCAACGATACGTTCACCTTCACGAGACAGGTTGACGGTGAAGCAATCTACGCACCTGCTACTACCCCAGCTAGTTGGTTCCATTCTTATCAAGAAATGATTTCGCGTTCCTCTTACCACATCATTCAAATTGGTCGGAATAATATGAATCAAACCGAGCAGATTCGCAAAGATACAGAACACGCTTTTGCCCTTGCCCCCAAGCGCACCCTGGTGATGGGGCACTTCCGTAGCAGAAGTGATAGCAAAGATTCTGACCGAGCAAAGCAGGTCAGTGAATATAACGCATGGGCTGCTGAAAAGTACGGCGAGCTCTTCGTAAACCCCGAAACCTTCCTTCGGGAGACCACCCAGGAGAGCTGGTTGAGGTACGGCGCCCTCTCAGGTTCGGGTGTGTGGAGCTCAGATACCGATAGAAAAGCCTACGATGAAGGTAAGATCCCGCCCTCTCTCTTCTCAACAGATGGTCTGCACCTCAATGGGTGGGGCTACATTGCCCTGGCGCAGATGCTCTACTACAAGGTCACTGGCTTGGGTTGGTTCTAAGAGTAGATGAGTTAGATACGTATGCCGCCAATCTGCCTCAAGCTGAGCGCAGGCTCCCTATGAGAATGCTACTTAGCCCATAAAATTGCCCCACCTGAAGCCTTCAGGTGGGGCAGTTTTTCTTAGTTTCGGTGGGATGCTAAGGCTTAGCCTTCTTTGGGCTCCTCATAGCGGGGGAAGATCGGAGCAGGAGCCGGCAGTTCGGCACCGGGTACCAGCGCCTGGCCCAGGTCAGCGAAATCGCGGGCGTCTTGGCTAACCGCTAGAAGGTCCAGCATCTTTCCCATCGCGGTGGGCATGACCGGCTGAGTCAGGATCGCGACAATACGCAGCACCTCAGCGGTCACGTAGAGCACCGTGTTCATGCGCTCAAGATTGGTCTTGCGCAACTTCCATGGTTCCTGGGAGGTGAAGTAGCGGTTAGCTTCGCCTACCACCTGCCAGATACGTTCTAGAGCTTTGTGGAAGGCCAGTTCATCGAAATCAGCGCGCACCGGCTCATAGAGGGCATTCGCCAGATCGAGCATGGCCTGATCCTCAGCGGTGAAAGCGCCGTGAAGCGGCACCTTACCCTCGCAGTTCTTGGCAACCATTGATAGCGATCGCTGGGCCAGGTTACCCAAGTCATTGGCTAAATCAGAGTTGATGCGGCTCTTGATAGCTTCGGCTGAGTAGGAGCCATCCTGACCGAAGCTGACCTCACGGAGCAGGAAGAAGCGTAGCTGATCCAGCCCGAAGGAGGAAACCAGATCTACAGGGTCAACGACGTTGCCGATGGACTTGCTCATCTTTTCGCCGTCAACCAGCAGGAAGCCGTGGGCGAAGACTCGCTTGGGTAGCTCGATACCGGCTGACCAGAGGAAAGCAGGCCAGTAGATAGCGTGGAAGCGTGAGATATCTTTGCCGATGACGTGGTAGCTGGCGGGCCAGTAGGTCTTAAAGAGGTCGCTGTTGGTGTCCGGAAAGCCGACGCCGGTCAGGTAGTTAGTCAGGGCGTCCACCCAGACGTACATGACGTGCTTTTCATTGCCGGGCACGGGCACGCCCCAGTCAAAGCTGGTGCGGGAGATGGAGAGGTCGCGCAACCCATCCTTCATGAAGCCTGCTAGCTCGTTACGGCGGGATTCGGGGTAGACGAACCCATCAGTTGCGTAGAGCTCTTTGAGGCGGTCTGCGTACTTGGAGAGTCGGAAGAAGTAGGATTCTTCCTCGTTCCACTCCACCTCGGTGCCGGTTTCAATGGCGTAGCGTACGCCGTTGCGCACCTCGGTCTCGTCTTCTGCGTAGAAGGCTTCGTCACGGACGGAGTACCAGCCCTCGTACTTGTCCAGGTAGATGTCTCCGGCCTCTTCCATCCGCTTCCACAAAGCCTGGGATGCTTCATAGTGGTCGGGGTCTGTGGTGCGGATGTAGCGGTCGTAGCTGATGCTCAGCTGATCATCCATAGCTTTAAAGCGGGCGGCATTCTGGTCGGCGAGTTCTTGAGCACTCATACCCAGTTTCTCGGCGGTGGTTTGCATTTTTTGGCCGTGCTCATCGGTGCCGGTCAAAAAGCGTACATCAAAGCCATCGAGGCGCTTGAAACGGGCCATCACATCGGTAGCAATATGTTCGTAAGCGTGACCGATGTGGGGGTCACCGTTGGGGTAAGCGATTGCGGTGGTGATGTAGAAGGGGGTTGAAGTCATAGGCACAACTTTACCGTGAACCACGGCCCATGGGCTAATATCGTCCGCTTTAGGGGTGCGCTCTACCGCTGCAGGGCGTCGGCTCCCCCACCCCCTCTATCATCTGAACAGCGGTGGGAGATTAGAGGCCGCCCTTCCAGTCTTTAGGAGCAAATTGCAAATGCTGGAAAGGGAAGTCATGCAGGTTCTCTGGCGCCTGACCATACTTAGCTTGCACCTGGGTGTACCAGCGGGAATTCCCTTGAGTAGCCTCAGTCTGACTGGTGTCGTATTCGTAATTAGCTGCCATGCACCAGATGTTACGGTCACTGCCGTAGCCCCCGTATTTCTGGAGAGCTTTGGCGATCATGAGGGTCAGTGGGCGCAGGCCCAAAGAATCTAAATTGACCGCTGGGTTGATGCGGAACCACTGCCCCTCATAGGGAGCAAGGGGGTCTGTTAGGTTGCCGTCTCCTTGACGAGCAGGCCAGGAGTAGCCGCTGCGGGCGTTGGGCAGGGTAAAGGAGACCGCATGGTTGATTCTCCCTGCTAGCACCTCATCGATACCGATTTGAGTGAGCTCGCTAGCCATTCCCACCACGCTGCTGGAACCTCCGGTGAGCTGGAGGCTATGACCTGATCCGGCCAGGGCTCGTGCGTCCTTGATGTAGCCACCAGAGCTGTAATGCCAGCGTCCCTTATGCTCGCCCTCAGTTGTTTTCTGAACCAGAAAGAAGGACCGCCATAAACCGGTGCCCAGGTCATAGACAGCGATCGAGCGATCCCCACCAGCGGGTATTTGAAAATTTATGGGGAGGGGTATACGAACCGGGGTTTCAGCACCCATCAGTTTTTTGTATTCATCGCTCTGGTATTTGACGCGGTGATCAAAGCTGTAGAACCACTCGTAGTTCTGGTTGGGGTCCTTGCTGTTAACCGTGTGGATGGGGATGTTGTAGGCAAAAACATTGCCGCTCAGCGGGAGCTTACCCTTAAATTGATCGGTGACGTAGGTTGAATGCAGGTTCTTGAGGTAGTTAGCCATCTGTGCAGAGTTAGGGAGAACCGGCATGGCTGCAACGCTACGTTGGGCAACGGTGCCTCGAGCCAGGTAGTTAGCTGGATGCAGTGGGGAGACGGGGCTTGCCTGTGCCTGGCTATGGGGCTGTGTGAGGGCCAGCGCTAGAGTGCCGGTCAGTAAGGGGGCAAGAGCTCGGCGGGGTAGGTGTGGTTGAACGGTCATCGTTGGAGTGACTTTCTGTTGGGTTCTGGGAATCCGGTATCACCGTGCAGCAAGGGAGCCAAAGCACCCAGTGCATTTAGACCGTGGGGATCATAAACGCAAGCTGTTTTTTAAGGGTCCGGGAAATCACCAACCTACCAGCAACAGCATCCGGCGTCACCCTTTTACCCATTTCTGATATGGGTAAACACTCTCATGTGGGGTGGACTCGGGAATCTAGCAACGCTAAAGGGCCTTGCTCTTCCCCTCGGTGGAAAAGCAAGACCCTTCTTTGTAAGACTTCTAGGTCTATACCTCTAGCTAGTCAGCCAGGTTGATGATGGCGGCACGCTCAGCAGATACTACGCGCTTGATGCTGTCGAGCACCTCGGGTGAAAGAGCCGAGTCCAGGGCGAGCACGCAGAGCGCTTCTTCACCCTTACTCTGACGGGAGACCTGCATGCCTGCGATGTTGATGGATGCGGTGCCCAGTAGGGTACCAATCGCCGCGATGATACCCGGGCGGTCGGCGTACTCAAGCACCAGCATGTGGTCGGTGATGGGGATTTCGATATCGTAGCCGTTAACGTTGGTCAGCTTCTCAATGAGTTTGGGGCCGGTCACGGTGCCAGCCACCGAGACAACCTCCCCGTTGGCAAATGCACCGGACAACACGGTTTCGTTACGGAAGTACTCGGTTTCAGTGGTGGTGACCAGCTCGACCTTTACACCGCGCTGCTCAGCCAAAATGGGGGCGTTGACATATGAAACCTTGTCAGAAACAACATCGGTGAATACACCCTTAAGAGCTGAAAGCTTGAGGGAGGTGACATCCTTAGTGGCAATTTCTCCAGCAATTTTGACCTCTACGCGGGTGAGGGCTTCGTCCCCACCCAGTGCAGTGAGAATACGGCCTACCTTTTCTGCCAGGGGCACGCCGGGGCGGACGTCCTTATCGATGGCACCACCAGCCACGTTAACAGCATCGGGCACAAGGTCCCCTTCCAGGGCCAGGCGCACAGACTTAGCAACCGAGATACCGGCCTTTTCCTGAGCCTCGAAAGTCGAAGCGCCCAAGTGCGGGGTGGCTACCACCGAGGGTAAGCCCACGAAAGGCACATTCTTTGCGGGCTCCTTGACGTAGACGTCAATGGCAGCACCAGCAATTTCGCCGGCACGCAGGGCGGCGTCCAAGTCTGCTTCATCAATCAGACCACCGCGAGCTACGTTCACCACGTAGGCGCTCTTCTTCATCTTCTTAAAGCTCGTAGCATTGATCATGCCCAGAGTTTCGGGAGTGCGGGGCATGTGGATGGTGATGAAGTCAGAGCGTTCAATCAGCTCGTCCAAATCTACCAATTCGGCACCAAGAGCTGCTGCGCGAGCGGAGGTAACGAAGGGGTCGTAGGCGATGAGCTCGGTACCGAAGGCGCGAAGACGCTCAGCCACAAGGCCACCAATTCGACCTAGGCCGATAATGCCCACGGTCTTCTCATACAGTTCAACGCCTGAGAAAGAGGAGCGCTTCCACTCCCCTGCCTTCATCGAAGCATCAGCGGCAGCAATGTTGCGTGCCAGGCCCAAAATGTGGCCCACAGTGAGCTCAGCAGCTGAAATCACGTTAGAGGTGGGGGCGTTCACTACCATCACACCGGCTTTGGTTGCCGCCTTAATATCAACGTTATCCAGGCCCACACCGGCACGAGCAATAACTTTCAGTTTCTGTGCCATTTCGATGGCTTCAGCGTCAAGCTGGGTGGCACTGCGGACCAAAATTGCATCGACATCTTTGATAGCAGGCAGAAGTTGGGAACGATCAGCGCCGTCGCAGGAACGAATCTCAAAGTCAGGCCCCAGAGCCTCAACTGTTGCGGGGGATAGTTCTTCTGCAAGTAGCACTACGGGTTTGGTGGTCACGGTGGGTTCCTTATGAATAACACTGGTGGTTGATGGGTTCAGCACTACTGTCACCGACGCTTCGGACCCTAAGGACGCCGGTGAGCAGTCGCTCTTATTGAGCCAACTGAATAATATGGGCTTTTGCTCCCCCGATTGCGCAGTTCACCACAAAGGCTACGTCAACCGGTCCAGGGGCAAAAGTTCTAGAAAGACGGCAAAAGCCGGCTACCCGTTCTATCGTATCGGGTAACCGGCTGTGTTGCCCAACGATGAAGCTCTTGTTCTAGCTATCGGTGGAAGGTACGCCTTAGCGGGCTACTGAACCGTCGGTGTAGTCATCGTCAGCAGTGTTCCAGGCAAAGAGCTTGCGCAGTTCGCGGCCGGTGGTCTCGATGGGGTGAGCCTCGCCCTTGGCGCGCAGTTCCTTGAACTCGGTGCCGCCAGCTGCCTGGTCTTCCATAAAGCGCTTGGCAAATGCACCGGTCTGAATGTCAGAGAGAACAGCCTTCATGTTCTCCTTCACCTCGGGGGTGATGACGCGGGGGCCTGAAACATAGTCACCGTACTCAGCGGTATCTGAGATGGACCAACGCTGCTTGGCGATGCCACCTTCAACCATGAGGTCAACAATCAGCTTGAGTTCGTGTAGCACCTCGAAGTAGGCGATTTCGGGCTGGTAACCAGCCTCAGTCAGGGTTTCAAAACCGTACTGAATCAGCTGGGAAGCACCGCCACACAGAACAGCCTGCTCACCGAAGAGGTCTGATTCGGTTTCTTCCTTGAAGGTGGTCTCGATGACGCCAGCGCGGGTCGCCCCCAGGCCCTTGGCGTAAGCCAAAGCCAGCTCAAGAGCTGATCCTGAGGCGTCTTTTTCGACGGCTACGAGGGCGGGAACAGCGCGTCCTGCTTCAAATTCGCGGCGCACGGTGTGGCCGGGACCTTTAGGAGCAACCATCGCTACATCTACGCCTTCAGGTGCTTCAATATATCCAAAGACGATGTTGAAGCCGTGGGCGAAGAAGAGGGCATCACCTTCGTTGAGGTTGGGGGCAATGTCCTTCTTGTAAACCTCGGCCTGCACCTGGTCGGGGGTCAGAATCATGATGACATCAGCTTCGGCTGCTGCTTCTGCAACAGAGAGCACGCGCAGACCTTCTGCTTCAGCCTTTGCGCGTGACTTTGAGCCTTCTGCAAGACCAATACGTACGTCTACGCCTGAGTCGCGCAGGTTGAGCGCATGAGCGTGACCCTGGGAGCCGTAGCCGATGATGGCTACCGAGCGCTCTGAGATGTTGGCGAGGTCGGCGTCGTCGTTGTAGTAGATCTTTGCCATGATGTGCGATCTCCTTGATCAGTTTGATGTTGAGCTACTGCTCTAAAACTTGTGGGTGTGGATCCTTGTCTCTACCTTAGTCAGCAAAACTAAAAATGAGATGGATTGTCCACATAATGAACTTATGTTTTGCGGATTGAATCACCGCGGCAAGGGCTAGCTGCGCAACGCTTTTTCGCTCATAGAACGAGGCCCACGAGAGAGCGCAATAGTCCCCGCTCGGACGATCTCACGTACACCAAAGGGTTCAAGCACCTCAAGAAGTGCATTTATTTTATTGGCTGAGCCAGTGGCTTCAATGATGACTGACTCGGGGGAAACATCAACGATTTTGGCACGGAAGAGATCAGCTGCCTGGGTGACCTGGATGCGGGCTGAAGCATCAGCACGAACCTTGATCAGGATGTGATCACGCTGGGCTGATTGTTCATCACTCAGTTCAACAATTTTGAGCACATGAATCAGCTTGTTAAGCTGCTTGGTCACCTGCTCCAAGAGGTGCCCATCAGCATCAACGACCAGAGTAATCCGCGAAATACCCGGCACTTCAGTGGGGCCAACAGCCAGTGAATCGATATTGAACATACGCCGGGCAAAAAGCCCTGAAACGCGCGCTAAAACCCCGGGTTTATCTTCTACCAGTACAGATAGGGTGTGGCGGCTCATGCTGTCTCCTCATCATCCCAGCTGGGGGAAATATCTTTTGCGATCTGAATCTGGTCATTAGAGACACCGGCGGGCACCATGGGCCAGACCAGGGCATCAGGGCTGACATTGAAGTCCACCACCACAGGGCGGTCATTGATCTCAAGGGCCTGACGAATAGTTGCCTCAACATCATCATCAGATTCGCAACGCAAACCAACACAGCCATAGGCCTCAGCTAGCTTCACGAAGTCAGGGATGCGTTCGGTGCCCATACCTGTCTTTAGATGGGTATTCGAGTAGCGACCATCGTAGAAGAGGTTCTGCCACTGGCGCACCATGCCCAAGGATGAATTATTAATAACAGCAACCTTGATGGGGATATTATTTTGAGCACAGGTTGCTAGCTCTTGATTGGTCATTTGGAAGCAACCATCACCGTCGATAGCCCACACAGTGGCTTCGGGGAAAGCTACCTTCACGCCCATTGCCGCAGGAACCGAGAAGCCCATGGTGCCCAAACCTGCAGAATTGATGAAGTGGCGGGGCTTCTCATTTTGAATGAACTGAGCTGACCACATCTGGTGTTGACCCACACCGGTCACGTAGTAGGCATCGGGACCTGAAATTTCACTCAGTTTTTCAATGACATACTCGGGTGAGCCAAGGCCATCTTCGGTCTTGGTGTACCCCAAGGGGAAGGTCTCTTTGAAACGATTGACCAGTGCCCACCAATTACTGAGGTCAGGCAGCGCAGCGGCAAATTCCTCGGTGATGATGCTGGTTAGTTCAGGGAGAACGTAGCGCAGGTCGCCAACGATTGGCACATCAGCAATCCGGATTTTTGAGATTTCTGCAGGGTCAACGTCCACGTGGATAACTTTGGCACCCGGGGCGAATTCATCCACAACTCCAGTGACCCGGTCATCGAAACGAGCGCCAAGCGCGATTAGCAGATCAGACTTCTGCATTGCGATGACAGCCGGTACCGTGCCGTGCATACCGGGCATCCCCAGATTCTGCGGGTCAGAGTCAGGGAAGGCGCCTCTTGCGGTCAGAGTAGTCACCACAGGGGCGTTAATAAGACGAGCAAGCTTCATGAGCTCTTCTGAAGCATCAGCGCGGACCATACCTCCACCGACATAGAGCACCGGGCGTTGAGCCTCAGTAATGAGCTTGGCAGCCTCACGGACCTGCTTTGAATGACCGCGGGTTACCGGGTTGTAGCCCCGCACCTCGGTGGTCGGCGGCCAGGAGAAATCCATCATGCCCTGCTGGGCATCCTTAGTAATATCCACCAGCACCGGCCCGGGGCGGCCAGTTGCTGCGATACGGAAAGCAGTGGCAAGGCAACGCGGGATTTCTTGGGGGTCACGCACCATAAAAGAGTGCTTAGTGATGGGCATGGTCATACCCACGATGTCGGCTTCCTGGAAAGCGTCGGTGCCGATGACTTTGCTGGAGACCTGACCCGTAATGCAAACAATGGGTACTGAATCCATATTGGCATCGGCAATAGCGGTCAGAAGATTGGTGGCGCCTGGGCCTGAAGTAGCGATCGCCACACCAACCTTGCCACTGGCAACGGCGTAGCCCTCAGCGGCATGCCCTGCACCCTGCTCGTGACGTACGAGAATATGGTTCAGCTGTTCAGAGTCAAAGAGAGGGTCGTAGGTTGGAAGAATTGCTCCACCTGGCAAACCAAAGATATCGGTGACACCAAGCTCTTCGAGTGAACGCACAATAGCCTGTGAGCCCGTCATTCGCTGGCTGGACGGTTGAGCCGTCTCGGTCTTGGCAGATCGAGACGAAAAAGTCTTAGCGATTGCTGCCGGGTTAATGGGATTTCCCGCTGTCATTGGTCATCCTCTAAAAGTAGGTCAGAGTGTGGTGTGATGTTGAGGCGAATGGGGTTATTCTCTAGGGTCATAGGTTTAATCCTGGATGTGGTTGTACCTATGAAAAAACCCTCCGCTGTGGTGGGGCGAAGGGCATAGACGCTGTCAGAATACAAACAAAACTTATGCCGCGTACCCAAGAAGGAAACGCACCACAAGAATTCGAATCTGTGACTGCTGGCGTGTTGTCATACATCATATACTCACGATTTATGTCCACCAGGTCAAACTGGTTTTATATTATGAACTTTTATGTCGCTGATATGAACCTAGGCCAATGCGACTAGGAATAAGACTGGATTCTTTAGGGGCACACCACCACCCTGGCGCGTCACGGTATGTCATCTGTACGTAATGGTTCTACGTGGGTTGCTTTCATATACATCGCCCGTAGACTGGTGCCTATGAATACCCCAGAGCTCAGTAGCACCGAGATCAGCAAGGCCCTACACCAGGTCTTTGACACACAAATCCTCAATTATGGTGCCTACAATCTCGTCTTTGCTTCAGGCTCATCGGTATACGCAAATAGCGACGTTGCGGCCCAACAGCAGCCCCACCAAAAGTATTTTTTGGTGGGATACAGGGACACCCCGCGTGAAGCGATTATCGCTCCCCTCGCCCTTCCTGCCATTGAAGCTACTGGGGTACCTACTTCTGTTGATAACACCAATGCGATGCGTACCTTTATTGTGGGGGACTGCACTTACGGCATTGAGCTCACTAACGGGACCAGTTTTACCCTAAGGTTCGAGCCTCTCATGCCCGTCGAAAGTCACCATGGGTCAGGTGTTCTGGACCAGCAACTTGATATCGAAGATTTCAAGCGGGTCATTATCGATGCCTGGCAAATATAGACTGTCAGCTAAGACCATATAAGTAGCGGATGGACATTCTCTGGGAGAACAAAAAAGCCCTGACCGATTGGTCAGGGCTTTTCTGCAGTGGTGCGCCCCCTCGGACTCGAACCGAGAACCCATTGATTAAGAGTCAATTGCTCTGCCAATTGAGCTAGAGGCGCTAATTTTTTATTGCTTGTTGGCAACGAATAAATACTATACGCACATCATGTCGTACATGCAAATCATAAAACATACTGTGATGATACACACAGCGCTGGGTGAGGACTAGCGGTCACCCTCACTGCGATGGCGAGTAATCATCTCGGGGGTGATGACATCCATCACAGCAGTGTTAACGCGTTTAACCTCAGTCGCACCTTTACCCAGGTTCACCTCACCCGAATCAGTTGCGTCATAGGAGCTACTAAAAGCATCCTGGTGGGGAATAGAACTCTTGAGGACTTCCTCGCCGCCCTGCTCCTTCAGGCCTTCAATAATGTTAATTAACATGCCACGAAATTCAGGCTTGGATAGTTCGCCTACGGATGCAAGTTTTCGGTCAATATTTTCGGCTTCAGAAAGGACGCGCCGGCCCTCATCGGTGATACCAAGAAGATAGCTGCGTCGATCAATGGTATTTCGTGTTCTAAAAACGTGACCGTGGCTCTCGAGCCGAGCAAGGGTCTTACCCATTGTTTGGGCTTGAACTCCCACTAATGATGCAACTTTGACCTGAGAAATTATTCCTTGTTGGGCGATAACACTCAGGGCTGTAACGCCAGCATGAGTCAATCCCAGTGACTTCAGTTGATCATTCCAGCTGTACTCGAGCATGCGCGCGGCAGTTGATAATAGTCTATTGATAGACCAATTGTTAATTTCAGGCATGTTGTTATTATAAGCATGTTTACCACGTCAACGCATATATTGTTCTCACCACCCATTTGCACCCCCTTTCATTTTTCCGATTTTAGTTGTCCTTATTATTTAGTGACGTCGCACCTTCGCATATTAGTATGGGTGGTAACTTATTCTTCACCGTCCACCCCAATATTGGTCTATTCAATGTTATTCATAAGGAGAGAAGAAGGGCATGTCACGCTTGGAAATTGGAGTCCCAGCCCCTGCATTTACGCTACCTGCCGCTGGCGGAGACGCTGTATCGCTGAGCGATTATTTAGGGCGCAAAGTTATTGTTTATTTTTACCCCAAAGCATCAACTCCCGGTTGCACCACACAGGCCTGCGATTTTAGAGACAGCTTAGAGTCCCTATCAGCCCACGGCTATAGCGTGCTGGGGGTTTCTCCAGATTCAGCAGAAGCCCTGGAAAAATTTATCGGCACCCAGAACCTGACCTTTCCTCTGCTGTCCGATGAAGACCACGCTGTCGCAGAGCGCTATGGGGCATGGGGAGAGAAAAAGAATTACGGCAAGACCTACACAGGTCTGATTCGTTCAACCATCGTGGTTAATGAAGACGGCTTGGTAGAAATGGCTCAATACAATGTGCGCGCTAAAGGGCACGTTGCTAAACTACGCCGAGATTTAGGGATTGACAGCTAAGCTCCAGCATTTTGCAGTGAGCTTGGAGGTGCTGTAACATTATTCCTGTTGTGCTTACAGCACCGCTTGCGCGAGTGGTGAAATTGGCAGACACGCAGGATTTAGGTTCCTGTGCCTTACGGCGTGAGGGTTCAAGTCCCTCCTCGCGCACTCTCAAAGCCCAGGTTATCTGGGCTTTTTGTGTATCAAAGACCAGATCGCAAGCTGCTACGAAGGGGGGATTATGGCTTCACATAAGATGAGTCGGCGTCGTTTTGTGCAAATTTCGGCTGTCATTACTGCGGGCTTTACCCTATCTGCATGTTCTACTAGCAACTCTGGTGACAGCAAGGATCCAGAGCCTGCCCCCTCAAGAGAAGAGCGAGTATTCAGGTTTGCCCAGGCGGCACCCTGCCTCACACTAGACCCGGCGCGTACTCAACGCCTCGAGAGCGTCCGCATTACAGCCCAAATCCTGGATCCCTTAGTCAGAGCAGACCCCAACACGGGTGAGCCAGTTAGCGGACTCGCGCAAGAATGGACCATCAGTGATGATGGCTTAGTCTATACTTTTGAGCTTGATCCCCAGACTACTTTCAGCGATGGGTCTGCGCTGACGCCCCAAGCCCTTGCATCGAACCTAGAACGCTGGGAGGCACTGGGGCAGCAACCACTCACGCGCCTCACCCAGCCTTACCACCAACTTTTTGGGTCGGTAGACTCAGAAGAGCAACCTCCCCTCGTCACCTCCTGGGAAATTCCGAGCGATCAGGTGCTTCGTGTGACTCTGTCACGCCCCTCGGTCTCCTTCCTTAAGGTGCTCACACAGCCGGCCCTAGGCATCGCCCTTCCAGCACTCATTGGGAAAGACGGTTACTTCACAGAGGACCCCATAGGCACTGGCGCCTTCAAACTTGATGAGTGGAGTGAAGGAAGCATACGCCTTGTAACCAACCCCCACTATGGCGGCGCTGAGCCAGGGATTGACGTGCTGGAGTTCGTCTCACTCCCCGACGCCGAAAAGCGCTACTACTCGCTACTTCAGGGAAACGTGGACGCCTTTGATCAGATCGGGCTCGAAGATTATGTACCGCTAGCACTTGATGGGTACGCAGTTCAGACCCGTGACCCCTACGCGGTGGCTTATGTGAATATTAACCTTTCTCACCCAGCCTTTGCAGATGCTCTCACACGCCAAGCACTTGCCCAAGCGATTGACCGAAGCAAAATCGCTGCAGATTACTACCCGCAAGGCACCTCCACAGCTTATGACTTTCTGCCGGCTCTTTTTCAGACTCGACACGAAAAAGCTCGTGAGCACTACGGTTACGACTCAGCTACAGCCGGCTCCCTCCTTAAGGATTCAACCTACAAGGGTGAGCCCATCGACTTTTATTACCCCGTTCAGGTTTCCCTGGCAACTCTGCCCGCTCCCGAGGCAATATACTCTGTCATATCAGCTAATTTAGTAGCAGCAGGCTTCAATATCGTGCCTAGGCCCTACCGATGGGATGCACCTGATTCTGAGGACATCCCAGCTCACCACCCCGACTACGGGCTTGAGCTCACAGGCTTCGTGGGCACTTTCAGAGACCCCTCCGCCTTTCTGGGTAAGGTTCTTGCTCCAGCTTCAACTGCGCCGGACTCACTCACGGTACCTTCAGCGTCCAGCTCCGCTAGCTCCCCCTCAGCGAGCCCGAGCCCAGAAACGTCTGCCGCTGAGGCAACACATCACGCTGAAATAATAGAAGCCTTGCAAGCCGCCGATGTCATTGAGGATGTCGAGGTGCGCAGGTCAGCCTACCGTGAGATCAATGCTAAATTAGCTCTTTTGCTCCCAGCTATCCCCCTCACCTACCCCGTCTCAGGGGTAACCCAAGGGCCCCGCGTGCGAACCTACGGTGTTGAAGCCACCGGACTAGACCGTTTCAACAAGATAGAGCTACGAGAAGGTCAGTAACTTAAGAGCACACAACCTGCCTTTGCTATGAGCGAGGTGTAATGTGTACTACGCTAAACAATGAACCAGGGGCAACCGGTGTTGCCCGCTCAGCGTGGTGTCCAGCGTCGGTCACCACTTTCAAGTGACGGAGTGTCAAAGTGGCAAGCGAAGTTAAAACTGACGTTGTGCTCGTCGGTGGCGGTATCATGAGCGCCACCCTCGGTGTTTTCCTCAAAGAAGTTGAACCAACATGGGACATCACTCTGCTGGAACGTTTGGACGCGGTAGGCCAGGAATCCTCCAACCCGTGGAACAATGCTGGTACCGGCCACTCAGCGCTCTGTGAACTCAATTATGCGCCCCTCGGTGCTGATGGAACGGTCAACCCCACCAAAGCTATTGCTATTAATGAGCAGTTTCAAATAAGTCGCCAGCTCTGGGCTTCCCTCGTTGAAGAGGGCAAGATCAAAGACTCCTCCTTCATCAATCCTGTGCCACACATGTCATTGGTTTTTGGTGATGCCCACGTAGATTACCTGGCAAAGCGCTTTGAGGCGTTTCAAGATCAAAAGCTCTTTGAGCGTATGAAGTTCTCAACCGACCTTGAACAAATTCGTGACTGGGCTCCTCTTTCGGTCAACGGGCGCGATATTCATCAGAAAATTGCAGCAACCTGGTCCCCCGAAGGCACCGATGTTGATTTCGGTAACCTCACCACCCAGATGACTGACTACCTGGTCAGCAAGGGCGTAACGGTCACCTACGGCCAGCAGGTCACGGATGTAACAAAAGAATCAGATGGAACCTGGACAGTCAAGGTTAAGGACCGTCTCAACCGCAATCATGGTTCAACAATCCGAGCAAAGTTCGTCTTCCTGGGTGCCGGTGGTGGCGCCCTGAACCTCCTGCAGAAATCAGGCATTAAAGAAGGTAAGGGCTTTGGCGGTTTCCCCGTCTCAGGTCTTTTCTTCCGCAATACCAACGAGCAGACCGCCCTACAACATAACGCCAAAGTCTACGGTCAGGCCTCAGTGGGTGCACCTCCCATGTCAGTGCCCCACCTTGATACACGCTACGTGGGCGGCAAGCGTTCGCTACTCTTTGGCCCTTACGCTGGCTTCAAAACCAACTTCCTGAAACAGGGCAGCCTCCTTGACCTGCCACTCTCACTGCGCCCTGATAACGTATACCCCATGATTCGTGCCGGCCTAGCCAATATGGATCTGACCAAATATCTCATCGGCGAACTCCTGAAAAACCGCGAAAAGCATGTGCTGTCCCTGCGCGAGTATTACCCCGAAGCTGTAGCCGATGAATGGGAACTCATCACCGCTGGTCAGCGAGTTCAGGTCATCAAAAAGGACAAGAAGGCTGGAGGGGTTCTACAGTTTGGAACCGAGCTCATTACCTCAGGGGATGGCTCCATCGCTGCTCTGTTGGGTGCCTCCCCCGGCGCGTCCACCGCAGCACCCATTATGCTCAATCTGCTGCAACAGTGCTTCCCCACCCATTTTGACGGTTGGGCACCTCGTATCAAGGAGTTAGTACCCGGTTTTGGTGTGCAGCTCAACGCTAACCATGATTTAGCTGACGAGCTATTTGCTCACACAGCTCAGGTACTGGGAATCAATAACTAACCCTTTGAGTAACTGCCGCGGCCGTCATGCGACGGTCGCGGTTTTTTTGCTCTTAATTCTTCATCCTTAATCCAGCACACAAGAACCTGCAAAGTGACACGGTGCCTTGTGCTGATAGGATGTCTACTGAGTAATTCCCTGCACCCTGAAGGAACACACGATGTCTCTCGAAGAACAGACCATCAGCCGAGCCGCCACTGAGGGTGAGCATCGGCAAACCCCCAAGCCTGCCAAATTGACAGACGTCAGCGGTAAAAACTGGAAATACATTTTCAAGCGCTCCTTTAGCGAATTCATGAACGATGGGTGCACCGATCTCGCTGCGGCTCTGACCTATTTCACCGTGCTGTCCGTCTTCCCCGGTCTGCTGGCCGTTGTTTCTCTGCTGGGTGTTTTTGGGCAGGGACAGCAGACCACCGATGCAATTCTCAATTTTCTTCAGGGCTACGCTCCGGCAGATATGTTGGCCGTCATTGAACAGCCCATCACCCAGCTCACCTCATCTTCTGCAGCAGGTATCGCTCTGATTACCGGTATCGTGGGTGCACTGTGGACTGCCTCAGGTTTTGTGGGTGCTTTTGGGCGCGCTATGAACAAGATATACGGTGTGGTCGAAGGGCGCCCTATCTGGAAGCTTCGCCCCTTCAACCTTCTGGTGACTTTCGTTTTGGTGCTCATGGTAGTAGCCATGATGCTGGTTCTGCTCTCCAGCGAAGACGTCCTCAACACCGTCCAGGACGCTGTTCCAGCTATCGAACTGGGCGGCTTCATTGGGGTTTGGATGTGGTTGCGCTACCCCTTGATGCTGATTATCGCTGTTATTCTTATCAGCCTGCTCTACTACGCAACCCCCAACGTTAAGCAGCCTAAGATTCGCTTCCTCACCCCCGGTGCAGCCATCGCGCTGGTCACCATGGGCCTAGCTGGCTTGGGTTTCAGTTTCTACGTCTCTAACTTCGGTTCCTACAACGCTACTTACGGTCTCATTGGTGGCGTCATCGTCATGCTTCTCTTCATCTGGATTATGAATAATGTGCTCCTGTTGGGCGCTCAGATCGACGCAGAGATTCAGCGCACCCGTGAGCTACAGGCAGGCATCAAGTCCGAAGACGAGATTAAGCTTCCCCCACGTGACGATACCCAAGCCATTAAAATTCAGCAGAAGAAGGACAACCTCGTTGAAGAGGGCCGCAAGATTAGGCTCTCCAACAGCACGGTTGATTTTCAGCAGATGGCTGAGCAGAAGCAGGATGGTTCAAAGAAGTAGGCTGCGGTGGCTACCCTAGCTTTTACACCTTTGACAGGTGGACGCTCAGCAAAAGCTCCTGTGCTTTTAGTGCATGGTTTCGCCTCCACTCCTTACCATAACTGGGTTTCTACCGGCTGGGTTAAAACGCTTGAAGCTGCCGGCTACCCCCTGCATCTGGTGACGCTCCCCTACCATCGTCTGCAGTCGGTCGAAGATGAAAGTCTCCGACCAGCGACCTTGCTTGATATCTCCTGGGCTGACCATCAGGACGCAGTGGCGCAGCTCTCAGAAGTTCTCAAGACCTATACCGAAGGTTTGGGGCAGCCCGCGCACCTTATCGGCTTTTCGATAGGTGCGCGGGTTCTTTGGGGTTTTGCAGCAACTTTCCCTCATCTAGCACTGACGCTAACTCTGGGAGCTATGCCGGTCAATAGCAGGCTTGATCAGGTTCATTCATCGCTACTTGGCGAGATTGGTGTACCGGAGGGCTTTGATAGCGTCCTCGCTTGTTCACCCATTGCCCCAGAAAGTCTTGTGTCATTTACCTCAGCACATTTTCCCGCAGTGGACCCAGAGATTATTCCTCAGTGCCCCGTCTTCATGTACGAAGGGTGCAAAGACAGCCTCGCTCATTCCCGCTCAGCCTTTAACCTGCTTTCCACACGCCAGGCAAACTGGCTGGAAATAGCCGGGCGGGACCACATCAACATACTTACCAGTGGGCAGGTCAGAAAAGAAACCGTACGCTTCTTGGACGAGCACTGATGAAGCGCTGCCGATCAAACCAAGAATCCGCGGTGAATGTAACAGTAAGCCTGCCTCATCATATTGGATTCACACACGCTCTCAGCCAAATGGCGGGGCTAGAGGTAGCGATGCGGTGTGGTCTTAGGTAGCGTTAGAGACTGAAGCCGGGAAGACCGGTCGACACAGATAAAATATGTCACCCCAACCCATCTCAAGGAGCACTATGCAGACCGTTAAGGCCGTCGTTTCACTGGCTAAAAATGAGCCAGCCACCGTCACCAACATCAATGTCCCTGACCCTATTAAGGGTGAAGCCCTGGTTAAGGTATTGTCTTGCGGTGTCTGCCAGACCGACCACCACTATGTTCAAGGTGGCGTTGGCGACAACTACCCCTACCTCCTGGGTCACGAATCAACCGGCATCGTTGAGGCCGTAGGCGAAGGCGTCACCAATGTAGCCCCCGGCGACCTTGTCATCCTCAACTGGCGTGCCGTATGCGGTGAATGCCGCGCCTGCGCCAAGGGTCAGCCGCAGTACTGCTTCGCTACCCATAACGCCACCCAGAAGATGACTCTTGAAGATGGCACCGAACTCGAGCCTGCTCTGGGTATCGGATCCTTCGCAGAAAAGACTCTGGTTGCTGCTGGCCAGTGCACCAAAATTAATGCAGAGCTTACTGAAGACCAGTATGCAGCTGTTGGGCTGCTGGGTTGCGGTGTGACCGCAGGCCTGGGTGCCGTGCTCAATACAGGAGCAGTTGCACGCGGTGAGTCTGTTGCAGTTATTGGTTGCGGCGGCGTCGGCACCGCCGCTATTGCCGGAGCTAAGTTGGGCGGGGCAACCACCATCATCGCTGTTGATATTGATGAAGCGAAACTGGCTCGTGCCAGGGAGCACGGCGCCACCCACACCGTGAACTCACAGCAGGAGGACGCGGTTGAAGCTATCCGTGAGCTCACCGGTGGCTTCGGTGCTGACCTTGTCATTGATGCAGTGGGTGTGCCGGCAACCTTCGAACAGGCTTTCTATGCCCGTGATCTCGCCGGCCGTTTAGTGCTGGTCGGTGTCCCTGCCCCCGGCGCCACCTGGACCATTCCCCTAGATGAGGTCTTTGGACGCGGTGGATCAATCAAGAGTGCTTGGTACGGTGATACCCTTCCCTCCCGTGACTTCCCCATGTTCGTTGACCACTACCTCGCCGGCAATCTAGATCTGGACGGCTTCGTCTCTGAACGAATCAGCCTGGAGCAGGTCAATGAAGCCTTCGAGACCATGAAGACCGGCCGAGTGCTACGCTCGGTGGTTGAATTCAAGTAGGAGCACTACTGTGACTGAACGTATCGAACGAGTTGTGACCTCGGGGACTTTCTCGCTGGACGGCGGCACCTGGGACGTTGATAACAACGTGTGGATTCTGGGGAATGAATCCTCAGTGATCATCATTGACCCCGCCCACGACGTCGATAAAATCGCGGCTAAGGTCGCGGGCCGAACGGTCGAGAAAATTCTGCTGACTCACGCCCATGATGATCATATTGGCTCAGCCAAAGAGGCATCCGACCGCTTTGGGGCACCTGTTTACCTCAATCCAGCGGATCGGGAGCTGTGGACCATGGTGTACCCCTCCTGGGGTTTCGATGAAGAGCTGGAAGACGGTATGGTCCTGGCCCTTGGAGATACCGAGCTCACCGTACTAGCGACCCCGGGGCACTCCCCCGGCTCGGTATGTTTCTACGCTCCCACCCTGAGCTGGGATAACAGCGAGGGCGTAGTTTTTTCAGGTGATACTCTCTTCAACGGTGGGCCCGGCGCAACCGGTCGCTCCTTCTCGAGTTTCGAGACCATCATTGAGTCGATCCGGCACAAGCTACTGACCCTACCGGAATCCACTGCGGTGCTAACAGGCCACGGTGATTCCACCGGCATTGGTCTGGAAGCACCCAATCTGGAGGCATGGATCGCTCGAGGAGATTAGACTCTGCCTTCGATAACCCAACGCTGTGGCCCGGTCACCTTCTTAGGTGACCGGGCCACAGTTGGAGCAGCAGGCGATAACGGAGCACGAGCGGCTTTAGTCTTGCGGCAGGGGCGCTAAACGCTCCTCGTACATTCTGCGCCAGAGGAAGCCGTAGAGGTGCCCCAGTATAAAGAAGAAGACAGCGGCAATGAGGGGAACCAAAAGAGCGACCTGGTGGTTGTAGGACTCGCTCAGGTCGGCGGCCCACACAAAGCCCACGGCGATTCCGCCCAGGGAACATGCCTGCATGGTGCTCAGTGCTAAGTCCAGGTTGCTGCGGGCCGCTAAAGAAGTGAGCGCTGAATCCACTACTACCAGGCAAATACCGTAGGACAATCCCACCAGCACCAAGGCCAGCATCAGCCATTCGAGGGATGAGGGCAAGGAAAGAAGCAGGGTAGCTCCAGTCAGCCCCAAACCGCTGAGTAGCCAGGCTATCCACGTAAAGGCGGGTAGCCGTTCAAAGATGATGAAAAGAGCGCTGGCTACAGCGAAGAGACCCAGCAGGGCCATCAGGAAGCCGGTCACGCTTATCTGGTCGGTGGATAGAGCAAAAGCTACGATAGCTGCCTGGGTAGACCCCAGCACCGTGCCCAGACAAATCATGCCAGTTTGCGGAAGCCAGAGCAGGGAGCGGTTGCCACCGCGCAGTGGCTTGGGTTTACCTTCCACCATGTCTCGACGATCGATGGGCAGACTCCCTGGCCTCCAAAGAATCATGAGCAGCCCCAGAACATCGATAATAAGCACAGAGAAGAGGGTTGCCTGGGCATTAAAAACAAGGGTAGAAAGACCGGCAATCACGGCGCCCGCTGGTAGGGCAATGACGTCCAGCATGGTTTCAAGGGAGATGGAGACGTTAAGTTTACGTCTGTCCTTAGTTTTGAGGTACTCAGCACTCCAGTAGGTGCGCATGACGGTACCCAGCGGGACCGTGGTAATGCCGGTGAGGGCCGCTGCTAGCAAAAAACGGGAGATACTGCCACTCGTTCCCTCAGCAAAGCTCAAACTTTCCAGCAGCAACCAGACCAGCGCCAAAATATTGAGCACGGTGACGGCGAAGAAGATTTTGTGTTGCCCCCAGCGGTCTGAAAGCCGCCGGTAGACCGGAATCATGAAAGCCGCGCTGATACCAACAGTTCCGGCGGCGTAGCCCCCCAGCGTGGCTTCATTATTCTGGGAGGCCAGCATCATCATCACCGCCAGCATTACCATAGATGCCGGCAGTCTCATCAGCAGGGAGAAGATAAAGAATCGCCAGCCGTGCGTGAGCAGGATATTTTGCATACGTGTTTGGGCGTAGCGGGAGGAGACCCGCATACGGGTGCCCAGTTCGCTCACGGTCTGACGCGGGGTTCTAGGTTTTTCTGGCAACTTATTGCGGGTACGCAGAGAAGCGAAACCGCTCAGGGGCGAGCTGATGCGCTTATTCTTAATGCGGTACGGGCTCATACGGCTCCCGTCTCAGGTTTGAGGGATGATCCGGTGGGTGAGGTAGTCAGTTGCACCTGACGGGTAATCCGGTTTTTCATTTCGGCCACGTGCGAGATAAGCCCAATGACTCTACCACCTTCGCGGAGACTATCGAGGGTCGTCATGACCTCTTCAAGGGTTTCCTCGTCCAGCGATCCAAACCCCTCGTCCACAAAAAGTGTATCAATTTCGATCCCACCGTTGGTGCGCTGAACTACATCTGCCAGCCCCAATGCCAGACAGAGGGAGGCCATAAAGGTCTCGCCGCCTGAGAGAGTCGATGGGTGGCGGGTAGCACCGTGCCAGGCATCGCGCACAGTGAGACCCAGACCTGATTTGCTACCGCGCCCCTCAGCGTCATCGGTATGTTCAAGGGTGTACCGGCCGTGCGTCATCTGTTCAAGGTGCTCTGAAGCCGCCTGAGCTACCTCTTCTAGCTGAGCCGCTAGAACATAGGTGGTCAGTGTCATGCGCAGGGCGTTATCGGAGCTCTTGGCAGCCGTTGCCGTTGCTGCGAGGCTGCGAGCGCGGAGGGCTCGAACTAACAGTTTCTGGTTATGGCTGAGGCTGGTGGTTAGCTCTGTGACGATACTGGTGAGCTCTTGGTAGGCTGCGCTGAGGCGCACTCCTGTACGGAGGTAGGTATCACGCGCTTGCTCTCGGCTCTGACGCAACTGGATCACCTCCTGCAAGGCCTGAGGCGTGGGCGATTCTTCTCCCTGCTGGACGCGAGCAGCGATACCGGTCATTGCGTTGCTCGCCAGAAGCCCATCAAGGGTAAATCTTTTTTGCTGGTGGGTTTGGACCAGCATGGTGAGATCTCTTTCCCGTTCGCTCGGCAGGTGGGCTTCCACAGCTTCAGCACTGCTAGAGAAACCGCTGTTCTGTACTACCTGGGTTAGTTCTTCTTCAGCCCTGATGTGAGCTTTTTTTAGTCTTTGAGCCTCTTGTTGGATGCTGAGAGCAGAAACCAGGCTTTGTGCTACCTGACTCAAAGCTGTAGCACGCTGCGTGAACCCGGTTGTTTGCCGGTGCGCTTCAAGCTCGGCCTCATCTTTTTCAATCCGTTCGGCCAGGCTGTTCAACAGGGTGCGGTGGTGGGCCACATCTCTCGCACAGGTATTCTCTTTTACCTTTAGTCGCTCGTGATCCGCTTCAGCTGCAGCACGCTCTTGTGCGAGGTCGCTTCTACGTTGCATATTTCTCTGTTTCTCGGTAAGAGACTCTTGAGCCTGCTGAAGCTGGATGAGAGCAGAACTTAGGTCGCTGGCACCGGTAGCAATCAGCTCAGCCACGATGGTCTCGGCTGAGGTGAGTTCCAGGAGGGCCGCTTGAGCCTTTGCCTCAGCTTGGTCTCGGGCAGCTAATGCGTCCTTCACCTCTTCAGCTGAGATGGCCGGGACTTCCTCTGTGAAAGTAGCTGGGGCAGGGTGTTCTCGTGACCCGCAAACAGCGCAGGGGTGGCCGGGTTCAAGATTGCTAGCCAGCGTTTGAGCGGCACGGTCAAAGCGTTGCTGTTGAAGGTTTTCAGCTCTAATACCTGCGGCCCGGCGAGCCTCATTGGTGGTCTTGGTCGCAGCTTCAGCAGCCGCGACCCGGCTTCTGCTCTGCTCTAGCTTTCGGGCAAGAATTACAGCAGTTTCAGCGGTATCACGCTGAACTTGAGCCGCAGTCAGCTGGGCCCCGGCGTCCTCTAGGGCTATGAAACGAGCACTGAGTTCCGCGAGTTCGCGTTCCTGCTTTGTTACCGCAGTGTGGGCTGCATCCAGAGCTTTTTGCAGTCCCTCGGTTTTCGTCTCCGCCTGCCTCCGTTCTTGCACCAGAGAGGTGAGCTGGCGGTCACTGCGAGCAAAATCGTTGAGGTTCTCGATGTGGCGGTTGAGATCGGCAACCTGGTCCTCGGTCTCATCATAGTCAGCGAGATTTTGCACATGGGTAAGGAGCGTATATTCCGGGGCGGCTGCCGCTATCCCAGTCAGGGCGTTCTCAATAGCAGTTTCCAGGCGACTGGTCACTGTTTCGAGGCGATCTTGAGCATCTTTCACGGCCGCAGCAGCACGCTCCTGGGCGGTCATCATGGGCAGGACGGTGGCGGCCCGCCTATGCAGCGCAAGGCTGGCTTCAGCTTCGGTTATCTGTTCGCGCTGGCTCTCCAGTTCTTCCTCCTGGGCCTGTAGGTCACGGTACTGGACCCAGTGCCGTTCTAGCTCCCCCAGTGCGGTTTCTTGCTGGCGCAGCTCAGCAATCTCAGCCGCCGCGGTATCGGTAAGGTCAATAGCAACCCGGTTAAGTTCGGCGACGTCATCACGTAGCTGCTGGGTACGGCTCAGTGCTCCTTCTGACGTGAGCTCTAGCCAGTCTGGTTTTATGGGTTGTTCGCCCGTAGACGTGGCTTCGGGCAGAGTAGTCCCGGTATCCCCTACCAGAAGCTGCCGGGCCGTCGTAATATCGGCAGCCTTCTCCGCCCGCCGGGCACGCTCTATCAGGGAGCGCACCGCCGCTTCAGCTTCAGCTGCCTTCGCTTCGGCGCCCTTAGCTTTGTCGTCTAAAATCTGCTGGATGCGCTCAAATTCTCGGGTCGAGAAGAGCTTTTTGAGCAGTTCCTCGCGGTCTGCTGATTTGGCAACCAAGAACTGCTGGAACTTACCCTGCGGCAGGAGCATCACCTGGTTGAACTGCTGTGCGGTCAGCCCAATGACCGAGTACATGAAGTCCCCGGCGTCCTTGTGCCGGGTGACGCTGGCGTCCTCTTCCCAGTTACCCACTTTTGCATCAAAGACCTCAATGGTGACGCTGGCCTGCTCGCGGGTGAGCCCGCTCCCGCGCTTTTTGGGGCGCAGGTACTCAGGGCTTCTAAAGATGCGGTAACGTTTACCCGCCACCGAGCACTCAAGTTTGACCCAGGGCTGTGCCTCAGGCTCGGCGAAGCGGGATTTAAGGTCGGTTCGTCCCGATGAGGTACTACCGTAAAGGGCATAACAGATGGCGTCCAGAATGGAGGACTTACCCGAGCCGGTAGGACCATTGAGTAGAAAGATACCGGCTTCGTTGAGCTCATTAAAGTCCAGGCTAATGGTGCCGGGGAAGGGACCGTAGGCGTTGATTTCTAAACTGTGGATTCTCATTCTGATGCTCCTGCCAGCCGCGCCAGTTCAGTAACCTCGGTCAGATAGGCGGTCTCATCTTCGTCTAGAGCGCGACCCCGCACATGCTGATAGAAAGACTGACAAACATCGAAGGTAGTCCGGGCCTCCCGTGTGCGGCTGTAGCTGTGAAGCTCGGTATGCTGGACGCCCTGAGGTTCAAAGAAAAGTTCAAGCACGTAGTCAAAGTGCTCTTTGAGCTGCTCTAGAGCACGCGCCGGGCGCACCGCGTCGGTGAGGGTAATGCTGACAAAGGCAGAGCGGTAGGCTTCATAGGAACCACCGGTGATGTCTTCAAAAGTGCCCCGCAATTTTTTGACCGTGAGGCAGGTGCGCCAGGTGTACTCCTGCACGCTGACCGTGCCCTGCTCGTCGATATCAATAATCCAGGCGCCCTTGCGGTGGTTCTGCTCGCTAAAGGAATAAGGCAGGAGGGAGCCAGAGTAGCGCACGGTATCGGTAACCCGCTGGCGCCCGTGCAGATGCCCTAGTGCGGTGTAGTCTGCCGCCTCAAAAAGGGAGGCTGGAACAGAGAGCGCCCCACCCACAGAAATGTCACGTTCGGAATCAGAGGGGTCGGCCCCTGTGGCAAAACAATGAGCCAGCACCACCGTGGCCAGAGGTTTTACTTCTGCTACGTTTTCAGTCACTCGACGCATAGCCTCGGTGAGTACGGAGCTGTGGCTGATGTCGGTGTTCCAGTGAGTGGCAAGTGGGCGTGGTTCCAGATAGGGAATGCCGTAGAAAGCAACCTCTCCCCCCTTTATCGGGAGCAGGATAGGCTGGCCCACCTGGGTCTGGGAGGTCACCAGGTGCACTCCGCTATGAGCTAACAGATCTGAAGCAAAGCCCAGCCGAACCGCCGAATCGTGGTTGCCGCTGGTAGCAATAACCTGTGCCCCGGCATCCACCAGGGAGCTCAGAGTCTTGCTGAAAAGGCGCACGGTTTCGGTGCGGGGCTGCGACTGATCATAGACGTCCCCACTAATCAGCACCACATCCACCGCCTCAGTGCCCACCAACTGCACCATTTCATCGAGCAGGTCAGCCATGGTGTCGTGCAAAGAGACGCCGTGAAAGGTGCGGCCCAAGTGCCAGTCAGAGGTGTGCAAAATACGCATAAACCCAGTCTAATGGGAGCCGCGCCAGCTCTGCTCTACACTGGTGCCTATGACCTCTGCTTTCCCCGCACCCTCCGCTACCTCACCCGCCTACCGCGCTGCCCTGCGCGGCGCCCTCCTCGGGGGTGCAACGGGGGACGCCTTGGGCTACCCCGTTGAAATGCTCAGCCGCACCGAGATGTTTGAACGGTACAAGGTAAAAAACTCCTTAGAGCTTCTCGACACGCTTGCCGCCCAGCCCCTGGTGGTTTCCGATGATACCCAGCTAACCCTCTACACCCTAGATGGGCTGAGCGAAGTATTGGAATGGAATAACGACGGTCAGGCAGCCGATGAGCTCGCCTGCATTTGGCTTGCCTACCTGCGCTGGTACCGTAGCACCGGTAACTCCTACCCCGCTGCTGCTCCTTTCGCTCTCACCCGCCCCCTGGATGCCCAGCCCAGCATGAGCGTCGCCCGAGGCCCCGGCAAAGCCACCCTGGCGGCGCTGGCAGCCGGTGAAATGCAGTTCATCTCTAAGAACGTCAATCCCCAAGCCCTGGGGACCGGGGCGCTCATCCGATCAGCGCCCTTTGGTTTTCTGCCCGTGGCAGATGATGCCACTGTCATTAAGCTATCTGCCCATGCTGCAGCTCTGACCCACGGGCACCCCGACGCTATTCTGAGCGCCAGCGCCTATGCTCTGCTGGTGCGTCACCTGCTGGGTTCCCACGAAGCTATCGACCTCCATTTGCCGGCTCGGCAGGCCCTAGAAGCGGTCTTGCAATGGCTGGGCACAGTGGAGCAGAGCCAGGCACTACCCGGGGATGCTGCCCTGACCATAGCTGCCCTGCAGACCGCGCTGAGATCGGTGGACAGCGGTATGCCGCTTGAGCGCACACTAGAGAGTTTTGGGGACCTCTGGTTAGCCCCCGGCTGTTTAGGTTTTGCCGCCTACCTACTGCTGAGTGCAGAACAGGAAATATCCGATGGTGATAGCAGTCCGGCGCTCGCTACACGTAAAGCTTTGGCGCAGGCAGTGAGTTGTGACGGTGACTCGGATTCAATTGCCGCGCTGACCGGCACCCTGCTAGGTGCTCTTTACACCGAGGATGTTTTCAATACGCAGACGCTTGCTTCCCTCGATGCGGTTCCGGCGCTTGAGCTCGTCCTTGAGAACTGGTTGAAACAGTTAGGCGTCAGCTAACCAAGGATTTCACTGCGGTGGTCAAGGTACCATTCATCGGCGCGTTCAACAGCTAGTCGCTGAATGGCACCGCCCATACCATTCTTCATAATGTAGGCAAGAGATTGCAGGGGCAAGAGGCCAGCCACCCTCTGTGCACGGGCTATCTGGGGTGCATCAAGTGCTTTTGAGAGAGATTCCCAGCCATAGAAATTACCCAGAGAAGCGTGATCAACGGCAGGGTCGCCTAGGGTTGCGTGGTCCCAGTCGATAACACCGACCAGCTTATCTCCGTTCCACAAAATATTGTGCCCAGCTAAATCACCGTGGATAAGTACAGGTTCGACCGGTGGCAGCTCCAGGACGCAGTCAATTGCTCTCAGCGCAACCTTTTGGGCTCCTGTAAGCAACTGGGGCACGACGTTGGCACGCAGGTGGGTATCCCACTCTTCTACACCCCTCCAGTGTTCGTACTGGTGATCAAGATACGGCCCGTACCCGCGGCAGTCAATGGTGTGAATACCTTTGAGCAGTTTAACTAGTTGTTTGGGTGGTGCCGCTCCCTGGACGCGGGGTTCGCCCTTAATCCAGGTAAGCCCCACAGCGGTAAACCCCGCGCGGGTAATGACGCGCGTGATGGGCCGGGGCACGGTGAAGGGCAGACTTTGCGGTAGGCGGCGTAGAATCTCGGTGCGCCGAGCTACCAGGTAGCCGGTGAGTTGGGTTTTGGCTACACGCACGCTCAGCTGCCCACCCATGTTGACCACGATATGGGCGGAGCCCGTGGTACGAACGTCCCAACGGTCCATTGGAATGTTGAGACCAGCCTGGGTCATCACTGCGTTGATGACCGGCAGGCTGTTCATCTGTTCTAGCTGTGCAAGGTGCGCTACCATAGGGAACCTTTTCTGCTCTGTGCGTTAGTGGCCTGCTAAAGCTGCCCGGATATGAGGCACCAAAGCCGCCAGGGCTTGAGCGCGGTGGCTAATAGCGTTCTTAACTTCAGGTGGCACCTGGGCGCAGGAAAGGCCAGCATATTCACCGGTAAAGGCTGAGGGGGCAAGAATAGGGTCGTAGCCGAAGCCGCCCTCACCGCGAGGTTCGCGCAAGAGGGTGCCAGAAAGTTCGCCGTGTTCTACTGCCTCAACCCCTCCGGGGGCGGCCAATGATGCGGCGCAGATAAAGCGGGCACCGCGGTGCTCATCTTTGATATCAGCCAGCTGGGCCAGCAGAAGCTCCAGGTTAGCGGTGTCATCACCGTGTTGACCTGCCCAGCGGGCACTGAAAATTCCGGGGGCGCCATGAAGAACATCCACCGCCAGCCCGGAGTCATCAGCGATAGCGATCAGGCCGGTTACTTGGGCTACTGCACGGGCTTTGAGCAGTGAATTCTCGGCAAAGGTGACGCCGTCTTCTAAGACATCAGGGGCGCCCACCGCACCGGCATCGACTACTTCGGTGTCAACGTCCAGCCCGTCGATGGTTCCGCGCAAAATCTCGCGAAACTCCCGCAGTTTGCCGGCATTATGCGTTGCTAAAACAATTTTGGCTGGCATTAGTTCTTCAAAGCCTCACGCTGGATTTCAGATAGTTCGTAGGTTCCTACCAAAGCCAGATCTAGCAGGGAGTTAAGCTCCTCGCGGTCGAAGGGAGCACCTTCAGCGGTCCCCTGAACTTCAACAAATTTACCGTCACCGGTAACGACCACGTTCATATCGGTCTCAGCGCGGACATCCTCAACGTAGGGTAAATCAAGCATGGGGACGCCGTCGATAATACCCACTGAGATAGCTGAAACAGAGCCGGTGAGCGGTTGGGCTTTGGCAGGAATAATGCCCTTAGATTTAGCCCAACTAATGGCATCTGCCAGAGCCACGTAAGCTCCGGTAATAGCAGCGGTACGGGTGCCACCATCTGCCTGCAGGACGTCGCAATCCAGGACGATGGTGTTTTCGCCCAGCTCTTTGGTGTCAATGATTGCGCGCAAAGAACGACCAATAAGACGTGAAATTTCGTGGGTGCGGCCACCCACCTTGCCTTTGACAGACTCACGGGAATTACGGGTATTAGTAGCCCTGGGGAGCATGGCGTACTCGGCAGTTACCCAGCCTTTACCCTCGCCCTTGAGCCAGCGGGGCACGCCTTCGGTGAGCGAAGCGGTACAGAGCACACGAGTGTTGCCAAATTCAATCAGCGCTGAGCCTTCAGCGTTCTTGGACCAGCCGCGTGTAATGGTGATGGGGCGCAACTGGTCAACGGTGCGGCCGTCTGCTCGAACGATGGTGATTGCCGTGTTATCAGTCATGGCTTTAGCCTATACCTCCTGCAGTTTTTTGCAGAATTGAGAGTGATTATCTTAGGGTTTCAACCTAGCGGATGCGGTGCCGCGAGACCACTTCAAGGGTGGTGGTTTTGGGGTTCGCAGCATATTCTTCTGGGCTGCGGCGGGGGTTGACACGGTAGGTGGCAGATTCTTCGGCCACGCTGACCGGGCCATCAAAAACTTCTTTAGCTTCTGCGAGCGCGGTCTCTGGGTCGTTCCACACCGGCAGGTGAGTTAGCAGGAGGTTGCGCACACCGGCTTCTCGGGCGGTTTCACCGGCACGCTTGCCGGTCAGGTGAATGCCGCGCAGGGCGTCATCGCGCCCCTCCTGGTAGGCTGCTTCGCAGAGGAAGAGGTCAGCGCCCCTAGCGGCTTCAATCAGGCCAATGCAGCTGTCGGTGTCTCCCGAGTAGGTCAGCACGGTCTTACCCTCAGAGGTCTCGCACTCTAGACGCAAGGCGTAGGGCTCCTTGGTCGGGTGAACTACGGTGTGAGGGGTAACGGTAAAGGGCCCAATTTTTACTTCTTTGTAGTTGGCCCACTCGTGGAATTCAAATTCGGTGTGCATTCCGGGGTCCAGGGGTAACCCGTGGGTGTTAACCAGGTACTGGTGGATGTCGCTGGGGCCGTAGAGCGGAATCGGTCCCTTTGACCAGCCCTTGGGGTCCCATTTAATCGCCACGTGAAGCCCCGAAAGGTCGATGCAGTGATCGGGGTGCAGGTGGGATACCAAGATAGCGTCAATATCTTCAAGGTTGATGTGGGTCTGCAGGGTGCCCAGAGCGCCGTTGCCCATATCAATGATGATGCGCCAGGTCTTGCCCAGGTCATCAATAGTCGAGACCATGTAGCAGCTAGCTGCGGCGTTGGGGCCCGGGAAGGAGCCGGTGCAACCAATAACAGTTAAACGCATAAGGCGGTCTTTCTAGTCAGCGGTGCGATCGAGGTTATTGTCGATCGATATGGTAGGAGTTGGGAGGGCCGGCGGCACGATGGACAGGGAACCGGTGGGAAAGCGCTCAGCGACCGATTCGGTATGGCTAACCCTGGCTACCTCTGGGCCCAGGAAGCGCCGGGCAAGGTGTTCAAAGGTGTCGGTTTCGCCGGTGGCAAGAAATTCGTGGGACGCCGGCAAGTCGGTGGGGCGTTCTAGCCCGGCTTTCAAGAGCGCCTTGTAGACATCCTTAGCCGATTCTTCAGACGAAGAAACTAGGGTAACCCCATCTCCCATGATGTAGGAGATAACGCCGGTCAGTAGGGGGTAGTGGGTGCAGCCCAGAACTAGGGTGTCTATACCGGCGTCCTTCAGCGGTTGCAGGTAGGCCTCTGCGGTTTTGAGTAGTTCTGGCCCGGAGGTAATCCCCCGCTCAACAAACTCAACAAATCGGGGACAGGCTACCGAATGAATTTCAAGGTCACTCATGACAGAGAAGGTGTCTTCGTAAGCCCGTGATGTCACGGTTGCCTCGGTGGCGATAACTCCAATTTTTCGGTTGCGGGTAGCTGCTACGGCACGGCGGGCAGCCGGCTGAATCACTTCAACCACCTGTATGCCGTACTTGCGAGTGTAGCGTTCACGAGCGTCCCTGAGAACTGCGGCTGAAGCAGTATTGCAGGCGATGACGAGCAGCTTGACGCCGGAGTCGACCAGCTCATCCATAATACGGAGCGCATGGGCTCGTACCTGGGCGATTGTTAGAGGGCCGTAGGGGCCGTGGGCGGTATCTCCCACATAGATGACCGATTCATTGGGTAGCTGATCCATAATGGCTCGCGCCACCGTTAAGCCCCCCACCCCGGAATCGAACACACCAATGGGGGCGCTAGCGTGAGGTTCTGCTAGCACCTGAGTTCCCCAGGGAGTTTGAAGGGTTGAGAATGAATCGTTCATCGTGACCTGACATTAGCTAAAAATGAGAGAGAACAATAGGTTGGCGGTCTCACCTACACGCTTTTGAGTGGACTATCACGCCAAGGCCGCCTCTAACCCGTCATATAAGCGTAGATTTGCCATAAAAATGGGAGGTAGACGGGTGAAGCCGGAAGGGTCCTACCTGCTAATCATCGAGCTGGCTGAGCATAGCTTCCATGAGGGAGTCCTGCAGCCAGGTAATGAAGTTATAGAGCAGGGCCATATACTGGTCAGTGGTTTCCACATCCTTCCACTCGGTCATCTGACTGATGCGAGCGGCGTCTTTTTCGGTCTTCAGTTCAAGCCGGGTGGCCAGGGTCAGGCGTACATCGTTGAGAGCGGTTGCCCAGGCATGGGCGTGCTCAGCGTCCAACGCTAGGTCGCCGCTCCGAGCGTCCATAGCTGCCATGTTGAGGTTAGCTATTTTGCCCCGGCGCAGTGAAAGCTCTGTAAAACGGCGGAACTCATCGGCCATCTCGGGGTCATTGCTGGCTACGGGTAACATACGGGCCAGGGCAGGGTCCGTGGGAATCTGGGCATTTTCAGAGATACCCACCAGGTCAGCAAGCGGGTCTGTTGCAGCTTCTTCATCGGGCTCGAGTGTAAGGGCGACGTCTTCAAAGAGCTGGGTGAGAACCTGCACCTCTTCAGGTGTAAAGCGGGCGGTATAGCCTCTGGGTGTTGATTTGAAGCCTTGTGCCATTAGCTTTCCGCCCTTTCAAAAGTTGCCCACAAACCCCAGGTATGCAGGGCTGAGGTGTGCCGTTCGGCTTCTTCTTTACTGCCGGTAAATACGGTGGCTTTGCCCTCGGTGTGCACTGTCATCATCAGTTTTTCTGCCTTGGCACGGTCATAGCCAAAATAGGAGCGGAAGACGTAACTTACATAGCTCATCAAATTAACCGGGTCATTCCACACCAGCACGTGCCAGGGTACATCGGGGGCGGTGAAGGTATCAGCATCAAGAAGATGATCAAGGTCAGGCAGGGTTTCAGCACCGGCGGTTGATAAAACCGGCTGATATTGATTGGACATCTCGCGGAGGCACTCCCTTGGGGGCAAGTTATGATGGATTAGTTGCTGACTAACCCTATCTATCATAGGGCTCGGCTAGGTCCAGCTAACGGATTGAACCGGGCGGGGGTAAACTTGTGCCCGTGACTTCTTCAACTGCACTTTTCACAGACCACTACGAGCTGACGATGCTGCAGGCTGCCCTGGCATCAGGTGCCGCCCACCGCAAGACCGTCTTTGAGGTCTTTACCCGCAGGCTCTCTGGCGGACGCCGCTACGGTGTGCTGGCGGGCACCGGCAGGTTCCTAGAAGGGCTGCACGACTTTCGCTTCACCTCCGATGAGATCGATTTTCTTGCTGACCGTAAAGTGGTGAACGAGCAGACCCTGGACTACCTCCGAAATTTCCGTTTTACCGGCACTATCCGAGGCTACGCTGAGGGTGAGATCTTCTTCCCCCACTCCCCCGTTTTGCAAGTTGAAGCGACCTTTGCCGAGGCTTGCATTTTAGAAACCTTCATTCTCTCCATCTTCAACTACGACTCAGCTGTAGCAACTGCGGCTTCCCGCATGAGCGTTGCCGCTGGCACCCGTCCCTGCCTTGAGATGGGCTCCCGCCGAGCCCACGAAGAAGCAGCCGTAGCAGCTGCCCGCGCCGCCGTCATCACCGGGTTCGCTGGCACCTCTAACCTTGAAGCTGGCCGGCGTTATGGCCTGCACACCATCGGCACCAGCGCTCACTCTTTCACCCTGCTGCACGATTCTGAGCGCGAAGCATTTGAAGCTCAGCTCGAATCCCTGGGCAAGGACACCACCTTGCTCGTTGATACCTACGACGTTGAAAAGGCTGTGCGCCTTGCCGTGGAGCTAGCTGGCCCGGAGCTGGGCGGCGTTCGCCTGGACTCCGGTGATCTGGTAGCACAGGCTCAGTACGTGCGAGAGCTACTGGATTCGCTGGGAAACACCGGTACCAACATTACCGTGACCAGCGATCTCGATGAGTACGCCATTGCTTCACTGGCCGCTGCGCCCGTCAATGCCTACGGTGTGGGCACCAAACTGGTTACCGGCTCAGGTGTTCCCACCTCGTCTATGGTCTATAAGGTAGTACTGCGTGAAAACAGCGAAGGTGTTATGGAGCCCGTGGCTAAAGCATCCTCGGGTAAAGCCTCTATCGGTGGTCAGAAGAGCGCAGTCCGCAGGCTCAACGCTAAAGGCAGGGCAACGGCTGAGGTCATTGGTGTTGATATCACTGCCCCGGCTGACTCCAACGACCGCGATCTCATGGTTGACCTGGTGGTGGACGGCGCCGTTCAACCGGGTTTCACCGGTGCCGAAGGGGTGCGCAGAGCCTCTGAGCGTCATGCCCGTTCCCTCACTGAGTTGCCTGTTGCCGCAACCCGCCTTTCACCCGGCGACCCCGTGATTCCCACCGAATTTGTGAACAGCTAAACTAGTAGATTCATTCTCTGGCGTAAGGAGCACCCATGCCCAAAGCACTTATTATTGTTGATGTTCAGAACGACTTTTGTGAAGGTGGTAGTTTGGCCACCGAGCGCGGCGCCGAAGTTGCTGCGCTGATTAGCGAGTATGTAGAAACCCGTCATAGTGACTACGAGGCAATCGTGGCTACCCTGGACTGGCATGTGAACCCGGGCGACCACTTCTCTGATACCCCGGATTACAAGACCTCTTGGCCTCGTCACTGTGTAGCCGAGAGCCGTGGCGCTGATACTCACGAAAATTTGGATACCGACTACATCGAAGCATTCTTCCGTAAGGGTGCCTTTGAGGCCGCTTACTCTGGGTTTGAAGGGTTACTGGCACCCGAGAACTCGGTCATGACCGGTGAGCGCGAGGCCGGAGCAGCAGTTGAGGATGAAACCCCCAAGCTTTCTCTGGATGACTGGTTACAGGAACACGAAATCACCGATGTTGACGTGGTGGGCATCGCCACCGATTTCTGCGTCAAGGCAACTGCCCTCGATGCTGTGGACGCTGGCTACGAGACACGAGTGCTCCTGGATCTCACCGCGCCGGTCTCTGAAGAGGGACAGGACGACGCCGTTGACGAACTAGAGGATGCCGGCGTGACGGTCACCGAAGTTCTGTAGGCAGTTCAGAGCATCAAAAAAATTTCGCCCAGAAGGGGTTAAAAACTACTTGTTTCTACCCCCTTCTGGGCGAAAACTTTCTAGGCGAGCCCTCGCTTACTTTCTGCCCACGAACCAATCCTGCAGTTTTTCAAGACGGGCTTGGAGTTGCTCGGCTGATGCCTGAGCGACGGCGGGGCCACCGCACATACGGCGCAGCTCGTTATGAATGGAACCGTGGGGTTTGCCGGTGCGGGCAGCCCAAGCAGCAACATTCTTAGAGAGCTGGTTACGCAGGTCCTTGAGCTGACGGTGGTCCACCACCTGCGGCGCGCTGGTGGCAGGACGCCTGGAGGCATGATCCTGCTGGCGTGCACGCAGAAGAGTGCCCACCTGGTCGGCGTCCAGTAGCCCAGGTATGCCCAGGAAGTCCTGTTCTTCGTCTGACCCCACTTCAAGACCGCCAGAAGCAAATTCACTGCCGTCAAAGAGTACACCGTGGAAGGAAGCCTGAGAACCGATAGCCTCAAATCTGCCGCGCGTTAGCTGATCCGAAGCTACTTCTTCACGGTTGGCTTCTTCAATGAGGTGGTCGTCCAGGCCCTCGTTGAGCGGGTCTGCTGGCTCGTCATTGGAGCCTTTTCGATCCAAGGCGTGATCGCGTTCAGCTTCCATCTCGTTGGCTAGCATCATGAGCTGGGGAACCGAGGGCAGGAAAACCGAGGCGGTTTCGCCGCGCTTACGCGAGCGCACAAAACGTCCAATCGCCTGGGCAAAGAAGAGCGGTGTGCTGGTTGAGGTGGCATAGACGCCCACGGCTAGACGGGGTACGTCCACGCCTTCGGATACCATGCGGACCGCCACCATCCAGCGAGCCATTCCCTCGCTGAAAGCCTCAATGTTATTGGAGGCTTCTTTGTCATCGGAGAGAATGAGGGCTGGCTTTTCTCCCGTAATTTTCTGTAGCTGGGCAGCATAGGCGCGTGCGTCAGCGTGGTCGGTAGCGATGACTAGCCCACCGGCGTCCGGTACGGTGCGACGCACCTGTGTTAGACGTTTATCAGCAGCCGAGAGCACGGTAGGGATCCATTCGCCCTCAGGGTTGAGGGCAGTACGCCAGGCCTGGGCGGTCACGTCCTTGGTGAAGCCCTCCCCTAGGTTGGCCGCCATTTCTTCGCCGGCGCTGGTGCGCCAGCGCATCTGGCCTGAGTAGGCCATGAAAATGACCGGGCGCACCACGTGGTCTTTAAGAGCTGGGCCATAGCCGTAGGAGTAGTCAGATGTAGAGCGGCGGATGCCCTCTTTGTCCTCTTCATACTGCACAAAAGGAATAGCTGATGTGTCTGAGCGGAAGGGTGTACCGGTCAAGGCCAGACGGCGGGTGGCCGGTTCAAAGGCCTCGCGCAGACCGTCACCCCATGAGAGGGCATCACCTGCATGGTGAATTTCATCCATGATGACCAGGGTGCGGCCATTTTCGGTGCGTGCCCTGTGCAGCATGGGTTTGTTAGCAACCTGGGAGTAGGTCAGAGCTACGCCCTGATAGCCCCGGCCCGTGGTGCCGTCTGAGTTCTTAAAGTTGGGGTCAATGGAGATACCCACTCGCGCAGCGGCATCCGCCCACTGACGCTTGAGGTGATCGGTGGGAGCCACCACGGTCATACGGTTGATAGTGCCGCGGTTGAAGAGCTCTTTCGCTACGGTGAGGGCAAAAGTTGTCTTACCCGCACCGGGGGTCGCCACCGCCATGAAGTCCCGCGGGTTCTCAGCAAAATATTTTGTCATTGCCTCTGACTGCCAGGCACGCAGTTTAGGCGCTGTGCCCCAAGCCGCTCGGTCAGGATAGGCCGGGGGTAGAGGTGCTGAGCCTTCTCCAAAGAGTGTGGGCTGTGCATCTGACATGGTGAGTCCCTTCCCTTGCAATGACGCTGTGCCCAAAGGGGCACCAGAAAAGTTTAGCCCCATTCGGTCAGGAATGGGGCTAGAAAAATTACCGGCTTGGTCACGCCGATAAGTTTCTATCTGCCTTGAGTCGTTAAGGTGCTGTGATGACAGATAGTTCAGCGGTGACAGTGCGCCCCGCCACATTGTAGATCGTTACCAACCTATCAGGGGACGGCTGGCAAAGGTACCTGCGCATGAGTGTAGCAAGGGCGCAATGGGGGAAGCGCCCCTGCTACAGGTAGGGTTTTAGTTGTCGTCTTGCCCCGGTGCTAGACCTTCGTAGATCTCCTTGCACTCTGGGCAGACCGGGAATTTTTCGGGATCACGGCCCGGTGTCCATTTTTTGCCACACAGAGCTCTGACCGGCTTTCCGGTGAGGGCTGATTCCATGATCTTTTCTTTGCGGACATAGTGGGAGAAACGTTCGTGATCACCTGGTTCAACGTCCTGAACTTCTTCGCGTTCTAGTAGTGCTGTGCCACCGGTTCGTTGGGTTTCGGGGAAGGGATCTTCGATTCCGGGAATGGAGGACATGGCTTTCCTTTCGTGGGTTTCTTCCTAGTGTAATGGAGCTACTAGCCCTGTTAGCCGAAGCGGGCAACACGCTGCAACGCATCTGCCGCATGTTGCTCAAAGCGACGTGACCCTAGCTTGATCCCCAGAATCAAGATGATGAGGCCAAGTATGAGCATGGCACCACCACCGAGCCATCCCCACAGAGGGTTCCCTGTGATTTCTTGGGCCAGTAGCCCTGCCCCGCCGGGGAAAGAGAGCACCATAGGGATGAACATGATCAGACCACGGACAAGTGCCTTCGCAAAACCATCGGGCTGTTTAGGTGTTTTCCAGGGACTGGAGCCGGGCGGAGGTGCCGGAACCGAGAAATACATATCCGATAACGCGGAGACACCTAAGCTCACGAAGAAAACCCCAACCGTGGTCAACATAATCGGAGCAAGGTAAACCGTCTGCTGGCTCACCACCAGTACATAGATCAAGCTACCAATGACCAGCAGGGGCAGATAAATCATGAGCATGGCATAGAGTCGCCCCAGTCGGTCTTCAATCCCGCGTAGGGGTGCCAGCACATGCATGGAGAAGGCGGTATTTTCATAGGAAATTAGGTAGGCAAAGATATAGCCGGCAAAAGCTGGTAGAAAGACTGTCAGGAAGAACTGCCCGATGATATTACTGCCCGTTTCTGAAGAAGGCATGGAGGTGCCCATAAAAATGAACATCGTATAAAAGAGGGGCACCATCAGGATATTGAGGTTACACCGGGTGTCCTTGAACATCATATGGAGAACACGAGCTGTAATAGCCCATCTGGGCTTGTCAGGGAAGAGCCCCATTAAGCCAAGCTTGCCCGCCTCTGAGATGGTAGCGGCCTTATGGGGGGTTAATGCCCCGACGTTAGCCATGGTCTTTTCCATTGCACGTCGCCACATCGCCCAGGCAAGAGCCAGGTAGACCAGGCTAATAAGTACCAGTAAACCGGCTGTGCCCCAGTGCCCCTGCCCTGCATGAACAGCCACCGCCCAGGGAGCCGCGAAAGGTGTCCATTGCAGGGAGGAAACCACCGTGGGTAGCCGGTCAATCATTGAATAGAGCCCAGTGACTGCACCCATCATGATGGGGCCCAGCATGACCAAAATGCTAAAGCTAATAATGGTGAGAAGATTAGTGACACCGCGGCGGGCTCTCATAGGGATAGAAAGCTGTGTAATCAGGCGCGATACCACCACAACTAGCGCTAAACCCAGCACCAGTGAAAGCGGGTAGAAGGCTAGGGCCCAGCCGGTGCTGGTCAGCGACGTGGCCGCGGCCAGACTCATCATAAGGGTGACTGCTCCGGGGATTCCCACGAAAGCTCCCAGCATCTGCCCGCCCATAAGCTGGGGAGCAGTCAAGGGGTAGGGTGCCAGACGCTCAGGGTCCAGGGTCGCGTCGGCGGCCGCCGCTACCAGAGGTACAATCCACCAGATTAGGGAAAGTACGGTAGCAAACAGCACCATAAAAGTGAGGGACCAGGTTTTATCAACGGTAAGGCCCAAAGCCCCCAGTCCAAAGGCTGCGCCCAGTGCGTAGAGACCTCCGAAGGCTACACCGACGATCACCCACACATTTTTGCTGGTGAAAAGGGCAGCGAAATTGGCACATTTGAGTTTTAGGAGGACTGCAACCATGAAATACCCTCCGACACCACTCTGCCACCGACCAGGCTAACAAATCGTTCTTCAAGGCTCTGCCCTGCTCTGACCTCATCCACCGTGCCTGAAGCAAGAATGCGGCCCTTATCCATGATGGCAACATGATCGCATAGACGCTGCACTAGATCCATGACGTGGGAGGAAATAATAACCGTACCTCCGCCAGCCACATAGGCTCGCAATATGTCTTGAATATTCGATGCTGAAACAGGGTCCACCGCTTCAAAGGGCTCGTCAAGTACCAGCAGTTGCGGCGCATGAATCATGGCGCACGCTAGGGCCACTTTTTTGGTCATACCGGCTGAGTAGTCAGCGACCTGTTGGCCTGCAGCCCCGGTGAGGTCCATGGCTATTAGCAGGTCACGGGTACGATGAGCCACTGTTTGCCGATCTAACCCATGAAGCCGACCGGCGAAAGTGATCAATTGCTCACCGGTCAATTTATCGAAGAGGTGGACGCTATCTGGTAGCACCCCCACCTTACGTTTAGCGTCCAGCGGCTGCGCCCAGATGTCTGCCCCGCCAATGAGCACCTGGCCCTGGGTAGGTTTGAGCATACCGGTAGCCATAGAGAGAGAGGTGGTCTTACCCGCCCCATTGCGCCCCACCAGCCCGTAAAACGAGCCGCGGGGAACGGTCAGGTTAATTCCATCAACGACAGCTCTTTGGTCAAAAATCTTGACCAGAGACCGTATATCGAGTGCTGGGGTTCCTTGGCTCTGGGGAGCTACCTCAGCATCTACGATGTTGTCCGTTATCTGCGAAGCTACCTGGGCATGTGCAACGGGTTGCTGTAACGATTCATCGTGAGCTGGAACAGCGCTGTGGGGAAAGTTTTCTTCACTCATACCCTCCATAGTAGTGAAACAGCGCACTAATTCCCTCCCCCGTCAGGGGGATTATCGTTTTTTCGGCTTATCGATATTCTATAGCCGTGTGAATCTAGAACAGGGCAGTCATTAGAGCTGACCGGGCTTTAGTAACGCGGGGGTCGCTGGAACCTACCACTGTAAACAACTCCAGCAAACGTTCGCGCACCGAAGTTTTAGCTTCAGTATCAACGGCTTTAAAGAGGCGCAGCAAGCGCGCAAAAGCGTCCTCAACGTGCCCACCAGCTATATCGAGATCAGCCACATTGAGATGCGCCTGCACATCAGTGGGGTCAGCAGCAGCCTTCTCACGCTCATCAGCGAGATTCAGCCCAGCTACGCGTTCCAGAAGATGCACCTGTGCTAGACCAATCTTGGCATCAGAGTCTGCGGGGTTCTCGTTGAGTGCACGGGTGTAGGCCGAAGTAGCAGCGGCATAATCCCCTCGGTCAAGGGCATCAATTGCCTCCGCATGCAGAGGCGGCAGGGGCTTTTCCTCTTCAGATACCACCGGTTCAAACCCCCCACGGAGACCCTGTTGAGCAGCCAGTTGAAGCACCTGTCCCAGGACGTCCGTCAACGCCTCAGTGTCAACAGGGCCGTTGAAGAGCGGGGCTGGGCGACCACCAATGATTGCTACCGCCGCTGGCACACCCTGAATTTGAAAAGCCTGCCCAATTTCAGGTGCTTTGGTGATATCTACAGCTGCCAGCAGAAGATTGCCACCCGCAGAATTAACGAGTGCCTCCGCCTGTTCTAGCATCGAGACCGATGCTGGTGAGTGCGGTGCCCACAGGGCAAAAATTACGGCACCCTGATTGGAAAGCTGCACCAACTGCTGGAAGCTCTCAGCGTCCGTTACATCCACGCGCCAGCTGGGTTCTCCCGCTGCTAGTGCCTCAGAAGGAGCTAGCGAGCCGTTCTGATCTTGTAGAGAAACACTTAATTCCGGGGCATTACGCACAGAGGCGGGAAGGTGTTCTGCAGAAAATTCGTTGTTAGCGGTGCTCATGGTGGTCTCCTGATTAAAGCTAGATTCTGTACTCCATGGTGCCAAACAAATCAGGGTATGCCCACCCCAGCGGGTTTTTTCTAGCCTAAGGCTGAATCAGGTATACAGTGGTAGAAAACCAGCCTTACCAGTTACGAAAATAGCCCATGCCAAAAATTCCGCGTCCCCGCCGTTTGCGTTTTTTAAATCGCAGAGCTTCTTCCCAGAGATCACCGAAGAGTGATTTTCCAATATCTGGTTCGGGTGCTGAAGCACAGCAAGAATGGTTCACGCTCCCAGTGATTCCAGGGGCTCTCCCCCGGCACCGCTTTGTGCTACCCGATGAGCCCACCACGGTAGAAACTGAAGATATCGGCACCGGTGAGCAACCCCGTTGGTCAAGATCAGCTCGTGTTCCAGATGGCAAAGCTCGGCACATCACCAACCCCATTTATTTTGGGTTTATGGTGACAGTGGGAGTGGGCTTTGCCTTGCTCTGCTACTACCTGATGATCAACGTTGGGGCTCTAGCGGGCTGGCTAACAGGAGCTGTCTTTATTGGTTTGGGCCTTGACCCCATGGTGAGAAAGCTAGAAAAGCTCGGGATCCCCCGGGGCTTCGGTGTAGGCACCGTGTTCCTTGCCTTTACAGCCTTCCTTTCAGCTATCATTTTCTGGGTGATACCGGTGATTGCCCGCCAGGCTATTACTTTCATCAACGGCTTCCCCCAACAGTTCGAAAACTTCCTCAACTCAGATTTCTTTGAGGGGCTCGATAGCCGCTATAACATTCGCACAGCAGTCGATGCTGAGGTCGATAAGTTCTTTGCCGATATCACGGCTGATTCTTCAGTGATGAGTAGCTTTTTTAATTCGCTCATCAATGCAGGTTCCACTCTGGCAGAATTTCTCACCGGCACTATCATTGTTCTCTTTTTATCGGGCTACGTCCTGGCTTCGCTGCCCACAATCAAGGCCTGGGGAGTTCGTTTAGCTCCTGCATCCAAACGGGAAAGGGTGGCAGACCTCACAGAGAAAATTACCAGCTCAGTTGGCCAGTACGTCTCAGGTCAGGCGGTGGTAGCGGTCTGTAATGCGTCCTTCGCCCTAGTAGTGATGCTTCTAGTGGGAGTGCCCTTCCCCCACTTGCTCATGCTCTTTGTGCTTATCCTTGCCTTCATTCCCCTGGTGGGTGGGGTGAGCGCCGCAGCCCTTGTATCGCTAGTAGCTCTTCTAGAAAGCTGGCAGACTGCTGTCTTCTTTTTGATCCCCTACTTGGTCTACTTGCAGATCGAGGCATACTTCATTTCTCCGCGAATTATGAGCAAAGCCGTAGCTGTGCCGGGTGGGGTGGCCGTCATCGCTGTGGCAGCCGGTGCCGCCCTCTGGGGTGTACTCGGCGCCATTATTGCTATCCCCGTTGCCGCGTCCTTGCTCATCTTGCTCCGCGAAGTGCTCATCCCCCGCCAAGACACCCTCTAGGTCTACAGAAGGAAGAGCTTCTACCAGAGTCTGCGCGTCTCCCAGCAATGTTTATGCCAGTGGCGCCGCTCTTCGATGGCTCTTTGTTTACCAAAGATGTGATCTTGCTGCCAGACCACCAGGTGAGCGGTACCTGGGATAATGGAACGTTTGCATTCGGGACACTTATAGGTCTTGACAGCGTTGACTGAAGGAATGTACTGAACGAACCACTCTCCATCCCCTGCCTTCTCGATGTAGGGTGCAGGGTCTAAGATGCGCGAGATATCCCGCCCCGGGGGGCGAGCTTTCTGCCATTTGCTGGGAACAGGGCCAGAATTATTTTTGCGGGATGCGGGGTGGGCTTTACGGGGCATGCTCACTATTTTCTCACGGATTGTGGGCCAGTAGGCTGAAGGCCTAGACCCGGGTGCTAGAGTGGTACGGTGCGTTTAGTATTTGCTGATTGTTCTGTTGATTATATGGGTAGACTTTCTGCTCATCTGCCCCGCGCCACCCGCCTCTTGGTGGTGAAGAATGACGGGTCAGTGCTTATTCACTCGGATGGCGGTTCCTACAAGCCGCTGAACTGGATGAGCCCACCTGCTCGCCTACACATTGCCGACCGAGTTGAAATAGACAGCACCTCCTTAGCCGATGAGCTGGACAGTGATGTCTGTGAGCTCTGGACGGTACAGGCGGCTAAAACCGATGACCGCTTGGTGATTAGAGTTTTCGAGAAGATCAACGAAATGAGCCATGACTTGGGCAGTGACCCCGGGCTCATTAAAGACGGTGTTGAAGCTGACCTCCAGCGCCTGCTATCTGATCAGATTGAGCTCTTAGGCTCGGGCTACCGCATGGTTCGCCGCGAGTACCCCACCGCCATTGGTCCCGTTGATATCCTCGCTAAAGACGCCTCGGGAGTTTCCGTTGCTGTTGAGCTCAAGCGTGTGGGCGATATTGACGGTGTTGAGCAGCTAACTCGCTACCTTGAACTTCTTAACCGTGACCCTCTGCTGGCTCCAGTACAGGGTGTTTTTGCCGCGCAGCGTATTAAGCCTCAAGCTCGCACGCTGGCTGAGGACAGGGGCATTCGCTGCGTATCCCTTGACTATGACGCTATGCGCGGGGTGGATGATGTGGAGTCCCGCCTCTTTTAGTGATTGGGTTGCAACTAGCCCACCCTTCAGAAAGCTTTTTGCTCTGATGGCATTAAAAACAAAAGCCGGGCTTCCCCACATGCGTGGGGAAGCCCGGCTTTTGTGCAACCTAAATGGTCGCGTGCTTAGCTGCGATGGTGACTCGATCGTTTGAAACGGTCAAGAAACCTTCGTGCAGGCGGGTCACCTTCTTCTCGCCGGTAACCGACTCGATAAGAAGTTCGCCGTCTTCAGCTAGAAGAGCCATGGTGGGGATGTGACCGGGCATGATGCCGATGTCACCGTTGACGGTGCGAGCACGTAGGTACTTCGCTTCGCCAGCCCACACGACCGATTGGCGTGAAACGACTTCTACTTTGAGTGCCATGATTACTTGGCTCCAGACTGTGCCTTGAGTTCCTCGTAACGGCGCATAACGTCGTCCATACCACCGATGTTGTAGAAGGCCTGCTCGGGGATGTGGTCTACATCGCCGCGGCAGATCATCTGGAATGATTCGATGGTCTCCTTCACCGAAACGGTTGAACCCTCAACACCGGTGAACTGTTTAGCAGTGTAGGTGTTCTGTGAGAGGAACTGCTCGATACGGCGGGCACGGGAAACAACGACCTTCTGCTCTTCGGAAAGTTCGTCCACACCAAGAATCGCGATGATATCCTGGAGTTCCTTGTTTTCCTGCAGAATTGCCTTGACCTGAATCGCAGTATCGTAGTGATCCTGACCGATGTACTGGGGGTCCAGAATACGTGAGGTCGAGGTCAGCGGATCGATTGCGGGGTAGAGACCGCGTGAAGCGATTTCACGTGAGAGCTCAGTGGTCGCATCGAGGTGCGCGAAGGTGGTCGCGGGTGCGGGGTCAGTGTAGTCATCCGCGGGTACGTAGATAGCCTGCATCGAGGTAATGGAGTGACCACGAGTTGAGGTAATACGTTCCTGCAGCAGACCCATTTCATCTGCCAGGTTGGGCTGGTAGCCCACTGCAGAAGGCATACGACCCAGAAGGGTTGAAACTTCTGAACCTGCCTGGGTGAAACGGAAGATGTTATCAACGAAGAGCAGAACGTCCTGGTTCTGAACATCGCGGAAGTACTCCGCCATGGTCAGACCGGTCAGTGCTACGCGCAGACGAGTTCCAGGGGGTTCGTCCATCTGGCCGAATACGAGGGCGGTGTCTTTGAGGACACCTGCCTCTTCCATTTCAACCCAGAGGTCATTACCTTCGCGGGTACGCTCGCCAACACCGGTGAACACTGAGGTACCACCGAAGTTTCGAGCAACACGCGTAATCATTTCCTGAATCAGAACGGTCTTGCCAACGCCGGCGCCACCGAACAGACCGATCTTACCGCCCTTAATGTAGGGGGTCAGAAGGTCGATGGACTTAATACCGGTCTCCAGCATTTCGGTTGAACCTTCAAGGTCAGCGAAGTTGGGAGCAGAACGGTGGATAGGCCAGTAGGTGTCAGCCTTGATCTCATCATTGGATACGTCCAGGGCATCGCCCAGAACGTTGAAGATGTGGCCCTTAACGCCGTCGCCCACTGGGACGGAGATAGGAGCACCGGTATCCACTACAGCCTGACCGCGCACGAGGCCGTCAGTCTGCTGGAGCGAAATTGCGCGTACCAGCGAATCACCGAGGTGCTGAGCAGTCTCGAAGGTGATTTTGCGGGTGGTGCCGTTGAGGGTAAGGTCAGCGGTCAGCGCGTTGTAAATGTCAGGTACCTGGCCGGCAGGGAACTCAACGTCGACGACGGGGCCGATAACGCGAGCAATACGACCGGTTGCGCCCTGAGTCGGCTGTGCAGCCGATTCGTTCAGAGTTGCAGTCATTGTTCTCACTTACTTGTGTAGAGCGTGGAAAAGTTGTCTTCGAAGTTTAGGAGGCGAGTGCGTCCGCGCCGCCAACAATTTCGCTCAGTTCCTGAGTAATCTCAGCCTGGCGAGCGTTGTTCATCAGGCGAGTGTACTTCTTGATGAGATCGTCAGCGTTGTCACCTGCGGACTTCATCGCCCGCTGGCGTGAAGCAAGTTCAGACGCTGCGGCCTCAAGGAGGCAAGCGTAAATTCGAGAAGCGACGTAACGGGGCAGAAGTTCATCGAGTACTTCCTGAGGGTTCGGTTCGAATTCAAAGACTGAATTCTGTTCGAACTGATCGTTCTCAAGGTGTTCACCGGGAACAATTTCTTCCCCCAGAGCGCGAGCGTCAGCTACCACGATAGGTAGCAGGCGCAGAACGCGGGTTTCCTGGGTCACCATTGAAACGAACTCGGTGTAGACGATATGAAGGTCATCTACCTCGCCGCTTTCAAAGGCTGAAAGAATGGCATCGCGGGCAGCTACAGCCATCTCCACGTTGGGGTTATCGGTGTTGCCTTCCCACGCCTGCTCGTACTCACGTTCACGGAAGTCAAAGTAGGACTTTGCCTTTCGCCCCATGAGGTAGAGCTTGACCTCGCGCCCTTCACCGCGGAGCTTCTCAATGAGCCCCTCAGTTTTTTTAAGGACGGAGGATGAGTAGGAGCCAGCAAGACCGCGGTCGCTGGTCAGAACCAGTACCGCTGAACGGCCACTACTGCCTTTGCTACCAGATGCAAGTAGCGGGTGCTCAATGTGATGCTGGGTAGCAATGGCGGTGACAGCCTTGGTCAGCGCGTTAGCGTAGGGGCTTGCTGCCTCTGAACTCTTACGCGCTTTGCTGATACGTGAGGTCGCGATCATCTCCATCGCCTTGAAGATTTTCTTCATAGACGATGTTGAAGTAATCTTTTGGCGGTAAACCCTAATCTGGGCTCCCATATAGATTCCTTTCGTTCCCTGCTTTGATGGTGCTCAGCTCATAGAAGAGATGAGCACCAACAAAACTCGGGTAAATCGCTAACCGATGATTTCCTGTGAGACGTCACCGTCTACGAGTGGCTTGTGCTCCTCGTGACCAGCCTCAACCAGGTGGCTTGAGCCCTCTGAACGGAAACCGGCCTTGAAGTCTGCGACGGCAGTCTTCAGAGCGTTGACGGTTTCGTCTTCAAGCTTGCCGCTAGCTGCAATGTCCTGCAGAACGGAGGTTGAACGGCGCAAGTGATCCAGGAATTCTGTTTCAAAGCGCAGGACGTCAGAAACTTCTACATCGTCCAGGTAGCCATTGGTGCCAGCCCAGATGGAAACAACCTGATCTTCAACCGCGTAAGGAGTGTACTGGGGCTGACGCAGCAGCTCGGTCAGGCGAGCACCGCGGGTCAACTGAGCCTTTGAAGCGTCGTCCAGGTCGGATGCAAACATAGCGAATGCTTCCATTGCGCGGTACTGAGCAAGGTCAAGCTTGAGGGTACCGGAGACCTTCTTCATTGCCTTGGTCTGTGCTGCGCCACCCACACGGGAAACAGAAATACCTACGTCGACTGCGGGACGCTGGTTAGCGTTGAACAGGTCTGACTGCAAGAAAATCTGGCCGTCGGTGATGGAGATGACGTTGGTGGGAATGAAGGCCGAAACATCGTTAGCCTTGGTTTCGATGATCGGGAAGCCGGTCATGGAACCTGCGCCCAGCTCATCTGAGAGCTTTGCACAGCGCTCGAGCAAACGCGAGTGGAGGTAGAAGACGTCGCCGGGGTAAGCCTCGCGGCCCGGCGGGCGGCGGAGCAGAAGTGAAACCGCACGGTAAGCTTCTGCCTGCTTTGAGAGATCATCAAAGATGATGAGAACGTGCTTGCCGCCATACATCCAGTGCTGGCCGATGGCGCTACCGGTGTAAGGTGCCAAGTACTTGAAGCCTGCTGCATCTGATGCAGGAGAAGCGACGATGGTGGTGTAATCCAGCGCGCCCTTCTGCTTCAGGGTTTCACGGACGGCCGCGATGGTCGAAGCCTTCTGGCCGATTGCTACGTAAACGCAACGAACCTGCTTGTTAGGGTCACCGGTTTCCCAGTTATCCTTCTGGTTCAGAATGGTATCAACTGCGATGGCAGTTTTACCGGTCTGGCGGTCACCAATGATGAGCTGACGCTGTCCACGACCAATGGGAATCATGGCGTCGATAGCCTTGAGACCGGTCTGGAGGGGCTCGTGCACTGACTTACGCGCGGTAACTCCAGGTGCCTGAAGTTCCAGGGCACGGCGGCCTTCAGCTTCAATCTCGCCCAGGTCATCGATGGGGTTGCCCAGGGGGTCAACGACACGACCCAGGTAGGCGTCGCCTACGGGTACGGACAGAACTTCACCGGTGCGGTGAACTTCCTGGCCTTCTTGGATGCCGGTGAAGTCGCCTAGGACGATTGCACCGATGTCGCGGGTATCAAGGTTCTGTGCCAGGCCAAGGGTGCCATCTTCGAAGCGAAGAAGCTCGTTAGCCATTACTGAGGGAAGACCCTCGACGCGTGCGATGCCGTCGGATGCTGATGCAACACGACCCACCTCTACGCGCTCTGCATTGCCGGGTTCGTAAGACGCTGCGAATTCGTTCAGCGCGTTACGGACATCATCGGCATTGATGGTCAAATCGGCCATCTTATGTCCCTGCTCTCCTAATTGGTTGATGGTCTGCACTGAATGGGTGCGTCCATCTAAACTTGCAAGACGTAGGTTCCCGCCCGCCATCAGTGGATGAACGGGAACTCGCTACTGCCTTATGTATCTTCTAAATCACCGTCGTAAACGGTTTGTCACACTGCCTATGCGAAGGATCGGCTGAGATCTGCTAGGCGGGTTGAAAGAGTGCCATCAATGACCTCGTCCCCTACCTGAACACGCAGACCGCCCAGAACCGAAGGATCGACAGTGATATCGAGCTTTAGGTCCTTACCGTAGGTTGTGTTGAGTGAACCCTGCAGCTTAGCAATTTGCTCAGCTGAGAGTGCCTCAGCGGCAGTTACTCGTGCAATCCAACGGTTTTGACGCTTGACGATGATTTCAACAAACTCATTAGCCAGGCGAGCTGCGGTGCTACCGCGAGTCGCTGAGCCAACTCGTTCGAGCAGAAGCTTGCCCTCTTCAGTGGTAACCTGACCACCAAGATTAACGGCGAGCTTCTTGAGTGCTTCTTTGCTTGCCCTGCTGTCAGCTAGCGCTGACTGAGCCTCCGCTGAGCTATTGACGGTGTTGACAAAAGTCAACAGTTCGTTGACGACTGCGTCCAGTGCATCTGCACCGCCGCGCTGCTCAGCTGACATCGCAATCGCGGTCACGGCAGTTTTTTCAAGAGCATCTGCCAGGTCTCGCTCGGAGCTCCAGCGTGCCTCTGCAGCTGCAGAAACGACGTTGAGAGCGCCTTCTGAAACCTTGCCGCTCAAAACTGCGCGGGCAATACCGGCGCGCTGTTCCGCTTCGCGAGAAGGATCGGTTAGACCTCGCCTCAAGCCACCGTTGCCATCGATAAGATCGACGACAGCGAAAAGCTCTGCTGCGAGGTGGTTGGGGTTAGAGGCAGTATTATCTGCCAGAACCTGTTCCACCTTGTTCAGTGATTCAGTTGATACTGCTGACATTAGCGAGTAGCACCTGCCTGCTGCTGTGCATCGAGATCAGCAAGAAAACGGTCGACCACACGTGATGAACGCTGATCGTCAGCGAGTGACTCGCCAACAATCTTGCCTGCTAGTGCAGTCGCCAGGGTTCCAACTTCGGTGCGAAGTGAAGCCTGTGCAGATGCACGTTCAGCGGCAATAGTCTTCTGTGCGTTCTCGGTGATGCGAGCGGCCTCAACCGATGCACGTTCCTTGGCTTCAGCGATGATGCTGTCACCTTCGGCACGGGCCTCTTCACGAATTTTCTGAGCCTCAAGTCGAGCGCTTTCAAGCTGCTGACCGTACTCTTCGCGTGCTGCTGCTGCTTCTGCTTGGGCCTTTTCAGCCTTAGCAAGACCGCCTTCGATTGCTTCCTTACGGTCCTGGTAAATCTTTTCGAATGCCGGGACGACGTACTTGGTAACGATGAAGAGGAGGATCAGGAACCCAATGGCGGTAATGGCGATTTCCCAAATGTTGGGGATGAGAGGATTAGCGCCCTCTTCCGCAGCCATTAGAAAAGACATAGGGGTTTTTCCTGTTCTATAGATTGGTCAAGTAGGTTCGACATCAGTCGAACATTACATAATGAATGCCAGGACCAGACCAAGAATTGCCAGTGCTTCAACCAGAGCGAAGCCCAGGAACAGCATGGGCTGCAGGGTCTTCTGTGACTCGGGCTGACGGGCAACGCTGGTCATGTAAGCAGCGAAGATCAGACCTACGCCGATGCCGCCGCCGATAGCTGAGAGACCGTAGCCGATTGCGGTAAGTGAACCTTCCATGGTTTTTCCTTTCACAGAGCCCACGTGGGTGTTATGTGGGCAGAGTATTTATTTGGATAACTACCCGCTTGCACGGGTCGCTGTATTCATCTACTACGGTGAGCAGCAGAGAAAATCTTTAGTGGCCTTCTGAAACCGAGCCCTGCAGATAAACCGCGAGGAGCAGGGTGAAGACGTAGGCCTGGATGCACTGAATCATCAGCTCCAGGAAGAAGAGGAAGATGCCCAGGACACCAGAACCAACCGATGCCAGTGCAGCGAAGCCGCCTGCCTCCATGATGAGGTACTGGGTCAGTGAGGCGGCAACCATAATCGCCAAGTGACCACCGAACATGGTGGCGAAGAGACGAAGAGCATGGGTGGCTGGGCGGATCAACATGTTGGACATGAACTCAATGGGAATGAGGATGACATAGATGACCGGAGGAACACCGGATGGCATAGTCATGTCCTTGAAGAAAGTACCCAGACCTTTTCGCTTAATACCAACACCAACCCAGGTCACATAAGCAATGATCGCCAGTGCGTAGGCTGAGCCTACATATGACATGGTGGGCAGCTGAATCAGCGGAATGGAACCGTAAAGGTTGTTGACCAGGATGAAGAAGAATGCTGTAAAGAGCAACGGCACGAAGGGCTTATAGGCGTGAGCGCCGATAATTTCTTTCCCCAGGCTGTTGCGTGCCATACCGTAACCCATTTCGCCAATGAACTGGGTGCGGGAAGGAACCATGGCACGCTTGCGAGCGGCATACATAAAGAAGCCTGCCACAATGACCACCGACAACATCACCAAGAGCATCTGCTTGCCAAAAGCAAACGAGCCGATCTCGAAGATTGCAGGTAGGTGCATGTCATCAATCGTGGGAGCTTGATAGCCCTGCTGTTCTCCAGCTGCAACAACTAGCCCGTTTGAAATCAAGGCAAGTCCTTTCTTGCTACTTGTTGGCCGCTTGCGCAACCTCATAGGTGTTCAAAGAATCAAAAGTATGTGTGGTCTCTTATTGAAAAGAGATATTTATTTTTGGTGCGTCTGTCGCATGTGGAGGAAAACCAAGTAGACACCACCAAAGGCGCCAATAAGAACTCCTACCCACCGAATCCAAGAGGCTCCGAGCAAGTGGTCCAAGCCATAGCCTACCAAACCCCAGACCGCTATGCCGATAATGACATAGAGAAGCGTCATAAAGGCACCAGCAGTACCTCCTCCGGCAATTAATTCGCCGGTTGAGCGAAGCTTCTTATCCTGGCTATACCAGGTGTCCTTATCTTCTTTCAACAGCCGCTCACTTTCCTTCAGTCAGTTGCGTCAAAGTACAGCAGTCGTTGCTTGGTGATGACGTACGCTTCAAGCCCCAGCTGCAGAAGAATCGCGATAAGGGCCGCTACCATCATCCAGCCGTTCCTGAAACCATCGGGTACAGGAGCGAGAATCAACAGCAGCGTAAAGATAACTACCTTCACCACATAAGCGATAACCAGTGAACGCGCGGCCGATGTCATCGACCGTCGCTCCCCCACAAGCACCGTTACGATGCTGATCAGGAAACTAAGATAGACGATACCTACACCGGTTAGAAAGCCACCAGCGCCGTCAACGCCTTCTATTATCGCTCCAATAATCGTACCGATAATGGCCAAGATTACAAAAGATAGTGTCACGTAACACAGGATGCGCCACCACGGCATCTGGCCAACGGGCGGGTTACCGAATAATCGATGCACCTTTAACCTTTCTCAGAGCTGAGGGAAGGGACAGGTAGATCCCCAATAGACACACCACGAGGAGTGCTGACCAGATGGCATCCTGAGTCTCAAAAGGTAGAGCGAGAACCGTGATAGCTGTAATGACCAGGGTAAATACTGTTACCAAAGACGCGCTACCAATATGACTCAGTCCGCAGTCCGTAAGCTGTTGATAGACGTGGGTGCGGTGGGGTTTGTACCACTGCTCCCCCCTGAGTACTCGCCGCAAGAGAGTTACACCGGTATCAGTCAGATAGACCAGTAGGGGCGCCAGGATGTACTCAAGATAGATTCCCGACAGGAAGGCGCCGATAGCCATTGAAGCGATGGCTCCACCCAGGAAGTAGGACCCTGCATCCCCCAGAAAAACATTCTTGCCGGTGCGCACGTTCCAGGGCAAGAAGGCAAGGTAGGCTGCAGCTAGGGCGGCGCCACCTCCTATGAGCCAGGGTGTCGAGTTTGCCCAGCCTGCGTAGCTGTAGGCCAACCCAACAGCAAAGCCGTGTAGCCCTGAAATGCCGTTGATGCCATCCATAAAATTGGTGACATTGATATAAGCAGCTACAGCGATGACCCCCAGCGGTAGCCACCATACAGGGGTGCCCAGAACATAGGTGAGACCTAAAGTGACGATTACACCAATCAGCACCTGAGCCCCAGCTCGTACCTTAATAGAGACACCGCGGTAGTCCTCAAGCCAGCCGAGAAGCCCGGCGGACATCATGCCAAAGAGAACGCACAGGGCAACCGAGCGATCGGTATAAATTTGCCCATCAAGCAAGGCAATAACGTACCCCAAAAGGACTGCTAGCGCCGTTGCTAAGCCCATTCCGCGATAGACCGGAGAGGTATGAGATGAGCGCTCTGTTGGGATGTCTACAAGGTTCCAACGGTGCAAGAGTGGTCGTACTGCGAAGGGCAGGAGAAGACCCGCCACGGCAGCTACCCCACCGGCTACCAGAATAAGGAGCAAAAGCTCAGAGTTCATGGCCTACTCACCCTGCCCTGCGTGGTCAATACGTTCATAGCCTCTGTGCTCCCGGTAGTTTCTAAACCAGAGGGCGTAATCCAGCTCGCTAGGTGCCTGTACGGGTGCTTTGGCGTGCAAGATATAGGGGTTAAGCTCGCTTCTGCGGGCCTCTTCGCCCGCGCCGAAGAGCACTTCGTCCTTTTTCTCGCCGGGACGAAGCCCGATGATGTCAATCTCGACATCGTAACGCTCGTACATTCGGCGCATGTGCTCAGCAATCTTGAGAATTGATACCGGTTTACCCATATCGAGCACTAGCACTTCACCACTATCACCAATATGTCCTGCCAGCATCACTAAGAGGCAGGCGTCTGAGATGAGCATAAAGAAACGGGTGGCCTCTTCGTGGGTGACCGTAATGGGCCCCCCATCCTGTATTTGCTGAGTAAAGAGGGGTTTGATAGAACCTCTAGAACCAAAAACATTACCGAAGCGTACGGACACATATTTCTTGCCGGTTTGCTGACCATACCAACTGGTAAGCATCTCAGCAGTTCGTTTGGACTGGCCCAAAGCCGTAGTAGGATCAGCAGCTTTATCCGTTGAGACGTTAACGAAAACTTCAACATCTACTTCAGAGGCAGCCTTGAGAACATTCCCGGTGCCCATCACATTAGTTTTGTAGGCTTCCTTAGGATAAGCCTCCAGAGCCGACACATGTTTAAGTGCCGCAGCATGGAATACAACCTGAGGTTGACGTTCAAGAAAAACTGCCCTGATGGCGTCCGCATCGCGTACATCAGCTAGCACAATGGAACGATCATCAAGACTAGAAAGACCGGTCAGAGAGTATTTTGTATCCATGAGCAGGGATTCATCGCGGTCCAGCATCATCAGTTCAGCTGGAGCGTACTTACTGAGTTGCCGGCAGAGTTCAGAGCCAATCGAACCACCGGCTCCTGTTACCAGAACCCGTTTACCCTTAACATAGGAGGCAATAGCGTCCCGATTAATCTGGTAATCAATTTTTCCGCGGATATTCTCGAGAAGGTAACGGTCGTTGTTAGCCAGCTCCTCCCCCTTAATACCCGAGATGTCAGGAATGGCAGAAGTGATGCGAAGAGTTTCTACGCCCAGCTCTTTCATCGCCTGGGTGACCCTCATCAGACGACGCTCTGAGATGTTATCTCCAATAGCAATGAGGACTTTACTGACGTGCAGACGTTTGACCAACTGCGGGAGCTCTGCGCTTTCGCCGGCGACATGCACCGAATGGATCCGCGCATTTCTCATCGACGGATCATCATCGACAATGGCTACCGGACGGTACTTGGATTTGGGGTCCGACATGAGATTAGAAACCACATTTCGCCCTAAGAAGCCCGCTCCAAAAACGATGACCGGCTCAGAGCTATCCAAATCAGGCCGGTTAGTGTGGTCCTCATACATGCGTTTGACGTAACGCAGCCCCATCATGAGCAAAATAGCGATGGGGAAGGCAATAATCACTACAGAACGCGGAACACCAATATGACGGGCGGATAGTAATAGAACGAACTGGATGGTAATGACGTTGGCAACCACTAGAGGATAGAGGATGCGACCTTCATGGAAGCTGCCATAAGAGTAGCGATCGCGGTAGAGCCCAGCGCAGAGACCAAAACCCAGCTGCAATACGACGGCTAGTGAGGCAATAAGAGCTAAACCACTACCATCGATCTGACCGATATCAAGTCCGTATCGCAGAATAAAAGCTACGGGAAGGGCGACCAGCCAAGCTACTGAGTCAAGCCCCATCTGAATGTACTTCCACCAGGTTTTGCGTTCATAGGTGTTGGGGAGCACGGGCATGCTGGCTGTTTGCAAGGATGCTTCTTTAGCCACGGTCTCCCTCTCGCTGGACTACTGCTGTTTTGCCGCGCGTCACGGCTCTAAAAATCTTTTTTCGAACATACTCTGGAACGAAACGGTAGACAGAACGAACGGTGATGTTTCGTGCCCACTGAAGTTTTGATAAAGCTCCACCGTTATAGAGTCTGCGCTGCACCTCGTAATCCTTGGAAAAAGCAACAAGCCCTCCACGCCGAGCGTAGGCTTCAGTGACCCGGTAGGCGACCAGAGGCTCCTGGACGTTGCCAAAGATAAAACCGGCTTTATTCATGCGCACCCACAGCCAGTAATCCTCTGCCCCAGGAACTTCGGTGTAGCTCCCCACGGCAAGAACCGCTGATTTCCTGAACACAACGGTAGGGTGCAACATAGGGTTGCGGGTTGCAAAGGTACTGCTGATAGTCCGAGGGTGGGAAGGTGCCGACCGTACAGACTCCACCACTTCTGGATCGGTAAGGAACTCATTCATCGCTGATCCAACAACATCGTAAGTGCAGTTGGCTATCAGAGGGATTTGAACGTCAAACCGATGGGACAGTGAAATGTCATCAGCATCAGCCCGCGCAACAATATCGTGAGCACAGGCGTCCAGGCCTTCACGCAAAGCGGCGGCTAAACCAAAATTCTGCGGCAGCGCCAGGCGCTTAACTGGCATTGATGCAGAAGCTTCGAATTCATCGAGTACCGCCGAGAGTTCAGCAGAGAGAGGCCCATCTTCAACCAGAACTACTTCATCAGGGCGCAGACTCTGCGCTTCTGTATTAGACCGCAGAGCGTCCTTAAGCTGGTGTGCCTTATCTTTCGCGTACACGCTCATGAGCAGACTGAAAGCAGCACTATCAGACCGGTGACTTCTTTGCCTTTGAGAGGAATTAACGGTTTCCAGGTCATAGACATCAGCCAGCACCTGATCGTTACTGCGGTAGCCGCGAGCGGCATCCCTCACTCCCTTGAGAAAGTAACCGGTGTAGGTCTTCTTATCGCTGGTGCGGAGTAGAGTGCTCGCCCATAACCTGGCGGTTGAACCACCGTAGAGCAGCTTTTCTAGTGGGCTCAGCGTGCGTCGTGCGCAGAAAACCCAAAGCTTGTTCCGTACGTCATTATAAAAGCGGGGCCCGGGGTTGGCATCGGTAGTACCAAAAGTTTTGGTGTGGTGCAGAGCCACGGATTTTTCGGTGGCAATAGCATTGCCATGATGGGCAAGGCGAGTGGTGTACTCGAAGTCATCATTCCAAATGAAGAAATCAGCCAAAGGCAGCTCAGTGGCCCGCATAGCTGCGGCGTCCAGCAGAACCGAGACGAATGACGCCGAGCGGATGGGGCGGGCTCCCACCGCGGCCGCTTTCTGGGTGCGCTCCTCACCGGCTGCGAACATAGTGCGCATGGTGTTCATGGGGTGGTCGCGGCCGTCGTCCCACACCACCTTGGAGGCCACAAAAACGGGACGTTCACTTCGAACCGGTGAGTAATCCGCCCAGGCCCGATAGGCTTCGCTCAGGGTATTGGCGGTCGGTTCAGTGTCATCGTCCATCACCCATACGAGATCCGCCTGATGGCGTGCCAAAGCTCGGTCAATCCCTACCGCGAACCCTCCGGCACCACCCACGTTCTTAGGTAAATGCACGATATCGGTATTCAGCTCGTTGCTCAGTGAGTCAAGATAGTCGCTAGTGCCGTCTGTTGATGCGTTGTTGATAATCACAACGGTGTGCGGCACTAGTTGACCGCACGCTATTCCAGCTAAAGTTTGGGGAAGCAAGTCTAGACGGTTGTAAGTAACAACCACCGCCACAATGCGTTCTGAGCGAGCAGCGTGTGCTGCTGCGGGTTCACCGGGAGAAACCATTGAAACCTGCTTGATCCTTTCAGCGGGTGGTAGCCTGTTCAAGCTATGCGGCACGATCACCGCATAATCTTCTAAAGTTTACCTAACTTCTAGCTTAAACTATCTACAGTCAGCCGGTGAGCGCACAAGATACGGGCTTTTCTCAGGGTTGCTTACGGGGTTTTACCGGCACTGTATGACACCCTAGAGGTAAACCCGCACAGGTGCGGGAGCTTATTTGAACCGATGGGACACACTATGGCAGATACTTCCTGGAAAATCATTGGCGCGAGTGGGTTTGTTGGCTCATCTATTTTGGCTAGGCTGACGACTGAAGGTCTCACGGTAGATGCAATCGAGGCCCCCCGGCTAGTTACCCGTGAAACAGACCCCCAACAGCTCATTAGCGACGCCCGCAAGCTAGAAGGCATCATCAACTCCCTTGCAGATTCCTTCGCCGGCTGCGATGTCGTCATCAATGCCTCCGGTCTAGCAGCCCCGGATCAGGAAGATTTAGCGCCCTTACTCGGTGCCAACGCCCTACTGCCAGCCGTTATCGCTATCGCGGCTCAGCGTACCGGGGTTCGCAGACTGATTCACATGAGTTCAGCCGCTGTGCTGGGACCGGTTCCCGTGCTCACAGATACACCAGAAACTGACCCCTTCTCTGCGTATTCCTTCTCCAAAGCACTGGGCGAAGAAGTACTGCTCGGCTTGCGCTCCTTCATTGAAGAAAAAGCCGCCCAGGGAACAGCACCGGGCTCTGCCGCATCGCAGTTTCCAGCAGCTCCCTCCCACGCCCCTGCCCAAGTAGCTCGCCATCACGCCCTTGAAATTTGTATACTGCGAGCAACTAGCGTGCAGGGGCAAGGCCGCCGCACCACCCAAGCTTTCGCTAAGATTGCCTCTTCTCCCCTAGCCTCCGTTGCCGGGGACGGTCAGCACCGCACTCCCGTCTCGTCAAACTACGCCCTAGCAGAGTTCACCGCCATGGTAGGAGCTTTTGACGGCGAGCTGCCCCCCATCGTCCTTCAACCCTGGGAGTGCGCCACCACTGAATCAGTGCTCATCGATGCTGGACGACGCCGCCCGATGCGCCTTCCCGAAAAATTCTGCCGCGCCCTGCTAAGTGCCGGCTACAAAGCCTCACACTACGTAGGTGACAGGCTAGCTGGCCCCGTGCGCCGTCTCGAAGTCATGTGGTTCGGTCAGGACCTCGATGACAGCTGGGCACGCACCAACGGTCTCATTCCTACCGCCCGCGTTTCAGAGGTGCTACGCACCGCCCACAGTTCGCTGGGCAAAAAATCAGACCGCCGCTTCGCGGACTAAGTCTTGGTGGGAGAACGGGGAAGCTGACCGGCACGGTATTGGCAAGCTGGTCGGGCTGGAATGAATCGCCTAGTGAGCGCCAGCGAACCGGGCGAGAGAGTCAGCTTGCCAATACCGTGGAAGTTAGCGTCAACAGTTTGGACAAGCTCTAACAAGAATAAGCAGAAAGGGGGGACCCCATGGGGTCCCCCCTTTCTGCTCAGAAAATCTAGCTGATGGAGTGGGGCTTAACCGGCCTGTTCCTCAGCCTCAGTGCCTTCGGGTGAAGTGCTTTCGGGCAGTTCTGTTTCGCTAGCGGAAAGCACCTCAGCTGCCCCCGGTGCGGCGCCGAAAACTAGGTTCCTGGCAGCATCAACCGAGTAGGGTTTGGTGCTATCCCGCACCACTTTCGTCTCAGGAGCCTGAGCATGCGACACACGTCGCTGGTCTATCCCGGCAACCCCTGAGGCACCCACCAAGCCCGCAGCAACAGTGCCGCTCTCGGGCGCCGATGCACGCCGAGCCAGCGGCTCTGCATCGGCTGACTCTAGCGCATGGTAATCGGCATAATCCATGGCGACCTGAGTTTCAGTAGTCGCGGCCTGCGCTTCACGCACTGCCTGCTCCTGGGCCTCTACCTCAGCACGAGTCATAAGGTTAGGTACCACCTCGCGCAGGCGCTCTACCGAAATTGCGCCTTCACGCACGATGACCAGACGGTCAGAGGTGCAGTCAACAATGGTGGAGGGCAGAACAGAAGCAGGGTCAAACCCTTCCCCTCGTTCGAGCGGTCTGGGACCACCATCAAAGATAACCTCGACATCATTGCCCAGCTGTTCCATCGCTTCCTGAGCGGTCGTAGCTGCCGGGCGTCCGGTCTTATTAGCTGAAGAGACAGCAAGCGGGCCAAGGTGACGCAGAAGTTCAATAGCCGTGGGATCATCGGGTACGCGCAGGGCAACCGTTCCCTGGGTCTCCCCCAAATCCCAGTTCAGCGAAGGCTGAGCATAGAAAATCAGGGTCAACGCACCGGGCCAGAACTCGGCGGCTAGCGCCGCGGCGTCCTCAGATACACCGTCTGCCAGACCAGCAAGCACTGACTCGTTAAAAATCAAAACGGGCGGTGGCATCTGACGGCTACGACCCTTGGCTGCCAGGAGCGCAGAAACCCCCTCAACGGAGAAAGCGTCAGCAGCGATTCCATAGACCGTATCGGTGGGAATCACCACGGTCTTATGAGAGCTAATCGCTGCCTTGGCAGTCTCAACCGCTTCGCGGCGGGAGGTCTCATTGGTGGTGGTAATAATGCTTGCGTTCACGCTCATCATTCTTTCACACTCGAAGGGGCAGGCAAGGGTTTATAGCCGCTGGTATGACGCGGTTTACCGGCAAAGTCATCTATTGATTCTATACGCTCAAAACCGGCCCTTTTGAAGGCAGTTACCATGAGTTCCCGCTGAGTTTCAGCATGTTCAATGATGAAATAGCCCCCCGGAGTTAGCAGGTCAAAAGCTCGGGCGGTGATGGCTCGGGGCATTTTCATACCGTCCTCCCCACCGCCGTACAGAGCTAAGTTGGGATCATGATCGCGTACCTCTGGGTCTCGAGGAACAGCGCCATCGGGGATATAGGGTGGGTTCGAGGCAACCACTGTTACCTGCCCCAGCAGTTCTGGCAGGGCAGTCAGGGCGTCCCCCTGCACCAGGTGAACAGCGTGCTCAGCCAGATTACGCTGCGCCCAGGCAGCAGCATCAGAGGACAGCTCAACGGCGTGGACGCTGGCACCTGCCAGTTCTGCCGCCAAGCTAGCAGCAATGGCGCCGGAGCCTGCGCAAAGATCCACTACCACCCCGGTACTTCCCTGGTTTACCAGTGAGAGGTAGGCGGTCTTGGCATGTTCAACCAGCAGTTCGGTTTCAGGTCGAGGCACGAAAACTCCGGGGCCAACGCTCAGCGTCAGTCCGCGGAAGTGCGCCTGACCCGTCAAGTGTTGCAGGGGTAATCTGTCTCCGCGCAAGTTAATGAGACTTTCAAAGCCTTCAGGAACCGCAGACCCCATCAGCGCTAAAGCCTGAACCCGGCCACGAGATACCGGCTCTTTCCCAGACTTTTCCAGGAGGAAAGCAGCCAATAACTCAGCGTCCACCTGGCCAGATTCAATACCACAGCTCTGCAGGTATACGCCACCCCGGCGAAGGGCTGTTGCCAGCTCTTCACCGGGGTGCAGTGAAAACTCACCCACAGTTTACTTACCCTGGCCCAGCTTCTCTAGACGGGCTGCCTCGTCCATCTCGATGGCGGACTGGATAACAGCTTCAAGGTCACCATTAATAACAGCGTCCAAATTGTAGGACTTGTAACCGGTACGGTGATCCGCGATGCGGTTTTCGGGAAAGTTGTAGGTGCGGATACGCTCTGAGCGGTCCATGGTACGCACCTGGGAGTGGCGCTTTTCAGCGTTTTCAGCGTCAATCTGCTCCTGCTGCCAAGCGAGCAGACGTGCACGCAGCACGCGCATAGCGGCTTCACGGTTCTGAATCTGTGACTTCTCGTTCTGCATGGCGACCACGATGCCGGTGGGCAGGTGGGTAATACGGACAGCTGAGTCGGTGGTGTTCACCGACTGGCCACCGGGGCCTGATGAACGGTAGACATCGATCTTCAAATCGTTCTGGCTGATCTCGATTTCCTCGGGCTCATCGACCTCGGGGAAGACCAGCACACCAGCAGCTGAGGTGTGAATACGTCCCTGAGATTCCGTCGCGGGAACGCGCTGGACACGGTGAACACCGCCCTCGTACTTCAGGTGAGCCCATACGCCCTCAGCGGGATCGGTGGAGTTAGTCTTGATCGCGACCTGGGCGTCCTTGTAGCCGCCCACATCGGTGCTCTGTGCCGAAATCATTTCGGTCTTCCAGCCCTTGGACTCGGCATAGCGCATGTACATGCGCAAGAGGTCAGCAGCAAAGAGGGATGCCTCGTCGCCGCCTTCGCCGCCCTTGACCTCAAGGATGACGTTGCGGCCATCGTCCGGGTCACGGGGGATCAGCAGACGGCGTAGCTTCTCTTCAGCTGCCGGTAGCTGGGCTTCTAGTTCTTTAACCTCTGCTGCGAAGTCTTCATCTTCAGCTGCCATTTCACGGGCCGCTTCGATATCATCGCGCAGGGTATTGACGCGTTTGTAGGCTTCAACAATACCGTTGAGTTCAGCGTAGCGGCGCCCTAGTTTGCGGGCCTTACCCTGGTCAGCATGCACCGCGGGGTCAGCCAGTTGCTTCTGTAGGTCGGTGTGCTCATCGAGCAGACCCTGGATTGAGTCAATCACGTCTCTTGTGCCTTTATCTTGATGGCGCCCGATACCCGGGCGCAAAAACTTGATGGTTAAGCGGCTGAGCACCACCCCACACTCGGGGTGGTGCTATCGCTCGGTTACTCTGAGTGGCCCAGTCCGCTCTTGGCAACGGTCAGCAGGAACTCAACGTTAGAGCCGGTCTCGCGTAACTTGGAGAGCAGGACAGAGAGTGACTGCTCAGGGTCCATGCCAGCCAGTACACGGCGTAGGCGCCACATGATCTTGATTTCGTCAGCTGAAAGCAGGTTCTCCTCGCGACGGGTACTTGAGGCGTTCAGGTCGATGGCGGGGAAGATACGCTTGTCAGCGAGCTGACGTGAAAGGCGCAGTTCCATATTGCCGGTACCCTTGAATTCCTCGAAGATGACCTCGTCCATCTTTGAACCGGTCTCAACCAGAGCGGTAGCGAGAATGGTTAGCGAGCCGCCCTCTTCGATGTTGCGGGCAGCGCCGAAGAAACGCTTGGGCGGGTAAAGCGCAGCGGCATCAACACCACCCGAGAGGATACGACCTGATGCAGGAGCTGCCAGGTTGTAGGCACGCCCCAGGCGGGTCATGGAATCCAGCAGAACCACGACGTCGCGACCCTGCTCCACCAAACGCTTGGCACGCTCAATCGCCAGTTCGGCCACGGTGGTGTGGTCGTCTGCGGGGCGGTCAAAGGTTGAGGCAATAACTTCACCGTTCACAGTGCGCTGCATATCGGTGACTTCTTCGGGGCGTTCGTCCACCAGAACCATCATGAGGTGAACCTCGGGGTTATTGGTGGTGATTGCGTTGGCGATGGACTGCAGCATTAAGGTCTTACCGGCCTTAGGCGGTGCAACGATCAGACCACGCTGGCCCTTACCGATGGGAGCGACAAGGTCAATGACGCGGGTTGAAATCTTCTTAGCATCGGTTTCCAGGCGCAGACGCTCGTTGGGGTAAAGCGGGGTGAGCTTATTGAACTCACGGCGACCCTTAGCCTCTTCTGGAGTCATACCGTTGATGCTGGTCAGCTGCACCAAGGCGTTGAACTTCTGGCGGCTGCTGTTATCGTTCTCGCGGGGAGCGCGAATGGTACCGACCACGGCGTCACCCTTGCGCATACCGTAGCGCTTGACCTGGGCCAAAGATACATAGACATCGTTGGTACCGGGCAGGTAGCCGGAGGTGCGCACGAAAGCGTAGTTATCGAGCACATCAAGGACACCAGCTACAGGGACCAGCACGTCATCTTCGGTGATTTCAGGCTCATCGAAGTCACGGCGGTTGCCTCGACGGTCGCGGCGTTCGTTTTGACGGTCGCGGCGGTTTTTGCGGGCGTTGCGGCGATCCTCGTCGGGACCATTGGTAGAGGAGCGTTCTGAACGGTTATCGCGCTCTGAACGGTCGTTACGGTCACGGCGGTTGTTCTTGCGGTCCCCACGCTCTGAGCGGTTCTCCCGCTCGGACTTCTCACCGTTCTCCTCAGCGGAGTCGGTTGCAGCGGTCTCGTTCTTTTCGCCGGCGTCCTGGTTGCCCGAGATCTCATTCTCAGGGCGGCCACGGCGGCGATCGTTGCGGTTACGAGTGCGAGTGCGCTTGGTGCCGTTTTCGCCGTCAGTCTCATCAGACTTCTGGTTCTTTTGGCCGGCTGAGGCGTTCTTTTCAGATTCAACGGCGTCCAGCGCTGCTTCTACAGCTTCCAGACCGGAGGTCTCGGCCTGGGGTGCACCTGCGCTGCTCGCGCGGCGGTTACCGCGGCGCTGAGTACCGGTGCTCTCTTCAGTCTTTTGCTCGGCAGGAGCCTCTGAGGTTTCAGCCGTAACTTCAACCTTAGCCGAGGTCTTACGGGTGCGCTTGGGCTTCTCTTCTGCTACTACAGTTTCTGCAGTTGCGTCTTCAGTCTTAGCTGCAGTTTTGCGGGTGCGCTTGGGCTTTTCCTCAGCAACGGGAGCCTCGTCGCGATCAGCGACTGCTCCGCCACGCTGATGGGTGGTAATAGCCTCAACTAAATCGGACTTGCGCATACGGCGCGCACCGGTAATGCCCAGCTGTGAGGCGAGGGACTGGAGCTGAGCTAGTTTGAGGGTGCTCAGACTGGGAGCTTTATTGTCAGCCGCGTTTGCGGTCTCCGTACCTGCGGTGAGGTCGGTAGTTTCTGCCACGAAGATTCCTTCTTTCGAAATGCGTTTGGTTTCGCGGGGCGGTAGGTCGGGCTGCCTCAGACTGGCTGGCCCTTGCCCTGGGAGTGCGGTAGACACAGTGCTCTCGTCAGCACTGGTGAGGCTACCGCTGGGGCGTTGACTGCTCTGATAAACGCGCGGCTACGCGCTTAGAGCAGAGAAACACTGGTTTTCGGTGATCCGAGAGTGTTAGGGAACGGTAGAGGTACGGGCTTCACGCGGCTCTAAACCGTGGGTAAGAAGAAAGCTGGGCTTCATGCCCTGGGGCATGAAAGCTCTGAGGCTTCATTCTTCATGTGTAAGCATAACACCTTCTGTGTCGATATCAACGGGTAGCACGCGCCAGCTGATAGGTGAGCTTTCATACTCATTAATATCCGATGTGCTGGTGAGTCTTTCAATGGCGTCAAGGACGCTAGCACGTTCTTCCTTGCCATTAGCCAGCACCATAACGGTGGGGCCGGCGCCCGAGATGACAGCTGCGTAGCCTTGGCCGCGCAGAGCCGATACGAGTGCTGCACTGGGTTTCATGGCGACCGCCCGGTAGGGCTGGTGTAGCAGGTCGGAGGTGGCAGGTAGCAGGAAGTCCGGGTAGGTAGAGACCGCCTGGGTGAGCAACGCCGCCCTGCCCGAGTTGATTGCCGCTTCGCGGTGCGGCACGGTCTCGGGGATGAGGCCGCGGGCAATCTTAGTGGGCACCTCGTAATCGGGGATAGCTACAACCGGTAGCACCCGATCATGAGCCGCGATGGGCAGACAGTGCCAGCCGCCGTCTTCTGCGTAGGACACCACCAGCTGGCCGTACAGTGAGGGTGCCACGTTATCCGGGTGCCCTTCCATTCCCGAGCAAAGCTGGAGTACAGCATCATCATCCAGGCGCAGCTCTTCAGGCAGCAGGCCGTTGGCCGCGGTTACCCCGGCAACGATTGCGGACGCAGATGAGCCCATACCCCGTGAGTGCGGGATACGGTTGTGAGCCTTAATATGCAAGCCGGGTAATTCCAGCAACCCCACTGCCTTCCAGGCTGTCTGCATAGCCTTAACTACCTGGTGGCTAGCGTCCTGAGGTACCTTGTCAGCCCCCTCACCGGTCACTTCAAAAGTGAGCCCAGACTCTGTGCGCGTGATAGTCAGGTCATCGTAGTGAGCCAATGCCAGGCCCAAGGAATCATAACCCGGTCCAAGGTTAGCCGAGGAAGCCGGTACCCTCACCGAAACTGCGCAGCCCACAGGAATGATATCGGGTGACAGCGCCGGTTCATTAGAGTCATCGATGATGGGGAGGTTCATAGTCAGGGTGCTCCTAGTAGTAACTGGCGCTTAGTCTTCAACGCGGATAACGGAGGTAATCTCGTTGACGGTATCAAGAGCGTCAACTACTGCCATGGTTTTGCGCAGGTTGGAGTCGGTAGCCCGGTGCGTCACGATACGAATGATCGCGTGCGCGGTTTCACCGTCACGCTTCTTGGTCTGACGCATGGTTTCGATCGAGACGCCGTGCTCGGCAAAGATACGGGCGATATTAGCGAGCACGCCCAGCTTGTCCTCCACCACGATGCCCACAGAATAGCGGCAAACAACGTCGCTCATGCCGGTAGCCGACAGGTCAGCGTAGGAGGATTCAGGAACGCCAGGGCCGCCCAACACTAGGCGACGGGAGAGGGAAACAAAGTCACCCAAAACGGCTGATGCGGTAGGAGCGCCACCGGCACCGGGGCCGTAGAACATCAGCTCTCCGGCATTATCTGCCTGCACAAAGACAGCGTTGAACGCGCCGTGAACATTAGCGAGAGGGTGATCTACGGGCACCAGGGTGGGGTTGACCCGGATGTTAACTCCATCGCCGTCCCGTTCACAGACTGCCAGCAACTTGATCACGTAACCATCGGCTTCTGCAGCCTGCACATCATCAGCGGTAATGGAGGTGATGCCTTCGCAATGAACATCATCAATGGTGAAATCTGAGTGGAAGGCCAGGGAGGCAACAATCGCCGCCTTGGACGCCGCGTCGTGCCCCTCAACATCAGCGGTGGGGTCAGCCTCGGCGTAGCCCAGACGCTGAGCCTCAGCCAGGGCGTCCTCAAACTGGGCACCGGTGGTGTGCATTTGGTCAAGGATGTAGTTGGTGGTGCCGTTCATGATGCCCAGCACGCGGGTCACGCGGTCACCTGCCAAGGAATCACGCAGGGGGCGCAGAATTGGGATAGCACCAGCAACAGCCGCTTCATAGGACAGCTGCGCACCGCTCTTAGCGGCAGCCCCAGCGAGTTCCACGCCGTGCTTAGCCAGCAGAGCCTTGTTACCCGAGACCACCGACTTGCCTGCTTTCAGAGCGCGCAAGATGCGCTCGCGGGCTGGTTCGATACCACCGGTCAACTCAATGACCACATCAGCAGCGTCAATCAGCGCCTCTGCATCGGTGGTGTAAAGCGAGGGATTAGCAGAGTAGTGACGTTTGGCTGAGGTATCACGCACCGCAATACCAATCAGCTCAATCTGCGCGCCAATACGTTCGCTCAGCACCTGAGCATCTTCGGTGAGCATACGAGCTACCTGAGAGCCGACGTTACCGGCACCCAGCAGAGCAACTTTAATGGACGGGACGGAGCTCATAGGCTTCTCTCCTGAAATTGGTTTCACACTTAGACTAGCCCGAGGTCACGGGCCAACATATCTTCTTCGGTTTCACGTCGCACGATAGCACGAGGAGCCTTAGCTCCAGAGGTAGCAATCACCGGCGGGCGGGTGAGGTAGTTGTAGTTAGAGCTCATGACGTGGTTGTAGGCTCCGGTCCCGGGCACCGCCAGGATATCCCCCGCAGCCAGGTCAGCAGGCAGATAGCAGTACCGAATCACGATATCGCCTGATTCGCAGTGTTTACCCACCACGCGGCTAAGAATCTGCTCCCCGGCAGGTTCCCTGTTAGCCAGGGTCACCGCGTAGTCAGACTCGTAGAGGACGGGGCGGGGATTATCGCTCATACCGCCATCTACCGAGACGTAGCGGCGCACGCGGGTATCCCCGTTCTCGTCTTCAATCGCCACATTTTTGATGGTGCCCACGGTGTAGAGGGTGATACCCGAAGGGCCAGAAATTGACCGACCTGGCTCAAAGGACAGGTGCGGTATAGCCATACCAACGTTGGCGCAGGTCTTAGAGACCATGTCCGCAAGTTCGGTGGCGATTTCAGCGGAGCCGCGCGGGGCGTCCTGCTCGGTGTAACCGATGCCGTAGCCGCCGCCCAAATCAATTTCGGGAAGCACAAACCCAAAGCGTTCGTTGAGCTGCTGCATATAGGTCAGCACCTTCTGGGCAGCGGCACCAAAGCCATCTGCCTCAAAAATCTGTGAACCAATATGGCAGTGCAAACCGCGCAAGTCGATGCTCTCTGCCTGGTGGGCCAGAGCGACTGCCACGCTCGCGTAAGCATCCTCAGCGGTGATACCCAGTTCGTTGAGCTCCACTAGGGTAAGGCCAGCTAAAGGAGCCGTGCCCGCGGCCATAGATTGACCAAACTTCTGATCTTCGTGCGCGGTGGCGATGAAGTCATGCGTTGAAGCATGGACGCCTGGGGTGACACGCAGCATCACCGGGGCGACACGGCCCATCTCAGCGGCGATACTGGCAATCATCTGAACCTCGGGGACTGAGTCAGCCACAATACGCCCCACCCCGTAATCCAAGGCTCGACGAATTTCAGCTACCGACTTGTTGTTACCGTGCAGGGCGATACGCTCCCCCGGAACACCGGCGCGCTGAGCGAGAGCAAGCTCGCCACCAGAAGCGGTATCCAGATAGAGCCCCTCTTCTTCTGCCCACTTTGCTACAGCTGTGGTGAGGAAGGACTTACCGGCATAGTAGACCGAAACTTCTGCCCCGTGGGCCGCAAAAGCGGTTTCAAACGCCGAGCGAAACTCGGTAGCGCGAGCACGGAAAGTGTCCTCAGAAAAGACATAGGCAGGGGTTTGAAACTCTTCAACCAGGGCAGAAACCGGAGTTCCATCAACGGTCAGCTCACCGCTTTCAGCACGCTTGAAGGATGGCATCCAGATGCTACGGGGCAGGTGAGCAGGCTGTTGCGGGTAGGTTAGCCAGCTCGGGGCAAAGAGAGCGGGTTCGGCGCCCATATTACATTTTCTCCGGAGCTGAGACACCCAGCAGGCCCAGGCCGTTGGCCAGAACTTGGCGGGTTGCGTTGTTCAGGAGCAGACGAGTACGGTGCAGGTCAGTAATTTCTTCTTCGCCCTTGGGAGCCACAGGCGAGACGCCGTACCAGCGGTGGTAGGCACCTGCGAGGGTTTCCAGGTAACGAGCGACGCGATGGGGTTCGCGGAAGTCAGCTGATTCTTTGACAGCACCAGCGAACTGACCCAATGCTGCCAGTAGCGCTGAGTCAGCCTCGGTGCTGAGCTGAGCGACATCGTATGAATCAGTGGTGACGCCGGCGAGTTCTGCATTACGTGCTAGGCCACATGTGCGGGCGTGGGCGTACTGAACGTAGAAGACCGGGTTCTCGTTGGACTGCTTGGTCAGCAGGTCCAGGTCAATGTCGATGTTGGAATCTACCGAGTAGCGGGTCAGCGAGTAGCGGGCAGCATCTACACCTACAATCTCGACCAGGTCCTCCATGGTCACTACGGTGCCGGCGCGCTTGGACATACGCACGGGCTTGCCGTCTTTGACCAGGTTAACCATCTGGCCAATCATGACCTCAACCATATCTGGATCATCGCCCAGAGCTGCAGCTGCTGCCTTCAGACGGGCCACATAGCCATGGTGGTCAGCGCCCAGCATGTAAATTGCTAGGTCAGCAGGGTTTTCGGCGCGCTTGGTCTTGTCCTGGAAGTAGGCGATGTCGCCAGCAATGTAAGCAGCGTTGCCATCTGACTTGATAACCACACGGTCCTTGTCATCTCCGAAATCGGTAGACTTCAGCCACCAGGCGCCGTCCTTGAAGTAAAGATTCTCAGATTCCTTGAGCTTCTCAAGCAGCTCATCAACTTTGCCGTCCTCGAAGAGAGAGTTCTCATGGAAGTAAACATCGAAGTCTACGCGGAACTCGTGCAGGGACTGCTTGATTTCCTCGAACATCAATTCAACGCCCACCGAACGGAAGACTTCCTGGGGGTCCTCAGCGCTCAGCGCATCAGGGTGGGATGCCAGAACGCGGTTGGCGATATCGGTGATGTATTCTCCTCCGTAGCCGTCTTCAGGAGCTGCCTCGCCTTTGGCACGGGCCAGCAGAGACTTGGCGAAGCGGTCAATCTGGTTGCCGTGATCATTGAAGTAGTACTCACGCACAACGTTGGCACCCTGAGCTTCCAGGATGCGAGCTAGTGAGTCGCCCACAGCTGCCCACCGGGTACCGCCCAGATGGATAGGGCCGGTGGGGTTAGCCGAGACAAATTCAAGGTTAATGGTCTTCCCAGCCAGCACATCACTGCGGCCAAAAGCCGACCCCTGATCGAGAATCGTCACAGCCAGCTCACCGGCAGCCGCGGCGTCCAGCACAATGTTCAAGAAGCCGGGGCCAGCAATATCAACAGAAGCAACCCCATCTAGCTCGGAGATACGGGTAGCTAAAACCTGAGCAACCTCGCGGGGGTTCTTACCCACCTTCTTAGAAATCTGCAAAGCAACATTGGTTGCCCAGTCACCGTGGTCACGATTCTTAGGGCGCTCAACACGCACAGCAGGTGCGGTTTCGCCATCAGCAAGGGTCAGTTCACCGGCGTCAATCGCTGCATTCAGCGCGCCGTCAATAGCAAGTGAGAGTTCTTCGGGAGTCATAGCCACCAGTTTACAGGGTTATAGGCAACCCCCTAAGTACGGTTCACAATGCGGCTGGTTGGAGTACCTGCCTTTAACAATGAACACAAGCCATGGAAAACTCCAGCTCTATTTGGGAACCACTTCGCCTACACGGATGTCCTCTCCAGGCTCAGTCATCCAGTTAGTTTTTCAGCGTCAACTGAGCCTGAACCCAGCCAATGATTCTTTCCCAGGCCTTTCGGTCTGCATAGATAGCAGGGTCAGCGTGCTCAGCACCGGGGACCAGAAGCAGCTCGGTAGCCACTCCCCGATCCCCCAAGGTTCGGTGGGCTTTTTCAGACTGGTTGGGCGGCACACAGGTATCGCCCGTGCCGTGCACGTAGAAAACCGGTGCGTGCCTTCTGTTCCCAGTTTTTTCTGCCTGCTGCGCCAGGTCGATAGGGTGAGCCTTTGACCAGTTAGTCTCCGCCGCGCTCCCGACGGGAGCTGGATAGGGGCTGCCCAGCAACCGCCATTCCGCCCCATCGTCCTCAGGATGATTCCGATCAAAGCCACAGGCTACACGGTCATCGAAAATGGTACGCAGATCAGAAACGCCGTAAATGCTAATGGCACAGCTCACTGAGGACGAAGGATGAGCCGGTATATCTGCTGCGGGCAACCCTTCAAAGTAGGGGTCCTTGAGAGCCGTGCTTGCCGCGGCCAACTGCACCAGGTGACCGCCGGCAGAGCCTCCTGCCAGCGCTATCTTAGCGGGATCGAAGCCCAAGATTTTAGCGTGCTGCTTCAGATAGCGGATGGCTGCTTTGACATCGTGAATTTGGGCAGGAAAGAGAGCCTCATCGGAAAGGCGGTAGTTGATGGTTGCCGTAGCGAAACCGGCTGCCTGGAAGTATTCGCGAATTTTATGGACATCGTTATCGGAGCGGTGAAAAGAGGACTTGTCACCGAAGCGCCAGGCTCCCCCGTGTACGTAAATCAACAGAGGCGAAGTGGGGGTGGTACCGGGATAGTAGTCGTAGGTTTGCGAGGGGTTTCCCTCCTCGCCGTAGTTACCAGAGATAAAGTGCGCTGCCATGTGCTACCCTTTCTGACCGCGCCCGGGTGGCTGGGCCCGGCGTCCTCTCTAATGTAACCGCTAGCGGGGCGCCTGTGAAAATGCTTCAGATGTTTCTGGTAAAGTTATGTTCCGTTCGCTGTGATAACAGCGGACATGGTTCAATAAATGAATATGCCCCCGTAGCTCGATCGAGTCGTTGATTTGCTGAGCGCGCGAGGAAATACACATCAAGGACTCGGCGCGGAGCGCATCCCCTGCGCTACGGGTTCTATGGTTGAATAAATAAATATGCCCCCGTAGCTCAGTGGATAGAGCACCAGTTTCCGGAGCTGGGTGTCGAAGGTTCGAATCCTTTCGGGGGCACAGCTTAAACCCGCACTTACAGCAGTAGGAGCGGGTTTTCTGTTATTTGGGACCGTCAACCAGAACTAGCTCAACCTCAAAGCCCTCATCATTCTCTAAATAGAGGGCTGTGTGTTTCTCCCCTCCTGCGTGAGGGTAACGGTCAGCAAAAAGTTCAGTCCAGCCATATTTGGGTGCTTGCTCTCTGATGTCTTCTAGCTCTTGCCTGCTAGCGCAGTTGAGCGCCAGGTGGTTGAGGCCAGCACGAGTGCGCTGATGATCACCGCTAACGTCCGCGGACTGTTCAAGCACAAGATAGGAGCCGTCGGGCGCACGCCATGAAGTTCCACCTTCCCAGGCTTGATAGCTGGTAAATCCGAGCTGTTCCATTAGCCAGTCCCAGCAGGTTTTGGCTACCTTAAAATCTGTAGTCCACAGCTCGATATGGTGAACATTTGCCCGCGGCGGCACCGTTTTGTCTCGCAAACGCGCCGCTATCACAGCGTCGTAAGCCTGCCCATCGTAGAAAAATTTTTCTCGTTCGACCCCCTCAACCGTGAATCCTGCGGCTGCGGCAACTGCGCCGGAGGCCGGGTTATTGGTCCGGTAGCCCAGCTCAAGACGTCGCAACCCCGGTGATGTTTCCTCGGTCAGAACACTGCAATCAAATAAGCCCTCTCTGAACTGCACCTCGGATTGCTGAGACTGCTCTCCTAAGGTCCAATCACAAACAGCGCGCACACTTTCTTTCATGGCGCCTGTCCCCCGAATAACCGGGGCTGACCAGTAGTAAACCCAGCCACGGTCAGGCTTACCCTCGTCATCTTCAGCAGTAACCGTTACTGCTACCAGCCCCGCAAGCTTCGCTTCACAATCGAGCGCAAAAACACTTCGCCCCTCAGCAGGGAGCAACGAACTTTCGATATGCCGGCGAGCATCTTCAAGGGACAACAAAATCGGTAGCTGCCGTCGCAGGTCCTCAACCTGCTGGTAAAGCTTGAGCAGATCAGCGGCGTCCGAAACCTGCCAGTATCTTAGGTGCATCATTGCCCCTCTCACGGTCTTCCTGTGCTCACTATAGAATAGAAGGCAACCTTGCCAGAAACTTTTGGAGAAGAAACCCGTGCCCCTCAACACCCCTCACATTGCCCCCAACAGCGCTGAAATCGCTGAGACCATCTTACTCCCCGGCGACCCGCTGCGTGCCAAGTTCATCGCAGAGACCTATCTTGAGAACGTCACCCAGTTCAACACCGTGCGCAATATGTTCGGCTACACCGGTGAGTTCAAAGGCCAGAACGTCTCGGTCATGGGTACCGGCATGGGTATCCCCTCAGCCTCCCTCTACACCCACGAACTCATCCACTCCTTTGGAGCCAAGCGTCTGATTCGTATTGGCACCTGCGGCGGTCTTTCTGACGCTGTCGACACCTTCGATATCGTTGTAGCTGCCTCTGCCTCCACAGACTCCAACTTCATGGCGCACTACAAACTACCCGGCACTTTCGCTCCTACCGCCTCCTGGTCGTTGCTCTCAGCAGTAGCACAGGAAGCAGAGAAGCAGGGCGTGAAACTGAACGTAGGCAACGTGCTCTCCAGCGACGTCTTTTACAAGTCCGACTTCTCCGATAACAAGAAGTGGGCAGACATGGGCGTTCTCGCCGTTGAAATGGAAACCGCGGGTATCTATGCGGTGGCCGCAGCCGCCGGCGTGGAAGCTCTGTCAGTTTTCACCGTCTCAGACCATCTCTTCAAGGGTTCAGATACTACCGCTGAACAGCGAGAGACTTCCTTCACCGACATGATGGAGCTGGTCCTGCCCGTAGCAGCCGGTCTCTAACCAATCTAAAGCGGGGTTGGTTACGCCAACCCCGCCTTTTTTATACCCTGCCTTTGCCCCGAATCATCCAGGCGGCAAGAACCCCACCCAGTAACCCAAAGAGGTGAGCCTGCCAAGAAATGCCGGCGCGCACGCCCACCAGCCCAAAGAATATACTTGCCCCGTAGACCGCGATTACCAGCACAGCCAGCACGACGCGCAGCAACTTGCCGCTACCCCAGTCGGTAAAAAAGGCACCGGCAACTAGGTAGCCAAAGTAGCCAAAGACCAGCCCGGAAGCGCCCACGGTCACCACGCCCGGTGCATTTACCGCCCATGCTCCCAGCCCAGCAACAGTCGCCACCCGCAGGCTAACACTGAGGAAACGGCGAGCGCCCTCCAAAGAAATCAGGGCACCAAGAACAGCCAATGAGAGAGTATTACCCACCAGGTGACGCAATCCGGAGTGAATGAAGGGTGCGGTAAAAATACCGCCTAAGCCGGCCAAATTCCAGGAGCGAATTCCCAGCCAGCCCAAGCTGCCCGGCACAACAAAAGAAATAGCGTATTCCACCCACATGACACCCAGCAGTACCACCAGCGGGGTAAACACACCGGCGTTTATCACAGGCGCTCGCCCTCGCCCCTTAACCGGCGAGTTCGCATCTGGCGCATTGCCCATCTGCTGATAGCGGTGCGTTCGTGCTTCTTTGAAACGCTCCCAGAAATCTGACATTAGCGGGTAACTCCTTCAAGCGGCCCACCGGCAGCTCGCCATCCAATAAGCGCTCGAATTCTGCTAGCTGACTCAAAGCCTCGTTGGGTGAGCAGGTTGGTAACACGCACATCAAAAATGACGGCTCTAGCCTCTAACCATAGCTCGAGTGCTTCTTGAGCAGAGACAGCGCTCGCTTTACGAAAGAAGTGACGGGTGCCCAACGAGCCCTCATTCCCTGGAGAATATGTTTGTTTTATTCTAGGTCTCTTTGCTCACTACTGGTGTCTAGCGGTTACGTTCGCTCTCAACAGCAAAGCCGTCAATAGCCGCAACCTTACCCCTGCACTAAACTTAAGGTCAGTATGTCTACTTCATCTGATTCTTCCTCAAAAACTTCTAACCTGGGTGCCCTGGCTGCTGCTATGCACAACGCCCCCACCCGAGCGTCCGAACCAGCTCGCTCTGAAACAGCTGACAAACCGGATGCACGCAAGCGCTCGCGCCGCAAGGACGAGGGCAAACGATCCAGAGGAAACAACGATAGGGGCCGGGTCCGGCAGAATCGCCGTTCGCCAGGAAGTGCAGAATCGGTAGGTAAGGACGCTCCGGTTCAACGTCTAGTACCCCAGACCATTACTTACCCCGAAGCTCTGCCAGTTTCAGCTCGCCGAGATGACATTATGGCGGCCATTCGCGATCATCAGGTCACCATCGTTGCAGGTGAGACTGGTTCGGGTAAAACCACCCAGCTGCCCAAGATGCTCCTGGAGCTGGGGCTGGCTGACCACGGCCTCATCGGTCATACCCAGCCCCGCCGTCTGGCAGCCCGTTCAGTGGCTGAGCGAATTGCTGAAGAGCTGGGCCAGAAAATTGGTGAAACCGTGGGATACCAGGTGCGTTTCACCTCTGAGGTGGGCGAAAATTCAGCGATTAAACTCATGACTGACGGTATTTTGCTGGCTGAGATTCAGCACGACCGGCTACTCAGCAAATACTCGGCCATCATCATCGATGAGGCTCACGAGCGCAGCCTCAATATTGACTTTATTCTGGGCTACCTCAAGCGCATCATGCCCCAGCGCCCGGACCTCAAAATCATCATCACCTCGGCAACCATCGACCCCGAGCGCTTTGCCCGCCACTTCTCCCCCAGCTTCGTGCCCGGCGTAGGCATTGTTGATGAATCACTGAGCGCCGAAGAGAAAGAAATAGCTGAAGCAACCCTACCCGATGACGCCCCGCCCATCATCGAGGTTTCGGGGCGCACCTACCCCGTTGAGATCCGTTACCGCCCTCTAGAGGGTACCCGCACCGGAGACGGCGGTGAAGACGATATGGATGCCGGTGACGGCCTAGAGGATGAAGACCGCGACCCTTTGGACGGCATCCTGGATGCTATTCGTGAGCTCTCTGAAGAGGCACCCGGTGATATCCTGATTTTCTTCTCGGGTGAGCGCGAAATCCGCGACGCTGAGGATGCTATCAATGACATGGTGCGCACCACCCGCCGCCTGCGAGATTACGAGGTTCTTCCCCTCTACGCCCGACTTTCTATGGCTGAACAGCACAGGGTTTTCCGTCCCGCTGGCAGGCCCCGCATCGTCCTTGCCACCAACGTCGCCGAGACCTCACTGACAGTCCCCGGCATCAAGTACGTGATTGATACCGGAACAGCCCGCGTATCGCGCTATTCAGCCCGCACCAAGGTGCAGCGCTTGCCCATTGAACGTATTTCTCAGGCCAGTGCCAACCAGCGTTCTGGCCGCTGTGGTCGAGTCTCTGACGGTATCGCTATTCGTCTTTATTCTGAAGAGGATTTCGCAGCTCGCCCTGAGTTCACTGATCCGGAAATTCTGCGCACCAACCTGGCGGCTGTCATCCTGCAGATGACCGCCATCGGCGTGGTCAAGACCCCCGCAGACATCTCGGTATTCCCCTTCGTACAGCCTCCCGAAAGCCGCGCCATCAACGATGGTGTTAACCTTCTGCGTGAGCTAGGTGCTCTTCGTGAGGCCGGAGCACAGGCAGGGAGGGGGCGGGGGCGCCGCGGCCCCGGTTCACCGCTGACCGCAGCCGGGCGGGCCATGGCTGCTCTGCCCGTTGATCCGAGGCTTGCCCGTATGATCGTTGAGGCGTCCAAGCGCGGGGTAGCTAAAGAAATGATGGTGCTGGCCGCTGCCCTGACCATCCAGGACCCCCGCGAGCGCCCGGCTGATAAACGCGGCGAAGCTGATGCTCTGCACAAGCGTTACCTGGATGAGAAATCTGACTTTTCTAGCTTCTTGTTGCTCTGGCAACATATCAATGAGAAGCAGGATGAGCTCTCTTCTAGCCAGTTCCGCAAGATGTGTCACCGAGAGTTCCTCAACTACCTGCGTATCAGGGAGTGGCAGGATCTTTTTGCTCAGCTACGCGAAATTGGACGCGGAGCAGGTATCAGCGTTAGTGGCGGGCGTGACATCGACCCAGCGGCTCATGAGGAGGCAGTACATAAGTCGCTGCTGACCGGTCTGCTCTCCCACATCGGGATTAAGGATGAAACTAACCGGCACGAATACCGCGGTGCCCGCGGCACCCGTTTCGCAATTTTCCCCGGATCTGGTCTCTTCAAGAAAAACCCGGAGTGGCTAGTCTCAGCTGAACTGGTTGAAACCAGCCGGCTCTGGGCGCGAGTCAACGCTGAAATTCAGCCAGAATGGGTCGAAGAGTTAGCTGCCCATCTGGTCAAACGTCAGTATTCTGACCCCCATTGGTCTGCTAAGCAGGGCGCGGTTCTGGCTCATGAGAAGGTCACTCTTTTTGGTGTGCCTATTATCGCTGACCGCCGGGTTCAGTACTGGCGTATTGATCCGGTAGCTGCCCGCGAGATGTTCATTCGTTCGGCTCTGATCGAGGGTGACTGGTCTACCCGTCACCGGTTCTTCGCCCGCAATCAGAAGGCACTGGCCGAGGTTGAGGAGCTGGAAGCCCGCCTGCGCCGCCGCGACCTTCGAGTAGATGACGAGACCCTTTTTGACTTCTATGATGCCCGCATCCCCGCTGATGTCGTGTCAGAGCGCCACTTTGACCGCTGGTGGAAGGAAGAGCGCACCAAAAATGAGCACCTGCTCGACTTCAACCCCGAACACCTCATTGATGAAGAGGCGGCCGACTACGATGAGTCCCTCTTCCCGCGCACCTGGCAGGTAGCCACCAGCGGCGGAGAGCTTTCTCTTGACCTGCGGTATGAGTTTGCGCCCTCAGTTTCTATAGGTGGGGTTCGCTCTTCACAGGCGCAGACCGATGGCATCGCAGTTCAGGTGCCGGTGCTCTTCTTAGGCCAGCTGGAGCCTGCCCCCTTTGAGTGGCTCATTCCGGGCCTGCGCGAGGAGCTGGTCACCGCCCTCATTAAGTCCCTGCCCAAGCAGGTCCGTAAGAACTTTGTGCCGGCCCCGGACGTCGCCCGTCAGGCGGTTAAAAAGCTGACCGAAGAATTTTCACCGCTCACCGACAGCCTCACTGAGGCGCTTGCTTTAGCTTTGCGCCGTTTGCGCGGACAAGTGGTGGACCCGGCAGAGTTCAACTGGGACGCTGTGCCCGAGCATCTTCGTTTCACCTTCCAGGTACGCAACCACAAAAATAAAATTTTGGGTGAGGGCAAGAACCTTAAAGACCTGCAGGCAAACCTGCACACTGAGATTCGTTCGGCCCTGGCGGCTTCTCTGGGAGCATCCCCTGAGACTCTTGGAGCCATGCAAGTGATGGCCGGTGGAAAGAAGAAAGGTGCGCCGGGTCAGATCTCTGCTCAGGGCACACCGGATGTCAGACCTGCACTCACCATGAAGGGCACCGAGGGCAGTGCGTCCGGGGCAAAGACTCAAGCAGTCCGCGAGGTCTCCGGGCTCACTAGCTGGCCCGATGCAGACCTCCCCCGCAAGATTGAGCGGGTCATCGCTACTCAGACGGTGGCGGGCTACCCCGCCTTAGTTGATGAAGGTACTAGCGTTGCGGTTCGCATTTTTCCCACCGAGGCTGAGGCTTTGCGCGCCCAGCGCGGTGGTGTGATTCGTCTGCTCAAGCTGGGTACCCCGTCGCCCGAACGGTATGTGAGTGATCACCTCAATAATCGTGAGAAGCTCATCTTTACCCAGAACCCCCACGGTTCCATCGATGAGCTGATTAGCGACTGCACGGTTGCGGCCATTGACCAGCTGATTCCGGCAAACCCGCCCTTTACCAAGGATGAGTACACGGAGCTTTTCAACACGGTAAGGGCTGAACTGATCGATACGGTCTTCATCATTACCAAACTCGTGGCAGATATCCTCAGTGAGGCAGCCGCCGTGCGCAAGCTCATCAAGAAAAGCACCTCCTTGGCAGTCATCCACGCTATGGGCGATCTGAAGGGTCAGCTTGAGCATCTGATTTACCCCGGTTTCGTAGCAGCTACTGGTGCAGCCCAGCTGCACCATCTGCCCCGATACCTGACCGCTATGCGCAAACGCCTGGAAAAGCTAGGGCCCAATGTGCACCGGGACAACCAGCTGATGCTCACGGTACAGACCCTTGAGGACGCCTACGACAAGGCAGTCAAGTCCCTGCCCGCTGGGCTATCCCCCAGCCCTGAGCTGGAGCAGGTCGGCTGGATGATTGAGGAGCTACGCGTCAGCTTCTTCGCCCAGGAACTAGGCACCGCTTACACCGTTTCGGAGAAGCGAATCTCCAAAGCGCTGCGCGAAGCCCTAGACGCCATGAAGAACAGCTAAAAAGAGGGGCGTTGCTACTTAGTCAGCTACGAAATCCCCGTAGCCTAGCTCGCGTAGAGCTTCGCGGAGCTTGGCTGCGGCGGCGTCCATAGCGGCGGCGTCCGGGTTGCGGTTGGCCTGCTCAAAAGTGAATTCGCTTTGATGCTGGGAGGGCCAGACGTGGATGTGGGCGTGGGGCACATCGAAGCCCGCGATGATCATGCCAACCCGCTGGGGGTCAAAGGCCTTCTGCAGGCCCTCAGAAACCTTGTGGGCTACGCCAAAGACGTGGCTGGCAAGATCTTGGGGCATATCAACCCAATGATCAATTTCCTCGCGGGGAACCACCAAGGTGTGACCGTACTGAAAGGGTTCAATGGTGAAGAAGGCGACTGCCTTTTCATCCTGCCAAATTATGCGGCCGGGGATCTCGCCCTTCATAATCATGGTGAAAACGGTGCTCATAGCTACTCTTTCTAAATGTGGACTGAGGTACCCGCAGGCAGGTACTCAAATTCGGTGCCGTATTTTTTGCCGAAGTTGGTGACGTGACCAACAATCATGTTCCTGCCATTCTCTGCCAGCAGGGAATCATGAATCTGGAATGCTTTCTGAGCCCGCACAGCAATGATGAAGTCGATTACCTCAGAAATCTTATTCCAGGGCGCGTGGAGAGGGACCAGCAGGGTTTTGACCTCGATGCCGTGAGGAACCACGAATGAGTCACCCGGGTGAAAGAGGTTGTCATCGATGAGGTAACCAACGTTGTCGATCACAGGCAGCAGAGGGTGGATTATCGCGTGCTGGCCGCCAAAGGTCTTGATGGTGAAGCCTGACAGCTCTAGCTGACCGTCAGCGGTAACGGCAGTTGCCGCGGCATTGGGCAAAGCTTTTTTGATGCTATCAACAACAGCATCTGGCGCGTGCAGGGTTACCTCGGGATTCTTTTTGAGAAAGGCGAGTACCTTCTCTTCATCAAAGTGGTCGGGGTGAACGTGAGTGATGAGAATGTGCTGTGCACCTTCCAAAGCTTCTTCCACCTCTGAGAAGCCACCGGGGTCAAGCACCAGCACGGTATCGTGATCTTCGAGACGGACGCAGGAGTGGGTGTATTTGGTAAGTTTCATATCTCTACCCTAGTAGTTTCGACGGTCACACAACAGCTGTGGGTGCCTGCCGGTGTTATTTTGTCCTGGGGTGAACGGGGCTTCCCTCCCCTGCCGGTGAACTGAGCAACGTGGATGGCTCTGCAAGGTTATTATGGACTGTAAAGCAAGATGACTTTTAACGAAAGAGGGCCTAATGGCGACCACCGCGCAGAAAACTACCGAGGTGCGCAACACAAAGCAACGACGTGCGGTGGCCGCTACTCTCGATACTCTCGAAGATTTTATTTCAGCTCAGGATCTGCACCAGCTTATGGTCTCTAAGGGCGAGTCAGTTTCTCTTGCGACGACCTACAGAATTCTTCAGTCTATGCTTTCTGCTGGCGAGGTGGAGTCCCTCAAGACAGAGGAGGGTGAGGCTATCTACCGCCGTTGCGAGTCTGAGCACCATCATCACCATTTACTCTGCCGGGTATGCGGTGCGGCGGTTGAGTTTGAGGTTCCCCAGCTTGAGGACTGGACCCTAAAAATCGCTGGCGAACACGGCTACACCGAGGTCAACCACACCATCGAGATTACCGGCGTATGTGGCAACTGTTCAGCTGGTTAGATATAAAAAGCCCGCTCTAAAATGAGCGGGCTTTTTCGTCCCCTTATGCGGCGGCGGGGGTGTGCTGAATTTCCTTGGGCTGTGTACGTCCTGAGGCGCTGTGGCGCTGACGTACGGCGCGGATTACTCTGCAGACTACGAAGATAAAGAAGGAAATGCTGGTGACGTAGGGGCTAATGGGAAGGGACCCAGCCAGTGCCAGCATGATGCCACCCACCATTGCAATCTCAGCGAAAATCACGGAAAGAATCAGAGCTTTGAGGGGGGACGCCGTTACCTGCAGGGCAGCTGCAGCGGGAGTAATCAGTAGGGCAAGAACCAGCAAGGAGCCCACTACCTGAACTGAAAGAGCGGTGGCGATACCCAGAACAATCATGAAGGCAAGAGAAAGCGTGCGAAGCGGCACGCCTTTTGCCCGAGCTACTACCGGATCAAGCGAAGCGAACATGAGGGGACGCCACATGAGGGCCAGGACACCAACAATAACGATTGCACCAATGATCATGGTGGTGAGCTGTGCGGAGTCTACCGAAACAATTTGACCGGTCAGCAGCGAGAATTTGTTGGCAGCTCGGCCTGAGTAAAGAGAGAGGAAAAGGATACCCAGCCCCAACCCAAAAGGCATGAGAGCTCCAATCACAGAATCATTTTCGTGGGCTTTTGAGCCCATGAGTGCTATCAGTAGAGCTGAGGCAATGGATCCCACCAGCGAACCGGTGACCACGTTATAGCCCAACAGGAGAAATAGCGCAGCGCCAGCAAAGGACATCTCTGCGATGGCGTGAACGGCAAAGGCGTGACGGCGCATCATGACAAAGATACCCACAAAACCACCGATAATGCCCAGCACTGCACCGGCGAAAATTGACTGGTGCAGCAGTACCACCAGCTCACCGTAGCGATCGAAGACAAAGACTTCAGAGACGAAATCTGTAAAAGTAATATTGAGTTGCACGGCTATGCACTCCGATCGGAGGTGACGGGGCGGTGTATTTCATTGATGTGGGGCCCGTGAATCAGGTCTTGTCCCTGGATACTGCAGTGATGGTCTTTTTCAGAGTGTTCCCCGCCTACTACAACATAGCGTCCGTTGGTGTGTAGGACAGAAACAGGTGTTTGGTATAGATCGGTGAGCACCTCAGAGCGCATGACCTCTTCTACGGTTCCTACGGTGAAACGTCCGCCGGCCAGGTAAAGCACCCGGTCAACGTGTTCAATAATCGGGTTGATTTCGTGGGTCACAAAGATAACCGTGGCGTTGTGTTCACGGTTGTAGCGGTGGATCAGCTCAGAAACAGCGTACTGATGGTTAAGATCCAGCGATAGCAGAGCTTCATCAGCCAGCAGAATCTGAGGATCATTAGCAAGAGACTGGGCTATCCGCAGACGCTGTTGCTCACCCCCAGAGAGAAGACCGATGGGCACATTAGCGTACTCAGTGGCTCCCACAGCTTCCAGCAGTTCATCCACTTTCGCCCGGTAATTCTTTCGCGTCAGGCGGAAGCCCCAACGGTGACCGTCCACCCCGAGCCCCACAAAATCTCTAGACCGGAGCGGTGTCTCAGAGCCGATTGCTCGTTGCTGAGGCACGTAGCCAATCCCAGAGTTTCCAAGGTGGGCAGGTTTACCGAGCACCGTTATGCTCCCCGAGCTGAGGGTAGTCAGTCCCAAGACCGTCTTGATGAACGTGGATTTGCCCGACCCATTGGGCCCGAGCACTGCAAAGTACTCGCCCTGTTGGATCTCAAGATCAAGATTTTGCCAGAGGACTCGGTGACCAAACGAAAGCCCGCCCCCGCGTACTTTTACGGCAGGGACGAGCTTAGACGGAGTAGAAGACATAGGTTTTATGCTACTGCCTTTTCAATGTTTTCGATGTTGCCTGTCATCCACTGCACATAGTTTTGGCCGTCGGGCAAAGTTTCCGAGAAGGAGGCAGTGGGTACGTGCACGCTGGTTGCAAAGTCCCAGATTTCTCTGGTCTGAGCTGTCTGGGTCTGTTCGTTAAAGGCTAGTAGATCAGCCTGCTGACCGGTCAGCACGTCTTTTGCTTCCTGTATAGTGAGCGGGGCGATGTCGCTGTTGGTTTCAACGGCCTCTACCAAATCATCGGGGGTGACATCGGTGTAGCCGGCATCCTCAAGGAGGTAACCTGGCACGGGCTCCGTGGCCAGGTAGTTACGTTCTTGAGTGGCTAGCGCCTGGGTTCGCTCCAGCAAACTTTCGAGTTCAGTAACTATCGCGGACGCCCCGTCGCGGTAACTCTGGGCATTTTTTGCATCAAGGGTTGCGAGGTCTTCTGCTACCTGGTTGGTCACCTTAATCATGGTATCCAGGTCATACCAAACATGTTCATTGTAGGTGTGCGCGTGGTCATGTTCAGCTTCTTCACCCTCATGATGGGCATGTTCCTCGTTGATATGTGCCAGCTCTTCTTCATCAAAAAGCTCGGACACTTCCACTGCATTTATAATGATCTGTTCTTTGTTATCGGAGCCCGCCATCTCTTCAAGGAAAGTGTCATACCCACCACCGTTGAGCACCACCAGGTCAGCGTCTTTTACGTTAAGACGGTCAGAGCTGGTTGCCTCGTAGGAATGGGGGTCTACTGCGGTTGAGGCAATGATGGGCGTTACTTCTACATGATCACCGGCAATCTGGGTGATGAGATCAGCATAAACATCGGTGGTGGTGACAACTTTAAGGGTGCCGTCATCGGCAGTGATGCTGTCGCCGGCTCCGCATGCTGAAAGCATCAAAGTTGCTGCCGATAGGAGGGAGATTGCACGTAGAGCCTTTTTCATCGTTTCCTCATCTTCTGCATTAGGTTGTTGTAATTCACCCTAGAGTAAATGCGAATCATTCGCAAATGAATGTCGGATGCTTTCGACCACAGAAAAGGTGGCACCACCGCCCATCGCGGTGCCACCACCTTTTCTATGGCAGAGCCATTATTTAGTCGCCAGCGCGGCGTGATGCCGCCTCCTCCCTGCGGCGCACGTGGTCCTGTGTGGTGTCCTTGATTTCACCCACCAGCTCCTCGATTACATCTTCAAGGAAGATTACACCTACGCTCTTGCCTTGGGCATCGACCACGTGCGATACGTGGGCGCGGTTGCGTTGCATGATAGCCAGTGCATCGTCAATCTCAGTTTCAGGACTCACAATGGACATTGGGCGTAGCTTGCTCCAGGCAATAGGCTGATTTACCCTTTCACCTTCGTAGGCAAGTGCATCCTTAATATGTAGGTAGCCCATGTAGGTGCCGTCTGCGGGATCTTGCATGACGAATCGGGAGTAGCCGGTCTGTGCCACAGCCTTTTCAAGATCCAGCGGAGTGCAGGGGAAGTTTAAGGTGATCAGGCGATCGCGTCCCACCATAATTTCTTTTACGGATTTTGTACTGAACTCTAGCGCCCCAGAAAGTACGCCCGAACCATCATCAACGGTGCCTTCAGCGGTGGACTGCGCCACGATGCTTTGCAGCTCATCCAGGGTGAAAGTTGATGACACTTCAGCCTTAGGCTCCACTTTCATTAGCCTCAGGGCGTGGTCAGCAATCCAGTTCAGAATACCAACGAGAGGTTTGAGTAGCTGGGAAAGAGTTACTAAAGAAGGTGCAATCAATAGAGCGCTGCCTTGAGCGGCCGTTGAGACTGCCATGTTTTTGGGCACCATCTCGCCGAAAATAACGTGGAGATAGGTCACCAAAATGAGTGCGAAGGCAAAAGCTAAACCGCTGGCTAGTTCGTAGGGAATGCCCATATTTTCAAGAGGACCAGCTACCAGGTGATGGATGGCAGGTTCTGAAACGTTCAGAATGAGCAAAGAGCATACGGTAATACCCAACTGGCAGGTTGCCAGCATGAGGGATACATTTTCAAGTGCGTAGAGCACTTTGATTGCACGCTTGTTTCCCGTAGCCGCTATGGGTTCTACTTGCGAACGTCTGGTCGCCATGATGGCAAACTCCGCACCCACGAAATAGGCATTACCTGCTAGCAGTACAAAGAGTAAGGCTATTGCTACCCAGTCGTTCATGCCTGCGCCTTCTTTCGGTCAATATCGGCGAGGTTTTCAGCCGGGTGAGGGGTGTAGCGGATGCGATCGATGCGGCGCTGTTCCATCTTTTCAATTTTGAGTGTTCCACCGGGGAGGGGCAGCGTATCCCCGGTCTCGGGAATCCGGCCCAGTTTGTCCATCATGAAGCCACCCATGGTTTCGTACGCGGGGTCGTCTTCAATATCTAGAACGTTGATGTACTCGTTGATTTCATCCGGCCTCAATAATCCAGAGAAGAGGTAGTCGCCGTTTCCTACTCTAAGAGGTCGGCTGTCTAGCGAGTTGGTGTCGTGTTCATCGGACACCTCGCCGACGATTTCTTCCACGAGATCTTCGAGGGTAGTGATACCGGCGGTTCCGCCATACTCATCGAGCACTACAGCTAGCTGCAGGGCACCTTCGCGCAATTGTAAAATCAGGGAGTCGAGGTGGACTGTTTCAGGCACCTGTAGAACATCTTCCATGAGAGCGCCAGCTTCTAGAGAGTCACGGCGCTCTACGGGCACGCTGACCGCTTTTTTAACGTGAATAACACCTACGATGTTGTCCTGGTCTTCGCGGTAGAGAGGAAAGCGGGAATGCCCAGTGGTGCGCGCCAGATCAATAACATCGCTCACCGGAGCAATATCTTCAAGCATGATGACCTTGCGGCGAGGGGTCATCACGTCTGCTGCGGTTAGTTCAGAGAAGGAAAGGGTTTTATCCACGAATCGGGCGGTATCTGAGTCCAGAGTGCCGAGGTCTGCTGAGCGACGCACCATGGATGATAGTTCCTCAGGTGAGCGTGCGGCAGACAGTTCCTCTTTGGCCTCCATGCCGAAGCGGTGAAGAACCCAGTTAGCCGAGCCATTAGCTGAACGGACGATAGGGCCCATTATCTTGGTAAAGAGCAACTGAGCGGGTGCTAGAACCCTCGCTACGCGATAGGCTTCAGCGATAGCGAGGTTTTTGGGAATCAGCTCACCAATAATCATGGAAAGGAGGGTTGCAAAGACCATCGCGCCCACCAGCGAGATTAGACGAGCAGCACCCTCGGAGAAACCCCAGGAGGCGATGGTGTCGGTCGTCAGAGCCTGCAGTGCACTGTCCAGGGTATAACCGGTCAGCAGAGTTGTGAGAGTGATACCAAGCTGACAGCTGGAGAGCTGAGTAGACAGGGACTTGAGGCAGGCTAGAACCTTAACTCCCGCTTTATCGCCGCGTTCAATTTCCTGTTGCACCTTGGTCTGATCCAGTGCTACCAGTGCGAATTCGACCGCTACGAAAAAACCGGTGCCCAGGATGAGCAGAAGACCGAAGATGAGAAGTAGCCATTCCACTAGATTGTCACTCCTTGAGTTTTCGTCACTCTGAGAGCGAATGTAGACTTCGAAGTGGCCAGGGGCTGCGAGGTGAGCGTGAAGGCTCTAACCTCGTGAGGCCGCATCTTAGGGCGGCAACTGTAAGGATCGTCCATGGTGTCTTATTCTAGCTAAAACTTGTGGAGGCTTGCACGGTCAAGAGCCAAGTTCTCTGCCTGCGAAAAGCGTTAGGTGAGCGACTCTATACCAGTTAAGTTTCCACCAAAACGCACCCCAAAGGTAATGTATTGGTCATTTTGACCGCCAGTTGGCAAAGCTTTCACCTGAAAATATTGCACGCTGCGTGTCATATATCGTTCGCTGTGTTGGACGTATGGCCTTATCACTTCTAAACTGTACAAAGATATGCGTTACATCACGCACCCAATGGAGTGTGCGATGAACTCGCAGGCGCGCCAGTCGGTGCGTTAACTGTAATCACAAGAGATGGAAGAGGCGTAAGTCCAGTGCCAAACCAGTCAGAGCGCACAGTACCCGAAGAGTTCGCGGGTAACGAATGGCTTGTCGAAGAGCTTTTTGAGAAGTTCGAGACAGACCGAAACTCGGTCGATGAAAAGTGGTGGCCCCTCTTCGATCAGTGGGCTGGCACCGGCGCTAGCTCTGAAACCGATCAGAAGTCAACCCCTATAGAGCAGACACCCGACACTGTTTCCCCCGGCCCAGAGACCGTAGCCAAGGTCGAAAAGTCTGGTTCAGCGGTTCTTCCTGCGGCTCAGGAATCTAAGCCTGCCACTAAGCAGCCGGTGGCAAAGTCCACTACTGCCCCCTCCAAGGAAACTTCTCAGAGACCTGCGAAGGCGCCCGAAGCACCGGAAGAGGATAAGGTCGTAACCCTCCGCGGGCCAGCTAAGGCTGTAGCCACCAATATGGACGAGTCCCTGAGCGTCCCTACCGCCACCACGGTGCGCGCGATTCCCGCCAAGCTTCTCATCGATAACCGCACTGAGATTAACAGCTACCTCACCCGAACTCGTGGTGGAAAGGTTTCCTTTACCCACATCATCGGATACGCCATCATTCGCGCCCTGGCGAACTTCCCCTCCATGAATGTCAGTTACGGCGAGGACGCCAAGGGCAAGCCTGCTGCTATCCAACACGCTCACGTCAACTTTGGCCTAGCCATTGACCTTCCTCGCCCTGACGGTTCCCGCAATCTGGTCGTTCCCAACATCAAGGGAGCTGAGAAACTTTCCTTCTCAGAGTTCTGGAATGAATACAACGACATCGTTAAGCGTGGGCGCAATGGTGAGCTGAGCGTCGAAGACTTCAAGGGCACCACTGTTTCACTGACTAATCCCGGCGGTATCGGCACCGTCCACTCGGTCCCCCGCCTTTCAAAGGGTCAAGCCGCGATTATCGGCGCAGGTGCATTGGACTACCCCGCTGAATACCGCGGCACCTCAGAGAAGGTCATCGCCCGCAATGGCGTCTCCAAGATACTGACCCTCACATCCACCTATGACCACCGCGTCATCCAGGGTGCTGGCTCGGGTGAATTCCTTAAGATCGTTGAGCACTACCTCTTAGGTGGAGATGGCTTTTACGACCAGATTTTCCAGGATCTTCGTATCCCCTTTGAACCGGTCCGCTGGGCCCGTGATAACCAGGTAAACCCTGAATCAGAGGTCTCCAAGGTTGCCCGCATCCAGCAGCTGATTCACGCTTACCGCGTGCGCGGTCACCTGGTCGCCCAGACCAATCCCATCGGCTACGAGATGCTCTCCCACCCAGACCTGCGCCTAGAGAACTACGGCCTTACTCTGTGGGATCTGGATCGCCACTGGCCTACCGGTGGCTTCGGTGAGAACGAAACCTTGGCTCTACGCACCATCTTGGAGCTGCTGCGTGAGGCCTACACCGGAACCCTGGGTGTGGAGTACATGTACATCGAAACCCCAGCGGAGCGCGCCTGGTTCCAGGAGCGCCTAGAGCACGGCTACACCAAACCCAGCCGTGATGAGCAGTTCCGCGTTCTTGGCACCCTCAATGCTGCTGAGGCCTTCGAAACCTTCTTGCAGACCAAATACCTTGGTCAGAAGCGCTTCTCACTAGAAGGTGGCGAATCCCTGATTCCTCTTCTGGATTCAGTGATTTCTGAGGCAGCGGATTCCGGCCTCAACGGTGTTGGTATTGGCATGGCTCACCGCGGTCGTCTCAACGTGTTAACCAACATTGCCGGTAAGTCCTATGCCCAGATTTTCCGTGAGTTCGAGGGTCAGATGGACCCCCGCCTCACCGGCGGCTCTGGCGATGTGAAGTACCACCTGGGCACTGAAGGTCTCTTCACCTCCCACAACGGTAACCAGACACAGGTCTACCTGGCAGCTAACCCCTCCCACCTCGAAGCGGTCAATACTGTGCTTGAGGGCATCGTCCGCGCAAAGCAGGATGTTCTGGCCGAGCAGGGTGTGGGCGGCTACCCCGTTCTGCCCATCCTGGTTCACGGCGATGCGGCCTTTGCTGGCCAGGGTATTGTCATGGAAACCCTGCAGATGTCAAGGCTGGACGGATTCACCACCGGCGGCACCGTTCACATCGTGGTTAACAACCAGGTTGGCTTCACCACCACTCCCCGTGAAGGACGCACCGCCACCTACTCCACCGATATCGCTCGTATGGTTCAGGCTCCTGTTCTGCATGTCAATGCAGATGACCCCGAGGCCGTCGTCCGCGCAGGCGCCATCGCTTTTGAGTACCGCCAAGCCTTCAATAAAGATGTCGTCATTGACCTGGTGTGCTACCGCCGCCGTGGTCACAACGAGGCTGATGATCCCTCGATGACCCAGCCCAAGATGTACCAGCAGATTGAGCAAATCCCTTCTACCCGCAAGATTTACACCGAGGCCCTGGTTGGCCGTGGTGACATTACCAAGGAAGAAGCTGAGCGCGTACTGCGTGACTACCAGGGACGCTTGGAGCAGATCTTTACCGAGACCCACGAAGCTCAGTCCTCATCCGCTCCGCTGGTGACCGCTGACGCAGCTGCTGTTTCAAACATTGAGCGTCCTGCTGCCCAGCAGAACGAAGACTCCGTCCAGGTGGCAGGTTCCACGGCAATTTCACCTGAAGTTCTCGCACAGATCGGTCAGGCTTTCGGCAATGTCCCTGAAGGCTTTACCGTGCACAAGAAGCTTAAGAAGCTCCTTGAACAGCGTATAGCGATGTCGACTGAAGGTGGCATCAACTGGGGCTTCGGCGAGCTTGCTGCCTTCGCTTCCCTACTTCTTGAGGGTAAGAATGTTCGTTTGACCGGTCAGGACGTTCAGCGCGGCACCTTCGTGCAACGTCACTCTGTGCTGCACGATAGCGTGACCGATGAAGAGTGGAACCCGTTGCAGAACCTCTCACCCACCCAGGGTAAGTACACCATCTACAACTCCTTCCTCTCGGAATACGGTGTGATGGGCTTCGAGTACGGCTACTCCGTTGAACGCCCCGACTCATTAGTGCTCTGGGAAGCTCAGTTCGGTGACTTTGCAAATGGTGCGCAGACCATCGTTGATGAGTTCATTTCATCGGCAGAGCAGAAATGGGCTCAGCGCTCATCCCTCGTGCTGCTCCTTCCCCACGGCTTTGAGGGCCAGGGCCCTGACCATTCATCTGCCCGTATGGAGCGTTATCTGCAGCTGTGCGCCGAGAACAACATGACGGTAGCTGTGCCATCCACCCCGGCGTCCTACTTCCACCTGTTGCGGCGCCAGGCACACTCACGCCCCCATAAGCCCCTCATTGTGATTACTCCTAAACAGCTTCTGCGTCTCAAAGCGGCGGCTTCCTCGGTGGAAGACTTCACTCAGGGCAGCTTCAAACCGGTCATCGAGGATCAAGCTAACCTGTCCCCCAACGAGGTAACCAACCTGGTCTTCGTTTCGGGCCGCCTCTACTACGATCTTGAAGCAGAGCGGGCCAAGCGCAAGGACCAGAGCACCGCCCTGGTACGAGTAGAGCAGCTCTACCCGCTGCCGGTAGCAGAGATTAAAGAGCAGATTGCAAACTACCCCAACGCAGAGCTTGTGTGGGCTCAGGATGAGCCGGCCAACCAGGGTCAGTGGCCTTTCATGGCGCTGAACCTTATGCCTCTGGTGGATTATAAGATTCGTCTTATCTCGCGTCCTGCCGCGGCGTCCCCCGCTGCTGGTACCGGTAAGCGCCACCAGCGCGAGCTCGATAACCTCATTTCAGAGGTCTTTGACCGCTAAAAGCTAGGCACTGAGGAAAACGGGCGGCCAGCCTTTATGAGGTGGCCGCCCATTTTCTGTCTCTTGTGCAGTGTTGAGTGATGTCACGGTGTGCACAGAGGCTGCAGGAGGGTTTAGACTGGGTTAGAACTGTACATATTCACAGCGGTGCCACTAGGCGCCAACTGACCAGAAAGATATACGTGGATCAGCGAAAAATTCGTCTTGTAGCCGTTGGCGATGATCTGCTCGCAGGCGTCGGGGATCCCCGCACCCTCGGGTGGTTCGGTCGAGTCATGGCGCGCACCCCTCAGACCTCAGCTTCGATTGCTGCTTACAACCTGGCTGCTCCTGGTGAAGGTAGTGAGATGCTCAACAGCCGCTGGTTTGAAGAGGCATCTCGTCGTTTCGCGCAGGGTCATGAAAACCGTCTGGTCATTGCGCCTTCTAGCTATGACATTGATTTAGGCATGACCAGTGCCCGCTCACGCCTCAATCTTGCCAACATGGTGGATATGGCGTCGCAGAATAACGTCAAGGTCCTTGTTGTGGGCCCGCCCCCCACTCTCGATACTGAGCGTAACCGCAAAATTGCTGACCTCTCAGCCGCTTACGCGGATGTGGTGACCCGCCGTAACCACGTCTATGTTGATACGTTCAACCCGCTTCTGCATCACGAACAGTGGCGTAACGATCTAGCCGCTAATGACGGGCGCCCTGGCCAGTCAGGCTACGGCCTCATCGCATGGCTGGTGTTGCACCGCGGCTGGTACAACTGGTTGCAGATTTCAGAACCTGTTTAAACACGAGAATCAGGCGCCCCTTTCACCGAGCTTACGTTCACAACCTGGCTCGTGAAAATGCAAAGCGTGCCGAGATATGCGAGAATAGGCAGAAGTGCCATTTAATGGTGCTACCGACCAATAGCTGCGCTACCCCGGTACTGCAGTTCCACCTTTATCAAGGAGGCTCATATGAGCAAGCGCGGTCGTAAGCGTAAGGATCGCCGTAAGGGCGGCGCGAACCACGGTAAGCGCCCCAATTCATAAGGCAATAAAAAGGGCCCTCACTTAGGTGAGGGCCCTTTTTCATGGGTAGATTTACCTCGTGCGTCTAAGCGTTAGGGTGCTCGTGGTGACCTTCAGAGTGAAGCTCGTCTATGCGAGCTCGAATTTTCGAGGTAAGGCTGGTGGGAGCTGTCTCTGTGCAGGTTCGGCGTATCGCTTGCCGGATAATGCACTCAAGATCATATTCTTTAGCGCAGTGGCTACATTCGGCCAGGTGCGCTTGTAACTCTTCCAGATCCTGACAGCTGATGGGGTCATCAAGGTATTCGTAGATACTGGCGAGTCGTTCAGCGCAGGGATTGTCTGCGGTGCTGGGGAGGGTTTCATTCATGCGAATCTCCTTTCCTTTTGTCTTTTTTATATACCCGTGATACCGCGGTCAGTAGCATAGTCGGACAACAAATCTCGCAGGAGCTTACGCCCCCGGTGAAGCCTGGACATCACCGTTCCGATAGGCGTGTCCATGATTTCTGAGATTTCCTTGTAGGAGAACCCTTCAACATCTGAGTAGTAGACCGCCATGCGGAAATCCTCTGGAATGGCTTGCAGAGCCTCTTTAATATTGGAGTCAGGTAGGTGTGACAGGGCCTCTGTCTCGGCTGATTCTAGCCCCTTGGAATCGTGTGCGCCCGCTTGAGCCAACTGCCAATCTTCTACAGTGTCAGTATTCGCTTGCTGCGGTTCACGTTGCCGCTTGCGGTAGACATTGATGTAAGTATTCGTCAGAATACGGTAAAGCCAGGCTTTTAAGTTGGTTCCGGGCTTGTACTGGTGGAAGGCTGAAAAGGCTTTCATATAGGCCTCTTGCACCAGGTCTTCAGCGTCCGCGGGGTTACGGGCCATGCGCAGGGCTGCAGCGTAGAGTTGGTCTACGTACTGCAATGCTTCGCGCTCAAAACGTAGCTTTCGTTCAGCGTCGGTCTCCGGTGCGGCGCCGGAGGCACCTTCCGCAGCTTCAGGTTTACCTGCCACGGGTGAGGTTGTGGTGGTCATTGCCCTCCAATTGTCTTCTTTCGCTGATTTCTAACTCTACCGGTGATGACACTGTGGCACGAACGTCCTATAGGGTTCAAGGTACAGCGGTTAGCTTTTATTCCCAGGTACAGTTTTTCAGTAGATGTTGCGCAGAGCGCACCGTTGAGAAGTATTTATTATGTAAGCTTAGTGATAGGTAGAAACTGCCGATTCCCGCGCGAGGGAAAAGCATTCTAATGAGGAGGAACTCATGTCACTAGTACGCCGTTTGGCCCGCCCTATGTTGGCTTCAAGCTTTATTGTTTCAGGGGTGGAACGTTTGCGTGACCCAGATTCAACTAAGCACCTGTCCAAGGCAATCGGCCTAGCGAGCAAGGCTGCACCTCAGCTTCGTGGGCTAGAAGGCCAGGAGAAGCTAGTCGGTCAGGCTTTAGCAGGTTCACAGGTTGCAGCTGGCGCTCTATTTGCCCTCGGTAAGCTACCGCGTTTCTCATCGACTGTCCTGCTCGTTACTGGCGCAATCAATGCCTACGTTGAGCATCAGGCTTCTGAGGCTCAGACAACAGAGCAGAAGTCAGCCCGCCGCCAGTCAACCGTCCGTAACGCATCGTTACTAGGTGCTGTAGCTATTGCTTCAGTAGACACCGATGGCAACCCCTCATTTGCCTGGCGTGCCAACAGGCTAGGTCAGCAGGTTGCTAAGAAATCATCGCAGCTGGCTGGTGACGTTAAGGACGCCAGCAACGATGCCCACAAGAAGGTTGAGAATCTCTTTGCCTCCTAGAGCAAGTTTTTCTAGGCATTCATAGTTCGAGAAACCCCGCACCCTATCGGTGCGGGGTTTTCGACTGTCTATCGAGGGACCCTAAAATGGTGAGTACACTGTGAAACAATGTAGAACGGAAGCAGGTATTGGCGTAGTGAGCGTGAATAATTCAGCGATGGCATCTGGCGACTGGGGAGCACCAACTCTGAGTGGCGCCGCGGATGCCTCAGCTCTGGTGGAAATTCCCGGATCTAAGTCCCTCACCAACCGCTATCTGCTTCTAGCCGCTCTAGCGGAAACCCCTTCCCTGATTCACGCCCCCCTGCATTCTCGGGATTCACAGCTCATGGTTCAGGCTCTTACCCAGCTTGGTGCCAGATTCGAAGAGATTCCAACGAACTCCTCTTTTGGACCTGATCTTAGGGTTCATCCCATTGATTTTTCAGCTCCAGAACGTTCGGTTTCAATTGATGTGGGTCTGGCAGGAACCGTGATGCGGTTCGTTCCACCGGTTGCGGCGTTGCTTTCAGGCTCTTTTGCTTTCGACGGTGACCCCCATGCCCGTCAGCGTCCTATGGGTCCCGTTATCGATTCGCTTCGTGCCCTAGGCGCCCAGGTGGAAGATGCCGGTGTAGGTGCCCTCCCTTTTACGGTTATCAGTGATGGTTTGATTGTTGCTAGCGAGCTAGAAATCGATGCTTCCGCTTCATCTCAGTTCGCTTCTGCGGTCTTGCTCGCGGCCTGCCGTTTTGAAAACGGCCTGACCCTTCGCCATATAGGCTCACCCATTCCTTCTATGCCGCATGTCGAGATGACTCTCGAGACCATGCGCCAGGTAGGTATTGACGTTTCTTACGATGGGCAGAACACCTGGCAGGTTGCAGCCGCACGGTTCCCTGGCTTTGAGGTGACGATAGAACCTGACCTTTCGAATGCTGGGCCCTTTCTGGCAGCTGCCGTAGTTAGCGGTAATACAGTTATCATCCCCCGCTGGCCGCTTGAAACAACTCAGGGCGGTAATCACTGGCTTGAGATTCTCCCGGCCTTTGGGGCCGCAGTATCCCTCGAGGGTGGAGAGCTAAGGGTGACCGGCCCTGCTGCGGGAGCCTCCTCCCAGTACCCCGGCCTGAACTGGGATTTATCAGAAGCCGGTGAATTAGCGCCGACCGTTGCCGCTATCTGCGCCCTGGCCAGCACCCCCAGCGTCCTTTCGGGTATTGCCCACCTTCGAGGCCACGAGACAGATCGCCTAGCCGCTCTTACCCAAGAGATTAATAGGCTTGGCGGTCAGGCTCAAGAAACTGCTGACGGCATTCGAATTGAGGCACCGGTAGAACACGGTGATTTCTTCAGAACCTACGATGACCACCGTATGGCGACCGCAGCAGCCATTATCGGGCTGCAGGTTCCCGACGTCGTGGTGGAAAATGTAGAGACCACAGCCAAGACGCTACCGGGGTTTACTCACTTATGGCAGAACATGCTGGACCAGTGGAAGGGGGCTCAGTAATGCGCCGGCACTGGGATGAAAGCGATGTCAAAATTCGCCCCAACAAAAAGGGCTCACGCCCCCGCACTAAAGACCGACCAGCCTATAAAGAAGCCACCATCGGCAGAATTATCACCGTAGATCGGGGCCGTTACACCGCAGTGGTAGATGAAGGTACCGCCCAGGAACGCTCAGTAACAGCGGTCAGAGCCAAAGAGCTACGCCGCTCCCCTATCGTGGCGGGAGACAAGGTTGGTCTCGTAGGAGATATCAGCGGCAAACCCGATACACTCGCCCGCCTCATCCGCATCGAAGAGCGCACTAACCTCCTTCGCCGAAGTGCCGACGATACTGATCCGGTCGAGCGTGTTGTCGTTGCCAACGCTGACTACTTGGTTATCGTAGTAGCCGCCGAAAATCCTGAGCCGCGCACAGGGTTCATCGACCGATCCCTGGTCGCAGCCTTTGATTCCGGTCTTAAGCCAATTCTCTGTATCACCAAAACTGATCTCAAGCACCCCCAATGGCTGCTAGATTACTACCGGAATGTCGATCTGACCATCCTGCTATCAAAGGCTGTGGACGGCAGGGCACCCAGTGAACAGGGTTCAGAGGGGCTCGATGTGTCTCTGGTTGAGCAGCTCCACACCATTTTGGACGGTTCAGTCTCGGTGCTTCTGGGCCACTCAGGTGTGGGTAAATCAACCCTTGTCAATGCACTGACTGGCGCTGAGCGAGCTACGGGGCACGTCAACGCTGTGACGGGTAGGGGGCGGCATACTTCCTCTTCAGCCCTGGCTTTGCAGCCCCGTGACAGCAAAGCTGGCACCTGGATTATCGATACTCCCGGGATCAGATCCTTCGGGCTGGCTCACGTTCCCGTAGAAAACCTAGTCGCAGCTTTTAGCGACCTAGCCCCCGGCGCGTTAGACTGCCCAAAGGGCTGTACCCACTCCCTTACCGCCCCCAACTGTGGCCTTCAAGCATACGTAGAGGCTGGGCAGGCGGGGGAAGCCGGTGCCGAACGCCTCGAGTCGCTTCGCAAACTACTACGGGTAGATGAGCAAGAAGGCGATACAGAAAAAGAACTTGGCAATTTAGAACATTAACGAGCAACTATGAATACAAATTACACCGATGACTTGCGCCTGGCGCACATTATGGCGGATACCGTTGACCGGCTGACCCTGACTAAATTCAACGCCCACGATTTCACTGTGGAGACCAAGCCAGACCTCACCCCCGTTACAGACGCTGACCGTGAAGCCGAGCAGCTCATCCGCTCCCAGCTCTCACGGGTACGCACCCGTGATTCAGTGTTAGGCGAAGAATTTGGTTCCACCGGCACCTCCCCCCGTCAGTGGGTTATCGACCCCATTGACGGAACCAAAAACTTTGTACGCGGCGTCCCGGTCTGGGCTACCCTCATTGCTCTGCTGGAGCACGGTAAACCGGTAGTAGGTGTGGTTTCAGCGCCGGCATTGCAACGACGTTGGTGGGCTGCAGAGGGCACGGGGGCCTACACCGGCCGCTCACTTGCCAAGGCAAAACGTATTAGCGTGTCAGCGGTTAACCGACTGGAGGATTCTTCTTTTTCTTATTCATCGCTCAGCGGGTGGAAAGAACTGGGTCTGCGGGACAGCTTTATCGACCTTACCGATCAGGTGTGGAGGACCCGCGCCTACGGAGATTTCTGGTCCTACTGCATGGTCGCTGAAGGTTCTGTTGACTTCGCTGCTGAGCCAGAGCTCAACCTTCACGATATGGCTGCTCTTGTGCCCATTATTAAAGAGGCAGGCGGCAGTTTTACCTCTCTAGCAGGTGTAGAAGGGCCTCACGGTGGCAACGCACTGGCTTCCAACGGCAAACTTCACCAGGAGGTTCTGAACTATCTAGGGACTGAAAAAACCATGGGTTAAAAGAAAACTGCCGGGGTCATCAACCCCGGCAGTTTCTTTATTAAGCATTCTCAGCGACGCATTCTGCGATTGCCTCTTCATTACCTGAATATAAGACTTCGCAGTTAGCTTGCTCGGCGACTCTCATGAACCAAGAGGTCACCAGTAGCATGCCAATGGCTAAAGGTATACAAAGAGCTCCGGCGATGATACCGCCCCAGGCCATTCCGTTTGTTCTGCCGGTGAACTGTGTTCTTTGACTGGCTGACTTTTGCCGCAGGGCTACAATTCCAAGCACTAGGGCTGTGACTGCGGGAATCGTAGCCAGCAGTGCCAAGCCGCCAGCAAGCAAAACTGTCATATAGGCGGCAGCGGCGCACATGATTGACATGAATGCGGTGAAGTAAGCGCGCCCGCGCTTATCGCGGGTTATTTGGCCGTAAGGTCGGCGGTAGGCTACTGGAACCCGGTAGGCTTCAGGCTCACCTGGGGTAGAAAGGTCATAGGGGGCAGCCTGTGGTGGCTCACGGTACGGCTGGACGCCGGACGCCCCAGCCATGGGGGCTCTTGGTGGCTGCTGAATCTGGGGCACGGCTTCCTGCTTTCCACTCTAATGTGTTCTCTAAGTCTCTATAGGTTAGATTATCAGTTCATCCAAGGACCAGAGGCCTTATGAGGAGTCCGGTTCGATTGCACCAGCGGCAAATAGGGCCCGTTTGGGCATGCCATAACCGGGGGTAGGGTTAGTGCTATTAGGGGGTCAGCGGTAAGAAAGCGTGCTTCACGGCTCGCCTAAAGAGTTCTCAGCGCTCTCAACGAAGAACCGGCAGTGACCAAGAGCAGATTTTTTTAATACGTTGCTGACCAAACTCATCAAATCTACTTATCAAGTGCTTGCCTATCGAGATGTCTCTCTTCCCCCCCCCTGAGACGATTGATGAGAGCACTCGTAAAAACCATGGACGAGATCTTGAGCCTTAATAGGCGCCCTGGGGTTCAGGAAGCAAACGAGAGTGATAGCTAGACCAACCCCGGGTTTTCACTGTTCGAGGCTCTCTCAGCCTATCTGTGTCTTTTAGACACAAAAAGCCCCCTGAACCTATATTTCAAGGGCCAGAGGGCGGTCTGTGGAGATGCGGGGAATCGAACCCCGGTCCGATGTGGCGTCAACGGGTCTTCTCCGTGCGCAGTTTGTGAAAGCGGTGTTTTCGGCTACCCTGCTTGCGCAAACACTTACAGGGCCTAACCTATTCACATAAAAGTCCCGTTTACCCCTGTGAACTGGGCAAACAGCAGTGGCCTTTTAAACTGATGGTAGTGACTGAGCCAAAGGCATGCTCAGGCTACCAGACTGCATCGCTGGGTTAATTAGGCAGCGAGTGCGAAGTCAGTGCGCTTAGATTCTGCACTTATTTTTTTGCAGAGGGCGTTAACGAGATAACTCTGCATCCTCGGCACGCTTCATCCATTTCAACTCACATCGTCGAAACCGATCATCCCCATATTCTTTTATCAAAGAACCCGAATAAAACGTTACCTAGCAGCCTCTAACGATGTTCTCGTATAAAAATGCCAGCTCGTCATTACTCGGATACCCCAGTCTACACTTGTCCTCTACCCGTGTAAAGGTAGAGGACAAGTGAGTCGTTTGAGAAACACCCAGGCTTAGTTATCGGAGGTGCTGATTCCCATCTGCTGATTGATGCACTGCTCTAACGCAACCTGATCATTAGAATAATCAGCGCATTCCAAAGCAGCTCCGCCTGCCCATCCAAAGAGTATTCCCATAACGATGGCAGCGAAAAGACCCAGTGTGCTGAGGACGATGCCGGTAATAGCCATTCCCTTACCATCAGCTTGACCCTTGTTAGCTTTCACCAGAGCAACGATGCCCAGGATTAGACCAACCAGACCAAAAATACCGCCAATCAGCATCCAGCCGCTGAGGAAGGCAAGGATACCGAGCACCAGCGCTGCGATAGCCAGCCCCTTCGGCTTGGGCTGCTGGTAAGTGGTGTAACCGTTAGCTCCGTAAGTTGGCTGCTGGTAGCCCTGTGAGTAGTCAGTAGCGGGCTGGTTGTAGACTTGCTGCTGAGCTCCGTTGTAGGAAGGGGTATTCGTTGAGTAGTCAGTTGGGTTGCTGCCAGTAGCTGCCTGGGATCCAGCCTGGCTAGTTGAGTTAGGCTGACCATCGTTGTTTCCTGAAGCAGAGTACTGCCCGGGTACGTAGTCGCCGTAAGGGTTTTCGTTGTTATTTCCGGTGGTCATCATTTACTCCTTGAGTGTTTGGTTGGGTCTTAACCAAGATTCTTATAGCGCATAGCTTTGTGAGCTTCAAGGTTATCCTGCCGCTCACGAAGCGCTTGGCGCTTATCATAATCGCGTTTACCGGTGGCTAGCGCGATTTCTACCTTGGCCTTACCGTTGGTGAAATAAAGCTTGAGCGGCACAACTGTGTAGCCGCTTTCGCGTAATTTCTGGGCAATTCTATTAAGTTCGCTGCGGTGCAACAGCAGTTTACGCCGGCGGCGGGATGTGTGGTTGGTCCACGAACCGCGGCCGTATTCTGCGATATGGATATTCTCTAGCCATAGTTCATCGCCGTACATCTGGCAGAAACCATCGGTGAGGGATGCTCCACCATCTCGTAAGGATTTGACCTCTGTACCTAGGAGCACCAAGCCGGCCTCCCAGGTTTCGATGATGTTGTAATTGTGCCGAGCCCTGCGGTTGGAGGCGACGATACTATTATTTGGGTCAGCCTTAACAGGTTTTTTCTTAGCCATTCTTACTCTTTGTCTTTTCCTTCAGCTCGTGCAGCAGCTCGCCATCGTACCCCAGCATCAATAAAACTATCTAGCCCTCCGTCAAAGACTGCACTGGGGTTGCCTTCTTCATGGTTGGTGCGTAGATCTTTAACCATCTGGTAGGGGTTTAGTACGTATGACCGCATTTGATCGCCCCAACTTGCCTTAACATCGCCGGCGAGTTCTTTCTTCCGGGCGTCTTCTTGCTCTTTTTGGAGGAGTAAAAGCCGTGATTGAAGCACTCTGAGGGCAGCTGCCCGGTTTTGTATCTGAGACTTTTCATTTTGCATCGAGACAACTATTCCGGTGGGAATATGCGTCATGCGAACCGCTGAGTCAGTAGTGTTGACTGACTGGCCACCTGGTCCAGATGACCTAAACACATCAATTTTTAACTCGTTCTCAGGGATATCTACGTGGTCAGTCTGCTCAATGAGGGGTATTACCTCGACTGCCGCAAAACTGGTCATTCGTTTTCCCTGGCTATTGAAAGGCGAGATGCGAACAAGGCGGTGTGTGCCAGCTTCAACAGAGAGACGTCCGAAAGCGAAGGGTGCTTTGACCTCGAAAGTCGCTGATTTGAGGCCGGCTTCCTCAGCATAGGAGGTATCCAAGATATTAACCTCGAGCCCGTTGCGTTCAGCCCAGCGGGTATACATCCGTAATAGCATTTCAGCGAAGTCAGCTGCATCAACACCACCGGCCCCAGCGCGGATTGTGACTACAGCGTCACGCTGGTCGTACTCCCCAGAGAGCAGGGTTAGTACTTCAAGCTCAGCCAGCTTGGCACGAATAGTGCTTAGCTCTTTTTCGGCATCTGCAAGTGCCTCAGCATCGCTGTCTTCTTCACTGAGCTCAACCATGATCTCAAGCTCGTCCAGGGCTTCTTCAATTTTGAGGAGGCGGGCTAAATCTGCTTGTTTATGGGAGAGTGATGATGTTATTTTTTGGGCGTTCTCGGGGTCATCCCAAAGCTCAGGTGCACCAGCTTGCTCTGAAAGGTCTTCGATGGCACGGCGCATACCTTCGATGTCGCTTACCTCTGCGATGGAAGCGTAGGTTGATCGAAGGTCTCTGATTTCAGCTGAAAAGTCTATGGATGCCATGGGTATTAAGCCTATCTGAAATTTATAAGCTCTGTGAGTTTCTTACCGCCATTTTACTCAAGGGCAGAAAGTAGAGCAGCGGGGAGCTTTTCTCTACTGTTGCTGGGTGGTCTGAACGCGTGCTCTGCCGGTAACGGTGATGGGGACGCCATCAGGAACCACCACCGACAACAAGGGCGGATAGGCCGTTGAGTTGAGTACCACTACAGCCGTATTGGAGGTGGAGACACCTGTAGCGGGATTAATAATTAGGTTATTAAAATCAGATGCTGCACCACTCTCCCCGATAAAAGTTTGGACCGTTGAGTTAACCGTTGTCGGGTTTAGCCGGGGCACAGCCTCACCTGCTCCTGCAGAGCTGATGCCTTCTACCCGCTGAGCAGCAGCGCTGGCACTCTGATCGGCCAGTGCCTGAAGTCGGTGTCTTTCCAGGTACACTGAGCTCACGGCCACCACCGTGGAGGCTACTAATAAAAGCACGAGGCAGAGACCCACTATGAGCAACAGAATACTGCCCTTCTCGCTGTCTACAGAGTGTTTATTGTGATGGCTTAATAGCAAAGCTCGGTCTCTTAAGCGAACTGCAGTCATTATGAGTAGAGCCCTCCCCAGCTAATAGCTTGAGAAGTCATCGTTGCAATAGTTGGAGCACCTGGCCAGGGTATAAGCGGCAACTGCACTTCGATTGAAACACTGACTGTTAGACGCTCGCCGTTAGCGCAGCTATCTTCGCATCCGAACTGAGTACTGACCTTGCTCGCATCCACGCCGTAGTCACTGGCTGCCCGCTCTGCAACTGATTGGGCAGCACCTTGACCTCTTAGGCTAGGTTCAACTTGTTGCACATACTGAAGAGATTGCTGACTAGCATTAGAAGCTGCAAAAGCTCCAGACTGGAGAGCGAAAACGGAGATGAGAAAATACATGGTGGGCAACATTAGCATGGTACCCAGCACAATAAACTCAATCAGAGCATTTCCGTTCTCGTGATGGTCCGTGCCCGCAGGTGACGATTCATCGGGTTGCCTCTTAGCTTCTGTAGATTCTGCGCGTTTGCTCACCCTAAGCATGTCACTGCTGAACCACGGCATGTCCGGTCACCTCCCAGGATGAGACGAAACCAAAAGGTCCCAGCAAGGGAACAGGTGCTTGAATACGTACCTCAACAGCAGGTACGCCCTGCCAGTCAGTAATTCCTGTGGTGACATCTGCTTGGTAGGAGTCCGGCAGAACACTATATAGAAGCTCTACAGCTCTAGCGCCACCATCTTCTGGCTGTCGATCCAGCAGCGCCCCGTATCGAGCGCCTTGCGAGGCAGCATCCTGCACCACATTTTTTGTGAACATAGCAAACGCTATTTGCAGGACACCCAGAAAGAGTAAGACCACCATAGCCGAAACCATGACGAACTCCGCGGTAGCGTTACCCTTTTGAAGATCCTCGCGCACCATATCTTTAGCGGCTCAGCATCGACATAGCGTTATTAAACATCCCGATGAGCGCATCTTGAGCAACCACAAGAATCGCAGCGACCAAAATTGCGGTCATCATGGTAATCATGACCCAGCCAGGTACATCCCCTCGATCGCTGTGATCTTCCGAAGTAGACGGGGCAAAAAGAGACAACATCACTTTCAGATAGGTTTCGTTCATAAGATTCTTCATAGCGGGGTTCCTTCTTTTCGATATAGCTGTGAGTAGGTGGTCAAAAATTTAGATTGAGAAGTGAGATACCTGGAAACATCGCAAACAACACGGTGAGCGGCAAGATAAGGAAAACAACCGGTGTCATCATGCCGATTTCTTTCTTGCCAGCGGTTTCCATCAGCTCTCGTTTAGCGTTATCCCTGACGTCCTGGGCTTGAGCTCTAAGCACATCAGCTAACGGTGTTCCTCGCTCGATAGCGACAATGAGACCATCTACAAATCGAGATAAAGCTGCGACGGAAGTTCTACGAGAAAAGCTCTGTAAGGCACTCAGAAGACTTTCACCAGAACGGGTCAGGGCTAAAATCTTACGGAATTCCTTTGAAAGCTCACCGTTTGAGCTACGCACCACCCGTTCAAGAGAACCAATTGCTGACTCACCAGCTGTTACCGATAGTGCCATCAGTTCAGCCAGCGCCGGGAACTCGGCAAGCATTGCCTTTTCACGCTTATTAATCTGTTGAGTCAACCAGTAGTCCCTACCCAGGAAACCGCAGGCGCCAGCCAGCAGCACGAGAATCAGACCGGTTATTATTCCTACCTGTCCCCTTACTGCACCCATCACCACAAAAAACAGTGCCAGGGTCAGAGCTCCAATGCTCCACAGAACTTGCTGCACGCGGTACTCAGAGACGGTGAGTCCACCTCCCCACTGCTCAATACGTTTCTCCAGAGAAGCGGTATCCAGGCTACTCCTACCCAAGGTCTTGTACATTGTCTCGATGGCCGGTGCCAGCATAGCTGTAAACCCACCATATAAACCTTCAGGTAAATTGCGGAACTCACTCACCGAATTTTTTCTCAGTTCAGCTGCACGAAGTTGAGAGGCAATACGCTCAGAAAAGTCCTCGGTTCGGTGCACCAGCGTGCTGAGAATAATGAGCCAAAGGCCACAGGCTAAACTCAACCCTAAGATAACTTCGAGGTTCATGCCAGCACCCGCTTTTCTTCAGGCAGTGAACCTATTCTCATCATCAGTCTGTAAGCAAAGATCGTAATAAGCAGGCCACCAGATAGAACTACAAATCCAGCCACACTATTATAGATTTTTAGTGTACTGGGTTGAGTAGCCATAAGACCTAGGACTATCCACGGGGCAACACTGGCCAGGCGTGCGGCATTGACCGTCCACGATTGACGAGCCTCGAGCTCAGAACGGGTTCTGGTATTTTCTCGAAGGAACATACTCAGCGTTCCTAATAGTCGGCCTAAATCAGTACCGCCAACCTCACGCGTTACTTTAAGAGCTTCGATGATGTTATCTGCTGTAGGATCACTGAGCCGCGTCTTCAGACGTTCCAGTGCAGGAACAAACTCACCACTAGCTCTATAGTCTGAAGCGAAAGCTGCAAAAGCTGGCCTGAGAGGTTCCGGGCCGCGGTGTTGAAGTTGCATCAGAGCTTCCGGAAGAGACATTCCGGCTCTGATAGCAGACCTGAGATGATCCACCGCATCTGGCCACAAATCCCGTAACACGGTTTGTCTACGCTTTGCGCGGTAACGTATCACCGTTCGGGGTAAAAAGATTCCTATCACCCCGCAAATGATCGCCAGTGGAACTATGCCTGTGAGCGCCAATGCGATGATCGTAAGGAAGAGAGCAGCCACCAGCGACATTGCGAAGAATAATTTGACCGATACCTTCTCAAGGTCAGCTTGCCTCAACATAGTCTGCAAGCTGGATGCCTTACGGACCTTCAAAGGCTTATTCTGTGTTTCCTGCCAGAAAGACACCCAAATAAAGAGGAATCCAACTCCCATCATCAAACCGATAATGACGCTTATCATGCTGAATCCCCGGTGTGACTGAGAAGGGTCTCTGGGGAAAAACCCGCCCTCCTAAATTTATCCTGAGAAGGTGTTTCTGAGCCAACACACACGAGGCGGCCCTCACGCTGGGTAAAAAGTGTCGAAGTCTCAATTATTCCGTTCTCGACCCTGTTGCCTACAGCCACAATTTCCTCTACTCGCCGTTTTCCTTGTAGGTCACGGGCACAGTGGACCACTAGATCAAAGCATGATGCTACGGTTGGAACCACAAAGCCTGATGAGATATTGTCACCGGCGAGCAATGGCAGGGTACAAATTTTTGTTATTGCATCCCTGGCAGAGTTGGCATGAATAGTACACAGACCGGGTAAGCCAGAGTTGAGAGCAATGAGCATATCAAGGGATTCTGCTTCGCGGACTTCGCCGATGATAAGGCGGTCAGGGCGCATGCGCAATGCTTCTTTCACAAGACGTCGAAGCGGAATTTCGCCCTGTCCCTCAAGGTTGGGTTGCCTGCACTGCATATTGACGACATCCCTTAAGGGTATTTTGAGTTCAAAGATCTCCTCACATGTCACAACACGTTCACGCATACCGATTGAGGCTGTTAAACAGTTCAACATGGTGGTTTTACCAGCCTGGGTAGCTCCCGAAACAAGAACGTTAATACCGCTAGCAATGGCAGCATCAAGAAAGCGAGCAGCCTCTGGCGAGAGTGAACCTAGTTTCACGAGATCGTTGAGACGCGTTGCTCTGGCAATGAACTTCCGGATATTCACAGACCAGTGCTTCCTGGTGATATCGGGGATTACAACGTGCAACCTGGACCCGTCAGGCAGGGAGCTATCGACAAAAGGGGTACTAAGGTCCAGACGGCGTCCAGAGGTTTTCAGCATTCGCTCAACTAGCGCTCTAATTTGCTGGTCGTCCAGAGAGACACCGGTTAGCTCAGATTCTCCTCCCCGAGCGACAAATATCTCGGTGGGTGAATTAATCCAGATTTCTTCAACATCAGGATCATCAAGAAACTTTTGGATTTCACCAAACCCACACACTCTGTCGAAAAGCACGTGGTGAAGAGGCACAAGGTTATCGACTCTAGGAACAATCCCCCTGAGCATTCTCTGTTCGTAGGAATCGATAGCTCTGGTGATGAGTTTTCTGGCCTCATCAGGTTGAGTCAGGGGATCAATATTGCTCTGACGCACTAGGTCACGCACGTCCATCTCAAGCAGACGTTCAGCTTCGATTACGGACACTGTCATTCCCCCCTTATCCCAGCTCCCGAACCCTCAGATATAAGCACAAACATAGCTTTGATATGGTGGAATATCCAAGCCTAATCACCGGGTTGTGGATAACCTACTCCACGAAATAGCAGAACGTATTTAGCTACTAACCAGTAGCCATCCTTTGACTAGCAGGAATAGATTTATCCTCATTTTGGGGTGACTCAGGGTGAGAGGTGTACACAAAGGACTATAAATGCGTAACATATTGACACAATTTTCGACCATAGCTTCTAGAAAGGCACCCACTGAACGATATGTTCAGTGGGTGCCCTCTCACTAGAATGTAGCGGCTGCTTTACATTTCTCCGCGTAGTATCTTGATAGCGTCATCGATATGCCCATCAAAGCTAAGGTTCCCCTTCTCCAAAACCACGCCGCGGTCACAAATCTTTGAGACCAAGTCAAGGTCGTGACTCACGACCACCAGGGTCTTGCCTTCTGCACACAGCTCTCTAATCTTGCCAATACATTTTTTCTGGAAGGGTTCATCGCCTACCGCGAGGATTTCATCCACCAAGAAAATCTCTGGATCGGTATGAACAGCCACCGCGAACGCCAATCGCAGGTACATACCTGAAGAATAAAATTTGACCTCGGTATCAATGAATTCACCAATTTCTGAGAATTCAACGATTTGGTCAAACTTAGCCTCAATCTGTTCCTTCTCCATGCCGAGAATTGCAGCGTTGAGATAGACGTTATCTCGTCCAGTGAGGTCGGGGTGGAAGCCCGCACCAACCTCGATCAGGCCAGCGATACGGCCGCGCGTCAGCACTTCTCCCCCATCAGGGTGCATTACTCCAGAGATAAGTTTGAGCAGAGTTGATTTACCAGAGCCGTTAAAGCCGAGTAGAGCTACCCGCTCCCCCTCGCGCACGTCTACCGTTACACCGTTCAGTGCATTGAACTTTTCGTTCAGGTCGCCCTTACGCCCCTTAATGAGCCAGATAAAGGCTTCCTTCATAGAGCGAGTATGGCGGAGCACAAAACGTTTAACCAGAGAGTCAACGCGAATCACCACTGCGGCGTCCGGCGAAACCGGTGGCAGGTTCATTTCTTCAATCTTCACGCTGTATCAGAGCTCCTGAGCAAAGTTGCCCTCAAGCCTACGGAAGAGTGCATCGCCAATCCACAGGGTCACCAATGAGATCAGCAGAGCTATCGGCACCCAGAAGGTCAGAAGGTTCGGAGGGATATGGGAAGTGGGTAGAGTCAAAGCATCCGCACTTAGCGTTGAAATCCAGAAAGCGTAGTGAAACAGCTCTACAGCAACCGTAAGCGGGTTGAGCATATAAACGGTCATCACCCACGGGTAAAGGGTATCCCTCACCATGGTCCAGGAGTAGAGAACCGGCGAGAACCAGGTCGCCACCATTAGAAGCATATCTACGATGTTTTCAGAATCCCGGAAGAATACATTAGCAACTCCGAATATGAGGCCTAGCCCTGCAGAAAATAGCATGATGATAGCCATTCCCACAAAAGCAGCACCCAACTGTTTGATATCGGGGCTCCACCCAGCGAAGAAACAGGCAATCAGCAAGACCAGAATCTGCGGAACAAAATGGATGAGTGCTACCCAAATCGTTGAGACAGAAAACAGCTCGCGCGGCAGATAGATTTTCTTGATCAGAGCGCCATTTACAACCATGGCTTTAGCGCCATTACTGAAACCCTCAGAGAAGAAATTGATAACAATCATTCCTGAGAACAGGTAGATTGCGTAATTCTGCATACCTCGCTCTAGCCCCAGAAAAAGACCCATGGCGATATAGAAGACACCGAACTGGACACCAGGTTTAATGTAGGACCATAAGATACCCAGCACGGATCCTCGATAGCGAACCTGAATCTCTTTATCGACGAGAAGTTTGAGAAGGTACCGGTTTTTGAGAACATCCCTTAGCCCCCTGCCACGACCGGGGGGTAGCAGGGGGGAATGGGTTGAAATACTCATCGACGAAGCTCAGATTCAGTGTGCTGATTGAACGTTTCCTGCCACGCTTCATAGGAAGCAACGCGTGCTGCAGCATCTCGATACTGCTGGCGCAAGGACGCCCACTCGCGGTAAATACGAGCGTGAAGCTTCGTTGCCCTCGCAAGGTTGGCACGCAGCTGCTGGGGATCGCGCTGATACCAGAAAACACCTGTGCCTTCAGCATTGGTAACCAGCACTGAATCAAACTTAGAAACAGTCCACCAACGGTTTTCAGAGTAATTCAACTGAATCTGAGGGTGTTTCTTAGCGAGGCCATCCACCGGTTTGAACAGTTGGCGGCCTACGGTAGAAACAGCCCAGGGAATCAGCTTCTGATAACCGGGTGACTTGAAATTCCGCCTTCCCTTGAAGGGCGGCTTATTTGTCTTAGGCTGGGGATAATCATCCAGATTGGTCTTAAGCTGAGCGTCCTGGAAATCTTTAACCTTGCCCCTAATAACGGGCAGGCGCGCACTGAGTGAAGGATGGAGGTGGTCAGGACCCGATAAAAGGTCCTCGATTGCCATCAAACGGCCCTCTTCAGTGTAATACTGCATGGAAAGCGCGTGCTTGACATCCAGAAAGAGGGACTCCCTAAGAACTGATCCGCCCTTATCGAAGGGTGAATGAATCAGTGCTGTAATGAGACGGTTACGTTCGTGAAAGTAGGCTTGCCAACCTACAGAATCATCTTTATCCTGCCACGATACATGCCACAGAGCAGCACCGGGGAAGGAGACGGTGGCGAACCCGGCCTCTTTCGCTCGCAGCCCGTATTCAGCGTCGTCCCACTTGAGGAATAGGGGTAGTGACAGACCAATCTGCTTGATGACCTCGGTGGGGATAAGGCACATCCACCAGCCGTTGTAATCAACGTCGACACGGCGGTGCATCCAGTGGGTGCTCCGCAAGTTCATCTTTCCCAAGTCGTGCCCCAAAGACATGTCTTCGTGGGGACGATCGTAGAAAGTACGCCAGGGGTTAACTACCTCGCCAAAAGCATGCAAAACTGAGCGGTCGTACATATCAAACATATGGCCGCCCACAATGGTGGGGTTCTTGCAGTAATCGGCAAAAGTGATCATTCTCAGGATGGACTCAGGTTCAACCACAACGTCATCATCAAGGAGCAACACATAGTCACTTCCGTTATTAACTGATTCGTACATGCCCCGAGCGAAGCCGCCGGACCCACCAAGGTTGCCCTGGTTAATAATCCGGAACTTCCCAGCTAGAGGTGCAACCACATCTTCAAAATCAGGGTGATCAGAAACCTTTTCAGTTCCCTGATCCACGATAAGAATTTCTTTGACGCTCCCTAGAGCATCAAGGTTCTCGCCCAGTGACCGAATGTTATCGATGCAGTACTGGACTTTGTTCATGGTGGTGATTTGGACGGTAGCTTTGCCGCCTTCACCTCCTAAGCGAGGGGTAATAGCGCCTGTCCACTCCGCCTCGACCAGGGTGACGTCACTCTTAGTTGCGGAAAGGTCAAACCAGTACCAGCCACCGTCGCCAAAGGGTGCCAAAGTTAGATCGAACTCTGAGGTCATGGCCCCTGCCACCACCGCAGCATCAACGCGCTGGATTACTCCTCGAGCGTTAGATTTATAGACAACTACCATGCCCTCGCCCTCAGTATGAACCCTAAGAGTTACAGACTGCAGAGAGGTCCAACGACGCCAGTATGATGCAGGGAAAGCATTGAAATATGTTCCAAAAGACACCGTTTTACCCGATGAAATCTGAGCTGAGCGTCGCCCTAGAACATCTGGCTGGTTAGTTTTGGAAAGTGCAGAATTTGTAGCTACATTTTCTTGGGCAGCCGTTGCTTGAGCGATGGTATCAGCGGCATTGCCGTCCAGACGTGTGGGAAGCTGCACGCCCGTAGCGTTACCACCATCAATATAGAGCGGGATAACGTCAGTTTGGACAGCTTCAGGCAAAATAACGCGTTGAAGTACGCGCTGAGGGCTCACCTCAGTAGTAGTCGTTGTGCTCATATTTCCTTACCTTAAGCGTCAATTCCGCCGGAAGCGATTTGTTGGCCCTTTTCAAAATGGGGGCGGAGCTTATTGTCAAACATTGACAGAGCCGCACCAATAGCCATGTGCATATCAAGATATTTATAGGTGCCCAAACGCCCACCGAACAGTACGTTCTGCTCACCGGCAGCCAAGTCACGGTACTTCAGCAACATATCTCGGTCAGCACCGGTATTGATGGGGTAATAGGGTTCATCGCCTTTCTCGGCAAAACGTGAGTACTCACGGTGGATGACAGTGGCATCCTTAGTGTAGTCCCGCTCCGGGTGGAAGTGACGGAACTCATGAATACGGGTATAGGGATAGGTAGCATCAGGGTAGTTCATAACGGAGCAACCCTGGAAGTCTTCCATCTCGAGAACTTCTTCTTCAAGATCAATGGTGCGCCAGGACAGGTCACCTTCGGCATAGTCAAAGTAACGGTCAACAGGCCCAGTATAAATAACCGGTACCTGGCCGATAACCTTGGAGCGAGAGTACTCGTGACCTTCTTCAAAGAAGTCAGTGTTGAGGTGCACCTCGATATTAGGATGGGCTGCCATACGCTCAAGCCAGGCAGTGTAGCCGTCAACTGGCAGACCTTCGTACTTGTCATTGAAGTAGCGGTTATCGTAGTTGTAGCGCACCGGTAGACGAGAGATGATGGACGCCGGCAAATCAGCGGGGTCAGTCTGCCACTGCTTGGCAGTGTAGTGCTTGATGAACGCTTCGTAGAGCGGGCGTCCGATGAGGGAAATACCCTTATCGTTGAGGTTCTTCGGGTCAGTTCCTGCCAGCTCTCCCGCCTGCTCTTGAATGAGGGCCTTAGCTTCAGCCGGGGAGTAGGCTGCATTGAAAAACTGATTGATGGTGCCCAGATTGATGGGCATGGGGTAAACAATGCCGTTGTGGTTGGTGTAAACCCGGTGGGTGTAGTTCGTGAAACCAGTGAAGCGGTTGACGTATTCCCAGACTCGCTCATTGGAGGTATGGAAGAGGTGCGCACCGTAGCGATGTACTTCAATGCCAGTACGCTCTTCGTTCTCACTGTATGCATTGCCGCCGATGTGATGACGTCGGTCGAGCAGAGCTACCTTTAGCCCCAGCTCGGTTGCAGCCTGTTCAGCAATCGTCAGGCCAAAGAGACCTGAACCCACAATTACAAGATCAGCGTTCACTAATACTCCTTGTTTACGAATGATGCTTGGGAAAGCGTCATCTCTATAATTTGTCTCCCACAACGGAGGAAGCTCTACGGTGTGTCTACCTTCTTTGAGGTAAACAAAGTTATATCCAAAGCTACCTGAAAAGGTGGTCTATTACTCATCGATTTGCCTGAGAAGTCGATGTGATTATTGCCCGGTCTGGGACTCAGGCCAATGTGGTGAGCAAAGCCAGCGGGGAAATTATTTGGCAATCGATCACCACATGCTCAAAATCAACTGTGAAAAGTTGCATCACGGATATACGCCCTTGATAGGGCACTTCTCCAGAATTGTAATGGACAGCATGGATATTAGATTGCTGGTTGAAAACCCATCGAAAAAGCAGTTCACCGCTGTGCGTCTACGGTACATCGGCACTGTTTCTGGCGTCCTCCTGCAAGAAAAGCTACAAAAATTTTTCGGGTCAGAGACCCATGAGTGGGCCGTAGCCAGCACCCCCATCAGGGAGTTATTAGTTGGGCAGCCTCCCCTATTCAACGGGTCTATCGTGGAATCTTATCGTGGTAAAGGTGCTGTGGAAAAAGCATCAACAATCTATAGTGCCGAGATTATGCACGGCCCAGACTCCAGAAAGATATTCTCCCTTTCAAGAGGGCGGTGGAGTATCGGCCGAGATAACTGCGATATCACTCTCAATGACCCCAGTATGCACCCACTTGAAGGTTATATGAGGGTGGACCATGCAGGAGTTACCTACAGCTCAAAGCTAAAGAGTCACACTATACAGACCCAATCTCTCATCAAAATTGGCAACAGCGTCCTTAGAATAGGTGAGCCCCCAACATTCTCCGATTCGTTCAGGGATACTGACGATGTTGAAATAGAAATTCCTGCGCCTCGCCCTAAAGCGCTGCGGGTTGCCATGATTCTCATGCCACTCATCGTAGGGTTAACGATAGCTCTCATCACCGGTCTATGGCTGATTCTAGCTATGTCGGTAGCTTCATCAATGTTGATGGCGTTGCACATGATTTCCCACCGTGGTGAAAGTCGAAAGACCCGGAATGCTGTGATGGAAGCAGCTACACGTGATCTAGCCAATGTTAGACAGTTCAGTGCCCATTCAATCGGTCAAGAAATAGTTCTAGGGCATCACCAGCGCGAAACTAAGATACGTAGTACACAAAGAGAGCTCTCAATCCTTCCATGGGTTGATGTAGCTCCCTTTATAGTTAGCGTTGAGCAAGCAGCTGAACTCATGCCTACTATTCCAGTTCACACACAACGGTTGGTTCTTGTACATCTTTTGGCAGCAAGCAGTCACGTGAGTATTTTAGTGACGACGGCTGATAGCTGGTCATATCATCAATTAGTGCAGCCACTTCTGACTCACCCATCAAGCTATGTGGTGAGGAAGCTTGATTCCGGGGCGACAGGAATTATTATCTGTGAAAGAAAGCCCGCCATATTACCCAAAAAAGCGGTAATTTTCTCTCTCTCGAGCGCCGAAGATTCCACCTCCAATGATGTTTGCTTGCTGGATAGAGGAGTAAGTCTAGATGGCGTTAGTGAGCCAACCTACCGGGCTCTAATTTGTTCCCTACCTATTCAATCCCTGACCAAGTCAGGGCATTCTGTTGCTGCTTCGAGAACTAGCGACATTGAATATTTTGCCCCTCCCCCTGAGAATCCGCTCCAAGACATCGAAGACCTACAATTCTTTGTCGGAATCGAACCCGAAACCGGGGCTTCACTCACCTACAGTTTAAATACCCATGGTCCCCACTTTCTGTGTGCAGGCACCACGGGCTCCGGTAAGTCACAATTCCTACGCTCGGTGCTCTGGTCCATGGCTCTAAAGGTCCCGCCCACCCGCCTAAGCTTTATCCTGATTGATTTTAAGGGGGGTGCAGGACTAGGCCCTCTAACAGCTCTACCCCACTGCGTTTCTTCCCTCACTGATCTCGATATCTCACAACTCTCCCGTACCCTAAAATACTTACGCGCAGATTTGAAAAAGCGGGAAAAAGCTTTCCATCAAGCTGGAGTGAGCTCCCATGCGGACTACCGTGCTTTAATCTTGGGCGCTGAAAGAACTCTAGACTTTCCTGAAGTTGTGATTTGTATCGATGAGTTCAAAATGCTGGTCGACCAACACCCCATCATCATGAATGAAGTTATGCGAATAGCCACCATAGGTCGTTCGCTGGGGTACCATCTTTTTCTCGCCACTCAGCGTCCGCAGGGAGCGGTGTCTGCTGAAATCAGAGCAAATATCGCCACAGCTTTCTGCTTGAGAGTTAGTTCCATGCAAGACTCCTACAATGTCATATCAGCAGAGGACGCCGCGTCGATTCCTGCCCGATCCCCCGGAGCTGGGTATGCAAAAGACTCTGAAAACCGCCTCATACAATTTCAAGCACCGCTCATCAACGGTTACTACGGGGCCACAGAATCCGAGGTTATTTCTATTTCAGCGGTGTACAACCAGCGCACAGATGATGATCTAGGCCAAGCAGCTCAAGCTCTTACTGATAGAGAGCTAACTACCTTGTGCTCTGGTTTATCAAAGCAGCCATTTTTTGCTGAAAAAAGCTACGCACCGATCGCTCCTTCTCTCAGTGCCCGGCAATACAGGGTTAGCGCTTCCCCCATCAGCCTCAACATTGGCGTTCTCGAAGTGCCTGATGCGGGTATCCAGAACCAATGGCGGTGGAAAGAAGATGATGGCTGCCTGCTTTTCCTTGCATCACCGATTGAACGCAATGAGCATGTTTTTATGCTGATGGAACAAGCGCTAAGTAACGGTTCAGCTGTCTTTTGTTTTTCCCCATCAGAACAGTTCATTCATCGGGTAAAAATACGATTTCCAGCCTCCACTGCCAGCTGCTATGCCTACTCTCTGAAGGACATCGATTTTGTGCGAGGTGCTGTAGAAACACTTATATCGTCACGGTCACCAGTGCTGCTAGTTTTAGATTGTTTTGATCAAATTCAAGATACTCTCGCACGTTACCCAGATTTTGAGACACAAATACTAGACCTTCTGTCTCCAGTGGGCCAGTGTACTGTAAAAACAATATGTACGGCCTCATCCTTGCCACGCGGCAAGTTCCAGCAACTTTTCGCTAACGTACTCTTTTCGGCCTCCTACCTTGAGACAGATCCCTTGAGGTCCCACCGCAAAGAATACAACCGGCCCCATGAAGGCCAGTTTTCTGTTGAAGGAACCGCCATTCAATCGTTAGTGGGCGACACTGCAGAAAACGGGGTGGTATGCCTTGCGCTTCCAGACCCAGAATTTAGCCCAATCATTCAACAATGCGCTAGAAAGCTAGCACTGGCCCAACTCCCTACTCACCTCTGTCTAAAGGATGTACCTGAGCTTACTGAAAAAGATGGATTCCGCATCGGAATAACGAGAAATGGCTCCGCAGTCTCTCTGCCCAAGCTGGGTAGCAACTTTATAGCTGTTTCTGGGAAGAAGGGAAGCGGTAAAACAAGTTTTCTGCGGTCCCTGATAGACATGAACCAACAGCATTCAGCTATATTTCTACCTGGTGAAGCGAGACCGACACTGAAGCAGCTTAAGGATGCTCTTATCGCTAGCTGTGATGGCTATAAAGATCTTCCCATCCTTTGTATTGATAATCTGCATCTTCTCAACGAAGAGATACAGAGGTTCGTCCTTCAAGAAAGAGATAGTTTTTCTAAGGTTATTGTGGCCTACACCCCATGGCCCAGATGGAGCACTTCTCCTATCCTGTCAGCTTTGTCAGGAACAGAAACTGGGCTAGTATTAGCACCCACCTCCGTATCTGATCTGAACTTTTACACAGCAACGGCCCTACCCTGGGATCTAAAAACTGATGGCAAGGTTCCGCCCGGTCGAGGGGTGCTTATCGATCATGGAACGGTTCTTGCTTTTCACGTTCCCCTGAGAGCGGCTTTTAAGAAGACTGGCGAGTATGATGAAGCAGCGGCTGAGTAAACATCAAGATGATAATTGCTCCACTCAGTAGCACCACCGGCACACCGTATAGAGGTGCGCCGCTTAAAGCAGTTTGAACTCCAATCACAACACCAAAGAATTGCCATACCAGAATAAGCGCGCGGCTAAAAGGGCGATGCTTCCAGAGCGCCACCACACCGATACCCAGAGATAAGGCAACCAGTAGGAAGAATAAGCCTACGACTGATGCTCCCCTCACATCATCCGCTGTCATCACACCGCTCACCGTAAAAAAGAGCAGAGCTAGCACCTCCAGCGCCACAAGGCTACCGGTAAGCTTTACCGCCGCAGGTAAAGGTTGCTGAGACATGATTAGCGCCTTTTCTTTTCATTCTGTGATATCACTTTTACTAGCCTAAAGGCACTTTCGTGGCAGTTCTCACTCAGAAACACCCCCAAGGTACACCCTGTGATATTTCACTCAGCAGTCGGTGCCAATTTTCGCCGCTCCCCCCTTGTTTGAAGACCCATAACGTGGGAAAGTTAGTGGAGTTCAGCTTTGGCTCCTTACTATAAGGGGCCAAATTTTATTGATAGTTGCTGAAAAATTTTCAGCTTTAGTTATTCCGGTAACACCTAGGAGAGCATGCTAATGGATTGGCGAAGCCGTGCTGCTTGTCTTGAAAAAGACCCCGAACTCTTTTTCCCCGTAGGAAATACTGGACCAGCGCTCCTTCAAATAGAGGAAGCTAAGAACGTCTGCCGTTCTTGCACTGTGATGGATACCTGCCTCCAGTGGGCCATTGAAACTGGCCAGGATTCAGGTGTTTGGGGCGGTATGAGTGAAGATGAGCGAAGGGCTATGAAGCGACGCGCAGCGCGTGCGCGACGTGCGTCCTAAGGTCAGACCATACTGCACAGATATTGCAAAAGAAGGGGAGCTTTCTAGCTCTCCTTCTTTTCTTTAACAGTGTTTTTTGAAGCCCCTCGCTGTGCTTAGCCCGATAGCAAAACTTCTATAGTGACAAGTGTTCCGTGAGGTTTGACTGAGCTCCAATGGATACTGCCACCTAATTCACTTGAAACAAGGGTCATTACAATCTGTGTGCCCAAACCTGAAGATGGAGCACCGCTTTCCAACATCATCTTGGTTTCTTCGGTGAGCCCAACTCCGTTATCAGCAATGCTCACCACCATAATATGCTCACCGCTGGGCTTGTAGTCGTGGGAGCAGCTCAGGGTTACCTCGCCAGTTTGTCCGGCCAAGCCGTGCTCAACAGCATTAGCTACAATCTCGTTGATAACTAGTGCCAGAGGCGTAGCAATTTGGCTGGGGAGCTTACCGAAAGACCCAACTATTCGTGTATGAACGTGCTGATCTGGTGACGCCAGCTCAGCAGCTAGGTTGAATTGCCTGCCGATGAGGTCATCGAAATTGACCTTCTGAGTCAGCCCTTGAGAAAGCGCTTCATGCACCATCGCAATTGTAGAGACCCTTCGCATGGCCTGCTCTAGACCCTCCTTAGCTTCAACGCTGTTCATACGTCGAGATTGTAAACGTAGGAGGGCTGAAACGGTCTGGAGGTTATTCTTCACCCGATGATGTATTTCGCGGATTGTTGCATCCTTAGACATCATCTCAAGCTCTCGGCGGCGTAGCTCCGTCACATCTCTGCAGAGCAATAAGGCTCCGTAGCGTTCTTCGCCTAGTCGAGAGAATTGTCGTAGAGGAATCGCTCGGAAAGTAACATTTTGCCGCTTAGCCTTAATTTCAGCTCGCCAGGGCATACGACCCGTGAGCACCAAAGGGAGAGTCTCATCTGCTTTTTCACCGGCTGGAAGAAGAGACCTGGTGAGATGTAATAGGCTCTCTCCTACCATGTCTCCGCTGAACCCTAAACGTTTATAGATAGATAGGGCATTGGGTGAAGCATAGAGTACGCTGCCGTTAGTATCGAGCATGAGCAGCCCATCACTGACACGGGGATTACCGTGGGCAGTCCCTACTGGTGCCGAAAATTCTGGCCAGGCGCCCCTCGATACCATTTGCAGTAAATGGTGGGCAACGTCCCTGTACGCCCGTTCTGCCTGCTGCCGTTTCCTGGTTCCCAGGTTTTCTCGATGTACTGAGAGCAATGCCACCGGACGCCCGTTTCTGATAAGAGGTATAAATTCAGTATCGAGAATTATGTCTTTGATGGTGTGTTCATCGTCGGTTCCTTTAGGCGTATGACTGTTCCAGCTGGCTACAGCTCTCTCTAAAAGACCGGCGCTAAGCTGCTGCCCTACCCTATCGGTATGAAAGACTGTGTGAGTGGTGGACGGACGAATTTGAGCTAGGCACAGGAATCCTGTATCTGATTCAAGAGGCTGGGAAAGGAGATGGTGACTTCCATCCAGGACTGCTTCTGGAACCCAGAGAAGAATGTCGCAGTACCCTGTATCAGCGATGATTTGCCATTCGTTAGTGAGCAAATGTAGCCACTCAATATCACCCGGGCCAAAAGCTCCGCTGCTAGAGAGCGTATCGATCAATGGCATGCTATTTCTTTCTTGAACTGTCTATCACGGCCAACGGGGCACTCTATCTACCCCAAAGCCTAGCTAAAGGGCCGAGTCTGCGTTTATACCTCACGTTATCAGAAGACAGATTTGATACATCATCTGGTAAGTCTTCTGCAGGACGCAAAGCTAGGACATCAGAGATATGTGTAAAGACGCTTTCAAATTCTAGTCCTACCTTGGATCTCGGTGCGGCCTCCATAATAGTTTTACCCGAGAGGCAAGCTTTATCTGTGGTTGCTCGGTCTTCGCTCACATACCCCTCGATTTTTTCTGAGGGACCAAAGCGTTCCCAGGCATGCTCTATTGCCACAGTGGGATTAGCTCCTACGGCATCAGCCCGAACCTTATTAAAGAAGACGCTTCTAGGTATATCCATCATGGTGTCTGCCAAGAGGTTTTTTAGGCTGTCCAGAGCTTTGACCGTTCTGGGTACACCCACCACATCTGCAGCGCCAACAACGAGAATATGGTCTGCTTCAAGAATGCTTGTCAATGAACCGTCATTACGCAAGGGAGCCAGCCCATCAAAGGCCGCAGCTTCGTCCTGCTCAATACAAAACGAGGTGTCAATGATGATCACATCATACTTCTCCCTCAGCATATTGATCACTCGGCTTAGGGCTTTACCCCTGATTTCGGTCCAGCGATCAGGGCGGTTGATGCCGCTAATGATATCCAGCTGATGGGATTTATGCTGAATCGTGCTAACCAGCTCATCAATCTTTTGGCTATCAAGGTTACCTCTATCGGCAAAATGGCACATCTGAGCCAAGCTCGAGTAGTCATCGGTCAAGCCTAAAACAGCCCCTACGGAGGCACCGTAGGTATCTGCGTCCACCAAGCAAACCTTGTGCCCAGCATTTGCTGCTAGCCCTGAGAGGTTCACTGCAAAAGTCGTTCTACCGGGAGCTCCCTGAGCTCCCCAGACAGCCAGCACTTTGCCAAGACGCTCTTCTGTTTTTTCTGAAACAGCCTGATCTAATTCGGCTTCGTGAGATTCAACTTCGGATGTTGAATTACTCGGTTGCCTATCGTAAACGCCAACGTGTGAGTCACCATAATCTTCAAGCCGGTCAACAGCCGAGCGAACGCCCTGAAGTACATCAGGTATATCAGCCAGAGCATCAATGGTATAAATCTCGGAAAAAGGCAGGCTGCTGCCCGGATCGATTACGGCGCACACAGCTACATCAAGTTCATAGAGCACCGCGAGCATCGATTGTGTGAGATCCTCGTATTGGGTCACCAACAAAACTGCACGGGCTATACCGCTCTGCGCGGTTCCCAGCATTTCTCCGAGGTCATGGACGTGGCGTACCACGCTAATATCCCCGCGCTGAGACTCGATTCCCAAAATATACCTGCCAGAAGTATCTCCAACAACAATAATTGGAATCTGCATTACTGGCCTGCCTTATAGGTTGAAGGCACTATGTTGATGACCGACCCATCACTGCTAGCTGCAAGAACTGGGCTCAAAAGATCGGACTCTACCCACAGCTCTACAGCAGATTGACCCGTCCCGCCAATAATCGACTCCTGCGGAGTCACCGAGTGGATTTCAGCCCCCTCAGCAATTGCTCGGGGTTCATTGTATGTATTCGATCCTTCAACCTTTGAGGCAACCCAAATATCTACTCGATCCCCCGCTTGGAAGTCAGCGACTGCGTACTGATCTTTGAGAAGGGTCACCAACCTGCGCCCTTCTTTGAGATCGGTAGTGATTGCTGAAGCCGCCAGCAATTCCCCTGAGACTAGAGGACGCTTGGCAACAGTTCCAGGGGCAATAGGCTGATCTGCGGAGATATATTGTTTGCTAGAGCCAGCTAACCTTGCGTCAACAACCGTTAGGTTTTGGGTCGTGACATGTTCACCAATACCGACATCAGCGGTGAGTGCATAAAAGGGCTCTGTTTGGTTGGTCGCTCGGATAATTCCGAGAACCCCCAGCAGAGAAAGAACCACAATGAAAACTCCGATAAGGAGCCGTGGGTCTGTGGCTCCTGGCTTTTTAAAACGCGGTGTCAGCTTAGATGGCATGGGCAGAGCTTCCTTCATCAAGTTGAGTACTCCTATCAGAATTTTTACTAATCAAACACGAACTTTCCAACTCAACACAGTCATCTGGCCAAACGTTACGCCTTAAAGCGCTAACAAGACTCAATAATGGAAATTTTCTTTCAAACTACATCAAAAGTCACTAAAATAAATCAAGATAGTGTTCGAATCACCACAAGAAGGAAGCCCCCATGGTCGAACAGCGTTTTCTGACACTGAATGATGTGAGTGAAATCCTCAATATCTCCCTGAGCCAGACTCGCGCCCTGGTGAGAACCGGCGAACTCAAGGGAATTCAGATTGGTGGTCGCAATCAGTGGCGAGTTGAAAGCTCGATGCTTGAACAGTACATTCAGGCCATGTATCAAAAGACTGAAGAAAGCATCAAAACTGAGCAGCTAGACCATCAAGAAGCCTAAGCTTCCTATGTTCTTTTGAATTTACCTGGTATGAAGTACTGCAATCGCCCCAAAGGGGATGACGCGCACTTCATTTCTCTGCGTGCCTTCTTTTGCTTCAATTCTCTGCACAAATAATTCGCAATAGTCAGCGCCCACCGTTGTTATCCGACCTTCAGTGAGCGGGGAGTCTGGCCCACCGTGAGAAATTGACACGGTCTGTTGTGAAGCGGCTAGAGCCCTTAGAACATACCCCAGGGTTAACTTTCTACTGACCTCCTGGGCTGAGGTGAAGGATTTATTATCCCCACCCTCCCACCACATGAGACTTACCAGGGGAACAATGAGATTACCTGCACTTGATTCCAATTGAATCCAGCCCAGTCCAATATTTTTGAGGGTTCCGCGCCAAATCTCTGAGTTCAACCCATGAACAACAAGAAGCTGACCGATTTGAGCAGCTAGACGGTCTGCTAGATAAATTTTTGCGGCTTCTGACCGGCGAACTTCGGCGGCATCTGCCTCATAAGTAAGCCGTCTACTCTCATCTAGTTGAATCTCATAATCACGAAGAAGCAAATCTAAGTTGTTCATGTATCGAGCCTATCCACTGAGGCAGAAAATGTAAATGAGCATGAAAACAACGAAATATGTTGAAAATGCCTTAAAAAAGGTTAGTATGATGATAATTCATCAAACTACATCAAATAATAGGTTTGGAGCGGAATATGAAGAGCAAAATTGTGCGTATCTTCCCGGTGGTTGCTGTTCCTGCCATCGCTCTGATAGGGAGCTTGGCTAGCTACAGCTTTCTCACGCACACACTACACCTTATTTCTCAGGGGCATTCACTGGAGTCCGGGACGTGGTGGGAAGCTCTATCATGTGCTGTAGCATTCACCCTTTGCTCCATTGTTTTTCTGTGGTGGTTCCTCAGTATGGCAGTCAGCTCGATGCTCGCTATCAAGGCTAGAATCCAAGGGCGAGAACAGGTCAGTTTACCTTCCTGGGCTCCGATGGCGGTAAAAGCTACTGTGACGGGGCTGTTTGGATTGGGGCTGCTGAGCAACCCCGCATTGGCCTCCACGATCCCGGCTGTTCAGCCCTTTAGTTCAGTTACTCAGGTTCAGCAACACAAGCAACAGCTTCCGCTAGGCCTTTTCTTGGGTCCTTCTGATGATTCCTTCGGCATTTCCCCCGGTGCATCTCCCCTGTTTTCATATTCACAATCCACGACATTAATTGGCGAAGAAGGAGGTCAGGTGGAAGTGACGGTTACTAAGACTAGTCAACGCACTCAGCTCTCACCATTATTCGGCGGACTCCGAAAGTCAGTAGAAGCTCCGCGGGCATCTTCACAGGATAATGACCCCGTGGCGCTCGTATCACCACGGGTATACATTATTCAGCCGGGCGACACTCTCTGGTCCATTGCCGAACAGCACCTACCCGCTACAGCTAGCGGTTCTGAAGTGCTCAACCTTGTCCACAGCATTCAATCTGCCAATTCCAAAGACATTCCAACACTTGAAAGTTTCATTTACCCGGGGCAAAGCATCACGCTTCCTTTCTGAGGAGAAAACCATGAAAACCGCATTCCCAGAACATGACCGCAACCGTTATTGCATCATCGATGCAACAGAATACGAAGAGCACTACGCTACCTACTTCGAACGACAGGTTAAGCAACCACCAAACGATCCGGTCTACATCAGTGCAGAAGAAAAATCGGTCGAGCAGCTGACACTTTCAATTGGGCTGGCCACCGTTGAAATCTTCATGGGGTTACGCCCCATGCACCACCTTTCCCCTTGGCTTTCTCAGGCTTGTTACCGAAGAGTCCACCAACAGGTTCAGAAGGTTCATGAGATGGTCAACCGCACCTTCAAGCCACCGGCCTCTTCAGGCCCACTCCAGCCCAGGGTGCACCCAGTAAAGGCTCGCAGGATTATTCTTCAAAAGGTGTCACCCAAAGCCTACGAGGCCTGCCTTATCGTTCAGGACGCACAGAGGGCGCGAGCTGTAGCCCTGCGCGCTGAGTTCCTCAACCGTCGGTGGAAAATTACGGCTCTTGATATTGCCTAAGCACTCACGCCCGCACATAAACCTGTAAAACCTAAAAGGGAGGGGCTCGATCATAAGCTGACCGGGCCCCTCCCCCCTCTGGGTATCTACTTGTTTTCTATGTCAATGGCATCATTATCAGGCTCTGGAGCAGGCTCAGTGCGAACCTCTGCCTTACCACTTTCAGTAGGTGCCGAATACTGCAAGAACTTAGGCTGAGCAGGAATCTTCAGCTGAATCTTTGAATTTTGGGTACGCTGCTTTGAAAGATCCAAGCTGAAGAGGGTTGAAACCGTTTCTTCGCGAATGGCTCCCATCATGCTTTGGTACATGGCGTAGCCCTCCCTCTGATACTCAACCAGAGGATCACGCTGAGCCATAGCACGCAGTCCGATACCTTCCTTGAGGTAATCCATTTCGTAGAGGTGTTCAGGCCATCGTTTGCCGATTACTGAAAGCACCACTCGACGCTCAATTTCGCGCATGGCTTCCTCACCAACAGAAGCTTCTCGATCCTCGTACTGCACTTCGGCGTCGGCAAGCACCTCGGTTACCAACAGATCGCGGGTGACCTTAGTACGATCCCCAGCCTCTTCGAAAAGATCTTCTGGGGTGATAGAAACGGGGAAAACCGTCTTGAGTGACTCCCACAGTGCATCAAAGTCCCAGTCCTCTGCGTGCCCGCTGCCAACGTGTGCGTCAATGGCCGAAGTAATAACCTCAATGCGGAACTTTTGAATCTGATCCTTGAGATCGTTGCCATCAAGAATCTGCCCGCGGTCCTTATACATCGCCTCGCGCTGACGGTTCAGAACATCATCATATTTGAGCACATTTTTACGCTGTTCAGCGTTACGAGCTTCGACCTGCCCCTGTGCTGAGGCAATAACACGAGATACTAGCTTTGAGTCCAGCGCCGTATCGTCCGGTGCACCCGCCATAAGACGTGAAGCTGCCTGACCGTTGAACAGGCGCATGAGATCATCTGACAGCGAGAGGTAGAAGCGTGATTCCCCGGGGTCGCCCTGACGCCCCGAACGACCGCGCAACTGATTGTCGATTCGCCGCGACTCGTGGCGTTCTGTACCCAGCACATAAAGACCGCCCAGAGCCGTTACCTCGTCATGCTCTGCTGCCGACGCCAGTTCTGCCTCTTCAAGAACCTCAGGCCACTTGGATTCGTATTCCTCAGCATTTTTAAGAGGGTCAAGCCCTAGAGCCTTCATAGATTCAACGGCTTCAAATTCGGGGTTACCGCCCAGCATGATGTCGGTGCCTCGGCCAGCCATGTTAGTAGCTACAGTAACGGCACCCTTGCGCCCTGCCTGAGCTACGATTGACGCTTCGCGCGCGTTATTCTTAGCGTTGAGAACTTCATGGCGAATACCCTCTTTAACAAGGAGTTTTGACAGATATTCAGATTTTTCAACGCTGGTGGTTCCCACCAGAACGGGCTGACCATTTGCATGGCGTTCCTGGATATCCTTGACCACCGCATTGAACTTAGCGATTTCGTTTTTATAGACCTTATCAGGCTGGTCGATTCGCTGGATGCCCTTATTGGTGGGGATAGGAACAACACCCAGTTCATAAGTATTCATAAACTCGGCTGCTTCGGTCTCCGCGGTACCCGTCATGCCAGAGAGTTTGTCGTACATGCGGAAGTAGTTTTGAAGCGTCACGGTCGCCATGGTCTGGTTTTCGGGCTTAACCTCGACTTCTTCCTTGGCTTCAATTGCCTGGTGGATACCGTCGTTATAGCGGCGCCCAGCCAAAATACGCCCAGTGTGCTCATCGACAATCATGACTTCGCCGTTCATAACAACGTAGTCCTTGTTGGCTTTAAAGAGCTCTTTAGCCTTGATGGCATTGTTGAGGAAGCCGATGAGGGGGGTATTCTGCGATTCATAAAGATTCTCGATACCGAGGTGGTCTTCAACTTTATCAATACCGCTTTCAAGCACACCAACGGTACGTTTCTTTTCATCAACCTCATAGTCCTCATCACGAACAAGGCGCTTAGCGATGCGGGCAAATTCGCCGTACCAGCGGTTAGCCTCGCCCATAGCTGGGCCTGAGATGATCAGGGGGGTACGAGCTTCATCAATCAGAATTGAGTCAACCTCATCGACAATCGCGAAGTTGTGCCCACGTTGCACCTGCTCTTCTTTAGTCCACGCCATGTTGTCGCGTAGGTAATCGAAGCCGAATTCATTATTGGTCCCGTAAGTAACGTCTGCTTCGTACTGCTTACGACGCACTTCGGGACTTTGGTTCGCAAGGATAACGCCAGTTTCCATACCCAAGAAACGGAAAACTCGACCCATAAGGTTCGCCTGGTATTCAGCCAGGTAATCGTTAACCGTAATGACGTGAACGCCCTTGCCTGAGAGAGCATTGAGGTAAGCAGGAGCGGTTGCAACCAGAGTTTTGCCCTCACCAGTTTTCATCTCGGCGATGTTGCCCAGGTGCAGAGCAGCACCACCCATTAGCTGAACATCATAATGACGTTTACCCAGCGTGCGCTTAGATGCCTCACGAACCACAGCGAAAGCTTCTGGAAGTAGAAGGTCCAGGTTTTCGCCCTTTTCAACACGCTGGCGGAAGGAGTCTGTTTCAGCGCGGAGCTCTTCGTCGGTCATGGCGACAAAGCTATCTTCGAGTGAATTTACTGCATCGGTGTAAGCACGCAGCTGCTTGAGGATTCTTTTGTCTCCGCTGCGGAGTAGCTTTTCCAGAAGAGATGCCACTGAAGTTTGCTCCTAGGTAGGTGGGCCGGCAGCTGCATACAATCTGCACGCAGTCATTCACATAATACTAGTGCACCACTGGTGTTCTGATGAGCTTTTGCCCAGCGCTTAGAGAAGCCCGCGTGTTCTGTCGGTCAAAAAGCTGGCCCCCACCCTAGAGGGTGGGGGCCGATTAGATATTTTAGGCTTTGAAAATAACCTAGGAGTCTTTACTCAGCGTCGAGAGCGATCACACCGTAGGACCAGCCCTTACGGCGGTAGACTGCGGATGGTGCGCCTGTTTCTTTATCAACGTAGATGAAAAAATCGTGGCCTACTAGCTCCATCCGGTCAACGGCTTCTTCGGAAGTTAGCCGATCAGCGGGGAAGCTCTTCTTCCTGATTTCAATGGGAGAAGAGACTTCATCGGTGAGGTTATATCCACCGGCGAACGCGGCCTCCTCGACAGGTACATCGTCAACATGAATATCAGTGGTAGCAACCGTCTGACCTTCAGCTACTACGGGGATGGAACCGGTAGCTTCAGCCACCGAGACAGGATGCTTACCACCTATACGTCGGTCTTTACGACGGTCACGAGCACGGCGTAAACGCTCAAGAAGTTTGCCAAAGGCATCGTCAAAAACAGCGAATTTATCTTCGCCCTCTGATTCTGCGCGAAGTACGGGACCACGACCAATCACGGTGATTTCAACACGGATTGAGCGTGGGCCGCCATTGCCTTCTTTAGTAAATTTGACTTCGATGTCAGTAACGTTATCGCCTAGCGTTTCGAACTTGACGACTCGACTTTCGACGTATTCTTGCAGGCGTTCGCTAATTTTGACGTTGCGGCCTTGTACGTTGAGTTCCACAATTCCCTCCACGGTCTGGGGGTTGAATCTTAGCTTGTGAAGGCTTCGATCCGGGGAATCTGTCTGGCTGATTCCTTGCTTTAACTGTACGCCTGTTTGTGGCGCAAGTCATTCTTTGCGGTTGTTTTGGGAAATTTTCTTCATTTTTATATTTCTTAAGAGATGATCCGAGACGAGGGTAGCTCCGAACGCCGTTGAACTCTCGCAACAGCGGCCGCGCCCACCACGCAAGCACCAGCCTCCGATAAAACCCTATAAGCTTCAGCAATAGAAGCACCCGTGGTGGCAACATCATCACAGATAATGCAGACTCGGCCGGATAAATCCAGATAACGCCCAGCCCAGCTCAGCGCAGGTTGACGCACTCCCAGGCTGCCCTGCATTCTCCAGTACCTTGCTTGCTGCCCCAATTGCTTCTGGGAACCTTTCACACGACCAGTTAGTACTTCCGTTCCTTCGCCAGCGTAAAGGGGGCGTAAAGCTTCAAGAACGGTAAAACTTACTCCTGGATATGTCGAAGGTAGGAGCTTGTTAGCAGCCCTCGTGATTTCGGAAGCAGGCGCGAAACCCCGGCGTCGTACTGACTGCCGGCTGGACGGGATAGGAACGAGATAAACCGATGCACCTTTCCCCGCAATCTGGGCAAGACCAAGCTCCTGGCACAGAAAAACCAGCGACCGAGCTAGCGCAGAACTTAGATAGGATACCAGGTCAGTACGCGCAGCGTTTTTAAAACTCAAGAGGCAATGAGCTAGCTCGTACTCATACTCACCGGAGCTTGCTACCGGGCAGGGAGCGTAGGTTAGTTCCGTCATCACAAGATTCAGGGTAGCTATATTCAAAAGCCTCGAGCACCTGAGGCACAGTGCCCTTCTGCCCCGCATGGGCTCCCCGTAGGACCTACACGCAGCGCAGAACCTCGGTGCGAAGAGCTCCGCCAGTTCATCAAGTGAATGCGCACCTCTGGCACCCCAGCCCGCTAGAGCATCTATACTTTTCATACCGTTAGAATGGCGACCCAGAGCCTAAACCACAAGCGACAGCTAGAAAAGTGGATAAGTGGTGCGGACCAATAAAATGATTACCGCCACATTGGGACTAAATGAGGCTTAGCCCGAATAGTTAAGCGCCGACAGGCTGGATTCAATGCGAGTCCAACCATTACCAGCCACGATGAAAAGCGTGCCCGTTTTATTAGTAGCAACCACCTGGTCAACACCGTTACCTGTCACTATATGCTCAATGTCGGGCAGGTTGTCATATCGAGTGCTTTGACCGGTCAATGAGACTATCTCGGTTTCAGCTGTAGTGGTATTCCAAAGAATTACGTCCTCATCACTCACCCACTCCACACCGTCAGGGCTGATGTCGGCGCCCACCTGAACTGGATCTAACAACCCCAGCGGCACCCCGTCTTCAGCCCGGCGAATCGCTGAAATCCAAGCCGAAGTAGCACCATCAGTTGAGGTCACCAAAGCAACACGGGCACCGTCACGCGCTACCGCTAACGACAAAAGCGTCTGACCGTGCAGCCATGTTTCAAGTGTTCTGGGCTCAGCTCCCCGCTGGCCCGCAGCTAAGGTCAGCACACTGCCGTCCTCTTGAGCGATCCACAGCCAGTTCTGATGATCATAGCTCGGCTGAAGAATACCTACCCCCCTGTGCACCACTTGAGCTTCTGAAAGGGTAGCTAACCACAGCTCAGATCTGTCAGCAGCCGTAAAGCTAAAGGAAGTGCGGCTGTAGTTCATCGCGGGCTGAGCTGGGGCAACGCCATTTTGCGCAAAAACTAAACTCTGGTTCTCACTCGCAGACAAATTATCGCGCATCACCAAGCGGTTATTCTCAACTCCCAGCACAAATGGAGGCACTTCAGCGTTAATTGCCGGCTCCCGGTAATTTTCAAGATCCTGAGTATTAATCACCTGATTATTAATGCTCAGCTGGGTTGAGGTAATAGAAGCTATGTTTGAGAGAGTCTGGGTGAGCTGCGTCCGCAGACGTTCCAAATCGAGTGCACTCGCAGACTGCAGAGAGGGCCCGCCTGACAGCTGAACGTCCGCTCTGCCGTTTTCCACCGTCACTGAATTTCGGGCCAAAGTGGTGTTAGGAGGGATCGCTGTGATCACACCACCTTCAAGATAAGGCGCCGGGCCTTCCAGCAAAACCTTCACGAGAGACGTTGCGACGGTAGGGCGTTCTACGAACCAGCGCACATCAGGCACAGCCTGAGTAAAGGTTGGATCGTAGAAGTAGAGGGTGAAAGGGCTGAAAACCTCACCAAACTCAGTTCTACTCAAGACAGTTCCATCTGGAGCAGTAGCAACCCGCCACTCCCCCTCTACCTGCTGAAGAGTAAACTCAAGTTCATTTTCTGTAGCTTCGGTATAGGAGGTAGCAAGCCCCCTACCGTCTACAAGAGTGGAGGTTGGGACGGTTACCATGAAGGTATCCTGCCCAGTTTCTTCGGTTATAACCGACGAGTTATAGATGAGGGTCTGCCCGTCAGGTCTCCAGGATTCAGCCAGAGATTCAGTGAGGAAAAGACGGGCAACACTGTAATCATCGTTAGCCCCAACCCCGGCGTGCAGGAACCCATCGATAATTTCAGCAGGTGTAGCCCCCGGCACCGGCCCAGCGGGAGTGTCGATGGCTTCGGTAGGTGAAGCCGTATTCCGAGGGTCAGCGTAATGGTTTACTTCTCCATCGGTCGGAATCGCAGCGCAGCCTGTTAGAGCGGCTGCCGCTGAGACAAAAGATGCCGATAGGAGGTCTCTACGGTTAAGAGGTCGCATTGAGGTGTTGCTCCTGCTCTATTCCTAATCGATGGGCGGAGGTGTCAGCCCCAAGCTCAGCTTCAACGGGTGAAGGGGTGGGGTGCCCGCTAATGAGAACGGGTGAAGTCCCCATTGCTCCGCCTTCTTTCAGGGGAATGGTCATGCGGAAGCAGGCCCCCTGCCCCTTAATACCCCAGGCCTCAAGGGTTCCCTGGTGCAGACGGACATCCTCGGCAGCAATCGATAGCCCCAGCCCAGTTCCACCCAGCGTCCTCTTACGGGACGTATCTCCTCGCCAGAACCTGTTAAAGACCTGATCCGTTTCTTCCGGGCTCAGACCTATGCCGTGGTCACGCACCGCAACACCCAAAGCGGTGTCGGTAGCATCAATATAAATATCGATGGGCTTACCCTCACTGTGCTCCACAGCGTTGAAGAGGAGGTTACGCATGACGCGTTCGATACGGCGATGGTCCATATCCACCATCATCTCAGAGTGATTGGTGTGGACGGTCAACTCGGTGCCCGTACGCTGCAGGTGCGGCTCGACCGTCTTGAGCACTTCGCTGAGAACGGCCATGAAGTCCACTGAAACGGGATCAAGGGTCTGGCTGCCCGCATCAAAGCGTGAAATCTCCAGCAAGTCTGCCAGCAGGTTATCAAAGCGATCTACCTGGTCATAGAGCAATTCGGTAGAGCGCTTATAAATGGGTTCCATGTTGTCTCGGCTATCGTGCAGCATCTCTGCTGCCATACGGACCGTGGTGAGCGGCGTGCGAAGCTCGTGGGAAACATCGGAGACAAAACGCTGCTGCATAGTGGACAGCGTCTCTAGGCGAGAAATCTGGTTCTGAAGTGAGTCAGCCATGCGGTTGAAGGACATGCCAAGCCTGGCTGTTTCGTGTTCACCGCGTACCAGAACACGCTGGTCCAAGTTACCAGCAGCAAGCTTTTCTGCCGTAATCGCAGTGGAACTGATAGGACGAATCACGGTTCGGGAAATGGCCCACACAATTGAAAGAACCACCAGAAGCAGAATACCGAAACCAATCCACACCACAACGTTGATGTAATTCACCGTGTTTTGAGAAGAAGACAAATCGTAGACCAGGTAAAAAGCGTAATCAGGGTTCTGTGGAATTGAAATCTTAGTACCCACCACCAAGGTAGGAACCGTCCTTCCGTCCGCCCCTACACTTGCCGAAGACTGCCAGTAAATACCCCGCCCAGAGCTCACCGTTTGCGCTAGTTCCTCCGGGATATCGGCAGCTGTTGTGTTACCGGATTGGCTTTGCTCCGAGACGAAGCCCTGTGTGGTGGCGTTGATATCTTGCAGGAGCACCCACTCACGGTTGCGATCCGCGCTGGTGGTTTCCAGCACCGTCAAGAACCGGGCAACGTCCCGCTGAATTTCAGTACGACCGGTAGCATCAGAAGCATTCAGCAAGGTTTGGACGTTGCTGAAGCCGCTCGATGATTCCTCTAAAGCTTGCTCTAGGTTGCCTCGGAACAGAGAGTTAGCAATCTGGTGGGAAATAAAGGACCCAACAAACATGAAGGAGATAAGGAGCAGTAGGGCAGCAGTGAGAACAGCGCGAAACTGAAGGGATTGCTGCCACATTTTTCTAAGACGGTGAAGGGGCCGCCCCAGCCAGTGGAAGCGACCCCGCTCAGCGTCCGAGGTACCCAGGGAGAGAGCCACCGTTTAGCGTGCCCCGTGTGCGGCAGCCTTGTAGCCCACGCCTCGCACGGTGAGCACAATCTCGGGATTCTCTGGGTCCTTCTCAATTTTGGCTCGCAAGCGCTGAATATGAACATTAACCAGACGAGAATCTACGGTTTTTTCATAGCCCCAGACATTCCCTAGCAGGGTCTCACGAGTCATCACCTGCCCCGGCTGGCGAGCAAGGTTAGCAAGCAAATCAAACTCCAGCGGAGTGAGGGAAATATTCTCACCGTCGCGTGAAACGGTATGGCCGGCGAGATCAATGTGAAGGGCACCCACGCGGATTGGCTCATTGAAACGTTCTTCTCGCGGGCGAAGGCGGGCACGGACTCGGGCCAACAATTCTGCGGGCTTAAAAGGTTTAGTGATGTAGTCATCTGCACCAGCTTCTAGGCCCTTCACTACATCTTCGGTGTCACCCTTAGCGGTGAGCATGATGATGGGGACATCTGATTCAGCACGAATTTGCGTACACACCTCAATTCCGTCCATACCGGGGAGCATGAAATCCAGGAGAATCAGATCAGGTTGATGAGTGATAAAAGATTCCAGGGCGCGATCGCCAGCGTCACAAAAGACAGCGTCGTAACCTTCCTGGGCTAGGACGATTCCCACCATCTCTGCCAGGGCATCATCATCATCAACGACGAGAATGGTTGCGTTCACGGGGCGCTCCTTCGAAATTCAAGATAGATCAGCTACCAGTCTAACCGGTGTCTCCTCATCTGCCGCTGTAGACCAGCTCCTAAGCGTCCTGGGCAATTTCTGAGAGGGCGCGGGCGGTCTCCGTTAGATGCCCCAGCACGGTTGTGGCAACTTCTGGGCTCTGCTCTTCTAAACCTGGTAGATCGGTAAGAGTGATACTGCTCAGCAGGTTCTTGGCTAAACCAACATCTCTCCAGCGAACCCAGAGATCACCTGCTATCTCCCCCACCGGCAGGCGTGTACGCGGTGAGACAGTCTCCAAGAGAGGGCGGGCTCCCGCTTCTACCATCCTGGCTACCAGCTCCCAGTCGCGGGTCGGGCGACCGGAGAGGTTAAGCACCGGAGCCGTGAGCACTGCTTGGATTTCTGGGTGCAGTTCAAGGACGTTGCTACGCACCAGCACGTTGACTCCTAACCCCTCCGCGTAGCGGTGAATTTTAGCCAGGGTTTCGACGGCCTCATGCCGCCTCAGTGCCCTCACCGTTGAATACCCACTCGATGTCTTGATAGCACCGGCGAGGACGGCGGGAAGCAACGGTTCATCGAACTGTAAGCTTAAGTGCAACCCGGGGGCAGCCTGCTTTAATCGCTCCACCAGTGATTCAAGACCTGCAAGAAGAGAGTCGCATATGTCCCTGCGGGCCCCGTAATCAATCAGGACCAGCTCCCCGTTGGTCAGGTAGGTACTGGCAGCAAGGCTAAAGGGCCCCAGTAGCCGCACCTTAAGCCCGCCCTCGGGGTTTTTCTCTTTCCCCACAACATCAGCAAGAGCATTGATATCTGAGGCTAAAACGGTCTGTGCAAGATTGCCTTCTTTGGCGAACCCCTCCGTGATACGCCAGCCGCTAGCCGTGACATCAGCAGTCAGCCCCTCAAGGCAGGCCAGGGTGCGCCCCAGAGCCGTGGCATGAAAGCCTCGGTCAGCCAGTTCAGGTAAGAAACTAAGGTGCGGGGCACCCAGCTCCCCCCGTACTCGGCTGACAGCGTCCACCATGTTCACCCCGCCCCAGCCGCCTAGACCGGTTGCGCGTACCAAGAGGTGCTGTTCAAAGGTCAGGGCTTGTTCAGTATCTCTGCGAAGCGCAAGCATCTCAGTGTCTGTAGGCAGGTAAAGTGCAGGGAGCTGTTTCACAGGTTTCAGCTGACCTTTCAGTTGAGATTAGGGCTCATTAATTTCGGCTGCAATTCGCTCATGGTGGCGGATTACCTCAGAAATAATAAAGTTCAGAAACTTCTCTGCGAATTCAGGATCAAGATGAGCTGCCTGCGCCAGGCCGCGCAGACGCTTAATCTGAGCCTCTTCCCGCCCCGGGTCCCCCGCCGGCAAACTGTTCTCAGCCTTCAGATGTCCTACCCGCTGGGTAGCACGAAAGCGTTCAGCCAAAATGTGTACCAGAGCAGCATCCATATTATCGATGGTCTGCCGCATGGTGAACAGCTCTTCTAGCACTCCAGGGGCAACACCCGTCATAGAAGTTGCTCGGGTATCAAAATTCTCGTGAGCGCTCAGCTCATCAGGGTCTGTACTCATGTTGCTCATCATTCCAGTCTAAAAATTCCCGGCTCTTTGGGTACATCTATTAGGATAAGTTCCCACCTACTGAAACAGTGAGGACGCTGTGGTGCCCGTTTACGCCCCGGCAGAAGATGGAGACTATGCCAGTTCCCTATCATCAAGCAGTAATGTCAGCACGGTCCAGTGAGTAGGCACGGGCTATGGTTGACTGGCCCAGAACGCGGGTGCCCTGGTAAATCACCATGGTCTGCCCCGGAGCTACGCCGCGGAGCTTCTGGTTCAGGCGAACCACGGTTTCAAGTCGGAGAGCGCCGGGGGTCTCTGCCTCATCGTCCAGCACCCAGACCAAGTGAGCGGTTGAAGCAACCGGGTCTGCGTGGGCACGCACCTGGGCTTCCACCTCAAAGTCAGCACTGCGAGCGCCCTCTACTGGCTTTTGGGCCAGGAAGTCGGCGGCTTCGGCGATGGGGACACCGGCCCATGTTTCACGGATGCCGCGGATCTCATCGATTTCGAGCATGTCCCGACCACCCACAATCACCTCGTTAGTTTTGGGACGAATTTCCAGCACAAAGCGGGGCTTGCCGTCTGCGGCTGGGTGCCCGATAGCCAGCCCCTTACGCTGACCTACGGTGAAGGCTTGGGAACCGCGGTGGGTGCCCAAAAGGTTGCCCTCAGTATCTTTGATGTTGCCCTGAGTCATGGTGATGTGTTCTTCGAGCCATTCGCGGGTATCACCCTCTGGTATAAAGCAGATGTCGTAAGAGTCTGGTTTCTTGGCCACGGAGAAGCCTCGCTGGGCTGCTTCGGCACGCACCTCGTCCTTGGAGGGTGTATCGGCTAGCGGGAACCAGGCGTGACGTAGCTGTTCGTGGGTGAGGACGCCCAACACGTAGGACTGATCTTTCGCCCAAGTGGCGGCGCGGTGCAGTTCGCGGTTGCCCTCTGCATCGGTGATAACCTTTGCATAATGGCCGGTGACTACGGCATCAAAACCTAGGGCAACTGCCTTTTCCAGCAGGGCTGCGAACTTAATTTTTTCGTTGCAACGCATGCAGGGGTTGGGAGTGCGGCCGTGTTCGTATTCGCTGATGAAGTCATCAACCACGTCTTCTTTAAAGCGTTCTGAGAAGTCCCAGACGTAAAAGGGGATGCCTAGCTGGTCACAGACTCGGCGGGCGTCCATGGAATCCTCGATAGTGCAGCAACCTCGACTGCCGGTGCGCAGGGTCCCGGGCATACGGGAGAGCGCTAGGTGCACGCCAACCACCTCGTGACCAGCTTCAACGGCGCGGGCTGCGGCAACAGCGGAGTCTACCCCGCCGCTCATAGCTGCCAGTATTTTCATAGTCTTCTCAATCCTTGGGTGCGGTGGTCTCTTTACTTGAGCAACCACCGGCAGGGTCTACATATTTCGTGAGTTTGCTTGCTCTTAGGCTAGTTCCAGCGACCAGCATCTGGGGTATGGTCTGCCATACCGGCTTTCTTTGCCTGGGCCCATGCTGCGGGTAGGGCCGCTAGCAGGGCATCGACATCGGCTTCGGTGCTGGTGTGGCCCAAGGTGAAACGCTGGGCACCACGGGCCTCATATTCGGTGAGCCCCATCGCCAGAAGGACGTGGGAGGGGCGGGGTACCCCCGCATTACAGGCTGAGCCCGTGGAACTTTCAATTCCAGCCATATCCAGCAAGAAGAGCAGGGAGTCGCCTTCGCAGCCGGGGAAGGTGAAGTGGGCGTTGCCGGGGAGCCTACCCGCACCGTCTACTGTCTGCTCGGGGGTCTCAAGCGGTGCACCCCGCAGAGTCACTTCAGGAATAGCTGCCAGGACTCCCTCCACCAGACGGTTGCGTAGCTGAGCTAGACGCTGGCCCTCCTGCTTCAGGTTCTGACCAACCCACTTAGCGGCTTCACCAAAACCTGCGATGGAGGCGGCATCGATGGTGCCTGAACGTACCGAACGCTCCTGCCCGCCCCCGTGCAAGACGGGAGTCAGCCCAGTAGCTCGGGTAGCGATGAGAGCACCAACACCCATGGGACCACCGATCTTATGGGCGGAAATAGCCATGGTGCTCACTCCGCTTGCACGGAAGTTAAGAGGGAGAGTGCCAAAAGCTTGAACAGCATCGGTATGGAAAGGGATGCCGTATTCAGCCGCGACTGCCGCTAGTTGCGAGACCGGTTGTACGGTACCCACCTCGTTATTAGCCCACATCACCGTGACCAGGGCTACCGTTTCTGGGTGATCGCCTATTGCTTCTCTGAGAGTTTCGGGAGCAATTCGTCCATCACCATCCGGTTGTAGCCAGGTCAGTTCAGCGTTCTCATGCTTTTCTAGCCATTCTGCCGCATCTCCTACCGCGTGGTGTTCCACCGCTGAGAGGATAATGCGCACCGTCTGAGGGTTGGCTTCGCGGCGCTTCCAGTAGAGACCCTTAACCGCCAAGTTATCTGCCTCCGTGCCACCGGAGGTAAAAATGACCTCGGCTGAGTCACAGCCAGCCAGACCAGCAATCTGCTCTCGCGCGTACTCAACGGTGGCACGAGCACGCCGCCCAGCAGAATGCAGGGACGAAGGGTTGCCGCCGGCACGCATCTGCTCGGTCACCGCTTCTATCACTGCAGGCAAGACATCGGTGGTAGCAGCGTGATCCATATAAACGCGTGGCATAGGCTTCCTTTCGTGCCGACTCAAGTACAGCCTTTCATCTTACCCGCCCATTCCCCCGGCCGTGTATGGGCTGGTTCACGAAAAACCCCCACGGCTTCTGCGTAAACTGGTGGGGTGTTCAAGATTCTTTTTTATACCCCCGAGATCCCCGGCAACACCGGCAACGCGATTCGTCTAGCCGCCATCACCGGTGCCGAGCTTCACCTGGTCAAACCCCTAGGCTTTAACTTTGAGGACGCCAACCTGCGCCGAGCCGGTCTGGATTATCACGACCTAGCCGTGATGACCGTCCACGAAACCCTGGAGGACGCCTGGACAGCCCTTACCCCTGCCCGCGTCTTTGCCTTTACCACCACGGCCAGCACTAACTTTGCCAGTATCGAATACCACGAGGGGGATGTGCTCATGTTCGGCCCCGAATCGGTGGGGCTACCCGAGGCAGTGCAGAACGATGAGCACATCACCGAGCGCGTTAAAATCCCTATGGTTCCGGGGCGCCGCTCGCTCAATCTAGCCAATAGCGCCTCTATCGCAATTTACGAAGCATGGCGACAGCACGGGTTTCCCGGCGGCGCAATCTAGAGTCTAAGAGCCTTAGAAGTTACTGGCTACAACGAAGCGGGGTAGGTTTCACCTAACAGTGAGGCCCACCCCGCATCGTTATATCTCTTAGCCGGCGTCCCTGCTATCGCCCAGGGTTACATCGACGTCCTGAATTGAGCCATTTCGGTTGACGGTCAAACTCACCTTGCTCCCAGCTGCCGCTTCCCGCACAGCGGCGGTAAGCTCAGTGGCTTCGCTAATGGAACGGCCGTCGACAGCAACCACGACATCCCCGTTGCGGAGCCCCGCGAGGTCAGCTGCACCGCCACTGACCACTTCCTGAATCAGGGCTCCGTCACCGAATGCCTCAGACTGATCATTATTAGCTGGAGACGTTGAAACACTAGCCCCCAGCAAACCATGACTTGCAAATCCATTCTCAATGATTTCCTGAGAAACGCGCTTGGCGTAGTTAATAGGGATGGCGAAGCCTACGCCGATGTTGCCGCTACTTGAGCTGCCTGAATCGGTGGAAGCAATCGCCACGTTAATTCCGATGACTTCACCGTCAGCGTTGACCAAAGCACCTCCCGAATTACCGGGGTTAACCGCCGCATCGGTCTGAATAACATTGATTGAAATTGTTGAGTTGGTGCTACTCTGTGACTGCTGACCGGGCATCTCAAACTGGAAAGGGGAACTACCAAAAGGGTCCTGCTGAGCGCTAGAATCTGTCTGCTGCTCATCAACGGCAGATGATTCTACCTCGATGGTGCGCGCCAGGTTAGACACGATACCTGTGGTTACCGTGTTCTCTAACCCCAGAGGTGCACCAATAGCGATGGCTGTGTCACCCACGTTTAGGTTCCCCGAGTCTCCCAGGGAGGCCGGAGTGAGAGTCAGTCCCGAAACATCGTTGAGCTTGATGACTGCCAGGTCACTGGTTGGGTCAGTGCCCACAACACTGGCGGTACGAACCGAGCCATCGGAAAGCTGCACTTCGATCTCGGCTGATGCTGTCGCCCCATCAAGCGTTACCACGTGGGTGTTAGTGAGGATGTGCCCCTCATCATCAAGCACTACCCCAGAACCTGCCCCAGATTCACTCGTCGAAGCAGCCGAAATAGTCACCGTTGAGGAGGTGGCTTTAGCTGCAGCAGCCGTTACAGCGTTAACCGAATCGGTGTTGTTGACGATGGTAGTGCCACTGCTCAGAGAGGCGGTACCTGATGCGGTGGAAAAGTCACTGGCTGCGACCACAGCCCCACCGGCGCCACCGCCCAGCAGCGCTGACAGCAGGGCAACCGCGGTGAGGGTCTTAAAGCCGGGCTTCCTCTTTTGCGCTTGATTTTCGTAACCCGCATTAGCGCTATAGGGAGCTGCTGTAGCTTCGTAAGGGGCATTGGGGGCCGGTTGCGGTTGATAGGCACCAAATGAACCGTAAGCTGAACGCCCCTGGTCACCGGGGTAGGCCGTATTCAGCGGAACAGTTTGGTCCTGGTCAGCAGGTGCCGGGTTCGGCTCACTTTCCCCCTGCGGCTTCTGCGGTTTCTGGGGGTTCCAGGAATTCTCGGTCATGAGGTATGTCCTTCATCATCAATTCAGCGCCTCCGACCTCGTTGGCGCATGTTCGATTGCTTATTATTCTCCACGCATCTGGATTCACTGTGAAGATTAGCTGTGCTTTAACTGGGAGCCAGGTTTAGAGGAAAGCTCACTACTAAACCCATGCTCACCCCTAAAAATTGCTCGCCCTGTGCTCACCGCGAAAGGTTGGCCCCAGCAGGGCGCCATAGAGTGATTTACGCCCTATGATGAAAACAGAGCAATCTTCGGACCATTACACCAAGGGGAAATATGTTACGCACACGACTCACGAGTGCTTCACTACTCGCTGCTCTAGGGCTAGCCCTAGGCCCCGCCGCCTACGCTGAAGCACCGTTTGATTTAGATCCCGGTGTCCGTGTAGCCGATACCACCAGTTCCCTGGGCAATACCTCCAGTCTTGAAACTGATATCTCAAATCTTTCAAGCAGTCAGCGGGTTAATCTCTTTGTGGTGACGGTTGATAGCTTTGAGGCACCTTCCAGCTCCTCGGAATGGGCTAGTCGGTTCGCTGAGCTCAACAACTTTGGTGCCCAGGATGTTCTGTTAGTCATTGCTACCGAAGACCGCCAGGCCTACTTCATTGCCGGTGACACTTCGGTTCTTTCGAGGGACCAGCAAAACACCATCTATAACGATTACATCTACCCCAAACTCACCCAGCTTGACTTCCAGGGGGCTGCCGACGCCGCGGTCACAGGTATCGAAGAAACAGCGGGTTCAGGTGGCACTAGTGGATCTGCTGCCTCAAACTCGGATACCTCACGCGCAACCGAAGTGATGATAGGTGGCGGCACCTTGTTGGGCGTTGCCGCAGTAGCCGGCGGTGGCGCTCTGCTCTTGAGCCGTAGCCGTTCTGCCCGTAAGGGTCAGCGCACAGGAGGCGGCCGTACGGGCACCTCCTCTGCCCAGCAGCCTCCCCAGCCCAGTATCCAGCAACTGCGCCAGCAGGTCGGTGAGCTACTCGTTTCAACCGACGACGCTATTGCCCACTCCCTGCAAGAAGTTGAGTTTGCTCGCCTGCAGTACGGTGAAGATGCGGTAACCCCCTACCTGGCAGCTATTGAAGAAGCTAAGTCTCACATGCAGCGATCTTTCCAATTGCAAAAACAGCTTGATGACGATATTCCCGATACCGAAGCCGATCAGCGTGCCTGGCTCAGCGAGATTATTGCTAGAACCCAAGACGCGCAGAAGGCGCTCAGCGAACAGGAAGACAGCTTCGCTAAGCTTCGTCAGCTGGAGCAAAATGCCCCGCAGGCTCTAGAGTCCCTAGCTACTGAAATTAAGCAAACAGAGCAGCTCTTCCCCGCAGCTCAACGCTCACTCACTACGATGACCGCAGCCTACGCCCCTAGCGCCTTCGCCACGGTGGCGGACAATATCGAAGAGGCTAAGGCCCGTCTTGAATTCGCCCGAAACACCGAGCAGGAAGCTGAAGAGCAGCTTGCTACCAATCGTAGTGGCGCCATCATCAAATTGCGTGCCGCTGAAGAGGCCCTGGGGCAAGCTAAGGGGCTTTTGGAGTCCATTGACCACGCGTCCAAAGACCTCGATGCAACGGCCGCGTCCCTCGACAGTGCTCTCATCATTGCCGACCGAGATGTAGCTCAGGCTAAGGAACTGGCTCGCAGCGGAGCCGGAAGCAGCAGCCAGTTGCAAGGTGCAGCAGCAGGAGTTGAAGCAGTGCTGGGCCAAATTCGGGCAGAACGCCATAAGGGACTAATTGACCCCTACCTTCTGAGCCAGCGCCTGCACGAAGTGCGCTCCGAACTGGACACCGCTTTAGGCTCTGTGCGTCAGATCCACGAACAGCAACAGTCAGCACGCCAGACACTGGGCCATGCCCTGGTTTCAGCCCAAGCCCAGGTATCTGCCGCGAGTGAATATGTGTGGGCTCGACGCGGCGGGGTGAAGGCAGAGGCTCGAACCCGTCTGCGTGAAGCTGAGCGTCACCTTCAAGAGGCGCAGCGACTGCAAACCTCAGACCCAGTGACCGCACTGGCTAACGCCAATGACGCTATTAGATTGGCCAACGAGGCCCAGAACATCGCCCGCAACGACGTCGATCACTTCAACAACAGCGGCTACGGTGGTCGCGGTGGTAGCAATGGCAACTTCAACTCAGCAATGCTGGGCGGCATTCTGCTGGGCACCTTGCTGGGCGGAAACAACAGTAGCGGTGGCTTTGGTGGAGGCAGCTGGGGTGGGGGCTCCTTCGGGGGTGGCTTCGGCGGAGGCGGCGGCTTTGGTGGAGGTGGCTTCGGCGGAGGTGGCTGGGGGTCAGGCGGCGGTGCCGGTGGTAACTTCTAACCAGCGCACTCCCCTAGATGCGAGGTCAAAGAATAACCAATTTCGCCCAGAACGTAGCATTAGATACCCCTAAGCCCTAGCCCAGGGGCGAGCGTCCTGAGACAATAAAACAAGTGGTCATGTGCCCGACGCCTGACCCGCAATACCCGAAAGGTAGATTCATGGCAAAGCAGACTATTTTTAGCCGCATCGCACAGCTTACCAAGGCAAACATTAACTCCTTGATCGATGCTGCAGAGGATCCTCAGAAGATGCTGGATCAGATGGTTCGTGATTACACCAACAACATTGCAGAGGCTGAGCAGGCTGTTGCTCAGACCATCGGCAATCTGCGTATGCTCGAAGAAGACCATGCAGAAGATACCCGTGAAGCGAGCGAATGGGGCTCAAAGGCTCTAGCTGCCTCTACCAAAGCTGATGAGTTCCGTGCTGCTGGTGACACCGCCAACGCTGATAAGTTCGACAACCTTGCGCGCATTGCCCTTAGTCGCCAGATGCAGGCAGAGAACGAAGCCTCAGCTATCGAACCTCAGATTCAGTCACAGACCGAAATCGTGGAGAAGCTGAAGGTTGGTTTGACTCAGATGAAGGAAAAGCTGGGCGAAATCTCACGCAAGCGCGATGAGCTTAACGCTCGCCAGAAATCTGCTGCTGCCCAGTCACAGGTGCACGATGCCCTCAAGTCTTTTGATGTTATGGACCCCACCAGCGAAATCTCCCGTTTTGAGGACAAGGTTCGCCGTGAGGAAGCTAAGGTTCGTGGGCAGCAGGAGCTCGCAGCATCCTCCCTGGACGCCCAGTTCAATGACCTGGAATCGCTGGGCCGTCAGGCCGAACTTGATGCACGACTCGCTGCTCTCAAAAACGGCAAGTAAGCTCACCAACTTTTAGCCTCCTCCTACTACAGGGCTAGAAGTTATCTAAGGGGCCAGGCACCACTGTTTGTGGCGCCTGGCCCCTTACTTTAAGCCCTGGCTGGCATCACTTGTCTGCCCACCCGTGGATTTGCCCGTTGACCCGATGGAACAGCATATCTAAAGCAACAAGGTTCGCCCCTTCAGGAATAATCATGTCCGCGTGACGTTTTGAAGGCTCGACGTGGAGCTCATGCATGGGCTTAACGGTGGCGAGATACTGGCTTTCAACCGACTCAATACTGCGGCCACGCTCAATGACATCTCTTCGTAGTCGACGCAGGATGCGTACATCTGCATCGGTATCAACGAAAATTTTGATATCGCACAGTTTTCGAATTTCTTCCTCAACGAAGATGAGAATGCCCTCAAGGATAATAATCCTCTGAGGCTGAACAATCATCGTTTCTTCTGAGCGATTATGGTCGGTGAAGTCATACACCGGAGTCTCAATAGTCTGACCGCCGATGAGAGCCTTGAGATGAGTGACCAGAAGATCATTATCGAAGGCTGTGGGGGCATCGTAGTTAAGTTCAGTACGCTCATCGTAGGTGAGGTGATCATTGCGCTTGTAGTAGTTATCGTGATAAATCACCCCTACCTGGCCGTTGAAGCGCTTAAGAAGTGAGTTGGTGAGCGTCGTCTTGCCGGAGCCGGTGCCGCCTGCAATACCAATAATGAGGGGTTTCATGAGTCTCTTCTGCCGATTGTGTGGAGAACTTCTTTAATTGTGACACGTTTATGACACCAGGGCGTGGAAGTCTTGGAGGGTTACCTATACACCCTCAGTTAACTTCTTTGCCCGCCAACCCAGGTTTTGTCCCCTATCTGACTAAATCCTGATTACATCATTAGAAAAATATTTACTTGATATGGAAACTTTATAAATCTTTTCTACTAGGTGCTTCATAAACTTAAACGCCATTTACTCTCCACAGGATAATTAATTGTGACCCTAAGCTAAGTTTTTTAATTCCAATAAGGCCCCCTCCTTTTGGGGACAAAAACCCGTATAGTAAATGGAAGCACGCGCCTGCCTTTCCCCCACGAAGGACCAACCATGATGAAATTCGAAAACTGGGTCAATGAAACCTTCGACTCCCCCTCCCTGAATCAGGCCTTCTCCCAACATTCATCTCATCAGAATCAGCTCAAGAAGCTGCAAAAGGCGCTGCACATGGCTGATTCACTCCTTGGCTGCGAGACTGTGTTAGAAATTGCCCCCGGGCGCTTTTCTGGCTTTGGCGATTCAGTTCTTTTCGTGACCAGCCAGCGTCTGCTGATTATTAAAAACAGCTTTCAATCCGGCCATTCAGTTTCGCTGAACTTCGATAGTCTTGAGAACGCACGCCTGTCCTACCAGCCACTGGCAGGCCATACTCTATCCCTAGACGGTGGTACTCACCGCTTTACACGCATCCCCGCTGATTTTGCCAACAGCTTACGTAAAGCACTCTTTGAAGAACAGAAAACGTTTTCCCGGATATTCCAGGCCGACTAAAACCTTTAAGATCGCTGTATACACGATATAGACCTGCAATCGGTGCCCCCCAGTACCGATTGCAGGTTTTTTTCGCCCTCATCGGCGCATATAGTTAAAAAGAAAAGCGCCTCACTTTCGTGAGACGCTTTTCGTCTTGGTTGCGGGGAGAGGATTTGAACCTCTGACCTCCGGGTTATGAGCCCGGCGAGCTACCGAACTGCTCCACCCCGCGGCGACTTATATAACTATACGCACCCCATAACCACTGCGCAAGTCGAGAGGCCTATTTGTGACCGACCCCTCAAAACATAGGGTATTAGCAGCAAGGGGCACCACCATCAGCAAAAAACCCAAAAGGGTGCTGCCCTCCCCCTTACGGGAGGGCAGCACCCTTGTGTTTAGCTCCAGCCCCCTCAATGAGCCAGGGGCCTGATCGCTAGCGGTCAGCCCCTGCGCTGGCAGTTGCCAGTGCCGAAGCGCTCGCACCATTTGCAGGCTGAGAAGCAACCGTGCCTTCAACACCGTCAGCCTCAAGAGCCCGCTGAAGAGCGTCATTCAGACGATTCTGAGCTTCACCATAGGCAGCCCAGTCACCATTCTTCATAGCCTCATCGGCATCTTCCATGGCGCTCTGAGCGTCCTCAAGAGCACCCTGCAGACCCTCAGCATCACTAGGAGCGGAGCTAGAAGAACCGGTATCAGTAGCTTCAGGGTCCATCGCCTGGGCAGCTTCAGCCTCATTCACACCGGCATCCGCGGCGGTTTCAGCGCCAGAAGAACCGCCAAAGAGCTCATTCAAGGCCTCATCAAGCGTGGGAGCGAACCCTACGTTTTCACCGAATCCGACCAGAACGCGGCGCAGTGACGGGTATGCTGCATCGCCAGATGACTGTACGTAAACAGGCTGGACGTAGAGAATACCGTCACCCACGGGCAGAGTCAGCAGGTTACCGTTGATCACCGATGATGCACCGGTACGCAGCAGGTTCAGCTCGGTAGAGACCGTGGTATCAGAGTCAAAGACGTTCTGAGCCTGCCCGGGGCCAGGGACAACTGACGAGCGGGGAAGCTCCAGCAAGGATAGCTTTCCGTAGTTCTCATGTTTCTCGCCGTCCTGACCAGTGCCAGCATCACCATTAGCAGACAAGAAGCCATACATGACGTTACGTGTGTTGCTATCTGACTGCTGCGGAATAAAGGAGGTAGTCAGCGAGAAGTTAGCTGAATCTTCCCCTGGCATCTGCAGAGATATGTAGTAAGGCGGCAGTGGCTGCCCACTGTCATTGGTGGGATCATTAGGAATAGACCACAGATCGTCACCGGCATAGAGGCTATTAGCCCGAGTCACGTGATAGGCGTTGAGCACCTCACGCTGAACCTTGAAGAGGTCCTGCGGGTAACGCACATGATCAATCAGTGAAGCGCTCATTTCGCTATAAGGCTTGACCGTCTCGGGGAATACCTTCTGCCAAGACTTCAGCACAGGGTCTTCGTCATCCCAGGCATAGAGGTTAACCGAACCATCGTAAGCATTGACCGTTGCCTTCACCGAGTTACGGATGTAGTTAACCCGCTCGTTGGGCAACGCCTGGGCAACACCGGTGGCAGTGTCAGAGTCAGCGGTTGCGTTATCAAGCTCAGCTGACTGGGAGTAGGGGTACTGGTTGCTGGTGGTGTAAGCATCAACAATCCAAACCACCTGATCGTCAACAATCGCAGGGTAAGGATTGCCATCCACAGTCAGGTAGGGAGCTACCTTCTGAACACGCTCAGAGGGGTTACGGTCGTAGAGAATCTGGGATTCAGGACGCACCGCATCAGAAAGCAGAATGTCAGATGACTGGTACTTGATAGCGTAGGCAAGACGGTTAAAGGGGTTACCGATGTTAGGCCCGCCGTTACCACTGAAGGTGTACTTGGCGTCCGTGCCGCTCTCATCGTCAGTGGTCTGGGGGCGGTCAAGCTCTAGCGGCTCATCCTCAGAGGTTCCACCAACAATGGAGTAGTCGGGGGATGACTCACCGAAGTAGATACGGGGCTCATAGCTCTCGCTAATCTCACCGGTTGCCTGGATACCGGACTGGATGAACTTGGGCTTGCCGTCGGCCTCTACCTGGTTGCCATAAGCTGCGATAACGCCGTAACCGTGGGTGTAGACCACATGCTGGTTAACCCAGGATGAACCGGAGTTCTGTGCAGGGTTCAGCTCACGGGCAGCAATAACGGTATCCGTGGGGGTGCCGTCAATATCGTAACGGTCCACTGAGAGGTTCTGCCCAAACTGGTAGTAGGGGCGGAACTGCTGCAACTGCGCGAAAGCTCCGGAAACCACGTTGGGATCGAGGAGGCGAATGTTCGAGATAGTCTCACTTTCACCCGATAGGGTGCCAGCGGCGGTGGAGGTTTTCGCGTCATAATTAGTGACCTCGATGGCATCCAGACCGTAAGCAGCGCGGGTAGCGTCAATATTGCGCTGGATGTAAGGTTCTTCAGCGGCCTGTTCGTTAGGTACCACCTGGAAACGCTGAACGATCCAGGGGTAGAGGCTACCAGCAACCAGCGAAGCAATAACCAGCACCGCAGTACCAATCATGGGAAGACGCCAATTACCGTTGATGGCTGTCACGACAAAGAGAACCGCGACCAACAGAGCCGCAATAGCGAGAATGGCCTTGACCGGAATGATGGAGTTTACGTCACTGTACATAGCGCCAGCCCAAGAACCGGACTGGTCCTGTGTAGCGTTGTAACGGTCCAGCCAGAGCACAGCGGCAGTCAGCAACAAGAAGATGCCTCCCAAAATAGCGAAGTGCTGGCGGAAGGCCTTAGTCGTAGTAATACCCTTTTCGTGTACCAGGATGCCACCGTAGAAGTAGTGCATAACCAGAGCCGCCATCGCTGAAAAAATGACGATAGTGCGCAGAATACCGGTCAACAGGTTCAGGAAGGGCAGGGTGAACATAAAGAAACCCAGATCAATACCGAACTCGGCATCGGTGGCACCGAAGCTTTCACCGTTGAAGAAAAGGAGAACGGTCTCCCACTGGGACATGGCCCCGGTACCAATAAAAGCACCCAGGAGTAGAGGCACTGCAATCAACAGCACCTTACGCATCGAATCAACGCTATCGCGGTAGCGTGCCATGTTCTGATTGAACATTTCTTGGAAATCAGCGTAGGGATCGGGCAAAGGGTTGCCATCAGCGTCAACCCTGGGGCCACGCTGTTGATAACGCTTAGGGTTGGGAGTTTGCAGTTCGCCGCGCTTGTAAGCGTAGAAGAGGCTTGCCCAAATCGCTAACCCTGAAATCAGAGCCACTCCAGCAAAAATGATAATGCGGGTGAGATTCTCAGTGATGAACACCTTGAGGTAGCCCAGCTGGTTGTACCAGAGGACGTCGGTGTATACCTGGCTAGCAAAAACAAAAACTACGATGGCAACCGCAACGATAGCGGCTGTCATCAAGAGGGGTTTATTTCTACGCCGAGGAGCGCGTGAAGAGGTGTTAGCGGTGCTTCCGGTACTCACACATGTTCCTTCGGTATTGTAATGGTGCGCCGCAGATTGAGCGGCTACATAAATAACTGAACCGTAGTGAAACGGTTCAAGGTATTAGGCACCATTCTGCCAAAGAAAACAGGGGGTTTCGAGGTGAAAGGTAACATTCAGCTAGCAGATGGAGAGAAAACCTCAGCCCTCTGGTCTTTAGGAGCAGGTGGGGAAGGTCGCCGGATCTGAACCCTTGCCAATCTGCTCTACTGCCTCCACAGCATCAGTGAGCGTCTCTACCTTCACCACGCTCAGCCCCGAGGGCACTCGACCCACCACTTCATCACAGTTCTCAGCGGGTGCAAGAAAGACGGTAGCCCCCGCCTCCGAGGCGCCCCGCATCTTTTGCGCGATACCTCCAATACCGCCTACGGCCCCATCCGTGTCAATGGTGCCAGTACCGGCGAAGTGTTCTCCCCCGGTCATCTCACCCTCGGTGAGTTCATCAATAATACCGAGGGCAAACATCAGGCCAGCAGAGGGACCACCAACTTCTTCTAAGCCGTAGTTAACGGTCAGCGGAAAGTCAAAGCTGCGTGCCAGATAGAGCCCCAAAAGATAGCTATCGTTTTCTTCGTTATAGATGGGGGTGATAGTGAAATCCTGTTCCGCTCCATCCCTCCGAACGGTGACGGTCACAGCCGCTCCCTGGGGCTTATTAATTGCCTCTGTGAGGCTTTCAAAACCATTTAGGTTAGCACCATCAACCCGCAGAATAACATCCTGCTCCTCAATCAGGCCCTCGCTAGGACCACCCTCAGCCACCCCGGAAACCGTGAGATGCTCGGTAAAATCTTCACCGAGATAGGTGAGCGCTGCCGCTTGAGCTACCTCCTGCGAATTGGTCATCTCCGCCGAATTACGCTGACTGACTTGTTCGTTGGTCACGGTGGGGGCATACATGAGGTCGCTGGGCAACACAGAGCCCGAATCACTCAGCCAGGCTGAAAGTACATTCAAGGCTCCTACCGTTGAGTTAGGCCCACCAGCTACGGATACCGTAGTCATATCTAGAGCACCACTGACCGGGTAGGTCTCTGCGTCCTCAATCTCAATGAGTTGCTTCTCATTAAAGTCACCGATGGTATTAAAGGTGGGGCCTGGCTGCTCGGTCACAAAGTTAGCCGGCGCCACAAAAGAAACAGCCACCAATGCCAGAGTTGCCCAAGCACTGACCCTGCGCAAATCGGCGCGGGGTGCAGGGACCCTGCTCTTTTTAACCTTCTGAGGAAAAACCATAAGCAATAGCCTACAAGCAAACTAACCCTGCCCCTACCGCGCAGCGATCTCTAGGCCAGTATCTCTGTCGCTTTCCCTTACTCGGCACCCACTATTTACACAGCAGACTCCCACTCGCCCAGGGCTAAACTACGAGGCAGTTGGAGGGCTGAGCAAGTAGGCTGGTAGAAGAACCGTGCAGCTCGGGCTGCGCCCCTACCCAACAAGCGAGGCAGAGCATGACCAACAATCCATTTGGTAACTCCGGCAATGACCCCATGGAAGAATTCTTCAGAAAACTTCAAGAATCAGGCTTCGATCCCAACGCTATGGGTATGGAAGCTAACGGTGCTTTTGACCCCGATGCCATGAAAAATATGGGGATGCCCATCGACCCCGCGATGCTTTCTGGCATCTTCGCGCAGGTTAACGCCATGATGAATGCCCAGCCCACCGATGAACCGGTTAACTGGGACCTAGCTAAGCAGCACGCCCGGCAGGTGATTACCGCAGGCTCTGACCCGTCCATGACATCTAATCAGCAAGGCGCTGTTCGCGATGCAGCCGCCCTAGCTGACCTCTGGCTCGACCCCGTCACCGCCTTCGATCGGCCCGCCTTCAACGCTGAAGCATGGTCTAAGGCAGAGTGGTTAGAGAACTCCTTTGACACCTGGAAAGAAATTGCTGGACCCGTGGCGTCTTCGGTTTCTACCGCCATGAACACCTCCATTCAGACCCAGATGCCCGAAGAAATTAAAGGCATGCTGGGCGGGGGCAACATCTTTGCCGGAATAGGCGGCATGATGTTCGGCATGCAGGTGGGTCAAGCCACCGGCCAGCTCGCCGGTGAAGTTGTCTCCTCCACCGATATCGGCATCCCCCTGGCTCCAGGACGCTCGGCCCTGCTCCCCGGCGGTATTGCTGCTTTTGGTGAGGGGCTTGAGATTCCTGCTCAGGAAATTATGCTCTACCTGGCGGTGCGTGAAGCGGCCCTCACCCGTTTGCATAAAGCTAACCCCTGGCTGCGCGAAGACATTATTGAACTGATCAAACGCTACTCACGCGGCATCCACGTTGATATTGAACGGATGCAGGAAGCCGCCTCAGAGATTGAGATTGACCCCACCAATCCCGAAGAAATGATGGCAGCTTTCAGCGGTGACATGTTCAAGCCTCAGAACACAGAGGATCAGCAGCTGGCTCTAGACCGCCTCGAAACTCTGCTAGCCCTCATCGAAGGGTGGGTCACGCTCATCACCGAAGAAGCCACTACGAACCTGCCCATGGCAGTCCAGCTGTCTGAAACCATGGCACGACGCCGTGCTACTGGCGGCCCTGCTGAGCATGCCTTCTCCCAGCTCGTTGGGTTGGAGCTCCGCCCCCGCAAAATGCGCGAAGCTCTGGGTTTCTGGCGCTCCTACGAAGAAGCCCACGGCTTTGAGGCTCGCGACGGTCTCTGGGCAGCACCCGAAACGCTACCCACCAGCGAGGACCTTGATGACCCCGAAGGTTTCATCTCACGCCGAGCTCTGATCAACGCCAGCGAAGACGAGTTCGACGCAGCCCTCGAAAAACTACTCTCCGGCGGCTACGATGAATAGCCCGAGGCTGAAGACGATAGCTCCGGCCAAGATTAGCCCTTACTGGAAAGCGTCATATGACGGGTAAATAAGGAGCCTCTGTTCGATAACCAACGGTTCAAGGTGCTATCGGACAGAGGCTCTGTGCGCCTTTTACCTAACTAGCCTTACCCCGCTGGCCGAAAGTAACGCCCTCCAGGAAGGCTCGTGCTTTTTCAAGCTGCGGGTAGCGAGCTTCTAACGCCCTAAAGCGGGGGCTGTGGTTAGCTTCGAGCAGGTGGCAGAGTTCGTGAAAAAGTACAGCGTCTAGGGCATAGATGGGTGCCCCCTGTAAGACATCGGATATTCGAATACTGAGCTGGGCGGGGGTAGCCGAACCCCACTGCTGTTTCTGGTTACTTACCCAACGCACGGACGCAGGTTCTGGGCACTCCGGCAGATATTGAGCGCGAAGCTGAGCGGTTCGTCCGCTCAAGAAGTCATCAGAGGTGACCTGCTGAAGGGTAGCTTCCTTGCGGGCTCTGCGCGCTTGAACCTTGGGTAGGAGTTTCTCTATATAGTCCCTGACATCGGCCTGGCTACTCGTGGCGGGTACCAAAAGTCGTATCCGCCCATCATCCAGCGGCTGTGCTTGCACCGTGCGCCTACGCCGCACTGAACGCACCACCTCAATTTCGGGGCGCCCCTCCCCCGCCTCAATGATCTGGACTGATGAGGCCATTAGACTACCTTGGGGGCAATATCGTTAATAAAGCGGGACCGTTGCCGGCCACTGCGCCCCCCGGGGGTGCGCGAGCGCGACCAGGTAAAGGTCAAGTATTTGCGGGCACGGGTGATACCTACGTAAAAGAGGCGGCGTTCCTCGTCGACCGCGTCGCTAGTCTTGGCGAACGAGATGGGCATCAGCCCCTCATTAAGACCGCAGAGGAAGACGGCATCCCATTCCAGACCCTTGGCAGAGTGCAGGGAGGCCAGAGTTACCCCGTTCATGGAGGGGGCATCTCGCTGGGTGGAGCGTTGGAAGAGCACCGCCACGAACTCGTAAATGGTGAGTTCGGGGGGCAATTCAGCAGCATCATTTGTTGCTGCCTGCTGGCGCTGCTGCTCCCTCTCGTGGGTGAGACGGTCAGCTAGAGCCACTAGGGTCTCCAAGGATTCCCACCGTTGACGCACCTGGCCGCTGCGCTCTGGGGCTTTCTCTGACCATCCCAGTGATTTGAGGTTATCTCGTACTAGTTCCGGCACACTCTCAGCGGAGTCCGCGCCCTTGGCAGCTCCTTGCAGCATGCTCAGGGCAGCGCGCACTTCAGCTCGGTCAAAGAATTTTTCAGCCCCGCGTAGCTGGTATTTAATTCCCGCATCGTTCAGGGCTTGTTCTAGTGCGGCCGACTGTCCATTGGTACGGTAAAGCACAGCGATCTCAGCTGCTGGCACGCCGTCCTTCTCGATATAATCTCTGATGTCCTCGGCGATACCGGCAGCTTCTTGCTCATCATCTGCATAACCAAACCAGGCGGCCTCAGGCCCACCCGGACGTTGGGACTTGAGTTCAAGGGGCGGCGCCCAAGAGAAGCGGGTAGAGTCAGGCTGCACCCGGCGCGCTGCCAGCAGACGGTTAGCCAGCTGAACCACTTGGGGTGTTGAGCGGTAGGCGCGAATCAATTTGACTACCGTTGCGCCTTCAAAGCGGCGGGGGAAATCAAGCAGGTGGCGGCTGGTGGCCCCGGCAAAAGAGTAAATCGTCTGGGAGGCATCACCCACTACGCAGATATCATCGCGCTGCCCTAGCCAGGCATCCAGTAGTCGTTGTTGCAGGGGCGAGACGTCCTGGTATTCATCCACCACAAAGTGCCGGTACTGTTGGTGAATTTGGGCAGCGATCTGCGGGTTCTCTTCAATAATGGCGATGGTCAGTAAGAGGATATCTTCAAAGTCGATGACGTTGCGTTCGTCTTTGAGCTCCTCATAGGTACGGAAGAGACGCACCATATCAATGGGGGTAATATCCGCTCGCAACTCCCGGTGAGCGAGGTTTGGCATCAGGGTGTCAGGTGTCAGCATGGAAACCTTAGCCCACTCAATTTCAGCTGCTAAGTCTCTCACTATCGCGCGATCCGTGCCCAGGCCCAGGCGCCTAGCAGATTCAATGATGAACTGGGCTTTATTTTTGAGGATTTCAGGCGTTGAGCCGCCAATTGCCTGCGGCCAAAAATACTTTAGCTGGGCCAGAGCAGCCGAATGGAAGGTGCGGGCCACCACACCCACTGCGCCCAAAGCGCGCAGGCGCACCTTCATTTCTTCTGCCGCCCGAGTAGTAAAGGTCAGCGCTAGAACACTGCGGGGGTTGTAGCGGCCGATGGCAATGCCGTAAGCAATGCGGTGGGTAATCGCCCGGGTCTTACCAGTACCCGCACCTGCTAACACGCACATGGGGCCGGATATTTCGGTGGCCACCCGGCGCTGCTCCGGGTCAAGGCCCTCAAGGATAGAATCAGCGCTCCGCTGCATTAGCTCAATGGGCTCAGCACGCAGACGATCAATTTCTAGCACGAGGACTCCTTGGGTAGACGGGGCAGTCAACCAGTCTACCGTTTACAGGGCTTTCCCCAGCCAGTGTTCAATCAGACGGCGGGATATCGAGCTTCGGCCAGGTAGCTGAACTTCTTGATGCGTGTAGGCGGCGATGAGCTCCTGGCGGGTGAACCACCGGATGGTCTCTATTTCGGCGCCGTCAGCTTTCACCTGCTCCGGATTATCAATGACTGCGATGTAACCACACATGAGTGAACGGGGAAAAGGCCAGGGCTGGGAACCCAGATAAGCCATGCCGACCACGCGCCCACCGTTTTCTTCCCAGACCTCCCTCATCACCGCATCCTCCAAGGACTCCCCACCCTCTACAAAACCAGCAAAAGTAGAAAAGAGCCCAGCACCCCAAGCTCTTGCCTGGCCGAGCAGAATTTTTTCCTCTCCTCCCACCTCAGCGGTGACCGCTGTAATGACAGCAGGGTCGGTGCGAGGGAAAAGTTCCCGGCCGCTCTGGGTCACACGCGCCCAACCTGCGCGTATGGAAAGGGTGGGCTCTCCGGTGGCGGGGTCAAACTTGTGGGAACCGTGCCAATGGGCCAGGGAAGCAACAGCTGCCAGAGGCTGGCCCCAGGCAAAAGGCAAGCCGATCCCCTCATAGCCGTAGGCGGCATAGTCTCGGATCAGCTCCCACTGCCCGCCGGTTTGAGCGGCCAGGACGTCTGCCACGGACTGTTCCTGCTGATCGAAGCCTTGCAGGTTCAGGGGTTGGTGCCCGAGGTCCAAAAAATATTCAAAGTCACCGGTCAGCGCAAGGACCGGGGCATCCCCATCATCTAGAGCCAGTACACCAGCAAAGACAAGATAGGCGGTGTGGTGGCTATCGGTAGCTGCGTAGTCATGCCAGTGCTCAGCCTGCAGGCCGTAGTGCGCCGCAAGGTCCAGGGGTTCGGGAGGTTGCCCGTCTCCCCTGTTTTGCACCAGCACCCTGTCGCGGTCCACTGCAAGCAAAAGTGGCAGGTGCTCCCAGGGGTAGAGCTTGCCGGAGTCAGCCGCAGTAGCCGGCAGCCCGCCGTCCACCAACTGCTCCACTACCGCGGCCAAGAACCCTGGTTCATCCCGCACGCTCCCCTGCTGGGAGAGACGATGCGGAACAAAAGGTAGGCGACCCAGGGGCGAAAAATGCCCCGTCAGCGACAGATTCATCATATTTTCGGCATTCATCGGGTCTATGCCCCTTTATCTCTTGTACCCTGGAAGTGTGACTTCGACACCGCTTCAACTTGCCGCAATCGTATCAGCTGGCGTGCTAGGGCTCTACCCTGTAGCCGCCCTCCCGTCAGCTGATGACACCGTAGACTTTGATTCAGCGATCATTATTGACTCCGCCGACAAACGTTGGCGCGTACGTGCCCCCAAAAATCCAGAAGCTAGCGTGCGCCTTGAAGCGGAGCACATGATCCTTCAATCCTTCTCACCGGGTCTGCGCGCCCGCCTCCCCTTTTTGGTACCCACCATCGTCGGATCGGTACCCCAGGGCGGGCTGCAAACTTTTATCTACTCTCATAATCCCGGTGCGCCGGTCGATATTGATGAGTTAGCAGATATTAGCTACGGCACCCGCGGTGGCAAAACCGATATTGCAGAAGCTATCGCCGGGGCCATCGCCACCGTGCATGTCTTCCCCGAAACCATCGTAGAAGAAGCAGACTTACCCGTTTATACCGGTGAACAGATTCGCGAGCGCCGTCTCGCTGAACTGGACCGCGCCGTAGCAACCGGCAAGGTACCCTCAGGTCTGTTAGAACGCTGGGAAAAGCAGCTCAATGATGTCTCCCTCTGGCAGTTCCGCCCCCGGGTCATCCATGGGGATCTCAACGAAGATAACCTGGTGATTGATAAGAAAACGATTGTTGAGGTAACCGGCTGGTCGGAGGTCTGTGTAGGTGACCCTGCCCAAGATTTCTCCTGGCTTTTTGCCTGCTCAGATACTGACTTCCGCGATCGCATTTTTGATCTCTACCGCAACCAGATGCCTCAGCAACCCGACGAGCACCTAGAATCCCGCGCCAACCTTTATGCTGAGTTTGGCTTAGCTCAGTGGCTGATTCGTGGGGTTGAGCTTGAAGACCGTGTGATGGTGTCAGAGGCGGTTTCGATGCTCAGCAGCCTGGAGGCTGAACTGCGCGAGGTGGGGGTACTTGACCCCCAGCCGGTTCAGCAACTGCCCGAGAAAATCTCGGACGACTTCTAAAGATTACTTTCTCACCTCTTACCCCGCCCCTTTCATGTCGGAAAGGGGCGGGGTTTGTTTTACCCTGCAGTTTTTCACATGATGGAATGTTTTTGCTCTGGGGTCACACCTAAAGAAATATTAGACAGAACGGTCTATTTTGGGAGTTTCGGTATGGGTAAAGCACGCCAGAAAATACTCGATGCCTCCGCGCATCTTTTCTATACCCGCGGGATTGCCGCCACCGGCATTGACGCTATTATCGCTGATGCGGGAGTTGCTAAGCAGAGCCTTTACAATAATTTTTCCTCCAAAGAAGAGCTCGAAAGCGCCTACATCGAGGTGCGCCACCAACAGTGGCTCCAACTTTTTAACGAAAGGCTCACACGTCCGGATAGCGAGGCGCCCAGGGAACCCCGGGCAGAGGCACTTTGCACAGTGTTGGCTGTCTTTGACGCTTATGCTGATCACGCAGTTTCCGGGTGGAGCCAAGGTTTTCGCGGTTGCGGTCTACTCAATGCTGCAGCCGAGCTCGCCACCGGCTCGCCGGGGAGGCAGGCGGTACGCCGCCATAAGGAAGAAGTAGAGGCAATCTTGGTAAAAGCTCTACGGCCTCAGTTAGAAGACCGTGCGGCGACGCTAGGCCGCCAGCTCAGTTTCCTCTTGGAAGGCGCTATAGCCCGTGCGGGTCTAGAGGAGGACCCAGCACTTTTGGATGAGGCCCGCCAGCAGGCTATCAAGCTTCTGGAGGCAGAAGCGTGATCTACATTCTGATCACAGCTCTTCTCTGGGGGACTACCGGCACCGTAGCCACCTTTGCCCCGGGAGCCGGACCGCTTGCAATAGGATCTGCGGCGCTAGGAATAGGTGGACTTTTACAGGCGTTGATTGCGGTATCAGCACTTCGCACCGAGGTAGCTGCTCTGCGCGTCCGCACCCTCCCGATTGCCGCCGGAGCCTTGGCAGTGGCTATCTACCCCCTGGCTTTCTACAGCTCCATGCACTATGCAGGTGTAGCTATTGGCTCCGTCGTCTCGCTGGCTTCTGCCCCCATAGCGTCCGCGCTCTTAGAGCGCTTTATCAGCCACAATCCCTTATCCCGACGCTGGGTTCTTGCTCTGCTTCTAGGGCTAGGCGGTAGTGCTCTGCTCTGCCTTGCCAAACTCACCAGTGCCCCAGAGGACCTACTCAGTACCCTGTGGGGGCTTGGTCTGGGGCTGGTGGCTGGTACCAGCTACGCCGTGTATTCCTGGGTTGCCCACCGGCTTATGGGGGCAGGTATTAGCCGCGCCGCTGCTATGGGCTCTGTATTTGGTGCCGGTGGGCTATTGCTCTTACCGGTACTGATCCTAACGGGCGCTCCCCTGCTTGCCAGCCCCCAGGCTTTTTGGGTGGCAAGCTATATGGCACTCATTCCCATGTTCGCTGGCTATCTGCTCTTTGGCTGTGGGCTTACTAGGGTAAGCCCCTCAACCGCCACGACTATCACTCTGGTTGAACCTGCGGTAGCCACGCTCCTGGCAGTAGCCATCGTCGGGGAAGAGCTCTCTGCCGTAGGCTGGGCAGGTATGGTATTACTGTGCGCCGCTCTCGCCCTACTAGCCTTTCCCCAGAGGTTACCTGCAGTGGCGCCTTCACCCGGTGCTCAGCCTTGAATTTTGTTCTCTAGAGCTGTGCCGCCTGGCGACGGGCTTTCTTTAACACACCAGCGATTTCCTCTTCGGTTGCTAACTCCTCAATCCTTACTTCGTCGCCCTCAGCAGCGTAGAAGAAGCTAGCGCTGATATTCGCTGGCTCAATCTTGTGCAAGCGAGCAAAGCCGATGCGGTAGAGCCCCAGCTGAAGGGCACGGCTTTTCAGCTCTTTCTTTGAAGGGACCCTGCCGGTCTTCCAGTCCACCAGCTCCCACTTTTCAGTACCGTCCGTATCGATGGTGCGGAAGATCGCGTCCACGCGACCGCGGACGGTCACACCCTCGACCGGTGTTTCCAGCGGATACTCTATAGCCCACGGCACTTCGTCCGCCCAACGGCTTGCCAGGAAATTCTCGCGCAGGGCGGGCAAATCAAGCTCTTCGGCGGTGTCATCATCGGCAAAGTCTTCCTCCCCCACATCCAGCATGGCACTCTGACCGTAGTGTTCTTCAACCCAGGTATGAAAGAGGGTTCCCTGACGGGCTGCGATGCCGGGGCGCTGGGGCATGGGGCGCTGCAGGTTATCGATCACCACCTCAGGGTTCTGCGCTAGCTGAACCAAGAGGGAAGCTGAAATGTGTTGCGGTAGCTCAAACTCCTGTTGATCGGCCGGGGCGCGCAAGAGTTCAAGCAGCAGCCTTGTCTCTTCTTCCCAGTCTTCGATATCAGCGGTCTCTTGGGCGTTGCTATCGGCGGTGACCTCGGATAGCTCTCGTGGCTCTAGACCGCCTTGTAAGACGTTAGTCGCAGCGCGCTCAACCCTCTGACGCGGGGTAAGCCGAGGAGCCGCTTCTCCATCTGGGCCCAGCCCAGCGTCAGAAGTGCTGGTGCCGCTGACTTCTTCTACCCCGGCAGTTTCCAAATCTTCTAAGGAAGACCAGCTACGGATTTCTGGCCCGTTAAAGGGGTCAAAGGGCCAGAGGGCAGTGAGTAGTGTGGCTGATTGAGGGTTACCGGCTTCAAGCTGAGCCTCATCAACGCGCGCTAGTAGCTGGGCGGCGTTCTGGTGACCGGCACTCGCCAAGTCCTGACCTAGATCAAGTAACTCTTGCAGGAAGTCTGAGACCTGACGTGGTTTAGCCCCGGTGCCCTTCCAGGATGAGCTGGTCAGCACCAGCAGAGACCGCGCCCGGGTGAAGCCCACGTAGGCGAGCCTGCGTTCCTCGGCTACCCTGTGTTCAACGGCCTGCTCCTTCATAACGCCCATAAATTCGCCGAAGTCCTTAAGGTTCTCAAAGTTATCGCGCCAGGGCGGCAGATAATTGGCATCCCCGCGCAATGGCCAAGGCAGGGTATCCCCCTTCTTAGTCCAGCGTTCATCCTTACCATCAGGGAATTCACCGGCAGCTACGCCGGGAATATAGACATGGTCCCACTCTAAACCCTTAGAAGCATGCACGGTGAGCAACTGCACCGCATCATGGCGCGGTGCCTCCACCGCCATATCCAGCCCACCTTCTTCAGCGGCAGCGGCATCCAGCCAGGCCAAAAAACCGCTGATACCGCTAGCTGATGCGCCGGTGGCAGTCAGCGAAAAACGCACGGTTTCTTCAGCTTCATCAGCATCAAGACCATTAGCTGCGGCCAGCAAGAGAGCGTTGATGCGCGGGGCGCTGGACTCGTAGGTGGCTGCGACCCCATGGAAAGTATCCAGGTGCTGCCGGGCTGCGTGCGAGCGGACGCCGGGGCGGGCAGCCAGCTCAATATCCAGCAGCATGGTGCGCTCAATTTCATAAAGAAGGGTTGAAAGGTCATCGGAGGTGAACTGACGTAGGTAATTAATTTCTGCTGCTAATGCCTGCAGACGGCCACGAGCCGCATGAGTCAATGACCGGCCGGTGCGGGCGCTGACCCAGCCCTCAGGAGGAAGATTTTCAAGAGCCTCAACCAGTGACGCCCCGTCTGAAATATCGGGGGCAGCAGAATCTAGAATACGGCGGTAGCGCTCATTATCCCTGGCTTGCTCGGCTTCTTTAACTCGGGTGATGTCCTGTCTACTGCTGAGCCCCCGTGAACGTACCTCATCAAGCTCATCGAGGGTTTCTTGTTCTACGCGCAGGGCAGCCGCCTCGCCGGTGATACCAAAACGAATCTCATACTCGCGTTGCTGTTTGAGTGCCCCTGCCCAGTCGGCGAAGGCCAGCAGATCACTGACCCCCAGGCGCCAGCGAGCGCCGGAGAGCAGTCTCATCAGCGCGTCAGATCGCCCCGGGTCTGAGAGCACCCGCAAGACCGCGACCGTATCAACAATCTCAGGGGTATCCAGCAAACCGCCCAAACCAACCACCTGGTAGGGCACGCCCTTTGCCTCGAAGGCCTCCCGCAGAGGTTCCATTTGGGCTCTCTTTTTGCACAGTACGGCCATAGTGGGCATCTCGGCTAGGGGACGGTGCGCGAAGGGCTCTCGTTGCTGCGCAATTTTTTGAGCGATAACCTCAGCTTCATCCCGATCGGTCAGGTACTCCCCTATTTCAACCCGGCCACTACCCGGATCGGGCCGTGGCACTAAGTGGGGTACTTCGATGGAATGCTGTGAACGAACCCAATCGGGCTGCAGAGCCAGCGGGGCTGCGTTGGCGTTAGCAGCCGCCAAAATAGCGGTGTCGTTGCGCCAGGCAACCGTCAGATAGCGGGCGGTGCGGTCAGCGGTGGGGAAGAAGTCATAGAAGCTAAAGAGTTGGCCATCTGAGGCGCCACGGAAACCATAGATGGATTGTTTGGGGTCGCCCACTGCCATGACCGGATGTTCTGCAGCACCGTTTCTGGCTCCATACAGATCAGAGAAAAGCTGCATCTGGGCATGGGAGGTGTCCTGAAATTCGTCCAGGAGCACCACCGCAAATCGTTCCCGCTCTGTAGCCGCGGCTAGCGGGACCTCCTTGGCGATTCGAGCGGCGCAGGCAATAAGATCACCGTAGTCCATGACCTGCATTCTGCGTTTGATCTGGGAATAGCGCTTCACCAGCTCAGCATAGAAAATGCGCAGTTCCAGCCCCTGAACAAGAGTGCGCTGTTCAGCAGTTGCACCCTTACCCGTGGGCTTGCCTAACCTTTGAATTCGTTGGATTTGCTCCTGGCACCAGTCACTGACTTGTTGAGGGGTCACCAGATGCTCAGCGCACTCGCCTGAGAGCTGTAAGACCGAGCTGACCATGGTTGATTTTGCCACCTCTTTTTCAGGTAGCTTTCCATCGTAGTGCTCTACCAACTGCGCTACCAGCTGCCAGGCCTGAGCGCCACCTAGCATCTGTGCGTCATCCTCAATGCCGATGCGCAAACCGTAGGAGGCTACCAGAGAATTTGCGTAGGAATGGTAGGTCGATACTACAGGGTCACCCACCGGTTCGTTTTGCGCACCTGGCACCTGGCGCACCAGGTTCTGCCGGCGCAAATCTTCTAGACGCCCGCGCATACGCTCGCGTAGCTCACCGGCGGCCTTACGGGTGAAGGTAACACCCAGCACCTGGTCCGCACGCACCAGTCCATTAGCCACCAGCCAGACCACTCGATCCACCATGGTCGCTGTTTTACCCGAACCTGCACCAGCCACCACCAGACGCGGAGTGAGGGGTGCTGAGATAATCTCAGACTGTTCGGGGGTAGGGCGGGGCCGGCCCAGAGCATCAGCAATCTGCTCTGGAGTCAGGTAGGGGTGCTGGCTATCAGGGAGGGAAGTAGTCATCATCTTGTTCCTTAGAGGGCCGAGCGGACGGTTATTTGCCTGCCGCGGGAGCATAGCGGGCAGATATCGGGCAGAGCACAGCCAATACCAAAGGCGCCGCCACCCGCATGACGAGCTTGTAGTTGCTCACCGGCAATGAGTTCTGCGGCCCGGTTAATGAGTTCTACTGCCCATGCGCTATCAGTATCGAGGGGAGCCTGCGCCTGTTCACCGTAGCTCTTAGTGCTGTCGCCAATCTGTAGCAGCAGGGCTCCGCCTGAGAGCTCGCGTAGACCGGTGAATTCCAGGGTTTCTCGGCTAGCAGAGCCGTCAGGACGCTGGTCGGAAGAATGCTCTTGCTCTGCTTGGTCCTGCGTGAGGGCTTTTTGCATGAGCTGGCCAGCGCCTGCTTCGAGAGCCACCTGGTAGGCAGCGAGCTGGGGGTGTTTTTCAAGGTCAGCTTTCGAAGGCTTAGACTTACCAGTTTTGAGGTCAATGATGATGAACCTCCCCAGCTGATCTTTTTCAATGCGGTCAACCCGGCCCGAAAGCAGGGCGTCCCGGGCAGGGCCCGGCACCAACACCGTAAAGGAACCTTCAACTCCCACGAGCTCGCGTCCTTTACCGGGCAGTTCAGCCACGTAACTGGCGAACTTTGAGACCATCTGCTCAGCCCGTTCGATGGTCTTGCGGCTCTCCCAGGTGTCTGGTAACCCCAGGGTGGGGAGCCGTCGGTGAAGCTCCTCTCGCAACTGGTGGCCAGGGGCATCCGGGAAGTCCTCACAAATAGAGTGAATAAGTGTGCCTAAGGAACGTGATGCGTCTGTAGCAGCTTCAGCTTTAGAGGCTGAGACGAACCAGTCTAGAGGTGAGCGGTGGATCTTCTCTAGTTGGGACGGCGAAATCGGCACCGGTCCATCCCCCTCGAAGGCAGGGGTTGAAGACGATAGCGGTAAAAGGCCCCACCAATGAGCAGGGTTTACGCCGGGTAACCCCAGACCAGCGGTGTTCTCTGTGTTACTCAGGCGGTTGAGCAAACGGGCCGCGGCATCTGCCTTGCTGGGCGAGATGTGCTGGCTTTCAGCCCACTGACGCAACTCCGCAATAAGTGAGCGCAGGGTCATTGGCCGGCGCACCTCGCTGTTAGACCGTTCGCCGCCGGGGGCCGGGGCGAAGATATCGAGCAGTTCGCTGGCTGCCTCGTCGGCGGACGAGACCGCCGTGCAGACCACGCGGTAGCTGGCACGGGAGACGGCGGTGGAAAACATACGGAACTCATCAAAGCGGGTTTCTTTGAGACGTTCTAGGAGCCGCCCGGAACCAGGTGTAGCACCGGTCGCCAGATCAACCAGATCTTGGGTTCCTAGCAGAGAACCACGCACGGTGGTGTTAGGCCACGTGCCTTCTTGCAAGCCAGCGATATAGACTGTCTCCCACTGCCTACCGGCGGCCAAGGCTGGGGTCATAATTTCTACCGCATCTCGGTTGCCAGTACGTTCTGCCAAAGTATCCATGGGCAGGTCCTGGGCATCAATGTAGGTGAGGAACTGCTCGGCAGTGGCACCGGGCATCTGGTCGGTGTAGCGTTCTGCGGTCTCAAAGAGCCCAATCATAGCGTCAATATCACGGTTAGCACGATCTGCAGCTGTTCCGGTACCAGCGGCTAGTTTCTTCCATTCAGCGGCTAGACCGGACGCCTCCCAGAGCGCCCAAAGCACTGTTTCAGCGGTCGCACCCGGTTGATCCAGTGCGATATTGCCTGCTTTGAGGACAGATGCCAGTCTGCTAGCGGCCCTACCCGCCCCGCTGGTGGGTAGCAGCTCGGGGTGAATCAGGGCTTCAACCAAAAGCTCATCGCTGTTACGCCCCCTCCCTGCTCGCAGATCAGCGGCACGTAGATGCTGACGCAGACGGCGAATTTCAGCGGTGCTGGCTCCACCCAGACGGGAAGTAAGTAGAGACAGCGCTGTATCAACTCCAAGACCCCAAGCAGAACCCGGCGCCGGGATGAAGGGTGAGACCTCCCCCGTTTGGGTAAGTTGGTTCCGACCTTCAGTCGACGCTTGATTCTCTGTGGGGACAGTCTCAGGGGCTTCTCCTAGCGACCTGGTATGAAGCAGGAGCCCCAGGGCATCGAGGAAGGGGCGAGCTGCTGGTTCATCGCGCACCGGGGTAATAGCAGCTGCTGTTTGCACGGGGACACCCAACCCGGTAAGCGCTCTCTTAATCCGGGTGACATCCGAACCGTTGCGCACAATAATGGCAGAGCGCCGGTAGGACCTGCCCCGGTAGAGGTGGTCCTCTAAAATCATCTGCCCCAGCAGGCGGCTCTCGTGCTGGGCACTTTCGACGGTCAGCCCCAAGACCGCGGGATGAGGATCTGCCGCTTTTTCAGGGTCAAGCAGGGCTCCGTCGTCCCCCAGATGAAGCAAAGCTTGATCACCTTCAATTTGCCGTGAAGTAAATGAAAGCTGACGCGGGTGCACCGCACCGGGGACGGCAGGCAGGCGGCTGACTACGGCAGCCCAACTGCTGGCTACGGCCTCTGGCATTCGGTAAGAGACTGTTAGTTGCTCTTGAACCAGCTCCCCCATCATGGCAGTCAGCCCGGACGCTAGCTGGGGTACCGCGCCGCGGAAGCCCTGCACCACGGTATCTGTGCAACAGGCCAACATCACACGGGGTGCGGCACCAAAAGCTAAGGCAAGGTGCTCTGCGGTTTGTTCGTCCATCCCCTGCAACGAACTGCGGCTATGACTTAACAGATCATCCAACGACCTACCCACCAGTGCAGAGAGCAGTCGGTAAATAGAGGGAGTTAGCTCCTGGACATCATCCACCAGCACCACATCAAACCGAGACCGTTCGGCCGCCAAAAACTCAGGATGAGCCAGCAGAACCTTAACCGCCTCATGAATAAGGGCAGCGGCGTCAAATGCCTGGGGTGCTCGCAGGGCACGAATCTGCCGGTACTCGGCATAGAGCTTGCCCACCGCCACCCATTCGGCGCGCCCTGTCTGCTGCCCCAGCTCCTGCACCGCAGCAGCTGAAAGGTCATGTTCTGCCAGGCGGTCAAAGAAATCTCGCACCTCGTGCCTAAAACCCTTGGTGCCCAGCGCCTCACGCAGGTCCTGGGGCCAAGTCAGGCTAGCACCATGCCCCTGACGGTGCCCTTCCAGAAGTTCTCTAATCAGAACATCCTGCTCGGGACCGCTCAATAGTTTGGGGGAAAATTCGACCCCCGGTAGGTAGCCACCCACATGCGCCCGGCGCAACAGGTCAAAAGCGTAGGCCTGCCAGGCACGCACCGGAGCGGTAGAAACGGTAGCGGAGATACGTGATGAAAGCTCCTCGCGGAAGCGAGTGGCAGAGACCCTCGAAGGGGTCAGCACCAGCAGGCGAGCAGGGTCAGCGCCGCTGTCCAAAAACTCCTGGGCTGCACGCAGCAGACGCTCGGTTTTACCCGTGCCCGGCGCACCCAAGAGAAGACGGGCAGGCTGTTTTGCTCCATGAAGGTGTTCAGCGGTCATCGGTGCTCTCCTTTGGCTCTACCCCATCATTCCATCACAAGGGACTGACACTTTAAGCATTGTGCACTAAAGCGCAAAAAATATTTTTTATCATCTGCTGCCAAAGGCTACTATCGAGGTATGACTTCATGGACAGACCTGCCCCGCGCCACTTTCGACCTCGAAACCACCGGCGTTGATCCCGCTACAGCTCGCATTGTCACGGCATCCCTAGTCTTGGTGGACGCCGACGGGCAGGTACTGCGCGCCGGTGAATGGTTGGCTGATCCCGGTATTGAAATCCCTGCCCAAGCAGCCGCAGTGCACGGCATCACCACCGAGTACGCTCGTGAGCATGGTCAGCCTGCAGCCAAGGTTGCCTACGAGGTAGCGATGGCGCTGGGAGGTCTCTTCGCGGACGGGGTGCCCGTGATTGCTTTCAACGCTGCCTACGATTTCTCTGTCATGCACCACGAGCTGGCCCGCTACGGTTACCCGCCGCTCACCTGCCACCCCGTGCTTGATCCTCTTGTTATTAACAAGCACGTGCACAAGTTCAAAAAGGGCAAACGCACCCTAGAAGTTCTTGCCGGCGAATATGGCGTAGAACTTGAAAACGCTCACACTTCGAAGGACGACGCTCTGGCAGCCGAGCGCCTGCTGACCGCCATGAGCCTGGAATACGACGAGATTGAGCAACCTGCTGCTGACCTGCACAAAGCCCAAATTACCTGGGCTGCTGAGCAGGCCAAAGAGCTACAGGAATACTTTGACCGCATTGGCAAACAGGCTGACATTAATGGTGAATGGCCGGTGCGTACGGGCGAGTAGGATTAAAGCCGCATACCTTTCTTAGACCTGTGAGGGCACCATGAACGACACCATCAGCGCCGCCTACAGGGGTTCAAACCCCAGCGAGCACCGCCTGCTGATGGACCAATCAGCAGTAGTGATGAAACTTGGCCTGTTGCTCATACAGTCTGGGGCCTCTGCCTACAGGGTTAAGTCCTCCATGTCACGCCTTGCAAGAGCAGTGGGGCTGGATGAGCACCACGCCCAGATTAGCTTTACCGAGATCTCTACGACCTCTTATTCGGGGAACAACTTTCGCACCGAGGTTGCCGAGACTCGTATCAAAGGTATTAACGCCTTCAAAATTGATGTGCTGGGCGACTTTGTTTCCTCCCTACCCGAGCACATCAGCCCGGTACAGGCCAGCGCTACCCTGGATCGCATCGGCGCTGAAAAGCCCCTCTACCCTCCCTGGCTCCTAGCCCTAGCAGCTGCTTTTGCCTGCGCAGGCTTTGCCTTCCTCAACAGGGGCGGCATCATCGAGTGCACTGTAGTATTGCTCGCTGCCTTCACTGGCCAGCTACTACGCTCCACGCTCGCGCACAAGGGGATGAACCATGCAGCAATCTGGTTACTTTGCGGCCTATTGTCAGCGGGCCTTTATGTTGGTGCTATGAGCGTTCTTATTGCCCCTGGGCTCATTGGCGATAACCACCTGGTGGGCTTTATATCGTCGGTGCTCTACCTGGTGCCCGGCTTTCCTCTGGTGACCGGGCTCTTAGATCTTTTCCGCATGGACTTTGCCGCCGGTATCAACCGGCTGACCTACGTTATGCTGCTGTTGGTGTCCGCCTCCTGCGCTGTCTGGCTGGTGTCCACGGCCTTTGACTTGCCCTTAGAGCAGGCAGCGGCACCTCATCTTGCTACCTGGTTACTGGTACTAGCGCAGGTGGTGGCGTCCTTCATAGCAGCTTTCGGCTTCGCCATGCTTTTCTCTGCCTCCCCTCTTGCCTGCTTCTGGGCCGGGGTGATTGCCGCCGGTGTGAACCCGGCTCGTATCTGGTGGATGGAGACGGGGTGGGTACCCCATCTGGCGGTTGCAACCGCTGTTTTTGCTGCCGGGGTGCTGTCTGAGATTCTTGCCCCCGCTTTTGGACGCCGCGTCTCCCGCGTCTCTCTCTCGGTGCCGGCGGTTGTGACCATGGTCCCGGGTGTCAGTTTCTATATGTCCATGGCACATTTTTCCAACGGGAACATCGCTGCGGCGCTGGAGAGCTTTGTACAGGTGCTCTTCATCTTTATGGCGCTAGGTATGGGGCTGGCTTTCTCACGTCTACTCATGGACCCCGATTGGCGTTACGACCGCGACACCCAGGACGTCGCCAGCCTGCCGACCGGCCACACCCGTTAGGCTCCCAACTCCCTAAGGACTGTTGGAGACCAAACAAAACCCCGGGGTCTTTCGATGTGCCCCGGCAGCATCAGACCGATAAATTGCATCAAATGGACCCACGTTTTTCTAAAACCGTGTAATCTTCCACTCACTATCTTACAGAGATAGTGATGATAAAAAACAGCCGCACCTACTTCCTGCCAACGATTGAGCTGATCAAGAAGCAAGTGCGTCTACTGTGATGTGAAGTTAAAAGGCGCTAAGCCTCTCCCTTTTAGGCGGTAGCTGCAGCTGCTGCCTGCGCGGCGTCCGGCAGGGCCGAGAAGATGAGGTCCATAGCGGCGTCATCGTGGGAAGCCGAGAGGAACCACGCTTCAAAAGCACTGGGCGGCAGGTAGACACCGGAGTTCAGCATGGAGTGGAAGAAGGCGTTGTAGCGGAAGGTCTGCGACGCCTTAATATCAGCGTAGTTATGTACCCCCGCCTGGCTAGTTCCGAAAGCAACCGAGAAGAGGTTGCCAGCAGTCTGGATGGAATGATCCACGCCCGCTGCATCAAAGGCGCTCTTCAGCTCGGCCTGCAACTGGGCTGAACGCTGGTCGATAGCTCGATAGACACTGGCGTCCGCTGCCTTGAGGGTTGCCAGACCAGCTGCCATAGCGATGGGGTTACCCGATAGGGTGCCCGCCTGGTAGACGGGGCCGGTGGGTGCCAGGTACTCCATGACCTGACGCTTGCCGCCCAGAGCAGCCATCGGCATACCGCCGCCAATGACCTTGCCGAAGGTGAAGAGGTCGGGGACCCAGCTGTCATCCTCTGGGGCAGCGAAGCCCCAGTAACCGGCAGATGAAACACGGAAACCGGTCAGCACCTCATCAAAGATAAAAAGGGCTCCGTTCTCCTTGGTGACCTGGCTCAGGAATTTATTGAACCCGGGAGCAGGAGGAACCACACCCATGTTGCAGGGAGCAGCCTCGGTGATGATAGCTGCAATCTCACCGGGGTGGGCTGCGAAAGCCGCGCGTACAGCGTCCTCATCGTTGTAGGGCAGGACGATGGTCTCGGCCGCCGTAGCTGCGGTGACCCCCGCAGAACCGGGCAGGGAGAGAGTGGCAACACCCGAGCCAGCCTCAGAGAGCAGGGCATCCACGTGGCCATGGTAGCAGCCTGCGAACTTAATGACCTTGTCGCGGCCGGTGTAACCGCGTGCTAGGCGAATGGCGGTCATGGTTGCCTCGGTACCGGTAGAGACCATACGGATCTGGTCGATGGCTCCAGGAATAGCGGCATTGATACGGTCCACTACCAGTTCAGCCAGTTCGGTTTCAGCAACAGTGGAGGCGCCAAAGGAGAGCCCGTGTTCAACGGCAGCGTGTACAGCCTCAATCACGCCGGGGTGCTTGTGGCCCAGGAGTGCCGGGCCCCAGGAGCAGACCAGGTCAACGTAGCTGCGACCGTCTGCATCGGTTAGGTAGGGGCCTTGGGCTTCCACCATGAAGGCGGGGGTGCCGCCCACAGAGTTGAAGGCACGTACCGGGGAGTTAACGCCGCCAGGAATAACCTTGGCGGAGCGGGCGAAGAGATCTTCTGAAACAGTCATGGTAGGGAACCTTTCAGTGGTACAGCAGGTGATATACCTGCCCAGAGGTCAAGAGAAAATGAGAGGTTAGCGCTGGTTGAGCCAGCCGGCAGCTTCGGTGGCGTAGTAAGTCAAAATCATGGTTGCACCGGCGCGGTGGATGCCGGTCAGCGCTTCAAGGGCAACTGCCTTACGGTTAATCCAGCCCTGAGCTGCAGCTGCCTCGATCATGGCGTACTCGCCACTGACGTGGTAAGCGGCAACCGGAACAGGTGAAAAATCGGTAATCTCGCGGATAATATCCAGGTAGGCAGTGGCAGGTTTGACCATGACCATATCTGCGCCCTCTTCAATATCAAGAGCAGCCTCATAGAGAGATTCACGGCGATTGGCGGGGTCCTGCTGATAGGTTTTACGGTCACCGGTGAAGGTTGACCCCACGGCATCGCGGAACGGGCCAAAGAAAGCTGAAGCGTACTTGGCAGAGTAGGCAAGGATAGAAACATGGCTGTACCCGGCATCATCCAGTGCCGCCCGCATGGCAGCGATCTGGCCATCCATCATGCCCGAGGGGCTGACGGTGTGAGCACCGGCTTTTGCCTGGGAGATAGCCATCTTGCAATATGTTTCCACCGCGGCGTCATTATCGACAGAGACCACACCGAAATCATCGGTTGATAGCGGGCCACAGTGGCCGTGGTCGGTGAACTCATCCAGGCAGGTATCAGCAATGATGACGATCTGCTCACCAAATTCCTGGCGGATGGTAGCAATGGCGCGGTTGAGAATCCCGTCCTCTGCCCAGGCCACTGAGCCGGCGGCGTCCTTGTCTTCGTCCTTGGGCACACCGAAAAGGTCAATAGCAGCAACGCCGGCGTCAATGGCTTTTTGAACCTCCGGCAGAACAGAATCTAGGGTGTGCTGGTACTGGCCGGGCATGGAAGCAATTTCTACGGGCGAGTCGATGCCGTCGCGCACAAAGAGCACCTGAATCAGGTTGGCAGGTGCCAGGCGGGTCTCAGCGGTCAGCGCTCGCATGGGGCCGCTGGTGCGTAGGCGGCGGGGGCGCACGGGCACGTCAAGAGTCGGTTTTGAGAACATTGGTGGTCCTTTAGGTCATTCTGAGGAGTGGAGAAGGTCAGCTACCGCGGCGGCCAGGTCAGCCGGGGCCGGGGTGGTTGCTGCAGAAATTTTTGCGGGCCGGACGCTGGTAGGCATCTCCCGGGCAGCAGCTCCGGTAGCTGCCCCAATAGTGACAGTGGGTGGCAGCTGCCCCGAATAGCCTTCAGCCAAGGTAGAAAGAATCAGCGGTGAGGTAGCTACCAGGACATCAGCCGAGGCCAAAGCGTCCCGGGCGGCATCCAGGTCAAGAGCCGCAGCGTCCTCTTCTGTGCGCTCCACCAGGGGCTGGTGCGCCGGGTAGGTCTGCATGTCATAGACGCCCAGGGTTAGGGCGGTGTAGCCATAGTCGGTGAGACCTGCTTCTAGGGTGGGTGAGGCGGTTAGCCCCTGCACCAGCAACACGGTTACTTCGGTAGGGTCTTCCCATTCTTCGTCCAGGGGCCACTCGGCCACCATGCCCGCCGCAGACTGCTCTACTGGCACAAAATCGACCAGTACACCCAAGGCTTCTAACGCCTTGCCGGTGGCGGTGCCCACGGCGGCGACCTGAGCAGCGCCCAGCAATTCAACGGTGCTCTGCCCCAACTCTTTAGCCAGAGCGTCAAAAGCAAGAACCCCGTTGACTGAAGTGAAGGTGACCCAGCTGTATTCACCACGAATCAGCGAGAAGGCGGTGGCGTCCCAGTCTTCGGGGGTTACCGCGACCGCTTCAAGCACCGGAGCGCAAGCGACAGTAGTGCCGGGCAATATTTCCTGAAGTTCTTTAACGAAGCTTCCGGCCTTGCGGGGAAAGCGGGTGAAAAGAAGGTGCGTCATAGTCTTTACTCTACCTAGTTCCCAAAAGCAGTTTCGAGCCCGGCCAGGCTGGCTGCTCCTTGCTCCAAAAGCTGCTCAGCGGCGCGGACGCCCAACGCAGCCGCCGCTTCAAGGGTGAGCTGGTCGGTGGTGAGACTCTGACGCAGGGTCTCTGAACCGTTGGTAGCTGCCACACAGATATCAAGGGTGAGCTGGTCATCCTTGATATAGGCGTAGGCACCAATGGGGGCGGCACAACCTGCTTCAAGACGGCGCAGTAGAGCGCGTTCAGCGGTGACCGCCAGGCGGGTTGGTAGGTGATCCACTGCTGTGACGGCCGCACCCAGAGGTGTAGGCTCACCGCCCAGTTCACCTTCACGAACTTCAAGGGCCAGCGAGCCCTGACCCGGGGCAGGAACTACCCGATCAGTAGGCAGGTACTCGGTGATGGTTTCTTCTAGACTCAGGCGCTTAAGCCCCGAAGCTGCCAGGATAACCGCATCGCAGTCGCCCGTAATCGCACCCAGTTTCTTCTCACCGTGCAGGCCGGCACCACCAACCCCGTAGGCTTCGTTACCGGTCACACGTGCCAGGCGGGTGCCCACATTACCGCGAATATCAACGATGGTTAGATCAGGGCGCAGGGCCAAGAGCTGGGCGGCACGGCGCGGTGAACCGGTGCCCACGCGGGCACCGAGCGGCAGGGTGTCGAGAGTCAGACCGTCACGGGCACAGAGGGCATCACGAGGGTCTTCACGCTCAGGGGTAGCTCCAATAACCAATCCCGGACAGGGCGCACTGGGTAGGTCCTTGAGGGAGTGGACTGCTAGATCCACGACTCCTTCCAATAGGCGGGTACGCAAGGTGGCAGCGAAGACTCCGGTGCCTCCCATCTGCGACAGCGGCCCGGTGAGTACATCGCCTTCGGTTTTAACGGTGACCATACCCAACTCAAAACCGCCGGCTTCTGCCACGGAATCTGCCGCCATTTTGCTCTGCGTCATCGCCAGAGCTGAGCCGCGGGTGCCAACAGTGTAAGGTGCTTTCGCTACCATGTACCTTCGTCCTTAGGTTTAAGCGTCAGTGCGCCCGGCAAGGGGGGCCGGGGCGCTGTGCTGCCGTTTTAGCGGGTTCCGCCGGTGGTGTCACCGGTGTAATCAGCGATGCGTGACTTATCTGAGCCGGGGCGCAGAGACTTGCAGCAGTCCGGGTTACAGGCGTCAAACCAGCCCTTGCCGCCGCACACTCCCCCACGATTGGCTTCAAGTTCAGCCGGGTCGGTAGAAGAAGCTGTTTCAGCCACGCGCTCGGCAATGAGCTGACGCAGAGACTCCACGTACTCAGGGTGCACACCGGGGGTGGGTGTTCTGGTTGCCACAAAGCCCAGGCGGTCACAGGTATCCAGAGCCTCGGTGTCCAAATCCCACTTAACTTCCATGTGATCTGAAACGAAGCCCAGGGGCACCAGAACCACACCGTCAACAGCTCCCTCGATAGCTTCAAGAGCGTCATTCACATCGGGTTCTAGCCAGGGCATGCTGGGTGGACCAGAGCGTGACTGGTAAACCAGCTCCCATTCCACGTCATCGAGCAGAGCGGGGTCTACAGCCTCTACACGGGTGAGGACGGCACGGGCTGCCTGCAGGTGCTTCTCAACGTAGGCGCTGCCACCTTCGTAGTCCACACCGCGCGGGCCAGCTTCATTCGCTGCGCTGGTGGGCACCGAGTGGGTGCAGAACATGATGCGGATCTTGCCGTTACCCGCGGCCTTCTGCTCGGCTTCTGAGAGACGAGTACGTACGTCCTTCAGACCAAGAACCAGACCATCAGCAAAGGACTGGATAAAGCCAGGGGAATCGAAAAACTGACGCACCTTTCCGATGTTCAGTTTGCCTTCCAGACCCAGCTTCTCAAGAGCCATGCCGTAGTCCTCGCGGTACTGGCGGCAGGAGGAATAACCGGGGTAGGCGCTGGTAGCTAGCACCAGAATATTGCGCTTGCCCTCGTCGTAAGCATTTTGCACCACGTCACTGACGTAGGGTTCCCAGTTGCGGTTAGCCCAGGTGATAGGAATATTGGGGCCCTTTTCAGCCAGAGCTTCTTGCAGGGCAGCCAGCAGGGCACGGTTTTGGGCGTTGATAGGTGACACTCCACCGTTGGCACGGTAATGGGTGGCAACCTCTTCCAGACGCTCGTCAGGGATGCCGCGACCGGCCGTGACATTGCGCAGGAAGGGAATTACATCCTCCTGGCCTTCGGGCCCGCCGAAGGAGGAGAGGATGACCAGGTCATAGTCCTGGGGTGCTTCAGAGCGCGGGCGGGTCAGGTTTTCTTCACCGTGGAAATCAGCGATGGTGGCCTCATCGAGGCGGTCTGGTCCGTTGGAGGCGGTGTTGTTGGGGTCCGTGACATTGGGGCGGACGTCGTTAGGTATAGCAGTCATTAGGCAAGTACCTCAGCGACCTCGGCGGCAGGGATGCGGCGGCCTGTGTAAAAGGGAATCTCTTCACGGATGTAATGGCGGGCTTCGGTGTTACGGAAGGAGCGCATAATATCTACGATTAGCACCAGCTCGGGAGCTTCCAAAGCGATGAGCCATTCGTAGTCGTTGAGACCAAAGGTAGCGATGGTGTTGGGCAGAACTTCAGTGAAGTCAATACCCTTGAAACCGTGATTCTTCATGATCTCGCGGCGCTTTTCGGGGTTCATGGTGTACCAGTCAAAGCTGCGCACAAAGGGATAAACGCAAATCCAGGCTTCGGGTTCAATACCCTTAGCAAAAGTGGGAGTGTGGTTAGCAACGAACTCAGCGTCGCGGTGCAGACCCATAGTAGACCAGACAATTTTGGTACCGCTGAAGGCTTCGGTACGGCGCAGGGTACGGATGGCTGCCTGCAGGTCCTCGGGCACAGCACCGTGCACCCAGACCATCACGTCGGCATCGTTGCGCATCGCTGAGACATCGTAGAATCCGCGAACGGTGACATCAGAAGCTTCGAGGTCTGCTACTGCTTTTTCGAGTTCAGCGGTTGCCTCTGCGCCCCTTGCGTTAGGGCTGGCAACGCCCTCGCGGGCGAAGATGGTGTAGAGAGCATAGTGGAACTGGGTATCGCCTTCGGCAACTTCGCCGGGGCGCTGGCCCTGAATCTTGCCGTTGGCGTCCTTGGCGGTGGGGCGGGCTGCAGCTGCGTGGCTGTAGCCGCCTGCACGATGGTCAGAACCGTGGGATGAGGTGGGGTGTGACATGGGTTTTCTTCCTTCACCGTGGGGTTATGGTGTGATGAATCCTAGGGTTGATCTAGAGGTTTGAATTACGTTGCATAAAACGCTGGATGTGCGGGGCGGTGTCCGTGACGATAGCGACCAGGCCGGTGCCTGCCACCCAGGCTCCAACAGCGGTGGCTCCATCCAGCTCTTCAAGGGCCGAACGGAAAGCTGCGACGCCCTGACGGTGCCCGGGCCCCGTAGAGGGTAGCGCCGTACGCCAGCGCACCACATCAGCGGCAACCAACGATGACTTGCTCAGGGGTACGCCCAGCAGACGCCCTGCGTCATGCAGGCCCAGAGTGACTAACTGGTCATCATGCAGGGCGAGGTCGGAGAGCGGTGAGTTTTCCTGGCCAGCACGGCCGTAGGACAATCGGATGACGTGGCGCCCCTCCCCTGCCCTGTCGGCAACCCAGCTCCACTTGGCAGTGGCGTGGGTCAGCGCCTTGGCACGGACGCCGGTGGCCTGCTCGCTCACCAGAAGGCCGGTACCGCGGGGGTTGGCGTCCAGGGCTGGAGCGTCCAGCACAAGGGAGACCAGGGCAACTTCTGGGCCCGGTTTCACAGCAGGCAGGGCGCTAGCTGGCAGGTAGGGACCCAGCAGGCGCACAGCGGTTTGGGCGTCTGTGGCGACGACCAGAAGGTCAGCAGAAATAATGGCTGCCCGCTCACCACTGTAAGGCTGGCGCTGGATAGCGGTCCATCGGCCATCCGAGGGATCGCGGTCAACGGCAATAGTGTCGAACCCGCTGACTAGCCTCACTCTAAGATTGAGCAATTCATCGACCAGCGCTTCCGACAGGCGGTTCATGCCGCCCTCAACGCCAGCGACCTGCGAGCCAGCCGGTGAAGCAGCCCGCTGAGCGGAGGATGCAGCAGCCAGAGAGCCGTGCTGGGCCAGACCGTCCAATAGGCGCGGAGCAATGGTGGCAATTTCGAGTTTGTCAGGGTGGGTTGAAAAGACACCCGATACGACGGGGGTAACCAGCTGATTGAGCACCTGCTGGCCCATGCGCACACGGACGAGTTCGCCCAGGGTTTTTGCCGTAGAACCAGCCGAGCGAGGTAGCACCTTATCTAGGGTGGCTCGGCGGTAGCCTCTAAGCCCCAAAATCTGTTTGAGAGCTGGGTCATCAAAGCTTCCGGGGATACCCAGCACACCGGTGGATGGTGAGGGGAAGGCGCCTTCAGGCAGGTAGAGCCAGGATCCCAAGGGGTTGGGCTGCACGATTTGGTCTTCAAGCCCCAGTTCACCCAGTAGGTTGGTGACCACCGGGGTGCGGGTGGCAAAGGACTCTGCACCGGAGTCCAGCACCAGCCCAGCGAGCTGATGCGAACCTACCGCACCGCCCAGAGGCTCCTCGCGTTCAACCAGGGTGACTCTTTTACCCGCACGCGCTAGCTCACGCGCAGCAAGAAGACCTGAAATACCGCCACCGATAACGAGTGCGGTCTCCGCCTGTGAAGCTCCGGTTGCCATAGGCTTTCTACCTAGCCTTTACGAGTTTGGGTATGGATGTAGTCCACCAGTGCGGTGAGCACGGTGGGGTCAGTGGTCGGTGGTACGCCGTGGCCCAGGTTGACGACATGGGCCGGTGCGGATCGTCCTTGCTCCAGTACCGCGTCGGTGTGGGCGGCAAGCGCCTCCCAGCCCGAGGCAAGCAGCGCTGGATCAATGTTGCCCTGCAGTACGATGCCCCCGCCCAGACGCTCCTGGGCTACGGATAGGGGCAGACGGTAGTCCACGCCAATCACATCAGCACCAGCTTCTAGCAGGGCGGGCAGTAGTTCAGCGGTACCGGTACCAAAGTGGATGCGGGGCACACCGTAATGCTCAACAGCTGAGAGGACGGCGGCAGAATGGGGTTGCACGAAGCGGCGGTAGTCAGCCTCGCCCAGGGAGCCTGCCCAGGAGTCGAAGAGCTGCACCGCTGATGCGCCAGCTTCAATCTGAGCTGCCAGGAACTGGGCACTGGTGCGTGCTGCCCAGGCTGCCAGGGCGTCCCAGGCTTCCGGGTCTGCGTGCATCATGGTGCGGGGGCGCAAATGGTCGCGGGAAGGGCCACCTTCCACCATGTAGGCGGCTACGGTGAAGGGTGCGCCAGCAAAACCGATGAGCGGGGTGGATCCTAGCTCTTTGACGGTCAGGGCAACAGCTTCGCGGATGGGGTCTAGGGCTGAGTCCTCAAGTTCCGGCAGGTTCTTGATCTCTTCCATGGTGCGTACGGGGGCGTCCAGCACCGGGCCGCGGCCGGGAACGATATCAACGTTGACCCCAGCAAGCTTCATGGGGATGACGATGTCAGAGAAGAAAATACCCGCGTCCACCTTGTGTCGACGAACGGGCTGCACCGTAATTTCGGCAGCTAGTGCGGGTGTGAGGCAGGCATCCAGCATGGGGATTCCTTCACGAACCTCGCGGTATTCCGGCAGAGAGCGACCAGCCTGACGCATGAACCAGACCGGGGCATGGTCAGCCGGGCGCCCGGTGAGAGTGCGAATCATGGTGGATTCGCCGGTATTCGCAGTTTTGAGGGGGTGGTTGGCAGGAAGGTGCGCAAGCTGCTCATCGGTGAGCAGGGCACGCTGCCTGAGGGGAGGGCTCTGGTTCATACTCATACACACTATTGTGCCAATTAAAATAAAAAATTTTAGAGACAGGGTGTCGCTGAAGTAAACCTCGAGATGTATGACCCGGCTACCACCAGAAAAAATGTACCTTTAAGGTCAGATCCGCTACGCTGCGAAATGCAGCCTTGCCAAGCCCCAGTGCCCACGCTTGGCACCTACCAGCGTCACCTTAGTGACACCCTGTCAACGATTTCAAACAATTTTTTGTTTATTATTAAGAACGTTGTGACTATTTTTAGCCTCGTTGCATCGCACCGCACTGTAGACCTCACCACCATCGCTCATCTCAGCGAGGGTGTTCAAGACCTGCCCTCCCACCTTGTCAGCAAAGGCATTCAAGGCGAGGTTATTTTGTCTACCTGCAACCGTCTAGAAATTTACGTTGAATTAGCTAGCAAGCCGGGGGCGACCCAGCAAAACATTCATAACGATGTAGCTCTCACTTCAGAAAAGATTTTCGAAATGGTTTCAGCACGCTCTGGTCTTAGCTATGACATTGTTGAGAGCAGCTTTGATGTTTTCATTAATTCGGATGCCGCCCATCACCTTTTCACGGTTGCTTCTGGGCTGGAATCTGCGGTTGTGGGTGAGCGGGAAATTACCGGCCAGGTGCGTCGTGCTCTTTCTTTGGCGCAAGAAAAGGGGCGGGCAACCGGCAACCTGGTTCGGCTTTTTGATCACGGGGCTGCTACAGCACGTAAAGTTGGTCAGCGCACCATGCTGGGTTCTCGTGGCCGGTCGATTGTTTCTGTCGCTCTAGATATTTCTGATGACATTACCGAGAAGACCTGGGCTACTCGCACCGCGCTGGTTTTTGGCACGGGCGCCTATGCCGGTGCGACTATTGCCGCACTGCATGAGCGTGGATGTACCGATATTTGGGTTTATTCTCGCAGTGACCGCGCAGCTTCTTTTGCGGACAAGAGAGGCGCTCAAGCGGTGTCCCACGGTAGCCTCTATTCCTCTATGGAAAAGGCCGACATTATCATTGGTTGCTCTGGCGCTTCCTCCCCCATGCTGCCCATCGAAATCCCCGAAGGTAAGCGCGTCATCCTTGATCTAGCACTGTCTAGGGACTTCGCCCCCGAGGTGGCCGATTTACCCAACGTCGAACTCATTACCCTGGAGTCGGTACGCCTAGCCGCACCGGAAGAAACCGTGGAGTCAGTGCATACTGCCCGCACAATTGTGGACGAAGAAGCTGCTGAATTCAGGGTCAAAGAGAAGGCACGCAATGTGGACGCTGCTATTGTTGCTCTCAGGCAGCACACCATGAGCGTTCTCGATGCAGAACTAGCTAAAGTTCATCATCAATACGGGTGCACGGCGGCCACCGAAGAACTCGAATTTGCCATGCGCCGTATGGTTAAATCACTTTTGCACACCCCCACCGTGCGAGCTAGGGAACTAGCCCGTGACGGCAGGATTGATGACTACGTATCCGCCCTCGAGGCGCTGTATGGCATCGAAGTGCAGGAACAAATCCAAGATCCGGCCCTTTCGCAAGATGACGCTTCATAGCCTGGAGCCGCACGCAGGGGTTAGATTCATGGCTTCACTAGCAAGACCCCATCCCTACATCTAAGGTTTATCTCCAGATGAGCTCTCACCTTGTAGTAGCACCCAATGCACCAGAAGGCTCCAACGATGCGTTTGTTGTGTCCCGCCTACCTAAGGATTTGCGGAGGCAGCAGCTCATCAATAACGCAGTACGGATTTTTGCTGCCCAAGGCTACCACTACACCACTATGGATCACATTGCTAACGCCTCAAATGTGAGCAAACCGGTACTGTACCAGCATTTTACGGGTAAACGTAATCTCTACCTGGCGGCGCTTGATGAAGAAATCAAGAATATGTTGGAGCTCGTCATCGCGCCTCTGCATCAATCGGAGGTCAATAGGGAGCGCGTTGAGGGGGTTATCAGCGCTTTCTTTACGTATGCCCGCACTAACGTTGCCGGCTACCGCCTGATTTTTGCATCAGATATCCACAACGACTTTGCGGTGCTTGAACGCATCGAAAATTTGCATACCCTCATTGCAGAACATATCGCCGGGATCCTAGCGCCCAATGCTGGCCTATCCTTTAAGGAAGCAATGCTGACTGCCCGCATGCTGTCCGGTATGGTGCTTTCCTCAACACAGGTCGTGATTGGCAATGGCAGCTCTGATGAAGCACTTGCAGCAGCCGAAAGGGCTACCTTCCGCCTTGCCTGGGGTGGCATTTCAATCATCGACGAGGACTGGGAATAAACAAGTCTAAAGCCGGGTTTCGCCTGTTACGAACATAGGACGCCGAGGAGCCTGAGAACTAGTGCGCTCACGTACACTGGGGTAAAGCTTGGCACGGTTTCATCGTGCCCTACCGTATTGAGGGAGTTTCTCGTGGAAATCAAAATTGGCGTGCTGAATGTGCCCACCCAGGTTGTTGTCGACTCGGATGAAACCGCTGCTGACATCAAGGCTAAAGTGGCAGACGCCTTGGCTCAGGGCAGCATTCTTGAACTGACTGACCCCAAGGGTGCAACCACCCTGGTACCAGCAGCTCAAATTGGCTTCGTTGAAATCGGCGCTGAGTCCAAGCGTCGCATCGGCTTCGGCATCGGCGTGGGCGAATAACTCTCCCACGCTTCAGGGCAGGTGGGTGAGTCGCAGGTGACTCACCCACCTGCCCTGTCTTTATGCCTTTTTGCCGGTAGAATGAAAAAGTTATTTGGTTGCCCGGTCGTGAACCTCACCTATCAACACCTGAACAAAGTTCTCCCGCACCGTTTGTGCGGTCGATTGAACGAGACTAACCTGCGATCGGCTTCCCCATTGCCGCACCTCGCTGCGGCACCATCTAAGGAAAACGATTCTTGACAGAAAATTTTGAAACGGTCACCACCGACAGCCGCACTTTTGCCGATTACGGCGTTCGCCAGGACATCAGCGATGCTTTGGCAGAAAAGGGTATCACCACTCCTTTCCCAATTCAGGCTCTGACCCTTCCCGTTGCTCTTTCGGGGCATGACATCATCGGCCAAGCTAAGACCGGCACCGGTAAGACTCTCGGCTTTGGTCTACCTGCGATTCAGTCCGTCGTCGGTCGTGAGGACGAAGCGTGGGCGTCTTTGAAGACCCCAGGAGCACCCCAGGCGCTCATTATCGTCCCTACCCGTGAACTTGCGATTCAGGTGGGCAACGACCTCTCCGTCGCAGCGACTAAGCGCAACGCCCGCGTCGCTACCCTCTACGGTGGCCGTCCTTACGAAAGCCAGGTTAAAGAACTTGAAGCAGGTGTTGAGGTCATCGTTGGCACCCCGGGGCGTCTCATTGACCTGCAACGCCAGCACTTTTTGAACCTTTCTCAGGTCAAAATTGTGGTGCTCGATGAGGCCGACGAAATGCTAGACCTGGGCTTCTTGCCCGATGTTGAAAAGCTGCTTTCCCTGATCCCCGAAAAGCGCCAGACCATGCTCTTCTCGGCTACCATGCCCGGTGCCGTGCTGACCATGGCGCGCCGCTACATGAGCCGTCCCATGCACATTCGTGCTGAAAGTGGCGAGGACGAAACCGCCACCAAGGCTTCTATCCGCCAGGTTATTTACCGTGCCCATCCCATGGACAAGGACGAGCTGGTCGGCCGCATCCTGCGTGCCGAAGGCCGAGGGCGCACCATCATCTTCACCAAGACCAAGCGCAGCGCCGCCCGCCTTTCAGAGGAACTCATGGGCCGCGGGTTCGCAGCTGGCGCTATCCACGGCGACCTCAACCAGGGCGCTCGCGAACAGGCGCTGCGCGCCTTCCGTAACGGCAAGGTTGATATTCTGGTCGCCACCGATGTGGCAGCGCGCGGCATCGACGTTGAGGACGTTACCCACGTCATCAATTTCCAGTGCCCTGAAGACGAAAAAACCTACCTGCACCGTGTAGGCCGCACCGGCCGTGCGGGCAACACCGGTACCGCTGTCACCCTGGTGGACTGGGAAGATGTACCCCGCTGGAAGCTCATCAATGCTGCCCTAGAGCTGGGCGTTGATGACCCGGTAGAAACCTATTCTTCTTCCCCCCACCTCTTCGCTGACCTGGGCATCGAGAAGGGCACCAAGGGCAAGCTTCCCAAGAGTGAGCAGACTGCTGCCGGTCTGGATGCTGAAGAGGCAGAGAATTACGGGGAGGGCCACGAACACCGTAGCCCTCGCGGAGGTAATGAGCGGCGCCGTTCCAATAGCCGCGAAGGCAACCGTAATCGCGGTGAGGGCCGTGGCCGTCGCTCCGGTGCTCGCGATGGCTCACGTGAACGCTCATCGGAAGGTGTCGAGCGCACCGTGGATAAGCCCCAGGGTGAGCGTCGCCGCCGCACCCGTCAGGGCGATGGTAGCGCTGAGCGTACCCCGAGGGAAAAGTCAGTGGAGAAGAGTGGGGAGGGCACCCGCCGTCGTCGCCGCCGCACTCCCCGCGCAGAAAACTAAATTAATTTAATCTAAATGGCTATGGCTGGGTTGGTCAGAAAGAAATTTTCTTTCTGACCAACCCAGCCATATTTCTTAGGTAGGAGGGTTTACCCACCGGGTAAACAAGTGCCCCCCGGTAATGATTAAGGGGTCGGGCTAGCGGGTTTCGCGTGCCTGGCCCTCGGCATAGCCGGCCGCGGACTGGATGCCTACGGTGGCACGCTCAGCGAATTCTGCGATGCTTGAGGCGCCGGCGTAGGTGAAGGAGGATCGGACGCCGGAGATGATGGAATCGATTTGGTCTTCAACCCCGCCCTTGCCCTGGGGAAGGTAGATGCGGGCTGATGAGATTCCTTCTTCGAACATTTCACGGCGGGCTTTTTCAAAGGCTTCGGTTTGGGCGTTGCGGTTGGTGACGGCGCGACGGGATGCCATGCCGAAAGATTCCTTGTAGAGACGGCCGTCGGCGTCCTGCAGAACGTCACCGGGTGACTCGTAGGTGCCGGCGAACCAGGAGCCAATCATAACGTTGGAGGCACCTGCTGCTAGGGCTAGGGCCACGTCGCGGGGGTCTTGGACGCCGCCGTCTGCCCAGATATGGATGCCCAGTTTTTTGGCCTCGGCTGCACATTCAAGCACGGCTGAGAATTGGGGGCGCCCTACGCCGGTCTGCATGCGGGTGGTGCACATGGCGCCGGGGCCAACGCCGACCTTTATGATGTCAGCGCCTGCTTCAGCAAGGTCACGAACGCCAGCAGCGGTGACGACGTTGCCGGCGACGACGGGCACCTGCGGGTTGAGAGCCTTCACCTTTTTGAGGGCTTCAATCATGCTTTCCTGGTGGCCGTGGGCGGTGTCTACCACCAGCACGTCGGCACCGGCGTCCAGGAGCGTGCGGGCACGGCCGGCTACATCGCCGTTAATGCCGATAGCGACCCCGATGCGCAGGCGGCCCTGGTCATCGGTGGCGGGGGTGTAGAGGCTGGCGCGCAGTGCTGCTGCGCGGGTGAGAACACCTACCAGGTTGCCCTGCGCGTCCACAACGGGTGCTACCTTACGGGAGTGCTGGTGCAGAATCTCGAAGGCTTCCTGGGGGCTGACGGTGTCGGGAAGGGTCAGCAGCTCGGTGGACATGACGTTTTCCACCTGGTCGAAGTTATCGCAGCCGCGCAGGTCTTTTGCGGTGACAACACCCATGGGTTGCTCTCCGTCCATGACGAAGGCAGCTCCGTGGGCGCGTTTGGGCAAAAGGTGGCGCACATAGCCAGCAGTGTGGTGGGGTTTGACCGTGATGGGAGTTTCAAAGAGCAGGTGGGCGTTCTTCACCCGAGCGATGGTCTCAGCCACAATGTCGGCGGGAACATCCTGAGGGATGATGGCGATTCCACCGCGGCGGGCAACAGTTTCTGCCATGCGTCGGCCTGAAACGGCGGTCATGTTGGCAACGACCAGAGGGATGGTAGTGCCGGTGCCGTCAGCGGTTGCAAGGTCAACACCCATACGTGAGCCTACAGACGAGTGAGAGGGCACCATAAAAACGTCGTTGTAGGTCAGATCGGTGGAGGGAGTCATATCGTTCAGGAACTTCATGTAACCCAGCTTACGGGGAGAAACAGGAGCGCGCACATTCCTCTTTCTTCTACTTAGCTCATAGCCAAATACTGATTTCACGGCGGGCTGGATGAAGCAGATGGAGGTGATGGGGTCGCTCCAAAGTCAGGAATTTTTGCCAAGAGCGCTCGAAGGCGCAGACGGTTCTATAGGCTTAGACATAAGCCCTCCTCCGACTGAAAGGCACTTCACTGTGAGCACCCTCGAGAACCTCCTGGTCCCCGCTGCTGATGATCCTAACTGGTGGCGTCAAGCCACCGTCTACCAAATTTACCCCCGCTCATTTGCCGATGCCGACGGTAACTCTATCGGTGATCTAAAGGGCATCACCAGCCGGGTTCCCTACCTCAAGAAGTTGGGTGTAGACGCTGTTTGGCTGTCGCCCTTCTACCCCTCCAAGCTGGCAGATGGTGGCTACGATGTGGACGATTTCCGCAACGTTGACCCCAAAATCGGCAGCCTGGAGGATTTTGATGAGATGTCTGGGGTTCTGCACGAGGCCGGTATCAAGCTCATTGTGGATGTGGTGCCAAACCACAGCTCAGACCAGCATGTCTGGTTCAAAGCAGCTCTAGCCGCAGGCCCCGGTTCACCCGAGCGTGACCGTTACATCTTCTGTGATGGCTCGGGCGAACAGGGTGAGCTACCGCCCTCAGATTGGGAATCAATTTTTGGTGGTCCAGCCTGGGAACAGGTCGGGGACGGCCAATGGTATCTGCATATCTTTGCCAAGGAACAGCCCGACCTGAACTGGCGCAACCCCGAGGTACACCAGGACTTCCTGGACACCTTCCGCTTCTGGGCAGATCGGGGTGTTGATGGTTTCCGCATTGACGTCGCCCACGGCCTCGCTAAGGGTGACATGTGGGGCGAGTTGCCCAGCGAAGCAGAACTGCAGAAACTGCCTAAGGACGGAACTCACCCTATCTGGGATCGCGACGAGGTCCACGAGATTTACCGCGAATGGCGAACCGTTTTCAACGAGTACACCCCGCCACGCACTGCCGTTGCTGAGGCTTGGGTAGAGCGAGACCGCCGCCACGCTTACGCCAGCCCCGAGGGTTTGGGGCAGGCTTTTAACTTTGATTTGCTCACCGCTCACTTTGATGCTGACGAGTTCAAAAAGATCGTGACCGAGAACCTGGAACTGTCTGCTGAGTCCGGCTCATCCAGCACCTGGGTGCTCTCAAACCACGACGTGGTGCGGCACCCCAGCCGCTACGGCCTACCTTTTGTCGAAGGGAAGACCAACGAGAAGGTGGGCCACGAGTGGCTACTCGCCGGTGGCCCCGAAAGTCAGCTGGATCGTGCCCTAGGTTTGGCCCGTGCGCGTGCAGCCACCCTCTTCGAACTCGCTTTGCCGGGCTCAGCCTACCTCTATCAGGGTGAAGAACTCGGTTTGCACGAGGTTGCCGACATCCCCGATAGCCAGCGTCAGGACCCCACCTTCTTCAACTCCCCCGGGGTCAATGTTGGCCGCGACGGCTGCCGGGTGCCCCTGCCCTGGAAGAGCCACGGAAGCTCCTACGGCTTCGGCCCCGGCACTGCACACCTACCCCAGCCCACCTGGTTTGCTGACGTTGCAGTGAGCCTGCAGGATGCCGACCCCAGCTCAACACTCAACCTCTACCGGGCAGCGCTGGCAGCCCGCCGCAAGCTCCAGGGGGCTGAAGAACTAGAGTGGCTGGAGACAGACTCTGAGCAGGTACTCGCCTTCCGCCGCCCCTCCGGCTGGGTTAACGTCACTAACTTCGGCGACCAGACCATTGAGCTTCCGGCAGGTCAGCTGGTTCTAGCCTCAGCGGAGTTAGTAGACGGCCAGCTACCCGGCCCAGCGACCGCTTGGCTCCAGCAGTAAACAGAGAATAAGCGTCCTGTCTAGGGACAGCTCAGCGGCAGAAGGTAAGAATCTAACGCGCCTGCTCGCGGATCCGGGCAACGGTTTCGCCGTCAGTCGTGTTCTCACCCAGACGGTTAGGTTTGCCTGCGCCGTGGTAGTCGGATGAGCCGGTGACCAGCAGGTCGTGTTCTTTAGCTAGCTGTAGTAGCCAGGCGCGGTCTTCAGGACCGTTGTCCCGGTGGTAAATCTCTAGCCCAGCAAGACCGGCGTCTATCATGGCAAAGATCAGCTCTTCAGACGCTACCCACCCTCGGGCTACCGCCCGGGGGTGAGCCATGACAGGAACTCCCCCGGCGGCTCGCACTAAGCTAACCGCCTGTACAGGGTCCACCGCGTAGTGAGGCACATAGTATTTGGAGCGGGCCGTCAAAATGGTTTCAAAGGCCTCGGACCGGTTAGCTACCACTCCGGCAGCTACCAGTGCATCTGCAATGTGCGGGCGTCCCACGGTAGCCCCTTCATGGGTATGATCTTGAACCGCCTCCCAGGTGAGCGGATAGTCCTCTGCCAGAAGTTGCACCATGCGCTGGGCTCTTCCCACCCTCGACTCCCTGGCCCTAGAAATTTCAGCCAGCAGAGCGGTGTCCAGAGGATCATGCATATACGACAGGAGGTGGACGCTGACTCCCTGGCCGGAACACGAGACCTCCATACCGGGCAAAAAATCCAACCCAAAGTGTTCTGCCAGCTGCCCAGCGCGCTGCCACCCGGCGGTGGTGTCGTGGTCGGTGAGGGCGAAACCGGTCAGCCCGGTGGTAGCGATTTCACCGACTAACTCATCCAAGCTCTGGGTGCCGTCAGAAATCTGTGAGTGGGTGTGGAGGTCGTACATACCCTCTACTGTACCGAGCACCCAAGCGGGTGCGAAACCATAGGTTAGAGTGGAGATATGACCACTTCTGAACATACAGCAGGCTCTGAACAGCCCATCGAAGAGCGCGTAAATAACCGCTCAGCAGCACCTTCTTCCAAAGCCTTTATTGATTTCATGGCAGTCAATTGGGCACCGGCAGACACCGAGCTACCCGCGCGCTCCACCGTCGCGGACTTTACCGCTCAACGCCGTGCCGCTATCTCAGCGATGTTCCCCGGCGAACGACTGGTTCTCCCAGCTGGCCCGCTGAAGGTACGTTCCAATGACACCGACTACCGGTTCCGCCCCCACTCAGCTTTCGCTCACCAGACCGGGTTAGGCTTGGATCACGAACCGGATGCCGTGCTGGTCTTTGAGCCGGTTGAAGAAGGCACCGGTGATAACGGGTCTAACCATGAAGCGACCCTCTACTTCCGCCCTCTGGCGGGCCGGGACACCGAGCAGTTCTATAAGAACCCGCGTTACGGTGAGTTCTGGGTAGGCGCCCGCCCCACCCTTGAGGCTTTGTCGGCCGAGTACGGTATTGCCACCGCTGACCTGTCCGAACTTGAAGTTGCGATCACCAAGAACGCCGGTAACCAGGCGCTGGGCGGCATTCGCATCCGCCTAGTCCGGGATGTTGACCTCAACGTGGATGCCCTGGTCGATACCTCCCGCTACAACACCGCCGTCGATTTAGAAGAATCTGACAAGCTGGACGCTGCGCTTACCGAGGCGCTCTCAGAGGCACGTCTGGTCAAGGACAGCATTGAGATAGAAAACCTACGCCGCTCGGTAGCGAACACCATTGACGGTTTCGCAGAGGTCATCAAAGCTCTACCTGCTGCCCGCGACCACCACCGCGGCGAGCGCATCATCGAAACCGCTTTCTTTGCCAAGGCCCGCGCTGAAGGCAACGACTTAGGCTACGACACCATTGCCGCCTGCGGTAACAACGCCACTGTTTTGCACTGGATCCGTAACAACGGCACCGTCGAAGACGGCAAACTCATGCTGGTGGACGCCGGTGTTGAAGATGACACCCTCTACACTGCAGATATCACCCGTACCTTCCCCGTCAACGGTAAGTTCACCGAGGTTCAGGCTAAGGCGTACAGCATTGTCTTGGAAGCATCAGAGGCCGCTTTTAAAGCAGCTGTTCCTGGTGCCCGTTTCAAGGATATTCACGCCGCAACTATGCAGGTGCTGGCGAGCCGTCTTGAGGAGTGGGGTTTGCTGCCCGTCACGGCTGAAGTTTCCCTGTCAGAAGAAGGCGGGCACCACCGCCGCTGGATGCCCCACGGCACCAGCCACCACCTGGGCCTAGATGTGCATGACTGCGCCCAGGCAAAGCGTGAGCTCTACATGGACGGTGTACTAGAACCCGGCATGGTATTCACCATTGAACCCGGTCTTTACTTCAAGGAAGAGGATCTAGGGATCCCAGCGGAGCTACGCGGCATCGGCATCCGTATTGAGGATGACGTGCTCGTCACCGAAACCGGCAACGAGAACCTTTCAGCCGCCCTGCCCCGCACGGTAGAGGGCATTGAGGATTGGATGGCTCAGCTCAGCAGCTAGCCCCAGCCTAGAACCAAGAAGCCCCTCACGAGTTACTACTCGTGAGGGGCTTTGTGTTGGGAGTGCACGCGCTAACGGGCACAGGGGCGGCATTTACCAGCAGATTGACGGCGGCATCCTAGCTTTCTGGGCTGCCATCGTCCTTTTTCGGTGCAGGAGCGGGTGCCTGGCGAATGGTTTTCTCAAACTCTGCCTCATCCTCCACGCGGATTCCGTAGCGTGACTCGCTCTGCTGGGCACGTACCTGCTCCACCCGTTCATTGGTGGTGGCGGGAGCGGGCTGCTCACGAATCTGTTGCTCAAACTGCTGAGGGTTGTCGATACGCAGACCGAACTTACCGGCGGCTCTTGACCCGTCCTTGTTGGTTTCAGCCGGTGGGGTGAAAACCGGAGTGGGCGCTTCGACCTGTCCGTGAGCAGGCTGAGGTGCTGCTAGTGAGCCCGCGGGCACGGAAGTGGCGTGAGGGTGCTGGGCTGGTGCTACCGGCTGCCCAGGAGCTTGGTCGTGAGGTGCCTGCTGATGGGGCATCTGCTGGTGGTGATGCTGGGCGGGCTGGTGAGGCTGGCCCTGCAGAGGAACGCGCAGCAGATGACGCGCGGCGGCAGCTGTAGCGGGGATAGCCATGAGGTCTAGGCGAGTCGGCAGCATCTGGGTGCGGGTGCGAATCCCCTTTCCCTTAGCTCGGGAAGCAACCAGGATGGACCAGATGATGCAGAAGGCAATCGCCAGTGGAACGATGCTCAGAATGTTGGCGAGCATGGAGGTTTGGGTAAGAATCGAGTTGAAAACACCTACCATGATGCCTAGCATGATGCCCTGTAGTGCACCGTTCAGGGCGGCTCGGGGGTAGGTTGCCTGGCCGGTGACGTAGTCCACCTGCTTGACGTCATGACCCACGATGAAGAGGCTGTGCACGGGGAACTTTTGGCTTGCCAGAAATTCGACCGCCTTGTTAAGTTCTTTGCGGTCAGAAAAAGTTGCCACAAGTTCACCGGGCGGGATGTTCGAGCCGTCTGCCATGGTGAGGGCCGGGGGTGCTTTCAGTTGGTCCATTCCCCCATTTTCTCTTACTCTGCTGACAGCTTGCTGGATGGGCGGTGCTTTATCGCCCCTGGTGAACGCAGAGGTGCTCCTGGGCGGGACGAGAGCACTGGCGTCCTTGCTGCCTCGGAAAGAGGAAAGGACGGCTGTCACAGCGGGTGCGGCGTAGCGGGGCGTTGTAAAGGCTAGTACGCTTAGAAACTGTGAGTACTGCACCGAATAAGATTTTTATTGCCCGCCTTCTTGGTCTGGATGTCTTTGACCCGCACGGTGACCGTTTAGGCCGCTTGCGGGATGTTGTGGTGCTTAAACACGGTTTCACGCAGTTCTCAGCGGTGGGTTCCCTGGGCAAGCTCAAAGAGCCGGTGGTTGTGGGTATCGTGATTGAGATTTTGGGCAAAAAACGTATTTTTGTGCCCATGACGCGCGTGACCAGCATCGATTCCACCCAAATTATTCTGACGGGTCTGGTGAACCTGCGCCGTTTTGAGCAACGCGGTTCAGAAGCCCTGGTCGTCGGTGAACTTTTTGACCGTAAGGTGCAGTTGCGGGACGGCTCTGGCAGAGCCCAGATTGAGGACGTTGCGATGGAGCAACGCCGCAATGGTGACTGGTTCATTTCTGAACTTTTCGTCTCCCGCGGGCACAACACGCTGATGCGCCGCCGTAAAGAAACCCTCATTATCGACTGGCATGAAGCTATCCTTTCCACCGATTTTGAGCCCCAGGCAGCCACTGCATTCGTGGCAAGCCATGAGGACTCCAACCCCGCTGACCTTGCGGATGCCATCCACGAGATGAACAAAAAGCGCAAGGTAGAGGTAGCCCAAGAGCTACAAGATGAACGCCTAGCGGACGTCTTGCAGGAGCTACCCGAGGACGATCAGGTAGAGATTCTCTCCCACCTTGAGGTAGAGCGCGCGGTCAACGTGCTGGAAGAAATGGAACCCGATGACGCCGCTGACTTGCTCAGCGAACTCTCTGATCAGCAGCGTGAAGAGTTGCTGACCCTCATGGACCCTGATGATTCCGATGACGTGCGCCGTCTGCTCGAATATGAGGAGGGCACCGCCGGTTCGTTGATGAACCCCGTACCTATTGTGCTCTCCCCCGAAGCTACTGTTGCCGAGGCACTAGCGCACATTCGCCAAGAGGAAATTTCCCCTGCCTTGGCCGCTGCCGTTATGGTGGCGCGTCCACCCCTAGAAACTCCCACCGGCAAGTACCTGGGTCTGGTGCATATGCAGCGTTTGTTGCGCCATTCCCCCAGCGAGCAGGTGGGCAACATTTTGGATACTTCAATTGAGGCAGTCAACGATGCCGCCAGCATCGAGGAAGTCTCCCGTGTGCTGGCAACCTATGACCTTACCATCGTGCCGGTAGTTAATGAGTTTGACCGCCTGGTCGGAGCTGTCACGGTGGATGACGTGCTCGATGAGATGCTGCCCGATGACTGGCGCACCTATGATGATGGGACCCCGATCCGAAAGGTAGGCCGACGCTTTGAGTGATGCACGCCCTTCGCTAGATACCGCGCAGACTCTGGGCACCCCCCAAGAGAAAAAGCGGCGCAGGTTCTTCTTGGCCAACCCCAACCCGGATGCCTTCGGTCAGATGACCGAAAAAATTGCCCGTTTCATGGGCACCCCGCAGTTCCTACTGTGGATGACCGTTTTCTGTGCCGTCTGGTTGGGCTGGAATACCCTGGCACCCGAGGAAATGCAGTTTGACCCTCGGGCACTGAACTTCACTCTGCTCACCCTCATGCTCTCCCTGCAGGCCTCCTATGCCGCGCCTCTGCTGCTTCTAGCGCAGAACCGGCAGGACGACCGCGACCGCGTGGTCTCTAAACAGGACCGCCAGCGCGACCAGCAGAACCTGGAAGAAACTGAGTACCTGACCCGCGAAATTGCTTCCCTGCGCATCACTTTGCGTGAGGTAGCCACCCGCGACTTCGTGCGCAGTGAAATGCGAGATTTGATGGACGAAATTCAAGAGGTTCAAAAACGCCAGGAAGAGCTCTTTGCCCGCGCTGAGCATCTGGCACGCGGCCTGGATGAGAGCGACCACGAAATGGAGCTCCCGGACTTTGACCCCAACTCAGCCAACCCTTCCACCAGCGCTTTTGACTTGCTGAGTGAACACCGCCCTAAGAACCGTAAGAAGAAGATGGTGAAGGATATCGACGGCTCACCTGAGTAGTCGGCCCCGTAAACATGACTGAACAGACCCCCGATACCTCTCTTAACAGCGCTCTAGCCACGGTCATTGACCCGGAGCTGCGTCTACCCATTACCGAGCTGGGTATGGTGGAAACTTCCCAGGTGGATGGCACCACCGCTCGAGTAAAAATCCTGCTCACCATCGAGGGGTGCCCGCTCAAGAACACCATCGAAGCGGACGTGCGGGAAGCCGTTGGTCGGGTTGCCGAGATAGAGCACCTGGATCTTGAAATCGGTTATATGAGTGCCGACCAGCGTTCCGAATTGCGTCAGCGTCTGGGGCATACCAAAGCTAACCCTTTTATCGCGCCGGAATCCCTCACCCGCATTTTTGCTGTCGCCTCCGGCAAGGGCGGTGTTGGTAAATCCTCAGCAACCGCCAACCTGGCAGCAGCCTTTGCCTCGGCCGGGCTGAGCGTCGGCATCATCGACGCCGATGTGCACGGTTTCTCTATCCCCGGCCTACTGGGCCTGGTCGAAGGTCCCACCCGCATGGATGACATGATCATCCCCCCGGTCGTTGAAGCACCCACCGGCAACGGTCATATCAAAGTCATCTCAATCGGCATGTTCGTAGCCGCAGATCAACCGGTGGCCTGGCGTGGTCCCATGCTTCACCGAGCCCTGGAACAGTTCTTGACTGACGTCCATTTCGGCGCTCTGGACATCCTCCTCCTGGACCTGCCTCCCGGCACCGGGGATGTCGCCATCTCGATGGCACAGCTACTCCCCCATGCAGAAATCCTGCTGGTTTCAACCCCGCAACATGCCGCTGTGGACGTTGCCCAGCGCGCTGGTACCCTCAGCCTTCAAACCCAGCAGAAAGTGACCGGCGTTATCGAGAACATGGCAGCTATGACCCTGCCCGATGGCTCCACTATGGCTCTTTTCGGTGAGGGCGGCGGCCAAATCCTGGTTGATTCCCTGGGCAAAGCCCTGGGCTACCCCGTGCCGCTCCTGGGATCTATCCCCTTGGATATGGCACTGCGCGAGGGCGGGGACGCTGGTACCCCGGTGGTCTGGTCGGCACCAGAAACTAAGGCAGCAGCTGTCTTCACCGATATCGCAACTCAGCTAACCCACCGCCCCCGCGGGCTGGCCGGGAAGCCCCTGCCCTTCAACGTCTAACAGTATTATTTAGGGTTCTTGCTCTTTTGGTGCTCGCTAGCGATGTCCATCCCTGGTGAATACTTGTTTTTTGCAGAAGGAAAGGGCCCGCACCTTCTTGGTGCGGGCCCTTCTTCTAAAGAGTGAGGGGATTAGGTTGCCTCGGAGTCAAAGGGTGCCCAGGCGCCGCGGGGCAAGCGGGAGGTCACCGATGCGGCTGGTGCAGACTGAGTCCTAGCCTCAAGTTCTTTGCGGCGCTCTTCCTCGTCCTCAGCAAAAGCCTCACGCACAATCACGCGGGGGTCATACTGGCGAGGGTCGTACTGGCGCCAGTTGATGTCGCCCAAATCAGGGCCGAGAGTTTCCTTGAGGTCGTCCTTAGCGTCAAAGGCAATGCGGCGTATTTGCTTGACGAAATCTTTGAGTTGCTGGGCGTATTCGGGCATGCGTTCAGGCCCGATGACCACAAATACCAGGATCGCCAGGACGATGAACTCGAGACCACTAATTCCAAACACACCACGAGATTACCAGTATTCCCTGGGCAAAACGGGCAATCTTGGGTACCGTTCAATAAGATGTTCTCAGAATCATGAAGAGGTAGGGCCTTGAACACCAACCAACAGATTCGTAGCTGGCGTTACGCTGAAGAGTTCCCTTATGAGGCGCCAACTCTCGCCCAGGCGAGGCAGCAGGCTGAGCGTCAGAGTGCCGCCCCGGTGGCTCCCTCGGTAGCTTCTTTGTTGACCGTTTTAGCGGCGTCCACCGGGGCGGAGCACACCGTTGAAATTGGTACCGGTTGCGGCGTCTCAACGGTTGCTCTGCTCTTGGGACTGCGTGAGGGAGCGGCGCTGACCTCCCTCGATATTGATGCTGCCCATTCCCAGCTCACTCGTGAACTACTGGCAGAAGCTGGGCTCGATAAGAACCACCGGGTGCGCATTATTACCGGGGACGCCACCGATGTGCTCCCCCGCCTCTCGGCAGCCTCCTATGATTTCGCCTTTATCGATGCAGGTGCTGACCAGGCTGAGCAGTTCACCTATGATGCCCTGGCTCTGCTTTCGCCCGGCGGTCTGCTGGTGGTTCATGATCCGCTGGCAGGTGGTGCTGTTGCTGATCCGGTAGCACGCGATGCCCGCAGCGTTTCCCTGCGGCGCCTGCTCACCGACGTCGCAGCCTGTGTGGACGATGTACACGTCTCCTTAGTTTTTGCCGGCAGCGGACTGTACCTCATTTACAAAAAGTAAACCCCGGCGCTAAGCACCGGGGTGAACTAAAAATTCAGGGTTCTAAGGTCTTTAGAACTTTTCAACGCATTCGCGGATTGCCTCTACCTCAGCTTCAGAGAGGTCCAACACCAGACGTCCACCGCCCTCTACAGGGATGCGCATAACGATGCTGCGGCCTTCACGGACAATTTCAAGCGGGCCCTCGCCAGTGCGGGGTTTCTGTGCTGCCATCGGTGGTCTCTCCTTTGCGATGCTGTCTAAAAAACGCGGCTCTGAGGCGAACCCGCTGTGTGACTCCTTTAATAATAAAGCCTGTGCACCTTTTTGTGGGGACATCCCGTTTCCAGCTCTGTTTAGGGTGGGTAATCTCCCCCGCCGGGTAACTGCTTCCAGTGCCACAGCCAACCTACCCAGCCAAACTGCATGGCTACCCCGCTCAGCACCAGCAGCCCCCGGTAGGCCCGAGAGGATGAGAGCATAACTAGCGGCAGATACAGTGCAAAGAGCGGCAGGAGCAACCTGAAGGTAGATGACTGAGGGTTAAAGAACATCAGCATGTAGAGGGTATAGCTCCAGACCCAAAGCAGCAGGGGCAGGGGCAGGCTAAGTCGCACGGTGCGGCTCAGCAGAGCCGCGAAAAAGAGCAGGAGGAGAAGGGTGAGCACCAGCGGCCCCGCAACTCCCAGATAGTGCTGGCTTTGATGCACCCATGGCATGAAAGGCAGAACGTGTTCCCCGCCTGCCCGCCAGGCTGTCTCGGTGGCGGTATAGGCGTCGATTCTGCCGGTCACCAGCCAGGCGTGGGCAGGGTGAATGAAGGCAAAAGCGCAGACCATCACTGCTGAAATTAGCTGCCAGCCGGTAGTGCCGAGAGCGGCCAGGGCGGCACCGCGCTGAGGTCTACGGGCTGAATAATCTCTTAGCCAGCAGACCATCCACCACATTCCAACGGCGGCTCCCAGGGGAACCCCCACCGGTCGGGTAAGGGCGGCAAATAGGGCTGGCACCAGCATCAGGGTGTAGGAACCCTGGACCAGGCAGAGAAGGGTCCAGATGAGAAAGAGCAACCCCAAAGACTCTGCATAACCGGTTTGTAGCACCGGGGCCACAGCGCAAAAACTGACAGCAGCTACAGCCCACAGGGCGGTAGTATGCCATCGCTCTTCACCTCGGTCAGTGCCGAGAGAGTCGGATGCCCGCTGACAGCAGAGGCGAAAGAGGCGGTAGAGCAACCAGGCAGCACCAAAACCAGCTAGTAGAGAAAGGGTGGGGGCTACGGTCTCGTAGGGTAAGCCTGTCACCGTCACCAGCGTGCGGGCTAGAAGCGGATAGAGAGGGTAGAAGGCCCACTCATTTTGAGCTACCCGTCCGTTCGCATCCAGAGGGAGGGTCTGCGGGTAACCCTGCTGCGAAATTTTCTGGTACCAGTCGGCATCCCACATCATCACGAACTCGCCGTAACTCATAGCGCCCTGCTTCCAGGGGCTGAAGGTCTGCTGTAAACCAACCGTACTGAAAATAAACCAGCTAACAATACGGCTGGCAAGGTAGACCAGCATAACCTGCACCGCCGCCGGCCACCTGCCAAAGTGAAGGGCCAGTCTAAGAGCTATCGCATTCAGTCGCAGGCTCAGCCTGTCCAGGGTTGAAAGCGTAGCGGCAGATCCTTGCCCCTCCGAGCGGTTGTCCTGCATCTAGGGTCGCTCCGAGGAGATCTGCCCAGGGTTATCCGTTTCAGCTGAGGAACTATCGCTCTCAAGGAGGGAACGCAGGCGTGCGTTCTCGTCTATGAGTTTAACCAGCACGCCGTCCACCTCATCTCGGTGATAGCCAAAAAAGGCCGTAGAGAAACGGATGCTGTGCAGTTCTTTACCGCGAGGGTGATCCGAGAGAATCAGCGGCAGCTCGCCACCCACCGCGGCATCCACCCCGTCAGAGCTCAGAGCGTCTAACACCCTGCGCCCCGGTATCAAGCGATCAGTTCCCAGCACCGCGCAAGCAGCTACCACTACCGCCAGTACTAGAAAAGTCAGGCCAACTAAAAGATAATTCACGGTCTCTTCCCACCATCAACGGCTGGCGCTTTACTGTTTGTCACCCCACTCAAACACTTATTACTCGCTCCACCCCCTGCCGTGTAACTTTCTGTTTACGTTTGAGAGGGTAAGGTAAAGCACATACACCTTTTTGTCTACACACGTTCGGTAGCCCATGCTACCGGCGAGGCAGTCAATACACCACATAGGGAGGGAAACCCGCATGACTCACGACGCACTGGTCCAGGTAACCGGAGTCAATAAGTACTTCGGTGACCACCACGTCCTCAAGGACATCAATCTCGAAGTGGGCAAGGGTGAAGTCATCATCCTGCTCGGCCCCTCGGGCTCCGGCAAGTCCACGCTCTGCCGCACCATCAACCGCCTCGAAACCATCTCTTCAGGCGACATCAAAATCGACGGCGTCAGCCTGCCTGAAGAAGGTAAAGCGCTGGCTGATCTGCGCGCTGAAGTGGGCATGGTCTTCCAGTCCTTCAATCTCTTCGCGCACAAGTCCATCCTTGACAACGTCACTCTAGGCCCCCGCAAGGTTCGCGGTCTCAGCAAAACTGAAGCTGAAGAACTGGCGATGAGCCTGCTCAAGAAGGTCGGCGTTGATAATCAGGCACACAAGATGCCCGCCCAGCTCTCGGGTGGCCAGCAGCAGCGTGTAGCCATTGCCCGCGCCCTAGCGATGCAGCCCAAAGTGATGCTCTTCGATGAGCCCACCAGCGCCCTTGACCCCGAAATGGTCAACGAAGTTCTTGACACCATGATTTCCTTAGCCCGCGAAGGCATGACCATGATTGTGGTAACCCACGAAATGGGGTTCGCCCGCAAGGCAGCCGACCGCATTGTTTTCCTGGCAGATGGTGAAATCGTCGAAGAATCCACACCCGATCAGTTCTTCACCAACCCCCAGTCAGATCGTGCCAAGGATTTCCTCGGCAAGATTATCGGTCACTAGGGCAGGTGCACCATGAACTTCTCACAGCTCAAAGGCAAGGCACTAGCCGCTGTAGCCCTGGCTGCGACCGGCGTCCTCGCCCTCTCAGGGTGTGGCTCTTCATCTGACGGTGAGAGCATCCGCATTGGCATCAAGTACGATCAGCCCGGTCTGGGCTATCAGGACGGCCGTGACTACACCGGCTTTGATACCGACGTCGCCCGCTACGTTGCCAAGGAACTCGGCTACTCAGAAGATCAGATTGAGTGGGTTGAGGCTCCCTCAGCTAACCGCGAGAATATGCTCGTCAACGGACAGGTCGACATGATTTTTGCGACCTACTCCATCTCTGAATCACGTCTCAAAACCGTAGACTTCGCCGGCCCCTACTTCTACGCAGGCCAGGACCTGTTAGTACAGCAGGAGAACACCGATATCACCGGCCCAGATTCCCTGGCAGGGAAGAATCTCTGCTCCGTCACCGGTTCTACCTCTGCAAAAAAGATTCAGGATAAGTACTCCTCAACCGTGCAGCTGGTTCAGCAGAACTCCTACTCTGACTGCGTGGTCGCCCTCAACGCCGGCATGGTCGATGCTGTCACCACCGATGACATCATCCTGGCAGGTCTTGGCGCTACCAGAGCTAATCAGGGCGAACTAAAGCTGGTGGGCAACACGTTCACCGAAGAACGCTACGGCATTGGTCTGCCCAAGGGCTCGGATCAGTGCGCTGATATCAACGCAGCCATCAACAAGATGGTAGAAACCGGCGCCTGGGAAGAAGCTGTCGAAAAGAACGTGGGAGCATCGGGTTATGTCTATAACGCCGAGCTGAACCCGCCCGTTCTTGATAGTGCCTGCGCCACCGTCCCCGCCCAGTAAACATTCTCAACACACATTTTCTAGATTTTGGAGGCTTTCATGTCGTTCTCTGAACAGCTCTCCACGCTCTTTGCCACCTATGACGTTCTCGGAGCGTTCTGGACCAACGTGCAGCTGACCTTCTGGGCAGCTATCGGCTCGTTCGTCCTCGGTTCGGTGCTGGCGCTCATGCGTATCTCCCCGGTGCCTTCATTGCGCTGGGCAGGTACCGCTTACGTGCACCTGATCCGTAACACTCCGCTAACTATTCTCATGACCCTGGCAATTTTGGGCGTGTGGACCCAGTTCCAACTCTCACTGGCTACCAGCTTTGAATGGAACTTCTTTATCTACGCCGCCATCGTTCTCGCGATCTACCACGCGGCCTTCGTCTGCGAAGCAATCCGTTCAGGTGTGAACACGGTGCCCGTTGGGCAGGCAGAAGCAGCACGCGCTATCGGTCTAAGCTTCATGCCGACCGCCCGCTATGTCATCTTCCCGCAGGCGTTGCGCGGCTCCATTACCCCGCTAGGTAACACCTTGATCGCGCTGGCTAAGAACACCACCGTTGCCACCGTAGCCTCGGTTGCAGAAGCATCGGGCATGATGAAGTCCATGATTGAGTTCAATTCAGACCTCATTTTCATGATCTTCTTTGTCTTTGCCATGGGCTTTGTCATCATTGTCGTCCCCATCGGTCTACTGACCACCTGGGCCTCTCGTAAACTGGCGGTGAAGCGATGAAACGTATGACCTCAACCTCTGTTCTCTTTGACGTTCCGGGGCCCAAGGCACGTGCCCGTACCCGTATTTTCAACATCATTGCCATTCTGCTGCTGGCAGGTATGCTGGCCTACGTTCTCATGGTGATGGGGCGCCAGGGGCAGCTCGAAGCCGATAAATGGACTTCACTCTTCACCGGTAACCTCTGGGTTAACTACATCCTGCCTGCTCTGGGTAAAACCCTGCTGGCCGCACTAATTTCAGTTGTTACCTCAGTGATATTTGGTCTCTTCTTCGGCATGGCACGCCTAGCACCCAATAAATATATTCGTGGCTTTGGCACCGTGGTGGTCGAGTTCTTCCGCGCTGTACCCGTGCTGATGATGATGATTTTCTTCTGGCTCTTCCTGGGTCAGTTCACCTTCTTCTCACCCTCCCAGTTGCCCTTCATCGCCGTCGTTCTAGGCTTGACCCTCTACAACGGTTCGGTGATTGCTGAGTTACTACGCTCCGGTGTCCACCAGCTGCCAAAGGGTCAGGGTGAGGCCGGCCTGGCCATCGGTCTGACTCCCTGGGCTGTGCTGACTTCAGTTCTCATGCCTCAGGCACTGACCGCTATGATGCCCTCTCTGCTCTCGCAGTTCGTGGTCATCCTCAAGGACACCGCCCTGGGGTACATCATCTCCTACCCCGAGCTATTGGCAGCCGCCCGCCGCTTTGGCTCCGGTGAAGGTAACATCCTGCAGATGTTGCTGTTGGCTGCTCTCATCTTCGTAGTGATTAACTTCGCTCTCACCTTGCTAGCTGAGTGGCTTTCCCAGTTCCTAAGCTCACGCACCGATGTTGAGATTAAGCACGCTGATGGTGTGCCCGGCGAGGTCGATAACGCTAGGCCTAAGACCGAAATGATGTTTAAGATCCCTAAGCACTAGGGTTCCTTAGTTCCGGTCCATGAAAAGGTCGGCGGGTCCACCATCTGGTGGGCCCGCCGACCTTTTCATGGATCGGGCTTTAAACGGTTACAGCCTCTGCCTTAGGCGGTCAGCCAGGTAGCAAGTGCCTGGTAACAGGCTTGGACTTCACGGGCTTTCACATGCTCGTTATCCGTGTGGGCCAGCAGGGCGTCACCCGGACCGAAGTTGACCGCGGGGATACCGATTTCACTGAAGCGGGCAACATCCGTCCAGCCGTACTTGGGCTTGGGTTCGCCCCCCACCGAGGCAATCAGGGATGCCGCCATAGGTGCGTCCAGGCCAGGGCGGGCAGCCGGGGACTGATCGACAAAATCTAACTCATAGCCGTCAAAGACCTCTTGGAGATGGTCTAGAGCCTGGCGCAGAGTTTTGTTAGGGGCAAAGCGGTAATTGATGTGGACGCCAGCAGTATCGGGGATAACGTTACCGGCAACACCGCCAGAGATTTGCACGGCGTTGAGACCTTCTCGGTAAGCTAGCCCTTCCACCTCGTAGGTCTGAGGCTGGTAGACGGCCAGGCGGCCCAGGACATCCGCCATCTTGTGAATGGCGTTCTCCCCCTTCCATGCACGCCCCGAGTGGGCAGCCAGCCCCTCAGTATGAATCCAGAAACGGATGGTGCCGTTACAGCCACCCTCGATAACGCCATCGGTAGGTTCAAGGAGCACCGCGAAATCGGCGTCGGTCAATAGTTGCTCGTGGTGACGCATGAGGCGGGCAAGACCCGAGAGCTCTGAAGCAACTTCTTCGTTGTCGTAAAAAACGTAGGTAATGTCGTAGGCAGGATTAGCCAGGTGGGCGGCTAGCGCCAACTGAACGGCAACCCCGCCCTTCATATCCACCGCCCCGCGTCCGTACAGCACCTGCTCCCCCTCGTCGTTCCTCCATGCTGAAGGCACCGTGCCCAAAGAGCCCTCAGCGCGGGGCAAGGGAACGGTATCCAGGTGACCGGCCAGCACAATGCGCTGGCTCCTTCCTAGATGGGTGCGGGCAATGAGGGAGTCTCCATCACGGGTAATCTCTAAGCCGCCGATGCCTTCAAGGGCAATCTGCACTGCATCTGCCAGCCTCGTTTCCTCACCAGATACGGAGAAAATATCGAGCAGGTCAGCGGTTAGCTGTTCCACGGGCTGGATGAGGTCAAGGGTGGCCGGGCCAAAGCTGGCAAAGTCACGGGAAGTAACACGGGGTTCAGTCATACGTCCACCATACAAGCAGAGACTGCACAGTACATCTTGATTTCGTAAACTGGTATCTATGACTGAACAAAAGACCCGCACAGCAGCAGGCCTGGGCCTGGCAACTATTGTCGCAAGCGGCGAGCACGAAGGTACCGTACTAGATGTCTGGTACCCCGCCCCCACTCTCGCACAGACCTCCGACCAGTCCGTGGTCGCTGATCTGGAAGCCCTGGTAGAGACCGATGAAGACCGTAACGTGGTGCGTGAAATCGTAGACGTCACCATTGATTTGGACGCCGCCCCCGCCAACGCAGAGGACGCCTACTTGCGCCTTCACCTGCTATCTCACACTTTAGTAGAACCCAACACCATCAACCTTGAGGGTCTTTTCGGCAAGCTGGCCAACGTCGCCTGGACCAATTTTGGCCCCGTTTTGGCCAGCGAATTCAATACGGTCTCCCTGAAGCTGCGCCGCCGCGGTGCCCTGGTCGTTACCCACGTCGATAAGTTCCCCCGCATGATTGATTACGTCGTGCCCGCAGGCGTCCGTATCGGTGACGCTGACCGTGTGCGTCTAGGTGCTCACCTGGCAGCCGGCACCACCGTCATGCACGAGGGTTTCGTGAACTTTAACGCCGGCACCCTGGGTGAATCCATGGTGGAGGGCCGTATTTCTCAGGGCGTAGTCATCGGCAACGGCACTGACATCGGTGGTGGCGCTTCAACCATGGGCACTCTCTCAGGTGGTGGCACCCAGCGCGTTGCCATCGGCGAGCGCTCCCTGCTAGGCGCCGAGGCCGGTATTGGTATTGCTCTGGGCGATGACTGCGTCGTTGAGGCCGGTCTGTATGTGACCGCAGGTTCACGCGTCACCCTGCTTAACCCCGGCGCAGAGCCTCAAATCATCAAGGCTGTCGAGCTATCGGGTGTCAATAATCTGCTTTTCCGCCGCAACTCGGTGACTGGTGCCATTGAGGCGCTTCCTCGTGAGGGTAAAACCGTTGAGCTGAACTCAGAGTTGCACGCTAACTAAAGCGCACTAACCGGCCAAGAGCCCTGACCTGCAATTTTAACCTCCTCTATGGGGTGGCAGGCCGGGGCTTTTGCCCTTTAAACTGAAGAGAGCTCGCACACACAGGTATTCAACACACTATCTGATGAAAGATCCTCTTTTATGAAGCGTTCTCTCGCTCTACTGACAGGCCTTGGCCTGGTCTCATCCGCGTTTTTAGCACCGGCTGCTGTAGCGGATGACGGTGACACCGATTTAGGTAACCTCACCGTTCTTGCTACCACCGATATTCACGGGCGGCAACTGAACTATGACTACTTCACCGGAGAGCCTTACGGCACTGGGGATAAGGCGCTGGGTATGGAACACCTAGCAACCGCCATCGAACAGACGCGCAGTGCAAAGGGTGAAGACTCCACCGTCCTGCTCGATAATGGGGACGCTAACCAAGGCAATCCCCTGGCCACCTACTACCAGAAGAACCGTTCGGCAAGCACAGTGGACCCCATGGCGTCGGTCTTTAACCTGCTGGGGTATGACGCGGGTGTGGTGGGAAACCACGAATTCAACTACGGATTGCAGGCATCCGCCCAGTATAAGGACAGCCTTGCTATGCCTCTGCTGGCTGCCAATGTTATTGATGCCCGCACCGGCCAGCCCGCCTATGAGCCCTATACCATGATCAATAAAACCGTGGGTGGTGAGACCGTTCAGGTTGGCGTCATTGGTGTAGTAACCCCCGGGGTGAGGGTCTGGGATAAGGCAACCGTTGAGGGCAACCTCGAGTTTAGGGACACCGCTGCCACCGCTGCTGAATGGGCACCCAAGGTGAAAGCGGCTGGCGCTGATGTGGTTATCGTGCTTGCTCATACCGGTCTGGATGCTACCGGTTATACCTACAACCCTGCTGATCTCAACGAAAACATTGCCCAGTCGGTCGCTGAACAGTCCACGGATGTTGATGTGGTGGTAGGCGGACACTCCCACGTCACCAACAAGGTTCAAGAGTATTTCACCAATAAAAACGGGGAGCCGGTGCTCTTCACCCAGCCGGGCTACTGGGCTCGCTTCCTCTCTGAAGTGACCCTTCCCCTGACGAAAGATGCCGATGGGGAGATTGAAGTTAAGTGGGACGAGACCGGGCGTCCTACCGCCGCGCCGCTGGCTGCCGGTAACTACGCTGCCGACCCGCGTATCCGCGCGGCTATTGAGCCCTATCACACGGAAACCACCCAGTGGGTGCAGACCGTGGTTGCCCAGGCTACCGAAGACATGCCGGCAGCTACCTCTGCTTGGGAGGACACCGCGGTGCTGGACTTCATCAACCGTGTACAAACCGATGAGGTAGCACGCGCACTGGAAGGCACCCCCTACGCTGATCTACCGCTGATTGCTGAGGCATCACCTTTCTCACGCACTGCCGTTTTCAAGCAGGGCCCTGTGACTATCGCTGATATGGCCTCACTCTACATCTATGACAACACCCTTTATGCGGTTGAACTGACCGGAGCCCAGCTACGGGACTACCTGGAATACTCGGCACGCTACTATCAGCAGCAGGAGCCTGGAGCAGTCATTGAGGACTGGTCAACGGTCACCAATGCTCTCTACGACGGTGCGACCCGCGGTATTCCGGACTACTCCTACGATGTGCTTTCTGGCGTTAACTACCACATCAACATCTCCCAGCCTGTGGGCCAAAGAATTGAGAATCTAACCCTTGCCGACGGCTCGCCCCTGGCCGATGACCAGAAGGTCATTCTGGCTCTTAACAACTACCGCTGGAGCGGTGGCTCGGGCTACCCACACGTGACCTCAGCTCCCATTGTCTATGAGGAGCAGAAGGCCGTCCGCGATCTGATGATCGACTGGGCGGCAGCCAATAAGACCATTGACCCCGCCGACTTCTTCGTCAAGAACTGGACGGTCGGGACCAGCTCACTAGATCACAGCGTGGGCCCTGTTCCTACTCCCAGTCAGACCCCCGAACCTTCAGCATCAGCTGAACCCACTGCAGAGCCCACTGCTCCGCCCACCGCAGAACCCACTGCAGAGCCCAGTATTGAACCTACCGATGAGCCAACCTCTGCCCCCAGCGAGGAAGCTCCCACACCGGTAGCAACATCAGGTGAAGCCACAGGCAACCAACAAGCTGCGGCAAGCTCCACGCCCAAGCGCTTCTTGGCCCATACGGGCGCTCCGCTGCTCACTCTGCTCGCTGTTGCTCTCCTGCTACTAGTAATCGGAGGTATTGCCATGCGAGCCACTCGCAAGGGCAAGCAGTAAAAGCTCGCCTAGGCGCCGGGGCATCAGCTTCTCGCTGAGGACGCCCCGCCTGTGAACGGTTCCGACAAGAACCGCACGGGCGGGGCGTCATTGTCCGTGCATGTGCCCACATCTGTGTGCCAAACCCCGCCGCTGTGCTACTAAGCCGCTAAGCTAGAAACATCACAAATAACCACACCTTAATTGAGGGGAATACGTGAAAATTCTCGTTACCGGCGGCGCCGGCTACATCGGCTCGCACACCGTCCTTGAACTGCTCAACGCTGGGCACGAGGTCACCGTCATGGACAACCTCTCCAATTCCTCCATGGAGTCGCTGGCTCGTGTTGAAGAACTGACCGGAAAGACCGTAGAGTTTCGCAAGGTTGATCTGCTGGATCTGCCCGAGATGAAGCAGCTCTTCAACCTGGTCAAGCCAGATGCAGTCATCCACTTCGCGGGTCTCAAGGCCGTGGGCGAGTCAGCTGAAAAGCCCCTCTGGTACTACCAGACCAACGTGACCGGTACCCTCAACCTGCTCTACGCCATGGAAGAGGCTGGCTGCACCTCCATCGTTTTCTCTTCATCAGCTACCGTTTACGGTGAGCCGGAGTCCATGCCGCTGACCGAAAAAATCAACATGGATGCTCAGAGCTGCTACGGCCGCACCAAAGAGCACATCGAAGATATGCTGGTCGACCTTGCTGCATCTGACCCCAAGTGGAACATCGCCCTGCTGCGCTACTTCAACCCGGTAGGCGCACACGAGTCCGGCCGTATTGGTGAGGACCCCGCAGGTATCCCCAATAACCTGGTGCCCTTCATCGCCCAGGTAGCTGTGGGCCGCCGCGAGCACCTAAATATTTTTGGTAACGACTACCCCACCGTTGATGGCACCGGCGTGCGCGACTACATCCATGTCTCTGATCTGGCAGATGGCCATCTCAAGGCGCTGGACTATATCACCAGCCATCAGGGCCTGCATACCTGGAACCTGGGCACCGGCAACGGCTACTCGGTTCTCGAAGTTCTGCATGCCTTTGAGAAGGCTGCAGGCAAGGAGCTTCCCTACAAGATGGTGGACCGTCGCCCCGGCGACGTCGCCGTCTCCTACGCTGACCCCTCAGCTGCCCTCTCTGACCTGGGGTGGAGCGCCCACCGCGACATTGAGACTATGGTGCGCGATCACTGGAACTGGCAGAAGAACAACCCCAACGGTTACGAAGCCTAAATAAATCGTGGCTAAATAAAAAGAGCCGGCCCCCATAAGGGGGCCGGCTTTAGCTGTTAAACCCTAGGTTTACGCACCCGGGTAGTGGCGCTCGTTTTCGCCAATGTAGACCTGGCGGGGGCGTCCGATCTTACGGTCGGGGTCCTGCATACTTTCGGTCCACTGGGCGATCCAGCCGGGCATACGGCCCAGGGCAAAGAGAACGGTGAACATCTTCTCGGGGAAGCCCATCGCCTTGTAAATCATGCCAGTGTAGAAGTCTACGTTGGGGTAGAGCTTACGCTCAATGAAGTAGTCATCGTTCAGTGCCTTCTCTTCAAGGCGCATAGCAATATCCAACAGCTCGTTATTGCCACCCAGGGTCTCAAGCACCTCGTCAGCGGTTTTCTTGGTAAGGCGGGCACGGGGGTCGTAGTTCTTATAGACGCGGTGACCGAAGCCCATGAGGCGCACACCGTCTTCCTTACGCTTGACCTTCTCCATGAAGTCCTCAGGGCTGATGCCCTCCTGCTGGATCTGAGTCAGCATCTTCAGCACAGCTTCGTTGGCACCCCCGTGCAGGGGGCCGTAGAGAGCGTTGATGCCGGCGGAGACCGAGGCAAACATGTTGGCGTTAGATGAACCTACGAGGCGCACCGTGGAGGTGGAACAGTTCTGTTCGTGGTCTGCGTGCAAGAGCAGCAGAAGGTCAAGAGCCTTAGCATGCACGGGGTTAACTTCGTATTCCTCAGTGGGGAAACCGAAGCACATGCGCAAGAAGTTCTCTGAGTAATTGAGCTCATTGCGGGGGTAAATCAGGGGCTCGCCCTTGGACTTCTTGTAAGCATAAGCCGCCAGGGTAGGAACCTTGGAGAGCAGACGGAAGGTAGAAATCTCTACCTGGCGCGGATCAAAAGGATCCAGTGAATCTGAGTAGAAGGTAGACATAGCTGAAACGCTGGACGCCAGCACAGCCATGGGGTGGGCATCACGGGGGAAGCCGTTGAAGAAGGTCTTGAAATCCTCATGCACCATGGTGTGGCGGCGGATCATCTGGTCAAACTCTTCCAGCTGATCAGCGGTGGGAAGCTCCCCATAAATCAGCAGGTAAGCGGTTTCGATGAAGCTTGATTTCTCCGCCAGCTCTTCGATGGGATAGCCGCGGTAACGCAGGATTCCGGCGTCACCGTCAATATAGGTCACCGCTGATTTTGCGTTAGCAGTATTCATGAAGCCGGGGTCGTAGGCTACCTTACCGGTCTCTTTAAGCATGCCAGCTACTTCGAAGGCACCGTTACCTTCGGTTGCTTCCACCGCTGCCAGCGGCAGTTCCTTGCCCTGATAGCTGAGGGTCGCGTGGTTTTCTGTCATTGTTCCTCCTGGTGTGTGAGGTCAAACGTACACGAATCGCTAGAGAGGATTTCATAGAGAGCGGTGTGGCTTTCAACCGTTGAGAGCCACACCGCACGCGTACGCATGTCATCTATGGTTCACATTACAACAGAACCATGGGTGAGGTCACATTCAGAGGAGAGGTAGGGTAAAAGATTACGCCCTAATAAGACCTCTAAAACCGCTGTTTATGCAGTTTTTAGACGAGCTGCTGCTTTCTCAATATCTGAGTCAGAACCGGTGAGTGCTAGGCGCACATAGCCCTCACCTGATTCACCGTAGAAAACTCCTGGACCAATAAGGATACCCAGCTCAGCAAAGCGTTGAACAGTCGTCCAGGTATCTTCACCGGCAGTCGCCCAGAGGTAAAGACCGGCCTCAGAATTTTCAACGGTCAGCCCGAACTTTTGCACAGCTGGCAGCAGTAGGTCACGGCGGGCACGGTAGAGATCCTTCTGCGCTTCCACATGGGCATCGTCATTGAGCGCAGCTGCCATAGCAGCCTGCACGGGGGCTGGCACAATCATGCCTGCGTGCTTACGAGAATTAATGAGGTTGGGCATGATCTCTGCGTCCCCAGCGATAAAAGCACCTCGGTAGCCAGCAAAGTTGGACTGCTTTGAAAGGGAGTAGACCGAGAAAACCAGCTGCTGACTCTCACCGCACACACGAGAATCAAGGATGGAGGGCACAAGCTTTCCACCGCGCTGGGTGTCCCACTCACCCCAACCCAGCTCTGCATAGCACTCATCAGAGGCGACCACAGCACCGAGGCTGCGGGCGTCATCAACCAGCTTCTTTAGCTCATCAACACCACGGACAATACCGGTGGGGTTTGCGGGTGAATTAACCCAGACCAGACGCACCCGGGCGCGGGTATCGGCGTCCAGCTCATCGAGAGAATCAGCTGCAACAGCAGTGGCACCAGCCAGCTGAGCACCAATATCATAGGTGGGATAAGCAACGGAGGGGCGCACCACCACATCTCCCTCCCCCAACCCCAGGAGGAAGGGCAACCAGGCGACCAATTCCTTGGAACCGATGGTCGGCATAACCTGCTCGACACTCAAACCTGGCACTCCGCGGCGGCGGTTAAACCAGTCCACAATCGCCTGACGCACCTGCACAGTGCCGTGCGTGGTGGGGTAACCGTGAGCGTCAGTGGCCGCTGCTAAGGCATCCCGAATAACAGCAGGAGTAGGGTCCACGGGAGTGCCAATGGAAAGGTTGACCAATCCGTCCGGGTGCGCCTTAGCCGTTTCCAAGTAAGGAGCCATGGTGTCCCAGGGGTAGTCGGGCAGAGAAAGGCCAAAGGCGCTCATAGGTTTTCCTTCACTAGGCTACGTTCTGTTCTGTCCCTAGTCTACGCAAGGACGCCGCGGCCCGGCTGGCAGCTGCTCGAATGCTGGCACGGTTGCAGAGCGGATGTGGCACCATTGGGCTACTGCGAGCTTAAAAGCAAAGCCCCTCTCCTCACCCTGTTAGGGGAGGAGAGGGGTAGAAAGCTATTTAGCCCTGGTTTTGTGGGGGCAGAGCAGCGATAAAGGGGACGTCCTTTTCGATGAGGCCCATGCGGGCTGCACCACCGGGTGAGCCCAGGTCGTCAAAGAAGTCGGCGTTAGCCGCTGTGTAGTCTTCCCATTCTTCGGGGACGTCGTCTTCGTAGTAGATGGCTTCTACGGGGCAAACGGGTTCGCAGGCGCCGCAGTCCACGCATTCATCAGGGTGAATGTAGAGGGAGCGTTCGCCTTCGTAGATGCAGTCGACGGGGCATTCTTCGACGCATGCACGGTCTTTGACGTCGACGCAGGGCTGGGCGATAACGTAGGTCATCTCTGCCTTTCTGGGCGCGGGTGGGGGCTGGTGCGCTGGGTAGGTTTTGTTCTGTGCTCTAGTTTATAGGGTGCATGCCTATGGAGCTTATTTTTGTGGTCTAGGCAACAGTCAAAATATGTAACCTTAGTCGCCGCATCTAACCGCGTTTGAGGCGGTAGCGGGTGGTAGCGATGAGGGATAGTGTTGCTGCGACCAGGGATCCCATCGCCCAGAGGGTTCCGGCTATTCCCGGCGGATTGATGGGGTTAATGTAGACCAACATGGAGTTGCCCTTGGCATAGGCAAAGATACTGATGAGGGTGAAGGCGGTGAAGCCAACCAGTGCTGCAGTCCAATTTTTGCGGGTGTGCAGGGTAGACCATGTTGCGGCAAAGAAGACGGTCAGGCAGCCCAGCAAGGCGCCCCAGGGCACCCAAAGGTCTTGATTGATGTACCAAATCCAGGAATGATATATGGTGCCTGAAAAACCTGCGAGCAGACCTAGGGCTATGGAGGTAATCAGACTATTGATAACCCCAGGGGGTTCTTCTTGGGTCTCTGATGAGTTCTGGTGTGCGGTGAGAGGTGCTGGCTTAATCCCCTCAATTTCACCGCCAAGGAGCCGGTAGGTTTCGACGGCTGAGATGGGTTGGGGCACTCCGTTGGAGTATTCGAAGGTGGTATCTCCAGTGATGGTGATTTGGGTGGCGTGCGCCGCCATAGCGTCGCGTTTACGCACCAGGTCCCCGGTAATGACAGCCTGTTGCCGGGTATCTGTTGCATCAGCTTCACCCTCGATACCCCAGAAAAGGGTGGGTGCGGCGTCCGAACCTTTAAGCAGCTCAACAGCAGCCTGTGTTGCTTCATAGGTGCGCTTGTGGTCGGGGTGCCCGTAGCCGCCGTCCGCATCATAAGTCACTAGGACGTCGGGGCGAACCTGCTCTATCAGTGCGGCGATAGCCTCGGCTTGGGGCTCTAGAGAGGTGCGAGTTAGGCAGTCGGGTGCGGCGAGGGGGTTGGGGGCAGCTCGACCGTCTTCCCCCCAGGTCATGCCAGAGTCACGGTAAAGAGGTGGGGTCTGGGTGGCCCTGGCATTCCCTTCTCCCAGAAAAGTATGCTGTGTGATGCCCAGAGCAGCTAGCGCTTGTTTTAGTTCAGCGGTGCGCAGTTTGCCCAGGGCTACTCCCCCATCGGTGTTCGCGGGGTTTTCAGCTTCAAGGTGGGCGAGGGAACGGTCGATAACCTCCCCCATTTCCCCGCGGGTCATGGTCAAGAGGTGCACTTGGGCGCCAGCCTTAGCAAGGGCCCCCATGGTGGCACCTGTGGATGATGATTCATCATCTGGGTGGGCGTGCACAAATAGAAAGACGGTCTCTCCCGATGACTTACCTGCCGGGGCGAGGGTATCAACTGCGGTCTCCGTAATAAGTTCACCGGCTACCGGGTAGTAGGGGGTGTTGTCCTGACTCAAAACGTCCTCATTCTCTGTGCTTTTGCCGGGCTAGGATGCCTAGCTGGTACAGCTACAGGGGAGCAGGTTTACCCTACTCCCCTGTTGCTAGTGGGTAGCTATGATGGCTACCTCTGCCTCGTTAGGCGCGTGCGCGCTTACGTGCCTCGCGGACGCGCTCGTTGGCGTTCAACACGACCTTGCGGATGCGGATTGCCTCGGGGGTCACCTCAACGCACTCGTCTTCACGGGCAAATTCGAGGGACTCTTCGAGGGTCAGCTTGCGGGGAGGGGTCAGGTTTTCGAAGTTATCAGCCGATGCCGAACGCATATTGGTGAGCTTCTTTTCCTTGGTGATGTTGACTTCCATGTCATCCGCACGGGAGTTCTCGCCAACAATCATTCCCTCGTAAACCTCGGTGGTGGGTTCTACGAAAAAGGATCCGCGTTCCTGCAGGTTAATCATGGCGTAGGGGGTCACAACACCTGCGCGGTCGGCAATCATGGAGCCGTTGGTGCGGTACTCGATGGTGCCAGCCCAGGGCTCGTAGCCGGTGGCGTAGGAGCTAGAGATACCAGCACCGCGGGTCTCGGTGAGGAACTGGGTGCGGAAACCAATCAAACCACGGGCAGGGACGGCAAATTCCATGCGGACCCAGCCGGTGCCATTGTTTGCCATGTTCTCCATGCGGCCCTTACGAGCTGCCATGAGCTGGGTAACTGCGCCCAGGAATTCTTCGGGAACATCGATAATCATGTGTTCCATGGGCTCGTGGACCTTGCCATCCACAACCTTGGTCACGACCTGGGGCTTGCCGACGGTCAGCTCGAAACCTTCGCGGCGCATCTGCTCAACCAAAATCGCCAGGGCGAGCTCGCCACGGCCCTGCACTTCCCAGGCGTCAGGACGCTGGGTGGGAAGAACCTTGAGGGATACGTTACCGATCAGTTCCTTATCAAGACGGTCCTTGACCTGACGCGCGGTTACCTTAGCGCCCTTGACCTTACCGGCCAAAGGTGAGGTGTTGATACCGATGGTCATGGAGATTGCGGGGTCATCAACCTTGATCAGGGGCAGGGGCTTGGGGTTCTCTGAGTCGGTCAAGGTTTCACCGATGGTGATGTCCTCGATACCGGCAACAGCCACGATTTCACCGGGGCCAGCTGATTCAGCGGGAACACGCTCCAGCGCCTTGGTAGCAAGAAGTTCTGAGATACGTACGTTCTTGGTCTGACCGTCCTGGCGTACCCAGGCAACGGTCTGACCCTTCTTCAGGGTGCCGTTAAAGATACGCAGCAGCGCCAGGCGACCCAGGAAGGGTGAGGAGTCAAGGTTAGTAACGTGTGCCTGTAGAACCTCATCGGGGTTGTAGGTGGGGGCAGGGACGTGCTCAAGAATGGTCTGGAAGAGGGGTTCCAGATCTTCGTTATCGGGCAGGGCGCCGTCAGCGGGCTGGTTCAGTGAAGCAGCGCCAGCTTTACCGGAAGCGTAGACAACGGGCACGTTGAGCAGAGCGTCAATGTCTAGGTCGGGAACCTCGTCCGCCAGGTCGCCAGCAAGACCCAGCAGCAGGTCCATTGACTCGCCAACAACCTCATCGATACGCGCATCGGGGCGGTCAACCTTGTTAACAACCAGGATGACGGGCAACTTAGCTGCAAGTGCCTTGCGCAGAACGAAGCGGGTCTGGGGCAGGGGGCCTTCTGAAGCGTCCACCAGCAGAACAACGCCGTCTACCATAGACAGGCCGCGCTCAACCTCACCACCGAAATCAGCGTGGCCGGGGGTATCAATCACGTTAATGGTGATGGTCTCACCGTTAGCTGCAGGGCCTGAGTAGAACACGGTGGTGTTCTTGGCCAAAATGGTGATGCCCTTTTCTTTTTCAAGGTCACCGGAGTCCATGACTCGATCTTCAACGTCGCCGTGGGTTGAGAAGGCGTTGGTCTGCTTGAGCATCGCATCAACGATGGTGGTCTTGCCGTGGTCAACGTGAGCCACGATTGCCACGTTGCGAAGGTCGCTACGTGAAGCGGTGTTCTGAGTTTCAGACATGCGTAAAATATCTCGCTTTATCTAGGGTAAAAGGACGCCGGAGCTCACCGAACGCTCATTAAAGAGAGCCGGGTGCTTTTGGGCTTTCGTTCTGAGTATACCGCCCCACGGTTCAAGTGGAACTATCACGTGGAACACATATTTATAGAGGTGCGGCGCCCCTTTCTGACTACTTGAGGTACAAGTGAGTAGAAAAGGACGCCGCCACAATAACTCATTTTAATGAGGTGGGTTACTTATCCCAGGGCTTTTCCTGTGTCTTAGGAGTAACGACGGGGATTGCACCGGTGGAAGTACGAATCTGATCGATTGCTGCTGTGTTCGCTGAGATCTGAACGTTGACCTCATCTACTGCTTTCTCAACCGCTTCTTCAACCGCTTCTTCAACCTTAGCTTCTACGGCTTTGTCGAGGGCTGCATCGAAGTGGCTATCAAGGTGCTCGTCCACGCGGTCAGTCACCGAGTCCATCAGCTCTTCGCGGGCGTTGCGTCGCTGAGCGCGCACAAAGAGGCGGTGCTCAACGCTTAGTGCCTTATAGAGCGAGATACACATCAGGATGATGACAACTGAGAAGGGCAGAGCGGTCAGAATCGCGATGGTCTGGATGGCGGAGAGCGCTTCGCTACCACCCACAATAATCAGGGAGATAGAGGTTACTGCAGCTACGCAGACCCAGAAGACACGGATCCAGGTCTTGGGCTCGGGTGAGCCGTTGGTGGACAGCATACCCAACACCAGAGCGCCTGAGTCAGCCGAGGTCACAAAGAAGACGGTAATCAGCAAAACTGCACCAACGGTTAGAACAACACCGCCGGGCAGGTTGCTGAACATCTCAAAGAGAGCGTGCTCAGCGGAGACGCTGCCGTCAGCATTCCTGAGGGTCTCGCCACTGAAGAGCTCCTGGTGCAAGGCGGTGCCGCCGAGCACAGAGAACCAGAAGAAGGAGGTTAGGGCAGGGACCAGCAGGACGCCGGTGACGAACTCACGCACGGAGCGTCCCTTGGAGACGCGGGCGATGAACATGCCCACGAAGGGCGACCAGGAGATCCACCAGCCCCAGTAGAAGGTAGTCCAGGCAGCCTGGAACTGTTCGCCGTCCACGCCGTAAAGGGCCAGGGTTTCGAAGGTCATGGCCACAATATTTTGTAGGTAGTGACCGAGGGAACCGATGAACTCGCGGAAGATGAAGAGGGTGGGGCCGACCAGCAACACAAAGATACAGACGATAGCCGCCAGAATCAGGTTGCCGTTTGAGAGCCACTTCATGCCCTTCTCAAGGCCGGTGACTACAGAGAAGAGGGTAATTCCCATGAGCACCAGGATGATGCCAATTAGCCAGAGGTTACCCTCAGCCGGAATGTTGAGGTAGCCAAGACCCGCTGCAATCTGCATCACGCCCAGCCCAAGAGAGGTGGCGACACCGAAGAGGGTGCCCACCAGGGCAACGATATCAATGAGGTTGCCCCAGTTGCCGGTGACACGGTCGCCCAGCAGCGGCTTGAGGGAGTAACGAATAGAGAGGGGCTGTTTGAGGCGGTGAGCTGAGTAGGCAATCGCAAGGCCCACAATTACGTAGATAGCCCAGGGGTGTAGTCCCCAGTGCAGGAAGGACTGGCTCATGGCCGCCTGCGCTATCTGCTCTTTACTGCCGCCTTCTACACCGGGGCGGGGGTCAACATAGTGCATCAGCGGTTCGGTCGCGCCGTAGAAGACCAGGCCGATGCCCATACCAGCAGCGAAGAGGAAAGCAAACCATGTGGTGAAGGTGTAGGCTGGCTCGTCGTCATCATCACCCAGTTTGATGTCGCCCATGCGGGAGAACCCTAAGTAGAGGGCAAAAACCACGAAGAAGGCGACGATGGCAACGTAGTACCAACCAAAGTAGTTGATGACGTCCGTCTGCAGGGCGTCAAAAATTGATTTTGCACGTTGAGGGAAGGCTATAGTCAGACCAACGAAAAGCACCATGATGGCTGCGGCGGGCCAGAAAACCTTGGGAGCAAGATTGCCCTCACGCATATTTTGACGCTGCTCCTTACTCAGGCCTCCCTTCCGCAGGTCTACGCCCGCACCGGGCGGGGTTTGGTTCTGAGAAGTAGTCATGTATCTATTCCTTTAGTATGCAGTCTGTATGTTTGTCGTCGTCTTTACACATTAAAAAGTGCCCTCCCCTGCCCCTTGGCTTAGGTCTCGAGGTTGAGGCACTCACTGGCAACAACCATAACACTACTGATAATTTCTGGCTAGAATTTACCGTCAAAACCACAAAAAACCACACGAAAAACATCAAAATCCCACCAATCCAACATAAGATGGAAACAAGTAACCCATAACAGCAAGGGAGATGCAGGCACATGTCTGTTAACACCATCGTTGACCCCGTCACCACCACCGCGTGGAAGGCACTGGACGCTCACAGCCAGGGTTTGGATGCCAACCTACGCACCTGGTTTGAGCAGGACGCCCAGCGCGCTAACAAGCTCAGCTTCACCGCCGCAGATTTGCACGTTGATCTTTCCAAGAACCTCATTACTGATGAAACACTTGACCTGCTGATGAAGCTGGCAGGCGAAGTTAATTTAGAAGACCGCAGGGCTGCCATGTTCGCCGGTGAGCGCATCAACGTCACCGAGGACCGCGCCGTCCTGCACACGGCACTGCGCCGCCCTGCTGATGCCCAGCCCCCGCTGATTGTGGACGGTCAGAACGTGGATGAGGACGTTCACGAGGTTCTTGCCAAGGTCTACGACTTCGCTGACCGTGTACGTTCAGGTGAGTGGACCGGCATCACCGGCCAGCAGATCGAAACCGTGGTTAATATCGGTATCGGCGGCTCTGACTTGGGCCCCGTCATGGTCTACGAAGCTCTCAAGCCCTACGCTCAGCCCGGCTTGACCGCTCGTTTCATCTCCAATATTGACCCCACCGACGCCGCTGAGACCGTGGCTGACCTGGACCCAGAAACCACCCTCTTCATCGTTGCTTCCAAGACTTTTGGCACTCTGGAGACCCTGACCAACGCACGTGTTTGCCGCGAGTGGTTGCTGACCAATCTGCGCCAAGCCGGGGCGCTGGAAGGCAAGGATGAGAAGGACGCCGTTGCAGCCCATTTCGTCGCCGTCTCTACCGCCCTGGATAAGGTCGCTGATTTCGGTATCGACCCCGAGAATGCTTTTGGTTTCTGGAACTGGGTGGGCGGCCGCTACTCCGTTGACTCAGCTATCGGCACTCCCCTGGCGATCGTGCTGGGCCCCGATGTTTTTGAGCAGTTCCTGGCTGGCTTCCATGCTATGGATGAGCACTTCCGTACCGCTCCCCTGGCAGAGAACGTCCCTGCTCTCATGGGTCTGCTGAACATCTGGAACGTCAACTTTCTGGGTGCCGAAACCCACGCCGTCCTACCCTATGACCAGTACCTGCATCGTTTCCCCGCCTACCTGCAGCAGCTGACCATGGAATCCAACGGTAAGTCGGTACGCGCGGATGGCACCCCTGTCACCACCGAGACCGGTGAGGTTTTCTGGGGCGAGCCCGGCACCAACGGCCAGCACGCCTTTTACCAGCTTATTCACCAGGGCACCCGCCTAATCCCCGCTGATTTCATTGCCTTCGCCAACCCGGTGCACCCCACCAAGGATGGCGAGCAGGATGTTCACGAGCTCTTCCTCGCTAACTTCTTCGCCCAGACCAAGGCACTAGCCTTCGGCAAGACCGCTGATGAGGTACGCGCTGAAGGCACCGCCGAAGAGATTGTACCCGCACGTGTCTTCTCCGGTGACCGCCCCACCACCTCCATCATGGCCTCCCAGTTGACCCCGTCAGTTCTGGGTCAGCTCATTGCCCTCTATGAGCACATCACTTTCGTGCAGGGTGTCGTCTGGGGCATCGACTCCTTCGACCAGTGGGGCGTTGAACTGGGCAAGCAGCTCGCCCTGCAGTTGGCACCCGCTGTGAGCGGTGACCGCGAGGTCCTGGCTCAGCAGGACTCCTCAACCCAGAGTCTGATTGAGTTCTACCTGAACAACCGCAAGTAAACGCTCAGTCACAAGTAGCTAAAACTAAAAAGGTGCCCGGTTCTTATGAACCGGGCACCTTTTGTCTAGCAGTGCGTGTCTAGAGCTTTTCGCCAACCCAATCCTGGGCGGCGGTGGCAGGGTTAGCCTTTTCTTCGCCAGAAACACGGGTGTTGAGCGCGATCAAATCCTCGGTGGTGAGCGCCGCTGAGACCTCGTTCAGCACCTGCGCTGCGGCGTATGAGACAAGCTCACCGTTGATGACTGGCAGTACCTGCTGGGGCAGGAAGTTGTTCTTGGGGTCTTCTAGCACTACCAGGTCGTTGGCGATGATGGCTGGGTCGGTGGAGAAGAGATCAGCGATCTGTACCTGGTCATCCAGCAGTGCCTTGACGGTCAGGGGGCCGCCACCATCGTTGATGGGCTCAAAAGATTGCGGGGTGAAACCGTAGTTTTTTTCTAGGCCGGGCAGTCCATAGCCTCGCTCTGCGAATTCTGGGGGTGCACCTAGCACCAGTTGACGGTTGTGTTCTGATAAGTTATCCAGGCTACGCAGGCCCAACTTCTGCGCGGTCTGGGAGGTAATTACCATGGAGTCTTTGTTCTCCGCGGTTGAGGGTTTCAGAGCGGATAAGGTCTCACCCAGTGCTTGGGGCAGGGCAGCAATAATCTCTTCAGCGGTGACCGCGGTGCTTTGGGCATCGAAGTAGAGCAGCAGGTTACCGGAGTAGTCAGGGACCACGCCCACCGACCCTTCTTGCAGGGCACCGATGTAGGCTTCACGGGCGCCTATAGCGGGGTGGGTTTCAGCTGATATGCCCCGCTGATTGAGTGCCGCCGCGTAGATTTCAGCGATGATTTGGGATTCGGGAAAGTCGGCTGACCCAACGATGATGGGCCCGCCCTGGGTACCGGTGCCGAAGGCTGTTTCCCCGGAGATGCCGCAGGCGCTCAGGGCGCTCACGCTTGCCCCGATGCCCAGGACGCCAAGGAACCGGCGTCGGTTCAGGGAGGTGGTGTTCAAAGAAATATTCATGAGGGTGTCCTAGGATGTTCCGGCGGGAGTCGTGAGGCGTTGTAGACCTGCGAGCAGAAGATCTACCAGCAGGGCGAGGGCGGCGACCAGAAGAACCGCGCCCACCATACGGGAGTAGTCGCGCACGGCTAACCCGTCAATGAGGAAACGACCCAGACCACCCAGGTTGATATAGGCAACGATGGTGACGGTAGCAATCACCTGTAAAGCGGCGTTACGGATTCCGCCGAAGATGAGGGGCAGGGCCAGGGGAATTTCTACCCGACTCAAGATCTGCCATTCGGTCATTCCCTGGGCACGAGCGGCGTCCACGGTGATTGGATCTACTGCTGCAATTCCGGCGTAAACCCCTGCCAGTAGAGGTGAGATGGCAAGAATGACGAGCGCTGCGATGGGAGCGGTGAGCCCCAACCCCAGCCACAGAGCAAACAGGGTCAGAAGACCCAGGGTGGGCAGGGCACGCAGGGCACCGGTGAGTGCAACCACCAGGTTTTCGCCTTTACCGGTGTGACCTACTAAGAGACCCAGCGGAAAAGCGATGAGGGCTGCAATGAGGAGCACCAGCGCAGAGTAGCCCAGGTGCTCTGTGGTGCGTTGGATGATACCGCCGGCACCTGCCCAGGCGCCCTCAGCAGTAAACCAGGCTGCGGTGCTTTCAAAGATATTCATGCTTTCCTCCAGCGAGTATTCCAGGCGCCCAGGGCTGCCAGCACTCGGTCTAGGACGAGGGCGAGCAGGACGGTGCCAACGATGCCCACAATAATTTCAGCGGGAATGTTGCGGCGCAAACCGTCGGTGAAGAGGGTGCCCAGGGACTGAATGCCAATAACGGCACCCACCGATACCATGGAGATATTAGAGACCAGAGCCACCCGCAGACCGGCGACCATGACGGGGATAGCCAGAGGCAGTTCAACCATCCAGAAACGCCTGACCGGGGTGTAGCCCATCGCTGTGGCGGCTTCTAAGGTGATGGGTGAGACGGATTCGAAGGCGTCAACGGAGCTGCGCACCATCATGGCCAGCACGTAGAGTGAAAGCGCCACGTAAACGTTGAGCAGGGAGGTAATCGAGGTGCCCAGGATGAGGGGCATGAGTACAAAGAGTGCCAGCGAAGGGATGGTATAGAGCAGGGCAGCAGAGTTAATAACCGTAGCCCTGCGCACCTTACCGGCGGTGGTGCTCAGTTCTGTGGAACGGCCGTCGCGGCGGCGTCCTACCGCCAGACGGGCCAAAGGCAGGGCAATCAGTGTGCCAGCCACCAGCGGGATGAGGGCTTGCAATACATGGAGAGCTGCTAACTGCGCAACATAGTCGAGGTTAGAAGACAGCCAGTTCACGCGCCCACTCCGTAACGACGCTGGCGTTCGGTTTCCGTGGCGTCCAGAACGTCATCGGATTTGAGCAGGCCCAGCAGCTTGCCCTCATTATCCACGGCAACGCCCCAACCTGAAGGTGAAGACAGCACCGAATCTAGGGCATCGCGCAGGCTAGCTCCTTCGCGGTAGAGGGAACCTCCCGGGATCAACCGCCCGTCCACGAGCCAGCCAGCAGGTTTACCGTCCTCAACCTTCAGTTGCCAGTTCTGCCAGGGGGTCTCTAGAGCTTGAAGGGGGTGAATGGTGACATCGGATGCTGAGGCAAACGTCAGGCGGCGCATGCCACGGTCGCGGCCCACGAATGAGGCTACGAAATCATCGGCAGGCTGACGCAGGATTTCTTCGGGGGTGCCGAACTGGGCAATACGCCCGCCGCGAGCAAAAACTGCTAGCTGGTCACCCAGGGTGATGGCCTCGTCGATATCGTGGGTAACAAAGATGATGGTCACCCCCAGCTCACGTTGCAGACGCAGCAGCTCATTTTGTAGGTCGCTGCGCACTACCGGGTCAACGGCGCTGAAGGGCTCGTCCATCAGCAAAATTGAAGATCCGGAGGCCAGGGCTCGGGCCACTCCCACACGCTGGGCCTGACCGCCCGATAGTTGGGCGGGGTAGCGTTTCGCGAAGGATCGGTCCAGCCCCACCCTCTCCAATAGCTCTAGTGCCTGGGCACGAGCTTCTTTGGTAGAGACCCCTTTGAGCACGGGAACGGTAGCGATGTTATCGACGATGGTGCGGTGGGGCATCAGACCGGCCTGCTGCAGCACGTAGCCGATAGACCGCCGCAGTTCGTGCGCGGGGCGTCCAGTATTGGGCTGACCGTCTACCAGAATCTCGCCTCTGGTGTGCTCCACCATGCGATTAATCATGCGTAGGGAGGTAGTTTTACCGCAGCCTGACGGCCCCACGAAAACGGTAATTTTTCCTGCAGGGACGCTCAGGCTGAGATCATCGACCACGGTGTTCTCACCATAGGTCTTGGTGACGTTCTTGAATTCGATAGCGGGGGGTATAGGCATGAAAGCCGCCTTATCGGTTGGTAAAGGTTGAGGGTCAGTTGGATGGATCTGTGGGCTGGTAACATTCTGAAGTTTTTTAGATGACATAGTTCTCTTCTTTGCCTTCGGCCCCTGCCCCCATCAATAATCCGGCCAGGGGCCCATCAAGGAGATAGATGCCTTGGGCTGAGAGTAACAGCAAAATAGCAAGTAGGGTGTCGAACCTGCCGATATTGGATCCAAGATTATAAATAGAAGCCATTGCTAAGGTGTTATAGTCTTCCTGCCCGCCCTTGCCAGGCAAGGACAAAGTAGAGACGGGATGAGCGAGCACCTGCATCTCGGGGACTAAAGCAGCCGCCGTGGTATGTAATAGGGTCATTCCCGAGTTGATACCCCATGGTCGGTTTATAGTACGAGACCGGGGCGGTTAAGAGCTAGTCGCATCACGCCCTTGCGGTAATGAGCACTGACTGCTCAATGATGCCAGCGAGTTGCCCCTCGGCGAGAGTGGGCAGCTCGCCGCTTTCTACCCCACCAGTATCAGCGTGAGCACGGATGGGCTCGCCGGCGTCCTGCTTCAGGGTTTCTGGTGCATGATTTGGGTGAGAGAGCGGAATATGGATGAAGCCAGCTGGAATACTGCCCTGGGTAGCGTGCATCAATTCGTAGAAGACGTGGTTGCAGACGAAAGTCCCGGCTGTGTAGGACAGCTCTACCGGCAGCCCGGTTCTGTTCAATTCCTCATAAATGGTGCGGGTGGGCAGAGCAGAAAAGTAGGCGTCCGGCTCATCCAGATGGATAGGAGTATCGTTGAGCTGGGCACCCGCGTTATCGGCGATGCGCGCTGCATCTAGATTGATAGCCACTCGTTCTAGGCTGACCTTCTCCCGCCCAGCCGCCACACCGAGGCTGATAGCGATATCGGGCTCATATGCATCTAAGGCTTCGCTGAGCGCCCGGCTAGAACCGGCAAATTCAACCGGGAGCTCCTTGAGGTGCACCGTTAAATCTGGGGCGCTGACGGCAAGCAGGTCAGCAGCCCGGCGGGCAACTACCCGGGTGGGATTGTAGGGTACCCCTTCAAAGGCACCGAAATAGGTGAGCAGTAGCGTGGCCATCTCTATCTTTCCGTATGATTTATGGGGCTGGTTTGGGTAGGCTGGTGAGTATGTCTGAGAAAAATCCTACCCCCAGCTTCGTCTATGAGACCCTGAGTGACGATACCCCCGATGCTCTTGCCGCAGGCGGTTTCACTGAGGACGAGCTGGCCGACGAGCGCCGCGCGCCTGCCGTTGCTGAAGAGGTAGGTTTTGGGCGCGCTGTTCGGCTTTTTTACCGCCATTACTGGAATGACCGTGGCACGGCGTCCGCTTCTGAGTTTCGCTGGGCCATGATTTACGTGGTGGTAGGCACCGTGCTCTATATCGGTACCACTCTGCTTCTGAACTATTTCGTGATCCCTGCTGATGCGTCCTCACTGGTGCGCACGCTCTTTATGCTTTTTGTCATTACTAACCCCTTGTGGTTAGCAATCAACATTGCGCCGACGGTCTCGCTGGTTAAACGCCGGCGCAAAGCAAAAGAAGGGCTTTAGCCCAATAGTTCAGGTGCTTGGAACTCCTGGCCACCCAGGTGTTGCGCCAACCAGGCGCCAAAGACCTGATACCAGAGACGGGAGTTGCCCGGCTTGAGAATCCAGTGGCCTTCGTCCGGGAAGTAGAGGTACTTGTGCCCCAGCTCGGGTGAGTGGTGCTGCAGGTCAGCCCAGAGGTGGTGGGCCTGGCCGATGGGCACACGGTAGTCTTTATCGCCGTGAATGACTAGCATGGGCGCAGCAATGTTGGCAGCGAACTGGCGCGGTGAGATACTATCGCCTTCCCCACCTTCGCTGAGTTTCCACTCGTGCCAGGCACCGTTATCAGAGACAAAGTACATAGCCTGGTAATCCCAGATGGACGCGTGGGTGACGTAGCACTTGAAGCGGGTGCCAGCCTGCCCGGCCACCCAGTTAGTCATAAACCCACCGTAGGATCCGCCAGAGAAGGCAACGTTATCGCCCTGAATATCGGGGCGGTCAGCTACCTCTTCGATTACCTGCAGGATGTCCCGGTAGGGGGTGCCCCCCAAATCGTCCCCACCGCGGTCAATCATCTGTTGGCCGTAGCCAGTGGAGATTGCCGGGTCTGGCATCAACACGGCGTATCCAGTCTGGGTAAAGTACCAGGGGTTCCAGCGGTAGCTCCAGGAGTTCCAGGAGCCCCAAGGCCCACCGTGAGCAAAGACTAGCAGGGGCAGCGGGTCACTCTTTTCATCGCTGCTTTCTGGCAGTGCAAGGAAGCTGGTCAGCTGGGTGCCATCCTCAGCGGTACTGGTGAGACGCTCCAGACGCCCGGGAGCGCGTAGTTCCTGCGCGGGAGCGGCCAAGCGGGTGACCTCACCGGTGGCAGGGTCAATACTGACCGGGTAGGCAGAGTGCTGGTGACTATTTTTCAGAGCCACCAGTTGCCCCCTGTTATAGGCAAGATGGGAGAAGTAGCTGGCGCCATCATCAACCAGAGCGCGGGTTTCGCTGCCGCCGATACTACCGGTAAAGATAGCGGTTGCCCCCAGGTGATCGGTGACGAAGGCGTAGTCGGTATCCGTTAGCCAGACCAGGTTAGAGGACCAGCGGTCCAGATCGCTGGACAACTCGGTGAGATTCGCGCTGGTTAGGTCATAGTAGTGAGCGTTGAGCTTAATGGACTGGCCCGGTTTCCAGCGGCGTACCTTCAAAATTTCTAGCCCAGTACCGCCGGGGTTGAAGCTCCCGGGGTCGTAGTCATGGGTGCCGTCTGCTGCCGCAATCTGCTGGGGCTCCTTGCCGCCGTCGAGGTCTAGTAGCCAGACGCTGGAGCGCTGGTAAATACCGCGTTCTTTGGTTTCCACGCTGACTGCCACCAGTTTGCCGGTGGGGCAAACAGTGAAGCCACTGAGTTGAGCGCGCGTGCCGCCAGGTAGTTCTATGCGCCGAGGTTCGCCGTCCCCGTCTTTGACGAAGAGGGCGGGGACGCCGGTGCCCAAGTCATGATCCCAGTAGCGGGTGGGGAACTCGGTGTAGAGCACCCCGCTGGTGCCGGTTTTCTTCCGTGAGTCCAGGGTTGATGCCTGTTCTTCCAAGCTACCGCGGTGGGCTTTGGCGCTAAAGATATAGCGGGTTCCCTGCTCGCGCTCGCGCACCACTAGAGAGTCGATACCGCCGGGGTACGTAAAGACCAGTTCAGGTTCGCCCTGCTCAGGCAGCCGGTAGACTCCCTTGAGGCTCTCGGAGTCGGCCTCGTCCACGTCTTTGCCCAGGCTCAGGTAGAGCGTCCCTTCATCGGTAACGGTGAGGACGCTGGCCCCGGAGTCGGGTGCGGTCAGCGGGTAGGGGCGCCCACTGTGACCAGTGTGCTTTTCCAGTGCCCAGAGACGGGGGCGATACGTGGCGCCGTCCTTGTTAAGGGTGTTGATGGTCAGCACAGGGTTACCCTCGCGGCCTGCGGTCAGGGAGACCATGCGGGGGTGTTCAATCAGTTGGGTCAGGTAATCGGTGTTGTGCGGTGTTTCTGTCATGCCTACCAAGTTACCCGCTAGTGACACTGGCCTCAATGTCACCGGCTACGCATCAGGCAGAGTGAGCGCGCAGCTGATTATTCCAAGGGTCCATGAAGTTCAGCGATTGCCCATCAAAAGTGGTAGCAATGCCCTTGTATTTCAGGCGGTCAGCCAGCGCATCGAGCGCTCCCTCCCCCGGCAGGTGAAGATTCACCACTCCTAGACCCAGCGTGTTTTGGCGAGGGCTGGCACCCAGGGAATTCCAGACATTCATGGCCATGTGGTGGTGGTAGCCGCCAGCAGAGACAAAAACCGCGGCGTTACCCAAACCGGCAGTGCGCTCAAAGCCCAGGGCATCAACATAGAACTGTTGAGCAGTAGCCACATCACCCACCTGTAGGTGCACGTGGCCCACGGTGCCTGCGTAGTCTGCTGGGGTCTCTGCCGCCAAGGCGATCTGCTCATCGGTCAAGTGTTGGCGAATAAATTCAACGGGGTCAATATGGAGAGTGTCCATAGAAACCTCACCGTTAGACCACTGCCATTGGTCGCGCGGGCGGTCAATGTAGAGTTCAACTCCGTTGCCCTCTGGATCAGCAAAATAGAAAGCCTGGGAAACCAGATGGTCGCCTGAACCTACATATCGGTTGCGGTAGGAGGTCAAGCCTCGAATGAGTGACCTAGCGAGATCCTGCGGGGTGTCAAAGAGAATTGCGACGTGGAAGAGGCCGGCTTCGGTGCGGGCGGGGGCGCGCAGGGAAGGGTCATGCTCAAGGGTCACCAACACCTGATTACCCAACCCTAGGTGGACGCCGGGCAGGTCAGAAGTCAGTTCAACTAAACCCACGCCACGGGTGTAGTAGTCATAGACAGCTTTTAGATCTTTGACGCGCAGGCGGACAGTGCCCATGGTGGTATTTGCTGGCAGAAAGTTAGTTCCATGCGAGGCTGCAGTCATGGCGGGGCCTTTCGAAAATATTTACTTTACTTGTAAAGTATTTCCTAGAAAGGGGCACCCGTCAACCCCTCACCCTAGAGAAAAGGACAGCCCCCAAGAAAGTTTATTTCTCTTAGTCGAACTCACCTCTATAGTGACACCCCAGGCTGCCGCTACCAGCCCAGCTCCGCAAACAGCTGATCCACGTCCTGCACCACCGTTAAGGCCTCAAAATAGCGGCTATCCACAAAGCCAGCGTCCGCCATCGATTCGAGCGCCTCAATCAGCGGGTTCCAGTAACCGCCCACATTCAGCAGATAGAGAGGCTTATTATGCTGGTTGAGGTAGTACCAGGTCCAGGTTTCAAAAAATTCTTCAAGGGTTCCGGGGCCACCGGGCAGAGCAACGAAAGCATCCCCTTCCTCTGCCATACGAGCCTTGCGCTCGTGCATGGTTTCCACGACCACTAGCTCGGTGAGGTTCTTATGCGCTTTTTCTAGAGGAACCATGAATTCGGGAATGACACCTAGAACGTGGCCTCCCGCGGAGAGAGCAGCGCCTGCCATCTGCCCCATTAGACCAATCTGCGCACCGCCGTACACCAACCTGACGCTGCGCCGGGCAGCTTCAAGCCCCAGCCGGTTTGCTTCAACCGAGAAGACAGGGTTATTTCCCATGGACGAGCCCATAAAGACGGTCAGGGATTTCTGCACATCGAAGTCCTCAAACTGCTCGACCAGGGCAGGAAAGACCGCCTCGGTGTTGAGCGGCGCCTGGTGTTCTAGGTTTCCTGCAACGGGGTGAACCCAGCGGATCTGCTCAATTTCAGCCTGCGGGTGCACCTTACCCCAGCTGGTATCAACGATGGGCGCCAGATAGACATGAGCTTCAACCATCATTCCGGGTTCGTTGAGGGCGGGCTGGGTAAAGACGCCGATCTCCTGCAGTCCGGGAACAGAAATCCTCAACCCCAACTCCTCATAGACTTCACGCACGGCTGTCTCTGCAAAGCTTTCCCCCGGTTCCGGTTTACCCCCGGGCAACATAAAACCGGTGGTGCCCCGTTTGCGCACGGTCAGCACCTCCATATCGTCATTAACAAAAACTACTGCTGAAACACGGATAACAGACATGCTTTCTAGAGTACCGGCCAGAAGGGCCAAGCCAGCTCACCCCACAAGCGCCCTGCGGCAGAGCTAATTCAGCTCTTCTCAACACATAGACTTATCGCTTCGTAAAATTATGTGAGGGTTGGCACAAGATAGTATTCTGAATAACAGTACCTGCCTAAAAACTGATCAAGGGAGACCACCCTATGGCAAAGATTATCTACACCCACACCGACGAAGCGCCGCTGCTGGCCACCTACTCGTTCAAGCCCATCGTTGAGACTTTCGCTGCTACCGCCGGTATTGAGGTTGAGACCCGCGACATTTCGCTGTCCGGCCGCATTTTGGCACAGTTCAGCGACATTCTGCCCGCTGACCAGCAGGTTGCAGATGCGCTGACCGAACTGGGCGAACTCGCTAAGACCCCCGAAGCTAACATCATCAAGCTACCCAACATCTCGGCGTCCGTGCCCCAGCTCAAGGCAGCTATTGCTGAGCTTCAGGCACAGGGTTACGGCATCCCCGACTACCCTGATGAAGCTGAGACCGAGGAGCAGAAGGACGTCCGCGCTCGCTACGACCGCGTCAAGGGTTCAGCAGTTAACCCCGTGCTACGTGAGGGTAACTCTGACCGCCGCGCTCCCCTATCGGTCAAGAACTACGCGCGCAAGAACCCTCACTCCATGGGTGCGTGGAGCGCAGAGTCCAAGACCAACGTGGCCACTATGGGTCAGAACGACTTCTTCAGCAACGAAAAGTCAGTGGTTATCTCTGGTGATGACACTCTGAAGATTCAGCACGTGGCAGAAGACGGCACCGTAACCGTTCTCAAGGAATCTCTGCCCGTTTTGGATGGCGAAATCATTGACGGCACTTTCATGGACGTCGCCAAGCTGGATGCCTTCCTGGCTGAGCAGATCGTCCGCGCCAAGGCTGAGGGCGTGCTCTTCTCCGTGCACCTCAAGGCAACCATGATGAAGGTTTCTGACCCCATCCTCTTTGGCCGCGTGGTACGCGCCTACTTCTCCGAGCTCTTCGATAAGTACGGCAAGCAGCTGGACGAGGCCGGTCTCAACGGTAACAACGGCCTAGCAGCAATCATTAGCGGCATCGAGACCCTGCCCGCCGACATCCAGCAGGAGGTCCGAGACCTCATTGAGAAAGGCCTGGCAGAAGGCCCCGAGCTGGCGTACGTCAACTCAGATAAGGGCATCACCAACCTGCACGTCCCCTCAGATGTCATTGTGGACGCTTCGATGCCCGCGATGATCCGCACCTCGGGTCAGATGTGGGGCAAGGAGGGCCAGCAGGCTGACACCCTGGCTGTCCTGCCTGATTCCTGCTACTCCGGTGTTTACCAGACCGTTATTGACGACTGCCGTAAGAACGGCGCCTTTGACCCCGTCACCATGGGCACCGTGCCCAACGTTGGTTTGATGGCTCAGAAGGCTGAGGAGTACGGCTCACACGATAAGACCTTCCAGCTAGATGCAGCCGGTAAGGTGCAGATTGTTGCATCCAACGGCGATGTGCTCATCGAACACGACGTGAAGGCTGGCGACATTTGGCGCGCCTGCCAGACCAAGGACATCCCCGTTCAGGACTGGGTCAAGCTAGCTGTCTCCCGTGCCCGCGATTCTCAGACCCCCGCCGTTTTCTGGCTGGACGAGAAGCGCGCACACGATGCAAACCTGATTGCTAAGGTCAACAAGTACCTGGACGACTATGACACCGAGGGGCTGGACATCCGCATCCTGGCACCCGAGGCTGCCACTCAGTTCTCCATTGACCGCATCCGCAAGGGTGAGGACACCATCTCGGTGACCGGTAACGTTCTGCGTGACTACCTGACCGACCTCTTCCCCATCCTCGAACTAGGCACCAGCGCGAAGATGCTCTCCATTGTTCCGCTGATTAACGGTGGCGGTCTGTTTGAGACTGGCGCTGGCGGTTCTGCGCCCAAGCACGTTCAGCAGTTGGTGGAGGAAAACCACCTGCGTTGGGATTCACTGGGTGAGTTCCTGGCACTGGCGGCTTCTTTCGAGCACTTGGCAAAGACTACTGATAATGCGCGTGCGCAGGTTCTGGCGAACACTCTGGACGCTGCGACCGGCACTTTCTTGAACGAGAACAAGTCACCGTCACGTAAGGTGGGCGAGATTGATAACCGCGGTTCACACTTCTATCTGACTAAGTTCTGGGCTGAGGAGTTGGCTGCTCAGACCGAGGACACCGAGCTGGCTGAGGCTTTTGCACCGCTAGCTGAGGGTCTGGGCGAGAAGGAAGAGGCTATTGTGGCTGAGCTGCTGGAGGTTCAGGGTAAGCCCGTGGACCTGGGCGGCTACTACAAGCCCTCCGACGAGCTGGCAGATAAGGTAATGCGCCCGAGTGCTACCTTGAACGGTGAGCTGACTAAGCTCAAGTAAGTAGATTATAAAAAAGGCTGGTGACCTTCCCACTCAGGGAGGTCACCAGCTTTTTTATTAGTGGCTCTAAAAGGTTGAATAGCCTTCACGGCTCATGGTTACACCGTGACCGGTTTTAGTGTTGGTACAGGTCATCGCCTCCTCCTCAGAGCGGCATTGAATTGAACCGTACGTAGCAGTCGTACCGTACTCAACAACCTGCGGGGCGCTACCCTCATGCTCCCCCATCATGAAGAACATGGCATCACCACGCGAATTCAGCGATACCTCATCCAGCTCATCATCTAACGCAAAGACCCAGGCAGGGCCGGTAATATCATCGGTCGGGTACTTCGCCTCATCATAGTAGGACTTCACGCCGCACCGGGCGAAACCCTCCACCGCCCAGATGTCACACCCAATATTGCCGGTTGGGCTGACCAAGATACCTATTTTCTCATCGGCCGCCACCTCCGTACCCACCGGGAAAGTAGTAGCCACCTCAACTAGATCAGCCTGGGCATCATGTGAGTTAGAGACCGAAGGCATCGGGCTCGGCGTAGGTGCCGAGGGACTTGCTGCAGCAGCTGACGAAGCAGGTGGGGTTACCCTTTCATTATCTGCTGTTCCTGTGCCAGATGAGCCGCACCCGGCCAAGAGAACGGTGGCAGCCAGAAGTGTCAGTCCAGTATAAGACTTCATTGTCTTTCCTTTCTCGATAGTGATTCCAGGCTAACAGCACATAGCCTCCACACACCTCACTAAAACTATCCATTAGTCCCCAAAAAAAATAGAGGGGTGGTGGGCCAGAAAGCCTGGCCCACCACCCCTTATATTGATCTATCTTTTCCTAAGAAAGATTCCTAGGAAAGAGAGGACGCTAGTTCGCAGCCATCTAGCGGTTTATCCGAAAGATGGGCCAGTGCGAAACCATGATCGAAACGCCTGCCCAAAAGTTTATAGGTGGAATTCCACAGCAGCTCCGTTGAAGCCGCCTCCCCATCAGTCTCGCTATCAGGGTTATCACCGGCTTCAGGAGCGCACAGGTAAGCCACGCGCTGCGGGTCGTGGTGCCAGAAGTAAGATGCACCATCCGCTGTTTGCAGCCGCAACCGGGTGCCACGATGAGCAGTAACAGTGGCTTTCTCCCACACCATATTTGAAGCGTTCATACCAACAGCAGGCACAATTCCGTGACCGGCAGTGTGAAGAATACAGCGGGTACCAACAGATTCTTTGCTGGTTTCTGCATCGGCATTGGAAGAAGAAAAAGAAAGCTGACCCATGAGGGCCTCCTAAAATAATCGCTACTTTCACCGGATCATTTGAGCCGGGTGACCGATTTTCCTTTGAAGGCACCGTCTGCGAAAGGCGGTTGCCAGCCAACAAGTCAAAGGGCTTAGCGTTGGGCTTCTGAATCGTGATTACTACCTTAACAGAGCTTTATAAAACAGCGCAAGCGTCCTGCAGAAAAATAATGGATGCCTAGCTCAGCACCCCGCCAGATTCTTCTAGGTAACAGGTAGCACACAGGGACTCGTAGCCCACGTGCACGCCGTCGATGGCCACCTGGTCGCCGTCGAAGATGAACTTTCCGTCCAGCGTCCGCCCGTTAAAGAGAGCTTTCCGGCCGCACCGGCAAATAGTCTTAAGTTCTTCAAGAGTGTGGGCAATTTCAAGCAGGCGGGCAGAACCGGGGAAGGCGTGAGTACGAAAGTCGGTGCGGATGCCGTAAGCAAGTACTGGGATGTCCTCCAGCACGGCAATACGCATCAGGTCATCGATTTGTTCTGAGGTCAAGAACTGTGCCTCGTCCACTAGCAGACAGGAGACGGGCAGATGCCAATGCATCCGGTCAGGGTCTTCAGCTACTTCAGCAGCGGCATGAAAGAGGTCCTTAGCTGAGTCCTCAGGGCCAATGAGGAAGTCAGCATGGCGGGTCACGCCCAGGCGAGAAACAATGAGGGCATCACCCTTGGTATCCACACGGGGCTTAGCTAGCAGGACGCGCTGGCCCCGCTCCTCGTAGTTGTAGGCAGCCTGCAGCAGGGCCGTAGACTTGCCCGAGTTCATCGCCCCAAAACGGAAATACAGCTTAGCCACGTGCGCTACCCCTTCACCAGAAAAATCAAACGGCACCAGTCTACCCGCAAACAAAAACACCAGCATGGCTGCTCCCCCTCGCGAGCGAAAGGTGAGCCATGCTGGTGCAGTGGTGGCGGAGTGGACGTGCTTGTAGCCGGCGAGAGCCCGCCCGCCCCGCCACCGTTCAGTTTGAAGTTAGCCCTTGACGGGTTCTACCTCGATGCCAGAGACATCCACCTGATTGAGGGGAATGGTCTTTGAGCCGCTGACCATCTTGTGGACCAGGTAGACGCCGATGATGATGGGCACACCAATGTAGGCTGAGACAACCTCAAACCAGTGGCCCTCAAAGATGGCGTTGTAGTTCTGGCCGCCAATTACCAAGAGGCACATGAGCAGCGCAACGATGGGCCCAATAGGGAAGAGCGGTGCCTTGTACGGCAGGTCTTTCACATCGAAGCCCTGGGCGACGTAGGCGCGTCGGAAGCGGTAGTGGCAGATAGCGATGCCCACCCAGGTGATGAACCCGGAGAGGCCGGAGATGTTAATCAGCCAGGTGTAAGCGGCACCCTGGCCTACAAGGGCGGTGACGAAGCCGAAGAGACCGATAGCTGCGGTCATCAGCAGGGCGGGCATGGGGATGCCGCGCTTGTTGACGCGCATGAAGATTTTGGGTGCTTTGCCTTCAACGGCCAGAGAGTAGAGCATACGCGATGAGACGTAGAGGCCTGAGTTACCGGCAGAGAGGATAGCGGTCAGAATGACCGCGTTCATGACGGAAGCTGCGAGCGCGATACCCAGGTTATCGAAGACCATAGTGAAGGGCGAGTAGGCTATGTCGGTTTCATCAGCGCGCAAGAGGTTGGGGTTGGTGTAAGGAATCAGGGTACCGATCACCGCGATAGCACCAATGTAGAAGAGCATGATGCGCCAGAAGACGCTCTTGAGGGCACGGGGGACGTCGCGGCGGGGGTTTTCTGATTCGCCAGCAGCAACACCGATCATTTCGGTGCCTTGGAAGGAGAAGCCCGCGACCATGAAGATGGCCAGGATGGAGATGAAACCGCCCTTGAAGGGTGCTTCGCCGTCGGTCCAGTTACCAAAGCCCGCCTCGTGGTTGCCCAGGATTCCAAAAATCATGAGGATACCTGCAATGAGGAAGACGATGACGGTGAGCACCTTGATGGCGGCCAACCAGTATTCTGATTCGCCGTAAGCACGCGCTGAAAGAATGTTGATGCCCAAGATGATGAAGAGGAAGAGACCCGCCCAGATCCAGCCGGGGACGCCGGGGAGCCAGTAGGACATAATGACGCCGGCAGCGACCAGTTCTGCGGCAACGGTAATGGCCCAGTTGAACCAGTAGTTCCACCCCATAGCGAAGCCAAAGGACTCTGAGACGTAGCGTGAAGCGAAGGTCTGGAAGGAGCCTGCTACGGGCAGGTTGGCTGCCATTTCGCCCAGGGACTGCATGAGGAGCAGCACCATGATGCCGATGAGCGAGTAGGCGAGCAGAGCACCGCCGGGACCAGCGGTTGCGATGGTGGAACCTGAAGCGACAAAGAGGCCGGTGCCAATAGCGCCGCCAATAGCAATCATGGAGAGGTGACGGCTGCGCAGGCCCCGCTTCAGCTCTTCTTTATTCTCACCAACCGGGGTGGGAACTGCATCAGTAGACATAAGGTGCGTGCTACTTTCGGTAGTTAGGAGGCTGGAGGATTACATCCAGGACCCAAGAACTTACCCCAACAGTTTTGCTAATGGGGCATAAGACAAACTTTAGATTACCACCGCAGCGTCCATTTGACCCCTAAACAGCGCGTGATATCCAGCCTAGAGGGCAGAAAAGAGCCGCCCTGCACTCCAGCGAACATGGGGGCTGGAGCGCAGGGCGGCGCGGTTGAGACGACGAAGAGCGGGCTACAAATGCGCCCGGGTTGACCTAGGCGTTCTCGTTGATAAAAGTAACCTTGGTGGCGTGCTCTACAGTGCGGCTGACGGTGCAATCCTTCTCGGCCGAGAGTTTAATCAGACGATCCACCATCTTCTGCGCCTTCTCACCCTCAGCACCGGCGGGGAAGGCTACCTTGAAGCTCACCTCAATATCATCAAGCCGAACAGCGCCGTCCTCATTTTGCTTGATGGCAGAGGACAGCACCTCAAAAGTCTCGGGCTCCACCTTTCGGGAAGTCACCACATCGACGTCCACAGCGGAGCAACCAGCGATTGCAGCAAGCAGTAGCTCGACCGGAGTCAGCATCCCCTCCCCCTGGCCAAAATCTAAGGTAGCCCCGTTAGCACCGGTGGCTCGGTAGTGCTTTTTACTAATGCGCTCAACGGGCACAGCGCGGTAGTTAGGGTCTTCAGTGCGGGCATTTTCTGCCATGGTGTTCTCCTTATACGAATGGAGTAAGAGGTCTTTTTATAAAAACGTGCGGTGCTAGCTACTTATTCCGTGCGCTGTCAAGGCTTGGGCGGTTAGGGCGCTTTGAGTAGCTTCATGGTGATCCGCGAATCGATGCGGGAGATGTACTCGTGCTGAGAGGCGAGCGCGCTGTACCAGCGCTCATAGGCTTCTGAGTCTTTCACGCGTACCTTGATGTAGTAGTCGGGCAGACCGAACATGCGGCGGAATTCGATGACAGCTGGATCGGCAAGGACGGTGCTCTCAAAGGCTTCTACGCTGGGCAGGTCGTTGCGTGAAAGATCTACGAAGACCAGCACCTCAAAGCCTTCATCGAGCAGGGCATGGTTGATGCGGGCCGTATAGCCAGCAATAATTCCAGCTTCTTCTAGCCGACGCACCCGGCGCAGACAGGGGGCAGCTGTTAGCCCTACCCGAGCAGCAAGTTCCTGGTTGGTGAGCCGACCATTAGCGGTAAGCTCTTCAATAATTGCGCTATCAAGGTTGTCCATGTGCTTTATCTTGCTATAAGAGCTGCTTTTTAGCAATAAAAAGCAAACACTTTGCGGGGCTTTTTATCTAGACTTGTTTCTTATGTACCAGGAAAGAACCACCACCGCTTCACTGCCGTTTGTGACAACCAGCGAGGTCACCAGCCCCGCTACAGCGACCGGGGCACTGCCCGTAATTTCTGGCGAGCATGTGCATACTTTGCCTGGTGAGAGCGGCTTCCGCGAGGGCTTGCGCGTTGCCGGTTTCATGTGCCTTGGCTTTGTGGTGATGGGTATGGGTTTGGGTGTGCTGGTGTCATCCTACGGGTTAGCCTGGTGGGTTGCCCCCGTGCTGTCTGCCGTGGTTTTCGCCGGATCTGTTGAATTCTTGTTGGTAGGCATGATCGCGGCCGCCGCTCCCCTATCGCTCATTGCATCCACCACCCTAATTATGAACGCCCGGCACCTGGTCTACGGCATCAGCTACCCGCTACAGAATGTGCGGGGCGGCTTCGCCAAGGCGCTAGCTGTTTACATGCTCTGCGATGAGGCCTATGCAGTAAATACAGGGCCGGGCTCTAAGAATTACCGCCAGGGTAGAATCCTGACCGTTTCGATACTCCTCTGGGTCAGCTGGTGGGGTGGCTCCACCCTGGGCTACTTCGTAGGCGCAGCTTTCCTGAGCAACCTAGCAGGCGTGGACTTCGTCATGACCGGCATGTTCATCATTCTTTCCATCGACGCTTACCGCGCTGTCAAGGATCATGTCACCGCTTCGCTGGCTGCCGCGGCGTCCATCACCGCTATTATTCTCTACCCGCAGTCCATGCTCTTGGTTGCCCTGCTAGCCCTGGTGTGCTTCTTGATTCTGCGCCATCTTGTGCAAGGCCGTCAGGGCGCCTGCAAGAACTCTACCCAGGAGAGTCAGTATGCCTAATACCGGCTACATTCTGACGGCAATTTTTCTGGCTGCCGGCATCACCTTTGCTCTGCGCCTGATTCCCTTCGGTATCAAGAGCGCGCTGAAAGGCAACGCACTGGTAGAGAATCTCTCGCAGTGGGTGCCTATGGGTGCAATTATTTGTCTGGGTTTTTACGTACTGGTTAGCATCGACTACTCCTCAGCCGACACCGCTATCCCCTATCTGGCCGGTTCAGTGACCACTGCCGGTCTGCACCTGTGGCGCGGAAACCTGGCCCTGAGCCTGGTGGCTGGCACCGCGGTCTGCGTAATCCTTTCTAACTGGGTTTTCTAACAGCCTGCTTAAAGACACCTGGCCCCCGCTTGCAGTAGCGAGGGCCAGTTTTTTATGGAGCATTAGAGGACTGCGAGTGCTGCTTCGTAGTCAGGTTCGGTGGTGATTTCATCGACCAGCTGGGTGTAGATCACTTCACCAGCGGAATTGAGGACAACCACGGAGCGTGCCAGGAGGCCTGCTAGAGGGCCATCGGTCATGGTCACGCCGAAGTCTTCGCCGAAGCTATCGCGGAAGGCGGACGCTGAGACGACGTTCTCGATGCCTTCAGCACCGCAGAAACGATCCAGGGCGAAGGGTAAGTCCTTGGATACGCAGAGCACAGCGGTGTTCTCAAGCTTGGCAGCTTCTTCATTGAACTTGCGCACTGATGCGGCGCACACACCGGTGTCAATCGAGGGGAAGATGTTGAGAACAAGGTTTTTGCCCTCAAAGTCTGCGCCGGTGGTGTTTTCGAGACCTGTGGTGACCAGGGTGAAGTTGGGGGCCTGTGAGCCGACGGCAGGCAGTTCGCCTACGGTCTGGACGTCGGTGCCTTGAAATTTAGTTGTAGCCATAGGTTTATTGTGTCTCTGATTACCTACTTCTGGCAAGGTATTTGGCTCTACGCTTACTCTCACTGCTACCTGAGCCTCGACCCTTGTAGGCGCTCATTGCTGGAGAATAAAATACGACTAACGCCAGAAGAAAGGGCAGAGTCAATATGTCAGAAAAGCAGAGCTACCACGGCGAGCGCAAGGTGGTGAACGGTAAGTTGGTGGTGGTTGATTTTGAGACCGATGGGCAGGTTCTCACCAGCGCTAAGGTTTCAGGTGATTTCTTTATTGAGCCGGAGGAGGCTTTCTTTGAACTTGCACCTGCTTTGGTAGGAGCGTCGGTGCATGAGGACGCCGATGCCCTGGTCACCCGCATTTACTCAGCTCTTGTGCAGTTTGACGATGATTTATCTTTACACGGCTTTACTGTAGAAGACATCGCTTTTATTGTGCGCCGTACTCTGGCTGGTGCCAAGGAATTTACAGACTACGACTGGACCATTCTGCGCCCCGGCGTTCTGCCCACTGCGATGAACGTTGCCCTGGATGAGTATCTACTTGAAGAGGTACTGTCTGGGCGGCGCGGGCCTATTGTGCGGTTCTGGGATTGGGAGGACCGTGCCACGGTGATTGGCTCCTTCCAGTCCTACACCAATGAGCTGTGGCCTGAAGGTGTGGCTGAGCACGATGTGCAGGTGGTACGCCGTATTTCTGGTGGCGGTGCAATGTTTATGGAGGGCGGCAACTGCGTCACCTATTCCATCTACGCACCCAAGGAGCTGGTGGCAGGGCTGTCCTATGAGAAGTCCTATGAGTTCTTGGATCAGTGGGTGCTGGCTGCACTGGCAGAGCTGGGTGTGAAAGCGTGGTACAAGCCCATTAACGACATCACCTCAGAAGCAGGCAAGATTGGCGGTGCTGCACAGAAACGCAACACCCGCGGTCTGCTGCACCATGTCACCATGAGCTATGACATTGACGCCGATAAAATGCTGGAAGTCCTGCGTATCGGGCAGGCAAAGATTGTGGATAAGGGTATCCGTTCCGCCAAGAAGCGAGTTGATCCCCTGCGCCGTCAGACAGGCGCCAGCCGTGAAGAAATCGTGCAGACCATGATTAATACTTTCACCGGCAGGTACGGTGCCAGCCTGGGTGAGCTCACCGATGCCGATATGGCTGCTACCCAGAAACTGGTCGATGAAAAGTTCGCCACCAAAGAATGGACTCACCGCGTGCCCTAGTAGGTCTTCAGCGTTTATCTCTGAGCAGGGGCTGCGGCGGCGTCCTTCCACCTGCTGGGAACTTCACCCGCAGTACGTTAGGTGAGGCGAATGAGTGCAACACCGGCCAGCATAACCGCGATACCGGCAGCCTGCAGGACGGTCACAGGGCGACGGGGAGCCTCGAAGATTCCGAACTTATCAACGATGAGTGAGGCAGTCACCATGCCGGTCAATGCGGCCATAATGGTAGAGCCTGCACCGAGAATGGGCACGAAAAGGGCGTTAAAGGTGACGAAGATGGCGCCTAGCGGGCCGCCTACCCACATCCAAAGCGGATTGGCAGTTTTACCGCCTGGCACCCTCACTCTAAATTTGAGGCGGAGCGCCAAGGCAATGAACAGTAATACCAAGGTGCCTACTGTAAAAGAAACGAGAGCAGCCTTCAGCCCGGAACCGATGAGGGTGCCCAGACTCGCGTTGATGGGTGACTGCATGGCCATGAGAAAACCCGAGAAAATAGCCAAAGCCTGCCACCCCAGCTGACTGCCAGGTGAGGTCGCTCCCTGTTGCTGCGTACCACTAGCCGGTGCCTTGGCGCGGCGTCCTAGCAAAACAGCAGCGAACACACCAGTCAAAACCAGAGCAGCCCCGATACTTCTGAAGGGGGTCAGGGAGGTCTGAGGTGCGTGAAAGAGACCGAACTGGTCGATGATGAGGCCCATGAGGATTTGCCCGGTGATGGGCAGGATGACGGACTGCACCCCGCCCAATTTGGGAAAGATAAAGATATTGGTGGTAAGACCGATGACGCCCAGCAGGCCGCCGGTCCAAATCCAAAAGGGTTGTCCGCTCACGTCCTCCGGGGAAAACCAGAAGTGGCCCTCAACAACCGTGGAGAGAAAGAGCAGGAAGAGCGTACCACCGATGAAGGACGCCAAAGATGAGAGGAAAGGGGAACCTACAGACTCCCGCAACCTGGAATTAAAGGTGGTTTGAATGGGAAGCAAAGCCCCACCCAGAATCATGAGGGGCAAAGCGAACATGCGGTAGTCAACTTTCTAGGTCTAGAGGACGTTTAGCATTTTACTCTTGTTCGCTAAACTTGAGCCTAATCAAACTCGCACCACCCTAGAGGGGCAGAATTGTCGCATCCCGCAGATACGCACCAGGTTATTCGTATTACCGGTGCCCGCAATAACAATCTGAAGAACGTCACGGTTGAAATCCCTAAGCGCCGTTTGACGGTCTTCACCGGTATCTCGGGGTCGGGTAAAAGCTCCCTCGCGTTTGGTGTGGTGGCAGCTGAGTCACAGCGCCTGATCAATGAAACGTACTCAGCCTTTGTGCAGGGTTTCATGCCCCACCAGGACCGCCCCGACGTTGACTCAATTGAAGGGCTGACCAGCGCCATCATTGTGGACCAGGAACGCCTGGGCGCCAATCCGCGCTCAACCGTGGGTACAGCCACCGACGCTCTACCCATGCTGCGTATGCTCTTTGCCCGCGTCGGCTCCCCCAACCTTGGTTCCCCTACCGCTTTTAGTTTCAACCAGGCATCGGTACAGGCAACCGGTGCCCGCAAGGTAGGCAACGGCAAGGTGGAGCATGTTACCTTCTCTCGCGCCGGCGGCATGTGCCCCCGCTGTGAAGGCCTGGGTAGAACCAGCGACATCAACATGGCGGAGCTTTTTGATGAAAACCTCACCCTAGAAGACGACCTTTTCACCATTCCCGGCTACAACGCCGGAGGCTGGAACGTGCGCCTCTATAAGGAAAGCGGGCTCTTTCCCGCCGACGTGCCCATCAAAGATTTCACCGAGCAGCAGCGGGAGGACTTCCTCTATAAAGAGGCAACCCGCATGAAAATTGCCGGTATCAATATGACCTATGAGGGCCTCATCCCCCGCCTGCAAAAGTCGGTGCTCAGCAAGGACGCCGAGGGGCTACAGCCGCACGTGCGTGCCTTCGTCGAGCGCGCGGTGACCTTTGTGGATTGTCCCGATTGTGGAGGCTCCCGCCTCTCTCAGGCAGCTCTTGAATCTAAGGTAGCTGGCAAGAACATCGCCGAGTTGAGCGATATGCAGGTCTCAGATCTGCTGACCTGGGTAAAGGAGCTGAATGAGCCCTCTGTGGCTCCACTGGTTGCTAGTCTTGAACACCTGCTGCAGTCTATGGTCACCATCGGCCTGGGCTATATCGCGCTCTCCCGTTCGGCGTCCTCTCTTTCAGGCGGCGAGGCGCAGCGCGCCAAGATGGTACGCCACCTGGGCTCCCCGCTCACTGACGTCACCTACGTTTTTGATGAACCCACCGCAGGGCTGCACCCCCACGATGTGGCAAAAATGAACCAACTGCTCCTGGCCCTGCGCGACCGCGGCAACACCGTGCTGGTGGTTGAACATAAACCAGAAACCATTGCGGTAGCAGACCACATTATTGATATGGGCCCGCTAGCCGGTTCAGGCGGTGGCACCGTGGTCTTTGAAGGTAGCTACGACAATCTGCGCGCAGCTGACACCGTGACCTCCCGCCACCTCTTTGACCGTCAGGGCCTCAAAGGTAGCGTCCGCACGCCGACCGGCGTCCTCACCGTCAAGGACGCCCAGCGCAACAACCTGCGTTCGGTCAGCGTTGACCTGCCGACCGGCGTACTGACCACCTTGACCGGAGTAGCTGGCTCGGGTAAGTCCTCCCTGATTGCTGAGTTCTTCAGCCAGCACGAGGGCAGTGAAGAGCGCATTATCTTTATCGACCAGTCAGCCATCAAGGGCTCGCTCCGCTCTAATCCCGCCACCTACACCGGGCTGCTAGAGCCCATCCGCAAGGCCTTCGCCAAGGCCAACAGAGTAAAGCCCGCTCTCTTCTCTGCAAATTCTGAGGGCGCCTGCCCCGAATGTAAGGGCACCGGTGTCATCGAAACCCAGCTGGGCTTCATGGAAAAATCAACCGCCACCTGTGAAGCCTGCGAAGGCAAGCGCTTTAGCCCTGCCGTGCTGGAATACACATTTGGCGGCAAGAACATCAGCCAGGTGCTCACTCTGCCGGTCGCTGAAGCACTCACCTTCTTCACCAGCTCGGAGGGCAAGATTCCCGCCGTCGCCAAGATTCTCAAGCGCCTATCAGACGTTGGCCTGGGCTACCTTACCCTGGGCCAGCCACTCTCTACTCTGTCAGGTGGTGAACGCCAGCGCATCAAACTGGCAACCCATATGGCTGAACCGGGCGGAATCTACATCTTTGATGAGCCAACAACCGGCCTGCACCTGGCTGATATCGAGCAGTTCTTGGGTCTGCTAGATCAGCTGGTGGACGGTGGAACCACCGTCATTTGCGTGGAGCATCACCAGGCTGTGGTAGCTCACTCCGATCATGTGATCGATGTAGGCCCCGGAGCAGGTCACGACGGCGGCACCATCGTTTTTGAAGGCACCCCGGCACAGCTTGCCCTAGCCACAACCCTGACTGCTCAGCATTTAGCCGCTTATCTCCCACCCACAGAAAACGAGCGCCAAAACCTGCCCGCCTTTTAAAGCCCACCAACGTTCATATATTCACAAGAAAAAGAGAGTTTTTATTAACACACAAAATGAAGTTTTTAGCGCATCACTAAGATGTGCCAAAATTCATTAACCATCAAGAACGTAAACAGCACATAGCTCAGGCGGTATGGGCTGTTCTGGCGCGCGAGGGCGTTCGTGGCGTTTCTGTCCGGACTGTGGCAGCAGAAGCCGGTATCTCAACAGGCTCCCTGCGCCATGTTTTTCCCACCCTGAACGATATGATGCTCTACTCCCTTGATTACAGCGGTCAAAAATTTTTGGCATCGCTCACCAGCCGGAAGGTCACCGGCCCCCTCATCGATCACCTTGAGGATTTGCTGTTCGACTTTTTACCCACGAGCAACGAAAGCCGCATGTACTCTGAGGTGGTAGTTGGCATGCTGGCAGAAGCATCTAACATCCCGGGTGCTGCGCGCATGCTTCAGCAGCAGGAAACCGAGCTGTCCTACACTTACAGTTTTATTCTGAGCCAGCTGAAAGCTCACGGGCGCATCAGATCAGATATCGACGTTCAGTATGAAACTGATACCCTTGTCTCGCTTTTGTTCGGGGTACATGTCTCCTACATGCTCTCTGACCAAACAGCCTCTGACCAGGAGCTGCAGGCGCCACTTAAGATGCATCTCGCGTCCTTAAAGAACACTGACTAGAACCCAAGGAACCTCTTGTGCCTAAACTTATCGATCACACAGAACGTAAAGAGTTTCTCTCAGCAGCAGTGTGGAAGCTCCTTGATGAGCATGGAGTCAGTGCCATTTCAATCAGAAACGTAGCTGCTGAAGCGGGTATTTCGGCGGGTTCTTTGCGGCACTCTTTTAAAAGTCGGCTGGATTTACTCGAGTACGCGCTGCAACTTTTGACGGATCGTATTCAAGAGAACGTGAGAGCCCGGGCTAGAGACGGTCTCACTGTTGATGGTGCCGTGAGGATTCTAGAGTTTCAGATTCCTCTTATTCCTGCCACTGAAACCTACGCACGGGTGATGATGGGCATGATCGCCGAGATGAGATCCACCCCTGAGCTACGGAAAATTGCCCACCGCAGTCTTCAGCAGCTTCGCATCACCTATCATGACATGTTCGCCTGGCTGGAGCGCGCTGGGGAGCTCAAACCGGGCACGGACGCTGCAGCGCAGGCTGATCAATTGCTGATTTTAGGCCAAGGTATCACCGCCAAAACAATTTTAGATGGGCGACGCTCTGAGCCGGTAGATTTGAGCCGAGCCTTTAGAACCCACCTTAATATGGTTCTGGTTCACCCGGTGCCCTATCTAACCGAGGAAGAAATCGCTGAGCTGACTAAAGAACTCGCCAGGTATCGCAGCACTTCTTCCTCGTCGGTCCATTGACGCAGAACGTAGCCGCAGATATAAAAACGCCGTCCTGAACCTAATTGGGTCTGGGAGCGGAGTTTATTGTTCTGTCGGTATGTTCGCTTCTACTATGGCAGAAATACACAGATGAAAAACCGCCCCTACCAACGCTTAGCAACGCGGGCAGGGGCGGGTTACTAAACCTCACACAAAGGCTTAAGAGACGGCGGGGCCTTCAGCCTCAGGTGCAGTTGCGGGGTCTGAAATGACGTCAGCGGGAGCGTCCTTGACTGCCTTCTCAGCAGCCTTTTCAACCTTGTGCTCTGCTCGAGTTTCTTTGACCTCTTCGACCTTAGCCTTGGTCTTGTCAGCTGCAGTGGCAGCTGCTTCCTTAGCCTTTTCAGCTACAACAGGAGCCTTTTCCTTGATGGTCTCTTCGGTAGCCTTGATGCCTTCTTGCACCTTGGGGTCGTGCCAGACGTTGGTGGCCTGGGTCTTGATCTTTTCGTAGCTTTCGCGGCCTGCGCGAGCGCCCAGAACATAGCCGATGCCGATGCCAGCTACTAGTGCGATACGTGCTCTCATGATGTCCACCTTTACGGTTGCTAATAGTGCTGACTACATAATACGCCTACTTAGGGCACTGAGGTAGGTGACACACCGGCCGTTGGTTTTGTGGCGGTTGCATAGCGCCCGGTAATCCCGTCAATCAGGAGGCGGTGACTTCGGGTTTCGGCATACCAGTTGGGCTTCCATACGGCCTCTTGAACATGCTCAAGTAAAAACTCGAAGCTTGCAGCAAGCCTGTAGTGCTTAAGAAATTGTACGTAAGCTGCCTCTTGCGCGATTTTCACCAGCTGCTGACGCTCTACATCATCCAAGGGCTCTTCTTGCACCAGGTCAGAATCTACTGGTTCGCTCGAGAGGTTCCAATCATCCGAAGTCCAAGCTCTGCGAGTGCGGGGGTCTACGAGCACACGAATAAGCTGGCCATTTAGCCGGCGTGAAGGCCCTTTGGGCGACGATACCCTGAACACCACACCTGTAAGCCGGTAATAGCTGGGCTCAAGTGTTCGCGTCCAATCCTTTTCAGGGAAGACCTTTTGAGCTAGCTCAAGAGCTTCGTGGTAGGTCACCGACGCTTTAATAGCCTTCTGCTGTGGCACGGTCTCTACCCACCTTCCGGCATCTGGGCCGACAGGTCAATGTCTTCCTTGACATCCCGAGTTGAGCGGGTGCTAGTGACGCTAGCAGCGCTATCAATGGCGTCCAAAATATGCGCTGAGACTGGGTGTGATTTTTGGGTGAGAAGCGATCCAACAATCATTGCCACCGTTGAACAGACGATACCTATCAGCATGGGGTCCAGCCCAGTTACCGCCCCCAAGTCTCCAAGCTTCCACACAACAGAGACCGAGCTACCTACCAGCATGCTGGCAAGGGCACCCACCTTATTAGCTTTTCTCCACCAGACTGCGCATATATAAGCAGGGGCAAAGGCTGCACCGAGCACAGTTGCCGCGAAAGTAGCGAGGAAGAGGACGGACGGGGGCTGAAGCAACGCCATCGTCAGACCTCCCAGTGCCATAACTAATACGGTGATTCGCGAAACCTTCACCAGGGTATTTTCAGAGACCTCTTTGAGGAAGAAGCGCCCAACAAGGTCACGAGAAGCGATGGTTGAAGCCTGGAGTAGCAGGGCATCAGCGGTAGACATAATTGCGGCCATCACCGCAGCCATAACAATACCTACAGCGAAGCTCGGCAATACAGTTTTTGCAACCTCAAAAATAGCTTGTTCAGGGGCTGCCAGGTTAGGCACCACGATGAGGGCAAGAAGACCGACCAGGTAGGGAGCGGGGATAAAGAGTAAGTTGAAGGCGGTTGAATAAACGCCGGCCATGCGCGATACCGAAGGCTTTTTCATTGCCATATGGGATACAACAACATGGGGCCAGCCCATGTAACCAATCGAGAAGATCAGAAGGGCACCAATAATCAATCCCCACTGATTCTGATATTCAAGGTCAGCACCAAACATGGTGAGCAGGTTGGGGTTGATGGCTTCAATCTGCTGGTGGCCGGCGGTCAGGCCCCCTACTGCCTGCAAGGTGGCGATAAGAATCCAGACCATGCCAATCAACATGATGATGGCCTGGACGAAGTCGGTGTAGGCGACAGCAAGGTAGCCACCGAGGAAGGTGTAGGAGACAATCACCGCTACCGCGATGACAAGGGCAATATCGAAGCTTATACCGGTCACAGAGGCCAACCCGGCACCACCTGCGATGAACTGGCTCATCAGGTAGAGAAAGAGACCACCCAGAGCCAAGATGGATGCAACCATTCTCACGGCTGAAGACTGGTAGCGATTTTCAAGGTACTCAATGGAGGAAATTGATCCCAGAATCTTGGTGAGCTTACGCATGCGTCGGCCGATAATAGAGAGGTTGAGGACGCCGCCGCCCAAATCACCCAGGGCGTACCACATACCAAAGTAACCCGATGAGTACCCGAGAGAGCCAGCTCCAGCGAACATATAGCCCGACATCGAGGAGGACTGCAAACGCAAGGCTGTCACTGCTGGGCCCAAGGAGCGTCCGGCAAGGAGGAAATCTTCTGAGTCATTACCGGACTTTTTCATCGCCCAGATTCCGATCAGAATCATAGCGAGAAAGTAGATGATGAGGAATGCTACTGCAATGTTCACAGCCTAATCCTCCTCATCCGCGTTAGCCCAGTCTCGGGTCATAAAGTAGAACCCTGCGGTGTATATAATCCAGAACAGTGGAATAACGGTCATCACTAGGACGGTAAACCCTGGTAATCCAAACATTTCAAACCCTTTCCGTCTGAGCCTGTAGGCCATTTACGAAACAACCCCATACTTTGAGGCATGGAACACATTGCTGTACTTACTAGTGTTGTGGACAAAGCCTCATTGCTCAATTATCAAAACGTTCTCTTTAGACGGTAATAGATAACAGAGTGTTGCCGGCAGGAATCCTACCTTCGGAACGCTACTGAACTGAATCTACTTTAATAAAAATAAACACCCTAATCTCCCCGCTGCCCCGTTCTTCTCAAGAACGGGGCAGAGCGTGGTGATAGATATTCAATGCTCTGTAGATGAGAATGAGGCTTTATTCCTTTGCTAAGGTATTAGTTTTTCTCATCTAGTTCGGCAAGAGCGGCGTCATAAACATCCAAGCCCCGCACCAGTTCCTCCTCCGAAATCACCAGCGGTGGAGCAACGTGCACCCTGTTAAAGTGCACGAAGGGCCACACGCCGTTCTGCTTGCAGTAACCCGCAAAATCATTCATCGGAGCAGCATCGGCACCAGAGGCGTTGAAGGGCACGAGAGGTTCCCTCGTTTCCCTATCTTTGACCAGTTCGATAGCCCAGAAAAGCCCCAGCCCACGAACCTCACCTACAATGCTGTATTTCTCTTTCATCTCCTCGAGCCGGGGACGCACCACCCTCTCACCCAGGTCACGCACCCGATCAAGAATCCTGTCCTCATCAAAAATTTTGAGGGTCTCTAAACCTGGGGCACAAGCCAAAGGATGACCTGAATAGGTCAGCCCACCTGGGTAAGCCGTCGTAGACCAGGTCCTCTGGATTTCCTTGGAAATAATGACCCCGCCCAGAGGAACGTAACCAGAGTTCACTCCCTTAGCGAAGGTGATGAGGTCAGGCACAACCCCAAAGTTTTCAACAGCAAAAAGAGTGCCTGTGCGCCCGAAACCGGCCATGACTTCATCGGCAATATAGACAATGCCGTACTTGTCACACAGCGCGCGTACCCCTGGCAGGTAACCCTCAGGTGGTACCAGAATTCCATTGGTGCCTACCACTGTTTCCAAGATAATGGCTGCAATGGTCTGAGATCCCTCAAGAATAATCTGCTGCTCCAGATGAGCCAAGGAACGCTCACATTCCTGCCTCTCATCTTCCGACCAGAATGCTGAACGGTAAGTGTAAGGACCAAAGAAATGCACCACCGAGGAATCCGAAGGTTCATTTGCCCAACGTCGCGGGTCGCCTGTCAAAGAAATCGCGGTAGAGGTCGCTCCGTGATAGGAGCGGTAGGCTGACATCACCTTTCGCCGCCCAGTGTAGCCCCGCGCCATGCGCACGGCGTTCTCGTTAGCTTCTGCTCCACCATTGGTGAAAAATACTGAACCGAAGCTCTCCCCCGCCCGCTCCACTATCTCTTGAGCAAGTTGACTACGGGTGTCATTTTTGAAGGAAGGCTGGATGGTGACCAGTCGATCTGCCTGATCTTTGATGGATTGAATCAACCGCTGGTTGCCATGCCCTAGAGCTAGATTAACCAGTTGGGATGAAAAATCAAGGTAGTCTCGGCCCTGGTCATCGGTGAAGGTAGAGCCCTGACCAGAAACCACGTTGACAGGGTCAATGAGGTCCTGAGCTGACCAAGAGTGAAAGACGTTGCCGTCCATAAGTGTTACTCCTTATCTGTGCTAATGAGCAAAGTTAGTTGGTTGGGAAGCCCAGATTAATTTGGGACTCACTCGCCAGCGGCCACCTCTGCGTGACGACCTTACGGCGGGTATAGAAATTAAAAGCTTCTGGGCCGTAAATGTGGGTGTCCCCAAACAAGGAGTCTTTCCACCCACCAAAGGAGAAGGCCCCGATAGGTACAGGGATGGGGACGTTAATGCCGACCATGCCAACCTCAATGTTGAACTCAAATTCTCTGGCGGTACGGCCATCACGAGTGAAGACAATAGCGGCGTCCGCTGCCGCATCAAAATCAGCATCAGGCATAACCGCCATACAGCTATCGAATTTCTAGTGGCCACCGGCGCTAGGGGGCCCGTTGACTTAAGTTCTGCCCTGCACAGAATGAGCGCTCTGAACGCTCAGATTCCTGAGACCGGGGTTGCTTTGCGACGGGCTGACCGAAACCAGTTCGATGGTCTAGTGAACTACTTACATCAGGACGTGAGGGTGCAGGAGTTTGGCGAAACCACCCTGCAGCCTGTGCTGCTGCATGATGCTCGCAACGATTCTGATCTTATGGTGACGCTGAGCACCCTGCTCGAACACCCGACGTCCCGATCAGCAGCGGCCCAGGAGCTTCACCTTTCACGCACAGCCCTCTATTCCCGGATAGCGACCATTGAGAGACTTTTAGCGGTTGATCTCAACAAGGGCGAGGATTTCTTTGGGCTGAGTCTTGCGGTGCGCAGCTACTACGGAGCCTAGCCACTGTTTGGGGCGGGGATCGTTCCATGGGGTGTGTATTAGTTCTGCGCCGGTGGAAACAACGACGCCCATCGTGAAGGGAGTTCTCGAGCAGACTAACCTAGCTGACTGCACCCCGGGCAAGCACAATCATGAGAGGCTGGTTTGCGCCACCCACAAACTCATCCCGACTCCAAGAGCTATATACCTTATCGATATAGAGACCCGCATTCTCTAGGTCTTGTCTGATTACTTCAAGCGAACGGAAGTGCAGGTGAGATTCAAGTTCTAAAACATCACCCGTATCTTCACATCTATTGACCTCCACCATGGTTACTATGCCATTACTATCCGGCTCACTCACGGTCGTCGTTTCATGAAGCACACAGGCAGAGGTCATGCGTTTCCTACCGGTCTTGTTCCACTTTTCCCAGGCTCTGGCATCTGGGTTGCGGGTTTCAAAGGCGAGCACTCCCCCGAGGTTGAGGCCTTGGGCAATATCGCTCAGTGTTTGCTTCCAGGCTTGCCCGAGAATGTGCATGGCGACATTGCCGGTCATGAGGACTAGGTCTGCAGAGTTTGGCTTTATCTGGGATGAGTAGCCCTGCACCCACTGGACGTTGTTCCCGCCTTCTCGTGCCCTGGCGACGTCCAGCATGGTCGAGGCAGGGTCGATGCCCATGACCTTACGGTCAGCACCAGCAAGCGTGACGGTTAGGATGCCGGTGCCGCACCCCAGATCTAAAATGCTTTTGGAGTTTGTCTCCTGCGCTAGCGCCCGGTAGAAGTCGTGGTCAGGACCATCGGGATTGCCTTCATCGTAGATGGCAGCCATCAGTGCCTGCTCATAAGGGTTTTGCGTCATGATGTTTACACTGTAATCAGAAACGACTGACTAATAGTTCCATTTCAACAAATTCGTAGACGCTGCCATTAGTGGGTTGGGAGTAAGTGCGAATAGCTCTAAAGCCTGCCCTCTCGTAAACCTTCATAGCTCTCTCGTTGAAAGCCGCGACACTGAGAACAACACGGGAAGGTGAGCATTCAGCGGCCAGAGTCTCTAGCCCAGCCAGCACAAACTTCAGTCCCAGGCCGCCGCCTGTCAAATCAGGATATAAACCAAGACTAATTTCGTAGGCCTCACCATCTTCTATAGGTGCGGCAGTAAAAAACCCAATTAAGTCTTCTTCACAACGAACCTGCCAGAACTTCTGAGGCCACTGCTCTGGGTTCACAAATTCTTCGTAGTCTTCTGGGTCAGCAGTAGCATCGTAAAAGTCGTAGGGTGGCGGGTACTTCCAGGTATCAGCGATGATTCGGGCAAAATCCCTGGTCATGGGGCTAAAAGAGAGCTTTGCGCCCTTGCAGGGATAGATAAAAGCGGTCATAAAGCAATTCTCTCAAACGCTTACGAGAATGGAAAAGGAACGCCAGCACATGGGAACTCATGTGCTGGCGTTATGTTGAGCGTCTATCTGGGAAGCTATGGAGCCGCTCTTATTAGGCAGTAATTGCCGCTGGTTCAACTTTCAGGTGAGCTAGTAGGGGATCATCTCTCATTTCGTCTACAGGCAGGTTCATCGCCGTTGCAAGAATATCTGCAAGACGACGAGCATCAGACAGATTCTGTTCATCGCTAATCCACCGGTCAAAATCCACCTGGAAATTCTGCTTCTTGGTGATGATGTGTAGCTGCGGATCACGAGGTTTGCTTTCATCCAAGCGAACATAGCGTATATCCGTCAGAGGGTATAACTCTCCTACCGTTCCCTTTTTACGAAGGTCACCATAGCTGACAATGAAGAAGTCAGTTTCCGTGATACCAAAGTAAGAATTAGTTAGTCCTTGATTAACATCTGCGAAAGCGAGCAGCCGAGCATCTGAAGGTAGAGCCCATTTCAGAATATCGTAGAGAGACGTTTCTACCTCCTGCTTGAAGACAGTAAAGTCAGGTGCAGGCTGAGCAGGCTCCCGATAAATATCGTCACCAAGTGCGGCAACAGCCTTGGCCAGCGTAGCCGCTATATCAGCTGATTCCAGCTTACGGCGCCTCTTACCGAAGGGAAGTCGAGCCGACCCACCCTCTGGAGTCAGCGCTTTAACCAGATTGAGCTGTTGGACAAGAGTGCTCAATAGCTTTTCAAGCTTCTGACGAGCCTCTTTGTACTCCCTCTCAGTTGATTCCAAGATCGTTTCAAGTAGAGCCGTAGAATTCTCATCTAAGCTGATATGAGCTGTACGAAGCACGTTCCAGCGATGCCTGGTCCATTCAGCCAAAAGTAGACCATTTGCATCGTTAAGAATGGACTGCTCATTCGATTGAATGTAAGTGCGCTGTTCTTCAGGCCCCACTTCTAGAGCTGAAACATGTTTTTGCACATTATTGGTAAAGAGTTCGCGGCTCTTGATAATCTCGGCTTCTTTACTCTGAATGGGAGCAAAGACCAGACTGGATACAGAACCGATAGCCCGGGCTTCATCGAGTGCTTTAGATACAACTGCATCCAAGGAAATTAAGGTTGCCCAACGGTCTTCTTGGGTTGCCTGACGAATCTCGTTGATAGCCTGGCGGGTGAGTGCCAGATTTTCATCGAGTTTACGGTTTACACTTGCGACCTGCTGGGCAACTGCAGCCAGGGCAAGAGTCGGTAGCATCCCCGGGCCTGTCAGCGTGGCTAATGTTTGCGGTGAAAGCTTAGTCCATTGCATGGAAGCACCGATGGAGCTGCCCTTCATCAGGGATCCATAGTTCACTAGACCATTGGTCATGGGTTTCATGGTCTGCATATCAGCGATAGTTTTAGGAGTGAGCTGAATTAGCCCCTGCAACGCAGAGTCCGTCTTGATGAACTGGCTCCCCACACTACCGACGTTTAGCGCAACGGATAGCCCATCAGTAATCCGGTTACTCGCTTCTTGACTGAGCAAGTCGAAGGACATGGTCTCCAGGCCAGACACAGGCTCTTTGGAGTAAAGCGCGGCAACGCCAGGTCGCAGCTCAATGAGAGCGATTTCTGCCGCCTCTTTGGCGCTTTCACCTTGTTTGATATTTTCTTCTGACATCACTGTTCTTTCTTTGACGTGGTCTACGTCATTATTTTTCTTTTCCAGAATACAACTCAGTTACGCATGAGTAACTTGTTAGTGAGAAGTTTCAGCTTTGTTTTCTTCTCATACCATGCCTTGTAAATTTCGCGAGTTGAAGAAACCGGTAACAGAAAAGCTCTGCCTCTCAGTTGAGAGACAGAGCTTTAGTGACAGTTCTACCGGCTAGTTACCAGTCGCCTAGACGTTGAAGCGGAACTCTACCACGTCGCCGCACATACCAACCTGTGACGATGGGATCGTTGTGAGCCGTTGCCACAGGTCAGGACCCGCGGAAGAGAACCCGACCTAGCTCGGATCGTCCTCGGAAAACAGCCCCTCCAGCAGCACGTCTGCGTGATGCTCGCGCAGGTACCGCTTGACGTCGATGGGGGAGGCATCGTGCTGCAATCCACGCTTGTAGTAGAGCAAGCGCTGGTCCGCGAATTCGAGGATCTCCGACCAGCGACGTACCCAGAACCTGTAGCGTAGCGGGGAGTTCGGGTCGAGCTCAGACTCGTCGAGCAACCCCGACTCACGGCCACGCTGGTTGATGTCGCGCCGCACATCGTTGTTGTAGTCGTTCACGACCAGGACGAAGTCCCAGACAGTGTGGGTGCCGGCAAATTGCGGTTCCTCGACGATCGCGCGCATAGCCCTTGATCTGGTTAGCCTCTTTGTACGACGCAACCACGGATGGGGCCTTCAGCTCCACGACCAGGTGCCGCTTCGTCTCGTGCTCCGGCGCAGCAAGGGAGAACATCAGGTCCAGGCGGCCTTGGCTGCCGTCGGTCTTGGTGACCTTCGTGGTGGGCTCCCCCTCGCGGCCAAGGATGCTGAGGTGTTGCTCGAGCGCTCGAGTGAGACCGATCTCCGAGCTCATCATATTGAACTGTTCCCCGAACACCCAGCTCTCGCGCTCGAGGATCTTGTGCAGGTGGTCGCGCTCCTTGACCAGTCCCTTGGATTCGGGGCTGAAGACGATCTCGCGAAGAGCGCTCAGGAAGTCCAGGCGGTCGGTCACATCAGTAGTCGCCCGGATGAGCCTTGAAAGCGGGGTGCGCTCAAGCAACCGATCGAGCTCTTCGCTCTCGCCTTCGGTGAGCCCGATGTACTGATCCAGGAGCGCCTTCACACCGTCTGGGTTTCGCTGGAGCGTGTCCTTGAGCAGTCCGAGCGTCAGCTTCTCCTGGTCGCGCTTCTTGGGGATGTGCCGACGCACAGCGGTAGCGATGACGTCGAAGGTGGCTCGTTCGACCACTTCTTCGTCCGAGGTCGGATCACCCTCGTACGGGTAGGCCTTGGTCGTTTTCCAGCGGTCGACGAGCTCGCGCCGCTGCTCCTCTCGGCGAGCCTCGAAATGGTCCTCCAGCGTGGAGTCCACGACCTGCATTAGAGATCCGAGCAGGGACGTCTCCTGCTCCATATCGACGAGCAGCACCTCATTGGCGTGCTCAGTCATGTCCTCCCAAAGGACGTACGCGGCGAAGTTGAAGTCGGCGAAGCGCCTGATCGGCGTCTCATCGACGGGAACGCCTTTCTCATCGCAGAGGTAGAGCGTCCGGCCTTTCACATGTCGCCATTCGACGACCTTCAACGCGGCTAGATGCTCGACACCGTCGTAAGACCACCTCAGCTCGTGCTTCGTCTGGCGCTCGATGCTTGCGGCCGGGTCAATCTTGACTCCGTCGTACCGGACTTCTATCGTCGGGAAAGTCAGCAGATGCAGAGCGAGAGCGGCACCGATGCGCGGCCGCGCAGCGTCGCCCTCGAGCCGGCCAAGCGAGTCGCGACCTTCAGCCCGGAACTCCGTGTAGGTCGGTCCTTGTGCGTCAACAGGATCGGGACCGGAGAAGTCGTTACGACGGTCAATCGTCGACGACACGCTAGTCTTCTTGAACGCGCCCGCAGCATCGTGGCCAACGGTCTCCCAGGTGATGCGTGTTCCCAATGCGAAGGCGCGCAGACGCCCCTGGCCAAGCCTGCCGTGCAGAGGTCGCTTCTGACGCTCGGTGACGCGGGCCCCGACCTTCCAGGAGTTCCCCACCCACTTGAAGTCCTGCTCAACTCGTTCGGGGCTCATGCCAAGGCCGTCATCCCGGACGGTGACGCCGACAATACCATCGGCGTCATTGCGTTCGAAAGTGACCGATACCTTGTTGGCGTCAGCATCAAGGCTGTTCCAGATCAGCTCAATGATCGCTCGCACCGGGTCTTTCTCGCCGGCGAGACGCTGGACCAAGTCGTTTCCAGCGTTCAGGATGATTCTAGGCATGACCCCATTGTGCCAGTTAAGAGGGATGTCCCTCGCGACTTCGGCGGTACGTTGATCGGTCCACGACTCCAGGCTGCTCCAGTTCAGTCGCGAAGCGAAGAGACCTACTCCAGCGGTTGGATCCGGGGATTGGACCTTGATGGCAGGTCCCAGCCGTGGCTCACGTGGATGGCCACGACCTGCTCCTCGGCGTTTGTCTGGAGTTTGGTCAGGGCGTCGGCGTCGTGGCCTGTCGATCGGAGATGGCGCAGGTTGCTGCTCAGCGCGTTCGCCCAGCTCATCAGCGGATCAAGGGTCTCCAGCCGCCGCTCAACGCTTTCGCCGGGCTTGGCTACTTCCATTACCTGCCGGCCGATGGTCGCACCCAGCATGCGCTCGGCCTCCAACCAAGTGTCGATGCCGTCCCAGTCCTCGAGTTGATCGACGAGCGCGATCGACGTGATGCGCAGGTTTGCCAGTCGCTCCCCCACCGGCTCTGCGGTGGGGTCGAAGCCGATGAGGCGTTGCACAGCTTCTTGAACCGCGAACCAGCGTGCATCCACGGCCGCCTTGCGTGATTCGGAGAGTGCCTCGTTGGCGCGCTTGTTCGCCAAGTATGTACCCACGCCGGCGACCAACAGGGATAAAGCTGAAATCACTAGCGCGAGAATGTCCATAGCTATATTGTGTCATGGCCAGCGCGGCCGTACTGACACGGCTGAGATCGTGGCCCTCGATCAGCTCGTTGTCGTAATCGCTCTGGGCGCACTTGATCTTCGTCTGGTGGAAGCCGATGTCGGCCTTGATGGCCCGGAGTCGAGGCTCGTCAAGGCTGGGGATTGTGCCGATCAGATCGGGCCGGCCAAGACGCTCCCGGACCACGGCCAGCACGAAATTCTCGATCTGCCCCTTGGACTACATAATGTGCCGCTAGCAGCGGTAGCGCTGGCTATGGGCCTTGACAGGTTTCTCACAAATGCCACAGAGGAAAAGTCCGGATCCGATGTGTTTGCGCGCAGTAGACCCAGTCCGGTTGGTGATTCTGGCCGGAGCGTTGAGGCTCTCCTGAACCGTCCACCAGACGTCGGGTTCCACGAAGGGCATCCACTGGCCCATCACAGGCTCGCCCGTTATCTATTTGATAGCCCGTTATACGTTTATGTATTTCGGTCCACGAAATCCTAGGCATGAATCATGCGAACGAAGTTACTACAGGAATAATGAAAGATACTCCAACGCCTTGACCTTTGCTTCTGAGAAAATCCGAATTTTGAATACCGCAGAATCAATTTTTAAAACAATGGAGTACAGGCCAACGTTTCCTGAAGGCTTCCCGCATCTGGCCAACGTAGTGGCATTCATCAGTAGGTTCGTCGACCAGTACACCACCTCCAGCAATCCGACATCGGGTTCCACCCCGTCAAAGGCCTCGACGCCAGCGTCGCGGAGAAACCCTCCATCCTTTAGACACTGTCCGCCCCTGTACAACAAGAATCAACGAATCCAGGCCGACCGTCGAAAACTAACGGTCTAACTAACGGCCACCATAGTCACCGTAGCATCACTTGAATTAAAGAATCTGCGCAAACGTCGTCCGTTAAAGTGCGCTTAAGTCCTGATTAGTCGGGGAAAGTAAAATCATGAAAGGCTCCCAATAGACCATCAAAGCTTTACACCACAGGAGACAACGTGGAACTCGATTTTGCAGGGTTAAAATCTGGCACGAAATTTGAGCAGCTCATACGCGACATCCTGATAACCCTGGGTTACCCTATCCGTTGGAGCGGTGTCGGCCCGGACGATGGGAAAGACCTCATCGCCAGCGAGCCCGGTCGCGAAATATTTGGCGGAAAACCACGTCAGTGGCTCATCTCTTGCAAGAACTTTGCTGACAGCAAAAAATCCGTTAGCTACTCAGACTTAACAGAGTCAGGTGACATAGCAGCACTCGTTGACACTCACAGAGTCGACGGATTCCTCATCGCATGCACCACACAAGTGAGCGCATCCTGTACGCGACATTTGGAGGCCCTTGAAACGAATAAGAGAATCCCAATCACAGTCTGGGACTCGGCGACATTACTTCGGCTTGCTGCCAATCCTCGTATCTATGCTTTGCTCCAGGAGTATCTGCCCACCACCGTCGGACTCAATGGCCTTAGGGTATACAGAACGACTGCACCGAACGAGTTTGTGATAACTGGTTTCGGATTTTACTTGCACGTGCATGAACGTCATGAGGGTGACCTGTCCTTCCAACTCGATTCGGTGAAGGACTATCTATTACGCCTCGACACGCTTCAGAAGTATTACGATACTGATCATGTACTTATCCGGCCACGATCGGTCTTCTACGACAACAAACACGGAACAGCTTCATACACAACCGAAGTCCTTATACACACTGGCACGTGGAATCCACCTTCGGTACCCGTGGATGCAACCGAGATCGTGAGGAGCATTACATCCGAACTCGACAATCCGACGTCGACCGCTTCTAAATACTACGACGGACAAGCGTCCCATCATGAAGTAAGAACTAGGGACGTTGATTTCCACCGCGACTCGTTCCACAAAGATCACTATCAGTATTACCGCGGCAACTGACTGGAATAACACCTCGCGAAGCTGGTTAAAAACGGATCGTATTAACAAGCAAATAGCCGTTCGACCACCCGTTATTTTCGCGGTCGCTCTCATGCTTGAATGACGCAAACGCCGGATCCCAGCGATTGGATCCGGCGCTTGCGAATGGTCAAAACGGCACGGGACTAGACGTTGAAGCGGAACTCCACCGGGTTCCGTCACAGACCAACCTCTAGCCGCCACCGACGAGCGAGACTCGACGCAAGCGCAAATCATGGCTGCGGGGCCGATCATAAAGCAGCGGGCACCGCGGCTACCGAGGTACGCGGCAGAAGATGCTTGCGCGCTTCATCCATCATCATTTCGTAGTGACCAATATGAGCGCCACCAGAGTTTTTCTCGAATACCCGAGCGAACGCTGCCAGCCATCGGCCGTTCGTCGCGACAGGTTGGGTGTAGGTTTCCGCATCCATGATCGTATGAGAACCGCTGTGAGACCACGCGATCAACGCATCGTGGAATGCGCGTTCATTGATCGAGAGGTCCTCTCCGAGTTCATAGAGATTCCTCTTACCACCAAGAGTCGTGAAGTAACTCTCAAGGATTCGCCGAAGCACGTTAGGGAGCCACGGCATACTTCCTTCGGGTCGGACCTCAGCGGCGGCCACCTCGTCCCATAGCTCTTGGTACGCCGTTCGAATTGGGTTCCTCTGCCCACAGTCCTCTACTTGATTGGGGTCCGGAGAGAATTTCCTGATGCGATAGAACTTTACCGCGGGCGACAGCTCACCTTGATGTTCATAGCAGACTTCATTATGGAAACGGCTGTTATGCGTGAGCAGGATCATCTGGCTTACACGGGAATGCGCGTCACTCCTGACCTCTTTGACTAACCTCCGAGTCAGCGCCGAGACCACAAACATGATGTCGCCGTCGAGGCTTGAAATGGGATCATCTATGACAGCGGTTATCCTCTCTGTCTCGCCGTCTTGGCGGACGCCGGACAGTGAGTGGTAGAAGTAGAGGAACGTGATGAAGGTTCGTTCACCCTCACTTAGGGTCTGAATATCAGCGGGTTGGCCGTTGTCGCGAATGATCCGATAACCATCTGACTTGCTCAATGCCACCTCAAGTCTAAAACTGTGGAACTGACTCAGCGCGAGCAAATCGTTGATCTCTTGTATTGTCCGGGCACTTGAGGTTATTTCCTTCCTCAAGTCACGCAACTCGTGCTCAACTCCGGCAAGTCGCTCCCGCTGCTTACTCATGGCGTCTTTGACGCCATCAATTGACTTCTTTTTCCGCTCGCTTTTCTGATTGAATCCTTCAATGAGGTCGTTCAGGTGCCCACGCGCAAACTCTTGCCACGCTGCGTCAACAATGATGCTGCGTTGCTCGCGACGATCCGCAACGATCGCGTTTGTCGTCTTGACCATTTCGTTTGCTGAAGAAATAAGTTTTTCGAGTAAGTCATAGTCAGTTTTTATCGTGTTAGTCATGATCTTCTCGGATGACTTGACCACCTTCTGCTGGATGGCCTTCCCGACACCATCTATGGCGAGTTCCAATGCGCGGAATACTTGGGCAGGATCCTCTATGGGAACCAGCGCCTTGAGTCGATCAAGGTGAGTAGTCTTGTATTCCTTCAGCTCCAAAGCCGCGTTGCTCAGGGTCATCTGAAATTCAAGAACTTCATCACGTTTATCTTGGTATGTAGCGTCAAAGATGCTCGCGAGTTCTTCCGCCAAGTCCTTCGGTACCGACCGTTGACAGAACGGACAGAGTTTCTCTGCGTTTTCCCCCTTGTGGAGGTGCTCCAATCCTTCTCGCACCCAGTCCGAGTTGGAAAGACGTTCAACTAGATCAGCGAGCGGCACATCCGCGCTACCCACAATCGGGGTCATCAGCACCGCCTGAACTGCCGCTTCGTCCCATTCGAGCTTCGGCGCGGGTGGCAGGAGCGAGGACTCCAAGATCGTCTCATCAAACGCAGTCTTCGCTTTGGCTTCAAGGGTGACGAAGGTGTCCGTTCCGCGTTCTGGATGGGTCTGCGCAGCCGCGAGAACCTTGTCCAAGCACCCCTCTTTGCTACCTTTGATGCCTGGCATCTTGTCCTTGAGCGCCACCGGAATGACAGCACGGCGTTCCCATGCTGTCTGAGCAAGAGCGGAGCGTTCGGCATTAAGCTGATTAAGAAACCTGCCGAGCGTCTCCTGTTGTTGTGCAAGCTTATTGTTGATCTTCTTCTGCTCGTCTTCTAGCGCGCCAATGCGCTGGAAGGTCTCGCGGCTGTCGTCACCCAACAAGAAGACCCCAGGCTCTTCACCGTCAGCGCTGGTAAATGAAGCGCGAACATAACTTCGGTTATAGACCTTGACGCTGTTCGAATGCTGCTGCCAGCTGACAGAAGAGCTGCTGACGGGGTCGTACGAAGCCAGGTACTGACTGATCGTGGTCTTGCCGGAGCCGTTGGGACCGAAAATATAGTTGATTTGGCTGAGTCCGGGGAGCATTGCTTCTGCCCCAAAGCAAGGGAGCCCTGCCAGTCTGACTTCGGTGATCACGGTGTCCTCCTCGACTCCGATCAGTAGTCTTACACTAATTCTGAATAGTTATTCCGTCCAGCAAGTTGTCATTGGACGCGGATCTTTAAAATCCCAGCTTCCTACACGTTGAAGCGGAATTCGACCGCGTTTCGCCGCTTACGACCATCTGACGTAAATGCTCACCGCCATCTTGGCACTCACCAGATCCACCGAATCTAGAAATCCAGACCGAGGTCGATGCTAATCCATCGCTTGATCTCACGATTGATCGAAGCATCAATATCGAAGATGTCAAACTCCTTGTACAGACGGTGGACCACGTCTGAGGGGACCCGCGGCAAACGTTTCTCCTTTAAGAGCAACGTTCGCTTACCTCGGCCCATTAGATAGCCGAGTTCCAGCGACACATTAGGGTTGAAGTCGCGCTGCTCGATGTCCTCAAACACCGCGATGCCGTACTGACAGCCGGTTAAGTACACCTCGATATTGGACCACAGCTCCCCGGTATAGTCCCTGTCGTCAGCTCGCACAGCAGTCATCCCCAACTCTGCGAGCGCGGCCTTAACCGACTCGTAGATCTGGTTCATCTGTAAAGTGTCGGCGAAGCGCATCATGACGAAAACATTGCGGCTCGGCTCTGGGTGGTCTTCTAGAAAGCGGCGGAGGTCGCTTTCAAGGTGTCGAACATGGCTGATATCACCGAGCTTGCCGAGCGTATTCATGGTCTCCATTTCGTGTGCGTGCTCTGCCGCGACTCGCCGCACGACGCCAGACTGCTGCGGGCTGCCGGGGAGCGGCAACGAAACCACCGCCGCAACCGGCCAACCCTGTTGGTTCTGGAGTAGGTCGGCCATAGCTGAGAGCGGATAACGGTCGTTCGGGCGGTCCAGCCAACTGACCTGCGGCATACCTGTGGCCGGACTAATCCCAACCAAGATTTGCGAATTGTCGCGTACGGCAATGAACGAGAACTGTCGATAAAACGGGGAGGCATGAGGTGGCAGCCCGCGAGAAGCCAATTCGTCCTTCAAAGCGTCGCCGAACTCATCGACGACCACTCGGCAGATCTCCTGTTCCGGTTCCGGTAGCTCGTTTCTGCCCATGAATGCGCTCGGCCAGTTCAACCCCATGGTGATTCCTTTCGTACGAGAGCAGGTCTATTTAGATCTTAGCCGCCGACAACGACAGATGCGCGCGGACGCGCGGAAGGCATATCTGGACCTGCTGCCAGACGTTATATCGGAACGCTCGACCCCTTTGGCCGCAGGAACCCAAGCATCAAAGCCCCTGATCAGACTGATTTCCTACACGTTGAAGCGGAACTCCACTACATCGCCGTCCTGCATGACATAGTCCTTACCTTCGATACGGACCCTGCCCTTAGCCTTCGCCTCAGCCATGGAGCCGGTGGCGTCTAGATCTTCAAAAGAAACAACCTCAGCCTTGATGAAGCCGCGCTCGAAGTCAGTGTGGATAACACCGGCAGCCTGGGGCGCGGTGTCGCCCTTGGAGATAGTCCAGGCGCGGGTTTCCTTGGGGCCGGCGGTCAGGTAGGTCTGCAGACCCAGGGTGGAGAAGCCAACGCGAGCCAGCTTGTCCAGACCAGACTCGTCCTGGCCGCTCATCTCTAGCATTTCGCGTGCTTCTTCTTCGTCCAGCTCCACCATGTCAGCCTCAAGCTTGGCGTCCAGGAACACAGCCTCAGCGGGAGCAACCATATCGCGCAGAGCCTGCTGCTTCTCTTCAGAGGCGAGCACGCCATCGTCCGCGTTGAAAACAAAGATAAAGGGCTTAGCGGTCAGCAGGTTCAGCTCCTTGAGCAGAGCCATATCGATTTTTGCTTCCTCAGCCTTAGAAATTAGGGTGTCGCCCTGCTCCAAGATAGCCTGAGCCTTCTTGTATTCCTCAAGCTGAGCAGCATCGCCCTTCTTGATTTTCACTGCCTTCTCCAGGCGGGGAATAGCGTTTTCCAGGGTCTGCAGGTCAGCCAGCACCAGCTCGGTGTTAATGGTTTCCATGTCAGAAGCGGGGTCAACCTTGCCGTCCACGTGAATGACGTCCGGATCATCAAAAGCACGCACTACCTGAGCGATAGCGTGAGCCTCGCGGATGTTTGCCAGGAACTGGTTGCCCAGACCTTCACCCTCGGATGCACCGCGCACGATGCCCGCGATATCAACGAAGGAAACGGTTGCGGGCAGAATGCGCTCGGAGCCAAAAATCTCTGCCAGACGAGCCAAGCGTTCATCGGGCAGGCTGACGACGCCCACGTTGGGTTCGATGGTAGCGAAGGGGTAGTTGGCTGCCAGAATGTTGTTCTTGGTCAGTGCGTTGAAGAGGGTTGACTTGCCGACGTTGGGCAGACCCACGATGCCAATTGTTAGAGCCACGGAAAAATAAACCTTTGTTTGGGGTGTTCTTAGTGCCCAGTTTACTAGGCATGGCGCTTTGCCTGTCTCTTTAGCAGGACGTGCGCGGGTGAGTTTGCTTGTACTTTAGAGCCCGCGTTGGTTTAACTCGGGTGCAGACCGTGACAAATGTCAGGGGCAGGTCGTGACATTTAGCCTGAGTCAATGCCCTTATCAGGCAGGAAACTTGAGATATGAACACAGCAATTGAAATCCTCAGCGTGAACAAGACCTTTCGCACCCGCACCGCCACGGTGGAGGCAGTCAAAGATGTCAGTTTCTCGGTGCAAACCGGTGAGATTGTTGCCCTGCTGGGCGAGAACGGGGCGGGCAAGAGCACCCTCATCGACATGTTGCTGGGGCTGACCGAGCCCACCAGCGGTACAGTCAAACTGTGGGGCTCCTCCCCTAGCCAGGCTGTGGCAGACGGCCGGGTAAGCGCCGTCCTGCAAACTGGTGGCCTGCTCACCGACCTCTCAGTCCGCGACCAGGTTGCCATGGTGGCAGCGACCTACCCCGGCAGCCCCGATGTAGATGCCGCACTAGAAGCAGCTGGTATCAGCCACATTGCTCGCAGAAAAATCAGCAAATGCTCCGGCGGCCAGCAGCAGAAGGTCAAGTTCGCCATCGCTCTGCTGGGCAACCCCGATCTGCTCTTCCTCGACGAGCCGACTGCCGGCATGGACGTTAACGCCCGCGAACAATTCTGGGGGTCCATGCGGGCTCAGGCTACGGCTGGCAAAACCATTCTCTTTGCCACCCACTACCTTGAAGAAGCCCAAGAGTTCGCCCAGCGCATCGTGGTGCTGGCAGGCGGGCAGCTCATTATGGACGGCACCCCGCAGTCCATTCGGGATCATGCTGGCACCCGCGCCATCAGCTTCACGCTGGATGCCCCAGCCCTGCATCTCACTCAAGAGCAAGACCGTGACTGGGGAGTCAGCAACTACACGGTCAGCCAAACGACGCACTCCCTGCACTGCCACAACGCCGAGGCTTTCACCCTTCACCTGTTGCAGAACCACAGCGTCACCAATCTGGAAATCATTGCACCCAGCCTTGCTGAAGCCTTCACCCAGCTCACCACCCATACCACCGGAGAAAAGATCTAACCATGCAGACCCTCAGCTTTCTCTTCTACGACCTCAAGCACTCCCTCTTCAATATTTCCACCCTCTTTTACCTGATCATCATGCCTGCCGGGTTCTACCTGCTCTTTGGGGTGATGCAGGACTACGGTTCAGCCTCCTTCCGAGATGGCAACGCTACCGCCTACGTCATGATCGGCATGGCCGTCTACGGGGCTGTCACCGGTTCGGTATCCTCATCAGGCACGGCGGTTATCGAAATAGAGTCCGGGTGGGGCCGCCAGCTGGCACTGACCCCCATGAGCCGCAGTGCTCTGCTGGCTAGCAAGGTGCTCAACGCTCTCGTCACCACTGCCCTGCCGGTTATCGTTGTCAATATCATTGCGCTGTTTACCACCGCAGAAATTCCGCCCGCCCAGCAGCTGCTCAGCGCCCTAATAGCCATTGCGGCCTCATCTATCTTTGTCTTCTACGGTATAGCGGTGGCACGCCTGGTGAAGTCAGCCCGCGCTGTATCAGTTGCTAGTGGGTTGGTCGTATTTCTCGCCTTCTTTGGCACCACCTTTAGCCCCCTGCCGCTATCACTGATGGACTACGCCCGCTTCACCCCCATGTACGGGGTAACCCAGCTAGCCCGCTACCCCTTTACCGCCGGCGACACTATCACCACCGACACGGTTCAGCGGATGGTGACCGAACCGTTGCACTATGCACTGATAAATGTGGCGGCCTGGGGCATAATCTTTATCGGAGCCAGCATCCTACTGCGCAAGCGGTCACTCGCCCGCTAGGCCAGCAAGTTTGAGGCTCACAGCAAGCAGGAAGTAGATATTATGAGCACACAACCCACCATACGCCGGCACTTTGACTGGCTGGCCGCCGGGTTCGCCGGAATCTGGCTAGTATTTCTGCTCTTTCCAATCACACAGTTGCTGACTAACAACCAACTGAGCAACACAGAAAAAACGCTGGGCCTAGTTGCTGTGGTTATTTTTGCCCTGACCTATCTGGCCTCTTACGGCGCCCCCTGGGTTTTACCGGGCAAGAAAACCTGGCACCTGACGCTGCAATGGAGCCTGCTCCTGCTCCTCCCGACTGCGGCGCTCACCTACGCAGTGGGGCCCTGGTGGCTCTATTTCTTCACCTACATTGTTGCCATGTGGGCCTTTCAAACACCGCCGCGTATCGGGCTCACCGTCGGCACCTTCGTCACCGTCTTATCCACTCTTGTCATGGTGGTGTACTACCCACGCATCTTCCAGCAGGGTGGGTACGGGTTTATTACCGGTGCTTTCTTCGTGCTGGTCATGGCGGCGCTCTCAGCCGGCGGGGATGCTCGCGTCCTGCGCCGTGAGCAGCAACAGCGCACCGAGCAAGCCGAGCGTATCGCCAGCGATGTGCACGACATCTTGGGCCGCTCATTGACAGTTATTAACCTCAAGGCAGAGTTAGCTTCAGCCCTGGTAGAAGCTGACCCCGCCAGAGCGCAACAAGAAATGCAAGAAGTCTCAGAACTATCCCGCACGGCTTTAGCGGAGGTGCGGGCAACTGTCACCCGTTTGAAAACACCGACCTTCACTGGCGAGATTCTCGCATCAGCACGTGCCCTCGAAACGGCCGGGATTAAGGCTCATCTGCCTAGCGAGCAGGAGGCCCAGGTGCCCGGCACCAACTCAGTGCTATTTAGCTGGGCTCTGTGTGAAGGGGTCACCAACATCATTCGCCACTCAGGGGCAGAAAACTGCCGGGTCAAGGTTGAAGCCGAACGGCTGGAAATTGTCGATGACGGAGTTCTCTCTCTAGGCCATGAGCTGATCAAGGGCAACGGCTTAACCGGCCTGGAACAAAGGGTCAAAGATTCTGGTGGCGACCTATTGCTTGAAACCGGAGGTGGTACTCGTCTCCTTGTTACGATGAACGGAGATACTTCACCTCTAGGAGCCTGACGCGTGAGCCCCATCAAGATTCTGCTAGCCGATGACCAGCAACTGATCCGGGACGCCCTAGGGGCCCTGCTTTCCCTACAGGCAGATATTGAGGTGGCGGGCTCCTGCGGACGCGGGGACCAAGTGCTAGACCTAGCCCGCCAAACCCAGCCGGACGTCGTCCTGCTCGATATTGATATGCCGGGCATGGACGGTATCAGTGTGGCTCAGCAGCTGAAGGAGCAACATCTACCCTGCCGTAGTCTCATTGTCACCACTTTTGGCAGACCGGGCTACCTGGCAAGGGCACTTGAAGCAGGTGCCAGCGGTTTCGTGGTTAAAGATACCCCGGCAAGCCAGCTGGCAGAGGCCATCCGCAAGATTCATGCGGGGCTGCGGGTGGTTGACCCGCAGCTGGCAGCCGAGAGCTTTGCGGTAGGCCCCAGCCCGCTCACCGACCGCGAGAAGCAAGTTCTACAGGCAGCTAAGGACGGCGCGTCAATCGTGACTTTGGCGGCACAACTGCATCTATCCCAAGGCACAGTGCGCAACCATCTTTCCAGTTCCATTGCAAAGTTGAACGCCGAAAACCGCTACGATGCAGCCCATCGGGCTGAGGAAAACGGCTGGCTCTAAGCAGGTGAGGGCTTAGCCCTAGTGGGCAGAGGCCCCGCCCAGGTTGAGCACCAGCACTCCAGCCACAATCAGCGAGATGCCTAGAACTTTAACCAGGGTAATGGGTTCGCCCAAGAAGGCAGCCCCAACCGCCACGATGGCCGCGGTGCCCAACCCGCTCCAGAGAGCATAAGCAACGCCCACCGGGATATCCCGCACCGCCAGCGAAAGCATGAAGAAAGCAATACCGTACATCGCCAGGCAGGCTAGCGTGGCCCAGAGACGGGTGAATCCCTCAGTGAACTTGAGCAAAGAGGTCGCCGCAATCTCAGAAGCAATGGCGATCGACAGGAAAATATAGGCCATAGTCACCAGTGTAAGGCTGATTGGTTACGTACAGGTGACCAAGTTTGGGGTGCAGCTCCGCTAGGTTCAAGGAGTCACCATAGGTGGCGCAGAGTAAAGTTGAGGCATGGCTACATCAACGGTTCTTCTTGCAGTTCTTCTTGCCCTAGTGCTCGGTGCCCTAGCAGGGTTTTTCTGGGGACGCGCGGGCTCGGGCAGTGCGGACGCTCTGAAAGAAAAGAATGCCCGGCTGACCGCTGATCTAGCAGCGTCCTTGCAGGCCGAAAAGCACCTGAACGCCCGAGTGCAGAGCCTGGAAACCAAGGCTGAGGCTGATGCCGATGTTCTGCTAGCGCTTGCCCCGCTCAAAACACAGTTGGCCACCATGGAACGGTCAGTGCGCACCATGGAGTCAGAGCGCGCTAACCAGTATGGGGGGCTGGCTCAGGCGATTGCGGAGTCCAACAGAACTCAGGCCCAGCTGCGGGATTTGACCGGGACGCTCTCCACCGCCTTGAGATCTACCAGTGCTCGGGGCACCTGGGGGGAAGCCCAGCTCAAACGAGTGGTCGAGGCTGCCGGCATGGCACCTCACGTCGCCTTCAGTGAGCAAACCACCGCCAGTTTTGAAGATGCCCACGGGGCGGTGCGTGGCGTCCGCCCCGATATGGTCATCAACTTACCCGGCGGCAAGACCGTCATTCTGGATGCCAAGGCGCCGCTGGGTGCCTACCTGGATGCTCAGGAGTCTGAGGGCCCTGCCCAGAAGGCTGACCTGGACCGGCACACCAAAGCGGTACGCGCCCACGTAGATGCGTTGGCCTCCAAACAGTACTGGGCTGCTTTCGACGCTACACCTGAGCTGGTGCTCTGCTTCATTCCTGCAGAGTCTGCCCTGGCTGCGGCACTAGCCCACGACGGGCAGTTGCTGGACTATGCCGCAACTAAAAATATTGCCCTGGTGGCGCCGGTTTCCTTGCTGGCAGCCCTCAAGGCTATTGCCTTCTCGTGGCGCCAGGAATCCCTCACCGATAACGCCCGGGAGCTCTTCGTGCTCTCTCAGCAGCTCTACGAGCGGCTGGGCACCGCTGGTTCTCACTTAGGCGCTATGGGGCGCTCGCTGACCCGCGCCGTGGATTCCTACAACGGTCTGGTGGGTTCCCTAGAAACCAGGGTCTTCGTGACAGCCCGTAAGATTGCAGAGCTCAACAAGGCTCCAGTACAGGAGAGCCTCTTCCCCTCCCCTAATGAATCAGCGGTCAAACCGCTGACCTCTCCAGAGTTTTTGGGTACGGCCTCTGAGCCGGGTGCAACAGCAGATAGTGGCTCCCGCTCTGAGGCCACAGTAGCCAGCCCAGATCCTGACCCCAGTACAGCAACCCTCGATACACCTACCCCTGAGCCCTACGACTCCTGGCTTGATGACTTTCTGACGGTACAAGAGCCAGAACCGAATGAAGATGCCGACTGGAGCCGATAGAAAAGTGGCCCTTCAACTATTCACGGTTGAAGGGTCACTTTTGATGCTCAGACTTTAGCGGTTGGGCTTTTCGCCGCGTCCTCCCAGGCGCATGGCAGGGGCGCCGGTGTCATTCTTAAGAGCTGAGCGCAGTTCCTTGGGCAGGGAGAAGAGGATATCTTCCTTAGCGGTCTCGATAGATTCCACGTCCTCATAGCCGTAGTCAGCCAGTAGGCGCAGCACGTCCTGCACCAGAATCTCGGGGACTGATGCACCGGAGGTAACACCCACGGTGGTGACGCCCTCAAACCAGGTTTCATCAACCTCGTTGGCGTAATCCACGAGGTAGGAGGCTTTAGCGCCGTATTCCAGGGCAACCTCCATGAGACGTACCGAGTTCGATGAGTTGGTTGAACCAACTACAATCACCAGCTCAGCCTGGGGTGCGATTTCTTTGATGGCACCCTGGCGGTTGGACGTTGCGTAGCAGATGTCGTCGCTGGGCGGGTCCTGCAGGGTGGGGAAACGTTCCTTGAGACGCGCAACGGTCTCCAGGGTTTCGTCCACAGACAGCGTGGTCTGTGAAATCCAGACGATTTTTTCGGGGTCGCGTACGGTCACTTTGTCCACTTCATCCGGTGAGTTGACGATCTGAACGTGATCGGGGGCCTCACCCGCGGTGCCCTCAACCTCTTCGTGGCCTTCGTGACCGATGAGAAGGATGTCATAGTCCTGCTTAGCAAAGCGCACGGCCTCACGGTGCACCTTGGAGACTAGCGGGCAGGTGGCATCGATGGTGTTGAGCTGGCGGTCTTCTGACTCGGCGATAACAGCCGGTGAGACGCCGTGGGCTGAGAAGACGGTGACCGAGCCTTCGGGAACTTCATCTACCTCATCCACAAAGATAGCCCCCTGAGCTTCGAGGGTCTCTACCACGTGGCGATTATGCACAATTTGCTTACGCACATAGACCGGGGCACCGTAGTGGTCCAGGGCTTTTTCGACGGCGATAACAGCACGGTCAACACCGGCGCAGTAGCCGCGGGGGGCTGCCAGCAGTACTTTTTTGGTGCCGGTAGGTGCGGCGGCTTCAATTACTTCGCGGGGCTTGCGCATACGGGGCACGGTGGGCAGGCCGAGTTCAATGGTCTTCTCTGCTGTGGACATGCTCTCTATCCTACGTGGTCTTAGCGGGTGTGTGCTGTGGTGGCTCTCGCAGTGGCGCGCAGTATCGCTGAGAGAATAGCCATCAGGGTAAGGGCTAGGGTCGCGATGAGGGCGTAGCCGGCCAGGCGGTAATGCAGGTCTGCGTAGGACGCCGTGAGTTTTTCAGCGATGCTTTGCAGGAAGAGTACTGCGGTGGGGCTGGCCGGCAGGCTAATGCCTGAGGTGAGGGAAAGCCCGCCACCCATAAGACCTGCCAGCCAGAGCAGCGCTGCGGCCGAGAGACTGGCAAAAGCCAGGTGTGCAAAGCGGTTACCGGGCCAGAGCAAAAAGCTGAGTGCCGCTATCACCGCAGCTGCTGCGAGCAGGAGCTGCCAAGAATCAGAAAACCTGATGAGGGTGTTGATAGCACTATTGATGGGGTAACTGCCCTGCCCGTTATCTAGGGGAACGGTGCGTCCGGGTAGGGTGCTGGTATCGATGGTGAATCCCAGCGAATTATTCACTGAATCATCAGCCTGATCATAAATTGCTGAAAGATCAAGCACCGCTGGGCGGCTTTCACCTGAGAAGTTATAGGCGTGAGTGTCACTGATGACTTCTAGCCAAAGGGTTTGAAAGTTCTCTGAGGTGATTGCCCCGGTCGTTGCATCGCTGACGATGGTGTGGGTGCGATCGTAGAGCCAATCCTGCACGTCCCCGTACCAGGTGGTGCTATTGCCGTCGCCCAGATAGGTGGCGATGGCGTCGGAGCTCATAATATCGTCGGTCACTGAGGTTCCCAGCACCTGCTGAAAATCGGGGTCAGTGGCCAGGGAACTGGTCAGTTCGGTGAAGTTTTGGGTGTCTACCAGCGTGGTATCAGCCCAGTAGGCCAGGGCTGAGGTGAGCCCTGTCAGCAGTGCCAGGGGCATGAGCAGAATGCAGATAAAGCGGCGGGTCAGATTCAGCGTCGGCTTGCGGGCAGGCAGAGCACGGTAGGACGCTGGAAAGGAGCGTCGCTGGACCGGCTGGTAGGCGGGCTCCCGGTAACTGCCACCGGGGGCAGGCTGATTGTGCTGATAAGCGTGAGGCTGCGGCGGCTGATAGGGCGGTACAGGGTGGAGTGCTGCCTGCTGCGCCTCTTGATCCGCCAGGTAGCGCCTGTTATCGGCGGCAATCTGGGGGTTCGTCCAGCTCCCGTCCCCGTAATCGGGGAGTTTCTGCGTGGGGTCTGCGCCCCGGTTCTCTGTGCCCATGCTGAGCATACTAACGTCTCTAGCTGAGTTTTGCCTCAGGGTACTGACGTGAGCTTACCGGCACTTTTTACCCCGGGAGGCTCTAAGGGCACCTAAAATGTCAGCCAGGGGTGCTAGAAATAGATGTATGAATGATTTTGCTGAACCCACCCTAGCGCAGCTTCAGGCTTTGCAGGAGCAACCCCAGCAACCGAGGCAGTTGGCCCCCACGGCCGGGCAGACTAGCCCTGAAAACCCCTGGCCGCTGCATCTGCTGTCCAACAAAATGCACGACTATATCGCCCGTTGCGTGCCCACCTGGGTGGAGGGGCAGGTCATTGAGCTTAACAATCGCGGGCGGGTTTCTTATGTAACCTTGCGCGATGTTGATCAGGAAGTTTCGGTCTCGGTCACCGTGTGGGGTTCTGAAATGGCTAAGGTTGCCGGTCACATTGATCGCGGCTCCCGGGTGGTGCTGCAGCTCAAACCCGACTACTGGGTAAAAACCGGGCGGCTGTCAATGCAGGGTTCCAACATCAAGCCGGTCGGTGTTGGGTCCATGCTGGAACGCATAGAGCAGTTGCGTGCCAAGCTCCAAGCTGAGGGGCTCTTCGATGCCCGCCGCAAAAAGCCTCTGCCGCTGCTCCCCCACCGTATCGGTTTGATTACGGGTAGAGATTCGGACGCTCTCAAAGACGTTGTGCGCAACACCAGTCTGCGCTGGCCCGCCGTCCAGTTTGAGATTCGTGAGGTTGCGGTGCAGGGGGTCAATGCGGTCTCTCAGGTTACCGCTGCCCTGGCTGAACTCGATGCCCTCCCGCAGGTCGATATCATTGTGATTGCTCGCGGCGGTGGCTCTTTCGAAGATCTTTTGCCCTTCTCTGAAGAGGCCATGGTACGGGCTGTTGCTGCGGCGCAGACCCCAGTGGTCTCAGCGATCGGGCACGAGGCTGACTCACCGCTCATGGACCATGTAGCTGACCTGCGTGCGTCTACCCCAACGGACGCTGGCGAACGCATCGTGCCCGATGTTGCTGAGGAGCGTCTGATGTTCGCCCAAATCCGCGCCCAGTTAGAGCGGTCAGTCACCCAGTGGGTGGAACGCGAGCGCTTTGGGTTAGCCCAGCTCCGCAGCCGCCCGGTATTGGTTGACCCTGCTTCTGCCCTGCTGGCAAGAGCTGAGGACTTAGAGAGGCTGCGTACCCGCGCCCGGGCTGCGGTAAGCCAGCGGGTGGTGCGTTCCCGCGATGAGGTAGCCCAGCTGCGCGCTCGCGTCACCGCTCTTTCACCCCAGCAAACTTTAGAGCGCGGGTATGTGCTCATGCAGACCGAAGCCGGGCAATTAGTGCGGGACGCTACTCTGCTTTCCCCCGGCGATACCGTAAAGGTGCGCGCGGCAACCGGATCCTTGGATGCCACCATCACCCACGTTCACCCTCACCACCACTAATATTTCCCAGAACGAGAGAAGAAGATGATGAGCAAAGATATCGAATTCACCACCAGCCTCAACGCGACCCCCGTAGATCAGCTGACCTACGAGCAGGCACGCGAAGAACTATTGCAGACGGTGAGCCGCATGGAATCTGGCGCCACCAACCTGGAAGAGAGCATCGCTCTGTGGGAACGCGGGGAGAAGCTGGCGCAACGTTGCGAGGCTTGGCTGGACGGCGCCCAGGCAAAATTGGATGCTGCTCGCAAGGACGCCGCCCAGTAGACCTATAGGTAGTAGAGCTGAAATAAGCTCTGTGGAACGAGCCGCCAAAGAACACAGATAGCCATGATCGCCTGCTACCCCTCCTTCGCCTGTTGCGCTTCCCTTACTGCTGCTTATAGTCGCTGAGGAAGTTGCCTAGACGTTCCAGCGCGTCCTTGAGGGTGCGGGTATCGGGCAGAAAGACCAGGCGGAAGTGATCCGGCTTGTCCCAGTTGAAGGCCGTGCCGTGGGAGAGCAGAATTTTTTGTTCGCGCAGCAGATCGAGCATGAACTTTTCGTCACTGGTGATGTTGAACTTGTCGGTATCGATCTTGGGGAAGAGGTAGAGGGCGCCTTCTGCCTGGTTGACGGTGATTCCGTCCATGTCGTTGAGCATCTTGTAGGAGAGGTCGCGCTGCTCCTTGAGTCGGCCGCCGGGCAGGATCAGGTCATTGATGGACTGGTAGCCACCGAGCGCTGTTTGCACGGCGTGTTGGGCGGGCACGTTGGCGCAGAGGCGCATATTGGCGAGGAGGTTGATGCCTTCGATGTAGGGGGCGGCGGCTAGTTTGGGGCCGGAGATGGCGACCCAGCCGGCGCGGTAGCCTGCTACGCGGTAGGCCTTGGAAAGCCCTGAGAAGGTGAGGCAGAGGACGTCCTCACCGGCGAGTGATGAAATGTGCACCATTTCAGCGTCGTCGTAGGTGATTTTTTCGTAGATTTCATCGGCGAAGATCACCAGCTGGTGTTCTTTTGCCAGGTCTACGATGTGCTGCAGGGTTTCGCGGGAGTAGACGGCGCCGGTGGGGTTATTGGGGTTGATGACAACGATGCCGCGGGTCTTGGGGGTGATTTTGGAGGTGATGTCCTCGATGTCCGGGGACCAGTTGTTTTCTTCATCGCAGTGGTAGTGCACGGGGGTGCCGCCTGCCAGCTGGGTTGAAGCGGTCCACAGGGGGTAGTCCGGTGAGGGCACCAGGATTTCGTCGCCGTGATCCAGCATGGCCTGCAGAGTCATGGGGATCAGTTCGGAGACGCCATTGCCCAGGTAGATATCATCGGTGGTGATATTCATGATGCCTTCGTTCTGGTAGTACTGAACGATGGCGGTGCGTGCTGAGTAGAGCCCGCGGGAGTCTGAGTAGCCCTGGGTTTCGGGCAGGTGCTCGATGATGTCCATCATGATAGTTTCGGGAGCTTCAAAGCCGAAGGGGGCTGGGTTGCCGATATTGAGTTTGAGGATGCGTTGGCCGCGTGCCTCCATGCGCTGGGCTTCTTCGAGGATAGGGCCGCGAATATCGTACAGAACGTTTGCCAGTTTTTTTGATTGCTTGAACTCCATATGCCCCAGATTACTCCTTTACGCTCTCGAGCCAGAAATTTGCGGCGTCTGTTTCTGAAATGGGGTTTTTGCCGGTGGTGAGGGTTTCGAGGCGCTCGAGTGAGGGGGTGTCGAGTTGAGCGGAGACTCTGTTGACGATGTTTTGGGCTTCTTCTGGTATTTCGCCGGCTCGGGTGAGGGGGATGATGTTTTGGGCAAGTTGGGTGCCCTGGGGGTCATCGAGCAGGGTCAGGTTGTTGCGTTTAATGTCTGAGTTGGTGCTGTAGAGGTAGGCGACCTGAGCTTGGGCAGTGATGAGTTGCCAGGTGCGTGAGCTTCGATCGTCGTTTTCTATGGTTTTACCGGGTGTGCAACCGTAGTAGGTGCCCAAGGATGCGGCGCCGGCGGGGTTACTGGTGAAGGTGGGTTGCACGGTGAAGGCTAGCTCCTTGCAGTGCTCTCCTAGATCCCCCATGTTTCTGATGCCGTATTTTTGGGCGGTCGCTGAGGTGATGGCGTAACCGTAGCGGTTGGTGGCAGCCGATGAATCGAGCATCTCGACCGTTTCGGGCAGTGATTTTTGCACGTAGCTGATGATGTCGCTACCGCTCAGCCCCCGGACGTTGAGGGGCTGTGCAGTGGGGCTGGGTGAGGCGGAGGGGGTAGGCCCAGCCGGAGTGTCAGTTGGTTGGGGGCTGGCGCTAGTCGGTGATTCGCTGGGGGTGATGCGGGCGCTTTCTCGGCTCTCTTCGAGTTCGGTGGGGCTGATTCTGCCGTCATCGGTGAGGTAGAGCAGCAGCTCACCGGAGAGATCAGGGATGAGGTGAATGCGGCCCTCTGCTGGTTCGGTCGCGCTGGGGTCGGCAGTAGCAAGTGAGGTGGTATCGATTCCCATGGAGTCGAAGAGCTCTTCCCGGGTTGCACCTGTTTCTGTTACTTCGACACTGTAGCCAGCCTGTTGCAGGGCAGCTGCGTAAAGGTAGGCAGCGTGGCGGGTTTCTGGGGTGATACCGGTTCCGATGCGGATGGTGGCGCTGGTGGGGGTCGCGGTGTGTTCAGCACTTTGCTCGGAAGGGCCGGAGACGCAACTTGTGAGTGCGAGGCAGGTGAGCGCCAGCGTCGTGGCTAGAGATTTGCGGCGGTGAGTAGTGAAAAAAGCGGTTATCATGAGTGGCCTTCTCTTCTCTAGGTCTCTAAGGCTGGTCAGTTGCACGGTAGTGGGCTGTCATCAATTCCAGGGTCGCGAAGCCCATCATCTTTGCGGCTTCTTCTACAACGCTGTAGCAGAAGTGTTGATCGAGTTCGCCGAGCGGCACCCAGGCAGCTAGGTCGCTGGAGCCGCCCACCTCGGAGGTCAACTCGCCCCCTATGACCTCGGCTCGGTAAATGGTGCGCAGGGCGCAAAAAGGCCGCGTTGAACCGTTTTCCGGCTCGAAGTAACCAGCATGCACTCCCAACAGTTGCTTCAGTTCAACAATGTAGCCAGTTTCTTCAAAAACCTCGCGGATGGCAGTGTCTGAAGGTTGTTCACCCGGGTCCATGCCGCCACCGGGCAGCGTCCAGCCCGGTTTCATACCGGGAATGTGAGGAACCCACCGGGACAGAAGTAGGCATCCATCGCGGATTACCACGGCATAGGCTGCAGGTCTCGTATCCATGACAAGTGGCATAGGGTGGGCTCCTTTCCTTCTCATCCAGTGTAACTTCCAGAGGCTCTCACCTTTGCCGATCTTTTCAGGGAGAGGCACTAAGCTCGTGAGTCATGAGTATTTCACTGATTTCATTGATGACGCTTTCCTTGGGCGAGGGCGCCCAGAGCGCAAGTGATTTTCTTCTGCGTCTAGCCAGCATCGATTTCTGGTTGGACGCTCCTTTGCGCATCATCATGATTGTGTTGATTGGGCTGATTTTGCATGCCATGGTGCGGCTGGTCATCCGTAAGGTCACCAGTTCGATTGCCCGGGGCACACAGTCACGGGTAGTAGCGGCTTCCCCCAAAAAGAGGCAGGGCAACAGGTGGAAGACCGACACCACTCTCTCGAGCGCCCGCCAGTCCCAGCGCGCGAAGACCGTCGGTTCAGTGCTGAGGTCAGTGGCTTCTATCGTCATTTGGACAGTCATGATTGTCATGATTATCGCTGAATTGGGTTTCAATATCGCCCCGGTGATTGCGTCTGCCGGTGTGGTGGGTGTTGCCCTGTCCTTCGGCGCTCAGTCTCTAGTCAAAGATTTCTTATCCGGCATCTTTATTGTCGCCGAGGACCAACTAGGTATTGGAGACTGGGTGGATTTGGGCGAAGCCTCCGGTGAAGTAGAGGCCGTGGGCCTTCGAACCACTCAGGTGCGCGACCTGGAAGGTACCCTCTGGCACGTCCGTAACGGTGAAATTCTGAGGGTGGGCAACTCATCCCAGGGCTGGGCACGCACTGTGGTGGACCTGCCCATCCCCTACGATGCTGATATTGACGAGATGGCAGATTTCCTGGTTGAGGCTACCTCTGAGGCTCTGCAGAAGCCCGGTATTAAGGGCAATGTGACAGGTAAGCCAGAGTACCTGGGCGTGCAGACCATTACCGGCGAATCCGTGACGCTGCGCCTGCTGGTCAAAACTGCTCCAGCTGCCCAGTTCTCGGTGGGGCGCAAACTGCGTGAAGAGCTCAAGAAGGCGATGGACGCCCGCGGTATCCGCATGCCGCACACCAACCAGTCCGTGGTTCTGACCGAAGAGCAGTCATCACCTTCCAAGAAAACTATTCCCGCAGACAGCCAACAGTAGTTAAGTTGCTGACTGGTTCCGGGCTTTTGTACGGGCTTGGAAATAGCTCAAAAGTCGTAGCTTAAGCGGAGCGCCTTCCACCCACCTGCACGTTCCCTGAAGCAAAGCGAGATGGAGTATAGCGGGTGCAAGCTCGCGAGCACCTAAGATCAAGCGTCATCAGCTAAGCGCTAGCGTGCTGGTTTGAACTTGAGGGGTCTGAGGGTGTGGAGCTAAGCCGACTTGTACACCATTTCTTACTTCTTCTTGCGGCCTGCCGCCCCGCCTTTTTGGGTCTGGTATTGGCGTAGGTTGCCGTTTTTGCGGGCATTGCGTTTTTTGCGGTCTTCAAGTTCGCGGCGTTTGTTGGCGGCTTGGCGTTTTTGTTTAGCTTCTTCTTTTTGGCGGCGCTGTTTTTCAAGGGCTACCTCTTTGCTGTCGCTACCGCGGTTAGAGGCTGCGGTGCGTCCGCGGGTGATGCCTACGAAGTCTTGCAGAAGGGCTTCGCGATCATCTTCGCGTAGTTGCCGTTTCCAGCAGAGGAGGACGGGGCGTTCATCAGCGCCTTTGAGGGGGCGGTGGGTGAGGTCTTTGCGGTGGTAGAAGCGGGCCACTGAGAGAGGGGCGATCATCAGCCCGACCCCGGCTGCTATGAGCTCTACGGCGTCCTTACGGTTGCGCATCTGGGGTAGCTGGCGGGGATTAGCTGCACGGTAGTCTGCTGAGATTTCTGCCCACTCGGGCACCTCATCAGGCGCTTGTAGGAGCAATTCTTCGGAGAGCTCGTCAAGAGGTACTTCATCCAGGACGGTGAGTAAGTGCTCCTTGGGCATCAGGACGACCAGTTGCTCGCGGTAAAGCTCGATGGCGTGGTACTTTTTCTTGTCGCGGGCCTCTGGTTCATCTTCGGCGCGCACGATCACCATATCGGCGAAGGCATCTAGAGCATCTAAGCCGCGGGCTTCTGCCAGCGCAACCTCGGTGAGGGGGGCTATCGCGCTGTAGCGTTGTTGCCAGCGGTTGAACCATTTGCCGGGCATAATGCCCGGCACGAAACCAATGCAGAGACCAGGGACTTTGCCTACACGCTCATAGCGGGCAGTTTCCTCGTCGATGAGGAGGTGTGGATGGTTGAGGATAGCTTCGCTCAGAGTCACAGCTTTTCCACTTTCTTGAGAGCTTCAGCAGTTTGCTTCCGCTGGATGAGGCGATAGAGGACGATGATTGCACCCAGGAGGGCTATGAGGGTAACGGCAATGAAGGGGTTTTCAAGCCACGCCCACACTACTGCCATACCAACCGTCCCGTAGATAACGCCCCAAATGAGGGTACCGAGAAGCATGGCCGGTATCCAGCGAAGAAGAGGCATTTGGGTGAAGCCGGTGGTGATGATAACAGCTGTTTGAAACCCTACGGTGAAAAAACAGGCGGGTACGGCCAAGACTCCCCAGCGGTTTACAAAATCTCTAGCTTGCACATAGACAGGATGGCGCATCAAGCGTGCGATTTTCTGGGAGTGACGCCCGCCTGCAGCAGCTAGTCTCCCCAAAGAATAGATAATGGATGTGCGAATGACACCAACGGTCCAGAAGAAGCCGATAGCGGCACTCCAGTGCAAGGTGTCTAGCCATTCTCTCATTTGCTCAAGTTTACCGGCTTGCGGACGACTCTAGGGCAAGACGTTAGACAGGACACCTTAGGAGTACCACCCCACCATTATTAGGCATCCTTAGTACATAATCAGGCACACCAAAATTAGTAGCTCAGAATGCTAGCCAAAGACAGATTAATTAGGTTATATTTTTATTACCAAATAGTTGCTGAGTTTGTGGGAAGCAATGTAGCTAGAAGGTGTCGAAGATTTTTCTTCTTCCTGTGTGTGATGCAAGGCGGAGGTACCTCAGATACCTCCGCCTTATTCTTTTTGACGCCTTCAGAGTAGCCAACTACTTCAAGGTGAGCTGCTTCAATTCCTTCATCGCAGCGGGAACTTTCTCTTGCAGTTCGCCCCGTACCAAATCTGCCTGCCCATCACTGTAGCCCTGCAGGTAGAGATAGGAAGGCTTCTCACTCTCCTGAGCCTGCGGAGCGTCGCCTGAAAGCCAAGCAGTAAAGGTCATCTCATCGGTGAGACGGCCCAGGTGCCCCTGCAGCTCTTTGGCCATAGACAGCATGTTGATCTGGTCCTCTGTGAGGGGTAAGCCAGCGTCCTGGAAGGATTCTAAGGTGTAGCGCGCGGCCTTAACCATCTTTCGGATATCGTGCCAGGACGCATCGGCCTCAACCCCGACCTCTCCCCCAGGGTGACTTTCATAGGTTTTCAAGACGCCCTTATGCAGACGCTTAGCCACCTTATTGAGATAGTTTTCGCTATTAAGGGGCAGATCAGCGCTCAACGTCACATCTGCAATCAGTGCCCCTAGTTCTCTCTGCACCGCCAGTCGGCGGGCTGAAGCACTGTAGGTAAGAGCTTCTTGAGTCCCCATCAGCATCTGTTCTTGGGCGCGGCTCATCAGATGAGAGAGATCCCCGGCAGCAGGAGTTCCCCGCTCAGCCAGCATGTCAGCCAGCAGCTCACCATTTCGGTTGGTCTCGTACACCTCGGCATAATACTTCAGTTCGAGGGCAAGCTCAGCCAAGTGCTCATCTACCTCAAGGCTTTTAGTGTAAGGGCGCACCATGTATTTAATGGTGCTGCGCAGCTGCCTGGCAGCAATACGACCGCGGTGGGTTGCGTCTTGCACACCGGCTTTCAGCAGAAGATCAGCTTGTACCAGCGCTAGGCTTTGGTGGGCGAGGACGGTGGTGAGCACCTGCGCAGAACTGGGCAGGGTGAACTTAGCACCCGCGCGTCCCGTACGTTTTTTCCGTGGAGCTTGCGCAGATGGCTGGAGATCAGCTTTATCGCCCTTGAGTCTGCGTTCAAAATCAGCGTCCTGCCCCAGCGCCCGAGCAATTTTTGCACTTGATTGCGAAGGTACTGCTCCGGCAGCAGTTAGCACTGTTTCTACCTCTGAGAAGACCTTTTGCGCCAGCTCTTCACTCTCTTCAGCTGCCCCCAGCAGCTCAACTTCCCACTCACACCAGGTTCTTTGTATTCCTGTGGAATAGTCAACCGCTCTCACGCTGTCTTCACAAATCTCAGCAATATCCCCGGTGCCTGCAAGAGACAAAACCGTACGCTTCCGGTCGGTCGTCAAAGAAACCCTCGGCACAAGGGTCTCATCGAGAATGGCAGCTCGAACAAAATCGGTCACCGTATCAGGCACTCCTAGCGCATCGTCCGTGAGGTCAAAGCCCACTTCATGGCGCCCACCCGCTGCGTCGAATTTAATGTGCCATCCCTGGTCGTATCCCCCGGTACGGCGGCGAACAGCTATTTTATGGCGCCCCAGACTCTGGGTTTCGGTATCGAAATAGGTGGCATCCAGATGTTCGCTGACAGTTGGGGCTGCCACCAATTCCTTCATGGACCAGCTCAGCTGAGGTATGGGGGATCCAGCCTCTGGCATCTCGTATTTACGCTCAATCTCAAGATGGTGGGACACCATAGGATATAACCCTTCGCAGTGGGAGGTAGATATGTTCATCAAGCCAAGAAGCAAGAATGATACGCCTTAAGAGTACTCAGCGCCCCGGCTCTCTTCCAAGAGACAGGGCGCTGAGTGAACAATGAATTGTTTTAGGCACGACGCCGGCGTAATACATCGTCGAGGTCAAAGCTAGCTGCTTGAGCCAGAGTCTTGCTACGGCTCTTAGGTGCGGTGTTACGCTGGAGTGGCTCAGGAGTCACCGCATGCACTACCTCGGCATCCAAATAGGTGGGGCGCGGTACCTCTACGGGCTGCCAGCCACTATGGGGCAGTTCGTCATCCAGACGCAAACGTGTGGGCATCTCGCCCGAAGCCGTTAGGGGCAGAGGCTCAAGGGGTGCCCTGCGTGGCACATGCTGAGTGCGCGCTGCCCGCAGAGCTTTTACAGCGTGGTTAACCGGGAGAGCTTGCCTGTTTCGTTCAGTGACCTGCGGGGCATGTTTAAGTTCCACTGAAACATCGCGGGTGGACTCTGGCCCACGCGCACCGTGGATTTCAGAACGATGAAGAGCGGATAGGCTACGTGACCTATTGCGATCTTGCACAGCCCAAAAACGGAGGAGCCCCAGCATCAACGCCGAAAACGCCAGCAAAGATACGGGAACCCACCAACTGACCGAGCTAAAAGCTGCCACGAGAGCCATTATTACGGCACTCAAAAATAAGAAAGCTGCCCCACCAAATATAGCCAGACGGACGCGCTTGCCTACCGGCACTCGCGGCGAGGGGACACTAGGTGTGGAGGAGACAGGTGCAGGTTCCCCCGAGGGATGGAGGCTACCGCCTGCATCCTGGTGCTTAATGACTTCCAGAACGGCGTCTTCTAAAACGTCTTCAGCATAGATTTCTGCACCGAACGGAGCTCGAGATTGAGCTTTAGAATTGCGGCCCGTGATGAGATATAGACCCAGAAGAATGCATAGAGTGACAATAACACCCGAAGTACTCAAAAGTGCCAGGGTTTGCCCCTCTCTATAGCTGAAATCTATCTGACCTATTGTACCGCAGATACATGGGGGAATATTTCTTGTACCAGATATAGAAATGGTGCCTCTCACCCTCTTTCAAAAGGGAGATGCACCATTATCTATATGCTGTAGTGAAATTTAGATTTCAGCAGCAAATTCCTTAATCCACTGGCGCAAATCTGCGCCAAGGTCATCATTCTCAGCAGCCAAAATAACGTTAGCCTTTAAATAGGAGAGCTTGTCACCGGTGTCAAAACGGCGGCCCTTAAAGACGACACCATAGACGCCTTCACCCTCACCCTGCCCCTGAGCCAGGGTCTGCAGAGCATCGGTCAGCTGAATTTCGTCTCCACGGCCAGGCTCGGTTTTTTCCAGTACTTCGAAGACCTTGGGTGAGAGGACGTAGCGCCCGATAATTGCCAGGTTTGAAGGAGCCTCTTCACGAGCAGGCTTCTCTACAAGACCGGTTACCTTAACGAAACCGTCTTCACCGGCCACCTCTTCAACAGCTGCACAACCGTACGCTGAAATCTGCTCCTCAGGAACCTCCATCAAAGCTACGACAGACCCACCGGTCTTCTGTTGCACAGCTACCATGGTGGATAGGAGATCTTCTTTCTCGTCGATGAGGTCATCGCCCAGAAGCACGGCGAAAGGCTCCTTGCCTACGTGCACCTTAGCGCGCAGAACAGCGTGACCTAGCCCTTTGGGATCGCCCTGTCGAACGTAATGAATTTCGCCCAAATCGTTTGAATCCTCGACGCTCTTCAACAGGGCGTCCTTACCCTGATCTGAGAGTTGCTGCTCAAGACCGGGCACGCGATCAAAATGGTCCTCAAGAGCACGCTTGTTGCGACCGGTAATCATCAGAACGTCATCGAGGCCTGCGCGAACAGCTTCCTCAACAACATACTGGATAGCGGGACGGTCAACCACAGGCAACATTTCTTTGGGAGTAGCCTTGGTAGCGGGAAGGAAACGAGTGCCGAGACCAGCAGCAGGAATTACTGCTTTGGTTACGGTGAATGATTTTTCTTCAGTCATACCGTTCAGAATACCTAACAATGTCAAACAATAGTTCGTGTAACCGGGCGCAGTCTGTAAATTTATGGCTGAAGTGTTTACAGTATAGAAAGGTTAAGACCGGACAATGTCCCCTATACAAACCACAAACCTCTCAGAAGAGACGGCACAGAATAAGCAACTTTTAAGGTTTCATATACGAAGGATGCGTCAGAGATTCCCTGCTTCACAGGAGGCACTTCAGGGTTTCACCCGAGCAATAGAGAATGAGGTAGGTTCTTCTTCTCACCTCACCATTGCGGCTTTCTTGCCGTTAGTATCAGAACCCCCCATCAAAAAAGCTCTGGGGCAACTTATCGCGCGTGGCCACACCATTCTGGTCCCCAGAATCCTCCCCCATCACCAGCTATCGTGGGTGCGGTGGACGCCGGGTGCAGCTACGTCTACTAATGCTTTGGGCATAGAAGAGCCCCTGGGTGAGGAGCTGACCTCCTCCGCTTTTCTTGAAGCAGACTTACGTCTCGTCCCAGCTCTTGCCTATGACGTGACCGGCAGGCGTCTGGGTCAAGGCGGGGGCTACTACGACCGTCTCTTAGAAGAGCTGGACCACCGCACCCGTAGCCGCTCCACGGTGGGCGTAGCATTTGAACGCGAAATTCTCACCCAGGTTCCAGCGGACCATTGGGACGCCCGCCTAAGCTACGTCCTCACTGAAAGCGGGGTTCACCGCTTAGGGAAAGTTGGCTTCAGTGAGCCGGTAGAATAACTCTTTGATTGATACAGACACCACCATTGCAAGGAGCACCCGTGCCCGTTTACGTTTATCAATGCAAAAACTGTGACCATGTTTTTGAACAGCATCAGTCCTTCGCTGAGGATGCCCTTCGTACCTGCCCTAAATGCAAGCAGGAAACCCTTCGCAAGAAGTTCGGTCAGGTGGGTGTAGTTTTTAAAGGCTCAGGTTTCTACGCCAATGACAAGGGAAAATAGGGTGTAGAAAACTCGATTCGCGCCCCCTGCCCACCAGCTTCAGACCCGATTCTGGTAGTGCGGGGGGCGTTGCTCTTTAAGCCAGGCATCTCGCTCATCCCTAGAGTTACTCTCCTCGCCCTGAGCGTTAGTGGGGGCTAAGCCGACCATTTTGGGCTCCGCACCGGTGAAGGATGAACCACCGGTAGCACGCCGGTTACCGCGCCTGCGGCGGGGTGTAGCTGAGTAGCGGTCGCTGCCAGCTTCTGTGTGATCCGGCGTAACCATCTATTTGCCCTCGTGTTCTACACCCACGTAGCGGCTCATACGCTTAACTACTGCCTCTGGGTTGGTAAAGACTTCTATGGTCCAACCGGTCATATGGTTCCAGCCGGTGCGAGCAAGTAGCTCGGGCAGTAATCGGGTTCGTTCGCGGACGCTCATCTTTGCATAGGCGTCGGTGCCATCTGAGATGACGGCGAGGGGAACCCGGCGCCTGGTCACCTCCCCGTTCTGTTTGCGAGCGCGGGGGCTGGCAACCGCTCCAGCCACCAGGGACTCGTTATCGCCGGTCAGCACTAAGGACATCACATTATTGTCCACTTCGTGGAGTGTAACGCCCTGGGCACCTAGCCTGCGCACGAGGTCGCTCAGTAGCCAGTCCCCCATGTCGATGGCATCGAGGTCATCGTGTCGTAAGAATTCGTTGACCGGTAGTTTATCGGTAATGGGTGCGGTGAGTGCTTGCGCTGCCTTTGCGTCCCTGTCTTTACGGTAGGCCAGTAACAGACGGTAGATATCGAAGGCTCCCTGCTCAAGGCGCTGGGGGTCCAGGTCTTCGGGGGTTAGGCAGGTCAGCATGCGGGTAAGGTGCCTAGCTCTGGTCAGGGCTAGCACAAATTTTTGACGCCCGCCGCGTTCTGAGAGGGCGCCAAAATGGTGGGATGCTCCGCGGGAAGTCTTGCCAGCACCGAGAGCAAAAATAATGACGTCCCGTTCTATATCTACAGCTCGGGCGAGATCAACAACTCTGAAAGGTTCTTCTCCGGGAGCAAAAAAACTCGCGAACTGGGGGTACTGAATCAGTAGGTTCCGCACCGCTGCAGCGATTCGTTGGGCATGGCGCGGGGTAGCTGTCACTACCGCCAGGCTTTGCTGAGGGGTGCGGTAGGCGTGCTCAATCACTAGCTCTGCAGCTCGTTGAACTTCTGGGCTGGGTGAATCGAGGTTGGCGTTATCCGAGATTTTGCCCTCGGTTTTCACTACCTCAACGGTGAGGGCTTGGGCGCCATCGGTAATATCTTCGCCCCAGGGGTAGCTGATGAGCTTATTTTTATAGAAATGCTCATTGAGGTAGGTGAAGAGAGCATGGTCAATGGCTTTGTTGACCATAGCCAGCGATCGGGAGGGCAAGGTTTGAGAGAGCGCGTCAAAGGTGCTCACCATGCTCTGCTGCTTGGGTGCTGGCAGGTTGCGGGTCACCGCTGAGACCATGAAGGGAGTGGGGAAACCGCTGTGCGGGTCACCGAGCGCTATGACCTGTTCAGCACGAGTGAGAGCGGGCAGGTTGGCAGCCAAAGGGGTTGATTCAGCGTCCAAGAGAATTACTGCGTCAAACCGCATGGTGGTGGGGACGCTGCGAGATAGTGCAAAGGGGCTGGTCAGCCAGAGAGGTAGCAGGCTGGTCGCCATAGCTCCGGCTTGTTCCAGCAGTTGCATCAGCTCGAACCGGTGACTGCGTAATTGACTGCGCAGGTAGGCTGCCCCGTGTTCGTCGCTCTCAATACGCTGCTTCCATAGCTTAGCTAGGTTGGAGTGCAGCCTGGCGCTGCCCGATGCTACGAAGGAGTAGTCGGCGCGGCGGAAGGTCGTTTCGAGCTCTCGCAGAGTCGTGCCATCAAGAATCTCAATCTCGTGCGACTGAAGCATCATTTCAAGGGCTGTCTGCCACCAGGCTAATTCGAGTTCGGCAGCCAGTGCATCTTCTGGCACTTGACGCTCATAGATGTCTCTGAGCAGCTCGGTGAGCCCTGCTTCTTGAAGCTCGGTGAGAAGATCCACCCGTTCAGGCAGGGTGTGTAGCAGTTTCTCTTCATTGATGAGAGCCGCAAGACGGTTCTCTAAAACGCTAAGCTCAGTCTTGTTGAAGTCCGTGCCCTGAGGCGAATCTTCGAGAACGATCGCTAGCCCGACAAATTCTTCTCGAAGGCGTAGGTAGGCGGACTGAAGCTCCCCTAGATTGTTGGGGACGGTGGGCACTCGCTGGTCGGTGACCCAGCGCATCCATTCCTCGCGCTGGCTCTGGACCACAAACAATTGCTCGTGGACATCTCCAATACTGACACCGGGGAGGATGTATTCTTTGGCAACCTTACGCAGGCGGGAACGTTGCATACTCGACATATCAACGCCGTGTTCACGCCGCCACGAGCCGGTGGCTGTTGCTGCGATGAGGTCGGTCACGGGGCGGTCAAAAATATCGGGGCGGAAACGGGTCAGGGTATCTGCGATGCGTTCAAAGAGGTCGAGCTGAGCATGCCATTGTTCCATGGTGGCACCCTCTTGGATGCCCGCTTCATCGGCCATTAAACGCATTTTAGCGCGCAGGCTCGCTAAAGATTCGCTCAGGTTCTGAGCGAGCTCATGGGCGGCAGCAGTCTCATCGGTGTTGACCAGCTTGGCGCGGTGCCAGGCTGATGTGCGAGTTGAAGGGTCAAAACCACCCAGCTGCGCAAGACGCTGTAACTTCTGTGCCGTGGCGCTGCGCTGCGTTAGGGCGTCCATGGTGGAGCGGTCCAAACGAACGTGGGTTGAAGGAGCCGGGTGCTGGGCGGTGAGCGCGGCCAGGGTTTGCAGTGTCTCATAGACAGAGCAGCCCCAACGGGACTCGGTAAACCGTAGAGACTGGGTGTGGCCCCTTAGTTTAGCCCGGGTTTCTTCTAGCTCAGTGAAGGTTTTGCTGAGGTTAGGCACGGCACTGTTTTCGTTGCGGATAACCGCCTGAATAAACTCGTTGCGGTTGGCTTCGTCGTCTTTTTCAGAGAGTACGTCAAAGCAGAGGTCATCAAGCCCAGCTTGCTCAACTAGCTCCCTCACATCAGCCAGGGTCGAACGCTTTTCGCCCACCATCAGCACTGATTTACCCTCGTTCATCAACGCAGCTGCCACGTTGATAGCGGTGCGCAACTGATCTGTGCCCGGTGCGCAGGTTACGGTGAAAGAGTGCCCCAGGTAGGCCAGGTCAATGACCTCCTGCTGGGCTGAGTCCGCATCGAAAATGAGCAGGTCACTGCTCAAATCACGCGTATCGACCGGTTCACGCGTGTTCTGAATGGGCGCGACAAAAGGTTTTTCTAGAGGGTTCAGTTTGAGCCGCGCTACCTCTCTCACTAGATCTGTATGCGCGGTTGCAGGTAGCTCGCCCGTGCTTTCTTTAAGGTCAGCGAAGGTAGAAATGAAGTAGTTGGACCGGATTGTCATACCCGGCACTCCAGCGGTGCTGATACGCATCCGTTCGATCACAGGCTCAGGATCAAGCTTCCGCATGGAGTTGGCCAGTTGCGCTACATCCATGGTGCCCAAATCTACACCGTACTCTTTTTTAATCTGGCGCACCATAGCCGGGTTAAGTTGAGCCGGGCCGTTTAATTTGACCTCAAAGTCATCACCGTTGGGGTGCGGAGTGATTGACAGAGGCGCCATGAGAATAGGAGCGATAAAACGTTTTTCGGACACCATGCCATCTTCACGCACATCGTGGGAGAGCCAGGACGCTGTGCCGGCCACAAAATACCCAGCATCCAGGCCGTGCTCCACACTGAGCTCAAAGATTTTAGTGCGCAGTGCCCGAGCAGCTACCATTCCAGCTTCGCGTTTTTCTTTATCCCGCAGAATTGTGGAGAGGCGGGTTTTGCGCCCCATGAACATCTGGGCGACACCGGATGAGTTGGCGTCGGTCAGGTCAATATGGACGTAGTCAACTTCGTTGAAGTCCAGCATGGCATCGGGCCCGGTATAGATTTCCATCTGCTCAGCCCACGCTTCAAGCCCAGCACGTACCTCGACGTCGTCATCTGAGCTGTGTGGATGATCTAAAAGGTGAGGAGCGACCTCTTGGGGCTGTTCGGCTGCAACCGGACCATGAGACCAGGGGGAAATCTGCTGGGTTGCCTGATCAGCTGGGATGGTGGAGGGTGCCTGCGGCTCGTTCACTGAGATTCTCTAGCTTTCAACGCGTCTTCTGCTTTGTTTACCATGATAGTTGCTAGGTGCCCTGCACAGTAACCGGGCCGGGTAACCAGTGGCGCCGGCTGCTTAGCGGTTCAGGGCCATATTGATATTTCCAACCACCGTGAGAAGGCTGAGCAAACCGATCAGCGTCATACCGCCCAGTAGTACCCAGCGCAGACGCGGCGCGAAAGGTTCTCCCCCGGCGTCCCACAGCACTCTCGCATAGAAGAAGCTGAGCAAAAAACCAAGGATGTTGCCCACCAAGAGTTGCTGGGCCACGGCGAAGATACCGAAGGTTTTCTCGGTCACTTCGTTTTCACTTTCAGCACCCTTGAGTAGCCCCGCCATAATCAGAGACATGCATGCCCCCAAGAAGGTAAGGGCAATTTCTGGTTGATTTAGCATCTCCTGCAAACCTGCCCCGCTAATAGAGGACGCAGAATACTGGTAAAAGAAGAAGACAAAGGGGCTAATAAGCCAGTACCAGTAGAGGAAGGTGCGCATCTTGTTGAGATCGCGCAGGGCATAGAGGATAGCGTTCATCGGGTTAATTACTTTCGAGAAACTGAATATACTGGCGCACCGTGTAGTCAAGGAGCACGGAAAGCGCCACAAAAGAATGGAAGGGGTCTCGTTGAAACTTGGTCACGGTGGGGGTGGCTATATAGTGCAGAGAGATATCTGCTGCCGAGGAGATGGTGTTGACCCCCGGTACAGTAATGGCAATGATGGGAATTTTGCGTGCTGCCAGGGTTTTGACCGTATCAAGAGCGCTTGCAGTTTCACCGGATAGAGACACAATAATCACGAGGTCATCGGGGGTGATGACGCCGGTGCTACCCCTAAATTCACTACTGGCGGGAATCACGTGAGTGAATTTTCCGCAGGCCAGCATTGATTTAGAAAACTCAGAGATAGCATTGCGCTGAGCGAAGCCGGTGCCGTAGCAGTATATGGTGCGGGCTCGGTATAACATCTGAGAGATCGCGTCAAAGTCTGCGCTCTGCAGCCCCTCATAGGTTTTAAGGATGTCCTCGCGCCCGCTTTTAAGGAAATCAGCGTTAGGTTCATAGGTTGAACTCAAAGAACTCTTGACAAAGAACTTAAGCTCGGCGAAACCACTAAACCCCAGTTTTTTGGTCAAGCGAATGATACTGGAGGTCGAAGTGAAAGTTTTATGAGCCAGTACGCTAATCGTTGAGTCAGCAACAAACTGCTCGTTATTGAGCATGAACGCGAGGATTTCGCGTTCAGTTTCACTCAGCCGGTTGTGATGCTTGTTAACTAATTCTTGTAAATCCACAAAGGGCTCCTGTCTTCTTACTCGCTTGCTATCTCTAGCGTACATGTGTTGAAGCTCAGGAGCCCTTTTGGCGTTCAGCTACCTAGCTAGCGCCAGAGCGGGGTTACTTGTCCTCGTTGACCAGATCTTCGAACTTATCGCGAACCTGGGGGACGTCCATACCAACGATGACCTGCAGAGCCTTACCCTTGTTGACCAGGCCTAGAGCTCCGGAGGACTTGAAGTCAGCTTCGGTGCCTACCAGTGAAGGATCTGCAACCGAGACACGAAGACGGGTTGCGCAGTTGTTCACGCTGGTGATGTTCTCAGCGCCACCGAGGTGGGCCAGGAACTCAGTCGCACGCTGTGAGTAAGGATCGTTGTAGGTTGCGGTAGCTGCTGCGGGTGCTGCTGCTAGGGAGCCGTCCTTGTTCAGGGTTCCAGCCTTCTTGGCCTCCTTGTATTCAGCTTTGGTGTACAGCTTGGTTTCTTCGCCTTCAATTTCGCGACCGGGAGTGTTGAAGTTGAATTTGAGGATTAGGAAGCGGAAGACCACGAAGTAGATCAGGGTGAAGCACAAACCGATAGCAATCTGGGTGAGAACCATACCGGAGTGGTTGGGCCACAGGGGGATCCAGTTCTGGAAGAGGAAGTCAATCAGACCGCCGCCCATGTTACCGACAACGCCGAAGCCGTACATGGTAGCTGCCATGGTAGCTGCCAGAACTGCGTGAACTGCGAATAGCGGGGGTGCCAGGAAGAGGAAGGTGAACTCTAGAGGCTCGGTGATACCAATCAGGATTGCGGTGAGACAGACAGGAATCAGCAGAGCAAGGGTTTCCTTGCGCTTTTCCTTGCGTGCGGTGGTGTAGAAAGCAGCTGCGATACCGATGGGAGCGAAGACCTTTGAGTTACCGTGCAGAGCGAAGCCACCACCGGGGAAGAGTTCCTTGACGGGGGTCTGGCTAGCTGCAAAGGTGTCCAGGTTAGCAACCCAGTACTTGGTGATGCCATCCGGAACCACAGCGGGACCAAAGACGAAGGGAGTGTAGATGAAGTGGTGCAGACCGGTGGGAATCAGGATGCGCTCGAGGAAGGTGTAGAGCCATACGCCGAAGACGCCGGAGCCCATGAAGAAGCCCTGCATGGACTCAATACCGGTCTGGATAGGAGGCCATACCAGGCAGAAGAGAAGAGCGACGGGCATCATCAGGAAGAAGCTGAGGGCGTAAACAAACTGGGTGCCCTGGAAGATGCCCAGGAAGTCGGGCAGCTTGGTACCGAAGTAACGGTTGTGCAGCCATACCACAATGGCTGAGATGATGATGGCACCGAAGATACCCGTGTCAAGGGTCTTGATACCTGCAATCATCTTCAGACCGGTACCCGCAGCACCTTCTGAGAGGTCAACATCAAAGTCCACACCGAAGTTTGAGCCCCAGATGCTAAGGATGGCGCCAACGAAGTAGCTGAAGGTCAGGTAGACCATACCGGCTTCAAGCACAGCGCGTGCCTGAGCGGTCTTTGCCAGTGCAATGGGCAGACCCAGCACGAAGAGCAGTTCCATTTGGTTAAAGACGGTCCAAGCGCCTGATTCCCAAACAGACCAGAAGTTGTACCAGCCGGTACCCTCAGCAGCAATGCTGCCCAGGAGTTGCTCGTTCTTGCAGATGATCGCGATACCAACGGCAAGACCGGCAAAAGCAAAGATGAGGACGGGGGCGAGCATCGCCGAGCCGAACCTCTGAATCTTCTCCATCATCGGTAGAGATCCCTTTCATGTTGTGAGGCGCTGCGTCTGACTCTTGCGAGGGTGTGTGGCTAGCGCCCGTGTAATAACTCAAAACCTAATATAACCAGCGTTTGACATCTTTTGAGAGGCACAACTCACACTTGGTATTAATTTCAGAGATTGGAACCTTTTACAGTAGCGGGTAAAAGTTCCCCTCCCCTTCAAGCATTCTTTGCTCACGGCGAGGGAACACCTGTTTATATGATGGTAGGTAACCTACCCTCTTATTCTGACTTTAAGGTGAGACCATTTATGAAACTCCTGACGCTGAACGTGCACAGCTGGCTAGAGGTTCACCAAATTCCCAAGATTTACGAGTTAGCTCACTTCATCGTCTCTGAATCTGTAGATGTTGTTGCTCTACAAGAAGTCAACCAGTTTAGGCACTCCCCACTCGCTGGAGAACCAGAGCGTTTCCTCGGCGGCAACGAACAACCGATACGGCAGGACAACTTCGCCCTGATCCTCAACCAGTTCATTGCAGAACTCACCGGCCACAGCTACTACTGGGGATGGGCTGAAGCACACATCGGTTTCGATCGCTACGACGAAGGGGTTGCGGTACTCGCCAAAATGCCTGTTACCCGTATCGAGATGATCAACCTCGCGCCGTCCTACCGCTATACCGATGTGCCACGCCGTGTTGCCCTTGCAGTGCAGCTGGGAGAAGAGCACCAGGGCGCCTGGGTGGTATCCACCCACATGTCCTGGTGGAAGCGGGAAGGTGTGCACTACTTTGAGAAGGAGTTCGGGCAGCTTGATGCGCAGATCCACCAGCTTGCCTGCGGTGCCCCCGTCTTGCTGGCAGGTGACTTCAACAGCCCCGCAGAGGTACGTGGCGAGGGTTATGACCTGATGGTCTCTATGGGTTGGATTGATACTTTTACGACCGCCCAAAAAGTCACCGGTGAGGCAACCGTGCACAAACCTATCGCGGGTTGGGATGCCCTGGTCGCGGCTCAGCAACGCATTGACTTCGTCTTTAGCTCAACCGACCTAAACGTGGCTGAGCACAGCGTCATCTTCCCCGACAACGATCCGACAGTGGCGATTTCTGACCACTCAGGCCTCTACCTCGATATCAACCTCTAACACCTCACCCCTGATTAGGAGCTCACCGTGACCGAACAATTAGACCAGCCCATAGCAGAAACCCAGTGGTGGCAGGAGCCGGTGGTTTACCAGATCTACCCCCGCAGCTTTAACGACAGCAACGGCGACGGGATCGGAGACCTACCCGGTATCACCGAAAAAATCCCCTACCTGGCTAAGCTGGGCGTAGACGTCATCTGGCTCTCCCCCATCTACAAGTCACCCAACGACGATAACGGCTATGACATCTCGGACTACCGGGACATCATGGACGAATTCGGCACCATGGAAGACTTCGACACCCTGCTAGAAACCGCCCACGGCGCCGGCATCAAAATCATGATGGACCTGGTTGTTAACCATTCCTCTGACGAGCACGAATGGTTCCAGCAGGCTAAGACCAGCCGCGATAACAAGTACCGCGACTACTACATTTGGAAGGACGCCGCCGGTTTCACCGAAGACGGCTCCCCCATCCCTCCCAACAACTGGGTAGCAGCCTTCTCCCCCTCCGCCTGGGAATGGGAACCGATTACCGAGCAGTTCTACCTGCACCTCTTCTCGGTCAAGCAGCCCGATCTCAACTGGGAGAACCCTGTCCTGCGTGAAGAGGTTTACGAACTCATGCGATTCTGGCTGGATAAGGGTGTCGATGGCTTCCGTATGGATGTCATCAACCTGATTTCTAAAGACCCTGCCTACCCCGACGACCCCGCTGTAGCAGCTGGCGCCAAGACCGACTCGCTGGGCATGGCAGCCAACGGCCCTCGCGTCCACGAGTTCCTGCACGAAATGCACGAGCAGGTGCTGGCTCACTACCCCGTCATCACCGTGGGCGAAACCCCGCACGTCACCACCGCAGACGGCCTGCTCTACACCGGCTTTGACCGCGGTGAACTGCAAACCCTCTTCCAGTTCGAGCATATGGGTGTGGATGCCAACCCGGACGCCAAACTGGGCAAGTGGAATGACACCCGCTTTAAGCTGGTTGACCTCAAGCGCATTCTCTCCAAGTGGCAGGATGATCTTTCAGGCAAGGCGTGGAATGCACTGTACTGGAACAACCACGATCAGCCCCGTGCTGTCTCCCGTTTTGGCAACGACGCCCCCGAGCACCGCGTCCGCTCCGCCAAGATGCTAGGCACCGTTCTGCACTTCATGCAGGGCACCCCCTACATCTACCAGGGCGAAGAGTTGGGCATGACCAACGTATTCTTTGATGACATCAAAGACTACAACGACATCGAAATTCACGATTCCTATGCCAAGCTGGTGAGCTCAGGTACTGTGTCGCATGAGGACATGCTGCGCTACATTTCCGCTTCAGGCCGAGACAATGCTCGCACTCCCGTGCAGTGGAGCGCAGAAAAGAACGCCGGTTTCACCGCAGGTGAACCCTGGCTCAAGCTCAATCCGCGTTACACAGAAATCAACGCTGAAGAAGCCCTGGCAGATGAAGATTCGGTCTTCTATCACTACCAGGAGCTCATCAAGCTGCGCCACGCAAACCCTGTGATGATCAACGGAACCTACCGTCTGTTGGACGCTGAAGATGAGCAGGTTTATGCCTACCTTCGTGAGGGTAACGGCAGTAGCGCAGGCCAGACCCTGCTCGTCATCGCTAACTTTACTGACCAGCAGGTCGAGCGCTCCTACGTACAGCCGGACGGCGAGCAGACACTATTGACCAGCAACTACACCGATGACGAAGGTGAAACTCTGCGCCCTTACGAGGCAAAGGTCTACCTCTACACTCAGAAGGAAGAAAACTAATGGCAGATCATTCAGGTAAGCAGTGGTGGAAGGAAGCGGTGGTCTACCAGATTTGGCCGCGCTCCTTTAAGGACTCCGACGGCGACGGTCTGGGTGATATCCCCGGTATTACCGAGAAGCTTCCCTACCTAGCGGAGCTGGGCATTAACGTCATTTGGCTGTCTCCGGTCTTTGCGTCGCCCAATGACGATATGGGCTATGACATCTCGGACTACCGGGCGATTATGCCAGAGTTCGGCACCATGGCTGATTTCGATACGATGCTGGAAACCGCCCACAGTCTGGGAATTAAGATTCTGATGGATCTGGTGGTCAACCACTCCTCGGATGAGCACGCCTGGTTCGAGGCTTCCCGAGCCAGCCGCGATAATGACTACCGCGACTACTACATCTGGCGTGATTCTTCAGGTCACGATGAGGCAGGCAACCCCCTACCCCCCAATAACTGGGTTTCTGAGTTCAGTGGCCCCGCCTGGGCGTATGACGAGCATACTGACCAGTGGTACCTTCACATGTTTAGCAAGAAGCAGCCGGATCTTAACTGGGAAAACCCCAAGGTTCGTCAGGAAATCTTCGATATTGTCACCTTCTGGCTGGATAAGGGTGTGGACGGCTTCCGCCTAGATGCCATCAACATCATCTCCAAACCTGAAGGGTTGCCCGATGACCCTGCTGTAGTCCCCGGCAAGCAGACCTCTTCAATTCCTTTCGTCATCGAAAACGGGACCCGGGTGCACGAGTGGATGCATGAGCTCAACGCTGAGACCTTCGCTAAATATGATGTAATGACCGTGGGCGAGATGAGCGCCACTCCCCCGGAAGAAGCTATCCAGTTCTCAGGTTTCACGTCAGATGAGCTGCACATGATCTTCCACTTTGAGCATATGACGGTGGATTCTGATCCCGGTGCCAGCATGGGTAAGTGGTCCCGAAAGCCTGTTGACCTGGTTGAACTCAAAACCATTTTGAATGAGTGGCAGACCAAGCTATCAGGTAAGGCCTGGGGCTCTCTTTACTGGAATAATCACGACCAGCCGCGCACTATCAGCCGCTTCGGCAATGATTCACCAGAGTATCGGGAGCTTTCGGGCAAGATGCTGGCAACCGTACTTCACTTTATGCAGGGCACCCCCTACATTTACCAGGGTGAAGAGTTCGGCATGACCAACGTGCAGTTTGACGCTATCGATGATTACAAGGACCTTGATTCCCTCAACATGTACGAGAGTATGGTGCGCCAGTACGGCACCCTGACTCACGAGCAGGCTATGGAGCTGATTTATGCCAAGGGCCGTGATAATGCCAGGACGCCGGTGCAGTGGGACGCCAGCGACAACGGCGGTTTCACGGACGCTGGGGTGCAGCCCTGGATTGGGATAAATCCCAACTTCACCGAGATTAACGTTGCTGAGGCGGTAAGTCGTGAGGACTCGCTGTGGAACTTCTACCGTCAGCTGATTGGTTTGCGCCGCGGTGAACTGCAACATCTCATGGTCTATGGCGATTTTCTACCCCTGGGTGAAGACGATGCCCAGGTCTACGCCTACGAGCGCATTGGCGAGGGTGAGAAGCTTCTAGTGATTGCCAACTTTACTGATCAGGAGCTAACCCGAGATTTCGGTCTCGGAGAGGGCCTTTCACCGGTCATCTCTAACTACACAGATGATGCCGGAACCACCCTGCGCCCCTACGAAGCTAAGGTCTATCGCCTAGCCAACTAGCGGCGTCTTGCACCCCTACAACTACGAAAACCCCTGTTAATCTTCGGCATTGAAGACCGGCAGGGGTTTTCTTGTATCTGCTGAAAAAGCAGTGCGGCGGGAAGACATTTATCGTCGTTAGACTTTTCCTCAGGTCAAGAAGGGCTACTCACTAACGCGGGGTGCCTACAGCCTAGCCCGAGCTGGCCCCACCAAAACCAGCAAATCACAGAGAACCTTTACCTTCTTGGAAGCCTTCTGCATTCTGGGTAGTTAGTAATTATTAGGATCTGTAGGTAAAGCGATACATGAAGGCTGCCATCGCCTCACGGGTAACGGGCGTCTGGGGGCGGAAGGTACCATCGTCCCAGCCCCTGGTAATACCGGTAGATGCCAGCCAGGTAATTTCGCGATTGAAGGTATCGCCACGCCGAACATCGAGGAAAGGGGAAGCCCCTACAACAGCCGGCTCACCCGCTAGACGGTAAAAGAAAGCAGCCATGGCCTCACGACTAATAGACTCGTCAGGCCGGAAAGTGCCGTCATCCCAACCTCTCGTAATCCCCTGGTCAGCTAACCAGCTAATTTCCTTGTAGAAATGATGACTCGTAGGAACATCAGAAAAACGTGATCTAGCAGGTGGAGAGTAGTTAGGTTCACCAGCCATACGGTACATGAAGGCCGCCATGGCCTCGCGTGTGATCGAGGTCGTCGGGCGGTATGTACCGTCTTCCCAGCCCCTAGAAATACCGTTAGAAGACAGCCAGCTCACTTCACCGTAAAAGACATGATGCGGTGGCACATCAATGAAATCTTTACCGGTCACCAAGGGTCTGGTGCTACCCAAGGGGCGGTAGTTAGCATTGGCCGCGAACCCCCGTAAATCGCTCATCGTGCCATTGAAAATATTGGAATCTCCGGCAAAAGGGCCAGCATCAGAATACTGCCAGATATCTTGCTCAACCCAGCCATTCGGCATAGCTCCAGGCTGGTGTGAATAGCTTGCCAAATGCAAGGGCATGAAATTGAAGGCATCTGTATTACCCGTACAGTTTCGCCACCAGTGAGTAGTGGTGTAGATAGCCGGGTAACGGCCGGTAATACCACGGTAAGTTTCTGTGAAATCAGTAATCCATCGGTTCATCTGCGCCGGGGACATGTTGAAGCACATATTACCCAGTTGCGGATAGGGGTTATATTCAATGTCGAGCAGACCAGGCAACGTTCTACCATCTGGGCTCCACCCACCACCGTTCGCAATGAAGAATCGAGCCTGCTCAGCACCGCTGGTCAGGGACGGAATGGCGAAGTGATAAGCCCCGCGGAGCATCCCCACCCTATCCGCACCAAGATACTGGGAGGAAAAATCATCAGAAGTGTAGTAGCTACCCTCGCTCGCCTTAACGTAGGCAAAACGCGCACCCTTAGCATACTCGTTGACCCAGTTAACGTTGGGCTGCCAACCTGAGACATCCATACCCAGCACTCCTGGTGCTGGGGGAAGATCGCTCTGAACCGCGTCCGCCAAGCCGTTTTGCTCCACACCAGCTCCTTCCTGCTCAGCGTTCTTGAAAACATGCCCCATCTGAGCACCTGGATTATCCCCACCGGTTACCGGCAAAGGGGTTTCTTTCTGTTGGATCGAACGGGACTCCATGCCCACATCCGAAAGCTCAGCAGGCACGGCATGTGCCGGGACGAGATAGGACGCCGACGCTAAAGCCAGCAGGGCGACAGCAGGGCGCACTCCACGCCTCAAAAGGGATGGTACAAGCATGAAAATCAGCCTTATCGTGGGGGAAAGAACGCTGTGTCCATCAAAGGGGGGACAACACAACACATTAAACCTAACCGCACGCAGGTTTATTTGTCACTACCTGACCAAAAAATTCACAAAAAAGGGCCGCCACGCCTCAGAGGCGTGACGGCCCTTTGTCTCCTCAACGAGTTCGCTGCGCTCACAGCTCTAACGACTCGCCGCTTCGCTATGCTCGCCGAATAATCTGATTTTCTATTCCGCCTGGGGGCGGACAACGAGTTCGCTACGCTCACAGCTCTAACGACTCGCCGCTTCGCTATGCTCGCCGAATAATCTGATTTTCTATTCCGCCTGGGGGCGGAAAATCAGATTATTCCCATTCAATCGTTCCCGGGGGCTTCGAGGTCACGTCCAAGACCACTCGGTTAACCTCAGAAACCTCATTAGTAATACGATTAGAAATCTTAGCCAACAAGTCATACGGCAAGCGCGACCAGTCAGCAGTCATCGCATCCTCAGAAGAAACAGGGCGCAGCACAATCGGGTGACCGTAAGTACGACCATCGCCCTGTACACCCACCGAACGAACATCCGCCAGCAGAACAACGGGGCACTGCCAGATCTTGTCATCCATATCAGCCTTGGTCAGCTCTTCACGGGCAATAGCGTCAGCAGCGCGCAGAATGTCCAGATTGTGCTTGCTGACCTCACCAATCACGCGAATACCCAGGCCAGGGCCGGGGAAAGGCTGACGGGCAACAATCTTCTCGGGAACGCCGAGCTGGCGGCCAATCTCGCGTACCTCATCCTTAAAGAGGGTGCGCAGAGGCTCAACCAGCTCAAACTGCATGTCCTCGGGCAGACCGCCCACATTGTGGTGGGACTTGATGTTAGCTGCACCTTCGCCACCACCAGACTCAACAACGTCAGGGTAAAGCGTGCCCTGAACGAGGAACTTGATGTCAGCGCCGTCATTACCGGCTTCTTCAATGAGCTTACGCTGGGCAGCTTCGAAGGAGCGAATGAACTCACGGCCAATAGCCTTACGCTTGGCTTCGGGCTCAGTGATACCGGCCAGTGCGCCCAAGAAGCGCTCAGACTCGTCGATGGTGACAACCTTGATACCCATGGTCGTGGCGTAATCTTCTTCAACCTGTTCACGTTCACCGGCACGGAGCAGACCGTGGTCAATGAAGAAACAGGTCAGCTGGTCGCCAACAGCCTTATGGACCAGGGCGGCAGCTACGGATGAGTCAACGCCGCCTGACAGCGCGCAGATGACGCGGTCTTCGCCCACCTCCTCGCGGATCTTAGCGACCTGCTCTTCGATAATGTTTGCGGTAGACCAGGTCTTTTCCAGACCAGCAACATTGAAGAGGAAATTCTCAAGAGCTACTTGACCGTAGTCAGAGTGCTTGACCTCGGGGTGCCACTGCACACCACCAAACTTGCGTTCTTCGTCCACGAAAGCCGCAACAGCAGCACCGGGGGTCTGAGCGAGCACACGGAAACCTTCGGGAGCCTCAGAAACGGAGTCGCCGTGGGACATCCAGACATTCTGGGTGGCGGGGGTACCGGTCAGGAAGGAAGAATCTTCAGCACAGAGAACGGCATCGGTGGCACCGTATTCGCGTAGGCCGGTCTTAGCGACGGTGCCACCCAGGGTCTGTGCCATGACCTGGAAGCCGTAGCAAATACCGAAAACAGGCACTCCAGCTTCAAAGAGGGCCGGGTCACCTTTGGGGGTACCTTCCTCATAGACCGAAGAAGGACCGCCCGAGAGGATGATAGCTGCAGGGTTCTTAGCCAGCATTTTCTCGGTGGACAGGTTGTGGGGCACCAGTTCGGAGTAAACTCCGGCTTCGCGCACCCGGCGAGCAATGAGCTGCGCATACTGAGCGCCGTAGTCGACGACCAGTACCGGGCGCTGTTCTAGCTCCTCGAGGGGGTTATGAGTAGTCACGCATGTACCTTTTCGGTTGATCAGTGAGTGTTTGTATTTATTCTATGACAGATAAGACCGGTGGGCACCGGCGCCTAGTAGCGCTTGGTGGCTTGAGGGTTAGCAGCCAGCAGTTCTAGAGTCTCGCGGTAGATACGACGCTCCACGATGAAGGAGAGGAAAGGAACAACCCCACCGAGCGCCATCACGATCATCTGGGGTAGAGCCCAGCGCATGAGCAGCCAGAGACGGAAGCAAGAGATGAGGTAGATGACGTAGAACCAACCGTGAATGATCAGAATCCAGGTAGAGATATTGAGCCCGCCGTGGAGGTTACCGGTCTCAAGATTGAGCCAGCCCAGGGCTACGGTTTGACCAGTTTGCGCATCAGTGCCACCGGCGACCAGGTCATAGCCAAAGGCGTAGCGGCTAATCATCTCGGCAACAAGCAGCAGCAAGAAAGTACCGGAAATCCAGGCGCACCACTTGTAGAAGGTGAGGGCGCCGCGGATCTGGGTCTCGGTACCACCGAACTTTTTACGTACGGTGAAACCACCTTTAGTCCCTGCGGTCACAGCACCATCAGCCAGGGTCACTTTTTTACCGTCACCGCGGTGGGTGGGAACAGGGCGGGAATTTTCGCTCATGGTCAGCTTTCGGGTCGGTCGAGGGTTGAAGAAAAGATGAGACAGGGACGCCAGCCTAAGGCTTCCCCTGGTTAGCCGGAGATGAGGCCACTTCGTCAAAGAAATAGTAGGCATCATCGGCGGGGTCGTAATAGTAAGGTTTACCGGTTGCTTCATCGACCCAGTACTCCCCCTCGTACTCGAAGTAGAGAGCCGGGTCCTTATGCTTCTCAACGGCATCCTTGAGCAAACGCCACCAGAGATAGAGCGCGAAGCCAGCAAAAACTATCCACTCCACCGCATAGAAAATATTGAGCCAGTCAACCGTCTCATCGGTAACTTGCTGGGCGTTGATAGGGAGCAAGTTCTCCCCCTGCTCCAGCAGGGTTGCCGTGGGTTCAATGGTGCCCTGCTCGGTGAGGGGCGTATCCCCCAGACTCTCAGAGTCTACGGCCAGTATCCCGTTGAACAGCGGAGCGTTCCACAAATTAGTGAGGTAAGAAGAATTAGCAGAACCGATAACCTTCAGGTCTTCGGCACCATCGGTTGCAATCAGGTTGCTGTTGATGGGCGGGTCATTGCCCACTATCCTACCGGCGATGGTGATTTCGCCCTCTGGCTCCGCTGGAATCTCAGCCACCGGCGTCCAGGCTCGTGCTACCCCAATGCCTCGCGGTGAATTCCCAAAGCTGGTGGTCACGGTGTCAGTATCAACCGGTTCGAAGAGGGAAACCACCCAGAATCCCTGGGTGCCATCATTCAGCTTGTTTTCCACCAGGTATGAGGACCCCGAGACATAACTGCCGGTCGCCTCCACCACGGTATCGACCTCGCTGGCATCTAGATAGTCACCGGGTTCAAGAATCTGGGAGTAAGGCCGCACCACATCTTTAGCAGGGTCAGCAGTAATCCGCCCTTGGGTAGAAGCTCCCAGCTGCCAGGAGCTGAGTAGCACAAAGCCAGTCACTAGAGCCAGGACGGCCAACAGGCCGCCTATCCAGCGAGGGGTGAATGCTAGTTTCAGCAAGGAATCTCAGCCTTAGAAGTAGGAAAAGTCAAAAAGCCTCTCACCGTAAACCCCGCCCCACCGTCGAGGCGGTGGGGTGCGGGGGTGTGAGATGTTAGCGGACGTAGGGGGTGACGTTAACGTCGATACGCTGGAAGGATTTGAGGTCGGTATAACCGCAGGTTGCCAGTGCGCGGCGCAGTGCACCGACGATATTGGCGGTACCATCAGCATGTGCACTGGGGCCGTAGAGCACCTCTTCGAGGGAACCTACGGTGCCCAGCTGGGTGCGCACTCCGCGGGGGAAGTCTACTGAATGCGCCTCATTACCCCAGTACCAGCCCTTACCCGGTGCTTCTTCAGCGCGGGCCAGGGGGGCACCGACCATGACGGCGTCCGCACCCATGGCGAGCGCCTTAATCATGTCCCCGGAGCGTCCCAGTGAGCCGTCCGCGATCACGTGTACGTAGCGGCCGCCGGATTCGTCCAGATAATCTGAGCGAGCTGCGGCGACATCAGAGATTGAGGTTGCCATGGCAGCCTGGATGCCCAGGCCACGGCGGGTTGTCAGGGTTGCGCCGCCGCCAAGACCAACCAGGACGCCGGCAGCGCCGGTTCGCATCAGATGCATAGCGGGAGTGTAGCCAGTGACGCCACCGACGATAACGGGCACGTCCAGCTCGTAAATGAACTTCTTGAGGTCAAGAGGTTCACGGTTAGCAGAGACGTGCTGGGCTGAAACGGTGGTGCCGCGAATGACGAAGAGGTCAACGCCTGCCTTGACCACTGTCTCGTAGAACTCCTGGGTGTTCTGAGGGGTCAAGGAGCCTGCGACGATGACGCCCGATTCACGGATCTCAGCCAGTCGAGCGGTAATCAGCTCAGCCTTGATGGACTCGGCGTAGATTTCCTGCATACGGCGGGTAGCTGCTGAAGCATCGCCCCCCGACAGGGCGGTGATTTCATCGAAGTAGGGCTGGGGGTCCTCGTAGCGGGTCCAGAGACCTTCCAGGTTGAGCACGCCCAAGCCGCCCAATTTGCCTAGGGCAATAGCTGTCGCCGGTGACATGACCGAATCCATGGGGGCGCCGATGATGGGGGTATCGAATTTAAAGGCGTCAATCTGCCAGCTGATATTGACGTCGTTGGCGTCGCGGGTGCGGCGGGCTGGCACCAGAGCAATCTCATCGAGAGAGTAGGTGCGGCGAGCGCGCTTGGACATACCGATTTGAAGATCAGTCATGGTTTCCTTATCCCCGAGCTGTGAGCCTGCTCGGTCAATATCAGCTGGTGTGCCGGGTCTTTAACGGCGGTAGTTGGGCGCCTCAACGGTCATGGTGATGTCGTGGGGGTGCGATTCTTTCAGGCCTGCGCTGGTGATGCGCACAAACTTACCCTGGTTCTTGAGCTCTTCAACGGTATTGGCGCCCACGTAGAACATGGTCTGGCGCAGACCGCCTTCTAGCTGGTGAAGCACAGAGGAGATGGGGCCGCGGAATGGAACCTGACCCTCGATACCTTCAGGAATGAGCTTTTCTTCGGAGGATACATCCGCCTGGAAGTATCGGTCCTTAGAGAAAGACTTCTTACCACCGCGAGACTGCATAGCGCCCAGGGAGCCCATGCCGCGGTAAGCCTTGAACTGCTTACCGTTCACAAAAATCAGGTCACCGGGGGATTCAGCGGTACCAGCAAGCAGGGAGCCGAGCATGACGGCGTCCGCACCAGCTACCAGTGCCTTGCCAATTTCGCCGGAGTGCTGCATGCCGCCATCAGCGATCAGGGGAACACCTGCAGGAATGGCTGCCTTAGCTGATTCATTAATTGCGGTGATCTGGGGGACGCCCACGCCGGCGATAATGCGGGTGGTGCAGATGGAACCGGGGCCTACGCCCACCTTAACAGCATCGGCGCCGGCATCGATGATGGCCTGGGCACCGGCGCGGGTTGCGGCCTGGCCGCCCACAACATCTACGTGAGCTGCGGCGGGGTCCTTCTTCAAGCGGGAAATCATATCGAGCACACCCTGGGAGTGGCCGTTGGCGGTATCCACGAAGAGTGCGTCAACGCCAGCTTCTACCAGGCTCATGGCTCGCTCGTAACCGTCGCCAAAGAAGCCAATGGCGGCACCCACGCGCAGGCGGCCCTCGTCGTCCTTGGTGGCGCGGGGGTACTGCTCGGTTTTGGTGAAATCCTTGATGGTAATCAGACCGGTGAGTTTGCCGGCCTCGTCAATAAGGGGCAGCTTTTCAATCTTGTTATCTGCCAGGAGGGCAAAAGCCTCGTCCTTACTCATCCCCTCGTGCCCGGTAATGAGGGGCATCTTGGTCATAACCTCGCGGACCAGGGTAGTTTCAAAGGTGGACTCGGGCAGGTAGCGGGTGTCACGGTTGGTGATGATACCCATCAGCACACCGGACTCGTCCACCACGGGCAAGCCCGAAACCTTGAAGTGACCGCAGAGTTCATCCAGCTCTGCCAACGTAGCATCGGGGCCAACGGTCACGGGGTTAGTAATCATGCCCGATTCGCTACGCTTAACGCGGTCCACGTGGTCGGCCTGATCCTGAATGGAAAGGTTGCGGTGGATAACGCCCATACCGCCCAGGCGGGCCATAGCAATCGCCATGGCTGACTCGGTCACGGTATCCATAGCTGCTGAGATAATGGGCGACGCAATCGAAATACGCTTGGTCAGGCGGGTGGTGGTATCCGCATCTGACGGAATGACGTCGGTGTTACCTGGCAATAGCAGAACGTCATCGTAGGTGAGTCCGATAAAGCCAAAGGGGTCTTCGCTCAGGGCGGTGGGGGTGGTCATGAAAGTTTCATTACCTTTCAAAGGGTAGGTGAGGCACACTGCTGTCAATCTTAGTCGGGTTAGCCGTCTTGCGCGAGTGAGGGCTGCAGGGCAGCATCTGCCCGGTCTACGGCATCCAGCACTCGCGGGTCAAAATAGTCGCCCAAGGTCTCGATGTAGGTTGCGGTGATGTGGTCATAATCGAAGTAGGTATAGACATTACCGATAGACGGTGGGCAGGCATTATCTGGGCAGACTAAATCTGACAGGTTGACCGCTGCGAAACCGGGGTAGCTCTCCTGGAAGGAAAGTTGGGGGTCGTCCAGAACGTCCTGGCCCGGGCCCATAATGCAATCATCAGCGCCCCCAAAAGCGTCCATGCAGTCCTTATGCATCTGTGACATACGCGGTGTATCCCGCACACCGATGACGCTGGTTCCCTGCTCGGTCAGGTGCGCGATGTGCGGCTCAAGCCCGGTGAAGAGCACATCAGGTTCATCGGCAAGCGAGCGGGTACCGTGCACAAAGACAGTGTCAGGGTTCTGGGTATCAATGAATTCCCAGGACGCCTGCGCCCACTCATCGCAGTTAGCGCCGCTGGCAAAGGAGGCATTATCTTCTTCAGTCAGGAAGCAGCCGGGGCGAATATTGGCAATCAACTCCCAACCCTGGCTCTCAGCTAGTGGGCGCAGGGCGGTGAGCCACATCTGCATGTGCGAGTTGCCCACCACCATTACCGTGCGGGTGGGGTTTCCATTAGCTACCGGCACAGTGCAGCTACCCGCCAGTTCTTCGGTGAGCGACATCTCAGGTTTTATCTGAGCGCAGGAATCACCCAGTTCGGCCCAGTCAGCGTCCAGTACCGCTCGAATGGGGATGACGGGGGCAGCCTGGTCCCCCTCGTACGCATAGTCTGAATCAAGCACGGCAGCGCCCACGTTATTGATAGCACGGTTAGCCTCAGCCTGCACCGCCTGGCGGTGAATTGAAGATGTCCAGGCATGGGCGGGCATAAGCCCAACGAGCAGGCAGGCTCCCACCATAACTAGCCCCGTAACGGTTGAGCGGTTGGGCAGCTTCCAGGTGCGCAGAGGGTTTTCAACGAGGCGGGTCAGTAGCCAGGCAAGCGCCATGGAGAGAACGAGCAAAATCATACCGGCAAGAAAACCCGCCTTTTCCTGCTGGGTATAGGAGAGATAGAAGACCAGAATGGGCCAGTGCACCAGGTAAAGGGCATAAGAAAAGCCACCGAGAGCCAGCAGGGGCTTGGCGGTCAGCAGTTTTTCAGGGCCAAATCTAGTGCCGGTATTTCCAGCAGCAATCACACAGGCGGCGGCTAGGGTGGGCCAGAGCGCCACATACCCCGGGAAGCTGCCGTTAACGTCCAGAACGAAGCCACAGGAAATAATGGCAATGATGCCCGCCCAGCCCATCACCGCACGTAGGGTACGGCGCAACTTCAGCAGAGGCAGCACTAGGGCCACCAGAGAACCCAGCGCAAACTCCCAGAGCCTGGCCCAGGTATCAAAGTAAGCAGTGACCTGGCTGGACTCAGTCTCACGGATGGAGTAGGTCAGTGATACCGCGAAAATCAATGTAAAAATGCTAATGAGAACAGCGCGCACTCCCCTACCCTTTAAGGCTCGAATCAGAAGTGCAGCCAGCAGGAAGATGAGTGGCCAGAGCAGGTAAATCTGCCCCTGCACCGACAGGGACCAGAAATGACGCAGAGGAGATGCTTGCGAGCTATCAGTGGCATAGTAGTCCACCGCGTTATCAATGGACCACCAGTTCTGCTGGTAGAGCACCACGGTGCCCGCCTCATCAAGGATGCTCAGCCAGCGCTCAGCAGGAATAAAAAAATAGGTACCTAGCAGGGTGAGGGCAACGGTAATGGCGGCTAGGGGCAGCAGTCGTTTGAAGGTGTGCACCCACTGGGCAAAAACAGCCCTCAGCCCCGGAAAAAGACCACCGGCGGCAAAAGTTCCGCTTTCAATACGGCGAGCAAAAGAACCGGTCAGCAGGAAAGCTGAGATGAAGAGAAAAACATCCACACCGCCTGATACCCGACCAAACCAGAAATGGTAGGCGGCAACGAGCAGCAAGGCGAGTGCGCGTAGACCTTGAATTTCAGGACGCCAGGAGCGGTCGCTCGAATAGATGCGGCGGCTCTGCCCAGTGCTGGTGTGGTGGTTCATCACTGCGTGCCCACTCAAGGCAGACTCCCTCCCTACTCTTTAGCCAGCATGGCGCCTCAGCTGGGGCGCTGAGGTGGTACTGGCGCAATCCATAAAGGGTTAAGTTTACCGCTCCATCCTGAGCATCAGCTTGAGAAAACACGAAACTGCCCGCTACGGTGGCTAAGACCATAGCGGGCAGTTTTCCCTGAGAAAAGAAGGGGCTACTTGTTGTCTTCTTCCTCAGCAGGTTTTTCGACCACGAGGGTTTCGGTGGTCAGCACCAGGGCAGCGATGGACGCCGCGTTCTCCAGAGCTGAACGGGTCACCTTGACCGGGTCAATGACGCCGCGGGCAATGAGGTCTTCGTAGACCCTGGTTGCCGCATTGAAGCCGTGACCGATGGGCAGCTCAGCGACCTTAGAGGTCACTACGTAGCCGTCCTCACCAGCGTTCTCAGCAATCCAGCGCAGAGGCTGGACCAGGGCGCGGCGGACGATGTCCACACCGACCTGGGCGTCGCGGGAGCCAGCTTCAAAACCATCCAGTGCAGCCAGGGCGTGCACCAAGGCGGTACCGCCACCGGCAACAATGCCCTCTTCAAGGGCTGCGCGGGTGGAGGAGACTGCGTCCTCAATACGGTGCTTACGTTCCTTGGCCTCAACCTCGGTTGCAGCGCCGACCTTGATGACACCGACACCTCCGGACAGCTTTGCCAGGCGTTCCTTAAGCTTTTCGCGGTCCCATTCGGAATCCACGCGCTCGATTTCGCGGCGCAACTGGTCAACGCGCTCAGCAACCTCTTCAGAGGTGCCGGCGCCTTCGACGATGGTGGTGGTGTTCTTGGTGACGGTGACGCGGCGAGCGCCACCGAGCTGATCCATGGTGACACTGTCAAGGGTGATACCCAATTCACCGGTAATAACGGTACCCTGGGTGAGAACGGCGAGGTCCTGCAGAATCGCTTTGCGGCGGTCGCCAAAACCGGGTGCTTTGAGAGCAACCACGTCTAGGTTGCCGCGCAACTTGTTGACGACCAGGGTGGACAGGGCTTCACCGTCTACGTCCTCGGCAATGATGGTCAGGGGCTTTTTAGCCTGAACAACTTTTTCAAGTACGGGCATAATTTCAGCCACGGTTGAGATTTTGCCCTGGTAGAGCAGAATAGCGCTGTTTTCCAGAACGGCCTCGGCACGCTCGGGGTCAGTGACGAAGGAGGGTGAGAGGTAGCCCTTGTCGAACTGCATACCCTCGGTCACTTCGAGTTCAATCTCGGTGGTGGATCCGTCTTCGATGGTGATGACGCCGTCCTGGCCCACCTTCTTGAAGGCCTCTGAGAGCAGTTCCCCGATCTGAGGTGACTGGGCTGAAATCGCTGCCACATGGGCAACTTCTTCGCCCTCAACACCGCGAGCGTTCTCTAACAGACGCTCAGAAACTAACTTAGTTGCTGCCTCGATACCGCGCTTGACCTCACCGGGTGCTGCACCGGAAGTAACGTTGCGCAGACCTTCAGCAACCAGTGCCTGAGCAAGGACGGTTGCGGTGGTGGTACCGTCACCGGCAACATCGTTGGTCTTGGTGGCAACTTCTTTAGCCAGCTGGGCGCCCAGATTTTCGTAGGGGTTCTCAAGCTCAATTTCGCGAGCGATTGAGACGCCGTCGTTGGTGATGATGGGCGCACCCCACTGCTTATCGAGCACAACGTTGCGGCCGCGGGGGCCAAGGGTTACCTTGACCGCGTTCGCGAGCTTATCAACGCCGGCTTGCAGGTGCTTGCGGGCATCATCATTGAATTCAAGTTGTTTTGCCATGAATCCTCTATCTCCTTTGGTCTTTATCTAGGGTGGTTGAGAAGATAAAGGGTCTTAGGAGACAACGGCCAGCACGTCGCGTGCTGAAAGGATGAGGTACTCGCTGCCGCCGTACTTAACTTCAGTGCCGCCGTACTTGGAGAAGATGACAACATCGCCTTCTGCTACGTCAACGGGAATGCGGTTACCCTTGTCATCGACGCGGCCGGGACCAACAGCGATAACTTTAGCTTCCTGGGGCTTTTCCTTGGCGGTATCGGGGATTACGAGACCGGATGCGGTGGTCTGCTCAGCTTCTACGATCTGCACAACAATGCGGTCTTCAAGCGGCTTGATGGTAGCCATGTTCTTGCTCCTTCTAGGGCGTAAACGTTAGGGGTTGACCTGCGCTAAAACTGTCTTCGGTGTCGTCGCGGTGCCACCGACTACAGATTTAGCACTCTAAACGGTCAAGTGCTAACTAAAACTTTAGAACGTCTCTGCTCACGGGGCAACCGAGCCAGCAGGTTTCGCGGTGAGCGCACCGCGGTGGGGCTATGATGAAGAGGTTGCAAAAGTGAGCCAAGCCATAAGCAAGGAGGAATGGCGTGATCAAACTTCTCTTTTGGCCGGTGCTGGTGCCCTCCTTCCTCTTTGCCGCAGCCCTGGGAGCTATCACCCCTCTCATCATTCTTGCAGCCATCGACATAGGAATACCCCCTGCAGCAGCTGCCCTCCTCATGGCTGCCTCGGGCGTTGCGGCGCTTGCTTGTACGGTTCCGGTGGGCGCAGCTATTGACCGGGTAGGCGACAAGAGGGCCATGACTCTGGCTACCCTGAATGCAGCCGGCGCCCTGGCACTGACTATTCTGGCTCTTGCAGTGCCTTCGGGCTGGTCTATTGCCCTCTATATCGCCGGTCATTTGTTGCGCGTGCCCGCCCAGGTTGCCTGGGGATTGGCACGCCAAGCTGTGGTGGCTGAAACCGTTGCCGCCAAAGACCGAGGCAAGGCAATGACGTCCTTGGGCGGGGCACAACGAGCAGGTTTCCTCGCCGGACCGCTGGTCGGTTCCCTCATGCTCATTTGGCTTCCTCTTTGGACCGTTTTTGCTTTCTCCATCATTCTGGTTTTAGCTGCAACGGTACTGCTGCGAATCCCCCGCTTTAATTCAACCTTTGATCGGGCAACCGCCCAGGCCAGAGAAAACAGGGCAGCCACCGAAACAAGCCAACTATCGGTTACTTGGAACACCGTTTTCGTGGCTGGCATCGGAGTCGGCCTTCTCTCAGTGACCCGGGTGAGCCAGCCCATTCTGGTAGCCCTCTGGGGGCTGCACCTGGGCTGGTCCGAAGCCCAGATTTCCTTAGCCATTGCCTTGGGCTCTGCTCTGGAGATGGTGCTCATGTTCCCCGGCGGTTACCTGAAAGATCGGGTAGGTCGTTCCTTTACCCTGAGTCTGTGCCTCGTTTTCTTTGGCGGAGGCTTCCTGCTGGTGCCGTTCTGGGACGGTAGCTGGGGTTTCGTCCTTGCCCTCATCTGCATGAGTGTGGGCAACGGCCTGGGCTCCGGTATCAATATGACCATCGGTGCTGACCTTAGCCCGGACACCGGCAGGGCCAAGTTCTTGAGCATCTGGTCCATGTTCTCCCAGGTGGCTGTTGTGGGTGGTCCCTTGGGTATTTCGGCTGTGCTCACTGCGTTCGCCCTACCGGCGACCTTTATATTGGTAGGATCTCTGACCGTCTTTGGAGCCGTTTGGGCACTTGCCACTCAGCCGATTACTAAACTACCTACCGGTTCCCGGCGCAGTTAGATAGCACCACTAGAATAAGAAACGATGACTAGCTTTACACCAGCACCAGCCCATCCTTTCAGTGAAGAGCTGCTCGCCGCCGTCCACGAATTCACCCCCTACACAGCTGATACTGCCCTTGCCGCCGCGAGTGCGCTACGGTCCAGGGGGTTTACCCCTGAAGAGACCTCAGCAGTGCTGACCCAGGCAAAACTCCGCACCCAGGCTGCCAATAAGTTTGGTGAGCACGCTGCAGAGATGCTGCTGACTGAGGCAGGGTATGAGCAGGCAACCAGGGCAGCTGTGGGGGCGCGTCACGCCCAAAGATTTGTAGACGCAGGTCTCAGCTCGGTAGCTGATTTGGGCTGCGGAATCGGGGCTGACTCTCTCGCCTTTGTCGCCGCCGGTCTGACCGTGACAGCGGTGGAGCTTGACCCGGCAACGGCGGCTTTCACCGCCCATAATCTGCAGGGTTTTGAGACCGCCCAGGTGCTGGTGGGCAATGTAGAAGAGGTGCAACTAGAAAACCTGACCACGGTCTCGGGGCAACCGGTAGAGGCGCTCTGGCTAGATCCTGCCCGCCGCGAGGTGGAAGGCGGCGCCACCACGTCCCGGCTCTTTGACCCCGAAGCTTTCTCCCCTCCCCTGTCCTTTGTAGAGAAGCTGGCGGCCACCGGCATTCCCATGGGCGTCAAGATGGGCCCCGGCCTGCCCCACGAGCATATTCCCGAAGGCTGCGAAGCTGAATGGGTGTCCCACGGCGGTTCGGTGGTTGAGGTGGTGCTCTGGTTCAATGCTCTCGCCCGCCTAGGAGTGCGCCGGGCGGCCAGCGTCCTCTCATCTCACCCCTTAGAGCCGGAGTTGCTGGGCGAGATTACCTCGTCCCAAGACTCCCCGGACCTCACTGGAACGCACGAACACGAACCACTTGTGGGAGAACTCAGCAATTACATCGCTGAGCCCGACGGCGCGGTGGTGCGTTCCCACCTGGTCTCTGATCTTGCTCATCAGCTGGGTGCCCAGCTACTGGATGAAAAGATTGCCTACCTAACCATGGAAATCCCTGCAGAGACCGCCTTAGCGCAGATCTATACGGTTCAGCAGGTGCTTTCCCTGCAGGATAAGACGCTCAAGCGATGGGTTAAGGAGCAGGGCATCACCACCCTGACGGTGAAAAAACGCGGGGTCGATATTGTGCCCGAGCACTTGCGTGCCAAGCTTTTGGCCGGGGTTAAGAAGAAAAAGGGAGCGGCGGCGGTTCCCGCCACCCTAATTTTGACGCGCCTGGGCAACGGGGCTGAATCTCGGCGGCTGGCTATCCACGCTAACCCGGTGCAACCATAAGACAGCCTGTGCGCTGTGAAGCGTCCCTTACCGTTTTTTGTCTTTTTCATGACGCAGAATTCGGCGCCACCCTAACCCAGCCCCTAGACTAGAAACAGCCTACTGACTAGCCCCCGGAGCCGCCCATGATGCCCTTTAATGTCTCAGAGCAGTCCACCATTGGCGTGGAATGGGAAATCGCTCTCGTTGACCCGGCAACCCGCGAACTGTCCTCGCGTGCCCCTGAGGTGCTGACGGCACTCAAGGAGCACCACCCTCAGCTACTGGTGCCGGGCAAGACTCAGCCCCATATCACCGGAGAGTTTTTAGATAACACCGTCGAGCTGGTGACAGGTATCTGCCGCACCCCAGCCGAAGCCTCCGACCAGCTGCGCGAAGCGGCGTCCGTCCTCAAAGAGGTCACCGACAGTCTGGGGCTAGGCTTCTTCTCCGCAGGAACGCATCCCTTCTCACGGGCCCTTGAGCAACCGGTCGCCGATAAAGACCGTTACCAGCGAGTGCTGGACCGCTCCCAGTTCTGGGGGAAACGGCAGATTATTTACGGCGTGCACGTGCACACCGGCGTGGATTCGCGCGATAAAGCATTGCCGGTACTGAACGGGCTGACCAACTTTTACCCTCATTTACTGGCACTTTCAGCTTCTTCCCCCTTCTGGGAAGGTGAGGACACCGGCTTCGCCTCCCACCGTGCGCAGCTCTTCCAGCAGCTGCCGACCAGTGGGCTGCCCTTTATTTTTGAAACCTGGGAAGACTACGAATCCTACTTGGGCGATTTGTTGGCAACCGGTGTCATTGACGAGCCCAGCGAAAACCGCTGGGACGTCCGCCCGGTGCCAGGCTACGGGACCGTTGAGATGCGCGCCTATGACGGGCTTGCCTCGGTGCGTGATATTGCAGCGCTGACGGCTTTCACGCAGTGCCTGGTGGAGTGGTTTAGCCGCCAGTTGGACGCCGGTGGACGCGTGGAGCCGTTGCACCCCTGGCATGCCCAGGAGAATAAGTGGCGGGCCGCGCGCTATGGCACTGAAGCTATCATCATCATGAATAATCGCAACGAGGAACGCCTGGTCACCGAGGACGTGCTGGGTCTGCTGGATAAGTTGGAGCCGGTTGCCCGCGACCTGGGCTCTAGCGCAGAACTAGCCGATGTTGAACGGATGTGTCGTGAGGGTGCGGGTTACCAGCGTCAGCGCCGGGTTGCTGCCGAGCACCGGGGAGACCTGCGGGCTGTGGTCGATGACCTGGTGGCTCAGGCGCAGGAACTATAAATAGAATCTCTGGGCAAGCTCGGACCGGTACCCCACAGCTGCCAGGCTGGCTCTAACCAGTAGGCTAGGCGCACGTGTGTAGATACTGTGTAGATACTTCGTCTAGACCGAGATGGTGGTGACCGGCAGGGATGAGTCGGCAGTGAAGTCAATACCGCTGGGCTGCCGCCCCTCGGTGAGCAGACGGGCACCCAGAGCAGCGACCATAGCGCCGTTGTCAGTGCAGAGCGAGAGCTGTGGAATAACCAGTTTGATGCCGTGTTCGGCGCAGCGCTGGGCGGTGAGCTCGCGCAGTCGGGAATTGGCTGCCACCCCGCCGCCTAGCAGGAGGGTTTTGATACCGCGTTCAATGCAGGCCAGCATGGCTTTTTCAGTGATGACATCGACGACTGCTTCTTGGAAGGAGGCCGCGACGTCTGCCACGGGTACTTCTTCACCGCGGGCTTCGAACCCTTCGACGACGCGGGCAACGGCGGTTTTGAGGCCTGAGAAGGAGAAATCGTAGCGGTGGGGGCCGGGTTCTTCGACGGTGCCCATGAATTTGCGGGTGGAGAGCCCGCGGGGGAAAGCGAAGACACTACCGTCGCCCTCTCTTGCGGCTTGATCGATGGCGGGGCCACCGGGGTAGGGTAGGCCGAGAAGGCGGGCGACCTTATCGTAGGCTTCGCCGGCGGCGTCATCCAGGGTAGCGCCCAAGAGTTCCACATCGCCAGTGATATCGCGGACTGCTAGGATTTCGGTGTGTCCGCCAGAGACCAGCAGGGCGCCAAGACCCTCGCGGGGTAAGCCGTCCAAGAAGTCGGCGGTGTGCCCTTCGATGCCGCAGTCATCCAGCAGACCCACACCTACATGGGCGACCAGGTGGTTGATACCGTAAAGGGGTTTACCGGTGGCTACAGCCAGTGCTTTGGCAGCTGATACACCGACCATGAGAGCACCGGCCAGGCCGGGTCCTGCAGTGACTGCAATAGCGTCTACCTCCTCGAGGGTTACCCCAGCTTCGTCCAAGGCCTGTTTAAGGGCTGGTACGAAAGCGTCTAGGTGGGCACGGGAGGCGATTTCGGGGATGACCCCGCCGAAGCGCACGTGTTCTTCCATAGAACTAGCAACGGTATTAGTGAGCAGGGTGGAGCCGCGCACGATGCCGATGCCGGTTTCGTCGCAGGAGGATTCGATGCCCAATACCAGGGGTTCGGTGTTTGCCTTAGTCATGGTGGGCTTCACTTTCAATCGTGGGTTCTGGGGTCGTGCTCGTGGCATCATCGTTCGGGGTGGAAGCGGGAGCCAGTAGCTCCTTGCGCATAATGAGAGCATCCACGCCGTCGTTGTAATAACCGCGACGCACATGAATTTGCTGGTAGCCGTTGCGCTGGTAAAGATCTTGGGCGCGGGCATTATCGGCGCGTACTTCTAGCAGAATCTGTTCAGCACCGCGGACCGCGGCTTCGCGGGCAAGGAAGTCCAGTAGAGCCCGCCCGTAGCCCTTGCCCTCGTGCCGTGGGTCAATGGCAATAGTCTGCACGTCGGCTGTCTCGGCGATACTCATCAAACCGGCATAACCAATGATCTCAGCCTCGTTCCTCCCCTCCTGCACGGTTTCGAGCACAATATAGCCTCGAGTGGGATGCACTATCTCGGCTAAAAACATATCGAGCGGCCAGGCATCAGCCGGGAAGAGCTGGCTTTCCAAGGTGTGCACTGCGGGTACGTCCACGAGGGTCATTGCGCGAGCGCGGACGCCGGGCAGCCCGTTGGGTAAATCTGCCTGGAGCACTAGCTACCCGCCTTTTTACGGGCGGCCGGCACCTTAGCGTCCGACTCACGCAGGTAAAGAGCCGAGGTATCGGTGCTCAGCGCACTAGCGCCCAGGCGGGCAGCGGCGCGCAACAGGTGGCTGGCTTCGGGTTGCAGGCTCTCGAAGCCGGGTTGAGCATCGAAGTCCTGGGGGTAGAGGGAGGTTCCAATACCGTAGGCGGGCAGGGTAGGCGTTTGGGAGGCAGGGCCAACGGTGGGGCCCTGCACCAGCGAGTAGCCGGTTTCAGTGAGCTCGTACAGCGCCGAGTAGACTTCGCGGCGGCGGGCATCGCTGACCACCAGAAAACGCTGCTGGCCGGCCTCCCGAGCAACAGCATGGGCTGCCTCGGCCAGTGCGGTCAGGCTCATCATGCCGTAGAGAGGAAGGTCCCAGGCGACGGCGAGCGCACGGGCTGTCACGATACCAGCACGCAGACCGGTAAAGGGGCCAGGCCCGGTGCCGGTCAGTACGGCGTCAAGGTCGTGACCGTTGACGCCAGCTTCGGCCATTACATCGGCGACGAAGGGGGACATGACCTCGGCGTGGGAGCGGGTGTCCGTGGTGGCGCGGTGGGCGAGCAGGGTGAGCTGACCGCCTTCAATACGTCCCAGGGCGACGGAGGCGGTAGCTGATGAGTCTAGGGCAAGAAAAAGCACGGTGTTAGTTTACTCCGTAGTCGGGGCGGCATGGGTGAGAGCCTGTTGTAGCCGGTCGAAAGCGCTTGGACGCTGGCTAAGCCAGCGGGGGCCGCTGGCTATGACGCGCAGGCGGCGCGGTTCGGGGGCTTCTTCGTCCTCGTGAAGGTCAGTTTCGCTGCCACTGGTGTAGAGCTGGTAGGGGTCGGTCTCGGCTAGGTCGGCACCGGTGACGCGAGTGAATTCCAAGTCCAGCAGAGAATCTGAGAGGTGTTCGGCCTTGTCTCTACCCCATTCAATGACGGTAACCGAGCGGTCCAGGGAGTACTCCAAATCTAGGTCATCCAGTTCTTCACCCGAGGCCAGGCGGTAGGCATCCACGTGGACCAGGTCTGGACCACCGGGGCGCGGGCCATCAGCCAGGTTGGGGTGTACGCGGGAGAGCACGAAGGTCGGTGAGATGACGCCCTCGCGCACCCCTAGCCCCTCACCCAGTGAACGGGTAAAGGTAGTTTTACCTGCACCCAATTCGCCGGTCAGAATCAACACGTCCCCAGCATCCAACAGGGGCGCGAGCGCATGTGCAACGGCTGCGGTGTGGCTAGGGCCGGTAATTTCTAGGTCAAAAAATGCTTCAGAACTCGGCATGACTACCTTTCCGTGGTGTCGTTTCGCCAGCTACCGCCCACCGAGACACGGGGCACGCGCGGTGAGATGCGGGTGACGATTTCGTAGTTGATGGTGCCAGCGGCCTGCGCCCAGTCGGTCACGGGCGGGTTCTGCTCGGCTCCGAAGAGGACGGCGGGCGCCCCCAAGTAGCCGAGAGCCGGGTCAGAAAGACCGGGTGCACCGAGATCAATAACCATCTGGTCCATGGCGATGCGCCCTACCTCCGGGTAGGTGCGGGGCTCTGCGCCTACCGGGTAGATGCGCACCGGCCCACCGGTGGCTACCCGGGGCACACCGTCTGCGTAGCCCATGGGCACCAGGGCTAGGGTGGTTGGCTGGTCAGTTACGTAGTTAAGACCGTACGAAACGCCCTGGCCAGCGGGCACTTCTTTAACCGAGCTGATGAAGGTTTGGAGGTGCATCACGGGTCTGAGGCCCAATTCTTGAGGGCTGACGCCTGGCAGCGGCGAAAGACCATAAAGCCCCAGCCCCACGCGGACGGCGTCCCTCAGCAGCGCATCCTCTTGCTGAAGGTCAGCAGCGGTAAAGGTTGCCGGGGTGTTAGCAAGGTGCAGCACCTGGGGGGTCAGCCCGGCATTTTCTGCAATCATCAGAGCACGATCAAACTCTGCCGACTGGCTAGCGGTTTCAGGGCGTTGCGGTTCATCAGCCACCGCCAGGTGGGTAAAGAGCCCGCGCACTTTTATCAGCCCCTGCACCTCATAGGCACGGGCACGCTCAGCCAGCCTTTCAAGATCAGCGAGCATCACGCCGTTACGGCCAAGACCGGTATCGACCTTAAGGTGCAATAGCACCGGCTGGGAGGGGGTAACAGTCTGGGCGGCGGCCGCGATTTTTTCTAGTTCCCAGAGACTAGAAACACCCAACTGAAGGTTCAAGCGCAGAGCAAGCTCAAAGTCGGTGCGAGGGGTATGGAGCCAGGCAATCATGGGTGCCGTTATTCCAGCATCACGCAGGGTAGCGGCCTCGCGTACATGCACCACCCCCAGAGCGTCCGCGCCGGCAGCTAGAGCCGAGCGGGCCACATCAACAGCACCGTGCCCGTAGGCATCTGCCTTCACCACAGCGACCAGCTCCCGCTCCCCGATGAGGGAACGAATACGGGTGACGTTATGCTCAAGAGCGTCCAGATCAATGAGGGCAAGGCGCTCAAAATCGCCGGGGGCATCCAGGGGCACGAAACCCTGCTGGCGGTATCCGCTGGTAAGACTCATCGCTCTTCCTGCCTTCGTGTTATGAATTCTTCTCTTTTTAGGGTAGTCCACTTTGACGCGCCAGGTCATGTGCCCGCCGGTACACCGCTGGTGAAAGTAAGTGACGATTGGCTCCTTAGGGGCGGTAAAGTAGTGAAGCGTGGTAGACCTATCTCTGGCAAGCGTGCACCTTCACCTGATTTCCATGCACACCTCTCCTTTGGCACAGCCGGGCACGGGGGACGCTGGGGGCATGAATGTCTACATCGACCGTTCTTTGCGCGCTTTGCTGAAACGCTATCCGCAGCTATCAGTAGAGGTCTTTACCCTGGATACGGCCTGCAACGGTGCGCGCACAACGGAGCGGATTTCTGACCGGGCGATTGTTCACTCGCTGTATCTACCCGAAGCTGCCTGTGCTTCGAAAGAGAATTTACCGAAATTTGTTCCTGCTTTTGCTCAGGCGATTCGGGAGAGTGCTGTGCGGCAACCCGATATCATCCACGCCCACTACTGGCTGTCGGGGCTAGCGGCACTGGAATACGCCCCGGATCTTCCCTTGGTGCAGACCATGCATACCACAGCTGCGGCAAAAAACACCCGGCTGGCTCCCGGCGAGAAACCTGAGCCGCAGATACGCCTGGAGGGTGAGCAGCGCCTGATTGATACCGTATCTGCCGTGGTCGTGAATACACGTTTTGAAGCTCAGCAAATACGCGACCTCTACGCGGCTGATCCCGGGCGGCTGAAGGTTATCACACCGGGTGTTGAAACCGGTATCTTTACACCCCGGGCAGGTGAGACAGCCACCAACGCCGGTTCTGCCACCTCAGCTCACCTAGTTTTTGCCGGACGCCCGCAGCCGCTGAAAGGCCCCCACCTTCTCATTGAGGCGCTCGCCTTACTCCCTCAGGACTTAGAGGTGACCCTCGATATCATCGGGCAGTCCCACACTAACTACGAGGATCAGCTTCTCGAACGGTCACAGCAGCTGGGCCTCACGCATCGAGTCAGGCTCCTCCCCTCCCAAAAGCCTCGGGAACTTGCCGCGTCCTTCAGAGCCGCTGATATCGTTGCCTGCCCATCCTCCTCAGAAACCTTTGGTCTGGTAGCTCTAGAAGCTCAGGCCTGCGGTACGCCCGTGCTGGCGACCAAAGCAGACGGCCTGCTGACCGCTGTGCAAGACGGTGTGACCGGTCATTTGGTCGAGCCTCGCACCCCGGAGGCTTGGGCTTCAGCCATCAAAAAGCTGGTGAAATCACCGGAAGAACGCCGGCGCCTGGGCGCAGCCGGCTCCGCACGCGCAGCTCACCTGCGCTGGGATGACACCGCCGACCGTCTCTTTGAGCTCTACAGCCAGCTACTTCACAGCACCTACAGTATTTAGAACCTATAGATCACGCTAAGGAACACCCATGTCTTTTTCTATGACCCGCCATGAATTCATTGACTACCTCAACGCCTCCAAAATCACCGGGCAGGTAGCAACCGCCCGCGAGAATAATATCGCCCATATGCACGGCTTTGTGGAGGGTAACGAGCACCTTGAGTTCGGGGTGAAACTCACCCGCGATTGGAGCTACGAAGAAATCTTTGAGCTCATGGCTCGACGTGTGGGCACTAGCTCAGACGCTACTTTCGTAGAGGGGCAGGACACCATCAGCGCAGAGAAGTGCGTGGACGCTCTGACCGAGTATGCGCGTATTTTCGGCCAGGCTGTAGCAGCTGGCCACAGCATCCTCTTCGCAACCGGTCACCCCGCAGGCCTCCTCCCCATCTACGCTGAGATGGCACGTGCAGCCCGGGCAGCCGGAGCCCGCGTCCTCACCATTGACGAGGGTGATCTATTTTTAGATGGTGATATCCGCCAAATCTTCGATGTGGTCATGTTCGAACAGTACGGCAACCTGCAGCATACCCACTTCTCCGGCCCTATGCAGCTGGCCCTCGCCCAGCTTGAGGCGCGTGAGGACGCCCCCGACCTGGTGGTCGCTGACCACGGGTTAGCAGGGTTCGCAGCATCAGCTGGCTACCCCACCATCGGCATTGCTGACTGCAATGACCCCGGGCTCTTTGTCTCAGCAGAACAGGGGCAGATTCTGGTGGCTGTTCCTATGGACGATAATGTAACCCCTCATCTTTACCGACCGGTTATCGATTTTATTCTGAGTGAAGCAGGCCTTTACCCCGCCATCTAGAGGTTTCATGGCCCTAGCTAGTGTGCAAAGAGCCACCTTTATGAGGCACCCCTTATTCTGCGATTGGCAGTAGGATTGACTGGATAATTAATCTACGTGCCGCAGAACAGTTTTCGCACCCTGTCTGAGGTACATTCATCACTCACACTGGGGGGAACACACCACGTGAATCAAGACATCATTGAAGAGCGTTGGAGGGAGACTCGCAATCGCCGCCCATGGCACCCAAAGATTAAGGCGGCTCTCTACATTGTTGATGCACTCACCATCACTATCGCTTTCGCGCTAGCACACCTGGCTAGCTTCGGCTTTGAAAACTCAGAGGTCATAGGCCCTACTGAGCTGCCCATGGGTTATATCGGCACCGGCATTATTTTCGGTGTGCTGTGGTTCACGGCTCTTTCTATTTCGGGGTCCCGTAATATCCGTTACCTGGGTCAGGGCAATGATGAGTACCGCCTGGTCATCAAGGCGACCTCGTATTTTTTCTGCCTCATTGCGATTTTCTCTTACCTCACCAAGATTGAGTTTGCCCGAGGCTACGTTGTTTTGGCCTACCCCATCGGCATTCTTCTCTTGCTCAGCGCACGGTGGTCTGTACGCCGCTATTTGGTGAGCTGGAGAAACCGCGGCCGAGCTCTATCCCGTGTGCTGATTATCGGTGACTATGATTCCGGTAATCACCTTTACAAGACTCTGATAAAAGGCCGCACTTCAGGCCTTTCACCTGTAGCAGCCTACTTACCTAGTTCACCTGAAGGCACCACGCTGGGAGACGGAGAAATCCCCACCCTGGGTTACTCACCCAACGCAGCTGACATCATTGAGGTGGTGCGCGATAACAATATTCACGCGGTGGCAGTTTCTAACGGCCACGGTCTCAACCCTCAAGAACTGCGCCGGTTAGGGTGGGTTCTGGCAGCAGCTCACGTGGCCCTTATTTTGGCACCGGCACTGACCGATATCGCCGGTCCTCGCATTCACACTCAGCCTCTGGGCGGTCTCCCCCTTATTCACGTGCATACTCCGCGTATTGAGGGGTTCAAGGCCCTTCTAAAACGCTCCCTCGACCTCGTAGTTTCCACCTTGGGGCTTATCATCCTGTCCCCCCTCCTACTGGTTGTTGCTCTGATGGTTAAGAAGGACGGCGGCCCCATCTTCTTCTTACAGGAGAGGGTTGGCTACCGCGGCACTTCCTTCCCCATGATTAAGTTCCGCTCTATGGTAACTAACGCTGAGGAGCTCAAAAAAGAGCTCATAGCGCAGAACGAGGGCAACGGGGTTCTTTTCAAAATGACCGATGACCCCCGCATTACCACAATCGGTAAGTTCATCCGCAAGTACTCGATCGATGAATTGCCCCAGCTCTGGAATGTCTTCCTCGGTGATATGTCCCTGGTAGGGCCCCGACCCCCGTTGCCATCAGAGGTTGCCCGATACGAGGAGGACGCCTACCGCCGTCTGCTCGTCAAGCCCGGCGTTACCGGTCTTTGGCAGGTATCAGGCCGTTCCAACCTGTCCTGGGAAGAGTCCATTCGCCTGGACCTCTACTATGTTGAGAACTGGTCAGTGATTGGCGATTTAGTGATCCTTTTCCGCACTGTACGCGCAGTTTTCGCTAAGGATGGGGCCTACTAAGCCCTAAAAGCATCAAATCCACCCGGCTGACAGCCGGGTGGATTTTTTTACGATACCTACACGCTCAGTAGTTGCGCCAGGGCAGCGGGTAACCGTTGGGCTACCTCGGTCGGTGGTAGAGGGCCGCGGGTACCGGGTGTATGCACCAAGTCAGAGGCAAGGCCGTGTACCGTCACGGCAGCAGCCGCCAGCTGAGCGTAGACTAAGGGAGCGCTGGGTTGGGTGTGGTGTGCCTGGTGTTGCGCTAATAGAGCACCCATCACACCGGTGAGGGTATCTCCGCTACCTGCCGTGGCCAACCAGGGGCTGTTACCTTCGACCGTCAGCACCATCTTCCCATCACTAGTTGCTATATGCGTCACTCCACCCTTGAGCAGAACCGTGGCGCCGCTCAAATAGGCTGCCTGGCTAGCCCAGAAGACAGGATCTGCTTCTATTTCAGCGCGTTCAGGGGCAGCTCCATCAAACAGGTTCGGCGCAAGCGCCAAGAGCCACGTGAAGAAATCTGCAAGTTCACCAGCATGCGGAGTAAGAATGTGCTGCTGCATCAACATCCGACCGCCCGCTACCAGCTGGGCAGCAAGAGCTACCGCGCCAGCATCCACCACCGCTGCGGTCTCGGTGCTCAGCACGGCCCCGATGTGTTCAAGACGTGAGCCCTGACTGACACCACTTCCCAGTGCCCAGGCATTAACGCGCAATTTTAACGGGTCACCAGTAGAGCAAACTGCTTCAGGAACCGACAGATTCATAAGAAAGTTGAGCTGACTGCTGCCAACAAACCGCACCATACCGACCCCGGTGTTGACAGCCGCCCGCACGCTCATGAGCGCCGCCCCGGGGTAGTCCTCACTACCGGTCAGAACTCCCAGCACTCCACGAGTGTACTTATGGGACTTTTCGCTGGGTGCGTTCAGCAGAGCGGGTAACTGGCCAGCATCGAATGCTCTTACGGTGGGGCTGATTTCAAGGCTCATCGGTCAGTCTCCTTAGGGTGAGCAGATAGCAGACCGCGGCCGGCTGGGTCTAATCTCATGAGGGTGAGTAATTCATCGTCGGTCAGGTGTTCTGCCACGACAGATGCGATAGCTACCGGTTCATCGTGGGTGAGAGTAAGATGCCAGCGGTTAATACCCAGATCTGCTGCCCGCTGAGCTACCGTACCCGTAGCTACCAGGTGGGGAGCTCCGTCCGGGTCATTTTCAATCCAGCAGTGCTGCCAGACCAGGCCAGCAGGTGCTCGAAGGGCTTTGGCGGCTGCCTCTTTAGCGGCAAAACGTGCGGCCAAGGAACGCAAGAGTTTATCCCGTTCATGTTCGACAAATACACGGTCGATGAAGCCCGGGGTGCGCTCAATGATCTCTGCGAATCTGTTGATGTTGACCACATCAACGCCGGTACCAATAATCATGCGGTGACCCTTCTAACCGTCTCTTCTTATCCCCCTAGTTTAGCGAACTGGCTACATCAAGAAGGTAGGGGCATGGCAAAGGCGCCCCTACCAGAGGTAGGGGCGCCCAAATAAGCATTCCTTAGACCGTTTGATTACTCAACAGTCACAGACTTCGCCAGGTTACGGGGCTGGTCAACGTCGTAGCCCTTCGCGTGCGCTACTGCGCATGAGAAGATTTGCAGGGGCACGGTAGCTAGCAGGGGCTGCAGCAGTGACGGTGAGGCGGGAATGCGGATGATGTGATCTGCATGCTCCTCAACGGCAGTGTCGCCCTCTTCAGCGATAACGATGGTGACAGCACCGCGAGCACGCACTTCCTGGATGTTGGAAACAACTTTGGCGTGCAGGGAGTCGCGACCGTTGGGTGAAGGTACGATGACGAAGATGGGCTGGCCCTCTTCAACCAGTGCGATGGGGCCGTGCTTGAGCTCACCAGCGGCAAAGCCCTCTGCGTGCAGGTAGGCGATTTCTTTGAGCTTAAGAGCGCCCTCAAGAGCTACGGGGAAGCCTACGTGGCGGCCCAGGAAGAGCACAGACTTAGCGTCCTTCATGGAGGTGCCAAGATCCTTGACCTGCTGCTCACCGTCGATAACTGCCTGAATCTTTTCGGGCATCTGCTGCAGTTCTTGGAGAATGCCGCGTACTTCGTCCTTGTACATGTTGCCGCGCAGCTGTGCCAGGTAGAGACCCAGCAGGTAGGCAGCAGCAATCTGTGAGAGGAAGGCCTTGGTGGAGGCAACGGCAATTTCGGGGCCTGCGTGGGTGTAGAGAGCTGCGTCAGCTTCACGGGGCAGGGTTGAACCGTTGGTGTTACAGATGGAGACAACCTTAGCGCCCTGCTCCTGCGCGTGACGCACAGCCATGAGGGTGTCCATGGTTTCGCCGGACTGTGACAAAGCCACAACTAGGGTCTTTTCATCCACGATGGGGTCGCGGTAGCGGAACTCGTGGGCCAGCTCGACCTCGGTGGGGATGCGGCACCAGTGCTCGATAGCGTAGCGGGCCACGTGGCCTGCGTAAGCTGCGGTGCCACAGGCAACCACGATGATTTTATTAATGGAGCGCAGGACGCTGTCATCGATCTTCAGCTCATCGAGGGTCAGGTTACCCTTTTCGTCCAGACGGCCTAGCAGGGTGTCACGCACAGCTGCGGGCTGCTCGTGGATTTCTTTCTCCATGAAGGAGTCGAAGCCGCCCTTTTCAACAGCTGCGGTGTCCCATTCGATGGTGAATTCTTTGCCGTGGGCGGGGAAGCCTTCAAAATCAATGATGGAGTAGTCGGTACCGGTGATGGTAACGATTTGGTCCTGGCCCATTTCGACTGCTTTTTTGGTGTAGTCGATGAAACCTGAGACGTCTGAGCCCAGGAAGTTCTCATTTTCGCCCAGACCGATAACCAGCGGTGAGTTGCGGCGGGTAGCTACAACGCGGTCGGGGTGGTCGGTGTGAATTGCCAGGATGGTGAAAGCACCTTCAAGGCGGTTTGAGGCCAGGCGGATTGCTTCGGTGAGGTCCTTTGATTCCAGCTTGTTGTAGATGCTGGCAATCAGGTTAGCTGCGATTTCGGTATCGGTCTGCGAGAGGAAGGTGACGCCCTCTTCCAGCAGTTCGGCGCGAAGCTCAGCGAAGTTTTCGATAATACCGTTGTGCACAACTGCTAGGCGGTCGTTATCTACAACCTGAGGGTGAGCATTGTTATCGGTGGGGCCGCCGTGGGTTGCCCAACGGGTATGACCGATGCCGATAGTTGATTCGGTCATGGGGTTAGCTGCAACTTCAGCTTCCAGGTTGACCAGTTTGCCCGACTTCTTACGGAACTCAATTCCTTCATCACCAATGACGGCAACACCGGCTGAGTCATAGCCGCGGTATTCCTGGCGGCGCAAACCTTCGAGGACCACATCATAAGCGGAGTGGTCAAATTTCTTACCGTCTGCGACCTGGCCGAGACTTACATATCCTACGATTCCACACATAAAGCTCATACTACCGTGCATGTTTCATTTGGGAACAGATTATGCGAATGACGAGTGCGACACATTGATTTCTAGGGGTGGACAGGCCTGTCGAACGACTATTTGTCCCCTAAATTGAGCGTCATAATCGGTTTCTTAGGGAAGAGGTTTTCAGCTGACGTTCAGAGGGTTTTAGACTTGGCTAAATGAGCACCTCCGCACTTGCTTCAAAGCACTCCCCTTTTACAGAGCTTGACCGGGATACCTGGTCGCGGCTTGCCAGCGAAATATCAGTACCGCTCACTGAAGATGAGCTGACACAGTTGCGCGGTCTGGGTGAGCGCATTGACCTTGAAGAAGTTTCTCAGGTCTACCTGCCCATTTCGAGGTTGCTGAATCTCTATGTGAATGCTGCTGCTGGCGTCAACGATATGACGAACGACTTTTTGGGGACATCAGAGCGTAAGGTTCCCTTTATTATCGGCGTGGCGGGTTCCGTGGCGGTGGGCAAGTCCACCACAGCCAGGGTATTGCAGGACCTTCTGCGGCGTTGGCCTTCTACCCCTAACGTCCAGCTCATCACCACAGACGGATTTCTCTACCCCAACGCTGAGCTAGAACGACGGGGGCTCATGGGCCGCAAAGGCTTCCCCGAGTCGTATAACCGACGCGCGCTCCTACGTTTTGTCGCAGACGTGAAGTCCGGGGCCCCTGTGGTGACCGCTCCCAAATACTCTCACCTCTACTACGACATCCTCCCGGAGGAGAGCATCGCGGTAACAGCACCTGATGTCCTCATTGTCGAGGGCCTCAATGTTCTTGCCCCCGCTAAACTGAGCGAAAACAGCTCATCAGCGCTGAGTCTGGCTGATTTCTTTGATTTTTCTATCTATGTGGACGCCAAGACCGACGATATAGAGCGGTGGTATGTAGAGCGCTTTCTCAAGCTGCAGCAATCAGCCTTTACCAACCCAGATTCATATTTCCGGCGCTATGCTGATCTCTCTGAAGATGCTGCTATAGAACTGGCCACCAGCATCTGGAAGTCCATTAACGAACCGAACCTCCGCCAGAATGTGCTCCCCACCCGGGGACGCGCCAAACTGATTTTGAGCAAGTCTCACGACCACAAGGTTCGCCGTGTCTTGCTCAGGAAGAACTAAAATAATGGGTTTACCCATCAGAAAAGCAAGCATCTACCCCCTGGTGGGCGCGCTAGTCTTGCTCTGTGGCTGTACTGTTCACGGCAGTTCTCCAACGCCTGCTACAACCTCTTCAGCAGCCAATACTCCTGGCGCTAGCACCCCTGCACAAGAAACGCCTACCGCAGAGGCAACTGCTACTGCAGAGACCGAATCAACCCCCAGCAAAGCCGCGTCGTCATCGCCTAGCACCTCGCGTTCACCAGATTTCACCTCGCCCGACTCTCTGACGGTGCTGGTGAACAAGATGCACCCGCTCTCTCCCGAAACCTACGCCCCGATTGATCTCGTTCCCTTCGGTGGGGTATACCTTCGCCAAGAGGCGGCTCAAGCTGCCGAGGAAATGTTTGCTGCCGCCTCAGTTGAGGGAGTAGGTATCACAGCCTTGAGTGGTTACAGGTCCTACGAGACCCAGGTCGGCACCTATAACTCATGGGTGGCTACCTACGGACAGGAGCAGGCCGATGTAGCTTCTGCGCGTCCCGGTTATTCAGAGCACCAGACCGGCCTAGCCCTTGATATCGGCACCGGAGGCGCCTGCGATATACAGGTCTGCTTCAAAGATACCGATGCCGCCCGCTGGGCAGCCGCCCATGCCCATGAGTATGGCTTTGTGCTGCGCTATCCCTGGTGGCAGCACAAAACTACGGGCTACTGGTACGAATCCTGGCATTTTCGCTACGTAGGACGCGCAGAAGCAGCGGCATTCCACAGCTCAGGCGCCCCTACACTGGAGGATTTTTGGGGTTTTGCTCTTTCATCGTCTGAGTAAACTCACTGTATGCAGTATTAGAGCAAGACAACAAGGCGCTGCGCTCAGGTAGTGGCTTGCCTTTTTCATTGGTTGATGAAATCTAGCAACAGAAATTTGAACACTGTTCAAAAATCGTCTATTGATAGATGTATGACAGATTTTAAAGCTCTTGCAGAGCGCATCCTTCAGAGCAAGCCGATCAGCCGCAAAGAGGCGCTGACCGCGCTGACAGCCCCCGACGCCCAGACCTTTACCCTGGTAGAAGCCGCATCCTTACTTCGCCGCCACCATTTCTCCAACACGGTTAAAGTCAACTACCTCATCAACCTCAAATCAGGGCTGTGCCCAGAGGACTGCACCTACTGCTCCCAACGCCTGGGGTCTGAGGCTGATGTTCTCAAGTACTCCTGGGTTTCGCATCAAGAAGCACTCACACAAGCAAAGTTCGGCATTGCCGGCGGAGCGTCTCGAGTGTGCATGGTTGCTTCAGGCAAGGGGCCCAGCAATCGGGACGTTGAACGCGTGTCTGGAATGATAAAGCAGCTCAAGGACCAGCACCCGCAGGTAGAAGTTTGTGCTTGTCTAGGGATCCTGAAAGATGGGCAGGCCCAACGCCTTAAAGAAGCTGGCGCTGATGCTTACAATCACAATCTCAACACCAGCGAAGACCACTACACCGACGTTTGCTCCACACACACCTACCAAGAACGCATTAGCACAATCCACCAAGCTCAGCAGGCGGGCTTATCAGCTTGCTCCGGGCTCATTGTGGGGATGGGGCAGACAGACGAACAGCTCATTGATGCAATTTTTGCTCTGAAAGATTTGGATGGAGACTCCATTCCCGTCAATTTTCTGATGCCTTTTGAAGGAACACCGCTTGCTGGCACGTGGGAGCTCACCCCACTGAAATGTCTGCGAATTTTGGCGACAGTGCGCCTGGTGGCGCCCGACCGAGAGATCCGTATGGCGGGCGGACGTGAGATGCACCTGCGGTCCCTGCAGTCGGTGGCGCTGCAGATAGCCAACTCCCTTTTCCTCGGCGATTATCTCACGTCCGAAGGTCAAGCAGCCCTAGATGACCTGGATATGATTCGAGATAGTGGGTTTGAGATAGTGGGGGCTGAGGGCAGAGACCTTTTGGCTGAGCATCAGAGATTGGCGAAAGATAGGGGCGATGAAAGCAACCTTGCTAGCGTAGACGAAAGCTCACGGTGTGGACTTCCAGTGGTATCTGATAACTTGCAGGGGTGCGGCGGTTGCTCATCGATGGATGCACGCCGTCCAACGGAGAATTCTCATCTTCCAGAATCCGGGGTTGAGTTCCGGCCGGTTCTACGCAGACGGGGCACGGGGACACCATCACGCCCCAATGCCTAAGAGCGGTCTTTGCTGGCAGTGCTCCGACGCGCATCATGCCTCTCGTGAGTGACTATGCCCCAAAACGCACCTGGCAAGGAAAAACATACAGTTAATGAATATATCGAGGGGCGTACATCACTTTGTGAGGAAGCCCACTGGTTTCCGCAGAAATTTTTACCTGCTTTTAGTTTCTTACTGGTTTGACCCAAGCTATTCTTGAAATCATGCTTACTGGATTTAAAGATTTTATTACCCGCGGTAACGTCATCGACCTCGCAGTCGGTCTGATCATTGGTACCGCTTTCACCGCCGTTGTCACCGCTCTCGTAGAGTCAGTGATGATGCCCGCAATTGCCCTCGTTACCGGTGGCGATGTTTCATTCGACCAATGGCTCGCATTTGGCGATGTCAAGATCGGCGTCTTCTTAACCGCTGTTGTTAACTTCTTGATCGTTGCAGCTGCACTCTACTTCTGCATCGTTATGCCCATCAACAAGTTCAACGAAAAGCGCGCTGCAAAGCTGGAACTCGAAGAGGAAGAGGAAGATCCCCAGGTCGCTCTGCTCAAGGAAATCCGCGACGCAATCGCTGCCAAGTAAAGACTTTCAGTAAATCTAACTGAGCTGTGCCCCGTTCCTTTTCGGAACGGGGCACCTTTGCTTTAAGAACCCAGTAGCTCTGAGTTAGAAGCAACGGAGGGGCTCATCAGGCATTAAAAGCGCAGGTGGACGGAGTGTATGGCATGCCACCCCCTCTCCTGGTTCGTTTCTTTCACCAGAAGATGAACACCCAGCCTCGTAGGCTAAAGCCTCATACCGGTGGGGATAAAAGAGGTGCCCCGCTTCCCGTGAGGGAGGCGGGGCACCTCTTCTTGGTGCGTTTAAAGAGCTAAGCCCCTATGCGTTTCTCTTAGGCTACACGATCCGCGATAACCTCGCGGACGCCATCGTAGAGCGGGTGCTTAGCTTCCAGGCCGGTGAGCTGGGCGGTTACGGTGTCCAGGTCGGACTCCCCTGCCTTGAGCTCAGCCAGGGTCTGCTGCAGACTAACTGCTTCAGGATCCGCAGCTACATCAAATTCCAGCAGGGCCGCTACGGTTGCCAGAAGGGCGTCCGTGGGGCGTCCTAGTTCAGCCAAATCAGCTGCCGGGCCAATGAAGCGTTCATTGCGTGAAATCTTACGCAAGGGAGAACGTCCAACCCGGTCAGTGGTGTCAGGCAAATCCTTATTGGCAAAGCGGCTCAGGATTTTTTCAATGTAGGCCTGCTGCACCTCGGGCTCAAAACCGAACGTGCGAACGATGAGGTCCTTGGTTTCAGCAAGAGTTGCCTCAACCTTGGCGCGGATCTCATCGTTTGCGAGCGCATCAGAGATTTTTGAGATGCCAGCCTGAGCGCCAAAGTAGGCGAGGGTGGCATGCCCGGTGTTGACGGTGAAGAGTTTGCGGGTGATGTAAGGAGCAAGATCCGCAACCCAGGTTGCACCGTTGATAGCGGGAACGTCATCGCCGAACGGGCCGGTTTCAACAGCCCATTCGTAGTAGTTCTCCACGGTGACATCCAACCCCTGTCCGGGAGCCTGGTTAGGTACGATGCGGTCAACGGCGGTGTTGGCGAAGATTGCCTGTTCATCGGCTGCAGCGTAGTGCTTACGCACTTCTTCAGCCAGACCGTCGGTTGCGTTGATAGCGTTTTCACACGCCATGACGGCGACTTTGCCGGGGGTACCCAGTTCAGCACGCTTCTGCAACCCCTGGGCGATATTAACCGCAACGAACTTGAGCACGGTGGGGCCAACGGCAGTGGTGACGACATCAGCAGTAGCGATTTCCTCAGCGAGCGCGTCGGGGTTCTCTGCTGAGTTGATACCGCGGAAGTTGGTGATAGTGATGTCCTTGGGGTCAGCACCTACCTCATGCACGGTGTAGCTTTCCTCGGTGTTGAGTGCGTCAATGAGAGGAGCGGCAACGTCTGAGAAGACCAGCTCGTAGCCGGCTTCATTGAGGATAACGCCAACAAAGCCGCGGCCGATATTACCGGCGCCGAAATGTACAGCTTTTTTCATTAGCTATTAACCTTTCCGAAGATATCCAGGATTTCCTGGGCAGTCTTTGCTTCTTCAAGCTGGGCAACAGATGCTTTGTTGGAGAAGGTCTTAGCGATCTTCTGGAGCAGTTCCAAGTGGGTGCCACCTGCGCCAGCGATGCCAATCACGAAGTTGACGGGCTTACCGTTCCAGTCGATGGGCTCATCTAAGCGAATGAAAGACATCGCCGATGAGTGGATGGCGTCCTTAGCTTCATTGGTGCCGTGGGGGATAGCCAGACCGTTGCCCATGAAGGTAGAGACAGAAGCTTCACGCTCATGCATAGCTGCTACGTATGAAGCATCGACCTTACCGGTAGAGACCAGAAGGTCACCTGCCTGCTCAATTGCCGCTGCGCGGTCAGCGGCGCTGGCGCCCAAGACGATGGTGTCGGCGGTCAGCACCTGTTCACCAGCAGGTGTTTCGGTGGCGGTAGCGGCTACCGCAGCGGGGACAGCTACAGGGGCGGCTTCAGCCGGAGCTGCGGTGGTGCTTTCCTGCTGCTTGCGAATCATCTCAACGATTTCATCGTAACGGGGTGAACCCATGAAGTTATCGACAGCTACGTGGAGCGCGCTGGGGGTGGGGGTGGCAGCACGATCAGCCAGGTCCTGGTGAGAAACGAGCAGGTCGTACTTGTCCTGCAGAGCGTTGATTGCGGAGTTGGTGACGGTGACCTTGTCGCCGTAACCTGCGTCCTTAATCTTGTTACGTAGAACTGAAGCACCCATAGCGGATGAACCCATACCAGCGTCGCAAGCAAAAACGATGCTACGGATTTCCTTGTTGGGATGAGCAGCTGAAGGAGCGAAGGCACCAGCAACTGAGGATTTCTTACCCTTCATGTCCTGCATCTTCTGAGCAGCAGCTTCAATATCGTCTTCACCCTTCTTGGAGAAGCGAAGAATCAGAGTAGCTACCAGGAAGGAGACCAGGGTAGCTGCCAGCACACCGGCGTAAACCTTAAAAAGGTCACCGGGCGCAGAAACAGCGGTGATAGCGATGATTGAGCCGGGAGCAGAAGCTGAGGTCAAACCTACATCGAAGGTCAAGAAGGTAAAGGTACCAGCCATACCGCCAGCAATAGCGGCAGCAATCAGCTGGGGCTTCATCAGAACGTAGGGGAAGTAGATTTCGTGGATACCACCGAAGAAGTGAATCAGGGCTGCACCGGGAGCCGATGCCTTCGCAGCACCGCGGCCGAAGAACATGTAGGCCAGCAGGATACCCAGACCGGGGCCGGGGTTTGCTTCCAGCAGGTAGAGGATGGACTTTCCCATTTCCAGTGACTGCTGAGTGCCGAGAGGAGTAATAATGCCGTGGTTAATGGCGTTGTTCAGGAAGAGAACCTTTGCGGGCTCAATCAGCAGTGCGGTCAGCGGCAACAGACCGGTGTTAACCAGCCACTCCACAGCAGCACCAGCGCCGGCTGAGATAGCCTTCATGACGGGAGTCAGCAAGAACATCGAAGCGATAGCTGCAATACCGGCAAAGATACCGGCAGAGAAGTTATTGACCAGCATTTCAAAGCCGGGCTTAATCTTGCCGTCCCAGATGCCATCAAGTTTCTTCATGCACCATGCAGCCAGGGGGCCCATAATCATAGCGCCCAAGAACATGGGTGAGCCGCCCTCTTCACCGATGAAGATTTCAGCGCTAGTACCCATGATGACACCCATGGTTGCGGTTGCACCTACAACACCACCACGGTGTTCATAGATGAGCTTACCGCCGGTGTAAGCAATCAAGATGGGCAGAAGGTAGGTCACCATGGGGCTAACCATCGTTGCCACGTATTCACTGAAGCCAGTCAGCGAAGGGAAATATTTGGGGACGAGACCGGCAGGGATAAAGAGCGCGGTAATCAGACCCCAAGCAATGAGTGCACCGATATTGGGCATAATCATGCTGGAGAGGAAGGTGCCAAACTTTTGGACGCGCACGCGAACGCTGGCTGGTTTCTTTTCGGACATAAGCCCTTCTTACGTGTATTTTCGCGGGGTGCGAGTGAGATGAATAAATCTACTAAACACTCTATATAGACAAAGAAAAACAATACTTAGAGTGGAATACACCTATTCTACTCCCCGGCACTTCCTTTTATACATGAGCTTTTCTACTGTTTTTTCACACCTGTTAGACAGGTTTAGATAGGTTATACACAAAGCGCTCACCCTCGTAAAGAGGATGAGCGCTGTAATCGATGAATCTATGGGCTAGATAGCTAGTTCCTTGGCAACGACGGCAGCTAGTGATTCAGCAGTTGCATCTGCGATGTCCTGCGTCTGGGCTTCTACCATAACGCGGACCAGCGGCTCGGTACCAGAAGGACGCAGGAGCACACGGCCGGTATCCCCCAGCTCAACTTCAGCATTGCGAATAGCCTGTTGTAGAGTCTCATTGCCCTGTACGCCTGCGCGGTCCACGCCCTTGACGTTGATGAGGCGCTGGGGCGTTGCCTGCATGCGGTTGGCCAGCTCAGATAGTGGCAGGCCGGTGCGTACTAGCTCAGCTGCAATATGCAGACCGGTTAGTACCCCGTCACCGGTTGTGGCGTAGTCGCTCATAATGACGTGACCGGACTGCTCACCACCCAGGTTAAAACCTTTAGCGTTCATAGCTTCCAGCACGTATCGGTCTCCCACCGAAGCACGTTCCAGTTTAATACCGTGTTCCTTGAGGAAGATTTCAAGACCCAGTGAGCTCATGACGGTGGCCACTAGAGTATCGTCCTTGAGTTTTCCGGCGTCCTTCATAGCGAGTGCCAGAATCGACATAATCTGGTCGCCGTCCACCAGGTTGCCCTGTTCGTCAACGGCCAAGCAACGGTCAGCATCACCATCATGGGCGATACCCAGGTCAGCTCCCCACTCAACCACAGCTTCCTGTAACTTCTCGGGGTGGGTGGAACCCACGCCGTCGTTAATATTAGTGCCATCTGGCTCGGCACCAATCACACGAACCTTAGCGCCGAGGGCATGGAAGGCGTCGGGGGAAACACCCGAGGCAGCACCGTGGGCACAGTCAAGAACGACCTTAAGACCGTTAAGACGGCGGTGATCAGGAATGGTTGAGAGCAGGTGGGTGACGTAACGGTCCTCACCGTCAGTCAGGGGCCGGATACGCCCCACAGCACCGTGAGTCGGGAAACGGAAGTCCTTGCTGCTATAGAGCTCTTCAATAGCATCCTCCAGCGCGTCATCGAGCTTCTTGCCTCCCCGAGCAAGAAACTTAATGCCATTATCTTCAGCTGCGTTGTGAGACGCTGAGATCATGACGCCAAAGTCTGCGCCTGTGCTAGCAACTAGGTAGGCAGCCGCAGGTGTAGGCACCAATCCGGCGTCAAGAACATCAACGCCAGAGGAAGCAAAGCCTGCGGTCATTGCCGCACCGATAAACTCACCCGAGATCCGGGAGTCATGCGCGATGACTGCCTTGGGGCGAGTTCCATTTTCAACCGTATTGAACCCAAGGACGATAGACGCGGCTTGCGCCAACTCCATTGCAAGAGCTGGGGTAATCAAATCGTTAGCGAGGCCGCGAACACCGTCGGTTCCGAATAATCTTTGTGACATCACAGATTATTCTACGCGGCTTAACCTAGTTTTCTTCTCTTAGTATGGGAAAACCCTCTGGGTTTTCTGGCACATCATCGTCCAATACGTCCGAACCCGAGCCCACAATCAGTGAGTCTGTGGCACCTACCAGCGCCGTATCCTTGTTGGGATAATCGAATTGGTTGAGCACATGACGCATAGCCTCCAGGCGTGCACGCTTCTTGTCGTTAGACTTTACCACCGTCCAGGGGGCATCCCCGGTATCGGTATAGAAGAACATTGCCTCTTTGGCTGCGGTGTAGTCATCCCATTTATCCAGCGAAGCTATGTCAGTAGGTGATAGCTTCCACTGACGCACAGGATCTGTGCGGCGGGCATTAAAGCGAGCCAGCTGCTCCGCGCGGGTCACGGAAAACCAGAATTTTATGAGCTTGACCCCGGAGTTCACCAGCATGCGCTCTAGCTCAGGCACTTCTCGCATGAACTCGTAGTACTGTTGGGAAGTGCAGTAGCCCATGACGCGCTCAACACCTGCCCGGTTGTACCAGGAACGGTCCATGAGCACGATTTCACCGCCGGAGGGCAGGTGCTGGATGTAGCGCTGGAAGTACCACTGTGTCTGCTCAATATCGGTTGGTTTCTCTAGCGCAACGACGCGGGCGCCACGCGGGTTGAGGTGCTCCATGAAACGCTTGATGGCACCGCCCTTACCAGCAGCATCACGGCCCTCAAAGATAATGAGAATCTTCTGCCCTGTCTCCTTGGCCCACAGCTGCAACTTGAGAAGCTCGATCTGCAGAGCTCGCTTCTCTTTCTCGTATTCCTTGCGCCCCAGTTTTTCGTCGTAGGGGTAGCCTGCTTTCCAGGCATCCGACGTGGATTCAGAGGAGCCGTTGATTTTTTTCCTCAGCGATTCCATCTCATCAAGTTCAGCGCTGTAGTCTTCAACCACAGAAACACGGCGGGTTTCTTTAGCTAAAGCAGCTTTCACAGCCTGCTTTTTGGGGTCTTCAGCTGGTATCTGGACTGCCTGAGCGTCTTTGCTCTCCGTCTCAGCGGGGGCGTCTTTGCCCGGTGCGTTCTTAAGGGTCCTAGCGCGGGTGGTTTTCGAAGATGCCATGGGCACCCTTTCTCTCATCGGTACCTTGCACCATCATTCTATGGTTTACATCACCCTGCCCCCACTATTACGCGTACTTAGACCTTTACCCCTGAGCCTGAGGGTTAACTTTTTAGCCTTAAAACGAGGCAGCGCCCCACCCGTAAGGGGTGGGACGCTGCCTGTAAGCTTGTTGTCGCTGCGTAAGCAACGAAAGTCTTTAGCGCTTTGAGAACTGTGAAGCCTTGCGTGCCTTCTTAAGGCCTGCCTTCTTACGTTCGATGACGCGTGCGTCACGGGTAAGGAAGCCAGCCTTCTTGAGGGCGGGGCGGTTGTTCTCGAGGTCGATCTCGTTCAGTGCACGAGCAACGCCCAGACGCAGTGCGCCTGCCTGACCGGAGGGACCACCACCGGAAATGCGTGCAAATACGTCGTAAGCACCTTCGAGCTCGAGGAGCTTGAAAGGATCGTTAACTTCCTGCTGGTGCAGCTTGTTGGGGAAGTAGTTATCGAGTTCGCGACCATTTACGATCCACTTGCCGGTACCGGGTACCAGGCGAACGCGAGCAACAGCTTCCTTGCGGCGACCTACAGCCTGACCGCCAACGGTCAGTGCGGGGCGGGGAGCCTTCTCAGCTACGGTTTCTGATGATTCTGAAGTGTAGCTAGTCAGCTCTTCTTCGGTGGTGTACTCTTCGTTCTGAGCCACGATGTCTCCTTTAATAGTTCTTTCGTAGGCCCGAATTACTGGGCAACCTGGTTGAATTCGTAGGTCTTGGGCTGCTGAGCTGAGTGGGGGTGCTCAGAACCGGTGTAAACCTTGAGGTTCTTGAGCTGCTGTGCAGCCAGCTTGTTCTTGGGCAGCATGCCCTTAACAGCCTTTTCTACGGCGCGAACGGGGTTGGTTTCCAACAGTTCGGCGTAGTTTACTGACTTCAGACCACCGGGGTAGCCTGAGTGACGGTATGCGCGCTTCTGTTCAAGCTTCGCACCGGTCAGTGCAACCTTTTCTGCGTTGATGATGATGACTGAGTCACCCATATCAACGTGGGGTGCAAAAGTGGGCTTGTGCTTGCCGCGCAGCAGGATTGCGGTCTGGCTTGCAAGACGGCCGAGAACAACGTCGGAGGCATCAATGATGTGCCACTGGCGGTTGTTATCGCCTGACTTCGGAGTGTAAGTGCGCAAAATTTCGCCTTTTCTCGTTTCGGTAGGGCGCTAGTTGGGTGTCGCGCCTATTTGACTCTCTGTGCGTTAGTGGCAGGGTTTGGGTGAGGGCCAAACGCAGCTGCACCACCATTCCTCAGACCTCTTGTTCCCCGTTATGTCCTGCAACTAGACCGAAGAACAGGGTACGAAATGAGGGCGGTGTACGCACAACGTATGAAACTATACAGAAAATCCGGCACTTAATCTAGGTGAAGAAGCCTTAAAACTGCCCTCTTTGAGGTAGCTCACCCTTAATAATGACAAGGGTGTAGTTTTAGAGTTCTCTCTTGTTGCGCGCCCGGTCTGCCTGAGCAGCGTAAGCCGACGCAACGGGGTAGGTGATCTGGTTGAGAGCGAGCCCGCGAGGTGCAGCTAGCCGCACCTGGGAGTCACGCACAGGGTTTTGGATCCGGCTCAAAAGCCAGGGTAGATCTTTGCTTCTCTCCCCCACCATCACCAGGGAGGCGATGAGAGTTCGCACCATATTATGGCAGAAGGCATCCGCTCTAATGGTTGCCTCAATCAGCCCGTCTTCTTGCCGCTCAAAGCTGAGTTCTCGTAGCTCACGGATTGTGGTAGATCCTTCACGGGGCTTGCAGAAGGACAGGAAATCGTGGAGCCCTAGCAGCTCTCGGGCCGCACTGTTCATAAGTTCCAGATCAAGTTCTTTATTAATCTGCCAGGTCAAACCCCGGTAGAGAGGATTGGAGCCATTTTCCTCCTGATTATCTTCAAGGAGGTAGCGGTAGGAGCGCTCTAGGGCAGAGAAGCGGGCGTCAAAACTAGAGGGAACCTCTGCGCAAGCGCTGATAGTAATAGCTTTCTGCAGGAGTCCCTGCAGGCGGGACGGTAAACCCAGCTGTGCTTCAGCGTCAGCTAATGCCCGAGAGAGGGATCCGCGCAATTTGCGGCGCAAAGCTCGGGCCGGTGCGTCTTCACTGCGACCGGGGAGTTTCTCCCAGAGGTCAGTGGGGACATCAAAGTGCACCACCTGGTGCAGGGCGTGCACCCCGGCGTCCGTGCGCCCGGCAACCGTGGTGTAGATGGGCTGACGGAAAATGAGAGCCAGAGCCTCTTCAAGAACACTTTGAACAGTGACCAGACCAGGCTGTTTGGCCCAGCCGGCAAAGGGGGCGCCGTCATAGGCAAAATCGATACGGACCCGCATGGTCGGCTTGAATTCAGCCGGCAAAGACTCCGTTGCTGCGGCTCCCAAGGGATGGTGGTTCACGGTGCTCCTGGTCAGTCGTATTGGTTTCGCACTTACTTTACCGGTTTTGTGCTGTAGGATAACGGGCGGCTGCTGGCTCAGGACTTGAGTGAATCACAGCTGGTGCAGGTTTTCCGAGCTTGCGCGATAACTTGCATCAGTTGTGAGAGGGTCAGCAGGTATCCGTGATCCTGCAGCATATTAAACACAGAAAATGGTGGCCCTCCCCAATTCGGGAAGAGCCACCAGTTAATCGACCGGAGTGTGTCTCTAGGAGATTACTCGGAGATGGTCTGTGCTGCTACACCACCAGCAGGTGCGTAACCTGCTGCTTCAGCTGATTCCTTGGTGTCGAACCAGATTTCAGCCTGAGTGTTCGAGTACCAGCGTGAGCCAGGTACGTGGTACTTCATGGAGCCAGCGTTACCCTTGATCTCGAAGCCTTCAGGAGCTTCGCCGTTCTCGAGTGCTGCTGCTGCGCCTGCAGGCAGGTCGGTTGAAGTAGCTTCGGTAGTGGTCTCAACCGGTGCTGCTGCTGCAACGGGTGCTGCCTTTTCAGCGGCGGGTGCTGCTGCTTCGGTCACTGCGGTTGCTTCGGCTACTGCTGCCTTGGCACCCATGGGCTCCATCACGAGTTCGATAACTGCCATGGGAGCGTTGTCGCCCTTGCGGTTACCGATCTTAGTGATTCGGGTGTAGCCACCGGGGCGCTCTGCCATTGCGGGTGCAATGACGGTGAACAGCTCGTGGACCACGGTCTTGTTGCCGATGGAGCGTAGGACGCGGCGACGTGCGTTGAGGTCACCCTTCTTAGCGAAGGTGATGAGACGCTCAGCGACGGGGCGCATGCGCTTTGCCTTGGTCAGGGTGGTGGTGATGCGCTTGTGCTCAAAGAGCTGCTGAGACAGGTTGTTCAGCATGATGCGCTCATGGGTCGGTGATCCGCCGAGGCGGGGACCCTTAGTGGGAGTAGGCATAATTTATTCTCCTGTTTGCCGTTCCTGCACCCGTACCAGGTAGTGCGGGAACCAAAGATGTTTGACGGGTGTAACGCTTACGCGTTGACTGCCGGTGTCTTAGTAGTCGCTGCCGTAGCTGTCGTCGTCCTGCAGGCGTGATGCCAGGTCCATTCCCGCGGGTGAATCCTTGAGGGAGAGGCCAAGCTCGGTGAGCTTTGCTTTGACTTCGTCGATGGACTTGGCACCGAAGTTGCGGATGTCCATGAGGTCTGCTTCGCTGCGAGTCACGAGTTCACCCACGGTGTGGATGCCTTCGCGCTTGAGGCAGTTGTAGGAGCGGACGGTCATGTCCAGGTCTTCGATGGGCAGAGCGAGGTCTGCTGCCATTGACTCGTCAGCGGGTGACGGGCCAACTTCGATACCTTCTGCTGCGGTGTTTAGTTCACGGGCTAGGCCGAAGAGCTCAACTAGGGTGTTACCTGCTGATGCTACTGCGTCGCGGGGAGCGATTGCTTCCTTAGTTTCGACGTCCAAAGTCAAGGAGTCGAAGTCGGTGCGCTGCTCAACACGGGTTGCGCTAACACGGAAGGTGACCTTCAGAACGGGTGAGTAGATGGAGTCGACCGGTATACGGCCAATCTCGGCATCGCCTGACTTGTTCTGAGCTGCCGAAACGTAGCCGCGGCCGCGTTCGATGGTCAGTTCCGCGTTGAAGTTAGCGCGGTTGTTGAGGGTTGCGATGTGGAGATCCGGGTTGTGGATCTCTACGCCTGCGGGCACCTCGATGTCGGCTGCGGTGAGTTCACCTTCGCCCTGCTTGCGCAGGTAGGCGATGACGGGCTCGTCATTCTCTGAGGAGACTGAGAGCTTCTTGATGTTCAAGATGATCTCGGTGACGTCCTCGGTGACGCCTTCTACGGTACTAAATTCGTGCAGCACACCATCGATCCGGATGCTGGTAACAGCAGCGCCGGGGATGGAGGATAGAAGGGTGCGACGGAGTGAGTTGCCCAGGGTGTAGCCGAAGCCGGGCTCGAGGGGCTCGATGGTGAAACGTGAACGGTTTTCCGATACGTATTCTTCACGCAGGATGGGGCGCTGTGCAATGAGCACTTTGTTTCCTTTCGGTGAGCATCCGCTATATGAGCTCACAGGTTGGGAAAAACGTGTGAGGAAGCAGACGAAGCAGTCTGTTCATTGACCTCAAACCGTGTGGTGTGAGGTCTCCCGATAAATCGGGACGCGTCCTGTGGACGAGCGGCTTAGACGTGGCGGCGCTTCGGGGGGCGGCAGCCGTTGTGTGCAACGGGGGTGACGTCCTGAATTGAGCCAACTTCGAGGCCGGTAGCCTGCAGTGAGCGGATAGCGGTTTCGCGACCGGGGCCGGGGCCCTTGACGAATACGTCTACCTTACGTACACCGTGCTCCTGAGCGCGCTTTGCAGCAGTTTCGGCAGCCATCTGAGCAGCGTAGGGGGTTGACTTACGTGAACCCTTGAAGCCCATTTCACCTGCTGATGACCAGGAGATAACAGCACCTGAAGGATCGGTGATCGATACGATGGTGTTGTTAAAGGTTGATTTGATGTGCGCCTGACCGGCGACAATGTTCTTAGATACCTTGCGGCGGCCGGTCTTGCGGGCCGCTGCGCGAGTCTTGGGAGGCATTTTTGATTCTCCTACAAAGTTTTGGTTGAAGTGTTGGTCTTACTGAACGGGCAAGACTGAGGCAACACTGTTTACTTCTTCTTACCTGCGACGGTACGCTTCGGACCCTTACGGGTACGTGCGTTGGTCTTGGTGCGCTGGCCGTGTACGGGAAGGCCACGGCGGTGACGCAGACCCTGGTAGCTACCGATTTCAACCTTGCGGCGGATATCTGCAGCAACCTCGCGGCGAAGGTCACCTTCAACCTTGTAGTTACCTTCGATGAAGTCACGAAGTGCTACGAGCTGCGAATCGTCAAGGTCCTTGACGCGGATGTTGGGATCAACACCGGTTGCAGCGAGAGCTTCTTTTGCACGGGTCTTACCCACGCCGTAGATGTAAGTGAGAGCAATCTCCACGCGCTTTTCGCGGGGAATATCGACTCCAGCGAGACGTGCCATAGTTGGCTTCTCCTTGCTTTCGCAGAGGTCTGTGACATCACTGCCCGCAATTCTTTGCGGTCCCCGGCCTCTGTGCCCGAGGGTATCCTAGGTTTTCCTAGGAGTGGTGCCATTTTTCAGTTAGTTCCGCACCTTTCAGCGCGGTGTTCAGCGTTCTAGGGGTTTAGCCCTGGCGCTGCTTGTGGCGCGGGTTTTCGCAGATCACCATGACCACACCGTGACGGCGGATCACTTTGCACTTATCGCAGATCGGCTTAACGCTCGGCTTGACCTTCATCGCATTCCTTTGCGTTGATTTTCAGCTATTGCTTTGGACGGGCGGGGTAAGAGGTTCTGCGTCCCGCAAGCGGGTGGTAGAACTGTTTACCCCTTTTACACGGCGCAAACACCACGCACTGGTGGTGTTTGGTTGGTGTTTATTTGTAGCGGTAGACGATACGACCGCGTGAGAGGTCGTAGGGGCTCAGCTCGACTACTACTCGGTCCTCAGGCAGGATTCGAATGTAGTGCTGACGCATCTTGCCTGAGATGTGTGCAAGTACTTTGTGTCCGTTGTCTAGCTCAACGCGGAATGACGCGTTGGGCAGTGCTTCGACCACGGTACCTTCGATCTCGATGACGCCGTCTTTCTTGGCCATATCCTCCGCTTTACGTTTGTGCTCACAGCTTTCGCTGCGGGCAGTTTGTAGTGTTTTTCTGTTGCAACCGTTATCCCGCGTAAGTGCGGGTGCCGGGCGCTTTAAGGCAGGAGCCTTTTGGGCACAGACGACCAACACACAAATATACGCGAAAAAACATTAAATGTTAACGCTTTGCGGCAAAGTTGCTTGACCTCACACTTATGTGGCTTAGTCTTCCTTAGCTGCCAACTGGCCGCAGGCTCCGTCAATGTCACTGCCACGGGTATCGCGCACGGTCACGGGGATACCGTGGGCACGCAGGCGCTCTACGAAGTTTTGCTCGACGCCCTTGCGGGAGGCAGTCCATTTGGAGCCGGGAGTTGGGTTGAGAGGGATGGGGTTAACGTGCACCCAGCCGCGCCCGCGTGAGGCAAGTTTTTTGCCCAGAAGATCGGCGCGCCAGCCCTGGTCGTTAATATCGCGAATCAGAGCGTACTCAATGGAGATGCGACGGCCGGTGGTGCGGTAGTAGTCGTAGGCAGCATCCAGGGTCTCATCAACCTTCCAGCGCTGGTTGATGGGGATGAGCTCATCACGTAGCTCATCATCCGGGGCGTGGAGTGAGAGGGCAAGGGTGATGGGCAGTTTTTCCATCTCGAATTTGCGGATGCCGGGAACCAACCCCACGGTGGACATGGTGAGCCCGCGTGCGCTGATACCCAGGCCTTCGGGTGAGGAATCAATGAGGCGGTGCACAGCGCCCATAGTCTGCTTGTAGTTGGCTAGTGCTTCCCCCATGCCCATAAACACGATGTTGGAGACGCGTAGCGGGCGAGTATCTTCCGCTCCGTCTGTTGCCTGTTCTAGACCCTTCATTTCTTTAAGGTAGCGGGCGCCGGCTACAACCTGCTCCACGATTTCAGCGGTGGATAGGTTACGTGTCAGGCCCTGCTGACCGGTGGCGCAGAAGGGGCAGTTCATGCCGCAGCCAGCTTGGGATGAGATACACATGGTCACGCGGTTTTCATAGCGCATGATGACGGACTCCACCAGGGCACCGTCGAAGAGACGGTGGACTACTTTGAGGGTGTCTCCCCCATCAGCTTCAAGGGTGCGGACGGTGGTGAGTAGCTGAGGCATAGCGTCAGCTACCATTTGTTCACGCTCTGCAGCCGGCAGGTCGGTCATGTGCTCAGGATCAGCGACCAGGCGCTCAAAGTAGTGCTTTGAGAGCTGGGCAGCGCGGAAAGGCTTGTAGCCAAGTTCTGCCAAAAATTCTCGCCGCCCTGCCATGTCGAAGTCAGCGATATGGCGTGGGGGCTTTCCGCGGCGCGGTGCCTGCAGAATGATCTGGCCTGGTGCGGGCCGGGCGGTTGAGATTTCAACCGGGGTTTTGGTGGAAGTATCAGTCATAAAGTGTCCTGTGAGATGCAAACGGCTAAAGGCCGGTTAGTGATGGTGGAAGAAAGTATTTAGGCGGGAATGGGTTTAACAGTGACACCAAGTTTAGAGAGTTCAGAAGCCCCACCGTCCTCTGCGGTGAGCACCCAGATACCCTCGGAGTGAATGGCAATGGAGTGTTCCCATTGGCAGGCGTCCCCGCCGTCTACAGTTTTGATGGTCCAGTCATCCTCCAGGGTAATGGTTTCAATACCACCGGTGGTGAGCATGGGTTCGATAGCTAACGCCATCCCCTTTTTGAGGCGAGGGCCCAGGTCGCGGGCAGCATAGTTGAGTACATCAGGTGCCATGTGCATGGAGGTACCGATGCCATGGCCCACGAAATCCTCGATGATGCCGTATTTGTCGCCGGTTTCCTCGCGGACGAAGTGTTCAATGGCGAACCCGATTTCGCCCACCTTTTTAGCGGTAGCAGCAGCCGCGATACCGTGCCAAAGGGCAGCCCGTGTAATCTCTGAAAGCTCGCGACGAGCCGCCGAGACGTTGCCAATAAGAGCGGTTCGGGCAGAGTCACCATGCCAGGTTTTACCCTGAGCGTCCTGAACGGTCGCTCCACCGTCGATGGAAATCATGTCTCCATCAGATAGGGTGCGCTCCCCCGGGATACCGTGCACCACTTCATCATTGACCGAGGTACAAACGGTCGCTGGGTAGTCATAGTAACCCAAGAAGTTCGAGCCCGCGCCGTGTTCTGCAAGCACCCCCCGGAACACACGGTCGAGTTCAGCGGTGCTGACGCCGGGTGCGACAGCGGCTACAGCAGCGTCCAGGGCACGGGAGGTAATAATGCCTGCTCGTGCCATGTGGGCCAGCTGGGCATCGGTTTTATACTCGATACGGCGCATAGTTATCTCACTTCTCTTTCTACTCGGGTCAAAAGCCAAGCTGTTCCATTGTGGTTTAAACACCTGTGCCCCCGCAATGACCGGGGGCACAGGGACGAGCAGGAGGCCTTACTTCAGAGCGTCCATGATACGGGTGGTAACCTCATCGATCTCGCCGAGACCGTCAATGGAGGTGACTAGCCCGCGCTCGCTATAAATAGCTACGAGCGGCGCAGTTTCTTCCTCGTACACCTTGAGACGGTGGCGGATGACCTCTTCGTTGTCATCCGAGCGGCCCTGTTCTGCGGCGCGACCCAGAAGACGCTGAACCAGCTCTTCATTATCGGCAACCAGCAAGAGCACCTGGCCGATTTCCTGGCCCATATCGGTCAGGATGTCATCAAGTTCAGAAACCTGAGCTACGTTGCGGGGGTATCCATCCAGCAGGAAGCCATCGGTGCAGTCTTCTTCTGCCAGACGCGCACGAACCATGCGGTTGGTCACCGAGTCCGGTACTAGGTTTCCCTCGTCAATGTAGCCCTTAGCTTCCTTACCCAGCTCAGTTTCTTCCTTAATGTTCTTGCGGAAGATGTCACCGGTTGAGATAGCAGGGATGTTCAGCTTTTCAGCGATTTTTACAGCCTGGGTGCCTTTACCTGCACCGGGAGGGCCAATGATGAGCAAACGATTCATCGGAGCAATCCTTCGTAGTTGCGTTGTTGAAGTTGAGCGTCAATCTGCTTGATAGTATCAAGACCGACGCCGATAACGATCAGCAGTGAAGCACCGCCGAGCGGAAAATTCTGGTTAGCATCAAAGAGCACCAGTGCAATGAGCGGAATCAGAGCGAGAACCGCTAGGTAGGTTGCACCGGGCAGGGTAATGCGGTTTAGCACATAGGTGAGGTATTCCTGGGTGGGGCGACCTGCGCGCACACCCGGAATGAAACCACCATACTTCTTCATATTACCGGCCACTTCTTCTGTATTGAAGGTGATGGAAACGTAGAAGTATGCGAACCCAAGGATCATCAAGAAGTACATAATCATGTAGAGAGGGTGATCCCCTGTTATCAGGTAGGTGTTAATCCAGTTGACCCATTCCGGTGGCTGACGCCCGTCAGACGGTGTATTGAACTGGGCAATCAGACCTGGCAGCATCAGCATAGATGAAGCGAAAATCAGTGGGATAACGCCAGCCATGTTGACCTTGAGCGGAATGTAGGTTGAGGTTCCTCCGATAGTCCGGCGGCCCACCATACGCTTAGCGTATTGTACGGGGATACGGCGCTGGGACTGCTCAACGAAGACAACAGCCACAATCACCAGAAGCCCAATGCCCATCACGGCGGCGAAGATCCCCCAGCCCTGGGTCTGCAGAATAGAACCGAAAGCGGTGGGGAAGGACGCTGCGATGGAGGTGAAAATGAGCAAGGACATACCGTTGCCAACACCCTTTTCGGTGATTTGCTCGCCCAGCCACATCACGACACCGGTACCTGCGGTCAGAGTCGTAATAATGAGTAGGATGTTCAAAATACCGTCATCCGGAATAATGGGCAGGGTACACCCCTGTAGCAAAGTACCGTTCTGAGCCAGCGTAACGATGGTCGTTGCGTTGAGAACAGCCAGGGCGATAGTGAGGTAGCGGGTGTACTGGGTCAGCTTAGTTTGCCCCTGGGCGCCCTCCTCATGCAATTGCTGGAACCTGGGAATTACAACGCGTAGAAGCTGAACAATGATGCTCGCGGTAATGTACGGCATCACGCCCAGGGCAAAAATCGAAAGTTGCAACAGAGCGCCGCCGCTGAAGAGGTTGATCATACCGTAGACACCGCTGGTAGCGGTGATATTCGATAGACACTGTTGCACGTTCCCGTAGGAAATACCGGGGGCAGGGATGAAAACACCTAACCGGTAAATGATGATAATGCCCAGGGTAAACAGCAGCTTGTTGCGCAGGTCGGGGATCGTAAAAGCCCGCCCGAAACCGCTAAGCACATGTCCTCCTGAAAAAAGTTTTAGTCTGCCAATGTGCGCTCCAAAGATGGTCTTGAGAGCACCTGCAGTTACACAATCTTCTCAAGTGTAACGCTTATATCTCTTAATTAGCCGGAAACGGGGCAGTTACGCTCGGTGCATAGAACACATTTACCGTTTAAGTAAGGTTGAGCCACCGTTTGTAGGCATCGCGAATGAGAAAGGGGTGCCCCGCGCTGAAACGCGGGGCACCCCTACCGAAGTCAATCGGTCATCAAGACTACTTGACGGTTACTGAACCGCCAGCTGCCTCAATCTTAGCCTTAGCTGACTCTGAAACCTTGTCAACAGTTACGGTGTAAGCTGCTGAGATTTCACCGGTGCCAAGAACCTTGACGAGTTCGTTCTTGCGAACTGCGCCTGCTGCTACCAGAGCGTCAACGGTGATGTCGCCGCCCTCGGGGAACAGTTCCGCGATGCGTTCCAGGTTAACAACCTGGTACTCGGTGCGGAAAGGGTTCTTGAAGCCGCGGAGCTTGGGAAGGCGCATGTGCAGCGGAAGCTGACCACCTTCGAAGCCGGCGCGAACCTGGTAACGAGCCTTGGTACCTTTAGTACCGCGACCTGCGGTCTTACCCTTTGAGCCTTCACCGCGGCCAACGCGGGTCTTTGCCTTGTGGGCACCCGGTGCGGGGCGCAGATCGTGAATTTTGATAGCGTCGTTATTTTCTACTGCCATCTTTACTTGACCTCCTCAACCTGAATCAGGTGAGCAACGGTGTTGATCATGCCGCAGGTTACAGCGTCAGCAGTGCGAACAACCTTGTTGCCGGGGCGCTTGAGGCCCAAGGAACGGAGGGTGTCGCGCATGTTCTGCTTCTCACCAACGTATGACTTGATCTGAGTGATTTCCAGCTGTGCGTCGCTGGGCTTAATACGCTTACCGGTCATTACGCACCTGCCTTTTCAGACTTGGTGTTCAGCAGGTAGCCGGGGATAACCTCATCCTGGGGCAGACCACGGCGTGCTGCAACAGCTGCGGGCTCTTCGAGCTGGCGAAGTGCTTCAATTGCTGCGTGAACAATGTTGATCTGGTTTGATGAACCCAGTGACTTGGACAGAACATCGTGGATGCCTGCTGCCTCAAGTACGGCGCGGACGGGACCACCGGCGATAATACCGGTACCAGCGGTAGCGGGGCGGAGCATAACTACGCCTGCTGCTGCTTCACCCTGAACACGGTGAGGAATGGTGCGGCCTTCAATACGGGGAACGCGGAAGAAGTTTTTCTTTGCTTCTTCAACACCCTTAGAGATAGCTGCGGGAACTTCCTTCGCCTTGCCGTAGCCAACGCCAACCATACCGTTACCGTCACCAACAACGACAAGTGCGGTGAAGCTGAAGCGACGACCACCCTTGACGACCTTGGAGACGCGGTTGATGGTGACAACGCGCTCGATGAACTTATCCTTCTCTTCTTCGCGACCACGGTTACCACGACGGTCACCGCGCTCACCGCGGTTGCCGCGGCGATCGCCACGGTCGTTGCGGCGCTCTTCGCGCTTCTCGGAAGTTTCAGCGGTAGCTTCTGCGGTAGCTTCAGTCACCTGAGTTTCCTTTTCGTTTACAGTCTGCTCGCTCATTAGAGTGCAAGACCCCCTTCGCGTGCGCCTTCTGCAACTGCTGCGACACGGCCGTGGTACTTATTACCACCGCGGTCGAAGACAACTGCTTCTACGCCAGCAGCCTTGGCACGCTCTGCTACGAGCTCACCAACGCGCTTAGCTTTAGCGGTCTTGTCCATGTCTGAGCCACGGAGTTCTGCTTCCATGGTGGAGGCGTATGCCAGGGTGTGACCCTGAACATCGTCAATCACCTGGACGAACATGTGACGAGCTGAACGGGTTACGGACAGGCGGGGGCGTGTAGCGGTGCCTGAAACGTACTTGCGAACGCGTGCGTGACGGCGTGCGCGCTGTGCTGACTTAGTCTTTACAGCCATTGTTACTTACCAGCCTTTCCGACCTTGCGACGGATCTGCTCGCCTTCGTAGCGAACACCCTTACCCTTGTAGGGATCGGGCTTGCGCAGACCGCGAATGTTAGCTGCAACCTGGCCAACCTGCTGCTTGCTGATACCGGTAACGGTCAGCTTGTTGTTGCCCTCAACAGCGAAGGTGATACCCTCGGGTGCCTTGATGTTGATGGGGTGTGAGTAGCCGAGTGCGAACTCGAGATCTGAGCCCTTCGCCATTACACGGTAACCGGTACCGACGATTTCGAGTTTCTTCGAGTAACCTTCGGTAACACCTACGATCATGTTCTGGATCAGGGTTCGGGTCAGGCCGTGCAGTGAGCGTGAAGCACGCTCATCGTTCGGGCGGGAAACGGTGAGAACACCGTCTTCAAGTGCAACGGTGATGGGAGCAGCAACCTCGTGGGTCAGCTCGCCCTTTGCACCCTTAACAGCAACAAGGTTGCCATCAATCTTTACCTCAACGCCGGCAGGAACCGAGATGGGGAGACGTCCAATACGTGACATTCTTCTTCCTTTCTCTTCTTACCGACTACCAGATGTAAGCGACGACTTCGCCGCCCACACCCTTCTTCGAAGCCTGCTTGTCAGTGAGCAGACCTGAAGAGGTGGACAGAATTGCGATACCGAGGCCACCGTGTACCTGAGGCAGGTTGGTGGACTTTGCGTATACACGCAGACCCGGCTTGGAAATACGACGAACACCTACGATGGAGCGTTCGCGTGAGGGGCCGAACTTCAGTTCGAGGATGAGGGTCTTACCGACCTTTGCTTCCTCTTCCTTGAAATCAGCGATGTAGCCTTCAGCCTTGAGGATCTCGGCGATGCGAGCCTTGAGCTTTGAGTAAGGCATTGACACGGTGTCGTGATGAGCTGAGTTTGCGTTACGCAAACGGGTCAGCATATCTGCGACAGGATCTGTCATAGTCATGGTGGGCTGAGCCCTTCCTCGTTATGGTTTCCTCACCCTGTATAGGGTGCGGACCTACAACGTAGTCGTTACTTAGTCTTGAAGGGGAAACCGAGTGCCTTTAGCAGCGCACGGCCTTCTTCATCGGTCTTTGCGGTGGTAACCACGGTGATGTCCATACCGCGAACACGGTCGATGGAATCCTGGTCGATTTCGTGGAACATTGACTGTTCGGTGAGACCGAAGGTGTAGTTACCGTTGCCGTCGAACTGGCGATCCGAGAGGCCGCGGAAGTCGCGGATACGGGGAAGTGCCAGGGTGACCAGGCGGTCGAGGAATTCCCACATGCGATCGCCACGGAGGGTGACGTGTGCACCGATGGGCATACCTTCGCGTAGCTTGAACTGTGCGATGGACTTCTTCGCGCGGGTAACCAGCGGCTTCTGACCGGTGATTGCGGTGAGGTCGCGAATAGCACCATCCATGAGCTTCGCGTCCTTGGCAGCTTCACCGACACCCATGTTCACGACGACCTTAACGATCTTCGGGGCCTGCATGGTGTTGGAGTAGTTGAACTCCTCCTGCAGTGCCGGGGTGACTACGTCGTTGAACTTAGTCTTAAAACGAGGGGTAATCTTTGCTTCGGTCATTAGATGTCCTTACCCGAGCTCTTGGCGACGCGCACGCGGTTGGTGCGGGTCTTGCCATTGCGCTCTACGGTCTCGAGGCGGTAACCAACGCGGGTCGGCTTCTTGGTCTCGGCATCAACAATCGCAACGTTCGATACGTGGATTGAAGCTTCAACCTTTTCAATGCCGCCGGCTTCGCCGGTCATGGGGTTAGCCTTGTTGTGCTTGGTGACGATCTTTACGCCTTCAACCAGCACACGCTCGGTCTTAGGGAATACCTTAAGAACCTTGCCCTGCTTACCCTTATCTGCACCTGAAATGACCTGTACTAGGTCGCCAGACTTGATCTTAGCCATGAGTTAGAGCACCTCCGGAGCAAGTGAAATGATCTTCATGAACTTCTTGTCGCGCAGTTCGCGGCCAACAGGTCCGAAGATACGGGTGCCACGGGGGTCACCATCGGTGTTCTTGAGAATTACTGCTGAATTCTCATCGAACTTGATGTAGGAGCCGTCTGCACGACGAACTTCCTTCTTGGTGCGAACGACAACTGCCTTTACGACGTCGCCCTTCTTTACGGTACCGCCGGGGATAGCATCCTTAACGGTTGCGACGATGATGTCGCCAATGCCTGCGTAACGACGCTTTGAGCCGCCGAGAACACGGATGGTCAGGATTTCCTTCGCACCGGTGTTGTCAGCAACCTTGAGTCGTGACTCCTGCTGAATCATATTTCTCCTGTCGTCTCGCCGGTTCCGACACACGTATCTTGTGAGCCAGCCTTGCGGAACATTTGTACGGGATGTTGACGCGCCGGTCTCTTAACCTAAAATTCAGGGGAAGAGTTGGCGGACACGCCTGGGATCTGGTCATGCCCCGAACATTTGGACCCGCCTTATGAGCGGGCGAACCCCGCTGAAAAGCGGCATTATGTTGTGGCACGAAAAAATCCGTGGTTGTGCAGGTGCTTGTGTACCCACACAGAACTTCAACTTTAGCACAGCATTTTTAGGCTGAACAGGGGGCCAGAGAGCAAAGAAGAGCGTGATTTACGCTGTACTCCCCCATCACACTGCACGTCACATAACTCAGCAGCACACGCAGATGGCCCCCACCTACTTTTGTAGGTGGGGGCCATCTCAGCTCTTACAGAGTGAGAACTCGTACGCCTAAGATTTACTTAGCCTTCTCGATGATCTCTACAACGCGCCAGTGCTTTGAAGCAGATAGCGGGCGTGTCTCTGCCAGAAGAACGAGGTCACCGATACCAGCAGTGTTCTGCTCGTCGTGTGCCTTGATCTTCGAGCTACGGCGCATAACCTTGCCGTACAGTGCGTGCTTCACGCGATCCTCAACCTCAACGACTACAGTCTTGTCCATTTTGTCGGACACAACGTAGCCGCGGCGAGTCTTGCGGTAGCCGCGCTCTTCAGTCTTTACTTCACTCATGTGATTTAACCTTCGGTTGCGGGACGAATACCGAGCTCGCGTTCGCGAAGCACAGTGTAGATACGTGCGATGTCACGCTTGACCGAACGGATTCGACCGGGGTTTTCAAGCTGACCGGTGGCTGCCTGGAAACGGAGGTTGAACAGTTCCTCCTTCGACTCACGCAGCTTCTCTACCAGATTCTCGTCGGAGAGCTCTGCGAGGTTGTCGATGCTCAGATCCTTTGATCCAACTGCCATTTCTTATTCACCACCTTCGCGACGCACAACACGTGCCTTCATCGGGAGCTTGTGGATTGCGAGGCGCATAGCTTCGCGAGCCACTTCTTCGGATACACCGGAGAGTTCAAACATGACTCGACCGGGCTTGACGTTTGCGACCCACCATTCGGGTGAACCCTTACCGGAACCCATACGGGTTTCGGCAGGCTTCTTGGTCAGGGGGCGGTCGGGATAAATGTTGATCCAAACCTTACCGCCACGCTTAATGTGACGGGTCATCGCGATACGTGCAGCTTCAATCTGACGGTTGGTAACGTATGCGGGAGTGAGAGCCTGGATGCCCCACTCACCGAAGGTTACCTCGGTGCCACCCTTTGCCATACCTGAACGCTTGGGGTGATGCTGCTTGCGGTACTTTACTCGACGGGGAATTAGCATTTATGCCTCACCGTTTTCTGCAGTCTTTGCTTCAGCAGGAGCTGAAGCATTGTCGGAACGACGTTCGCGGCGAGGACCACGGTTACCGGTAGGACGACGACGGTCGCCACCGCGGGCGTTGCCGCGACGGTTACCTGCAGCCTGCTGTGCAGCAAGCTCGTTGTCGGTGAGGTCACCCTTGTAGATCCAAACCTTGACGCCGATGCGGCCGAAGGTAGTCTTAGCCTCGAAGAAGCCGTAGTCGATGTTTGCGCGCAGGGTGTGCAGGGGCACACGGCCTTCGCGGTAGAACTCGCTACGTGACATTTCAGCGCCACCCAGACGGCCGGAGCACTGGATACGGATACCCTTAGCACCTGCACGCTGTGCGGACTGGATTGCCTTCTTCATTGCGCGGCGGAAAGCTACGCGTGAAGCGAGCTGCTCTGCGACGCCCTGAGCAACAAGCTGAGCTGACAGATCGGGGTTTGCAACCTCGAGGATGTTCAGCTGGATCTGCTTGTTGGTGAGCTTCTCAAGCTCGCCACGGATACGGTCAGCTTCAGCGCCGCGGCGGCCGATAACGATACCGGGACGTGCGGTGTGGATGTCCACACGAACACGATCACGGGTACGCTCGATTTCGACCTTAGCGATGCCTGCGCGTTCCATACCCTTAGACAGGAGTTCACGAATCTTTACATCTTCACGAACGAAGTCTGCGTAGCGCTCGCCCTCCTTGGTGGAGTCAGCGAACCACTTGGAGACGTGGTTGGTGGTGATGCCAAGTCGGAAACCGTTGGGGTTGATTTTCTGACCCATTTAGCGGCCCTCCTCCTCTGACGGGGTTGCAACGACCACAGTGATGTGGCTGGTGCGCTTGTTGATGCGGAACGCGCGACCCTGTGCACGAGGCTGAAAACGCTTCATGGTGGGGCCTTCGTTCGCGTATGCTTCGCTGATGAACAGCTCTTCTTCCTTGAAGGGCAGACCCTGCTGGGCTGCCTTCTGGCGAGCGTTTGCAACAGCTGATGCAACGATCTTGTATACCGGTTCTGAAGCACCCTGGGGGGCGAACTTCAAAATCGCCAGAGCCTCTTCCGCCTGCTTACCACGGATAAGGTTGATGACGCGGCGTGCCTTCATAGGCGTAACGCGTACGTAAGACGCAGTTGCCTTGGCTTCCATTGCCTATCTCTCTTTCGTCTATTGCCGAAAGGAAAACGTTTCTAAAAACGGTGTGAACCGTTTCTAGCGACGCTTGCCCTTACGGTCGTCCTTAACGTGGCCACGGAATGTACGGGTGGGTGCAAACTCGCCGAGTTTGTGCCCAACCATGGACTCAGTGATGAACACGGGTACGTGCTTGCGTCCGTCGTGCACTGCGATGGTGTGTCCGAGCATGTCGGGGATAATCATCGAGCGACGGGACCAAGTCTTGATTACGTTCTTGGTGCCCTTTTCGTTCTGAGCTGCAACCTTTACAAAAAGGTGCTGATCGACGAAAGGACCCTTCTTCAAACTACGAGGCATGGTTCAGGCTCCTTAGCGCTTCTTGCCAGTACGACGGCGACGAACAATGAGCTTGTCGCTTTCCTTGTTGGGGCGACGGGTGCGTCCCTCAGGCTTACCATTGGGGTTAACCGGGTGACGGCCACCGGAGGTCTTGCCTTCACCACCACCGTGGGGGTGGTCAACGGGGTTCATGACAACACCACGAACGGTTGGGCGGATGCCCTTCCAGCGGTTGCGGCCAGCCTTACCCCAGTTGATGTTTGACTGCTCGGCGTTGCCAACCGAACCAACGGTTGCGCGGCAGCGAACATCAACGTTGCGGATTTCACCGGAGGGCAGACGCAACTGGGCGTACTTGCCTTCCTTAGCGACCAGCTGGATGGATGCGCCAGCTGAGCGGCCCATCTTAGCGCCGCCACCGGGGCGGAGCTCTACAGCGTGAATCACGGTACCAACGGGGATGTTGCGCAGGGGCAGGTTGTTACCGGGCTTGATATCAGCCGAGGGACCTGACTCTACGACGTCGCCCTGTGCCAACTTGTTGGGGGCGATGATGTAACGCTTGGTGCCATCGAAGTAGTGCAGAAGAGCAATACGGGCAGTACGGTTGGGATCGTACTCGATGTGTGCAACGCGTGCGTTGACGCCGTCCTTGTCGTGACGACGGAAGTCGATCAGACGGTACTGGCGCTTGTGGCCACCACCCTTGTGGCGGGTGGTGATGCGACCGGTGTTGTTACGGCCACCCTTTTTGGGGAGCGGACGAACCAGGGACTTTTCCGGGGTTGAGCGAGTGATTTCTGCGAAATCTGATACGCTCGAACCGCGGCGACCCGGGGTCGTCGGCTTGTGCTTACGAATACCCATTTAGATATTTCTTTCCTTCGCTAAAGTGGTCTCCGGCTGCTTATGCTGCCGGACCGCCGAAGAGGTCGATTGAACCTTCCTTGAGGGTTACAATCGCACGCTTGGTGTCTTTACGAGCACCCCAACCGAAACGGGTGCGCGTACGCTTGCCCTGACGGTTAGCGGTGTTGATGGAAGCAACCTTGACATCGAAAATGCTTTCGATGGCCTGCTTGATTTCCAGCTTGTTTGAGCGGGGGTCTACGAGGAAGGTGTACTTACCTTCATCGAGCTGACCGTAGCTCTTTTCCGAAACGACGGGAGCAATGATCACGTCGCGGGGGTCTTTGAAGTTGGAGACAGTCATTAGTTAGCAGCCTCTTTCTTTGCCTTAGATGCAACAGCGACGAATACGTCGAATGCGTCCTTGGTGAAGATTACGTCATCTGAGATCAGAACATCGTAGGTGTTCAGCTGATCTGCGTAGAGGACGTGAACGTTCTCAAGGTTGCGTGCTGACAGCGCTGAAACGTCGTCCTTGCGGTCGATAACAATCAGAGCGTTCTTGCGGCTGGTGATCTCTGCAATTGCTGCCAGTGCTGCCTTGGTGGAGGGCTTGGTGCCATCAACTAGGGTTTCGACAACGTGGATGCGGTCGTGACGAGCGCGATCCGAGAGAGCGCCGCGCAGTGCAGCTGCAATCATCTTCTTGGGGGTACGCTGTGCGTAGTTACGCGGGGTCGGGCCGTGTACAACGCCGCCACCGGTCATGTGCGGTGCGCGGATTGAGCCCTGACGTGCGCGGCCAGTGCCCTTCTGCTTGAAGGGCTTACGACCTGCACCGGAAACTTCGCCGCGGTTTTTGGTCTTGTGGGTACCCTGACGTGCTGCAGCGAGCTGAGCTACGACAACCTGGTGAAGGAGGGGTACTGATGCCTGCGCGTCAAAAATATCTGCGGGCAGGTCTACCTTTACGGTCTTGACAGCCATGATGTATTAGGCTCCCTTCACAGCGGTGCGAACCAGAACAACGCCGCCCTTAGGACCGGGGATAGCACCCTTGATCAGAAGAACGTTGTTTTCTGCGTCGACACCCTGAATGGTCAGGTTCATGGTGGTGTGGCGTGCAGCGCCCATACGGCCTGCCATGCGCATACCCTTGAACACGCGTGCGGGGTAGGATGCGCCACCGATTGAACCGGGCTTACGGTGGTTCTTGTGGGCACCGTGTGATGCACCGACACCTGAGAAGCCGTGACGCTTCATTACACCGGCAAAGCCTTTGCCCTTGGTCTTGCCAACTACGTCAACCTTCTGGCCAGCTTCGAAGAGCTCAACGGTCAGTTCCTGACCGAGTGAGTATTCAGCTGCGTCTGAGGTGCGGAGTTCAACGAGGTGACGGCGAGGAGTTACGCCTGCCTTCTCGAAGTGGCCTGCCAGAGGCTTGGTTACCTTGCGAGCTTCGATGGAACCGAAACCGATCTGGATAGCTTCGTAGCCATCGGTTTCAGCGTTGCGGAGCTGGGTAACAACGTTCGAATCGGCCTTGACGACAGTAACGGGCACGAACTTGCCGTTTTCATCCCAAATCTGGGTCATACCAAGCTTGGTGCCTAGCAGGCCCTTAACCTGGCGCTCGATCTTGTTAGTCATTTAGATGCGATCCTCTACAGCTTGATTTCGATGTTTACGTCTGCCGGAAGGTCTAGACGCATGAGGGCATCAACAGCCTTAGGGGTCGGATCAACAACGTCGATCAGACGCTTGTGCGTGCGCATTTCAAAGTGCTCGCGGCTGTCCTTGTACTTGTGAGGTGAACGGATAACAACGTATACGTTCTTTTCGGTGGGCAGCGGCACCGGGCCAACTACCGTCGCACCTGCACGAGTTACTGTCTCAACGATTTTCCGTGCTGATGAATCAATGACCTCGTGGTCATATGACTTCAGACGGATGCGGATTTTCTGTCCCGCCATCTGTCGGACTCTCTTTCTGTCTACTTCCCTGTAACGGAGCGGTTGCTCCTTTATGTGATGCTTTAGGTTAAGAAACTCATAGCTTCTCTTGCATCACCTCGAACAGACTGAATCCGGTAAAACCGGGTTCCTCACCCTGCCGAGGCACCGACCCCCGAACTCGGGCGTGTCGCGTACTTTGTGATGAATTTGCGCTTCACAGCCCTTGAACTGATCGATTGGGTCATATTTGGGCTTACTCTAGAATCCAGAATCTTGAACGATTCATAGCCTGCTTAAAGCGGTAAGCGCTTGAACAACGTCTTCTATTCTACAGGCTCAGTTATCACTTGCAACCCCCAGAATTGATTAGTGCTAGCTCTCACATGAGCCCCTCGGTGAGCTCTGAACAGTACCCCCGCTCTTAACATATGGGAAGGCGTCAGAGGATCTTAGTCTGACTGGTCTAGCATGAAAAATATGAGCCTGCCATCTCCCCCACCTCAATACCCATCAAACCCGTGGGATCCCCCTGCTTCAGTGCTGGCTGCCAGAGTAAATCCGCCGGTATCGCTTCACCCGCCGCGACAGGATCGTCGAGCCTTGGAAAATATCTTCCTAAATCTCGGCCTTTACCTGGGTAGCCTTCTCATTATCAGCGCTTCCTCCCTTTTAGTGAGCTCAGTAGCAACGGCTCCTATGCAGGGTGTTCTTCTATGCGCACTCACCTTACTCGTCTACGTCGCGGGTTTGGTCAGCTACCGGTGGATTCCAAAACTACGCCTGGCGTCCTACTCTTTTACGGCGACGGGGTTGGCACTCATTCCCCTGTGCGGTCTTGCCGTTTATCACCTGATGTGGCCCCTTTCCGGGGCTTTACTCTGGCTACTGGTATCACTGGTAGGCACCGCAGCCGTCTTGGGAGCCCTGGCTCTCATGAAAGCACGGGCCATGATTTACCTGGCAGTTGCCTTCATAGTCTCCGATGTACTTGCTGTCTCTAAGACAATGCAGGTGGGGCTGATCTGGTACTTTGTGTCTCTTTTGCTGCTCGCAACAGCTCTGGCCCTTATACAGCGATTCGCATCAGCACAGTTACCTGTGCAGCTTACTCGCGGGATCAACGACTCTGCCCGCGTCTTTGTCCCGGTCACCATGTTTGCTTCGATGATGATAGGAACACGGTTGCATTTTTGGGAAACGGCACTCATCTTTGTGCTCGGTACCCTCTACACGGTTACTTTTGTTGCTCTGGATCGAAGTTTTTACTTCTATGTGCAGGCCCGCGTCTATTCGCTGCTAGCTACTCTTTACTTCACGCTCTGGCTTTGTGAGTACTTGAATAACTATGTATATGTTCTGCTCCCAACTGCGATTCTGTCGCTGATATCTTGTTTAATCTTAGGCTTGGTCAATTTGCCAGCTCTGCCTTGGGCGCCTTCTAAAGATCTTATGGCAACCTGGTGTCTAGCCCAGCCTCCTATGATTTTCTCTGTTGCAGCGATAATGGTAGATGCTCACGCGGAACCCGCCTTATCCGGCAGCTCTTCCGGCGGTGTCGGAGCCACTCTGGTTCTTTCTCTGCTGGTCACCCTTAATGTGGCAGCCTTAGGGGTCGCAGTCAGAAGCCGTCTAAAAACTCATACCCCAGCTTTAGCCTTCATCGTGGGAATCCTAGGTTTTCTTGCTCTACCCACGATTCCATTAGTAGTTCTACTTCTTGGCCTAGCAGCACTGCACGTCATGCCTAAGCCCCTCAGTCACGGGGCACAGTTGCCTGGTGTTGCAGGCGGTTTAGCTCTCCCCGCTCTACTTCTACTGCTCGTGCAGATCGCAGACTCCCACAGTTATTGGGCTCTATTATTTTTAGGTCTATCCGGTGCATTTTGCTATCTCTATAGTGAGCTGGCAACCCCCAGGACGGCAGAAACTCCCTCCAACGCCCGGATGTTCTCAGCTATCATTCTGCTGGCATCGGGTGTTATTACCCCAGTACTCCTATCTATAGGTGTTGATGCTGCCTACAGGTACCGGGTCATCTCCGGAAGTATCGAGTACAGCGCTTTATCCGTCGGCATTGCTTCTTATCTTGGACTAAGTATTGCCGGGGCACTTTTGACACTTGACCGCACCTATCGGGCTCTTGATGCCAGACCGATTCATCAGAAAGCCCCAGTTTCAGGCCAGATATATACTCATTCGCCCCTGCAAACCCCCTACCTGCTCCTTACGGCTCTCTACGTTTCAGTTAGTCTCATCCTTATCACCGCGCCAGCGGTTCTAATGAGCCACCGGGACTATTTGGTGTATGCAGCGCTGTTGCTGGGTACGCTAGCAATCTTCTGGAAGGCCAGCCCCAGAACTTTCAGTCACCTAGGTATCTTGATTCGCCTTTACCTACTGTGGGCTGCTGTCCAGCTAATGATTACTAGCTCACTGTTCTCTCTCCATACTGCCCTCATCATCACCTTCTTGACGGCCCTGCTCTCTGCTTGTTCTCTTCTGCTCATCCGATTCCACCAGCTCAGCAGATCAGCCGGAACAGAACTCATCACCGGTCTTGTATTTGGCTGGATAGCTCTTCTAGCTGCGCTCCCCCTTATCCGAACAGACATCAGAGTCGCAGCCCTCCTCGGTGCTCTGCTTCTTACCGGTTTAGCCCTTCTCTGGCAGATTACGTCACGTCGCCCGGCGGTATCCGCGTTGCAGGTAGCGCTTGCCGCCGGTGCCCTCACTCTTCTGGGCTATCCTCTTTTTACCGGCAGCTTGAGGCTTTCGGACGCGCTGAGTCTCTTGATCCTGGGAATGTTGAGCCTTGCCGGGAGTAAAACCTGGGCCGCTCTCAGCGTCTCGACTCAACCGGCACATGTCAGTAACCCCAACCAGGAGGACTATTTGGGTCGTTGGGGATACGCCTATAACGTCACCACTGCCCGAACAGGTCTTGCCCTTACCCACGTCTATCTCTTACACCCGGTATGGGCAGAACCTCTAGCTCTCTCCTGCCTTGCCATCCTGATTCTTACTGCAGGTTGGTGGGTCCAGGTAGCTCCGCAGATGCGCCTCTACCCACCTCTAGTGGGTATCAACCTCCTCGTGTTCCGTATTCTCGTAGAGAACGAGATGCGGGAAGCTTTCCTCTATTTCTCACAGGCCCTAGTTTTCAGCTTCAGCCTGCTCCTCGTCTTCAGCATCATTAGGAGACAGAAACCCTCCCTGATTCTCTACAGTATTGCTCTTGGGATACAAGCCTTTGGTACCCTCTATTTGACGGTGGCTGGCTGGTCTCTTCCCTGGAGCGACCGGCTCATCATCGTGCTAGTCACCCTGGTGCTACTCGTCGCTACAGTACTCCTGAAACGTAAGATCCTGGTGATTCTTGTAGTGGCTATGCTGTCCTACCAGATTCTCTGCATCGTCGGTGGACTCAACATCTTCTCGCTCTTCATCCTGGGCTTCGCCCTCATCGGCTTAGTCATCTGGCGTCTACTAGCCCGCGATGAAACTATACAAACACAACCCCACCTGCCCCGCCGGCTACAGGAAGCAACCCTAGCGGGACCCAACAAACATCAATCCCAGCCTGGCAGAAACCAGACCATACACCCTAAAAGGCAATAAGTCTCCTTGGCCACCCGACGCTCTAGGACCGGCTCTCTATCGGGCTAGTTAGCTTTCAGGCTGGACTGTTTCTTTTGGGTATAGCAGAGGGCCCCCGGCAATGCCGGGGGCCCTCTGCATGGGTTCATTACCGAGGTCAAAGCCTGGTTAGAACATCAGGTAAGCAGTACTTACTTGATGATCTTGGTAACGCGACCTGAACCAACGGTGCGGCCGCCTTCGCGGATTGCGAAGCCGAGGCCCTCTTCCATAGCGATTTCCTGGATGAGCTCAACGGTCATCTCGGTGTTGTCGCCAGGCATAACCATTTCGGTGCCCTCGGGGAGGGTGATAACGCCGGTTACGTCAGTGGTACGGAAGTAGAACTGAGGACGGTAGTTCGAGTAGAAGGGGTTGTGGCGGCCGCCTTCATCCTTGGAAAGGATGTAAACGTTAGCCTCGAACTGGGTGTGGGGGGTGATGGAGCCGGGAGCTACAACAACCTGGCCACGCTCTACGTCATCGCGCTTCAGACCGCGGAGCAGAAGGCCACAGTTTTCGCCTGCCCATGCTTCGTCGAGCTGCTTGTGGAACATCTCGATACCGGTAACGGTGGTCTTCTGGATGGGACGGATACCAACGATTTCAACTTCAGAGTTGATCTTGAGGGTACCGCGCTCTGCACGGCCGGTAACAACGGTACCGCGACCGGTGATGGTGAAGACGTCCTCGATGGGCATGAGGAAGGGCTTGTCCTTATCGCGGACGGGGTCCGGGATGTACTCATCGACTGCGTCCATGAGTTCCTCAACCTTAGCAACCCACTCAGCGTCGCCTTCAAGAGCCTTGAGAGCTGAAACGCGAACTACGGGAGCTTCGTCGCCGTCGAATTCCTGTGATGAAAGAAGTTCACGAACTTCCATTTCAACGAGGTCGAGGAGTTCTTCGTCGTCAACCATGTCTGACTTGTTGAGTGCAACAAGCAGGGTGGGAACGCCAACCTGGCGAGCCAGCAGAACGTGCTCGCGGGTCTGAGCCATGGGGCCGTCGGTAGCAGCAACAACGAGGATTGCGCCGTCCATCTGAGCAGCACCGGTGATCATGTTCTTGACATAGTCAGCGTGGCCGGGAGCGTCAACGTGTGCGTAGTGACGCTTCTCGGTCTGGTACTCGATGTGAGCAATGTTGATGGTAATACCGCGCTGGCGCTCTTCGGGAGCGGAGTCGATAGCACCGAAGTCGCGCTGCTCGTTCAGATCGGGGTACTTGTCAGCAAGAACCTTTGAGATTGCAGCGGTCAGGGTGGTCTTACCGTGGTCAACGTGACCAATGGTACCAACGTTTACGTGAGGCTTGGAGCGCTCGAACTTAGCCTTAGCCAAGAGTATTCCTCCTATAGAGAAGTTATGAAAACGTGCACTCGGGTTTCACACCGGCGCAATCCGCCAAAAAGCGGTCTAGCTACCACAATAGCGGATAACGCCGGTGAGTTGAAACCCTAGAACGGTTTCACGGATATGGTTTTTTCAAAAAGAGGTGCGACTCACTTGCGGTGAGTTACGCGGGGACGAAATTACTCGCCGCGGCTCTTCTGGATGATTTCATCAGCAACGTTCTTGGGAACCTCTGAGTAGCTGTCGAACTCCATGGAGAACACAGCGCGACCCTGGGTCTTTGAACGGAGGTCACCGATGTAACCGAACATTTCTGACAGCGGAACAAGAGCGTGAACGATCTTGACACCTGCTGCGTCTTCCATTGACTGGATCTGACCGCGGCGTGAGTTGAGGTCGCCGATAACGTCGCCCATGTACTCTTCCGGGGTACGAACTTCAACAGCCATCAGCGGTTCAAGCAGAACCGGGTTAGCGCGGCGTGCGCCTTCCTTGAAGACCATTGAGCCTGCGATTTTGAACGCCATTTCTGACGAGTCAACATCGTGGTAAGCACCATCGATCAGGGTTGCCTTCACACCAACAACGGGGTAGCCAGCGAGGATACCGAGCTGCATTGCGTCCTGGATACCGGCGTCAACAGAGGGGATGTATTCACGGGGAACACGACCACCGGTGACGGCGTTGCTGAACTCGTAGAGTTCTTCTGAATCGAGGGGGATGGGCTCGAAGGAAACCTGAACCTTAGCGAACTGACCTGAACCACCGGTCTGCTTCTTGTGGGTGTAATCCACCTTATCAACAGCCTTGCGGATGGTCTCGCGGTAAGCAACCTGAGGCTTACCAACGTTAGCTTCAACCTTGAATTCACGCTTCATACGGTCAACGATGATATCGAGGTGAAGCTCGCCCATGCCACCGATTTCGGTCTGGCCGGTTTCTTCGTTAAGTGAAACGGTGAAGGTGGGATCCTCTGCAGAAAGCTTCTGGATCGCGGTTGACATCTTTTCCTGGTCACCCTTGGTCTTGGGTTCAATTGCCACGAAGATCACGGGAGCGGGGAAAGTCATCGACTCAAGGACGATCGGGTTAGCGATATCACAGAGGGTGTCACCGGTGGTAGTGTCCTTCAGACCAATCGCTGCGTAGATGTGACCTGCCTGAATCTCATCAACCGGGTTCTCCTTGTTGGAGTGCATCTGGAAGAGCTTACCGATGCGCTCTTTCTTGCCCTTAGTTGAGTTGAGAACCTGCTGGCCTGATGAAGCCTTACCCGAGTAAACACGGATGTAGGTTAGCTGGCCGTAGAAGGGGTGAGCTGCAACCTTGAACGCCAGAGCTGCGAAAGGCTCGTCAGCTGAGGGGGTGCGGGTCAGTTCAACTTCTTCATCGTTGGGCTTGTGACCAACCATTGCGGGAACGTCAAGGGGGGTGGGCAGGTAATCCAGAACAGCGTCAAGCATAGGCTGCACACCGCGGTTCTTGAATGCTGAACCACAGAAAACGGGGTAAGCCTCGTTGTTAACGGTCAGCTTGCGTACGCCAGCCTTGATTTCCTCAATGGTGATTTCTTCACCTTCGAGGTATTTGTTCATCAGCTCGTCTGAAGTTTCTGCAACAGACTCAACGAGCTGCGAACGGTACTCTTCAGCCTTTTCCTTGAGGTCAGCAGGGATTTCCTGGATCTCGTAGGAAGCGCCCATGGTTACGTCACCCTTGGCATCGCCGGGCCATACGTAAGCCTGCATGGTGAGCAGGTCTACGACACCGATGAAGTCGTTTTCAGCGCCAATGGGCAGCTGCATCACGAGGGGGGTGGCACCAAGACGCTTGATGATGGTATCTACGGTGAAGTAGAAGTCAGCGCCCAGCTTGTCCATCTTGTTGACGAAGCAGATGCGGGGAACTTCGTACTTGTCAGCCTGACGCCAAACGGTCTCAGACTGGGGCTCAACGCCTTCCTTGCCGTCGAAGACTGCAACAGCGCCATCGAGGACGCGCAGTGAACGCTCAACCTCAACGGTGAAGTCAACGTGGCCGGGGGTGTCGATGATGTTGATCTGGTTGTCTTTCCAGAAGCAGGTGGTAGCCGCGGAGGTAATGGTGATACCGCGTTCCTGTTCCTGAGCCATCCAGTCCATGGTTGACGCACCGTCGTGGGTTTCACCGATTTTGTGATTAATACCGGTGTAGAAGAGGATGCGTTCGGTGGTGGTGGTTTTACCGGCGTCAATGTGCGCCATAATACCGATGTTGCGGACCTTGTTCAGGTCGGTAAGCACGTCTAGTGCCACTTTGTTCTCCCTTGTGAGAAACTTCGAAAGCCTGCCACCTTACACGGAGTGCAAAAGGTCGGCAGGCTGCGAAGAAATTACCAGCGGTAGTGTGCGAAGGCCTTGTTGGACTCGGCCATCTTGTGAGTGTCTTCGCGACGCTTCACAGCGGCACCGAGACCGTTAGATGCATCCAGGATCTCGTTCATGAGACGCTCGGTCATGGTCTTCTCGCGGCGAAGCTTTGAGAAACCTACGAGCCAGCGGAGTGCTAGGGCAGTTGAACGGCCCGGGCGAACTTCTACGGGAACCTGGTAGGTTGCGCCACCGACGCGGCGTGAGCGAACCTCAAGAGCAGGCTTGATGTTGTCCATAGCCTTCTTGAGAGTTGCAACGGGGTCTTCACCGGACTTGGCAGCAACACCCTCAAGTGCACCGTAAACGATGCGCTCAGCGGTTGACTTCTTGCCGTCCAGCAGAACCTTGTTGATGAGCTGGGTAACCAGCGGTGAACCGTAAACGGGATCGTTTACGAGGGGACGCTTAGGAGCGGGACCCTTACGAGGCATTACTTCTTCTCCTTCTTTGCGCCGTAGCGTGAACGAGCCTGACCGCGGCCCTTAACGCCCTGGGTATCCAGTGCGCCACGAACGATCTTGTAACGAACACCGGGGAGGTCCTTCACACGGCCACCGCGCACGAGCACGATGGAGTGTTCCTGAAGGTTGTGACCTTCACCGGGGATGTAAGCCGTTACTTCTACGCCGCCGTTGAGCTTAACACGTGCGACCTTACGCAGTGCTGAGTTCGGCTTCTTGGGGGTGGTGGTGTATACACGGGTGCATACGCCACGCTTCATGGGGTTGCCCTTAAGTGCGGGCGCCTTGGTCTTTACGACCTTTGGTGCACGGCCCTTACGGACCAACTGCTGAATTGTAGGCACTTGTTCTCCGTTTGGTTTCGGTCGCTCCGCTAGGTGCGACCGGTTACTGTATCTTGCGGCTAGACTCTAGCCCCTCAAGTATTTGCAGGTGATGCTGTTTGAACAACATCTCCTCCAGGTGGAAAAGGTGTTGCTCCTGCGGTTTCACCTGCACAACACGTGCTGTATTGGGCGAGCTTTTATATAACGCGCAAAAGAATCACATTGACTTAGCTGTTTTTACCCAGACATGACGAAAAATGGCATTTAGGCCTCAAGATCGCTGACCAACAAAAGTTGGGGCGAACAAGGCCAAAGGACGGTGTCCGTTCTGCCATTGGTATTCCGTACGATGCCAGCTGGGAAGAGCTAGCTAAGTACTCCACATAGAACTATAGCCGGTTACCATGGTTTTAATCCACCCCGATAACCGACTATTTAAGCCTTTAATCCCTCAAAACAGGTGATGTCAGGCACGTAGGTAGACCCTGCGTCGCAGTAGGTGATGGCTTGAGGCGCCAGGTGACGCTTCCACTTGAAGCAGGTACCAGGGTCATTATCAGCAGTGACCGTGCCCCAGCGTCCATGCTCGTAGCCCTGCACCAAGATGACCCGGGAGTCGTCCGCTGATTAGGACGCCGGTTTGTGCCCCGGTACCTCTCTGTCTAGCCTGGGAGTCAGGGCAGTTATTGGGCCGGAAAGAAGGATGCTGTGAGCAGGATTGATGAATCGTTTTTAGTGGGCCTCCTGGGCAGCGGCATCAATGCCTCTCTCACTCCCCCAATGCACGAGATGGCTGCTGACCAATTAGGAATCCGTTACCTTTATCGCCCCCTGGACATTGATGCCCTGGGCCCTCATCAACGAGCCTTCACTGCCGATGACTGCGGCACTCTCTTGAGCTACGGGCTGGCCCTGGGGTACAACGCTTTCAACATTACTTACCCCTGCAAGCAGCTCATTATGCAACACCTCGATCAGGTGTCTGAACATGCTCTACAACTTGGCGCGGTCAATACGGTAGTGATTGAAGACGGCGCAACGGTAGGCTACAACACCGACTACTCAGGCTTCTCTTTCGCTGTAGATAGCGGGCTAGCACTAGGATCTGAGGACCTAGATACGGTGCTCCAGTTGGGTGCCGGTGGCGCTGGCTCTGCCACTGCTTACGCCCTGCTGAGTCGCGGAGTCAAAACGCTCTTCCTCTTCGATATTTCAGTTCAACAAGCCCAAGCGCGGGCCAGCACGCTACAAGACCTCTTCCCCTCCCAAAAAGTCGTGGCGTTAGAGCCAGAGCAGCTAGCTTCCGCGCTGGCGTCTTCCCGTGGTCTGGTGAATGCTACCCCCATCGGTATGCACCACCACCCCGGCGCTCCCATAGACCTCTCGCTCCTACGCGCTGACCTGTGGGTTGCCGACGTTATCTACCTGCCCCAGGACACTCCTCTGATCACCGCAGCCCGCGCACTCGGGGCGCGCACCCTACCCGGCGGCCTCATGGCGGTAGGCCAAGCCGTAGATGCCTTCACGCTCATTACCGGCCAACGCCCCGATGTTCCAGAACTCCACCGTTTCTTCCTACAAGAAACCGGCAATGAGCTCCCTCATAGTTTTTGAGGACAGCAAAGGGCGCTTTCCCACGAAGAGTGAGAAAGCGCCCTTTGGCTTAGCCTAACGGCTCAAGAACGGTTTACTTACCGAACTCGTAGTCATCCAGCGGAATCGCCTGGAACTCGGGGCTAATAGCACCCTCGTTGGTCTCGGCGTAGCTGAAATCGTTGTAGGGGGTCGCGGTCTGCGCAAACATCGCTTCGCGAGCCTCGTCGGTGGGTTGAACCTCGATATCGTTGTAACGAGCGAGGCCGGTACCGGCGGGGATCAGCTTACCAATGATGACGTTTTCCTTAAGGCCAACCAGCGGGTCAGACTTACCTTCCATAGCCGCCTGAGTCAGAACTCGGGTGGTTTCCTGGAAGGAAGCAGCTGACAGCCAGGACTCGGTTGCCAGTGACGCCTTGGTGATACCCATCATCTCGGGGCGGCCTGCAGCAGGACGCTTACCCTCAGCCAGAGCAGCGCGGTTAGCGCGCTGGAAGGCAATGTTCTCAACCAATTCACCGGGTAGCAGTGCGGTATCACCGGAATCAATCACGGTAATACGGCGCAGCATCTGGCGGACGATAACCTCAACGTGCTTATCGTGAATGCCTACACCCTGTGAACGGTAGACGCCCTGAACCTCATCCACCAGGTGCTTCTGAGCCTCACGGGGACCACGAATACGCAGCACCTCCTTGGGGTCAACAGCACCGGCAACGAGCTGCTCGCCGACCTCGATGTGATCGCCTTCAGTAACGTTGAGGCGGGCACGACGTAGGACGGGGTAGGCGATGGGCTCATCTCCGTTATCCGGAGTGATGACGACCTTCAGCGACTTCTCGGTGTCCTCAATCGACACGCGACCGGTGACCTCTGAAATCGGAGCTACGCCCTTGGGGGTACGTGCTTCGAAGAGTTCCTGAATACGGGGCAGACCCTGGGTAATATCGTCCGCTGATGCGACACCACCGGTGTGGAAGGTACGCATGGTTAGCTGGGTACCGGGTTCGCCGATGGACTGAGCAGCGATAATACCGACAGCCTCACCAATATCGACCAGGTTACCTGATGCCATAGAACGGCCGTAGCAGAGTGCACAGACACCAACAGCTGATTCACAGGTCAGGACCGAGCGGACCTTAACTTCCTGAATGCCAGCCTTGTAGAGATCATCAATGACGATATCTGACACGTCAGTGCCGGCAGTAACCAAGACGGTGTCGTCTTCAGCCTTCACATCAACAGCCAGAGCGCGGCCGTGGATTGAAGACTCAACATTCTCATGCAAAGAAACGGCGCCGGTGTGCTCGTCCACCTGGGTAAGAGGCAGAGTCAGACCGCGGCGGGTGCCACAGTCATCTTCACGCACTATGACATCCTGAGAAACGTCCACCAGACGGCGGGTTAGGTAACCCGAGTTAGCGGTACGCAACGCGGTATCGGCCAGACCCTTACGTGCACCGTGGGTTGCGATGAAGTACTCCAGAACCGATAGGCCTTCGCGGTAAGAAGACTTAATCGGGCGGGGCATGATTTCACCCTTGGGGTTAGACACCAGACCACGGATACCGGCAATCTGACGAACCTGCATCCAGTTACCACGTGCACCTGAGGTGACCATGCGGTTGATGGTGGTGTTCTTCTCAGCCAGGTTTTCCTTCATAGCCTCAGCAACCTCATCGGTTGCCTTGGTCCAGATGTCAATGAGCTCGGTACGACGCTCAACGTCGTCAATCAGACCCATCTCGAACTGGGATTCGATGTCAGCTGCCTGCTTCTCGTAGCCTTCCATAATGGCGGGCTTGGTAGGGGGCGCTGCGATGTCAGAAACAGCAACGGTCACCCCTGAGCGTGAGGCGTAGTAGAAGCCGGTGTTCTTCAGGTTATCCAGTGAACGGGCCACTACGTACATGGGGTACTTCTCAGCAAGATCGTTGATCAGTGCACCCAGTGACTTCTTATCTGCAATACCGGTGTACCAGGGGTAATCGGCGGGCAGAGCCTGGTTGAAGATAACCTGGCCGACGGTGGTTTCAACGAGAACGGGCTGACCTGCCTCGTAACCTTCAGGAGCCTCAAAGCCCTCGTAGGGTACGAAGTCATCAAGAATAATCTTGACCTTGGTGTAGAGCTCAATCTCGTGACGGTCCATCGCCATAATCGCTTCAGCGTAAGACGAGAACAGTCGACCTTCGTTCTTTTCACCTTCACGTGCGGTGGTGAGGTGGAAAAGACCGATGATCATATCCTGGTCAGGTACCGCAACGGGGCGGCCGTCTGAGGGCTTCAGGATGTTGTTAGAGGACAGCATCAGAATGCGAGCTTCAGCCTGCGCTTCGGGTGACAGCGGCAGGTGAACTGCCATCTGGTCGCCGTCGAAGTCAGCGTTGAATGCTGAACATACGAGCGGGTGCAGCTGGATAGCCTTACCTTCAACCAGCTGGGGTTCGAAGGCCTGGATACCCAGACGGTGCAGGGTAGGTGCGCGGTTCAAAAGCACGGGGTGCTCGGTGATGACCTCTTCGAGAACGTCCCACACCTGGGGGCGGAAACGCTCTACCATGCGCTTAGCGCTCTTGATGTTCTGAGCGTGGTTGAGATCAACCAGACGCTTCATCACAAAGGGCTTGAAGAGCTCAAGCGCCATCTGTTTGGGTAGACCACACTGGTGCATTTCCAGGGTGGGGCCACCAACAATAACGGATCGACCTGAGTAGTCAACGCGCTTACCCAGGAGGTTCTGGCGGAAACGACCCTGCTTACCCTTCAGCATGTCTGAAAGGGACTTAAGAGGACGGTTACCGGGGCCAGTGACAGGGCGACCGCGACGGCCGTTGTCAAACAGGGAGTCAACAGCTTCCTGCAGCATGCGCTTTTCGTTGTTCACGATGATCTCGGGGGCACCGAGTTCCAGCAGACGCTTCAGACGGTTGTTACGGTTGATCACACGACGGTAGAGGTCATTGAGGTCGGAAGTCGCAAAGCGGCCACCGTCCAGCTGCACCATGGGGCGCAGTTCTGGCGGAATCACAGGGACGTGATCCAGGACCATGCCCAGCGGTGAGTTATCAGTGGTCAGGAAGGCGTTAACAACCTTCAGACGCTTCAGGGCGCGGGTCTTACGCTGGCCCTTACCGGTCTGAATGGTGTCCTTCAGAGACTCAGCTTCGGCCTCCATATCGAAGGTCTCAAGACGCTTCTTAATCGCCTCAGCACCCATGGAGCCTTCAAAGTACATACCGTACTTATCGACCATGCCACGGTAGAGCGCCTCATCACCTTCAAGGTCAGCGACCTTGAGGTTCTTGAAGCGATCCCAGACGCGCTCTAGCTGCTCAATTTCGCGTTCTGCGTTCTTGCGAACGGACGCCATCTGACGCTCAGCACTATCACGGAGCTTACGCTTCTCGGCAGCCTTGCCGCCTTCAGCCTCAACGCGAGCGAGTTCCTCTTCGGTTTCGCGGGCAATGAGGTTGATGTCGGCATCCAGCTGATCCTGCAGAACCTTCTTCTCGCGGTCGTGCGCGGCCTGAAGATTGGGCAGGTCCTCGTGGCGAGCGTCCTCGTCCACAGCGGTAATCATGTAGGCGGCGAAGTAAATGATCTTCTCAAGATCCTTCGGAGCCAGATCCAGTAGGTAGCCCAGGCGTGAGGGCACGCCCTTGAAGTACCAGATGTGAGTTACGGGAGCAGCAAGCTCAATGTGGCCCATGCGCTCGCGGCGCACCTTGGCGCGGGTTACCTCAACACCACAGCGTTCACAGATAATGCCCTTGAAGCGTACACGCTTGTACTTACCGCAGTAGCATTCCCAGTCGCGGGTGGGGCCGAAGATACGCTCATCAAAGAGGCCTTCTTTCTCCGGCTTGAGGGTTCGGTAGTTGATGGTTTCGGGCTTCTTAACCTCGCCGTACGACCAGCTCAGAATATCTGCTGAGGTCGCAAGGCCAATTCGCATCAAACCAAGTGAAGATTCGTTGGACATGTGGTCCTTATCTCTTTCCTAGTGTTATGAAGTCTTAGTTCTGGGCAACGATGAGGGTAAACCTGCAAAGGTTTAGACCTCTTCTACGGAGTTGGGTTCCGCGTGAGACAGGTCAATACCCAGCTCACCTGCTGCCCGGAAGCCTTCATCTTCTACATCGCGCATTTCGATGGTCTTACCGTCAGTTGAGAGAACCTCAACGTTCAGGCAAAGTGACTGCATTTCCTTGATCAGAACCTTGAAGGACTCTGGGACGCCGGGTTCGGGGATATTCTCGCCCTTAACGATCGCCTCGTAGACCTTCACACGACCGTGAACGTCATCGGACTTCACGGTCAGGATTTCCTGCAGGGTGTAAGCAGCACCATAGGCTTCAAGCGCCCACACTTCCATCTCACCAAAGCGCTGACCGCCGAACTGAGCCTTACCGCCCAGGGGCTGCTGGGTAATCATGGAGTAGGGGCCGGTGGAGCGTGCGTGAATCTTGTCGTCCACCAGGTGGTGCAGCTTCAAGATGTACTGGTAACCCACGGAAACGGGCTCGGGGAAGGGCTCACCGGAACGGCCATCGAGCAAGCGTGCCTTACCGGAACGGTTGATCAGACGATCGCCGTCACGGTTGGGGTTAGCGTGATCGAGCAGTTCGAAGAGTTCATCTTCGCCCGCGCCGTCGAAGACCGGGGTTGCCACGGTGGTGGGGCCGGTTTCCTTGGGGAAGTTATGCAGCTTGTCGAGCCAGGCGGGGTTGCCGTCAATCTTCCAACCCTGCTTAGCGAGCCAGCCGGTGTGAACTTCGAGTACCTGACCGATGTTCATACGACCGGGGACGCCGAGGGGGTTAAGGATGATGTCAACGGGGGTACCGTCTTCCATGAAGGGCATATCTTCAACGGGAAGGATCTTGGTAATAACACCCTTGTTACCGTGGCGGCCTGCCAGCTTATCGCCAACAGTAATCTTGCGCTTCTGAGCAACGTAGACGCGTACCAGCTGGTTAACACCGCTAGGCAGATCATCTTCGTCGGTGTCGCGGTCAAAGATGCGCACGCCGATAACAGTACCTGACTCACCGTGGGGAACCTTCAGGGAGGTATCGCGGACTTCGCGTGACTTCTCGCCGAAGATAGCGCGCAGCAGGCGCTCTTCGGGAGTCAGCTCGGTCTCGCCCTTGGGGGTGACCTTGCCAACCAGGATGTCACCGGCTTCGACCTCAGCACCAATGTGGATAATGCCGCGCTCATCAAGAGCTGACAGTACTTCCTCAGAGACGTTGGGGATGTCGCGGGTAATCTCTTCAGCGCCCAGCTTGGTGTCGCGGGCATCGATTTCGTGCTCTTCAATGTGAATTGAGGTGAGCACGTCATCAGAGATCATGCGCTGGGACAGGATGATACCGTCCTCAAAGTTGAAACCTTCCCATGACATGTACGCCACGAGCAGGTTCTTACCGAGCGCCAGTTCACCCTTATCAGTTGAGGGGCCGTCAGCGATGAGGCCGCGGGTCTCAACACGGTCGCCTACCTTAACAACCACGCGGTGGTTGTAGCAGTTACCGGGGTTTGAACGCTGGAACTTCAGGATGGGGTAAGAGCTGGTAGTGCCGTCATCGTTACGAACAACAACCAGGTCAGCGGAAACCTCAGAGACAACACCGGGCTTCTTAGCCAGGACGGAGTCACCGGAGTCAATAGCTGCGTAGCGTTCCATACCGGTACCAACGACGGGAGCTTCAGACTCCAGCAGGGGCACAGCCTGACGCTGCATGTTGGCGCCCATGAGCGCACGGTTAGCGTCATCGTGTTCCAGGTAAGGAATCAGTGCGGTTGCCACAGAAACCATCTGACGCGGTGAAACGTCCATGTATTCGATGTGGGCTACATCGACCAGAACCGCTTCGCCTGAGCCGTCGCCGGCACGGCAGAGAACCTGCTCTTCAGCGAAGGTCATATCGGGGTTCAGGGGAGCATTTGCCTGAGCAATGGTATTGCCCTTCTCATCATCAGCGGTGAGGTACTTAACCTCATCGGTGACCTTACCCTGGCGCACAATGCGGTAGGGGGTCTCGATGAAACCGAAGGTGTTAATGCGACCGTAGGTAGCCAGCGAGCCAATCAGACCAATGTTGGGGCCTTCAGGGGTTTCGATGGGGCACATGCGGCCGTAGTGGGAGGGGTGGACGTCTCGGACTTCCATGCCCGCACGATCACGGGACAGACCGCCGGGGCCCAGAGCAGACAGACGACGCTTGTGAGTCAGACCAGCAAGCGGGTTGTTCTGGTCCATGAACTGCGAGAGCTGAGAAGTGCCGAAGAACTCCTTCATGGAGGCAACAACCGGGCGGATGTTGATCAGGGTCTGAGGGGTAATTGCCTCAACGTCCTGGGTAGTCATACGCTCACGCACAACGCGTTCCATACGGGACAGGCCGGTGCGGATTTGGTTCTCGATGAGTTCGCCTACCGCGCGGATACGGCGGTTACCGAAGTGGTCGATGTCATCCACGTCAACGCGCAGCTCAACTTCTTCACCGTCGCGAATACCCTTGATGGTGCTGCCACCAGCGTGCAAGGTGACCAGGTAGCGAATCATCGCAGCGATGTCGTCCTGAGACAGCACTGCTGCTGATGGATCGTTCACGGGGGTGTCGATACCCAGCTTGCGGTTGATCTTGTAACGACCGACCTTTGCCAAGTCGTAGCGGCGGGGGGTGAAGTACATGTTGTCCAGCAGTGACTGGGCAGCATCAACCGTGGGCGGTTCGCCCGGGCGCAGCTTGCGGTAGATATCAAGTAGGGCCTCTTCACGGGTGTGAACGGTGTCCTTCTCGAGGGTGGCGCGGATGGAGTCGAATTCGCCGAACTCGGCGAGAATCTTAGCTTCGCTCCAGCCCATAGCCTTTAGCAGGGTGGTGACGGACTGCTTGCGGCGGCGGTCTAGACGCACACCAACCTGGTCACGCTTATCAATTTCGAGCTCGAACCATGCACCACGTGAGGGGATGATACGGGCCGAGTAGATGTCCTTATCGGAGGTGCGGTCCTGAGTCTTTTCAAAGTAAGCACCGGGTGAACGCACCAGCTGGGAAACAACAACGCGCTCTGAGCCGTTAACGACAAAGGTGCCGGACTCGGTCATGAGCGGGAAATCGCCCATGAACACGGTCTGCTGTTTGATTTCGCCGGTGTTGTTGTTCATGAATTCGGCCTTGACGTACAGCGGAGCTGAGTAGGTCGCATCGCGATCCTTACACTCTTCCATGGTGTACTTGGGGTCAGCGAATTCAGGTTCTGAGAATGACAGGGACATGGTGCCCTGGAAATCCTCAATCGGTGAGATTTCTTCAAAGATTTCAGCCAGACCGGAAACGCGGGGGACGGAGGCGTCACCCGTTTCTTCGGCGACTGCTACCTTCTCTTGCCAGCGTTCGTTGCCTACAAGGCGGTCAAAGCTGTCCAGCTGCAGAGCGAGCAGGTTTGGGACCTGCAGGGGTTCCGCGATTTTTGCGAATGAGATTCGGCGCTGCGAATCTGCGCCGTTAGCGGCTTCGGTATGTGAGGTGCTCGAGGCGACCAAGATATTGGATCCTTCCACAGACATGTCTGTTCGTACCCGCTCCCCCACCAGGGTGCACGCCCTTCTTCCCTTAAATACAAAAAAGCCCTTCTCGGACACCTGTGCTGTGCCGGTGAGACTAGATTGCTGAAAGAGGTTAGAAACGTACGTTTTATCCTGTTACAACCAGCCCACCGCTATATGAAGGCACAGAAGATTAGGGAAGCGCAAATATTTACATTACAGCAATATGTGCACGTTTGTCTATATCTAATAAAGCCGCTTTTTGCAAACTTCGACCCAAGTCGTTGCTTCAGGAGCTGGGGTGCGTGCGTCCGCCTGCTTTCTCGTTGGCCCAAGTAGCAAAGCAGGAATACTAACATTCAACGACGTTGACCGCTAGTCCACCCATGGAGGTTTCCTTGTAGCGGTGGGACATGTCCTCCCCGGTTTGCCGCATCGTCTCAATGACCTGGTCCAAGGAGACGCGGTGGTGTCCGTCGCCGCGTAGCGCCATTTTGGCGGCGGTAACGGCGTTGGAGGCTGCCATAGCGTTGCGTTCGATGCAAGGAATCTGCACCAGACCGCCGACAGGGTCGCACGTGAGGCCGAGGTTATGTTCCATGGCAATCTCTGCAGCGTTTTCAATCTGTTCGTTGGTACCACCCATGACCTGGGCAAGACCGGCAGCGGCCATAGATGAGGCGGTGCCTACTTCGCCTTGGCAACCGACTTCAGCGCCTGAGATCGAAGCGCGTTTTTTGTAGAGGGCTCCGATGGAGGAAGCGGCGAGGAAGAAGTCCACAACGGCATCGTCGATGACGTGTTGACCGCGGTGGCGGATGGTGGGGAGGTAGTTGAGAGCGTAGTGCAACACGGCGGGGATAATGCCGGATGCGCCGTTGGTCGGTGCGGTGACGATGCGCCCGCCGAAAGCGTTTTCTTCGTTGACGGCTAGGGCTATGAGGTTGACCCAATCGATGGCGAATTCTGGTGACTTGCGGGGGTCTTCTGCTAAGAGGTCGCGGTGCCAGGCTCCGGCGCGGCAACGAACTTTGAGGGGCCCCGGCAGGTAACCCACGCGCTCTAAGGATGAGCCGATGCACTCTTTCATGACCTGACGGATGGCGAGGATGCCCTGGCGCACTTCGTCTTCGGTGCGTTCGGTTTTCTCGTTTTCCATCTTGAGGGCTGCAATGGAAAGCCCAGCAGTGTTTGCCATATCCAGCAGTTCAGCGCCAGATCCAAAGGGGTAGGGGGCACTGGTGAGGCCGTTTGCCCCGGCGGCGTCCTCGTGTTCTTCGATGATAAAGCCGCCGCCGATGGAGAAATAGGTGCGCTCTAGCAGGGTGCGCTCCCCCGCGTAGGCAGTGACCTTGATGCCGTTGGTGTGCCGGGGTAGCACGGTGAGTGGACGTAGGGTGATGTCAGCTTCACGGTAGCTGAAGTTGGGCCCGGTGGTCTGAGGAAGGTCGGTGGCGGGGGCGCCGTTAGCAAAAGCTTCAGAGGGGTAGCCTGCCAGGGGCAGGGTGCCGTCGACCGAGTTGCGGTCGAGGAACAGCTCGGAATCAGCGATGTTGATGGTTTCTGGCACGAAACCAGCTAGCCCTTTGATGGCAGCGCTCATGGTGCCGTGCCCGGCGCCGGTGGCGGCAAGGGAACCGTAAAGGTCGATGTGCATGCCGGTGACTTGGTTCAGGGAGCCGGTGTCGATGAGTTCGGCGATGAAGCGGTTGGTGGCTCGCATAGGGCCCACGGTATGGGAGCTGGAGGGGCCGATACCGACTGAGAAGAGGTCAAAGACGCTGATGTCATAGTTCAGTGCTTCAGCCTGGCTTTGGGCGTTGTCAGCCTCCTGGTGGGCGGTCGGTGAGAAGTCCGGTACGAAGTCGATGTCCACGGTGAAACCTTTGGTGTGATACGGGAAAGGGTAGCCAAAAGTGCGCCTATCGGTGGGCTGATAGGCGCGCTTTGGATGGGGGTCTAGGGCTTATTTTTCGCGCTGGTAGAAGGGGGTCGGCACGATATCGAAGGGGGCTGCCTTGCCACGAATGTCAACATTTACCGTGGTGCCCTGGTGCGCGTGCTCGGTGTTCATCAGAGCGAGCGCGATGGGGTAGCCCAGGGTGGGTGAGGGAATGCCAGAGGTAATTTCTCCGATGGAGTTGCCTGCTTCGTCGACAATCTTCGAACCAGCACGGGCGGGGCGCTTACCCTGGGCTTTGAGACCAATGAGGGTGCGGGCGGGGGCATTCTCTGCCTGTGCTGCTACTGCTTCTTTACCTACGAAGTCGGCGGTTTTCTTGCTGAGGGCGATTTCTACCAGTTTGCCCATGCCTGCTTCTGCGGGTGCGATGTCTAGGCCAAGTTCGTGGCCGTACAGGGGCATGCCGGCTTCAAGGCGCAGGGAGTCGCGGGCTGCCAGGCCGGCGGGAAGGGCGCCGTGGGCTTCACCGCGAGTGGCTGCCAGGTTCCAGAGGGCCTCGGCATCCTGGTTGGGTACGTAGATTTCGAAGCCGTCTTCGCCGGTGTAGCCGGTGCGGGCGACCAGGGTCTGAATGTTCCCGAAGAGTACGGGGGCTGCCGCGTAGTAGCCCATGGAGGTGATGGTTTCGGGAGAGTCCGGTGCCATGTCCAGCAGGATGGCTTCTGCTGCCGGGCCCTGTACTGCGACCAGTGAGGTATCAGCTGTTTCGTTGGTGAGAGTGACATCAAAATCGCCCAGACGTTCTTGGAAAGCCTCAAAGTCTACATCGACGTTGGCGGCATTGGGAACGACGAGGAATTCGTCGTCTGCCAGGCGGTAGGTGATGAGGTCATCGATGACCCCGCCATCTTCGTTGAGCAGCAAGGAGTACTTCGCCTTGCCAACTTTGAGGATGGACATGTTGGAGAGCAGGACGTAGTCCAGGTAAGCGCCGGCGTCGGCACCTTTGACGCGGAATTCACCCATGTGGGAGAGGTCGAAAAGACCGGCTGCGTTGCGTACGGTTTTGTGCTCTTCAACGTCGTTGGTGTATTTCAGGGGCATATCCCAGCCGCCGAAGTCGGTGAAGGAAGCACCAAGCTGTTCGTGGACGGTGTAGAGAGCTGTTTTTTTGGGAGTCATGATTGAACCTTTCGGGACTGAAGAATAATTGAGACGGTTCACCGGTGTGGGAGCTGACAGAGAGGGCGGCGGCAAGCTGGTCGGGTCTGGCGCCAATCGTCTCATGAGCGTTAGCGAACCGGGCGAGAGGGCCTGGCTTGCCGCCGCTCTCTCTCTTTCAGCGAAGTATTAGTACCTGTGAAAAGCCATATCCAAGTGTTGGATACCTAGTTAGCTTCGAGGTCGAAGGCTTCCATGGGCGGGCATTCGCAGACGAAGTTGCGGTCGCCGCCGGCACCGTCGATGCGGCCTACGCTGGTGAAGTACTTGTTCAGGCGTAGGGCGGGCACGGGGTAGGCCGCCTGAGAGCGGGGGTAGGGGCGGTCCCATTCGTCTGCGGTGACAACCTCGGCGGTGTGGGGCGCCTGGCGAAGAACTGATTCTTCAGCGGTAACAGTCCCATCGATGACTTCCTGGATTTCCGCGTGGATGTGTTCCATTGCTTCAATGAAGCGGTCTAGCTCTGCCAGGGATTCTGACTCGGTGGGCTCGACCATGAGGGTGCCGGGTACGGGGAAGGATAGGGTGGGGGCGTGGAAGCCGTAGTCCATGAGGCGCTTGCAGACGTCCTCTGCGGTGATGCCTGAGTCCGCGGTAAGCTGGCGCAGGTCAAGGATGCATTCGTGGGCTACCAGGCCGGTTTCACCTGCGTAGAGTACGGGGTAGAGGCCTCTTAGTTTCTTGGCGATGTAGTTGGCAGAGAGGATGGCGATTTCGGATGATTCGCGCAGACCTTCTGCACCGGTCATAGCGATGTACATCCAGGAGATGGGAAGTACACCGGCTGAGCCGAACATTGCCTGGGAGATGGGTAGGGGTGCTGCCAGGTTGCCCTCTGCATCGGCTTCGAAGCCGTTACCGGGCAGGTACTTCTCCAGATGGGCACCGACAGCTACGGGGCCGACGCCGGGGCCGCCGCCACCGTGGGGAATAGCGAAGGTCTTGTGCAGGTTCAGGTGGGATACGTCGCCACCGAACTTACCGGGCTGCGCCAGACCCATCTGGGCGTTGAGGTTAGCGCCGTCAACGTAGACCTGTCCACCGGCGTCGTGAACCAGCTGGCAAACCTCTACGACCTGCTCTTCGAAAACACCGTGAGTGGAGGGATAGGTGATCATGATGCCGGCGATGGTGTCGCCGTACTTTTCGATCTTTGCCTTAAGATCCTCAACGTCAATGGAACCGTCGGGGGCGGTAGCAACGCCGGCAACTCCCAGTCCTGCTAGTGCAGCGGAGGCAGCATTGGTGCCGTGAGCCGAGTTGGGAATCAATACGACGGTGCGTTGGGTGTCCCCATTGGACTCGTGGTAGGCGCGAATAGCGCGCAGACCGGCGTATTCGCCAGAGGCACCTGAGTTAGGCTGCAGGGAGATAGCATCGTAGCCGGTGATTTCAACCAGCCAGTTAGACAGCTCATCAATGAGTGCCTTCCAGCCCTGAGCCTGATCAGCGGGTACATTGGGGTGGATACCGGCGAGTTCGGGCCAGGAAATGGGTTCCATCTCAGCTGCGGCGTTGAGTTTCATGGTGCAGGAACCTAGCGGAATCATGGTGCGGTCCAGCGCTAGGTCCTTGTCAGAGAGTGCACGCAGGTAGCGCATCATGGAGGTCTCTGAACGGTAGAGGTGGAAGACCGGGTGACTCATGTAGTCATCGGTGCGCAACAGTTCGCTGGGCAGCTCGTAGCCTTCAGCCTCGTCCAGGGTTCCACCCAGGGCATTGACCAGGGCATCCAGAACCTCTTCGGAGTGGGATTCACCGATGGATAGGCAGATGCGGTCGGCGGAAAGCTTGCGGATGTTCACGCCAGCTTCTAGTGCTTTGGCGACCAGTTCGTCAGCGCGGCCGGGAGCCTCGAATGCAACGGTGTCAAAGAAGTTCTCGTGGACCAGGGTGAGACCAGTGGCGACCAGGGCAGTCGCCACGCGGGCTGCATTATCGTGCAGGCGGTTAGCGATAGCGCGCATACCTTCGGGGCCGTGGTAGACCGCGTAGGCGCCCGCTGCGATGGCTAGCAGTGCCTGGGCGGTACAGATGTTGGAGGTCGCCTTCTCACGGCGGATGTGCTGTTCGCGGGTCTGCAGCGCCAGACGGTAGGCGGGCTTACCTGCAGAGTCCTTAGAGACGCCGACCAGACGGCCAGGCAGGTTGCGTTCCATGCCCTTGGTGACCGCCATGTAAGCAGCGTGGGGGCCGCCGTACCAGAAAGGCAGGCCGAAACGCTGGGTGGAGCCCACAGCAATATCGGCACCCAGGGAACCGGGGCTGGTCAGCAGGGTGAGAGAAAGCAAATCAGCGGCAACAGTAACCAGTGCGCCGCGCTCCTTGGCTTCCTTAATCAGAGGTTCAATATCTCGCACTTCACCATCGTGACCGGGGGCTGCGAGGATGACGCCGTAGAGGTCGCCTTCGGGAAGCCCCTGGTTGAAGTCGGTGACTTCAAAAGGAATATCAAGAGCTTCAGCACGGCCTCGAACTACTGAGAGCGTCTGAGGCAGAGCGCGGGAGTCAATGGCGAAGAAACCGTTTTTGATTTTGCGGTTAGCCCGGTGCATGAGCACGGCAGCTTCAGCAGTGGCAGTAGCTTCATCGAGCAAGGAGGCATTGGCTACTGGCAGACCGGTCAGTTCCATGACGGTGTTCTGGAAGTTCAGCAGAGCCTCCAAGCGACCCTGAGAAATTTCTGGCTGGTAGGGGGTGTAGGAAGTATACCAACCGGGGTTCTCCAGAATGTTGCGGCGAATGACCGCAGGGGTGATGGTGTCATAGTAGCCGGCACCAATCATCTGGTGCTTCACCTGGTTCTGAGCGGCATAGCTAGCAATTTTCTTCTGAGCTTCCAACTCACTCAGGGGAGCTGGTAAATCTAGGTCGCCGTCTAAGCGAATGTTGGAGGGAATCACCTCGTCAATGAGGTTAGCCAATGAATCGTAGCCCAGGGTGCTGAGCATGGTTTCGGTCTCGCGCCCACGGGGGCCAAGGTGACGGTCGATGAATGACATGGGACACTCCAAAGCGTTCTCGGTAAGCCTGCCTACCCTGCTTGGGTAGGTGGGTGTCCTCCCCGCTCTGTTAAAACCTGAGAGTTTTAGTCTGCGCACCACCCATCACGCGCGGGTGTGCAAGCAGATTTTGCCCCTTCGGTTGGCGCCAAACTAGCGCCGTCTCCAGAGTTGCCATATCTAAGCGGTACATTTGCCTGAGAGTTTCCCGGGGAGGGTTTGCTCCTTCGGCGCCGGGGCGCAGTCCCTCAACCACGACTCTTCCGGTCTCTCCCGCATTAGCATAACGGCTCTATTTGTTTCCCTCCTTATTGTGCCACATGTTACAGGCCCGCACCATACGGGGCGCCTTCCAAGGATTTTGCTCCAGGCAGGCTTATCCCCTTTTGGCTAAGCCACCTCAAAACCGCAACAAAAAGGAAAACAGAAAAGACAACGGGGTGCCGCTCCCCTACTGTAAAAGGGAGGTGACACCCCGCCGTCCTTTTCAGAACGAGCCGGGAAGCATCAGATTAGGCGGCAAGTGCTGCCTTCTGGCGATCGTTTTCCATCCAGAGGGATACCAGTACAGAAACTACACAGGCTCCAACGAAGAACATAATGCCCCAGAAGTAGTCGCCGTAATCAGTAAAGACTGCGCCCATGATGAGCGGCGGGAAGTAACCACCCAGGCCACCAGCGGCCGAGACCAAACCGGAGATGGTACCGGTGTCCTGCGGGCGGCAGGCCTTACCCAACCAGCCGTACAGGGTACCGGTAGAGAAGCCTACGCAGAGTGCCAGCGCAATGAAAAGCACGGTGTTCACGGTGGTCGAAGCGGGAGCCTGAGCCACGAAGAAACCAAGGACAGCCATAGCGATGAAGACCAGGATGGTGGTGTTCTTGCCGCCAAACTTATCTGCTGCCACACCGCCGAAGGGGCGCGCAATCACAGCGCAGACAGCGAACATAGCCGCAAAGGTGCCACCAGCTACCGGGTCAAAATCGTAGATTTTCTGGGTGTAGGTGGAGAGGAAGTTAGAGAAAGCAACGAAAGCACCGAAGCCGACGGCGTAGATAAAGCAAAGCTGCCAGGTGATGAGCTTCTGAGAAACGTTGATAATCTTGGGCACTACAGGCTCAGGGGTGCGAGCTTTCATGACCGGTGAGTCGCGGATAAAAATCCAGACGATGACGGCGTAGGTCAGAGCGACACAAGCCATGATGAGGTGGGTTGGGAAGTAGCCAAAAGCGTTGAGCATGCGGGGGTTGAAGAATGCAGCACAAGCAGTACCCACCATACCCATACCGAAGATACCGGTTGCAAGGCCCTTGCGATGGGGCTCAAACCATGCGGCAGAGAAGGGAATACCCACAGCGAAGATTGAGCCGCCGATACCAAGAAAGAAAGCAGCAATTAGCAGCAGGTTAAAGTTACCCATCTGACCTACCAGACCGGTCACCAGCACCATGGAGCCTGTGAAGATCAGCATGATGGTGAACATGATGCGTCCGCCGTAGCGGTCAGTCAGGGCACCTACCGGGATACGGGCGATAGAGCCTACGATAACGGGCATAGCGATGAGTAGGGAACGCTGCCCTTCGGTCAGGCCGTAGGTTTCGGTGTAGTACTTAGCCAGGGGGCCAATCATGGTCCACCCCCAGAAACCAATCATAGAAGCACAGGCTGCCATGATGACGTACTTCAGCTGACCTTTGAGCTGCGGGTCGCGTTCTGCGACTGCGGGAGTGCTCATAGTGTATAGATCCTTAGGAACAAATGGTGTGTATGAAATTTTTTAGGAGTGGTGATGCTGACGCTCAACACGCTTGGCGTCTTTGTTCACCGAATCCGCGGTGCCTACCGGTGACCAGCCGCGCTGGTGGTTGCGCTTGCCGCGGGAACGGTAAACGATGTAGGGGCGGAAGATGTAGTGGAGCGGCGCTGTGAAGGCATGCACCAGGCGGGTAAAGGGCCAGAGGCAGAAGAGTAGTAGGGCAACAATCACGTGAATGTGGAAGGAGGTGGTCGCGTTAGCCATCGCCTCAACATTGGGGTTGAAGTAGAAGATGGAACGGAACCAGACCGACACGGTCTCACGGTAGTTATGCTCACCCTCGATCTCCAGAGCGTTGAAGAGGGTTGCTACTGAACCCAGCACAATGGCGCTCGCCAGTGCCACGTACATCAACTTATCGTTCCAGGTGGTAGCCCGGAAAACGGTAGCTGAGGTGCGGCGGCGGTAAATCATGGCGAAGAGGCCAACGAGGGTAGCTACCGCTGCGACAGAGCCAAGCCACAGTGCGTTCAGGTGGTAGAAGTACTCGGAGATACCCACAGCGTCGGTCCAGGATTTAGGAATCACTAGACCAACGATGTGCCCTACCAGGACGACCAGGATGCCGTAGTGGAACATGGGCGAGGCGATACGCAGCAACTTGGATTCGTACATCTGCGATGAACGGGTGGTCCAACCAAACTGGTCTGTCTTGTAGCGCCAGATGGTGCCACCAATGACGATTGCTAGGGTGATGTAGGGGAAGATACCCCAGAGGAAGTAATCAAGGGGTGTTAGGTTCACTGGTGGGCTCCGTTCTGTGATCGCTGTGCGGCGAAGGGGGCTGTTTTATCGGCGCCCACCCGGGCACCGGGTCTCTGCTCATGTGGCAGAAGAAGGGGTAGGAGGCGCGGGTCGCTAGCAGGAAGCTGAGCTAGCCCGACATCCTCTTTGGGAGGTCCAACGTTGACCATATTTTGAACCTCAGCCTGGGTTTCGGGTGAAACCCCGGGCAAGCTCTGGCATACTGCCTCAACTAGCCCATAGTAGGGCAGCTCATCATCGCGTAGCGCCAGACGCAGTAGCTCTAGGGATGGGCGGTAGGCTTGCAGGGCTGCTCGGCCAGCTCGGGCATCCACCAGTGCGGTGAATTCCAGCACCATGGGCAGGTAGTCGGGCAGCTCCCCCTGCAGATTGGTAACCATACCTGAGTCACGGTACATCTGCTTGAAACGGGTCAGGGCTTCACCGCGACGGCGGGTATCGCCCTCAGTCCAGTAGGACAGATGGAAAGAATGGCGGCGGGAAAGGTCGTACTCCTGCACGTAGTGCGCCTGCATCTCTTCTAGGGATGAGGTAGCGTACCAATCTTGTACAGCGCGGACGCCGGTCAGGAACTGCTCGTTGCCGGTCTCTGCTGCCAGTTCTAGGAGTTCTGGTAGCAGCGCCCGGGTTTCTTCGCTGGGGTAGCGGAGCAGAACGGAGGTGACCTGGTAGGTCACCGCGTCCAGCTCTTGGCCGCTCCCCCAGTCCATGTCAAAGGGGTCGCCCGAGGCGGGCAACTGAGGTAGGGCCTCAACTGCATTCCGCTTCAGGAGTTGAGAGAAAAATCCAGCCATGAAGAACTAGACCCTCTTGCTGCCGCTGGTATCGGGGAACATACCCTCAGGGTGTGTCTTACCATCCCACATGAAGATATTGACCTTGCCATCCTGGCGTGCCTGATTAGCGTAGCTACCTGCCGAGACGGGGACGGGGCGGTCACCAGGATCGTTGAAAGCGCTATCGTAGAGCATGCCGGGGCCACCGTCAGTATCGAGCGAGCAGCCGGTTTCTTCGAGGTTATGGGCATCTTCCATGTGTGCAGGGGGGATGACGTAGCGCTCTTCGTACTTGGAGATCGCCATAAGGCGGTACATCTCGTACATTTCAGCGCCGGTCATACCTACCTGAGAAGCAATTTCTTCGTTGCCGGTGCCACCGAGGGTGATGTCACGCATGTAGGCACGCATGGCAGCCAGCTTCTTGAGCACATCGGTAATGATGGTGGTGTCGCCAGCGGTGAAGAGCTCTGCCAGGTATTCCACGGGAATACGCAGGGAGTCGATGGCACCAAAGAGGTTGGTTTGACTCTCAGCATCGTGGCCCTGTTCCTTGAGGAGGTCGATGATGGGTGAGAGCGGAGGAACGTACCAGACCATGGGCATGGTGCGGTATTCGGGGTGCAGAGGAAGGGCAATCTTCCATTCTTTAGCCAGCTTGTAGACCGGTGACTTCTGAGCTGCCTGAATCCAGGAATCAGGGATATCCTGCTCCTTGGCCGCACGAATGACCTCGGGGTCAAAAGGATCCAGCATGATGTCTAGCTGGGCCTGGTAGAGCTGCTTTTCATCGGGCACTGAAGCAGCCTCGGTGATGCGGTCGGCGTCGTAGAGGAAGATACCGATGTAGCGCATACGGCCAACACAGGTCTCAGCACAGACGGTGGGAATACCGTGCTCGATGCGGGGGTAGCAGAAAGTACATTTCTCTGCCTTGCCGCTCTTGTGGTTGAAGTAAATCTTCTTATAGGGGCAGCCGGTGATGCACTGACGCCAGCCGCGGCACTGGTTCTGGTCCACGAGAACGATGCCGTCCTCTTCGCGCTTGTAGATAGCGCCTGAAGGGCAGGATGCCATGCAGGAGGGGTTGAGGCAGTGCTCGCAGATACGGGGCAGGTAGAACATGAAGGTGCGTTCGAATTCGAACTTAATCTTCTCTTCTGACTGCTGGCGTACCTTCTCAACCAGCGGGTCAAGGTGACCGTTTTCGCTGGAGCCACCCAGGTTATCGTCCCAGTTGGGACCCCACTCAATCGAGGTGTCCTCGCCGGTAATCAGCGACTTAGGCCTAGCGGTGGGGAAATCGTCCCCCAGAGGTGCATTAATCAGGTTCTCGTAGTCATAGGTCCAGGGCTCATAGTAGTCCGAGAGCTCGGGCTGAACCGGTGAGGCGAAGAGGGTAAAGAGCTTTTTGAAACGGTTACCGCTCTTGAGCTCCAGGCGTCCGCGCTTATTCAGCGTCCAGCCGCCCTTCCACTTCTCCTGGTCCTCGTAACGGCGAGGGTAGCCCTGACCCGGGCGGGTTTCAACATTGTTGAACCAGACGTATTCGGTGCCAGCACGGTTGGTCCATGCCTGCTTACAGGTCACAGAACAGGTGTGACAGCCCAGGCACTTGTCGAGTGCCATAATCATAGAAACTTGTGCCATGACGCGCATTAGTAGGTTACCTCCTGCTTGCGGCGGCGAATTCGGGAAACAATATCACGCTGGTTACCGGTGGGGCCCAGGTAGTTGAAGGCGTAGGAAAGGTGAGCGTAACCACCGATGAGGTGGGTGGGCTTGACCAGGATGCGGGTGACGGAGTTGTGAATACCGCCGCGGCGCCCGGTACGTTCTGCCTTGGGCACGTTGACCAGGCGTTCCTGGGCATGGTGCACGTAGACAACGCCTTCGGGCATTCGGTGGGAGACAACAGCGCGGCCAACGAAGACACCGTTGTTGTTCTCGCACTCGATCCAGTCGTGGTCCTTGACGCCAATCTTCTCTGCATCCTGCGGGCTCATCCAGGCGTGGGTGCCACCGCGTGAAAGGGTCTGCATGTAGAGGTTGTCGTGGTAGGAGGAGTGGATAGCCCACTTATTATGAACCGTCACGTAACGAACAGCCACTGACAGGTCACCGGTTTCGCCCAGTTCGGGCTCACCGAAGAGGTTGTGCATATCCAGCGGCGGGCGGTAGAGCGGCATCTGCTCGCCCATCTCGCTCATCCAGTCGTGATCCAAGAAGAAGTGCATACGACCGGTGAGGGTGTGGAAGGGCTTGAGCTGCTCGATATTGAGGGTAAAGGGTGCGTAGCGGCGTCCGCCGGTTTCGCTACCTGACCACTCGGGTGAGGTAAAGACGGGAACGGGGCGGTCCTGGGTATCGCGGAAGCGGATGCGCTTCTCTTCGTTACCTTCTGCCAGGTGGTGCATCTTCTTGCCCACGCGCTTCTCCAGAGCCTTGAAACCCTTGATGGCCACGGGGCCGTTGGATGTGCCGGAGAGAGCCAGGATGGTATCGGCCAGTTTGACGTCGGTATCCAGGGCAGGAAGACCTGCGCCCTTACCGGTGCCCATCACGCCGTGCTCTTCAGCCAGGGCTGCTAGCTCGTCGTTGACGTCCACGGTGACAGCCTTGGTAGTGGTGCCCAGCTTTGAGAGCAGAGGCCCTACCGAGGTGTACATATCGTAGAGGGCACCGTAGTCACGCTCAACCACTGCAAAGACCGGCATGTTCTTACCGGGAATACCTTTAATCCCCTTGTTCTTCCAGTCGGGGGCATGGCCACCGGGCTGGGCAATCTGGCCGGGGGTATCGTGCTGCAGGGGCACCGAGACCAGGTCCTTGCGCACGCCCAGGTGCTTCTTAGCAACCTTCGAGAAGACGTAAGCCAGTTCCTTGAAGACCTGGTGGTCAGTCTTGGTTTCCCAAGGCGGGTCGATGGCCGGTGAGAAGGCATGGATGTAGGGGTGCATGTCGGTCGAGGAAATATCGTGCTTCTCATACCAGGTGGCAGCGGGGAAAACGATGTCGGACGACAGGGTGGATGAGGTCATGCGGAAGTCGGTGGTAACCAGCAGGTCCAGCTTGCCGACCGGGGCGTCCTCTTCCCAGCGCACCTCTGAGGGGCGGGTTTCAGCGTCCTCGGCGATATTGGAATTCTCATTGCCAAGCAGATGGCGCAAGAAGTACTGCTCACCCTTAGCTGATGAACCCAGCAGGTTGTTACGCCAGAGCATGAGGGTGCGGGGCCAGTTGGCCGGCGCATCGGGGTGCTCTACCGAGAATTCCAGGTCACCTGAGTTCAGACGCTGAGCAATGTAGTCAGCAGGTGATTCGGCTGTGCCAGCTGCAGCGGCAGCGGCGCCCTTTTCTGCCAGCTCCAGAGGGTTTTCGGGGAACTGGGGGTAGAAGGGAGTCCAGCCCATGCGTACGGCGCGGGCCAGAAGGTCAGCGGTGTGAACACCCTTGAGTTCGCCCTTAGCAAGTGGGGACTGCATGGCCTCGGATGAGTAGCCGTCCTGACGGAACTGATCGGTGTGCATGTACCAGAAACTGGTGCCAGCCTGGGTGCGGGGCGGGCGGCACCAGTCCAGTGCGTTAGCCATGTGAGCCCAGCCGGTGATGGGGCGAGCCTTTTCCTGGCCCACGTAGTGAGCCCAGCCGCCACCGTTACGCCCCTCAGCACCGCACATAATGAGCAGAGCAAGGATGGAGCGATAAGTGGCATCGCCGTGGTACCACTGGCAGATACCTGCACCCATGATGATCATGGTGCGGCCCTTAGAGTCAATGGAGTTCTGGGCGAATTCGCGGGCGGTACGGATCGCAGCTTCGGCGGGAACCGAGGTGATTTCTGACTGCCAGGCAGGGGTGTACTGCACGCTGGCATCGTCAAAACCGGTAGCAAACTGGCCGGGGATGCCGGCGCGGCCCACACCGTACTGGGCGAGCATGAGGTCAAAGACAGTGGTGACCTCAAAACCCTCAACGGTGATAGTGGGGACTCCACGAGTCATTACCTTACCGCGCCCCGAGGGCTCATCGAAGGCGGGGAGCAGAATCTCAACGTTCTTTTCGCTGCCGCTGGGCAGGTCAAGGATGGACAGAGCAGGCTTGACGCCCTGCAGATCCAGGTTCCACTTGCCTTCGTCTTCCTTGTTGTAGCGGTAGCCCATTGAACCGTTGGGCACAACGACCTCGCCGGTTTCACGGTTGAGCAGGGCGGTCTTGAAGGCAGCATCTGCAACCTCTTTGTGCTCTACCAGGTTAGCTGCAGTTAGGAACTTGGAAGGCACCTTGGTGCCGTCTTCGCGGGTTTCCAAGGTCACCAGGAAGGGGAAATCGGTGTAGGTGCTGGTGTAGTCCTCGAAGAACTCCACACGGCGATCCACAAAGTTTTCCTTGAGGATGACGTGGCCCATAGCCATCGCTAGAGCGGCATCGGTACCGGGCTGGGCAGGCAACCATTCATCGGCGAACTTAGTGTTATCGGCGTAGTCCGGGGAGACCGAGACGACCTTGGTACCGCGGTAGCGTACCTCAGCCATCCAGTGGGCGTCAGGGGTACGCGTGACGGGGATGTTGGAGCCCCACATCATCAGGTAGGTGGCATCCCACCAGTCACCTGATTCGCGCACGTCGGTCTGGTCACCGAAGACCTGGGGTGATGCGACGGGCAGGTCGGCGTACCAGTCGTAAAAGGAGGTCATAACGCCACCCATCAGCTCGATGTAACGAGCGCCAGAGGCGTGGGAGACCATGGACTTAGCGGGGATGGGCGAGAAGCCGATGTTACGGTCAGGCCCGTAGGTTTTGATGGTGTGGATCTGAGCTGCAACTACCATTTCAAGGGCTTCTGCCCAAGTGCCGCGCACCAGACCACCCTTACCGCGAGCTGAGGTGTAGCGGCGGCGCTTTTCAGGGTCAGAAACGATAGAGTGCCAGGCGTCCACGGGGTCGTTCAGGCGGGCGCGGGCTTCACGGTACATTTCGAGCAGGACACCGCGGACGTAGGGGTACTTCACGCGGGTCGGTGAGTAGGTGTACCAGGAGAAGGCTGCGCCACGGGGGCAGCCGCGGGGCTCATACTCAGGGCGGTCAGGGCCAATGGTCGGGTAGTCAGTTGCCTGGGCTTCCCAGGTGATGACGCCGTCCTTGACGAAGACCTGCCAGGAGCAGGAGCCTGTACAGTTCACGCCGTGGGTGGAGCGGACAACCTTGTCATAGCTCCAGCGGTTGCGATAGAAGATATCGCCCTGACGACCGCCCTGCAAGAAAGCTGCACGGCCGTCGTCGGTTTCGTCCCACTTAGTGAAGAACTTACCGAATTTAATCAGTTTGTCGGTGAGAGGGCCGTCAGGGCCCGCGGTGTGTGATGCCTGCTGAGTCATGAACATCACTCTACCGAAATATTCGCACAGAAAATACCGAATAAAAATCTATCCTAATTCGGGAACAAAGGGGTGAATATTTTACAGTTCAAGCTTTGGGAACCTCTCCCCTAACGGGCAAGCCAGGCTGAAATTCCTCCTTCGAGGCTATAGAGACTGCCATACCCCAGGGTGAGAAGTTTTTGTGCGGCAGTGCGCGAGCGGACGCCGGCAGCACAGTAGAGGGCGTAAGCAGCCTGTTTTTCCGGCAAAATCCGCTTTATTTCTTGGTCAATGCTGCGGTTTTCGCCCACCGACTCAATAACCGACAGGGGCAGATTGATGGCTCCCGGTATAGAAAGCGCTTCAAACTCATGCGGCTCACGGACGTCAATGAGAGGCACCCCCGCGAAGTCACCGCTGTCGAAATAGTCGTCAAAAGTAATATCTAGGCCATAAGGGCTGGCTTCACCCACCCTAAAAATATTGTCTATATCACTAAGGTTTTTTGGCTGCTGGGTGGCGATCTGAGATGCATCACGAACCAGGCCCTGAGTGGCGTTCTGAGGCTCACCAAGTGCCGGCTTTTCGTCCAGCATCGGCTCAGGTGCATTGGGGGCCTTAGCAGGCTCCCGAGGTAAAGCAACTAAGGGGATGTATTCCCACCTTCCAGTTAGTCCGGTGTAGTAGCCAACCTGCCCGGTGAGTGGCTGGCCCACGCCGGTGATGAGTTTGATGGTTTCCATCGCCATGGAGGTACCCACCACCCCGGCGAGCGCCCCGATGACGCCGGCAGTGGCGCAGTTGGGCACCGAGCCGGGGGCCGGCTCTACCGGGTAAAGATCTTCATAGACGGGTGCTTGATCGCGCCAAAAGACGCTCATCTGTGCGTCAAAGCCCAAAATTGCGCCCCAGACGTGAGGAATACCGGCGCGGGCGGCAGCTCGGGAGGCAGCGTATCGGGTGGCAAAGTTATCGCTACCGTCCATCAGCACGGTTGCTCCCTGTAGGAGGCTGTCTGCGTTAGCGTCGGTGAGACGTTCTTTGAACACCTGCACCGTAATGGTGGGGTTAAGTTCGCGCATGGTTTGAGCAGCCGAGTCTGCCTTGGCGGTTCCCACCCGGGCGAAGGAGTGAATAACCTGCCGGTGCAGATTGGAAATCTCTACTTCGTCATCATCGATTAGCACCACGGTGCCCACCCCGGCACCTGCCAGGTAAAGCAGAGCAGGAGCACCCAGACCCCCTGCGCCGATGACTGCCACCTTGGCGTCCTTAAGTTTCTGCTGCCCAGACTGGCCTAGCTCGGGCAGAATCATTTGCCGCCCGTAGAGCTTGTATTCCAGGGGGCTGAAGTCAGCTGGTGCGGTCATGGTGTCTTATCTCCGTGGTGGTTAGCGGGCGGCCGGTGGGGTGTCGATCCCCACCCATTCCACGGCGCCGTCGGTCAGTTCCTGTTCTTTCCAGATGGGCACATTTGCCTTAATGCGGTCAGCGACCATCTCGCAGGCGGTGAATGCCAGTCCTCGGTGGGCGGCAGCCGCCACCACGGTGAGGGCTGATTCACCGATAGCAATGGGGCCCACGCGGTGCACAGCCCAAAGCCGCACACCTGCTAGCTGATCGGCAACACCTTGCACGGTGCGCTCCATAAAGTCTTGGGCTTGCGGGTGAGCAGAATAGCTGAGGGCAGCGACCGCTTGCCCGTGGTCGTGATTGCGCACAATACCGTCAAAGATCACCAGTGCACCCATCTGCTGGGTCATGGTCTGACGCTTGGCTGCAGCGAGTAGTGGCTCCAGGGGTTCTTCGGTGATAGCGGTGTGCACCACGGTTGAACCGTGAGGTTCAAGCGGGCTGTCCGCGTAGGGGTTGGCGTCTTTAGTGGTCATGGTAGTCCTCCATCTGGCGGCAAATATGGGTGACCAGGGGGTCTAATACGGTGCAGCCGTCCTTCACCCCACCCTTAGAGCCGGGTAGGGTCATGATGAAGCTACGCCCAATTACACCGGCAACGCCGCGCGAGAGCACGGCGGTGGGAGTGTGGTTCAGCCCCTGCGCCCAGAAAGCATGCATCATGCCCGGCACTTCTTTATCTAGGTGGGCACACACGGCCTCAACGGTCATGTCATCGGTGTTCAGCCCGGTTCCACCGCTAGTGAGAATGAAGGTAGGCAGGTTTCCTGCGGCAACCAGCCCATCAAAGTAGGGGCCAAAATCAGCGTCAGCTACCACGACCGCTTCAGGGGTCTCAAAGCCTCGGGACCGCAACCATTCAACCGCCACAGGGCCGGATTCATCGCGGTAGATTCCGCGGGCAGCTCGAGTTGAGGCAACGATGACTAAGCCGGTCAGCCCCTCGGGCAGTGTGTAATTTTTACCCATGATTAGCGCTCCACCGACCAATCGCCCGATTTTCCGCCGCTTTTTTCTAGCACTCGAAGACCTGTGATAGTGGCCTGCTTATCGACTGCCTTAATCATGTCAAAGACCGTGAGGGAGGCAGTAGATACAGCGGTGAGGGCTTCCATTTCTACACCGGTGACTCCGGTGGTCTTCACCAGCGCTTCAATACGTACCCGGTCCTCCATCCGCTGGAAGTCCACCGTAATTTTGCCCAGGGGCAGAGGGTGGCAGAGGGGGATAATTTCGGGGGTCTTTTTGGCCCCCATGATGCCGGCAACGCGGGCTACGGGCAGAGCGTCACCCTTAGGCAGGGTGGCGTCAAAGAGTTGTTCGATGACATCGGGCCTGGTGATCACATAACCTTCAGCAACAGCGGTGCGGGTGGTAATCGCCTTATCGGTGACATCCACCATGTGAGCGCTACCGTCAGTGCGGACGTGGGTAAGGTGTGCCTGAGGTTCTGGGGTAGTCATGGAGTCCTTAGAGCAGATTGAGGTGGTCAGGCGGTGAAATTTAGTATCCATGATACTTCATTAAGGCAGAGGCGTTCCCGGGTCAGAGCGGAAGGTATAAGGCAACGTCCCCGCTACGGTAGGTGACCCCCGGGTCTAGCTGGACCAGCACCTGGGCGGTGGCTGCCCGGTGCAGCAGGTGGGAGCCAGTCAATGGATCAGGGGTCAGCAGAGTGCGCACCGTTCCGTCGCTCTCAAAGACCCGCTCAAGACGCGCTCGCCGGTACTGAGTTTTACCTTCCGGGGCTTGCAGCGCCTCCCCTTCCGCTAGTGCCAGGACGCCGTGACGGGGCTGGGGTGCTACCCTACCGGTGAGTTGGGCTAGAGCTGGGCGCACCAGCTCTACATAGGAGACAAGGGTACTGACCGGGTTGCCTGGCAATGAAATCACCGGGACCAGGTGGGCACCGCCGTCCTGCTCCTGGGAAGTGGCCCGTAGCAGGGACACCCCCTGAGGGCCGCCAGGTTGCTGGGCAACGTGCCCAAACCAGGTGCGCTCTGCCTGCACCCGGGCGTCCTTAGTTTCCATCATGGCGGTGAGAGCTAGTCGTACCACCTCGTATTTGCCGTGGCTGATGCCGCCGCTAGTAATCATAAAGTCAGGGCGCCAGCTGAGCACTAGCCGGGTGAGAACTCCCACCAGCTGTTCAACAGAGTCTCCGATAGCCACCCGCTGAGTTTCAGCGCCATCAGCTCCGGCGAGTGCGCAGAGCATGGGGCCGTTGGCGTCCAGTATTTTGCCGCTTTCGGGGGCGGCTTCAGTATCCAAGGTGATTTCATCCCCACCGGTAATCAATACCACTCTGGGGCTGCTGCGCACCTTGAGGGAACCGATTCCTTGGGAGGCGAGTGCGCCAATCAGGGCCGAGGTGATCGGGGAGCCGGCTGTTGCCAGTAGCTCACCGGCTTCGATGTCCTCACCCACCCGGCGTACAAAGTCCCCAAAAGCTGCCCGCGGCAGGTCAATCTGCCCGCCCCGCTGAGCAAAGCCTGCGGCGTCCTGCTCCCCCGTCAAGACCCGGGAGCGTTCCACCGGGACCACAGCGTCATAACCCGCAGGTAGCGGCGCGCCGGTCATAATCGGGTAGGCAATATCGTCTCTGATGGGCAGGTCTCGAGCATCAGACCCTGCGGGTACGTCTGCGCCCACTATGAAGGTGCGGTCATCTCTGGCAGCGCCCAGGGCTGTGAGGGCATAACCGTCCATTTGGGAGTTATCGAAGTGCGGCACCGAGCGCAGCGCACGCAAATCTTGAGCTAGCACCCTACCGGAGGTCTCAATCAGGGGGAGCTTTTCGCTCCTGCACTGCACGGTGGCAGCTAGGGTCGCTTCAATCAGGTGGCGGTAATCAGCAGGGCTCACCGTGCTCTGGCGGGGAAAGGTGGGTAGGGGGTTCACAGGCTAACTCCTTTCAGACGGCGCAGCCAGGCGGCAAGCGCCAGGATGCCAAGAATAAGGATGTAGAGACTAATCAGCATCAGAGCGGAGCCAAGCGCGGCGTCCATGTGGTTAGAGCTGAGTGCCAACTCAATATTGAGCGGGATGGTGCGGGTAGCACCGGCAACATTGCCGGCAAAGGTGACGGTGGCTCCGTACTCGCCCAGCGCCCTGGCGAAGGAGAGCAAAAAAGCGGTGAGCAAACCGGGGGCGGCCAGCGGTAGCAGAACCTTGCGCGTCACCTCAGCGGGGCTGGCGCCCTCCACCAGAGCTATTTCCTCATAGCTGACCGGCAGGGCACGCAAGGTGGTGACGGCAGTTGCTACGAAGAAAGGCAGGGCAACAAAAACCTGGGCCAGGATAACCGCAAGGGGGCTGAAGGCCACCGAGATTCCCATTTCGGTCAGCCAAGAACCCAGCACCCCGCGCCGGCCCCAAAAGAAGATAAGCGCCAGACCAGAAACCACCGGGGAGAAAATCACCGGCGCATAAATCAGGCAATAAAGGGGGAAGGTGAAGGAGGCAAAGCGGCTACGCGCCAGTACCTTAGTCAGAATCAAGGCAGTGGGTGCTCCCAGGAGACCGCAGATAAGGGTTGAGACGGTGGCAGTCACAATGGATAACCGGGCTGCCTGCAGCATGGCCGGTTCAGCGAACAAAGCCGGGACGTCCGCCCAGGGTATACGGGTGAACAGACCCAGCATGGGCCCCAGCACTACAAGAAAGGCAAGGAGTGATGGGGCTAGCAGGAATCCTGGTACGGATCTAAAGGCGCTGGTTTTGCTCACGTTTCTAGCTTAGGCGGTGGTGAATCCGTAGTCGGTCATGATTACAGAAGCCTCGTCAGAGTGCGCCAACCAGTCAGCAAAGCTCTTGGCGGCATCATTGACAGAACCGCTCTTGGTTACTGCCAGGGGGTAGGCGTTGCGTTCCAAGGCGGGTAGCTCAAGCACGGTGATGTCCTGGCCCTGCATCTTGATGGAGGCGGCATCGGTGGTGTAGATGAAGCCGGCATCTGCTTCACCGGTGGCGACCTTGGTGGACACATCGGTCACGTTTGCCTCTTCGGTTACGGTAGCAGGCACAATATTTTTGCCCTTTAGCTCCTGGTGAGCAAGTTTGCCACAGGGCACCTCAGCAGCGCAGAGGGCGGTGATGACTCCCTGGCGGGTGAGATCATCCAGAGCGCTGATGTCTGCAGGGTTACCGTGAGCAGTGGCAAGGACCAGAGCGTTGGTGGCGATGACTTCGGTGCTGACCCCCTTCAGTTCCTCGGTCTTCTCGATGGCGCCGCTCATGGTGGGAGCATCAGCGGTAATCAGCATATCGGGGGTGGCACCTTCTTGAATCTGCTGTACCAGCTTGGAGGAACCGGCAAAGTTAAAGATGATATCAACCCCGGGGTTGGCGTTCTCATAGGTGGCTTCAAGATCGGCACCGGCGTTGTTGAGGGAGGCCGCGGCAAAAACCTCTACCGTCGCGCTCTGCTGTGCGCCGGCACCCTGGTCCGCTGAGCTGTTGCAGGCTGAAAGTCCCAGTACGGTGACGGCGACAGCGCCGGCGAGCAGACGCGAATTTTTGAGCAGGGCGGAGGTTTCGATGGTTCTATCCTTGAAAGATTATCTTGCGCCGGAACTGGGCATCCGCGGTAGGGTGGTATGAAGTGGTGTTGCGGCACTAGTTTAGCTAGGCTTTATTTTACATTCTCAATACCAGATTTATGAAAGCGCAGGTATGGCACACTTATCCAATGCTTCTACCGGGTCTGTCCCCCTGGGGGCCAGCATCCCGGTTGTTAGGCGGGGATCCTCTACTCCGGGCGCGCCCACCCGCGGAGGGTTAGCTGACCGCTGGGGCAGAGTTGCTAGTGACCTACGTATCTCACTGTTAGATAAGTGCAATCTGCGCTGTCAATACTGCATGCCCGCAGAGGGTCTAGACTGGTTGCCTCGTGCCAGCCTCATGAGTGCCGAGGAAATCTTCCGTATTGCTGATGTTGGCGTTCGGCTACTTGGCGTTGAAGAGGTACGTTTTACCGGTGGTGAGCCGCTGGTACGTGCAGATCTGGTCGATATTATTTCGCGGATCCACCGTGCCCACCCCAACCTGCCGATTTCTATGACAACCAACGGTATTGGGTTGGAAAAGAAGGTGGGTGCCCTTAAAGAAGCCGGCCTTTCCCGTATCAACGTTTCTCTCGATACCATTTGCCCTCAGACCTTTGCCGAGCTGACCCGCAGGGACAAACTGGCGGAGGTACTGACGGGTGTGGATGCCGCAGCGGCAGCAGGCGTGCACCCCATTAAAATTAACGCTGTACTCATGCCCGGTATCAATGACAGCCAAGGTGGGGAGCTTCTAGCATGGGCTCTTGCCGGTAACTACCAGTTGCGCTTCATTGAGCAGATGCCTCTGGATGCTGACCACCAGTGGACCCGCGAGGGCACGATTACTGCCGGTGAGATTCGTGAGAAGTTGCTGGCTGACGTTGATTTGGCACCCTTTGAGAAGCCGCGGGGTTCGTCTCCAGCCCAGTTATGGAATGTGTACCCCAAGGGCACCTTTACCGATACCCAGGCCGCGCTTGAAGGCAGCGAGACAACAGATGCACCGGCACTAGGCCAGGTGGGGATTATCGCCTCGGTGACCGAGCCTTTCTGCTCCGCTTGCACCCGCACTCGCATTACCGCAGACGGTAAGATTCGATCCTGCCTCTTCTCGCTGACAGAAACCGATTTTCTGTCAGCGCTCAGAGCCGGCATCACCGATGAGGAGTTTGCACAGATCTGGCGCGATGCCATGTGGGGCAAGCCCAAGGCTCACGGCAAAGACTCAGCCGGTTTTGAGTCAGCAGATTTTCAGCAACCCGCTCGCAGTATGAGCGCTATCGGAGGCTAAAATGCAGATTCATTTTTTTGCAGCGGCACGCGCTGCTGCCGGTGCGGCAGAAACCCAGTGCCAGATTTCTCAGTTACCTGAACCCACGCTGGCAGCCCTGCTCGATCACCTGAGACAAACATTGACCGGCACCACCCCCTCAGGCCAGAGTCTGGCAGATATTCTGCCCCAGTGCTCTTTCTTGCTCGACGGGCAGGCTTCCCCGGCAGATGCATCGCTGGAGGACGTCCAGCGTCTTGACGTTCTGCCTCCTTTTGCCGGCGGGTAAACGTGCTCGTTTTTAACGCTCTGATTGTTGCAGGTGGGCGTTCCTCCCGCTTGGGCGGTGTACCCAAAGCCCTGCTCTCCAACGGGCAACAGACCTTGCTGGCGTCCACTCTGGACGCTGCCGGTACGGCTGCTGCACGTGTGGTCGTTGGCCCCTCAGACTTACCCCTGCCATCAGGTGTGTTACTGACCCGCGAAGAGCCGGCCTTCTCTGGCCCCGCTGCCGCTATTAGCGCGGGTTTAGACGCCCTGGCACAGCATCGCGCACCCTGGACGCTCTTACTGTCGGTGGATGTTCCCGGGGTCGCAGGTGCCGTTGAACAACTGACTGAGGCGGCGACCTCAGCTACCCCCGAGACCCTGGGGTTCTGGGGGGTTGCCGATGGAACCTTCCAGCCCCTGCTGGGTATCTACCGCACCGACCAGCTGGCGCAGGCTTTTGCCGGTGATACCGCCAACGCATCAGTGCGCCGCTTTCTAGCACCCCTGTCCCCCCAGCCGGTGCAGCTCACCTCAGAGCTAACTGCCGATGTGGACACTTGGCAACAGGCCCAGGCCAGTGGCTACACCCGCGATACGTCCACCGCACCGTCCGCCTAACTTCTCCCACTCTTAAGGAACCCTATGCAGCATGTTTCCTGGTTCGATGCCCGCACCCTTTTGCACGCTGAAGGTAGCCTGCATGCAGCTGCCACAGAGCGGGTAGCGCTGTCTTCAGCCATCGGCAGGGTTCTAGCGGAGCCCCTGAAGAGTCCGCTACCGGTGCCCCACTATAATTCCTCTGCTATGGACGGCTATGCTCTGGCCGGCCGGGGCCCCTGGCAACTGCTTGCAAGCCAAGAATCCCAACCCGGCGAGAACGTCCACCGTAAAACCGTGCCACTTGAGGCAGGGCAGGCCACCCCTATTCTGACCGGTGGGCTCCTGCCACCCGGTGCGGACGCCGTGCTCAGGCTAGAACATGCCCGGCTGTCCAATGACGGCGACCTGGCTATGATTGAAGCCCTCCCCCACTTCTTTGAAAGATCCCCTCACCAGCAACCAGCAGTTGGCGACGATATTCGCCGCGCCGGTGAAGAACTAGCAGCCGGAGCCACGGTGCTAGCAGCCGGTATCCGCCTGGGTGCCCGCCATATCGGTTCACTGGCAACTCTGGGTTTCGATAGCCTGCCGGTCTATACCCAACCCACCGTGGCGCTAGCTTACACCGGCAACGAAATCATCACCGGTGGTCTGCCAGGCCCGGGCGAAGTACGCGACGCCTTCTCGCCCCAGTTCCCATTCATCATTGAATCTTTCGGGGCCAGAGTAACCTCTACGGTTCGTCTGCAGGACAGCGCCCCAAACTTCCACCACTGGCTGGACCACACAGCCGCCGATATCCTCATGCTCACCGGCGGTTCCAGCACCTCAGACGTAGACTGGGTACGCCGCGTCCTAACAGAACTAGGTGCTACCTACATCTTCGAATCAGTAGCTATCCGCCCCGGCCACCCGGCGCTCGCCGCCCTCCTACCGGACGGACGCCTGGTGTTAGGCTTGCCTGGGAACCCCCTAGCAGCCCACGTCGCCCTTTACTCTTACCTGCCCGCCGTCCTTGCCGGTATCTTCGGTCAACCACTAGCGCAGTTACCCACCGGAACCCTCACCGCAGCGGTCCCCGGTTACAGCACAAAAGATCTGCGTCTGATACCCGTGACCATCGAGGTAACACCGGGGGGCGTCCGTCTCACTCCACAAGATAAAACCCGCTCCCACATGCTGACCGGCTTCGCTTCAGCTGATGCGCTGGCACTGCTTCCTCCTGAAGGCGCAGAGGCAGAAAAAAACTGCCAATTTTTGGGACTACCCGTCTAAGCAGATGAAGGTGCCGCCATACTCCCGTACGCTCTCGGCACGCCCCTATACTGAAGAAGTACATTTTTTATCTATCAGCCAAGGGACACATGTCTCAGCCCAAACTCAGTGATGTTGCTGCACTTGCGGGGGTTTCTCCCACCACGGTGTCCCGTGTGCTCAATAACCGCGGCTACCTCTCAGAAAAAACCCGTTCCAACGTCTTCGAAGCAATGAAAACCCTGGGCTACCGGCCCAACGCGATCGCCCGTTCTTTGCAAGGCCGCAAGAGCCAGCTCATCGGTTTGGTTTTTCCTTCGGTTGCCCACCCCTTCTACGGTGAAATGGCCTACCGTCTGGAGTCCCACCTCGCGGATGCCGGCTACAAAACCATCCTTTGTAACAGTGGGGACCGACCAGAAGCTGAACAGCGCTACCTTGACATGCTACTAGCCAACCAGGTGGACGGCGTCATCACCGGCGCTCATTCCCAGCTGGTGGCCCAGTTCCCGCTCATGGGTGCACCCCTGGTCACCATCGATCGTGCTGAAACGGGCAAGGCTCCTAACGTGCGCTGCGATAACTACGACGGCGGTTACCGGGCTACTTCTCTACTGCTAGAACGCGGTGCGAAAGAGCCGGTACACATCACTTCAACTGCGTCTGAGGTTAACCTGCGACTGCGAGGCTACCGTGATGCCCTGGCTGAACACGGCATTACAGGCCGCACTCTCGAACTGGGGTTTGATACTCCCCACGCCCACAAAATGGAAATGATTGCCAGCTATCTCGACCAATACCCCACCCTCGATGCGGTCTTTGCGTCTAACGATATATACGCGGCAATGGTACTCAGCTGTGCCCAGAGGCTGGGCCTAGAAGTTCCCACGGACCTACAGGTGATTGGTTTTGACGGGGCTCCTTATACCCGCGCTATGCTCCCCCATCTAGCCACCGTGATGCAACCTATCGATGAGATTGCCCAGCGCGCAGTTGCGCGCCTACTCCACGCTATTGCAGGGAAGGAGGATGATCTGGACGGGGCTGACGTCCTACCGGTCAACGTATACGAGGGGAGCACACTGCGCCAGAAACAGCCCGACCGGGTCTCTTTAGACTAGCTTTCTAGCGCCCGGCAAGGTTATTTTTGGAGACCTGGGTGACCGGCGCCGGGTGCAACATCCCCAGAACCGGCTTACCACTCTTGAAGCGGAAGAGCTCCACAAAACCGTGCTGGGCGTAAAGTTTGGCGCTGCGATAAGTGGATGCTTCTAGGTAGGCAGGTAGCTCACCCAGCTGAGAGCGGCGGAAATCGAGCAAATGAGAACCGATGGAGTGCCCACGAGCGTCCTCATGCACACCGATGGTGTAAAGGAGCCAGTGAGGGAACTTGGGCCGCGCGGCGAGAAGTTTTAAATCGACAATAGCGGCTCGTAGTAGACCCGGCCCTAGAATCTTTGCATATTCGGGCAGTGACCTGATCTCATCCATCAAGCCGCCTTTCTGCCCCTCCGCAGAGAGCCAGAGAGCTGCGCCCAAGATCTTGCCTTCCTCGGTCACTGCCACATCAATGGTGCCCTTAGGGCCATAGGTGTGATGGATTTGGAAGCCGAAGAGGTCCCGCACCTTCTGGCTTTTGCCACCACCTCCCATGACGTTGTTCATCACCGGGTCATGCTCAAAAGCACTCGTGAGAGCGTCGATGACGCCTGGCCAGTCATCTTCGGTTGCCTGACGGACGGTAAAGGTATAGCGGTTTTCTTCTGCCATGGTTCTTTCCTCTGGTTCTCAAGGTGCACGTAATCCTGTAAATATTTCTAATTATCCACCGAGAGACCGTGCTAGGGGCATGACGCGCAAAAAACAAACTGGGCCCGGCTTGTAGTACAGCCGGGCCCAGTTCTTTACCGGTAAATAAGTAATTCTGGCGGTGAAATCTAGGAGGCAGGAACCCGCTTGGGGGCAGTTACTGCGACCAAAATGTCATCTAATACAACAGTGCTACTGGGAGCAACCGCCAGTTCTACTGAACCAATAGACTTCTTGGCATTGGTAATGACCAAAGGAGTCGTCAGAGGGTAACCTGCAGCGGCGATGGCGTCCATGTCGAACTCCACCAGCACATCCCCGCGCTTGACCTCAGCACCCTTTTCTACCTTGGGGGTAAAGAACTTGCCGTCGAGCTCCACGGTATCAAAGCCGATATGCATGAGCAGTTCAACGCCCTGTTCAGTGCGCATACCGATAGCGTGACCGGTGGGGAAAGCGACAGTAACTGTACCGTCTGCAGGTGCGTAGAGCTTGCCTTCAGTGGGCTCAACAGCTACGCCGGGCCCTAGCGCGCCAGAGGCAAAGGTCTGGTCAGAGACAGAGGCCAGGGGCAGGGCAGATCCCTTCATATGGGAGGTCAGCTCGTAACCGGGGGTGCTACTCGCAAGCACAGGAGCGGCGGTGGTATCAACGGTAGCCTTAGCAGCTACCCGCTTGCCGTAGATGAAGGTGGCAGCGGTTGCCAGAACGGTTGAAACTGCTACGGCCAGGAAGAAGCCAGGCCAGCCAGCACCATACTGAGTACCGATGGAAACAAAGCCAATCCAACCAGCAGCGCCGGGAGCCACCGCTTTAACACCCAGCAAGGCGATGATAGTTGAGCCAATTGCAGAAGAAACCATCGCGATGTAGAAGGGCCAGCGCAAACGCAGGTTAATGCCGAAGATAGCAGGTTCGGTAATACCCAAGAATGCTGAAGGCGCTGAGGCGCCTGCGATACCTTTGAGCTTTTCATCGCGAGTTGAAAGGTAAACGCCCAGTGCTGCACCGCCCTGGGCTACGTTAGCAACTGCAGCAGTCGCGAAGATAAAGGAGCCGCCGTTATCGAAGAGCATGAGCTCGATGGGCGGGAAGGACTGGTGCAGGCCGGTAATCACGATAGGTGAGTAAATAAGACCAAAGAGGAAACCGCCAACAGGGCCAGCGGTAGTGTACAGCCAGTTGATGCCGTCACCCAGCATAGTACCGGCTTTGAACATCACGGGACCAACAGCTAGGAAGGTAATAAAGCCGGTGATGAGCAAGGTGAGAGTGGGGGTAAAGATAAAGTCGATAACGCCCTTGAGAATCTTGTGGAAGAACTTCTCGACGTTAGCAAGAATGTACGCTACGAAAAGAATAGGAAGAACGGTGCCCTGGTAGCCTGCTTGTTGCACCTGGAGGCCGAAAACATCCCAGTAGGTCATGGTGCCATTTTCGAGGGCAGCGGCCACGTTGTAACCGTTGACCAGGGATGGGAAGACCATGGCTGCTCCCATGGTGAGGCCCAGGTAGGGGTTACCGCCAAAGACCTTGGTAGCCGAGTAGCCTACCAGCACAGGCAGGAAGGCGAAAGCCGCTGCCGAAAGTAGGTTAACGATTTCTGCGAAGCCAGCCCAAGAGGGGAACTGTTCAACCAGAGGAGCTGCGCCTTCACCCCAGAAGAGATCCTTTGAGGTTAACACGTTGTTCAGCGCCATGAGCATACCCGCGCCTACCAGCACGGGGATGATGGGCAAGAAGATATCGGAGACGGTTTTGAGGAAACGGGTGCCCAGGTTACCCTTAGACGCCGCCACGCTCTTAAGCTCATCCTTGGATGCCTGCTTCATCCCCTTGTTTACAAGGTGCTTATAGACCTCATTGACGTCGCCGGGGCCCACAATGATTTGGAACTGGCCAGCGTTTTGGAAGGTGCCCTTAATATCGTCATCGTTATCCAACGCAGTTTGATTGATTGCTTTAGGGTCTTTGAGCACGAGGCGCAGGCGGGTGGCGCAGTGGGCGCCTGCCTGGATGTTATGAACGCCGCCGACGTTGGCCAGCACGCGTTCAGCCACGGATTGATGATCCATGCCGTCTCCTTGGTGTATGAGCCACCGAGGTCAACCTGGTGGCAGGTGTGGTGATGTGAGCCAGATAATATGCCAATCGTTTGACATACTAGCATCTTTAGCGCGGTTCAGGCAGTGTTATGACAGAAACGAAAAAGCGCCGCTCCCTTCTATTTCTGAGAAGGGTGCGGCGCTTATGTGCAGGTTATATATCCCTATAACTAGTGATGGGGTTATCCCTTAGGTTCTACGGCGAGGAAAGCATCGCCTGCGGCTACCTGGCTGCCCACGTTGAGCGCCTGCACCGATGAGATGGCGGCCTTAGCGTTGGTAATAACCAGCGGGGTGGTAACAGGGTATCCCGCTGTCTTGACCTCTTCTAAGTCAAACTCCACCAGCACGTCTCCACGCTTGACGGTGGCTCCCTTTTCAACCTTAGCGTTGAAGAACTTACCATCGAGCTCAACGGTGTCAAAGCCTACGTGAATCAAGATTTCTAGACCGTCAGTGGTACGGATGCCGAAGGCGTGACCGGTGGGGAAAGCGACCGTTACAATGCCATCGGCAGGTGCTACTACGGTGCCGCTGACCGGTTCGATTGCCGCACCGGGGCCCAAGGCACCGGAAGCAAACATCTGGTCAGATACGCCCGACAGCTCTACCACGGTGCCTCCCAGGGGAGCACTGAGATCATTAGGAGCTACGGTCTGCACCGCAGGGGTTTCAGCCGGTAGTACTGGCGCAGGCTCTGCCTGCTCGTTACCGCCAAAGAGTTTTTTGAAAAAGCCTGCCACGGTGCACCTCATTTTCTATGGTTTGTGAGCTACCGCCTATGCGGTATCTTCTGTCACACTATCATTACTGATAAAAGGATTGCAGTTTTTTACCCGGCAACACTTGCCATAAAGTAACAAAAGTTTCGCCTGGCATCCACGAGGGGTTTACTCCGCGCGTCGAGCGAATTCTAACGAGAGCACCGCCCCCTGCACCCGGACGGTTCGCTTGCTACCGGTGAAATAAACCCGGGATGCAAAGGCAGCGGTCCCTCCGTCAACAAAAAACTCAGTAGCTGAGGCGTCAATGAGTAAATCGAAGGTACGTTCTGCGGCTTCTCCCAAGGTTCGGCGGCGGTCAGTGCCCCCCACCGTGTAGCGGGAACCTGCCCGGGAAAGGGCGGCACCGGTAGCATCTAGGGTGATGTCTAGAGCCTGCCCGGCGGCGTCTTCCACCGTGATATGGGCAGGGCTCTCTGCAACCCTCACGGTACCCCGTAGCCTAAAGACACGAGCATCCTTAGCTTCAACAATTTCTCCACCGGGCGCCGGGGTCACAGGCGCTGGATCCAGTATGCTATCAAGCTGGCGCACAGGGTTTTGCAGTAGCTGCCCACCGCGCAGGGTCAGGGTGCGAGGGTAGGTCTGCATGTGTACCCAGTGGTTTTCCCAGGAGGGCTGATCATCCTGGTCAGCATTACCCAGCCAGCCCTGCAAAACTGCGTGAGAACCGTCTGCTCCTACCCCGTGGAAGCACTGCGGGGCATAGAATTCGGTGCCAGAATCCAGCTCGGTGAAGGGAGTCTCGACTGTGAAGAGCAGAGTATCAAAGTTGAGGGTGCCCACCAGGTAGCCGGTCTGGAAGATATTGTTGTATTTCTCCCCGTCTGCTTCCATGCCCTGAGGGCTGAAGATGAGAACGTCCTTGAGCTGACCGTCGGTGTCACGCAGCTGAATCAGCCCCGGACACTCGTACATGTAGCCCATATCTGCCAGAGCAGGGTCGGTAAAGGAAATTTCGCCGGCGAAGACCCAGGTGCGGCGGTCGGTGGAGCGGTAAAGCACTACGGCACCGGTTTCATCCTCCCGCTGAGCACCGATAACGGCGTAGAAGTGTCCATCGCGTTCAAAGACATGGGGGTCACGGTAGTGAGCGGTGTAGCCAGCCTCTGGGCCATCAATCAGCACCTGCTGCTTGGTGAAGGTGGCGCCATCATCCTCTGAGGTAAACAGCACCTGGTAGGCTTCACGGTTACCCTGCTCATCTTTGACGTTGCCGGTGTAGAAGAATTCGAGGGTTCCGCCCTCGCCCACAAAACCGGAACCGGAATAGCAGCCGTTCTTGTCGAACCAGTCCGTGGGGGCGATGGTGGTGCCACGATCTTCCCAGTGAGTGAGGTCAGTGCTGGTGGCCTGACGCCAGAAGACGGCGCGGGTGGGGTGTACCGGTGAGTACTGGTAGAAGGCGTAGTAGACCCCGTCTTTATAGATCAGCCCATTAGGGTCATTGAGGCGGCCTACCGGGGGTGCAAGGTGTAGTGCCGGGTAGTCAGGGTCAGCAAGAACGGTTGCGTGGTGGTCTTGGTAGGCTTCTTCCGCCGCTGCCAGTAGGTCGGCGGCGTCAGGACGTCCGGGCTTTGTCACGGGACTGGTCTCCTTGGTGCGGGCCAGGCTCTTTCAAAGAAAAGAAAAAGTGGCCCGTATCTGTCAAACGATTGTTACAACCTAGCCTACAGCGCGCCCCCTCTAGCTCAGCCCTAGCCAGTGGCCACATTTTGCCTTAAATGCCGCAGGGGCGGCACTCCGAAAGGAGTGCCGCCCCTGCGCCAAAGATAAGAAAAGTTAGAAACTTTACTTGAGGGTAACGGTTGCGCCTGCGCCCTCGAGAGCTTCCTTAGCCTTCTCAGCGTCTTCCTTGGAAGCGCCTTCGAGGACAGCCTTGGGAGCTGAGTCAACGAGGTCCTTAGCTTCCTTCAGGCCGAGTGAAGTCAGTGCACGAACTTCCTTGATAACGCCGATCTTCTTATCGCCAGCTGATTCGAGGATAACGTCGAATTCGGTCTGCTCTTCAGCATCAGCAGCTTCGCCGCCAGCGGCACCAGCAACAGCAACGGGAGCTGCAGCGGTTACGTCGAATTCTTCTTCAAATGCCTTGACGAATTCTGAAACCTCAACGAGTGATAGTTCCTTGAATGCTTCAATGAGTTCTTCGATTGAAAGCTTAGCCATGAGATTGGCTCCTTCTTTTAATTCAGTTGCAAGCCTAAATTTTTCAGCCTGCGAGCTTGAAAATTATGCTGACCCATATGGGGCCAAAAGTCTATAAAAAGTGACAGACAACCGGGTGATTACTCAGCCTCGGGTGCAGCACCTTCCTGCTCTTCGAGCTTGATACGCAGAGCGTCAACGGTGCGAGCAACCTTAGCGATTGCACCCTTCGCGCCGCCTGCGACCTTTGCAAGAAGTACCTCGCGTGATTCGAGGCTTGCAAACTTGTTGATACCAGCTTCGTCGAGGGATTCGCCCTCGAAGTAACCGCTCTTAACGATCAGCTGGGGGTTAGCCTTGGCAAAGTCACGCAGACCCTTCGCAGCATCAATGAAGTCTCCCTTGATGAATGCGATTGCGCTAGGGCCGTGGAGCTGGCCATCGAATGCGTCGATGCCAACTTCCTTGGCCGCGATAGCGGTCAGAGTGTTCTTTACCACGGCGTACTCGGTCTCAGTGCCCAGCGCGCGACGAAGATCCTTCATCTGCGCAACGGTGAGACCACGGTACTCGGTGAGAATTACGCCGTTTGAAGCTTCAAGGAGTTCCTTGAGCTCGGAAACAGCAGCAATCTTTTCCTGTGTTGCCATGGTGTTCCTTCCAGTTCTTATCCCGCCGGGCTAACAAAAAATGCCCCGACGCGCAGGCATCGAGGCATAATACAGACCAGAAAATTTCCTAGTAAGTATTGTTTTATCGGCACCTACGCAGGTGGCTCCTTGTGAGCCCTTACCGTGTTCTTCCGTGAAGAAGGCACAGACCGGCGGTCTTTGGTTACTCCATCTAACCACGGATTACGGCGGCTAGGCAAGCTGTTTTTATCCTTAAGCGGGCTTAATCACGTTCTTTAACCTTATGCCGAGAAGAGATGAAGGCCAGCGGGGTCTATTTCCCCATTAAGGCGATGCCCCGTCTCCACATGCCGGCTTCCGGTGAGCAGGGCTGTCAGTACGGTGCCCTCAGGGATAGTAAGTTCTCCTGCATCAGTAGTGACCAGAGCATCCTGAACAACCTCTATTTCTACCCGTAGGCCAGCTGTATGCTGCCAGCTGCTGCGGACTACAGCGGTGAGGCTCCCCAGCTGATGACCGGGTGAAAAAGCAAAGGCGTTCAGTCCCGCGCGGACGGCCCGCCCCGCTAGCAGCGCATCAAACGAGTTGTAAAGAGGGAACACCAGGTGAGCTACTTCCGCAGAGGCAGGAGACGCCAGAAGCTGCTCTGGGGTGCCCACCTGGGCTAGACGTCCGCCCGATAAAACCGCTACCCGTTGGCCCATCTGGAGGGCTTCATTCTGGTCGTGGGTGACGTAAATACCGGTAAAACCTAGTTGCGTATGCAAAAGCTGCACATCAGAGCGAATACTGGCGCTGCTTGTTTCATCGACACTTGAAAGCGGCTCATCGAAGAGGACCACCGGTGTGAGCCGCACCAAAGCGCGGGCGATACCTGCCCGCTGTGCCTGCCCGCCCGATAGCTGAGTGGGTTTCTTCTTCAGATGGTCTCCCAACCCCAGGGTGTGCACCAGAGAGCTGTAATGCTCCCTGTCTAAAGGTGCAGACTTTTTGAGGCGAAAGGCAAAAAGGATATTCTCTTCAATACTCAGGTGGGGGTAGAGCACGGGTTTCTGAAAGACCAGGGCAGTTTGGCCCGGCTCTATAGCCTGCCCAGCGAAGCTGACGACGCCTGAATCTGGCTCTTCCAGCCCTGCAATAAGACGAAGCAGAGTAGATTTACCGGCTCCAGAAGCCCCCAGCAGGGCTAGCATCTGACCGGCAGGCAAAGATAGGTTAAGACCGCCTAGAACGATGGTGCCATCGTAGTTTTTACTGATACCGGTTAGGTGCAGTCCTGGTTGATTCATGGTCTCTATTATCCCCGAGCATGTGCACCTTATTGACGACTGTGCAGCCCTAAGAGGCACGTTGGGCGGCAAGGTGCACGATGACTAGCTCAAAACAAAGGCAGGCCCCCGCCTGAGCGGAAAGCCTGCCTCAAAGGCTAAGACTAGAAAACTAGACTTATGCAGCTACGGTCGCGGGGTCAACGGGGATGCCGGGGCCGAAGGTGGTTGCAACGGTAACCTTTGAGATGTAGCGACCCTTAGACGAAGAGGGCTTCAGGCGGTTGATCTCTTCAAGAGCTGCTTCGAAGTTCTCGGTCAGCTGCTGCTCGGTGAAGGAAGCCTTACCGATGATGAAGTGCAGGTTGGAGTTACGGTCAACGCGGAAGTCAATCTTGCCGCCCTTGATGTCGTTAACAGCCTTGGTGACGTCCATGGTCACGGTGCCAGTCTTGGGGTTAGGCATGAGGTTACGGGGACCAAGTACTTTACCCAGGCGGCCTACCTTGCCCATAAGGTTGGGGGTAGCAACCGCTGCGTCGAAGTCAACCCAGCCGCCAGCGATCTTTGCGATGAGGTCATCTGAACCAACGAAGTCTGCACCAGCTGCTTCAGCTTCTGCAGCCTTCTCGCCCTCAGCCAGAACAACCACGCGAGCGGTCTTACCGGTGCCGTTGGGCAGGTTTACGGTGCCGCGGACCATCTGGTCTGCCTTGCGGGGGTCAACACTCAGACGCAGTGCAACCTCAACGGTTGAATGGGGCTTCTCTGCTGCGATTTCCTTTGCAACTGCAATAGCCTCTGCGGGTGCGTAAAGCTTCTCCGCGTCGATTTTTGCTACAGCTGCCTGGTACGCTTTGCTGCGCTTTGCCATCTGCTTTTCTCCTTTGCAGGTGTGGTCTCTTATGAGCCGCGCTCGGCTCTGCCACTTGCCTTCCCCGTGGCCGGGGTTAGGCTTCTAATAATTTGTCTTGGGTGAGGCGGTAGCCTCGTCTCAGCGAGAGGCTGAGATTAGTCGATGGTGATACCCATTGAACGTGCGGTGCCCATGATGATCTTTGATGCTGCATCAAGGTCGTTAGCGTTCAGGTCATCCATCTTGGTCTGTGCGATTTCGCGCACCTGGTCCATGTTGAGTGAACCGACCTTCTGGGTGTGGGGAACACCGGAGCCCTTAGGAACGCCAGCTGCCTTCTTGATGAGCTGCGCTGCGGGAGGGGTCTTGGTGATGAAGGTGAAGGAACGATCCTCGTAAACGGTGATTTCTACGGGGATGATGTTGCCGCGCTGTGATTCAGTTGCAGCGTTGTATGCCTTGCAGAATTCCATGATGTTGACGCCGTGCGCACCGAGTGCGGGGCCAACGGGAGGAGCCGGGTTAGCAGCGCCTGCCTGGATCTGCAGCTTAATGAGGCCTGAGACCTTCTTCTTGGGAGCCATTCTTGGTCCTTTTCTTAGCTGGTGTACCGGCGCACAGGAGTATGCGTCGGCCGGTGGCGGCCGTGGCGCGGTCGCCTGTGTGGAGGCACCAAGCGTAGGTGCACACACAAACTTATATCTTAGTAGTTTTGCCGGCCTTAAGCTAGGTGGTCGCGGACGGCCAGGGCTAGCTCTTGCTCACAGCGGGAGCAAAAGAGCCGCTCCCCCAAACAGGGAAAGCGGCTCTTAAGCTACACCGAAAGGTCTTAGACCTTGGTGACCTGAGCGAAGTTCAGGGTCACAGGGGTTTCACGCTCGAAGACAGAGATGAGAACCACCAGCTGCTGTGAAGCAGCGTTGATTTCTGAAATGCTTGCGGGCATACCCTCGAAAGGGCCGTCCTTGACGGTAACTGCCTCGCCGATCTCGAAACCGGTTTCGACAACAGGCACAGCTGCCGGCGCAACACCGGCTTCAGCCTGCTCAGCTTCAAAGACAGGAGCCAGCATCTCAACAACTTCATCAAGGCGCAGGGGGACGGGGTTGTAGGCGTCCTGACCTACGAAGCCGGTCACACCGGGGGTATGGCGTACAACGCCCCAGCTTTCGTCAGTAAGGTTCATGCGCACCAGTGCGTAGCCGGGAATACGAACGCGGCGGACCATCTTCTTAGAAGTGTTCTTGACCTCCATGACCTCTTCCATGGGCACCTGAACTTCGAAGATATCTTCATCAGCGTTCAGAGTCTGCACACGGGATTCGAGGTTAGCTTTAACCTTGTTCTCGTAGCCGGCGTAGGTGTGAATAACAAACCATTCGCCTTCCTGGCGACGAAGCTTGGACTTGAATTCTTCAAGGGGATCAACGGTGGGCTCGTCGTTAGCCTCAGCGGCTTCAACTTCTTCAACCACTTCTGCTGCTGCAACTTCTACAGCTTCGTGGCCCTCTTCGGTTGCCTGCTGGGCAGGTTCTACAACCTCATCGGCTTCGTGCTGCATTTCCTGCTCGGACACGCTTTCCTGCTTTCATCTGTTGTCTATCGCGCACGTGCGCGTTCGTCTTGGTAAATGATTTTACGGGGTTAAGGCTGCTTTAGCCCAACTAAGCGGACCCTTAGGCTACGCCGTTACCGAAAATCCAGAAGGCTCCCTGACCGAAAAGGTAGTCAAGACCTGAAATCAGTAGGAGCATAAAGGCCACAAAGAGAAGAACGATGATCACGTACTGCACCAGTTCTTTACCGGTGGGTGTGGTTACTTTTTTGAGTTCGGCGATAACTTCGCGGAGGAACTGGAAGATGCGACCAAAGAAACCGGGGGTCTTTTCTACGCCATTTTCGTCAGAATCGGCGGTCCGAGCGGCGATTGATTTAGCCATATGGGGCCCGCCCCTTTCTACTTCTTACCTATGAACAGATATGTTCGGTTGAAAGAAAACCTGTGAGGCTTGAGCAGGGCGGACAGGACTCGAACCTGCAACCTGCGGTTTTGGAGACCGCTGCTCTACCAATTGAGCCACCGCCCTTTGAAAACATCTGTCTTCAAAGCGTCTGTACTTCTTAGGGCACAAACCAGCGTTGTTCGGTTGCGAACAACGGTACCTACTGTACATCATCTTTTCTTGCTTTGGCAAAACCTGGCTAGCAGGGTCATAAGTTCGGTGTTTATTAGCCAAAGCCCCCTATAAAGATGTACTCACCCGCTGGAACTCCTATGCTAGAGGTAAAGCCCCTCAGGCAAGCGACCACACCCCCGAGCCACCCTTTTATGGGATGAAAGCGAGATTCCCCAATGTCTGCCCGCGTTTCACGCCGTATTGGCGCAATCGCCCCCTCAGCCACTCTAGCCGTTGACGCCAAAGCCAAGGCGCTCAAAGCCCAGGGCCGCCCCGTCATCGGTTTCGGCGCCGGTGAGCCAGACTTCCCCACCCCGGCCTACATTGTTGACGCGGCTCGCGAGGCCCTGAACGACCCCGCAAACTTCCGCTACACCCAGGCAGCCGGCCTACCCGCCCTTAAGCAGGCCATTGTCGAAAAGACCAAGCGCGATTCCGGCATCGACATCGACGCTTCTCAGGTCATTGTGACCAATGGTGGCAAGCAGGCTGTCTACCAGGCTTTCGCTACCGTCATTGACGAAGGCGACGAGGTCCTACTCCCCGCCCCCTACTGGACCACCTACCCCGAGGCTATCCGCCTAGCTGGTGGCAACCCCGTGGAAGTTTTTGCGGGCAGCGACCTGGAGTACAAGGTCACCCCGGACATGCTTGAGGCTGCCTACACCGAAAAGACCAAGGCACTGATCTTTGTCTCCCCCTCCAACCCCACCGGTGCGGTCTATACCCCCGAGGAAACCAAGGCTATCGGTGAGTGGGCGCTGGAAAAGGGAATCATCGTACTGACCGATGAGATTTACGAGCACCTGACCTACGATGGCGTGCCCTTTACCTCCATTGTTGCTGCTGTTCCTGCTCTTGCCGAGAACACCGTCATCCTCAACGGTGTTGCAAAGACCTACGCTATGACCGGATGGCGCGTGGGCTGGATGATTGCCCCTACCGATATCACCAAGGCAGCGACCAACCTGCAGTCCCATATGACCTCCAACGTTAACAACGTAGCCCAGATGGCAGCTCTCACTGCCGTTTCTGGTTCCCTGGATGCCGTCCATGAAATGCACACTGCATTTGACCGCCGCCGCAAGGCTATTGTTGAAGGTCTGAACGCCATTGAAGGTGTGCACTGCCCCACCCCCAAGGGTGCCTTCTATGTCTACGCGGACGTCACCGGGCTGCTGGGCAAAGAAATTGCGGGCAAGCGCCCTGAAACTTCCGCTGAGCTGGCTGAAATCATTCTTGAAGAAGCCGAAGTTGCGGTAGTTCCCGGTGAGGCTTTTGGCCCTTCAGGCTACCTGCGCCTGTCCTACGCCCTGGGCGATGAGGACCTGACTGAGGGTGTAGCGCGTATTCAAAAGCTGCTGGGCACCGCCAAGTAGGAGACAGAGGTCCAAGACCGCTGATCAGCACAGCAAAAAAGCAAGCTGGCTGGGGCTGGCGTAAATCGCCTCGTGAGTGCCAGCGAACCGGGCGAGAGGGTCAGCTTGCTCTTGCTGTGCTGGTTAGCGGTCGAACTATTTAAATCTTGTTGGGGTGAGGTGCCAGCCTGCTTTTCAGCCTTAGCTCGCGACTTGCCAATAAAGTCGCTTTTGACCCTAAGGCAGAGGTTAGAAACATACAACCCAACCCAGCCCACAGCTACCCACTCAAGACCAAATTTACTAGAATAGAAACCAACAAAGACCAACATGTTTGAGGCAGGTTAACTGACTCGCCCCGATGCGTTGGTTATAGAAACCATCATTCCCTTTTCAGGAATATTTTAGGAGATCCTCCCATGAAGATCGGTCTGCTCACTTCCGGCGGCGACTGCCCCGGCCTCAACGCTGTTATTCGCGGTGCGGTGCTCAATGGTATCAAAACCTACGGTGACGAATTCGTTGGCTTCCGCGATGGCTGGCGTGGTGTTGTCGAGGGTGATTTCATGGACCTTCCCCGCACCAAGGTGCGCGGTCTGGCTCGTGTGGGTGGCACCATTCTGGGCACCTCCCGCACCAACCCCTTTGACGGCCCCAAGGGTGGTGCTGAAAAGATCGAAATTATGATGGAACGCAACGGCATTGACGCTATTGTTGCCATCGGCGGCGAAGGCACCCTGGCTGGCGCTAAGCGTCTGGCTGACGCTGGCCTCCCCGTGGTAGGCGTCCCCAAGACCATTGATAATGACCTGCAGGCCACCGACTACACCTTCGGTTTTGACACTGCGGTTTCTATCGCAACTGATGCTCTAGATCGTCTGCGCACCACCGGTGAATCTCACCACCGTGCCATGGTTGCAGAGGTCATGGGCCGCCACGTGGGTTGGATTGCTCTGCACTCAGGTATGTCCGGTGGCGCCCACGCCATTCTGATCCCTGAGGTCAAGGTTCCTATGGAAGAGGTAGCTGTCTGGGTTAAGGAAGTTCACGACCGCGGACGCTCCCCCCTGGTTGTAGTCGCTGAGGGCTTCATCCCCGAAGGCTTCGATGATGTTCTTGCCGGCAAGGGTGAAGAGAAGGACGGACGGCCCCGTCTAGGCGGTATTGGTGAGTACGTCACTCAGGAGATTGAGCGAATCACCGGTATCGAAACCCGTAACACCACTCTGGGCCACATCCAGCGCGGTGGTGCACCTACCGGCTTTGACCGTGTGCTCTCCACCCGCCTGGGCATTCAGGTCGTGGATATGATTCACGATAAGGAGTGGGGCAAGATGGTTGCTATGCAGGGCACCGATATCAAACGCGTTGATTTCTCAGAGGCACTGGACGGTCTCAAGACCGTTCCCGCCTACCGTTACGAAGAAGCTAAGGTGCTCTTCGGCCGCTAAGTAGCAAAACTAAGCAGAGAGAGAAGCCGTCTGCCCCCAAAGGGGCAGGCGGCTTTTCTAAAGCTGATAACTGTTTGAGAATGCTTCAAGCTCTCCGATTCAGGCAGTTAACCTCGGAAGAAGTCTCCCATGTTGCGACGGCCAGCCACCTGGCCGGCATCCGGAGCAACGATAACTGTCTGGGAGCAGGCGTAGTGGGTGGCGGGTGCCGGGTTGCCGTCCCCATCAAAATCACCGTCATCGATAGCGCGTAGCTCTGAGGCCGGGTCAACCGACCGCTTGAGCAGAGCCAGTGCAATGGGGCCAGCCTCATGATGCAGGGCAACCGAACTGATATAGCCCACCTTCTTCTCACCGGCGAAAACTGGGGTGCCCACCCGGGGCAGGGTGTGTTCAGAGCCGTCAAGATCGAGGAAGGTCATGCGGCGAGGCGGGTGGCCCAGGTTGTGCACGCGAGCCACGGTTTCCTGCCCCTTATAGCAGCCCTTGTTCATATGAACGGCTGTGCGCATCAAATCCAGTTCGTGAGGGATGGTGCGCTCATCAACTTCATTGCCTAACCGTGGCCGCCACGCCTCAATACGCAGAGCATCGGCAGCCCAGGAACCGGCGAGAGCCACCCCTTCGGTGGCATCCAGCAGCTGGTGAGAGGGCACGACAGTCAGGTACCAGCTGTAGCCAGAGCCGGGGTGCTCTACCCCTGCCTGTGTATAGGTGTAGCCGCCATCCGCCACACCGTTAGCCCATGGATCCTGCCAGACGATACCCTCGCGCAGGACAGCCGGCGCACTCTCAACGGTACGGGTGTCAAGGGTGCTGCCCAGTACCGCGTGGGTATCGGTGCGGTTAGTCACCTCAACCCGCAGCATAAACTTCATGCGCTCCAGGTAGGCGGTGAGCTCCGCGGCAGCCGACCTCTCAGTGATAAGCCAGACCGCGCCGTCGTTCTCCACCGCCGCAGCCCAGAAGTCAATGCGCCCCTGGGGCGACAGCAGTAGTAACTCAGCGCTCTGCGCCTCGTCTAGGTTGGTCAGCACTTGGCTAGAGAGGGTAGTGAGCCAGGATAGTCGGTCGGGCCCTTCCACCGTCACTACACCCAACTGGGAATAGTCCACCAGAGTCAGGTGCACCTTACGTGCCAGGGCGCGCTGTTCGGCGTTGGGATCCCCGTAATGGGCAGCGACGCCCGCGTCCGGCCCCAGGGCGCCAAAAGCACCCTTTCGGCTGAGCAGGGGGCTGCGGTAATCAGTCTTAGTCATGTTTTTACTTTTCCAGCCGGGTTTTACTTGGACTCGCCGTCGCCGGGTTCATCATCCAGGCTGCCAAACATGGTTGCACCCAAATCATCACCGGTCATGGACGAGGTCTTACGAAGCTCAGCCGAAGCGTGCTTCTCCAGCTTGCGGGTAACGGGGTTAGCTGTTTCCCAGTCCCACATGAGATTGCCGTTGACTAGACCCCAAAGACGCACCGAACCGGCGTACTCCTTGGTGATGTCATCCTGCAACATGTTGCCGGTCTGCAGGCGCACCACCGGCCCCTTGATCATACCCACGTAGTTCTCGGTGAGACCGCCAGGGTGGGCGATGGTGGCAAGGATGTTGAAGCCGTCATCCTCATTGCGCAGAGTTTCAACGGAATCTGCGTCCTTGTGGACGGGCACCACGTCAGCGGGTACAAGGCCCGGACCGACGTCCCCATCGACCTGGGGGCGGTCAATCTGCCAGAACCCAGTCTCGACGGTCAGCGGGCGCAGCTTTTGCCCCTGATCATCGAGTAAGAAGGACTCAGCACGGTACTCCACAAAAGGAAGGCCGTCTTGGGTGAAGGTAATAATCTGCCCGAAGGGGGTTTCCTCAGCTCCCTCATACCAGAGAGAACCGGTGCCTTCCCAGGTGCCCAGCAGCCAGGAGAGGGGCACGAGTTCAGGGGTGAGATTTGAAGGAATTTCAATAGCCATAGCCACCAGTTTAGCCCGGGGTGGGGCGCTGGTCAGCGGCTTAGGCGGCGGGCGAAACAGGGCTCAGGCTTCAAAAGCCGTTTACGGGTACGCACAAGACCCCGCGCAACGGTGCACGGGGTCTTGCGGTAAAGGGCTTGTTACTTCTGGCCGCGGAACAATCCGGTCAGCACAAAGCCGATGCAGGTGAAAATTGCTAGACCTGCCAGGCCCAAGAGGGTCAGAAAGAAGATTTCAAGTGCAAGAATACTCATACGGCTACCCTACCATGCGAGTGAGGAATGTCGCACATACGTAACCGATAACGCCAATAAATGCCACCGGTGTTACGCCCAGCGTAATAGCCCCGCGACGGGGGCCTTCTTTGGGGCCGGCAGAGATAACGCGTACCCCGATGAGGCCCAACAGCACACCAACGATGATGCCAATGGAAACCACAGGCAGGCTACTGTTTTCAAGACGGGTCAGGGCAGCAAGCCCTACCCACCCCGCGACTGATACCGACGCCAGCACCCCGGTAACACAGCTAATCACTGACTCTAGGCGTCCCACTGCCCCTTCACCGCGCATCAGCTCTACCAGGAAGCTGGCAACAACACCCACAGCTGCGATGGCTGGTAGGGCCTCAAGGGGAAGGGGACCTTCAGTGAGCCAGGAATATAGCACAGAGGTGGTGCCTGCCAATAAAACAATGACCGAGTGAGAGGTAATACGGGTACGGCCTCGCAGCTCGGCAATACCCGTTGCCGCTGGCCACCCGCCAGCGATAAAGAGAACGGCGATAAAGCCCACGAGAGCAGCAGCCCAGGGCGCGATGGAGGCGGCAAGTACTAACCCCACCAGGGTTACCACCGCAGAAATGGCAACCAGCAGGTAGCGCGAACGCGGTGTAGCCCCAATTTTCCCCAGGGGACCCTCATAAACCGTTTTTTGACGGGCTCGGCGTAGCCTACTCAACTCTGGCACGAAAGTGCGCATGGCTCGGGTGGAGGTGGGTTCTTTGGTAGACACAGGGGCCGTTCTTCTTACGTAGTGGGGTGCGCGTTCAGTATTCATATCATCTTCCCGTATACCGAACCTTTTTATCAATGTTTGGGTGAGGCGTTTTATACTTACTGTTGGAGCGTTGAGCGCGCAGAAAGGCTGTGAGCGGTATGGTGCAGATTGTTCTGTTGAGCGATTCGGCGGTTGAGGGCAGCGATGTCGCCCCGTCCCTAGGTCTACTAACTCACGGTCTGACCGTCTTGCCGCTGAACGCAGCAGCGCCAGTGGTGAGCTCGCATTCACCCGATGTGGTGATGGTGGACGCCCGCGAGCAGCTGGTAGCTGCCCGCAACTGCGCCCAGTTGCTCAAAGGTACCGGTTTAACGACTCCCTTGATGATGGTACTCACCGAAGGCGGTCTAGCCGCTGTCTCAGCACAGTGGATGGTAGATGACATCATGCTGGCCAGTGCTGGGCCAGCGGAGTTAGAAGCCAGGCTACGTTTACTGGTGACACACAGCGCACCGGCAGAAACCCCGAATGAAACCGTGATTCGTGCCGGCGGCGTCACGGTGGATGAAGCCTCTTATTCCGCGCGTTTGCAGGGTTCCCCTCTCAACCTGACCTATAAAGAGTTCGAGCTTCTGAAGTTCTTGGTGCAGCATCAAGGGCGTGTTTTCACCAGGGCCCAGTTGCTCTCCGAGGTGTGGGGGTATGACTACTACGGTGGCACCCGCACCGTGGACGTCCACATTCGTCGTCTGCGATCCAAGTTGGGCCCTGATCATGAGCAGCTCATCACCACGGTCCGCAATGTGGGTTACAGCTTCAATTCCCCCCGACTCACTGATCGTTAGACGGGGTTCGCGATAAATCTTTGACCTATTTTAGGCAAACCCACCTCGTAAGCGGGGGGCCGCTGCTAGTAGAGTGGTTTTAGGTAAAGAAGTGCAGGAGGACACACCAGTGAGTTCAATAGATTTTATATGGCAAGAACCGAGCAGTGAGACTGTCGAGCGGCTTGAAGCCCTAGCCCAACGAGCCTTTAGCATTGATGAGGCTCAGCCCTTCTCGGAACAGACCCTGGTTGAAGCCCGCAAGTGGTCTCGCGGGGAGAGTAGCGCAGTGCGCATTCTCGAAGTGTGTGAGGCTGGCGAAACCAGAGGTTTTGCCGCTCTGGTCACCGATGGTGATAGCTGTCTTCTTGAGGCCGCAGTGGATCCCTCAGCCCGCGAGCGCGGCCTGGGCACAGCCCTCATTACCGAAGCCTTGACGCGGGTGGATGGAGAGGTAGCCGCCTGGGTGCACGGTGGACCTGATGCTTCAAGTTCTGCAATGATTTCAGCCCAAAAGCTGGCTAAGAGCCAGGGATTCGTGGCTCAGCGTGAGCTTTTCAAGATGGGGCTTGCCTTGACTGATGAGACACGTGCGAGCATCCTCGCTGCAGCTGAGGCTGCTCCTCTACCTGCTGACATCACCTTGGAGACCTACACCGAGAAGGACGCCGGCGGCTGGGTAGAGGCTAATGCAACGGCTTTTGCTGACCACCCAGAGCAGGGAAAGCTGACCCTCAAAGATCTTGAGGAACGTACCGGTTCTGATTGGTTCAGAGCCGAGGGTTTCTTCTTAGCCAAAGATGGTACGGGGAGCATTGCCGGTTCCCACTGGACCAAGATTCCGCACCACCAGACCGGGGTGCTAGAGGGGGAGGTCTATGCCGTGGGTGTTACTCCTGACTGGCAAGGCAAGGGGCTAGGACGGTCGCTGACTCTAGCCGGTATGGCATATCTAGCGCAGACTGACTATGCCCCGGGTAAGAAACTCGACCGGATCGTGCTTTACGTGGATGCAGAGAACTCCCCTGCTGTTACCCTTTACCGCTCTCTCGGTTTCTCACCGCTGACGATTGATCGCCAATATCTGGCTACCACAGAACGCTAAACTTCATTCAATCCCACACAGTAGGAAAAGGACTCCATGACTACTCAACCTGATACTCGGGTTCAGACCAGCAACCATATCGGCGGTGACATCAACAAGATCGAACGTGCAGAGACCCGCGTAGACCGCATCGATATCGGCGAAAAGATTAAGCTACCTAACCTTGCCGGTGACTTTGGCAGTGACCGTTTTTTGGACCGTGAAACCAGCTGGATTGAGTTCAATACCCGCGTTCTGGAATTGGCAGAGGACCCCCATCTCTTCTTGCTAGAGCGCCTCAACTTCCTTTCAATTGTGACCAGCAACCTCGACGAGTTCTTCATGGTGCGTGTGGCAGGGTTGAAGCGTCGTATCGCTACCGGTATCGCGGTACCTGCGCCCTCAGGGTTGACTCCTGAAGAGCAGATGGAAGAAATTGCTGAGGCAGCCCACGCTCTGCAGGAGCGCCAGGCCCGTGTCTTTCACGAGCAGGTTTACCCCGAGCTGGAAAAAGAGAAAATCCGTATTGTGGGCTGGGATGACCTTGAAGATGCTGCCAAGGAGAAACTCACCCGCTTCTTCCGCGCTGAGCTCTTCCCCATCCTCACTCCCCTGGCCGTGGACCCGGCACACCCCTTCCCCTACATCTCTGGACTGTCTCTGAATCTAGCCGTTATCGTGCGTAACCCACAAACCGGCAAAGAGCTCTTCGCCCGTCTCAAGGTACCCGAGACCATCGACCGCATGATCTCTATCGACGGCTCCCGCGCCGTTAACTCTTCCTCATCAGAGGCACGCTTCATCCCTCTGGAAGCTATTATCGCCCAGCATCTGGATGTCCTCTTTCCCGGCATGGAGGTCGTAGAGCATCATGCCTTCCGCGTGACCCGTAACGAAGACTTGGAGGTGGAAGAGGACGACGCTGAGAACCTGCTCAAAGCTCTAGAAAAGGAGTTGCTACGCCGCCGCTTTGGCCCGCCCGTGCGTCTTGAGGTCGAAGACACCATCAACCCCAATATCCTTGATCTTCTCGTCTCTGAACTGGGGATCGACGGTCACGAAATCTACAAGCTGCCCGCTCCCCTGGATATGCGCGGCTTTGCTGCTATTGCCAAGGCAAATCGCCCAGCTCTGCACTATCCCAAGCACGTGGCGCATACGTCCCGCTGGCTCAACGCTAACGAAACGTCCAAGGCTGCTGACGTCTTTGGGGCAGCACGTGAACACGATGTACTGTTGCATCACCCCTACGATTCCTTTGCTACCAGTGTGCAGGCCTTTTTGGAGCAGGCGGCAGCTGACCCCAACGTCCAGGCCATCAAGCAGACCCTCTACCGCACCTCGGGTGACTCCCCCATTGTGGACGCTCTCATTGAGGCAGCAGAGTCAGGCAAGCAGGTGCTAGCGCTGGTTGAGATTAAGGCGCGCTTTGACGAGCAGGCCAACATCGAATGGGCCCGCAAACTCGAACGCGCAGGCGTGCATGTAGTCTACGGTATCGTGGGTCTGAAAACCCACTGTAAGCTCTCACTGGTGGTGCGCAAAGAGGCTGACGGTCTGCGCCGCTACTGCCACATTGGTACCGGCAATTACCACCCCTCCACTGCTCGTTTCTACGAGGATTTGGGTCTGATTACCTGTGATCAGCAGATTGGGGAGGACGTTTCTCGTCTCTTCAACCAGCTATCCGGCTACGCCCCCAAGACCACTTACAAGCAGCTCTTGGTGGCTCCGCGTTCCCTGCGCTCAGGTCTAATTGACAACATCAATAAGGAGATTGAGCACAAGCTGGCAGGTCAAAAAGCCAAAATTCAGATTAAGTGCAACTCCATGGTGGATGAAGCTATCATTGATTCCCTCTACCGCGCTTCCCAGGCAGGGGTTGAGGTCAACGTGATTGTTCGCGGTATCTGTGCTCTGCGCCCCGGAGTCCCTGGCCTTTCTGAGAATATCAAGGTGCGTTCTGTGCTGGGCAGGTTCCTGGAGCACTCCCGTGTCTTCACCTTTGAGAACGGCGGATCGCCTAAGACCTACATTGGTTCAGCCGATATGATGCACCGTAACCTGGACCGCCGTGTCGAGGCACTGGTTCAGGTCAAGGCACCCGCCCACGTGAAGTATCTCCTGGATATGTTTGATAATTACCTCTCTCCCAAGACCAGCAACTGGCACTTGGACGCCAATGGTAAATGGGAAAGGCACCACCTTAACAAGGACGGTCAGCCGCTCCTCGACGTCCAGGCTTCCTACCTATCAAGTAGGGATAAGAAGAAGAAGTAGACAGAAGGCGTACCGCCCTTACTCCGACAGATAGAATGTCCTTGGGTTAACGCAGGGTTAGCCCAAGGGCATGGCCCTGCCCGTCACACAGAGAGCTCAGCTTATGCCCAAAGCAACCACAGAATTCGTCTATGCAGCGCACAGCGCAGACGAGTCCCTCAGTATTCAACGTGGAGCCGGCAACAGTGCAGAGATTAATGCAGCTGGCGCCCTGATCTGGCGTTACCGCCGTGATCAACTGCAGGTTTTAGTCATTCACCGCCCCAACTATGATGACTGGTCGTGGCCCAAGGGCAAACAGGACCCGGGAGAGACGCTGCCTGAGGTTGCGGTGCGAGAGGTCAGGGAAGAGGTAGGGCTGCAGATCACCCTGGGTGTACCGCTGGCTGTCACTGCCTACCGCGTTAAGAAACGCTCCAAAGAGGTCTTTTACTGGGCGGCAGAGCTGCCCCACGGTGCCAAGGCTAAAGCAGATGAGGGTGAAGTGGATGAACTGCGGTGGGTTAGCCCCCAGCAGGCCCGAGAGATGCTCACCAACCCTACCGATTGTGAGCCCCTGGATGCCCTGATCAGCCTCTACAAAAAAGGCCTCTTGCGCACCCGCCCCGTGATTGTCATCCGCCATGCAAAAGCGAAGCCTCGTTCTACCTGGGCTGGAGCCGAAGGCGAACGAAGCCTCGCTGCAACCGGTAAACGTCAGGCACTTGCCGCTGGTCGTCTCATGGAAGCCTGGGGGCCTGAGAAACTTATCTCCTCACCCTGGGTGCGTTGCATGCAGACCCTTTACCCCTATGCTAAGAACCAAGGGCTACCTATCAAAGAAAAGCGTGCCTTAACAGAGGCAGCTAACGAGCGTTCACCTAAAGCAGCTGCCAAGATAGTAGAATCCCTTTTTGACAAGTACGATAAGCCGGTAGCTCTCTGCACCCACAGACCTGTACTACCCACTATTCTGGGGGTTCTTACCCCGCGTCTGCCCCTCTCTCTTTCTCGGCACCTCCCCACCGAAGATCCCTACCTGAAACCCGGTGAAATGTGGGTGTTACAGGTAACTGGCCAGGAAAAGACCGTGGTGAGCCTAGAGCAGATTAAACCCTTCGACGACTAGCTCTTCCTCTGCGGGCGCCCTAGGGGCCCCCAATGAATACTGAGTTAGGTTCAGACATCCCTACCTTGACCGCCGTTTGATTGAAAGATTGCCATGAGCACCATCCCCACCCCCTATGAAGACCTGTTGCGCGAGATTATGGACAGCGGGGACGAAAAAGGCGACCGCACCGGCACCGGCACCAAGAGTGTTTTTGGGCGCCAGATGCGCTTTGACCTCTCCGAGTCCTTCCCTCTCATCACCACTAAGCGGGTGCATTTTAAATCGGTTGCTATTGAGCTGCTCTGGTTTTTGCGCGGTGAATCGAATGTGCGCTGGCTACAGGAGCGCGGTGTGAGTATCTGGGATGAATGGGCTGATGAAGACGGTGAACTGGGGCCGGTCTACGGCGTGCAGTGGCGTTCCTGGCCTGCTGGCCACGGGGAAACAATCGACCAGATTGCTAGGGTCATCGACTCCTTGAAAACTAATCCAGATTCCCGCCGGCACATCGTCAGCGCCTGGAACCCGGCTGAGGTTGATGACATGGCACTACCGCCCTGCCATGCCCTCTTTCAGTTTTACGTCAAAACTCGCCAGGACGGGGTCCAGGAGCTTTCCTGCCAGCTCTACCAGCGAAGCGCCGATATGTTCCTTGGCGTACCTTTCAACATCGCCTCCTACGCTCTACTCACCCAGCTCATCGCCCAAGAAGTGGGCATGGAACCCGGCGAATTTGTATGGACCGGGGGTGACTGCCACATCTATTCCAACCATTACGAACAGGTTGGAGAGCAGCTCTCCCGGGAACCTTATCCCTACCCTCAGCTGCGCATTAAGAATAAGAAGGCCTCTATCTTTGACTACGAATTTGAGGACTTCGAGCTGGTGGATTACCGCCACCACCCCACCATCAAAGCGCCCATAGCTGTTTAGGGGTGGATATGAGCAAGCCGGTATTGGGTGCAATCTGGGCACAAAGCCTCAACGGGGTCATCGGTCGGGGCGGAGATATGCCCTGGTATGCCCCCGAGGATTTAGCACACTTCAAAACGGTGACTCTGGGTGCGCCGGTCATCATGGGCCGGAGGACCTGGGAGTCCTTCCCACCCCGCTTCCGCCCCCTGCCCGGGCGCACCAATATTGTGATTACCTCTTCTGCAGCCTCTCAGGTAGAGAAAGATGGGGCTCTCTGGGTGCCCTCCTTCGATGATGCCCTTAGGGCGGCCGTTGCTGAGCAACCCCAGACTATTTGGGTCATTGGGGGTGGCTCAGTCTACGCTGAAGCCTTAGACAGGGCTGATGTGCCCGTGATTGACGGTGGGCGCATACAGCGGGTGGAGCGCACCGTCTTTGATCTTGAGCTCACCGGGGACACCCACGCTCCTGCCCTCGATAACTCCTGGCAGCTGGTAACTGAGGGCGAGCGCGTCCTCTCAGAAAAAGGGTACGGCCTTTCAGCAGATGGCACCAAGCTACCGCTAGTTATGCGTTTCCAGACCCTGAAGCATACCTCAGCACCATAATTTTTTCTCCGCTGCCTACGAGAGATATCGCGCATCAGATTTTGTGTTTCGAACAGTGAACGCCCCCATCTCATTTTGAGGCAGGCACGTTAGACTGGGAGCATGACTTTTACACCCGGTGACTCAGTTGGTTTTGTAGGATATCGCGGCATGGTCGGCTCCGTGCTCATGCAACGCATGGTCGATGAGGGAGACTTTGAGGGCATTACCCCCGTCTTTTTCTCCACTTCTCAGGCAGGCTCACCAGCTCCCACCCTGGGCGGCGTTCTGGAAGAAAGCACCCTCAAGGACGCCCACGATATTGATGAGCTGGTCAAGCTACCTGTCATCGTCACTGCCCAGGGCGGGGACTACACCAAAGCTGTGCACAGCTCACTGCGTGAACGCGGCTGGGACGGCATCTGGATTGATGCTGCCTCCACCCTACGCATGAACGATGACGCCGTCATCGTGCTAGATCCCATCAACCGTGATGTCATTGACCGTGGCCTGGATTCCGGCATCAAAGACTTCGTGGGCGGCAACTGCACTGTCTCCTGCCTGCTCATGGGTCTAGGCGGCCTATGGAAGCAGGGTCTGGTCGAGTGGGGAACCTCCATGACCTACCAGGCTGCATCCGGCGGCGGTGCCCGCCACATGCGTGAGGTTCTCGCCCAGTTCGGCGAGCTCAACGGCACCGTTGCGGGTGAACTGGCTGACCCGGCATCCGCTATCCTTGAAATCGACCGTAAGATTCTTGAGAAGCAGCGCTCCGGCGATCTGGATACCACCCAGTTTGGTGTGCCCCTGGCCGGCTCCCTCATTCCCTGGATTGACTCAGATTTGGGCAATGGTCAAAGCCGCGAGGAATGGAAGGCAGAGGCAGAAAGCAATAAGATTCTTGGTCTTGACGGTGACGAACGCGTAGCCCTCGACGGTCTTTGCGTCCGCATTGCCACCATGCGCTCCCACTCCCAGGCACTGACCCTCAAGCTCACCGAAGACTTGACCGTTGAAGAAATCGAAAAGATTATTGATAACGACAACGAGTGGTCAAAGGTCGTGCCCAACGAACGCGAAGCCACCATGCGCGATCTCACCCCCGTGGCGGCATCCGGCACCCTGGATATCCCCGTAGGCCGCATCCGCAAGCTCAGCATGGGCCCTCAGTACATCAGTGCTTTCACTGTAGGCGACCAGCTACTCTGGGGTGCCGCAGAGCCCGTGCGCAGAATGCTTAGAATTGCCACCGGCACTCTGTAAACTGGAGCCATGACTTCACACGAGATGCCTCTAGCACACGGTCCCCATGAGGAGTTGTGCGGGGGCATCTGTGCTTTAAATTTCAAGGTTGATAAGGAGTCGGACGTCCCGCCCTACTCCCAGCTACGCCGCGCTATTATTGCCGCTCGTTCTGACGGGACGCTCGCCGCCGGCGACCGTCTGCCCCCCATGCGCACACTGGCCACGCAAACCGGGCTAGCCGTGAACACGGTGGCAAAAGCCTATAAGGAGCTCGAAGCAGCTGGTGCTATCGAAACTCATGGGCGCGCCGGCTCCTTCGTGACTGCCCTCGATGCAACCTCTCACAAGGCACAGCTTCTGACCGAAAAGTTCATTGTAGCTATGCGCAAGCTGGGCTACGAAGACCAGCAGATCCACGATACCGTAGACCACATGCTGGGGCTAGACCGCGAGCTGTCAAGCAAAGCGCAAAGCCCGGGGTCAAGCTAGATAGTATCTGTCTGCTAGCTCTTAGGTTAAGGCTGGGCTACAGATGGTAGTGACAGTTCGAGGGGCAGTAATGCTGTTTATTGGGCCTGTGTGCCCAACGGGCAGTTTGCCGAGCACGGCCCCGGCGATGCCTGCGGCGTTCCAGCGTACGCCAAGCTGCTAGGACCTTCGCCTTGGCCCAGAGATTCAGGCGGTGCGCCCAGTGGAATTCGGTACCCCAGAGGCTCATGCCCATAAAAATGAAAAGCCAGCCAGGGCCAGGTGTTACCAGCATGACGAGCCCCGCAACAATGCAGATAAAGCCTAGTGCAATAACCAGGGTGCGGTAAACCCACAGCAGAATGAGGTGCCGGCCCATGAAGGCCCGGTGGCGTTGCATGGCGCGGTGCAGGGGGCCGCCCTGCCCCGAGGCAATTTCTTTATCTAGACCCAAGAGCTCAGCCCAGCAGTGTTAGAGTTCGAACCCAACAGTGACCGGCTCAGCAACCAGGCGCACCCCGAAGCTCTCTTCTACTCCAGCGCGCACAGCGCGTGCGATAGCGGCGACATCAGCGGTGGAGGCTCCGCCGCGGTTGGTGATAGCCAGAGTGTGCTTGGTGGAGAGGGAGGCCCGTCCACCGGCGATATTACGGCTTTCGCCTTCTAACCCGAAGCCCTTATCGAAACCTGCGTGCTGAATCAGCCAGGCAGCGCTCAGCTTGACCATACCTTCAATGGGTTGGCCGGTGGCTGTGGTAGCGGGGAAGCGCGGGGCGTCCTGGGGTAGCTGCGCTGCAGCCTGTTCGCTGACAATAGGGTTGGTGAAGAAAGAGCCGGTGGAGTAGGTGTCGCGGTCTGCAGCATCCAGTACCATGCCCTTACCGGCACGCAGTCGCAGCACGGTTTCACGAAGGAGCGTCATCTCTACACGATTACCGGCCTCAGCACCCAGCTGGCGTGCCAGTTCAGCGTAGCGAATGGGGGCTGAAAGGGTGCCATGAGGTAGTTGGAAGTCAACGGTCAGCACCACATAGCGGGGGCTGCCATCCACGGTGGACTGTTTAAGCACCGAATCACGGTAGGAGAACTGGAGGTCTGCGTTGGCGAAGGTCTTGTAGCCTCCGGTTTCACGGTCCCAGGTGCGTACCGAAGAGATGGTTTGTGCAACTTCAGCGCCGTAGGCACCCACGTTTTGCACCGGGGTGGCGCCAACGGTGCCGGGGATGCCCGAGAGTGCCTCAATGCCCGAAAAACCCTGCTGTACCGCATAGGCAACGAGAGCATCCCAGCTATGGCCTGCCTGCACACGCAGGTTAGCGCCACCGCAGGAGTAGTTCCCGATATTCTCGATGCCCTGAGAGGCTACATGCACTACGGTTCCGTCAAAACCCTCATCGGCAATCAGCAGGTTTGACCCGCCACCAACGATCAGCACCCGGTCACCGGCCTCGTCGGCAGCGCGCACGGCGGCAATAATCTCTTGCTCGCTCGTCGCTTTCACGTAGGTGCGGGCGGGGCCACCAATCTGGGCGGTGGTTAGTTCACTCAAAAGCATGTCAGTCACGCCCCTAAGTTTACAGGGTGAGGCTGACTATTGACTGTGCAGTAGCTCTACCTTCTACCGGTGAAGCAAGCACGGATGACGGGATGGCTAGTCCTGGGTGCGAATATCGCGGATGACGGGCAGGGACTCCGTGTAGACCGCAGGTTTTTTGCGGGGTTCAAGGTAGCGGGTGAGGTAGAGAGAAACGGCAACGAAGATAAGTACCGCCAGTAGACCATTGCGAATGCCGAAGTGTTCACCCAGCAAGCCCAGCAGAGGCGGGCCGCCCAAGAAGGCTGCATAGCCGATGGTGGAGACTACCGAGACCCGCACCGCTGATTTGAGGGGGTCATCGGAGGCAGCTGACATACCGGTGGGGAACCCTAGGGAAGCTCCTAGGCCCCAGATGAGGAGCCCAGCAAAGCCCAAGGGCACATTGGGTGCAAAGATAAAGAGGGTGAGGCCACCTAAGGCAAGAGTACAGGTTACCCGCAGTACTTTGACGCGGCCGTACCGGTTAAGGAAGGCAGTGCCGGCTAAACGGCCCACCATCATCGCTGCCACAAAGGTGAAGTAGCCAGCGGATCCCACTGAACTGCTGGTCCCGTAGTCGTGAGTGAGCGCCAGGGCGACCCAGTCGTTGGCTGATCCTTCAGCCAGTGCCATGCCCATGACAAAGAGACCAATCAGCAGTGTGTGCTTATCGCGCCAGGCATCCCGCACCCGGTAGGTGCCCACGGTCGCCAGTGCTCTGGTGTCGTCCTGCCCGTAGCTTTCGCTGTGACACTTCCGCAACGAAAAGAAGACGATAAAAGCAACGGCAGCAGCGAAGTAGAACATGTGCACCATGAAAGGAACACCCAGGGCGGTATCCAAGGTGCCAATAGCGGCACCCACTACGGTACCGATGGAAAAGAAGCCGTGCATGATGGGTGTGACGTAGCGGCCCAGGGCACGCTCGTTGGAAACTCCCTGGACGTTGGAGGCAACGTTAGAAATAGCACTGCTGAGGCCCTGAAAAATCAGGCCGACAAGGACAAGAGGGAAGCTCGAAAGATGCACACCCACACCGATGAGCACCATGCCTACGATGGTTACTGCATAGGCGGCTGCGATACAGGTGCGGGAGCCAAATTTTGCCACTGCAGCACCCGAGAAACTGACGGCGGTGAAGGACCCCAAGGTCATGCCCAAAAGCAACATACCCATGGGTCCGGAGCTTAATCCCAAACCGTGCGCGACATCCGGAAGGCGAGTCAGCAGAGCTGCGATGACGAGCCCACTGGAGAAGAAGAGCCCCAGCACAGCGCGATACCAGACAGTTATTTCACGTTCAGAGAGCTGAAGGCGCTGTGCCATAAAAGATGAGGCCCCTTAGAGAGAATGTTGAGAGATAGCGGTGTGCTTCCCTCTGTATTCTAGTCAGCAAATATAGCCGCCGACCACCTTACTTCTTGACGCACCACTATCTGAAAGAGGAAAGTCCCCTGTGAACCTGCCGCTATACTGAAAAGGTGTCTCTGCTCATACGCCCAAAGGTTACCCCGAGCTGGAAGGTTCACCGCCGCCCGTCGGTACCTTAATAAATTTCTGTTGAGCTTAGACGAGACTGAACTCAGTATTGTGGGGGGTCAGGTGCCACCCCTTGCCCCAGGCATCCCCCTTATTCTCGCGATCAAGACGGGCGGGTTGGGCCAGTTGGGTGATGGATTATAAAATCTGCTCATCGCTTACCCGTTTAATTTTTTCATTCTGACCAAAGAACTTTCTACCCCTTACAATAAACACCCCGTACCTGGGGCGGTACGGGGTATTTATATTCTCTAGAGTTTGACCAGCGCTTGTGCCTTCATCAGCACCTTCTGATCCTTGCCGTCCGTGTCAGGGGCGGTAACCGTCAGGTCAATTCGGGCGGTCTGACTTTCTTCGTGCAGGGCGCCTACCTTACCGGCAACCGTGATGACGTTGCCCCCGGTTGCCGGGCTGGCTGCGTCCTGAGCGTCAGGGACAGGGACGGGCTTGGAGAAGCGGGTCTGGTAGTCCACGATGGCACCGGCGTCACCGACCCAATCGGTCACCAGCTGCACCGCCGCCCCCATCGTGAACATACCGTGGGCAATAACACCCGGCAGTCCGACCTCGGTAGCAAAGCGTTCGTTCCAGTGAATGGGGTTGAAGTCCCCGGACGCGCCCGCGTAGGCAACAAGGTCAGCACGGGTTACAGGAATCTGGCGGGACCCGATTTCGGCGCCCTTTTCAAGATCGGCAAAAGTAGGCATTCTAGTCCTCAGCTCGTACAAGAAGCGACGAGATGCAGGTAGCTACCGCTTCGCCGTTTAGGGTCATAATTTCTTCGCGGGTGGTCAGCATGGCACCGGCGCCCATGACACGCACGGAGTCAACGTGCAGCTCAGTCAGCAGCTCATCCCCTGCCACAATGGGTCGATGGTGGGTAAAACGCTGCTCAGCGTGCACCACGCGGGAGAAGTCAATGCCAGCTTCAGAGTCTTGAATGAGGGCGGCATCAGCCTTCTGCGCAAGAATAATAGCGAAAGTAGGTGGAGCAATCAGGTCAGCGTAGCCCGCTGCCTGAGCTGCCTCCACGTCAAAATGCAGAGCGGACTCAGCTTTAACAGCTGCCGCAAATTCACGAATTTTCTCTCGCCCTACCGTATAGGTGCCAGCGGGCGGGTAGATACGCCCCACAATGTCTTGGTTAATAGCCATGACACCACTCTAGAGCCAGCCAAGGTCTTATTTGAAATTATGGGCACCTTTGACCAAAATGTGCGACCGACCAAGCATACAGAAAACCCCTCCAACATAATGTTGAAGGGGTTTTAATGCTGAGCCCCGACCGGGAATCGATCCCGGGACCTCCATCTTACCAAGATGGCGCTCTACCACTGAGCTATCGGGGCGTAGCGGTGGACGGGCTCGATCCGTCGACCTCACGATTATGAGTCGTGCGCTCTAACCAGCTGAGCTACACCGCCATGCAATCGCCATGAACATATTTATTTATTTATGAGCTCTTGCGAGAGCCCCGACCGGGAATCGATCCCGGGACCTCCATCTTACCAAGATGGCGCTCTACCACTGAGCTATCGGGGCAACAGATAATACTCTACGATACTTCTGCCGCGAGGCGCAAATTTTGCTAGCACCTTTTACAGGTGTTCTGACCCACAGCTTTCTGTGTTGAGATAACACAGGAAGCCGGTCACCTCTGCGCCTTGCTCCATGGAAGTGGGCTGCCCACCGGTTACCCCGGCAGCAGCCCACTCATTAAGCTTTAGTAGCTCTTGCGGCCGCCAAATTTCCTGCCGCCGAAGTCGCGTCCACCGCGGTCGCGGTCGCCGTAGCCGCCGCGTCCACCACGGTCACTGTAACCGCCACGACCACCGCGGTCGCCGCCACCGTCGCCGCCGCGTCCACCACGGTCACCGTAGCCACCACGACCACCACGGTCGCCACCGCGATCACGATCGCCATAGCCGCCGCGCCCGCCGCCGAAACTGCGACCACCGCGTCCGCCGCCACCCTTGGGGCCGCGATCGCGCTTGATGTTGATGAATTCACCGTTAATCTGGGTATTTTCTAAGCGGTCAAAGAAGTCGCCGGGTAGATCTTCAGGCAGACCAACAATGGAGAAGTGGTCACGGATATCGATAGAACCAACCTGCTTGCCGTTAAGGCCACCTTCGTTGGTCAGTGCGCCTACGATCATGCCGGGGTTTACGCGGGAAGAGCGACCAACGTTGAGCTTGTAGTCAACCATGCCTTCTTCCTGGCCACGACGCCCGCCGCGGGGCTTATCGTCACGGTCAGAGTCACGATCGAAGTCGCGGTCGCGGCTCTTGCGCTTGGGCTCGGGCAGGTCCTCAATGAGGAAGGATCGGCCTTCCTGGGCGATAAAGGCCAGAGCTGCTGCGATTTCTTCACCTTCAACATCATGTTCCAAGGCGTAAGCGTTAATGAGCTCACGGAACAAGCTGAGGTCTTCGGTTTCGATGGTGTCAGTGATCTGCTGAGCAAAGTTCTGCTTGCGGTTTTCGTTCACATCATCTACTGAAGGCATGTGCATCTGCTCGACCGGCTGGCGGGTTGCCTTTTCGATCTGGCGCAGCATGTACTTTTCGCGGGGAGTCATGAACAGAATCGCTTCACCGGTACGGCCTGCGCGGCCGGTACGGCCAATGCGGTGCACGTAGGATTCGGTGTCGTGAGGGATGTCGTAATTAACGACCAGGGAGATACGTTCAACGTCAAGACCGCGGGCCGCGACGTCGGTTGCTACCAGGATGTCAATGCGGCCATCGCGCAGGGACTCAACCGTGCGCTCACGCTGGTTCTGGGGGATGTCGCCGTTGATGGCAGCAGCCTGGAAACCGCGGGCCTTGAGCTTGTCTGCGAGCTCTTCGGTTTCGCGCTTGGTGCGAACGAAGACGATGATGCCGTCGTAATCTTCAACCTCAAGCACGCGGGTCATTGCCTCCAGCTTGTGGGAGTGCATGACCTGCATGTAGCGCTGGCGGATGCTGGAGCTAGTGGTGGTCTTTGACTTAACGCGAACTTCTTCGGGGTCATTGAGGTACTGCTCAGCGATTTTGCGGATGCTCTTGGGCATGGTCGCCGAGAAGAGGGCTACCTGCTTGGTAGCAGGGGTCTGCTCGAAGATTTCTTCAACGGCTTCCTGGAAGCCCATGCGTAGCATTTCGTCGGCTTCATCGAGCACCAGGTACTGCAGGTTAGAGAGGTCTAGTGAACCCTTTTTGAGGTGGTCAATGACGCGGCCGGGGGTACCTACGACAACCTGTGCACCGCGCTTGAGGCCGGACAGCTGGGGACCGTAGGGTGAGCCACCGTAGACGGGTAGCACAGTGAAGTCGTCCATTTCGGTGGCGTAGGAGCCAAAGGCTTCTGCTACCTGCAGGGCGAGTTCGCGGGTGGGTGCAAGAACAAGCACCTGGGTGTCCTTGGTGTGACCATTGACGTCGGCCAGTTCTGCCAGACGTGAGAGAGCAGGTACAGCGAAGGCAGCGGTCTTACCGGTACCGGTCTGCGCCAGACCCACAACGTCGCGGCCGTCAAGCAACAGGGGGATGGTCTGTTCCTGGATGGGTGAGGGCTTCTCGTAGCCAACCTTTTCAAGGGCCGCTAGGACGCGGGCGTCCAGGCCCAGGTCGGTGAAGCGTATGCCTGCTTCTTCAGCGGGTGCTTCGGTGTTTTCTGAAACATGAGTGGTGGTGTCTGCAACCGGTTCTTTGAATAGGTCGTTGGTTGCGGTTTCTGCGTTAACAGCAGTATTTTCAGTCAATGTTTTCCTCATCGAGTGGGGGTTCAGCGCTGTTGTCGTTGGTTGCGCTGCACGGGTTGTTCCCCTGGTTGCTCGCGAGGGGCCTCAGGTGAGGTCTTCATCGTGGGCGCTTATTCTTCGTCTGTTTCGGTAGCCGTGTGAACGGCTGCAACCGGTCTAACTTCTAGAAGCCAGTGACAGGTGGGTTAGATCTCGTGGCAACGGAGCTAACGTGTCTCTGCACGTGTGTGCAGGTGAAGGAGGCGCGCTTGGGCGAGCTGATACTTATCAGTTTCTCTATCGGTGGCTCAACCGTCTCACCTGTGCCATGGGGTGAAAGTTGAACGCGCGTAGCCCTGTCTGTGCCAGAAAATGGGCATGGGCGCTAAGAGAATCGTCGGGGGTTCCCGATACTTACGGTCTCAACTGTACAGGAGGTTTTGTTGTTTAAGGTGCTGTGGTGATGGAAGGTACAGCACACCTTATCTACCTCTTCTAGTCACTGATTTTGCACACAACATCGATAGTACCGACGCTGTGGTGGGGCAGGTAGGTAGCTTGGTAGCGCTCTGAGGCGTAAGCGGCGATGTCGGTGGGAGCTTTGCCGTTCCAGGCGCTTCCCAGCCTGTCAATGACCACATAGTCGGGGGCAGGTTTACCCTCGTGCCCAATCCAGTAGACGGTGTTCGGCTCGACCAGGTAGGTAAGCACCGAGAGGTCAGCAGCAACGGTGGTACCTTCCGGAATAGAGGCCAGTACCTTGTATTTAGCGGCGTCCGATGCTGAGAGCTGGGAGGTAGCAAAACTAGGGTCTGTTAGTTGCCAGAGGGGCTGCTGCGGGGTGAGTGCCACCGCTACGGCTAGTGCTAGCGCGGGCAGACCCTGGGGTGCTAGGCGGCGGTAAGACTGCCGGAAGCGAGCGCTCCTGCCCGTTCCCCCACCTTCAGTTCGCTGGGGCCGCGCACAGACATCCAGTAGCGCTAGAAAAACAATGGGCATGAGCACCAGGGAGTAGTGCCAGGTCGAAAGCCAATAGCCCTCCTGCGGGGAGAGGAAACGCCAAAGGAGGGTGGGGAGGGCAATGAGGGCTAGAGGACTAGCTACCCAGGCGAGGACGCCGACCAGCAGAATGAGCCCCAGGGAGGCTGATTTTTGCCAGGGGTAGAAGAACTGGGCCAGAGCACCCAGTGGGTTACCGATAGCAGCTCCCACATCCAGTTTATCGGAGTAGTCGAAGATTCCCCCGGTGTTGAAGTAGGGCAGAATCAGCCCTACAGCGAGCAGGGACCAGGTGAGGCCCCACAGCGCCAGCACGCTTGTTTCCGCAACAGCAGGGGTACTGATCCAGGATGAAAGAGCGGTGCGCAGACGCTGACGCACAGTGGTGGGGTCTTTACTCGCTGAGGGGAACACTAGGTCAGTAGCTTGCCTCAACCAGCCGGTACGAAGCAGGGCGACCAGCCCTATAGCGGTGACCGTAATACCGATATCCTCTTTGACAAAGACAAGCGGGGCGGCCCAGTAGACGGCCCTCCGCAGCGCTTTTGCAGGCTGATCAGTCACCCTTGAAATTACCAGGTAGCCCAGGGACATGACCAGCAGAGGCAAAGCAAAAGCCACCTCGTGGAACTGCACGGAAACGGCCTGTTGCACCCCAAAGCTGAGTGCATACGCAACGCCCAGGCAGAGAGCTGAGACGGTAGGTAGCACCTGCTGAGCAAACCGCACCAGCAGGTAGACCGATAACGCAATCAGAGCATTTTGCACGTAGAGCAAGGTTGCTGGACTGGGCCACACATAGTAGAAGGGCGTCAGGAGAAGTGTGATGGGGTGAAAGTGGTCCCCCAGCAGATTAAAGCCCTCACCCTTAATAGGGACGATGGGGGCTTGGCTGTTGGCATAAGCCTTGGCCAGCTGAGCAAAGATTCCCAAGTCCCAAGAGGGGATGACAAAATGGCGCCATTGAAACCAGGAGTAAAGGCTATAGAGCGCAAAAACGACCAACGCAAGGGCAGCAGCGAGCGCCCGCGCGCGGGTGCGGTGTGTCTCCGGGAGTAAAGCTAACGGTGCCATGAGCCTCTTAGATGCGGCTAAAATCTGTCCGTCCCAGTATAGAGGAGGCTCTCTTCAACTTATCCATTGGTAGTCATGAGAAAATGGTGACCATGTTGCGGGCGTCCTTCACCCTTGAGCCAAGCCACAGGTTGCACCTGGGGCAGACCTTTGCTCCCCTGCAGCGTGGCACTTTTGACCCGCTCTTCAGATCGGTGAAGGATGTTCGCGGACAGGCTTACTGGGCTACAGCCCGCGAGGGCAGCACCGGTCTTCTGGTTCGCTTTCGCCGGGAAGCCGGGGGAGGTTTAGAAGCTCCAGTGGCGGTCACCCTCTGGTCTGAGGCTACTGGCGCCCAGGCCGTTGCTGATTTTGAGTCTTTTGCCCGCAGGGTTCCCGCCTGGCTGGGTGAAGATGACCACTGGTCTGCTTTCTACGGGTCGGATACCTGGGAGCTCCTCCCCCAGCGCCTACAAATTACTCGTGCGCACAATCCGGGTTTACGGTTACCTGCCATCGGTCTGCTCAGCCAGAACCTGATTCAGGCGATTACCGAGCAAAGGGTGACAGGTATCGAGGCGATGGGCGGCATGCGTGCCCTGCTGCGTCAGTATGGTCAGCCGGTGCCTGCCACCGGTGAGCCGGACCAGCCTGCCGGTATGCTCATCTTCCCTGAAGCCTCAGTATTTACAAGTATCCCCTCGTGGACCTGGCATCGGGCCGGTTACGACCGTGCCCGGTCTGATGCCATTGTGCAGTACGCGCGAACCGCAAATTCTTTTGAACGCCTGGCATCAGCAGGTGATGTGGCACCCCTAGCGCGGGCCTTGGCGTCCTTACCCGGTGTAGGGCCATGGACGATCTCTGAGACTCTACAGCGTTTCTGCGGGCACCCCGATGCGGTATCGGTGGGTGACTACCACCTGGCACACCATGTAACCTATGCCTTTGACGGCAGGCGCGGGGACGATGCGCGCATGGTTGAGCTATTAGCCCCCTATCGAGGGCATCGGCAACGGGTCGTTAGCCTAATTAAGGCTGCGGGCATTTCTGAGCCACGCCGCGCAGCTCGTCTAGCTCCAGAAGATCACCGGTCCTTCTAACTTTCCCCATAGAAAAACCGCCACCGGGTAGCACCCGGTGGCGGCCAGAAAACTTGTTGAAAGCTTATTCGGCGTTTTCTTGCTGAGCCTTTTCGGCGTCAGCGACCTGCTGGTGAACTTCAGCCATATCGAGGCCCTGAACGGCTTCGATAACCTGATCGAACTGCTGAGCGTTCAACGCGCCGGGTTGAGAGAAAACGAGCACTCCTTCACGGAAGCCCATAATGGTGGGGATAGAGGTGATGCCCGCAGCGGCTGCGAGCTGCTGCTGGTCCTCGGTATCTACTTTGCCGAAGGTGATGTTCTCGTGCTTCTGCGAAGCCTCTTCGTAGATAGGAGCGAACTGCTTACAGGGGCCGCACCAGTCGGCCCAGAAGTCGAGAAAGAGAATGTCTGATGATTCGACGTTCTGGGTGAGGTTTTCTTGCGTGATTTCAATGGTTGCCATGAAAAACACGCTACAGGTTTAGCGGTGTTTTTCCAAGCGGTTTCACTTTGAAAGAACTCTCAACGACCAGCAAGAAGCCCACCTTCTCCCTGAGAAGGTGGGCTTCTGAGCTAGCAAGGGTGAAGCTTATGCTTCGCCGGCACCAACGGGGTCATCCCCACCCTGGCCATCGCGGCCGCGGGCTTCGAGCTTGGCGCCGAAGTCAGCATCCACGTTCTTCCAGTACTGGATGAAGCGGGGGTAGATGATGTCGTCCAGGTCAGGTGCTTGACCTGCCAGGGTGTCCAGCATACGCTCGCGCTGCTCTTCGGTGTAAACCTCGCGCAGCAAGGTGCGTGCCTGACCGAAGTCATCGTCCTCAGCGTGCAGGGTGTAAGCTGCGCGCACCAGGGCGCCATCTGCTTCCCAGCCGTTATCTACAACAGCGTTGTCATCGCTCTGATGACCGCGGCCGTAGGAGTTGGGTGCATAAACGGGAGCATCGCCGCTGTGGAAGTATTGCATGTGGCCTTCCTTGTCGTACGAGTTTACCGCGTTGATGGGAGCGTTCACTGGCAGCTGGTTGTAGTTAGTGCCAATGCGGTGACGCTGAGCATCGGGGTATGAGAAAACACGGCCGATGAGCATCTTGTCGGGGCTGATGCCGGTACCTGGAACGGTGTTGGAGGGCGAGAATGCAGCCTGTTCAATCTGTGCAAAGTGGTTGACGGGGTTCTCGTTCAGAGTGAAACGTCCAACCTTGATGCGTGGATAGTCCTTCTTTGACCAGGTCTTGGTCAGGTCGAAGGGATTGAAGCGGTACTTCTTGGCGTCCTCGTAAGGCATGATCTGAACGTACATGGTCCAGCTGGGGAAGTCGCCCTTCTTGATGGAGTCAAAGAGGTCACGACGGTGATAGTCGGCATCTTTACCAGCGAGCGCTTCAGCTTCTTCGTTAGTGAAGTTCTCTACGCCCTGGTCGGTAAGGAAGTGGTACTTGACCCAGAACTTCTCGCCACTCTCGTTGACCCACATGTAGGTGTGGGATGAGTAACCGTTCATGTGGCGCCAGCTAATAGGCAGACCGCGGTCGCCCATCAGGTAGGTGACCTGGTGAGCGGACTCGGGTGAACGAGTCCAAAAGTCCCACTGCATGTTGCCATCGCGCAGTCCTGAATCGGGCAAACGCTTCTGGGAGTGGATGAAGTCGGGGAACTTCATGGGATCACGCACGAAGAAGATGGGGGTATTGTTACCCACCATGTCGAAGTTACCCTCTTCGGTGTAGAACTTCAGCGAGAAACCGCGCACATCGCGCCAGGTATCGGGTGAGCCGAGCTCACCTGCAACGGTGGAGAAGCGTGCCAGCATGCGGGTCTTCTGACCGGGCTGCAGGAAGTCTGCCTTGGTGTACTGGGAAACGTCTTCGGTGACTTCCAGTTCACCGAAGGCGCCGGAGCCCTTAGCGTGGGGGCTGCGCTCGGGCACACGCTCACGGTCGAAGCGTGCTAGCTTCTGTACCAGAGCTACGTCGTGCAGCAGCAGGGGGCCGTCATTGCCCACAGATAGTGAGTGAGCATCTGACTGACGACGCTCACCGGTTTCGGTCGTCGAGGGGATGGTGGGGTCGAACTTCAAGGTCGTTCTCCTTCTTGTGTTAAGGGGTTTGACAATCGGCACACACTCCCCGAAAGAGCACTTCAGCGATTTTTATATCGAAGCCTGTGCCCTTTGGCGGGTGCATGCAGGGTGTCGCCTGCTCGAAGCAGGGAATGTCCTCCAGTCGCCCGCACACGGTGCAGACAATATGGTGGTGGTTATCCCCTGAATCCAATTCGAACCGCGATGTCCTTCCGTCCACTGCGGCCCGTCGCAGAATCCCAGCGCTTGTGAGGGCGTTGAGAATGTCGTAAATAGCCTGCGTCGAGACTGAACCCAGCCGCTTGCGCACCTCCGCTGCGATGGCATCAGCCTGCAGATGGGGTTGCTCAGCGACCACGCCAATCGTCGTTACGCGAGGGGCAGTTACGCGCAAGCCGGCACCCCTGAGGGCCTCCGTAATTTGCTTGCTTTCCATACTCCCATTCTAAATCAGTTTTCTGGAATCATTCAAGATTACGGAGGGTTCTGTCTAAATTAACTTTGAGTAAACGTCTGAGATCCTGGTGTAGCACCGGTAGCCCTTACCCGGTGAGTAAAGGGAAGTTTAAACAAAAAATCCCGGTTCATAAGAACCGGGATTGTTTGTGGCAGATGAGGGATTTGAACCCCCGTAGGCAATGCCAGCTGATTTACAGTCAGCCCCCTTTGGCCGCTCGGGTAATCTGCCGTGTTCAATTTCTTGAACCGTTCGTTTGAGCGAACAGTAGAATACTTTACACGCCTTTGCAGAGTTTGCAAACTCTAGGTGGTATCTGTGACTAAGCCTACGAAACCAGAGGCTTGGGCGACTGTTTTAGGAGGTAACCGTGAGGGACAGCTCCTGCTCTAGCAAGAGCGAAATCTCCATGTTTTCAAGATAGGTATAAGCCTGCTCCACGGTGCACATACCGCTGAGAATTTCACGACCGAGATTTTCTTTGACGCCCTCAAAGCGTGCGCGGAGGGCTTCAACATAGAGTGTTGAGCCAAGATTAGGCGCAAAATCTAGAGGTTCAGTCTCTTGAGAGAAACTCTCCTGGTCAAGTTCAGCAATCAGGTTTTTGTAGTCGCGTTGAACCTGTTCTTCGCTCACCTTCATTTCAGCGAGCGGGTCAGATGACAGTGCATTGCCCCCGTGGGGTGCCCGTATCTCTTTTCTGTTTTCGAACATACCCCCTATTCTCGTCCATCAAGGTTAATCCTTCCTGAGAATTTAGTGACAGTTTCATAACGATTTATATTCTGAGCGAGAAGGCCCTAAGACAAGGTACCGTTATAGGTAACACCACCCCGCACCCGTGGGGCCTATACCGCTCTATCTATCCACGAAAGAAGGCGCGCTCATGGCTAGCGATTCATCATTCGACGTTGTCTCTAAGGTTGATAAACAAGAGATTTCTAACGCGCTCAACCAAGCTCAAAAAGAAGTAGCGCAGCGCTACGACTTCCGCGGCGTTGGCGCTGAGATTGATTTCTCGGGCGAGAAAATTCTCATTAAGGCTAATTCAGAGGAGCGAGCTCTAGCTGTGCTCGATGTTTTCCAGTCCAAACTGGTTAAACGTGGCATCTCGCTCAAATCTCTGGACGCCGGTGACCCCTATGCATCTGGTAAGGAATACCGTATCGAATCTTCTATCAAAGAAGGTATCGCCCAAGACCAGGCTAAAAAAATCACGAAACTTATCCGAGATGAAGGCCCCAAGAGCGTTAAGGCAACCATTCAGGGTGATGAGTTGCGCGTTACCTCAAAATCTCGCGACGATCTGCAGGACGTTATCGCACTGCTAAAGGGTGCTGACCTTGAGGTAGATCTTCAGTTTATGAACTACCGCTAAAGGCCAATTGGCCTAGCCTCGCAGAACCTCACAACCCCTACCGGGTTTACCCGGTAGGGGTTGGTTTTATTAGACGTAGAGTGCCGAGAGCTTAGAGCTGACCGTTCCCCCGAGCCATCGCTTCAAGACGAGCAATGCGGTCAGCCATGGGCGGGTGAGTGGACATCATGTTCTTCACACTACCCCCACGAAAGGGATTGGCAATCATCATGGAGGCAGTTCCCGCCACCTGCCGGTTATTGGGGTTCATGGGATAGCGTGAAATGCCGTTTTCAAGTTTGTGCAGAGCAGAAGCCAGCCCCAGCGGGTCACCGGTCAGCTGCGCGCCGTCCTCATCAGCATCATATTCACGGGTACGGCTAATAGCCATTTGCATGATACCAGCAGCGAGAGGTGCAAAGAGGGCAATCAGCAGTGAGAAGAGAAGACCACCACCACGGTTTTCGTTATTGCCGCCGCCACCAAACATCATGCCAAATGAAGCAAAATTGGCTACCGTACCAATCACCGAGGCAACCGCTGCTGCGATAGAACCGGTCAAAATATCACGGTTATAAACATGCATCAGTTCATGCCCTAACACCCCTCGCATTTCGCGCTCATCTAAAAGCTGGAGGATGCCCTCGGTGCAGCACACAGCAGCATTCTGCGGGTTACGGCCGGTAGCGAAGGCATTAGGGGTCATTGTGGGGGCCACGTAGAGGCGTGGCATAGGCTGGCCGGCTTTAGCTGAAAGTTCCTCAACAATGGAGTAAAGACCTGGTACCTGTTCACGGGTAACGGGGTAGGCCTTCATCGACTTAATAGCCAGTTTATCGGAGTTCCAGTAGGTGTAGGCAACGGTAATCACACCCAGCAAACCGAACAGCAGAATCCAAATTGAACTACGGGTAAAGGCCGCGAGACCAGCGCCGATGAGGAGCAAGAAGCCAATCATGGAGCCCAGGAGTAGCGCCGTTTTTAGGCCGTTATTGTGGTGGTGCTGCACTTTTAGCCTTTCTACTGTTGATGACCGCCAGCGTGCCGGTCTTTATTAAAGAATAAACCTCATCACTCCGTGGAGGGAGCTTGTCAGCTGAGGGCTATCAACCCATGGGCTGCTGACGACCAGCCCATACCTTTAGCGGTAGCAAGCTACCACATCAATAGAGGGTAAACCCAGAAATTCCTTAAGAATATAGATGGCATGGGGGTGCTCCAAAACCACCTGGGGGATATAGGTTATAAAGAATACTTGTTCATCCCAGACCGAATAACGAATGATGCAAAGACTGTTGCCGGCGATGGGTTGACCGAAGGCATCCCAGGGCACGCTCTGCATAAATTCTTGGTATTCAGGGGTTCCTACCCAATCGTTAGGATCAGCCGGGGTAGCTGGTTCCACAGGCTCAACCGGCTCAACTGGTTCCACGGGCTCAACCGGCTCAACTGGTTCCACTGGCTCAACCGGTTCCACAGGCTCAGCTGGCTCAACTGGTTCCACAGGCTCAACCGGCTCAACCGGTTCCACAGGCTCAACCGGTTCAACCGGTTCAACCGGTTCAACCGGTTCAACCGGTTCCACAGGCTCAGCAGATTCTGCTGGCGGCAGGGGGGCAATCGGATTGGTGGGATCAATAGGATTATCGGGGTCATTTGAAACCGCGGGAGATAAAGGATCAGTAGCTGCCCCGTTACCCTCAACATTGCCAGGTAATCCTGCATCAGATGGAGTTCCATCCCCATCTCTCGCGGATTCCTGCTCTAGTTGGGGACCGGGTGCTAAGGAATCGGAAACCTCCAAGGATTCCTCTGAGGAAGTGCTGTTGCTTCCCCCAGCACCATCTGCACTGCCAACAGAAGATTCATCAGAGGATTCACTAACAACATCTTCTTCGAGCGATTGTGCCCCAACCGCCCCATCTAGTCCTTGTGAAGCTGGGGCCATCTCAGGGTTGCTTGCTTCATCAGCTAAAGAGCGGTCAGATCTATCCGAGCTTGCATTCTGGCTCTGCACCTTGTCAGCAGCACTGGCACCGGCAGCGTCATTTTCTGCTCCCCCTCCCCCCTTGTCTTGATTACCGTCAGAGTCTGATACTTCCTCAGTCTGAGGTATTGAGAGGCCCTGTGCTGCTTGGGAATCTGTGGTGGATTCGGCAGAATCATCCACGTGTGAATTGCCGACCATCACGATGCCTCCCACAAGAGCGAGCACAGCGGTGATAACGGCGGCGGTACCTGCAAGTGTTGGGTGACGTGGAATAGGCTTCTTATTCATTCCGCCTAGCGACGCGCTGCCGCCGGCGGTTACGCCGGTGGCTGTAGCACCGGTAAGGAAGGGCACTAGCACGCGTGAGCTGTCGGTAACTATCGGCAGTAGCCCGGCCAAAACAGGAAAAACCCACACACGCATTGACTTGTTGATTCCGGATAGCGTGAGGTATTCAGAGGTGCAGTAGCTACACTCTGCCAGGTGAACCCGAAGTGCCTCGGTGCGCTTCCTGGTGAGAGACCCACGAACCATGGAGCTGAGGTGCGGGTTGTACTGTTCACATTCACGGGTTTTAGGAGCATTTTGGTGTGCCTTCAAAAACTCTTCTCTGAGGCTCTCACGGGCACGGGTAGCTAAAGCTGACACAGCATTGGCTGAAAGGTTGAGGCTCATGGCGACCTCGCGCGGCTTCTTTGCTTCAACCTCGGTCATCCACAAAACTGTCTGCCACCGTTCGGGCAGGGATGTGAAGGCGGCAATAAGCTCATCGGAGTCATTCAGGTGGAGCACCGTTTCATCTATGGAGCTAGCTGACTCGAGGTAGTTATCCTCACTGGGAACTTCTTTCTGACGAATAAGCCCGTTTTCAGCTGCCAGGTGGGCGATAGTGGTCGCTAGGTAACCGCCCATAAATGTCTTGGGGCCTTTACCATTTTTGAGCGCCTGGAGTATGCGAACAAAGGCCTCAGAAACAATATCTTCTGACAGAGTGGGGTTAGAAGTATGTTTGATAGCGACGGCCCGGGCCATGCTGACGTAGCGCTCGTACAAAATACCGTAGGAATCCAGCTTCCCTTCACGGATATCAGATAGCAACAGTTCATCAGACGGCCCGCTATGCGCCGTAGTAGTGGCGTTACGCTGCGGCATAAAAGCTCCCCATCAAAGACACGCCCCGCCTAGTCAAAAAGGGGCTGTCTTTCAGTCTATCGACAAATGAGACTCAATAAAATGTCACAGCAAAAGAGTGATGTAGATAAAAAAGTAGTTTGGCTAAGGCCCCGGGCCTTAGCCAAACTATTGCGACCCTAGAGCCAGAACACACCACGCGGTATTCCGGGCTGAACGCTTGCGATAGCATTCTTTCCTCTTAGGCTTTGTAGGTCTTTTCAGTATGCAGTTCAAGCGCTTACTGGTATCACCACCCGCGAACGGTCGTGTTACCTGTTGCTCTCTTTTTCTCTAGTTCTAATGTAGCGAGCATGTACGATGCAGAGCCCGCGAACGGCCCTGCACTTACTATGCCTGTCAGGTGTGGGGGGCTACCGTTCTTTTCAGCGGAGGTAGCCTCCCGGGTAGCATCGGGGGATGCTACCAAGCTTCGTTCCTTAACTGCTTCCCAGTACAGCTAAGGTCTTCCGCCCCAAGTGCGCTGGTCTCCATGACCTTTGCACATATGTTGTCCGCTATTACTATCTCTGTGATTTCCCAAGACCACAGAGAAACCGAGCCTCCGGGCCATCTGACTAGTAATAGCACCGGTCTGCTCAGTGACAGTTTTGTACTGTCATAGATAAAGAGTGGTTTTAGGGTAAAACATGACGCGAAAATTCAGAAAAAGAATAATTTTTTTGTAAAGTTTTTTTCTTATAGCATCTGACAAGGCAAAATAGCACCTTAGGGGATGTTACGAAGAGTGCTTACGCACAGCAATCTCTCTGGAGATAGCTTCAGAAAGCCGGGATTCACAGAAAAACTACCGCCAAAGTCAAAACTCGATCCACATACGCCGCTTATTGTGAAATATTCTGAACAAGCTTAAAGTGGGGGGATGACCTCTTACAATGACACCTCATCAGCAGACGGTTGCCACCACCTTCCTGGTTACACCCCAGCGCCAGCGAGCGCCCATCACGAAAGATGGTCAGCCCAGCTTCGGTCCAAAGGTAGGCGGGTTACCAAGCAAAGGCTCGCTGTTCTCACAGCGGTGCACGAGCACCCGCATTCTACAGCCGATACCATAGTCAAAGCGGTAAGAGTAGAGCTTCCTCATATCACCGTGCAGTCGGTCTACGTAGTCCTAGCTGATTTAACGGATATCAATATGTTGCGCAAGTTTGATCCCCCGGGGTCTGCTGCTCTCTTCGAAACCAGAACCGGCGATAATCACCACCACGCAGTCTGTATTAGATGCGGCAGGATTGAGGATGTCGATTGCGCCATCGGAAGCGCGCCTTGCCTGGCCCCCCAAAGCCTCAACGGTATGACTTTGCTGAGCGCGGACGTCCTCTATCAGGGTATCTGCACCAGTTGTCAGAGCAAATCAGCAGCTGAGCTAGCGGACCAGCAGGCACGCTAAGGGTCAGCGGATTTCTAACACAGTTTTGAATCACCCGTGAGCTTTGATTCAAGGCTGTGGATCCGTAACCTATTGGGCTACATGCTTGGGACTTTCTTCCTGCGTGCCTCCTTCTTTTGCCCCGAAAGGCCAGTACCAGGCCTTCTCCCCTAGAAGGTACATGGTGGCAGGAATGAAGGTGGTACGAATCAGGAATGCGTCCATGGCCACTCCAAGCGCTAGGGCGAAGCCGATGGGCCGTACCGCCGTAAGATGAGAGAATATGAAGCCGGCGAATACGGCAATCATAATCACCCCACAGGCGGTAACGACTCTGCCGCCCTGACGGTACCCCAGCAAAACGGCGTCCTGCGCAAGATGTCCAGCCCTGTGAGCGTCTCGCATGCCTGAGACGATAAAAATCTGATAGTCCACCGACAGCCCGAAGAGTATGCCGATCAGTAAGATGGGCAGAAAGGCCAGGATGGGGCCGGGTTGAGTGACCCCGAAGAAATCCCCCAGCCATCCCCATTGGTAGACAGCCACCACAGCGCCAAAAGACGCCAGGGTAGAAAGCAAAAAGCCGATTGTTGCCATGAGCGGCACCAGCAGGGACCTGAAAACAAAAGCCATAAGAACGAGGCAGAGGCTAATAACTACACACAGGTAAAGTGGCACTGAGCTGGAGATGCGCTCTGAAATTTGAAGGTTAGCGACAGTTTGACCTGTTAACCCTACAGTCGTAGCAGTTGCTTTCTCCGTGGCTTCTATTTTCTCTACCATGGAGTGCACGGTCTCAGCAGTGCTATCGGCGCTAGGTCCCTCTGCCGGGAAGAAGGCTAGGAGGGCGGTGCTTTGGTCTTTGCTGATTGCCCCAATTGCTATGCTATCGATGTCCTTAGTCGTGAGCCGGTCGGCCACATCAAGGGCGACAGCCCGCAGGCGATCCTCGTCAGTGGGTACTGCAAGAGTAACCTTCGCGTAGATAGGGCCATTAGCCCCTTCGCCAAAGTGCTCGCTGATGGAATTGTAGGCGGCAAAGGCAGTGGAGTCCGGCGTTTGGTAGGAGCCATCGGGCAGACCCAAACGGAGCGAGGCGGTGGGAATAATGGCAATGAGCAAGATTGCCAGTGATAGCAGAATCATGCTCACCGGGCGGCGGGTGACGAAGCCTCCCCAGCCACCGCGGGCACTCTCTAGCTGGGCAATTGCCTCCCTACGATTTTGGGGCAGATGCTGAGTGTCCTTGTGAGCTGGTTGGGAACAGCTCGCGGTCTCCCGCTGTTTTTTAGTGAGTACACGGTAGCCCAGAAGCGAGAGTACAGCGGGAACGAGTGTAAGAGAAGAAGTAATAACCAGGGCTACAGCGAAGGCTCCGGCCAATCCCATGATGGAGAGAAAAGGTAGGCCTGTAAGGGTCAGGGCCGCAAGCGCAATAATGTTGGTGAGACCCGCAAAAAGCACCGAATGCCCCGCAGTTGAGTTGGCATCTGCAACCGCCTCTTGTACGCCCTTGCCCGATATGAGTTCCTCGCGGAAGCGGTAAAGGATGAGCAGGGCATAGTCAATGCCTACGCCCAGCCCTAGCATCAGAGCTAGCACCGGGTCAGTCGCTGTCATTCCCACAAAAGCTGTACTGGCATAGACGAACCCAACTCCCACGCCCGCACCTACAAGCGCGAGAATCAGAGGCAAACCTGCCGCTAGAACCGTTCCGAGTGTAACGAGCAGAACCAAGAAAGCGACCGTTAGGCCGAGTGCTTCTGAGGCTCCAACCACACCAGAAACATCCGAAGCCAGTTCATAGCTGTAGTTGACCGTCATCCCCTGATCTTCAAGAACATTAAAGGCCGCAAAGATATTTTCTCGCTCTTGGGGAGTCAGCGAGTTAGGGTCCTTACTCAAAGCGAGGGTAACGAGGGCAGCTGTACCATCAGCGCTGATGGTATCTGTTTCACCGGCGAGGGCTAGCTCACGCTCGCCCGTTACTAGGCTGTCTTCTTCCCGTTTGAGATTGACTTCCGCCCGCTCAAGTTCCTTTTCCTGGGCCAGCAATTCCGGGGCAATGTCTGCGATAGCCTCTTCGCTGAGCCCTTCCGGCAATGCTGAGCGAGCTACGGCAGCAGCAGCCTTACCCTGCTCTAGCTGGGTCTGAGCTTCCGCAAGCTGAGGCCGGGCGGCCTCCAGGCCCTCCTCGGCGTCAGCTCTTTTCTCAGCAGTAATGAAGGGGTCAAGCACACCGGCGATATCGGGCAATTCAGCGGCTGAGGTAAGCGCATCTGCAACCGCTTCGCGCTGATTCGGTGAAAAGCCTGTGGACGATTCAATGATGATTTGGCCTCTAGCGACTCCTTTTTCAGGAATCTTAGCCTGTAAATCCTCTTGGACCGTTGTAAAAGCTGCACCGGGAATTGTGTACTGGGCAGTGGCGCCTTTGGACAGGGTCAGTGCTCCAACACCGGCCAACACTAAAAGGAGCAGCCATACTGACACCGTCGCTCGGGCATGCCGAGCAACAAAAAAGCCGAGGGCACGCAGGGCACCAGTCATGAGAGACTCCTGACCAAAAGCATCATGAACTACTGAGATTCTACTATTGAAATAAGTTCTCGAACCTGCTGCATAGGCAGAGTTGCATGCGGGTTAAGCGCGTTGATGCGCACCCGATCAGCATCACCCGCTGCGAGCAGTTTCAATACCTCCATCGCCGGGGCGGTGCGCACTTCAAGTGAGGGATCCAAGGCAGCTATTTCGGTGGCTGAGGTAAAGACCAAAGCCGTTTTTCCTTCCTCAGCGCCATCATTGCGCATCACCACGGGGCGGCCAGCGGTATCACCTTGACGCACTCCCATGAGAAGAACTGAGGCAGGGGCCCCTAAAGCGGTGAGCAGACTGCGCATATCACCTTCAACCAGCGCCCTCTTGGCCGGCTCGTTGTGCGGGGTGCTCACTGCCCACTGGAGCTGAGCTTTTTCAATAAAGCACTCCTGCGGTGTTTGGGGGTCAAGCACCAGCACATCAATGGCCTCATCATGGACTACCTGCAAGAAAACTTTCATGGCAGGCTCTACCTGTAGCCGCAGGTCTCCCCCACCCAACCTTGCAGCAGCGTTCTTCGCCTGTTCAGGTGAGGAGTAGGCCGTGAGAGCTTTCAAGCCGTTCGTTAAGCTCAATACCTGGTAGCGCACCTGGAGAGCACCGTTATCCGACGTAGTGCTCTGCGAGATATCCATAACGACGTTGCCGCCCTCGCATGCCCTTACCACGTTAGCGAGCGCTGCCTCGCTGCGCTGGGCAGCAAATGCTTGTAGGGCCGAGTTGAGGTAAGGGTTCACTTCGTCTACCCCGGATGCAGCGGGGGCATCAGCTATCCCCAAACCGCGACGTCCGGCTAGACGGGTGGCTGCCCACTGCGGCAGCTGACCTTCGGAACGAGGGAAGGTCTTAAGGTGGGAACGAATATCCCTGCCGGTCAGGCCTCCTTCACCACCCCAGTCCTGAGGTTCATGGGAGTAATCATAGGAGGCCCCAATCTGATACTGGGGCGAGGGCCAACCGGTAGCAATCACCACTACCGATGCGGTGAACCAGCTGCCCTGCCCCTCAACGAAAGCAGCATGCTGAAGTTTTTCAATATCAGCGACCACCGGGCTGTCTTGCTTCACCGGCCCTGTAGACCCTACGTAATCTTGACCGCCCCTCGACTCGGTGATTCTCACAAAAATAGCGTCAGATAAGGGTTTTATATCTAGCGTCAGCTCATCCCAGCCCGGTTCCAGCCGTGCCGCACCCAGCATCCAGCTACCAATACCGTTTAAGGCCTCCTGCACCATGGCGGGGCGATCTTCTGGTCTATAGCAGGGGCGGGTTTCAGACATACTCATCAGTACCTGTTCCTTGGTTTGCGGGGTTCTCGTGAAGCCCGCTCTTCACTTCTTACCTCCCATTAAACCAAGAAAGTAAGCACCAGGTCTTTGGCTCTTCTCACAGCTCACTACTGAGCAGATAAAGAAAGTAGTAAATAGTGGACGTCTTGTAGCAGAAAATGTGCACCAACCCGGCAACAGTTGTTAGCCTTAAGGCTATGACTACAACACTGCAGGATCTGATTGACGATTCAATCTTTATTTCCACCGAATACCAGGCCCGCCTTGCTGAAATTTCAGGAGGCGCAGAATGGACGGTGGATTTCTCTGCACCGTCATTCACCCTCCAGTCTGATGACTCCGTCACCCTGACCCCCTATCTGCTCGGCACAGAGTCAGAGAACCGCGGTTCCTGGATTTGGTCCTGGCAGGAGCTCGGGCATTTCCCCGAGCGCGTGGTCTCAGCGGCAGTGCAGACTCGTACTGGCGGCGCACAACACGGTATTTCCGAACTGACCACCGATGAGCTCCCCTTGGACGAGGGTCTGGCTCGTAAGCTCACTCTGGCAGCTAAGACCCTGACCGGGGCTTACGCGCACTACCCGGTTACCGCCGGTGCAGGTGTGCGTGCCTGGATTCTCCTAGAGGGGTCACAGCTAGAACTCGATGCCCCCACCGTTAACCGTATGGGTCAGGTCATGGCGCAGGCTCTACAAACTGGTACTGCTGTGAACCACCTGCGCGCCGTAGATTCCTATGCCAAGCTACGCGGTGCCCACATTGCGTGGGACACCGAAGCAACTGCTGTCATTACTGCTACCGACGGCGCGCTGCGCCTCTGGTTTGATCAAGGCAAGATCTCAGGGATTGAAGCTGCCGAGCCTACCGTTGGAGCAGATGAATTGGCCCGCTTGGCTATAGCCGCTCAGGACCAGAGGGAACAGCTCGTCGCCGAGCGTGACGAGGTTGAGCGCCTAGCTGCAGCTGAAGCAGCTGAGCAAATGGCTGCACGCGAAGCGCAGGCTCAGGCAGCTGCTGAAGAAGCCGCCCGTGAAGACGAGGCCCGTGCCGAGGCTGCCCGTCTAGCCGAGGCTGAGGAACTGGCAGCTGAAGAAGCTCGTCTGCAGGCACTTGCTGAGGCTGAAGCTCGTGCAGCAGAAAAGGCGAAGGCTGAAGAGGTGGAGGGTACGGTATCAACCGACCGCGTCTACCCCAACGCTGACCAGCCCTTTGATCAAGAGCCCACCGAGGATGCTCAGCCCGGCCGTGTCACTACCAGCACCATTGCTGATGAGGACATCGTCACCGCAACCGAAGATGAAGATAATGAGCTGCTGACTTCCGAGGGAGAGTCCGTTCAGACCGAGCAGACCGCAGGTTCGCTGGCTGCTGGCGATCTTGAAACAAACCAGGATCAGGCTACGGAGCAGGCAGGTGGCGACATTCGCCTGGCAGGCGCAGCACCTGACTTTGAAGCCGAACGCGCTGAGGCTGCAACTAAGCCTCAGCCTAAGGAAGAGAAGAAGGGCTTCTTCAGCCGCTTCTTCGGTCTCTAAACCACCACCATCCAGATGGGGCGGTAGCACTACACAGGTGTTACCGCCCCTTCTCTGCCCCGCGTAAGACCAGGAATCATGACGCACCCAGAGAGCAAAGAGCCTGCAAACCGCGGGGTAATCTATGTTTTTCTTTGCTACCTTATTTGGGGTGTTTTCCCACTCTATTTCTTACTGACTGCCCCAGCCACACCCTTTGAAATCGTGGCGGAGAGAGTGCTCTTTAGCCTGCTTTTCTGCGCAATTTTGGTGCCGCTCACCCGCCAGTACCCAGCGCTTCGCAGGGTGCTAGCCAGACCGCGCACCCTTCTCTTACTGGGAATTGCGGGGCTGCTTATTTTTGCTAACTGGTTGCTCTACATCATTGCAACCACCAGTGGAAATGTCATGGAAGCATCTTTGGGCTACTACATCAACCCCATCGTCTCGGTAGCTCTGGGGGTAGTAATTCTAGGCGAAAAGCTGAGGACGTTGCAGTGGGCCGGTATCGCTATAGCAGCTCTAGCAGTGCTCGTCATGTGTTTCTTCTACGGGTCTGTGCCCTGGCTGGGATTGGGGCTGGCTTTTAGCTTCGGTCTGTATGGTCTGCTAAAAAAACAGGCTGGAAACGTTCCAGCGGTTGTCTCACTGACCGTTGAGACTCTACTGCTCTCACCCCTTGCCATTTTTATTATCTGGCATTTCGCAGCCACCGATCAGCTCACTCTCTTCACGCAGGGAACCGCCCACTTCTGGATTCTTGCAGCCTCAGGCTTGGTCACCGCCGTCCCCCTCTTAATGTTTGCCGGGGCAGCTTCCCGGGTGCCACTCTCGATGCTTGGCATGGTTCAATATCTGACCCCCACCATGCAGTTCGTGCTGGCTCTTTTCGTTACTCACGAGACGCTCAATACTGGCCGCTGGGCTGGCTTCATACTGATCTGGGTGGCTGCCGCCTTCTTTATCGCTGATTCGGTACAGGTCCTAAAAGCACAGCGCCGGCTGAGAAAAATCTAGCCGGCGCTGGGAGGTTTCAGGGCGTGTGCCCCGCTTTTTACTGGGCGGTGGGGTTGAGTACGCGCGAGAGGAAAAGCTGAGTGCGCTGATGCTGGGGGTTGCCGATGACCTCATGGGCGGGACCCTCTTCAACAACAACACCACCGTCCATAAAGACCACGCGGTCAGCGACGTCGCGGGCGAAGGCCATTTCGTGGGTCACCACAATCATGGTCATCCCCTCGGCGGCGAGCTGGCGCATAATGCTGAGTACATCCCCCACGGTTTCGGGGTCCAGGGCGCTGGTCGGTTCGTCAAAGAGCATGAGTTGGGGGTCCATGGACAGGGCACGGGCGATAGCCACGCGCTGCTGCTGACCGCCCGAGAGCTGATCGGGGTGGCGGCCTGCCTTGTCAGCTAGGCCCACCTTTTCGAGGTTCTCGAGGGCAATCTTCTGAGCTTCAGCCTTGGACCGTTTCAGCACCTTGATCTGAGCAACGGTGCAGTTTTCAAGCACGGTGAGGTGGGAGAAAAGATTGAATTGCTGAAAGACCATGCCCACATTAGTGCGCATCTTGTCGATATTTACGTCCGGGTCAGTAACCGAGTGACCCGCAACTTCGATCAGGCCTGAGTTGGGAGTCTCCAGAAGATTGACGCAGCGTAGCAGGGTGGATTTACCCGAGCCAGATGGGCCGATGAGACAGACCACTTCACCGGGGCTGACGTTGATATCAATACCTTTGAGCACTTCAACTTCACCGTAGGACTTGTGCAGATCCTTGATAGTGACTGAGGCGGGAGCAGAATGTGATGTCATGAGGTGTCCTTAGACGTAGAGCTGAACCGAATTTACTTACGGGAACGCGCGCCAGCACGCTTCTCGAAGTGGCGGGCAAGCAGCCCTAAGGGAACGGTAATAATAAGATAGCAAGCGCCCGCTACGACCAGGGGTGTTAGACCAGCGCCGCTAGCTGAAATGCCCTCACGCCCAAACTTGGTGAGTTCGTACTGGGCCACAGACATGCCCAGCAGGTAGACCAGGGAGGAATCCTTGGTGAGCAGGATGATTTCGTTGGTCAACGGGGGCAGAACAATACGGAAGGCCTGGGGGATGATAACGGTCATCATAGCGCGGGAGTGCCCCATACCCAATGAGCGGGCAGCCTCATACTGACCCTTGGGCACTGCCTCAAGGCCGGCACGTAGCACTTCACCGATGTAGGCTGCTGAGACCATACCTAAAGCAAGCATAACCGTGACGTAGTTGTTGAGACGCAGACCGAATGCCAACGGAATACCGTAGCCAAAAGCAATGAAGACTAGCAGGGCGGGTAGACCGCGGAAAAGCTCAATGTAAAGTGTGGATATCCAGCGGTATGGTGCAATGGAAGAAATCTTCATCAACGCCAGCAGCACACCCAGGCTGAGCCCCACCACGAAACCCAGCGCGGTATAGATAAGGGTGTTCTTGAGGGCTACCGTGATAACGCCCGGGAACTGGTGGGCAATAATGTCTGGGTTGAAGACTTTATCGCGCAGGGTGCCCCAGTCCGCGACAATCACCAGCACGATTGCAATCAGAGCCAGCAGCGCATACTGCGAGTAGCGCCAGTAGTTTTGTTTCTGCCGGGGTGACAGTGCCATGATCAAGTTTTCCGTTCGTTGGCAGGTCAAATATGGATAAAGGGCAGGACGCCGCAGCGCGGGTTTCGCGCGAAACCCGTTCTGCGGCGTCCTTGCTTCAGAATATGAGAACCAGTTTACTCAGAAATACCCAGGTACTTCTCACGAAGATCCGCCATACGGCCATCTTCTTCCATAGCTGCCAAGGTCTTGTTGGCAGCCTCAAGAAGATCTGAATTCTCGGTAGCAACCGCACCAGCAATCTGCTCACCGGTTTCAATCTCTTCAACAACAGTGAGGGTCTCATCGCTGGTCAGCATTTCTGAGAGCACGGTGATGTTACCGACCACGGCGTCTACCTGGCCGGTCTGCACAGCCTGCAGCAGAAGACCGTTGTCTTCGTACTGCACGGTATTAGCACCGGCGTCCTGGGCGTACTTTTCACCGGAGGTTGCCTGCTGCACGCCAACCTTGGCGCCTGACAAGTCAGCAGCACCGGTAATGGATGAACCTGACGGAACCAGCACAGCGAGGTTGTCATCGACATAAGCCTCGGTGAAGTTCATAACGCTCTTGCGTTCTTCGGTGATGGTGATACCTGAAAGTGCTAAATCACACTGCCCTGAGGACAGCGCAACGCCCGACTGGATACCCTCAAAAGAGGTGCTGAACATTTCTGAAGTGACGCCGAGGTCTTCAGCGATAGCCGCGGCGATGTCAGCGTCCAGACCTACAATCTTGCCGTTCTCTTCGTATTCGAAGGGGGCGTAGGGAGGGTTGGTGCAGACAGTCAGCTTGCCCTCTGCAATGAGAGAGATGCCGGATTCAGTGGTACCGCCGCTGCTTCCGCAAGCAGTCAACATCAGGGCTGCCGCAGCGAGGGCAAAGGGTGCTTTCTTCATGGGGTGTCCTTAAAAAGTGTGGGCATAAAGCAGTATCTGATGTCTTATTGTGCCTGTAGCTGAGTAAAAATTCAAGATAATGCATGAATATACATAGCTATGTTTAAGTATCCTACCTCACACCATGTGACCCATCAGTAACCAAAGACCACCCCACCACCCCTAAGATTCTTTAAGCCCCCGCCATAACCAGCATGAGCTTTAGGGGCAAACATGAAAGAATAGCAGGGTGAACCGAGCAGACCTTAACAAAAAGACCACTGACATCTCTTCAATGTTTGACCAGGTAGCTGAACGCTATGACCTGATGAATGGCATTATGTCGCTGGGTCAGCACCTATACTGGCGCCAACAAACCGTCGCCGCCGTGGACGCCCGTCCCGGCCAAAAGGTATTGGATATTGCAGCCGGCACCGGCACTTCCTCCGAGCCTTTTGCCGACGCTGGGGTGAAGGTTGTTGCTGCTGACCTATCAGAAGGAATGCTGGCAGTGGGCCGGCGCCGCCGCCCCGATATCGAGTTTGTCCAGGCAGATGTCACCAACCTACCCTTTGCCGACGAGGAATTCGACGCCGTCACCATGTCCTACGGGCTACGCAATGTGGCTGACTACCCTCAGGCACTTCGTGAGCTCTACCGAGTGACCAAACCTGGCGGACGCATCGTGATTAACGAATTCTCAACCCCCACCTTCACTCCCTTCCGCCTGGTCTACCGCAACTACATCATGAAGCTGATTCCACCGGTGGCACGGGCAGTTTCATCCAACCCTGAAAGCTATGTCTACCTCGCTGAATCCATTCTTGCCTGGCCCAACCAGGACGAACTGGCATGCCACTTCCGTGAGGCCGGTTGGCAGGATGTGCAGTATCGCAACCTTACCGGCGGTATTGTGGCCCTCCACCGCGGTTTCAAACCCAAAAACTAAACCGAAAGATGCCGGTAGACTAGAAACCGGCCATCTCTTGTACGCGCACATTGCGCACCCCCAAGATTGTGAAAGACATCGTGACTGAACCCACCGGCTCACCCCTAGCGGCAGACGCCCTCATGCCCGAAGCTGACTTCAACCTGCCCAAGGGCTTTGATCCCATTGCCCAGGACCCTGTGTTAGGGCCCAAGATTCTGGAGGCTCTCACTGAGGTTGAGGTACGACTGGAGCGCGCTGTAGCCCAGACCAATCACCTCGCTGATGTTGCCTCACGCCACCTGCTCTCCGCAGGCGGCAAACGGGTGCGCCCCCTCTTGACCCTCCTGGCAGCTGAAGCCGGTGGCGGCATCAATGACCGCGTCATTGACGCTGCCGTGGTGGTTGAGCTGACCCACCTTGCAACGCTGTACCACGACGATGTCATGGACGATGCCCCCAAGCGTCGGGGTGTGGATACCGCTCAGAATATTTGGGGTAATTCTGTGGCTATTTTGACCGGTGACCTGATCTTCTCGCGGGCTTCCCTGATTGTTTCGGAGCTGGGCGGACGCGCCCTAGCGGTGCAGGCTCAGACCTTTGAGCGACTGGTCTTGGGTCAGCTCTTTGAAACAACCGGGCCTGAGAAGCACGAAGACCTGCTTGCTCACTACATAAAGGTCATTGAGGGCAAGACCGGCTCTCTGATTGCAGCCGCCGGATCTTACGGAACCATTCTCTCGGACTCACCGGAAGCAACCGTGCAGATGCTGGCCCGCTACGGTGAGCTCGTAGGCGTAGCCTTCCAGCTGGCAGATGACGTCATTGATGTCACCAGCTCTGGCGTGGCGTCCGGCAAAACCCCCGGCACCGACCTGCGCGAAGGCGTACCGACCCTGCCCACCATTCTGCTAGACCGCGCAGCCGCAGCAGGTGACCTAGAAGCCCAACACGTGCAGCAGATAATCCGCGGAGACCTCAACAGCGACGAGGCACTCGCAGAGGCTGTGGCGGCCCTGTCTGCCCACCCGGTCACCGAAGAAGCCTGGCAGGTAGCCTACCGCTGGGCTGATGATGCCATCGCAGCTATTGAGCCCCTGCCTACCTCGGTCATTAAAGAAGCGCTTAAGTCATTTGCACACGCCGTAGTGCACCGCGATAACTAGTCGACCAAGTACTTCTCAAGTGCCCGTCAGCCCTCATGGCTGGCGGGCACTGCTGTTTATAATACAAACCAAAGGCCACCATATGAGAGTTGATGTGTAGAATAGCTTCATTACTGCGTTGAGAGTTATGTTTCAACACAGCAAAAGGTCGGTTACCCACCGGTAACCTGGCCTTCAGGCTCAGCAGCACACCCAGCCGCAGGCGCCCGCACCAATAACCAGCACCACCTACGTGCCCAGGTTCAGCAGCACCTTAAGCGCCGTCCACGGTGCCTTTCTACATGTACACACACTGAGGAACTACCATCATGAGTTCTACCTCAACCAGCGCACCCAAAAAGCGCGAAGGCTTCTCAAGCCGCAAGGTCTTCATTTTTGCTGCCATCGGTTCAGCCGTGGGTCTTGGCAACATCTGGCGTTTCCCCTACGTTGCCTATGACAATGGCGGCGGTGCCTTTATGATCCCCTACCTGGTCGCCCTGCTGACTGCCGGTCTGCCCTTCCTCTTCTTTGACTACGTCATCGGTCACCGTGCCCGGGCGTCCTCCCCACTCGCCTTCCGCCGCCTAAACCGTAAAACCGAGTTCATCGGTTGGTGGCACATGGGCATCAACTTCATCATCGCTGTCTACTATGCAGCGATTCTGGCCTGGGCCGCCCGCTACGTCATTTACTCTTTCACCCACGAATGGGGCGATGACCCAGCGACCTTCCTGATGACTGACTTCCTGCAGGTCTCAGACCCCGCAGCCGGAGTCACCTTTGACTTTGTGCCCGGCATCCTGATCCCCATCCTGATTATCTGGGTTCTCTTGGCCGTTGTTATGTCTCTAGGCGTGCAGAAGGGCGTTGGCCTTGCCAACATCTTCTTCATCCCCCTGCTGGTCGTCATGTTTGTTGCCCTCGTTGCCTACTCACTGACCCTCACCGGCGCATGGACAGGTCTTGATGCACTCTTCACCCCTGACTGGTCAGCACTGACCCGCCCCGAAGTATGGGTAGCAGCTTACGGTCAGATCTTCTTCTCACTGTCCATCGGTTTTGGCATCATGATCACCTACGCCTCCTACCTCAAGAAGAAAACCGACCTCACCGGCACCGGTGCTGTCGTTGGCTTCGCCAACTCAGGCTTCGAGCTGCTGGCAGGCATCGGCGTCTTTGCAGCCCTGGGCTTCATGGCAACCGCAGCAGGCATCGGCGTCTCCGAGGTAGCCACCTCAGGTATCGGCCTCGCCTTCATCGCCTTCCCCACCATCATCTCTCAGGCACCGGGAGGCACCCTCATCGGCGTGCTCTTCTTCAGCTCCCTGCTCTTCGCCGGTTTCACCTCCATCATCTCCATTGTTGAAGTAATCGTTGCCGGCATTGAGGACAAGTTCAACCTGGGCCGGGTACGTTCAACCCTGCTAGTGGTCCTGCCTATCGCCATCATCTCAACCCTGCTGATGGCAACCACTTCAGGCCTCTTCGTCCTGGACATCCTCGATAACTTCGTCAACCAGTTCGGCATTCTCGCCGCAGGTTTGGTCTCCATCTTTGTGGTCGCCTACCTGGTACGAGCCCTTCCCACCCTGCGCGATCACATCAACGCTCGCTCCTCCTGGAAGATGGGTAAGCTCTGGATGATCCTGCTGGCAGGCGTCACCCCGATTATTCTGGGCTACTCACTGGTTAATACCTTCATCAACCTCATGAATGAGCCCTACGAAGGTTACCCGGCAGAAATGCTCAACATCTTTGGTTGGGGCATGGTTGTCGTCTTGCTGGTCGCAGCGGTTATTATTTCTCTGCTCCCCTGGCCTAAGACCTCACGCGCATCACTAACCCCGCCGGCTCCCCCCGTTTCAGGCGGCAAAGTGCAGCACGACCACGTTGATTCAGCCGCACAGAAAGGTCTATAAGCCATGAGCACACCGGCAATCATCATGCTATTTATTTCAATCGCCCTCATCTGGGGCGGGCTAGGCGCCGCTTTGGTGCACATGTCCCGTCACCCCGACGAAGCGGGCAGTGAACCAAACGATGGCAGCGAAGTATCTACGTCCACCCAGCTCTAGCTAGCTCTCTGCATAGAAAGTGCCCCGGCAGTTATTGCGATAGCTGCCGGGGCACTTTTATGTTGCTGAATAGAGGGGTAAATTGGTGTAATAGATACTTAATTTATGAGAGGTTAGCGCCATGCCCGGAACTCACGAAGGAACAGCCCTTGTCTTCCCCCACCTACCCCAGGCACTCAAGCCTTTTGACACCAAGCCCCAAGCGAGAAAACTGGTGGATGCTGACGGCGCCAACCTGGTCTTGCTCAGCTTCAAAAAGGGGCAAATATGGCGTGAACACCATTCGGTGCACCCTGTAGTAGTCCAGGTGCTTTCCGGAGCTGTTGATTTTGAAGTCAAGGGGCAGATCTTGCAGCTTCAGCCCGGCTCGCCCATCCACTTGACTGCTTATCTGCTGCACGAGGTACGCGCCACAGAGGATGCCACAGTCATGGTTACCATGCTAACCGGCGAGCGTCATGACTCCGCCCGTATCAATCTAGACGGGGTGCACGCCCTCTAGGGGTGTACAACCTCCAGACTGATGCCGTTCTTGCCCCAGGCTGACGCCAGCTCTTCGAGATTGGCGCTATGCGGGGTGGTGAAAAAGCGCTGCACGGTAGCACCGAACTGCTGCGTGCGCCCCAACTGACCATGTTCAAGGGTGGCAAAGATGCCGCCGCCACGGTCATCCAGCACGAGAATTTCAACATCGGGGGTGCGCTCTAGGGGACCAATATTCAGGGCACCAAGATCGTGGAGGAAGGTCAAATCTCCGCAGAGCACTCGCACCTTTGTGTTGAGCGCCAGTGAAATCCCGCTAGCAGTGGCAATAGTGCCATCAATACCGGCTAAGCCTCGGTTAGCAAAAACTTGGGGGCTGCGAGCAGCGGCAGGAGCCACCAGGTCAAGATCACGGATAAGGTTCGAAGAACCCAGCAGAAGCACCGCATCATCTTCCAGGCAGGCTTCCCAGGCGCGCAGTGCCAGGGAGAAACCCGGGACGCGGGGGTCAACCTCGGCGTCGTAGGTTCCGTTGGTACGATAATCTGCAACCTTCTGGCGCAGGGTTTCTTGCAGTGCTGCCCCGGCCTGCACCCAGGCGTGCAACCAGGGCTGCCCTTGGTCAGTCTTCCCGCCCTTACCAGCAAAATCTGCTAGCTGGCGCAGGCTCTCTAGCACGGGGTAATCCAGCGCGCCAGGCTGATGCCAGGGGGGCGGGCTGGGCTCGTAGATAGCACGTTCAACGCCCTTATTAGCCAGCAGGGCTGCAACCGGGCGGCTGAGAGTTGTGTGGCCGAAAATGACGGCGCGTTCAATCTGCTGCCCCAGTTCTCCGGCTAATATATGGCGGTATGCTGGCACAGCAACCGGTGAGAAACGAGCGTTCGAGGAGGGTTCAGCCAGCAGGGGTAGACCCAGTTTCTGGGCAAACTGCTGAGCAAGTGCACCTGCCCCGTCACCTGCAACAACCACGGTGCGATGGGAGCCTGCGGGCAGGTCATTGGAGCGCAGCCAGCTTTCAGCGGTGAAATCAAGGTGGCGGGGGTGGGGCGGTGCAGTAGTTGCCACTCCCTCCCGCAAAGACTGCGCCCAGCGCTGGAGAATTTGCGCATCAGCTTCATGAGGTGTCAGTGGAGTATCGAAAGCAATATTGAGGTGTACTGGGCCAACCGGCTGGCCAGAGGGCTGACCCCAGTTCTCAGGATTCCGCCCGGTGAGTGCCGCAAGGGCGCGGTGAAAGGCAGTATTTTGTGGGTCATCTTCAGCTGCAGTGTAGTTTTCTAGGGCGGCAAAGGCACGCACGTGGCGCCCCAAAAGGGCACTTTGATCGGTGGTCTGATTAGCTCCGGTGCCCTGCAGGCGTGCAGGCCTGTCAGCAGAAAGGACGGCCAGAGAAGCCCCTGAATGATAAGCCTCCATAACTGCAGGCAAGCACTCCCCCACCGCTGTGCCGCTGGTCGTGACGACTCCTACGGGAGCTCCACTGGCACGGGCGATACCCAGGGCAGTGAAAGCCGCTACCCTCTCATCAATGCGAACATGTGCCTCTATCACCCCGGCGTCCACCAGTGCACCGATAGCATAGGTCAGTGGGGCTGAACGGGACCCTGGCGAAACGAGGACGTGCCGCATACCCGTGCGCACCAGGGTGTCGAGCACGGTCACAGCGGTCATGATGGAGGGGCTAGGTGAAGTCACCTCACCAGTTTACTCCGCCTGGGCTTGGGGCAGATTAAGTGGCTAGGAATCGAAGCGCCTACCCTCGGGTTTACCAGGTAGGGCTGAGAGCACCAGGCTACCCAGGTTTCCTGCAACGGGGATGGCGTTGAGCCAAAGCCAGTGCCCTGAGAGGTTGATATCGTGCAAGCGGCGCACACTAACCGTGAAACTAGGGGCTGCGGTAGCCACCACCAGGGGCAGACTAAAGAGCAAAGAGGTCTCCGCCAGGCGGTCACTGTGCTGCTTGCGGGCTTCTTTCTCAGCCTCCGTCTCAGCTGCTCCGGGGGCAGGTACGCGGACGATGGGCACCAGACGTTCCAGTGCACCCGGGTTGGCCGCATAAGCTTCGGGGTGTTTTGCGCGGTCGTAGTGACGGGCTGCGATGTCGCAGGCAGCTAATCCGCCGGTGAGGATGAGGGTGGGCCACCAGTATTCACTGCGGGAGGCGCGCCCTTTCATCTCAAAGCTCTTGGAGAAAAAGTTCTTCATGGCGACGCAGGGGCTAACGCCAGGAGCGGGTTGTAGGTTGAACAGGTCAGTCATAAGCCCTCCTTGCTAGAGCATCCGGTCATCACAGTCTACAGCAAGAAGTGACCTACATCATAGAGCTTATGACTATCAACGGAATCGCTATTAGCAAAGGCCCACCAGCGACAACTAAGGTTTCTGAGCCTCTAACAGGCGGTAGCAGTCCCTGATACGGTGATGCCAGTGAGCCACACGGTCAGCCGGTGCTGCAAGTTCTTGAAGCAGGGCAGGGTCAGGTTCCACATCGCGCAAGGGTAGCTGTCCGTCCACCGCCACCAGTGGGTTGCTGGTGACATCCTTACTCATCAGAGATACCGTACCTAGCCCGCACCCGTAGGGTAAATCTGGCAGGGCAGCCGCGAGCGCGGCTCCCGTGCGGATCCCTACAGAGCTTTCCAGGGCAGAGGAGACCACAGCGGGCAGGCCGGCAGCTTCAACGATGCTCAGTGCTCGGCGCACTCCACCCAGCGGTGCTGCTTTGATGATGAGCAGGTCTGCTGCTCCTAGGCGAGCAACGCGCAGGGGATCTTCTGCCTTACGCACAGACTCGTCAGCGGCGATCAGCAGGGGGTTGCCCGCAGAGCGCAGTGCCTCTCGCACCTTCGCTAGCCCTTCCACCGTTTCCACGGGCTGCTCAGCGTAGATAAGGTCATATTCAGAAAGAGCTGTGAGTGCTTGCACTGCCTGATCTTCTGACCAGCCCATATTGGCATCGATCTTGAGACGGGCGTCCGGCAGGTGCTTGCGGACTTCCGCAAGACGAGCACAGTCCTGTGCCAGTGATTCTGCAAAGGGAAGCCCAGGTTCAGCTACTTTTACTTTGACCTCGTGGACTTCTCCTCGGTAGCTCGCCAGGACGCCAGCGACCTGTGCCGGTGGGACGGCGGGTACGGTGGCATTGAGGGGCACTGATTCTCGCAGCGGAGCGGGGTAGCCCAGCCAGGCGGCTTCGAGGGCGCAAGCGAGCCAGGCGGCGGCCTCGTCGGGTTCATATTCCAGAAAGGGAGCGAATTCTCCCCAGCCTGCTGGGCCTTGGATAAGAGCCGTTTCGCGTAGAGTTACCCCGCGGAACTTGACGCGCATAGGCAGATGCACCACACGCGTCTGAGCTAGCACTGTTTCAAGCGGCGGCAGGGAACCGTCAAAAGGGTCAAGCATGCCTCAAATCTACCGCACCTGCGAGAAGGCAGAGGACCGCCGCATGTCGCGACCGTGCACCAAATACTCCGGCGGCTCCCAGGAAAGACTCATGTGGGTTTGCCACAATAGCTATCAGTCAAGATTTTGCCCGCAGTTTTCCTTGCGAGGCTACCGGTTGGTAGGCTCAAGGAAGTTCTCGCATTTTCAGAAAGGTAGTTGGGGTTCACTGTGAATTTTGAGAAACGCACCGACCGCGCTCATGCCGCTCCGTCTGAAGATGCAACAGAGGTGCTTTCCCCTAGCACATACCCTCAACGGGGCGCCGACCATGACGCCACTGTTGTGCTACCTACACGGCACTATGATCGCGCTGAGAATACCGATGTCACTGTTATGCTGCCCGTTTCAGGGCAGGGCCGCCCCGAAGCGTCCTATAAGGCCAGCGCCAAAACCTCTCATACCGCTGATACTAAAGTGCTCACTGATGCAACAGAGCCGCTTGCCATGACTCGCCCACCCTCAGCAGGATCCAGCCTGCTCTCATCGGTTGCCGCCCAGGGAAAACGAACCGCAGAGCGGGTCAAAAAAGAAAGATCTGCCCGAAAGGCTGAAAAGGCGCAGAAGATGAGTGACAAACCAGCTTCAGCGCCCATCGTGCCCGGCACCCAGCAGTTCACCCCACCAGCTGCTCAGTACAACCTCGGCAAGCTCATGTTTGGTGGCAGAATGAGCAACCAGCAGTCTCCCTCCTACAGTTCGCAGGTTGCCCCGGCTACCTCTGCCGAGAATTCTCCCTCGGGCAGACTGCACATGCTGACTCCCTCGCATCTCCGCCAGACTCGCCCTTCCCTCTGGACGCTTTTGCAGCACTTCTTTGCTGCCGGCACGATGCTCTTTCTGCTCATTGCTGCCGTGGTCTTCTTTATTACTACCCCCGCCGGCCAGCAGCTAGATGAAACCTCCTTCCAGGAGTTCTCCTACCGGTTCATGCTCTACACCCAGCAGACCTCTAGTCTGCTGGATATGATTCCAGCAGCAGCGGGCGTTATTGCAGCCGTGGGCATTCTCTTTGTGCTGATTTGGAAGCACCGCTTTGTGCCTGCCTTGGTGGGCCTGGGTATGGCGATAGGTGCTAACATCACCACTCAACTGCTCAAGAACTATTTCATCGTCAAACCCAACCTGGGTATACAAGAGGCAACTATCAACTCAGCACCGTCCGGTCACACGACCTTTGCCGCAGCTGCCGGATTGGCACTTTTCCTGGCCTCACCCAAACGTTTCCGGCCCACGGTGGCGCTTTTTAGCATGGTATTCACGGTTGCTGCCGGCTACTCCACCGTGGTCAATGGCTGGCACCGCCCCTCCGACGTCGTTGCCGCTATTCTCGTCACCGGGCTGTGGGGCATCCTGGGGCTCATCATTCTCCGCTTTATGCGCTCTGAAGAGCTAGACATGAGTGATACCCAGCGCTCGGGGCTTATCCTGGTTCCCCTCCTCACTATCACGGGTTTCTTTGTGGGGTTCTGCGCTTTCTCGCTCTACTGTGTCACTTGGTTCAACCCCATCCCGGGCAGCTCTTTCGTGGCAGCAATCTGCATGATTGCAGCGGTAGCGGCGCTGACCACCAGCATGCTCATCGCCCTGCTCCGGCCACAGAACAAGCAGCGCAGTGCCTACCGCAAGGTTTGGGTCTACTAGAAACTGTGCCTACTCATAAAAATGAGGGCGCTGACTCCCCTACCAAGAAGGAGAGCCAGCGCCCTCTATTGTTGTACTAGCCTTTAGCCGTTGCCCAGGGTAATGGGCCCGGTGAGTCCTGAAGGCTCAGTGGCATCAAAGTTGACGGCGGCAAGGGGCTGACCCTGCTCTTCAAATCTCTGCAGCTTCTGCAAGCGATCAAGCAGAATGCGGGTAGAGCCACCTGAGTAGGGTAGCTGATACATCGAGGCAGTCGTTGCCCCCTTCACGCGGGTGAGTGCCGATTCAGAAATTTTCTGGATGGCGTCCTGCATAGTTTCTGCCATGCGCTCAATGAAGGTACGCTCCACGGGAGTGCCGTGGCCGGGCACGAAGATGCGGTAGCGATCCAGCCCCACTAGCGTCTGAAGGGTTTTGACCCAGAGCTCCGGGAAGGAGTCATCGAAGGCGGGGTCCGAGCCCTGCTCCACGATGTCACCGGTAAAGAGAACGTCATCGACGCCCACCAAAATGTCATTATCGGTGTGTGCAAGCCCCAGGTATATGAGGGTGATAGCACGTTCACCCAGTTCGACGCGGGTAAAGGCGGGGCGGGTACCATCACCGGGCAGGAAGCGGGTGGGGGGCACAAGCTCAGTGTTGGGGCCCTGAGCATGCGCCATCTCGGGTTCTAGCACCTCGACGTAGGGGCGTTGGGCGTCCCCGTACTTTTCGATGGCGCGGCCTGCGCGGGGGTGGGACCAAAAATCAGTGACACCGTCTGCTTTGAAAACAGCGTTGCCCATGAAGCGATCAAAATGAGCGTGGGTGTTCACCGCGACCAGGGGAAGGTCTGTAATACGCCTGATGGCGCGCAGAATTTCGGCACCCTGGCGCGGGCCAGCACCGGTGTCAACAATCATGGCACGCTCAGCACCAACGATCAGACCGGAGTTGAGACGGTAGTTATCAGTGGAAATCTGATAAATGCCGTCGGCAATTTCAATAGTTCTAGCCATACTTCTAAAGTTACTGGAAATCTTCGCCCTATTTACCTTAAAAGTGCACTGTGTGCATCGGTTTCTTGAGGCTAACCATCACTAAACGGAGAGTTTTCCCTCATCAGCGTGTTTTGGTGGGGAAAAGCACGCGATGATGATAGTTAGAGACAGCATCAAGTGGGGCCTATAGGCTTAGCTGTTTTCACCCCTCCACTACACTGGGAAGCGTGTTAGATTCTCCATTATCAGTACCCGCATCACGCCCCTATGGCGGCCGCTATGCACCTTCCCCTTCAGGTGACTTACACTTGGGTAACCTGCGCACTGCTCTTCTGGCCTGGCTGATGGCCCGTAGCGCTCAGGGGCGTTTTGTGATGCGCGTGGATGATCTTGACCGAGTCAAAAAGGGGGCAGCCGAGCGCCAACTGGCTGACCTCGCCGCGTTGGGTGTGAACTGGGATGGCGAGGTGCTGTATCAATCCAGCCGCCTGGGGGCGTATGAGGACGCCGTAAAGCAACTGAACCAAGCTGGTTTGGTCTATGAGTGCTACTGCACCCGTAAAGAGATTCAGGCAGCATCAACGGCACCGCACGGCGCTCCGGGGGCCTACCCCGGCACCTGCCGTAGTCTCACGGAGGCAGAGCGAGAAGCACGTCGAGCGCAGCGACCGGCGGCACTTCGACTCAAAGCCGAAGCGTCATCCTGGCAGGTGACCGACCGCTTTGCCGGGCACTACACCGATACCGTGGATGATTTCGTGCTGGTTCGGGGCGATGGGGTTTTTGCCTATAATCTCACCTGCGTCATCGATGACGCCTTCCAGGGTGTTACCGAGGTAGTGCGCGGGGATGATCTGCTGCCCAGCGCACCACGTCAGGCGTATTTGGCTCATCTTCTGGGTGTAGAAGCCCCTCTCTATGCCCACGTACCCCTGGCGCTTAACAGTAGTGGTGTGCGCCTTGCTAAGCGCGATGGCGCGGTGACGCTGGCAGATCTCCGGGAGGCAGGAGTCAGCACCCGCCAAATTATGCGTATGATGACAGCCTCTCTTCCCTTGCCCCCGGTCACCGATAACAAGGGTCAGACCCATCTGCCAGAAACAGCGGAACAGATGCTTGAAGTATTCTCACCAGCTCTGATTCGCCAGGAGCCCTGGATTGTGGCCGACCCACTCACCAGCCACTAACTTACCCGAAAGGGGGTACCCCGTGAACCTGACCGACCGCATTCCCCAGCACCGCAGGGGCACTGCCGCGCTGTTGTTAATTATGGCGGGTTCCTTGGGTATTCAGTGTACTGCCGCCCTGGCTTCCGCCCTCTTCGGGGCCTTTACACCGACCGAAGTTGCCTCGTTGCGAGCGTTGCTGGCCGCCGTTACCCTGCTGCTCTTAGTGCGCCCCAACCCACTGAAGCTCAGCCGCAAGGATTGGGTGCAGGTGATGGTTTACGGTGCGGTGCTGACCCTTATGAGCATCTGCTTTTATAACGCTATTGCTCTCATTCCGCTAGGTGTGGCCGTTACCTTTGAGTACCTAGGGGCTTTTCTGGTGGCACTTCTTGGAGTGCGTCAGCTGCGAGACGGGCTTTTCGCCCTTTTTGCGTTGGCCGGGGTCATCATGATTGCTGCCCCCACCATGGCGGGGGACGCTGCTCCTATCGGTTTTCTCTGGGCGCTTGGTTCAGCAGCATCCATGGCTGGCTACACCCTTTACTCAGCACGTATGGGTACGGTCTCGCCAGCGACAGCCGGGTTGCGCGGCACCACCCTAGCACTCGGCGTATCAGCCCTGATGCAGCTTCCTCTTGCCATCCCTGCGGTGAGCCGGCTGGATGCAGGAGCCTGGCTGATCCTAGCAATTACAGCGGTTTTTGGGGTAGCGCTTGCCTACTCGGCAGATAATATCGCCGGTCAGCTCACCAGCGCCGCGGTAATAGGAGTGCTCTTCTCCATTGACCCTGTTATTGGCGCTATTGCTGGCACTGCACTACTGGGCGAAGTGCTCTCCTGGTGGGCTTATGCGGGCATTGCCCTTATTGCCGCCTCTGGGGCTTACATCGTCTGGAGCACTAACCGCTCAGCTATCCGCCTCACAGCGCACACCGGAATGCTTCCGGTGATGTCCACCCCACCAAAAGGTAAGCAGAGCTGAACGATAGGTGGAGGGCATTCGAAAGGGTGCATTTACACCGTATTAGTGTCACCTCAACCCTAAGCGTGTAAGCTAACCCACATATCATTAATTGAGAGCATAAAGAGTTACAAAAACTACATGATGTACTTTAGAAGCTCTACACACTTATCCGGTGCACTAGCAGAGAGCACACCCTGCGCACCGTCTACAAGGGAGTCCCATGAGCGATACAGCCTTCCAACTCATCGCGCTCGCAATCTATTTTGCAGCCATGATCGCAATCGGCTTCTGGGCAAGCCGCAAAAACAACAACCTCGATGACTACGTACTCGGCGGCCGAGGGCTGACGCCCGGCGTCGCTGCGCTCTCAGCTGGCGCATCCGATATGTCTGCCTGGCTACTCATGGGTATCCCGGGCATTATGTACATGGTGGGCCTCTCTGAAGCCTGGATCATTATCGGTCTAACCATTGGCGCCTGGCTCAACTGGAAGCTCGTAGCCCCCCGCCTGCGCACTTACACCGAGGTTTCCCGTAACTCAGTCACGGTCCCAGCCTTCTTTGGCAACCGCCTACGCGACAAAACCCACATCCTACGCATTGTTGCAGCCATCATTATTCTGGTTTTCTTCACCTTCTACGCCTCTTCCGGCATGGTAGCTGGCGGCAAGTTCTTCCAGTCCTCCTTCGGTGGTGACTACCTCACCGGCATGCTCCTGGTCACCGGCATCACCGTGCTCTACACTCTCTTCGGCGGGTTCCTGGGTGCCTCTTACACCGACACCGTGCAGGGTCTACTCATTTTTGCCGCACTGATTTCAATGCCCATCATGGCCTTCTTCTATGTAGGGAGCTGGGACGACTTCTACACCACCGTTACCACCCAGAACCCCCAGGCGCTGTCGCTCTTTGCCGGCACCACCGCACTCGGTATTATCTCAGCGGCGTCTTGGGGCTTGGGCTACTTTGGGCAGCCGCATATCATCGTGCGCTTTATGGCACTACGCTCCCCCAAGGACGCCCCCGTTGCCCGCCGTATCGGCATCAGTTGGATGATCCTGAGCATGGTTGGAGCTATGTCCGTGGGCCTCATCGGCCTGGCTTACTTCACCCGCCACCCCGAAGCCACCCTCACCGATACCACCTCAGCAGAATCAGTGTTCTTGGATCTAGCGCAGATTCTGCTGCATCCTCTGGTTGCTGGCTTCGTTCTCGCCGCAGTTCTTGCAGCCATCATGTCCACCCTGTCCTCCCAGCTGGTCGTCTGCTCATCAGCGCTGGCAGAGGACCTTTACAAGGTGGTTTCGCACAGGACTCTCTCTAACAAAGTGTCCCTTCGTCTGGGTCAGGCTGGCGTTCTGGCTGTGTCGCTGGTTGCAGCGTTGCTGGCCATGAACCCCGAGTCCTCGGTGCTTGAACTGGTGTCCTTCGCCTGGGCCGGCTTTGGTGCCGCCTTTGGTCCGATTGTTCTACTCTCGCTCTACTGGCGCAAGCTCACCGCCTGGGGTGCTATCGCAGGTCTCATCGCGGCGTCTGTGACTGTCTTCGTCTGGGGCAACACCGAAGCACTGCACTCGGCTATGTACGAGATTGTGCCCGGCTTCATCATCAACCTGGTGGTCGCTGTAGTGGTCTCTTTGGTCACCTACAAGGCGAACTCTGTTGAGGCTGTTGAAATCAACGAAGAATTCGATCGCGCGGTGGCACTCACCCGCTAGACTGAGAGCTCAAACCGACAGGACGCCGGTGGGCAGGCTAATAAAACGGCTGGCCCACCGGCGTCCTTTTGTCTGCTCTGAAAGCTAGACTAGGGAGCATGACTAACGCTCTTCCCGAAAAAGTATCTGACATTTTTGACCCCAACTCCTGGCGCCTGGTGGAAGGTTTTGAAGGTCTCACCGATATCACCTACCACCGCCAGGTGGAGCGTGATGAGGTAGGCGCCGTAGTGCGCGACCTACCCACCGTGCGCGTCGCCTTTGACCGCCCCGAAGTGCGCAACGCCTTTCGCCCCCACACCGTTGATGAACTCTACCGGGTGCTGGACCATGCGCGTATGACCTCCAATGTAGGCACGGTGTTGCTGACCGGCAACGGACCCTCCGCCAAGGACGGTGGCTGGGCGTTCTGCTCCGGCGGCGACCAGCGTATTCGAGGCCGCGATGGCTACCGTTATGCCGAGGGTGAGAATGCGGATAGCATTGATCCGGCCAAGGCCGGCCGTCTGCACATTCTTGAAGTGCAGCGTCTGATTCGCACCATGCCCAAGGTTGTTGTGGCGCTGGTATCGGGCTGGGCGGCAGGTGGCGGCCATTCCCTGCACGTGGTAGCGGACCTGACTATCGCTTCAGCGGAGTACGGCAAGTTCAAGCAGACCGATGCGACCGTGGGGTCTTTTGACGCCGGTTACGGCTCGGCTCTGCTGGCTCGTCAGACCGGGCAGAAGTTCGCCCGTGAAATTTTCTTCCTGGCTAAGGAATATGATGCTCAGCGTATGTACGAGATGGGTGCTGTGAACGATGTTGTTCCCCACGAGGAGCTAGAGCGCAAGGGCCTGGAATATGCGGCTCAAATTGCCCGCCAGTCCCCTCAGGCGATTCGCATGCTCAAGTTCGCTTTCAATTTGCCAGACGACGGCATAGCGGGCCAGCAGGTCTTCGCTGGTGAGGCAACCCGCATGGCCTACATGACCGATGAAGCGGTAGAGGGCCGCGACGCTTTCTTGCAGAAGCGCGACCCCAACTGGGAAAGCTACCCCTACTACTTCTAAATTATTGGATTTCACACAACAAGTGGGCGTCAGTACTGTTTTCAGGTGAGAAAACGGCACTGGCGCCCACTTTTTAGATAGCTTACGTTCCGTAGGGGTATGTAGTGAGACGTTGTCGGCAGATTTTCTCGATTAGCAGTTCAGAAAGTTGGTTCTGTATAAGTTCGACTTGGCCATGCGTAAGGGGCACTAAGCATATAACAATACGCAAGTAGAGAACCTCCCAGCAAAGCTAACCGGGCTCTTCCCTACCTGCGTATCGTAATATGAAAACTTATACCAAAAAGGATTAGCTCAACTTAGCAATGATTGCTTTATTGAACGCCTCAAGGTCGCCAGGATTACGGCTAGTAATGAGGTTGCCGTCTACAACTACTTCCTCATCTACCCAATCGGCGCCAGCATTTTGAAGATCCAGCATGACGGAAGTGTAGGAAGTGAGCTTCCTGCCTTCTACCTTGTTGGAGTCGATGAGCAACCAGGGTGCGTGGCATATTGCCGCAACGGGCTTCTCTGCCTCAAAGAACTGAACGGTGATGGAGCGAGCCTCAGGGTTAATGCGCATTGCATCAGCGTTGAGGGTGCCGCCGGTGAGTACCAGTGCGTCGAATTCTTCAACGTTGACGTCTGCCAGTGCGAGATCGGGGGTGAAAGTATCTGCCTTCTCCCAGTCACCGTTCATGCCCTGGAACTCTTTACCCTCGGGTGCTGCAAGTGAGACCTGCGCGCCAGCATCTTTAAGTGCATCGCGAGGTGAGGTAAGCTCAACCTGCTCTACGCCCTGACTGGCGAGAATAAGTACTTTTTTGTTGCTAAGGTCAGCCATGATGTGCTCCTTAAATCTAGTGAGACTCTAAAAACTTATGAGACTCTAAAAACTTACTTTTTTAACATTACTTGTATAGGGGGATATATACAAGATTTTTTCGCAGTTAGCGCATCTGGCTAACATAATAAACAGATGTTACTCACCTCTCTTCACGGCCCCCAGATAAATCTGGGAGAGCAAAGCAGCTAATAACGTTCGATGCGGTACTCAGTTTAAAAGGTTTATTAATTAGAAGGTTTATTAATTAGAAGGTTTATGTTTAAAAGGTTTATTAATTAGAAGGTTTATCGATACGTTTTCTACACCATGAGCCCACTCTTACTTCAAGGCCGTTGCTAAAAATGGTGCCGAAACACTCTCTGTTGAAGTCGCAACCTCCGCTGGTGTGCCAACGGCCACGATGTGACCGCCTTCCTCTCCTGCCCCGGGGCCCATATCAATCACATAATCCGCAGCTACAATAATTCGCATATCAAGCTCGACCATCACGACCGTATTACCAGAATCAACTAAAGTCTGAAGATGAGACATCAAACGGTCAGCATCAGAACAATGTAAGCCTGTAGTGGGTTCATCAAGTACGTACACAGTGTCACCGCGTTGCCCCCGCTGCAATTCAGTGGCTAGTTTGACGCGCTGAGCCTCTCCACCAGATAGCTCAGTCGCAGACTGACCCAAACGCAGATACCCCAAGCCGACATCCCTCAACGCAGCCAATGAACGCTTAATATCCACTTCGCCGTCGAAAAAAACCAGAGCTTCCTCCACGTTCATTTCTAAAATTTGGGACACATTCTTACCACGCCAGAGAATTTCCAAGGTGCTCGACTGATAACGAGTGCCGTGACAGTCTGGACACTTTGTATACACCGAGGGCAAGAAGAGGAGCTCTATCATCACCGACCCCTCACCTTCGCAGGTGGGGCAGCGTCCACCAACAACATTGAAGGAAAATCTACCCGGTTTATATCCACGACGTTTGGCTTCTGCAGTCTCGGCAAAACGTCGTCGCACCTGGTCAAAGAACCCTGTATAGGTTGCAATATTGGAACGAGGGGTTCGCCCGATAGGTTTCTGATCGATGGCAACCACACGGCGTATACCGCTTAAGTCGCCTTCAACAGCTCCCTTCGTCTCAGGGGCCTGCTCGGCTCTTAAAATTTCATCTCCCTCGACGGATGTTTCATCTACCGGGCGCGTTTTACCTAGGCGATCAGCTATCAGCTGAGGTAGGCACTGGCTGATTAAGCTAGACTTCCCCGAACCTGAAACACCTGTGACTGCTGTAAGAACACCTAGAGGGATGTCTACATCTACGTTATGAAGATTATTTCGGCTGACTCCAGAAAGTTTTATCCACTGCTCGGGTTTCCGAGGAGTATGCGGTGGTAGCCCACTGCCTCCGAAGAGATAGCCACGTGTAAGGGATTCCTGAACGCGGGCTAAACCATCAACTTCCCCGCTATAAAGGACTTGACCCCCATGTTCTCCAGCTCCTGGTCCTACATCTACAATCCAGTCAGCATGTTGGATTACTTCCATAGAATGTTCCACCACAAACAGACTATTTCCCCGTGCTTTGAGTCCGTCAAGAACGCTAAGAAGCGCACGGGTATCTTGAGGATGTAGTCCAGCAGAAGGTTCATCTAATACGTAGACCACACCAAAAAGATCAGACGTCAGCTGAGTGGCTAAGCGCAAACGTTGCAGTTCACCACCGGAGAGGGTGGGAGTCATCCGATCGAGAGAAAGATAACCCAAGCCGAGGTCAATGATGGGGCGAATCCGCTCAATGAGGCCAGCGGCCAACCGAGAGGTAGCGGCAAGTTTTTCAACAGGCTGGGGTGGAGCCTTATAAGCTTCCGGTTCTTTCTCAGCAGCAGGTTCACTTGCGTGACTGACCGACTCTGTAGCTTCTGCTTCCGTTGTCTGGTGCAACCCTTGCCCCATCGCTTCTTTTTCATCTGCATTCGGTGAGATGTTGCGTGAAGCATCCTCAACAGCTTTTTCAAGAAGATTGGTTAGATCATAGAGAGGGATCTGGGAAAAATCAGCAATATCTAACCCTGCAAAGGTTACGGAGAGGGCCTCTGGTTTGATGCGTTTGCCGTGGCAGGCGGGGCAAGGGATGGATGTGAGGAACTGCGCTACCTTGCGTTTCATGGAGGCACTTTTAGTATTGGCAAAAGTGTCAAGCACATAGCGTTTTGCGCCCACATAGGTGCCGCTGTAGGAGGGTTCAACCTGCGCTTTTTTAGCCGCTTGAGCCTCAGCAAGTGTCATACGCGAGTAGACCGGTACATGCGGCGTTTCGTCCGTATAAAGAATCCAGTCGCGATCTTTTTTGGGGAGATCTTTCCAGGGGACATCCACATCGTATCCAAGTGCCACCAACACATCTCGAAGCTGATGACCGTGCCAGGCGGTAGGCCAAGAATCTATGGCTCGGTTGCGGATGGTTTTGGTGGGATCGGGGACCATGCGATCTTCGGGCACTTCATATACTCTGCCAATTCCATAACATTCAGGGCATGCACCCTGCGGGGTATTGGCAGAGAAATCTTCTGCGTAGAGCATGCTCTGATGTTCTGGATAGTGGCCGGCGCGTGAATATAACATCCGAACCAGGCTTGAGATGGTGGTGAGGCTACCAACGGTTGATCGTGAGTTTTGTCCGCCTCGCTGTTGTTGTAGAGCGACAGCGGGGGGCATCCCTGTAATGGAATCGACGTCAGGCACCCCCGCTTGATCGATCAGACGGCGGGCATAGGGGGCCACTGACTCTAGATAACGGCGTTGTGATTCTGCATAAAGGGTTCCAAAGGCAAGGGAAGATTTACCTGATCCTGAAACACCGGTAAAGACTACGAGCGCGTCCCGGGGCACAGAAAGGTCGACATTGCGCAGGTTATTTTGTCGTGCGCCCAATACTTGAACATTTGGTTGGATGTAAGTTTCTTTATCTGTGGGGGATTCGGGTAAGTAGCTCATAGATGAATCTGACCAATCGCTTCTGTGGGAGGCACATGCAGCCTCAAAATCGTTATCATTTCTTGTCGCTTGCCACTTTACTGCCTCCCTAGAGGATTCGTAGACCTCGACTTTTTTCTTCTCTTTCACTGGGGGGGTGAAGTTTTTGGTCTGGGATCACTATGCTAAGGTTACTGAAGAGCTAAAAGTAATATGGAACCGATGAGATGCTCGCTCTGCCGAGAGATCATTGTCCTCTAACGCTTTAGCTTTTACCCTAAGAGCTTTTTTATGGAAAAAGCAGTGAGGAAAAATCATGACAGATAAAAACCGTGCAGTAGTATTCCACGGCGTAAAAGATATGCGCGTGGATACCCTTGAATTCCCTAAGCTAGAAATGCCTAACGGCAAAAAGGCTCCCCACGGTGTAATCGTGAAGCTACTTGCTACCAATATCTGTGGCAGTGATTTGCATATTTACCGTGGCTCATTCCCTGTACCCGAAGGTATGGTGATGGGTCATGAAATGACGGGTGAAGTTGTAGAAATCGGTTCAGATGTTGAGTTCCTCAAGCCTGGCGACATCGTTTCTGTACCTTTCAACGTAGCGTGTGGTCGTTGTCGTAACTGCCGCAACGGACGCACAGAAGTATGTGAGACCACTAATCCCGAGGTTTCGTGTGCCGCATATGGATTCAACCTCGGTGGCTTTGTAGGCGGTCAGGCAGAATACATGTTTGTGCCTTACGCTGACTTCCAGCTTCTTCGTTTCCCTGACAAGGATCAGGCGATGGAGAAAATTCTTGACCTAGCAGTACTTTCCGATATTTTGCCCACCGCGTTCCATGGTCTCATGGAGGCTGGTGTGAAGGCTGGATCAACTGTTTATATTGCAGGTGCAGGCCCAGTAGGTCGCTGTGGTGCTGCTGCTGCTCGTTTGCTGGGCGCATCTTGCATCATCGTGGGTGACTACTATGAAGATCGTCTAGAACTGGTTCGCCGTAATGGTTGTGAAACCATTAACTTGTCTGAGGTTGACTCACTCAACGATGCGATTGAAGCTATCCTTGGTACTCCCTATGTTGACTGCGCAGTTGACTATGTAGGTAATGAGGCACACGGGCTGGGTCAAGAGGCTGAAGAGACCAAATCATCCTATGCTATCAACCAGGTTTTGGATGCGACTCGTCCCGGTGGAGCAACCGGTATCGTAGGTGTTTACGGGGCTAATCCTAAGTCTCCAGTTCCTGCTGAGCGCGAGGGTATTTACTCCCTCAACTTCGGCGATGCTTGGATCAAGTCACCTCGTATTTCCGGTGGTCAGGCGCCTGTTATGCATTACAATTACGATCTGATGATGTCAATCTTGTGGGATCGTATGCCTTATCTTTCAGATTTGCTCAACATCAAGGTCATCAGCCTGGATGAGGCGCCTCAAGCGTATGCAGATTTCGATAAGGGTTCGGCATTGAAGTATGTTATTGACCCCCACGGCAGTCTTCCTGCCGCTCGGTAAATACATTCTGTGAGAAGGAGAGGTATTCATTAAGGGTGCCCTGGCACCACTGAAAACATCCCTCTCCACCACTGCCCTGCGTGAATTGATGAACCTGTTTACCACCTTCACATCCGCAGGTGCCCTGCCGGTCTTGCTGCCCCTGATAGGGGTGGCAAGACCGGCTTACTTTAAACCTTTATTAGCCAAGGTCAATAAATCCAGTCGCTGATCCATACAGTTAAGTAAACTTCACGGTATATAAGGTTAAAAAGAGTTCTTCTCCCCCACCAGGATGCATATAGGTTGCGTCATGTTTTGCAAGCCTGCTCTGTCACGAGAATATGGTGTTCAATGTTTCTTGGAGGAAAACACCTCGCTCAGTCACTTGAGGTACACCGCTAGGGACGTGTGGGTGACGATGACTGACGTGGATACAGTTGATCCCTCTTGTTGGTTGAGTGAATAAATTTCTGTAGCCACCAAGCATCTAAAGGACGCCAGCGTAAACTGACCCTATGCTTATCTCTCAGTTCAACTCCGTTGCTGCGCCGTCCTCCACTGATGCACGCTTCACCGAGCAGACGGCGGTGGTTGGTGGGAGCGGTCATGTGGATGCCAACGAGCTACTGGGAAAATTCACCACCAGTTTCAGTCAACTCGATAGCCAGCCGGACGATTTTGCCCTGGTAGTGAGCACCAGCGGTTCAACAGGAGCCCCTAAACGAACCGCACTCACTACTGCCGCCCTGGCCGCTTCAGCACGAGCTACAGAAGCCTTCACAAGCACCGATAACGCTCAGTGGCTCCTGGCTCTGCCATTGCACTACGTTGCTGGCGCCCAGGTTGTGGCACGGTCAGCCTTAGCGGGCACCACCCCGGTACTTACTAAATCCATCAGCAGCGGTGGACCTTTTAGCGCGCAAGACTTTGTGAGCAGTGCCAGCGCGCTGACCGCCCACCACCGAATGACATCGCTAGTGCCCACCCAGCTGCATAAGCTACTGGAGACAGCGGAGAGAAACCCCCAGATGAGCAGTGAGATTTTGGATGCTCTGCGTAGCTTTGACGCGTTGCTGTTAGGCGGTGCTCCGGCAAGCGCCGCCCTCCTTGAGCAGATGCTGCACCTAAAAGTTCCGGTGCTAACCACCTACGGCAGCGCTGAAACCGCTGGGGGCTGTGTCTACGCGGGAGCTCCCCTGCCCGGCGTCCAGGTGCAGATCGAACCAGAAACAGAGGAGGACGCAGCATCTGGTAGCGGCCGTATCTGGTTGGGCGGCCCCACCCTAGCGTCCGGTTACCTCGATGACCCGCAACGCACTGCTGCCCATTTCTTTACGGGCCCCGATGGCACCCGCTGGTACAAAACTGATGACCGCGGCACCTTCACAGGCTCACTCACGGTGCTAGGAAGAGCTGATGACACCATCATCACCGGAGGCCTTAAAATAAGTGCCGGGGTGCTGGCTCGTCTGCTTGAAACTCACTCCTCTGTGCGCGAGGCGCTAGTTGTTGGTCTGCCGGACGCCCGCTGGGGGCAGGCTCTCGTAGCAGCTCTGACCCTGCGCCACAGTCACCCGGGGGCAGAAAACCCAGAGCCTCTAGACCCGCAGGGCCCGCTAGCCACCCAGCTCTCTGATCTGGTGACCCAGCACCTGGGCAAAGCTGCCGTCCCTAAACTCACTCTGGTCTACACCGACTTCCCCACGCTCTCCACCGGAAAGCCAGACCGAACCACCGTCACCTCCCACCTTGAGCAGTATCACCGGCAACAGTGAGCGACCCCAACTGACTTACCCAGCCAATCGTGCACGTCCAGAGGCAAAAAATGAGACAATAGTGTGTATTTGCCTGCCCCGGGTACCCGGGGCAGTAATCAAAGGAAGCGAGATAACGTGGCAACTGTTGCACAGTGGATTCAAGGAGCACGCCTTCGCACCCTGCCCCTTGCCGTTGCCCCCATCATCGCAGGGTCAGCCGCCGCCTACGAGGTAGGCGAACTGCACCACTGGCGTGCCCTGCTCGCTTTCTTGGTCGCCTTCTTCTTGCAGGTGGGCGTCAATTACGCCAACGACTACTCAGATGGTATTAGGGGCACAGACGAGGTTCGAGTCGGTCCTCTGCGCCTGGTCGGCAGCGGCGTAGCCTCCCCCCGCTCGGTCAAGATGGCTGCTTTCATCTGCTTCGGTCTAGCGATGTTAGCGGGGCTGGGGCTGGTCTACCTTTCTCAGCAGTGGTGGTTCCTTGCTATCGGAGCTTCAGCAGTTCTGGCTGCCTGGGGTTACACCGGAGGTAAACACCCCTATGGCTACATGGGTCTGGGTGATGTTTTTGTCTTCATCTACTTCGGTTTGGTCGCCACTCTGGGCACCATGTTCACCCAGACAGCCCAGCTGACCTTGACATCTATCGTGCTGGCAATTTCTATGGGCCTATTCTCTTGCGGGTTGCTGATGGCTAATAACGTGCGTGATATTCCCACCGACATCGACGCCGGCAAACGCACCCTCGCCGTCCGCCTGGGAGATACTATCTCTCGCAGAACCTACGCGGCAGAGATGATGCTGGGGCTGGGCCTCATCGTGGTGTTAGTGCCCAACAACCCCTGGTTCGCCCTGGTCTTTATCTTGATTGGCCCGGTGCTGCATTCCTCACTAACGGTTCTATCTGGTGCCCGCGGCCTTGCCCTAATCCCCATCTTGAAGCAGGCAGGCTTTGTAGCGCTTGCTTACAGCTTGCTTGCTGCCCTAGCTGTGGCGCTGGCGCCGCTCGATGTATTCACCGAACAGATTTCGGTCTTCACCGGTTACTAAAACCTCATTCACTAGCAGAAAAGGTGCACCTGTCAGTACACCTTTTTCTGAGGTTGTCGCACAGCTCTGTACGCTTTGGACAAATGCCCGGGTCTTAGATATCTATGCCCTCTTGTTTGCGGGCTCCCTCATCCAGCCCATCTTCAAAGGCCTGGTTTTCTTCTTCAACCTTGCTCTTGGCTGGGCGTCGCTTGAACCAGCCATTAAAATCGGTAGCAGCTGCCAGATGGAGTTTGGGGAAAGCCAAATAGCTGATGGCGAAGCCGATAATCGCGCCACCAAGAATTGACAGGTAAAGCCCTGCACCGAAATAATAGGCTACAAAGAAAGCCGCAGTAGCTAGGGCAAGACGGATGATGGTGTACTTCAGAAAATTCACTGTTTCATTCTAGCTGACGCACCCGGGGTGTTGCAGGCAACGCTGTGAGCGCACAAAGCCGCCCTATACATTGCTCTCGTGTCACACTGGTAGGTATGGGTAGAGTTATATTAATTATTACCGGTGGCGCACTGCTACTAGCAATCTGGATTTATGCAATTCTTGATGCTGCGCAAGCGGAGAGCCAAAAGGTGCGCACCCTGCCCAAGGGCGTTTGGGTAGCGATCACTTTCTTGTTCCCGCTGGTGGGATCAGCGCTCTGGTTCTGGCTTGGGCGGCCCCGCAAAGATAAGTTCGGGTCCTTTGGCGCACCGCTTGAAAGGTCCCCGGTCGCTCCGGATGATGACCCCGAGTACCTGCGCTTTCTTGAGGCCCGCGCCAAGCGTGAACGCGAGGACCGCGAACGCCAGAACCGCGCAGCAGGTCGCGGTGACAGTGAAGAGCATCGAGATAAGGATGACGACGAGCAGCCAGATAGTGGCAGCCAGCCCGGTGAGCGTCCCTAGTTTCTCCGTTTGAGAGCACCCGCCCTGTCTTTAAAGTATCCCTATAGTGGGTGCCTGCTGTATGAGGCGGGTATTTTTCTGTCCTTATGCAACGATGGCAGCCTAAAATGCTGCCCGTCTTGAAGAACTGGGCTTTGGCAGGCTCAAAGACGGTTCACTCTACCCGTCGCTCTCCAAGCTTGAGGACGCTGGCGCCGTCACCGCTGAATAGATTGAAGGCACCGGAGGCCCAGCACCTCGTGAATACAGCATCACGCCCAAGGGACGTGCCCGGCTGGCCCGAGAACGCGCCAGTCTCTCCTCTCTGGCATTGGCGCTAGGGCAACCCGCCCATCTCGCCGAGGGGGTGCTGCTTGGTCTCTTTGTTCTCATCATCCTGGCGCTTGAGGCCAAGGCCTCTTGGGCAACCTACCGCAGTAGCCGCCAGGCACTCGCCCCAGATACCTAAGCCGATCTCAGGCCGAAAGAATACCCGCTGACCTCACCAAAGGTCAGCGGGTATTTACTGTTCTAGTAAGCGCTAGCGCCTATAGACCTGAGTAAGAATGCATGCCAGAGAAGTAAACGTTCACCACCGTGAAGTTGAAAATAATGCAGAGATAACCCACGATAGACAGCCAGGCTGAGGGAGGGCCGGACCAACCGCGGGTGGCGCGGGCGTGCAGGTAGGCTGCGTAGACCACCCAGATGATGAAGGTCCATACTTCCTTGGTGTCCCAACCCCAGTAGCGTCCCCAAGCCTTTTCAGCCCAGATAGCACCGGCGGCCAGGGTGAAGGTCCACATCACAAAGCCAACAGCGTTGAGGCGGAACGCAAAATTCTCCAGGGCAGTGGAAGAGGGGATCAGCCGCATAAAGCCAAGTCGGGTGAGCTGAGTGCTCTGGTCAGCAATAATCTGACGTTCGCGTGAGGTCTGCACCAGCTGCAGAATTGCCATAGCAAAGGTGATGGTAAAGATTGCTGATGCCAGCACCGCAATCGACACGTGAATCACCAGCCAGTAGGACTGCAACGCGGGCTTGAGTTGACCCACGGGCGTTGGGAAACCGATGGTCGCTGCGGTCATCATGGTCAGCGTCAGACCCGAAACCAGCACACCCACAAAGCGTAAATCACGGAACGTGAGGGCAATCAGGTAGACCAGGACGACCAAGAAAGCGCCGGTGGTGCAGAACTCGTACATATTGCCCCAGGGCACACGGTTAGCGGCAAGAGCACGGCTCAGCACACCCGCACAGTGAATAGCAGCACCCAACCCCAGGATCACCACAGCGGCGCGGGCAGCCGGGCGGCGGGCACCGGTGTAGCGCATATCTGCATCGGCTACGTGGGCCTCAATTTTCTTGGCTGCTGAGCGCTTATAGCTCATTCCTCGTTCGCCGGTCCCCTGCTCGATACCGCTGATACGAGCAGACTTTGCGGAGCCTGAAAGTGCACCTGCGCCCACCAGCTCACGTTCCCTAACCTGTGTCTCTTCAAGGCGTAGAGTGGTGCGGGAGTTAGAGGCGATGTCCCAGGCGAAGGAGATAAATGCAACCATGTAGGTAACGGCGGCGAGGTACATGAAAAGCTCGCTCCATTGGGCAAGGTTTTCGCTAATTTCAGGCATAGTCACTCATTTCGTTGGGGAGGCAGGCAGTGGACGCCGGTGCGCTGTGAGCAGGGTGGTTTAGTTTATGCTTCATCAAATTCTAACCCCCATGCAGATGCAAAAAGGTCAGTCAAGCGGTTGGCTTCGTCCGCAAGTCGCGGGTCTTCACCGCGAGCGAGCAGGGCATATTCAACGGTGAGTACGCGGTCGGCGCCTTCGCCACTGCTGAAAGCGCGCACCCAGACGCGGCGGCGTACTACGAAAAGGGAGATAATAAGGCCGATGAAGAGCAGGATAAAGGAGACCAGCGCGATGGGGCGCCCCGGGTCGGAGCGGATTTCAAGGCCCACATACCGTTTGACGCCCAGCATTTCAATGGTGCCGTGACCTTCAGGGAGTTGTACCGATGGTTTAGAGCCATCGAGCACAATACCGTTGCCCTTAGCCATGGTGTTGAGGTCTTCTAGGCTGTCAACATCAAGCACATAAACATTCTGTGGAACTCCGTCGTCAAGCCCCAGGTCACCGGTGTAAGACTGGAGCACCAGCATGGGGTTGTAGAGATCAGAGTCAATAGAGGTGGGTGCACCGTACTCGGTTTCACCGGTAGGCAGGAACATTCCCACGAAACCCAGTTGACCGGGGTGAGCATCCGGTACCTTGAGCACAATGGAGGAAAGATAGCTCATGCCAGAGGTCAACCCCACAACGGGCCCCTCATAGGCGATGCTGCCATCATCATTGGTTACACGAACAATGGGGGCATACCCGTTGCCCAAGAGGTAAATACTGGTGCCCTCAATATAGATAGGCTCATTCACCTTCAGGGTTTCAGTGCTACTTTCGCCTTTGCTGTCCGTCAAGGTCATTTCAGCAGTGTAGTCAATGTCGTCCCCGTAGGTGGGTGACCCTTGCTGACGGTCGTAGGCAACTTCAAAGCTATCTAGGGTCGCTGAGTAGGGGTTGAGCCAGTCAGGGTTGTAATTGGTGCCGGGGTCAAAGGAGTCATAACTAATGAGGGAGTTAACGAAGGTTTCGCCCTCGACCACTACTTTTTGCCCGCTGTAACCAAAGAGGGAGCCCGCGCCGAAGGCCACCAGCACACCGATCATAGCCACGTGGAAGAGGATGTTACCGAACTCCCGCAGGTAACCGCGTTCAGCACCCACGCTCAAGACACCGGGAGCATCTTCACGGGTTTCTACGCGGTAGCCACGCTTCTTGAGCACCGCCGCAGCGTCGTCGATAGCCCTTTTTGCATCTAGATTTCCAGCACCTGCTGGGATTGTCAGGGTTCGGTGCTGGGGTAGTCTGCCAAAATTCTTGGGAGTTCTGGCAGGAGGCGTTTTCATGGAGCGGTAGTGTTTTGCCGCTCGGGGTAGCACACAGCCAATCAGTGATATGAAAAGGAGGAGGTAAATGGAGGCAAACCACACGGAAGAGAAGACATCAAAGAGCTGGAGAAAATCAGCAATCGGCCCCCAGGTAGGGTGCGCTTCGATGTAGTCGTTGACCTTGGTGGGATCTTGAATGCGCTGCGGAAAGATGGAGCCGGGTACAGCCGCAATAGCGAGCAACAAGAGCAAGAAGAGCGCAGTGTTCATCTTGGTCAGCTGGGTCCATGCCCAGCGGAGCATTTCGAGAGGCCCGAGCGCTACAGCGTCTTTAGTATCAGCCATGGTTTCCTTGGAGCGTAAGTGAAATGTGAAGTTTAGATGGGCAGTTCATAGACTGGCATTGTGGCCTGGAACCAGGACATCATGCTGGTCCATGCCCCGGTAGCTATGAGAACGCCGATGATGATGAGCATGAGCCCGCCTAGCCGCTGCAGGGTTAGCTTATGTTTGCGCAACCAGCCCAGGGTGTTCACTCCCCTACTAACTGCAAGGGCAACTAACAAGAAGGGCACTCCAAGACCCAAGCAATACGCTAGGGTGAGCGCAATCGCCTTGGTGTTATCAGAACCACCGGTGTAGACAAGTGTCTGAACAGCGGCAAAAGTGGGGCCGATGCAAGGTGCCCAGCCCAGCCCGAAGGTGATGCCTAGGATAGGCGCTCCCCAGAGCCCGGCGGGCGGTCTTTTCTCAATCTTTCGGTCGCGCTGAAAGAAATTGAAGCGGCCCATAAAGACCAGGCCCATGAGAATGACCAATAGCCCCAGCACCAGATTCACCCAGCTCTGGCCTCGCAGCCAGGGAGCGGCTCCCAGCTGAGCCAATACCACTGACATCAGCACAAAAATAAAGGAGAACCCCAACACGAAGAGCCCGATACCGGTTACGGTACGGGCTGTACGGGCTCGCGGGCTCATCTCAGCGCCAGAAAGACCACTCACGTACCCCAAGTACCCGGGGACCAGAGGCAGGACGCAGGGAGAAGCGAAAGACACCAGCCCGGCAAGCGCTGCAATGGGCAGGGCCAACCAGAGCGAACCGTCTAGAACGATGTCCCCGACGTTAGGCATTCGCCTGCTCTTCAAGAATGGTGCGCAAGATCGAGGGATCGATCTGCCCCAGGATGCGTGCAGCAACCCTACCCTGAGCGTCCAGAACTACGGTGGTGGGTACGGCCTGGGCCGGCACATACTTGCTCAAGCCGAGAAGCACCTTGCCGTTGAGGTCCCGGTAAGAAGGGTATTCAACTCCGAAGTTCTTTTCGAAGGCTTCAGCCGTACCCTTTTCATCCCGCACATTAGCCCCCAGGAAGGTGATCTTATCGCCGAAAGTTTGGTGCAAAGAATTGAGTTCCGGGGCCTCAATACGACAAGGAGCGCACCCTGCATACCAGAAGTTCAGCATTACGGGCTTGCCGCGCAAGCTTGCTGCGCTCAGGGTACTGCCATCAAAGAGCTCGTTTTCGAACTCAACCGGTTCTCCGCGCTCAGCCTCAGCGTATTCGGTGACGCTGCCATCGCCCGCGATATATCCTTTAGAGTCTCCTGCATTAGCCTGAGCAGCCAGTGAATCTTCATCAGCTGAGCAAGCGGTCAGCAAAGCTGCGCCGCCCAAAAGGCCCAGGCTTAGTGCCTGTTTACGGCTGAAACGCGGTGAGATCGGTGAAGGCATGGTGCGGTGCTCTCTTCAGTGAAACTAGACGATGTATTTAGCCAAAGCTCTATTATGACCCGGGTAGCTGAATGACACCTGAGTACAACTCAGCGGCAGGCTCAGAGTAGGTCAGACGCGGTGTGCCTGGGCTGAAAATATCATCAAAGTGCAAAGAAGTAATAGACGCCAGATTGGTCTGACGCTTGCGGGGATCATGGGGCAAAAACCCACCCTCAACAGAGGTACGCGCCATCCAAATAGGTAGCTGGTGAGACACAATAATCGCCTCAGCACCGGCTCCACCCTTCTCATAAGCGGTGCGGGCGGCATCCTTAATAGCTTCGACCATACGGGTCATTTGCTGGCGGTAGGGCTCACCCCAGGAAGGACGCAGGGGGTTGAGCAGGTGCGGCCAGTGGGCAGGGTGCTTTAGCAGTTCGTCCTTGGTGACGTGCAGACCCTCAAAATAATTGTCAGCCTCAATAACACGCTCATCATGTACCGCGGTCAAACCCAGCAACTCTTCGATGGGGGCAGCTGATTCTTGAGTGCGAGTCAATGGAGAGCAGACCAGATGCACAATATTGGCACCGGCATCAGCACGGCGCTTAAACTCTTCGGCTGAAAGCCGCACCATCCTCTGCCCAGCCTCTGACAGGTGGTAACCCGGCAACCTACCGTAGACAATGCGCTGGGGGTTGTGAACCTCACCGTGGCGCATGAGATGAACGGTTACCGGTGCTTTTTCTGAGGAAGTCATCACACCAGTGTCTCAAAGATAAGGCGCCGGTGCCAGCGGCGACGTCCTCATCACTACTCCCGTCTCCAGCAGGTTTCAGGCTGCCAGTTTCTTTTCCAGTAGCTTAGTCAGGCGGCGAGCATTAACCTGCCAAAAGTCTTTGACTTCCCCGTCGATGAGCAAGACCGGGATTTCATTCTTATGCCGTTCAAAAAGCTGGGGATCATTTTCAATATTAGTTTCGGTAAAGCTCAGCCCGAAGCGGGCGGCAGCTTCACCCGTCGTCTGCCGCGCAGCTTCGCAGAGGTGGCAGCCGGGCTTGGTTAACAGTTCAATCGTGGGAGTGGCCATAGGACCACTGTAGCGTTAGGTGCTAAAACAGCGCGAGCCCCGCACAAACTGTGCGGGGCTCGCGGTGAAGAATTTACTTCTTGTTGCGACGCTGGTGGCGAGTCTTGCGAAGAAGTTTACGGTGCTTCTTCTTAGACATACGCTTGCGGCGCTTCTTGATAACTGAACCCATCGGATTCACCTCACTTATTAAATAGTGGTCGATACCCGGCCGAACGATGCTCGCGCACGGCAAGCCTTTCGGTAGCTATCCGGGCGTTATACCGGTATAAACGCTCCAATACACGCTATTTTGGGCATACATAACCCTAGCGCGTGAAAAAACGCTCTTCAGTCAAGAGTACAGGGTATGCCCACATTTCGCGCATTGTTCACCTGCGAATGAGAGCATTTTCTCGTTTTGAGAGGCTAAAATCACTGCCGGCGCAGAGCTAGCGTTTACGGCTCTTTTGCCTCTTTTTCTTCATCGGGTGCCGGTTTGCTCCCCCTTGGGGCGGGTTTGCGGTCTGTGCCAGTTCAAATTCAGCAGTGTTCCTACCGGTATCGGATGCAGACGCCATCTCCTCCGCATGCTGGGATGAGCTAGTAGGGTTTTCCTCTAAAACTTCGTACCCTTCTGGCACGGTGTGCTCGTCAGCCTGGCCGGCTTCGGAGGCTGGGAGCTCTTTGGCCGGCTGTGGTTTTCGACGTCCTGCGGAAAGAAAACCAAAGTATTCCCTGACCGCAAAATGCTTTCTGCCTGGAGTAGGAGTCTCGGGGTGGAGCCGATTCTTGGGTTTGGATTCGTGAGTTTGATGGTGTTCGCTTGATTCCGCTTCTTCTTGGGTTGCTTCCTGCTGATTCTCTGCCTCTTGGGGCTGTGCAGACAGAGCAGCCAGCCTTAGCTCTTCTGCACGCAGTTTAGCTTCAAGCTCCTGAGACAGCGCTTCCCTCTCCAGTTCAGCCCGCTGTTGGGTCTGACGCTCGGCCTCCTGTTCAGCCAACCTTTTTTCTTCTGCCGCCTGAGCCTGCGCGCGTTCACGGGCTTCCTGCCGTTTTTGAGCGGCAGCGGCCAGGCGGGCTTTTGCCGCCGACTGGGCACGTTCAATGCGGTTCAGCTCATCTTGCTGATCAGCTAGCACGCGATAAGCGGGAGCGCTTGCCGCTGCCTGCCCCTCATCTTGGTGACCTCCCTCTTCGCGGGTAGCAAGAGGTTGCCGGACCGGGGGTGTGATGATGGTTGCGTGAACTACAGGGCTCACTGTGCCCTTGCGGCGGCGCGTTGCGCTCCCCGTGGGAACAGCCCTCAGCACGGTAGGTGGTTGCGGGGCAGAGTTCTCCAGAGTTTCTGGTAGTGAACTAGTCGATGTAGTCTGAGGCTCAGATACGAAATCTGCTCTAGGTTTAGGTTCCTGACGAGCTTCCTGTGCTGCCTGACCGTCCGGGAAGCCCTCTGGCTTTTCTTCGCGGAACTCGGGCAAGGTCTGTTGCTTATCGCGGTCAGCTTCTCTGGGCTGAATATTCTGTAAAGCATCAAAGAGTCCGGGGGTAATGGGGCCACCCCATTGTTCAGGGACTAAGTCTTGATCTTCAATATCCACCGGCACCAGGTTACTGCTCAGAGTCTGCCCCTCAGAGGTTGGCGCTTCAAAATCTAAGGGGACCTGGGCTTCAGCAAATCGCTCTTTGAGGTTAGCGATGAGCAAGGTGCGGGCCAGGGCCGGGTCTTCGGATTTTACGGCATCAAGAATTGCGCGGTATTCCATGCGCAGACGCGTCGCCGTGGCACTCCACAACGGCACCTGCGATACCAGATCGAATCTCGCTTCTATCATGGAGTCCCTCATCGTAGCCAGTAACGCTGAGATAAGGGTATTGCCAGAAAGCTGACCGAGTTGAATGTGAAAATCTGCCTCAAGATCGTGGAAATCGCTCAGGCTGGTCGCCGGATCTGACATCCTTTGCAGGATTCTCTCTAGCTCAGGGTAGGCCGCCTGGTGTGCTGGAGTTGTTGAAACAGCATGTGACTCCAACAGCAGACAGGTCTGAAAGAGATCCCGCTGGGGTGAAACAGAGCTAGCTAGAGAAAGACCGATAGCCGGCCCTGCCGAGACTGCCGGTTCGCGCAATAATTCGCTCAGAATGGTTTTGCGTTTACCCACGTAAAGGCGCAGCAGACCAATCTCTTCGCAGTGCTTGAGGCTCTCACGGATCTGATATTGGCTAAGACCGATAACGCGAGCTAGCTCCCTATCATCGGGGAGTTGATCCCCAAGGTGGAGGGTACGTGAAATCAGTTCGCTCTCGATCCAGTCGAGTAACTTCTGATGTTTAGGCATGTTTCGGGGTTATTTCTCTGCTGAGGGTGAGTGAGGGGGAAAGTGTTTAGCGCGAACGGCGGCGCAGACGCGTTAGTTTTGCAAAGAGCCCACGTTCATCGGTGTCATCTTGGGGCACGGCTAGCTTATCCTCAGCATAGAGAGGCGGGGTGTGCTCTTGCCTCTGAGCTACTTCTTGGTCTTCAATCTCAGCGGGCGCTGAGACCTCTACGGTGTTTACCGATAAAAGCTCTTGGGGGTCTTCGGAAGCTGCAGAAACAGTCTCTGTTTCTGCCACTGAAGGTGAGGTGGGGCGAGCGTCTGCGGTGGCAGAGGGGGTAAAAGGAGTAAAGGGGGTGAAGGTAATCGCCGGGGAAGAAAGCTGCGACCCCTGAGGATGCGAGGCATCGAGGTCTGCTACTTCGGGCACATCTGCTTCTACAGACTCAAGCAACTCAGCAGGTTCGGCAGTTTCAGCAGGTTCGGCAGTTTCAGCAGGTTCCTTAACTTCGGTCTGTTCCACAACCTCCTCGGTAAGCTGGGGTTGCACCGAATTTTCTGGTTTGTCCTTCTCTTCCACCGATTCAGCAGGCTTGTTTAGACTATCTTCTGGCTCTACCGATTGCTCCCCGGTAGCAGGGAGCGGGGGGCGTTGCACGTCGTCCTGTGCCGCAGATGGCGGCGGCACCAAAGATGTTAACCAGTCGGTAACCCGCTCAAGGGGCTGGGGTACCAAAGAATAAAAACGCTTTTGCCCAACAGCTTCGGTCTCCACCAGCCCAGCAGTGCGCAGAACTTTAAGGTGTTTTGATACGGTAGGTTGGCTGATACCCAACTCCTCAACCAACTCACCCACGGAGAGTCTCTCGATGGCTAAAAACTCTAAAATATGGCGCCGTGTGGGGTCAGCAATGACAGCAAAAAGATCGTCCTTCATGCCCATCATCATATACACATATATAGCCCTACTTACATATTGTCGCTACCATATTTCAGGTTTGTACCAAATACTCAGACAGGACTCAATTTTCTTGGAAAATATCCGACGGGCTATATATAGGCTGACTAGTCATACCAAGGATCGAGGCCCCATAGCGGAAAAACTTCTTTGCGGGTCGCCATGATGGTGCGATCGGTATCGTCGCCCGGGTCAAAGCCTATTTCCCAGGAGCGCCACCATAAATCAACGGGGTCACCCATAGCAGCCGGAACTTTCGTTCCGTAGGTTTCAAGCATGTACTTCTGCCAGGACGCAGGGGTGGGCTGATAGACATCCAGAGGCTGCCCGGCGGCAACCGCCATCAGATGGGTCCATGAGCGAGGCACCGCGTCGTATACCGAGTAACCACCTCCGCCAGTAGCGATCCAACGGCCCTCGCACAGTTCATCAGCCAGCAAGGAAATCTGAGCCGCAATTTCCTGCTGAGCGTTGATGCTAATGCTCATGTGGGACATCTCATCATTCATATGCGTATCGCAACCGTGCTGACTCAAAATCACTTCTGGTTGGAACTCCCGCAAAAGGCTGGGAACCACAGCGTTAAAAGCGCGCAGCCACCCCGAATCGGTAGTGGTAGGTGGCATGGCAATATTCACTGCCGTTCCAGCGGCTTCACCCTCCGGACCTACCTCGTTGGAAAAACCTGTGCCAGGGAAGAGGGACATTCCCGTTTCATGAATGGAGATGGTCATGACGCGTGGGTCATCCCAAAAAATGCTCTGTGTGCCATCGCCGTGGTGGGCGTCCACATCAATATAGACCACGCGCGAAACACCCTGCTCTAACAAGTGGCTAATACCCACTGCGCAGTCGTTGTAGATGCAGAAGCCACTGGCGTGGTCGCGGGAGGCGTGGTGCATACCCCCGCCAAAATTAACCGCGTGCTTAACCTTGCCATCCAAAATTGCTTGAGCCGCCTGAAAAGTTCCGCCCGCTAAGCGAGCACTAGCCTCGTGGACTCCCTCGTAGCCGGGGGTGTCTTCGGTGCCCAAACCGCAACTAGCGATGACCAATGATGGGTCAGCGCTAATCTTCTGCACGGCGTCGATGTAGGGGTAGTCATGCGCCAGCATAAGCTGTTGAACGCTGGCGATTTCTGGCTTTTCGAGTTGAACCTGAGGCAGGTCAAAAATCCCTAAATCTTTAGCGAGGGATGCAGTGGCATCCAGCCTACTGGGATGCATAGGGTGGTAGTCCCCAAAAAAATAGTTGGCCATGGCGGGGCTCCACAGCACGCGCACATCAGTGGGCTTCAATCGTTCAATGGCCGCCATTGGCTCTACCCCCTATAGGTAAGTTGGGTCACAAATACCATTAAACACAATAAAACTCGTAACCGTTGATGCGACGGTTTTATGACACGCAGACTACGCTTAGAAGCGATGAGCTATGAAGGAGGTAAGAAGATGTCCACACCACAGCAGGAAGAGCTCAAGAAGCAACCTCAGTTCGTTCGAGAGGGTAAGGAATCGCGGTACTCAGCCGGGATTAGGCTGTTGATCCAGCGTTTTGAGAGCCTACGCGACCTGATAGACCGGGTCGTGGGGTCTTCGTCCTCCCGTACCGCAATAACAGCTTTCATACTCGTCATCACTTTTTTCTCAATCATGCTCTCTTTGCCCATCGCTTCTCAGGATGGGCACCGGGTAGAGCTTCAGCACGCCGTATTCACTGCGACCAGCGCCGTGACCGTCACCGGCCTTACTACGGTATCCACCGCTGAACAGTGGACCTTCTTCGGACAACTCATGATCCTGCTGGGATCCCAAATTGGCGGGCTGGGCACCCTGACACTGACCTCAATCCTGGCGCTCGCTGTTGGTAGAAAATTAGGGTTGCGGTCAAGAATCATCACGCAGGAGTCAATGAATATAGGGCGACTGGGTGAAGTAGGCTCCGTGCTGCGCACTGTTGCCGTTACCTCAATCGTTATTGAGGGCACCATTGCGCTGGTCTTAATACCCCGATTTCTCCTGCTGGGTGAGTCGCTGGGTCAAGGTGTTTGGCACGGCATCTTCTACGCCGTCTCTTCCTTCAATAACGCCGGATTCACCCCTCACTCAGACGGAATTGTGCCCTACGGTCATGACTTGTGGATTCTTATACCCATCTCTCTTGGCGTCGTTATCGGCTCGGTGGGCTTCCCCGTCATTCTGGTCCTCCAACAAAACCTGGTAGTTTTTAGCCGATGGAACCTCAACGCCAAACTCACCGTCATCGGCACCCTGGTACTCTTTGTGGCCGGCTCCTTCGCCTGGGGAGCATTGGAATGGAACAACAACAAAACCATTGGCGAACTGAGCGTCGCCGACAAGGTTCTGAACGCAACCTTTGCCTCCATCATGACGCGCTCCGGTGGCTTCAACCTCGTTGATATGAACGATATCACCCCGGTCACCGCGCTACTGACCGACCTGCTGATGTTTATCGGGGGCGGCTCAGCATCCACTGCCGGTGGCATCAAAATCACCACTATTACTGTGGTCTTCCTCGCCATTCTGGCAGAGGCCCGCGGCGATCAGTTTGTGGTTGCCTTCGGAAGAACCATCCCGGACACCGTTCTACGTATCGCTATTTCGGTCATTATGATGAGCGCAACCTTCGTCTTCATCGGCACAGCAGCAATTATGCTCATGAGTGGAGCATCACTTCAACGTTCACTGTTCGAGGTAATTTCGGCCTACGCAACCTGCGGCCTGTCCACCGGACTCTCAGCCGAGTTACCTCAAAGCGGTGTATACCTACTCTCCATCCTCATGCTCATCGGCCGCGTCGGCACCATCACCGTTGCGACGGGGCTTGCCATGCGTTCTCGCCGCAGGCTCTACAAGTTCCCAGAAGAGAGGCCCATCATTGGCTAGAAAAGACCCTCAGCGCTCTCACCGCGCCCCCGTGCTCGTTATCGGGCTTGGGCGCTTTGGTACAGCCACAGCAGTGCAACTTGTACGCCAGAACCAAGAGGTTCTCGCTATAGAAAAAGACCCCGCCCTCGTGCAAAAGTGGTCCGGGGACCTGACCCATATTGTTGAGGCTGACGCCACTGACATGAATGCCCTGAGACAGCTGGGGGCGCACGAGTTCACCGCCGCAGTAGTTGGCGTCGGCACCTCGGTGGAAGCTTCTGTTTTGATTACCGCAAACCTGGTGGATCTAGGCATTGAACGGATCTGGGCTAAGGCCATAACACCCTCTCACGGGAAAATCCTCTCCCGTATCGGTGCACACAAGGTGGTCTACCCTGAGTCGGATGCTGGCGCTCGTGTTGCCCACCTTCTCTCAGGAAGACTGCTAGATTTCATCGAATTAGATGATGATTTTGCCATCGTCAAAATGTACCCACCCAAGGAGACTCATGGGTTCACCCTGGCAGAATCTGATGTGCGTTCTAAATACGGCGTGACCATTGTGGGGGTCAAATCTCCCGGTGAAGAAATTACCTACGCGACCCCCGAAACCCGCGTCTCATCACGGGATTTGTTGATTGTTTCTGGTCAGGTTGATCTGATTGAGCGCTTTGCATCAAGACCCTAATTGGGCTCTATGAGGCTTATTCACAAGTCCCACACCCATCAATAAAACAACGGCCCCACCAATAGCACAATGAGAGTAAAATCTTCAACCAAATAACCTCAAGCCAGACTGAAAGACCGTTACCGCACCAGAGCACCACCGGGCTCACTAATCATCACCAACCCAGCACCGGAGGCTAGACATGATGCCTATGCCTTCAAACATCGCCGTTTGGACCAGTGACCGGAGTCATCGACCTTAGCTGATAAAGACTTAGATTGAGGTGGGTTTTACTACCCCTGCCGAAAATAGTAAGACCGGCAGGACATCTGCGGATGTGAAGGTGATGAACAGGTTCACCACTTCGCGCTCGGCGGAAATATTTTCAGTGGTCTGGGGTGGTGTTTTATAGTGCTGGGAGGACTTCTGAATAAGCTTCTATATATAGCAAGCAGCGCAATGGTAACTGACCATTTACTGCACAGCCGGTGATTTTCATTAAAAATTAAAATATTTATCTATGTTAAGGTTCTGACTACTTTTTTTGAATGTCAGTGTGCGCTTTTGCCCTATATGCCATATAGTTATAACTGCCTCTAAAGGTGCGAGTGATTACTGAACGGTCCGCGAACCCGTTCAAGTAGCTCGAAGCCAGGGCAGACTGACGGTTCCCCCCTAATTCCGTCTGGCCCCGGTAGAGAGCACTCCCTGTTTCTGATTTTTTCAGAAACAAGGAACTGAAGGCCAAGCCGATTCCCTACGGCTTGGCCTTCATCGTTTAATCTTTTAGGCTCCCACGCCTCTTTCTTGTTCTAACTCTCACTTAGCCCTGGGAATTCTGGCTACCGGCTAAACTCCGCAGTCATCTCTTTATTGCGCTGGACACAGGCTCGCATGGCAGATTCTGTTAGCTCAAAGATTCCATGGTCTACAAAAGTGCTAATAGCCCGATCGGTGGTTCCTTTGGGACTGGTTACCTCTTTGCGCAGCTTCTGTGGGTTGGGGTCAGCTTCCAAGAGATAGCCAGCTCCAGCAACCGTTGCGGCAGCGAGCTCGGTAGCGGTTTTTTCGTCCAGCCCTAGCTTAACCCCGGTAGTAGCCATGGCCTCCGCCAGTAGAAAGGCATAGGCAGGCCCTGAGCCAGACACCGCGGTGACAGCACCCATCTGGTGTTCAGCAACTTCAACCACCTTACCGGCCGGCCCCAGCACCTGCTTTACAGCCTCCTGCTGTTCTTCAGTAACGGTCTGTCCTATCGAAACTGCCAGAACACCGCGGCCTACCTGCGAAGGCGTGTTGGGCATGCAGCGCACTGCAGGTTGCCCCTCAGGCAGAGCCTTCTCTAATGCTTCGAGCGTTATGCCAGCCGCCACCGAAACAACGATCGCATTGGGCGAAAGCACCGGTGCGATTTCGCGGGCGCGCTCCAAAATATCGTAGGGTTTAACCCCCAGCAGAATAATATCTGCACCGCGGGCCGCTGTCAGATTTGCTGTGGGGTCGTCTTCATTCGCCAGAACCGTGACAGATTCCGACCCCTCCCCCAGCCGGGCGCGCAACTTCTCAATACTGGCATGGGAACCCACCGTGGCGCGCACCTTAGCAGGGTCAAAGCCGGACGCCAGAAGGCCAGCCGCAATGGCACCGTTCATAGAACCTGTACCGATAAAAGCTACCGTGGTCATTAGAATCTCATCTCCCTAGTGTGAGTCAGGTTTCATTTTTTCATGCCACGGGGAGACCCTGCCTGATTTCAGCTCTCAGCCGCGACCCGCCGTCCTGTCGAAGAAAAAACCTAGCGTGCCAAATGTTCGCGGGCAAAGGCAAGTGTCTCTGCCAGCATCTCATCGCGCGCAGCCGCACCCTTAGCCTTACGAGTGGAAATTTCAGCGCACACCACTCCGTCAAAATCACTGGCTGCAATGAATTGCAGGGTTTCAGCGACCGGCTGCGAGCCGTGACCTGGCACCAGATGCTCGTCCATGACCTTGTCACCGGATCCATCTGTCAGGTGCACGTGACCTAGCCGGGAACCGATGCGTTGAACGGCCTCTAGCGAGTCATCATTAGCGGCAGCAGCATGCGAGAAATCCCAAGTCATCCAGTCATAATCAAATTTGGAGGGGTCCCAGTGCGGGGCGTACATCTCTACGGCCTTACCCTTCACTGACCAGGGGTACATGTTCTCCACCGCGATTTTGACGCCCTCTAGCTGGGAAATCTCGTGAACCCCCGCCACAAAGTTCTTAGCGTAGGTTTTCTGCCAGCGGAAGGGCGGGTGAGCTACCACCACATCAGCCCCCACTGCCCTGGTCATCTTAGCGGCCATCTGCATCTTGTTCCAGGCCCTGCCCCAGACCTGCTGGGTCAGCAACAGAGTAGGGGCATGGATCGCTGAAATGGGTAGCTGGTACTTCTGAATCAAATCCAGCAGGTCGTGAGGTTCCTGGCTCAGCACGTTGTGGGTAATCATAACCTCGACGCTGTCATAGCCCAGCTCTAAGGCAGTTTCAAAAGTCTCTGGCACACCCAGAGGAAAGAGGCAGGATGTAGAGAGAGCCACTGGGACCTGTTGGGGCGTGCTCTCTCCAGCTTGGCTCTGCTCAACTGCCTGCAGATCGGTACTGTTCTGCTCGGTCATGGTTACCTCCCCGTGGCGGTGTCTACACCCATTCTAGAACTTCTCACGGGCAGCAAGGTCACTAATCAATCCCTCCTCTTATCAGAATGGGACAACCGTCGTGGAATAGGGAGAACTCCCGGCTAGCGGCGGGCGCCCTCAGCAATCGATTTAGGGCTAATCATATTGGCGGTGCCCTGGGTAGCGAAGTGGTTAAGGCGGCGCAGGATGAGCCCCTCACGCAATGCCCAGGGGCTCACGCGCATTACCTCAATATCAAAGACCTCCATAGCGGCCTCAGCAGCGATAGCACCGGCAAGAATCTGATGTGAGCGCATCTCAGAGACACCCGGTAAATCGACCCTGTCAGCCGGTGACATGGCCTCCATACGCCGGGACCACAGGCGCAGGTCTTCCAGACGCATCTCACGCTTGACGTGGGGGCCTGCAGAGTAGGAGGCAGCACCACAAATACGCGCCAGGGAGCGGAAGGTCTTGGATGTTCCCACCGTCATATGGGGTTGCCCGTAGGCCAGCAAATCTTCTGCAACAGGTTCCAACACCTCGCGGGTGTACTTGCGCAGTTTCTTCACTTCTTTAGGGGTGGGCATTTCGTCACTGAACCAGTCACCGGTCAGTCGGGTGGCACCCAGCGGCACAGAAATAGCGTCATCGGGGAAAGCATTCACACCGGTAGAAAACTCAAAAGAACCACCACCGATATCAAAGTTCAGGATGCGGCCAGCACCCCAGCCCTGCCAGTGACGCACAGCGTGGTAGGTAATTGCAGCTTCCTGATCACCGGAAATTTCGGTGAGGGTCACCCCGGTCTTATTCTGCACGTACTGCAAAACAGCTGCCCCATTAGTGGACTCACGAATAGCACTGGTGGCGAAAGCCAGCAGATCCTCGGCGTTGTTCTCAATCGCGAAATCAAGGGCGCTACCCACAAACTCGGTGAGCTTATTGCGCCCCTCATCGCTGATATTACCGTCCGCATCGATGTAGCGGACCAGCTGCAGCCCCATCTTATGGGAGGCGTAGGGCTCGGGTCGGCTGCCCGCATTACCGTCCAATAGCAACAGGTGAACAGTATTGGATCCAACGTCTAGTACGCCCAAGCGCATGGCAACCCCCAGTGGTGAGTGAAAAAAGCTAGGTCTAGTCTACTGGTCCAGTGATCGATTGGGCGCACATAGGCAGACATGGACGCTCGTAGTCGGGCGAGCGCCCCGCACGAGACCGTAAGAGGGTCAGCGGGCGGGGGCTCATCTATCGGGTGTGACATCACGTAGCACGTTGCTACACGTTCAGCCCCCAGATGCTAACTAGCTTTCTTGGCCGCAGGTTTTTTAGCAGGAGCCTTCTTCGCGGTTGCTTTCTTAGCTACCGGTTTCTTGGCAGCGGGCTTCTTAGCCGCAGTCTTGCGCTTCACCGGGCCCTTAGCACGCTTCTCAGCTAGCAGTTCAACCGCGCGGGTATGCGTCAGTGACTCGATAGTCTCACTGCGGGGTACCGTAATGTTGGTGACGCCATCGGTGATGTAGGGACCAAAGCGACCATCCTTCACCACAATCTTCTTCTCAGAAACTGGGTCAACGCCCAGCTCAGCCAGGGGCGGCTTAGCGGTACCGCGACCGCGCTGCTTGGGCTGGGAGTAAATCTCGAGCGCCTGTTCCAGGGTAATGTTGAAGATTTGATCCTCGGTCTCCAGTGAGCGGGAGTCAGTACCCTTCTTCAGGTAGGGGCCGAAGCGCCCGTTCTGCGCGGTAATTTCAACACCTTCAGCGTCAGTGCCGACCACGCGGGGCAGGCTCATGAGCTTGAGGGCGTCCTCAAGGGTGACGGTGGCAAGGTCCATGGACTTGAAGAGAGAGCCGGTACGGGGCTTTTCCGCCTTGGGCTTCTTCTTGGGCTTAGCGCGGCCATTCTTGTAGTACTCGGTGGGCTGCGCTTCCATCCATGCAGCGATTTCCTCTTCGGTCATCTCGGGGATGACCTCAGTGACGTAGGGGCCATAGCGGCCATCACGTGCTACCACGGTGCGTCCGGTTTTGGGATCTGTGCCCAGTTCGCGACCGTCGTTCTTCCCCTGTTCCATAAGCTCAGCGACTTTTTCTTCAGTCAGCTCATCGGGGGCAAGATCAGCAGGCACGTTAGCGCGCACGGGGTCTTTGATTTCGCCAGTTTCGGTATCAATTTCACCGCCGGCTTCAAGGTAGGGACCGAACTTACCCACGCGCAGATTAACGCCGGGAGCTACCTCGATGGAGTTGATAGCCCGGGCATCAATATCGCCCAGGTTATCCACGATGGGTTTGAGACCGCGCGTGGCGTCGCCACCAAAGTAGAAGTTACTCAGCCAGGTGGTGCGGGACTCTTCACCGCGGGCAATGCGGTCGAGGTCCTCTTCCATCTCTGCGGTGAACTCATAGTCTACGTACTTAGCGAAGTATTCTTCGAGCAAGCGCACCACTGAGAAGGCAACCCAGGAGGGGATCAGGGTGCCGCCGCGGTTATTGACGTAACCGCGGTCCATGATGGTTGAGATAACTGCCGCGTAAGTGGAAGGGCGGCCGATACCCAGCTCGTCCATTGCCTTGACGAGGGAGGCTTCTGTGTAGCGCGGGGGCGGTGAAGTGGTGTGCTTGGCGGCTGCAATGTCGCTCCCGGTCAGGCCCTGGCCTTCGGTTAGGTTGGGCAGGCGTTTATCTTCTCTACCGTCCTTGGCGTTTCCCTCTTCGCCGCGGGCTAGATCCTTACCCTCTTCGTAGGCAGCTAAGAAGCCGCGGAAGGTGATGACGGTGCCGGAGGCGGAGAACTCAGCGTCGCGCCCATCAGCTGAGGTTGCGCCCAGGCGGATGGATGCAGTGGAACCTTTAGCATCGGCCATCTGGGAGGCGACGGTGCGCTTCCAAATCAGCTCGTAGAGGCGGAACTCATCCACGCTCAGAGCATTTTTCACGGCATCCGGAGTGCGGAAGGAATCCCCTGCAGGGCGGATTGCTTCGTGTGCTTCTTGTGCGTTCTTTGACTTTGAGCTGTAGGTACGGGGGGATGCAGGTACAAATTCCGGGCCGTAGAGCTCGGTCGCCTGCTTACGCGCTGCCTTGGTGGCCTGGTCAGACAGGGCTACCGAGTCGGTGCGCATGTAGGTGATGTAACCGTTTTCGTAGAGCCGCTGAGCCACCTGCATGGTGGAGCGGGAGGAGAAACGCAACTTACGCGCTGCCTCCTGCTGCAGGGTAGAGGTGGTAAAAGGTACGGCAGGACGACGGGTGTAGGGCTTGGTTTCAACGGAGCGGACACTAAAGGCTGCCTGCTCCAGGGCGGTTGCCAGTGAGCTGGCGGCGGCCTCATCCAGGTGGGCAACCTTGCCCGCTGAAGCCGGCTTCAATTCGCCGCTATCAGCAAAATCCTTGCCGGTTGCCACGCGAGAACCGTTAACAGCTGAAAGTTTAGCCGTAAAAGCTTGATTGTCTGAGGTCGCAAAAGTACCGGTTAGATCCCAGTAGGTTGCGGAACGGAAAGCCATGCGCTCACGCTCACGCTCAACCACCAGGCGGGTTGCTACCGACTGCACGCGGCCCGCTGAGAGACCGCGGGATACCTTGCGCCACAGCACCGGCGAGAGCTCATAGCCGTAAATACGGTCCAGTACACGGCGGGTTTCCTGAGCGTCCACCAGGTCATTGTCAATTTCACGCAGGTTCTCAAAACCGCGTTCAATGGCCTCTTTGGTGATTTCGGGGAAGGTCAGACGGTAAACCGGGACCTTGGGCTTAAGCACCTCAAAAAGGTGCCAGGCGATAGCTTCACCCTCACGGTCCCCATCGGTTGCTAGGTAAAGAGCGTCAGATTCTTTGAGCAGGCGCTTGAGCTCGGTGACCTTCTTTTTCTTGTCTGAATTCACCACGTAATAGGGTGTAAAACCCTCATCAATGTTGACGGCGAACTTACCCACTGGGCCCTTTTTGAGCTCATCTGGCAGTTCTGAAGGCTGAGGCAGATCGCGGATGTGCCCCATGGAGGACCCAACAATAAAGGCATCACCAAGATAGCCGCTAATCGTTTTTACCTTCGAGGGGGATTCCACAATCAGCAGTGACCTGCCGTGTTCAGAGGTAGCCTTAGTGGGCAACTGTGCTCCTTGGATTAGTGTTCAGACAGTCCTAGCGCCGTTTTTGCGCGTATACCCACAACAATAACCCACTTGCCCACCGCCGCCCACACAGCACCCGGTGTGAGGTTAGCTTGTTACTCTCCGAGCGAGGTCGGGCAAGGAACCTTAGCCAACGATAAGCTCGTCGTAGTCCGGCTCATCCCCAATTTCAAACTCACGACCGGAAACCCCGGTGGGTTCTATCTCCACCCAGTTGGTTTTGTAGGTCGGTGCGAACGCTTTGAGCCTCAGCGATTCAACGGCGCTCATATCGGCTTCGCTGGTCAGCCAGTGAGCGTTTCCGCGCACCACGACCGAGCGTGCCACCCCATCAACAATCTCATCAATCTCAAAAGCTGCCTTGCGGCTAATCACCACTTCAGAGAGTTTCTGGCCAGCCGCGGTGCGGAAGTAAATCTTGCGTTCGTGCACCACGAAATTCACGGGATAGATATCAATCTCACCACCAGCTGCCAGAGCTAGCCTGCCCACCTGATGCTGATTCAATAGTTCCCAGCAACGGTCTTCATTCAGAGTTTTAATGGGATTCTCGTTCATTGCCCCAGTCTAATTCTCAGCTGTCAATCCGCAGGAAACTTTTCTCACAGAGTTCCCGAATATTACTTATTAATACGCGGCGCGGCTGGTCATCCTCCCAAGCCAGCAACGCTTCAAGTGCGCCGATAATCTGACCGGCGGACAAATCACCGTCACATGCTGAGACGAAGCCACTGGTTTCCGTGGTCTCCAAAATCGTACGACGCAACCCGGCACCGGCACGGAGCAAAATTACAGAAGGATGCTCTGCACCCGGCGTAGCGTGTCGCTCCTCAGTCACATCCCCGGCCACCACCAGGTGCTGTGCCAGTAGTTGCTCATCGGTCATGGCCGTCACCGTGTCATAGTGAGCTACTGCCTCGGTGATAAAAGGGGCGATGGGTTGCTGGATGGGGTAGGTGATTTCTTCAAAGCGATGCAGGCGCTCACCGGTGAGGTCCGCAGCAGGCTTGCGCAACCAGATCATGCCAAAGCCCACCGACTCCACTCCGCGCGCCGCGAAGTCTCGCAAGTAAGCCGTGTAGCTCTCGGTATAGGCAGCCGCATCACGGTTCTCGCTAGAATCGCGTAACCAGGTCTCGGCATACTGCTCAGGGGTTAATACCTCCCGTTGGATAAACCAGGCTTCGGTCTGCTCCCCCACCCAGGCACGGGGACGCGCTGACCAATCACGCTCTTGCCCGACAGTAGCAACAGGGATTTCCCAGTTACCCAGCATTTGGGCACGCCCACCGGGGGTCAGCGCCCCGGGGAGCTGTCCCACCAGGGTGGAAACGATACCGTCGCCTGCCATACCGCCATCCCGGTAGGTGTACTGATCAGCGGCCACTTCTCCCTCACGGCGAGGAGTAATCACGAAGGGAGGATTAGACACCACCAGGTCAAAGGTTTCGCCAGCCACCGGTTCCAGCAGAGAACCCAGGCGCAGGCTCACGCGAGCCTCCACATTGTGGGGGTCAACCTGGAGCGCTTCAGCGTTGAGCAACAGATTAAAGCGGGTAAATGCCAGTGCCCTCGCGGAAATATCGGTGGCGGTCACGTGCTGGGCGTGGGCGAGCAAGTGAAAGACCTGGATACCGCAGCCAGTCCCCACATCTAGAGCACGATCTACCGGGATTCGCTCAATCAACTGTGCCAGGGTCAGCGAGGCGTGCCCGATACCCAGCACGTGGTCACGGCGCAACACGCCTTCGCGCTGATGAGCACCTAAATCGCTGGCAACATAAATCTCGGTGCCATCATCAGCCGCGTGAGGCCGCAAATCTACCGTGGCAAGGACGCCACCCGGCGTCCCTTCTGCCAACCCCAGCTCAGAAATAAGCTGCGCAGAGCCCGCGCCGAGGGCAGCATCAAGATCAGCTACCTCGCATTCCTGAGCCAGCAAAAAGAAGCTGACCACGGTTGCAAGAGCGCGGTCAGCCGTGGTGAAGCTCTCAGATGTTGCCTCCCAGCCCAGTACCTGGCCAATGCGGTAGACGCCGGGAACCACCTGGTCCCGAGCCATGGCGTCGAAAGGACCGTCGCCCAGCAGCTCTTGCACACCGTCATAGGTGTAATTCACCGATTTCAAAGCTGCGTTGAGGGTTGCGAGCGCGGCAGTGTCGGTGCTCATAGGGGCATTATCAATACGAGAAAAATCAGTCACGCCCCCATTATCTCAGGAATCAGGAGGGTTTCTTCTCTGAAGGCGCTTATCTCCTCACCTCCAGCCCCGCAGAACCGCAGGAAGTGAGCAACGGCAGGTGGCCCTGTACGGCTGGGGCAGACTGCACTAGGCTAATCCCTATGTTGTTTGCTTTCTCCGTAGCCCCCACTGGCGGGGGCGACCCCAGTGGTTCAGTGCACGATGCCGTTGCAGAAGCCGTAGAAATTGTCCGAAACTCTGGTCTGCCCCACCAGACCGATTCCATGTTCACCACCATCGAAGGTGACTGGGATGAATGCATGGCCGTCATTAAGGCAGCCACCGAAGTGGTGGGCAAGCACGGTAGCCGTGTGTCACTGGTACTCAAAGCCGATATCCGCCCCGGCCACGATTCAGGTGAGATCACGGGAAAAGTTGAGCGGCTTGAAGCAGCTATTGCTCGCCGGGTCGAGACTTCCTAGGTGCGTATCTGGTCAGTAGCTCCCTCCCTGTTGGACGCCAAGGGTTTGGTCGCCTGCTGGCGTGAAACGCTACTGGCGCAGAAAGTTCTGCAGGGCCTCACTAAGGGATACAAAAACCACCCGCAGCTGGACCGTTTCAAGGCAAGCCCAGACCCTCTGGCTACCATTTGCGCCTACCTTCACGGTCTAGCCGATGAGGCTGACCGGCGCGGCTACAATTTCAACCGCTCACTGATTGTCACAGAACAGGCTGAAGGGGTTGCCCCGATGGCTGTGACGCAGGGACAGGTTGATTATGAGCTGGAATTTTTGAAGCAAAAGGTAGAGGCCAGAGACCCCCAGTGGTACCTTGACCGTTTTGCCAGTCCACCGGCACAGCGCCTGCACCCCCTTTTCTATGAGGTTGCCGGCGGCATCGAGCCCTGGGAGAAACTACCACCAGCCAAGTAACCACCAGCGTCTGAGGAGCACACCACTCAAAAGGCTCCTGCACCGACTGGTGCAGGAGCCATACCTTTATTTACGCAGGAGTAGTGGCTGTCCACAGGTACATGCGGTAATTCTTGCTGGTCATCTCACCAGGCCCATACACCTCCAGGTGGACGCCGGTAGGCACCAGCCTTTTCGAGGGCAGAAACTCGGTGTGCAGGTGTTCGAAGCCTTCTTTGATGTGGTGGGGGGTCTCACCAGCTAGTACGGCTCCTTGGACCAGAACCGTGGCGTACATAGCGGCAGGCACCATCACACCGGTCAGTCCCAGGGCAACGACGTCCTTAATTCCACCGGGCACGATAAAACCTGCGGTATAGGTGGCTCCGGCATCATCAGCATCAGGCATAATAACGCCCACTCGCTGTAATTTTTCCACCGCAGCCAGCTTTGCAGTACCGTTCTCACCCTGCTCTAGTTTTTTGTAAAGCTCCTGCCACCAATCACTAAAGACGCTCTGCTCGCTGGCAGGTGCAGTCACACCGGCTACCATAAAGGTTCCGTACTCAATCAGGGCTGTTTCAAAGGTAGAGGCAGGGCTATTCATAGACACCCACTCTAGCCCAGGGCCGCTTCAAATATAGAAAAGCCCACCTGCCATGAGAACAGGTGGGCTTTCTGTTAGTTGCCGCTGAGGTTATGAGGCGCTCACCGCGCCCCTCTCGGCTAGAGCTTTCTTGGCACAGTCGCCGCAGAGCAACACCAGATCGCGTTTGCCGTCTACATCCAGGTTTTCAAACTTGTTGGAGGGGGCACCGCAGTGCTCGCACTGGCCGATGGTGACGGTGTCCGGTGAGAATTCCACGTGCATGCGCTTATCGAAGATGTACATGGAGCCTTCCCAGAGACCCTTATCCCCAAATTTTTCGCCGTAACGGACAATACCGCCGTCCATCTGGTAAATCTCTTTGAAGCCGCGGTTCTTCATTAGAGCAGAGAGGATTTCGCAACGGATACCGCCGGTGCAGTAGGTAACCACGGGCTTGTCTTTGAGGTCATCGTACTTTCCCGATTCGATTTCTTCGATGAAATCGTGGGTGGTACGAACATCAGGAACAATAGCGTTCTTAAACTTGCCAATCTTGGCTTCAAAAGCGTTGCGTCCGTCAAAAAAGACCACTTCGTCGCCGCGTTCTTCAACCAGCTGGTTGACCTCTTCGGGCTTGAGGTGGACGCCACCGCCCACCACGCCGTTTTCATCCACGACCAGTTCTTCGGGGATCCCGAAAGCTACAATTTCGTCGCGAGCCTTAACAGATAGACGGGGGAAGTCAGCAGCTCCGCCGTCAGACCATTTCAGTTCTAGCTTTTCAAAACCGGGGTACTGACGGGTGGTCTTACCATACTGTTTGAGCGCGTTGATATCACCGCCCAGGGTGCCGTTGATACCGTGCTTGGAGATAATGATGCGACCGGTCAGCCCTAGTTTTTCACACAGGGCACGCTGCCAGAGCATGACAGCCTTGGGGTCGGTCACGGGTGCAAAGCAGTAATAGAGAATAATTCGTTCTTGAGCCACACCCCCATTCTACTCCCCTGCCCAGTTACCCACCGGTACAGCAGGCGAGCTTCTAAAGTGAGATGTGATGCCGCAGGCGGTAAGGGGCTTAGTGCCCCAGGCGGAAGCGCCGGCCGGTCACCTTCTGCGGGGTTAGTTCCACGAATTCCAGCTTTTCGGTATCCAGCCATGGGGCCAGGTTGAGCTTCTTCACCTCATCAATTTCTTGGGAGTCTGTGAGCAAGCGGGCGGTAGCAAAAACATTGACTGAGTGAGCATGATGGCCTTCAGCGCGGTCGAACTGCACCGTAACTTTCTCTTCAAGAATCAGTTGGGTTAGTTTTGAGCCCGCTGCTGTGCGGAAATAAATCTTTTCCCCATCAGTCACAATGTTAAGAGGGGTGATGTGCACAAAACCGTCTTCACCCAGTGTTCCCAGACGGGCAAACCTGGTGCTCTCAATGAGCTCCCACACCTGCTTATCATCGAGTACGGTGATTGCCGGTTCCCTCTCAGCGGGCTGATTCTGGTCTTGAATGTTCATTGGAATACTCATATTCCCATTATCACGTACCTTATTGCCTAAGTCACAGAAGGGGCGTTTTATTTCAGCGGCTAGGCCCATTGCTCAGCATCAGTTTGCTGGGTGAAGGGAATGATTGTTTGTTGCCAGCAACGGCGCTCTGCGATCAGGGGTGATAATGGGAGGTATGTCTGTTCCAACTCCCGCACCCGGTGACGTGCCAGTTACCCCTAGCTCAGCCTCCAGCGCTCACCCCGTGGATGCCGCCCCGGTTGCGATGCGGGAGATGCTGCAGAGACTGGGGTACGGTAGCCACCCGCCTCAAATCACGCATGTGCAGACCTTAACAGCCCAAGAAGCTGTTACCTCCCCCTGGCCCAAGTGGGCACACCCCCGCGTCGTAGAAGCCTACCAATTCCTGGGCGTTGACCAGCCTTACCGACACCAGGTTGAGGCCGCAGATGCCGCCCACAGCTCACCGGGCAACCAGCACGTTATTCTTGCCACCGGCACGGCTTCGGGCAAATCCCTTGCCTACCAGCTACCGGCACTAGATGCTATTTACCGAGGGGAAATCGGCGAGGGCGGAGCAGGCTTTATTTCTGGCAGGGCAACGGCTCTCTACCTTTCCCCCACCAAAGCTCTAGCTGCCGACCAGCTAGCATCACTACGCTCTCTAAACCTGCCCGGTGTGGTGCCTGAAACCTACGACGGTGACACTCCTCCCGCTGACCGACGCTTTATTCGTGAGCGTGCCAACCTGGTGCTCTGTAACCCGGATATGCTGCACCACGCCATCTTGCCCAACCACGGTCACTGGTCAGTTTTTCTGCGCAAGCTACGCTATGTGATTATTGACGAGGCACACAGCTACCGCGGTGTGTTCGGTGCCCACGTGGCGGTACTCCTGCGGCGCCTGCGCAGAATCTGCCGGCACTACGGTGTCAGCCCGGTTTTTATTGGTGCCTCTGCCACCAGTGCTGAGCCAGCCGCATCCTTCAGCCGCTTAATTGGTTCTCGACCGGAGGCAGTCACCGCCGTTACCGAGAGCACGGCTCCGCGGGGTGCTACCCATGTGGTGCTCTGGGAACCTGAGTTTGACCAGAACCAGCAGGTGACTGACCGGCTATCCGCAAATCGGGGTACAGGCCTCTCCCCCGGAGGAAGCAGTGGCGGTGAAAACGGGGCTCCCGTGCGCAAGTCTGTCATCACTCAAACCGCCGAAATGCTGACAGACCTGGTGATTGACCGAACCCGCACCATCGCCTTCATCAAATCGAGGCGCGGGGCAGAAGCTATTGCCCAAACCGCCGGGCGCTTCCTAGATGAAGTCGAGCCCGGCCTATCATCCAGGGTGAGTGCCTACCGTGCAGGCTACCTGCCCGAAGAACGCCGAGATCTAGAACGTACCCTGCGCAGCGGGCAGATGCTGGGGGTTGCATCAACATCGGCTCTAGAACTGGGGATTGATATTGCTGGGCTGGACGCCGTGCTGGTGGCCGGCTGGCCAGGCACCCGGGCCTCCTTCTTCCAACAGATTGGACGCGCTGGCCGCGCTGGGCAAGATAGTTTCGCGGTGCTGGTTGCCAGCGAAGACCCGCTGGATACCTATCTGGTGCACCACCCGGCTGACATCTTTGAGAACGGAGTTGAAAAGACAGTCTTTGACCCTGAGAACCCCTATGTTCTCAGCCCCCACCTCTGCGCCGCTGCCGCAGAGCTGCCCCTGCGTCCAGAAGAGCTGATTGTTTTCGGCGCCACCGCCCCCAGGCTTCTGGAAAAGTTGGTAGAACAGGGCTACCTGCGCCGCCGCCCCACCGGCTGGTTTTGGACCCACCCAGAATCCGCGTCCGCCCTGGTCTCGTTGCGCGGCGGCAGTTCACCGCTGCAGATTATTGAGGTAGAAACCGGCGCTGTGGTGGGCACGATGGACGGCGGTTCAGCTCACGCACAAGGACACCCCGGGGCTATCTACACTCACCAGGGTGAAACTTTTTTGGTGGAAGACCTCGATGAAGAAAACCGGGTCATTGCCGTCAGCCGAGCCACCCCCGACTACTACACGCAAGCACGGGACATCACCGAAGTCACCGTACTGGCCACCGATCAGACGGTGGAGCAGGGGCCGGTAACAATGAACTTTGGGTCGGTGCGGGTGCGCTCGCAGGTAGTGGGTTATCAGCGCAAATCGCTGATTGGCCAACAAGTGCTGGGCGACGAGCCCCTGGATTTAGAGCCTCAAAGCCTCAACACCCGCGCTATTTGGTGGACCATTCCTGCCACAGTTCTGCATTCAGCTGGGATTCACGAACGCGAGGTACCCGGCGCCCTCCACGCCGCCGAGCACGCCGCCATCGGTTTATTACCCCTCACCGCTACCTGCGACCGGTGGGATATTGGAGGGCTTTCTACTGCCCTGCATGTTGACACCGAGCAGCCCACCATCTTTGTCTATGACGGTCACCCGGGTGGAGCAGGTTTTGCCGAACGCGGTTTCGAGGCAGCCGAGCACTGGCTGCGAGCTACCCTTGACACCATTCTGGCCTGCGAATGCGAGCGCGGCTGCCCCTCCTGCGTCCAGAGCCCCAAGTGCGGCAACCGCAACGAGCCTCTAGAGAAGACCGCAGCAGCCCGGTTGCTGGGAGCTCTCTTGGTTCATGCCGGGGCAGTGTCGGAGGGCGAGAACAGAGCCCTCATCGAGCCCCTGAATCAAAGGGAAGTCGATGCAGGGCGAGCGCCGCAGCCGGTGGTCTCAGCAGTTGAAGCGCTGACCGGTCAGCACAGTAGTGAGGCGCCCTTCTAGCCCTCCGGCTTTCTCGCGGGCAAGCTGAAAGAGTTAGCCAAGGTAGGCTGCTGTAATCTTGGGTGGGCTAGGAACCCTTGTCTACTAGCACGGCAGGAGGCCCAGCACGTGAAAGACCTTCAGCCGACCCCAAGAAAGCGAACGGCCCTTCTATAGGAATCGTTACACGGACATCCACCGTTCCGCTCAGCTCCGAAGGGAGAGCGCAGCCAGCCAGACTAGCCCCATTGCGCCCCGCCACAGCGGCCGCTACGGTGCAGGGCTGCCCACTGCTTAACCCTCGGGCGGCATCGGCTCCAGCGAGGGCTGCCAAGTCAGCAGCGGTAGCGGCCCGATGATTAGCACTTACGATACCGACCAGCCCTGCCACGGTAAGCCCCAGAACTAATAGCACGCAGACCAATCCCAAAGATGTCACGGTATTACTGCCCCGCTCGGCATCCTCGCGGGGCAGACAGAAGCTTGGTTGCCGCATGCTCACTGCCCACCACCTTCGGTGAGCGCTTGAGCATCAGCGACCAGTTGCCAGCCGGTGAGCCGACCAATTAGCCCCGGCGCAGTGCGACTAGCTTCAACGCGAGTGAATTCTCCGCTGGTACTCACCGATACGGCTGCCCGAGGCTCAATTTCCTGGACGATGCGGGTGATCGTCTCAGCGCCCTCACCGCGAGCAGCGGCTCGGGCTCCTATTCGGGCGCCCTCTTCAAGGCGGAGTTGCACGATGCCCAGGGCTGCAGCACCCAGTACCAGACCCAGCACGAACACCACGGCGGGTAGGGTAACTGCAAATTCAGCGGTGACAGACCCGCGCTGTCGGCACCTAGCCCTCCGCCCCAGAAGAGCGCAGGGCCAGATGCCACCGGCGAGAGGCCGTGGGTGAGGTTTAGGCTCCAGTCGAGAGCGCATTGCGCACAATCCCTAGCAGGAGCTCACGCACCTCATCAGATTTCAGGATTACTACCAGCAGACCGGCAAAGCCGACTGCTGCTAGCATGACGATGCCGTACTCAGCGGTGGTTGCACCGGCTTCTGGGTCATCCAAAGAGGTGACTAGCTCCCCGATAAGAGCTGGGGCGGTCGGGGCTTCTTCTCCCCGGTCCTCAGCAGAGACCAGTGAGTGAGAGGGTGTGGTTGTAGGGTACGACATGGTGCCGTCCTTTCAGGTCAGAGGGTGAGTGTTAGCCCGCTGCGGGGCGAAAGGGTAAGAGGAAAAGGATGGAAAAGGAATCCACCACCTCAGCGGGCTACTACCAGTGTCATTCAGGTCACCGATGGTGACCAGGGATGAGGGAAGCTGTGGAAAATCTGCTCAGATTACTTCCTTCGCCCCGGTGCGGCTGCCAGGTAATGGGTGAAAGTATGAAGCGACTGTGACCGAAAAATCTACTGGGTTTAGAGTCTGTGTACACGCCTTTTAGAGCAGGGAGGGAATCATAGCGATCAGAACAGGCACCACACCCAGGCAGATAAAAGCAGGCAAGGAACAGAGCCCCAGCGGCACCACCAGCTGCACACCCAGCCTGGCAGCCGCCTTTTCTAAGGAGCGTTGACGGTGCCGACGCTTCCGGTCTGCCAGAATACGCAGGAAATCGGCACTGGGCGCACCTGTTTCCAGACTCAGTCCCAGGGCTGAGTGAACACCGGTCAAGGGTTTAGGCACGGTCTCGCCCCAGGCTTGGGCCCAGGTGGCACCAGCATCCAGCTTAAGCACCACCCCGCCCAGAAAGAGGCGGTAGCGCCCGCTATCCAACTGTCCCAAGTGATGTAGTAGGGCACGCACAGGTAACCCGGCAGCCAACATAGATGCGGCTAAATCCAGGTAGAGGGCTGCATCCAAAGCGGCACCAGGGGCAGCGTCAGATGCTGAACCAGGCGCTGGGTTAGCGCCGGCAACAGGCTCTTGCGCCTGAGCTCGGCGGGCGTCCCTGCGCTTCAAGAGCCACAGCAAAAAGGATGCAACCAGCGCAAAAGAGCTAGCCGCTAGCACCAGCACCTCCATTAGAGCTCCCCTTTTTCTGCGCGGAGGATGAGGCGAGCCGTCCAGCGGCTACCCACTAGGGCAAGGGCAAGACCAACGCAGCAGATCAGAGCGCCCAGCACCGAACCGAAGAGGACGCCGAGCGGGTCTGCCCCCATGACGAGACCCAAGCCCAGCCCCAACAGGGGCAGCCAGGAGAGAATGCGGCCTGTTGCCTTAGGCCCGCCCATGGCAGCCTCTCTCATCTGCAAGAGGTCAATATCGTTTTCCAAATACCGGGCGAATCGTTCCAACACCTCAGCAAGGGGGGCACCGGTGCGCTCGCTGACCTGCCAGCAGGCCGCTAGGCTGAGGGCTCGCTCAAGAGAGGTGGGGCGAGCCAGCGTCTGGACGCTGTGTAAGCAGGCCTGCGATACTGGGGCCCCTCTTTCTGCGGCAAGTAGGCAGGAGCTGAGAAGATGGTGCAGGTCTCCGACTGCAACTAAAAGCCCGGTCGCCTCCCTATCCCAACGGGCCAGCAACCCCTGAGGCTGCTGCTCAAGGTGACGCTGACGCCCTGCTACTTCTTCGGTAGCTTTTGCCAGTGCAAAGGCTGGGCTTACCCCAGCTTTGAGCAATGCTGCTAGATGCCACATGAGATCTGGCCAAAGTTCGAGTTCATCTATTCCCGGGCGGGCGGCATGGCGGGGAGGCAGGTGTATCACGAGCTATCACCCACAGCACCCTGGACTGCTTGACGCAGTTGTTCTCCCGCCGGTAGCCAGGCAAGATAGGGTCCCCGGCGACCTGCCTCGACACGGCATACCGGCCGGACCACCAAGGTCCCAGACTGCTGGCTCAGGCTGGCAATCTCCCGCACCTGGCGCTGACCGCTACTCCTATCAATATGAATGATGTAGTCCAGGGCGGTAGCGGCTTGCAAAGTCACCGCCCGTTCGCTCAGACCGGCGAGTGCACCCATAGCGTACAGACGGGCAGGTACCGCCTCGGTAGAGTTAGCGTGCACGGTGCCGCCAGTGCCTGAGTGGCCGGTGTTCATGGCCGAGAGCATATCTGCAATTTCGGCACCGCGGCACTCTCCCACTATCAGGCGGGTGGGGCGCATACGCAAGGCCGCTTGGATGAGCTCAGAGAGACGAACTTCTCCCCTGCCCTCGGTGTTCGCCTCACGCGCCTGCAGACTCACGGTGTGCGGGTGATCTGGGGCGAGTTCAGAGGTATCCTCAACTAGCAGCAGCCGCTCGTCCGCACCACAGGTTGCGAGCAGGGCAGAGAGCAGGGTGGTTTTGCCGCTGCCAGTGCCCCCACTGATCAGAAAGTTAGCGCGCTGCCGCACCAAGTAGGCAAGTACGCGGCTAGTTTCCTCACTCAACATACCCCGTTCTTGCAGGTCAGCCAGGGTAGGGGTGCCGGTAGCGCGCAGGCGGATAGAGAGCAGGGTGCCGCCCCGGCTGAGCGGTGGTAGCACAGCGTGCACGCGCAATCCATTTTCTGTTTGGACATCAGCGATGGGGTGGGAGTCATCCAGCCTGCCACCGGCAGCGCTGAGCAGACGGGTAGCGAGGGCACGACCTTCCTCCTCATCGGTAAGGGAAATATCTGAGCGTTGCAATAGCCCCGCCGCCTCGTACCAAACCTCGGTTCCGTTGAGAAAAATATCGCTCAGTTGAGGGATATCCAGCAGAGGGTCAAGGGGGCCCAGCCCGGTTAGCTCTGCTCTGAGTCGGCGCTGGGCAGAGTCTTCTTCTACCGGGGTCAAAGGGACGTCAATAGCGTCCAAAAGGCCGCGTAAATTTACCGGGTCTGCGGGGTTCAGCAGTCGAGCATCAGGCACCTGGCTGTGCTTGCTCTTTGACGTCATAGGTTTCTGAGTTTGTGAGTCTACCTCCAGGTGCACCGGGTTAGAGGGGGGCGCAGCAGGCCCTTTTACCTCTGCCTTAAGGGGCCGGAAATCAGTGATAGTACCGGCAAGAGCAGCAACGGTATGGGGACGCGGGGCCCTAACCGGTGCGGGCAGAGTGGGTTGCTCCAGAGCACTGGGGTGCGCGGAAACGTTAGGCTGTATGGTGGTGCCAGAGCGCTGCACATCGCTGGCACCTACCTCTTCGGCTGGCAACTCAAAGAAGCGGCTGCGGGCCTTACGCACTGATAGTTCAATACGATCTTCGGCTGAGGTCGCGGCAATGGTCTGCTGAGGGGAAGGGCCTTCGCCCGAAGAACCTGGTTCCCTTGCTCTGCCCAGTTTCGGGGTGCCCTTCCGTGCCAGTTGGTAGAGCTGCGGTAGCTGATCTGTATCCATCTGCTGACCTTCAGCGTCTTGCTCGATAGCTGACGGTTGGCTTGTGTGGCGCATGACTGTCCTTAAGCGTCCCGGGCGAATTCCTTTTCTGCCCCTCTTTGTGCCACAGGAGTTGTGACCTGTCTACACCTGCGGCTAGAAAAACAGGAATAATAGAAGAATGTATATTGTGCTCGGGCCCGCAGACGCCTCTACCGGGGAGAACCTCGGTGGGGCAGTTGATGCGCTCTGGGAGGCCATCACACTCAATGACACCGGCTCTGGCACTCACCGCACCTTTCCTCTGGGAAAAATAGCGGACTTTATGCAAACGGTTGAAAAGCACAACACCCACCGCACGATCCGTTGGACCTGGGCAGATGCCCGAATGGTCATGCCCATGCTTTTGCAGGCCGGTGCCAGCCCCAGCAGTTGCCACGACCTGCGCCTGGTTCAGCGCCTCTTAGTGACCGCAGCATCCAGAGCCCAAAACGGTATCAGCTTCACCCCGGTACTAGAGCTCGGCAAGGAAGCTCAGCCAGCCGGAACCCTACCGGCTCGCCGCCAGATTGAGGGTCAAGAGTCCCTCTTTGATGCCCCGCCCATAACCGCCAGCCGTGACGAACAGGAACCTGCCCCCACAGCCTCCCTGCTTCTCGAAGAATTGCAGGCCCAGCTCACCACCATCAAATCGGCCCCTTACCCTGGCAGATTAGGCCTACTGGCAGCCACCGAATCCCAGGGCGGCATTATTGCCGCAGAAATGAAGCACTATGGGATGCCCTGGAACCGGGCTATCCACGAAAAGATCTTAGAGCACCAGCTCGGTGCCCGCCCGGCAGGCTATCAGCGCCCCTACAAGCTCGAACAGTTAGCTGCCCGTCTGCGCCAAGAATTGGGGGCGCCCAACCTCAACCCCGACTCCCCTCATGAGGTGCTGCGAGCACTTCAGTCCGCGGGCTTCTCGGTCACCAGCACTCGCAAGTGGGAGCTCACCGAATGGGCGAATTCCGCCCCGCACCTGCGCGAATCCCGCTGGCAGGTGGTACGCCCCCTGCTGGAGTACAAACGCTTGGCAAGGCTCTACACCGCTAACGGCTGGGCATGGCTAGACGCCTGGGTAACGGACAACCGCTTTCATCCTGCTTATGAGGTGGCGAGCGCCGCTACTGGCAGGTGGGGTGCCCACGGGGGCGGTGCCATGCAGATCCCTAAGGACGTCCGTGCCGCCGTGCACGCCGAAGAAGGTATGTTGCTTACCGTGGCAGATGCCGCCCAAATCGAACCCCGTATTCTGGCGGTTATGAGTGGGGACCGAGCTCTAGCTGTAGCAGGCCGCGACACCGACCTCTACCTGGGTATCGCAGAAATCGGCAAACGTACCGGCAGCGCTCTGGCAGACCGCTCCCACGCCAAAATTGCCCTGCTAGCTGCCATGTACGGTGCCACCACCGGTGAGGGAGGGCAGCTCATGCCCCACCTCAAAAAGCTCTTCCCCCAAGCCATCGGTTTCACTGAAAAGGCAGCAGAAATCGGCTTGCGCGGCGGTCAGGTCACTACCTTCTTAGGTAGGACGTCCCCCGCCCCATCCCACGCCTGGTTTGAGGCTCAGCGCGACCGATCCTCAGCAGAAAAAGAGCGAGCTGCTGCAACGGCCGCCCGTTCCCACAGTCGCTTCACCCGTAACTTCGTCATTCAGGGCACCGCCGCTGAATGGGCGGTGATTTGGATGGCGCAGATTCGCCGCCGCCTGCGCACCGAACGGCGCTTCGGCCACCGTCTACAGTCCCGCCTGGTCTACTTCTTACACGATGAAATCATGATTTACGGCCCGCAGAACGAGGCGGCACTATGCGCCACGATTGTACGAGAAAGCGCCCAGGCAGCCGCTGAACTAATTTTTGGGCCCACCGACGTTGAGTTCCCGGTCACCGTAGTAACCACCGACGACTACTCCCAGGCCAAATAAGAAGAGGGGGTCAGCAGGCTGAATACCCACCTATGCCGGCCCCCCGTTTTTCTTATGGCCTATGCACCGATGTCCCGCATCTTTTGGGGGTTCCAGGGCAGTTCCCAGCCGAGTTCTTTGAAGATATTGGAGAGGATGAAGCCGGTAAAGCCCCAGATGGTGAAGGTTTCGTGGTCACCGTGCACATCAAAGGCAGGTGACTTGTGCACCTGATAGGCGCTGTTGATGGCGGCGGTGTGGCGGTTTTCCGGGTCGAGCAGATCTGCTACCGGCACGCGCACCACCAGGGTGGATTCGTCAGTGTCCACCGCGGCGACGGGAGTGGGCAGCGTCCACCAGGCAATTACTGGAGTGACCATAAAATTGCTGACCGGCAAGGCAACGGGTTCTAACTGGCCTAGAATTTCAACTCCACTGGCATCCAATCCGGTTTCTTCGACAGCTTCGCGCAGAGCAGCCACCTGGGCAACCGGAACCCCTAGACGGGCTGCCTCGTCGTAGTCTTCTGGGTCCACCCGACCGCCGGGGAAGGCAGGCTGACCGGCGTGATGACGCAGCCGATTGGAGCGCACAAGAATCAGCAGGTCAAGGTCATCCCCTACCGCTCCGCAGTGGCTTTCTGAGGGGCTGTCATCGAGCACACCAAAGAGGATTAGCACGGCAGCATCGCGGGCTTTTTCAGGGTCAATGCGCCCAATCCGCCAGGCATCAGCTCCCTCTATTGCCGGTGGGTTGCGTTCCAGTAGCTCAAGGAGCTGGGTGCGTGTGGGGTGGCTGTGGGAAATATTCTCAGGCATTGAGGCCGTACCCTTCTGCTCGGAGTTCCTGGCGGGTGGCACCCTGCAGAAAACGCAGGTGCAGGCGTTCGCGCCCGGGCGCCATCTCATATTTCATGAGAGCCCTAGCAGCTGTTTCCTCCGTTTCCCCGGCGCCATAGGCGGGGCAAAGGTCAGCAACGGGGCAGACCCCGCAGGCCGGTTTTTGGGCATGGCAGATACGCCTGCCGTGGTAGACCAGACGGTGGGAGAGGTTGGTCCAGTCCTTGGGCTCAAAGAGAGCAGCGACGGCGTGTTCCACCTTGACGGGGTCTTCTAGGTCAGTAAAACCGAAGCGGCGGGCTAGACGCCCAAAGTGGGTGTCCACGGTGATGCCGGGGCGCCCAAAAGCATTACCCAGCACCACGAAAGCGGTTTTGCGACCCACGCCGGGGAGCTTGACCAGTTGCTCTAATTTTTCCGGCACTTCCCCACCGTGATCAGCGACCAGCCGCTCGGCAAGCCCCACCGTTGCCTTTGCCTTGGAGCGGTAGAAACCCAGAGGTCTCACGATTTCTTCGACCTCTTCGATACGCGCAGTAGCCAGGGCGGCCGCGTCCGGGTAGCGGGCGAAGAGCTCTGGGGTAACTGCGTTGACACGGACGTCGGTGGTCTGGGCTGAGAGCACCGTTGCCACTAAAAGCTGGTAGGGGTTCGCGAAATCGAGTTCAGCTACGGCGTAAGGGTAGGTTTCCCCCAAAATTCGGTTAATTTTTCGGGCTCGACGCACCAGGGAAAGGGGGCTTTCACTCTCCCCTTTAGCAGCGGCGCGTGAGCGTTTGCGAGCTGCCGCCTCCGCCACCGGGGCAGGCACAGTACGGATTTCAAGCAGAGAGCGTTCATCAGGGGTTAGCTCTATCGATGAGAGTGATTCAACCATATGAATGAGACTACTCAAAAGCGGTTGTCAGAGCATAGCGCACCGTCAGTTCCAGTCATATTCACGCCGGGTCTACCGTCACATTTCATGTAACACGAACAGTGATTTTGTGACAGCCACTACACAGTGCACTATGGTGTTAGATAAATATTTGTGTGACTCACATCAATGAGCCACGCCATAAACCTTTACACAGGAAAGGCAGAGCCCATGACCGAAACCAATATCTTTGCTCCCAGCGCAGAATTCTCAGCCCAAGCTAATGCCCAGCCCGGCATCTACGAAGAAGCTAAAGAAAAAGGGGTAGATTTCTGGGCAGAGCAGGCTCGTGAGCTACTGACCTGGTCCAAGCCTTTCACCGAAACCCTGGACTGGTCTAACCCTCCCTTCGCCAAGTGGTTCGCAGATGGCGAACTCAACGCTTGTTACAACGCGGTAGACCGCCATGTTGAGGCCGGCAACGGCGACCGCACCGCCATTCTCTTTGAAGGCGAACCCGGCGACACCGCCTCCTATACCTACGCCGAACTCAAAGACGAAGTTTCCCGCGTCGCCAACGGCATCGAATCCCTGGGTGTCACCAAGGGCGACCGGGTTGCCATTTACATGCCCATGATCGCTGAAGCCGTCATCGCCATGCTGGCCTGCGCCCGCGTAGGCGCCGTTCACTCAGTAGTCTTCGGCGGCTTCTCAGCCGACGCTCTGCGCTCCCGCATTGAGGACGGCGAAGCCAAGCTAGTCATCACCGCTGACGGTTCCTACCGCCGAGGCAAGCCCTCCATGCTGAAGCCCGCCGTTGATACCGCCCTAGAAAAGGGTGCTGAGACCATCGAGAAGGTGCTAGTCGTCAAGCGCAACGGCGAAGACGTCAACTGGGTTGAGGGCCGTGACGTCTGGTGGCACGAGCTCACCGCAGAACAATCCACCGACCACACCCCTTCAGCACAAAACGCCGAAGACCCCCTCTTCATCCTCTACACCTCAGGCACCACCGGCAAGCCAAAGGGTATCCTGCACACCACCGGCGGCTACCTCACCCAGGGCGCCTTCACCCACAAGAACATCTTTGACCTCAAGCCCGAGACCGATGTCTACTGGTGCACCGCTGACGTCGGCTGGGTCACCGGTCACTCCTACGTCGCCTACGGCCCCCTGGTCAACGGCTCCACCCAGGTTATCTACGAAGGCACCCCCGACGCCCCGCACCGCGGCCGTTTCTGGGAAATCGTTGAAAAGTACGGGGTGACCATCATGTACACCTCCCCCACCGCCATCCGCACCATGATGAAATGGGGCGAGGACATCCCCGCAAAGTTCGATCTCACCAGCCTGCGCGTACTGGGCACTGTGGGCGAAGCCATCAACCCCGAAGCCTGGCGTTGGTTCCACCGCGTCATCGGCGGCGGCAAGTGCCCCATCGTAGACACCTGGTGGCAGACCGAAACCGGCGCCATCATGGTCTCTCAGCTCCCCGGCATCACCCACGCCAAGCCCGGCTCCGCCCAGCAGCCCATCCCCGGCATCACCATCGACGTGGTCGATGACCTGGGCGATTCCCTGCCCAACGAACAGTCCGGTTTCCTCACCATCCGTGAGCCCTGGCCCTCCATGCTGCGCACCATCTGGGGCGACGATGACCGCTTCATCGACACCTACTGGTCACGCTTCGAAAAGATGTACTTCGCAGGCGACGGCGCCAAACGCGACGCCGACGGCGACCTCTGGGTACTGGGCCGCGTGGACGACGTCATGAACGTCTCCGGCCACCGCCTCTCCACCCCCGAAATCGAGTCCGCCCTGGTATCGCACCCCGCCGTAGCAGAAGCTGCTGTAGTGGGCGCTGCTGACGAAACCACCGGTCAGGCAGTCATGGCCTTCGTCATCCTCAACGACAGCGCCAAAGCAGAGGACCATGACCCTACCCAACTGGCAGAGCAAATACGCGCCCACGTCGGTGTGGAAATCTCACCCATCGCCAAGCCCAAGCGCGTGCTCATCGTGGACGACCTGCCCAAGACTCGCTCCGGCAAAATCATGCGCCGCCTCCTCAAGGACGTCGCAGAAGACCGCCCGGTCGGCGACACCACCACCCTGGCAGACCCCACCGTCATGCAGTCAATCGAGGCTAACTTCAAGCAGAGCTAAGGGGTAAATAAGGAAATCCATCCATAGTCCGCCTCCAGTTTTCTCACGATTCCGCAGAAAACTGGAGGCGGGCTCTTTACTGTGAAAAACTAGGAGCCATGGCAACTACTGCGACTGCACCCAAACCCATCTTTGTTCTCAACGGCCCCAACCTTAACCTGCTGGGTATCCGCAAACCCGACATCTACGGGCACACCACTCTGGCAGACATTCAGGCGACCCTGCGCGCTCAAGCAACCGAGCTGGGTCTGAGCATCGAGTTCATGCAGTCCAACCACGAGGGTACGCTCATTGACGAAATCCAGCGGGCCCGCACCGAAGGCTCAGCAATCATCATTAACCCTGCCGCCTACACCCACACCTCGGTTGCAATCCACGACGCCTTAGAGGCCACCGAACTGCCCATCGTTGAAGTCCACCTCTCCAATGTGCACCGCCGCGAGAGCTTTCGCCACCACTCCTACGTTTCCTTGCAAGCCAGCGCCGTCATTGCTGGTGCCGGGGCTCAAGGCTACGAGCTGGCGCTGTCCTATCTTGCTCGCCAGCTTCAACCTGCCGGTTAAACTCAAACCAGCGTCCTACATTTCACGAGGTCATAGACTATGAGTACCACACCACAGCGCAAACTAACCTTGGCCGATGCAGTCTTCATTGGGGCTGGCTCTATGATTGGCGCCGGGCTCTTCGCCGCTTTCGCCCCAGCAACCCGCGCAGCAGGTGAATACCTGTTAGTATCACTGGCAATCGCCGCTTTTCTTGCGTTTGCTAATGCCACCTCTAGTGCCCAGCTAGCCGCCCAGTACCCCCAGTCTGGTGGCACCTATATCTACGGCAAAAAACAGCTGGGCGACATCTGGGGCTTTCTCGCAGGCTGGTGCTTCGTGGTGGGCAAGACAGCCTCCTGCGCGGCCATGGCTATGACCTTTGCCGCCTACGCCGCGCCGTCCTGGCAAAAGCCTCTTGCCATAGGTGCGGTTCTTGCACTCACTGCCGTCAACTATCGGGGTATCACCCGCACCGCTGCCCTGACTAAGCTTTTGGTCACCCTGGTGCTAGCAGGTTTAGCGGTCTTTTTTGTTGCGGTCTTAACCGGTACTTCACCGGCGCCCTTACACGCGGTTGACTCAGGAACCGCTGGTCTCTACGGGGTTCTACAGGGTGCTGGTCTGCTCTTCTTTGCCTTCGCAGGGTACGCGCGCATTGCAACCATGGGCGGTGAGGTTATACAGCCAGAACGTACCATACCGCGGGCCATTCTCTGGGCGCTGAGCTTAGTGGGCGTACTCTACCTGGCAGTTGCCCTTGTTGTGCTGTCACAGTTCAGCCCAGCACAGCTAGCTGGCAGTGTAGCTCCTCTGGCAGATGCAGTTGGCGGTTGGCCTTTTGCCCGTGGGGTGCTCTCCCTAGCCGCTAGCCTGGCTGCCTTGGGTGCACTGTTAGCGCTCATTACAGGTATCGGACGCACCGGCCACGCTATGGCTGTAGGCAAGCATCTACCTGCAGTTTTTGCCCCTCTGCACCCCCGTTTTGGGGTACCTCACCGCCTAGAAATCACGGTAGCGTTAGCCGTCTGCCTTCTCATTCTGCTCTTTGACGTGCGCGGGGCGATCGGTTTCTCATCCTTCGGTATTCTGCTCTACTATTTCTTGGCGAACTGCGCCGCATTGACCCAGGGCCCGACCCACCGCCGCTACCCGCGCTGGTTACAGGTAGCAGGGGCAGCCGGCTGCTTCATTGTGGTTTGGACGCTACCGCTCGCGTCTATTACAGGTGGGCTAGTATTGCTGACCTGCGGGTTGCTCTACTATTTGCTCTTTGCGCGGCGACAGGCTCAAGGTTCCAGTGATAGCCGCTAGCGCCGGTTGGGAGCTAGCCTGCACATGCGCCGGTAGCTACCGCCTGTGACCCGACCTCCACCTGACCCAGCGCGTTGATAATGCTTGATGCTGGCACAGCGTAGCCGCTTTGCCCCTGGGTTGCTTTAGCAAAAATCATGGCCATAACCGTGCCATCTTCCGTCAGCACAGGGCCACCGGAGTTACCCTGTTGAACATCAGCTGCCAGCTGGTACACCAGACGGGAGGGGTTGGTCTGGCCAGTCTGAGCATCAACGGTCTGCGTGATGCCCAGCCCCTGCACCGTGGCAGGTTTACTCTGGAAACCTCCCCCACCGGGGTAGCCCATAAAGGAGACGGTAGTGCCAGCCGCTATTTCGGTGCCATCGATAGGCAGGGGGTTCACTCCCAAATCGGGGGATGAGATGATGGCAATATCTAGAGCCTCATCAAAATAGATGACTTCACCGGTCGCTGCCTCACCGCCCCGCGCCAGCAGAGTGGGGGTAGTGACCCCGGCAAGGACGTGAGCGTTTGTAACGACCAGCCCACCGTCCACAGCGAAGCCAGAGCCTTCCGAAGTGTAATTACAAGCTTGGGCAGCTCCCACTACCTGCACTACTGAGGAGCTCGCGTTCTCTAGAACGGGGTTTGACAGTGGCTCAGAGGGGGCAGCCTGCTCAGGAAAGATCAGGTTGGAAATCTCAGGTAGGGCTGCCGCATCAATGACCTGCCCACGAATTTCAGTGACTTTATCTTGCAGGGTAGCCGGAGTGACCGACATCATCCAGGAAATGACCCTAGATTCAGCGGTAGCAGCAGTAACAGCTGGCAGCCCCAGCGGGCGCACCAGAAGCACGATGGTCACAATCACCAAAGCGCTGAGTAACAGGTTCAGCACACCACCAGCCAGACGTTCTAAGCCGCGCAAAGGAGTAGCATCCGTGATACGGCGCAAGGAGCGCCCCAAGGCCATCCCGATAGTTTGCCCCAGTATCAGGCACGCCATCACGGTACCCAGCGCCACCAGCAGGTTCCATTGCGATCCCACCTGGTCAATCATCCAGGGGGTGGCATAGACCGCCGCAGCAGCACCCATCACAAAGCCAACCAGTGTGCCCAGGGCAACGAAAAGGCCCTGACGTAGACCTGTCAGAAAATACAGCCCAATGACGGCCAAAACCGCAATATCAAGGACGGTCGCAGCGCTCATGGCCTTCTCCGTTTCTGTACCCATCCCTCAGATAGGTCATGTAGCTCAACAACGGGGGTGATGCCCCAATGTGGGAAGAATAAAGGTTACCGTCTGAACCTGGGAGAATAACCAGTGACCGGGCCCTAAAAATCTCTGGGAACTCCCACGCATACCTCAAAAAAGGTTTTGAAAGCACCCGATATCATGTAGTCTCTTTAGTAGTTAAATATGTCACAAGCAAATGTGGCGCGCATTGAAACAGCTCATACTATGCTTAGTACTCTGCCCGGTAGCACCATACAAGCTGCTTCTCGCACTTTTGCTCTCCACTTTAGAACTGTTCTAGGAGTTTTTGAACTATGGATATTGAAGTACTACGCCGCGCCCCCCTCTTTGCATCACTTGATGATGAGGCTTTTGCAGCTTTGACCGAAGACATCACCGAAGTTGACCTGTCCCGCGGCGCTACCCTTTTTTACGAAGGCGATCAGGGCGATCAGCTCTACTTCGTCATCTCCGGCAAGATGAAGCTGGGACGCACCGCATCTGACGGCCGTGAAAACTTGGTAGCCATCATGGGCCCCGGTGAAATCTTCGGCGAGATGGCGCTCTTTGATCCCTCACCCCGTTCCACCAGCGCGACCGCTGTGTCTGAAACCCGCCTGGCAGGTGTTAAGCACGAGTCCCTGCGCAAGGCAATGGAAAAGTCACCTAATATCTCAGCTCAGGTACTGCAGGCTCTAGCACGCCGCCTGCGCCGTACCAACGAGAACCTGGCTGACCTGGTTTTCTCAGATGTTCCCGGTCGCGTGGCTAAGGCCCTCCTTGATTTGGCTGACCGCTTCGGTCGCCCCGCTACGGACGGCGTCCTGGTTGCTCACGAGCTCACCCAGGAAGAACTGGCACAGCTGGTTGGCGCTTCCCGCGAAACCGTGAACAAGGCTCTTGCTGAGTTCGTTTCACGCGGTTGGATCCGACTCGAAGCACGCGCAGTGGTTATCCTTGACCTGCAGCGTCTGCGTCAGCGTTCACGCTAAACATTTCAACCGTTATCGGTCAATAAAAAGGTGGGCACCCCAACTGGGGTGCCCACCTTTTTGACGTCACTCGTGGCTAAGTTTTAAGTATTATTTGAACGGTAAAGCTGGCTTGAGCATTTTTCCCAGATTCCAGGTGAAGTAGGTGAGGTAAAGGCAAGCATGTATTCACCGTCGACCTGCACAACCTCTGCCTTCTTTATTTCGACCTTGTGCTTCTGTGCTAAGAAGGCAACAGCGTTGGAGGAGCGCGCTAGGCTCTCCAAGATGCAAAGGACGCCAGGGGTTAGGAGTTCTTCCAGCGGCAGGGAACGGGTGGTGTCAGCCCCGATGCGGTCCCCTAGCCAGGTCTGCCCTGAGGTTGCCAGCAGCTCCCTCACGTTGAGCCACTCACCCCAGGAGCCTTTACTCGCCAGTAAACAAAACTTTTGTCCCACCGGTACCGCACAGGCGAAGTAGTGGATATCGCATCTCTGGTGCCTGAAATCTGGGGACTGCCAGCGTGCCAGGGGGCGTAGAAGATCGGTGCGAAGTTTCAAGCCGCGTTTGCCCAGGTATTCCGCCATGGTCTTATCACCGGCAGCAATCATTTCGCGGGCGTCCATCTGTTCTAGTCCGTCAGAGTGCTCGGTGACGCTCATTGAGTCAGACCCTGCCAGCAGAATTCCGGTTTCCTCAAACGCTTCACGGATAGCCCCGGCAACAGCAGCATGCGCGGTTTCGGCGTCCTCTGTTTGCAGAACGGCTTGCCACTGTGCTGGTGATGGACCAACCCAAGGCACCGGCTCGGCGTCTGCAGGGGTAATGAGACCACCGGGGAAAGTTACCACGCCCAGAGGGGATGCACCGGTGCGGTAAGTGAGCAGTACCTCAAGCCCGTTTGCGCCATCACGCACAAAGACAACTGAGGCTGCCTGCCGCAGGCTTCGCCCCGCTACCGCGCCGTTTTCTACAAAAGAGTGTGCTGCCGATTGCAGGGCGCGTGGCACCCTGAAGTAGCGCGCAGCGGCAGGTACGCTGGCGCTAGGTGTAGGAGCATCTGAGCGAGGCAAGGTTTTGAGGGCCCCGGTGTACATTCCCTGGTTAGACATACTCAACGATAATTTCAATTTCGACCGGGGAGTCAAGCGGAAGCACAGGCACCCCTACCGCCGAGCGCGCGTGTTGGCCCGCTTCAGCAAAGATTTCACCCAGCAGCAAAGAGGCACCATTAATGACGGCGGGCTGAGCTGTGAAGTTTGGTTCGGACGCAACGAAACCGACGACCTTGACGACCTTGGTCACCCGATCAAGATCACCGATAACAGATTTAACCGCTGCCAAAGCGTTAAGCAGACTAAGAGCTGCAAGCTCCTGAGCCTTCTCGGGGCTCACGTAAGCGGCGTCCCCGCTGGCAGAGACTTTGCCACGGGCAGGTAGCTCACCCTTAACGAAGGGCAATTGGCCAGATGTGTAAACGTAGTTGCCGCTGGTGACGGCGGGGACGTAGGCAGCCACGGGAGCTGCTAGCTCGGGTAGGTTATAGCCGAGTTCTCTAATGCGGTCTTCAACCGTTGACATCGCATCACCTTTCACTGGGTAGCCTGCACTCAACAACGCCTAAGAACTAAAAAGGTTGCTGGGCGAGCTACCGTATGTATAGAGCATTAAACCGGGCCTGCAGGCGCTGCACAGTGCAGGCCGCAAACCCGGCTTTCAACAGAATCGCTAGTTTGACTTCTTACGCTTGAAGTAGGCGATTGGATTACCCTGAGTCGGTGCCACCATATTACCGGCAGGAGTTGCCCCAGAAGGTGCAGCGCCGGGAAGTACAGTGACAAGTTCCCAACCATCTTCACCCCAGGTATCGAGGATCTGCTTGGTTGCGTGAATCATCAGGGGCACAGTTGCGTATTCCCATTTTTCCATAGTTCTAGCCTAGACCACCCCGCCCTAAAAGACGAACGATGAGAGCAACTAGCTACGTGCCGGAAGGCTCACTACAGCTGGGTAAACGGTGAAAGGATCACCGGCGAAGGGTCTAGGTTAGCTACACACACCGTATATAAACCTCTGCGATGTGGTCTTTCTAACCGGCTGACAGCACACTTCTACGGTGTCAACAGGGGCAAGCCAATGTACTTTTTCCTATCAGCCGATAAACTGATGCAATGGCTTCATCTAAGAATCTTCGCAAGAGACACCGCACACCCGGCGATTTTCTGCAGTTCATTGCACTCAGCATCATCGCCGGCTTTGTGACGGCTCTTATTCTTGTGCCTCCGACTACCGCCCTGAGCGCTACCGCAAGTGCATCGCTGAACTGGTTCAAGGGCTTGCCCGATACCCTCAGCGAGGGGCCCCTATCTGAGCCGTCGGTCATTTATGCCAAGGACGGTAAAACAGAGCTCGCCTCCTACTACTCGCAGAACCGCACCGAGATTACTCTCGATGATATGTCTCAGCACATGAAAGATGCCATTCTCTCGTCTGAGGACCGCAAGTTCTACGAGCACGGTGCGGTGTCCCCTTTGGGTATTGCCCGCGCGGTGGTCAATAACATCGTTAACCCCGGTGCGCGACAGGGCGCTTCAACCCTCACCCAGCAGTACGTCAATAACCTGTTGATTGACGCGGCTGAGCAGAACGGTACAGAAGCCGACACTTTGGGTGCCAACAAGGATTACCTCGACAAGATCAAAGAGATTAAACTTGCGATCTCGATGGAGCAGAACCTCTCCAAAGATGACATTCTGGAGGGCTACCTTAATATCATCAACCTCGGCGGCTCCAACTACGGTGTAGAGGCCGCTGCCAACTACTACTGGGGTATCTCCGCTAAAGAACTTGATATTTCTCAGTCAGCTATTCTGGCGGGCATGGTTGTTTCACCTAACATTTATCGCCCAGACGTAAACCCTGAGCTTTCTAGGGAACGACGCGATATCGTATTAGGTACCATGTTTCGTGACGGCAAAATCACTGAGGAAGAATACTCCAGTGCTCTCAACGAAGACATTGAGCTGGATATTCATAACACCCCTATGGGATGCTCTACTGCTGGCGATTCAGCGCACTTCTGTTACTACGCGGTCACTGACTTCTTGAATGATGAAACCTTCGGTGCAACCGAAGATGATCGAGCCAACTCTCTTTACCGGGGCGGCTACAAGATTATTACCACTCTTGATCCCGCCGCGCAGGCAGAGGCCAAGAAGCAGGTTGAAGCGACTCAGCCTTCCAGCAACAACGTTGATGATGTCAACTCTTCTCTGGTATCGGTGGAGCCTTCCAACGGCAACATCGTGGCTATGGCTCAGAACTCAGCGTACGGTGAGCAAGACGAGACCAATCAGAGCTCCTACTACAACTTTAACGCCGGCACCTCCCACGGTGGTACAGCCGGTTACCAGCCGGGTTCTACCTTCAAACCGGTTCTGCTTGCCCAGTGGATTAAGGACGGGAAGGGTGTCAATGCTTACATCGATGGCACCTCTCTGAACTACCCCCAGTCCTTCCGTTGGCCTGCGTCCTGTGTTGAAGGCGGTTTCACCCAGACCCCTGATACGGACGGCTATAAGTTCCAAAATGCTGAGGGTGGAGCCCAGACTTGGGGCACCGTAGCCTACGGCATGAAGAACTCCATTAACTCCTACACCATGAAGATGGCGTCCGTGACCGATGCCTGTGCCCTCAACGACCTGCGTTCAGCCATGCATATCACCGACGGTGCTGGCAATGATGAGCCTTACGGCCTTAATCAGCCTTCGGCCTACATCGGTGGTTGGCGTAATGGTACCACTCCCCTGATTATGGCTTCTGCCTACGCTGTCTTTGCGAGCGGCGGTATGTACTGTGAGCCCAAATCTCTGAACAAGGTGGAAAGCGGTAAGACCGGCGAGGAAATTAAAACCTATGAGGCTAGCTGTGAACGTGTTCTCGAAGAGAACGTCGCTAATGGTGTTAACTACGTACTCAAGCAGGTTCTGGTTGATGGCTCCGGTTACCAGCGCGGCATTGGTCTTACCGATGCTTCAGCAGCTAAGACAGGTACCACCGATAACTCCACCCAGACCTGGACTGTGGGTTATACCCGCGGCCTGTCAACTGCATCCTGGGTAGGCTCCATGAACTGGGGTTCACGTTCACTCAATGGCCTCTCCATCAACGGTAAGTCGTTGGACTACGTGGACGGCGCTACCTATGCGGGTCTGCAGTGGCAGCGTTACATGCAAGCTGAGGCTAAAAACTACAATACGGACAGGTTTGAGAATCCCTCAGCTTCTGTTCTCGGCACGAGCCAGTAAGGGTTACACCATGACTTCTTTAAGTTCTTTCGATGTAGCAGCTTCGATCCGCTCCGCTTCTAAGACTGTTTCGGCGGTTCTAGCTGCAGGTGCGGTTGCGGGAGCCGCTACGGCAGCTTATGCACGTTTTTACGAGCTCAACAATTTTGGGGTTCGGCAAGAAATTCTGCCCGTTCTTCCCGCTGGTAGCCCCGACTTTAGGGTGTTGCACATTTCGGATATGCACATGATCCCGGGGCAGAAGCGGAAGACAGCTTTCATGCATTCCCTAGCGGAGTTGCAGCCTGATTTAGTTATCAATACCGGTGATAATCTCTCCCACATGAGCGGTCTTCCCGCTCTTTTAGAGGCTCTGGGCCCGCTCTTTAATTTCCCCGGTGTCTACGTACCCGGCTCTAACTGCTACTTTGCCCCCGTTTCTAAGAACCCCGCCCGCTATCTCTGGAAGAAGAATACCGGGGATGAGGCTGGCACTGAACCGCGCGACCTACTCCCTACTCAAGACATGCACGATGCCTTCGATGCCCGAGGTTGGGTAGGTCTTATTAACCGCCATGACACCCTGACCATCAATGGTTTGAGGCTAGAATTTTCTGGTGTGGATGACCCGCACCTGAATTACGATCAGCACCCTGGCTTTGCCCCCACAGCTTTTGAGGCTGAGAAAGCCCCTAGCGTCCGGCTAGGTGTCTGCCACGCTCCCTACATGCGCACTCTGGAGCGCTTTGTGGATGATGGCGCACAGGCAATTTTTGCGGGTCACACTCACGGTGGTCAGGTCTGCCTTCCCGGCGGTCATGCGCTGAGATCTAACTGCGATTTGCCCCCGGAACGTGCCAAGGGCGTTTCTCTACAGGGAGGTGTTCCGGTGCAGGTTTCAGCCGGTTTGGGCACCAGCAGGTATGCGCAGGTACGCCTCTTCTGCCCGCCTGAAGCCGTGCTGGTCACTTTGACTTCGGCTCAAAAGTAACCCCGTGAGCAGAGTCGTGCGGGTTGCAATCGTGGGCGGCGGCCCGCGTGGTCTATGGGCAGTTGAAGAGCTTGCTCGCATTGCACGTGCGCAGAACCTCAGTTGTGAGGTGACGATCTTTGACCCTCAACAGTTGGGCAGGGGCGCCGCCTACAGCCTGGACCAGCCCGCCTACTACCTGCTGAACGTGGAGGCTGGCCGGGTTGCTACCGGTTGGGGTCTGCTGAATGAATTTCGGCGTCAGGTGCTGGGTGAGACAGACCCGCTTACCACCTTCCCGCCGCGCCGCACCGTGGGGCTTTTTTTCCACTTCTCCTGGCAGCATCTTCTGGCAAATCTGCCGACCGGGTTCACCGTGCGCCATGTGCAACAGCGCGTTACCGATATCAGCCAACTGGCTGATTATGATGCGGTGCTGTCGGTCACCGGACATAACCCCCTGCCTAGCGGTGACGGGGTGCTGAGATCATACGACGACTTGAGTGCGGTAGCTGCCGGTTCCAGTGTGGCCCTGCGCGGGGCAGCACTTTCTTGTATTGATACGGTGCTGGCTCTGACGCTGGGCAGGGGCGGCAACTTCTCCGGAGCAACCTATGAGCCCAGCGGTTTTGAACCTGCCACCATGATGCCTTTCTCGCGCAGTGGTCGCTTCATTCAGGTGAAGCCCCCGCAGCCCACCGAAAGCGAGTTGGACCTCTTAGAGAAGTTTAAAGCTCCCCTGGCCCAGGTCACCACGGGCGCCGAGCTGCGTGCCTTGGTTATTGAGGCTGCTTCTGCCCTGCACGGTGTGCCGCTGACGTGGGAAGATTCACTATCCACCTTGCCCACTGAAGAGCTGATGAGGGTGAGCCTGCTGAGCGAGCGTCTGCCGCAACAGAGTTTTGGCATGGTCTGGAAAAATCTCTACCCCCAGATTATTACCCGGGTTTCACTCGGCGGGCTGGCACTGGATAGCACCTTACGCGAGACCATTGGCCGCCTGAAACCGCTCACCTTCGGCGCACCCGCCGCACAAATGCACCGCATGTTAGGCCTTGTGGAGGCCGGCCTTTTGGACCTAAGCATGATGGATCGCGCACAAGATATTAAAGCGGATTACCTCATCGATACCGTGCAATCCCCGGCGGGTCTAGCAGAAGGTAGCTTCAATGAGACCCTGGCACGGGCATCCGATGCCGATATCTCCCAGGGCTACCTGCGCACCGATGAACGTGGTTTTGTGGGGACTAGCTCGCGCTGGGCAGCCGCGGGCAGGGTCACCGAGCCCTACGTTCTCGGCAACGATACGGTCTCGCGGCACAACCACAGCATTATCCCCGCTTGGGCTGAAGCGGTGGGCAGGCTGGCTGACTCTCAGCGGGCGGCTTCGTAAGCGGGCTCCTACCTCCACCGGGGACCGTTCGTCAGCTGTGAACCGGTTCCTTGACCAGCAGCTAGTGAATATAACATGGATTACATGTCTTTTAGTCTTCTGCGCGTCAAACCCTTACCAACGCCCCCTCCAGTGCCCTACGGCGAGCGCAGCCAAGACGATATCTCCCTGTGGGCCTATACGCGCCCGGTGAGAGGACGCTGGGTTGCTGGTCTCTTGGTAGCCGTGACAGCTGCTGTTCTGGCTATTTCAATCCCCCAGGTTCTGGGGTGGATTATTGACTCACTTCTCACCAACCAGCCAGTAGCGTCATCAGTCTGGCTGGGCGGCACCCTAGTATTTGCGCTAGGTCTTGCCCAGGCGGGTCTTATTCTCTTGCGCAGGCAGCTGGTGGTGGAGCCGGCGTCCACGGTGGAGAACACCATGCGCATAGATCTCTTTGACCGCCTCTTGCGCTCGCCCTTGAGCTTTCATGACCGCTGGCCCTCAGGGCAGCTACTCACCCGTGCCATGTCAGATCTAGGCACCATTCGCCGGTGGACTGCCTTCGGTCTGATTCAGCTGATTACTACCCTGGTTCAGGTCGCCGTGGGCACGGCTTATATGGCTCGAGGCTCCTGGCAGCTGGCCCTCATTTTTCTGATTAGCCTGCCTCTCACCGTTTTCTTCATTTGGCGCTTTGTGCGTTCCTTTCGCACCCTGACCCGCGCCTCCCAAGAGAAAACCGGCGATTTAGCTACCACCGTAGAACAATCGGTGCAGGGTATTAGGGTGCTCAAAGCTCTGGGGAGGGGTGAGCACGCACTTGCCGGGTTTGAGAAGGGGTCAAGCGAACTCAAGAACCTAGAAATCAAGCGCGGCCGCACCACGGGCATGGTGCAGATGCAGGTAGGCATCATCAGCGGTCTGACGCTGGCAATTGCGCTTCTGGTCGGTCTCAATCTCGTCGCGGAAGGAACCATGAGTGTGGGTGCTCTCAGCAGTTATTTTGCGACCGCGACTATCTTGATGGCGCAGGTGGAGCGGAGCAGTATGCTGCTCTCCATGTACCTGGGTGCTAAAGTTTCTATGGATCGTCACCGCCAGGTCATGGTGGGTGGAGCTGGTGAGCAGGTGGAGCTAACCCTTGACGCTGATGAGTCTGAGGTTGAAATGCTATCTACCCAGCTCGGTGGAGCGTCCATCGAGTTCGATCAAGTTCACTTCAGCTACGGTGAGTCAGAACGTCCTGTTCTCACAGGTTTCAGCCTGAAGGTACACCCCGGCGAGATTGTTGCCTTGGTCGGTTCAACTGGCTCAGGCAAGTCAACGGTTCTGCAACTGGCAGCTGGCCTTTACGCCCCTACCTCCGGCTCCCTGCGAATAGATGAGCTGGACGCACATCGGGTGCCGTTGCCCCAGCTACGGTCACGGGTTGCTTTCGCTTTTGAAGAGCCCGTACTCTTTTCAGCAAGCGTGCGGCAGAACGTCCTCCTTGGTGCCAGGTCAGACCTCACCGAAAATGAGCAGAATAAGCTACTAGAACGCGCTCTGGATGTTTCTGCTGCTGACTTCGTGGCGCAGCTGCCCCATGGTGTTGAAACGGTCATTGGAGAAGAGGGCATGAGTCTATCGGGCGGCCAGCGCCAGCGTCTTTCGCTGGCACGCGCTATCGCAGCTTGCCCCGGCGTCCTGCTCTTAGATGACCCGCTCTCTGCCCTGGACGTGAGCACCGAGGAACGGGTTATCACCAACTTCAAGAAGCAATTAGGCGGCACCACCGTCTTGCTGACCGCACACAGGCCGTCAACCGTGGCTCTAGCTGACCGCGTAGTTCTGCTGCAGGAGGGTAGGGTTGCGGCCCTGGGTACCCACAGCGAGCTCTTGAGCAGGGCTGATTACCGCCGACTCATGGCACCAAGTACCACCGGGCAGGGAGCAGAGCAGTGAAACCCTCTATCGAAGCCCAAGAAGACAAGGTCAATCTCAGCAAAGAAGAAGCCCGGCAGGTGCGCCGCCGGTCGGTGGCTCTTCTGGCGGATATTCTAGCGCCGGTACGCTTACACCTGCTGTTTGCCGTGGTGCTGGTGGTTCTGTCCATGGTGCTCAAAACCGCCATGCCCTGGATTATTTCTGAGGCCCTCAATACCACCATTGACCCGCTGATGGCAGGGGATGCCGGGCCCGCCACACGCATGGTGCTCCTTTACGCCGGTGCGGGTGTGCTGTCTGCAATCTGCATCTACACCAATATTCTGCTGACCTACAAGATCTCTCAGAGCGCCCTCTACGATCTGCGCCAACGAATGTTCGACCATTCCCAGAAACTATCCGTAGGTTTCCACGAGACCTACACCTCCGGGCGGGTCACCTCACGACTGACCAGCGATCTTGACACCATCCGCCAGTTCCTTGATTCCGGGCTATCTGAGCTGGCATCTACATTGCTGGGCATCATCTTCACCGTAGTTGCGCTCTTCCTGATGGACTGGCGAGCCGGGGTTGCCCTGGCGATCGCTTTCGTGCCGGTCTGGTTGCTTACCCTCTGGTTCCGCCGTGCGTCATCTCTTACCTACCGCGCTCAGCGGGTAGCCTCCGCCCGCATTATCAGCCGTTTTGCTGAAACCTTCACGGGCATTAGGGCGGTCAAGGCTTTCCGCGCTGAACCACAGGTACGCGGGGACTACGCGGCAGCCGCTGAGGACTACCGCGCACGGGTCATGGAATCGGTGAAGGTTCACGGCCTCTACATGCCTACTCTTCAAGCTCTCGGAAACACTTTCGTTGCAGCGGTGCTGGTAATTGGTGGCTACGCAGTCCTCGGCGGTTCTATGCAGGTAGGTACTCTGCTGGCGCTGGTTATTTATGCTAACCGAGTTTTCGAGCCGATTTTTATGCTCTCCGAGTTTTATAACATGTTCCAATCGGCGGTGTCTGCTCTTGAGAAGGTCTCCGGTTTCTTGGCGGAAAAGCCCCAGGTTCGTGAGCCTGAACATCCGGCGCAGCGTCTCACTCCTGCCCAGGGCCACCTGGTCTTTGACGGGGTGGAGTTCGAGTACTTGGACGGCACACCCGCCCTGCACCGCCTGAGTGCCGAGGTGCCTGCCGGTCAACATTTGGCACTGGTGGGCGCCACGGGTGCAGGTAAGTCAACTATCGCTAAGCTGGTTGCCCGTTTTTACGATGTAACCACCGGTTCTATCAGCCTGGACGGGGTGGACGTGCGGCAGCTGTCGGATGCGCAGCTACGCCGGGAGGTAGTGATGGTAACCCAGGAGGCCTACCTCTTTGAGGGTACCGTTGCCGACAACATCCGTTTGGGTGACCCCACCGCTACTGATGAGCAGGTGCACGAGGCCGCCCGCACGGTGGGGGCCTACGATTTCATTATGTCTCTACCCCAGGGTTTTGATACCGATCTGGCCAAGCGCGGTGGGAGGGTCTCTGCTGGTCAGCGACAACTGATTTCTTTTGCCCGCGCTTTCTTGGCAGACCCTGCTGTGCTCATTTTGGACGAGGCAACCGCATCACTGGATATCCCAACGGAACAGCTGGTGCAACGGGGCCTTGAGACCCTGCTAGCGGGGCGCACCTCTCTAGTGATTGCCCACCGGCTTTCAACGGTGCTCAACGCTGACCGTATCTGGGTGGTGGACGCCGGGCACGTGGTGGAGGACGGCTCGCCCAGCGACCTGGTGGCACACGGTGGACGCTTTGCCCGCATGGTGGGCGCCTGGGAGGAAAGCAACGCTGTGAGCTAGGTTTTGGGCAGCGGTAGTTTTATGGGTGTCCACCTAGTGATCACCCAATGAAACTAACCCTGCCTAAAACTGCGTGTCACAGACCGACCTGCCGCCTTGGTTGATTCTGTGGGCTGAGTTACAGTAAGAAGTGGGCAACGCTGGTCAATTATGTCCCGCGCTGCTGTCACACACACTTCATCCCTGCCCTTGGAGCCCCCGTGAGCGTTATAACCTCAGCCGAAGCCCTAGCCCACTCCCACACACCAGAGCTACAAGCTCTGGCGGAAACATTGCGGGATAAGCAGCAAGCAGATTTCTTCTCAGACAGCACCACCGACCGCCTCGCCATGGCACACGATGCCTCCCATTACCTCCTGGTTCCCGGTGCAGTTGTGCGGCCCGAGTCAGCGGCTGACATTGGCAGAATCTTTGCCGGTGCAGCCCGCCACGGTGTCCCCCTCACCTTCCGCTCCGGGGGCACTTCACTTTCCGGCCAGGCAAGCACCGACGGCCTATTAATAGATACCCGCAGAAACTTCCGCGGAATCGAGGTACTGGATGGCGGTAAGCGGGTGCGCGTCCAGCCCGGCGCCACCGTCCAAGCGGTCAACATCCGCCTGGCACCTTACGGGCGCAAGCTGGGGCCAGACCCGGCGTCCATCACCGCTTGCACCATTGGTGGTGTGGTCGCCAATAACTCGTCGGGTATGTCCTCGGGGACCGAGTTCAACACCTATAACACCCTGGACTCCCTGGTTGTCGTGCTGCCCTCGGGAACCGTCATTGATACCGCCGATGCGGACGCAGACGCTCAGCTAGCAGCCAAAGAACCAGACCTGCATGAGGGTCTACTGCGCCTGCGACGCCGCATCGTGGATAACCCGGCATCCGTGGAGAAAATCGAGCAGCAGTTCTCTATGAAGAACACCATGGGGTACGGTCTTAACTCCTTTGTGGACTATGAGGTTCCGGTCAAGATTCTGGAACACCTGCTCGTAGGCTCCGAAGGAACCCTGGGGTTCATTGCCTCAGCCACCTACCGCACCCTGCCCATCCTGCCAGCGGTCTCCACCGGTCTGCTGACCTTTGATAATCTCATCGACGCCACCAGCACCATTCCAGCTCTAGTGGCAGCAGGCATGGCAACAGCAGAGCTCCTTGATGCAACCTCCATTCGCGTAGCCCAGCGCAGTGGCCAGGTACCGGCATCACTTGCCGCCATTGACGTCAAAGACCACGCCACTTTGCTGGTCGAATTCCAGGGCATCAGTAGAGAAGAACTGGCAGACAAAGAGGCGGCAGCTGCCCCCATGCTGTCTTCCCTGGGCACCGTTCTACCTTTCAGCATGACCACGGACGCCGCCGAACGAGACCTGCTCTGGGCGGCCCGCCGAGGCCTCTACACAACGGTGGCCGGAAACCGCCCTAGCGGCACTAACGCCCTGTTAGAAGACGTAGTGGTACCGGTCGAGCGCTTGGGTTCAACCTGCCAGGATCTCTCGGCCCTCTTTGACCAGCATGGCTATCAGGATTCAGTGATTTTCGGCCATGCTAAGGATGGCAACATCCACTTCATGCTCAATGAGCAGTTCCGCGACGCTGCTCTACTGAAACGCTATGAAGCCTTCACTGAGGACATGGTGGATCTCATCATTGGTGCTGACGGCTCCCTGAAGGCTGAGCACGGCACCGGCCGCATCATGGCGCCCTTTGTCCGCCGCCAGTTTGGCGATGAACTCTACGAGATCATGTGCGAGCTCAAAGCCCTGGTTGACCCGCGCGGCATGCTCAACCCCGGCGTCCTGCTCTCTGATGATCCCACCTCTTACGTGCAGAATCTCAAGGTAGCTGAGACGGTTGAAGAAGAGGTGGACCGCTGCGTGGAGTGCGGCTACTGTGAACCGGTTTGCCCCTCCAAAGACCTGACTCTTACGCCCCGCCAGCGGATCGTCCTCCGCCGGGAAATTCAGGCAGCCGAAGCCGAAGGCAACGGCCAGTTAGCGCAGCAACTGCGTGCGGACTACGACTACGCAGGGGTGCAGACCTGCGCGGTAGACGGCATGTGTCTGACCCGCTGCCCTATGCACATTGATACCGGTGAGCTGGTGCGCAGACTCCGCAGTGAAAACCAGAATAAGCTAGCGGCTACTGGCTGGAAACTTGCGGCTAAAAACTGGGGCGCAGTGGACGCAGGGGCCGGCAAAGCGCTGAACCTGGCTAAAGCTCTCCCCTTTCCGGCGGTCCAAAATGTCACGAAGGTGGCGCGCACTCTCGTGGGCGAAGACATGGTGCCTCTCTATAAGAAGCACCTCTCCGGCGGTGGAACCCGCCGCCATCCCCATGCCGATGAGGCAGCTGAGATCGTTTTCTTCCCCGCCTGCGTCAATGCCATGTTTGGCGGCATCGATGAGAACGGCGCTGACACCACCGTCAACGCCACCGCTGCCTTCACTGCCCTCTGCGAGCGCGCGGGTGTACACTACACGGTGCCCGAGGGTATCGGTGAGCTCTGCTGCGGCACTCCCTGGAAGTCCAAGGGCTACACCGGTGGATACGCCATTATGCGCGATAAAGTTCTCACTGCACTCTGGAAAGCCACGGATGGCGGGCGCCTACCGGTGATCTGTGATGCTTCATCCTGCACCGAGGGGCTGCTGACCATGCAGCAGAAAGTTGCCGCCGCGGTAGAGAGCCAGCAGGGGCGCAGCCGAGTGCCGGGTGAGCCGGATTTCTCCCGTATTGTCTTCATTGACTCGGTAGAATTCGCCGCCGACCGTCTACTTCCCCAGTTAGCGGTTACGGCTCCCATCGCTTCTCTTGCCCTGCACCCCACCTGCTCCATCACCCATCTGGGCTTGCAGAGCCGTATGGTGCAGATTGCTGAGGCGATCTCACCGGACGCCGTGGTACCGGCTGCCTGGGGTTGCTGTGGTTACGCCGGGGATAGGGGTATGTTGCACCCCGAGCTGACGGCTAGCGCTACCGCTGCTGAGGCTGCTGAGGTTAATCAGCGCACCTTTGTTGCCTATGCCTCAACTAACCGCACCTGTGAGCAGGGCATGACGGAGGCAACCGGGCACAGCTACCAAAACATCCTGCAGCTATTAGAGCGGGCAACCCGGTAAAGAGATGGCGCGCTGATCAGTGCAGAGAAAGCGCGCTATCGGCCTTGCCTGGTTTTGCGTCCTAGCAGGCGGAGCGTTATTATTGAACAGTTGCTCTAGGCTCAAAAGCTGAAGCAACAATCGGGATGTGGCGCAGCTTGGTAGCGCGCGTCGTTCGGGACGACGAGGTCGCAGGTTCAAATCCTGTCATCCCGACAAATAGCCCCGGAACTCAGCAGAGTTCCGGGGCTTTGTCGTACCTGGCCGGTTATGGAGACGTATCCGACACTATCTGACGAGAAAGCTCCTAAGGCTTCTTGGTCAGTTTGGAGGGCCACCAGACCTTGGCGCCGATGTCCTCAACCAATGCTGGGATGAGCAGGGCGCGGACCACGGTGGCATCCAGCAGAACGCCGAAGGCGACGATGAAGGCCAGCTGCACAAGGAACATGAGGGGGATGACGGCAAGGGCGGCGAAGGTCGCTGCTAGTACGATACCGGCGCTGGTGATGACACCACCGGTCACCACCAGCCCCTTGCGCATGCCTTGAGTGGTGCCAACCTGTAGGGCTTCTTCGCGGACCCGGGTCATGAGGAAGATGGTGTAGTCGATGCCCAGGGCTACGAGGAAGACGAAGCCGTAGAGGGGTACGGTGGGGTCTGCGCCAGGGAAGCCGAGGATGTGGTTGAAGACCAGGGCTGAGACGCCAATGGCGGTGAGGTAGGACAGCACTGTTGCGGCAACTAGTAGCAGGGGTGCGGCGATGGAGCGCAGCAGCAGCATGAGGATGAGGGTGATGACGATGAGCACCGAGGGGATGATGACGGTGAGGTCGCGTACGGCGCTGGTGTTAGTGTCCAGGTTGGTGGCGCTTTCACCGCCGACGATAGCTCCGGTGTCGTTCAGTTCGGTTCGGATGGTTTTGATGGTTTCTTCGGCCTCGCGGGAGTCTGCGGGGTCGCTGAGGGTTGCTTGAATCAGCACTTTGCCATCGACCACGGTGGGTGCGGCGTTGGCAAACATAGGCGGCAGGTTGGCAGCCTCTGCACCGAGGGGTATGGTGCCTGAGGGTGATTCCTCTGAAAGTACTGCTAGGGAGTCCACGCCCTCGGTTGCTTCAAGGGCGCTAACGGCGGTGTCCATGGAATTTTCGGGCAGAATGATGGACGCTGGTGAGCCGGAGCCTGCGGGGAAGTGCTGGGCGAGTACCGCCTGGCCGTCGCGGGCTTGGGATTCACCGAGCACCAGGTCTGACTGGCGCACACCGTTGGCCTGGAAGGTCGTGGCGAAGGCCGCGAAGATGGCGAGCACAAAGACGGTAGCTAGCCAGACCTTACGGGGTTTAGCAGAAACAAAATCTGCAATTTTGACCCAGAGACCCGCGCTAGCGTCCTGAGTTCCCTCACGTAATTTGGGGCGGGCAGGCCAGAAGGCTGCTCTGCCAGCTAGGGCGAGGGTGGCGGGGAGGAAGGTAAGGGCGGCTAGCATGGAAAGGACGATGCCGGTGCCAGCCACCGGGCCCAGCGCCTTGTTGGAAGATAGCTCGGAGAGGAGCAAGCAGAGCAGACCGGCAATGACGGTGCCACCGGAGGCAAGAATAGGCTCAAAGCTTCCCTTGAGAGCTGCTTTGGTGGCGTCGAATCGAGAGGCGTACTGGGTGAGAGCCTCACGGTGGCGGGCGACGTAGAGCAGGGAGTAGTCGGTTGCTGCACCGACCACCAGAATGAGCAGAATGCCTTGAACCTGCCCGTTGATTTTGACCCAGCCCATGTTAGCCATGTGCCAGATGACGAAGATAGCGCCGGAGAGCGCGACTATAGAGGTGATGAGCACCAGGATGGGAAGAACCGGTGAACGGTAGACAATGAGCAGAATGATAAAGACAACAATCAGGGCCACGGCGAGCAGGATACCGTCGATTCCGCCGAAGGCTTCGACGAGGTCAGCGGTGAAACCAGCCGGCCCGGTAATGTAGCCGGTGAGACCAGCCGGCGGGTCAGCGATGTAGCTACGTACCGCTTCGACCGGTTCAAGCACATCTTCGTTGCCTTCTAGTGGGATGATAATTTCTGCAGCTTGCCCGTCTTCTGAGTAGATGACCGGGGAAGTTTCGCCGCTGATAAAACCCTCATCACGCATGGATTGGGTTAGCCCGTCTAGGTAGGAGCGGTGTTCATCGGTGAGTTCGCCGTCGGCAGCGAAGACAGCAATAGCCGGGATGGAATCTGACCCGAAGAAGTCCCGCTGTTGCTCGGTCACCTGGGTTGATTCAGCGCTTTGGGGCAGAAAGTCGGTTGCTGAGTTGGTTGAGACTTCTGAGATTTTGCCAAAGTAAGGCCCGCCAATACCTGCAACAGCCACCCAGACCAGCACCAGAAGGGCAGGAAACAGGGCTCGTACCCATGTGCGATTTTTTGGGGGCGCTATATGTTTGGGCATGGCTATCTCACCTTTCTTCTAGGGGTGAGATGAGCCTATCAGAAAGAGGGGTCAACCTAACGCGAAAGCACCTTGTTGAGTAGGTAACCCCACAAACATTAACTCCTGCCGGTGACCAGCGCTAATAGACTTTCCAGGGGGCCACGTCGAGCGATCGTTCTGCCTAGCAGACGGTCCCAACTCCAGGCAAAAAGTAGGGATAGGGCAATGAGAAGCACGAGCATCCACCAGGAGTCGTCGTTGTAAGGCAAGCCGTAGGCCGGGGCGTAGCGAATATAGAGAGCCAGCACGCCTATCTGCAAGACGTAGAGCGAGAGCGTCATCCTGCCGGCAGCTACCAGCGGGTCAAGCACCTGGGCACGCGAAGCAAAGATACGTGCTAGTAGGCAACTCCACCCTAGGGCAGCGATACTCAAGAAGAGCGCGAACGCGATTTCAAGCCTGCTGGCGGTATAGGGCAAGAACTCGCTGAGTTCGGTGGTTGCATACCAGTAGATTAGGCCGGCGACGCCGGTAGCGGCTATCGCAGTTACCGTATCTCCAACTGCTCCCCACTCCCCCAGTGCACGAGCCAGGATGCCACCAACACAGGCATAGGCCAGAAGGGTGAAAACCTGATAGTGGGTGCCGGTGAAGAACCACTGGTAGGCGTACTGGAGGTAGCTACCGGAAAGTACCTGCTCATTGTAGGCGGGTGTGAAAAAGGTCAGCGCGGTGGTGGCGAACCACCATGAGAGTAAAGATATGACACCCAGCAGCCAGGCAGGCAAGAAGACCAGCGGGGCGATGAGGACGCTCAAAACACCCAGGTAGGGCAGGACGATATCCACGTGCGCGTCCCACGTATTGATATATAGCCCAATAGCTATCAACATGATTCCGCGGACCACCGATGAGGCAAAGAGTACCGGGAAGCTCATGCGTTCTGTGGAGAGGTAGGCTGACACGCCCATCAGCAGAGCAAAGAGGGGGGCGGTTGCAAACTCACTGAGGTTTAGGATGCCAGCTGGCCCCGCGCTAGGGGCAACATGAGCTACGTACATGGCAATGAGTGCCAGGCAGCGTGCAAGGTCCACGCCAATAATACGCCCCGCGCCCGGTGTTGCTGTCTTCATGGAATCTCCACTTCTACGTCCGTTCACGATTATGCCACGGTCTTCCGGGAGTGGAGTGTGACAAATTACCTGCACCAGATCACCCTCCCCGAGTTTAGTTCAAGCATGCAGTACGGGTAAGACTCGATCATCGGTAACCGTCATAATCCTCGCTGAGGAATCAGCTAGAGCGCCAAGGATGTCTCCTCAAATATAAAAAGATGGGGTGTGAACTTTCAGTTCACACCCCATCTTTTTGTTTGCCAGCGCTCTATTTGAGGATGATGACATCCAGAGTACGGGGGCCGTGCACGCCCTCCACACGAATCAGCTCGATATCACTGGTGGCTGAGGGGCCAGAAATCCACGTGATGGGCTTTTCGATATCCAGTCGAGCAACAGTTTCAGGAATAAGCTCCACAATGGTTTCCACCGGCACCACGCAGATGTGGTGATCAGGGACCAGGGTGATAGCGCGGCGTCCCTCAGCAGGGTTGCTGTTGAGCGCAATGGTACCAGTTTCAGCGCAGGACACGGTCGATGAGGTCACCACGGCGTCCACAGCGTCTAATTCGCGCACGGAAAGCGCACCTGGCTTATCAGCGTTACCAGAATCTGTGACCGCTGAACGTGAAGCGGTGTCCTCAGGCAACCAAGCGGCATCCAGACCAGCAGGCACCACGTAGCGCGATGCCTTAGCCAGTAGCTCATCAATGCGACCGGCGATAGTCTCAGCGGTTTCATGATAAACGTTGGCCTTGTAGTCAATCAGACGGTCGACCAGAATCTCAATGATTTCTTCCTGACCCTTGTCGCTGACTCGGCGGTAGGTACGCACCGGTTCAGCGGGCTGGGGTGAATCCCAAAGGGAGGCACGGATGCGGCCCAGAATCTCGCTCTTAGCATCGGTCATTACTGTGCCTCCTTGATGATGGGGTTAGCGGCCTCAGCTTTGGCGTGAGCCTCAGCTACCTTAGTTTTGTTAGCCTCCATGAGGGCAGCAACGTCCACCCGGGAGCCGCCCACCCGCTTGGGCGCAGCACCGCGCTCTTTCTTCCACTGGTTACGGAAGGAGGTGGACGGGGGCTCAGGAATGTCTCGGTAGTCAGTCCAGCCGCCAACCAGACCGGGCAGCTTGCTAATCTTGTGCTTCTTACCGGTCACCAGCTTTGAGACAGGCAGACCCTTGGTTGCCAGGCCCATGAGCTTACCGGAGCTAAAGAGCTTCTTAGCGCCAAACATGATGGCGTCCATCTGGTAGTGGGGGTCCTTCTTACCGCCGGCAAATTCGCCCTGTGCCTTCTCGGCGTCCACTGCCTTACCGCGCAGGTGAACCAGCACGTCAGGGATGTTAATCTTTACGGGGCATGCGTCATAGCAAGCACCGCAGAGGGAGGACGCGAAGGGCAGGGTGGCATTGTGCTCGTTCTCGATACCGCCCAGCTGGGGTGAGAGAATGGCGCCGATGGGCCCGGGGTAGGTTGAGCCGTAGGCGTGACCACCGGCGCGCTCGTACACTGGGCAGACGTTCATGCAGGCGGAGCAGCGGATACAGTTTAGAGCCTGACGGCCTACCTGGTCAGCTAGGACAGCGGTGCGACCATTGTCCATGAGGATGACGTGCAGGTTCTGGGGGCCATCGCCCGGGGTGACACCGGTCCACATGGAGGTGTAGGGGTTCATGCGCTCACCGGTGGACGAGCGAGGCAGCAGCTGAGTGAAGACCTCAAGGTCCTGTACGGTGGGCAGTAGCTTCTCAACACCCATGAAGGTAATGAGGGTGTCGGGCAGGGTCAGGCACATGCGACCGTTGCCTTCTGACTCAACGATGGTCATGGTGCCGGTATCGGCGATACCAAAGTTTACGCCCGAGATAGCCACCTTGTTGGTCAGAAACTTCTCGCGCAGACGGAAGCGAGATGCCTCGGCGAGTTCAGCAGGATCATCCGACAGGTTGGGATTAACGCCCTCAATCTTGCGGCGGAAGATATCGCGAATCTCGGTGCGGTTGCGGTGGATAGCGGGTACCAGGATGTGGGAGGGACGGTCGTTATCGCCCAGCTGCACAATTTCTTCTGCAAGGTCAGTTTCGATAGCGTGAATACCGAATTCTTCCAGGTACTCGTTCAGCCCGGTTTCGGCTGTAGCCATGGACTTGATCTTATTGACCTCTGTGACACCCTCAGCCTGGATGAGCTTAAGAGCAATCTCATTTGCCTCGTGAGCGTCGCGTGCCCAGTGCACGTGACCGCCCTTGGCAGTGAAGTTACGCTCAAACTCTTCGAGGTAGGTATCCAGGTTAGCCATAACCTGCTGCTTGATCATGGAACCGGCGGTGCGTAGATCCTGCCAGTCGGGCAGTTCGCTGGTAACAGCGTCACGCTTGGTACGGATCTTATGAGTCGCAAAGCCCAGGTTGGCGCGTAGTTGCTCGTTCTTGAGCTCACGTTTTGCGTATTCGGGGAAGGGCTCGTGTTCAAAGATATTGCCCACTCCGTGGCGGACCTGGGGCATACCGAGTGCGGTTGCAGTCATGTTTACTTACCTCCTGCGGTAACAGAGACGGGGCCAGAAACCTTAAGCGGGTTTTCTTTAGTGGATGCCAGAATTTCAGCGAAGTGAACCGTCTGAACCGGTGATTCCTTACGGGACAGGGCGCCGCCGATGTTCATCAGGCAGGAGACGTCACCGCCAGTGCACACGCTGGCACCGGTTTCTTCAATGTGCTGCACCTTATCAGCGACCATAGCGCCTGAAGTGTCGGCGTTCTTAAAGGAGAAGGTGCCACCAAAGCCGCAACACTGATCTTGGTCTTCAATCTGGGTGTATTCCAGGCCTCCCACGGTGCGCACCAAATCTTCCTGGCGAGTGCCAAGACGTAGCAGACGCATGCCATGGCAGGACGCGTGGAAGGTAACCTTCTCAGGGAAGTAGGAGCCCAGCTGTTCAGCAGCATCAGTAATGCCGCAGATATCAATCAAGAACTGGGACAGCTCAAAGGTGCGGGCCGCCAGGTCAGCAGCTGCGGTGGCGGTGGCGGTGTCACCGGCTCGCTCAGCAATCATGGGCTGCTGGTGTCCCAAGGAAGCAACGCAGGAGCCCGAGGGGGCTACGGCTACGTCAAAGTCCCACTCGCTGAAGGCCTTAACGTGGGTTTTAACCACCGGGTAAGCATCGTCAAAATATCCCGAATTGACGTGCATCTGGGAGCAGCAGGTCTGCCCCTGAGGGAACACAACTTCATGCCCCAAACGCTCTAGGACGCTAACGGTAGCTGCCGCTACCTTCGGGTACATAGCGTCTACGATGCACGTTGAAAATAGTGCCACACGCATGTCTATCTCTCAATCTTCCGTACGGTGCTCCCTGCCGCCATCCGTAGCGCTACCGCCGTCTTTGAGCGGGTGCCGGAAGCGAGAGAGGGCCCTTAGTTTGGATTCTCTTCTTCACTCTTCATTTAACACGATATTGGGTCACTTTTACCTTTTTAATAAGGGCACATTTTTTTACTCAAATCATCTGATGGTCTGACCACATCAAGACCAGTTCGACTCCTTGACCTTGTCGGGGGAGCATCGACAGTTTGAGCCATCCCTCATTGCCCCTGCGCCAGCATTTCGGAAACATCTAAAACACCTTCAGATAAGCCCAAAAAAGTGGTTTGAACAACTTGGCAGAGTGTTATAAGTCATGTAGTCTAAACCTCATCACTATGGTCTGACCACACAATCAGGTCTCTTAATTTTTATATTTGATAACTCATAGAAGAGTCATCATCTCTGCACACATTCAAGGAGGTTTACGGTGGAGAATACTTATACCGCTGTAACCGACGCCGTAGGTGGCAGCCTTGCGCTCAGCGCACTGGTTTCAACCCTGCCCCTACTGGCGTTCTTCATTATGCTGCTGGGTTTTAAAGCCCGCGCACACGTCTCGGGTCTTGTTTCCCTCATTGTCGCTATCCTCGTAGCCGTCTTCGGCTTCGGCATGCCTTTCGATCTTGCCGGTATGAGCGCTTTCCGCGGCGGTATCTACGGTCTCTTCCCCATCGTCTGGGTTATCCTCATGGCGATCTGGTTCTATCAGATCACCGTGCTCTCAGGCCGCTTTGAAGACCTCCGACGCACCTTCGACCTCATCGGCGGCGGCGACCTACGCATCCAGGCAATCCTCATCGCTTTCTGCTTCGGCGGTCTACTTGAGGCACTTGCAGGCTTCGGCGCCCCCGTTGCTATTACCGCAACCATGATCCTGGCACTCGGTGTTAAGCCCCTCAAGGCAGCGACCACCGTCCTTATCGCCAATACCGCCCCCGTTGCCTTCGGCGCAGTTGCTATCCCCATCACCACCGCCGGTGAAGTTGCCTACGGCGCCAACGAACAGGGCGCCCAGGCTGCCGTCAACGTGGCAGCCGTTGTTGGTCACCAGGCGCCCTTCATCGCCTTCTTCGTCCCCTTCATCCTGCTCTGGATCCTAGATGGTGTAAAGGGCATCAAGGACGCGTGGATGCACGCCGCCGTTATCGGTCTGGCCTTCTCAGTGGCGCAGTGGTGGGCAGCTACTTACTTCGCCTACCAGCTCACCGACGTGATTGCCTGCATTGTCTCCATTGCAGCAGCCGTAGTCTTTATGCGCTTCGTCAAGCCTCGCGGAGTTGCGGGTGTCCGCGAGCGCTACGGCATCACTGAGTCAGCTGAATCAGTGCACCTGCCCGCCCGCCGCATCTGGATGGCACTCATGCCCTACCTCATTGTTGTTATCATCTTCGGTCTAGCTAATCTCTACACCCCGCTGGTTAACTGGCTCAAGGCGCAGTCCATCAAGTTCGATATTCCCCTGCTGGCAGAACGACTGGTCACCGCTTCTGGCGATCCCGTCAACTCCGCCTACACCTGGGCCTGGCTGGCTAACCCCGGCACCTACCTGCTCTTCTCGGGTCTGATTGTTGCTGTGATCTACTCCATCTTCAACGAGAAGGGTGCCTACAAGCTTGGCCTTGGGGACGTCCTCAAGGAAATCGGCGCTGTCGCCTACAAGATGCGCTGGACCGCTGTCACCATCGCCCTGGTTCTGGCCCTGGCCTTCGTCATGAACTACTCAGGTCAGACCGTTGCCATCGGTGAATTCGTTGCCTCCCTCGGTGTGGCTTATGCCTTCCTCTCACCCGTTCTGGGTTGGGTTGGTACCGCAGTTACCGGTTCTGACACCAGCGCCAACGCGCTCTTCTCCAAGCTGCAGGTCACTGCCGCTGAGAACTTGCAGGCGAACGGTGTTCCCGGCGCTCACCCCGAACTTATGCTGGCTGCTAACACCACCGGTGGTGTTGTGGGCAAGATGATCTCACCCCAGTCCCTGGCTATCGCAGCTACCTCGGTGAACATGGAAGGCAAGGAATCAGAGATTTTCAAGGCTGTCCTGCCCTGGTCCTTCATCCTCCTGTTTGCTATCTGCGTGCTGGTCTTCTTGCAGTCCAACATTCTGGGATTCATGGTTGACCCCTACTTCGCCAGCAACCAGTAACACTCTGTAGCCTCACGGCTAAGATATATGAGACGGTGCAGCGCCCTCGCTTCGTTGGGGCTGCACCGTCTTGCTACCCCCATTCCTTTCATGAAAGTAAAGACGTGAAAGATAAAGAACGCACCTACACCGCTCTACTGGAGTCGGTGGAATACAGGCTGCGCCACGGCCAACTACGCGTGGGCGACCGCCTACCCGGGGAACGGACCCTGGCTGAAGAATACGGGATCTCGCGCCCATCTGTACGCGAAGCTCTGCGCATCCTCAGCGCAGTAGGGCTCATTCGCTCGGGCGTAGGATCAGGCCCTAAATCAGGGGCCGTTGTCATCTCCCAGCCCTCGGATGCTCTGGGTTGGGCTCTGCGCATGCACATCGCCACGCGCACCCTGCCCGTAGCAGACATCGTCACCACCCGCGTCCTGCTCGAAGGTAACGCTGCCGCCCAAGCAGCTAAGGTGGCGCACCTGCCCGAACACAGCGAAGCTCTGCAAAGGGCAGAGAGCTACCTCGATGAGATGAGTCACGCCGGTATCTGTGATGACCGTTTCCACTTCTGCGATACTCGCTTTCACTACGAAATCTCGTCACTAAGCGGCAACATCGTCATGGAAACCGTCATCGACTCACTGCACCTTGCCACGGTGGGTTATGTACAAGAAGCAGTGCCCTATTTAGAAGACTGGGAAAGCACCAAAAAGGAGCTCCAGCGGCAGCACAGGGAAATTTTCGCAGCGGTGACCACCGGTGAGCCTGAACGCGCCCAGGTAGCGGTAGCCGAGCATATCCGCTGGTTCTATGCTCTCTCAGAGATTGGTGCCACCCACTACGAGTACCACCAGAAGGTACGCGCAGAGCAGGGCAGCTAACCTAGGCATACAAAGAGGCGGGGTGCACCAGGAAGATTCCTGGTGCACCCCGCCTCTTTAGCCCTTAAGCCTTAAAGGTCTGCCCGGTCAGGCGTTCAAAGGCTTCCACATAGCGTGCCCGGGTCTTCTCAACCACGTCGGTAGGTAGTTCCGGCACAGGGCCGGTGCCGTCCCAACCAGAAGCCGCGCTCTTGAGCCAGTCGCGCACGTACTGCTTATCGAAGGACGACTGGGAGCGGCCTGGCTTGTAGTCCTCGGCGTCCCAGAATCGGGAGGAATCGGGGGTGAGGACCTCGTCACCCAGGGTGATTTCACCACGGTAAGAGTCGGTGCCGAACTCAATTTTGGTATCGGCGAGAATAATGCCGCGTTCGCGGGCAATTTTCTCTGCGGTTTGGTAAACGTAGAGGGTGAGTTCCTCCAGGCGGTCTGCGATTGCTTCGCCGACTTCTTCGTTGAGCTCCTCGATGGTGATGGGCTCGTCGTGTTCACCCACTTCTGCTTTACCGGTAGGGGTAAAAAGCGCGTTCTCAAGGCGGGAACCATCCACAAGACCGGCCGGTAGCTTGTATTCATTGACCATTCCCGTCTTTTGGTAGGAGACAAGCCCTGAGCCGGTGAGATAACCACGCACGATACATTCCACGGGAAACATATTCAGAGATTTGCAAATCATGGCTCGCCCGGCAACAACTTCAGGCACATCGGTGGAGAGCACGTGGTTGGGCACACCGGTGAGCTGCTTGAACCACCAGAGAGACATCTGGGTAAGGATCTTGCCTTTATCGGGGATTTCAGTGGGGAGCACTTGGTCAAAGGCGCTGATACGGTCCGTAGCAACGACCATGACACAACCGGCGCGAAGTTCAGCATCGTCGCTGAGGTTCACCCCTACCGCGTCCTGTGTATCTTCTAAGGGGATGTAGAGGTCTCGGACTTTACCGGAATAAACGTGCTTCCAGCCGGGAATATCAACCGGGGTGTTGGTCATTGTGGTTCTCCTGGTATGTGATGCAGGGTGAGGTGTGAGCTAATGATAAAACAGTGACTGCCCACCCGTACATAGGGTGAGCAGTCATAGAACTATTTAGTTAGAGAGGGGTGGGAATGGTAATGCGGTTCTCAGCGGCAGCTAGAGCAATATCTGAGCGGTTCTGCGCGCCATCCCAGCTAATGGCAGCAACACCAGAATAGGCTCGTTCGCGGGCGTCTGCAAGGTCTTCGCCTAGAGCTACTACGGCCAGCACGCGGCCACCGGCTGTTTCGATGCCGCGGTCGGTAGACACAGTACCAGCGTGGTCTACGTGCACCCCTTCAAGAGCGTTAGCTGCTTCGATGCCGGTGATGACGTCGCCTCTGCGGGGAGTGTCAGGGTAGTTTTCCGCTGCCATGACGACGTCAACGGCGGTGCGGGGGTCCCAGTCCAGTTCTATATCTGCGGGCAGCTCACCCTTGGCTGCTGCCATGAGCAACCCTCCCAGGGGGGTTTTGAGGCGGGTCAGCACTGCCTGAGTTTCAGGGTCTCCAAAACGGGCATTGAACTCAATGACGCGGATGCCGCGGGAGGTCGCAGCTAACCCGCAGTAGAGCACTCCGACAAAGGGGGTGCCTCGGTGATTCATTTCAGCGATAGTGGGGGCAGCTACCCTCTGAATGACTTCTTCAACGAAGCCTTCAGGTAGCCAAGGCAAGGGGGTGTAGGCACCCATGCCACCGGTGTTGGGGCCCCGATCCTCATCAAAAATACGCTTGAAGTCTTGAGCAGGCGAGAGCGGTACACAGTTAGTGCCATCAGAAAGCACAAAAAGGGAAACTTCGGGGCCATCCAGATATTCCTCGATAACCACGGTGCCGCCGGCGGCGAAACAGGTTTCGGCGTGGGCTAGCGCGTCGTCGTAGTCCTCGGTGACTATTACGCCCTTACCCGCGGCCAGCCCGTCGTCTTTGACCACATAGGGTGCACCAAAAGCAGCAAGCGCACTTTCAGCTTCTTCTTTGGTACCAGCCACACGAGCCAGAGCGGTAGGGACACCGGCAGCAGCCATGACCTCTTTGGCAAAAGCTTTAGAGCCTTCAAGTAAGGCAGCGGGCTTGGAGGGACCAAAGACCGCGAAGCCAGCATCGCGCAGGGCATCGGATACCCCGGCGACCAGAGGGGCTTCGGGGCCAACTACCACTAGATCAACGGCAAGTTCCTGGGCCAGTTCGACGGCCTCCAGGGGGTTATTGGCGTCAATGGCATGAACCGGGGCATGAGCGGCTATGCCCGCATTACCCGGTGCAGAATGCACTTCGGTGACAGATGAATCTCTCTGCAAAGCTCGGATAATTGCGTGTTCTCGCCCGCCGGGGCCAAGTACCAAAACCTTCATACCCTTAGGCTACCCGATAGCATCAGCTTGACCAGTTTATCCAGCAGAGGTGACGCGAAAGATAACGTGTATATTCGCGCTCTATTAGCCATTCAACACAGCATTTCCTGCTGTTTATCTACACCATTTTGTTTTCGACATCACACATCCCCAAGCCCTATCCCCTTCCCTGACCACGACTGCCTCGTGCGGATCCGGTCCAGCACTTCTTCCCGTGATAAATACTGTTGATTCTCAGCATGGGCGGCACCTCTTCTCTATGCCCAACCCCACATAACGTTTTGTTGCAGTTACTGCATTATTACAGTTACTGTATGAACATGCTCCATCATGCGCCACCTATCGATAAGCGTCGTGCCCGCTCCACTGCGTCCAAACAAAAAATTGCTGAAGCAGCTGAGCAGCTGGTTTTACGCAATGGACGCAGCGGGCTTACAACCAGCGCTCTCGTCGAGGTAGCAAAGGTCTCAGAACGCACGATTTTCAATCACTTCAAAAAAATCGACAACGCTCTGACCTTCCGCGTTGCTCAGCACCTAGAACCCATCATCGATAGTCCTCCGTTCCCTCATGACCTCACCCTTAAGCAAGTGCCGGTCGCTATCACGAATCACTTTCACGCAGCGGTGGATAGCCCCCACGTGCAAGAACACCTCAAGAAATTTATAGTGCTGGCAGCGGCCCTGTCCTATGAAGAATTCGAAGGTATGACTCAAGAAATCATGCTGACCTTAGGTACCATCTGCGACCGCTTCTGTAGCAGTATTGACCATGCCTATCCCCAGCTCACGGTTCAGCAAAGCCTTGCCAATGCCCTCTACACCGTCAATCTATTGATGGGTGTCCTCATGGGTTTTGCCGCTTTCGCTCAAGAATCTGAGCAGGACGTCACTTGCTTTTCGGCAGAGGCCAAAGACCTAGAAATAGCAGACATTGTGCCCTACATCCACCGAAATATCGATCAGGTAGCTAGCGGAACCCCGCGCTATTAACCGCCTCAAACATTCATCGTCCAAGAACATCAATTTTTCATCACAGGAAGCTGACCAATAAGCATGTCTCAACTCCTCTATAGGCTGGGCGGTTTTGCTGCCCGGCGCGCCTGGGCCGTTATCGGCATTTGGGTCCTCATCCTTGCCGGAATCGGTGGGTCTTATGCCGCTTTCAAGGGCGAAATGAGCAACGAAATCACGATTCCCGGCACCGAAGCACAGCTGGTTCAAGAAGAGCTGGCTGACACCTTCGACATGAACACTAACGCCGCTACCGGCTCTGCGATTGTTCAGACTCAGGACGGCAACGAGTTCACCGAGGAACAGAAAGCAGCCCTTGCCAGCTCACTCACCCGGGTTGGGGAGCTTGAAACCGTTGATAGCGTCACCAACCCCTTTGAAACGGCAGCCCAAATCGCAGATGGGCAGGCCAAGATAGAAGAAGGCCGCGCCCAGCTTGAGAGCGGTTCTCGCGACATTGAAAGCGGGCAGGCAGAAATTGATCGCAACCGCCCCGAAGCAGAAAAAGGTATCGCTGCCCTAGACGCAGCCCAAACAGACTTGGATGCCGGCAAGGCTCAGCTTGAGGATGCCCAGCGACAACTCGATGAGGCACGCGCCGGGCTTGAAGCGTCTAACGCTCCCGCTGAAGCTTTCGGTGAGATCGAAGCCCAGCAGGCTGCACTTGATCAGCAGCGGGCTCCCCTCGAAGAAGCTCAAGCAGAAATCGATCGCAACCGCACCGAAGCTGAAGCGGGTATCAAGGCACTGGATGACGCCCAGGCTGCACTTGATCAGGGACGCACGGACCTTGAAACCGGCACCGCTGAACTAGAACGCAATGCGGCTCTGCTGGACATGACCTCCGACGCGACCTCCATCTCTGAGGACGGCTCAACTGCCATTGCAGGGATCACTTTCACCAAGGAGCTCACAGCGCTCTCATCAGAAGACCTGGAGACCGTCCGCAGTGAAATGAGCACTGCCGCAGAGGACGCCGGGTTAAAAGTCACCTTCGACCAGACCATGCAGGGCGTTGAAACCCACATGAACATGACGGCCGAGATTATTGGTGTGGCAATTGCTTTCATCATTCTCTTTATCATGCTGGGCACCCTTGTGGCCGCCGGTCTGCCCATTCTCATGGCCCTCATCGGGGTAGGTGCCTCCGCTCTAGGCACCCTAGCGCTCTCAGGCGTCATCGACATGACCAGCACTACCCCCACCCTGGGTACCATGCTGGGCCTGGCCGTTGGCATCGACTACACCCTCTTTATTCTCAACCGACACCGCAATAACCTAGCGCAGGGAATGGGCATTCGACCTTCCATCGCGCTGGCAACGGGTACCGCAGGTGGTGCCGTGGTCTTCGCCGGTATCACCGTGATGATTGCCCTGTTGGGTCTCAACGTAGTGGGTATCCCCTTTCTTTCCACCATGGGTAACGCTGCTGCCTTCGCTGTTTTCATAGCGGTAGCCGTATCAGTTACCTTCTCCCCCGCTGTGCTGTCTCTGATAGGATGGCGCCTCATCAGCAAGAAGCACCGCGCCCACCTCCAGAAGCGCGCTGAGCAGACCGCGTCCGAAGACCCCTCTGAGGCCGCGGCCAGCGTCCGTGCAGAAGCACACGCAGCGGCTCAAACTCACGAAGAGAAGAAAACCGGCTGGATTGCGACGGTCCTCAAAAAGCCTCTGCTCACCATCGCTGCAGTAGTTTTGGCTCTGGGCGCTCTCTCACTACCGGTAGCGGACATGCGTTTAGGGCTGCCCGACGGTTCCTCCCAGCCCACTGATTCGGCAGCTAACATTAGCTATAACCTCATTGCTGATACCTTCGGTGAGGGCCGCAACGGCACCGTAATCGCGGCGGCGCGACTCCCTGAAGGCACCACTGAGGATGAAGCCGCAGCGCTTCAGGTGGATATCGGCCAGGACATTTTGGAACAGGACCACGTCGTCAGCGTGATTCCAGCACTCATCGCCGAGGATCACTCAGCTGTGCTCTATCAGGTTGTTCCCGCCGAGGGCCCCAACTCAGAGTCAACCACCGCTCTGGTGCACGAGCTACGAGCGCTGACCCTGGATACCGACCGGGGGCAGGTTAACTTCGGTGTTACCGGCCAAACCGCCATGAATATCGATATCTCAGAGAACCTTTACCGGGTGCTACCCATCTATGTGGGGATCGTCATTGGCCTTTCGCTTCTGGTGCTCGTTCTGGTCTTCCGTTCCATCCTGGTGCCAGTCACCGCAACCATTGGTTTCCTCTTCTCGCTGTTGGCAGCGATGGGTGCCACTGTGGCGGTATTCCAGTGGGGCTGGGCTAGTGAGCTCTTCGGTGTTTCTACGCCCGGGCCCATCTTATCCTTCTTGCCTATCCTCGCCGTCGGCATCCTCTTCGGTCTAGCCATGGACTACCAGCTCTTCCTAGTATCCGGCATGAAAGAGGCCCATAGCCGGGGGCGCGGAGCTCAAAAGGCTGTGGTTATCGGCTACCAGCACGGGGCTAAAGTGGTCACCGCAGCGGCCCTCATTATGGCCGGTGTCTTTATCGGCTTCGTTTTCTCGGGTGATCCCATGATTGCTTCTATCGGCTTCATCCTCGCCGCCGGCGTCCTCTTTGACGCCTTCCTCGTTCGTATGACGCTGATTCCGGCGCTCATGTATCTTCTCGGTGAGCGGGTCTGGTGGATTCCCAGCTGGCTCGATAAGGCGCTACCTGATCTGGACGTTGAGGGCACCAAGCTCGAAGCTGAAATGACGAAGGCGGGCTAGGCACCCGGTAAAACTTTTCGCCCGAAAGGAGTTAAAAGCAGCCAGTTTTTAACCCCTTTCGGGCGAAAACTTTGTGCGGGAGAAATACGAGAGATAAACGGCCCCCAGTAGACTTGACCCATGCAGACTTTTACCGCTGACCAAGCAGCCGAACTCGCCGTCGTCACCCGCGGGGGCTTTACCGAATCCCGCCACGTAGGTTCGGTGGTGGTGTTGGACTCCGCCGGCCAGGTCGCTTTCTCCGCTGGGGCACCCGATGAGTTGATTTACGCCCGCTCAGCTCTCAAGCCCCTGCAAACCATTGCCTCGATGAACGCGGGAGCTGAGCTACAAGGAGCGCAGATTGCTCTAGCTTCTGGCTCCCACACCGGCTCCTTTGAACATATGAAGGTGGCGCAGACCGTCCTTGCTGAAGCTGGTTTGACCGCTGATGATGTGCAGTGCCCGGCAGCATGGCCCGCCGATGAGCCTAGCTACCATGCCCTCGTGCAGGCAGGTCACGGCAAGCAGAAACTAGCCTATAACTGTTCAGGTAAGCACGCCGCTTTTCTCTGGGGTTGCGTGAAATCAGGCTGGGACACCGCCACCTATCTTGAACCTCAGCACCCTTTACAACAGCTGGTTCTTCAAACCATTGAGGACTACACCGGTGAGACTGCCCAGCATGTTTCCGTTGATGGCTGCGGCGCTGCCCTGGCAGCAACATCCCTGACGGGCTTAGCCCACGCGTATTCAACGCTGGGCGTTGCCGCCTACAACATTAAGGCGGATGCCCGCGCAGCTACCGTTGCCACCGCCATGATCGACTACCCAGAATACGTGCACGGGGTAGGCGCCAGCGATACCGTCCTCTCTGAAACCCTAGATGCCGTGGTGAAGCGTGGTGCCGAGGGTGTTCTGGCTATTGGCCTGCAAGGTGGGGCAGCCGTAGCTGTCAAAATGTTGGACGGCTCAAACCGGGCAGCATCTCTGGTGGCAGTTCGCGCTTTACAGGTGGCCGGGCTAATCGAAGCTGATGTAGCTGACCGTGCGGTAACAGCTACCACCTTCCCCATCGTCGGTGGCGGCGCCCCCGTGGGCGCTATCAGACCGGGGGCAGCTTTTGAGGAGCTGCTTTAATGGGGATCCGGCGTAAGGTATCTGAGGACGCCGGGGCAGCGGCTCTTGCCGCCATTAAACAAACCCTGGGCTCAGCTGACCCAGCCAAAGATTTTGCTGCTCTGCCCCGCACCGTTCGGGCAACCGGCGTCCGTTATCTGCTGGAGGAACTGGCAACCTTGGCTCCCGGTAACTCGGTGGAAGTACGGGTACCGCCCTTTGGTGTGACACAGTGCGTGGCGGGGCCTCGACATACTCGCGGCACCCCGCCCAACGTGGTGGAAGCAGACGCGCTGACCTGGTGCCAAGTTGCTCTGGGCTTTGCCACCTGGGGCGAGAAAGTTGCACTCATCTCAGCATCCGGGCTGCGCTCAGATTTAAGCGACTACCTGCCGCTCTTCTAAAGATTCGACGCATTAATCACTAGCTGGGTGGGGCGACCTCTTGCCAACTCATCATCGTGGGGCTGGTGCAACATTGAGGCTTATTCATAAGGTCCCACTCGCCGCCAAAAGCACCAAACCCCGCATCACCGAAAACACCCGCCCATACACCCCCAACGGTCGCCGAAACCCAGAATGCAAAACCCGCCAGGTCTTCACCTGAGCAATCGCACGCTCAACCACCGAACGCAACCTCTTAATCTGACGATTCACCATCGTACGATTCCGGCTCATCTGCCCACCAGCAGGCCGCTTATTCGGTGTCGCCAGCCCTAAACCGATATAACCCTTATCAGCCAAGGTTGAAGAATCTAGCAACTGATCTAACCCGTGCTCCTTGAAACAATAAGCATTATGCATAGCCCCTGGTAATGGATCAGTAATGGCCAAGAGTCTACCGTCTAAAGTACAGATGATCTGGTGGTTGAAACCCGCACGTTTGTGCTTACCGGAAAAATTTATTTTACCTTGTGAACGCCAATTCCAGACTGGAATGAGCGTTTCATCAACGACGAGAGATCCGGATATACTGAGAGCTTTCGACAGTGGCTGAGTTAAGGGCTGCAGTACTTGATGGAGTGCTTTTTCTCTCAGTCTGATAGTTCTTGAGACCGTTGATTGAGAGATGCCGAAGAAGCCTGCTAGTAGCTCTTCGGTGAGGTTGTGCCGGTGGTAGATGAGTGTCATCTGTAGTGTTTGGTTCAAGCTGAGTTTGCGTGGTTTTTCATTGGGTCTGTGCCATATTAATCTGGTTTGTGAGGTGATGAGCACTGTGGCGAATTGCTGGCTAGATAGGCGTGTTGTACGCTGGTGAGGCAACGGTCTCTCCGGTATGGCTTGGGGTTATTTCTGGCGATTTAACTCTCTATTTTTTGCCGCTGGCGGGGTCGTCGTCTAGTTGGTGGGACACCCCTTATGAATAAGCCTCATTACAAAATCAGCAAGGACAGCTCAAAAGCGTAGGATGCGAAAAGTTTATGCTGTGATAGTGAGTGGCATAAAATCTAAACAACCCCAACTAGCAGATGCTCTAGACTACGCGTGCGAGGGTGACACTCTCATCGTCACACGGTTAAATCGTCTAGGTCGAAGCACCCTCGATAAGCTCAAAACTCTTCAATCAATTGACGCAAAAGGCAGGCGAGTACAAGGCCTAGATTTCGATTCAGACACTAAAATACCAGCAGAAAAGCTCGTCACCTCCGTGATAGCCTCCCTGGCTCAATGGGAGCGAGAACTCTGCTGATAGAGCGCACTAAAGAAGTTCTGACTCATGCCCGCTCACAAGGGCGCTATAGTGGAAGATCTGCAGCTCTCACGTCTGAGCAGAAAAAGGCGGTGCGCTCCGCTCTTAAAGATGGAAGGAACACTAACGCGGTCGCAAAATCGTTGGTTTCTGAAAGTGTAAGTTGATACTTCAACCAATTTTTAACAGTAAATTCTAGATACCAGTTAAAAGACCATCCCTCTTACTATTGCAGGAACCTTTGAGCACCACGTAGCCCTCCAGACCCTACTAGTTCCGATTCAATCCAAACTGCCGCGACAAAAGAGCCCGCTTAAAATGCGTCTCCGCTTGGTCCACCTCTAGCTGCGGCGTCTGCGGCCCAAAAATGCGTAAAAGACTGAACTGATACCTCTGCGCATAATCCGCATCAGTAACCTGCAGCTCACGCAAAGTAACATTACCCCCGTGACCGTCTGCCGCGTAAGTCCTCCACCTTCCCAGAATCCTCTCGCTACCATCGGCTTTACCCACATAGTGCTTCCCGGTAACCGTATCTGTAATGAGATAGATCCCTTGCACAGCTTCCAGCGCAGCCCGCCACTTAACATATAGAGAATCTTCCGACACCACCTGTTGAAGCTCAGCATAGCTGAGCACAACATTGTCGTATCCAGGGAAATCCTTCACCTCACGAGGAGCTATTTCAGCTACCGCAAGGTTCTGAGCATACCTTCCCAGTTTTGCCCAATTAATATAATCTTTAGTCCACTTAATCAGTAGCCGACCCTGATAAGTAGCGAAAACCTGACTTACATGAAGATCAAAATAGCGATGATCTGCGGTACGTTCGGCAAGAACCTCACCGTTATTTTCATAGACGGCATGTAAGCGGCATTTTCCTCCTGTTTCTGCTAAGAAGACAAACCAATATGTGGGCGGGTCCTGGGGAAATTTACGGGCGTGAACAGCTTGCTCGCGCGTATATCTCAGTATGGACTCAGCGGTGGACTCAGTAAGAGAGGAAAGGTGTGCAGCGCCTTGGGAATGTCTGATAAACAGAACCTCCTCCAGAGGGATATCAGTTAGATCAAGGAGGGTTCTGAGCGTGAGCTGGGGATCATGGGGGTTCTTATGCATGATTTCTAATATATAGATTTCACGGGCTCTTAAGGTGAGAAGGCAAGCGCCTTAAATGCGGTCCACTCCCAAGTTATATAGTGAATAAAGATATGTGTTGGGCTGAGCTTGGAATCTGACAATCGGAGACAGAAGAACCACCCAAACACACCATAGTTACCGGACACGACGTAAAGTCTAAAACACGAGCCTTACCCCTATCATCTGGGGCACTAAGAAACAAGAGACGACCAACAATGCCTACTCCAAAAACAGTTCAACTCTTCCTTCTGAATGGAACACCCACCGGTCCCATCAAATGTTCACTCTCCAACTGGACAGGAAGAGTCTTTCTCGTCCCCCGCACAAACCTCAAACCCCTCTCAAAACAGCGGCCTGACCTCAGCCACAACGGTGTCTATCTCCTCTTCGGGTCTGAAGAGGCCACTGACCGAGAAATGGTCTACGTCGGACAAGCACGCTCTCGAGCTAACGGCAACGGAATCGCCGGACGAATCGATGAACACAGTACCGACAGGCTGAGCTATTTCACTCATGCCATTATCATCACGACCACTGATGACTCTTTTGGACCCACTGAAATTAGCTACCTGGAAAATAACCTCTGGAAAGCTGCGCTGGAGGCTGAACGATACAAAATCGCTAACAACAACACGCCCTCACCGGGGAACGTCACCGAAGAAAAACAGGCGGAACTGGATGAATTTATTGAATACACCAAGATCGCCGTTGGTTCCTTAGGATATAAGGTCTTCCAACCACTAGACGAAACCGCTACGCCACCTTTGAGAGACGACACCTCAAATACCGTTGAGAAAGAAAATACCTCTACCTTGTTTTTCAAGGGCCAAAACTTTCATGCACGAGGCAAACAGACCGCTGATGGTTTTGTAATCTTGAAAGACTCTACAATTCGTGCGGAATCGGCCCCAAGTTGCCCTCCCAGCCGAGAAAGTTATGTGGAGAAATTCGCTGATTCTCTCGAAGACTTTCGGCTAACCAAGGACATATTATTTAGGAGTCCTAGCACAGCTGCAGTATTTGTCTCCGGAAGAAGCAGCAATGGTTTAAAGGAATGGAAGAGTTTTGAAGGAGTACCTCTGAAGGAGTTAGAACTGTAAGAACTCTGCGTACCTATCTACTGTATAAGAACTGTCTTGGCGAAATCCCCTCGTGAGCTCTTTCCAGAATGAATATAGGGTAGCTACAAGAGCTCATTTTGACACCGAACCCTTCAATATCTCGTTATATGATCGACTCGTCAATCCCCCCTGATCAGAAAGTGAGGCTTATTCATGAGGTCCCACTCGCCGCCAAAAACACCAACCCTCCGCACCACCCAAAACACCCGCCCATACATCCCAAACGGTCCCACCAGGCAGCAAAATATGAGCGTTAAATCTCTACAAATAGCCTCAAGCCAACCGGGAAGAAACGTTGCCATATCAGCGTGCAGCCGGGCTCTCAACCACTCAATTCGCCATGCTCATCACAGTCCTCAACAACCACCTCACCTGGGTCAAACCAGACCAAAAACCCGCAGGCTCACCCTGGTCTAGGCCTTGAAATCAGGCTCATCAGCTACCGGCACAACCTCATCCAAGAAGAAGCCCTCGCCCGCCTTTTTGAGGTCTCATAGCCCACTGTCTCACGGACCATCACAACCATCGAGAAGACCCTGGAAAAATTCTCACTCCACTCGTTCCCACCTTGGAAGAGAACCTGAAAGCACCTGACTCCTTGTGATTGACGGGAATCTGATACCACCTGGAACTGGCGTTCACAAAGCAAAATAAACTTTTCAGGTAAGTATAAGCGGGCAGGGTTCAATCATCAGGTCATCTTCACACTCAATGGTAAGTTGCTAGCTATTTAGCCCCCCTTACCCGGAGCTAGGCATGATGCTCATGCTTTCAGGGCCCACCGACTCGACCAGCTGCTGGATTCCTCGACTCTGGGTGATAAAGGCTATGTCGCCCTGGGATTAGCTACCCCGACTAAGCGTAAGCCTGGTTAGCGTCAGGCAGTCCAGGTGAAGAAGAATAATCGGCTGCGGTCGGTGGTTGAGCGAGTGATTGCTCAGATCAAGACCTGGCGGGGGTTGCATGCGGAGTTCAGGCGTCCGCTGGGTTTGTATGGGAGGATGTTTTCGGTGGTGCGGGAGTGTTGATGTTTTGACGGCTGGTGGGATTTTATGAATAAGCATCAGTTAAGCGCTAGATAGACTGCTCCCCCAGACACGCTCTAAACCGGGTAAAGTTAAGCCCCATGAGCACCCCTTCTGAGAAGACCGAAGAAACCCAATATTCCCTGGGCCAGCACTTTAACCCTGCTACTGCACCAGAACGCGCGCAACTGACCGTGCGCCGTGCGCCGTCCATCCCTGCTTTTGCCATTACAGGGCTGATTCTTGGCTTAATCGTTGCGTTTGTAGTTACTCTTCTGGGCCCTGAAAACGAGAACTACACCTTTGGTGCGGTGTACGGGATTATGGCGGTAATTTTTGGAACTGCCTGCACCGCACTGTTCATAGTATTAGCGCTGTTGCTGGATCGCCGCTCGTCCAAGCGACCCAAGGTCTATGACGCCACCACAGATGTTGTCTAGATGATTAGCCCATCAGCGCGAATGTACACGCCGCTGGTGGGCTTTTCTTCTTTAAGCTCTTCGCAACAGGTAAACTAGGCTTGTTCGCTCGCTCACCCACCCCACCCCGCGCGGCAGTGACGAGGCTAACCACTACACGAGAAGAGATGGAAACTCGCGCTTTGGCTCGTTCCGATGGAAAACTCACCCACGATCTCGATCCCCTAGACCACGGCCCCAAAGACGAATGCGGTGTCTTTGGTGTGTGGGCTCCCGGTGAGGACGTCGCAAAACTTACGTATTACGGTCTTTATGCCTTACAGCACCGCGGCCAGGAGTCTGCTGGTATCGCAACCAGCGATGGCAAGCACCTTAGCGTCTATAAGGATATTGGGCTGGTTTCCCAGGTGTTTGACGAAACCACTTTGAACTCCCTGCCGGGCCATATGGCTATCGGGCATTGCCGCTACTCAACCACCGGTGGCAATATATGGCAGAACGCGCAGCCTACCTTGGGCGACACTCCCCACGGCACCCTAGCGCTGGCGCATAACGGCAACCTGGTCAACTCAGCAGATCTCTACGATCGTCTGCTACAGAAGAATGATGGCAAACGCCCTGAACGCGGCGAACTAGCCCAGGGCAATACGACCGACACCGCGCTGGTCACGGCTCTGTTGAAGGACCATCATTTTGAGAGCCTCGAGGAGGCAGCTCTTGATTTGTTGCCGACGCTCTCTGGTGCCTTCTGCCTGGTGTTCATGGATGAGGAAACTCTCTATGCGGCGCGTGACCCCCAGGGCGTGCGTCCGCTCGTCTTGGGCAGGCTGGATCGCGGCTGGGTCATAGCCTCGGAAACCGCTGCTCTGGATATCGTTGGTGCTTCTCTCGTGCGCGAGGTTGAACCCGGTGAATTCATCACTATCGATGCCGACGGCCTACGCTCCCAGCGCTTCGCTGAGGCCAAGCCAGCAGGGTGTGTCTTCGAGTATGTTTACTTGGCCCGCCCCGACACCACTATTAGTGGACGGAGCGTGTACGAGTCCCGAGTTGAAATGGGGCGTCAGCTGGCGCGCGAGCATAAGGTTGAAGCAGACCTCGTGATGCCTACCCCAGAATCCGGCACCCCGGCGGCCATCGGCTACGCTGAGGAGTCGGGCATTCCCTTTGGCAACGGCCTCGTCAAGAATGCCTACGTGGGCAGAACCTTTATTCAGCCCTCGCAGACCATCCGCCAGTTAGGCATTAGGCTCAAGCTCAACCCCTTACGCAGCGTGGTGGAAGGTAAGCGTCTAGTCGTCATTGATGACTCCATCGTGCGCGGTAACACCCAGCGCGCCCTGGTCCGTATGCTACGAGAGGCCGGGGCTAAAGAGGTGCACGTGCGGATTTCCTCCCCACCCGTTAAATGGCCCTGCTTTTACGGTATTGACTTTGCTTCCCGCTCTGAGCTGGTGGCTAACGGTCTAACCATTGAAGAAATCGGCAAGTCACTGGGTGCAGATTCTCTGGGATACATCTCTGAAGAGGGCATGATTGCCGCTACCGAGCAGCCCCGCGAGCGTCTTTGCACCGCCTGTTTCACGGGCAACTATCCCATCCCCCTTCCTGCTCAAGAGCGCCGTGGCAAAGCAATTTTCGATGCTGAAAAGAACGGTGGCCCTCTAGCCGGTACCGCTGCTGAGGTAACGGTAGAGCGCGAGGTTGCCCATAAGCCAGAGCATGCCACAGCAGTTTCGATTGATACCCGTCCAGGCACCGAGACCCTCGAGCAGAAGTTCTCCGCTCCTCAGAGCCCCGGGCAGCAGTCCGTCACCAAGACCGGGTGCGAACCAGGGCCAGACGCCGATCTTGAGGCGCTCGTCCTCCCCGAAGACAAAGTTTCACCCACCACCCAGAAGGGCTCATAATGACCGCAAATAAGGCAGTAACCTACGCTTCAGCAGGTGTGGACGTTGAGGCAGGTGACCGCGCCGTAGAGCTGATGAAGGACGCGGTGAAGGCAACCCACACCGCCGGTGTGGTGGGCGGGGTCGGCGGCTTTGCTGGCCTCTTTGACCTCTCTGTTCTGAAGGATTACCGTAAGCCTTACCTGGCGACTTCCACCGACGGTGTGGGCACCAAGGTAGCGATTGCGCAGGCTCTGGACATTCACCACACCATTGGCCATGACCTGGTGGGTATGGTGGTTGATGACATCGTGGTGACCGGTGCTCGCCCTCTCTTTATGACCGACTACATCGCCACCGGCAAGGTGGTACCCGAGCGCGTGGCCGATATCGTGCGCGGTATCGCTGAGGGCTGCTCTCTGGCTGGTACCGCCCTGGTGGGGGGTGAAACCGCTGAGCACCCCGGTCTGCTGGCTGAAGGTGAGTACGACGTCGCTGGTGCGGCAACCGGTATCGTTGAGGCAGATGAGCTTTTGGGCCCTGAGCGGGTACGCGAGGGTGATGTGCTGATTGCTATGGCCTCCTCCGGCATCCACTCCAACGGTTACTCACTGGTGCGCAAGGTTATTAACGTTGCGGGCTGGGGTCTAGAACGCCAGGTGGATGAGCTGGGCCGCACCCTGGGCGAAGAACTGCTGGAACCCACTCGCATCTACACCGCGGATTGCCTTGATCTGATTGAGGCTTTCCCCGTCAACGGCGAAGACGGCCAAACCGGTAGCGGTATCCGCGGTTTCTCTCACGTCACCGGCGGCGGTCTGTCCGCTAACCTGGCACGTGTGCTACCCCGCGGCACCGTGGGCCTAGTGGACCGTTCCAGCTGGGAAATCCCCGCCATCTTTCGTCTGGTCGGCGAGCTGGGCTCTGTGCCTCAGGCTGACTTGGAGCGCACCCTCAACCTGGGTGTTGGCATGATCGCTGTGGTTGACCCCAGCGTTGCCGATGCTGCCGTGGAGCGTCTCAACAAGCGCGGTCTACCTAGCTGGGTTCTGGGAACCGTGGAGGCAGATACCGGCGCCTATCAGAGCAACGCCGACTACGTTCAGGGGGCTAAGGGCGTGGACGGCGGTGCGGCAGTGTTGCTGGGCAACTACGCCTAAAGCCCTAAAGGCCACAGCAAAGGGGCCAGATTTTTTAGAAGAGACCATGAGCATGGGGATCTCTTCTAAAGAATCTGGCCCCTTTTTCTTTGAGGTAGGTCAAAGAAAAGGCACCTAGCCGCTCAGCGCGGCAGGTGCCTAATATAACGGGAAGAACCCGCGCTGGGCGCGGGTTATCTACCGTCGTAGTCGTCAGAATATTTATCTGCGTACTGCGAATAGTCTTCTTCGTCATCGCGCCGTGGGTGGGCAGATGATCGGTTGCTAGAACCCGTGCTTTTGCTGAGTTCTTTTTCAAGTGCAGTGTAATCTGTCTCGGGGCTGAAGTACTTCATCTCCCGAGCCTGACGTGTTGCTTTAGCCTTTTGACGGCCGCGCCCCATGGCGAGACCCCCTCTTTATCGCTCGTATCTGGTCACCTGCTTATGCACGCACAAGGGTACCAGAAAAACCTTCAGTCTTTTCTGTATATAAGGGTACAGGTTTTTGCGGCCATTTTCCTCTCGCTCTGCCGGTTGAGACGTAAGAATGTAGTCACATGTATAGAGAACGGTCGTTTTACTGAGCAGTCAGAACATAGAGAGCATCCGCCACATCAGCTCTCCACAGGTAGTTAGCCTTGGCATCTGCTCTGCCGGGGCCCTGGTTAACCACCGCGATAGGCTTGTCCGCGCGGATAAAGTCGAGGGCAATTTTGTAGGAGCTCATCACGGCTAGGGACGAACCCAACACCAGTAGGGAGGACGCCTGTTCACCCAAGCGTTTTACCGCCTCTTTTCGAGCCGCCGGCACCGCTTCACCAAAATAGACTACCGCCGGTTTGAGTTTGGTGGAGCCGCAGGCAAGGCAGTGCACCATGCTGAAATCACGAATGAAACGGTCAGCCAGGTCAACATCCCCGTCCGGGTTGACTCGCAGGTCGGTGCCAATCAGGCGGGCAAGGTAACCGGGGTTGGCGGCGTCGATACGGGAGTCCAACGATTCACGGCTCTCATGTGCACCACAGTCCAGGCACTCGATGGTGGATAAATCCCCGTGCAGGGTGAGCACATCCTTCGCTCCCGCACTAGTGTGGAGCCCGTCCACGTTCTGGGTAATGATGCCAGCCAGCTTCCCCTGCGCTTGAAGATCCGCCAACAGGTAGTGGGCGGTATTGGGGCGGGCGCGGCTCATCTGTCGCCAACCCACAAAGGACCGTGCCCAGTAGCGTTGCCGGGCAACCTCGTCGTATTTGAATTCCTGATAGGTCATGGGCCGATGGTTTTTGAGAGAGCCCGCAGGGCCTCGGTAGTCCGGTATGCCTGAGCCGGTGGAGATACCCGCGCCGGTCAATGCCAGGACATCGCCGGCATCTAGCAGAGCCCGGATACCAGCCATAGCAGTAGCAGGGTCTGTGGGCTCTGCGGTTTCGCTCACCACTCGCTCAATGGAGCGCAGCGCGGCACGGTGGGTTGCGGCAATATCGGCATGAGCGCTGATGCTCTCAGCGGCACCTGCAAATCGGGTATCAATGGCCATAGGTCTATCTTACTGAGGGGTGGAAGCCTGCTTACCTTCAGGCATGGCAAAGAGGTGGGTATGTTCTCGCCAACTGGCTATAAACATACCCACCTCTTTGTTGAGGTTTATGCGGCAGTAACCGTTAGACCCTCGGTGGCAACATCCGGGTTAACGTCCACCCGCACGGTGTCGCCGTCCTTGATAGCCCCAGCTAGGATTCCCTTAGCCAGGCGGTCACCGATTTCTCGCTGCACCAGGCGGCGGAGCGGGCGGGCACCGTAGGCGGGGTCATAACCAGCCAGCCCCAGCCATTCAATGGCTGCCGGGGAGACATCCAAGGTCAGGCGGCGGTCTTCCAGGCGCTTGCCCAGAGCTGCAATTTGCAGCCCAACGATGGAGCTCAGCTCATCGGGTGAGAGGGGATCAAAGATGATGACCTCGTCCAGGCGGTTGAGGAACTCCGGCTTGAAGCTGGCATTCACTACTCCCATCACCGCAGAGCGGCGGGCATCTTCGTCCAGCTCCTGATCAATCAGGAACTGGGAGCCCAGGTTGGAGGTCAGAATCAGGATGACGTTGCGGAAGTCCACGGTACGCCCCTGACCGTCGGTGAGGCGGCCATCGTCCAGCACCTGCAGCAGAATGTCGAAGACCTCTGGGTGAGCCTTTTCCACCTCGTCCAGCAGGACGACGGAGTAGGGGCGGCGGCGCACAGCTTCGGTCAGCTGGCCGCCCTCTTCGTAGCCGACGTACCCGGGAGGGGCACCAACCAGGCGGGAAACAGCGTGCTTCTCTGAGTATTCGCTCATGTCGATGCGCACCAGGGCGCGTTCATCGTCGAACTGGAACTCCGCCAGCGCCTTGGCAAGCTCAGTCTTACCGACGCCCGTGGGGCCCAGGAAGAGGAAGGAGCCAATGGGACGGTCGGGGTCAGAGATACCGGCGCGGGAACGGCGCACAGCGTCCGCAACAGCGGTTACAGCCTTGGACTGACCGATGAGACGCTTACCCAGTTCGCCTTCCATGTTGAGCAGTTTCTCGGTTTCGCCGGTCAGCATGCGGCCAGCGGGGATACCGGTCCAGGCTGAGATAACCTCTGCGATGTCATCAGCGGTGACTTCCTCAGACACCATAGCTTCAGTGTTAGCAGAGCTACTCTCTGCCTGCTGGGCAGCAACCAGCTCGGCTTCCAGGGAGGGAATCTCGCCGTAAAGAATACGGGAAGCTTCCCCCAGGTTACCTTCGCGCTGGGCTACTTCTGCTTTAGAACGCAGCTCATCGATCTGGGTTTTGAGGTCACCCACCCGGTTAAGACCAGCCTTCTCAGCTTCCCAGCGGGCGTTGAGGGCGTCCAGAGTTTCCTTCTTATCCGCCATGTCAGCGCGCAGAGCTTCTAGGCGTTCGAGGGAGGCGGGGTCAGTTTCGTTAGCGAGCGCCAGTTCTTCCATCGTCAGGCGGTCAACAGCGCGGCGTAGCTGGTCGATTTCCTCGGGGGCCGAGTCAATTTCCATGCGCAGGCGGCTAGCTGCCTCGTCGATCAGGTCAATAGCCTTATCGGGTAGCTGGCGACTAGGGATGTAACGGTTAGACAGGCTAGCTGCGGCAACTAGGGCCGAGTCAGCAATTGCAACCTTGTGGTGCGCTTCGTAACGTTCCTTGAGGCCACGCAGAATACCGATGGTGTCGTCCACGCTGGGTTCGCCTACGTAGACCTGCTGGAAACGACGTTCAAGAGCAGCGTCCTTTTCGATGTTCTCGCGGTATTCGTCCAGGGTGGTGGCACCGATCAGGCGCAGTTCACCGCGGGCCAGCATGGGCTTGAGCATGTTACCGGCGTCCATGGAACCTTCGGTGGCGCCGGCACCAACTACGGTGTGGATTTCATCGATGAAGGTGACGATTTGCCCTTCTGAGGCCTTGATTTCTTCAAGCACTGCCTTGAGGCGTTCTTCAAATTCACCGCGGTACTTGGCACCTGCCACCATAGCTCCCAGGTCCAGGGAGATGAGGGTCTTGCCGCGCAGAGATTCGGGCACGTCCCCGGAGACCATGCGCTGAGCCAGCCCTTCTACAACGGCAGTTTTACCGACGCCGGGCTCGCCGATGAGCACGGGGTTGTTCTTGGTGCGGCGGGAGAGCACCTGGATCACGCGGCGAATTTCGCTGTCGCGACCAATGACCGGGTCTAGTTTGCCTTCGCGTGCAACAGCGGTCAGATCGGTACCGTACTTAGTCAGGGCATCAAAGGTACCCTCGGGGTCAGGAGTGTTCACTGTTCGCTCCCCTCTCATCTCTTTAATGGTGGTTTCTAGATGATTAGCGGTCGCGCCTTCTGCTTCGAGGGCGCGAGCGGTGTCGTCGTTTCCTGCGGCAAGGCCCAGCAGTAAGACTTCGGTGGAAATATAAGTATCACCCAGCTCTTTTGCTTTGTTTTGCGCATTTTGCAGGGCAGTGAGCAGGGCACGGGAAGGTTGAGCCTGAGCTACGGATGAGCCGGCCGCCTTGGGCAGTTTTTTAATGAGGGAGGAGGCAGCAACCGAGATAACATCAGGATCTAGCCCTGCAGTTTTGAGCACAGCTACCGCCACACCATCACGCTGATCCATGAGGGCCTTCAGCAGGTGAGCGGTGTCTAAATGAGGATTACTCGCAGTTTGAGCGTTCATATTGGCTGCTGAGAGCACTTCTTGGCTCTTGGTGGTGAGTTGAGCGTTCATTTCGTCTTCTTTCTATGAGGAGGTTGATATTTAAGGTTGGTGGTGGACGCTCGCTACAACTGGTGGAACCGGCCTAGCTGCATCCTTTTCTATAAGTTGAGTCTACCTCACTCAACTTATTTGCGCTAGTATCGTTCAGTAATTTTTGGAGACATCTCAACCCGCGAGTATCAACTAGTAACCTCTGACACATCTCAGTAGACTGACATGGCAGCACTCACCCCATTACCTAAAGAGGATTCATGACTCGCACAGCATATGCCATCCGCCATGTAGCATTCGAAGGTCTCGGTATTTACGAGCAGCTCCTTGAAGACCGTGGTTTCACCGTTGAATACCGCGATGCTGGCATTGATTCTCTCAATATTCCTGAGGTTCAAGAGGCCGATCTCTTGATTGTTTTGGGTGCCCCAATTAGCGTGAACGACACCCAGAGCTACCCCTTCCTCTTTGAGGAGGTTGAGCTCATCAAGAACCGTCTAGCGTCGCAAAAACCCGTTTTAGGCATCTGCCTAGGTGCCCAGCAAATTGCCGTGGCAGCTGGTGCCGAAATTAGCGCCTCCGGCGTTCTAGAACTGGGCTACTCCCCGGTGGAACTCACCGAAGCTGGTAAGAACTCCGTGCTAGCTCCCCTTGGCAACACGCCCGTTCTGCACTGGCACGGGGATCAGTTCAGCATTCCCGCCGACAGAGAAACACTGGCAACCACCTCTGATTTTGAGAACCAAGCTTTCACTCTTGAAGACGAAGCAGGGAAGCCTTTCGCCCTAGCCCTACAGTTTCACCTAGAAGTTGACCCCCGTAAGGTTGAGCAGTGGCTCATTGCCTACACCGCCGACATCGTTGACTCGGGCCAGGATATCGCGGTCTTCAGGCGCGAAGCGTCCCAGTACGCAGAGGATTTGACGGCAGCGTCCACCCAGGTACTCAACGGTTGGCTGGACGCGGTGAGCCTCTGAGCCCTTAATCCAGGAAGTCGTACATCGACTCTTGGCGCTCCAGTTGCTCGCGCACATCATCATCGATGCCGCGGGCAGCTTCTTTAGCCTTGCGCCGGCTGGCAAGGGTCAGCAACAGCACAGCTATGGCGAAAGCAAAAGTCAGGATGCCGGCGGTATTACCGAACCCCGCTGAAAGACCCACGAGATCGTGCCCCAAAAGAGCGGAGGCGGCTGAGACCGTCACACCATCGACACGGTCAGGCACGAGTAACCCAAAGACAGCGGCAAGTAGCCAGCCAACTACCTGCACCAGGGCGGTGACCAGCGGCAGACCTGCGGATACCCCTGCTCGCTGCAGCTTTACCTCCTGCCAGGCATAGTAGGTAGCCAGCAGATAAAGAACAGCTAAGGCTGGGCCGAAGCTGATAGCAAAGACTGGCACCAAAGACCCACCTGCACCAAAAAGTGATCTACCTGCGGTAATCCATAGAGCAGCCAGCACCCCCAGGGGGCCCATCAGGTAGAGACTAATCCGGGTCAACGCACACCCTTGCCGGCGTAGAGTAGAGCTGCCAGGGGTTACAGTGTCATTTTCAGAAAAATTTTGCGGTAAGCTCACTCCCCCATTTTATGCACGCGTCCGCTCCCCGACCGGTAGGGTTGAAGGTATGAGCAGACTTGAAGCGATTTTCTTTGACCATGACGGAACCCTAGTTGATACCGAGCCCCTGTGGGCTGAGGCCAAAGCGGCCCTTGCAGCAGACTACGGTAAGACCTGGACCGAAGAAGATTCGCTGGCATGCCTGGGGCGCCCCGCCACGGTAACTTTTGAACGAATGCATGCCCTGGGCATTGACGCTCCGGCAGACGAACTCTATGCAAGCCTTAAAGAGAAAATGGGTGTTTTGCTGTCTGAAGCAACCATTACTCTGCTTGAAGGCATCCCCGAACTCTTGGACGAAGTTGCGGCAGCTGGTGTACCTGCCGGAATCGTTACCAACGCCACCACCGCCGTCGCCCAGCGCACAGCAAACTTAGGGCCTGAAGGACTGTTTTCTACCATTGTGAGCGATGAGCACGTCACCCAGGCCAAGCCCAACCCCGAGCCCTACCTGCTGGCTGCCAAAAATTTGGGCGTTGACCCCGCTAACTGCGTAGCGATTGAGGACTCAGATTCAGGGACTCAGAGTGCAGTGGATGCAGGCATGAAGGTAGTTGTGGTGCCGGGTCTCCTCTCTGTACCCAAGAACCTTGGCCACGCCCGTATGGAGCACTCGGAGCTCTCTCTGGCTAAGATTCGCGCGCTGGTTGACGAAGACTAAACCTCTCATCCGAATAAAAAATCAGCCTCTTCCCGCGCGGGAAGAGGCTGATTTTTTACCATGTTACGTGCGTAGTGAGCCAAGAACTTACTTCACGTTGCCCTGGCCGTCATAGAGGTGTGAGCGGATGAACCACTGGAATTTTTCGAGCTCAGCGGTCTGACCAATCAGCAAGTCTTCGGTGATGGGGTCAACATCTCCCACTTTAGCGATGGCTGCACGATGGTCTTCAATGACACCATTGTAGACTTCATCGAGGGCGGATAGGTGAGCCTGGGCGTCAGCGCGGTCGACGCTGTAATCTTCCCAGGTACGCTTAGCTACCAGGTCTCCGGGCAGGCCATTGGGCGAGACGCCCATGGTTGCCATACGCTCAGCAAGCTCATCGACAAAGCCACGCACCAAATCAACCTGGGGGTCTAGCATTTCGTGCACACTAATGAAGGTGGGGCCCACAACATTCCAGTGGGCGTGCTTGAGGGTCAAATGCAAATCATTGAGGGCATGCAGGCGAAGCTGCAAAGCCTCGGCAACGTGGTGGCCAGACTCTTCGGTCAGACCGGGAACAGTGAATGATGCGCGCTTAGTCATCCCAACACCTTTCTACGAGGGAGACGGGCGGGAGCCCCCTACTGGGCCGCCCTTTGCTCCCTACTGTACCGCCGACAATCCACCACCGCAAGGTTATTATGAAAATATCATAATAAGATGACCGTCAGTACGACCGGACCCATATATTTTGGCGGCACCACCTATAACAATTACGGTTCTACGCCCTAGGCTCCCTGCGCTTTGTTCTTGAGATAAAGACCAGAGTTATTGCAAGACGCCGGTGCTCACACAAAGTGTGAGCACCGGCGTCTTACTAATAAGAATTTCGGGCTTACTTGCTAGCGAAGATTTCGCGCATCAGAGCAGCAGCTTCTGAAGGGGTCTTACCAACCTTCACGCCAGCTGCTTCCAGTGCTTCTTTCTTAGCCTGAGCTGTACCTGATGAGCCGGAGACGATAGCGCCTGCGTGGCCCATGGTCTTGCCCTCAGGAGCGGTGAAGCCAGCAACGTAGCCAACAACGGGCTTGGTGACGTTTGCCTTAATGAAGTCAGCAGCACGCTCTTCAGCGTCACCACCAATTTCACCAATCATGACGATAGCTTCGGTCTCGGGGTCAGCTTCGAAAGCTTCAAGAGCATCAATGTGGGTGGTGCCGATGATGGGGTCACCACCAATACCGATAGCGGTGGTGAAGCCGATATCGCGCAGTTCGAACATCATCTGGTAAGTCAGGGTACCTGACTTGGACACCAGGCCGATTTTGCCCTTGCCCGTGATGTTGGCGGGTGTAATACCAACCAGTGACTCACCGGGTGTGATGATACCGGGGCAGTTGGGGCCGATGATACGGGTGATGGGCTTACCGTCAGCATCTACCTTGCTCTTGGCGTAGGCCCAGAACTCGGCGGTGTCACCCACGGGAATGCCCTCGGTGATCACAACGACCAGGGGAACCTCAGCGTCAATCGCTTCGATCACGGCGTCTTTGGTGAATGCCGGGGGCACGAAGACGATGGAGACATCAGCGCCAGTTTCCTCTACCGCTTCAGCTACGGTGCCGTAGACGTTGAGCTCAACATCCTGCCCGTTAGCATCTTTGTGAGCGACGGTGGTGCCGGCCTTGCGAGCGTTGACGCCGCCTACAATCTGGGTGCCAGCTGCGAGCATGCGAGCGGTATGCTTGGTGCCTTCGCCGCCGGTGATGCCCTGAACGATGACCTTGGAGTCCTTGTTCAAAAAGATAGACATATCTATAAACCTTCTAAAAAAATCTAAGCGGAGAATTTAAGCGTTAGCGAGTTCGGCGGCCTTATCAGCACCCGAGTCCATGGTCTCAGCCAGGTGGACCAGCGGGTGAGCAGCCTCGCGCAGAATAGCGCGACCCTCATCTACGTTGTTGCCGTCCAGACGTACAACCAGGGGCTTGGTTGCCTTATCGCCCAGGATCTCTAGTGCCTTGACGATGCCGTTAGCTACAGCGTCACAAGAGGTGATGCCGCCAAAGACGTTCACGAATACAGACTTAACCTGCTCATCGTTGAGGATGATGTCCAATCCAGCTGCCATCACCTCAGCCGAGGCGCCGCCGCCGATATCCAGGAAGTTAGCGGGCTTGACGTTGCCGTGGTTTTCACCGGCGTAGGCAACGACGTCCAGGGTGGACATCACCAGGCCAGCGCCGTTACCGATGATGCCTACCTGGCCATCGAGCTTGACGTAGTTGAGGTCGTTTTCCTTAGCCTTAGCTTCAAGGGGGTTCTCTGCGCTCTTATCAACCAGAGCTTCGTGGTCAGCGTGACGGAACTCAGCGTTGTCGTCCAGAGAGACCTTGCCGTCCAGTGCGAGAATCTTGCCGTCGCCGGTCTTAACCAGCGGGTTGACCTCAACAAGGGTTGCGTCTTCCTTCTTGTAGACTTCACCCAGCTTGATGAGAACCGCTGCAACTTCCTCGCGGATGTCTTCAGCGAAGCCGGCTGCCTCAACAATTTCTGCTGCCTTCTTAGCATCGATGCCGTTGATGGGGTTAACCTCAACCTTGGCCAGAGCATCGGGGCGCTCTACAGCCAGGGTTTCAATGTCCATACCGCCTTCTACGGAGCACATGGCAAGGTAGCTACGGTTAGCGCGGTCTAGTAGCAGGGAGAAGTAGTATTCCTCGGCAATGTCTGCACCCTGGGCAATCATCACACGGTGAACGGTGTGACCCTTGATGTCCATGCCTAGAATCTGCTGTGCATATTCGTACGCCTCATCGGCAGTCTTGGCAACCTTTACGCCGCCAGCCTTACCGCGGCCGCCCACCTTAACCTGGGCCTTGACAACGGTGACGCCGCCAATTTTTTCAGCTGCTGCTTTTGCTTCTTCGGGGGTGGTCGCTACGATGCCTTGAAGTACGGGCACGCCGTGCTTCTCAAAGAGATCGCGTGCCTGGTATTCAAACAGGTCCACAGGTATTCCTTCTTCGTCGAAGTCATGCTGGGCAGCGCGTGGGCTACCCCGCTTTTACGGGTGTGAAGCATAGTGGTACAGCATCTGCCTGAGCGAGAGCTAGGGCACACTACGGCTTCTCAACAGTCACTTTAGCGCATCCTGTAAAGCGGTGCGAACTAGATATCAACTTATGACGCCTCATCCCGCCACGAAGGCAGGAGACTTACTTTACCGACTCACAGGCGTCAATGAGGGTAACAAGGAAGGGGGCAGTATCAGAGACGCGAGGCACCAGCAGGTATTCTAACTCGTCAATTCTCCACAGCATCACCCAGGCCTCAGCTACTGAACAGCTTAGAGCACGACCGGGAACAAAGTTGTCCGGCGGGAAGTCAAAGTGCACTACCTCGTCAATCACGTCGGCTGCTGCAACGCCGCTGAGGTTAATGACGGTTCTGTTAACTGAAACATCTAAGATCAGCCCCTCGTCCCTGCCGAGAGCAGCATTCAGAGCCCTCCCCAGTTTGACCGGGTCCACGCGGGTGACGACCAGGAAAACGCCCTCTTTGACGTACATGCAGGCGACCACCTGGCGGGTGCCGTACAGCAGTTGCAGTGCCTGAGAGTCACCAGTAACCTGCCCTCGTTGGCGGGGTAGCTTAACCCCCAAGACTGCTTGGATGCGCTGGGCAGCGTCCGAATCAGGGCTGATTTCGATGCGGAAGAGCGAGAGATCCGAGATTTCCTGGAGCTGCACGCGGGTGTCGGTAACCCCATCCATAGCTTCTACAAATTCATCGGCAATTGAGGGGACTGTACTGTCATGGTCCATTCGCGGTATTCCTTTGTAGATGCAAGAACTACTGAGAGCTCATTGTGAGCAAGACAGTTTTATCTTAGTCTGAAATTTTTGTCAGGGGTGCATAGCGCAGGAGAAGTCGTTTTTCTTCCTGAGCGAAGCGCACCTTCGCCACCGTCTTATCGCCAGCCCCTTCCACGGCTAGAACCCTGCCTTCACCGAACGTTTTGTGCTCAACCCGGTCTCCTACCGAAAGGGCAGGGATTTCCTTGTTCTGTTGCACGCGGGAGACATTTTTAGTTGCCGCAGCGTAGCCGTAGCTAGCTGACCCATTAATCTCAGCAACAGACGGGGACGAGGCGGGGCGGCTTTGGTAGCCCGGTGCATCAAAGCGGGAGGTGTAGGTAGACCCCCCGTAAGAGCCGTAGCCGCCGTAGCTACCCACCCCCCCGGTAAAGCTATTACCCTTACGTTTCCAATCGATGAGTTCTTCGGGGATTTCTTCTAAGAAGGGGGAGGGCGGGTTGTACTGCCCCTTGCCCCACATGGAGCGGTTCTCGGCGCGGGTCAGGTAGAGCCGTTCCATAGCGCGAGTGAGCCCAACGTAGGCAAGGCGGCGTTCCTCGCTCATCTCGCCCTCATCGATGAGAGCACGCTGGTGCGGGAAGAGGCCGTGTTCCATACCGGTCAAGAAAACCACCGGGAATTCCAACCCCTTGGCGGTGTGCAGAGTCATGAGGGTCACCACTCCCTGCGAGCGCGCTTCAGCCACTTCAGCAGCGATTTGAGCTGCGGACGGGCCGCCCTCCTGATCATGCTTGGGTTTGTTGGGGATCTGGTCGGCATCAGCCACCAGAGCAACGTGTTCTAGGAACTCTTCTAAGGTGGCACCGGGGTGGTCGATTTCGAACTCACGTACGGCATCTACCAGCTCTGAGAGGTTCTCTACACGCGATTCGTCCTGGATGTCCTTTGATTCGCGCAGGGCTGCCAGGTAGCCGGTCTGTTCCAGGACTGCCTCAAGGCAGGTGGCTGCCGGTTCGGTGGCTGCAATTTGGGCGAGGTCATCAATGAGACGGGCGAACTCTGCCATCTTTTTGACGGCCGCGGCCCCCAAGCCAGGAGCATCGGCAGCGCGGCGCAGGGCTGCCATGAAGGAGATACGTTCAATGCGCGCAAAATCAGCGACTACGCTCTCAGACTTAGCGCCAATACCGCGCTTGGGTTCGTTGAGAATACGGCGGACGTTGATGTCATCATCCGGGTTGACCAGCACACGCAGGTAAGCCAGGGCGTCCTTGATTTCCTTGCGTTCATAGAAGCGGGTGCCGCCGACCACGCGGTAGGGCAAGCCCACGCGCATGAGCATTTCTTCCAGGGTGCGCGACTGGGCGTTGGTGCGGTAGAAGACGGCGACGTCGCCGGGCGCGATGTCATGGTCATCGCGCAGGCGGTCAATTTCTTGAGCAATGTAGCGAGCTTCGGCATGTTCAGACTCAGCCACGTAACCGGTAATTTTGGCGCCGTCACCGCTCGCTGTCCACAGCTTCTTAGGGCGGCGCCCCCTGTTGCGTTCAATTACGGCGTTAGCTGCTGAGAGGATGTTCTGGGTGGAACGGTAGTTTTGCTCCAGTAGGATAGTGCGGGCAGCCGGGTAGTCCTCTTCGAAGTCGGTGATATTGCGAATATCAGCGCCGCGGAAAGCATAGATGGACTGGTCGGAGTCGCCCACCACGGTCAGTTCAGCCGGTGGGTAGGCGTCCGGGTAGGGGCCCTGCTCTGCCTGTGGGGCAGAGGACCCACCTACCAGGGCACGCACCAGAGCGTACTGGGCGTGGTTGGTGTCCTGGTATTCGTCGACCAGGATGTGGCGGAAACGGCGGCGATAGTAGTCAGCCACCTGGGGGTGCTGGCGCAACAGGTTGACGGTTTCAAAGATGAGATCATCGAAGTCTAGGGAGTTGGCTGCCCGCAGACGCTCGGTGTAGGCCGTGTAGATTGTGGAGATAGTGCCTTCCCAGGGGTCGGTGGCACTGGTTTCTGCTACGAAGGTTTTGGCATCTACCAGTTCATTTTTGAGGTTGGAGATACGGTTGCCCACCGCCTTAGCGGTGAATTTCTTGGTGTCAAGGTTCATCTGCTTGATGATGAGGGTCAGCAGACGCTGAGAATCAGCAGAGTCGTAAATTGAGAAGGTCGATTTAAGTCCCAGCACTTTAGCTTCGCGGCGAAGCACGCGCACACAGAAGCTGTGGAAGGTTGAAATCCACATGCTTTGAGCTCGTGGCCCCACCAGGGCGGTGATGCGTTCGCGCATCTCAGCAGCCGCCTTATTGGTGAAGGTGATAGCAAGAATCTGACCCTGGAGGGCTCGGCCTGTTGCGAGCAGGTAGGCAATACGGTGAGTGAGCACCCGGGTTTTACCCGAGCCAGCGCCGGCGACAATCAGCAGGGGGCTCCCGGCATGCGCTACAGCTTCTGCCTGGTTCTCATTGAGCCCCTGAACCAGGGCAGACGGGTCAGTACGATCGGGTTCAGGCTGGGCATAGTCAGGCATAAAGCCACCCATCTGATAGGAGGGCGGCAAAAAGTCTAATTCGGCAGGGTCAACAGGCACCTGCCCGTTCAGCGCTGATTCCTGGTTCGGCTCGTAAGCCGGTTCCTCATGAGCCGGGTGGTCTGGGAAGTCATCAAAGAAAGGGTCAAAAGGAGGTTCCTGTTGCCCGGCGTCCTGCCCTGAACCTGTTTTCTTAGGTAGCTTAGGCATAAAATCATCGTTAAACATGGTGCCTCCTCGAATAAACCGTCAACCACTCATTTTATGCGAACAAACTTTCTAAGGTTAGCTCATTCTGCTCAGAGGTAAGGGCGGCATGCACCATAATGGAGTCTATGGGTCTCTCAAAAGGTCAGAAGAAACGCCTCTACGGCGAGCAAGCAGCAGCACAGATAGCCCCCGCACCCCACCAGGAAGCTCAGGCGCAGCCGGGTCTGCGCGTCATCAGCGATTATTCACGCGGTGAACTTGTTGCGACTCCAGAGGCCGGTAGCTCCTACATCTTTTTGGGGGTCGCTTTTGTAATTACCCTGCTCTTTGGTCTCTACTATCATCTGATGTTATTGCCAGGGGTGAGCAACGTGGCAGGCGCCACCGCCCCTGAACTTATGACGTGGTTTAGCACTGATCATCTTCAGCGCGTTGCCACCGGCCTGGGAGCTGATGGCCTGCGAGAGTACCAGGTTCTACACCGTTCCACCGGCCTCATCTTTCCTCTGATTTTTGCGTTTACCTGGTGGAATATGGTGCGGGCATCACAGTTTGAACTGCTGGTAGGCAGGCTCATGCTCACCCTTCCAGTGGCTTACGCTGTAGTCTTCATTGCCGGTGGTTTCGCTATAGACACGGCCCTAGCTGACCCCTTAGGCGGCACAGCAGGGCTTGCCGCCGTGTTGGTGGCGGCGCGCTGGGTGCTATTGGTTCTATGCTTAGCCCAGCTAGCTATCATGGCGGTGCGGCTGGTGCGCAGCAAGGTGGACGCTTTCTCCCGCGGGGAACTACCCGGTCAGTAACCACCCATAGTCCACTTGAAATATGGAGATTACAAAAAGACCCGGTAGTCGTGCTAGCGACCACCGGGCCTTCTCTTATGTGCCCCCGATACGATTCGAACGTACGACACCCGCTTTAGGAGAGCGGTGCTCTATCCCCTGAGCTACGAGGGCAAGTATTTGAAGGTTAGCTCTAGAACTTTTAGTGCCAGAACCTCCCCAAGTTTACACTAAAACCATGGCCCTTCTCATTGACCCTGCCCGCTGGCCAGCCCACGGCACTGTTTTCTCCCACCTTATTTCTGATAGTAGTCTGCAGGAACTCCATTCCTTTGCCCGCGCTCAGGGAATCAGCGAACGCACCTTCGACCGGGACCACTACGATGTGCCAGCCCACCTTTGCCCGCAACTCATCGACGCTGGTGCGCAACCGGTCAGCGGCAGCGAGCTAACTCGTAGATTGCACGCCAGTGGCCTGAGAGTGCCACTCAAGGAACGCCCCGAAAAAATTAGAAAGGGGCTACTGGTTCGCTGGGGAACACTTGCACCGGGTGCTGAACAGCTGGGCGAAGACATACTAGACCGTTGGCAAGAGCCCCACCGGGCCTACCATAACAGCGCTCACCTGTTAGAAATGCTGGGTCATGCAACTTACCTGGCAGGCAACGATAAGCTACCCCGCGCCGCCCTTCTGGCGATATGGCTGCACGATGTGATCTATGAAGGGAAACCGGGGGCAGACGAAGAGGCATCGGCGACCTACGCACGCCACCAACTAGCCCGCCACCGCGTAGCAGGCGAAGGAGAGATAGAAGCAGTAGCCTGCCTCATTGAAGCAACTGCGGCGCACCAGCCCCCGCAGGCTCAGGAGGTCTTGCAGAGGGCAGGTATCAGTCAGGAGCACTGGAAGATTTTCTTTGATGCAGACCTTGCGATTCTGGCAGCAAAGACCGCTCGTTACCGGCGTTACACTACAGGCGTGCGGCAGGAATATTCACGCGTGAGTGATGATGACTTCAGGCAGGGCCGCGCACAGGTCTTGCAAGAGCTACTAGAACGTCCCAGCATTTTTACAACCCGGCTAGGACGTAGTTCCTGGGAGGCGAGAGCACGGGAGAATATAGCGGCAGAGCTGAAAGAGCTTACTTACTCTGGACGCCCTTGCGAGCTTTCCGGCGAGAGTAAAGCACCCGAGAGACAACAAGACCCAGAATGATGCCGATACCGCCAGTGATAGAAACCCACATAGCCGCGTGACCCACAAAAAGCGCCACCAGTAGCCCGGCAATAATGCCGGGAACCGCCCCGGCAACCATGCCAACCGCCATGTAGGTGAACTCTTGATCTGATGAGCTGGTGGGTGATTCAAACTGTGGTGCCATGCCCTCTATCCTACCGGCGTCCGCGTAGCGCCATAAACTACTTCACCGCTGAGCTAAACATCGCCCACGGTTCCTTAGAGGGTATAAAAATGCGCCCCAGCTGGTCGTCTGGTGCGCATCTGCAAACGAAAGTTTGCGGTGCCTCTACCTTGTGTGTGGTGAGGAAGTCTGCGGGTTAGTTCTTGAGCGTTGCGAGCCGACCAGGCAACACCCGTGGAGTACTAGCGAGCTAGCACAACCCTAAACAGGTAAGGTCTAGAGACCTGCAACGGTGTAGTAACCGTCAACGGGCATCATGCCGCCACCATCGACTGAGGTCAGCTGGGTGCCTTGTGAGGGGTTCAGCGCGCTGATCATCTGGCCGTTACCAACGTAGATGCCTACGTGGTTGTAACCGTTGGTGAAGACGATGTCACCGGGCTGGGGGTTTGAGGTGGGGACCAGTTCGGTTGCCATGGTGAAGGTGTAGGGGGTCAGTGAGATACCGGCCTGAGCGAAGACGTAGGAAACGAAGCCTGAGCAGTCCCAAGCCTTGTAGCCCTTGCCGCCCCAAACGTAAGCGCCGCCGATGCCGTCCTGAGCTGCTGCGAGAACGGTTGCACGAGCGCTAGAGAGGTCAGCGGGGAGCTCTGCGGAGTCGGTTGACTGGGTGCTGACGGTTGAAGTGGTTTCAACAACGGCTGAGCTCTGGGTGTAGTCCCATGAGGTGGTTGCTGAGTAGTCCCATGAGGTGGTGGTTGCTGAGTAGTCAGTCAGTGAAGGAGCTGAGTAGGAGGGAGCTGAAACTTCAGCTGCAGCAAAAGCGTTAGCAGGAGCAACGGAAGCTGCCAGAAGGGCACCTGAGGCTGCTACGATACCTGCGTTACGTACGATGTTTGACTTAGTCATGATGTTCTTTCTCCATTGCCTCACGAGGTAAGCTGTCGGGTTCGAGCATGAAGGTCGCTCGGTCACTTCTTATAGGTGACTTAACCCCAAGGACTCTCTCTTTGAGTGAGCCCGGTAAGGTGGGTCCCCCGCTCCTGCCATATGATTTATTTGCATTTCCTCCGACGCGGTGGCAGGACTAGGCGGATGCTGCGTCGATGGGTGCCGTACGACCAGTAGTTGGCACGGAATAGAACATTACACACCGCAACTCCAATTGTCACGTTTTGGTCACGAAAAATGGGTGGGCGTGGCTTTTAAGTAAGCAGGGTTATCTTTTGGGAGATGCCAAGCAGGCTCCCAGCAAACATTGCGAGAGTTTAAAAAAATGCCTCTGACAAGAGGGTTTATTGGTTTGCTGCACCACTTAAAAGGGCACCTTCCCTGACCTTACGCGCTATCACCCAGCTTAACGCACGTGCTGAGAAGCCTGTCACTTGACCCCCTTGCGGCACAGCGCGAGGTGTACTGATAACGAAGAGGTAACAAAGAAGGGCACCGGCGATGACCGGTGCCCTTGCAGTGTGATCAGTTTGTTATCGCTTCACGACAATCGACTCAGCCACCTCGGCGTTGAGAGTAAGTGCCTGTTCCTCCCCGTCAGCGTGTACCACCACTGAGCCGTCGCGGTTGCCCAGAATTGACACGGTTGCCCCGTAGATGATGCCAGCGTCCCCCAGCATCTTCAATAGGTCGATATCGGTCTGTAAGAACTCGGGCAGTCGAGAGATGGTGAATCTGTCGTCCTCACTAGAGTCCTTGCCCGCGATGGACATGGTTACGGTGCGTCCATCATTCTGGTCGCTTTCAGCTCCCAACTGCTCCAGACCGGGAATGGCATTGCCATACGGGGAGAACTTGGGGTTGTTGAGCAGTTCTAACAAGCGGCGCTCGACCCGCTCGCTCATCACGTGCTCCCAGCGGCAAGCTTCTTCATGGATGTATTCGAGATCAAGACCGATGATGTCGGAGAGCAGGCGCTCAGCCAGGCGGTGCTTGCGCATCACCTCAACCGCCTTCTGGCGCCCGTCGTAGGTGAGGCGGAGGGAGCGGTCTACTTCAACGGTGAGCAAGCCGTGGCGCTCCATGCGGGCCACAGTCTGCGAAACGGTGGGACCAGAATGATCCAGACGCTCGGCGATACGAGCTCGCATAGGAGTGATACCCTCTTCTTCGAGCTCAAGTACGGTACGAAGGTACATTTCAGTAGTATCAATCAAGTCTGTCATTGACTTCTCGCGTCTCTTCTCTGCTGGGGGCCTAGCTACGACCGTTAGGTACTTTCTTTAATTCTGCTCTCATTCTATTCTTTTTCCGCTTAAAAAGGCGTTCAGCTCTTTAGGAGCTGAAATTTTGCTTCCGTCAGCTTTTTGGCCCGCCAACGAAACTGTCTCACTATGTAACCTGCTTAGTGTCATGTATCGGCAACCGAGCCTCAGTAGCACCCCTAGAGCCGGTCTACCTGCCACAATAGACACTGTGGGCGCTAGCGGCATTCCCTCATCCCTTACACGCCCGCCGCTTGCTGAGCCTGCCTGATACTAGGAGTTATTGTGACCGATTTCCTCACCATCCCCACCGACCTTCTGCCCGCTGACGGCAGGTTTGGCGCTGGGCCCTCCAAGGTGCGCCCGCAGCAGGTGCAGGCAGTCATGGACGCTGCCACCCACCTTATGGGCACTTCTCACCGTCAGGCGCCGGTCAAGAACCTGGTGGGTGAGATTCGTGAGGGGCTAGCTCAGTTCTACAGCGCCCCCGAGGGTTACGAGGTCATTCTCGGCAACGGCGGAGCAACCTCCTTCTGGGACGCCGCTACCTTCGGGTTAGTAGAGAAAAAGGCACAGCACCTCACCTTCGGTGAATTCGGCTCCAAGTTCGCTTCAGCCACCAAGGCTGCTCCCTTCCTCGAGACATCGACTGTCATCTCCTCTGAACCCGGCACCCGCCCGGTAGCGTCCGCCGAGGACGGCGTAGATGTCTACGCCTGGCCTCACAATGAAACCTCCACCGGTGTCTTTGCCCCCGTTACGCGCCCTACTGGCATTGCCGATGATGCCCTGGTGCTGATTGACGCCACTAGTGCCGCCGGCGGCCTAGAGGTGAATGTTACCGAATCTGATGTCTACTACTTCTCACCGCAGAAGAATTTTGCCTCGGATGGCGGGCTCTGGCTGGGCCTCTGGTCGCCGGCCGCTATCGAACGTGCCCAGCGCATCGCAGCTTCGGACCGCTGGGTGCCTGACTCCCTCAACCTGGTCACAGCGATTGATAATTCCCGCCTCAACCAGACCTACAACACCCCGGCTTTAGCCACTATGATTATGCTCAACGAGCAAATCAAATGGATGAACGAGCAGGGCGGCCTTGACTTTGCCGCTGCCCGTACCGCTGACTCAGCAGGCCGTATCTACAGCTGGGCTGAGGCCTCCGACTACGCCACCCCCTTTGTGGCTAACGCCGATGAGCGCTCCAATGTTATTGCTACTATCGACTTTGCTGACTCAGTGGACGCCGCAGCCGTCGCCAAGGCACTGCGCGCCAACGGCATAGTGGACACCGAGCCCTACCGCAAGCTGGGCCGTAACCAGCTGCGAATCGCCACCTTCACCGCCATTGACCCCGAAGATGTCACCGCTCTGCTGGGCTGCATCGACTACATCGTTGAAAATATGTAACACTCAACAGCCAACATCTAGAAAGGGCGCCTCACCGAACTTTTAAGTTCGGTGAGGCGCCCTTTCTAGATGTATAGATTGGAGAGGGCCCTAGCGAGGCTGCTGGATCTCGATAGCAGCGGTAACCGGCGGAGCTTCATCCACAGCCTCTAGCTCTTCGGGCTCAGGCTGGCGAGGGCGGAGCACCAGCCGGGTGCGTGAATCGCGGTCATAGGCAACGTGCAGGTGCTTGTACTTCATAATCCAAATGAGCCCCAGCAGTGTGGCAGCAAAACCTGCAGCAGAGGCCACACCCAACCCCCAACGGGCGCCGAAGACATCGTTGACCATGCCCACCAGAGGCGAGCCAATAGGCGTACCACCGATGAAAACGGCCATATAAATGCTCATAACACGGCCTCGCATCTCGGGCTCTGTCGTGACCTGCACATAGGCATTAGCCGAGGTGATAATGGTCAGCGCCATGAGCCCCAGAGGAACCAGAGCAAGTGCAAAGAACCAGATATTGGGTGCTAGGGCGGCGAGCGCAGTGGTGATGCCGAAACCGAAGCAGGAGGCGAACATGAAGCGCATGCGCGGGACGTCCCGCCGGGCTGCCAGCAGGGTACCTGCGACTGAGCCGATCGCGACCACTGAGTTCAGGACGCCGAATTCCCCGGCTCCCTGCCCAAATTCGGTGGTGGCCATAGCAGCAATATTGAGCGCGGTGTTCAGCCCGAAGGTGCCGATAAGGAAGGCAGAGACCATCACGATCATGATATCTGGCCGCTGTTTGAGGTAACTCAGCCCATCGCGCATACGGCTATTGGCTTTGGACGAGCGGGGCAGCTGGCGTAGCTCCTTCTCGCGAATAGTGCAGATAGCTGCAATCATAGCGACAAAGGTGAGAGTGTTGAGTAGGAAGACCGGGCCGGTGCCCACCAGAACCACCAGTAGGCCAGCCACTGCTGGGCCTATCATGCGGGCGGTGTTAAAGGACATAGAGTTCAGCGCCACCGCGTTGGGCAGATCGCGATCAGAGACTAGCTCAGAAACAAAAGTGGAGCGTACCGGCGAATCAAGGGCACCCACCACACCCAGAGCCAAGGCAAAGAGGTAAACGTGCCAGATTTCTACGTACCCAGAAAGCACCAGGGCACCGAGCCCCACAGCCAGCAGGGCCATGATGCTCTGCGTCCAGAGAAGAATTTTGCGCCGGTCCCCTCGGTCGGCCAGCACACCTGCGTAAGGGGCAAGAAAGAGGGGCGGGGCGAACTGCAGAGCAATGACGATACCCATTTGGGTGGAATCGTGATCAGAAAGATCATTGAAAACCAACCAGTCCTGGGCGGTGCGCTGCATCCAGGTGCCAATATTTGAAACCAGAGCACCGATAAACCAGATGCGATAATTTAGGATCCACAGTGACCGAAAGGTCCTGGGTTTACCGGTGACGGCGCGCGGGCCGCCGCGTTCTACTCTCACGTAACGTGTTCTCTTTCAGGTTGCGTAGCTCATTCAGCTCTAGTTCATCTTCTATCCATCCTAGAACGATGTGCAGTACTGCACCAGAGGCCACCCTGCCTTAAGCGTCAAGCTTCCTGAGTTTGTTCATGCTCTCCACCCTCAAACTCATCGGCGCCCTCGCCGTCACCATCGTAATCCTCAGAGCTCTTGTGATCTTCAGGCAAAACGCGATCCGCCCAGGGCACCCACGCAGGAGCTAGCAGAGCGTCGTCACCGGGCAGCAAGCCAATTTCGCATACCGTAGCCACCTTAGAACGGGGCGCGCGAGAGAGAGTAGCAAACCAGAACCAGCCGCGATAACCGGGCAGGGTGCACTCAAACAGGTGGGTGGTTAGGCGCTCTTCTTCACCGCGTAGGTGATGCACCGGCCCCATTGCGCTCTCAGGTGCGATATCCGCAAGAGCTGCCAGCGCCACGTCCTTGGCTTCAGCCAAGATGGTATCGACTTTGGCGGTACGACGGCGGCGCGTGCGCTCACCGAGTCGAGGCTCGCTACGCTGCTCCACCGAGGTGGCGGGTGCCGTGGTATCTAAAACCTCGGTCACTGGCGCGGTGGCACCGGGGGCGGAGAGTTCTTCTTTTACCTGTTCAGTCATACCCCTATTAAACAGGCTTTGGCCGCCGATTACCTACCCGGCAGGAGAGCTAGCACAGATTTTTGCTCCCACACCTGCGCCCTTGCCCTGTTTTGATACCTTAGAGCTATGTCATCTGAAATTTCCGAGCTACCCTACAGCTCCCTTATTCGTACCCTGAGCATCGTAGCCGGGGTGTTCACCGTGGTAGGTACCATCAGCGGTGTCACCATGCTCCTTATGAAATGGGACCACAACAGCGCCCCGCAGATTCTCAGTGTGCTACCCATGCTCCTACTCCCCGCCGCTTTTATTTGCCTCGTGGCGGTCCTCTTCCTCGCCGTTTTACGCCGCCGGGCCTCTTAGCTATGAGAAATATGGGCTCAACTCACTCCCGCAGCTCACATCAGGGATGCACCAGATAGCGCCCAGCTAACACCCAGAGAAGAGGGGCACAATGGAAGGGTGAACACTAAAGAACCTGAAGCTAAACTCCTTGTTGTTGACGATGAGCCCAATATCCTTGAGCTCCTCGCTACCTCCCTGCGCTTTGCAGGCTTCGAGGTTGTCACCGCAACGAACGGCCGCGAAGCCCTCGATAAAGCCGAGACTGAAGCCCCCGACCTAGCCGTACTCGACGTCATGTTGCCCGATATGGACGGCTTCACCGTCACCCGTAAGTTGCGCAGCTCAGGGCGGCTCTTCCCGGTTCTTTTCCTGACGGCTAAAGACGACACCGAGGACAAAGTCACCGGTCTTACCGTAGGTGGTGACGACTACGTCACCAAACCCTTTAGCCTTGATGAAGTGGTGGCTCGTATCCGCGCCGTGTTGCGCCGCACGCAGCCCCATGTTGAAGAAGATTCCCGTTTGCGCGTGGATGACCTGGTGCTCGATGACGATGCCCACGAAGTTTTCCGCGGTGACCGCGAGATCGACCTCTCCCCCACCGAGTTCAAGCTGCTGCGCTACCTGATGCTTAACCCCAACAGGGTCCTTTCTAAAGCTCAGATTCTTGATCACGTATGGGAATATGACTTCAATGGTGACGCTTCGATTGTGGAGTCCTACATCTCCTACCTCCGCCGCAAGATTGATAACGATCATGACCTGCCCCCACTGATTCATACCAAGCGCGGCGTAGGCTACCTTTTGCGCACCAGCAAAAACTAAACGAAGGGTGATAGCGGGTTGAAGTCTCGTCTCTCACTGTCCCAGCTGGGTTCGCTGTCCTTGCGCACCCAGTTGGTTCTTTTAACATCCATGCTGATTGCTTTAGCTATTTCGGTCATGTCTCTGGTGGCAATCTCATCCATCCGCGCCCAGATGTTGGATCAGCTGGATGATGAAATTACCGCTAGCTACAGCTATCTAGTGACCGCCGTGTACTCGGACCAGCAGATTTCACGCACCCAGGGCACTTTCATTCCCTACGAGGCCTATCTGCTTGATAAGCAGGGTAACACCATACGTCCGGTGGCGACGCTCTCCGACGGTTCATCCTCGCCGGTGATTTCAGGGCTCACCGCAGATGTTGTGCAACGCTACAACCAGACCGCCATGACGGTTCGCTCGTCCAACGGTCCCAGCGAATGGCGTCTCATTGCCTTTCCGGTAGAGGCGACCGACCAAACTCTGGTGATTGCTGCCCCGCTCACCCAAATCAATGAAACAGTAGCCATTGTAGGGCTACTGACAGTTTTCTTTGGTGGAGCCCTGCTGCTGGCGTCCATAGCGCTCACCTGGGTGATTGTTACCCGAGCCTTTGAGCCCCTAGCCCGGGTGGAACAAACCGCCGCTCAAATTGCCGCCGGCGACCTCTCACAGCGTATCGAGAACTACAGCCCCTATAACGAGCTGGGGCATCTCACCACTTCACTAAACACCATGCTTTCTCACATTGAAGAGGCCTTTGATGCGCAGAAGCGGTCCGAGGTCAAGATGCGACGTTTTGTGGGCGATGCTTCCCATGAGCTTCGCACCCCACTGGTCTCTATTCGCGGCTATTCAGAGCTCTACCGCATGGGGGGTTTACCCAATGCTGAGGCTATCGGTATGGCGATGAGCCGTATCGAATCTGAGTCCAAACGCATGGGGCAGCTGGTTGAGGATCTGCTCACCCTGGCACGGTTGGACGAGCGGAGGGTCGGTGAAAATGCTCGTATTGATCTGCTGAGCCTAGCCCAGGACGCCGCCAATGATGCCTTCGCCACCGCACCTGACCGCGATATCGATGTCATCGGTCTTGAGGGTGCTGAGGCTGTTTCTGCCCCTGTATGGGGCGATGAGCAGCGCCTGCGCCAGGTCCTGGCTAACCTCATGACCAATGCCCTGCGCTATACCCCTGAGGGAACTCCCATAGAACTTGCTGTGGGTACAGAAACCGCTCCGGATGGGACGCCGCTATCTATTATTGAAGTGCGTGACCACGGGCCCGGAATTAAGGGTGAGGACGCCCAGCGGGTGTTCGAGCGGTTCTACCGGGCCGATACCTCCCGCACCAGGGAGACCGGTGGCACCGGTTTGGGGCTCGCTATTGTTGCTGCCATCGTGGGGCAGCATGACGGCACGGTAGAGGTTCAGCGGACCGAAGGTGGCGGAGCTACTTTCGTCATTCAGTTACCCGTCTATAGAGACCAGGGGCAGAGCAGGCCTACAACAGCAGGGATGCCCACGGTTTAATCGGGAACCAGCCCTGTGGATAGGGGCATGAGGCATCTTCATATTGCTCACCTGTTCACCAAAATTCCCTTTAAACCATCATCGCCCCCGTATTCACACTAGTCCGGGGGCGTTGCTGTATCCACAGCCTGCCAGCGCCACGCACTGTAGATCCCTGCCGCCCTAAGGTTGGAAGCACAGAGCAAGCAGCTCTGATGAGTTACTACTATTCTTAGGGAGATTCCCATGGCACAGTTCAACGTCGATGCAGATCTCATCTCAACCAAATCAGCTCAGGCGCGCGCACAGGTGGACACCATTATTTCTGAGGTCAACGGCCTGACCGCCTCCTTGCAAGATTTGCAAGGCTCTTGGACCGGTTCAGCCTCCGCCAACTTTCAGGGTGTGCTGACCAACTGGCGCCATACCCAGCGACAGGTAGAAGATTCTATCGCCCAAATTAACGAAGCCCTTGCACGCGCCGGGGTTAACTACTCAGAAACAGAAATGGCTAATGCCTCTATGTTTGTGGGCTAGTAGCTGGTGAGGCGGCGGTTTCCTGTCGATAGCGCAGCTTCCAGTGGCCAGCTTTGTTCGCATACCAGACACTGGAACGCAGCACCGCACCGCGGGCAGTTTCAACCCGACTGACCAGCAGTACCGCCCCCTCACCCAGCAGCGTAGCTTCAACAGGTGTTCCCTGCCCTGTCAAGGCAAAGGCACGTTCGCGGTGCTCTAGGACAGTTGTTCGGTCTAGAACACGACCGGCAGGGGTCACCCAGGTAAGGTCTTCACTCAGCAAACCGCTGAGTAAACTGCGCGAACCGTACGTTGAGGGCGATGTTAGCTGATGTTCGAGTTGCCGGACCGCAGCCAGTTGCAGGTCGGCGTCCAGCTCTACGCCATCTGTTACAGGTTTTTCTAGCTTTGCTGTTGCTGCGCTTTCGCCGATAGAAGCATGTGGGGCGGTCAGGTTCTTAGTCTTGCCAAATCCAGGACCAGTCTTGGGGGCTTGCCCCTTTGAAAAAGCCTGAGCTGCTGCGTTAGCCAGGGAGTCGGCAGCCTCGTTGAGGGGATGCCCGGAATGTCCCTTGACCCACTCAAAGGTATACGTGCGCCCTTCTAGGGCAGCGTCCAGCTCTTTCATGAGATCGACGTTAAGCACCGGCTTACCGTCAGACTTCTTCCAGCCCTTCTTCTTCCAGCCGGGCATCCACTTGGTCAGGGAGTTGATGACGTACTGACTATCGCACAGTACTTTGAGAGGGCGCTCGGGTACATGAGCTGTTGCTTCAAAGAGGTCCAGCACCGCTTTGAGCTCACCCATATTGTTGGTACCGTGCTCCCAGCCACCGGCTGCCCACGTGTCAGCATCGATATACCAAGCCCAGCCTGCTGGGCCTGGGTTACCCAGCGCTGACCCATCGGCTGCGGCTACTATTTCATGCGTCATTGAGGGCACCTCCCCCTGCTAGCAGGGATGTTTTTTCAGCCCAGCTGGCGGTGTCCCAGCCCAGAGCTCGGGCAAAGGTATCGAATTTGCTGGCAGTTTCTGCATGTTCGTTCACCGGGGCAGAGTCCTTAACGATGCCTGCACCGGCGAATAAGGTAGCGCGGCGAGCGCTCACCCGGGCACACCTTAATACCAGATGCCATTCCCCGTTGCCCTCAGCGTCCATATAGCCAACTAGCCCGCCAAAGAAACCGCGTTCGAAAGGTTCTAGTTCTTCGATGACACGGCGCGCTAGCTCTGTGGGGGTACCGCAAATTGCCGGTGTGGGGTGGATAGCGCGAGCGCCGTCCAGCGAACTTAGCCCGGGTTTGAGGGTTCCGGCGATATCGGTGCCTAGGTGCCACAGCTGAGGGGTCATTTTAAGGCTGGGAGTGGCGGGGATTTTCATATCCAAAGTCAGCGGAGAAAGGCGCTGTTTGATGTCTTGGACCACGGTGGCGTGTTCTGCGCGATCCTTGGCGGATCGCAGGAGAGCCTCACCGATCTGGGCGTCCTCGGTACTGCCAATAGGTGCGGTGCGGGTGGCTGATCCGGCCAGTGGGCCGGTGCTGAAGCCGTCTGCACCCGATTTGAAGACGAGCTCGGGTGAAGCTCCCATCAGGTATTCCCCGTTGGGGAGTTTCACGCTAAAGACGGTGGCGCGCTGTTGCTGGGCGCGCAGGGTTTCTAGCAAGGCAGGTAGGTTCAGGTCGTTGTCGTAGTCAGCGGTGAGTAGGCGAGCCAGCACTACCTTGTCATACTCCCCGCGGTTCATTGATTCAACGGCCTGGGCAACCGCTTGCCGGTAGCCTGGGTTATCCAGCCCGCTGAGCCGCACCGGTTCAGGCTGCTGACGGATTGCGAGGTTTGGAGTCTCTGTCGGCACCAGGGAGTCGGGGACGGCGAGGTAGGCGGGTTCTTCTGGGGAGAAGGGTATCAGGCCCACTACGCATGAGTTCTTCTGTGCTGCCGTCTCTAGCGCTGAACTTTCGCTGACCGGGGTCATTGCTCCTGATGCACTCAGCGCACTGTGGCCGCGCGCCAGGATGAAGGGCGCGAGCAAGGCGGGTGCGGTCATAGTCTGTTCTTTCGCTAGGGTCGGGAGCAACACCTATTTACGGTACTCCAAAACTGGGGAAGGGCAAACTGGGGATAAAAGACTAAATAAAAACAGCCTAGCCACTCTGGAAATTCCTACCGGAATACTCTCTACTATTTTCCGTGAGAGAGTGTCATCCCCCAATTAGCTTCGCTGAAGCAACACGATGGTCTCATAGTGGGTGGTATGCGGGAACATATCCACCAGACGCGCTTTCACAGGCTTAAGCGAGGGCATAGATTCCAGGTCTTTGGCCAACGATTTAGCATTACAACTGGAGTATATAAACGTCTCAATACCTGATTCTTCAATCCAGGTAGCTAGCTCATGCCCAATGCCGCGGCGCGGTGGATTAACCACTACCATTTCGGGCACAGTGCCCTGCTGCAGGGCGAACTCGGTGGCGTCCCCAGCAAAAAATTCCAGATTGGCCAGCCCGTACTCTGCAACGGTGCGGCGGGCAGACTCAATCGCCTCGCCACTCAACTCAATACCCGTAACTTCTGACGATGCAGGCAGCACCTGCGCTGCGTGCAGGGCGAAACCCCCCACCCCGCAGTAGAGATCCCAGAGGCTAGCCGGGGACGCCTGGCGCACCCACTCCTGCCCCTGCCGGTAGAGCCCAGCGGCTATCTCGGTGTTAGTTTGAAAGAAGCTTTGGGGCCGCAGGTGCAAGGTGAGGTCATTAACCTGCATGGGCAAGGTAGTACGTTCAGAGAGAATAATTTCTTCGGGGCCCTCCACCAGAGCAACATGCTCGCGGAGAAGGTTGACACTTACCACAGCAAGGTTGGGTAAACGCTCGTACAACCAGTGCAGGCGTGATCGGATGGGCACAATCAACTTCTTAGAGCGCAGCACAAACCTAATCATCAGCTCACCGTTAGCTGATACTGTCACCAAAATATTCTTGAGCTCCCCCTTGCGCTTGGGCACGTCGTAGGGGGTGAGAGACGCCGCGCGAATGAGCTCATCCAGAACCGGTAAGGCGGCTGTGATGGCATGATCATAAAGGTTACAGCGTCGCAAATCAACGCCACGGCCCGCCCGGTCAATGATGCCTAGGGTAGGCTGATCAGCGCTACCTCCCACCACGATTTTTGCTTTGTTGCGGAAACTCTCTTCGCTGCTAGCCAGCGGCTGGAGCCACTGCACTTCACCAAAAGGTGCGAGCAGACTGCGCGCTTCTTCCTGTTTCTGAGCAAGCTGCACAGCGTAAGGGGTTTCAAGGAGGGTGCAGGAGCGGCAGATGCCGGCGTCAAAGTAATCGCAATTCATAGCCCCACCAGTCTACCTGTCGCTAAACCAACGGGTAGAAAAAAGGTTGGCACCCCACGCTTGGGGCGCCAACCTTAGAAAAACATAATCGCCAAAAAGTCTTTTAGCTACCCGAGCCAAAAGCGATATCTCGCTGAAGAGCCTCAGCGCTCTTCTTCTCAAGCTTTGACCAGCCATCCGCTGCGTGGCACACGAGCAACATAGCCAGCATAGCAACGATAACGGTATACAGAACTAGGTCTACGATAGTGAACATATGCCTCACAGCTTTCAGTTGTCGCCATTGATACTGAGCACCTAAAAAAATCTTTTAAGTGATTTAAAGCATACCCCTATACTCGTTCGGTGTGCAAGGGTTTATGGCGATGTAGTGCCAGCAAGCTACATACGTCAAAAACCCCGCCCCGGCGCCGAGAAGGCGCCGGGGCGGGGTTAGAGCCTAGGGCTGAAAAACCGGTGAACCGGTCTTACATCATGCCGCCCATGCCACCCATGTCAGGGGCGGGAGCTGCACCAGCAGGCTCAGGCTTATTAGCAACAACGGCTTCGGTGGTCAAGAAGAGACCAGCGATGGACGCTGCGTTCTGCAGGGCTGACCGGGTGACCTTGACAGGGTCGTTGATGCCAGCTGCCATGAGGTCTTCGTACTGGCCGGTTGCAGCGTTCAGACCGGTACCTGCGGGCAGGTTACGGACCTTATCAACAACGACGCCGGGCTCCATGCCAGCGTTGAAAGCAATCTGCTTCAGCGGCGCGTCGATAGCTACGCGGACGATGTTTGCACCGGTTGCTTCGTCGCCCGTCAGTTCCAGCTTCTCGAAAGCCTTGGCGCCAGCCTGGATGAGGGCAACGCCGCCACCGGCAACAATGCCTTCTTCAACTGCTGCCTTAGCGTTACGCACAGCGTCCTCAATGCGGTGCTTGCGCTCCTTGAGTTCAACCTCGGTTGCTGCACCTGCCTTGAGCACTGCAACGCCACCAGCCAGCTTAGCCAGGCGCTCCTGCAGCTTCTCGCGGTCGTAGTCTGAATCTGAGTTAGCGATTTCGCCACGGATCTGGGCTACGCGGCCTTCGATGGCCTCAGCGTCGCCGGCACCCTCGATGATGGTGGTTTCGTCCTTGGTGACAACGACCTTGCGGGCGGTGCCCAGCAGGTCGATGGTTGCCTGATCCAGGGAGAGACCGACCTCTTCGGTGATAACCTGGCCACCAGTCAGGATAGCGATATCAGCCAGCTGTGCCTTACGGCGGTCACCGAAGCCAGGCGCCTTAACAGCAACGGACTTGATGGAGCCGCGCATCTTGTTGAGCACCAGCAGGGCCAGAGCTTCGCCCTCGACGTCCTCAGCAACAATCAGCAGGGGCTTGCCAGCTTGCATGACCTTCTCGAGAACGGGAACGAGGTCCTTGACGTTTGAAATCTTAGAGCTGACAATCAGGATGTAAGGGTCCTCTAGGACAGCTTCCTGGCGGTCAGCGTCAGTGACGAAGTAACCGGAGAGGAAGCCCTTGTCAAAGCGCATACCTTCGGTCAGTTCGAGGGAGAGACCAAAGGTGTTGGACTCTTCAACGGTGATAACACCTTCCTTGCCGACCTTCTCCATCGCCTGCGCAATGAGCTTGCCGATTTCGGGGTCACCGGCTGAGATAGACGCAGTTGCAGCGATCTCTTCTTCGGTTTCAACTTCCTTAGCTGACTCCAGCAACTCGGCAGTAACAGCTTCTACAGCCTTTTCGATACCGCGTTTGAGGGAGAGGGGGTCAGCGCCAGCTGCAACGTTGCGCAGACCTTCGCGCACGAGAGCCTGGGCCAGAACGGTTGCGGTGGTGGTGCCATCGCCTGCGATGTCGTCGGTCTTCTTTGCGACCTCCTTGACCAGCTCAGCACCAATCTTCTCGTAGGGGTCCTCGAGTTCGATTTCCTTGGCGATGGATACACCGTCGTTGGTGATCGTGGGGGCACCCCATGCCTTTTCAAGCACGACATTGCGGCCGCGGGGGCCGAGAGTTACCTTCACTGCGTCTGCCAGGGTGTTCAGACCCTTTTCAAGACCGCGGCGTGCTTCTTCATCAAAAGCAATCAGCTTTGCCATGTAGCTTCGCTCCTCCTGGAACATTAGTTTGAGCGCGTACTCTTTGGTGCCCGCGACGGACGGTGCGGCACGGTCTGGACCGGCCGGTGCACCTCACCGAAGGTACGCTTCAGAGTTTTACCCGAAGAACAGCTGACTGTATCTAGATCTAGCACATGATTTAGCAGTCAGAGCCATCGAGTGCTAAATACAATCTTGGCACTAGTGCGAAAGGTGTGCAAACCCTTGTTGCGAGTGGCCCCTATTTAATCGCCGACAGCGCACAAACTTTAGCGGAGGACGTAGGTGCCGCTAGCCGCGTCGAAAATGTAGGTTCCTGCGGGGTCTAGAACGAAGGTTCCCGTATCGGGCTGGTAAGAGTAGGTGACCACCGGTGCATTGTTAGGGGTATCCCCCTGCTGGGGGTTGTATTCCTGGTAGGTGCCGGTCGTTGGGTCATAGCTGTAACGGGTTAAGCCGCTAGCGGTCGATTCAGTCGCTTCTACGAAAGTACCTGTGGCCGGGTCGAGGACATAGAGGCCCTGCGCACCTGTCTGGCTGGAAGCAGCCGGCGTGCTCTCGGGGGCTTGGCTAGCTTCACCCCCGCCCTGCTCTTCTGCAGGTTCGGTGGAATCGGCAGTCTCAGCGGGCTCGGCAGCATCTTCAAAAGATGCAGCGTCAAAATCAGCGCCCAGCACCACATAGACCAGACCGCTCTCGGCCTCGTAGTCCTGCGCGATGAAAGGTAGTGAGAGGGTGTCTGCTATGTCGTTGGCTTCACTGGACGTGCCCGTAGCAAAATTGACCGTCGACTCGGTGGTGTACGTGCCAGCCCAGTTGCCGGTGGTACGCACGGTATATCCCTTGCTCTCGATGAGACGTGCAGCTACGGCAGCGGACCCGGCGGGGGCACTTGAATTATAGATTTCAACGGTGGTGCCCTCGATGTTAAGAGCAGCCGGCGCCTCTTCGCTGGGTGAGGCACTGGAAGAGGCGCTGGCTTCCGCTGCAGCCTCCGGGGAATCGGTGCGGGGAGAGATGACGTACATGAACCCACCTACGAGGAGCGCCAAAACACCGCTGAGTACCATAAGCACTAGCCCTCGAGCTGAGGTGGTGTTGGCTTTGGGACGCGCCCGGTAGGCACCTCGGCGTGCTGTTGCTTCATCAATGTCATCGAATTCATCGCGAGGGTAGGGGGACACGGCATCTCTTTCGGGGCAGCAGCGGTTAGGCCTGATATTTCTAGGGTACAGCAGGTCAGCTCAGGGCATCTCGGTGGCGGCGCAGACGGTTCATTAACAGGGGTTCTGCAGCCACCACTCTGGGGTTATCAAGCATGGAGTTGAGTTGCTGGTAGTAGGCCACAGGACTAAGGCCCAGCTGTTTTTCGATGGCCTGTTCCTTGCTGCCCTGGTAACGGAAACGCCGTTTCTCCAGATCTATCACAGCTCGTTCTAGCGGTGTGAGCGAGTCAGCGGCTACTTTCTGGCCGGCAGCACACTCTTCAAGGGGTTCATCGTGACCGGCGGAGGTATTCTGTGCAGCAGCCAAGCGGCGTCCTTCTCTCGGGACTGATAGGTAACTGTACTAATCTTAAGGCACGTAAACCTGCGCCACTGGACTAAGGGGACTTCTATGCCTGCCAAACCACTGACAGAAATCATGGCCGCTGATTGGGCCGAGGCGCTAGCCCCGGTGGAGAGCAACGTCAGGGCTATGGGTAACTTTCTGCGCGAAGAGCACGCAGCGGGCAGAAAGACTCTGCCAGCCGGTGACGATATTTTTAGGGCTTTTACCTACCCCCTAGCTGACGTAAAGGTCCTTATCATTGGGCAGGACCCCTACCCCACCCCCGGTCACGCTATGGGCCTGAGCTTTTCGGTACACCCAGATGTGCGCCCCATCCCCCGTTCCCTGCAGAACATTTACAAGGAGCTAAGCAGCGACCTAGGCGTAACGCCGCCTGCGCATGGGGACCTTTCAGCCTGGAGCGCCCAGGGAGTCATGTTACTCAACCGAGTGCTCTCTGTGGAAGCGGGAAATGCTGGCTCCCATCGCAATCTGGGGTGGGAAACCATCACCACACGCGCCATTGAAGTGCTTGCCCAGCGGGGCACTCCCCTGGTTGGTTTGCTTTGGGGCGCTGACGCCCGCCGGTGCGCCCCCCTATTGGGCGGCTACCCCTGCGTTGAGTCCCCGCACCCATCCCCTCTATCCGCATCCAGAGGGTTCTTTGGCTCCAAGCCTTTTAGCAAGGTCAACAATCTTCTCATTGCCCAGGGCGCTGCACCTGTGGACTGGGCTCTGCCTGACGTGCCTGCTCAGGACTCTCCTTCGATGCAGAGCCCCCGAAACGGCTGACGAGATAGTCCACCAGATAGGTGCCGAACACAATTCCTGTGGCCAGCATCAGCACCGTGGTGCTGGCGTTAGCTAGACCGTGAAGGCCAGCGGTGATGTCTTCACCCTCCAGGAGCGCGTAAGCGGAACGGAAAATGGTAAGGCCTGGCAACATGAACATCATGCCGGGAATATAGTATATAGCCGCTGGGGTATGTAACCGGTGCCCTAGAAAAGCGCCTGCAGCACCCACCGTAAGAGCTCCTAACAGTACATTAACGCGCCCTGCCTCCGCACCGGTAGTAAAAACCAGGCCATAGTAGGCGCCCTGCCCCGCCAACGAGACCAGAGCGCTCAGCATTAGGTTGGCGCCCCTGCCCTGCCAAGCAGCTGCTACCATCACCGAACCGACCACCATGCCAACCACATTCAGCCAGAGCGGCGGCGGGTTGAAGACCGTTCGGTCAACATCAAGGGAAGCATAGTCAAACAGATTAATCAGGGTCAGTGCAGTACTAATGCCAGCAATAATCCCGGTGAAGTTAGCACCCGTGACCACGAACTTACCGGCAGCCGTCAAAGGAAAGCCGTGCAGGGCGTCCTGCATGGCCGATACCAGGCGGAAGGTGGGCAACAGCATCATGAGCCCGGCAGCCACAATGTGGGGCGGTGACACAACAAACCCCTGCTGGAAGAACCAGGAATCCGTGCTGCCCACCCACAGAGCAAAAAAGGTCACCACCCCTGATCCCAGGGCCATGGTGAAAAAGCTGGGTAGACCAAACTTTCCCGCCCAGACCATAGAGAAATTTACCGCAATAAAAACGAAAAAAGAGACAAGAGCAGCCCGCCATGAGCCACCCACACCCAGGGTGAATGCAACGGCCATCAGGAGGTTCCACACCAGTAGCACAGCGGGCGAATAAGGTTTTTTTACCGTGCTAATCTCAGCGAGCTGGCGTTCAGCGCGGGTGCGGGTTATTTGAGCATCAGTGATACGGTGAATCAGCCGATAGGTGGCTTCCAGGGCAGCATAGTTTTCGGCGCTAGAACGAATGACGCGCACTAGGTTATGGCTGAACTTCTCGGCACCCGACCCGGCGGGAGCCAAGTAGTCGCCGCGGCTAGCAGCCTCATCAAACTCAGAAACATAGTTGATTCTGATGGACTGATAAGAGATATCAACTTCTACATCGTGGATGCCGTAGGTGCCGCAGACCGCTACCACCGCGGCGTCCACATCGGCTGAATCTGCTCCGAAACGGAACATGGTTTCTGCCAGACGCAGGGAAAAGTTGAGCACACTGCGGGTTTCTTCTTGAAGCTGCACTCGTTGCCGCTGACGGTTGAAGGCGGCTTGAGCGAACTGCCGCTGCGCAACGCGCGCAACGCCGCGCATAGGCACGGTCATAGCCTGCTGGGAGCTCACCAGGATTTTGAGGCCAGCGCGTGCCTTGCTGGCGGGAGTGGAGCGTGTTGGGAGTACCGGACCGCTCGGCGCGGAGGTGGAAGGGTAGGACGCCTGTGGCAACTCGGAGCGCGGAGCCTGGGAATTCTCAGTCACGGCCTGTGGTGCACTCTCTCGCAGACCAACTAGCGATCACGTGTCTCGTTGGCGTCAAGGGCGGCGTCAGAAAGACGCTGCTGAATGAAGTATTGCATCAGGTAGCTACCCAAAACCACGCCCGATGCCATGGACAAGATGATTGCGATAGCTGCCACCATGCCAGGCAACCCGGTATCGGAGTTAGCCTCAACGGTGAAGAGATAGAGCCCACGGAAGACCGAAAGACCGGGCAAAAGGAAAGTAAGAGCAGGCACATAGAATATAGCTGCCGGGGCATGTAAGCGATAGGCTAGATAGGTGCTCAGCAAACCAATCACCAAGGCGGCAATAGCGGTATTAGCCCGCCCTGTTCCGGCACCAAAAGTATAACTATAGCCCTGATAGACCCAGAACCCGGCAGTAGCTATAGCCAAAACCCACAACAGGTTATCCCACCGAGCATGAGTGGTCACGGCAAAAGCCAGGGAAGCCACCATAAAGAAGGCATAACTAATCACGACCGGCGCCGGTTCAAACCGAGTTTGGGAAATATCCAGCTCCTCAACACCCAAAGCAGAGAGCACCGCCACCGCCGAAGCAAGCCCCACCACAATACCCAGAAAACTCATACCGGTAGACACGAATTTGCCGGCAGCTGTGAGAGGAAAGCCGTTCAGTGCGTCCTGCACCGTAGAGACCAAACGTGCCGTGGGCAGCAACATGATGAGCCCTGCCGCCACAATGTGGGGGGCATTAAGGTGAAAACCCAGATGAGAGAAAACCGAAGTGTCATCAGAAATATAGATGGACGCAAAAGTCACCGTACCAGCGCCCACCGCCATGTTGAAGAAGCTGGGCATCTTGAGCTTAGAGATGAGGCGGCTCACCAGGTGAATCACCAAAAAGACCAGCCCCCCTACAGCCCCCGCTTCCCAGGAACCACCTAGAGCGAGGACGAGGCTGAAAGCTGCCGCCATATTTGCCAGCATAATAACCAGTGGCGAATAGGGTTTTTTGGCTGTATTGATCGAGTGCAGGCGGCGTTCAGCCTTGTGACGGGGCAGACCGCCAGCAGTAATATCGTGAATCAGCTTGTAAATATCGTCAAGGGAGGCGTAGTTCTCTGACCAGGAGCGAACCACGCGCATCACGGTGTGGCTGAAGCGCTCCTTGCTCGGAGAGGAGCGCTCTTTGGCAAGATCATTCAGGTTCAGAGCTCGCGTCTGATCATCAATTTCATCAATGTCTGAGACGTAATTGATGATTACCGACTGGTTGGTGATATCGATTTCAACATCATCTAGCCCGTAGGCGGCACAGACAGCAACAATGGCCGAATCAACGTCTATGGTGTCAGCGCCGTAGTGGAACATGGTTTCCGCCAGCCGCAGCGAAAAGTTCAGCACCTCACGGGCTTCTTCTTTTTCGCGGACAAACTCAGCCCGACGAGAAGCAGCGGTAGCCAGAGCGAAGGGACGTTGCGCAAGACGAGCCACCCCACGCATGGGCTTAGTGAGCGACTGATCGGTGCTGACAAAAGATCTCAGCGTAGAACGCATCCGGCTAGGACGCTTAGGCGTGGTGCCGGTAAGGGGAAGCTGACCGGTGCCGGTGCCCGCAACCGATGGGTAGCTCGCCTGCTGTAACCCGGTGGTAAAAGCCTGTGCCTCTGTATCAGAAGAATTAGGTTGAGCAGCCGGTTTTTGAGCGGGGATGAGAGTCGTAGCCGGGCCAAAGGCCGAATCATGGGCCTGGTGCTCGGCTGGAGTGGCTACTTCGAAAGCTGAGGGGGCCTTCTTCACCACCTCAGCGGCAGGTGCTTCTGACTGCTGGGCTACTGCCTGGGACGGGGAAAAAGGGCTCCCGCTAGGATTCGTTGCCTCAGTGGTCGGTGGAACCAGGTGGGTGAGTGCATCGCGCAGTTTAGGATCACGCACCTGAGAAAGGGAAACCACGGGGATTCCCCCGCCCCAGTTGCCAACGCCTGCCACCTGGGGGCTAGTATCAGCGGGCTTCTCTTGCTGCGGGACGCGAGGTAGCAGCCCGGTAGCACCAAAAGCACTCTCCTCGGGAGCAGCCGGCTCAGCTTTAACATCAAAGGCAGAGGTAGAAGGGTAGGCCTTTTGCTGCAAAACAGTGTTAGTGGGGTTCACCGTGAGGTTACTCCTTCCTTCTCTGCGCTGATTCGCTGATTCGCTGATTACAGATTCGCCGCAGTGGCAGGGGGGGGTAAAGAGGCGCGTAGAGGGTCCCAGTGGGCTGAGGCCACGCTCGCACTCGCTGCTGACCTTCTTGCTCAGACTCGCGAGCTCGCACCGGCAATTCACGCCAGCTCCGAGCCAGCAGGCGAGCTACGAGCTTGTCTCAGCCCAAACCCTACTAAACCTCTCTTTAGTAGAAGGGCTGGCCGGTCTTGCGTACCCAGAGCTGACGCATGACCTTCTCAACCGAGGTGTTCCAGGCTTTGTACTTGACCGGTGAGATCACCTGGTCCCAGACACCCACATAGTCGATGACGTCCTTGGTGAAGGAGGTCTTGAAGAGGCCCAGACCGTAGTGGTGATGGTCCTTGTTCTTCAGCTGATCCTTGGGCGGGGTGCCACAGAAGTCGTAGCTGACGATGCCGTGTTCCTTCATGAGGTCGGTCAGAGCGGTCCACTGTACCTGGTGGGAGTCGCCGTACTGCTTGCGGCGGGGTTTGGAGCCGCCGTCCTTGTAGGTGCCCTTATCGCCGTAGTTAATGACGTATGCGCCCACGGAGGGTTCGCCGTCCTCATAGGTGAAGTAGAGGCGGCCCTGGCCGGCGTTGGCGAAGCTGGTCCAGAAGTCACGGTAGTAGTCGTAGGAACGCAGGTGGACCTTGGCGTTACCCTGCCCCACGGTGTCCATGAGAGCGTACATCTTCTTCATGTTCTCATCGGTCAGCTCTACTCGCTCGACTTTGCAGCCTTCGCGCAGGGAACGGCGCACCGCGTTACGGCCGCGGGATGAGAGAGATTTCAGAACGTCTTCTTCGCTCTTGTCGGTGGCGAGGATGGCGGTCGAATCGTTGGGCTGAATGTTCCAAGACTTCACCAGGCCACTCTTTGCCATGTAGGCGTTGATTTCATCGTTAGCGATGATGTCTGGCTCGATTTTGACGGCAAAAACGCCTAGCTTTTCGCGCTGGATGAATTCCTCGTTAGCTTCAAGGATTGCGGGGATTTCTTCAACACTGTTCACACCGGGGCCCTTGATCATGTACCAGATCTTGCCCAGGGCGGGCACGGCTTTCTCCAGGACCAGGTTGTAGCTGGCGAAGGGGGCAGGCTCACCGTTGATGATGGTGGTGCCTTCGTGGACGAGGTAGAGCGGCTTCCAGCCGTGCTTGGCTTTGACGGAGGCAAAGGAGGCAGACTGCAACAGGTTACCGCCACCGGGGCTAGCGGTAACGTGCTCGTCCCAGGCTGCGATTTCTGCTTCGGTGGCGAAGCGTGCTGTGAATTCTCGCAAGGTCCCTCTTTTTCTGTGGTGCGCGGTGGCGCATGAATTGGGTTTCAGCTTTACAGTCTATCGACTTAGCCCCCACCTATGCACCCTATCTCTACGTGAGATACGCCGGCACACCCGGCGTCCTGGGGTAGTCCAGTGCTCTGCCTGACCATAAAGGGCATAAAAATGGCTCCCACCGCACTAGACGGTGAGAGCCATGTAAGACTCCCAAGTCTTATCTACCTGGCGTCGATTAATCGGCGTCGTGATGAGTCAGAGAGTCACCGCGCGGTGACCTAAGAGCTGACGAATGTGGTGAGGTGAGCGGAGCGAACTGCCGCTACTGACCACCACAACGCACGGCTAAATCTCTACTTATTCGGCGTCGTGGTCAGTCTCAAGAATCTTGACCAGGGTTTCGAGTGCTTCATCAGCGCCTTCGCCCTCTGCACGCAGAACGACCTTGTCGCCGTGCTTGGCGCCCAGTGACATTAGTGAGAGGATTGACGCTGCGTCCATTGCCTCGTCTGCGGGTTCACCCTCAGCTGCGATGGTGACCTCAACGGGGAGGTCGCCTGCTGCTTCAGCGAAGATCGCTGCGGGACGTGCGTGCAAGCCTACGCGGCTTGCAATGGTGGCAATACGTTCTGCCATGGTGTTCTCCTTAGACGGGAAAGAAGGTGGATTGTTCTCCACTATTGAGTCTAGAACAGGGTAAACACGTTTTTGCGTGTTTACCGCTTGTTTCAGTGTGATTTATCGAAGAGCAAACAGTAGCTCTTAGAGACCTAGCTCATCAAGGATGGGCAGTTCGGAGCGGGCTGCAGCCTTAGCTTCTGCAGAGGAAATCTCTGACAGTGCCTTGACAGCAATCTGCTGGGCCTTCTCGCGTGTTACTGACTTGAGAACTGCTGATACAGCAGCCATCGCGCCAGCATTCATGGAAAGGGTGTCAACACCCAGACCGACCAGAACAACCGCCAGGGCAGGATCAGCTGCAGCTTCACCACAGACCGAGACGTACTTCTTGGTGCCAGCGGTGGTTGATGCGCGCTGAGCGCCTTCAACGGTCAGCTTGATCATCTTAAGGACGGCGGGCTGCCAGGGGTTGTTGAGGTGCGCCAGATCGCCCAGGAGACGGTCTGCTGCCATGGTGTACTGGGTCAGGTCGTTGGTACCGATAGACACGAAGTCAACTTCACCCAGAATCGCTTCAGCGTTAACGGCTGCTGCGGGGGTCTCAACCATGACACCGCGGGGCTTGAGGCCTACCTCATCCAGCATGTTCTTGAAGTTACGCGCTTCACTGGTGGTTGAGATCATGGGTGCCATGACCCAGATGTCAGCGTCTGAATCGTCAGATGCTGCCTTAATGGCTTCAAGCTGGCGGGTGAGGACGCCGGGAACGGTCCAGTCGGTGCGGAAACCGCGTACACCCAGAGCGGGGTTCTCTTCTTCTTTGGTGTTGAGGAAGGGCAGGGGCTTATCTGCGCCGGCGTCCAGGGTGCGGACTACGATGTGCTGGCCGGGGAAAGCGTCAAAGACTGCCTTGTAGCTGGCGGTCTGAGTTTCGACGGAAGGTTCTCTGTCGTGACCCAGGAAGCCGAACTCGGTGCGTAGCAGGCCAACGCCCTCTGCCTTAAGGCCGGCTGCCTTCTCAGCGCTCTTGCCGTCGCCGACGTTAGCGTAGAGGGGAACGGCGCTGCCGTCAGCCATCACACCGTGACCGTCGAAGTCGGGCAGTTCTTTACGATTGGCATACTTCTCTGCCAACTCGCGGTGAGCTTCGGTGACCTCGGTTTCAACAAGACCCGCGTTGGAGTCAACGTAGACCTCGGTACCCACTGGAATCTCGGTTACACCCTTAGCCGCAACGATAGCGGGCAGACCAAGACCGCGCGCCAGAATAGCGGTGTGTGCCTGGGGGCCGCCGTCGGAGGTAATCAGAGCGATAACCTGCTTGGGGTCCAGGGTAGCGGTATCGGCCGGTGCCAGGTCAATAGCTGCCAGGATGAAGGGCTCAGCAGAAACCGGAATGCCGGGTGCCTGCTGGCCGGTCAGCTCAGCAACGATGCGGGCGCGGACGTCGTGAATATCGGTGACGCGCTCTGCCATGTAGCCACCCAGGGCTGCCATCTGATCTGCAAATGAGGAGGCAGCTTCCCACACGGCCAGCTCAGGTGCCTTGTCCTGGGTCTCAACGAGCTTGATAGCGCTCTTGAGCAGGGCGCGGTCGGTTGCCATCTGAGAGGTTGACTTGAGCACTGCCTTGCCGTCGCGGCCAGCATGCTCAGCACGCTCCAGCAGACCGTTCTTAACGGCTTCTGCTGCTGCCTTGATACGTTCAGCAGCTGCCTCAGGTGTCTCATCGGGTGAGAGCTTCAAAGAGGTTGAAGGTGCCTTGATGGGATCAGGCATCTGGAGTACTTTGCCGATGACGCGTCCAGCGTAGACGCCAACACCGTTATAGGTGGTCATACGATTTCCTTTGTTAGACCTCAAAAGAGAGTGATTATGTGTTTATGCGGCGACGGGTTCTTCGGTCTTCTTTGATGAAAGAGACTTCAGAATGATGTATATGAAAGCTGACACTACCGTACCTGCAAGCGCTGCCACAAGGAACATTACGGGGTTGTCCACCAGGGCGATAATCCAGACGCCACCGTGCGGCGCGGGCGAAGCCACGCCACTGCCCATAGCGATAGCACCGGCAACCGCGGCACCCACCATAGAAGAGGGGATTACACGCAGCGGGTCAGCGGTAGCAAAGGGGATAGCGCCTTCTGAGATGAAGGATGCACCCAGCAGCCAGGCTGCCTTACCGTTTTCGCGTTCGGGGGCGGTGAAGAGCTTGGGGCGCAGGGCGGTTGCCAGCGCCATAGCGAGCGGGGGTACCATACCTGAGATGATGACTGTTGCCATGACTTCCTGGCTTGCCTGAGTACCGGATGCAAGGCCTGCAGTCGCAAAGAGGTAGGCTGCCTTATTGACGGGGCCGCCAAGGTCAAAGCCCATCATGGCACCTAGAATGAGGCCCAAAACGATAGCTGAGGTGCCGGTCATGCCGTTGAGCCAGTTCTCCAGTGAGGAGGTAACCCAGGCCAGGGGGCCGCCGAGCAGGAAGAACATGAGGCCACCGGCAAAGAGGGTAGCCACCAAAGGAGTAACCACCACAGGCATCATGGATGCCAACCAGCGGGGCAGCTTCAGCAGTGAGAGCCAGTAGGCACACAGACCGGCGAGCAGACCGGCAACGATACCGCCTAAGAAGCCCCCACCCACCAGAACAGCGACTGAACCGGCGATAAAGCCGGGAGCAATACCGGGGCGGGACGCCAGACCGTAAGCGATGAAGGCAGCAAGGATGGGAACCATAGCACCCAGACCAAAACCACCGATGGTGTGCAGGGCCGCACCCAGGTAGAGGCTGAGCGGGGTATCGCCCAGGTTGGTCAGTGAGGCACCTTCAAGGATGGCGGCGGGATCGACGTCACCCAGGTTAGGCATAGTGATTGCTTCAAGCATGAAGCCAATGGCAAGAATAATACCGCCAGCTGCCACGAAGGGAATCATGTAAGAGACACCGGTCATCAGTGCCTTGTAGATGCGTGAACCCCAAGAACCGTCCGTTGAAGCGGTCTCCTCTGAATCGGTAGCACCGGCAACCACTCGCTTACCTGAGGGGTTATCGGCCTCGCGCAGGGCTTCTTCAATCATGACCTTGGGCTCATCAATACCGCGCTTCACGGACGACTCGATGTAAGGCTTGCCGGCAAAACGCTCGCGTCCACGCACGGGCAGGGCAACGGCGAAGACCACAGCATCGGCTTCATCAATTTCAGCCTGAGTGAGCTTCTCTCCACCGGATGAGCCCTGGGGCTCAACCTTGAAGTCGTAGCCCATTTCTTCAGCGGCGTACTTAAGGCCGTCAGCTGCCATGTAAGTGTGAGCGATGCCGGTGGGGCAGTTGGTCACAGCCACAATCTTCTTGCGGGCGGGCTCTCCGGCAGCAGGAGCTGCCACTGAGGCGGCAGGAGCTGCAGCAGCAGGCTCAGCCTTCTCGCGCAAACCCAGTGCTTCTTCAACCAACACAACTACCTCATCGCGAGTCTTAGCTTCGCGCAAAGCGGTCGTAAAGCTCTTCTTCATGAGAGAGCGAGCCATCTTTGAAAGAATCTTCAGATGCGCCTCATCACCATCAGCGGGAGCTGCAATGAAGAAAATCAGGTCGGCCGCGCCGTCCTTAGCACCGAAGTCAACACCGGGTGCAGGGCGAGCCATCGCCAGGGTCGGTTCGGTAACGGCCTCGCTGCGGCAGTGCGGAATCGCAATGCCGCCGGGAATACCGGTGTCGGTCTTTTCTTCGCGCGCACGGGCCGCGGCGTAGAGGGTTTCAAAGTCGGTGGCCCGACCAGCGTTGACAACCGCCTGCGTCAGATGCTTAATAACATCAAAGCGGGAATCGCCTAGGTTCTCATCCAGGGTGATGAGATTCGCGGTGATAAGAGCAGACATGTGCTCCTCCTTGGGAGTCTAAAGATACTCAAAGCGCCAACCGCCCGTTTCCCACCTATGCGGGCACCTATCACGGGTTGAGGGCAGGTGTGTGGTTGATAGGTTAAAACTTATAGTTTAGAAATCCAACTGACGCAGGGTAACCGCGTCGGGAGTGGTGGATTCTAGAGTGGGCACCTGAGTTCCCGGCAGGGACGCCGCGGCGGAACCATGTGCAACCGCTTGCACCAGGCAGTCGGGCAGGGTCTTGCCCTGCTCGTGGGCAATCAGGAAGCCGGCCAGAGAGCAGTCGCCCGCACCTACGGTTGAACGAACCTTCACTGGGGCGTGCACTGCGTGCCATGCACCGTCCTTGGTCACCAGAACCGCGCCGTTACCACCCAGGGTTGCCAGCACCATCTCGACACCGCGGTCTACCAGTTCCTTGGCGGTGCGGGCGGTCAGTTCGGGGCTATCTTCTAGCTCATCTGCCATCTCAAGTTTGCCTACCAGTTCAGCCAGTTCTTCTGAGTTGGGCTTGATGAGATTAGGCATGCCGTCTAGGCCAACCAGCGCATCGCGCAGGGCTACACCTGAGGTGTCCACAGCGATACGGGGAGCTTTTTCACCCAGGGATTCACGGATGGAGCGCCCCACCACGGCGTAGTAGTCACCGGGGACGCCAGCGGGCAGGGAGCCTGCCAGCACCAGCCAGCTGGCATCAATGGTTTCTTTAATCATCAGACGGGTCAGCTGCTGCTGGGCAACATCGTTCAGAGGTTCACCCGGAGCGTTGATCTTGGTGGTGGTGCCATCAGGCTCAACCACGGTGATGTTTGAACGGATAGGGCTGCCGATGGGCATGTTTACGAAGGGAACCTCGGCCTCTTTGAGGCTGGCCAGCACGGGGTCTTCGTTATCTCCGGGCAACACAGCTATAGTCTCAAAGCCAGAGATAGTGAGCGCACGAGCGATATTGACGCCCTTGCCGCCGGGATCGGACGCCGCGGCCACGGCGCGCTGCACGGCACCGCGCTTGATCTCGTGTTCAAGTTCAACGGTGCGGTCCATACTGGGGTTAGCGGTTAGTGTGACGATCATGCGATCAGTACCTCTACGTTAGATTCTTCAAGCGCCTCAGCAAGCTTGCCCTCGGGCGCGCTGTCGGTGATAAGCGTGTCTACATCTTCAAGCCCGGCGAAGCGCACCAGGGATTCCTGGCCAAACTTGGCAGAGTCACAGAGAAGCACTACACGGCGGGCAGACTTAACGATGGCAGTTTTAACGATTGCCTCGTTAAGACCTGGGGTGCTGAGGCCGAACTCGGGGTCCAGGCCATTGACACCAATGAAAGCGATATCGGGGCGGATGGTCGCAAAGTGGTCAGCCGCCCGAGTGCCTACAGCGGCCCAGGTCATCTTGCGCAACTGCCCACCCACCATATCGAGCACGATACCATCAGCCTCAGCCAGCTTCACCGCGATGTGAAGGGCGTGAGTGATAATCAGACGGTCAGCACCAGATTTGAGGGAGAAGTCGCTAGCAGCAATACGGTCTGCCAAGATTTCGATGGTCGTACCTGCGTCCAGCACCACGGCCCCGGCATCCGAATCGCGCAAGAGCTCGTAGGCTCGCATAGCGATTTTTTGCTTTTCGGGGGTATTCATATTTTGGCGCAGGGCGATGGAGGATTCTACCGAGGTCGACTGCTCAACCGTCACCGCGCCGCCGTGTACTCGGCGCAACTTACCATCGGCTTCAAGCGCTGCTAGGTCACGGCGGACAGTTTCCATCGTGACTTCGTAGCGGCGAGCCAGGTCAGCGCCATTGACACGGCGGGCAGAGGCTACGAGCTTCGCAATCTCGGCACGTCGTTCTTCAGCGAACATGTGTTCATCACCTTAAAAATTTGGTTTGGGGGTAAACCCTATGCACAGTTGATTTTATGTGGGTTTGGTTGGGTACGTCAATGTTCAAAGACCTGGAAGCGTTGTATTACACGCATTCCTTGAGGGTTTGCGTGGGTTTCAAGACAACATGTAAAACCACTAAACCCACAACCCAACCGATAGCACAACCCAGGGAGTTAGCTAGCACGTCCAGCAGTGAACTGGTTCGCCCGGGCATAAAGTGCTGGGTAGTTTCAATGAAAAGGGTAGCGCCCAGACCGCCCAGAGGCACCAACCAGGAGCGAGTAGGGCGCAGAAGTAAGGTAAAGAGCAAGCCGCCGGGCACAAATATCAGCACGTTGGAGAGCCATTCCACCTGGGCGTAGCCGAACCAGCGGGGTAAGAGCCCTGAACCGTAACCGGTATGTAGAAGTTCTTGCAGAACGCGGCTGGGCTCCCCCGCGTCAACGTGCACTGGCCAGAATACAATCACAGCAATGGTGAGCAGGTAGCAGGCTAGAGCCGCCCACCCCAGCAGTGTGAAAGGTGATCGCACCTAGGGTTTGCCCCTCAACAGTGGTTCATGATCAACTGACCAGGACGCCAGCCCCGGCAGATGTACCTGGAAAGGTTCTGCGTTGGCGACCGTGCCAAATTCCTCACCCTGCGTAGCTGAAAGAGCCCGCCGAATGAGGGAACCGTGAGAAACAGCGATGACCCGTTGATTCGGGTAATCACTAACAATTTTGCGCAGAGTCTCAATGCCGCGCAGGTAGACAGATCGCTCCGATTCGACTCCCGCATAAAAGGCATCGGGGGTGCGGCGGGCTTCTTCTGAGATATCTAGCCCTTCCGCTTCACCATAGCTGCGCTCTACCAACCCATCGTAGGTAGCGCTGACCGTGAGACCGAAATCTGCGGCAATAATCTGAGCTGTCTCTAAAGCCCGGCTTAGCGGGGAGGCAACGACCACGTCATAGCTGAGACCACGCGCTTTGAGGGCAGCGGCGGTATCGTGCGCCTGCTGACGCCCCACATCATTGAGGGGGATATCGGAGGAGCCCTGCATCAGACACTGCTTGTTCCAGTCAGTCTGGCCGTGACGGATAAGGGTAAGGGAGCCGGTGTTATGCGTAGTCATAGAGTTCTTTCTGGGCGGTTGATCAGCGACAAAGCAGTTTAGGCAGAGAGGTGTACAGGCAATTCAATGACTGCACCATTCACCGGAATGAGCAGTTCACCGCCAGTGCGGGCCTGCAAGGTGGCGCCAATCAGCATGCCGTGAGCAACCACAATGATGTTCTGTTGCGGGTAGTCAGCTTCGACCTGCCTTAGGGCGTCATCGGTGCGTGCCAGAAAGTCTGCCATGGGTTCTATATCCAGGGTTTCCGCCACTACGGCCGCCCAAATCGCAGGGTTAGATTTGGTGCCCTCGAGGCTTCTGAAGGACCGCTCAGCCAGTCCGGCATAGACTCCACCGATCTCTAGGCTCAGAGCATTGGCAATAATCTGCCCGGTTTCTACCGCTCGGCTCAGCGGGGAGGTGACCACCGCGTCCCAGGTGAAGCTCTCACCGCGGTCCTCAGCAAAGGTGCGCAGGTTATGAGCTGCTTCCAGAGCCTGGCCCCGCCCAGTGTCGTTGAGCGGGATATCGGTGGCACCCTGCAGGCGGCGGTCGATGTTCCAGTCAGTCTGGCCGTGTCTGATAAGTACGATAGGCATAGGCTCCATTATTCCAGCACTCTCTCTACCCTGCTGAGTAGAGCCACTGTTAGCTTACTCTAGGCAGTCTATGCCTGCTGCGTAATATCGTGCCCGGGGTAAGGGCTCTTATGAGAGCATTAAGATATGTTTTCTCTTGATACCACTGATACCTGGGCACCCCACTGCGCTGTCTTTGACTGCGATGGCGTGCTGCTTGACTCAGAAACTCTTTGGAACGACGTCCAAATTGAGCTCTTTGACCATTACGACGTGACCGTGACCAAAGAGCTCGAAACATCACTGATCGGTTCGGCAGCAGAAGACTTGGCTAAGGTCATTGCCCACCTTTCACCCCAGGCACAAGGCAAAGAAAACTTCTATGATCAGGTGCTCGCCCATGTGAAATCCACTGAGTTAGAGATTCTGGACCGCGGGGTTGTACCCATCCCGGGCGCTCTTGACTTCATCAAGAAACTAGCGGCTCATATTCCCGTAGCGGTTGCTTCTAATTCATCTGGGGAATTACTGGCCGTGAAAATGCAGAAATTTGGCTATGCAGATATCGTAACCACCTGGGTATCTTCCAGCGATGTGCCCTCACCCAAACCATCACCCGATATCTACCTTGAAGCAGTACGCCGTTTAGGATTTAGCCCCGAACAAGCTCTGACGGTAGAAGATTCCGTCACGGGCATGATGGCAGCAACCGGCGCAGGCACTCGCTGTCTGATTTTTACTCCCGAGACACCGGAACAAAAAGAACTCCTAGCGGCGGGAATCGGGCGCTTTGACTCTTTCAAGGACGCAGAACTTCTCGCCCAGGTAGACCGCTGGCTCGCCAGCAAAGCATAGCTAGCAGGTTATATAGACTAGCCAAAGACAGGGAGGGCAACGATGCCTGAAGAATCTGAGCGCGATCAATCGCGTTTTGGTAAGCGCCTTGAGGATCTCAGTGAGGACGAGCGCGCCTATTACAGGGACTTCCTGCCGCCCTCTCCTACTCCTACCACCAGTACCGCTGATGATCCGGTCGGGCAGCGCTCTGCTCGGAAACCCAGGAAGCCGCTGAGCCGCTGGTTCTGGTTTCCGCATACTCTGACCGGGCTTGCCCTCATCACGGCTCTAGCCAGTTTTACGGTGGTGCCCGCTGTTTACTCTGACGTGTCGCCGGAGCTTCGCCGCAACTATGTAATTATGTGGGCTGAGCTTGCCTTCTTCTTCCTACTCTTCGCAGCTCTGCTCTACGGTATCTTCACACTGGCCCGCTTCACCGACCACGATGATGAGGACGACGACCGGCTGGTACGCCCCACCGACTATGCCGAGCGTCTCTACGAAAAAGACATAGCCCGGACGCAGAAGAACTTACCCGACTCCGGTTTCTACGACTCATCCTGGGTCAGCGGTAAGAAAGACTAACCACCAACAAAAGGCCGGTCTCCTCAGAAGAGAGACCGGCCTTAGACGTGCGGGGCAAGCCCACCTGCTCTGACTAGCGGCGCATGACCTTGCGGGCCAGCATGTTGCCCACCAGCTGGATGAGCTGCACCAGAATGATAATGACGGCAACGACGCTCCAGGTGATGATCTCGTTGAAGCGCTGGTAGCCGTCCACCAGAGCCACCTTGCCCAGGCCACCGCCGCCGATGTAGCCTGCCATAGCAGACATATCGACCACGCCAATGACCAAGAAAGTGTAGCCCAGAATCAGCGGCCCGAGTGCTTCGGGGATCATAACGGTGAAGAGGATGCGCATTTTGGATGCGCCCATAGCGCGGGCTGCTTCAATCACGCCGGGGTCAATAGAGACCATGTTCTGCTCAACGATGCGGGCAATAGCAAAGGTCGCGCCGAAGACCATGGCAAAGATAGCCGCATTAGCACCCAGCCTAGTACCAACGACCATGGAGGTCAGCGGGCCCAGAGCAGCCAACAAAATGATAAAGGGGATAGGGCGAACGATGTTCACCACGACATTAAGCACGATGTTAACGAAGCGATTGGCCAGGATGTTGCCCTGGCGGGTGGTGTAGAGCAAAAGCCCCACCACCAGGCCCAGGAAACCGGCAATGAGCATGGTGAAGGACACCATGTAGAGGGTTTCACCCAGGGCGGGGACCAGTTTATCGGGCATAAAAGAGGCCCAGTCGACCGAATTAGCCGCCAGCAGTTTACCTTCGCTCGTGTACATTAGCGTACCTCCTGCACGCGGGTTACGGTTTTGAGTTCAGCAACCGCGGCATCAATGCTGATGACATCGCCGATTAGTTCCAGGGTGAGATTACCGTAGCTCTTACCCTGTAGGGTTTCTAGACCACCTTGCACAATGTTGAAGGAAACATTGCGGGATCCCAGGTAAGAGAGCACTTTGCCGATGCTGGTGTTCCCCTCGGTGATCTCGATGTTGACCAGATAGCCGCGGTGGCGTTCTTTAAGTTCAGCAGCTTCGCCACCAACGGGAGTAGTTTTGACGGCCGTACCCACAAAGCGCTTAGCAGTGGCAGTCTGGGGGTTAGAGAAAACATCGTAAACATTGCCGCTCTCTACGACCTTGCCCAGCTCCATAACTGCCACGCGGTCTGCAATGTTTGAGACGACGTCCATTTCGTGGGTAATCACGATGACGGTGATACCCAGCTCGTGATTGACCTTTTTGAGTAAATCCAGCACCTCAGCGGTGGTTTCTGGGTCGAGGGCACTGGTGGATTCGTCTGCTAAGAGCAGGGAAGGTGAGGTGGCCAAGGCACGGGCAATCCCCACGCGCTGTTTCTGACCGCCTGATAACTGATCGGGGTAGTTCTTTGCCTTATCAGCAAGACCGACGAACTCCAGTAGCTCGGTGACGCGCGCAGCGCGTTTGTTCTTATCCCAGCCAGCTACCTTGAGCGGGAACTCAACGTTACCGGCTACAGTGCGTGAGTTCATCAGGTTGAACTGCTGAAAAATCATGCCAATGTTGGTACGGGCTTCACGCAGCTGGGATTCGCGTTTACCGGCAACCTCAAACCCGTTGACGGTGAGGGAGCCACTAGTAATGGATTCAAGCCCATTGATGAGGCGCACCAGCGTGGATTTACCGGCACCGGAATAGCCGATGATGGCAAAGATTTCGCCGCGGTTGATGGTCAAATCGACGTGATCAACGGCGGTAACAGTTTTCTTGCCTACGCGGAATTCTTTGGTGACGTTCGACAGGACGACCATGGGTTCAGCTGCCGAACGTGACGATACAATGTGGTCTTCGGTCATGGTTTCTCTTCAGTAGGTAGGAGCATCTTGGTACTAAAGCCTTGGATGCCGGTCAAGCAAACGCAGCGGTAGCCTAGTTGGGCTACCGCTGCGGCTGCGTGGCGAGCTAACTCAAAGCGACAGTCTCGAGGCGTTTTAGCCGCGCAGCTTGTCTTCCAGAGTTGCCAGAGTTGAGCGCAGCTCTTCGACGTCGATATCTACCTCAACGGCGGTACCCTGAGTCTCTTCTTGCACAGCCTGCAGCACAGCATCGGTGTGGAAGATTTCAACAATCTTCTTGTAGGTCTCATTATCAGCGTCATCAGCCTGAGCTACGAAGAGGTTGACGTAGGGGCGGGCGCTTTCGTTGGCGGGGTCATCCTGAGCCAGCGCGTTCTTGGGGTCAAGACCCGCGTCCATGAGGAAGTCGTTATTGATCACTGAAGCATCGACCGATTCCATTGAAATCACGGTCTGAGTAGCGTCAACCGGGGTGACCTTGACCTTGGACGCAGCTGAATCTACATCGTCAATGGTGGGGGTATCAACTTCGCTGGTGAAGCTAACCAGGCCGTTAGCTTCCAGCAGTTTCAGTGCGCGGGCCTCATTGACAGTGTCATTGGGGATTGCAACTTCGGCGCCGTCAGGCAAATCGCTAATTGAGGTGTGAGTGGTGGAGAACATGGCCATGGGGTAGATGACGGTGGGACCAACAATTTGCAGGTTGTCATCGTTCTTGACGTTGTAGTCAGAGAGGTAAGCAATGTGCTGGAACCAGTTCATGTCGATATCCCCGGCATTGAGGGCAGGGTTGGGCTGGCTGTAGTCACTGAACTCAACAAGTTCTACATTAATGCCTTCTTCAGCAGCAACTTCGACTAGTTTCTTGTTGGAATCACTGGAACCGACTACACCGATGCGAACCGTTTCGTCGCTAGATGATGCTGAGTCAGATGAGCCGCAGGCTGCAAGACCGAATGCTAGGGGTACGAGAGCCAAAGAGGCAACAAATTTCTTCACGGCTATGAATCTTTCTGCTGGGAAGTATATGAGGTGCGGCCACGCTCAGCGTCTAATGTCTTTAAGGTGCGGAGGTGGTCCCTAATGTCCGCCGCTGCTGCGGCGTCTTTTCCATTAGACCATTAGAGAGCTACCGCACCCCTATCTGACCTACTTTTGCGGTCTATTTCACGCCTTAGTGCGCAACATAAAGTTACCTAGTAACACGAGGTAACATTTAGTGGTTTTGCACGATGGGCGGCCGCGGTAGCCCTGAAGTCATATCTAGTGTTTTCCATCCAGTCTTGCTTCGATGTTTTCGCGCACCTTGCGGCGCAGGGTTTTCCCCAGCATTGAGCGAGGTAGATCCTCGACCTCGTAGTAATTACGGGGCACTTTGTAACGGGTGAGGCGGGCACGGCAGTGCTCTTTGAGTTCTTCGGGTTCAATAGCGTAGCCCTCAGCAGGAATAATGACCGCGGTTACGGTTTCTCCGCCAGAGGCATCGGGCAGGCCCACCACAGCGCAGTCAGCCACCGAGTCATGCTGTTTGAGTACATTTTCAACCTCGGTCGGTGAAACATTGAAGCCGCCAGTAATAATGACTTCTTTGATACGGTCAACGATTTGGATGAAGTAATCCTCATCGAGTTTCACGATATCCCCGGTGCGAAGCCAGCCACCTTCAACCAGGGTATTACTAGTATCTTCGGCGCGCTTCCAGTAGCCCTTGAAGACCTGCGGACCGCGCACCCAAAGTTCGCCTTCGTCTCCGTGGGGGACGCCCTCAAGAGTGTCGGGGTCTACCACCCGGATGTCAGTGGAAGGGAAGGGTATGCCGATGGAACCGGCACGGCGGCTGTCGTTGAGCGGGTTGCAGGAAACTAAGGGGGCGCATTCAGTCAGACCGTAGCCTTCCACCAGCATGCCGCCGGTAGCTTCTTCCCATTCAGCAACCAAATCGGTGGGCAGGTGCATGGCCCCTGAAACCGACGTGCGGATGCCGCGCAGAGAGACGCCGCGTTTCTTGGCTTCATCTAGAATACGGCGGTAGACCGGCGGCACCGCGGGCAGGACGGTGGGCGGGGTCTTCTTCATTGCCCTGAAAATGAGATCCATGTCGACGGTGGGAAAGAGCACCACACGGGCGTGGCAGACAGCGGCTACCGTCTGGCCCAAAGTCATACCGTAGGCGTGGAAGAGCGGGAGTACCGCATAGATAACGTCGCCGCCTTGGGGCTGAATGTAGGCTTCGCCCATGCGTCCGTTGGATTCCAGATTGCGGTGGGTGAGCATAACCCCCTTGGGCAAGCCCGTGGTACCTGAGGTGTATTGCAGCAGGGCCAAGTCGTGGGCGGTGGGGCGGTGATGGTCAGCGGCAATAGGCTCGTTTTTGAGCAACTGACGCCAGGAAGTTGTACCCTTAGCTACGCCCTCCAGCTTCTCGCGGGAGGCTTTGAGCTTACCTACCGGCAATTTCAGGGCGGTACGCATCAGACGAGGCATCTCTTCAATCATGTTGACCGCGAAGATGTGCTTGGGCCGAATATCGCTGGGCAGAGAGGTGACGTTATCTGCGATTTTGTCCCAGACAATAGCTGCCTTAGCGCCGTGGTCTTCGAACATGTGGCGCAGCTCAGCAGCGGTGTAGAGAGGATTATGCTCGACCACCACAGCGCCCAGACGCATGATGGCGTAAAAAGCGACCATATGTTGCGGACAGTTAGGGAGGACGACGGCCACCCGGTCGCCGTGTTGGATACCGGCTTTGCGTAGGCCCTCAGCTACCCGCAAAACCTTCTCTCCCAGTTCACCGTAGGTGGTGGTGGCGCCGAAAAATTCTAGGGCAATCTTCTGGGGGTGCTCACGCACTGCATCTGCCATCAGGTGGCTGAGGGATGTCTCTGGTAGTTCTACATTGCCGGGGGTGCCGGGGCTGTAGTTCTTTTGCCAGGGACGGTGGGCGAGCGGAAAATCGTTGCTCTGGTATGAATTTTCGACTGTTTGCATACACACGATTGTGCCACAGCACCTTTATTACTGACATACTGGGGGTATGGCTCGTAGACGAAAAGAAGACATCAGCCCCGAGGAGTTTAGGGAGCTGATGCGTGAAATTAACAAGCGCATGATTATTGCCGGCCTCATTGTGATTACGGCTGGTCTACTCATCATCGGCGCTCTTGCTCTCTGGGGAGGTCCCAATGGTTAATTGGCAACAAAAACGAGAAGGCAAAAGCGTCTTTGAACAGATGACGGCAGGTTATGCCTACCGGCCCGATGATGAGTGCATTGACCTTCACAGGAGAGTAACTCAGCTAACTCAGGTCTACGCTCAGCAATACTACGCCTCAGATCCCATGATGACTGAAACACTCAATGAGATGGTGGGGTCCCTGGGCGAGGGATCAATGATCCGCCCCGCTGTCTCTTTCGATTACGGCGTCAATACCCACATTGGAGCTGGTTGCTTCTTCAATTTTGGTTGTATCTTTTTGGACGTAGCCCCCATTACTTTTAATGATGGTGTGCTCGTTGGGCCTAATGTTCAATTTCTGACACCCACCCACCCTCTTAACCCGGTAGATCGTGCGGCACTGTGGGAGGGTGGTTTACCCATCACTGTAGGCCGCAACGTCTGGATCGGTGGAGGCGCGATTATCCTCCCGGGAGTCACAATCGGTGAGAACGCTGTGATTGGCGCTGGAGCCGTGGTGTCTAAAGATATCCCAGCCAACGCCGTAGCGGTGGGCAACCCCGCCAAGGTGGTGCGGTATGTGGCTGAGGATGAGCGCCCTACCGACCCCAACCATCAATATAGCCCGCAGGCTCTGCGCCTCGCTTAGTCCTTCCTGTATCCTCAACCTATCTAGCAGAAAGAGTCTCGAGGATGTCCCAAGATTCTAACCGTCCCTCTCCTAACAGTTCCAGCGACTGGGAGGCAGTATTCAACGACGCTGATCCCACCCGAGTGCTCCCACCCTACTCATCAGAGCACGGTGCTAACGCAAGCAGCCCGCAAGCTGCCGATTCATCGGTCTCAGCGGTGCGTTATCAACCCGAACTTGCCCCTTCTGCTGCGGAGTACTCTGCACCTGCTGCCCCTACCGAGGTGCGGAGTTCGGGCTCAGCTCAGAGGGCAGCCTACAGCACGGTCGAGGCACCAGCTCGTCGCAAAGGCAAATTGACCCCCTACCGAAGAGTTCAGTTCATCCCAGCTTTCCTGGGTGCTCTTGTTGCTCACGGCATGCTCACCCTGCTCTTTCAGTTGGCAGCCCCTCTTTTAGTGGCTGCTGGGCTGAAAAGCTATGACACCCCAACCCTTGTAGCTCTCGACCTTTTCAACGCCGATGCTAGAGCGGCAGCCCTTCCCTGGGCCATCTTCCTTGGGATTTGCTACGTATTTGCTTTCCTTGCAGCAGGCTATACAGCTGCACGTATGAGCGGGGTAGCTCCGGCAAAACAAGCTCTAGGGGTCCTCATGATGACCTTGTTGGGCATACTACTGGGCTCAGCCATCGCTTGGCTAGCATCCCTAGCAAACGTAGATGTGCAGCCGTCTTTCGCCGGCCATCTTTTCATGGAGCAAGACTTTGCACCTGGGCTACTTACCCTACTCAGTGTGCTAGCTATCGCTTTCTTCGCAGCCTTGATGGGGGCCTTGATGGGCCCGTCCTACCACCGCAAATTAGAGAATAGCTGGAGCGAATAAATCATAAATGGTGCCCTAGGGGACACCAGCCCTTCACACTATAGTTCCCAAAATGGGTCGCCGCTATTTTTGCCTGTAAAATATTTCAAGAGTAAAGAATAGAGAAGATGGCCCCAGTGACACCAATACACGGCGGAGCTAGGGGTGAGGCTGTCAGAGACACATCACAAACGAAGTAGGTAAGTATGAGCGTAGTACGGGTAGGAATTGTAGATGACCACGAGGTTGTCCGTGAGGGCATGCGAGCGGTCGCCTCCGGAGCCAGCGAAATTGAACTAGTGGCTGCAGCTCCCACCGCCGCTGACCTTCTGGTAGCTCTGGGCAGAAACCTTCATGACCCGTCGTCGGCTGATTTGGGTAAACTCAAAAGGGACTGCGATGTCGTGCTTCTTGACCTTTCTCTACAGGATCGTTCACGTCCCAGCGAGAACGTAGACATCCTTCAGCGCGCTGGCATCAAGGTTCTTATTTTTAGTATTGGTGAGAACCCCGGCTTGATTCGTGAAGCGCTGAAAGCAGGTGCTTTAGGACTGGTTCGAAAGTCCGAGCCGTTAGAGCACGCTCTGGCTGAAGCAAAAAATATTGCCGACGGTAGAGCCGTGGTAACCAAAGAACTAGCAGCAGCTATCGATGGTGATCCAGAGTTCTCCCGGGCCAGCCTCTCCCCCCGCGAGCAGGAAACCTTGCGTCTCTACGCTTCCGGTTTTGCCCAGGTTCAGGTAGCCCGCCGCATGGGCATTAAGCAGTCTGCTGTGAAAACCAACATTGACCGTATCCGCGAAAAGTACGCCCGTGTGGGCCGGCCCGCCCCCACCAAGATTGATTTGCGCATCCGCGCTATCGAAGATGGTTTGGTTGATTCTATGGAAGATACTCAGAGCGCCCAGCGGTACCTTTAAGGCACCACCCACTTCCGCCCTCCCTACAGCAAGGAAACGCCCTGTCTACCTCTACCGGTGGTGCTTCTCGGGATTTAACCCGTGCTCTTCAGCCATCCCGAGTCGAGCGCATACGTTCCTTCTTTCTCAAGCCCCTGTCACTAACCTCTGACCACAAAAGTCTCATGGGGCCTAGTTCTTTCGGGCTCTACTGCTCCCTGGAAATCATCTATGCTCTGATCGCTACCGCCCTTGTCTTCCAATCCTTAGCGAATATCTCAGGGGCGTACGGGCGAGACTCTCATTGGTATCTCTTCCTCATCCCTGTCACCCTAGCTCATGGTGCCCTCCTGATTTTCAACGGAGTGCGCAAAGAAATTAGCGCTAAAGCGGTGAGTTTTATGCTGATTATTGCCTACAGCGCCTATATAACCTGGCCCTTTAGCGAAGGAGCCCAACTATCGGCTATCCCCTGGTCCTGGCTTTTTGGGACCTACGCCATGCTTGTTCCTGCCTTTGAAGAGACCTCTCGAGGCAGTTATCTTCACAGCTTCGCCATTCCCTCGTCCCTCATTGCCAGTTCCTTCGCCGCCCACTGGGTCACCGGCGCCCCCCTAGATTACGCAGGCCTCGCCAGCCGCGTAGCCTTTCTAGGGTTCTTTTGTGCCCTGCTCGCCGGGTTTGCTCGCTTTGCTCTCAACGCTGTGAGGGAATCAGACAAAACCTACTACGAAACTCTCTCAGCCCAGCTTCTGCTCAATCGGTCGAGGGATTACGCCAAGGCCCTACAGGATTTTGACAAACTGGTTCACGATAACGTTATGGCCGCTCTGCTCGATGCCAGCCGGAACTTAGGTGAACTACCTCAACGCACCCGCCTTTTAGCCCGCCGCGCAATCGCTGTGCTTGAAGAAGAAACTCTTAAGCTCCCACCTCAGCAGCCCATCACCTTCCAGCAACTCACCGAGCAAATAGCAGAAGGAGTGGAACCGTGGAACCAGCGCTTAAGATTCGTGCCGGATGTCCTTGGGAAGCACCCCCAAGCGTCCTCTGACTCAACAATGCCCTACGCTACCGCCAGATCCTTCACCTATGCAGTGACCGAGGCAGTGTCTAATTCAGCCCGCCATTCAGGGACTCGCACCACCTTTATCAGTATTCGAACCGAAATGAGGCGCCCTTTTAGGTCCACCCGATCCGATGAAGTGCGCCCCTATATTCTCTGCACCATCGCAGATAAGGGTCAAGGTTTTTCGATGAGTGACCTAGATTTTCACCGCTTGGGTGTGAGGGTATCAATGCTACGCAGCATGGAAGAAGCCGGCGGTAAGGTCACTATCAATTCAGCGCCAAATAAGGGAACCACGGTTGTGGTGCAGTGGCCCAATGAGGAATCCAATGCTGGCTAAGTATTACCAACCCAGTGTGCTGTTGAAGGTCTTTGTTGCGGGTAGCTTACTCATACTCACTGCCTTCGCTATCTGGTATAACTTTTACACAGTCATTACAGCCCCGCACTGGGGGGCTGTCCTAGGGGTCTACGTCCTGGCGATCTGCCCTATTTTTCTTCCCACCCACCGACTAGAGCTTCCTGAGTATCTCCCCCCACTCACCGTGGTCCTGGGGCTTTCCAGTGTGGAGATGACCCTAACCGCTATCAGTCACTGCCTGACGTTCTTGCATCTTTCTTGGCCGCTGATGGCCTACACGGCACTAGCTTTGGGGCTCATTTTACGGCGCCGCAGTTTCTATGGGTGGCTTTTCTTCATCGGTTTCAGCATCCTGGTTCTGAGCAAGCATACCCGCTACTTCGATTCCCGGCTCATGCTGGCTACCGAGTTTATTATTCCCGTCTTGCTGATGCTCATCGCCATGATAGTCCCTCGGCAAATTGAGCAGGCAAATTCTAAGACCCAGCAGGCACGCGGTATGCGAATTATCGCTGATGCTGACCGTGCTGAAAAGACCGGCATAGGAGTGGTGTCGTCCCAGCGCGTTCAAGAGGTTCGAGCACTCACCGAAGACATGCTCTACCGCATCGCCTATAACCAAAGCCCGGTAACACAGGACGAGTTGGACAGTTTTAGGTTCGCTGAAGCTCAGCTGCGCGATACGATTCGCGGGCGATATATCGTTAATCGACAGATTTTGGATACAGCGTGGCTTGCACGCCAGCGCGGAGTCAAAGTCGATATCTTGGACGAACGAGGCTCCAGCCTTCCTGGCAGAGTGGCCTCTGCCCTAACCCACTGCGCCGTTGATCTGTTTGAGAATGCTTCAAGCGGGACCATTACCATTCGGGCCTTCCCCAGTGATGACCCGTGCGCCGTCATGCTAGTGCACGATGGTAACTCTGAGGACGATGAACCAAGCGCAATCGAGATTTCCCAAACAGGTGACATCGAACGGTTCTAGACACACCTTTTTGGTTTCCGCATAAATAAAATTTCATCACTTTACCCCTCAGAAAATTCTTAAAAGCAACGCACCTGTTTTTCCTATAACCTTGATTTTCCGCGGGTTTTCGGGGCGTCTAAACTTGTAAAGGAAACTTTTGTCAGCACATATGAGGACAAATAGAGATTCAATAAGTGGGATATGATGAAAGTGGTTCATGGGTGGTATTGAGTCGGGGGACTCAAAGCACCGGCGACGTTGGGGGACTGACCCGGAGCGTTACCCACCCAAGAACCCAACCAGGTATCTTGTGAGGATTGATGAAAGGTTTGATCCTACGTCCCGCATTTCTAGGGAGATGATGCGGGATTCTTAACACTCTTCACACCTTGGCATGGTACCGCCTCTTGCCCTTGAGCAAGGCTTTACAGGCTTGTTCCTGTAACGCCTTACTTGAGCTCATAGGTGGCACCGAAAGACCCAGTCTGCTTTACGCAAACTGGGTCTTTTTTGGGCCGATTTGCCCCGAACCTCAGGCTTCATTCCCTACATGTCTAGGAGCAGGGCCGGTTCTTCCAGAATAGAAGCAACATCGGCCAGGAACCGGGCAGAGAGATCTCCGTCCAGAATACGGTGGTCGAAGGACCCCCCCAGAGTGGTAACCCAACGCGGGATGACCTCTCCGCTCACTACCCAGGGCTTCTCTTTAATGGTGCCGAAGGCAATAATGGCAGCTTCACCCGGGTTAATAATCGGTGTTCCGGTATCAATGCCCAGGGAACCAATATTGGTGATGGTCATGGTGCCGTTAGACATCTCTGCCGGCTGAGTTTTGCCCTCGCGGGCGCGTGCGGTGAGATCGTTGAGTGCTATAGCCAACTCCCGCAGGTTAAGTTCGTGGGCATTTTTGATGTTGGGCACCATCAGACCGCGAGGGGTAGCTGCAGCGATGCCCAGGTTCATGAAGTGCTTGATCTGAATTTCGCTGTCCGTCCAGGTCGCGTTGACCTGGGGGTTGCGGGCAGCAGCCCAGATGACGGCTTTGGCCAAGATGAGCAGCGGAGTTACCCTGATGCCTTCAAACTGGGGTGACTTCTTGAGTCTCTTGACGAACTCCATGGTGCGTGAAGCGTCCACATCTACGAAAATAGAAACGTGCGGTGCACTGAAGGAAGACTTCACCATGGCAGCAGCGGTCGCCTTACGCACACCCTTGACGGGGATACGCTCAATTCGATCATCGCTGATCTCTGTTGCCTGCCAGAAACTGCTGGGGCTTTCCCCGGGCTGAGTGGCCTGCGGCAGAGCCATATGTGCGGCGTAGCTGAGAAGGTCTTTCTTGGTGACCTGTCCTTGCGCACCGGTGGGTGGAACATCGTGCAAATTGATGCCCATGTCTTGGGCCGCCTTACGAACCGGCGGTTTAGCCAGGGCATGGGAAGCAACATGTTTAGACGGTAGCGGGAAGGACGCCGCGGGCTCAGCAGAGACGGGCTCAGGGCGCTTGCGAGCACGACGCTTAACCGAGTCAGCCTTGGGGCCAGAGCCCACCAGTGCCGCCTGCTGTGCGCCAGCGTCCTTAGCGTCGCAAGAAGCAGGTTCAGTGGTAGCCGGGCTAGCGTTCTGCTCAGGGGCTGCGCCCCCCGCCGAGATAGCGATAATGGGGCTCTCTACCTCTACGGTCTGCCCTTCTTCTGCCATGAGTTTCTCTACCCTACCGGCATAGGGTGAGGGCAGCTCAACCACTGATTTGGCGGTCTCAATCTCAACGAGGACATCATTGACCGCCACTGTATCGCCGACTGCGACCTTCCAGCTGAGGATTTCTGCTTCCGTGAGGCCTTCGCCTACATCGGGGAGGTTAAAAATCTGGGACACGGTTTAACCTTTCGTTTCTAGTAGGCAAAGGAGCGGTCAACGGCATCGAGCATACGGTCAATGCCGGGCACGTATTCTTCTTCGACTCGGGAGACCGGGTAGGGCATGTGGAAACCACCCACTCGTAGCACGGGTGCTTCCAGGTGGAAGAAGCAACGCTCTGAAATGGTCGATGCGATATCGGAGCCGATGCCACCAAAGACCGGAGCTTCGTGGGTTACCACCAGGCGCCCGGTTTTCTCTACCGAGGCAATGATGGTGGGGAAGTCCAGGGGTGATAGGGAGCGCAGGTCAATGACCTCGATGCTGCGGCCGTCCTCTTCTGCTGCCTTAGCTGCGGCTAGCGCAACCGGAACTAGGGGCCCATAGGCAACCAGGGTGAGGTCAGTGCCTTCGCGCACCACCTGGGCTTTGAAAGGGTCAAAGCCGGTGTCGGTGAAGTCTACTTCTCCCTTGGACCAGTAGCGGCGCTTAGGTTCGAAGTAGATTACCGGGTCTGGGTGGGCAATGGACTTGCGTAGCATCCAATAAGCATCGTGCGGGTTAGAGGGGGTCACCACGCGTAGGCCCGGGGTGTGGGTGAAGAGGGCTTCGGGTGACTCGGAGTGGTGCTCGATAGAGCCAATCATGCCCCCATAGGGAATGCGCACGGTGACAGGGACGGTGTAATGACCCAGGGTGCGACCGTGCATTTTGGCCAGCTGACTGGTGATCTGGTTGAAGCCGGGGAAGACAAAGCCGTCAAACTGGATTTCTGCCACCGGTCGGTAGCCGCGCAGGGCCATACCGATAGAGGTACCGATGATGCCTGCTTCGCCCAGGGGGGTATCCAGCACACGGTTCTCGCCAAAGGTTGCCTGGAGCCCCTCGGTGACGCGGTAGACCCCGCCCAACTTGCCGATGTCTTCACCCAGGATGAGCACCTTGCGGTTGGTGGTCATTTCATCGTGCATAGCACGGGTAATGGACTTGGCGAGGGTAAGGGTTTCTTGAGTCTGTTCAGTCACGGTCTTATTCCTCTTCAAAGCCTGCAGTGTAGGCACGGTAGAAGGCGCGGTCGTCCTCTACTTGCTGGTGGGGTTCAGCGTAAACCCGGTCAAGGTAGGTCTCAAAGTCTTCGGGTTTGCTGTTCAGCACGTAGTCGCGCACAGTTTGCCCACCCTGTTTGGCCTCTGTTTCGATCTCTTCAAAGAAGCTCTCTTCGACCCCGCGTGACCGCAGGTAGGCTTCTAACCTGGGAAGAGGGTCAAGGGGGGTGTAGGTCGCCTCATGGTCTTGCGGGCGGTACTTGGTGGGGTCATCGGCGGTAGTGTGGGGACCCAAGCGATAGGTTTGAGCCTCGATCATAACTGGGCCCTCCCCCGCACGTAGCTTATCCATGGCGTAACGAGTAGCAGCGTAGACCGAGAGAACGTCGTTGCCGTCCACGCGCAGACCTTCAAAACCGTAGCCAGCTGCACGGGTAGCCAGAGGCACTCGGGACTGGGTTTCAAAGGGAACCGAGATAGCCCAGCCATTGTTTTGCACAAAGAATAGAACCGGGGCGTTATAGCTGGCGGCAAAGACCATAGCCTCATGCACATCGCCCTCGGTGGATGAACCGTCACCGAAGTAGACCGCCACGGCCGGCTTCACGGCGTCCTGGTTGGGGTCTGTCGCCTGGCCCTGACCGGTCTGCTTTTCGCCTGTCTCCGCCTCAATCTGAGCGTCCATGTTCAGACCCATGGCGTAACCGGTCGCGTGCAGCACCTGAGCTGCCAGCACCAGAGTGTAGGGGTGCACGTTGTGCTTTTTTGGGTCCCAGCCCAGCGTTGCGCTCCCGCGGAAGAGCGGAGTAATTTCGGAGGGTTCGATGCCGCGTTCCAGCAGAGCGCCATGATCGCGGTAGGAGGGGAAGATGTGGTCGTTAGGTGCTAAAGCCCGGGCGGACGCCACCTGAGCGGCTTCCTGCCCACGGGAAGGCACCCAGAGCGCCAGCTGACCTTGGCGCTGTAAGGCCGTCATGTCGTCGTCGAACCGGCGGGTGAGCGCCATGGTCCGGTACATCTCTTTGAGGTCGGTGTTAGTCAGTTCATCAGCATAGGGGCTGAACGTGGGGTGGGTTCTGACGGTGCCGGTCTCATCCATGAGTTGTACGAGGTCAGGTATACCCCAGGGGGTGGCAGGGGTGTTTGCTTGTGGCATGGAATCTCCGCGTGATAACCGGGGTGGTGTACCTATTAAGACTACGCCCGCGCCACCGTCATTCTGCCCAGTTTTTGCAATTTTTAGTGAAAATATGCAAATAATGGGCAAAGTCTCAGCTGGCGCGGGCCCGAAGTAAAGGAGGTTAGGGTGCGCTGGTGCGGTGTTCGAACTGCTCCGCAAGCGCTAGAAAACGGTCATTGGCCTCATCTTCGCCAATAGAGACACGCACACCCTCACCGGCAAACGCGCGCACCGACAGGGCGTTGCGTTCAGCCAGCTCAGCAAAGGCAGCCGAGTGTTCACCCAGAGGCAACCAGACGAAGTTAGCGCGGGTCTCGGGCACCCAGTAGCCCAGGTTAGTTAGTTGGGTAACCACCTTTTCACGTTGCTCCACCAGGTGGGCTACCCGCTGCATGACGGAGTCGTTGTGATTGATGGAAGCAACGGCAGCCTGCTCAGCAATAGAGGTCACCGCAAAAGGAGTGGCACCCACACGCAGGTACTGGGTGATAGCGGGGTGAGAGATGGAGTAGCCAACCCGCAGCCCTGCGAGTCCCTGCGCCTTAGAGAAGGTGCGCAAAATAATGACGTTTTCATAGTCAGGGAGAACGTCCAGGCCATTGACCGGGGGCTCCTGCCCCTCGGGAATTTCGCTGGCTGCGCAGAACTCAAAGTAGGCCTCATCAATAACGACCAACACGTCGCTGGGCACTTTGGCCAGGAAATCCCGGACTTGATTCTCAGTCACTGCCGGGCCCGTAGGGTTGTTGGGGGTGCAGACCAGGATGACGCGGGTCTGATGGGTAACCGCCGCCGCCATGGCGTCCAGGTCGTGGGCACCGTTGGGCAGATTAGGCACCTGCACGCTCTTGGCACCTGCTAAACCCACACAGATGGGGTATGCCTCGAAGGAACGCCAGGCGTAGATGACCTCGTCCTGAACGCCGTCCTCGTGGCTCCCGGCGAATGTTGCCAGGATCTGGTTCAGGGCACCCAGGCTGCCGGCACCGGTTACGATGTCATCAGCGTTCACCCCCAGGTGCTCGCCCAAGCGGGTGCGCAGGGCAGTAGAGAGCGGGTCGGGGTAGCGGTGCACGGTGTTAAATTCAGCGAGCACCCGGGCCACCGGCTCCACCGGCCCAAAAGGGTTCTCGTTAGACGAAAGCTTAAACTGGGTTAGCCCTTCCACCGGTACCGGGGGTTTACCCGCTGCGTACTGGGGAAGTTGAGAGAAGACCGGGCGAGGGTTAAGCCCGGAACGCTGTGAAGTAGTCATACCCACCATTGTAGTGCCCCTCACTTTTCCCTCTAGGTGGTGGACGCCGTTAGCTTGGTAACCAGTGCAGGGTCAGCAGGTGGTGAACCCGCGTGGGCTCTGGTAAAGTTTTCTTTCGTTCGCGCTGACGTTCAGCACCAACAGGCCTCCATAGCTCAGGGGTAGAGCATTTCCCTCGTAAAGAAAAGGTCGTCGGTTCAAATCCGACTGGGGGCTCCAGAACATAAGACCCGTTCCGCTACTGCGGAACGGGTCTTATCTTTAACCCACTTAGTCCTCGTCTAGGTGAACCTCGGAGCCGTAGCCAATGAGGTAGGCCCAGATCCAGGCGGTCATCACCGCTAGAAAAATGGGCACCAGGAACATAGTGTCTGAGGCAAAGAGCCAGCGGTAGAAGAACCACAGGGCCAGTGAGGGAATCAGCAGGAAAGCAAAGAGGGCTATAAAACCGCGGGAAAAGCCACCCGAAGGTGTCCTCCTGCTCTCGAATCGAAAATAATCTTTCACCCATGCCCCTTTCAGTGTCTAACCAACAATTTAGCTACGCCACAGGCCGTAGGTCTTGGCCAGGGAGGATACCTTGCGGGCACGTGCCAGGCGGGGCAGGTAGGAGCCGTCCTTAGGCACGGAGTCCCCCTCGCTCTTTTGCAGCAGTTCCCGTGCCCAAGCGATTTCATCGGCGCTGGGTGCTAGGCCCAGGTTGATGGTTTCGGTCTGGGCCGGGTCAAGGGTCAGCTTACCGGTCATGCCGTGGCTGGTGGTTACCGCACAATCCTTGATGAGGGCTGACCCGTACTTACCGACCGAAGGGCCATCAATGGGGCCAGCGAGGCCACCCACGCGGGATGCCAGTACCATCTGGGAGCGGGCAAAAGCCAGAGCGATGGGGTCATCTGAAACACCGGTATCACGGCGGTAGTCACCCTGACCGAAAGCCAGGCGGAAGGTGCCCGGTGCCTTGGCGATGCGCACGACGTTCACCATACCCAGGGCGGTTTCAATGAGAGCAATAACGGGGGTACCGGCAGGTAGCATCATGGCAGTGCGTGTCACGTGGTCGGGGTGCTCTGTCATAGCCAGCATGACACCTTTGAGGCCGGCGGCATTGTTCAAGGCTTCAAGGTCCTTAGCCCAGTGATCACTCTCAATACCGTTAATACGAACCCAAGCGCTAGCAGCTCCCCCATTGAGCACGGCGACTACGCGCTCGCGAGCCGCGTCCTTTTGATCTTCAGGGCAGCCATCTTCGAGGTCGATAAGCACTGAGTCAGCCTCAGATTCAAGGGCTTGAGCAATCACCTCTTCGGTTGCTGCTGCGCTGACCAAAAGCCAAGAGCGAGAGAGGCGGGCGGGCAGGGAGGCGGCACGTTCGTTGCGGTGAAAGTTAATCACAAAAAAGTCCTTGTTATGGTTTCTTTGACTGCAACTCATTCTACCTTGCTCACCCTATCGGGAGGCTGACACGTGAGCTATCTCTAGGCGTCTGTGAGGCACCCATCGGTCATGTATACCGTTCGGTCAGCGTGAGCCAACTGGTCCCCGTCGTGGGTAATAAGCAGGGTGGCGGTGTTGAATTCGCGGGTGATCTGTGCCAGCAGTTCCACGATAGATGCGGAGCGCTCGGCGTCCAGGGCGCTGGTGGGTTCATCGGCAAGGAGCAGGGCGGGGGTATTCATGAGGGCGCGGGCAATATTGACGCGCTGACGCTGACCGCCTGAGAGCTGATGCATCTTACGGCCCTTCTCAGCACCGAGCCCCACCAGGTCAAGAAGCTCGGTTGCTCGCTGGCGGGCTACTTTGAGGTCAGCACCGCGAGCGCCGCTAATGCGCGCCACCAGCTCGAGCTGTTCAGCGGCGGTGAGGGAGGCCAGTAGATTGGGTTGCTGGAAGATGAAGCCGACGGTGGTGCGGCGAAGCTCGGCAAGTTGGCGGTCACTGTAATTTTCGGTGCGGTTGCCCTGAATAATGCGAGCGCCGCTGGTGGGGGTAATCAGCCCGGCTGCTACCGAGAGCAGGGAGGATTTACCGGAGCCGGAGGCTCCGGTCACGGCAGTCAGCGTGCCGCGGTGGGCGGTCAGGCTTACTCTGTCTAGAGCACGCATGACGGTGGGGTTGCCGTCAGCGTCCACTCCGTCTGGGTATTCCAGGACGATGTCGCGCAGTTCTAGCACGCTGTCGGTGGGAGTAACAGTCTGGGTGGGAGCGATAAGGGTCGCAGTCATGGTGGTTGGCCTTTCGTGAAGCGGGGTCATCGGGTCAGAGCGCGGGGTTAGTTGCCGCCCAGGGCGATCATGGGGTCTACCTTGGCTACCTTTCGCAGGGCGAAGAGGGAGCCTGCCATGCCTAGTGCCCAGATACCTGCTGCGGGTGCCAGGACAGTTAGGGCGGTGAGCTGGAAGGGCACGGCGTTCGCTGCCAAGGCACCTAGCCCGAAGCCGGTGAGAGCGCCGAAAGCCACACCCACTGCTAGGATGACGGCGGTCTGCGCCAAAGCGTCTTTGGTGAGGAAGCCTTGAGAAGCGCCGAGGGCGCGCATAACGGCGATGTCACGGGTGCGCTGGATCGTCCAGACGGTCAGGAAGGAGATAATCACCAGAGCTGAGATGCCATAGAGGAAGCCCTGCATGGTGACCAGGGAGCCTCGTTCTGAGGTGTAAGCGGGCAGAGCGTTAAAGGATTCGCGGGGTGTGATCGCCTGAGTTCCGGTTTCTGAGGCAAGTGCTTCAACGTCGGCGTTGCCTTCTGCCAGCATCACGGTGCCCACAACTGCTTCATCGCCCTCTAGGGTGCGCTGGTGGGTGAGGTTCTGCCAGGTGGCGGTGGTTGCCCAGCCGGTCAGGGTGTGGGAGTAGAAGGTGTCTTCAGCGATACCGGAGACCACCAGGTCGGTGCCGCTGAAAGTGACAGTATCGCCCACCTGTGCCCCGGCGTCCTGGGCGGTGGTGGCGGGGAGCAAGATTTCGCCGTCAGCAGGCAGGGAGCCTTCGCGCAGGGGCGAAACCTCGCCCACGGTTGGTGAACCTTCTGGTAGCGAGAAAAGGGTCATGGACACCGCTGAACCGGCTTCAAGCCTGCCGATGCTCACGCCCAAGGGCTCAGCAGAGGTCATGCCCTCTGCGCTCTGCCACTGATTCAGCAACCCGGCGGTGATTTGTGAGTCGGTGAAGGACGCGTCGCCACCCTCGTTGGAGGGCGCAAAAACCAGGGTGTCAGCAGGGAGTTTTTCAAGAGCGTCGGTGTTCTGGTTACCTAGCCCGCCGGTCAGCCCGGTCAGCATGACCAGCAGCAGGGTGATGAGGGCTACGGTAGCCCCGATGAGGGTGAACCTGCCTTTAGCAAAGAGGATGTCTCGCCAGCCTACGAACATTGTTCCGCCTTTCGCGTCACGGTTTTCTAATCTATTACCATTCAACCGGGCAGGGGGTAGGTTGCACATCGGGGTAAGGGTTGAGCTTTTTATCAACCGTTTGGACGATGTGCGCGGCCGGGAAGTAGCTTGCCCCCCTGAGTAGACTGGTGCTGACTATTACCTTGGGGAGATAAATGCGCAGTAAGCGGGAGCCTAAGACTCTGCCCACCGGCCAGAGTGTGCAGACGGTGACGGTGCTGATGGTGCTACGTATCAGCCTGCACGTAATGTTTGCCTTCCTGGTACTTTTTGGCACAGTAGCTACCCTGTTATCTGAAGCCCCAGCGGCCAAGCACACCGCGGTAGCGGTGCTTTCCCTAGCTCTGGGCGGGATCTACCTGTGGGGCACCATCTTTGAGAATCGCCTGGGTCTGCCCTCTAACCTGCATCAGGTCTTTAGCCGCGCCAAGGCGTCCGCCCCCTACCGGCCTGAACAGACCGGTACGCCCCTGCCGGTGGCTCTCTGGCTGGGCTGCATCACCCTGCTCTGGCTGGTATTAATGCTGCTGAGCAGTTCTTTCACCTGGGTTGTTTTCCCCATCATGTTTCTTTATTTGCACCTCTTGCGCCCGGTCAGAAGTGTATTGGCCACGCTTCTGCTCTGTTGCCTAGCGGTGGCTCTGCCTTTGGTGGGCCCTGCCGGTTTTGGGCTGAGCGCGGTGCTTCATGATGGTGTTGCCCCGGGCTACCTAATCGGACCCACCTTGGGCGCTCTGCTTGCTATCGTCATTTCTTTTACCTACCGCGCTCTGCGGGAGGACGCCGCCCACCAGTACCGACTAGCAGAGCGGCTACGGGCGGTTCAGGCGCAGCTGGTGCAGCAACAGTACAGTGCTGGCAAGGTAGAAGAGCGTGAGCGTCTGGCACGAGAAATTCATGACACCCTAGCCCAGGGGCTGTCTTCCATCGTGCTGGTATCACGGGCGGCAGAGCGCTCCCTGCAGGAGGGAGACCGGGCGCGGGCCTCCGAGCAGCTGAGCATCATTAGCGCCAGCGCGTCAGAGAACCTAGCGGAGGCACGCCGTTTCATCAAAGATTTGTCCTCCCCCGCCCTGGACGATTCCCTCGTCTCTGCTCTGCAACGGCTAGCTACCACCACAGCCGAGTCCCGGCGCGCGCTGGGCAAGAGCCAGCCGGGCGCTGAGCACTTTGTCTGCACCTTCACCTTTGAGGGTAACGAGGACGCCGCCCGGCAGCTCCCTTCGCAGGTGGCGGCTGCGGTGATGCGGTGTGCTCAGGGTGCTTTGGCTAACGTGGTCGCGCATTCGCAGGCCACCCGAAGCGCGCTGACGCTGACGCTGTGGCCTGAGAAAGTTATTCTAGATGTACTGGATAATGGGCGGGGCTTTGACCCCGGAGCTGCTGAGAGCCGCACCCCATCAACAGAAGGCCATACCGGCTTCGGCTTAACCGCCATGCACAACCGGGTGCAGGCACTAGGTGGCTCCCTTGAACTCGAAAGCGGCACCGGAGGCACTGCACTAACCGTCTCCTTTCCTTTACACCTTCAGGAGAAAGCATGACCATACGTGTTTTATTGGTTGATGACCATCCCGTAGTACGGGCAGGACTGCGAGCCATGTTTGAGGAATTTGAGAACATCACGGTGGTCGCTGAGGCAGCAGACGGCGGTGCAGCGCTGTCTGAAGTAGCCCGTTTTGCAGAGCAGGGGCACCCGTTGGATGCCGTAGTCATGGACCTACAGATGAAGCCGGTGGACGGCATCATCGCTACCCGTTCTATCACCGAGCAGTTCCGCACCCCGGTGCTGGTTCTCACCACCTTTGATACCCAGACCAATATTGTGGCAGCTGTTGAGGCGGGGGCGCTGGGCTACCTGCTGAAGGACGCCCCGCCCGAGCAAGTGCAGGCTGCAGTAGTGGCAACAGCAGAAGGCCGTCGCACCCTCTCCCCCGATATCGCAGCTACTCTCATGGACCGTATGCACCGGCCGGTGATTACCCTTTCCCAGAGGGAAACCGAGATCCTTACGCTGCTGGCAACGGGGGCAACCAATCGTGAGATGGCGCAACGGCTTTTTATCTCTGAATCAACGGTTAAAACCCACCTGGTGCATATTTACTCCAAGCTGGGCGTCGATAACCGCACGGCCGCTGTGGCTACTGCCCGCGCTGAGAACCTGCTCTAGGCCGGGCCCCTTTCCCGGAGCTCCAGCAGTAATTGGGTTAGGCAGAGGCCAGCTCTGCCTTTTCAGCTAGTGCCCGGCCCAGTAATTCTTCTGCTGTTTCAATATGCTGAACTACGGTCTGCACCCTGCGGGAGACCACGGTTTCACGGTCACAGCTTTGCTCGCAGGTGCCCGCGCACCGTGTCATGGCTAGAGCTTCAGCGCAGAGCGCCAGGGAGTTACCCGCCTTAGAAAGAGAGCGGTGCAGGTCTGAATAAACCCCGGTAGGGGACGCCGGTACATCGGTACCGTTACTGGGTGCGATGTTCTGAGCTTGTGCCGCAACAAATCGCACCCGGGGCAATAGGTCTGCCAGGTCGTTAGCAACCGGGATGAGGTGTTCGAGGGTATCGGTAGCGGGCATGCGCTCAAGGATTTGGTGAAAACGGTCTAGCCCGCGCACAAAGCGGTCATGGGCTCTGCGCCAGAGGCCGGTGCCGAGCTCGGCGTCATCGCGGCGTGACTGCAGAAAATCTTTGATTCCCAAGGCACAGCTCCTCTCGTCGTCCCTCAACAGGTGTCTTCTTAGGTTACCCTAAGAAAACTGCCGGAGCTGCCCTTTAGGCAACTCCGGCAGACTTCTTTGTGCACTCTAGCAACAGCGGGTACCCGGGTTCTTTTCCATGCGGTCGGTGTGATCACGCCAGAACTCGCGTTCGGTCATGGGCGGGTGCTCACAGCCGGTGGCACGGTGGTGAGCCAGATACTTTTGGTACTTGTCAGCACCCAGCACACCGTTAGCCAGCCAGCGCGCTCGGGAGAAGAAATCACGCAGTGACATATTCACCTGCTTCGCTAGTGCCCACTGTGCCCGGCTGAGCCCGAGACTTGATCGGGGTACTTGGCGTAGAATTTCTTCCATTCCTGCTCAAGTTGCCTCTCGGGAGCTGTAGCCAGCATGCCGGCCGGTGCGTAGATCTTGGATTCAATATAGGGGTTCTCCCTGCTCTCCTGGGCATGCCCATTCTTCGCCTTGAATACCTCAATCACAGCGGTAGCCACCACGGTCAGGGTCAGCACAACGAAGAGGATGGAGAGGGAGCCCTGCACGAAGGTGTTGCGAACAACTGCGTCCATGGCTTCGGGGGTTGCAGCGGCACCCAGTGAACTCTCGCCTGCGGCAATCGCATCCTTGTAGCGGAAGTGGTTAGCCCAGTAGCCCACGGCTGGGTTAGATGAGAAGATTTTCTGGTAGGAGCCAACCACGGTGACGACCAGGTCAAAGACCAGCGGCACGGCGATAATCCAGAGGTACTTGAACTTACCCTTATTAGCGGCGATAGCCAGGCAGACCGCCAGAGCGACCGCAGCTAGTAGCTGGTTAGCGATACCGAAGAGCGGATAGAAGGTGTTGATACCACCTAGAGGGTCGGTAACACCAAGAATCAGGATGCTACCCCAGCCAGCAACCATCACAGCGGTGGTAATCCAGGCACCGGCACGCCAATTGTGATCCTTAAACTTAGGGAAGAAGTTGCCCAGGGTATCTGAGAGCATGAAGCGAGCCACGCGGGTGCCGGCGTCCACAGCGGTCAGGATGAAGAGAGCTTCAAACATAATGGCGAAGTGATACCAGAAGCTGGTGAGTTCGAACCAGGGAATCATCTTGTTCAGGATCAGCGCCATGCCCACCGCCAAGGTGGGGGCACCACCGGTACGCGAAACAATGGACTGCTCACCCACGGCATCTGCAGTGGACTGCAGGATTTCGGGGGTGATGTGCACCCCGGTCAGCCCCAGTGAGTTGACGAAGAGCGCAGCCGATTCAACGGTACCGCCGGTAACGCCGGCTGCCGAGTTCATGGCGAAGTAGATACCGCGGTCGATGGTAACGGCTGCAACCAGCGCCATGATGGCCACGAAGGACTCCATGAGCATGCCACCGTAACCGATGAAACGGGTCTGGCGTTCTTTTTCAACCATCTTGGGGGTAGTGCCCGATGCGATGAGAGCGTGGAAGCCTGATAGGGCGCCACAGGCGATAGTGACGAAGAGGAAGGGGAAGAGGGAGCCTGACCACACCGGACCGTCCGCGCGGGAGGCAAATTCGCTGACCGCAGGAACGGTGATCTCGGGGCGGACCACGATGATGCCGACTGCTAACAGGATGATGGTGCCCACCTTCATGAAGGTAGAAAGGTAGTCACGGGGTGCTAGCAGCAACCAGACCGGCAGAACGGCGGCAATAAAACCGTAGATGATAACAGCCCAGGCCAGGGTGACGCGGTCCAGCGTGAGATACTGCACGCCCCATTCGGTGTTGCTCACCATGCCACCACCGATGATGGCTGCCATGAGCAAAATAAAGCCAACAATAGAGATTTCGCCGACTTTACCGGGGCGGATGTAGCGCAGGTAAACACCCATGAAAAGCGCGATGGGGATGGTCATACCCACGGAGAAAACACCCCAGGGCGATTCGCCCAGTGCGTTCACCACGACCAAGGCTAGGATGGCGGTAATGATGATCATGATGGCGAGGGTTGCCAGAATCGCGGCGTAACCACCAACGGTTCCTAGTTCTTCCTTAGCCATCTGGCCCAGGGAACGCCCGCCGCGGCGCATGGAGAAGAAGAGAACTAGGTAGTCCTGAACAGCACCGGCGAAAATAACGCCCACAATAATCCAGATAGTGCCCGGCAAGAAGCCCATCTGCGCTGCCAGCACGGGGCCAACCAGGGGGCCAGCGCCCGCGATAGCTGCGAAGTGGTGACCGTAGAGCACCCGGCGGTCAGTGGCCGCGTAGTCCTTACCGTCCGCGTCGTACTCCGCTGGGGTTGCGCGGCGGTCGTCGGGCTGGGCCAGTTTGGCTTCAATGAAGCGGGCGTAAAAACGGTAACCTATCAGGTAGCTACAGACCGCTGCGAAAACAAACCAAATGGCGTTCACAGTTTCGCCGCGGAAGATAGCGATCATGGACCAGCTGACCGCACCAATAATAGCGATAACTGACCAAATGGCTATTTTCTTGGGCGTCCACGTAACGTGATCTGTTTCTAGTTTTTCGGGATCGACGTAGGCCGCCGGCCGCTCGTTATCAATAGTCGATGGGGAGTGGACTTCCACAAAAATCTCCATACTGTGTGCCCGGTGTGTAACCGAGAATGATGTGCGTACTCACACATTAGACCTGTCTCACATTTTTCTCCATATTTAAGCCGTGTATGACAAAGAGTTTCCTCGGCTCTGACCTTTAGGGCACCAGCAGGATTTTGCCGGCATGCTCCCCAGAGTCAAAGTAGGTGTGGGCAGCTGCCGCGTCATCAAGGGAAAAGGCACGGTCCAGGTGGGGTGAAATGACCCCGCTTTCCAGCAGGGGCCAGGTGACCCGACCCACACCAGCAACGATAGCGGCCTTATCCGCCGAGCTGCGCGTACGCAGAGAGGTGGCATGGACGCTGAGTCGCCGGGAGAGCATGTAGCCCAGATTAACATTCCCTTTATTCCCACCTTGCAGGCCAATAATCACCAGCGAACCGTCTACAGCCAGGGTCTTGAGGTTATCATCCAGGTAAGAGCCGCCCACCACGTCCAAGATGACATCCACTCCCCTACCCTCAGTAAGCTCTAGTGCCGCTTCGCGGAAGTTTTGGGTGCGGTAGTTGATGGGCTCAGCACCTAGCTGCTTAATGCGATCGCACTTTTTGTCGCTGCCAGCAGTCGCTAGAACCCGCAACCCTAGAGCTTGCGCCAGTTGGATAGCGTGGGAGCCAATCCCCCCGGTCCCGCCGTGAATCAACAGGGTGCGCCCGGCGTTATCATCAGCGCTCTCGCTCACACCGCAGACTGTCACCAGGTTGGAGTAGACGGTGGCTGCAACCTCCGGCAAGCCAGCGGCTTCTACCAGGCTGACACCCTTGGGTACCGGCAGGGTATGGTCGTAGCGCACAGCAACATATTCGGCATAGCCTCCGGAAGCCAGCAGTGCTACTCGCTCTTGGCCCAGCAGTTCTTCCGGAAGCCCGTGACCCACTTCAACCACGGTGCCTGACACCTCTAGCCCGTAGATATCGCTTTCACCCGGTGGGGGTGGATACAACCCTCGGCGCTGCATGACGTCGGCCCGGTTAATGCCGCTAGCAGCAACCTTGAGCACCACCTGCCCCTGCCCAGCAGAGGGCTGGGGTGCGTCACTCACCACCAGAACCTCTGGCCCACCGTGGTCTATTTCCCGTATTGCACGCATACCTGCTCCTTATTTTTCTCTTACCCCCACTCTAACGAGAGTGAGCACACACCGGTTATGTTTTGCAAAGTTATGCTGGGTGTGTAGTATTGTTTGAGTGCTCAGCACGCTGGATGGTTGTCCGAGCGGCCGAAGGAGCTGGTCTTGAAAACCAGTAGGCGGCAACCCCGTCTCGTGGGTTCAAATCCCACACCATCCGCAAACTAAAGCCCCGCTTCGAAAGAAGCGGGGCTTTTTGTATGCCCCCCCTTGGATCACACAGGGCCGGCAGATCACGAAGTAATGTTCAGAAAAAATGTTCACACCTTGCCCCGCTACGAGTAACCGGATGACTGCTGATTTCTGTGCAAATATACTTAGCCCTATAGCCCAGGCGAAGACGCCACATACCACGCAGCGTTTTGACCCTTGCTCCTTTTGCGGCTAGTATTGGGGGAGCTGTGATGCTGAAAGCAACGTTGACGAGCTGGATGCGCACGCTACATGGAGACGTGCCAGAGCGGCCGAATGGACTTCACTGCTAATGAAGGGTCGGGATTAAACTCGACCGGGGGTTCAAATCCCCCCGTCTCCGCCAATCAGAAAAAACCCCGTCTGACCTAGTGAAATCTAGGTCAGACGGGGTTTTTCTGTACTGAAGCCACTCATTTCGAGAGCGCGGAGCGAACTATTCTCTTGTTACCGCCTGCCCCGTTAGAGTCAAGAGAGTGCAACCAAGGGGTTCTATCTTCTTCATTATCTTTTTCCGATGATACGACGGGCACGAAGAGGTAATTGCGGACATTAGCCTGATCGGTCATACGCGTAATGTCGGGATCATTGGACTCTTCTACACGGGAACCGAAGGAGGTGCTGTAAGTCGCCGTCAAAGAAGAAGACCACACTCACCGGCTACGTCCAGTCAATCCTATTTGCATAGACATAGTATTGGTTAGTGGTGTCACCGTGGGTGTAAAGAGAAAAGGTTGACGGATTGACTTGGGCGGAAGCTAGCTCTGCCGAGAGAACACCCCAAACCAGAACAGTGGTCACAGTGACTACTACCGAAACGCCTTATTTTTCTTCTTCTACTTCACTCGGTTGCGCCTCGCTTCGAGACATAGAGATTGATACACGCGGAACAGATGATTTTAAGCGCCCAAATGCACCAGCGGTTTTTGTTTTGAGCTTCTTTGTTTTAGTCTCTTCCTCTTCAATAAGCACGTCCTGCTGAAGAGAATCTAAAGAACCTGCTTGAGGAAGCGCTTGTAGGTGTTTCATGAGTCGAAGAGCTTGTGGTTTCAGCGTTGAATACGTCATCCCTCCGGCGATGACCCCACCCACCACTGGAACTACTTTGGTAATACTTTGCGCAAAGCTCTTTTTAGTGACGCTGACCCCAACATATTTGAGACTCTTTTTAACAATGGGGTAGTACCAAGTTTTAGTCAAAGCCTTGCTAGCAATCTGTTTTTGTAGCGAGATCTTGGCTGTTTCTTGTGCGAATTTGTTGAGGGCAGTGGTCGCGCCGCTTACCTGAGTCATTACCCCAAGAAAAAGGGCCAACTTTGACAACGTTTCATCATCAAGCTCATCTAAATCACCCAAAAAATCTTTCCACCCATAGATGTAGGCAAGCTTCTGCATAATTCTGAAAATATGAGCGTAATACTGCAAAAGATCGGAGGGTACGGTTGCTAGCATTGCGAATCCGCCAGGGACACCCGCTGCAAAAGAAATAACCGTTGATTTACGGGTCTCAAGTTCTATAGAAGAGCGGGCAATTTTCTCTAGAATAGATGCAGAAATTTCGGCTTCCGCGGGAGTTGTCTCAATTGCCTCAGCTACTTGATGTATTCCAACTCCAGCTTTCAGAAGTTCTGCCTGCAAAAATTTTTTACGGTCAATTCTAACCGCTTTGAGGCGCATCACCGTTGAGATGAACTTTGTGGCAAAAGCTATTGTCTCTTGCTCCTCTTCCAAAGTTTCGGACGGTATCTGAGATTCAATTTTTTCCGCAGTTAGCTCATTTTCAGCTTCAGCAAAACTAGCCCCCTCACTCACCGCATCCTCCGAAAAGATAACTTCTTTACTACTCATAATGGTTCCTTTTGCAATATATAAATAAATTTAGAAAGCTTTGAAGGCTTTGAGGAAAGCGGCAGCGGTTGTGAGTTCTGACCAGTCGCCAAAAACATCAAAAACAGCTACCGATGATGGAGAGAAACCGTGGGAGGCATCCATAAGGGCCTCATAGTCAGAATCGGGGCGCGCAAGTTCTAAGGCAGCGTCCTGCACACCGGGTAAGTGTGCCACCAGCATGAGCGCCTGAACCCCCTGCGGCGCTCGATGAACGGTTGAGAGCAGAGCAGATGACGGGGCGTTATAGAGCCGCTCATCCAAGCTAGCGGTGGGGGCTTTCTCCCCCAGCGCTTCAGAAACCCAGGTGGTGGTCTGGCGGGTGCGCAAAGCGGCTGAGCTCACTAACATCTCGGGCACGAAGCCCTGTTGCACCAGCCACTGCCCTGCGCTCAATGCTTGCGCATGTCCGCGCCGTGTCAGGGGGCGGTTGAAATCGTCCAACCCCCAGTCAGCCTCAGCGTGGCGCATAATGATCAGTGTTTTAGCGTCGTGACGCGGTAGGGAAAACTCGCTCATAACCCCCAGTGTAACGCGCCGGCAGGGCAGGCGGCGCGAGAGCACCTAGCTATTCTTGGGGCTATTGGGGGCTTCAACAATGGGGATTTCCCCGGTGTATTCACCCGTCTTGTAGTCGTAGTCCACCTCGTTGCCCTCTTCATCGCGGCGTACATACCAGTCAGTTACTTCACTAGCAGTTGAATCAAAATCAGCACCGGTGGCGTAGTCACTGGTGGGCTGAGTTTTCTCAACCTTGAGCGCGAAGTTATCCCCATGCTCGCTCACTCCCTGGTGCACTGCGTTTTCAACAGCGACTGCGGCGAACTTCTGGCGGATAGCCATGGGGTCGGTGCGTAGCTCTTTGAGGAAGGCGATGCAGATCAGGATGAGAATAATCGAGAAAGGCAGAGCTGTAACCGTGATTAGGTTCTGCAGGCCCTGCAGAGCATTTTCGCTGCCAGTCATCAGAATAACCACGGCGATACCCGCCATACAGAGGGCCCAGAAGGTGGTGATACGGCGTTTCGGTGAGGGGTTGCCGCGCTGGGAGAGCTGAGAGTTCACGAGCGAAGCAGAGTCAGCGGTAGTGATGAAGAAGATTGCCAGCATCACAATGACCACGGGAGCAATGATGGACGCACCGGGCAATTGATCCAGCACCACGAAGAAGATTTCTTGGGCCGGTGGGATAGTTGCCGCAGTGCCATCGGGGGCAATCGCGTTACTTTCTCGCTGCATCCAGATGGCGGTGCCGCCCATAATGGTGAAGGCAAGCACGATGATGGTGGAGGGGATGAAGAGCACGCCCAAGATGAACTGGCGGATGGTGCGTCCGCGCGAAATCTTGGCAACGAACACGCCGACGAAGGGCGCCCAGCTGACCCACCAAGCCCAGTAAAAGGTGGTCCACGATGAGAGGAAAGCTTGCATTTCTTCGCTCTCTGCCATGTTGGCAGAAAGTGCGTCAGGCATGGTGCCAACGTATTCGATAATGGTGGCGGGAATGATGTTCATCAAAAAGGCGGTGGGGCCGGCAATAAACACGAAAACCGCGAGAAGCACGGCAAGGCCCATGTTGATATTGGAGAGCCAGCGGATGCCCTTGGAGACACCGGATACCGCAGAAAGGATGGTACCCACGGTCAGCACCACGATAATGATGAGGGCAACGTTATTGGTGGTGGCGCTCCAGCCAGTGACCAGCTTGGTGCCGTGAGCGATCTGCAGCGCACCGATACCCAGGGAGGCGGCGGTGCCAAAGAGGGTGGCGATAATAGCCATGCCATCAATGAGGCGTGAACCAAAGGATCCGCTCTTATTGCCAAACAGCGGTTCAAGGATGGCACTCATGAGCGGCACACGCCCTCGGCGGTAGGAGGCATAGGCGACTGCTAGACCTACGATGGCGTAGATGGCCCAAGCATTAACACCCCAGTGCAGGGCGGCCTGGGCCATGGCACCGGTAATCGCTTCAGCAGTAGCGGGATCATAGGCACCAGGCCGCGGTGAGAGGTAGTAGGTCAGGGGCTCATAGGGGCCGAAGAAAATAATGCCGATACCGATCCCAGCACCGAAGAGCATAGAGGCCCAGGACGCTGTTGAGAACTCAGCTTTCTCACCGTCCACGCCCAACGGTATTTTGCCGTAGCGAGAAAAAGCGATGAGAAGTAGCAGCACCATGAGACCGGCGGCCAGGGAGGTAAAAATCCAGCCCAGGTTGCTCATGACCCAGGTGAGTGCTGTGGTTGATGTTTCCAGCACATGAGCAGGTGCCAGAACACCCCAAATAACAAACCCGATGATCAGGGCACCCACCGTTGCCAGAATGGGCTTATCAACCCCGTACTTGATTTTCTGCTCTTCAACAGAAATACCGGGCACCAGGGCGGGGTGAATGTTATGCGGGTAAATAACGTCGCGAAAAATCTGTGGGGTGGTGCGTTTTTTGGCGGTTTCCTTTGCCTTCTGCGAACCTGCGGGGGCAACCTGCCGTAGCTTTCCCGTGGCGGGATTGTTGTAAGAGAAGGTGGGGCCCTTATCTGAGGTAGGTGAGATAATGGGCTCTACCGTGAGATCTTTATGCGCGGGTTTGGGGTGCTGGGCGTCCATACACGTGCTCCGTTAATTATAAGTTTGCTGACTTATCGACTGTACTACTCTTTGGGCCAAGAATCGATATGTGGAGGCTCAGTTGGCTCGTTCACGGGCTAGCAAACTCTGCTGGCAAGCGCAGTGAGCGGCGCCTAGGCCGTTATGAATTGACGCAGAAAGTAAACCGTTTCTTCCGGTTTTTGGGCGTGCACCCAGTGACCGGCTCCCTTAATTGAAATTTTGCGGACGCGGGGGAAAAGCGCACGCATAGGGGCGGTATCAGCGTCGGTGATATAGGGCGAATCACCGCCCGCTATCCAGAGCACCGGGCCATCAAAGGTGCCCGTAGCTCCCGGCCATGCCATGATGCGGGGCAGATTCTCACGCAGCATTACCAGGTTAGGTTCCCACCGGTTACCTTCCTTGCCCATGATGAGGTTCTGTAGCAGGAAAGCGCGGGTACTCTCAGAAGGTACACTAGTGGCAAGGTCAGCTCCGGCTTGGGAACGAGTGGTGTAAGTATCGATGGGAAGCGCCAGCATGCCGTCCATGAGCACTTCAAAGTTACCCTTTGACTCCCCGGGCGCAATATCAACCACCACCAGTTTTTCCACCAAATGGGGGTGGCGCAGTGCAAGCAGCATAGCAATCTTGCCGCCCATGGAATGACCCATAAGCACCGCTTTCTGACCGTTAGCAAACTCTTCCACCGTCACCGCAGCGATATCAGCCATCTGCACGTAATCAAAGTCCTCCGTCCAGGGTGAAGCACCGTGATTAGGGAGGTCAATGAGCAGGGTCTGAGCCTGGTCACCGAGGCCCTTGGCAATACGGGTGAAGTTTTTGCCGCGGCCCAGCAACCCGTGCAGAAACACCGCTTTGATGGGGCCCGAACCGACCAGGGAGGTAAAGAGAGGTGAAACAGTCATATCCCTTACTCTACCGGCAGGGTGTGAAGCGTCGGTAAGCACCCCAAAAACATCCTAGGCAGGGGCAAGAAAAAGCCACCGCCGGGCATCAGCCAGACGGTGGCGCATCGTTTGCGTCAGCGGATTAGATAGAGTATTCGGGTGCTGCCCAGACAACAACCTCGGGGTGCTCGTAGAAGCGGTAGCCCTGACCGCGCACGGTGCGCACGGTGTTGGAAAGACGGCCCAGCTTAGAGCGCAAGCGGCGGATATGGACGTCGATGGTGCGTTCGTTAGGCACTTCTTCAGCATCTCGCCACAGGCTCACCAGCAGCTCCTCACGGGCTACGGTACGCACTGCGTTTTCTACCAGGTAGTTGAGCAGCTCAAATTCTTTGTAGGTCAGGTTCAACATTTCGCCGTCCAGAAAGACCTCGCGGCGGGAAAGATCAATCAGCACACCGACTGAGTGGGTGGGCTTCACATCCTCCGAGCCTTGATGCAGTGCGGTAGGCAGTGCCTCAGGCTGGTAGTGCACGGCGGTAGGATCACCCAGGGCGTTACGCACCACCTCAAGGTCGCTACCTTCTGCGCCGGCAGGAGCCAGGGCAACGGCGGCGTAAGATTCAGCTTCGGGTGCCAGGTTATGGGCGTAAGCTCGTAGGTCCTGCACAATGCGCACCAGGGAGGTGCCGTTTGAGGCTGCAGCCTCTTCACTCAAACCTACGTAGACCACGAAGCCGCGAGCTTCGTTTTCCTGCGCGACGGTGCGCTGGGGCTCGGGTTTGAAAGTCATGGGGCGCAGGTTAGTGGGATGAGGCTTATTCTGACCGCCATTCTGCACACCAGCTACATGAGGGCGCTGGGCGGTGGAGCGGCTTCGCTGTGATATGTGAACATATCCCGGTGCACCTGACATTTTTTCTCCCCTATTCGATGGGCATCGAGTGTGTGACCTCTAGAGACGCACGAGTTCATGTGTGTGAAACGTGAGCTGCCCGTCTTTCCTTTAATCCTTGTCTGATACGGCGGATAAAGCAAGTAACATTTAAGACATCTATGCGGCTCTTCTTAAACTATAGCACCGGCAAGGAGAATTCATTATGCAAAAAATATCTATGTTCTGAATATTCTTCCAATTAATACCTTGAGTACGAATAAGTGATGTGAAAAAACCTGAATATTTTTACTACCGGTCAGGGTCAATCTGACTAGAACAAGGCATCGCAAAAAGTCAATAATTCTTTTTTAGAGGATCGCGGAGCGAGATTATCTGGCATCAAAATGGGGTGCAACTGCTCTCAGCAACTACACCCCAGAACGAGCCCATCATCAAGAACTAGTGGGCTACTCCGTAGAGGCGATCACCAGCGTCGCCCAAACCGGGCACGATGTAAGACTTCTCGTTCAAGCGCTCATCCTGTGCCGCCAAGAAGAGATCAACGTTCTCAAGCCCATCGATGCCCTTTTCAAGGGCTTCAATACCTTCAGGAGCACCCAGCACACAAACGCAGGTGATGTGTTCAGCACCGCGAGCGCGCAGGAACTTAATGGCCTCAATGAGGGTTCCACCGGTGGCGAGCATCGGGTCAAGTACGTAGACCTGACGGCCGGTGAGATCTTCTGGCAGACGCTCGGCGTAGGTAACAATATCCAGGGTTTCTTCATTACGCGCCATGCCCAAGAAGCCCACCTCGGCGGTGGGAATCAAACGGGTCATGCCTTCGAGCATGCCCAGACCGGCGCGCAGAATGGGAACGATGAGGGGGCGGGGGCTAGCGATATGTGATCCTACAGTTTTAGCAACCGGAGTTTCTACCTCCCGGGGTTCCACACGAATATCGCGGGTCGCTTCGTAGGCAAGTAGCGTAACTAGCTCATCCACTAGCTGACGGAAAATCGGTGAGGGGGTGCTCTTATCCCGCAGAACGGTGATCTTGTGGTCCACCAGGGGGTGGTTGAGAACTTTAATACGCATGGAGAAAGCGCCTTCCGTCGTCCTTGCGCCCCGCTGTAAGAGACGCATCTAAAAAGAAAACCCCGCTCACCCTAGATTCACTAGGACAAACAGGGTTAACTGGCGGTGACGGAGGGATTTGAACCCTCGGTACGGGGTTACCGTACACAACATTTCGAGTGTTGCACCTTCGGCCGCTCGGACACGTCACCATCTCACGAAATACTACCCTAGGGGGCGGTTCATCTCAACTTGGAAAGCTAGAGAATATAGCCGTCAACAGCTAGCATGGCGGTGGCTGTAGCGACGCTGGCGGGGCGGCGAACACCGTGCCTGGTGTGGTCCATCGCTAGCATGAAGACGGCCCCAAAAATGACCAGGGCCAGGCCTTCGATGGTTTGTTCTTTGCGCACATCGTAGCGGGTAGAAAGAGCTGAGACCTTAGAGCAGACAAACCGCATGATATCCGAGCGGATTTCATCGGTGGTCTTCGACCAGTTCTCATCACTGCGCCACAGCTCAGAGACCCACAGGCGCGCAAAGCCGGGGTGCTCTTCAAGATAGAGCACCGCGGCGTGCAGGGAATTACTCAGGGCCTCCCTGGGGTCTTCGTGGTCGCCTGCTGCCGACATTTCAGCTAGAAGAAGCTTGGCACCGTACTGCAGTAGCTGGTCAATCATGGTCTTCTTCGACCCGAAATTGTAGTAGACGGTGCCCTTAGAAACCCCTGCCTTTTCAGCGATTTCCTCTACCGTGGTAGCGGTGGGGCCGTCCTTGCTCATGATGTCCATGGCAGCTTCAAATAACTTGAGCTGGGTTCTGTTGGTCCGGCCTGGGCGCCTGGTTGATGCCTCAACCACGGGCACTTGGTGCGCATATATCACTGAACTGTGAGTTTCGCCGACCACACCCACTCCATTCTTATTTGAAGAAAATTGTTTACTTTTTCAAAGATACAGCAAAAGTGGGCGCGTCTGTGCACCCTACGGGTCCTGGGAGGGATCTATTATCACGGTCGGTGAGAGTGAAAGAAATCCTTGAGAAGGCTGGCACATTCGTCTGCCAAAACCCCCGCATGCACTTCTACCCAGTGGTTGAGTTTGCGGTCGCGTAAAACATCGTAGACACTACCGGCAGCCCCGGTTTTCTCCTCCCACGCGCCCATTATCAGGTAGGGCAAGCGTGCCAGAAGCATAGCGCCAGCACACATGAGGCAGGGCTCAAGGGTAACCACCAAGGTGCACCCGTCAAGGCGCCAGCTACCCAGGTGGGAGGCTGCCTCCCTCAGCGCCAGCACTTCGGCGTGGGCCGTGGGGTCATGGTCTGCCTCACGCCGATTGTAGCCCCGGCCAATCACCTGCCCCTGGGCATCCACTACAATCGCCCCGATGGGAACGTCCCCCTCCTTCAAGGCTAAACGTGCCTGTTCTAATGCCAGGCGCATGAGTTCTTCATGGCACAGATTGCGGGGCCGGTCAGAGAAAGGCTGGCGGCTTGCGAGCTCTAAGGGGGAGTTCTTCATATGAGCCTTTCTTCTAGTGCGTAGCTGCCAGGGCAAAGGGCAGGACGGCGGTGGCACCGGCGGCGCGCAGGGTTCGGGCGGCGATGGCAAAGGACCAGCGGGAATCAACACGGTCAGCGACCAGTAGAACCGGGCCGGGATGGGTAGCGAGGTAGTCAGCGGCAGCCTGAGGCAGGCGATAGGCACCCAACACGCCACCGCACCGGAAGACACTGTTACCGCCAAAATGTGCTGGTTCTTTTACCAGTTCAAAGGTCCCAAAATCGGCGAGTTTACCTGCCTGGGCAAGGCCCCGCGCCAGCGAATCAGTCAACACAGGGTGTACCGGTGAAGGCAACGCAATCAGTGCCACCGGCCGCTGCTCCCACCCCCACTCAGCAAGAGTTTTGAGGCAGGCTCTCCCCAGATCAGCGGGCACTGGGCCATCCTGGGGCTGGCCGTTAGCGTCCAGGGTAAAGATTTCACGCAGACGGTTGCCCCAGCCTAAGTCAGTAAGGCGGGCCAGTGCCCTGCCAGTCTCAGCACGCTCTTCGGGGGCGATTCGCCCGCGCAGGGGCTTGCCCGTTACCTCGTGAACAGCGCCAGGTGCTACCCGTTCAAGGCCGGTAGGCCACATGCCGCGCGGCTCAATGGGCACCCCGGTGCCACTTAGGGCACCGCGAGCGCCCTCTACCAGCTCGGGGTCTATATCTGCTGAATACCAGGGCCCAGCGCAGACATCGCACATCCCACAGGGTTCAGCGGTACGGTCATCGAGTTCAAAGGCCAGAAACTGCATGCGGCACTGCTGAGTGCTCTGGTAGGCCAGCATGGCGTCCTGCTCTCGCACTCTGGCCTGTTGCACCCGCTGGTAGCGCGGGGCGTCATACTGCCAGGGGGCGCCGGTCGCCACCCAGCCCTTGCTGCGGCGCTCTGTAGCGCCCTCAACCGCTAGCACTTTGAGCAATAGCTCCAGGCTAGAGCGCCGCACGTCCACCCGGGTTTCAAGAGCCGGCACCGATAGCTCCTGGCCTGCCGCTGTTGACTCAGCCAGGGCAGCAAGAACTGCTGAGGTGTTCTCTGGGGTGGGCATAGAGACGGTGGCGAAATAGTGCCAAATTTCCCGGTCTTCAGCACCGGGTAGTAGGAGCACATCAGCCTTAATGGCACCGCGACCAGCTCGGCCCACCTGCTGGTAGTAGGCAACAGCGCTGGAGGGGGCACCCAGGTGCACCACGAAACCTAAATCGGGTTTATCGAATCCCATGCCCAGGGCGCTGGTAGCCACCAGAGCTTTGACCCGGTTACCCTTCAACGCGGCCTCTGCCTCCTGGCGTTCATCCGCATCGGTTTTGCCCGTATAGGGCAGCACATCATAGCCGGCAGAGCGCAGAGCAGCAGCGGTATCTTCAGCTGCAGAAACGGTAAGAGTATAAATAATGCCCGAACCCGGTAACTGCCCCAGATGAGTCAGTAACCAGGCCAGCCTGGCTTCTGAATTGTGTAATTTCAAAACTCCCAAGCGCAAGGACGCACGAGAGAGCGGACCCCGCAGAATAAAGACATCATCTAACGCAGCACTCTGGATAAGGCCCTCTCCCCCGGCAGAAGCAGCACTGCCGGTATCGCGGGACCTCGCGCCCAGCTGTTCGGCGATGTCCTGCACGACCCGCTCATTAGCTGTGGCCGTAGTAGCCAGAACCGGCACACCGGTGGGCAGGTGGGTGATGAGGTCGCGGATACGGCGGTAGTCGGGGCGGAAGTCGTGGCCCCAGTCAGAGATGCAGTGTGCCTCATCAATCACCAATAGACCGATGGTGCGCAAGAGCGTGGGCAGCCACTCCTCGCGGAAGGCAGGGTTGTTGAGGCGTTCTGGCCCTACCAGGAGCACATCAATCTCACCCGCAGCCAAGCGCTCGCGCACTTCGTCCCACTCGGTCACGTTGGAGGAATTGACCATCGCCGCCCGTACACCTGCACGGGAGGCAGCTTCTACCTGATCCCGCATGAGAGCAAGTAGGGGTGAAACGATCAGCGCCGGTCCAGCCCCGCGCCGTCGCAGCAGAAGGGCGGAGAGAAAGTAAACAGCAGACTTACCCCAGCCCGTCCGCTGAATAACGAGAGCGCGGCGGCGGTGCTCCACCAGCGCTTCGATAGATTCAAACTGACCGGGGTGGAAGTGGGCCGCAGGGTTAGCGGTGAGCTTGTGCAGAAGCTCCAGGGCTTCACGGTGCAGGGGTGAGGTCATGGTTCCAGTCTCCCATAAGTGAGTTTAGGCGGTCTGAGTTCCATTAGGTGTGTACTAGTGATCGGCCCATGGAAGGTGCGGTGCCCGCATCAGGGAGTTCTAGTCAGTGAGGGCGTCGCGTACGTACTCGTAGACAGCTGGCACGTAGTGAAAGGGAGCCTCACCCCACTGATGATTGGGGTCTGCAACGGCTAGTTCTGCGGGTACTTCAAGGGTGGGGACGCCCAGCTCGGCTAGATGTGCGTAATAGCGCTGGCTTTTCTGGTTGGCTTCGGCTGCGGTAACGCCCATGCTCACAGGGGTAGGGTGACCCTCAGTATTGACCTCTGCCCAGGGCACATTGAGAAGACGAACCCGTTCCAAGGCACCCTGCTCCTTGAAACTTTGCACCAGGTCGGTGGCTTTTTCTGCCCATTCCTCAAAGTGCTCGTCTGCGCCGAAGGGTACGTGGGTGCCTGGTTCAATCAAGCTCATGGCGGTTTCTGAGCTGACGAGGTCAATAGACCGGGTCACTACCTCACCGCTACTGAACCAGTGCACTCCATGGCGTTCGTCGAAGATGTCCCAAAGAATGAGGTGGAAGTGGCTGGCATTGCTGCGCAGTAGATTCAGTGCCTCTGCTGCCCAGTCAGCGCGGAGCATGCGGGTTTGAAAGGCATTAGCGAGTTTGAGGTCAGCCGGGAGTTTGTAGCTAGCGTCGGTGTCATCAGCTAGCAGGGAGTGCCGGGCAACGTACTGGGAGACGCGGTAACTGTTGGGGAAGTACTCGAAGCTGTCCCGTGCCACGCAGGAGCCGTACACAAAGACTGGGTGCACTTCTGTTTCTGTGGTCATGGGTTACTCTTCCCTGTGGGCTGGTGTGGGGTAACTTTAGGTATACCCTTTTCCATTTTAGCGAAGGAGTCCCTTTGCCTCCCCAGTTTTCTGCTTCAGACGTACGCAGAGCATTCTGGCACCTGCGGCACGGCGGCGTTAAACAGTTGAAGAAGTTTCGCCGCCGCCAGCTGATGTCCTCACATTTCGGCGGGGCTGCTTTTGCATCACGTGGCACAGCAGGACGCCGGGGCGTGGGTTTAGCGAGCGAGGAGGCAGTGGGGGCGGTGCCGGCTGTGGCTAAAAGTAAGAAGAGCCCGGCGGGGTATTCGCTAGATTTTCTGCCCCTGGATTACCCTCGCTACGCACCGGTGTTTGAAGGCTTGAAGGTAGCTACCGTTCTTGATGATTTTTCTGCGGTGGCTTGGGGTTATGAGTTTAATTGCTTACCGGTGACTCCGCACAACTGGCAGGAAGTGTTTGAAGCTGAGCATCCGGATTTTCTGCTGGTTGAATCAGCGTGGGCGGGTAATGATGGCGCCTGGCAGTACCACTTAACGGGTGAGAGCGCCCCACGCCCAGCGCTAGTGGAGATGCTGGATTACGCCCGAAAAAAGAACATCCCTTCTGTTTTTTGGAATAAGGAGGACCCCCCGCATTTTGAGGACTTCATCGATACAGCTGCCCTCTTCGACATCGTTTTCACCTCGGACTCCAACAAGATTGCTGATTACCGCCAGCGCCTGGGGCATGACCGTATCTACCCTCTAGCCTTTGCGGCTCAGAGCGCAGTGCACAACCCGGTGCGCCCTCACCACGGGGTTGCCGAGCGAGGGGTGGCTTTCGCCGGTAGCTACTTTGCTCATAAGTACCCGGAGCGCCGGGAGCAGATGGGTTTCCTCCTGGGTGCTGCCCGCTCAGCAGCAGCTAAAACCAAGGAGCCCTTCGAGATTTTCTCGCGGTTTTTGGGGCAGGATGAGCGTTACCAGTTCCCCGCACCGCTAACCGAACACGTGGTGGGTAGCCAGAACTATGAGCAGATGCTGGTGGCTTATAAGGCTTATAAGGTGTTCTTGAACGTGAACTCAGTGGTTGATTCCCCCAGCATGTGTGCCCGCCGGATCTTTGAGATTTTGGCTAGCGGTACACCCGTGGTGACCAGCGCTTCAGCAGCGATCGGCAACTATTTTTCGCCCGGCATGATTTCTGTTGTTGAGAACAAGGCAGAAGCCGAGATTGCTGTGCGCTCATTATTACGCAGCGGTGAATTGCGCGATCGCAGCGTACATCTGGCGCAGCGGGAGATTTGGAGAAAGCACACCTATACCCACAGGGCGCAGCAGCTACTGGACGCAGTAGCTCAGCTGACCGGCAGGCAGCTGGTGGGTGAGCGTCAGCAACCGACGGTGAGCGTCCTGGCTCCCACTAACCGCCCGGAGCAGTTGCCCCACCTGATGCGCCAGGTGGCTCAACAGACTGTCCGCGCGCAACTGGTGGTGCTGACCCACGGTTTTGAACTGACCGACACTGAATTTGCTCAGCTGACCGAAGACGCCGGGCTGGTAGACGCGCGCAAGCTCAGCGCCAGCGCAGAAACCTCTCTGGGTGAGTGCCTTAACCTTCTGGTGGCTGCGGCTGATGGTCAGATTCTTGCGAAGATGGATGACGATGATTTTTACGGTCAACACTATCTGGAGGATCAGTTGCATGCTTTAGATTTTTCCCGCGCTGATGTGGTGGGCAAACAGGCCTACTACATGCACTTGGCTGGTAGCAAAGCCACGGTCTTGCGTGCTGGCGAGAGGGAACACCGATTTACGGACTTTCTGGCTGGGCCCACCCTGACTGCGCGCCGCGAAGTCTTTGAAGCTCACCCTTTTGAGGCGGTCAACACGGGCGAAGACACCGCTTTTCTAGAAAGAGTAGCTGCCTCTGGCGGCTGCATATACGCTGCTGACCGTTTCAATTTTGTGCAGGTTCGCCGTGCCCCCGGAGAGGGCAGTGAGCACACCTGGCGGGTAAGTGACGCTGAGCTTCTTGCCAATGCTCAGGTGCATCACTTTGGTTTGAGCCAAGAGCACATTTTCTTTTAGGGGCTTATAAACATTCAGAGAGTTTGTAGAGTCCGCTTTCTGGACATGACTTCTTCTGTATTAGATAAACCTATAGTTTAATGACTAGAAATAGGTAAGAACTCCATAAAGAGCTCTATAGCGCAACTGCTTGAAACAACACCCCTCTTCTCTTCATTACCTTCAACCGTAAACCGTCATCTAACAAGGGGGTTCACTCTAAATTTGAGGGTAGCGAATGGCCAGTCACCAACTTCTACATATTTGCCAGATAAGCATTTTTGTGTATTTATAACCAGCTCAACCTCACACTTTTTATGGTGAGAGCTAGACCATCTATAGTCTCTATTTTCATTTAGCTCATATAGAATTATCGTGGACTAGAACACCCATCACTGCTACACACAGAAACCAAGGAAACGCATGCCCTCCCCCACTATTGCCTTCATAGGCCTCGGTTATATCGGTCTCCCCACTGCTGTTGTTATGGCTAATCATGGCCTCAAAGTGACTGGCATTGACATTAACGCGGCCAACGTTGAGCGCATCAATCGCGGCGAGGTCACTATCGTTGAACCCGGCCTCGAAGAGCAACTGCAAAAAGCCATTAATTCGGGTAATTTAAAGGCAACCACCGAGGTGGTCCATGCTGATGTATATATCCTTGCCGTACCCACTCCCTTCAAAGATGACTACGAAGGCGACCTGTCCTACATTATGGCAGCTGCGGAAAACATTGCGTCCCAGCTAGTGGGCGGCGAACTTGTTATTCTTGAATCCACTTCTCCCCCCCAGACCACGGAGAAGATGGCGCAGCACATTCTGACTTTGCGCCCTGACCTTGTTGCTGATGGCGCGGAGAACCCCGAGAACAAGCCGGTTCTATACTTCGCCCACTGCCCCGAGCGTATTCTGCCGGGCTATGCAATGGAGGAGCTGATTACTAACGACCGCATTATTGGTGGCCAGACTCCTCGGGCAACTGAAATCGCGACCGAGGTTTACGGTAGCTTCTGCACCGGCGAGCTGTTGCCCACTGATGATGTGACAGCTGAGATGGCGAAGCTGACCGAGAACTCCTTCCGCGATGTGAACATAGCCTTCGCTAATGAGCTGTCGCTGATTGCCGATAAGCTTGGCATTGATGTTTGGGAGCTTATCCGCCTAGCTAATCATCATCCGCGCGTGAATATTTTGCAGCCTGGCCCTGGTGTGGGTGGGCACTGCATTGCAGTTGATCCTTGGTTTATTGTGTCGGCTGACCGTGAGAACTCAAATTTGATTCGTACCGCACGTGAAGTTAATGATGGTAAGCCTGAATGGGTAATCAATAAGGTGCGTGACGCTGCAGGTTCGGCTCCTCAGCCTGTTGTGGCAGCTCTTGGTTTGGCTTTCAAGCCTAATATTGATGACCTTAGAGAGTCACCTGCTATGGATATCACGCAACGTCTCGCCCAGGAGCTCCCTGGGGCGACTGTACTTGCGGTTGAACCTAATGTTTCTGCGTTACCGGCAAAACTTGAGGGTATCGGAAATCTTGAGTTTGACACTTATGAAAACGCTATTGAGCGCGCAGATGTAGTGGTCCTATTGGTGGATCACGAAGATTTCAAAGCGGTGCCAGCTACAGCGCTAGCGGGCAAACAGATTGTAGACACCAAGGGCATTTGGCGCTAAATTTAAATTAAAAAAAGGGACGGTGGCTATTACCGTCCCTTTTCTTACTCAAAATGTTTAAAATTTTTGAAGAATAGCTTTTAAGGTTTCGACATCTATAGTGAAGTTGGATGACATGGATGGGGTTTTATCGGAGGTTGCACCCTGTAATCCAAAATAGGAACCATTTTTATGACATACGATATCGTAGAAAAAATCGTGGGGCATTGCAGGAGTAGCTAATGATATTACTTCAACCCCTGAGGGGCTAAAAGCTAAACTCGAAAAACCTGCTCCCATATTTCCAGCTATAACTTTAGCACCTCTGAAAATAGAGATTTGTTCATTTAATGAAAGTTTTTCTGGGGTAATTTTTATAAATCCTTTCTCTTGAAAGAAGGGCCAAATCTGATCTTCATTTAAAAGCTCACGACGCCCATAGGAATTTCTTGTAAGATAAACGCGTTCGTAACTAGCTGGTTCTATCTTTTCGGCAATTCTCTCGAGGTATCTTACTGCCTCAGGGGCCTTTATCGTCGGGTGTTCCGTGAGAGAACCCGGCACGAACAAGGATTCGAACTGGTAACTTTGAAAGTCAAGTTCCATAATGTCTTCACTGCAGATTCCCGCAAGGCTAAGTGATTCGTATACTACATCTCTCATTGTTTTTGAAGGTTTGTTAATAACCCAAATTGGCTTCAGCCTACTATTGCTTTTCTTATAAACATGGATTTTTGTAAGCGTGTCCCATAGCCAATGACCGTAGTTAGCATCCCAAGCTGATTTTAAAAGAACATGTTGTCGACCAGCAATTACCTTGATAACCATTCTTGGATTGATATACTCACCAGACCAGGAGCTGCCTTCGATGTTACGGCGGAATCCTCTATACTCAGAGAGGTTTCTAATACAGTTGAGGCTTTCACTAACAACTTTATCTTGAGCAAAAACCATTCCACCTCCCATAATTGTTACATCAGATAAAGTTCCAGAGACAACATCTCCTATCGAAACTTCTTGCGATTTATCAGATAGTTTATCAAAGGTGTTTTTAATATAAAGATTTGCATTCCCCAGGTAAGCAGGCAACCTTTTATAGCTACTTGTTTCAAGTAATATATGATTTTCCGTCAAAGAAGAAATAGAAGATACTTTATAGGAGTAGGGCACATCATCACATTTATGTATAATTATCGCTTTTTTCAACACAGTGATGCTAGCTATCATATTGTACATATCTTCATGTATGCCTGAATTGGTAATTCTATTCAAATCTCCTGAGGCCATACCTGACATTATTTCTTCAAAACACTGATAAAAGCTCTGATTTTCTCCTCCATCATATTTTTCTGAAAGGTCACCAAAATTTGTGTGAAGATCTTCTACTATATAATATCCTCCAGGTCTCAATGCCGAAAAAAGGGTATTAAAAGCTATCTTTTGATGATCCCAGCGATGACTCCCATCATCTATTATAAGCAAGGGAGAGTATTTAGAGGAAAGGTTATTAAATAAACTAAAGTCATAATACTTTGGGACAACGATTTCAGTTCTTTGATCAGCAAGATCCAATGCTTCAGAACGCTGTTCTGCAATAATAAATTTGGCTCTTGGATAGTAATCTCGCCAGGTAAATATGTTGCCTGGAGTTCCTGCTCCAATAATCATTATCTCAGACTGAGTATCTCGACTAATTTTTAAAATTTGTTCATATGATTTAAGATAATTGTGGGCTAGAGATGATGCATCTGAAGAAAAAATTACCCCAATTTCATCCAAACTTGTAGAACTGAGAGGTTTATCTAAAGACATTTATTCCACCTAATCTTTTCCGTATTTTATGATAAGCAAATCTACGCTCTCATATATTGGTGGCAAAGAAGCGTTGATTTTTCCTAGTAACCACTACCACCATGAAGTGTTTTGTGTATTTTTAATTTTCCTGGGATTAAATCTATGTTCAACAAATTGAGTAGTTGACTTTACGATCGGAACACCCCTACAACAACAGTTCTAGCGTCAATTACTGTTCCGTTCCCAATAGTAACTCCAGAACCAATAAAAGTAACGATACCTATCCAAATATTATTTCCGATACTGACACAACGTTTAATTCATAAAATTTACAGAAATGCTCGTTTGCACCTGAGATAGAGTTGTTACTCATTAACTTAGAAACCGCATAGGCTTACCTTGATCCTGCAGACATATGCGCACTAGAAAGTTCTAAGTTTAATCAGTTATATCAATAATACATTTTGTATTGATTCTATTGAATGCGTGTTTCATGATTTTATATTACTTCTGGAGTCATATCTGAAATTTCTTGCAAAATTTTAATTAATTGAGGGATATTTCCCACTGATACTTTGTAGTCAAGATTAATTTGAGATAACGGTGAACCCTCATCTACAAGAGCTAAAAGTTTTTTACCTGACCCTAAGTAATCAGAATACTTTGAGGGCAGGAAAGGATTAACTGGCATATTAACGTCACGCTTGACATCATTTACTAACAAAACGTCAAATAATTTAGTTGCTGTCAAAAACTCCATATAAGACAGATAAGGGTTGCTATAAACATTAGGCCCTAAACCAAGGGTTCGAACGTTATCTTCAACTTCTTGAGGCTTATTGCTAAAAATATGAAGACGTAATTTATTCCTTACGTTTTCGGATGAATTGAGTAATGCTTGTAAGACGTCCCCAATGCCTCGGTTACTATAGAAACTACCAAAGTAAGCGATATTTACGACATTTTTAGGTACTCGATAAGAAGTCTCAACTAATCCGTAAGCATAGTCCGGAGGAGTGGGGTGATGACGGACAGTAGCTTTATGTTCCACCAATTGAGTTAGAGCCTTGTCTTCATACAATGACAACATATAGTCCATCTGATTCTGGTTCGTGAAAATCAACTCATCCGCAGTCACCATTGTGACAAGCTCAACCAAATCAAACAGGGTGTTAATGGTCAAATGTCTAAACCCGCGGGCCGCGATGCAAGACTTTAAATACTCGCTAGTCGCGTTATCAGTCAAAGTCCCAGGACGTTCCTTGCCCTCAGCATCACGGCGTAGAGGGTCAGAGAATTCGGCAGTCCACTTCACATTCCAGTGACGGTTTTTAAACATGGCAGCAGCTACGTGCGAACCGACCCACAATGCACGACTGTATATATTTTCATAGCAACCGTTAATCGCGTGCTTCTTCTCTGCTACTGTCATTGCCTTTTCTGCAAAATCACAAATAGGATCCCAGCCAGCGAATGAAGGTGGGCTCTTAATAATCTCGCGGTCAGCAATCCACCTATCAGCTAATGCCGAGACAGCATAATCATAATGGCGTACCTTGGACATATCATTTGTGATGATGTCTGTTACTCGACCACGTTCAACAATCGCTTTCGCAGCTACAACAGCACTGGTATCTGAGAATGGTGCAAAGCAGTACACAAACGCCAAATCTTTTGCCTGGTCAACTTGGACCATCTTCCAAGGGAACTCTTTCACTCCCGACTTCTCAATTGCAGAAAATACTTTCTCTTTATCGTCTCTATTAGCTTTGAGGTAACGCTCGATAAATCCTGCTTGAGCTGATTTTAGTTGGTATAAAGCCGAAGCTCGAGGGGTATCAGGAGCAACTTCAATATTTTCCAACGATTTTATGCATTCAATTCTTTGTTCTACCGCAAAATTAAATGAAAGCTCCCGCCGAGAGACCGATTGATCTCGTGTGTAGCGCAAGTAAGCTGCCGAATCGAGATTTTGTGGAATGGTCACTTTAATTTCAGGATATTTCAGCAGTTCTGCGAAATAAACGAGGTCTTCTCCGCTTGAAAGCTCAGGATTATAACGTGCTCGACGCGCATAATTTCGAGGAAACAGTTTACATGCATTAAATCCTAGTGCCCAAGGTACATCTGAAAGCGGAACTGTCTGACCACGCAGTTTATGAACACGCTGGTTCAAAGTATTATCAGCATCCACTATGCCGTCCGGAGAGATATTGATGATGGGTGACAAGACAATATTGGTACCCGTTGATGATGCTAAAGCTGTTTCCAAAAAACTGAACTCAACATCGTCATCGTCATCAACAAAAGTAATCCGGGAGTACCGAGCAAGATCTAGTCCCAGGTTCCGCGCCCCACCCGCAGAACCTTTCTGCAACCAGAACTTACGAAGATTCAGATTAGGGTAAATTTTTTGAAATTTTGTAATAACGTCAGTTGTTCCGTTATCTTCACCATTCACTACGCAGACAACTTCGTATCGACGTGAGTCGAGCGTCTGATTGGCTAGCGACTCAAGCACCGTACCGATTCGATCGGCACCATCATAGGTAGCGATAATAACCGAGATGCCGGATTCGAGAATTCTGTCATAATTCCCTAAATCTATCTTCTCAAGACTTGAAAGAACCTTTTCGTTTTCGCTCACAAGTTGTGCTCGAGCTCCTGAGTCAAGAAGCAGGCTGCGCCCCAAATCTTGGTTGGTTGCTAAATCTCTAGTCATTTTCATTACCTCGGTTCTTGTCCCAACGTGTTAAAACAATTTTTCCCAATTTAGAATTTGCGAGAGCATCATACTTCCGCTGAATAGCATCAAGCTTTCTTTGGAGAGTAACTACCCGGCCTTCAAGCTCTGCAATATAGCCCCTGTCTTGCGCCGACATCTTCAGAACCTCAGTCTCTAACAAGTTATTCTCTGATGTACTGACTGGCTCTAAATTAACTAGTTCCAAACTTTTAACTATAGAAACAAGTTGTTCCCGTAATTTCTTCTCTTGACTACGGTCCGGTGCGATAGATAGCTCTTGGCCATTTAGTTCCAAACCAATTTTGATGCCCAAGAAAACCGCAGTAGCGTCCAAATCATTTTCTTCCACTAAACCAATCGAAAGAGAAATTGCCTGGTCACTAATTATGTAATCACGAATTGATAGATTGCTTATCGACTTCTGATTTATAATCCAATCTACCAGGTGAGCATGGTTCTTGGGAAAAACACACCAAAGAAGGAATTTTGGACGTTGAAATAGCTGAGAACTTTTATTCAGGACCTCTGCAAATACCTCTGGGCGAGAATCAACAATCGTAAGATTATCAATACTGGGAATATTCAGCTTTGTAGGAACGAATTCGCGAATTTCACAGTTATCACTGATAAAATCTAAGCCAAGATTTTCCCTATGAAACTCGTTTACAATGACTAAAGAGTCTTTAATTAAAAGATCTCCAATGCCTGTGGGATTGGGAGTTATTCTCATGCTCTGTTCCTTATAATTACTAAGCAGATAATATATTTGAAGTTAATTCTATCTAAGCACCGAAGTCGGGCAACGCTTTACCAAGCCCGAAGAGCTCTTCAATCGCGGCCACTGTCCTAGCAGCAGCCTTACCATCACCGTAAGGGTTCACAGCGTTCGCCATTGACGCAAAGTGCTTCTCATCGTCGATTAGGGCAGATACTTCCTCGACCATGCGGTCATAGTCTGTGCCTACCAGTCGAACAGTACCTGCATCCACAGCCTCAGGGCGTTCAGTATTTTCTCGCATCACAAGCACCGGCTTACCCAGGCTTGGGGCCTCTTCCTGAACCCCGCCTGAGTCAGTGAGCACAATACGAGACGCCGCAATAACATGCGCGAACTCCGCATAAGCAAGGGGCTCAGTAACGAAAACATTCTGCAACCCCTCAAGATGAGGGAGAACATTCTCACGCACCAACGGGTTCCTATGAGCAGGGAGCAAGAAACGGTAACCGGGGTACTTACCTGCCAAAGTCGCTACAGCACGGCCAATATTCTGCATTGACTCCCCCAGGTTTTCACGCCTATGCGTAGTCACCAAAACAATCGGGGCATCGTCTTTCTGGGCAACGAGCTCAGCTACAGTCTGGTCGGTGAACTCTACAGGCTTCTCAACCACCTCAAGTAAGGCATCAATCACCGAGTTGCCGGTGACTACAATCTCTTTTTCGGGTAGAGCTTCGCGCAAGAGATTTGCTTTAGAAGTTGAGGTCGGCGCCAAATGAAGCCTAGAAATTTGCGAGGTCAGCTTGCGATTAGCTTCTTCAGGAAAGGGCGAATTAATATCACCCGACCGCAACCCGGCTTCGACATGTACGACAGGAATTTGACGGTTAAAAGCAGCAATAGCAGCACCCATAACCGTTGAAGTATCGCCCTGAACAATGACAGCATCTGGTTCAAGTTCAGCGTAGACTGCGTCAAGACCATCAATAACCTTGGCAACGATTCCATTCAGCCCCTGCTTTGCGCTCATGATATTCAGATCGCGCACAGGCTCGATACCAAAGAGTTTATTCACAGAATCAAGCATCTCGCGATGCTGACCAGTTACAACAGGGATAGACTCAAAATTATCTGACTCTTCTAGAGCCTTAATAATCGGGGCTACCTTGATAGCTTCCGGACGTGTGCCATAGACAGTCATAATTTTTATCATGTCTTGCGATATTTCTTTCTAGGTGTGCAGATGCGACCAAACGAGCGTCTCAAATAAGGGCAGGTATTCGGCAAGAAGCTGTTACATCTGGCAGAGATACCTGTAGCAGATTTTAAGGACCCAAGTCTGTTGATTTGTTTACATCTGTTAGGGGGATATAGGGAGTTTAAACAGGGGCAACGGAGGGGCAGTTATAAATTTACCTCTTTATACTTTTTATAGATTGCTGACCTGTAATGAAGTGTAAAGATAAGTTCCGCACCAAGCAGTAGCCTAGAGGAACATTTTCTGTTGGCTTTCAGATTTCACGCCCCACTGTCCTGTACGTAGCCCTGCGCCCCCAACGCTTTCGCATCAGCCAGTAGCTGGGCAGCTTTAGCCTCATCGCCCTGGGCTAGGTTGTGGGCAAACCAGCGGTATTTGCGGGCTACTTCGCGGGCGTCCCCGTCCATGACAAACTCACCAAAGTCCAGCCAGATAGCTCGGTTGCAGAGATCCTCAATGGTCTGCGCAGCGTGGCTCACCAGGAACACCGTGCCAGCATCATCCAGCACCTCCTGCATCGCTTGGGCAGAACGCTCAGCATAGGCAGCATCGCCGGTTGAAAGCGCCTCATCAATCAGCATGATGCGGGGCTTAGCGGCCAGCGAGATAGCAAACCGCAGGCGGGCTCCCATACCAGAGGAGTAGGTACGCATGGGGCGGTCAATCGCCTCACCGATACCCGCAAGTTCAATGACCTTACGTTCAGCCTCAACTAACTGGTGCTTTTTCAGCCCCATAGCCAGGCAACCCAGAGCAATATTTTGGCGGCCAGTCAGCTCCTGGTTAAGAGCTGCACCCACGCCCACCAGCGAAGGCCGCGCAGACGCGTAAACCGTGCCTGTGGTGGACGATTCCAGACCGGCAATCACGCGCAACAGGGAGCTCTTCCCCGAACCGTTGCGCCCCACCAGACCAATGAATTCGCCTTCATGGGCAGTGAAAGAAAGGGGCTGAACCGCATGAACTATCTTGCGCACGCGGCGCCCCCTCAAACCACGCTGAGTGTAAACGGGGTAGTCCACCGATACCTGGTTAACCAAAATATTAGGTTGCTGGCTGAGCGGGTCAATACGGGGGTTACCTGGTGCCACCCGCGGAATAATCGTTCGCTTAGTTGAGCTCACGGCCAAAGACCTCCTCAGCACGCCAGAAAATGAAGAAACCCACTACAGCCGCTCCCACAGCCCAAGCGGCAGCAGTTAGCCAAGTTTCAAGGTTGCCAAAACTACCCCTCATGAGCACTTCACGGTAGAGGTCAATAAAAATGTAGAAGGGGTTAGCCTGAATAATCTGGGTGATTAGCGGATGCTCAACAAAACGCTCAATAGGAAAGATAACCCCAGAAGCGTAGAGCAGAACGCGGGTCACAAAGCTCAGGAGCTGCTGAATATCAGGCACCACGTACGCATACCGAGCAATCACTAGCGCCAAGCCCGTTAAGAACAGGGCATTCAAAGCGAAAACTGGCACAAAAGCCAGCCAGGAGACGGTGGGGAGCACGTGCGGCGGTAATACAGCTATACCTACTAGCATGACGGCCACAATAGCGCCCATCTGCATAGTCTGCCGCACCATCATCGAAATCGGCAGCGCCATGCGCGGGAAAGAGAAGGCTCGCATCATGGGCTTACCCTGAATCATGACCGACGCCGCGCCGTTGAGAACCCCAGACATATACTGGAACATCAAAATACCGATGATCAGATAGGCAAGGAAGTTATCCATGCCCCGAGATACTTGCAGCACCAGCCCAAACAAAACTCCGTAGAAAGCAATGTCAAGAACCGGCTTAGCCAAGAGCCAGAGAGATCCTAGTCGGTGGTTACTGTTCTGGGTGCGTACCTTGGTATGTGAATCAAACCAGATGTACTGGCGGCGGTCCCACACGTTTTTGAGGTAACGCCAGGCACCCACGCGCACCCCCACCGGTGCAAGGCGCCCCGAATGCACGTGGGGCACCACGTCAGTGAGCTCGCCGCTGACCCCTTCACGGGCATAATAAATTTTTTCAGCCATAGTTGCTCAGGGTCTTTCGGTACAGGGCTAAGAGAGTTTCGGCGTTGTGTGACCACAGGCGGGTGCGGGCAAAACGGCGGCCCCGTTCCACCGTCTCAGCACAAGCCTCTGGGTCAGTCAGAAATTCAGTGAGAGCCCGCGCCATATCTTCGGGGTTTCCAGTTTCAAACAGTTTACCTGCCCCCGGTGCCACAGCGTTATGGACTAACTCAGCTAGGGGTGGAATATCGCTCATCACCACAGGGCGCCCCACCGCCATCGCTTCGATAGGTTTAAGAGGGGTGACCGAACGGCACACCCGGTCATTCGTGCGCGGAACAGCAAAAATATCCAAGCTCTGATGGGCAAGGAGGGCATCTTCCGGTGCCAACTTACCGGTAAAGACCGCTGCTTTACCCAGGTTGAGCTCCGCAGCCAGATACTCTAGGGAGGCTCTAGCCGTGCCATCCCCCGCGATCAGCACTCGGACGTCCGCTCCGGCTGCCCGCAACAGAGCAACAGCACGCAGCAGGGTATCAAGCCCCTCATAGGGCACCACAGACGTGACGCTACCTACCCACTGCCCTTTGGCGTCCAGCCCCAGCTGCTGACGTGCCTGCTGTGAAGTGAGGTTCTGCTCAAAGAGCTGTTCAGATACCGCATTAGGAGCCAGCGCAATCTTTTCTGCCGGCACACCGCGTTCAACCAAAAGATCTTTCATGGTCTGAGACAGGGTCACCACGGCATCGGCTTCCGTGCAAAACTGTGTTTCTCTGGCCCTCAGGAGCGAGAAGCGCTCACTGGCTTCTGCCTGCTGGCGGGCGGCCTCAGTTTTCTTGCCCGAAACCCAGGTTTCTTCCATTACCCCGCGCACCTCGTACACCCAGGGCACCCCTAGGCTACGTGCCACTGCCTGCGCCACTAGGGCGTTCTGGTAGTTAGTGGTGGTGTGCACCAGGTCAATCTGCTGCCCCTCAGCCTCTCTAAGAATTGCGGCAACGCTCTGCTGCAAGCGCTGGGGCAAGGTGGCTCCCAGGCGCCAGGGCAAAAGGCGGCGGTAGATAATCTTATCTACCTGAGTTGTTCCCTCTGCCAGCAGACCACCCACCATCACCGGGTAGCCCACCCTGGTGACCGCAGTAATTTTCACCCCGGCATCTACCAGCGCACTCAGTAATCGGTGCGAGCGCAGTGTATACCCTGACTGGGTGGCGGGCAGTGAGTTAGTCAGCAAATGCAATACCGCTAACTCGCCTGTGTTGGACGCCGGTGAGGGCACCTTCGGTGCTGGTGAAGTGAGAGAGAAGGTGCGGTTAAGGGCAGTGGCTTCACCGCATAAACGCCGGGCGTAGGCCCTAGTGCCGGGGCTCTGTTGCGCGGTGGCTATCGCCTGGCTGACAGCCCCGGCATCCCAGGCGGCGCGTGCGCGCACGGTGGCGGGTAGAGATACATCCTGGTGATCAATGAGGCCGTAGCCCACTGCCACTTCAGCGGCTATACGACGTTGGAGGGAGCCAAGAAAATTCTGGTCCGGTTCTGCCAGCAGGCGCACAGCAGTTTCTGGCAGTTGCGCCGCACCCATAATCTGTTGCCCCAGCGCCCTGGTTCCGGCGCCGGGTAGCCGGCTGAGCACCCGACCAGCCATTACGCCTGCCCGGTGCGGTAGTTTACGGGTGACCTGTAGAGCAAGGAGGGCAGGGTCATCAATAGTGTGACGGACCGTGACCTGGGCTACCAACATAAGGTTACGAGCCAGACCTACTGCCCGCCCCACTTTTTTCTGTATCTCAATCATGCTTGCCCCTCCCCTGCCGCCAACGGTCTACTGCGCGCTCCAGCTTGGCAAGGTAGCGGCGTGAAAGTGTTCCGTAATTGTAGTCGTTATAGAGCAGGTAGCGCCCGGTGGTGCCCACCGCTAACTCTGTGGAGTTACCAATTAGTTGTTCCAGGGCATCAGCCAGAGCCTGGGCGTTCTGCGGCGGTACAACGGTGCTGACCCCTGAACGCTGCAAAATCATGGCTGCTTCACCGGCCACTAGACCGATGATTCTGCGTTGGGTAGAAAGCAACTCAAAGATTTTGGAGGGTACGGTGTGCCGAAAAGGTTTAGTGTCTTTCAGCGAGACAATTTCGACATCGGCCCACTGATAGGTTTTCTGTAAGTCAGCACGAGATACGGGGGGCTGAAAATCAACGTCCAGGGAGCGGCGGGCACCCTCCGCTTGAAGTACCGGCAGGTCTGCTCCGCTGCCTACTATACGAAGCTTCACCTGTTCTCTATATCCACGCTGGTACAGCTCCTCAAGAGCGTCAAGCAGTACGCTCAGACCCTGGCTGCGCCCCACTGTGCCCAGGTACTGAACCCGCAAGATGCCATCGCCGCGGTCAGTGTGCTCAAGCTCCATGAAGCTCGCTGTTTCAGCGCCGTTAGAGATCACTTCAACGTGCTTGATGCCCCGCTCTCTCAAGGTGGTGGCAAAGCCTTCAGTGGTGGTAATACAGGTAGCAGCCTGTTTCTGCAGTGCGGTGACGCTTCTAAAAACTGCGGCTTTTAGCAGGTGCCGAGGCAAAGACTGACGCGCTACCTGGGTGCTCATGTCACCGGTCACTACATCGGGCCAGGCATCTCTAAACTCCGCTATCAATGGGCGGTCGATAACCCTGCTGGCGGCACTGCCAGCCAGTAAGGACGGCAGACCCGGCACTGTTGCCACAATGACGTCCGGACGCCACCCGCCAGCTGCGGCTGACAGCGTCCACACCAAGGAACAGGTAGCAACTACTAGCTGATCAAGTAACCGCACAGTCCCCGAAAAACCATGTACCAGGTAGGGGGTGCGCACCACGGTCTCTCCTAGAGCGCCGGGGGCGGGTTTGAAAAAACTGTACTGGCCGCGCCACTGGGCGGCAGCTTGCCTGTCTGGGTAGTGCGGAGGAGGGCACACCACGCGCACCTCATGACCGGCGGATGTCCAATGCTCTATAAAAGCGGACCAGCGGCGCTGAGGTGCCCCTATTTCGGGTTCATAATAGTGTGTAAGAAGGAGTATTTTCATGGTGCGGTGTGCTGAGGTGTGGGCTGTTTGGCTTAGTCGCCCCTGCTTAAGCCTACTAGCCCACCCCCTTGTCACCTAACATTGCGACTCTCACCTTTTAACGCAAATACCCCCGGGTCACCTAGAGGCTTGAATAACAGCCGGTGGCCCCAGGGGGTATCTTCTAAAAATAGACCAGCTAGGAGCCCATGTAAGCGCGTTGCTTAAGCCACTGACCGTAGACCTGCATCTGACGAATGTAGGCATTACTGGGACGTAGCCACATCAACACGAGAGGAGCAATCGCGACGACTGATGCGAGTAGGCCCACCAGCATGGTCCAGTGGAAGAAGAGGAAGAAGGAGAAGATGCCGAGCAGACCCAGTACCTTGAAAGCCGCGTAAACGGTCAGAACGATACGTGCCCAGTTATGGCCCTTCACCAGGAAGATTGCCAGGATGATAAGAGCAGCGGAGAACAGTACAGTGCCACCGAGGGAGGTTACCAGTTCAAAGGTGCTGAGCTCCGTCGGTGCGTTAGCCAGTTCCGCTTCCAAGGTGGCTCTATCTTCTTCAGGGATAACACTGCCGAACATGCCCATCACGCCGTCCATCGAGGACTGCAGAAGCTCTTTCCAATACACAAGGCCCAGCACGGTGCTCACAATATTGAGCAACACAATGGCGTAAATGCTGTTCGCTGCCATTTTAATGGTGCCGGGGACAGCCGGCTTTTCCATATACTGAGGGAGCTCCTGGCCATAGACCTGTGCGTAGTTCTCGTAGGCACCCCCGCTATGAGTGGACGAGTAGCTGGGCGGTTGCTGCTGGTTGGGGTAGGTGCCGTAATTGTTCTCGCTCATAGCTTTGCTTTCTCGATCAGCTGGTGGAGTGGGACATGTTCCTTTTAATCTAGCAGGAGAGGTGATCTCTGCACCGTTCCCCTCACCTTAGTTCGCTTCAAAAATGCCGCGAGAGCGATCTTTTTTGACGTCTAAGGCAGGGAAGATTCGCGCGCTCATAGAAATATACACGCCTGGTTCTAGAAGGTTGAGGGCAGTCACCGCCGCCCCCAGGTTGAAGGACGCGTCCGAGGCGCGCATCGCAGCAGGCTGCATGGCGCCGGTGAGCACCACGACCTTTTGCCCCAGCGCTGCATGGGCTTGAAGGTAACGTGCTGTTTCAGGCATGGTGTCGGTGCCGTGGGTAATGATAATACGGTCGTTGTGCACCGCGTCCAGGGCCCTGACCAGTTCTGCCCGGTCAGCATCGGTCATATCTAGGCTATCGAGTTTCAGGACGCTCTGGATTTCAAATGTGGTATCGGTACGCACAAAGCTGAGCAACTCCGGGGCGGCAGGTTCACCAATTTCTAGCTCGCCGGCAACGGAGTAGACCTTGTCGAAGGTCCCCCCGGTGGTCAGCAAGGTAACGGTGGAGGCATTGTTGATGGTCATAATAATCCTCTTTTGTTCTCAGATTTTTAGCGCTGGGATTTTATTCTAGGGCGTTAGGGGTGAGGTCGGGCTCTAGCTGATTTTTTGGGCTAGCTCACCGGCTGCCCGGCGGATGCGGTCTAGCGTTCGCGCCTCATCCAAGGTGCCGGGGGTGGTGTAGACCCCGGTAGCACAGGTATCTGCGCCCAGGTAGCTGAAGAGCGGACGCAGGGCGTAGTCCAAGGCGAGCATGTGGCGGTGGCTGCCACCCGTAGCAGCCATGAGCAGGGGTTTTCCCCTGATGTCATCTGGTTCCACTAGATCCCAGAAGAGCTTGAAGAGCCCGGAATAGCTCGCTTTAAAAATGGGGGTTACGGTGATAATCGCGTCAGCTGCGCGCAACTGCTCAAAGAGGGCTACCAGGGTGCCGGGGGCATCCCCTTCCAGGTAATCAGCGATGTCATGGGTGTACTGCCCCAGGTGATGGGTGGAGTATTTGATGGAGGTTCCCGCCGGTAGCGCATCCTTCACGCTCTGCTGTAGCTTCTCAGCGAGTAATGCCGAGGCGGAGTGTCGTGCCGCCCCGGCTGTTACCACCGCAATGTTAAGAGTTGTCATGGTTCTATTATGCGGCTCTAGCGGTACATGCGCTCAACCGCACTAGACCATCGCTGTGCAAAGAGTGCCCGCTTGAGCTTTTGCGTGGGAGTCATCAGTCTCGGGTCAGCAACATCCACTTCAACCAGCTCAAACTTTTTCACCTGGCAGAGCGTAGCCTCACAGGTGAACTGCGAGGCTCGCGGTAAGGGAGGTAGCATGGAGGCACGTACCCGAGAGAAAGTAGCATGATGACCACCTCGCTAGAAGCACTTACCCTTCGCTTCCCCATCGTGGGGGCACAGTGGCTAGCCGCTCACCTTGCGGCGCCCAACCTGATTATTTTGGACGCTTCTGTGGGCGAGTTCTCTGGCGCTACCACGGGTGTTCCCGGCGCTCGCCGCTTTGATATTGACGGGCCTCTGAGCGCAGATGAAGGGGTGCACACCATGCTATCGGCGGACGTCTTTGAACAGCGGGTACGTGCACTGGGAGTGAATCGAGACTCAGCCATCGTAATTTACGACCGGCAGGGGCTCTTTTCTGCGGCACGCGGCTGGTTCATGTTCGTGGCGATGGGCCACGATAATGTGGCAATTCTGGACGGCGGGCTACCGGCTTGGCTCGAAGCTGGCTTCAACGAGCTCCCGCTTAACCGTGGGCCTTTTACCACCGGCTCTTTTGTGGCTGAGGATCGGGAACTGTTTGTGGACGCCCTGACCACCAAAGCCCTCGCCCAGCACGAGAGCGCGCAGGTGATTGATGTGCGCAGCACTGGCCGCTTTGCAGGGGTTGAGCCCGAACCCAGGGAGGGTTTGCGGGCAGGGCACATCCCCGGTTCGGTTAATCTGCCTTTCACATCTCTACTGGATGATCAGGGTGCATTTGTTGCCCCAGAGCAGCTGCGTCAGGCAGTGGACGCCGCTGCCGGAGGCAGACAGACCCTGGTCTTTAGCTGCGGTTCAGGTGTTACTGCCTGCATTGGGGCACTTGCGGCCTATGTCTCTGGTTACACTGAAATCGCTGTTTATGACGGCTCCTGGGCGGAGTGGGGCGCAACTGACCCGGCAGGCGTCCGCCCGGTCGAGCAAAAGCGCTAGATAGACACAGTTATGCTGGCTGTAGAGTACCCGCACGTTCAAAGGAATAGACCGTGCCGTTAACGGTGACAGAACGCGCTGTAATGACCTGCAGGGCCGTGATACATTTGCCCACAGTTGTTGTGAAGTAAGGCAGGGTGCTGGGGAACCACAGCTTATTGGTGGCGTTGTATTTCCACGTTCCATTAAACGTAGTGGTGTAGGCACGGTAGCCGGTTTTGGCGGGGGCAGCGGGGTCATAGACGAGGTTTGACCATTCATTCGCGGTCCCGCCTTTTTGAAACTGGGGTTGGCCAGCGGCGTTGGAAATATACTGGGTTACTTTGGTTGCGCCGATTTGTGCTGAAGCTGGGGCGTTTGAAACCCATAGCCCGCGTTGGGGGTAAGCACCCTGACCATTGATGGTGTAGGTCATTCCACCATACCGAGAGCAATTAGTTGTATTTAGCACCCAACCATCCAGGGCGGGCATGGAGGCGGCGTAGGCGGGTATAGTGGCTGTTGCTAGGACGGCGGGAGCGGCCCAAGCCGCCCCTTTAACGATGCTACGGCGGGATTGTTGCGACATAATATCCTCTGCGAGTGAGTGAATGATCGATATGACTATCTTTTTAGAATCAAATTCTACTACATCTACCCCGGGAGGTAACAGACCAGTAGCGCAGTTTTCCTCCTCGCTATCACACGTATCCTGATCTCATTTCTCATCATTAGCTTTATTGAACGCATGTAAAGAACTATTTAAGGCACGGACCCCATGCAACTTCTCACGTAGAGATTTTCCCACCAAAAAAGCCCCTCACCTGTTTTACCAAGTGAGGAGCTTTTACTGTGCGCCCTGTGGGGCTCGAACCCACGACCCACGGATTAAAAGTTCCAATCTACAGCCTCATGAATTGCAGTGAATATCTTCCGAAACATTGCAAGCTTCGCACGAGCGCCCACCTTTTCCCACGGGACGTACCCATTCATCATCTCACTACCATAAAACTCAGTATCTGGAGTCAGAGACGAGAACCATTCAGTCCCCCACTCCATCATCGACAGGCTCAAACACATAGCCCAAAAGTATAATGTTGATATAAATCACTACAATGTGCTACTATCTAGATATGCGCTAAGAGCACCATAGCCCAGCTATTTTGGATGAGTCATGATTACTCAGAAGCTACGCAAAGAGGCTTATTCAAAAGTCCTCCCAGCCGCATAAAACACCAACCCCCGAACCACCGCAAACACCCGCCCATACACGCTCAGCGGCCGCCGGAAACCTGTATGCAAAACCCGCCACGTCTTGACCTGCGCGATAACCCGCTCCACCACCGATCGGCGTGAATTAATGAACCTGTTCACCACCTTCACATCTGTAGGCATCCTGCGGGCTTTGCTGCGTCTTACTGGGGTGGCCAGCCCCAACCCGATGTAGTCTTTATCAGCTAAAGTGCTCTCATCAAGATACTTCTGCAGGTCATGATGTTTGAAGGCATAGACATCATGCCTAGCGCCAGGGACTGGGTCAGTGATGGCCAGTAGTTTCCCGTCCAGGGTGCAAATCACTTGATGGTTGAAACCAGCACGTTTATGCTTACCAGAAAAGTTTATTTTCCCTAATGAACGCCAGTTCCAGGTGGGAATCAGTGTGCCGTCGATAACCAGTGAACCAGGGATCTTCAGGCTGTTTTCTAAAGACTGTCCCAGCGGCCTGAAGACTTTCTCAAGTGCTTTTTCAACGGTGTTGAGGGTCCGTGAGATGGTGGGCTGGGAGGTGCTGAAGATTTCTGCGAGGAGTTCTTCGGTGAGGTTGTGTCGATGATAAAGCAAGGTCACTTTCAGCGCCTGGGCTAGGGTGAGCGCTGGCGGCCTTCCGCCTGGTTTTGCCCAGGTGATATGAGAGGTGAGGTCTGTCAGGAGCACGGTGAATTGCTGAGGTGTGAGTCCTGTTGTACGCTGGTGGAGCAACGGTTCTTCCGGTATGGCTTGAGGTTATTTGTAGTGATTTAATCCTCTTATTTTTGCCGCTGGTGGGGCCGTTGTCTAGTTGGTGGGGTGTGGGTGTGTTCCTACTTTTGAATAAGCCTCAGTACGTCTCAGTGTATTTACAGGTAGGGGAGAAGCGGTTTATATTGTTATAATTACATGCAGATTTTTGATGTCTTACCTGTACCTGTTGTCCCAAGTAAGACCTAGAATTTAAAAGCTGCGTAAACCTAAATTAAACGCGAACCCTAAAACGAAAGAATTAAATTAGATTATGAATCCGGATTTCATCGGACAATGGGATGTTGACGTTCAGCACTCCCGTTTTGGGTTCTCAGCTCGTCACGCAATGGTCACTAAAGTACGTGGCGAATTTGGTCAATTTGAAGGTAAGGCCAATATTAAAGATGTCGGGCAGGGTGAAAGCGAAGTAAATATTGTGCTTCACGTCGACAGCCTCGAAACCCGTAGCGGTGATCGGGACCAGCACTTGATGGGTGCTGACTTCTTTGATGCTGAAACCTACCCTACGATCACCTTCTCCTCAACGACTGTTGATGAAATTGATGAAGGCGCTTTTATCGTGACCGGAAACCTTACCATCCGTGAGGTTACGCGGGCTATCTCAATTCCGCTAGAACTCACCGGTATTAGCGAAGACTCCTTCGGTAACACGCGCGCTGGCCTAGAGGGAACCCGCCGTATTAACCGTAAAGACTGGGGACTTAAGTGGAACCAGGTGCTTGATAACGGCGGCGTAATGGTTGCCGATAAAATTACGCTTGAATTTGACCTCTCCCTGGTTAAGCTCGATTCCTCCTCATAGCCTTTTATGAGACCGGGCGAGAGGGGTCTCTGGTGAGCTGATCTTGCTTCACCAGAAGACCCCTTTTGAATAAGCCTCAAAGCACTCGCTATTGCCTGTATAGCGCTTGCCCCTGTTGCCATCTCTCATCAGGTTGCTTTCGCCTTTCCATTACCTATTGCTGATCAACCAGCGTCCAGCACCGCCAATCTTGAACTCGGTGAGTTAACCTCAGGTGTCGAAAGATATTTAGTCCCAACCAGTTCAGGTGTAGCATTCAATACAGAGGCGGCCCTAGCTGCTGGTGAACACAGCCAAATCATCCAGGCTGGCCAGAATTTTAATCGTATCCAGCAAGCCCAGAATCACGATTCCTCACCGCAACCAGCTCACACAAGCAACTCTTACAGCTCTGAACGCTATGCACAACCGCAAGGCATTAAGATTCCAGTTTGGGGTAATTGGTGTGGCCCTGGACATAGTGGCCCCGGCGCCCCCGTAGATACACTTGATACACTTTGCATGCGCCATGACAAGTGCTACGCACAACGCGGCTATCTCAGTTGCTATTGCGATGCTCAACTCAAGGCAGAAATCGACCGTTTTTCCCACAGGATGGGAAGCAAAGAAAGGGCCATGGCAGCAGCCGTAAAGCTTGCTTTTATGCATCCGGTATGCAACCCCTTTTCATAAGAAGCTACAAGAGATAATCAGGAATCAGTCATGAAATTGCGGGAGGGCACCTATCAGAAACTGGCTATAGCAATATTCATTCCTACGCTAGGTTGGTACATTGGGATTTTCTTCACTGGGACCCATTCGCCACAGGAAACCCTAATCACAGCAGTCGGCATTACTACTCTCTTCTTGCTATCTTCCCTCTTATTCGCCTTAGGGAAGATGGTTAAGACCGCTATCATAACTTTCCTCCTAGGTAGTACTAGCATCCTTATTCTGTTTCTTGTGGTCGGTTTCATTGAATCCCTGCAAGGAAACGCTTAAGCGAGCTTGAAAGGGACCTGCCCAGAGTAAAGAAAAACCCCTCACCTATCCTGCTAGGTGAGGGGTAATATGTGCGCCCTGTGGGGCTCGAACCCACGACCCACGGATTAAAAGTCCGATGCTCTACCAACTGAGCTAAAGGCGCATCCACTGAGCAAAACTCAGCAGAAACCACTATACACCCAACCCCTGCTGGGCACAAAAAAGGCTACCCCCTCTCCCTCCGCGCCGATATCGCAGTCAAGCTAAACTAAACGCTATGGCATCTCAGGCAAGGTATCACCGGCCGGTGAAGTTCTCCCCCGACCAATTCGACTATTACCCCGGTGGCACCAGCCCCGAGGAAACAACGCGCGCCGCGCACACCTCTGCGCGGCTCATTCTTGACCGCGGACGCGCCAGCACAGACCCTTCTGTCACTAAACGCCTGGTGCGCTTCACTGACGAGTTCGGCCTCGAAGCGGTTGCGCAGCTTTGGGCACAAGCAGCGCCTATCACCCTGCCTGGCTCCCTCTGGCGTATTTACGCGCTGCGCGGCGTCATCAGAAAGAACCCCGCACTCATCAGCCACTACTACCAGCGGGGTATGCACTCCAACTACGCAGCCTACGTGCTCGCCGGCGTCCCCTCACCACCTAACGCAGAAGAAATCTGCACCACCGTGGACGCCATTCTCGCCGGGGCCTTCACCGGCGAGTTCGATATAGCGCTCGAACGGTTCGCGGCCTTTTGCCGAGTACTCTCCCTGGGACAGGACGATGTTGCACTGGGTCTACGCCACGGACAGCTTAAGATGCAGGCGGATGCCCGAGACGAAACCCTCCACCGGTTCAGTCCCTCCGAAGAGGTTCGCTCTGAGGCTGCCAGTCGTGCCACCCGGCTAAGAGCAGGAGCGAAGAAACTGTTGAATACAGCCATAGGGCTAGAAACTTCTGCCGCTAAGTGGCGAGCCAGTACCCTTGACTAGAGACCGAGAAAAACTTTTCACTAAAAGTTGACAGACGAGACGAAGAAGAGAAAGATTAGTAACAGATGCCAGGCTGATAATAGGTAGCCCCGGGCTCCAAATATTTAGCCGCTTCGAGCGGCCTGTCGCCGAGAGGCGCTCCCAGCCTGGCATCGCTAAACTTCATCAAATATCCGGGTTTCCAGCTCAAATATCAGCACTGAGTGGGAGCCCGGTTTTTTGTACCCTGAAGTGCCAGGGCACCCACCGAACCATTCGTTAACTTTGCGGCTGTACCATGTTAGAGAATTCACCAACCATCGTTAACACACAGGAGACTGGCAGCCCATGCTTCAGCGCATGTTTCCCCAAGAAAACAGCTCTCTTAAAGCGCTTGCAGGTTTAGCAGATCAGGTGGCGGAATCAGCAGCTATTCTCTCTGAAATGGTTGGTTCCCCAGAGGAACGTTACCCAGAGCTCCTAGAACGCATGCTCAATCATGAGTCAACAACCGTAGACACACTCTTCACCACCATGACCGCAGTGCGCAGCTCCTTCTCTACCCCCATTCCCCGCGAAGATATCTATACCCTCGCTGTTGAGCTGAACACCGCCGTTGAGAAGTTAGCCTCGGCAGCTAACATCATGCACCTTTACACCATCGTCCGTTTCTCGCCCAAGGCCGCCACCTTACTTGACCTTATTCAGCGTCAGGCGATACTCACCAGCGCCATCATCCCGCGTCTAAGCGAGCTACAGAGTTTCGATGACTATTGGATTAACCTACTGCGGCTCAACAAGCAGGCGGTGCGCATCGCAGAGGAGTACGACGCCGACGCCCTGGGGCGCTATAAGCACACCCGCTACTTACAGACCACCGTCTTTATTCATAAACTGGTTGAAGCCTCCGAGGCAATGAAATCCGTTGCCACAGAAATTGGGCGTATCATCGTGCAGGAATTCTAGCGTGACCGCAACCCTCTTTGCCCTTTGCTGCCTTGCCCTCGTAGGTTTCACCTTTATCACCGGGTTTCATGACGCACCGAACGGGACGGCTATCCCGGTTAAAACCAGAGCCCTCACCCCCCGCATCGCTCTGCGCTCTAGCGCCTTTTTCAATTTTATGGGTTTCCTCATTGCAGGCACCCTTTTGATGCCGGTGACTACTCGTTGGCTCACCGTGCCCCATAACAATATCGGTCTCAGTATGGCGCTCGTCAGCCTGCTGACCGTCTGTATCTGGGGCATGCTGACCTGGTGGTATCGTATGCCTTCTTCCTCAACCCATGCCCTGCTCGGCGGTCTAGCTGGAGGGGCCTGGGCCGCGCAGGCAGTAGGGCTGGGCAAGTTCAACCCCTTCAACGAACCACTTGTCCTTTTTGCGGTCATCCCCCTGGTGATTGCACCCCTCCTTCTTTTTGTGTTTTCCTGGGCGGCCGTCTTCCCCTTCTTCGGCTTGATACACCGCGTTTACCCCTCCACAGTCAACCAGGCATCCCGCAACGTTCTCTCGCTGTCCAACTCCCTGATTTCCCTGGTGCACGGCATCCAGACAGGTCAGCGTGCAGTCATCATTTTTGCTGTTATGTTGTTAAGTGCCGAGTACAGCATGCAGGGATCAACGCAGATAATTGCAACTATCTTTCTCGCACTGATTTTAGGACTAGGCACGGCATGTGGCAGCTCCCGCATCGGCTACACCTTCGCCCACCAAATGGTGCGCATAGATCCTTTTCGCGGAGCGGTTGCACAAAGCTCCGCAGCCCTAGCCTTGGTGCTCCTGCAGTTCCTCTTAGGCACTCCCGTTTCGTCCTCTCACCTCACCGCTTCAGCGGCTCTAGGTTCTGGCGTCAACCAGCGCTTTGCCTCGGTGCGGCACAAAATCGTGCTACGCATTATCCTCACTTGGGTCATCACCATACCGGCGAGTTTTGCTATCTCAGCCATCCTCTTTTTGGCGTTCTCGCCCCTGCTCTCTGTCTAAGCCCACTGCCTCCTTGGCTGGAACGCTCTGCCTCCTTGGCTGGACGCTCTGCACCAGTCAAGGGAATTTGCCACGGCAGGGTTTAAGAGAGTGCCCGCTCACACAAAAGGCACCGCCCGCTTACCGTGCTTTTCTCATCTCAGCTTGAGAAAGCAAGGTAGCGAGCGGCGTGCCTGCTGCCCCTACGCCTGTACTTTTCAGGGTGGGGAAACTATGGGGGGGTGAGCTGACTCTTAGCCGAAGCGGCCCGAGACGTAGTCCTCGGTGGACTTCTCACTGGGGTTATTGAAAATCTCCTGGGTGGGAGCATATTCAATAAGCTTGCCGGGCTTACCGGTACCAGCAATGTTGAAGAAAGCGGTCTTGTCAGAGACGCGAGCAGCCTGCTGCATATTGTGGGTTACGATCACCACAGTGTATTCCTCTTTGAGCTCATTGATGAGATCTTCGACCGCCAGGGTTGAGATGGGGTCAAGAGCCGAGCAGGGCTCGTCCATAAGAATCACGTCGGGCTTCACCGCAATGGAACGGGCGATGCACAGGCGCTGCTGCTGGCCACCGGAAAGACCTGAGCCTGGCTTATCCAGGCGGCCCTTAACTTCGTTCCAGAGATTAGCCCCACGCAGGGAGTTTTCGACCAGTTCGTCAGCATCAGTCTTTGAGATTTTGCGGTTGTTCAGCTTCACGCCCGCCAGTACGTTTTCACGGATGGACATGGTGGGGAAGGGATTGGGACGCTGGAAGACCATACCGATCTGTGAGCGCACCACTACCGGGTCTACGCCCTTGCCGTAGAGGTCGTCGCCGTCCAGTAGCACCTTGCCTTCTACGCGGGCACCAGAGATAACCTCGTGCATGCGGTTAAGGGTGCGCAGGAAGGTAGATTTGCCGCAACCGGAGGGGCCGATGAAGGCGGTGACCGAGCGGGGCTCAATAGCCATGTTTACATCTTCCACGGCCAGGAAGTCGCCGTAGTATACGTTGAGGTTTTCGACGTCGATACGCTTTGACACTGTTGGTTTCCTTGTCTAAAAAGTCTGTGGGCGGCGCTGTTAGCGGCCGGTTTTTGGGGCGAAGATCTTGGCGATAGCGCGGGCAATGAGGTTGAGCACCATCACAATCAGAATCAGGATAAGAGCGGCAGCCCAGGCGCGGGTCTCAGAGACGGCGGCAGCGGTGGGACTGGTGGGCGTCATAATCTGGTAGTAGATGTAGGTGGGCAGGGTTGCCATCCAGCCGCTAAACGCGTTCCAGTTGATGGAGGTAACGAAGCCTGCGGTCACCAGAATGGGGGCAGTTTCACCGATGACGCGTGCGATGGCTAGGGTGACACCTGATGCGATACCCGAGATGGCGGTGGGGATAACGACCTTGGTGATGGTGCGCCACTTGCGCACGCCCAGGGCGTAGGACGCTTCGCGAAGCTCGTTGGGTACGATGCGCAGCATTTCTTCTGCGTTACGGACCACAGTGGGAATCATGAGCACAGACAGAGCCACTGCGGCGACTAGGCCCATACGGTTCATGGGGTTACCCGTGACTAGGGCGAAGAAGGAGGCTGCGAATAGACCCGCCACGATGGAGGGAATACCGGTCATGACGTCCACAAAGAAGGTAATCGCTTTCGCTAGCCATTTGCCCTCGCCATATTCCACTAAGTAGATGGCGGTCAGCAGGCCAATGGGCACCGAGATAAGGGTTGCCAGCAGGGTGATTTCCAGGGTGCCGATGATTGCGTGATAGATACCGCCGAGCACGTTGCCTTCGCCGCTGGCTGCGGCATTATCGTGGACGCCGGTGACGCCCTTCATGCTGTTCATCAGGAAGTCACCCGAAAGACCGGGCACACCGCGAGCTAGCACTGTGTAGAGCACCGATATTAGGGGGATGAGGGCGATCAGGAAAGTTCCGTACACCATGTAACGGGCTAAGGCATCCGCACCCTTGCGTCGGCCCTCAATAGCACCAACAATCAGGGGGCCGGCAATAATGAAGATGAGGCCGGAGAAGAGGGCGAAGGTGGCAATCGAGAACCCTATAAGAGCGGAGGCAGCCGCTCCCAGTATCAGTGATACCGCGAGAATCGCCAGGGGAAGCCACTTAGGTGCTTGCCCGCTGGTCAGGCGTGAAGTGTGAGCAGGAGTAGCGGTCATTAGTTGGCTCCTGAGAATTCTTTGTAACGAGACACGATAAGGCGGGCTATCACGTTGACGATGAGGGTAATCACGAAGAGAACCAGGCCAGCGGCGATAAGCTCGCTCATACGCAGCCCGTAAGCTTCGGGGAAGTTGAGAGCAATTTCAGAAGCAAAGGTTTGGTTACCGCTAGTAATCAGTGAAGCAGTCAGAGGGCCTGATGCCAGCACCAGAGTCACCGCCATGGTCTCGCCTAGCGCACGGCCCAGAGCCAGCATCACGGCTGAGATAATGCCGCCGCGGGCGAAGGGGAATACCGTCATACGGATCATTTCCCAACGGGTGGCACCCAAACCTAGAGCTGCTTCTTCTTGTAGCTTAGGAGTCTGAATGAAAATTTCGCGGCACATGGAGGTGATGATGGGCAGGATCATAATGCCGAGAACAATGCCGGCGGTGAGAATGGTCTTGCCGGTCTGTGAGGCGGGGCCTTCAAAGATGGGCAGGAAGCCTAGGTAGGTGGCAAGCCAGTCATAGAAGGGCACAATTTTGGGGGCCAGGACGGAGGCGCCCCAGGCACCAAAAATGACGGAGGGGATGGCTGCCAGCAGGTCAATGACGTAACCGATACCTTTGGAGAGCCGGGCAGGGGCATAGTGAGAGATAAAAAGTGCCACACCAATGCCGATGGGGGTTGCCAGGAGAAGGGCTATTGTCGAGGCAATCAGGGTGCCGATAGTTAGCGGCAAGATGTATTTCAAGAAGCTACCGGAGGTCAGGTCTTCTGAATCTGCTGTGAAAACCGGTAGGGCCTGAGCTACCAGGAAGATAGCTACGGCAGCGAGCACCACCAGGATAAGGATGCCCGCGGCCAGAGAGATACCGGAAAAAATTTTGTCGGCTGCCGGATTACCAACATCCGGTAGGTCTTTTGTCTGAGTGCGCTTATTGCCGGAAGGCTTAAGAGCGTCTGCTGAGATTGACATGGTGAGTGTTTCTGCCTTTGAACGTTAGGCAAGAGAAGGTGCGACCGGCCCAATGTGCCGGCCGCACCGCTTCCTTGCATCAGGATCTCTTACTGGGTTACTTCAATGGCGTCGATAGCGGTCTTGGCATCTGAGCTCAAGGTATCGGTCAGAGGAGCTGAACCGGCAGCGTCTGCTGCTGCCTGCTGACCTTCGCTGCTGACGACGTAGCTTTCGTAGGCCTTCACCAGATCAACGTTGTCCTGGCTTGAGTAGCCGGAGCACACGATGTGGTAGGAAACCAGAACAACCGGGTAGGCGCTGGAGTCCTCGGGGGTGCGGTTGAGCGTGATCGCCATGTCGTTCTCGTTCATACCGCCGGTGCGCTCTGAAAGCTCAACGGCCTTAGCTGCTGCATCTGCTGAAAGCTCAACGTAGTCATCGCCTACCTTGACGCTGACCTTGCCCAGGTCACCGATAGCTGAGGCGTCTGCATAAGTGATAGCACCCTCGGTGGATGAGGTGGTGGAGACAACACCGCTGGTGCCCTTGTTGGATTCACCGGCGTACTGTGAAGGCCAGTTGCCATCTGCTTCAACATCCCAAGCGCCGTTGGAGGCAGCTTCAAGGTATTCGGTGAAGTTCTCGGTAGTACCCGAGTCATCTGAACGGTGAACCACGGTGATCTTGGTGTCAGGCAGGTCCACGCCATCGTTCTGAGAGGCAATAGCTTCATCGTTCCAGGTGGTGATGTCACCCTTGAAAATCTTGGCGATGGTCTCAGCATCCAGGTTGAGTGAATCAATGCCGGGCAGGTTGAAGGCAACGGCTACCGGGGAAATGTAAACGGGGATGTTGATTGCACCTTCGGGGCCACAGACCTCCTTGGACTGCTCCCACTCTTCAGTCTTAAGCGCACGGTCTGAACCAGCGAACTGAGCGCCACCAGCCAGCAAAGCTTCACGGCCAGCGCCGGAGCCATCGGGTGAGTACTGAACCTGGCCACCGAGATCTGAGAACCCTGATTCCCAAGCGGTGATTGCTGCCTGCTGCGAGGAGGCGCCAACGCCGGTCAGCGGGGTGGAGGGCAAGGATGAGTCGCCAGAACCACTGTTGGAGCCACCATCTGCGGTGCCGGTTGCGTTATCTGAACCGCAAGCAGTCAGCGCCAGTGCGCCAACAAATGTGAGAGCACCCAAACGGGTAAATGACTTAGCCTTCAAATGTATGTCCTTTTCATAGGTCCTGTATGCCCACCGGAGAGGTGGTGGACGGCGCAGGAAACCGTGGTCTAACGCATCTGACTCTAGAGAACCTAGGTATTAAAAGGGCTAGAAACAAGTGAACGAGCGGTGAACACTAGACGGCTTATTGATAAGAGAAATCCACCAGCAGCCCAATCATAAGGAAGCTGCCCCTCCCGGCCGGTCTCACTTACCTAACCCGGCTAAACTGGTAGATATGGGTTATGGGCAGAACGTGAAGAAAATACAAACCGGTGCACGCACACGCGTACACGAAGGTGTCAGGCGTATGCAGGACGGTTTCTTCCAGTCCTTGCAAATCGTGGTCTCTGGCATCGGCGCCTACCTCTTTGCCGAGAAGGTACTGGGGCACACAGAACCCATCTTCGCTGCCACCGCAGCTATCGTCTCCCTGGGCTACATCACCGGCGCAACCCATGCCCGCCGCATCCTCGAAGTTTCTCTAGGCGTGACCCTGGGCATCCTCATGGGCGACCTCATGATGCTGGCTCTAGGGCGCGGTATTTGGCAAGCCGGAGTGGTGATGTTCCTCTCCATCATGCTGGCACGCTTCCTCGATAACGGCATTCTTTTCACCATCCAGATGGGCCTGCAATCGGCTCTGGTGGTTCTACTACCACCCAATACAGATGGTGTCTTCTCACGCAGTCTGGACGGTATCATCGGTGGCCTCTTTGCTTTCTTGCTCATGTTCCTCTTCCCCAAGGACCCCCGACGCACACCGCGAGAGAACGCCAGCACCCTCATGGAATCTTTCGCTAAGGTCTTTAGCGATGCCGCCCTTGCCATGGAACATTATGACGGCACGGAAGCCTGGCACGCGCTCTCTAGCGCCCGCCGCTTACAACCCCTCTACAACGTCTGCGAGCGGGACATCATCACCTCAAAGGGCATGGCAAAACTTGCGTGGACGGGGCGTAACCACATGCAGGAGCTTGACCGCTACCAGCAGACCCTCACCAAGATTGACTACGCGATCCGCAATACCCGCGTGCTCAACCGGCGCATGGCGTCCACCATCAACAACGTACACATCTCCTCTGAAGCTGCCCAGTCCTTGGCCGATGCCCTGCGTACCGTGAGCACCGCTATTGACGCTCTGGGGCGGGGAATGTCTCAGCCCGAAGCCGATGTGCGCCGAGCCAGCCGCGCAGAAGCACGCCGCGAGCTGTCCCTGCTCGCAAGCCGCCTGGAGCCCCACATCATGGGGGTTCGCTCCCTTGAAGCTGAGGCGCTGGTGCTGATGCTCCGCCCCCTGGTGGTTGACTTACTTGAAGCTTCGGGGCTGACCCACGACGAGGCGGCCTCTATGCTGGTGCCGCTGGACGACTCCATTACCGAGCATGCCCCCAAGACTCGCGCTATCCCCACCCAGCAGCCTAATCAGTCAGATAAGCACCGGGCTGATACCCGTCAACTGACTGCCGTTTTGCGCGCTAAAGATAAAAGTACAGCAACCTCAGAACTGCCCCAACAACAAATCAACCAAGCCTCAGTAGCTACGAGCAGAGCTCCTTATGCCGAGCGGGTAGAGAAACAACGACAGCTCAACACCGCCCAGCTGACCATCATCGAAGAGGAGTTCAGCTCCAAAAAAAGGTAGGCCTCTAGCTACCTGCTCCGGGGAAAAGCAGAGCAAGAGCATCAGCTAGCGAAGCGACCTCACGTACTGAGACACCAGCAGGTACCTCACCCACCCCGGCAGGCGAGGCTGGCACGATGACGTGGGTGAAGCCTAGCCTTCCCACCTCGGCAATGCGCTGACGAATGCCGGGCACCGCCCGCACCTCACCGGCTAGACCTACCTCACCAAAAACGGCTAGCTTACGGGGCAGGGGTTTATCTTGAGCGGCTGAAGCGAGTGCGATCACGCAGGCAAGATCGGCGGAAGGCTCAGAAATTTTAGCGCCGCCCACCGTTGAGATATAGCAGTCCAGTTTGCCCACGTTGAAGCCGGCTCGCTTCTGCAACACTGCCAGCAACATAGAAATTCGCGCGCCGTCCAACCCACTGGTGGCACGGCGCGGCTGCGGAGTAGCGCTCTGATCCAGCAGCGCCTGCACCTCAGCTAGCAGGGGGCGGCGGCCCTCCATGGTCACGGTGACACACGTGCCTGCCACCGGGTGCGGAGTACGCGATACAAAAAGCCCAGACGGGTCAGTCACCGGGGCGATGCCGTCCTCATGCATATCAAAGCAACCCACCTCATCAGTGGGGCCAAAGCGGTTCTTAATGGCGCGCAGCATGCGAATCTGTGAGTGCTTATCACCCTCAAACTGGCAGACCACATCGACCAGGTGTTCCAAGAGGCGTGGGCCGGCGATAGTGCCCTCTTTGGTCACGTGACCCACCAATAGGGTGCACATATTGCGGCTCTTGGCTGCTGCAATAATGGACGCCGCGACCTCGCGCACCTGGGTGACACCACCGGCGCTGCCCTCCACCTCGCTAGAAGCCAGAGTCTGCACGGAGTCCACCACCAGTAAGGATGGGTTCACCTGCTCAATATGCGCTAGAGCTGTGCCCAAATCGGTTTCACTGGTCAAATAAAGGGTGTCAGCAACAGCATTGATACGGTCAGCCCGCAACTTCACCTGCGCCGCTGACTCTTCACCGGTCACGTAAAGCACATTGTGGGGTTTAGCCGCTGCTCCCCCGGTAGCCCCTTGCCCACGGGCAAAAGTAGCCGCCACATCAAGCAGCAGGGTGGACTTACCGACGCCGGGCTCCCCCGCCATCAAAATCACCGCACCGGGCACCAGGCCACCGCCCAGCACACGGTCAAACTCCGGGTTGCAGGTACTCATATATTGCGCCACCCGCGAGTCCACCTCAGCAATGGGCCGAGCCGGGTTCTGCACGCTGGAAGCTACCGTGGTTTTAGCGGTAACGGCTCCCCCAACTTCTTCAACGGTGCCCCACTGCTGACACTCACCGCAGCGCCCCACCCACTTAGCGGTCGTCCACCCGCACTCAGTACAGCGAAAAGCGTTAGCGGAGCGGGAGCGAGAAGTCTTACGAGTAGCCATAAAACCAGCATAGAGCCGCGGGCTGACATTTTTAGCGGCGTCAGCTCACAGCGAGGCACACGGCAGAGACCTACGTAGGGAACACGGCTTTACATGAAGCGTTCTAGCAAGGAGCTTTCTGCCATGCGGGAAAGGGATTCGCGGATCACGCGGGCGCGCTGTTCGCCGATGCCCTCAACCGCACGGAGGTCATCCAGGCTGGCTGCCATCAGTGCTTGCAAGCCGTCGAAGTGGTAGACCAGGCGGTCGGCAACGGCGCCGGGCATGGAGTGAATTCCGGCCAGTAGGCGGTGCCCGTGGGGGTGCATGGGGGCTTCTAAGTGATCTTTGAAACCCACGGCCTGTGCGATGGCGTGCAGGTCTACGATTTCTTTGTCGTCCAAGGCTTCAAGATCTGCTATGGCACCGTGCAGGGTCTCAGCGGGGGTTTCTGCTGGCAGGTAGTCGCGCAAGACCACCCAGGAGGCGGGAAGGTCGTTGGCGATGAGTTCTTCAAGCTGTAGGGCTACTAGGCGGCCCACAGTGCCCAGTTCCACCACGTAGTGCCCGGCCTCGACGGAGATGCGTCGCACCATTTCCATGCGCTGGAGGGTGCTGACTACATCGCGCATAGTCACGCTAGCCTCTATCTCTAGGGACGAGAGGGATTGAAGCACCTGCTCCAGACGTTCGGTGTAGCTATCCAGGGTACGAATCGCCTGGTTGGCCCGGCTCATCAGTGACTGTGTGTCTTCTACTGTGTAGCGGATGCCCTCGGCATAGACAGAGATGAGGGACATTGAGGCGCTGACCGCAATGACCGGGAAGCCAGTCTGCTTGGCTACGCGTTCAGCGGTGCGGTGGCGGGTGCCAGATTCGTTGGTCTCAATACTGGGGTCCGGTAGAAGCTGAACGCCAGCCGCCAACAGGGTAGAGGCGTCCTTATCGCAGACGATAGCGCCATCCATCTTGGCAAGCTCCCGCACGCGTGTGGCTGAAAAAGCGGTGTTAATAGCGAAGCCACCGGAGGACATCGCGGCAACCGTCTTGTCAGTGCCCAGCACAATCAGGGCGCCGGTGCGGCCACGCAGGATGCGCTCTAGCCCCTCGCGCAGCTCCGTCCCGGGAGCAATTTGGGCAAGGGTTTTTAGTAGGGAGTCACTATAAGCTGTCAGCACATGTTCAATGGTAGTCTACCCGGCAACTCATCCCAGCCTGCGATGGCCAGCAGCGCATATAAAAAGGGAGCGCCCTACAAGAGGGCACTCCCCATCTAAAGACTGCGTCGCCTTAGCCAGTAACGACGATACGTATCGGCTGTGAGTTCACACCGTTAACGCTGGCAGTGGCCCAGTAATGCCCGGGCTGAATTTTAGCGCTGGTGCCGCAACCCAATACATTGAGTGAACGATCCCAGCTCAGCGAGGTAGTGTTGGTGGCGCCGGCTTCAACCTGAGCGTCCTCTGCGGGTGCAGCATGGCACTGGGCGTAGTTGAAGACCTGTGCGGGGCCAGAGGTAATGTTAATATCCACGTTAGCAACGCCGCCGGTGACCAGGCAGGGGTTATCCGAAGCGTTGGTGTAGACCACCGCAAGGGCAGGGTTCTGGCCGGCAGCATAGCTGGTACGGTCAGCGGTAAGGCTTACCTGCAGGTCAGCCGGGGTGCAGGCAGCAACTACCGCGGGAGTTTCAGTGGGCTCAGGGGTAGCCTCTTCAGTAGGCTCCGCTGATTCAGTGGGTTCTGCCGACTCACTAGGCTCCTGGGAGGCAGACTCAGTAGGCTCTGCACTCTCGGATTCATCAGAGCTAGCAGAGGGGTCAGCGCTCTCGCTGTCTGAGGGGCTGGCAGTTGCTGATTCGGTAGCGCGCTGGCTAAAATCGCTAAAAGCCTCGGCACTAGCTGAGGTTGACGAGGTAGCGGCCGTGGGCTCAGAGTCTCCGCCTCGACCTACGAGCCAACTCACCAGGCTAATGCCCAGCAGAAGCACCAAGACTAGGACAAGAAGCGCAATGATGCGGCGGCGACGGTAAACCTCGGGCGAAGCTACGCCCCCATGTGAATCAACGTTTTCTGACATAAGACTAGAGTACCGGGTTTAGTACGGGTCAGAAAAATTTATGTACCGTATTAGCGGGTTTATGAGCAGGTGTTTTAGAGTGTTGAGGTGCCTTCCTCTCAGATTTCTGCCCTCCCCTCAGCCCGCGATATAGATTTGCTGCACGACCGTATTAACCAGTGGTACCTGCAGCATGCCCGTGACCTGCCCTGGCGCACCGGAGCTAACACCCCCTGGGAGGTGATGGTGAGCGAATTTATGCTGCAGCAAACCCCCGTCAAGCGGGTGCTGCCGGTCTGGGAAACCTGGCTGGAGCGCTGGCCTACGCCCGCTGATCTAGCGGCTGAGGAGCCGGGTGAAGCAGTGCGCGCCTGGGGCAGGCTAGGTTACCCCCGCCGCGCTCAGCGTCTGCATGCTGCTGCGGTTGCCGTCCTGGAGCGTCACGGCGGCAAGGTACCCGCCAGCTACGAAGAGTTACTGGCTCTGCCCGGGGTAGGTAGCTACACCGCCGCCGCTATCTCAGTTTTTGCTTTTGGACGCCGGGCCACGGTGATTGATACCAATATTCGGCGGGTGCACGCCCGGCTTATCTCAGGCAAGGCACTGCCGTCCAAGGCTCTCACCGCCGCTGAAACCCGGCTGGCTGAAGCACTGATGCCAGAAGATCTTGCAGAATCAAACCTGTGGAACGTCTCGGTTATGGAGCTGGGCGCCCTCATCTGCACCGCCAAGTCTCCCTCGTGTGAGCAGTGCCCGGTGTTTGACCGCTGTGCCTGGGTGGCCGCAGGTAAACCCGAAGCTGACTACCAACCCAAAGGTCAGGCATGGGCTGGCACTGACCGCCAATTGCGCGGTGCTATGTTGTCGGTGCTCCGTGCAGCTAGCGGAGGCGTAAGCCCTGAACTCTTGACCAGCGGTGGAAAACCGGACTTCGCCTACCCCGCAGAGCTGGCACCCGCCGTCCGCGCCCTCGCGGCACTCAACTCATCCTCAGAGCAGATTGACCGCTGCTACGCGGGGCTCTTGGCAGACGGATTGGCCCAAGAAAAAGCCGGGCTGGTCTCGCTCTAACCTACCCCTGCGCGTTCTATGAGCTATAGCCCTAGCGTCGCTGAATGGCATCTAGACTTATGTGGCCCAGGTCAGAGTGAGAACTGCCGTGTTTAGAGATCAATAATCATGCGGGTATTACCCAGGGTATTGGGCTTCACTCGCGCAAGATCCAGGAACTCGGCGACACCCTCGTCTCGGGAGCGAAGGAGCTCCATATAGGTTTCAGGGTCTAGCTGCTCCTGATTTTCCATGGTTCTAAAACCCTGGCGCCTGAAGAAGTCCACCTCAAAGGTCAAGCAGAAGACGCTGCTCACCATGAGCTTACGCGCCCGATCCAAGAGGGCGGTCACTAACTGGTGCCCCACTCCTAGCCCGCGGGCATCCGGTGCTGCAGCCAAAGTTCTAATCTCTGCGATGTTCTCCCACATCACGTGCAGCGCCCCGCACCCCACCAGTTCAGACCCGGCGCCGCGGTCTACTTCTGCCACTAAGAACTCCTGAATGGCTTCAAAGTAGGTCACCGCTTCCTTGTCCAGCAGTATCCCATCGAGCGCAAGGGGCCGCACTAACTCTTGAATAGCGGGGACGTCCTTTACGGTTGCGGCGCGAACAAGCAGTTGAGTCATAGTCTAAGTCTAGAGCAGAGATAATAAATCAGCCCCGCGGCCTAAGCTGCGGGGCTGATTTACATCATTACACACACATACACACAAGAATCTTCTTGTCCTTTTGAGCCATACACACTAAAACTCTCCAGGGGCTCTCTCGAACCGTATGACTTAAGTATGGCGCACTACCCTTGGGCTGTCGTTTAAAGAAGCTGGGCACTACCTGAGAGGTTGGTTAAGGTTTGATATCTTTTCGGATGTTCAGCACCGCCACTCAGCACTAGTGCGCTCTAAAACCTCAACCCAGCCCCCTCAAAGGAACAAAAACCGCCTGCCGGTCTTCCCTATCCTGAGGTAAAGGGAAGGCCAGCAGGCGGCCAAAGGCTTACACCGTGGGTTTAGCTTTCGTCAGCTTCGCGGGCGTCCTCAGCCTCAACCTGTTGCTCGGCAACCTTGTTGGCGATTTCAGCTTCGGGAACTGCGGGAACTTCCTCAGCCTCGTTCTGCTTGAAAGCCTTCTCAAAGCTGGCACTGTCCAACTCACCCAGGGGCGCTGAAGAAAAGACGAACTTCTGCAACTCGCCCTCCCCCTCAACGTCCACGGTAATCTTCTCACCGTGCTTGATCTCGCCGAAGAGAATCTTCTCTGACAGGGGATCTTCGAGGTTGCGCTGCATCTCACGGCGCAGCGGGCGGGCACCCATCGAGGGGTCATAGCCCTTGGTCGCCATAAGAACCTTGGCCTTATCGGTCAGCTCAATGGACATGTCCTGCTCACGCAGACGCTCAGCCAGGCGGGCGACAAAGAGGTCAACGATCTGCAGAATTTCGGTTTCTGAGAGCTGCGGGAAGACGATGATATCATCCACACGGTTGAGGAACTCGGGGCGGAAGTGCTCCTTGAGCGACTCCATCACCCGGCCCTGCATGCGCTCGTAGGAGCCGGCGTCATCGCCCACCTGCTGGAAGCCGACAGGCACACGGCGCGCCATCTCACGTGAACCCAAGTTGGTGGTCATGATGATAACGGTGTTCTTGAAGTCCACCACGCGACCCTGAGAGTCGGTCAGACGACCGTCCTCAAGAATCTGCAGCAGTGAGTTGAAGAGGTCAGCGTGAGCCTTTTCAACCTCATCGAAGAGCACCACGGAGAAGGGCTTGCGGCGCACCTTCTCGGTCAGCTGGCCGCCCTCTTCGTAGCCCACGTACCCGGGAGGGGCACCGAAGAGACGAGAAACGGTGTGCTTCTCCTGGTATTCAGACATGTCCAAGGTGATGAGGGCATCTTCATCGCCGAAGAGGAACTCTGCCAGGGCCTTAGCCAGCTCGGTCTTACCGACACCGGTGGGGCCGGCGAAGATGAAGGAACCACCGGGACGCTTGGGGTCTTTCAGACCAGCGCGGGTGCGGCGGATGGAGCGGGAGAGCGCCTTAATAGCGTTCTCCTGACCGATGACGCGCTTGTGTAGCTCGTCTTCCATCTTGAGCAGGCGACTGGTCTCTTCCTCGGTAATCTTGTAGACAGGCACACCGGTAGAGGCAGCCAGGACATCGGCGATAACTTCGGGGGTAACCTCACCGAAGGCGTCGCCGGCATTGCGCCAGGTCTTCTCGGCTTCGTCCTTCTCCGCAATCAGCTTCTGCTCTTTATCGCGCAGGTCTGCTGCCTTCTCAAACTCGTTAGCGGCGATAGCCTCTTCTTTTTCGCCCTTGATCTTTGCGATACGCTCTTCAAGCACCTTAATCTCAGGCGGAGTGGTCATGCGCTTGATACGCAGGCGAGCACCGGCCTCATCAATCAGGTCAACTGCCTTATCAGGCAAGAAGCGGTCTGAGATGTAGCGGTGAGCCAGGTTAACGGCGGTCTCAATGGCCTCATCGGAGATAGTGACGCGGTGGTGCGCCTCGTACTTATCGCGCAGGCCCTTGAGAATTTCAATAGCCATTTCTGGAGCCGGTTCGTCCACCTGGATAGGCTGGAAACGGCGCTCAAGAGCCGGGTCTTTCTCAATGTGCTTGCGGTATTCATCTAGGGTGGTTGCACCGATGGTCTGCAGTTCACCGCGAGCCAGCATAGGCTTAAGAATAGAAGCAGCGTCGATAGCGCCCTCGGCGGCACCAGCACCCACCAGGGTGTGAATCTCGTCGATGAAGAGGATGATGTCACCGCGGTTGCGGATCTCCTTGAGTACCTTCTTCATGCGCTCTTCAAAGTCACCACGGTAGCGTGAACCTGCCACCATAGAACCCAAATCCAGGGTATAGAGGTGCTTGTCTTTGAGGGTTTCGGGGACGTCCCCAGCAACAATAGCTTGAGCCAGGCCCTCAGCGACAGCGGTCTTACCCACGCCGGGCTCGCCAATCAGCACGGGGTTGTTCTTGGTACGGCGGGAGAGCACCTGCATGACGCGCTCCATCTCCTTGAAGCGCCCAATAACGGGATCAAGCTTACCTTCGCGTGCAGCAGCAGTCAGGTTACGGCCGAACTGGTCCAGGATAGCTGAACCGGCGGGAGTGCCTTCGCGTGAGTTACCCGCCCCAACACCGGCAGCTTCCTTGTTGCCTTCAGAGCTGTTGCCAGGGTATCCCGAGATGAGATCCATAACGGTCTGGCGCACCTTAGCAGGCTCAGCACCCAGCTTCGACAGAATCTGGTTGGCGACGCCTTCATTGGCACGCACCATGCCCAGCAGAATGTGCTCGGTGCCAATGTAGCCGTGGTTGAGCTGAATAGCCTCACGCATGGACAGCTCGAGAATCTTCTTGGCGCGCGGAGTGAAGGGAATGTGCCCGCTGGATGCCTGGGGGCCAGAACCGATGATTTCCTGCACCTGCTCCCGGACAGCCGTCAGATTCACTCCCAGTGATTCCAGTGCGCGGGCAGCAATGCCTTCGCCCTCATGAATTAGACCGAGCAGAATGTGCTCAGTACCGATGTAATTGTGGTTGAGCATGCGTGCTTCTTCTTGAGCAAGCACGATTACTCGGCGAGCGCGGTCAGTAAACCGTTCAAACATTGAACACTCCTTGGAAACGTATTATTACCCCAAAGATTACGCGTCTTTGCAAGGGAACGGGGGGCTGTTCGCCAGGGAATGAACTGCGTTCGCCAACAAAGTAAAATGGGCCGAGTTTGAGGGAAAAAGGTAGGTTTCACGCACCGGGCGTTAGAGAGGGAAGATTATATTTGTCGAGTGCTGGTGAGCACCCAATGGTGGGAGCAGATTTATTTCAATCGCATATTTAAAACCAGAGCCTGGCGAATCTCTGATTAACCCCTGCTTCCGCCATTTACCTATCGTCTCTAATTTTCAGGGGTTATACCCATTAAAGCCCGCACTATAATGAGAAAGCTAATCCCTTGCTGACATATATAAAGGTGGGCACCCCCTTATCAGGGGATACCCACCTTTAGTGTGAGACTCTAAACCCTACTTATCTTTTTTAGCAGCGTAGTAAGCGTCCTGAATTTCCTGGTGAATACGGCCACGGCTTGATACCTTGTAACCGTTCTCCTGTGCCCACTGACGAATTTCAGCGATTTCAGGGTTGCGCTTAGTAGTACCTGCGGTGGTACGTGAACCGACGGGACGGCCGGGCGTGCGGTTGCCCTGTACACGGCGAGCTTTAGCAGCGAAGGGGCGGATTGCGTCGCGAAGACGAGCCGCATTAGCGCTGGACAGATCAATTTCAAATGATCCACCATCTAGTCCAAAGCGAACGGTTTCGTCTGCGGGGCCGCCGTCAAGATCATCTTCAAGAATAATCTTTACTTTCTGAGCCATTACTATCTCCTCATATAAATAATCCAGTGGTTAAGGCAAGGAACCCTTATGAACGCACAAGAACCGAAAACGGGATGATTCGGTAAAAGTTTAGAAACAAGTTAACAGGAGAACCTATATCAGTCATTAATATACACCGGGAGAATAAAAATGGGAAATGAGAAAAAATTTTACCGGTAAATTATTTACTTTCTTTGCCGGTACCAAAAGGGTCTTTAGTGCCTTTATCTTTCTTGACCGCTTCATACCATGCCTCAGCGTCCTTTTGAATATCGCTTTTAGCCGCACGTTCTGTGCGGTCAGCTCGGCTAATCCACCGCAAGATGAAGTAGAGGCCCAGGCCCGCCCCAATAGAGGGAAGTAGCCCGATAAAGAATTCCATGGTGACTCTTTTCCTTAGTGTTTCGCTCCTACCAATCTACCGTGAACACAAAAATATCGCCCATCGGTTAGAGCCAATGGGCGATATTTATAGGTGCTTCTCAGCCTGACTTACTCGGCTTCAGGCTTCATCAGCGGGAAGAGAATGGTTTCACGGATACCCACACCGGTGAAGAGCATCACGAGGCGGTCGATGCCCAGTCCCAGGCCACCCATGGGGGGTGCTCCGTGTTCAAGAGCGCGTAGGAAGCCTTCGTCCAGCTGCATAGCTTCGTCATCGCCGCCGGCTGCCAGCTTGGACTGCTCAGTGAGGCGTTCACGCTGAATCACGGGGTCAATCAGCTCAGAGAAAGCGGTGCCGCGTTCCATGCCACCGATGATGAGGTCCCAGGCTTCAATCAGACCGGCTTCACTGCGATGCTGGCGTGCCAAGGGCTGGGCAGAGGGCGGGTAGTCATAGACGAAGGTGGGGTTGATGAGAGTAGGTTCTACAATCTCACCAAAGAGCTCGACGACCAGTTTCTCAGCGTCCCACTTGGGATCAACGGCAACCTCGTGCTGTGCAGCAATTGCGCGCAGTTGATCGACCGTGGTCTCGGGGGTGATTTCCTGACCCACTACCTCTGACAAACCGGGGTAAACACCCAGCCACTTCCACTCACCGGTCAGGTCAATGGTGCCCGCCTCGGTTTCAATCTGGTGCACACCCACGGCATCAGCGCAGGTCATGATGATTTCCTTCATGCGATCAGCCATCACGAACTGGTCAGCATAGGCTTCGTAGCACTCCAGGGTGGTGAACTCAGGGCTGTGGGTTGAGTCCACACCCTCGTTGCGGAAGACACGGCCAATCTCGTAGACGCGTTCCATGCCACCCACCGCTGCACTCTTAAGGAAGAGCTCGGTGGCGATACGCAGCGTCATGGGCTGGTCAAAGGCATTGAGGTGGGTGGTGAAAGGGCGGGCAGAAGCACCACCGTGAATCAGCTGAAGGATAGGGGTTTCCAGCTCAATGTAGCCGCGCTTATTGAGCACATCGCGCACGGTCTGGGTAATCTTGGCGCGCTTGAGCACAATCTGGCGAGCCTCATCGCGCACCATCAAATCGAGGTAGCGCTGACGCACGCGGGTTTCATCGTTCAAATCAGAGTGAAGGTTAGGCATGGGGCGCAGTGCCTTGGAAGCCATCTGCCAGGAGTCCGCCATGATGGAGAGCTCACCGCGGCGGGAGGAGATCACCTCACCGTGAACAAAGACGTGGTCACCCAAGTCAACCAGGGCCTTCCAGTCAGCCAGTGCCTCTTCGCCCACACCAGCCAGAGAAATCATGGCTTGAATACGGGTTCCATTACCCTGCTGCAGAGAGGCAAAGCAGAGCTTGCCGGTATTGCGCACAAAGACCACACGGCCGGCGACACCCACCAGCTCACCGGTCGTCTGGTCTGCCTCCAGCTTGCCATCATACTTCTCGCGAATCTCGGTGACAGTGTGCGTTACCGGCACACCCACCGGGTAGGCCTCACGGCCAGATTCAAGCAGTTTAGCGCGCTTGTCCAGGCGAATCTGCATCTGCTCTGAGACATCGTTCTTTTCGTGCACAGTAGTGCCCTGTTCAGTCAATGGTTTACCCGTTCTGAGGTTGGTGCAAAGGTGGTCTAGTTAATGTCCATGTTATCGATGAGGCGGGTGCTACCCACGTAGGCTGCTACGAGTGCCAGGACACGCCCCTGGTCGTCAACGGGAGCTTGGAAGGTGGCAGGATCTATCACTTCAAGGTAATCAAGACGCACGCCAGGGGTGCTGTTGATAGCCTCACGCGCTTCGTCCACAGCGGTATCGGTAAGGACGCCGGTGATGTACTTTTCGCGCAGGTGCGCCAGGGTGCGGGAGAGCACCAGAGCAGCTTCGCGGTCCTCAGGGGTGAGGTACTGGTTGCGAGAAGATAGCGCTAGCCCGTCCTCCGCACGCACGATGGGTACAGGTTTGATGACCACATCGTGGTTGAAATCGGTGACCATGCGCTGCATCAGGGCCAGCTGCTGGGCGTCCTTCTGCCCAAAGTAGGCATTCAGCGTAGCGCCCTCGGTCAGCGGCTTGAGAATGTTGAAGAACTTGTTAATCACCGTCAGCGCACCGTCAAAGTGCCCGGGGCGGGTTTTCCCCTCAAAGAGGTGACCGAGCCCGCCAGAGGACACCGTAATACGAGGCTGGCCACCGGGGTACATTTCTTCAACCGTAGGGGCAAAGATAACATCCACTCCGGCTTCTGCTGCCAGCGCGGCGTCCGCCTCAAGGGTGCGGGGGTAGAGGTCGAAGTCTTCATTGGGCCCGAATTGCAGGGGGTTCACAAAGATGGACAGCACCACCACGTCATTCTGCTCGCGGGCGCGGCGAATCAGGGTGGCATGCCCCTCATGCAGAGCGCCCATGGTGGCGACGTAGCCTACGGTCAGCTGCTTTTTTGAGCCGATCTGGGCGTTTAGCTGGCTGGCTGCACTGGTGCGCGCTAGGAGCATCTCGTTACCAAGATCAGCGATGGTGTGTGTAATAGCGGGTTGGCTCATCACGACTGTGAGAGGTCCTTTCACTGGACGACAGGCTCTAGTTTACCGTCAAAGCTGCAAGCACACTATTGTACTGCTCACCGGTGAGCGCCCCGCGGCGGTGGGCACGTTCGGCGGTGGCGCGTGCCAGGGCCAGATAAGCAGAACTGATGTCGCCCGCTTCTTCTTCTACCGCAAAGCCTGCCAGGGTTTGGGCGTGTGCAGCCACCGTGTGCGCATCCCCGCGAGCCACTGGGCCAGTGAGCGCATTTTCTCCCGCTGATAAGGCGTTATCTAAGGACGCTCGCAGCAGAGGTTCAAGGTAACGAGCGGGATCTTCTACCCCGATAGACCGAAGAATCTGCAGGGATTGACCGGTGATAGTGACCAGGTGATTAGAAGCGTGAGCGAGGGCAGTATGATAGAGCACCCGGTCTCCCTCAGCAATCTGGACCGGCTCACCACCCATCTCTACAGCCAGCGCCTGGGCAATGGGCAGGAAGGGAGCAGGGCCGGTGACACCAAAACTGGTGGTTTTGAGGCGGGTGAGGTCAAGGGACAGGCCGGTGAAGGTCATGGCCGGGTGGATAGCCAGACCGATAGCACCGCACTCTTTAGCGGGGGCCAGCACATCGGTACCGTGACGTCCGCTGGTATGAAGAACAATCTGCCCCTGCTGCCAGGCTTTAGTTTCTGCCAAGCCTTTGACCAGTGAGGGCAGGGCGTCATCGGGCACTGCCAAAAGAACCACTTCACTGCGTTCAACAATCTCGGGGATAGTCAGCACCGGGACGCCGGGCAGTAGCGCCTCAGCGCGGGTTTTGGAGGCCTCAGAAACAGCGTGCACCCCCACGATAGCGTGACCGGCCGCACGCAGTGCGGCACCTAAAACCGCTCCCACTTTCCCGGCGCTAATAATGCCTATACCCAGGCGGGCAGGTTTTAGGGGATTCACGGGCGGGGCCTTTCGGTGGCAGGTGCAGATGCCCCACCATTCTACGCGCAGGCAGCAGGCTAGCGGGCAGAGCGCAGGTGCTGCACGGTTCGCACTATCAGCAACCCTGCGGGCACCAGTAGCGGAGCAGCACCACCCAGCATGAAGGAACCCGTTATACCCACCAAAAGCCCCACGGTTTTTACGGCAGCGATTATGGGTTCAAGGGGCACGGTCAGCCCCTCAATGGTGGTGAAGGTGAGGTCGTAGTTGAACTGGGTGGGCGGGTTTACCTCGCCCAGTGCTATCGCAAGCCCAAAGAGCAGTCCGCCCAAAGCCAGCTGCAGAGGTAGTTGAAAAACCAGTGCCATGGTCAGCACATAGACAGCTGTAGCAACCCCTGATCCTGACGCGAACCCCAGCAGGGTGCGAAAGTAAGGAGCCCCCAGCCACTGGCGCAGAGCCTGGTGAGAGGCCCACTCACGGGTCAGCCAGCGGTAGAAAGAGGCCACAACCCACGTGCCCAGTGCGATAGCAGCCCCCGCTCCGAGGGCACCGAACCCCACTCCCAGGAAGATAGCAAAAGGTAAGCTGACCAGGGCAGTGAGTATCAACGGTAAGAGGCTGTCCGCCAAGGCCGCTAGCGAAAGCTGCGCCGCCGAGGCTGAGCTCAACCGGCGCCGGGTACGGGAACCTTCCGAGCCATAGTAGCGGTAACCATCAGGCCCGCCAACATTGTGCAAAGCATAGAGCAGCATTGAACTTCGGCCGTAAGCCGCCGTTGCTACGCGCCATTCCAGCGGGGTGCGCGCCGTTCGGAGGGCTAGAGCTAAAGAACCCACGATCGCCGCCAAAACCCAGCCGCCGGTAAGGAAAGGCACGAGGTTTAGCCTTATGCCAGCCCCTAAACTAGTGGTGGTCAGCAACACCACAACCACCCCAAGGGTAAAAGCACCTGCCGCCCACAGCAGGAGAGGCAGCTTTCTACCCAGCAGTTGGCAACCCAGTGCTCCCTGCATGAGAACCGCCCCGAAGAGCAGAGTCGCAAGGGCTGTTCCCACCAGCCAGGCAGCTGAAAAAGGAGCAAAGATCGTGGCGAGCAAAGTGGAGACCAGCCCCCAGGACGCCAGCACCGCCCAACTCTCGGTGCGTCGCCAAAGATTGCGTAATGGCAGGCGGCCGGTGAAACGCCAAAAAAGGTCAGAGGACGAATAAGCAACCGGCCCTAGAAGGTAGAGGATGCAGGCAAAGGCAGCACTGGAAATCAGTAGGGCACCGGCAAAGAAGGGGAGGGCCTGCTGATCGTTGAGGGTGAAGTAAAGGTAAGTACCGCGAACATTGCGGAGCCCGTAGGCCATAGTGGCTGCAATAGCGAAAAATACCGCCACGTAAAAGAAAGAATTGTAGACCTCTACGAAACGGTCCCCGCGGCTGCGGGCGACCGGTAGGGCACTCACGCCCGGCTCTCTTCTTGGTTCAGGGGGAAACGCAGATTGACGGTACCCGCTATTTCATTGAGTAGCGGGTCATGCGTAGCAATGCAGACCATATCGCCGATGTCCGTAACCCGCCAATCAACCCACTCGGTAATCCACTGCACCCCGGTGGCATCCAACCGTTTTTCGGGTTCATCCAGAAAATAGTAGCGAGCTGGGCGTACCAGCAGGGATGCTAGGCGCGAGCGCTGCTCCTGCCCAGAGCTTAGGGTGTAGGGCTGCCGGTCGTAGGCCTGGGGCACCCCCAGCTCTTCGAGGGCCTCGCGGGGGCTATAGAGATTCTCGGGGTCAGTGCCCAATGCCTCGTTAATTTCTGCGGCAGCCCGCGCCATCATCTCAAGGTGTTGCCCCACGGTCACCCCCGGTAGCCATCCAATAGCGTCATTGATACCAAAGACCTGGGTGCGAAAGGGCAGGGAAGAGGACTTGACCGACGCTCCATTCAAAAGCATATATCCCTCAGTCAGCTCTTCTTGCTGCAGCAGACACTTCATGAGGGTCGATTTGCCCGAGCCATTGGGGCCGGTCAGTGTGTAATAGGTGCCTCGGTGCAGCTGCACCGAGGCGTCATCAAAAACCAGGTTCTCTTTAAAAGCTTTCTTGGCAGCAAGTAACTCAATCAAGGGCTGTCCTCTGTTCTGTCTGTGAGTAAACACCCGGGGCAGCTAATACCTGGTTGGCGTGGACGCCCAGCTGGGCCTGGCGTACCAGCAGGGCACGCGCCGTTTCAGCATCCACCAAACTCAGCTCGCTGCTGCTTACCATAGCACCGGCGGCAGTAACCGTTAGATCCGCGTAGCCGAAGCGTTTGCCCACAGGCCCCTGTTTCAGTTCAAGCTGCTGAATTTTCGAGTGCGGGGTAATGCTCAACCGCTTGGTGGTCATGCCCCCGCGCACCAGCAGCAGGGCGGGAGTCAGCGAAAAGGCGTTACGGCTGATGGCAAACCAGTCAATGCGGGAGCGGGCAGTAAGTTGCGCTGCTGTGAAACCGTGCCCGCTGCCCTTAGCGTCCAGACCAGCATGCAACTGCTCGGCAGAAGCTCCACCGCGCGTCTCATCGAGAACGACCAGAGGTAGGATGCGCAGCAGGTCAGCTCGCGTGCCGACCGGCAGTAACTCACCCGCAAAGGCAGTATTTTCGCCTTCGCCCTGTCCAGCCAAAGCAACAGATACCTTGTACCAGCCGGTCAGGCGCCAGAGCAAGGGCTGGGTCACCTTGACCGACTGGATACGCCCCTCGGGCAGAGTCTTTGTAACGGTATCGGTGAGGCCAAAACGGGTCTTCAGACCATCAGGGCTAGTCACCAGCCTGAAGTTCCACCCGGTATTCAGACGCTTCCAGAGAGCAGAAACCAGACCAGCAAACACCGCCATATTGGAGGCAAACAGTGCACCCATACTTACATCCGCCCACACCATAAGGCCACCCATAGTAACCACCATGAGCATGATAATGATGACCCCTAAGGAGAGGAACATGGAACCCAGCAGCCTGCCTACCGGCACGTGCACAATCTGTTGCTCGCCCTCACCACGTACCCCTCTGAAATTCTCGGTGACGTGCTGAGCCAGGCGCTGACGCAGGTGGTGTTCCCCGGCCTGGGCACCAGGTGCAGAGTCAGGGTGCCCAGGTTCTAGCTGGCTACCAGCCGCGCTAGGCTTCGAGCCTGATTTCAAGTCCCGCACTTGGACCAGCAGTTCATCGCGCAGCCTGCGTGCTTCTCGGTAGCTAAGATACTGCACCTGCAAAGCTGATCCAGCGCCGTCCGCTACATCGAACTTAAGTTCAGCAAGCCCCAGTATGCGGGCGACCAGGGGCCGGCTGACGTCAATGGACTGCACCCGGTCAAGGCGGGCCTTGCGCTCAGTCTTGAAGAGCATGCCGCTCTTGACGTAAACGTTGGAGGTATCCACCGCGAACCGGTAAAAAAACCAGGTCAGGAAAAAGGGAACCAGTAGCAGCAGAAAAACCAGCACCGCCGCTACCGGAAGCCAAAAACTCCCAAAGAGGTGCAACCAGGCCAGCATGCCGGACTCAGGCGGGCGAACCGTCGCCAAATCCTGGAAGGTCAGGGGATCATCACCCCTAAAAAAATCTTCAACGGCGGGGCGCACAATTCCAAAAAGGAAGGCAACGATAATCAGCCAGGACCGGACCAGAGGTGAGAGTGGGTGCGCCCGGCGCCAGGTCAGAGTCTGTTCTTGCTCCCGATCGAGAGGTTCATCTGAGTGCGCCGTGTTTTCACGCTTTGAGGCGCTCATCTACAGGCCCACCATCTTAGTCTCAGATAGATCGGTCAAAATTTCACGCAACCGCTGGGCCTCTGCCCTATCGAGCCCGGGAAGGACCGTGCTGGCTCCGCCGGCCGTTTTGATGTCGAGATGGCTAAGACCCACCATATTCTCAATAGGCCCGGAACTCATGTCAATGAATTGGATGCGCCCGTAAGGTACCGCGCGCACCTGACGGAACATGATGCCCTTACGGGTCAGTAGGTGTTCAGCACGTTCGCTGTAGCCCAAGGCGCGCACCTGGCGTCTGACAATAATGGTCAGCCAGATTTGCCACACCACCATTACCGCGGCCAAAGATACCGATAGCCACAGGGGCATATTCCACCAGCCCAGAACCTCAGTAAATAGCAGGGGAAGGCAAGCTAAAGCAATCATGATCAGCGACCAGATAGCCCGCGAAATCATACGCACCTTGAGGTACTTAGGGGACACCCGCTTCCATTCAATGTCGGCGGGGTCGATGAAATCCTTGCCCAGACCGTCTAGGTCAAGCGGAGGCAGAGTGGGGGTAAAAGCTGGGGAGCTAACAGTCTCAGTCGCCTGGGCTTGCTGCCAAGGTGTTGCTACAGCGGGAGGACGTACAGCCTGCCCCTGGTCATTATCTTCGATCAGCCTGTTCTCAGTCATGGAAGCGCTCTCTGCCTAGTAACTCATCAACCTCAGTGTTCATTGTTCCATAGGCATGTAATCTGTCGAAGAAGGCTACTACTTACTTTCGCGGTTCGCTAGGGGCCCGGTCTGCGGCAGGCCCTCACCCAGACCCGTGCCGCCGCGGTCTTCATCATCACCGGGAGGGATCCTGCACATGTTTACTGCGATGAGGCCGGAAACCATCATAAAGAGCCCTGCCACCATGGAGATAGCTGATTCTGCGAGCGGCCAGGTAGAAGCGCGGCTGCTCATGAGGCCAAGTTGGAAGACCAGGATAGCCAGTTGCCAGCCCATAACCAGTGCGCCGGTCAAAGCCAGTGCCTGCGCAAAAACCACGATGCGGGCAGCTAGCAGGGCATTCATGTTGCCCGCCTGGCTGCGGGTTTCACGTTTGCTGAACTTACTGACCTGGCTAGCCAGATAAAGAACTGCGCCGCCAATCAGGAGAGCTGCCACCCAGATGAGGGTGGGCAGAGAAAGCTCCGGCCCCCCATTACGCACGCTCAGCGAATTAACGATGGCGCCGGTGGCGGCTCCACCGGCAAGGGTGAGCGCCAGCGCGCGGGGCTTCAGGTTCACGCGCACACCACTGGGGCTGGGCGGAACTCCCTAATACCTTCCGCGTCTGGGGCTACATCCGCTAGTTCACGTACAGAGGACCCCATGAGCTCGGCGGCTGGGTCCATACGGGCCCAGGGTTCAAGCACGAAAGCGCGCTCGGCGGCGCGGGGGTGGGGCAGGGTGAGGTCGGGATCGTCCATCTCGAGGGAGGCGATATCGATGATGTCGATGTCCAAAGTGCGAGGGCCCCAGCGCACTTCTCTGGTGCGGTAGTGCTTCTCTTCGATGCTCTGGCAATACTCCAGGAGCATGAAGGGCCGCATAGCTACCGCTATCTCAATGACCATATTGGTGTAATCCGGTTGACCGGCGGGGCCCCCCACGGGTGCAGTAATTGCAATCGGTGAGACTCGGGTGATTTCAATCTTCTCGTGAGCAGCAAGATCAGCAACAGCCTGAGCCAGAGTATCTTCACTAGCACCCAGGTTTGATCCCAGCGCAAGAACAGCTTTAACGGGCATGATTCTCCCTAAAAATTGTGACCGCAACATCTGCGAAGGTGACTTCGATAGGAGCATTAGGCTTATGCACCGTTAGTTCCACAGCATCCAGGGGAAAACGCTCCAGCACCGTCTGCGCGATGTTTTCTGCCAGGGTTTCAATCAAATCTAAGGAATCACCGGTGACGATTTCGCGGATCACTTCAGCGACCTCAGCATAGTTGACGGTATGAGCGACATCGTCGGTAGAGGCGGCTTGGGCGAAATCGGTGAACATGGTGATATCGACGAAGAAGGGCTGCCCTGTTTGTTTTTCGGTATTAAGCACACCGTGATAGCCGACGCTACCCACGCCGGTCAGCGTGATACGGTCGGCGCGCGAGTAGTCCCTGCGCGTGAAATCGCTAGATGATTCGTGAACGTGCATGGCCACCTTTCACCGGGGTCAGTGAGCACCATCGTTGGTGTCTTGTCTAACAATTATCCACGGTGCTTAGGCTACTTGAGCTACTAGTAATTCGTGCTTTTAAACATGATGTATTCAAACTCTGCCGATTTTCTGCGGAAACTCCCAGCTTACTGAGTTTCACATCACCCAAGAAGGAGGTTAAGGTCACAAACACTTTTTCTTTTGTGAAGCGTTTATTTCAGCGGTGAGAAGTATATTTCTTTAACCTATTCGGCGCCCTGTTGCCAGGCAGACCTCACCGCTAGAGCGTCCACGGTGGCACGCACATTATGCACCCGCACTGCCCACGCCCCGGCTTCCGCCGCCATCAGGCTGAGGGCGGCGCTGGCGACGTCGCGGTCAGCCGGCGCACGCTCAGCCACCTGATCCACGGGTTGCCCCGCGGACGCCGCGTCGCTGGCCTGCAAGGCAGCGGCGATAAAACGCTTGCGGGAGCCAGCCACCAGAACCTTATGCCCCCGAGCAACCAGGCCCTCAATACTCGCCAAAATTTGCCAGTTCTGGTCCCCGCGTTTTGCGAAACCGGGGCCCGGATCAAGGATGATTTTTTGGGGTTCCACTCCCCCGGCCAGTAGGCGCTGCCGCAAGCCCAGCAGTTCAGTGGTCACTTCATCAGCAACCCGGCCGTAAGTCGCCTGAGAATCCATGGTCTGGGAGGTGCCCCGGGCGTGCATGAGGATGTAGGGAACGTTCAACTCCGCTACCACTTCGGTCATATCATCACGCAAGCTCATACCAGCCACATCGTTGATGATGTGGGCACCGGCGGCCACAGCTGCCCGAGCAGTTTCTGGGTTGAGAGTATCAACACTCATCACAACACCCTGCGCTGCCAGCGCTTCAATCACGGGTAGCACCCTGCGCTGTTCTTCAGCCAGCGGGACGCGCACCGCACCGGGGCGCGTAGACTCACCGCCCACATCGATGATGTCAGCCCCCTGCTCTATTAGACGCAAAGCGTGAGCTACAGCTGTCTCGGTCGTGGCGTGCAGGCCACCGTCAGAGAAAGAATCAGGGGTGACATTGAGAATGCCCATCACCAGAGTTCGGTCGGCAGGCAGAGCCTCAAAAGTGCCGTGAGCGTGCGGTAAATTCATGTCTCCAGTCTAGGGGTCGAAGGTACCTGGTGAGAATCTACCTGGGTTTACAATGATGTTTATGCCTTTATCAATGTGACAGCACAGGGCACTCAAAGACCTTTTGAGTGCCTCTTTTGTGCCGTTCTCATCGCTCTGCATGCACTTGCTCGCGGGAGGCAGCCTTCACACCCACCCGCTCCTCTAGATGCCGACCTGGGCACTGGCTATTCCCCTCTGCGCAGCGCTGTCCAGCCCGCGCCCCTCCTTATCACGCATCAGTGTTCCCGTGCTGTTGGGCCTGGCATTGCCGGTCTTTGGGGTTTCTTTGTTGCTCATGCTGGGCTTGGACGCCGCACTCTACCAGCGTGAAAAGCAAGCGGGGGCACCCATCGGCTCACCCTTCCGTCTGACCTCTTGCCTATCGTTTATCGTTATGCCACACTAGAGCATATCGATAAACGATAGGCTTTTTGATTCAGAGAGGTACGTATGCCACCAGACCAAGAACACCAGATTAGGTGCAACCTTGACCGGCTCCTGGAAGAGCGAAACCTGAGCCTGGTTGAGCTCTCCCAGCAGGTGGGCGTATCGGTTGCCAACCTGTCGGTGCTCAAAAATAACCGCGCTCGCGCCGTCCGCTTTTCAACCCTCACCGCTCTCTGCCACGTCTTAGAGTGCAGCCCGGGCGACCTCTTAGCCTACAACGGCAAAGGAGCCTCCTGATGGGAAAACTCAAAAATTACCTGGGGCTGGACGCCGGCAATAAGAATAAGAACCAGCCAGAAGAGCATAACTTCAGTGTCGCCTACGTCTACACCGGTTTCGCTATCTTCATGATCCTTGGGCTTGCCGTTATACAGTGGCCTGAACAGGGCATCCCCTCTCCCCTGCACCGCTTCAACCCCGAGCTCACCGGCGGCACTCACTGGGTCAGTGCAGAGAATCTCGGCCAGCTCACCGTAGTGGCTGCCTGGGCAGGCTTCATCTGGAAGTTCATGGTCTATCTAGCCACCGCTGTGCTCCTGCATCGGGTAGCTAAAGCCTTCTACCGGAAGGCTGACTTCACCGCCACTGCCCTGGCAACCCTGCGAGCCGTGCCCATCGTCCTGCTGATCGGCATGATTGGCTACTCCATTTTCACTGAGGTGGTGGCCTTTGGTGTCAGCAGGGCCTACGCTCTGGACTCCCTAGAAAAAGAGGCAACTTTCTTCTCAGACCAGGGAATGGTGACCATCCTCTTTATCGCAGCTCTCTTCTTTATTGAAGGAGCATTACGCCGGGGGCTGACCCTTCAAGAGGATACAGACGCCACCATCTAACAGGTGCTCTTGGTGCTAGGACACAACGAAAGGGGCCGGTTTGTTGCTACAAACCGACCCCTTTCTACTATTCAAGGCTAGGAAGCGTTAATAAGGCTCATTGCCTCAGCCCGGGTCGCCGGGTCACGCAGGGCACCGCGCACTGCCGAAGTCACGGTCTTGGTGCCGGGCTTACGCACGCCGCGCATCGACATGCACATGTGCTCAGCCTGCATGACCACAATGGCGCCCAAAGGAGCCAGATGCTCTTCAAGAGCCTCAACCACCTGGGTAGTCAGACGCTCCTGAACCTGAGGGCGCTTAGCGTAAAGATCCACCAGACGTGCCAGCTTAGACAGGCCGGTTACTTTTCCGTCACCACCGGGAATGTAACCAATGTGCGCTGTTCCGTAGAAGGGCACCAGGTGATGCTCGCAGGTAGAGAAGAAGGGGATGTCCTTGACCAGCACCATCTCGGAATGGTCAATATCGAAAGTTGTTCCCAGAATATCGCCGGCATCCATATGCAGACCGGCAAACATCTCGTCGTAGGCACGTGCCACGCGGGCGGGGGTATCTAGGAGACCATCACGCTCGGGGTCTTCACCAATTGCCAGCAGAATCTCACGTACTGCGGCCTCGATACGAGGCTGATCTACCGCCATTAGCGCTGCCCTCCCAGCGGGTCCACATCGGGGGTGCCATCAGGACCAGCCGCGCCGGGGTGGGGTGTGCCATGGTCCATGGGATCAACCACCGGCTGCTGCACAATACCCTCAACGGGAGCACCCTCAGACTCTTCATTCTTACCCTGGTTTGCCTCAGCACGTTCGCTGGGGGCTAGTACAGGGGGGATGTTGGTCTTCTCGCGGGTTTCCTTGGAGTACCAGTGCTCACGCTCAGGGCGCTTGCGTACGTTAGCAAAGATTTCTGCCAGATCCTTTTCTAGCAGGGTTTCCTTCTCCAGCAGAGTCATAGCAAGAGTATCCAGCACGTCACGGTTCTCAACCAGAATCTGGAAAGCCTCGTCGTGGGCACCCTCCAGCAGAGCCTGCACCTCGGCGTCCACAGTGGCAGCCAGAGCGTCGGAATGCTGGTTGCCACCGCCACCGCCACCGCCCAGGAAGGGATCCGATTCTTTAGCGACTAGGCGAACCGAACCTACCTTGGCGCTCATGCCGTATTCGGTCACCATCTTACGCGCGGTGTCGGTTGCCTTCTGAATATCGTTGGACGCACCGGTAGAGGGGTCGTGGAAGACGACCTCTTCAGCCGCGCGGCCACCCATGGCGTAGGCCATCTGATCCAGCAGTTCGTGACGGGTGGTGGAGTACTTATCATCCTGCGGCATAACCATGGTGTACCCCAGGGCGCGGCCACGGGGCAGAATCGTAATCTTAGTGACGGGTGCCGAGTTACGCAGGGCAGCAGCAACCAGGGCGTGGCCGCCCTCGTGATAGGCGGTCACCTTACGATCGTGCTCGTTCATGATGCGGGAAGAACGCTGGGGGCCGGCCATGACGCGGTCAATCGCCTCGTCAATGGCACGCTCATCAATGACATTACCGCCATCGCGGGCCGTCAGCAGGGCCGCTTCATTCATGACGTTAGCCAGGTCAGCACCGGTAAAACCGGGAGTACGCTTAGCTACTGTTCCCAGGTCAACACGGCGATCGATGGGCTTACCTGCGGCGTGCACCTCAAGGATGCGCTGGCGTCCTGCCATATCGGGGGCGTCCACGCCCACCTGGCGGTCAAAACGGCCGGGGCGCAGCAACGCGGGGTCGAGCACATCGGGGCGGTTGGTCGCCGCGATAACGATGATGTTAGAGGTGCCGTCGAAGCCATCCATCTCAACCAGCAGCTGGTTAAGGGTCTGCTCGCGTTCGTCATTACCGCCGCCCATGCCGACGCCGCGCTGGCGGCCCACAGCATCGATTTCATCAACGAAAATAATGGCAGCGGGGTTCTGCTTGGCTTCCTTGAAAAGGTCGCGTACGCGGGAGGCGCCCACACCTACGAACATTTCAACGAAGTCAGAACCTGAAATGGAGAAGAAGGGTACGCCGGCTTCACCAGCAACGGCCTTAGCCAGCAGGGTTTTACCGGTACCGGGAGGACCGTACAGCAGAACACCCTTGGGAATCTTCGCGCCCAGACGGGTGAACTTCTCAGGCTCAGCCAAAAATTCGCGCACCTCTTCAAGCTCAGCCAGAGCCTCATCCACACCGGCAACATCGGCGAAACGCACGGTGGGGTTGTCCTTGTTGAACTTCTTAGCCTTTGACTTAGAGAAGTTCATGATCTGGGAGCTGCCACCGCCCATGCGAGACATCAAGAACCAGAAGAGAGCTACGAGAATGAGGAAGGGCAGCATGAAGGACAGCATGGAGGTAAACCAGTTGGTCTGCACCGGCTGATCCGTGAAGGATTCCAAGCCGGCATCGTCCATAGCCGCCACCACATCATCAGCGCGGGGCTCAACATAGTAGAAAGAAACGGACTTGCCCTGGTTTTCACCAGAACCATTCACGTAGTCATCTTTGAGCTCAAGATCCACGCGCTGATCGCCATCGTAAATCTTGGCGCTGACCGCCTTATCGTCGTTCAGCAGTCCCAGGCCCACGTTGGTATCAACCTGGCGTGCTGATGAGAAGCTGTTAGCAAACAGCATGGGGACCGCAATGAGCACGGCAAGAAGAACCCAGAACCAGGGCCCTGAAATCAGCTTGCCAAAGAACCCCTTCTTCTTGCCATCAGGGGTGTTATCCGTTTTTTGCGTCAATGCCGTGCCTTCCACATCTGACGGGGCTAGGCGAGCCCAACCACTTACATTTTCTATTGCCGCCGCGAACGGGGCCTAAGAACTTAAAGACCTATCTAATGTACCTAAGTTTCCTGAATTCTAACCGTGATGCTGGTTTGTTTCGCCTCTGGGCTAAAGGACAAGCCGGGGCTGCCTCTCCCCTTACCCGCCCTAACCTGGCTTAGATACAGCAGCGCGCAGGTGCCCGGGGGCTACCTGCGCGCTCAATACTAAAGGCAGTTTAGGAGTAAACGTGCGGAGCCAGGGTGACGATGCAGTCCAGGTTGCGGTAGCGCTCCGCGAAGTCAAGACCGTAGCCGACGACGAACTCGGGCTCGATATCCCAACCGACATACTTGACGTCAACATCGGTCTTCACGCTCTTCGGCTTGCGCAGCAGAGTGCAGATTTCCACGGACGCCGCGCCGCGGGACACCAGGTTCTGCTGCAACCACTTGAGGGTCAGGCCTGAATCAATGATGTCCTCAACAATGAGTACATCGCGGCCGGTCAAATCGGTGTCGAGGTCCTTCAAGATACGAACTACGCCGGAGGACTTGGTGCCCGAGCCGTAAGAGGAAACAGCCATCCAGTCCATGGTGTAGTGGGCCTTAAGCGCACGGGAAAGGTCGGCTACCACCATGATCGCGCCCTTGAGTACGCCCACCAGAAGCACGTCCTTGCCCTTGTAATCCTTATCGATCTGAGCGGCAAGCTCCTTAATTTTGGCGTCAATCTCTTCTTTGCTGAAGAGAACGTGCTTGATGTCGTTCTGTACGTCGTTAGCGTCCACGTCTGTTGCTTTCTGGTTGTTTTAAGCTGCTGGCACCGCCGCCGTTACCGGGCGGCGGCGCGTCCTACCTTTAAGTATGGTTACTTTGAGGTGCTGAGTAAAACGATAAGCCCGGTTTTTTTGAGGTTTATCTGTTTTTCCTGGCGTAAAAGGGCGGCCGAGGGGCGGCGGCGATAGGCGCTGACATGGCCCGGTAATTGAACTGGTCCTGCAATGGAGTGTTCTTTCACAAACTCATTCAGAGCCCCTAAACGCTCGAACCCGGGGTTAAAACCACCGGCTTTTTTGACGGCGAGCGCCAGCACTCGGCCCCGCAGAGCTGGGTGAAGGTTCAGCAGGCTGGCGCGGTCCAGCAGTACCAGGTCAGCTGTTTCTGCTGCCGGGGGTAGATTTAGTTTTTCCAGGCCACCCACTTCAGTAAGGCTAGTTTCTACCAGGGTGAGGGCTGCTTCTGCCTGTTGGTGCATGTAGAGAGCGTCCGGCCCGGTGATGGCAGCGGTACGTGCCAGCGAGAGGGCTACGTCCCCTCCCAGGTGCTCCTCAAGATAAGGCAGGATGCTGTGGCGCACTTTGGCGCGCATGAGGGACTGGTCGGTATTGGTGGGGTCGTACCAGGGGTTCAGGTTCTCGGCGGCGCAGATTTCCTCAATCTCACTGCGGCGTACGCTCAAGAGAGGGCGCAGGTAGGTGACACCGTTTTCTTCTTTGAGGGCGGGCATGCCAGCCAGCGACCGGGTGCCTGAACCCCGTGCCAGCCCCAGCAGAACGGTTTCTGCCTGATCATCTAGGGTGTGCCCCAAAAGGACGGCGGCGGCACCGGTTTCGCGGACTGCCTTTTCAAAAGCCCCGTAGCGGGCAAGGCGTGCCGCCATTTCTGGGCCCTCACTACTGGAATTAACCGTGACTTTCTCTACTAAAACCGGCGATAGCCCCATCTGCCGCAGAACGTGGGCGGTGCTCTCGGCAACTTCTCCCGATCCTTCTTGCAGCTGATGGTCCACCACGATGGCACCGGCACGAAGATCACCGCGGCGGGCAAAGTGGGCAGTGAGCGAGGCGAGCGCCAGAGAATCAGGGCCGCCACTGACCGCCACCAGCACCAGGGGCACGGCGGAGTTTTCGTGCTGGATGCCGGCACCCTGCTCGCTCGCGTCCTGCCGGTTTCGAGTAGCCCGGCCTGCAGGGGCCACGGTACCCGACCCCAGGGCGTCATTAAGGGCGGAGGCCAATGCCCCGCGCGCTGCACCCACGGTGGGGTTAAGCCTGCCTTTGCGTGCCTCTTGCATTAGTTCTCCGGGATGGTTTGTGCTGAGATAGTTTTTGCCGGGGCTGCACCGAGTACACGGTCAATCCACGCTTGAGGGCGGGTTATTTCTGTGGCGGCTGGCAGGTTCTCGGGGGATTCCCAGATGCGGTTAAAGTCGCCCATGCCCACCTGATCCACAATGTATTGAACGAACTTTTGCCCGTTTTTGTACTGCAACATTTTGGCATCCATCCCCAAGAGTTTGCCCATGAAGCGGGGGAAGAAGCCCTGGTTTTTGCCGCGACGCTCAAAGCGGCGGCGGATAGTTTTGACGCTGGGCACGATGGAGCCGTCCACGGCGTCCATGACCACGTTGGCATGACCTTCGAGCAGGCTCATGATGGCGGTGACCCGGTCCATAAGCTCCTTGCCCTCAGGGCTAAGCAGGGCGGTGACGCCGGGGGCGGGGGTTCCTTCACCCAGCGCTTCGCGGTTCTTCATACCGCGCACCGCGCCGGTGGCAGCAGAAGCAAGACGTTCGGGTAGGTTCTCAGTGACCTGCCCCAGTTCCCTGGCTAAATCGTGCATCGTGGCCAGCAGGTAATCCCGCAGCCAGGGGGCAGCGGCGAACTGCACCCGGTGGGTCTGCTCGTGCAACGCCACCCAGAGGCGGAAATCTGCGGGGTCAAGATTGAGCTCTTTTTCGAGCTGAACCAGGTTAGGTGCCACGATCATGAGCCTGCCGCCGGACGCTCCGTGACCGGCGAGCGCGGCGTAGGGGTCGTACTGCCCCAGCACGCGGGTGGAGAGGAAGCCCAGCACCGCGCCCAGTTCGGTGGCACCGCCCACCTCGGTGATGGCGTACTGGGTGTCAGTCAGGTGCTCTAGCTTGCTACCCAGCACCTCTTCGGCCACAGGCCCCAGCATGACGTCAAAGGACTGGGCGTTGGCTTGCACCCAGGTGGCGCGGTCAACGATGAGAAGCTCAGAGTCGTGCAGGTTGTGGGCGGCGTCTAAGCCGGTGATGTTATAGACATGATCCACGGCGGCGGTAGCGGCGTAGCGCATATCCTCTACGGCGCTACGCTTGCGCTGGTCTTCTAGCCGAGGCCCGCCGGGGGTGATGAAGCTGGCAACCTTGTGGGCCAACCCAAAATTCAGGGGCACGGAGCGGGCGCTGTCAGGACGCTGGGGAGCGGGTGAGGCATTCATAGACCCCCACTTTACCGTCTGCCCCTTAAAAGGGTCAGTCCCACTACCATTCGGTAGCGGGACTGCACCACTCTCACTCACCGGTGATAGAAAACTGCTTAGTTCTCGTCAGCTTCTGCTTCAGCAGCTGAGTCGTAGTGGGATTCGGCGAAGCGAACCTTAGCTTCTTCAACCAGTTTCTCCGCGAATTCGCGGTCTTCCCAGCCTTCGCCCTTGACCCACTTGCCGGGCTCCAGGTCCTTGTAACGCTCAAAGAAGTGCTTGATTTCGTTCTTGAGCTGCTCGAACACATCGTCAATGGTCTGGATGTGGTCGTAACGCTTGTCGGTAGGAACGCAGAGAACCTTGTCATCGCCGCCGGCTTCATCGGTCATACGGAAGACGCCAACGGGGCGTGACTCTACGAGCACACCGGGAACTACGTCAACGTCGAGGATGACCATGGCGTCCAGGGGGTCACCGTCTTCGCCCAGGGTGTCCTCAAAGTAGCCGTAGGCGGTGGGGTACTGCATGGAGGTGAAGAGAACACGGTCCAGGCGCAGACGGCCGGTTTCGTGGTCGATTTCGTACTTGACGCGTGAGCCGCGGTTGATTTCGATGGTGACGTCGAGCTCCAAGAGGAACCTCCTAGGTTGAAGTATGTGCGCGGGTGCACGAGTGTATCGGGTCTAGTCTAGCGGACAAGGCAAGGCTATGCCGCTCAGGCGGGTTATTGTGGTGGTAGTCGTTTTTGGAGGTTGGCGTGTCTGAGTCTGTTACTACCCGCAAAAAAGCTGCGGGCTGGTGGGCTGCCACCGCCCTGTTAGCCTCAGGTTGCATTGGTGCGGGCACTTGGGCTGTACCTACCTGGTCTGAAACCCAGCGCCTTCAAACAACAGCCATTGCGCCGGCGTCCTTAGCGCAGGTTCAGCAGGTAGAGAGTGCAAGCGAAGGCACCCCGGTGGATGCCGCTACACTCACCGCAGACGCCAACGCTGTGCTTGACTCGCTGGGCCAGGGCACAGCTTCCGCTCAAGTAGTGGACGCAGCGACCGGGCAGGTGCTCTACAGCCGCGACGCCAGTACCGGCCGCGTGCCGGCGTCCAACATGAAAATGCTGGTGGACTACGCCCTGCTGGCCACCGCACCACAGGCTCGTTTTAAAACGTCCGTAGAGCTGGCTGACCCCCAAACCCTCACTTTGGTAGCAGGCGGAGATACTCTACTGGTGCCCGGCGAATCTGACCCCGATGCGGTGATGGGCCATGCCGGTATCACCACCCTGGCGCAGAAAACCGTGGATGCCCTCAAGAGCCAGGGCATCACCGGCGAATTAGCCGTCAATCTGGATACCTCTATCTTCGCCGGGCCTGCGCTCAACTCAGACTGGGCGCAGGAGGATATCGACTCGGGCTTCATGACAGAGGTAACCCCCTTAGCTTTCTTCTCCCACTACTCCCCTGATGGCAGCGGAAGTGAGGCTAGCACCAGCCGCCCCCAGGATGCTCCAGGGCAGGTTCACCAGCAGCTGGTGAGCACTCTTAACCGGGTAGGTAAAGACGCCGGTCTCAGCTTCATCACAGGCGCCCAGAGCCCCAGCGGTGAAGATGCCACCGAGCTGGCTGCCGTGGAATCTGCCACGGCCGCCCAGCAGAGCGCGCTGATGATGCAGCAGTCCGATAATTCCTTGGCAGAGGTGCTGGGGCGTAACCTATCGGTTGCGCGGGGTGGGGATGGTTCCCAGAGTGATGCTCTTGCCCAGATCCGCGCCGTCCTGAGCGAGCAGGGTCTGCCCACTGACTATCAGCAGACAGATATCAGCGGACTGTCTCTCAACAATAAGGTCAGCAACGAGCTGCTTACCGATCTGACACAACGAGCCGTCACCGGCACGGACTCAGAACGACTGGCCCTAGCTGGCCTACCGGTGGCTGGCTACAGCGGCACGCTGGGGCTGACCACGCGGTTTAACAGCCCAGAAGAAGTAGAAGCTCGTGGTCTGGTACGCGCTAAAACTGGCACTCTCAACAGCGTGCTATCGCTGACCGGCTACACCGTCACTGACGGCGGGCGAGTGCTCATCTTCTCGGTCATCATGAATGACTTAGAGGACGCCGAAGCCGCCAAAAATGTTATCGACCGCTTTTCAGCAACCCTCACCGACCGCTAGAAAAACAAAGGCCCCCCACTTCATCTGTCTACGAATGAGGTGCGGGGCGTTGCAGTTGAGGCTGTTAGTTCACCCAAACACCGCGATTGGCGCTCCAGTTAATGGTGACGCCCTTGGAGAAGCTGACGCGGATCACCCCGTCGCTCCCCATAGTTTCGTCTGTGGTGGGGAAACCCAGGGCAGGAGGGCCGCCCAGAGAATACCAGCGGGCAGAAATAGCGCCGCTTTCATTGATAACGCGGGCACCGGTTGAAGGGGTCCAGTAGACGGAGTTGATGCGTCCACCTTTCACAAAATCCTGGCGCACGCTACCCCAGAAATTATATTCAGAGTTCATGGGATAGCCCCAACCGTGCTCAAAGCCAGCACCGGCAAAACGACGACCAATAGTACCTGACCAGTAGATAGTATGGGCTCCTTGCTGAGGAGTCCAGTAGATTGTACGACTATTGGAGAAGTTCTGGATAGCGCCGCCATTGATAGAACCAAATTCGTTACCTGTGGGCTGCCCGAAGAAGTTAGCGCCGCCACGAGCATAGTAGTGGTTGCCAATTGCACCGGTCAGGGCGAAAGCAGGTACCTCTTTAGACCCATCAGACTGGGTGCCTAAATCGGCGGTGATGTTTGAAACGTAATCGTTGGGGCCGCGTCCAGCCTGGTACTCGTAAATACCAACGTTGCCCAGTACGCGCCAGGGCAGAGAGGTGCCGTGACCGTAGGCAAGACCAATGCCCATAACGTTTGCCTGGGGTGCCAGCACGGCGGCGCAGTGGGCGGGCGAGCCCTTCCAGAAGTTAATCAGCACATTCAGGTCATCGTTATAAGAGAGAGCGATGACTTCGCGCACGAAGCTGTACCCCTGAACCGTGGGGTTATAAATAAATTCGGTTCCGTGGGAGAAGTAACCGGCTCGCACCTGACGTTCAGCCTCTACCTGCATCACGGTAGCCACAGTGGCGGAGTGACGCACTGGCCTGAGACCGTTCTGCGCCCTAAAAACGTTGATGAGGTCAAGTAGCCTCTGCTGGTCCGTTGCACGCTGAGTAGCTGAAACGCTACGCAGATCAGAGGGTGCTGCGGTAGCGGCGGTAGCGGCACCGGCTACTGCTAGGCCAGAAAGGGTAAGTGCAGCGACCTGACGTCGAGTAGGCCGCGCAGCTTCAAGAAGATTGTTCACGATGACTCCGATTCGTTGCACCCTAAGGATGCGATGTGGTGTGTGTGTGCAATGTGAAATAGCTGAAGATAACTTTATAGAATCGTGACCTAATTTTTATTATTTCGTTACATGTTTATCGCGAAACTACAGTTTTAGGGGAAAATTCATCAATCACAAAGCGTAGCGGTCATCAATGAATACCTAAGAAACGGCTTGCTTTAATTTGGGACCAGCGTCACCAGAGGTGGTATCAAATTCTCTCTTTCACCGGCGTGGCGAGGTTAAAATAAAGAACCTGTCATGAAAAATTCGACAAGGAATCGGCAAAACGCCAGCAGGAATTAGTTAACCTTCTATTAATAATAGAAGGTAATCGAACATACTTTCGCATTATTTTCTAATACGAATATACCTTGTAAGACAGCTCATAACTGACCTCTGATGTCTTTATATACTGACCAAACAATGGCTCCCCGGGTCTTGTTACCGGCCAACCTACGCCCCTACGGGCGACCCTAAAGTGTCAGCCCCTCTTGCTAGCCTTAGAGAAACATATCAAGGAGCACCTATGTTCTTTACCGCATCAGAACCTTCAAACACCGCTAGTGATGCATCCCTGCGTCCGGTTTTTTCTGCCTCTGATCTGGTGAAGTCTGCTCAGTGTGAGTTCTCTGTTTTGCACACCGCGGATCAAAAGCTGGGGCGGGTGCCCCGTGATGAGCAGGTGGTCAACGAAAGCAGGGCTCGCGCAGCTACTCTGGGTGAAGCTCACGAAGCCAGGGTTCTTGCCGATTTAGTCTCTGCCTATGGCATGTGGGACGGCGAGCGGGGTGTCTACGAGGTGGAGCCGGCAGCTACCTATACTTCGGAGGCTCTCAAAGAGAAACACGAAGAATCTCTTAGAGCTCTCAGAGCCGGCGCGGATGTAGTCTTTCAAGCTTCCTTTTTTGACGGTGAGTTTCACGGTCGCGCAGACTTTCTGGTCAAGCAAGCAAATGGTACCTACCGGGTAGTTGATTCCAAACTGGCACGTACCGCCCGGGTCACTGCCCTTTTACAGCTGGCTGCCTACGCTGATCAACTATCCCAGGCGGGTATTGAGGTAGACCGTCACGCTTCGCTCATTCTGGGCAATGGAGTTGAATCCCTTCACAATCTAGATACCATTACCCCCGTTTTTGAAGAGAAGCGGGAGCGTTTGAGGGTGTTGCTGAGCCTCCACTGCCAGCGTGGGCGCGAGCCGATGCAGTGGCATTCAGACCCTGACTACGGCAGAATCAGCCGCTGCGGCGTCTGTGATGAGTGCCTGCTTCAGGTGCAGGAGCACAGAGATATTATGCTCACCCAGGGCATGACGGCGCGCTCCCGCAATCTCTTGATAGAGCGGCACGGGGTGCACCGTATAGAGGAACTGGCGCAGTTGGCAGGTCAGCCTGGTTTGAGCGGTGCCACTCGTAAATTTGCTGAGCAGGCGGCTTTGCAAACGGGGCTCGCGCAACCGGATGCTTCGGTCGCCTTTGAGAGCGGAGGCCAGCAGCAGAGCGTGAGCTATAAGCTGCTCCCCAAGCATTCATTGGGGCAGCTGCCGCGGGCTAGTTCTGAAGATATTTTTCTCAGCCTGAGGGGTGATGGTCTCTGGCGCGATGAGAGCCACCCCAATGGGCAGCACTCCTGGGGGCTGAGCTACTTGCTGGGCCTAACCTCCTATTCGGAGCCGGGCCAGGCACCCAGCTTCACCCCGGTCTGGGCACACAGCCGGTCAGAGGAAAAACAGCTTCTTCTCTCCTTCCTCAATGCCGTGCATCAGAGGCGTACAGGCTACCCCGGCTTGCACATCTATCACTTCGGTGCGCAGACCAAGAACGCGCTACGTCAGCTAGCGGCCCAGCACAGCCTGGGCGAGGACTATATCGCAGAGCTACTGCGGCATAACATTCTGGTGGATCTGTCCGAAGTGCTGCGTCGGTCCTTACGGGTCTCTGCGGGCACGGCTTCTCTAGCGGGTATAGAACCCTTGTACATACAGGGGCAGAGCCGAGCTTTTGAGATTCCGGAAGGAGCCTACGCAGATTTGGGTACTGCCCGTGCCGCCGGTGATAGCCAGCGAGTTGCGGCTATTACCTCTGCTGTGGAGACCGATGTGCAGTTTGACGGAGTTTCTCTGCTGGGCTTGCGCAACTGGCTTATGGAGTTAGCAGGGCGTGACGCCCGGGACGAGACCAGGGAGCCCACTCCCCTAGTTGATGTCAGCGAGCTTCTAATGCAGTCCGGTAAAGACGAACAGGAAACGCAGGTGGAGCGCACCCTGCAGCGCTTCGTGGCGGGCGTTGATATGGCTGATGCCCTTACTCGCCAGAAGGAAGCGGTGGCTATGGTTGCTTCTGCTACCGGCTACCATCGCAGGGAGCGCCGCCAGTTTTGGTGGGACCATTTTGACCGTTTAACCGCTCCGGTAGATGACTGGGAAGAGACCCGGGACGTCCTCATTTTTGAGCGAGTGGGTGTGCAGGAGGACTGGCACAAACCTGCCGGTGCCCGCAGTCTCTCGCGGATTCTAGCCGGCACTGCGCGCCTGGCGCCGGGATCTTCGCTCAAGGTGGGCGATAAGAACCTTTTTGCCATGTATGCCCGCCCCCTGCCCGAGTTTTTGCAGCAACAAACCCACCAGCAGGCACTGGAATACGCGGCGCTGCACGAGGGCGTCCTGCCAGCACCGCCTGAGCGGGCAGGTGCCTTCAACAGCGAGATACTCGATGTAGAAGAGGTCGAAGGTGAGGACGCCCTAGTACGGATTAGAGTGCGCGAGAGTCTCAAAGGTTTTGGGGAGGGGCAGCCTGAACTTTACCGGGCACTGCCCCTGGCCGTGACCCCCTCCACCCCTATCCCCACAAAAGCCCAGGAAGATTCTCTCTTAGAGTTGGCGAGCGCCACCGCGCAATCCCTACCTCACTTGCCGCAAACTGCCGGAACCGACCTGCTTCTGCGGGCGTCCCCGCGGCTGAAAACAGGGGGACAGCTGCCGCGTCCGGCTGATTTCGCACAGACTCACGGCAGTATGGCAACGGTTCAGGCGATTTACTCGGCGGTGGCTGAGCTTGACCGTTCTTTTGTAGCGGTTCAGGGCCCTCCCGGTTCTGGCAAGACCTTTGTAGGCTCCCACGTGATTGGACGGCTAGTAGCTGAGGGCTGGAAGGTGGGCATTGTTGCCCAGAGCCACGCGGTGGTGGAGAACATGCTGCTAGGTTGCATCAAGAATGGCGGGGTTGACCCCGAACAGGTAGCTAAGGGTCTGGGGAAGAGCCAGACCCCGGACTTCCCCTGGCAGGAAGTACGCAATCCTGAAGTTCAGCGCTTCATGGATGGCGCGGGCGGGCGAATTTTTGGGGGCACTGCCTGGGATTTCGCGTCCGACCGCAAGTTCCGCGCAGAGTCGCTAGATTTGCTGGTGATCGATGAGGCGGGCCAGTATTCCCTGGCCAATACACTTGCGGTAGCCCGGTCAGCTAAGAACCTCTTGCTCTTGGGTGACCCTGCCCAGCTACCCCAGGTTACCCAAGGTACCCACCCCTACCCGGTAGACGAGTCAGCATTGGGCTGGCTCTCTGACGGGCGTACGGTGCTCCCCGAGACGTTTGGCTACTTTTTGGATGTTAGCTGGCGCATGCACCCGGCGCTCTGCGCCCCGGTCTCCGCGCTGTCCTACGAGGGCAAGCTCAGCTCGGCGCCGGCCGGGGCTGAGCGTCTTCTAGAGACCTGGCAACCGGGGGTTTATGTGAGCGAGGTGGAGCACAGCGGCAACGGCACCTTCTCCGTCAAGGAAGCAGCCGAGGTGGTACGCCTGGCCCGCAGTTTCTTGGGGCATCAGTGGACGCCCTCCCTCCAGGAGCCCGAGAGCACCAGACCCTTGGAGCCTGAGGACATCATTGTGGTGGCAGCCTACAATGCCCAGGTTGAGACTATTCGCGAAGCCCTCTTAGAGGCTGGCCTAGCTGATGAAGACGGCGGGGTGCGGGTGGGCACGGTCGATAAGTTCCAGGGCCAGGAGGCGCCGGTGGTGTTAGTTTCTATGGCGGCATCCAGCGCCGGGGACTCCCCGCGTGGCACTGACTTTCTACTGTCGTCCAACCGCCTGAATGTTGCCCTTTCGCGCGGCATGTGGGCGGCGGTCGTCATTAAGTCAGCTAGCTTCACCCACTTTCTGCCCGTCTCATCGGAGGCACTGGCGCTTCTGGGCGGCTTCATCAAACTCACCCGTTCGGCACTGCCCCTACCGAGCTGTGCGGCGCTACCCAAGCGCCCTGCAAGAGAGCATAATTAGACCGGTACGTTACAAGGAGAGAGCATGGCACTAACCCCCACCCATCGATCACGATCACCCTACATTTTTCATTTTGATGGGCAGACCGTGGCTCTTGGTGAGCCTGACTTTTTGCAGCGTATCAACGACCGGCTCACCGAGCAGAGCTACACCACCCGGCCCACTTTCTGGGACCAGGCCTACCTAGCCGACCTGTCGATGCAGAACCCCGAAAATTTTAGCCCCGGGTTAGAACAGTTCGGTGCCCCCGGTGACCCTGCCCTGCTCAACAGCGTGGGGGTGAGCTGTTCTCAAGAAGAATTCTGGTCTGCCATGTATGCCCGCAGCTTCGCGTCCACCCCCTGGTCAAAGGGCGAAGAAACGCTCTACATGCCGCAGCTACCCAGCTGGTTAGAAAAAGCCCGCGCCTGGGTCTTTGACCCGATTGCTCCTTCGGAAGGCGCTATCGATGCAGCCGGCTGGGTGCGGGTGCGCGGGCGGGACGGCGGCGGTCAGCCGGTAGGGCTCTTTCAGCTGACCAGCCCTGACTCCTTCTGGGTCTTTGGGTCAGATGTTGATTTGGCAGGTGTAGCGGACCTCTGCCGTTCCCTCGCCAAACTACGCACCGGTTTTGACCAGATAAGTGTCTACCTGGGCTACGATCTGTCCTGCAGCAGCATCGCTCTGCCTCTTGAATGCCGCCAACCCCTGGAAGAAGAGCTCTTCCTGATGGGCGTTGATACTGAGACCCTTTTCTGGGACGAGGGGTAGCTACCCCCACACAGACCGGGTGAGTAGGGCATACTGGAAACCGTGTTTGTTCTAACCTTTATCGCCCGATTAGCTAGCTCCGATATGTCCGCGCTCGCTCAGCGCTTGGAGCAGCTAGAGCCCACCGTAGGTTTTGCACAGACCTACCATGATGAACTACAGGGCGCTTTCGACACTGCCCAGGACGCTCTGGCGGCCGCCCTTCTGGGTGCTCGTTACGGCGAATTTTGGGTGGGTATCGGCGTCGGTTCCCTCACCCTACCCCGTTTTGCTACCGCTCTGGGAGTCGTAGCAACCACCGACTGCGAAGGTGCTGCCCTCAACGCTTCACGCGCCGCAGTAGAGCTGGCGCAGACCGGTGCACCTCCACGCGGTATCTGCCTGAACACCCGGGATCGCGAGAAGGCTGAGCAAGTCACCGGGCTGCTTCGCCTGCTCTACCGAGTGACTGCCGCCCGCACCGAGGCCGAATGGCGCGTCCTTGATCTGCTCATCCCGGGGGTGCGCGGTCAGCAAAAAGCCGTGGCACAGGCTCTGGGTATTACCTCGCAGGCGGTCAGTAAGACGCTAGTGCGCTCCCTCTGGCACGAAGAGCTAGCCACCCGCCCCCTGCTGGAACATCTCATGGAGCAGTTGAACGCCGCCTAACCAACCTGCCTGCAGAAGCTGCTGCCGCTAGGCAAGCAGTAACGAAACCACCAGGATGACGGGCACCGCCCCGATGGTGGACAGCAGCACGATGTCACGGGAAAGACCGACCGCCACGTTATAGCGCACCGCGAAGTTATACATGTTCTGTGCACTAGGGAGCGCCGCTAACACGGTGGTTGCGAAGACCTCCTGCGCATCAAGCCCGAAAACAAACTGGGCCAAGAGGTAGGCGAGCAGGGGCATCAGTACGTTCTTGAAGCTGGCGGCCAGAACAGTTTCAAGCTTTTGCCCGGGGGTATCGAGCAGACGCGAACCGCGCAGGGACATACCAAAAGCGGCAAGAATAAGGGGTACGCCGGCACCACCCAGAATTCGCAGGGGTTCAATTACGATATCCGGCGGGGTAAGCCCAGAGATATTGACCAGCAGGCCGAGCGCTGACCCAATAATCAGCGGATTCTTGACCGGCTGACTCATCACCGTGGTGAGCGAGGGGCGGCGACCGGTTGAAACCGTATCGAGGATCGTCAACACGATTGGCGCGGCAATCAGAAGCTGAAAGAGCAAGATGGGTGCAACCTGCGCGGCGTCCCCCACGATATAAGTAGCTACCGGCAGACCCATATTGTTAGCATTAATGTAACCCGAGGAGGCAGCGCCCACAGTAACCCTCCCGGCACTTTTCTTCAGCAAAAACCGCGCAATCAGTGCGTAGAGTAGGGCAACGACGCTGAAGCTCAGCACAGCAATGGGTAGCCGGGCAGAGAAAATAACGCGCAGATCAGCGTGCGCCATGGTGACGAACATGAGCGGCGGCAGGGCAACAAAGAAAGCAAACTTATTGAGTGCTAGGCCCGAGTTTGGGGGAAGGATATCCAGGCGGGCGACCAGGTATCCAACCCCGACTACCACGGCAATAATCGTGAAACCCTCTAAAACTCCAACCACGCGGCGCCCTCCTTGCTCTGCCTCTCTAGGCTAGCAAGGTGAGCGGTAGCCAGGTGTAAGAGTGACCCTTTATGACGGCTCTAGCTCTTAGGTTTTGAGGGTGCAGGTGGTGGAGCGGTTATCTGCAACCACACGGTAGACCCGTTCAGCGACGGGGCGGATGAGGGGCTGGGTGAGCAGGACGCCGGCAGCCCGCACCGGAACATAGCGGCTGGTGCGCAGGGCTAGGCCAATAGCGAGCGCGCCGTAGGCCACCTGCCCCTGTTCGGTGCGGAAGGGTATCTGCCGTATGAAGCGCTCTAGTTGTACCCCGGCGTCCAGCAGGGTTTCTGCTTCGCCGGGAACGACGCGCGCTGTGAGCCCGGCGTGTGCCAGTAGGTTGGCCGCACGCTGGCACATCCCGCAGTCGGGGTCATAGAACAAGGTGCCGGTCTCGGTCATGAGGCTCTACTTTCCCCAGGCCCTAGCGCCTATCACCCAACGTGCGAGCCGTAGATAACCTATGATGATGGGAAAACTCAGAACTCCTGCCCCGAGGGCCGTCCAGCCTACAGTCATTCTGGTCATGCCCAGCTCTCTACGGATACGGGAAATATAGTTGAGAGAGCTAAAGAGCATGACCGGTGCAGTAGCCAGCCCGGGGTTATAACGTTTCTCTCTCAATGCCCGCCCCACATGCGCTAGAGAATTCACTGCCAGTGCCCCTGCAGCCCCCACCTGGGCTATTCCTACAGCGCGGTTGCGGAACGGAGCGCACAGGATGCCGGCAGACGTTAGGGTAATCAGCCCAGTGCCTACTGCCATATTCCGGGGAGCATAGTCTTCTGGCATTAACCCCACTCTGGCAAGTAACTGCGGCGAGACCGGCAGGTGGTCTTGCATATAACCTATTTCCTCAGCATTGTGCAGGCTGAAAATCCCTACCAGGGCTGGTGCTGAAGATAGGATTCTTACTTTCATCTTTTGGTACATCCCATCACTCAGTAAGGTCAGCGAGTAAGGGCATCTAGAGCAGTTCGCGCAGAATCGGCACGAGGCCGTCTTCATAGACGCTGCCGGTGACGTCGGTGGCAAGTGCAGCAATTTCAGCTGGCGCTTGGCCCATAGCTACGCCACGGGCAGCCCAGTGAATCATTTCTTTGTCGTTGTAGCCATCGCCCACCGCAACGGTGTGGCGGGGATCAACGCTCAAGCGGCGGCGAATCTGTTCGAGGGCTGATGCCTTTGAAACACCGTGAGCGGCGATATCAAGCCAGGCGCTCCAGCCCACCGCGTAGTTAACGCCGTGCAGACCCACATCGTAGATAGCACGCTTGAAGTCATCGGGGGTTTGGGTTGAGGATGAGACCACCACACGAACCGCAGACTCCATAGCAGCCATCTCGGTGCGGGTTCTTTTCACGGTGTTAGCGCCAAAGGACCAGTCTTCAAAGTTTTCGGTGGCGTAGACGGTGCCATCGGGGGCTTCAAGAGCCAGAGAGGCATCGGGCAAACGTTTTTTGATCATGGTGATGGCGTGGGAGGGGTCAAAGCAGACCCTGTCCAGGATGCGGTAGCCGTCCTGGACCGCGGGGTCAATTTCAAGGGTTACTCCGCCATTGGAGCTCACCGCGTACCCTCTGGTCATGCCCACCATGTTCACGATGGGCAGGGTGGCACCCATGGAACGTCCGGTAGAAATGACCACGTGGTGACCAGCAGCCACTACAGCCTGGGCAGCTTCTTTGACGGCCTCGCTCATAACGCCGTCGTGGTTAACCAAGGTTCCGTCGATATCGAGGGCCACCAGGTACTTGACCCCGTCTTCCTTCTGCCAGTTAGAGCGTCGGGGCGGGTTTACTTCTAGATCTTTCATTGCAGCAATCACGCCTTTCAGTCTTGCAACTGGCTCTAGCCTACACCTTGCTCCCAGGCGAACAGGAGGTGAAAACTGTGGGACGGGCAGGGGTGAGTCGGCCTGCTCTAGACTGTTACCTATGCCTCTTGACCATCTTTCTGATAGCACCCAAAATTACCTCAAAATTATCTGGAGCATCACCGAGCATGCTGACGCCCCCGCCACCACCTCGGTGATTGCCGCGCGTGCCGGGTTGCGGCTATCGTCCGTATCGGATGCCGTGAAGCGGCTGGTAGCTGCCGGGTTGGTGGAGCACCAGCCCTACGGAGCGATTGAGCTAACTCAAGAAGGCCAGGCAGCGGCCCTGCAGGTGATTCGTCGCCACCGCCTCATTGAAACCTTTCTGGTGAAAACCCTGGGCTACACCTGGGATCAGGTGCATGATGAAGCTGAGGTGCTAGAACATGCTGTCTCTGATCTGATGGTTGAACGTATCGATGCGGTGCTGGGGCACCCCACTCGTGACCCTCATGGCGACCCTATTCCTTCGGTCTCGGGCGAGGTAGATAAACTGGCTGGCCTCACTCTAGAGCAGGCTTGCGAGGGCCAGCAGCTGGTAGTTGAACGCATTTCGGACGCTGACCCCGCCCTGCTACGTTTTCTCGCTCAACAGGGGGTCGGCCCCGAGGCGAAATTGACCGTGCTCTCCCGGGACGCAACAGGTCACATCACTCTGTCTACTAGGGGCGAAGCCACCTTTGCGCTCTCCCCTCAGTGCGCTGCTGCTGTCTTTGTGACAACGGCTACTTCCTAACTTTTCTGCGCGGGCGCAGCAGGCCGTGTTGCGGGGCAAAGAGATAGGCGCAAATGAAAATAGCACCCAGCGCCAGTACCACGGCACCACCGGCTGAAACATCGAGGTGGAAGCTGGCGTAGAGCCCTACCAGAGAACCCAGCACCGAAACACAGGCAGAGATGGCTAACATGGGTGCGAAACGGTCAGTCAGCAGGCGGGCAGTCGACCCAGGAATAACCAACAGTGCGACCACTAGCACCACTCCCACGATTTGCAGGGCCAGCACCGAGGTCAACGCCAGACAGACCAGCAACAGACCAGCCAAAAAACGGGGGCGTAGACCAATAGCGTGGGCATAGCCGGGGTCAAAGGCGTAGAGGGTTAAGTCTCGTTGCTTAAAGAGCAGGGCGGCCGTCACCAGAACACCCAGGGTAGCAAGCTGGAGCACATCAGCCCAGGCGACCCCCAGCACATTACCGAAGAGGATGCTATGCAGGTCAGTTTGGGAGGGAGTCACCGAGATGAGCACCAGTCCCAGCGCGAACATGACGGTAAAAACAATGCCGATGGCGGCGTCCTCACGGATGCGCCCTTTAGAGCGCACCGCCCCTATCAGCCCCACCGCTACCAGCCCAGCGACGACTGCACCCACGGCGAAGGGTACCCCGGTCATGTAAGCGAGTACCACTCCGGGAAGCACTGCGTGGGAGATAGCGTCACCCATCAGGGACCAACCCATGAGCACCAACCAGCAAGAGAGTAGGGCGCAAACTAGGGCTGCTAGTACCGTGACGAGAAAACCGCGCTGCATAAAACCGTAGGTTAGAGGGTCTATCAGAAGCTCATACACCGCTGCCTCCTAGGGGGTTCATACCAAAAGCGCGCACTAGGTTCTCGGGAGCCAGCACGGCACCCGGCTCCCCGCTGAGCAGCACCTCATTCCGCAACAGCACGGCGGTATCAGCTAATTCGGCTAAATTGGCTAGGTCATGGGTAGAAATCAGGACGCCCGCCCCAGCATCCCGAAGTTGGCGTAGCAAGCTCATCAGCATGGTCTCACTACGTTTATCGACTCCGGCAAAGGGTTCATCCAACAGAAGCAGGCGAGCGCCCTGGGCCAAACCGCGGGCTACAAAAGCACGTTTCCGCTGGCCACCAGACAGGTTGCCGATTTGCCGGTGGGCAAGATCAAGAAGATCAACACGTTCAAGTGCTTCATCAACCGCCGCCCGGTCTGCTGCCTTTAAGCGTCGTGTGGGGCCCAAGCGCCCGTATCGCCCCATCGAAACCACATCCCGCACTGACACCGGGAAGGTGAAGTCGATGTCCTCACTCTGCGGCACATAACTCACCAGGCCCAGTTTGCGAGCCTGCGTAGGTGTTTGACCGTCAATGAGCACCTGCCCCTCAGCCGGGGTGACTCCCATAATCGCTTTAAAGAGAGTGGATTTACCGGACCCGTTCATGCCCACCAGCCCGCAGATTTCACCGGACTGGACGCTTAGTGAGGCACCCTTGAGGGCCTGCACCTCGCCGTAGTTCACGGTCAGACCCTGAGCGTCCAGCAAGGGCTCAGCTGGCTGGTCGCTGCTCTTGGTCACAGGAAACTTACTGGCCGAGCGCACGAGCAATCACCTCCGCATCATGGCGTATCAAATCCAAGTAGGTAGGCACATCCCCGCCCTCCTGCGATAGGGAGTCAACATAGAGCTCACCGGCGTAGGTAGCACCAGATTCAGCGGCAACCTGCTGCATGGTATCTGCGGGCACGGTGGTCTCGCAGAAGACAGCAGGCACCTGTTGCTCCTTTACAAAGGTTGCCACCTCGGCCACTCGGGCGGCTGAGGGGTTACCATCACTGTTCACTGCCCAGAGGTACTTCTCAGTGAGCCCCGCATCCGCTGCCAGGTAGGAGAAGGCGCCTTCGCAGGTCACTAAGGCGCGTTGATGCTGTGGCAGGTCACCCAGGTCGGTGATCAGCTGGTCATGTACAGCCTGTAGCTCCTGCTTGTAGGCGCTGGCATTCGCTGCGAAGTCAGCAGCGTGTTGGGGGTAAAGATCGGCCAAAGCAGCGGCAATATTGTCCACATACATTTGGGCAGCTAGCGGGCTCATCCAGGCATGAGGGTTGGGCTTATCAGCTGAGTCGCCTTCCGCGATACCGATGGTCTGAACACCTTCAGAGACCGTCACGCTTTCCGCATCGGCGTCCTGCAAGAACTGCTCTAACCAGCCTTCCAGGTGCAAGCCATTGACGAGAATGAGGTCAGCATCTGCTGCCTTTCTCACGTCAGATGGCACCGGGTCATAGTCGTGAATTTCAACCCCTGGCTTGGTTAAAGACTGCACCTCTAGGTGTTCGCCTGCCACGTTTTGGGCGAGATCGGCCAGAACGGTGAAGGTAGCTAACACGGTGGGCTTGCCACTATCGGCAGGTTCAGGGGAGGAGCAGGCAGTCACTAGCCCGGTGATTGCAACCAGGCAGGTTATGAGAAAAGTACGCTCTGAAATGAGCCTTGGCCACCAAGTCATCATGGGCATTTTGTCCCTTCGGGGTTAGGCAGAGCCTTGCGGGGTGCGTCCTTGCAACCGTTGAAGTATTCTGGCCTGTGTGCCTCCATCATAAGTTCGCCTCAACGAACTTTCAAATTTTGGGGTAGAAAATAGCGCGGCGCCCCTTCATACGGTGATGAAAGGACGTCGCGCTACTACTGTTCAGCTACCCTTTAGGATGCTACCGGGATGATCTCTAGCCCACCCATGTAGGGGCGAAGCGCCTCGGGGATGCGCACTGAGCCGTCTGCCTGCTGGTGGGTTTCCAGCAGTGCAACAATCCAGCGAGTGGTTGCCAGGGTGCCGTTGAGGGTGGCCACCGAGCGGGTGCCACCCTTCTTGGTCTTACCCTCAGCAGTTACGGTGTCAGCCTGGCGCTCACGTATATTCAGACGGCGTGCCTGATAGGTGGTGCAGTTGGAGGTCGAGGTCAGCTCGCGGAAAGCGCCCTGGGTAGGAACCCACGCTTCGCAGTCAAACTTACGGGCAGCGGATGAACCTAGGTCGCCCGCCGCGGTGTCGATGACGCGGTAGGACAGCTCGCACTTAGCCAGCATCTCCTCTTCCCAGGCCAACATCTTGGCGTGCATCTCTTCCGCCTCTTCAACGGGGCAGTAGACAAACATTTCTGCTTTGTTGAACTGGTGCACGCGGATGATGCCGCGGGTATCCTTACCGGCAGAGCCAGCTTCGCGGCGGTAGCAGGAGGACCAACCCAGGTACTTCTTCGGGCCCTTTTCGAAGTCAATGATTTCATCGGCGTGGTAGCCGGCGAGCGCCACCTCGGAGGTGCCCACCAGGTAGAGGTCATCGCGTTCTAGGCGGTAAATCTCATCGTCGTGCTCCACGTTGAAGCCGGTGCCGTTCATGGTTTCGGGGCGCACCAGGGTGGGGGTGGTCATCATGGTGAAACCGTTGGCGGTTGCCTGATCGAGGGCCATCCACATCAGAGCCTGCTCCAGGCGGGCTACATGGCCCTTGAGGAAGTAGAAGCGGGAGCCAGATACCTTAGCACCGCGCGCCATATCAATACCGTCCACCAATTCACCGATTTCTAGGTGGTCGCGGGGCTCAAAGCCTTCGGCCTCAAAATTGCGGGGTTCACCTACGGTCTTGACAACGGTGTAGTCGTCTTCGCCGCCGGCGGGGATGCCATCAATGATCAGGTTGGCCACCGAGCTGACCAGTTGTTCCTGGTTCTTCTGAGCTTCCTCGCTAGCTGCCTTAGCTTCTGAAACCTTCTGCGAAAGCTCCTTTACCTCAGCCAGTAGCGCCTGCTTTTCTTCCTTAGCAGCCTTGCCAATTTTCTTTGAGAAGACGTTCTGCTCTGCACGCAGGGCCTCAAATTCAGAGATTTTCTGGCGGCGGGTAGTGTCAGCTTCCAGAATCTGGTCGATGAGGGTTTCGTCGGCGCCACGGGCACGCTGGGAGGCGCGGAAAGCGTCGGGGGTTTCGCGGAGGAGGTTAATGTCGATCATGCCCTTAAATTTACCGCAGTTTTAGAGAGGTTCTAGTTTTAAACGGTGCGAGCACTGTCAAGGAGACGCCTGTAGCGTACTACACACCACAAGTGGCTTCTTTTCAGTATGCTAAACATATGGTTTCCCGTTCAACAATTCTTGTGGCTTCTGTAACTGGTGCTGGGGTGGCCGCCACTGCGTCCGCTCTCTTGATGCGTCGGGCAAGACTCGCCCGCCCGGATCTCTTCCCGGTTTACCGCCCCCTGCACCGCATGATTGAACCGGGTGAACCGCGGCAGGTAGCGGTGATTTATAACCCCACTAAAACCCGGGCGGAGGCAGCGGTACGCATGATTACCGCCCAGCTGGGTTTCGCTAATTGGCCGCGTGCTTTCTTCTACGAGAGCACTCTTGAGGATCCCGGTACCGGTCTTGCTCAGCAGGCCGTCAAAGACGGCGCCGATATCGTGATTGCTGTGGGCGGTGACGGCACCGTACGCGCCGTGGCCAACGGGCTAGCTGGTACGGACGCCCGGCTGGGTGTGGTACCCCTGGGTACCGGCAATTTGCTAGCGCGCAACCTTGAACTTGATATTTCTGACCTCAACGGCTGTATTAACGTGGCCCTGCACGGCACCAGCCAGGCCATTGACATGATTCATCTTGAGCTGACCGGTCACGGCAAGGAGCTTGACCCCATTGACTACCTGGTCATGGGCGGGGCCGGGTTTGATGCCCAAATTATGAACGACACCCGCGAGGATTTGAAGGCGAAAATTGGTTGGTTGGCCTACGTGGGTGCCAGCTTCAAACACGTCTTTACCCGCCGGCGTCCTGCACAGATTTCTGTGGATGGCGGCACCCCCTTTGCCCGAAAAATCCGCACCGTTCTGATTGCCAACTGCGGCAAGATTCAAGGCGGGCTTAATCTGGCGTCAGTTGCTGAAGCTTCAGACGGGCGTCTTGAGGTGATTGTTCTGACCCCGCGCAACGTGGTCAGCTGGCTACGCCTGGCTGGGCAGTACATGACACGCCGCCCCGACACCCGCTTCCCCGTTGTAGAGCACTTTGTGGGCACTAGCGTAACGGTGGACTTCCCCCGCCAGCCCCTGCCCGTTGAGGTGGATGGAGATGTGCTGGGCGAGGTTGACTCGATGACAGCCACCGTGGTGCCCGGCGCTGTGAACGTTAACGTCTACCCTGAAGAGCTGGAGATCCGCACCTTCTCTGACCTGGTCGAAGCGCGTGAAGACCTGGTTGAACAGCAGGTGCGCTGGTGGCAGAGGCTACTGCGGCTCTAACGGCACCCATCGGACCTTAGATGTTGTGTTTGAGACCCTCAGGGCGGCCACCGACAAAGAGGGCCTCAACCCAATCGCGGGCGGCGTCAAAGGCATCCTCGCTGTGGAGGGTGTCTACAGCGGTGACGCGCTGGTCAGCGCGGGGATAAGAGCCCAAATACTGCACCCCCGGTGAGACCCGGTGGATGCCGCGCAGGGCGTCCCGCACACGAGCATCATGCAGGTGCCCATCAATATCGATGGAGAAAAAGTAGGAGCCCAAGAACTCGCCGGTGGGGCGCGATTCAATGCGGGAGAGGTTGATCCCGCGAGTAGAGAACTGTTCGAGCAGGTCAAGCAGCGCGCCAGGGCGATCTTGCGGCAGCGGAATCACCAGGGTGGTTTTGTCAGCTCCTGTGGGAGCAGGCGCAGGTTTGTTGCGGGCAACCAGCACAAAGCGGGTGACCGCGTTCTTGTTATCACCGATGTTGTGCGCTAGCATCTCAAGGTCCGGGTGTTGCTGAGCTACCGTGGGCGAGCAGACAGCTGCCTGGTAGCCGGGGTTTTCATGGAGCAACCCCAGTGCAGCAGCGGCTGTGGACGATCCCGGCACGTAGTCCACACCCCGCAGGTTAGCTGCCACCCAGGCACGCACCTGCGCCCAGGCGTGGGTGTGGGTTGAAACGGTTCTAATATCTTCAAGGCTCACACCGGGGCGGGCTACCAACACGAAGGTGATGGGCACCAAAACTTCGCGGATAATCCGTAGATCAGCACCGCCTGCAGCGATAGCATCCAGGGTTGCAGTCACCCCACCTTCCACCGAGTTCTCGATGGGCACCATGGCGGCATCTGCCTCCCCGTTGCGTAGTCGCTCCAAAGCATCAGGGACGCTCGTAGCGGGCACACGGGCAGCATCCAGGGCGCCGGGTACGGTCAGCAGAGCTGCTTCGGTGAAGGTGCCGCTGGGGCCTAGGTAGGTGTAACGCATGGTTAACCAGTCTAGTGCGCCCCTTGGCCCTATCCTAGGGGGTGCGGGGCAGCGTCCGGCAGGTGAGAGAAACGGCGGCACGATGCCCCAAAAATTTTATCGCTGATAGGGGTTCTGGGTCTGCTGGTAGTAGACCGCGGCAGGCTGCACTGGCAAGGGTGATGACTGAGAGGGGTGGCCTGACCGGTCACGTGAAGGTGTGAGGCAAAGCAGCAGCGGTATGAAGCCCAGCCACCAGAATCCCACGATAGGACCAACCCCCATCATGCCGGTGACAGGGAGCATGAGGACATCCAGCAGAATCCCCACGAAGCAGAGCGCCCACCAGGGTGAGAAACCGGCATCGCGCAGGCGTCGCAGTTGAAGCCCGAGGCTCAGGCTGATCCCAATGATGTAGCTCAGCATGAATGCCACCCACGCTAAGATAATGCCCGCCAGGCCCATCATGACTTCCCCAAAGCCGTGCATTTTGTCACCGGGTTGCCCTGTCTCTGGAGCTATCCACAGCATGAAGAGGAAGATGGCAGCGCACACCAAGGCAGTGATAGCGGCCCAGAAGGCAAAGACCCACCAGTATTCGCTGCGCGAGGCTCTGCCCTTGTAGAGAGTCATGTATGAAAAGAAGTTGCTCAGGGCGATGCCACAACCAACCCGAGGGCGGGGCAGACCATCAGTGGGGTGCTGGGAGACAAGCGTCGGCACCGTGTGTGAACCGTTGACCGGGTGCTCTGCGGCGAGCTGGTGAGGGTTTGCAGTGAAAGAGCCACCCGGTGTCATGTCGGTGGTAACCGGCGCTGACGGGAGGAGCGTAAGACCCATCAATGCAAGGATAGGTATAACGGGGAGGAGCGTGCCGGTGGTCCAGAAACCCAACCACTGCAGCAGTAACCCCAGGGGCGCAGCCAGGAGTAGCCATGCCAGCTGGGGGCTGAACCCGACGTCGCGCAGGCGCCGGGCAGCCAGTGAAGCGAGGAGCGCGGGTAAAAGGATGTGCACCAGAATTTGAACGCCACAGTACATCAGAATAAGGCCTAGGCCAATGAGGCTGAAGGTTTGACCGTCGTAGCGGTAGCTGGCGGTAAGACGGTCAAGGAAGAATTGAAGCACCAGAAGGACTGGCAGACAGAGCAGCACCAGGGCGCCTACTCCCCAGGCTTCGCTGCGTGATGCTCTGCCGCGGAAGGTTGTGAGGTAGGTGAAGAGATTACCCCAGGCGTGTGCCAGACCCGCGTCGGGGCGCGGGTGTGGGTCTTGGGGGTGGTGGGTATCGCGCCGCGAGATACGTTTACGCACGGGTGCGACTTCTGGGGCTGACATGGTTTCTCCCTTGTTCATTTCTGCTTGTAATAGCCATTGCTACCACTGGAAATATGACATGACAAGGGTGTTTATTAGGCTTTCCACTCAGAGCACCAGGGTGAGCGTTCCAAAGGCGGCACGTCATAAACTATTCCGGCCAGGGAGAGTCACGCCGTAGATTTTGCAAGCGCAAAGAAATCTGCCGGCATCGGACGTTCTAACTCCCATTTGATATGCATAGGCTTTGAGCCAGTGTGACTCCGGTATGAAACCGGGCCCACAAAGAGATAAGGAGCTGTGCCGATATCGTTCGTTCTCGTGTACCTAACGAATAGTAAGGGAACCTTGCCCAAGGCATTGTGTCGCTGATAGATTTCGCCCAAGCGATTATCTGGAGACGTTGGGTTCTGTGAGTCCCAAGCAAACTCGGTTTCAGTTATCGCGTAGTCCCGGTACATGGTTTCAGGGGTGTAGTACTTCTCAGACTTGTTGAGGGTAACGGTTAGAGCAATTGTCGCTGTTTCATCAGCTTCAAGAACACCGTTTACCGCCCCACCCGGGCTAGGGTTATTCTCTGCTTCATGTCGCCCTAGAGCAGCAAAGATTTCTTCGCGACTGTAGTAGGCGTGAGTTTGTAGGGGGACGTCCATGGGCAGGCTCTGAGAAACCTGCGGAGAGTGCCGGTCAGCGTTAAGGCGGTAAGCCCATATCTGTATGAGCTCTTGAATAAAGTAGGGGTGCTGCCGCAGCTCACTGAGCCCCTGGTCCAGAGTGAATTTATTTTCCCCTGTCTTAAATTTCCCATAGGGCCAGAAGGAAAACAGCAACATCCAGGCATACCGTTTTTCAGTAGTTGATAGATCAGCTTCCCGCCGATCTTCAGTCAAGAGACGCTGATAAGTATTAACTCTTGCCTCATCGTTCACATGCGACAGTCCCTTGATACGGCTTGACAGATACTCCGTCATGGAACCCTTTTGATAAAGTTCAGGTATTTTGGGGATCTGCCCTGCCTGGTCCAGCAAGAAGGTAAAGGTAAGCCCCTTCTGGTGAGCAGTCTTCCGTCCGTAGATATGCGCTAGGTCTAACCCATAATGCTCTAGATAGGGTTCCAGCAGGTCAGTAACAATGACCTCAAAGTTCTTTTTCTTTTGCTCCTCAGCAAATATTTTGAGGTTATCTGCCAAAACCTCAATTTTGGGGTTCAGCGCATCTTTAATGCTCTTAAGAACCTGCTGCTGAGTCTTTTTATCTAGCTGGATGCTACAACCGGGCGGAAGCATGGGGGCTTCGATATCTTTAGATGTCAGAACACCGGTCCTGGTGAGCGACCGCATTTTTTGGTCGAACCGAAACCCTTTGGCCTGATTCCCGACGAAATCAAGGACGACCAGCACAGCTTTGTCGGGCGATCGCCTTAGCCCTCGCCCGAGCTGCTGTTGAAAAAGCGTTGGGGACTGAGTTGGGCGTAGCATCAGCAAGGTATCTACCTCGGGGATATCCACCCCCTCATTAAAGAGGTTTACGGTAAATACCGTCGTTAGTTCATCCTCAGGATTTTTTAGCCGGCGAATGACATCGGCTCGGTGCTCTTCGGTATCCGTGCCAATGAGATAGGTGGCAGGAAGATTAGCCTTGTTGAATTGGTCTGCCATGTACTGTGCATGGGCCCTATCAACGCAAAACCCGATAGCCTTCATGCTCTGAGGGTCAGCGATTTTCTGGTCAATCTGCTCCAGAATTAGGGCTACACGCCGCTTATTCTCAAGATAATACTTTGATAGCTCACTATCCCTGTAGCTTCCGCGCTCAAAAGTTACCCCACTGAGATCAGTTGCATCGTTAATGCCGTAGTAGTGGAAGGGAACCAGCAGGTCTGCCTCAAGGGCGTCCCATAATCTCAGCTGAGTAGCTATTCGTCCATCGAAGTATTCAACAGCTACATTTTTACCGTCTGTTCGCTCCGGCGTAGCAGTAAGGCCAAGCAACTCCTGAGGCTGAAAATAGCCCAGTACTTTTTGATAGCTGACTGCAGAGGCATGGTGAAACTCATCGACAATAACTACGTCGAAATGGTCAGGTGCGAAACGATCCCTGCCACTGTTAGAAAGCGTTTGGATCGTCGCAAAAACGTGCTCATTGCGCTCAGGTATCAGTCCGCCAAAATACTGTTCACCAAAGTTGGCATCACGCATCACCGTAGCAAATGCACTCTGTGACTGGTTCAAGATTTCAGCTTGATGAGCCACAAACAGAAGCCGTAGCCGCCGTCCTGCCTGGTCGCATAGCCTCTTGTAGTCAAGAGCAGAGAAAATAGTTTTACCGGTTCCGGTAGCTGCCACTGCTAAATTACGGTGATGCTCATTCTGTCTTTCAGACTGTAGTTCATCAAGCATGATTGCTTGGTGCGTATAGGGGTGCACATCAACGTGAGAGTAGTTAATGGACAAATTGGGGCGGGTTTGTGCCCCCTGTCCTATTTTTGCCTCGACTAACGAACTATCTAGTTTTTGTATGTCTTCTTCAGAGCCCATATAGGCCTCAAACTGTGGTGATTCCCAATAGCCTTGGAAGGCAGCATTAAACTGACCCAAGATACCCGGGGTAACGGTATTAGAGATACGGACGTTCCACTCAAGACCATCGGTAAGAGCAGCATGAGAAAGGTTTGAGCTCCCCACATACCCCGTAGAAAAACCTGTATTTCGGTGGAAAAGCCATGCCTTGGCGTGTAGACGAGTTGAGTTCTTTTCGTAGCTGATTTTGACCTGGGCACCGTATTTTTCAACCAGTTGGTCTACTGCTTTTCGGTCGGTAGCGCCCATATAGGTTGTTGTAATAACTCGAAAAGGGATACCTCGACGCTTTAAAATATCAAGTTGAGGCGCTAGGACGTTGACCCCGGTCAGCTTCAAGAAGGAGCAAAGCAAGTCCACCCGATCTGCGCTCTCCAACTCTCTCTTAAGTTCCTCACCCAGCCTGGGCTCTTTAGGGTTATTGGTCAACAGCGCAACGTTACTTAGGGGTGTTACAGGGCGCAGAGTAGCTTGAGTTTGATTCTTTGGTTTGAGCTCGGTCAGCTGGATGAGATTCCCTGCATTTTTTACATCCGTAGGTCTGGCAATTTCATCTGAACCTAGATCTTCACCAAGTTTGTTAAGTAACGAATTAACAAGAGAAATGCGTTCGCTGACATTTGTTTGTTCAAGTTTTGCGACAACTTGCTGGGCTATGTATTTAGCTAAAGATGGAATGTGCTCAGCGTCAGTAGCAGGTAGCTCCGTTTCGACCCACTCAGTATTCTCAGGGATTTCAAGACCTTGGGTTTTATGAGTTTTTAGGGTTTCGTAAAGCCCCAGAGGGAGACGCTGTTCTTTGCTCATACATGCAGCATAAAATATTTTTATTCTTCCGGTGTCATATAAGCTACCGAGCCACACATGGAGATCAGCAATTTTTAGACTGCTAGTACGCGCACCTGTATAGCTTCATCAACGCGTCATGCCATGCAGGGAATGCTTTATGCGTGCTATCCCCCTCTGCCAAACTTGCGGTAATGCAGGACACCAAGAGATGAGGGCGTGATACACGCAGCAGACCCACAAACACAGTCCGCTGGCTCCAGGCTCATGCTCAGCCCGGATGACTACCACCGGCCGAAGCCTGCTTTATTCTCTGGCAGCTACCCTCCTGCTTCTAGGCATCACCTCACCCAGCAGGCGGTCACGGCAAGTGCTCTTTACTTTTTCTTCCGCAGAATGATCCCCGTCAACAATCCTCGTCTGCAGCACGGTTATTGCACAGACGGGGATAAACAGCAACACGGCAGGGACGCCGCGTAGCACCTAGCTCGCTAGGTCAGGGAAGGCTTCTGCCACACCGTCAAAGACGATTTTGCCTGCCTCCGTATTGAGCCCTAGCGCTAGGTCGGGGTTAGTTGCTAGGGCGGCATCCACTCCATCTGCCAGCTTGAGCACATAGGGCAGGGTAGCGTCTGTCAGCGCCAAGGTTGAGGTGCGCGGTACAGCTCCGGGCATGTTGGCTACGCAGTAGTGCCTGATGCCGTCTACCTCAAAAATGGGGTCAGCATAGGTAGTGGGTTTGGAGGTTTCAAAGCATCCGCCCTGGTCAATCGCCACATCAATCAGGAGTGCACCGGGCCTCATCTGCTTCAGGTGCTCACGACGCACCACCTTAGGTGCCTTAGCGCCGGGCACCAGAATGGAGCCGACTACCACGTCCGCCGCTACAATTTCACGCTCAATATTGGCTGGGGTTGAGGTCAGAATACGCGCTGATGCGCCAAATAGATCAGCCAGTTCGCGCACCCGCGGCCCGTAACCCTCAAGAATGGTGACCTCGGCGCCTAGACCCACCAGCAGTTTTGCCGCCTGGGTACCCACATTGCCACCGCCCAGCACCACCGCGCGGGCAGGCGCAACACCGGGCACGCCGCCCAGCAGAGTGCCACTGCCACCTTCTGTTGAGAGCAGGTACTGAGCACCAACCTGGGCTGCAAGGCGCCCCGCAACCTCGCTCATGGGCAATAGTAGAGGCAGCGCCCGGCCGGTACGCACGGTTTCATAAGCAATACCGCGAGTCTTAGCCGCCAGAAGAGCCTCGGTCAGGGGCTTGTCTGCAGCTAGGTGCAGATAAGTGAAAAGAGTAAGATCTTCGCGCAGGTACTCATACTCAGATTCAATGGGTTCTTTGACCTTCACCAGCAGTTCTGCTTGCTCCCAGGTCTCACTCTGGCGCACCAGCTGCGCACCGGCACCCTCATATTCTTCATTAGTGAAGCCAGCGCCAACGCCGGCGTCCTTCTCGATAAAAACCTGGTGGCCAGCCTGGGTAAGTGCGTAGACGCCATCGGGGGTCAGCCCTACTCGCTGTTCTTGGGGTTTGATTTCGCGGGGTACGCCAATGCGCATGGTTACTTCCTTTAATTCGCCATCAAAAACAGGGGTGTAATCCATATTACACGCAAGCACCCGGGCTCCCCCACCTAGAGGAGCGAAGAGCCCGGGCAACAAAATCTGTGTAACTAGCTCAGTTCAGACTTCGCCGAAGGGTCTGAATCGTTCAGGAATTTTTCGATGCGCTCCGCCTCGTCAGCCTCGCCAATCGCAGCAGCAGCCTGGCCCAGCAACAGCAGAGCCTTCAGGAAGCCGCGATTAGGTTCATGGCTTACGGGGATTGGCCCGTGCCCCTTCCAACCGTTGCCGCGCAGTGCGTCCAAACCGCGGTGGTAGCCCACGCGCGCATAAGCGTAAGCCTCAAGCACGCGGCCATCTGCCCAGGTTTCTTCAGCTAAGGTTGCCCAAGCCAGTGGGGACTTGGGGAAGGCCTTAGCCAAATCTTCACCAATATCGCCGGCCTGGACGCGTGCCAGTAGCTCGGTTTCTTCGGGCAGGTAGGTGGGGGCAGGGCCGTCCAACAGGTTCTTACCAGCAAGTGACATGGGGGTCTCCTTAACAGTTCTTACGGTTACACCAAAGTCTACGCGCTAGCCAGGCACGCCACCCCAGCTAATCTTCAAAGAGCCTGCTGCGACCGGCTTGACTCAACCGGATGCACAAAGGACGGGATGAGATACGTTCTGCCAGCCCCTTAGTTTCAAGCCCCTCGATGTACTTACGAGTCGTACTTCTTGACCTACCCGACACCTCGGTTAGCGTATCCCAAGTAACTCCCAATCCATTACCAAAAAGACGTTCATGGGCAAGAACGTAGAGGGTTCCGGATAGACCCTCGGTGAGCTCCTCATCATCAGCCACCAATACATCAAGGCGGGACTCCAGAGCAGACATCTGCTTCTGTTTCAGCTCGAAATCATCCATCAAAGCTACCTGTGCATCTTGGATTAACTCCAACATTGTATGAACAAAGGGGGTAGCATCAGCAAAGTTCAGTGGCTCTTCAACATCTGTGAACGCCCTATAGTACTTAGGTCTCTGCCCATTAATTTGAGAAGCCAAAGTCAGCACGGTAAAAGCAGAAAAAATATGTAGAAGCTGAGCACTCAGCAAAAACCTGCCGAAACGCCCATTGCCATCATAGAAAGGGTGGACTGCCTCAAACATAAAGTGGGAAACCACCCTGGAAAGAAGGAAGGAGGCGCTGTCGTCTTCCAGGTGTTCCAACATTGCTTTGAGTTGCTCAGATATTTCCCCCTCATCTTTGGCTCCGGCATGGACAACCTCGTTAGCACCGTCGCGCACGTATACCGGACCAGCCCTAAATAGATCGCCATCAAGGCGATCATCCTCTTCAATTTCAGAGCCAAAGAGGCTGTCATAGGTAGCCCGGATGCCCTCTAAAGTAACAGGCGGCTCAACCTTGCCCTGGGAAAGCTCCAAGTACAGCGTCGCAATCTCACGGAACTTCTTATGCTCGTTTGGCGCTGCTTCAAGAGCGTCCATAATTTCTTGCCGCGTAGAACGCACACCCTCAATTTCATTAGTCGCTGCAATTTCCCTAATGATGAGGTTATATAGGTAGCTTTTCCGTGCCGCTACAGGGATATTTTGTGCCAGGTTTTTGATGGAGCGCTCATTGCGCAAAATCTTCTCTTGCAACTGGAGCAACTGGGGCGTAGCCGTATAGAAGAGAGTCTCCGCACCCACAGTAAAGCGCGTTTCAAAACCGTTAGACCGCCTGCGCTGAGCCTCAGAGGCAGCAGTATCATGGTCGTACTGATGAAAGACGCTCTTGAGCAACCTGTATTTCTGCATAACAGCCCTGCCTATCTCGTAAAAACACCCGTTTTTAGTATTTAGACCCCATCCTATCCATTCCTTAAACGTAAAAACACCCCTTTTTACGTTTAAGGGACGGCTCGGACGCACCCTTAAACCTAAAAAGCCCATTTTTAGGGTTAAGCCGCCGCCCCGTTCTGCGGTGCACAGCCCACGCACACAAAAGCGCGGCGCGCCCTCCCCAAAAGAAGGACGCACCGCGCCTGTAAAGCTAGCCAGCTAGGGACTACTTCACTGAAGTACCTGCTGAGCCTAGCTGCTGAGCTGCTTCCACCACGCGAGCGGTCATACCAGCTTCAGCTGCAGCACCCCATACGCGGGGATCGTAGAGCTTCTTGTTGCCAACTTCGCCGTCAACCTTCAGCACACCGTCGTAGTTGCTGAACATGTGGCCAGCAACGGGGCGGGTGTAGGCGTACTGGGTGTCAGTGTCGATGTTCATCTTGATAACACCGTATGAAACGGCATCCGCGATTTCCTGCTCGGTTGAGCCTGAACCACCGTGGAAGACCAGGTAGAAAGGCTTGTCCTTGCCGTACTTAGCGCCGACCTCAGTCTGGATTTCCTTGAGCAGCTCGGGGCGCAGGTGCACGTTACCGGGCTTGTAGACACCGTGAACATTACCGAAGGTTAGAGCAGCCATGTAGGTGCCCTTCTCGCCCAGGCCGATAGCCTCAACGGTCTTGATGGCATCCTCAACAGTGGTGTAGAGAGAGTCATCGATAGCGCCCTCAACGCCGTCTTCTTCGCCACCAACAGCACCGATCTCGACCTCAAGAACCTGGTGGTTCTTAGCGGTGCGAGCGATCAGCTGCTGAGCGATTTCAAGGTTCTCTTCGAGGGAGATAGCTGAGCCGTCCCACATGTGTGAGTTGAAGATGGGGTCTTCGCCGCGGGCTACAGCCTTCTCTGACTCTTCGAGCAGGGGCAGAACGAAGCCGTCTAGCTTATCCTGGGGGCAGTGGTCGGTGTGCAGAGCAATGTTGACATCATACTGCTTAGCGACCTCGCGAGCGTAGGCAGCGAAAGCCAGTGAGCCAACAACCATGTTCTTCTTGGTTGAGCCTGACCAGTATGCTGCGCCACCGGTTGATGCCTGGATGATGCCGTCTGAACCTGCCTCAGCGAAACCTGCAATGGCTGCGTTGAGGGTCTGTGATGAGGTGACGTTGATTGCTGGGTACGCGAAACCCTTGGTCTTCGCGTTTTCAAGCATTTCTGCATAGACTTCCGGGGTTGCAATAGGCATGCTGACTCCTTGGTTGTCGGTTGGGCGGCCCGGTTGGCTGCCTGTTGATCGAGTTAGTACCAGCGCTGCCGGGCTAACCGGTCAGGGGCACTTGCCTACTTCTCAGTTTACCAAGGGTGAACCCGCTTAAGGTAGGTTTCCCACACAAATTTCGGTCATAAACCCACTTAAAACCATGAAGATCATAGAGTCTAATGCACCTCAAGCCTAATTTTTCTCGGTCGAGAAGGCTTACATGTTGGTTTTTATGGGTTTACGTGGACGCCTCTTACCCTCAGTTCGCCCCCTATTGATACACAAGGACGCCGCCGGTGTACCTTCCCTGCTCGTTGCTGGAAGGTGCACCTGCGGCGTCCTCACCGGAACCTAAAAGGCTAAAGACCGAAGACCCAGACAGCCAGGCTCATGGTGGTTGCGGTAATGGCGAAGATACAGAAGATATTCAGCCACAGACCGCCCTTGATCATCTGACCGATGGTGACGTACCCCGAGCCGTAAGCAATAGCGTTGGGCGGGGTTGCTACCGGCAGCATGAAGGCGCAGGTTGCAGCCAGTGCCACGGGGATTGCCAACAGCATGGGATCGTAGCCCATGCCCATGGCGATGCCGCCAGCCACGGGTAGGAAGGTCGCCGCGGTAGCCGTGTTAGAGGTCAGCTCGGTGAGGAAGAGCACGCCGGTAGCTACCAGAGCCACAATCAGCAGAATGGGCAGAGCGCCCAGACCGGCAACCGTACTACCAATCCATTCGGTCAGCCCGGAGCTAGTGAACTGACCTGAAAGAGCCAGACCGCCGCCGAAGAGGAGCAGGACGCCCCAAGGAAGCTTGGTGGCAGTTTCCCAGTCAATCAGGCGAACACCCTTATTAGCGCTGCCACCGGCAGGCAGCGCAAAGAGCAGTAGACCCACGGCCACCGCGATGCCGGCGTCCGTGATGGGGGGCGCATCAGACCAGATGATGGGCACAAAAATCCAAGCGAGAGCCGCCAGAATGAAGATCCCCAGCACCTGCCCTTCGCCCGAGCCCATGTTACCTAGCTTCTGGTACTCGGTAGCAATCAGCTTTTTACCGCCGGGAATCTCATCAATTTCGGGCTTGAACAGTACCTTAGTCAGCAGGAACCAGCAGAAGAAAAGAACCACAATGGCGATGGGCATGCCCACAATCATCCACTGACCAAAGCCAATCTGCACACCGTGCGTGTCGGCCATGTAGCCTGCCAGCAGGGTGTTGGGAGGGGTACCAATCAGGGTGCCCAGCGAACCGATGGACGCCGCGTAGGCAATACCCAGCATGAGCGCAGTGCCAAAGTTGGACTCAATGACAGCGCTCTTGACCTCATCGCTGTCAGGGGCGGCGCCGTCCTCAATCTGAATATTCTTACCGCCGGTTGCCTGGGCAATCAGCATGAGCACGGAGACACCGATAGGAATCATCATGACCGCGGTGGCGGTGTTCGATACCCACATCGAGAGAAAACCCGTGGCCACCATGAAACCCGCAACCATCATGGAGGGGTTGGTGCCCATGACTTTGAGGGTCAGCAGAGCGATACGGCGGTGCAGGTTCCAGCGCTGCATAGCAAGCGCCAGCAGGAATCCGCCCATGAAGAGAAAGATGATGCTGTTGCCGTAGCTGGCGCCGATATCGTTGATCTTAACTTCGCTGTTAAAGACCGGGAAAATCACAAGCGGCAGGAGGGCTGTGGCAGGGATGGGAATTGCTTCGGTCATCCACCAACCGCCCATGAGCACAGCAGTTGCCGCAGTGAGGCGGGCGGCGTCCGGCACCTCGCCGGGCATGATGAAGTAGACCAAAAGCGCGGCAACTAGACCACCGATGAAACCAATGAAGCGCTTCTTGCGTTCGCCCTGCTCAACCTCTGGGGCCTGAGAGCCGCGGGAGTGGTGAATCTGAGAAATCGCCTGAGTGGGCGCCGCACTGTACTTCTGCAGGTGGTCGCCCGTGACGTGGGGTTTTGACATGTAGACCTCACTTCTTTGTGTGTGTAACTCCTAGCCCGCACTCATGCGGGGGTTTGTTCCACTCTACTAGATAGGGCCCTTTGTGAAGTGTACTTCACATGTGTGTGACGCTGGTGGGGGTAGCAGTATAGGTAACGCCTCACCACCATGGGGGCAATCCCCCTCCTCGTGAGGCGTTATTCCTGCAGATGCGATGGTAAGCAGGGCGCCGGGCTAAGCCTGCCCAGGTCTAGGATGCCCAGGTCTAAGAGGAGGCAGTCTCGCGCACTTCGAGCCGGCGGTCAGCGATAGTGAAGGCAAGCCCGCTGCTGAGAGTGAGAATAATAGCCGAGAAGGCTGCAATAATACCCAGGTTCCAGTGGAAGCCGGCCTCGGTCAGCGCATAAAGAATGGAAGGGATCAGGGCAGTACCCACAGCGGTTCCCATCCGTTGCCCCAGTGAAAGCACACCACCGGCGACACCGCTGACCTGCGGTGGAACCGACTTGAGGGTCAGAGTCTGATTAGGTGAAATCGTCAAGCCGCCACCGATACCCAGAAGAATCAGGGGCACCGCTAGCGCCCAGACCGGCAAAGTGCCGTTTTCAACCGGGGTGATGAGAAGCATCGTGCCAGAAATCGCCAGTAGAGAGAAGCAGAACCCCACCATCACCATACGGCGGCCGGCAGTCAGCACACGGCGTCCTGCCCAGGGAGCGACAAAGGCGGACACCAGCGCTGAGGGCACCCCAATCATGGCAGCCATGAGGGCGCTCTGGTTTAGATGCCCCTGCACGTAAATAGGTATGATCAGCCAAACACTGGTGTTCCCCAAGAAATAGAGGGAGACAATCATGATGCCGTTGCGGAAGGCAGGTTGCCTGATGAGGTCCATGTCCAGCATGGGCGGGTGCCCAGCCTTCTTATAGCGCCCTTCCCAGATCACGAAGAAAACGAGCAGAGCCAAACCTAGCGGCAGGAAGACCCAGAAAGCCGGGTTCTCGCTACGTTGCACAAAGGGCAGAAGAAGAGTGAAAACGGCCAGGGCCAGAGTAACCATACCCACGGGATCTAGGTCCATGCGCTTGGCGCCGGAGGAGTGTGCAATGCGGTCTCGAGGAATCCACCGCAGGCCCAGCACCAAACCCAGCAGGCCGATAGGCACGTTAATGAGGAACATCATGCGCCAGCCCAGTGACTCACCAAAGATTTGAATCAGGAAGCCACCCAGCACCGGGCCCACAATCACTGCAAGCGCCACCACCGAACCGAACATACCGTAGGCGCGAGCGCGGGCTTGGCCGGTGAAGTTTTGTTGGATGATGCCAGTGGTTTGCGGGTTAATGAAGCCAGAGCCGAGGCCCTGCAGAACGCGGGCAACAATCAGAAACTCGATGGAGGGGGCCACACCGCTGAGCAGGGAGCCCAGGGTAAAGAGAATGAGCCCGAGCATGAACATACGGCGGCGGCCGGTGGCATCGCCCAGACGTCCGGCGGCAACCAGTGGCACCGCGAAAGAAAGGGCATAGCCTGAGACGACCCACTGGGTTTGGCTAGAGCTTGCCCCCAGTGATGAGCCGATGGGCGTGAGTGCCACGTTGACCACGGACACCGCCATGAGCGCCATGAAGAGGGGCACGAGCAGGGCAGTCAGCAGTTTCTTGGGGCTGGTGTGAGCCGGTAAGGACGCAGACCCCCCGCTACCGTTAGTAGGGGAGGGTGGGGTGCCGGGTTGGCTCATTGCAGGCGTCCTTTCGTGCACAGGTGCAAGTCTCTATTTGCCAAGGGTACACCCGCTCAGAGGGCTGAACTGATTGCTAGAAGCCGCTGCGGTTAAAATGACATTTCCTGCCGGTCAGCGGCATTTATCTGTCATTCACCGGCAAGAAGCGCCACTCTGCACGAAAATCTAGTTGACCTTCTGACCGAACTCGTGGCGGCGGATCCAGGCGTGCATAGCGATACCGGCGGCAGTTGCCGCGTTCATGGAGCGGGTAGAGCCGTACTGCTCGATGGACAAAGTCGCCTCTGCAGCAGCGTGAATTCCCTCTGACAGGCCCGGGCCTTCCTGGCCAAAGACCAGCACACAGTCCTTAGGAAGGTCATAGGTTTCTAACTGCTTGGAATCTGGGAAGATATCGATACCGATAATTGCTAGCCCCTCGGCTCGTGCCCACTCGACGAAGTCTTCGACCGTGGGGTGGTGGCGCACGTGCTGGTAGCGGTCGGTGACCATAGCGCCGCGACGGTTCCAGCGCTTCTTACCAATAATGTGCACCTCTTTCGCCAAAAAAGCGTTGGCGGTGCGCACCACGGTGCCAATGTTCAAATCGTGCTGCCAGTTCTCGATTGCCACGTGGAAGGTGTGGCGTCGGGTGTCCAGGTCAGCGATGATGGCGTCCATGGTCCAGTAGCGGTAGTGGTCTAAGACGTTGCGGCGGTCGCCCTCGCGCAACAGTTCCTCGTCCCAGTGCTCACCCTCGGGCCACTCGCCTTCCCAGGGGCCGACGCCGATCACACGGGCATCCTCAGGAGCAGGGGCCGCGGGCTGTTCGGGTGCAACTTGGTCAAACAGTTCGCTTTTCTGGTCATCACTCATGAAATAAAACTCTCTCTCACACGGCAAAAGACCCCTGCGCTGAGGGGTCTTCTGCACCAAAAACAGTGGTTAGTCGAGGCCCAGGTCGCTCTTGGAGTAGGCGTAGAGGCAGGGAACGCCCGCAATCTCTTCGATGTGCTCCTTGGCGCCGGTTGCTCGGTCAACGATGACGGCAACAGCCACGACCTCGGCACCTGCGTTACGCAGGGCCTCAACAGCGGTCAGGGCGGAGCCACCGGTGGTGGAGGTGTCCTCAACAGCAACGACGCGGCGTCCAACCACGCTGGGGCCTTCAACCTGACGGCCCATGCCGTAGGACTTCTGAGCCTTACGCACTACAAAGGTGTCGATGGCGCGGTTATTGTCGCCTGCGGTGCGCATGATGGCGTGCCCGACGGGGTCAGCGCCCATGGTCAGACCGCCAGCGGCATCAAACTCGATGCCGGCTGAGTCAATGAGGTCAAGCATGACCTGACCGACCAGGCGGGACGCCTCGTGGTGTAGGGTGATGCGGCGCAGGTCGACGTAGTAGTCGGCTTCTTTACCGGACGCCAAGGTCACCTTGCCACGCACAACGGCAAGTTCAGAGATGAGCTGGCGCAGACGCTCACGGGCTTCTTCGATGGTGGGGGTGTCAGAGAGGTTAGTCATGTTCCCTAGTCTAATGGGTGTGCCCATGCCACCTGTAGCTCCGAGGCTCTAATTCTGCGTTGGGTTTGAGTGGAGATAACGCTACTTAGAACGCCAGGTGAGGGCAGGCCGCTAGACCAACGGGCGTAGCATGGTACGCATGAACCTTTTTAGGAAAGACCCCACCGAAACCACCGGGCAGCAACTCACCCGCTTGGGCCTGGGCGCCGGCCTCACCTTCATGGGCGCTCTGCATTTTAAGAAGGACGCGGTGCAATCGTTCGCGTCTATCGTCCCGCCGTGGGTGCCGGGCAGCCCCGAAGGTGCGGTATATGCCTCCGGTGTTGCTGAACTGACACTGGGCCTCACCCTGCTGACCGCACCCGGCGCACGACGTGTATCCGGTCTAGGTTCTGCGGCCCTTTTTGCGGCGGTTTTCCCCGCCAATGTTTACCAGTACACTCAGGGTATTGATATCCCGGGGGTATTTGATACCGACACCAAGCGCCTGCGCCGCCTCCCCTTGCAGATTCCTATGATTACCGCAGCTCTTTACGTAGCTAAGAAGTAGCTCCGGGGAGTTGCTGAGATTCCATTAGGCCCCGGCCACCCCATCAGCGGGGCGGGGCACTGCCGCGCGCAACTTGGTGACCATCTCGTCATATTCGGCAACGGGGTCTGAATCAGCCACAATCGCTCCCCCAGCAGCCAGGGTGAGAGTGCCATCCCTATAAGCGACCAGCGTCCTAATCACAATGGACAGGGCAGCGGAGCCATCTGCCCCAAAGTAGCCCAGAGCGCCGGAGTAGACCCCGCGAGCGCGCCTCTCAAGCCGGTCGATAATTGCCATGGTGGACGCTTTGGGCGCCCCGGTCATAGAGCCACCTGGGAAGCAGGCGGCAGTTGCATCTACCGCAGTGACGCCGGGGCGCAACTGGGCGGTAATGGTGGAGACCAGCTGGTGAACGGTCGAGTAACTTTCAACGCCCATGAGCACCGGCACGCGTACCGACTCGGGGTAGGACACCAACGAGAGGTCGTTGCGGAGCAGATCCACAATCATGAGGTTCTCCGCCCGGGTTTTTGGGTCCGATGCCAGCCAGGCGGACGCCGCGGCGTCCTCTTCGGAGGTAGCACCGCGGGGCACGGTGCCCTTAATGGGCTTGCTCTCGGCTTGCCCACCGGCGGTCACGCTCAGGAACTTTTCGGGCGACGAACTGAGCACCGTAAACTCATCGCAACGCAAAAAGCTGGCGTAGGGGGCAGAATTTTTCTCACGCTGGGCTAGATAAAGAGCCAGAAGATCAGCTTCATCAAGAGCAGGCTGAACCCGGGTAGATGTTTCAGCGGTTAAACAGACTTCATAGCTGTTGCCCTCGAAGATTTCCCGCTGAGATTCCTGTACTTTAGCGAGGTAGTCATCGCGGTCAGGTAAGGGAAAATCCGGTAGGGCAGGTGCATATGCTCTAGCTTGCATAGTATGAGCACCGGTGCTTTCTCCCACCTCTGCCAACCGGCGTGCCGTCTGCTGAACCCAGGCATCCGGGCCTATCAACCAAGCCTTACCACTAGCGTGCTCGTAGGCCAGGTAGTGGGTAGCAGGCATCCAGAGCGCGTCGGGGGTGGACGCGTGCCGATACGGGTGCTGGTGGTGAAAGTTAGTCAGTTCAAAATCGGCGTGCGTCTCATAGCCCATAAAGCCTACGTAACCGCCAGGCAGAGCATCCGGCGGGAGGCCCTCCGCGCCGGCAATAGCGGGGGCATCCGCCAGCATCCGAGGCAGAACCTGCCAGATAGTGCCGGGTAGGGTGCGCGCCATAGCCCCCTTACCATCGAGAACGCTGACCTGCGGCTGGGTTAGCCCGGCAGACTCATAGCGTAGCGCTCCCCCATCGTGAGGGGCACCCAGGTAGGAGTAGCGGGACATGGGCGATTCATCGCGGGCTGAGTCCAGCCAAAAAGCGTAAGGGTTGGTGCCTGCCACCAGGGGGAAGGCATCTTTGGGTTCCACCGGGAAAGGTAGGGGCAGGCAGGTCAGGGAAGTCACCGGTTTAGTATATCGGGCAAGATGTCCGGGCAAGGCATAGCGAAGAGAGCTGCCCTCCCACTGCACCAAAAAGCCGCCCCGGCGATACCGGGGCGGCCGTAGTAGCAGAGGAGCTTAGCGTACCTGCGGTGTCTCACCGTTCTCGGAGACCATGGGCATTTCGGCGTCCTGCCATGCACCCATACCGCCAATGACGTTGATAGCGTCAAAGCCGTACTGGTTGAGGTAGGCGGCAGCCCGCAGTGAGCGGCCACCGGCACGGCAGATGACGTACACATCTTCGTCTGCTGGCACATCACCGTACCGCTCGGGAACTTCACCCAGGGGAATATGCTGGGCGCCTTCGATATGGCCTTCTTGCCACTCGTAATCCTCGCGGACGTCCAGAATTTTGGCGCCTTCGGGAATCTGGTCGACGGTGACCTGGGGGATATCTTCGTTCATCGTGGAGTCCTTTGCTTGAGATGTTTCTTGGCTTCAGGATAGGCGGGGTAGGGTGCTGCTTACAAGTGGTTCAGCCAGTACCGAAATCATCGTCTCCGAACCGCACTTCTACGCTGTGAGCGCATAGCTTTCCTCCCCACCCCCTTTGACAAGCCACACTACACAGTTAGAGTTAAAAGAAAGCACGCTTACAAATACCGTGCCCTTACTCAAAGGAGATTGCTATGAGCACCTACGCACTCACCAACGCCAACACCGGTAAGGTTGAAAAAACTTTTGATACCCTCGCATCCAGCGAGATCCCCGGGCTCATCGACACTGCCCACGAAGCCTACCTTTCCTGGAAAAATAACTCCGTAGCGGAGCGCGCCACTGTGCTCGCGGCGGCCGCCCAGGGCTTTGATGCTCGCAAAGATGAACTCGCTGAAATCATCGGACGTGAAATGGGTAAGCCCCATGCCGATGCTCTGGCTGAAATCCAGCTTGTAGTGGACATCTTCGACTGGTACGCCACAGAAGGCCCTGCACATCTTGAAGATTCACCGCTGGATGCCGAGGGTGCACCCGTAAACTTCGTGCGTCACGACCCGCTGGGTGTCCTTTTGGGTGTCATGCCCTGGAACTTCCCCTACTACCAGCTAGCACGCTTCACCGCCCCCAACCTGCTGGTGGGTAACACGGTCCTGATGAAGCAGGCGTCTATCTGCCCCGTTTCATCAGCTGCTTTTGAGGAAGTATTGCTAGAAGCAAACCTACCCAAGGGTGCCTACCAGAACCTCTACCTCGACACCGAAGACGTCGCGCACATCCTCAAGGATTTCCGCGTGAAGGGCGTATCGGTCACTGGCTCTGAACGTGCCGGTGCTGCGGTTGCTGAGCTGGCGGCGCAAAACCTTAAAAAGTCTGTCATGGAACTGGGTGGCAATGACCCTGCCATTGTCCTGGCCGACGTTGAGAACGTGGGCAAGGTGGCAGAAACCCTTGCTGGTCTGCGCTTTTCCAACGCTGGTCAGGTATGCACTTCACCCAAGCGCATCATCGTGGTTGAAGACATTTACGACGAGTTCGTTGAAGCAGCAAAAACCGCCGTTGAGAACTTCGTGGTGGGCGACGCCGATGATCCCGAGACCCAGATGGGCCCGCTGTCCTCAGAGTCAGCACGCGATGACGCCGTCGAGCGCATCGAGCAGGCAGTCAAGGACGGCGCGACCCTGCATGCGGGCGGCAAGAAGCTAGACCGCCCCGGCTGGTTCATGAGCCCCGCCCTGCTCACCGACGTTGATTTCGATGATGACCTCTCCTGCAATGAACTCTTTGGCCCGGCTCTTGTGGTCTACAAGGTCAAGGACGAGGCAGCGGCAATTGAGTTCGCCAACGCCAGCGAGTACGGTCTGCAGGCATCTGTGTGGACCGCTGATATGGACCACGGGCTTGAAGTCGCTGATCAGATCGAAGCCGGTATGGTATTGGTCAACGAGCACGTTGTTACCCAGGCAGATTTGCCCTTCGGTGGTATCAATAAGTCGGGTTACGGCCGTGAACTCACCCAGTGGGGTCTGCTTGAGTTCACCAACGAGAAGCTGATCCGCGCTACTCAGCTCAGCTAGAACTCTTCGCGCCGCTTTTCCGGCGGTTTTGTGTGACCCGGCTATTGGTCTAGCCGGGTCACACGTTTTAAGCCGAGGCGCAGCAAAAGGCTCTCTAATGCTCGTCACCTCATCAACGTCCACAATGAAGATTACACACGGGCGGTTCTACGCGGTTCATGCACACCACGGGGCTAGGCTTAGTACATGTCAAACCGCGCAGGCACCGTTGCCACCCCTCAAGACCTTGTTGATATCGATGCGCTGATCAGCGCTTACTATGACCTCACCCCCGAGATGACCGATCCCGCACAGCGCGTGGCTTTTGGTACATCCGGGCACCGTGGCAGCTCCCTTAAGAGTTCCTTTAACGACGCTCACATTGCTGCTATTTCTCAGGCAATTGCGGAGTATCGCAAGGGTCAAGGCATCACCGGCCCGCTGTTTATGGGTAAGGACACCCACGCGCTCTCAGGCCCAGCGCAGGATACCGCGCTGGAGGTTCTGGCGGCTCACGGTGTCACCGTTCTCCTGGATGCCAACGAAGGTTTTGTGCCCACCCCCGCGCTCTCACGCGCTATCATCGTTCACAACGCTAACCCCGCCAACACCGCGCAGGCTGATGGCATTGTGATTACCCCCAGCCACAATCCCCCTGCCGACGGCGGTTTCAAGTACAACCCTCCCCACGGTGGTCCCGCTGATTCTGATGCAACCGGCTGGATTGCCGATCGTGCCAACGAGCTGCTTGAAGGCGGAAATAAGGATGTAGCTCGTCTACCCCTTGAGAAGGCCGCGGCAGCAGAAACCACAGGCACCTACGACTACCTGGGCACCTATGTGGACGAGCTGGGTGATGTCATCGATATGGAGGCTATCTCAACCTCCGGTCTGAAGATTGGCGCGGACCCCATGGGCAGCGCCTCCGTTGCCTACTGGCAGCGCATTGCTGAGCAGTACAAGCTCAATATGGATGTAGTAAACCCCGCCGTTGATCCCCAGTGGGCCTTCATGACCCTGGACTGGGACGAGAAAATCCGCATGGATTGCTCCTCCCCCAATGCCATGGCCTCCCTGATTGCCAACCGCGATAAGTACGACATCGCCACCGGCAACGACGCCGACTCGGATCGCCACGGAATCGTTACCCCCGATCACGGGCTGATGAACCCCAATCATTACCTGGCAACCGCCATTGACTACCTCTACCGCAACCGCACCGGTTGGGCAGCAGATGCTGGCATCGGCAAGACCCTGGTGTCCTCCTCAATTATCGACCGCGTGGCTGATGCTTTGGGCCGCAAGCTCATTGAGGTTCCCGTGGGCTTCAAATACTTTGTAGACGGCCTGAGCACCGGCACCATCGGTTTTGGCGGCGAAGAATCCGCAGGTGCCTCCTTCCTCATGCGCGACGGCAAGGTGTGGACCACCGATAAGGACGGCATCATCCTGGCCCTGCTGGCCTCCGAGATGACTGCAGTAACCGGCAAGACCCCCTCCCAGCGTTACGCTGAGCTGACCGCGTCTTTCGGTGAGCCTGCCTACGCCCGGGTGGACGCCGCGGCGTCCCGCGAGCAGAAGGCCAAGCTGGGCAAGCTCTCACCGGCGGACGTCACCGCCTCAGAGCTAGCAGGCGAGGCTATCACCGCCAAGCTGACCGAGGCACCCGGCAACGGTGCTTCCATTGGCGGTTTGAAGGTGACCACCGAGAGCGCCTGGTTCGCGGCCCGCCCCTCAGGTACCGAAGATGTCTACAAGATTTACGCCGAATCCTTCAAGGGCCCTGAGCACCTGGCTCAGGTTCAGAAGGAAGCTAAGGCGCTGGTGGACGGCGTCATCGCCTAGCGTCTAGCGTTCCGCTGAGAAGGGACTGTTCGAGAGATTGTATTTATCACAGCGATCTGCCGGGCAGCCCCTTTTTCATGCGCGCCAGCACACCAAAAAGCGCCCGCGAGCATCATCCGTACTCCTTCAGAAGTGCAAATAGCCAATCCAAGAGAGTAAGGTATGCTACCGACCGCATTTATATACACGGTCTTCCCGCAAATACACCGAGACACAAGGTACTACTATGACAACCCCCGCACTGCGGCCTACTCCGGAGGACGCCCATAACCCCAGCGGCAAAACCTTCTTCGGCCACCCCCGCATGCTGGCCAGCCTCTTCTCCGTAGAACTCTGGGAGCGTTTCTCCTTCTACGGCATGCAGGTCATCATGCTCTACTACCTCTACTGGGAAGCTGACCGTGGCGGTCTTGGACTTCTCAGCGAGGCATCAGCATCCAGCGTCATGGGCGCTTACGGTGGCATGGTCTACCTCATGGCAGTCGTAGGTGGCTTCTTAGGCGACCGTGTCTTCGGGCCCGAACGCACCCTCTTCTACTCAGCCTTCGCCATTATGGCAGGTCACCTGGCACTCGCCGTGCTACCCGGCGCAGCTGGCGTTATTGCCGGTCTGGTGCTTGTTGCTATCGGCTCCGGTGGTCTTAAAACCAACGCATCAGTGCTGGTAGGGTCTCTCTACGACCGCACCGACCCCCGCCGTGACGGTGGCTTCACCATCTTCTATATCGGTGTAAACATCGGTGCCTTCTTTGGCCCCATGCTCACCGGTATTCTGCGGGAATCCTACGGCTTCCACATCGCCTTCGGCCTAGCGGCTGCAGGTATGGCAATCGGCCTAATCCAGTACTCACTGACCCGCAAGAACCTCCCCGCCAGCGTCCACCAGCTCTCTGAGCCCATGAATGCCAGCGAGAAGAAGATCTACGGCAGTCTTGCTGTAGTCATCGTTGCAGCAGTGCTCGTCCTGGTGATGACCGGTCTCATCAACCCCGCCAACCTGGCAACCTGGGTCATGACCATTGTTGCAATCAGTGCCGCGGTACTCTTCTACACCCTTCTGACCTCAAAGCACACCACAGTGGACGAGCATTCCCGGGTAGTCTCCTTCATTCCCATGTTCATCGGTAACGTAGCGTTCTGGGCGCTCTTCCAGCAGCAGTTCACTGTGCTAGCAATCTACTCAGAATCCCGTATCAACTGGAACATCATGGGTCTACAGTTCACCCCCGAATTTATGAACTCCATTAACCCGGTTTTCATCATGATCTTCGGCGCTGTCTTTACTGCCATGTGGACCAAGTTGGGTGACCGTCAGCCCACCACCCCGGTCAAGTTCTCGCTTGCCCTGATTTTGATTGGTCTAGCCTTCCTGATCTTCCTAACCCAGGCAGGGAACACCAACGTGAACTTCCTGTGGATTGTGCTGATTCTCTTTATTTGCACCATGGGCGAGCTGGCAATTTCACCGGTGGGTACCTCCTTGGCCACCAAACTGGCGCCCGAGAAGCACCGCGTGGCTATGGTTGCGCTCTACTTCACCTCTGTCTCGCTGGGCACCGTTCTGGCAGGTTGGTTAGGCCGTTTCTACACCATGGAAACCGAAGTCGCTTACTTCACCACCCTGGGTGTCGTCACCATCATTATCGGTGCCGTCCTCTGGGCCATGAATAAGTGGATCGTTAAGAAGATGGCCGGCGTGCGTTAGCAGCAAGCATCTTCTTAGACAGAAGGACGCCGCTCCGCAGCTCCCTGCCGGCACCGATTTTCGGTGGATGAGGGGAGCGGCGGGGCGGCGTCCTTCTAGCTACTTCTGCCCTTTTTGACAAGCACCCGTTACGAATTGTTGCCCAGCGTTACCCCATGTAAAGCGGAATATTCTAAAACTTAGACACCTCTAAAACTGCGGGCGTAGTCTAGTGTGAACAGGTGTCTTTAAAATGCTGGCACCCCGCATGAAACGGAGAGAACATGTCACTCTACCTCGTAGAATTCACCCCTCACGACGCTTCGCAGGACGAAGCGAAAGCACTGGTTGCTGACATCGCTCAGGTACTGGGCGGCGTGGACGGCGCTGAGCTGATTGAAACCCAGGTCACCGGTGACTACACGCTGGTCTTCGCCATCATCGAGGCAGCTAACCCCGGCGTCTTCGCTCCCGCGATCAAGGATGCCTTCAGTGCCCGCGCTGGGTTGGAAGGCCCCGATGAGGTGCGTCTAGTAGGTGCTGAACTCGAGGACATCAAGAAGCTCAAGTCCAGCGCAGAGTACCTGGTTGAATGGGATATCCCCGCAGAAATCACCATGGATCAGTACCTCACTCGCAAGAAGGCTAATTCTCCTAAGTACGCGCAGGTGCCCGAGGTGTCCTTCCTGCGCACCTATGTGCGAGAAGATACCGCCAAGTGCCTCTGTTTCTACGATGCCCCTGATGAGGCAGCGGTCGTACGAGCGCGCGAAGCGGTATCAACTCCCATTGACCGCCTCTTCAAGCTCAACGTCTAGATACAGCAGAGACCGCCGCCCACCACCAGGCGGCGGTTTTTTTACACTCTAAAACCCCAGCACCCCACTTCTAGAGCAGTTAGAAAACAGTCATGACAAGCACTTTTACCCTTGAACCTCTCTACCCCTACTCCCAACGGGACAACCTGCTGGCGCTAGCGCGAGAACACGCTACCGCAGTGGACGCGGGGGAACGCTCCCCTTTCGAGACCCTGCGTGAGCTGGGGCAGGAGGGTCTGCTGACGCTGGGGCGAACCGGGTCAGTGCTCCCCCAGGCGGCTGTAGCCTTTGACCTGGCGACCGAAGATACCGCAACCGCCTTCTCGCTCTGGGCCCACCGGGCTACTATCGCCTTCTTTGACGCCGTGGGACGTCAGCTCCCCGAGGGTATGGAAACCGGTGAAACTACCGGGTCAACTGCCATGGCTGCCGCCTTCAAGCACGCCTCGGGAGTAGGGGAACTGGGGGTTCAGGCAAAGCACACCGACGGCGGGTTACTGCTCAATGGAAGCATCAGCTGGGCATCCAACCTCTACCCGGGAGGCGTCATGGTTCTTCCCGTGGCAGTGGAGGATGCTGCGCCCGGTGAGCCGGTTAGCTACATCGTCACCCTGCGTGTGGGCGTTGAGGGGCTAGATGTGAAGTACCAAAAAGGTCTCCTGGCGCTGGATGCAACAGAATCCGGGTTCATCCGTCTAACCGAGGTCTTTGTCCCCGAGGCGGATATTCTCAGCCGCGACGTCCCAGGTTTCCTCGCGACCATCACTGCACCTTTTCTGTTGATTCAGTCCTCTTTCTGCCTGGGCCTGGCAGCGGCAGCCCTTGCGGCAACGGCTCCCCACACCAGTGTCTCCCGGGGTATCTTCACCCAGGAATTTGATCAGGTTAAGGCTGAATACCAGCGTCTGCGCACCGAACTTACCGACCTTGCTCAAGAGCCTGCCGCTACCAGCCGCCGCCGTCTGCTCCAGTTGCGTCTGGACGTCTCTCACCTGGCGATCAGCGCCACCCACCTGGAAATGGCAGTGATTGGCGGACGCGGCTACAAGACCACCAGCGCCACCGCCCGTCGCTACCGCGAGGCAACGTTCTTGCCCGTCCAATCCCCCACCGAGGGCCACCTGCGCTATGAACTCTCTCAGATTGACTAAGACAATCATGGACGCTCTCACCGTTACAGGTGCCACCAAAACCTATCCCGGGGCACCCCAACCTATCTTCAAAAATATCGATCTCGCTCTGCCTCGGGGTGAAGCCTTCGTGGTTCTGGGAGCTACCGGCTCCGGTAAGTCGACCCTCTTACGTGCGGTGGCGCAGCTTGAAGAACTAGATTCCGGCTCCATACAGGTGGCTGACCGGGGCCGGCTAGCCGTGGTCTTTCAGGAAGCTTCACTCTTCCCCTGGCTGACGGTTCGGCAGAATATCGAGCTAGGTTCCCGCTACAAACGCAACAGCGGCAGAGTGACCGCTGATGGAGTTAATGCACTGATCTCCCGGTTAGGTCTGAACGGACTTGAAAACCGTAAAGTCAGTGAGATTTCTGGCGGCCAGGCCCAGCGAGTTTCCATTGGCCGAGCCCTGGCCATTCAGCCTTCTCTCTTGCTTCTCGATGAGCCCTTCTCGGCTCTTGACCCAGCCACCCGCGAAGAATTACAGGGGTGGTTGCGTAGCCTGATTGAAGATCTGGGACTGACCGTTTTGATGGTCTCCCACGATATCGCTGAGGCCACGGTGGTGGGTGACCGCATTGGATTCTTTGAGGCGGGCAAGGGTTTCACCCGCTTCTGGAGGCCTCGTGATGAGCAGGTGTCCAAGGACGAAATTCTGGGCTACTACCGGGAGCAGAGTTCCTATGTCATCTAAACTCAACCGTCGAAGAGTGCTGGGGGCAGGAGGCCTTACCCTGGCGGCAGCCGGCGCTACTTGGGGCGCCCACACTCTTGGGGCGGCGTCCGGTGCTGAAGCTGCCGGCAGGGCGCAGAGCACCGATGACGCTATCAGAATCGGTTATCTCCCTATCACTGACGCTTCTCCTCTGCTCCTGGCGCACGCCAGGGGTCTGTACGAGGACGCCGGAGTGCAGGTAGAACAGCCGGTGCTCTTCCGCTCTTGGGCCTCACTCACCGAAGCCTTTATTTCGGGCAGCGTTGATGTGATTCACCTGCTCATGCCTATGGCGGTATACCTCAAGTACGATCTGGGCGCTGACGCTCAAGTGGTGGCGTGGAATCACGTGAACGGCTCGGCGCTGACTCTCTCACCCTCCATCAGCAATCTGTCTGAGCTGGCGGGGCAGACGGTGGCGATTCCAGCCTGGTTTTCTCTTCACAACATTCTGGTGCAGAAGATTTTGAAGGAGGCTGGACTGACGCCGGTGATTCGTAAAACTGCAGACAAAACTCAGAACGAGGTAGCTCTCATTGTTATGGCGCCGGCAGATATGATTCCGGCACTGGCCAACGGCACCATAGCGGGTTTTACGGTGGCTGACCCCTTTAATGCTGCCGCCCACACCAGCGGAACGGGCACTATTCAGCGCTTTATGGGCGATGTCTGGCGCGATCATGCCTGCTGCGTCACTATGATGCGTTCCTCGCTGATTGAGCGGGAGGGCGGAGCCGCCCAGAAGTTCGTAGATGCCCTGGTCAAGGCGCAGGTTTATGCCCGCGAGAACCGTGTGGAGGCAGCTGCCCTGCTCTCTGAAAAGAAGTACCTCCCACAGAAGCCCGCTGCCATTTTGCGGGCCATGACCGACCATTTTGAGGAGCATAAGGAAATTATTAAACACCCCAGCTGGGGCGGGGAGTTACTGCAGTTTCAGCCCTATCCCTATGCGAGTTACACCCAAGAACTGGTCCAGCAAATGCGCAACACCCTCATGGACGCCCCAACCGATTTTCTAGAAGACCTGGACGCTTCGGCGGTGCACGGAGAGTTAGTTAATGCGGAGTTGGTCACCCAGGCTATGCAAGCAGCGGGTGGTCTGGGCACGTTCGGTCTCAAGAGCCTAGAGCGCACCGAGGAGATTTCAGCATGAGCACCCTCAAGAAGCAGAATCAGTCACTGACTAAGAGCTGGGCGCTGGGCGCTGCAGGCATTGTCTTCGCTGTTTTTCTCTGGTGGATTTTCACCCGAGCAGCTACCGGCAACCTGATGCTGGCAGCCTTCGCCCCCGCGAACGTCCCCGACGCCCTGAAGAGCCTACTGGGCCGCGGGGTACTGCTCTCTGATATCGGTATCAGCCTGTTGAGGTTGTTGAGTGGGCTGGGCCTTGCCGCTGTCTTGGGCGTCCCTCTCGGGCTAGTCATCGGGTTCTCCCGACTGGTTGAGCAGACCAGTGCCCCGCTGGTGCAGTTCTTGCGTATGGTCTCCCCACTCTCTTGGGCGCCCATTGCGGTGGCTCTTTTTGGGGTGGGTAGCCTGCCAGTCATTTTCCTGGTGGCTATCGCCGCTATTTGGCCCATTACTCTGGGCACGGTTTCGGGGGTGCGGGCACTCAACCCGGCATACCTTCAGGTAGCTAGGACGCTGGGTGCTAGCGGCCCGGAGCAGCTGCGCTCAGTAGTGTTGCCCTCTATCCGTCCCTTTGTACTCTCGGGGATCCGCCTGGCGCTGGGTATTGGCTGGGTCATTATTGTGCCAGCCGAGATGTTAGGGGTTTCTTCGGGGCTCGGCTACGAGATTTTGAATGCCCGTGACCGGCTAGCCTACGACGAGATGCTGGTGGTTATCCTGGTCATTGGTGTTCTGGGCATTGCCCTGGACACGCTGGCACAGAAGCTACTCAAGTAGTCGGGCATCAAAAGACCCGCTTTCTGTGACCCCACATGGGTTTTACAGAAAGCGGGTCTTTACACGCGCGAGGGCTCTACCTACCCTCTACTTCATCGACCAGGCGACGCAGGTCATCGTGGCGGAGGTCGGTTTTGCGGAAGTGCTTGTTACGGTAGCCAGAGCGCGCCATCATATGACCCGAGATGGGGATGGTGATCATCTGAAGCACCATAATGAGAATCAGCACGGGGACGTCCTCCCAGCTTCTATTGTGGAGCCCTACCGCCAGGAGCAACAACATAAGACCGAAGATTTGGGGCTTAGTACCAGCGTGTAGACGGGTCAGCAGATCCGGGAAGCGTACCAGGCCCACCACCGCTGCTAGCGACATGAGGGAGCCAACTATCAGGCAGATGGCAGTAATAATATCGAGGATGAGATCGGTATTCACGGTTTATTCTCCCTGATCCATTGATGCACGGGATGGATGCGACTCGCTGTGGTGCACTTTGTCGGTATCCTCTGCATGGTAATCACGGTGATCGTGACCGGTTGAGCGGTTGCCGCGGTTCTTACGTCGGCGGTGCCGTTCAACAGTGGTGATGGGGGTAGCTTCATCTGCTTTAGAGTTATCCGCGAAGCGTGCCACGGTGACAGAGCCGACGAAGCCGATGAGGGCAATGGCGACCAGAAGAATGATTGAGTACTGGGTATCGGTGACGATCATGATGATGCAGAGCGCCGAGGTGATGATGGAGAGTAAAACATCGCTAGCGAGCACACGATCCAGCAGGGAGGGGCCCTTCCAGATGCGGTAGACGGTGCCCCACGTTGAGATGGTGAGAATAACGCCTGCGATCCAGGCTACGGTTGTGAGGTTCATGCTGCGGCCTCCTTATCGAGTTTCTCATCTGCAAGTAGCGCTTCGTGTTCTTCTTTGCCGCCTACAGCCTTGATGATGAGAGATTCGAAGTCGCCCACGGTGCGGATGAAGTCTTGGATTTCTTCTTCAGTGGAGCTATCGAGCACGTGGAAGTAGAGCACCGAAAGGGAGCGGTCTACTTCAACGACGACCGAGCCGGGAATCAGGGACATGGTGTGTGATACCGCGGTGAGGAGCAGGTCAGAGTGGGTGCGCAGCTGAACTGCCACCACAGAGTTACGCAGCGGCGGAGTGAAGGTGAAGGCCAACCACATGACGTGCACACTGGCTACCGCGATATTCCAAATGAAGAGCGCCAAAAACTTGATGGCATACCAGGGATTGAAGCGGTTAGAGAGGTAGAGGGTGGGCAAACGGAAAATCCAGACGATTCCCACCGCAAGCACCAGCCCGAAGGCTAGGAAGGGCAGGGAAAAGTTCTGCCAGAGGGCACACCACACGAAAACCAACCAGAGGGTAGGCGGAATGGAGTGCAGCAGGTCGGAGCTGGAGGTTTTTAGGGCTTTCACTGGTTGACCTCCTGGGAGCCGTTGAGGTTGACCTGTTCGTTGATGAACTGTTCGCGGGTGGGAGCGTCCTCACCGAGAACCGCTGAGATGTAGCGGTCGGGGTTGACCAAGTTATCTGATGCTCGGTCTGAGAGGTTGTAGAGTGGGCCCGCGAATACAGTGATGAGCACGCCTACTGATACCAGGCTGACGGTAGAGACCATCATGGAGGCGGGGATATTCTTACTGTCGGTTTCATCGGGTTGCTCGCCGGTATGCTCGGCTCGGACCAGAGCGGGGGTGGGCTGTTCTGCGTCCTTGGCGGGGCGCCAGAAAGCCTTGTTCCAGACGCGAGCCAAAGCCAGCAGGGTCAGCAGCGAAACGAGGACGCCGATGCCTGCGTTGATGTAGGCCAGAGCGCCACCGTTTTGCACGGACGCTTCGATAAAGCCAACCTTGCCGATAAAGCTGGAGAAGGGCGGGATGCCGCCCAGGTTGATGGCGTGCACAAAGTAGAGCAGAGCTAGGAAGGGTGAAATTTTGATGAGCCCACCCAGGCGGCGCAGATTGGTTGAGCCGGCACGGCGTTCAATCAGACCTACCACCATGAAGAGGCCGGTCTGAATCACGATGTGGTGGGCGATGTAGAAGACCACCGTGGTCAAGCCCAGCTCGTTGTTGAGCGAGATACCCCAGATCATGTAACCGATGTGGCTGATCAAGATGAAGGAGAGCAGACGCTTGATGTCACCCTGTGCCAGGGCACCGAGGATACCTACCAGCAGGGTCAAGCCAGCGACGACGCCCAGTAGGGTGGATAGCTGCCCGCCAGGGAAGAGCAGGGTTTCGGTGCGGATGATAGCGTAAACGCCCACTTTGGTGAGCAGGCCCGCAAAGACGGCGGTCACCGGTGCTGGTGCCGTGGGATAGGAGTCGGGCAGCCAGAGGGAGAGCGGGAAGACCGCTGCCTTAATGCCGAAGGCGATGAGCAGCATGAGGTGTAGCTGCATCTGGGTGCCTTCAGGGAGGGTCCCCAGCTTCAGCGAAAGGTCGGCCATATTAATGGTGCCCACTGAAGCGTAGATAAAGCCGATAGCGGTCAAGAAGAGCAGGGATGAGACCACTGAGACCACCACGTAGGTCACGCCCGCACGAATACGCGGGGTGTTGGCGTTCATGGTGATAAGCACGTAGGACGCCATGAGCAGGATTTCAAAGCCCACGTAGAGGTTGAAGAGGTCCCCTGCTAAGAAGGCGTTAGAGACGCCTGCCAGCAGCATGAGGTAGGTGGGGTAGAAGACCGAGATGGGCACCTCGTCGTCGTCATCCGCCAGGTTCTGGCCGGTGGCGAAAACCAACACGGCAAGGGAGATGGTGGAGGAAACCACCAACATAAGGGCCGAGAGCTGATCGACCACCAGGGTGATACCGAAAGGGGCCTCCCAACCGGCAATGAAAACAACCTGGGGCTCTAGGTTCCATACCGAGAAAAGCATGAGAATCTCAAAAATGAGCACCCCTGCCACGGCGAAGAAGGCGATGAGACGCTGTGTTTTATCTTTTTTAGAGATGAAGGTCAGGGCTGCTGCCATGATTAGCAGAATGACACTGAGGGGGGCGAGCTGAGCTAGTTCCACAGGTTAAGCCCCCAGTCCTTCTGTGCTGTCGCTACCGGTCGCTGACTGAACAGGGATCGAATGGGTCTTCCTTCTCTCTTTGTTAGCTTGGCGTTCACGGGTTTCTTCGTCCGCATCAAATTCTGAGGTTTCCGCTTCAACGTCGGCGTCGGCTTCCATATCAAAAGAGCTCTGCTCTGCCACGCGGATATCTTCATCATCGTCCTGAATTTCATCGGCGCGTGAGAGCAACCAGCTGCGGTAGATGATGCCCAGGATCAGGGCGGTCACCGCGCAGGAAATCACGATTGCGGTGAGCACCAGGGCCTGCGGTAGCGGGTCAGAGTAGTCTTCTGCAGCAATATCTGTTGCGTAGAAGGGAGCGAACCCGGCAGGGCCGCCGGCATGCAGAATGAGGATGTTGGTGGCATTGGTAATCAGCATAAGGCCGAGCACCACGCGGGTCATGGAGCGATCCAGGATAAGGTAGACGCCCGCGGCGTAGAGCACACCCATGACCAGGATGAGGCTGAGATCAATAATCATGATTGTGCCTTTCTACGATTTTTGTTCTTGCGTTCCTTGATGAGCTTTTCGTCTACTCGTTCGCCCAGGCTGCGCAGGATATCGAGAACCAGGCCGATAACCAGCAGGTAAACACCGGTATCGAAGATCGTCGCGGTGACAAAGTGAACATCACCAAAGACCGGTACCCAGAAGTCAAAGACGTAGCTGGAGAAGATGGGATCGCCCCAGAAGGCTGGTGCAATCGCGTAGAGCGTGGAGAGACCCAAACCGGCACCTAGGAAGGCTCCCGCTGAAAGCGGTGACGCGGCGCGTAACTCCGCGCCGCCGCCGGCCAGGTAGCGTACAGCGAAGGCCAGACCTGCCAGCAGACCGCCGGCGAAGCCGCCGCCGGGCAGGTTGTGACCGGCTACCAGCATGTAGACGGAAACCATGATCAGGGTGTGGAAAATGAGACGGGTGACCACTTCCAGCAGAATGGAACGGGACTCCGGGGGCAGGGTGCGGCCCGCCACGATGAAGGGATCGCGTTCCACCGATGAGAACTGACCGGCAACCCGCTGCTGCACACTAATGTGGCGGCGTTGAGTGAAAGATTTCTCAATCTTCTTCATGGTGGTGGTGTCCAAACGCTGGTTGCGGTCATCCGCGCGCCCTTCAATGAAGAGCAGCGAGGCCACGCCGGTGGCAGCCAGTGCCAGCACTGAAATTTCACCGAAGGTATCCCAGACACGCAGGTCTACCAGGATTACGTTGACCACGTTGTAGCCGTAGCCGATTTCGTAGGCCAGGCGCGGCATGTCCAGAGAAATAGCCGGCAGGGAACGAGATGAGAAGGTGAACATGGCAAGTGCCATCATCAGGGTTGCGAAGCCCACGGCGATAATGACGCGCAGGGTTTTGCGGGCGCCGTCCTTACCGTCCTTGGCTTTCACGCGAGGGATGTCACGGGGTAGCACACGCATCGCCAGCACGAAGGCGACCAGCACGATGGTTTCAACCAGGAGCTGGGTGGTGGCAAGGTCGGGGGCGCTGCGGATGGCAAAGAGAATTGCCATGCCGTAGCCGGTCACTGACACCATGAGGATCGCCAGGAAGCGGCGGCGCACGAAGACCACTACCAGGGCGGCCACAATCATGACCAGAACGATTGACCACTGTGCTGGGGATTCGCTAATGCGAATGTTACCTAACGGCGGGGTTTCGTTGATGAAGAGCGCTGCGGTGGGGACCACCACGGCGGTCATCAGGATGACGGCCAAGTAGTAGGCAAGGGAGCCTCGCTGAGTCATACCGGTGACCCATACGGCGAATCGGTCCAGCAGGTCAATCAGATTACGGTAGACCACTGACGCGCTGGGGGTATGTGGCAGGGCTCGCTGCATTTCTTCAATCTGTCGCTTGAAGACAAAGAGGATGAGACCCACCAGCACAATGGCCAGTGAAGTGAAGAGCGCGGGAGTGAAACCGTGCCAGAGAGCCAGGTGCAGTTCAAGTTCTGGTGCGGACGCCGGGAAAGCGTCAAGGAAGGGCTTGATGAAGAGGTGGGCGGGCTCCGGGTAGAAACCAAAGAACACGGTGAGCAGTGTCAGCACCGCGGGAGCGGCGACGAAGCTGTAGCTGACCTGGTGGAAGGCAGTGTCGGGGCTCAGCTTTTTACCGCTCTTGCTGCGCAGGGCAGCCGGGCGGCCGCCGTCGGCGCTTTCCTGACAGTACTTGACGTGCTCGTGGTTAATGTAGTTGTAGGGCTTAGCCGCAAAAGCACCCCAGACAAAGCGGGCGCTGTAGGCAAAGGTAAGCACGGAGCCCAGCACGATAGCGGCCAAGGTGACGGCGCTCTGCCAGCCGGTGGTATGCCCCACGTAGGTTTTTAGCACTGCTTCTTTAGCGACGAAACCGGCCAGCGGAGGTACACCGGCCATGGACGCCGCCGAAATCAGTGAGACCCAGAAGAGTTTAGGGGCACGGCGGTAGATGCCGGAGAGACGGCGAATGTCACGGGTACCGGACTGATGGTCGATGATGCCAACTGCTAGGAAGAGCGTTGCTTTAAAGAGGCTGTGCGCCAGCATCATAGCCATAGCGGCATATATGGCGTTGGGCGTGCCACCCGAGATAATCAGGGTGAGGAAACCCAACTGGCTCACAGTTCCGTACGCAAGAATCAGTTTAAGGTCGGTCTGTTTGAGAGCGGCCCAGCCACCAAAGATCATGGTGAAGGCACCAAAGATGACCAGTATATTCTGCCAGATGGCTACCTCGCCGTAGCCTGGAGCCAGGCGCAGCAGAAGGTAGATGCCTGCCTTGACCATGGCAGCTGCGTGCAGGTAAGCACTGACGGGGGTGGGTGCAGCCATTGCACCGGGCAACCAGAAATGCAGGGGGAAGATGGCGGACTTGCTGAGCGCGCCGCAAAGAATGAGCACTAGCGCGGCGGAGAGCAGCCCTAAGCTCATGGTGTTATTGTCGCCTGCCTGCGCAGCGGCCACCAGGGCGGGGCCCCGTTCAACCAGTTCAGCCAGGCTGTAGGTCCCCAGGGAGTGTCCCAGCATGATGATGCCTACCAGCATGGCAAGACCACCAGTAGTGGTGACCGTCAGGGCCTGCAACGCCGAGCTGCGGGCCGAGAGGCGGTGGCGGGAGTAGCCAATGAGCAGGTAAGAGAGGATGGTCGTGATTTCCCAGAAGATGAACATGATGATGAAGTTATCTGCGGTAATCAGACCGAACATGGCGCCGGCGAAGCCGAAGAGGTAGGCGGCGAACTGACCGATGTCACCGCTGCTGTGCTTGAAATAGCTCGCGCAGTAGAAGAGCACTAGAGAGCCAATTCCGAGCACGAGCAGGCTCATCACCCAGGAGAGGGTGTCCATGCGGAAGGTGAGTTCGAGGTTGAGCTCGGGGACCCACCGGTAGCTTTCGGACCAGGGCGTACCACCCAGGATGCTCTGGGTTTTAGTCAGCACAAAAGCCAGCACGAGTGCTGGTAGTGCGGCCAGCAGGTAAAATACGCTGGCCCCTATGCGGCGTGCCACCCAGGGCGCAATTATTGATAGGAGGAGGAAGAGGGCAAGAACTATGGTCACGTATCAGGCCTTGGGTCTACAGGGGCATTCTGTTAAAAGAATACGTGCGCCTAGTGTCTCTGTCGATGATAAAAATCTCAAAAACTTCACATTTGTCAAATAAATAGAAATTTCTGCACGGTGCAATACTTGCTACATATCTGTCAGGGGTTACGTAAACGGTAATTATCTTTTGAAGGTCAGGTAGAAACCTCAACAAATCTTTTCTACGGCCCACTCAGGATCACTTTCTCTCTTGCACCCCTGTAGCGCAGCGGCAGAGTAAACTGATGACGATTTACACTCATTACACTACGGTTGGGACACCCCTGTGACCTCTCGCTCCCCTTTCGCTTGGACGCTGCACGGCGACGGTAAAAATATCACCCCCGGCGGCGTCGTCCGCCCCCACGAACGCCTCAGCTGGGGCCGCACTATCGGCATTGGTGCCCAGCACGTGGTTGCCATGTTCGGCGCGACCTTCCTGGTGCCCCTGCTGACCGGCTTCCCGCCCGCCACCACCCTTTTCTTCTCGGGTATTGGCACCATCCTTTTCCTGCTGATTACCGCAGGACGCGTGCCCTCCTACCTGGGCTCGTCCTTCGCCTTTATTGCCCCATTGGCAGCGGCAACTAACCAGTACGGCCCCGGCGGCGCACTGGGCGGCATCGTTATGGCAGGTGTCTGCCTCTTCCTGGTAGGCGCCATTGTGCAGTTCGCCGGCACCGGCTGGCTCACCAAGCTCATGCCCCCGGTCGTCACCGGCGCTATCGTGGCACTGATCGGCTTTAACCTGGCACCCAGCGCCAAGAATAACTTTATGGAAGCCCCCGTCACCGCACTAGCGACCCTGGTCTCCATCATTCTGATCTCGGTGATTTTCAAGGGTATGATCGGCCGCCTGGCCATTTTGCTGGGTGTCATCATCGGCTACATCACCGCAGTTGTTCGCGGTGAAGTTGACTTCAGTAAAATCCAGCAGGCATGGGACACCGAAGGTCTCATCGGTCTGCCCCACTTCCAGGCCCCCGAATTTCACTGGAACCTTGCCGGTCTCTTCATCCCCGTCATCCTGGTGCTGGTAGCTGAGAACATTGGACACGTGAAATCGGTGGCGCTGATGACCGGTGAGAACCTAGACAATTACTCCGGCCGTGCCCTTATGGCTGACGGCCTGGCAACCACCCTGGCAGGCGCTGGCGGCGGCTCCGGTACCACCACCTACGCCGAGAATATCGGCGTTATGGCAGCCACCAAGGTCTACTCCACCGCAGCCTACTGGGTCGCCGCCATCGTGGCAGTGCTACTCTCGGTCTTCCCGGTCTTCGGTGCAGCCGTTGCCTCCGTCCCCGCAGGCGTGCTGGGTGGAGCCGCCACCGTCCTCTACGGCATGATCGGTATGCTGGGCGTGCGCATCTGGGTAGAGAACCGCGTAGACTTCTCCAACCAGGTCAACCTCACAGCCGCGTCCGTGGCCCTGATTGTGGGTATTGCCGACTACACCTGGGATATCGGGGATCTCCAGTTCGCAGGCATCGCCCTGGGCACCGCCGCAACCCTGGTGGTCTACCACCTTATGGCAGCCATTGCGCGCGCTACCGGCTCCCACCCCGAGCCGCTAACCCCTAGCGAAGCTAAGGGCGACGCCCACTAAGACCCACACCGCTAAGACCCACACAAGGCGGGGCTAATTCACACTGAATTAGCCCCGCCTTTTCATGCTTAATCTACCTTAGGACGCTGCCCGCTCCGCCAGGATTGCTGCCAGCAGGTCGGTGCGGTTAGTGACAATACCGTCTATCCCTAGGTCGAGCAGGCGGCGCATCTCCGCTTCATCATCAATCGTCCAGACGTGCACCTTAATGCCAAAGCGGTGCGCCATAGCAACGGTGGTACGGTCTGCGACCCTAAAGGTGAGACCTGCGTACGTTTGAGTGACGGGCACCTGGAGGGACTGGAAAGGGCTAATCCAGGGAGCGGTCACGGCGCGTACCAGAGGCCACAGACGCCAGCTCACCCGGCTGCACAGATAAAAGAGGGCGGTAGCGAGCTCACTGCCACTCGATGGAATATGCGCACCCAGCTGGGCTGCACACTGAACAGCACGCCGCTTACGCTCTTCTTTGAAGGACGCAAAACGCACACGGTCTTGAGCCCTTTCCTGCACGGTAATTTTGGCGATGCGTTCTGCGGTCGCGGCATCCTTGATATCGACGTTGACCGGCATGCTGGGGAAGGTGCGAAGTACCTGTTCAAAGGTGGCTAGCTTACCGCCCTTGACTAGCTCGCGGTCTTTAAGTTCTTCCCAGGTAGCATCCTTAATCGTGCCGGAGGTGCCAAAGAGCCGATTGAGGGTGTGATCGTGGAAAGCTACTACTACCCCGTCTGCAGTGGTATGAGCGTCGGTTTCGAGCCAGTGGGCGCCGGCGTTTACTGCCTGTGCAAATGCTTCTAGAGTATTCTCGGTGCAACCCTTGGCTAGGCCCCGGTGGGCAAAAATTTCGAAGGTCTCAAGGGGCTGGTTGAGAGAAGAGCGGCGCGCTGCTGATCTAGTAGACATTCTTATAAGAGTACTACCCGCTAGTAACTTAGGGGCACTCATTTCAAGAGAGCTACGTTTAGGACGTTCTGGTTAGCAGTTTCTCTATTATTTGAGCCACGCCGTCCTGGTCAAATGCGGGGCAGGTGCGCGCTACGGCCTGGCGCAAAGAGGGCGAACCGGATTCCAGCGCGTAGCCATGACCCGCCCACTGCAACATCTCCAAGTCATTGGGCATATCACCAAAAGCTGCAACCTCGTGCGCTTCGATACCGCGCTCAGCGGCAAAATCAGCCAGCACCGCCCCTTTATTCAAACCGGGTGCTGCCATTTCAATGAGGGGGTCACCGGGCACCGCGTGCGTGACTGACACTCGTTCCCCCACCAGTTTCGCCACACGCGGGAGCAAGTCCTCAGGGTCATACCCCTCAACTCGTACCAGGTATTTCACCACTTGCGCATCTGGGCTCAAAATTTCTGCCAGGTTGCCCCAGACCAGCTCACTATTTTCAAGCGGGCCGCCCTCTTCAACCTTCACATCACCCTGCAAAAAGACAGTATCGACCGTTTCAGCGGTAAAAGTAGCGGTGGGGAACTCACGTTCTAAAATCTGGTGTGCCTCTAAAACCGTGTGCATTGCAAGGGTACGGGTTGCTACCACTCTGCCTTTGCCCACATGGTAAGTCACCGCCCCATTAGAGCAAATAGCGTAGGAGTCATAGCCTGGCAGCTGGCCCAGCACCCCGTCTAACCAGCGAAAAGGGCGACCGGTGACAACCACCAGTTGCACGCCGGCGTCCCGGGCGGCGCTCAGGGCCTCAAGAGTTCGCTTGCGAAAGTGAAAGTCGTGCCCAATAAGGGTGCCGTCCAGGTCACTGGCAATCAGTTTTATCACGGTGGTGAAACTAGTTTTCTTCGTGGGTTGCGGTGAGGAAGGCACGGGCAATCCCGTGGAAGAAGAGGTTAAAGTTCACCACGGCGGGGGTGGCGTTCTCGTCGATGTCCAACTTCTCAACATCCACAGCGGTGACGCAGAAGATGTAGCGGTGAGGGCCGTGACCGGCGGGCGGGGCTGCGCCCACAAAGCCGCGGGTGCCACCATCGTTCAGGTGCCCGAGAGCCCCTGCCGGCAGGTTCTCTGCAGCACCGGTAGCTAGCTCTGTAACATCAGCAGGCAGATGAGAGGCAGCCCAGTGCCAGAAACCACTGGGGGTGGGAGCGTCGGGGTCAAAACAGGTAACCACAAAAGTCTTAGTGCCCTCGGGGAAGCCCTCCCAAGAAAGCTGCGGCGAGACGTCCTCACCCCCGCAACCCATAATCCCTGAGACCTGGGCCTTGGGTAGCGGTGCCCCCTCCTGAATGTCAGTGGACGTGAGGGTAAAGGTGGGTAGATCGGGCAGGTCGGCGTAGGGTTCACGGTTCAACATTGAAGCCTCCTCGTCTTGTGGGATTATGAGCGCGCGAGAGTCGCTTCGAGCTCTTCGCGGGTGGGTGGGTTAGCGCCGGGGCGTGAAACGGTGATACCAGCTGCGGTAGCAGCGAAGGTGAGAATCTCTTTGAGTTCATCCTTGCTCATCAACTGCAAAGTAGCGCGAGCGCCCCTACCTTCGATGCCGCGATCCAGTAGAGCTGCTAGCAGGGCTGCCATGAGGGAGTCGCCGGCACCCACGGTATCAGCGACCTCAACCCGGTAGGCAGGCATGGCTACACCAGCGGGGCTAGTTTTTTGGGTAATCGCCCAGGGGCCCAGTTCACCGCGAGTAACTACCACCAAGGAGGCACCCAATTCCAGCCATGCCTTGGCTGACTCTTCGAGAGAGCGCTGGGGGTAGAGCCAGAGTAGGTCCTCATCTGATGCCTTGACAACGTCCGAGTAGCGCACGATGCTTTCGGCCCACGTGCGCGCTACCGAGGCGTCAGGGACGATGGTGGGTCGGCAGTTGGGGTCATAAGAAATGAGTGCGTTGGCAGATGCTTTGCGCACGGTTTCCAATACAGCGCTGGCACCGGGTTCTAGCATGGCGCCGATAGACCCAACGTGCACTGCGGTAGCTCCCGCGGCGACGTCCGCCAGTTTCTCGGCGGCACCGTCCAGTGACCAGTCGATGTCGAACTTGTAGTCAGCTGCGCCGTCCGCACCGATAGTGGCCTGGGCGACCGAGGTCTTCTTCTCGTCCGCACCCACCGGCAGGTGCACGCCCGAAGCACGCAGATGCTCGTCAATGAGCGTGCCGTGATCGTCCTTGCCGTAGCGGCCAATAAACTGCGCATCGTGGCCGAGGCGGGCTAAGCCTACGGCTACATTCATGGGGGATCCGCCGGGGTGCGCGGCAGTTTCGGCACCGGGGCGCTGGACAACATCTACGAGGGCTTCGCCAATGACAGTAAGCATGAGCACAATTTTACCGTGTGATTGCGCTCGCGTATAACGTTCACGTCACAAACTGCACACGGTGGCGTAGAAACTATACACTGTCTTTGTAGTGCTCTTGGCGCCCTCCTCCTGCAAAGGGGTCGAGCTACCGCTAAGAGTTCAAGCACCCCAGTCAGCGCACTGTAGCGCATAACCGATAAGCTCAACGACGATGCTTATCGAGAGAGGTCACACCATGACTATTTCTGCAGACAACGCTCACGATCAGTGGCTCGCTTCTGAAGCTGAAGCTGAGACCATGATTCCGATGATCGGCAAACTCAACCGCGAGAACAACGTGGTGGTTTCCATTCACGGGCATACACTGATTAACAAGTCTGTCATTCAGATTCTGAAGGCTCACCGTTTTGCCCGTCAGATTGACGATGTTGAGCTTGATCCTGCTGATTCCCTGTCAGTTCTGCAAATTGTTCAGGGCTTTAACCTGGGCGCTTGCTCACTCGATCTTGCAGCTCTCTGGCGCAAGTTTGAGAAATCCGGTGACAGTGACCTTGAAGCCTGGCTGCGCGGCGAGTTAGCTCCCGTCATCGACCAAAAGGGCGACATCAAGGGCACTTCCCAGGACGTCGTGCTCTACGGCTTCGGCCGTATCGGCCGCCTACTGGCCCGCATCCTGCTCGAACGCTCAGCCGGTGCCGGTCCCAAACTACGCGCCGTCGTCGTGCGCAAGAACTCCGATAAGGACCTCTACAAGCGTGCCTCCCTCTTACGCCGCGACTCCGTACACGGCGCTTTCAAGGGCACCATCCGCGTGGACGAAGAGAACAGCACCATCATCGCTAACGGCACCCCCATCCGCTTCATCTACGCCTCAGACCCCAGCGATATCGACTACACCGCCTACGGCATCGATAACGCCATCATCGTCGATAACACGGGGCGCTGGCGCGATAAGGATGCCCTCTCACAGCACCTGAAGGCAACCGGCGCAGCTCGTGTGCTGCTGACCGCACCGGGTAAGGGCGTCAAGAACATCGTCTGCGGTGTCAACGACCAGCTCATCGACGAGCACGACACCGTGCTCTCAGCCGCCAGCTGCACCACCAACGCCATCACCCCCGTTCTGGCTGTGATGGACGAGGTCTACGGCGTGGTCCGCGGCCATGTTGAAACCGTTCACTCCTTCACCAATGACCAGAACCTCATTGACAACTTCCACAAGGGCGACCGCCGCGGCCGCTCCGCAGCTCTCAACATGGTCATCACTGAGACCGGCGCTGCCAAGGCTGTCTCTAAGGCTCTGCCCCAGTTAGAAGGCAAGCTAACCGGCAACGCTATCCGCGTCCCCACCCCGGATGTCTCCATGGCGATCCTCAACCTACAGCTCGAAAAGCCCGTAGGCTCCAAGGACGAACTCAACGACCTGTTGCGTGATCGCTCCCTGCACTCATCCCTACGCCGTCAGATCGACTACACCGACTCTCATGAGGTCGTCTCCACCGACTTCGTCGGCTCCCGTGCTGCCGGCGTCGTTGACGGTCTAGCAACCATCACCTCGGGTGATACCAACGCCATTCTCTACGTCTGGTACGACAACGAGTTCGGCTACTCCTGCCAGGTCATCCGCGTGCTGGAAACTATGGTCGGCGGCAAGTTGCAGAGCTTCCCCATCAGCCAGTAAAACTCTCAAAAGAAAGCCTGCCCCCGGTGACAAACCGGGGGCAGGCTTTTTGCCCTGTCTACAGCTACTTACCTGAGTACTGGGGGTGGCTGTGTGCCAGCTAGTCTGGGCTGACGTGAATTGGGGAGAGCGCCCCGCGCGCCAAGAGGGGTAGCTGGCACACAGCGCCCCCATCGCTCAGGCCGAACGTAGCTCCAATGGGCCTGATTCCGGATCTTCAAAGAAGGCAAGGACACTGGCCTCATCCACCTCTTCCAGGGTGGCAGGCTGCCAAGCGGGCTGTCTGTCCTTATCAATGACCTGCGCCCTAATGCCCTCACGCATATCGTGGCCGGCAGCCGAGTTGAGGGTCACTGCGTAGTCCTGATTCAGCGTCAGGTTCAGTGTCTGGTCCGCTGCCCGGCGGGTAGCCTCTAGCGCCACCTTCATGCCGGTGGGGCTATTATGGCGCAGCGCTGCCAGTACCTCGTGCACCAGCGGGCCCTCGTCCGCCCCTGCCACTGCCTGGCGTTCAACCTCAGCCACAATCTTCTCCACGGTGGTTCCTGAGAAGGCCCTCTCAATCCAGTCCGCGTTTTCTTCTAGACGTGAGGGCCCGGCGTCCACAGTGAAACCCTGGATGCAGCGCTCAATGTTCTCAGCCGCATCCACCTTGCTCAGTGCCTCTGCCAGATCATTGAGACGCTCAGAGGGTACGTAGTAGTCTGCTAGTCCCACCGCTAGGGCATCTGCGCCGGAGGCATGCAGGCCGGTGAGTGCCATAGCGTAACCTAGCTTGCGGGGGCTGCGGGAAAGGATGTGCAAAGCGCCCACATCGGGGCTGAAACCGATGATAGTTTCGGGCATCCCCACCCGGCTGCGCTCGGTAACCACCCGGTAGGCGGCGTGTGCTGAAATTCCGACGCCGCCTCCCAGCACCAAACCGTCCATGAAGCTCACCAGTGGCTTGGGATAACGGGAAAGGCGCAGGTTCATGGTGTACTCAAAGCCCATGAACTCAGGCATGCGCTCCGGTTCGTAGTAAATTGACTTCACATCTCCACCGGCGCAAAGGCCGCGATCCCCTGCACCGGTCATCAGTACCGTGGTCACACTGTCATCAGCTTCAAACTCGGTGAGCAACTGGTCTACCAGCTGCATCATGTCTAAATTCAGCGCGTTTACCGCACGCGGGCGGTTGAGCGTAATGACGCCCATGCTTCCTTGCCTGCTACCCAGCACCAGTTTCTCGTCGGTCATTTGCCCTCCATATGTTCAAAAGGTTATGCACATCACAGCCTACCGCTTACGGGTAGGGGTCACTAGCCTGCCAGGGCGCACTGTTAGGGTTAAAGTCATGAAAATTGCTACCTGGAACGTCAACTCCATTCGCGCCCGTGCCGACCGCATTGAAGACTGGCTCGACAAAACCGAGGTGGACGTCCTCGCCCTCCAAGAAACAAAGGCGACCGACGAAACCTTCCCCTACGAAATCTTTGAATACTCCGGCTACGAAGTCGCCCACTTTGGCATCTCCCAGTGGAACGGCGTGGCCATCGCCTCCCGCGTAGGTCTTGAGGACGTAGAGCGTACCTTCCCTTCCCAGCCCCCCTTCGGCAAGCCCGGCGAAGAACCCGTTCAAGAGGCCCGAGCCATTGGCGCCACGTGCAACGGAGTGCGTGTGTGGAGCCTCTATGTGCCCAACGGCCGTGGCATTGAAGACCCCCATATGAGCTACAAGTTGGACTGGCTTTCCGCCCTCCACAAGGACACCAGCGGCTGGCTTAAAGCCGACCCAGGAGCCCAGCTTGCCCTGGTGGGTGACTGGAACATCGCCCCGCTAGACCAGGATGTGTGGGATATCGACTTCTTTAGGGAAAACCAGATGACCCACGTAACCGCACCCGAACGCGCGGCTTTCAACGCCTTCCTGGAAGAACCCCTCAACCTGGTGGACGCGGTGCGTCCGCTCACCGACGAGCCCTATACCTACTGGGACTACACCAAGGGCCGTTTTTCAAAGAATGAGGGCATGCGCATCGACTTCCAACTGCTCTCCCCTGCTCTGGCCCAGCGCGTCGTTGCTGCACAGATTGACCGGGAAGAACGTGAAGGTGCGGGAGCCTCTGACCACACCCCCGTCATCATCGAGATTGCCTAATCTTTTAATAGCTAAAGAAGAAGCCGCCCCGCACCAAAGAACTGGTGCGGGGCGGCTTACTTTTAAAATAAAAATCCACCCTCATGTAGAAGCCTAGAGAGTGGATTTCGTGGCTCCGACCGGCGTCGATCCGGTGACCTTACGATTTTCAGTCGCACGCTCTACCAACTGAGCTACAGAGCCAGGCATACCCTTAGATATGCCACAACCGCGTCTTCTCTTACGAGAACTTACGCGGTCGGAGCGACCCCGACGGGACTTGAACCCGCGACCTCCGGCGTGACAGGCCGGCGCGCTAACCAACTGCGCTACGGGGCCATAGCTAGAAATTTCTTTCCAACTTGGCCGTGAAATCCGAAGATTTCACTGTACCCCCAACGGGATTTGAACCCGTGTTACCGCCGTGAAAGGGCGGCGTCCTAGGCCGCTAGACGATAGGGGCTAGTTCGCATGAGCTCCGGACTTCTCAGCCCGTCGCTCGAACAAGTAATACACTACGCGACTTCAAAACAGCGCGCAAATCAAAAAACCGGGAATTACTCAAAATCTGCTCCAAAATACGTAACCCAGACCACCAAAAAGGGGTTACCCACCCCAACATCATCAAAGAAATCACTAGTCAGGGGGTTTTTTTAAGGAAGATTTTAGGCAAGAAAAAAATTATAGATTTTTTAAAAAAAGACGGCAGAACATCATCGTCGAAGCCAAACCATATTGAATCTTGAGCTTCGGCGCGATGCCCTGCCGTCTGCAGCTTAGTACCAGCCTACCCTTCCCCGGGTCTAGAGACCAGAGAAAGAGTAAGAAGGTTTTAGGGCTAGGTGCTTAGCCCCAGGTGACTTCCGCACTGGGCGCGGTTTCGACACGTGGGTCTTCAAGCTGGGGAACAATCATGACCGGAACCTGGGTGTTGTGCAGGATGCCCTGAGAGGTTGAGCCTAGAAGCATGCCGGCAATTCCGCCGCGTCCACGGGTACCAACCACAATCATGTCAGCGTTCTTGCCAGCTTCAAGCAACACCTGAACGGGAGAACCGTCAATAAGCTTGAACTCGATTTCTAGGTTGGGGAAGTAGCCGCGAATCCACTCGGCAGCCTTGCGCTGCAGGTCGGCAATCTCGCGGTAGAGTGCCTCAAAGTCAACTGCGGCAGGCACCCAGTTTAGTGCACCGGTGTAAGGGGCCAACGCGTTGACCAGGGTGAGCTTAACGCCGCGGCGGTCAGCCTCATCAGCCGCCTGCATCATAGCGATACGGGCTTCTTCTGAACCGTCAGAACCAACCACTACTGAATTTCCGCCGCCCAGCAGGGAGGCGTCTTTTTCAATCTTTTCAGCGTAGGACTGAGGCACAGCCACCGTGGCACAGTGAGAATGCGCAGGCAGAGAGGTGGATACGGTGCCCAGCAACCGCCCAATAAAGCCGCCGTGTGAGCGGGAGCCGACGACCATCAGCTCAGCTTTCTTGGAAAGTTCTAGCAGAACCGCAGTAGCATCGCCGGTTTCAACGGTGGTGCGCAGTTCAACGCTGGTTTCACCGATACGGGAGCGAGCCTCATCAAGAATCTGCGCCACACCGTCAGTGAGTGCCTTCTCATCGATCATGGAGTAGCCGGCGTCAAAGCCTGTGCCGGTGAAGACAGGGAGGGAGTAAGCGGTTACCATGCGCACAGGAACCTTACGCACCTCAGCCTCGTGCACTGCCCAGCGCAGAGCACCGTAGCTCTGCTCTGAACCATCAATACCTACGATAATTTCACCCTGAGCGCCAGCGAGCTGCGAGTGGTCGCCCCGGTTTGCTACAGCTTCTTCGCCGAAGGTGCGGAGTTCGCGGTCGGTCATGGTTTTCCCCTTACTATCTAGGTGAGAACCCCGTGGCACTATCTAGGTGAGAACCCCGTGGCATGCAGTGGCCGAATCTCCGGCGCAACCGCCGGGGTCTTTATCTCAAGTCTAGTGCCTGCACTCACAGTTTAGGGGCTTATTTCGCATGATAGTCGCAAGATATTGTGAACCTAAAACAAACTGTGGCCCCTCATTTTTTGCGCGGCAATGTGCCAGCGGTTACCCATCCCTCAGTGAGATAATAAGAGTAATGACCAATTCCACGAAATGAGGGCACAATGACTGATAAGGCATGGAGCACCTGGTCACACCAGCACAGCACCACCCCCACTGACTTACTAGCACCGCGTTCTGCCCTTGAACTAGCAGCTCAGGTACAGGACGCAGCGGCGTCAGGTCAGCGCGTCAAGGTAGTAGGGCGAGGTCGAAGTGCCTCAGCTGTAGCGCAACCCAATGGCCAGCATCTAACCCTGGACTACCTCACGGGCCTGGTGAACGTCGACCCGCAGAACCTCACCGCTACCTTTCTAGCAGGAACCACCGTCCGCGATGCCAATAAGGCGCTGGGCTACTACAACCTGGCTTTTACCAACCTGGGCAGGCTCGATGAACAAACCCTGGCAGGGGCGATTTCCACCGGCTTTCACGGCACCGGACTGGGCTACGGTGTTTTTGCTAGCCAGGTCAAAGAGCTGAGCATGGTTGATGCCACCGGCCAAGCACTCACCTGCTCAGAAAGCCAAAACCCCGAAATCTTCAGGGCAGCTCTCTGCGGACTAGGCGCTCTGGGGATCATCACCCACATCACCATTAAAGTAGTGCCCCAGTTCCGACTGCACGCCGCCGAACGCGGGCACCGCTATAGCACCATCGTCCCTGCCTTTATTGAGCGTGCCCGAGGGGCCGACCACTATGAATTCAGCTGGTTCCCTGGGTCCCAAGAGGTGCGCACCCGCCGTCTCACTCGCCTGCCCCTACTCACCGACGGCTATATGCCCGCCGGCGCGGCACTGAGCCAGGCACGGCGCTACGGCGGCGATCACTTCCTCAACAACGGTATTTTCTCGGCTCTTAGCTACGCAGGGCAGAAACTCCCCGCCGCTCAACCTACGCTCAATAAAATTTCTAATTGGGGCAAGGGCAACCGCCGTTACGCAGACTACTCAGCCAGGGTTTTCACGGTGGCTCGCACCATCCCCCAAAACAATATGGAATACGCTTTCGATGTTGAGCAGTTTGATGAAGTCATGGCAGATCTCTACACCCACCTGAACGGTTCACTGGGTGAGAGTAGCTACCCGCTGGTGGTGCGCACCGCTGCCGCTGATGAGATTCCCCTGTCTCAGGCCTACGGGCGCGAAACCTTCTACATTTCGGCACGCCAGTACTGGCGTCGCCCCCACACTGAATATTTCACGGCACTCGAAAATATCTTTAAGGCGCACGCGGGCAGACCGCACTGGGGGCAGTTCCACACCCAGGACGCCGCCGCCCTGGCAGAGCTCTACCCCCTCTTTGAGGACTTCACGAGCCTACGCGAGGAGCTGGACCCGGCAGGCACCTTCCTCAATCCCTACCTTGAGAAGGTACTTCTCAGCTAACGGACTGGCACTTACCACGGCATTAGACGGAACAAACTTATAGCCCGCCTGCTGGCTGGATGAAGCACACTTTTCCGAGCTCGCGAGGAAAGAAAAAGTGTGCGGAATCAGCCGAGCTCGCGAGGCTGGGCGTGAATCGCTCTTGTGAGCGAAGCGAACCAGGCGAGAGGGTCAGCAGCGGGCTATAGGTTTGTGAAGTTTAAGAAGGGCTTTAGCCGCGGGACACCTTAATCATTTCCTCGCGGTCTACCACCTTCACGCGGGCACGGGGCTCACCGGCGGCGTCCTTGGATTGGGCACCCAGTGCCTGTTCGTGCTCGTCTAGCTTCTGCCACCCTTCCCAGGTCGTGTATTTAATACCCTTAGCATCCATGTGGGCGTTGATGGAATCAACCTCGGGCTGCGCTGCGGTGTAGAGATCCGGGCGATCCTCGAGCAGGTGGGTAATGGTTTCCAGCGCGTCTGACTTGGTGGAGCCGATGAGGCCAACGGGGCCACGCTTGATCCAGCCGGTGGCGTAGAGGCCGGGCACGGGCACACTGGAGTCATCGATGACGCGACCTTCAGCGTTGGTGACAACGCCGCGTTCAACGTCGAAACCAACCTCGGGCAGCTCGGTGCCGAAGTAACCGATGGCGCGGTAGACGGCCTGCACGGGGTAGTCGATGAACTCGCCAGTGCCTTCTACACCGCCGTTGCCGTTGAGAGCGGTGCGTTCCATCTTGATGCCGGTGACCTTACCGTCTTCGCCCATGATTTCTGCGGGTGACTGCAGGAAGTGCAGGTGCAGACGGCGAGAGGCGGTCTGCTCGGTTTCCTTCTGCTCTTCGCGCCACTTGTTAAGAGTCTTCATCATGACCTTGACCTGGCTGTTAGTGGTCATGGCTTCTTCGGAGGCTTCGTCGAACTGGAAGTCCTCGTCGTAGAGCACAATATCGACGTCGCGGGAGTGAGCCAGTTCGCGCAGTTCTAGGGGGGTGAACTTAATCTGGGCGGGGCCGCGGCGGCCAAAGACGTGAACATCGGTCACGGGTGAAGCCTTGAGGCCCTCGTAGACGTTGGCAGGGATTTCGGTGACCAGCAAGTCGTCGGCATGCTTGGAGAGTACGCGGGCGACATCCAGCGCTACGTTGCCGTTACCCAGCACGGCGATTTCTTTGGCGTTCAGGGGCCATTCGCGGGGGTAGTCGGGGTGGCCGTCGTACCAGGAGACGAAGTCTGAGGCGCCGTAGGACCCATCTAGTTCAACGCCGGGAATGTCCAAGGAGGCATCCTTGATGGCGCCGGTGGCGAAAATGATGGCGTCATAGTGCTCTTTGAGCTCAGCCAGGGTGATGTCGGTGCCGTACTCTACGTTGCCGAAGAATCGGATGTCGCCGCGGTCCAGTACCTTGTGCAGAGCGTTGACGATGCCTTTGATACGGGGGTGGTCGGGGGCTACACCGTAGCGGATCAGGCCGAAGGGTGCGGGGTAGCGGTCAAAGATGTCGATGGCTACGGGAACATCACCATTTTTGACTTCTTCACTTTTGGTGAGGATGTCGGCGGCGTAGATACCGGCAGGGCCAGCACCGATGATGGCGACGCGCAGGGCGCGGGGTGCTTGAGACACGAGAGATTCCTTTCAGCGCCGGACGCTGGTAAGCGTGGTGACCGGCTGAGGACGTTTGTACACAGATGGGCACCACTTTACCGCCGGGCGCTGATGAGGCTTACCTTATCGGCTGATAATTTCCTCTACAGTCATGTAGGTTAATATAGGTTAATAACCGAGTTAATATAGGTTAATAACCGAGTTAATATAGGTAATAACCGAGTAGAGCGCAGTGCTACGGGCGCCTATCCCAAAACGGGGGCAGACGCTCACTTGTCAGTCTCACACCTCATTTCCTCATGAAGAAATTCTCAGCAAGGGTGGTTTAGGGACTTTATTTTGCTCATACAGATTGTGCTAATTGAGACAACACAACCTTAGAGTTTTTTCCAGAAACAGTCAGCTCCAGCCGTATACCTTCATCACTAGGACTAAGACTAAGGGCATACATCGACTCCTCCCCTAGCTCTTCAATATTAAGTTGATTCTGACAGATCTGGTTGAGCTCTTGGATGCTGCCGCTAACTCCATGAGAGGCACCATTCAAGTCGAGCTTATGATGGATAGCCGCTGAAAAACACATCACGTTTGAAGAGGCATTAATCCAATCGGAAGTAAAGCCTTCAACAGGAAGACCGTCAATATAGAGCTGCCCCTCTGCATAAGAACATTTCAATGAACTTTCCCAAACCCCCTCAGGGCAATCCGTGGGGCACCCTCGCCGCAACAGAACAAAATATCGTGAAATTGGTCTGCTGAGGAAAAACAAACCAAGAAATTGCCAGCGAACTTCACTACTCTTTGTCCACCGTGAAGAACACACTATCGCGCGTCTATGCGAAGCTAGATATCAAAACCCGCACCCAGCTGCTGGTGATGGCAGGGCACCACAACTTCCCGGTACTGGACTAGACCAGAGACTGACATGACCCCTTGAGCCTACCGACTGAGGGCACCTATAGTTGAGCTAAGCCCACAAGATTTTCCTCGTGAAAAGGACATCAGACCATGAAGCAGCTCCTCGCGGTTCTTCTTATCTCTGCCAGCACCACTCTAGGTATAGGTACCTACCAGACCGTCACTCACATGAACAGCACTCCGCAGGGAGTCTGCCAGTTCCTCCCCTTCATCTGTCGCTAGCAGATGCGACAAACCCTGCAGCGAGTTTTTGCCCTTAAATTTCGTGCGCCCTCCCTGCTGGTCAAAAGAATCAGCCTGGGCATCGGTCTCTTCTTCGCTGTCGTTGAAATTCTGAGCTGGTTTATCAACGGCAGTGTGGGTGGGTGGGTTCAGGCGCTCACCCCCGCTCTCTACCTCACCTGGGGTGTGCTCATCTACCGTGGTAAGAGCTACGCGGTGCCCTTCTTCGCCCTCTGCTTTACCCTGTGGTTTATCAGCGACTCATCGCGTCAGACCCCCTTTGCCCTCTACGCGCTCTTCATCTGCATCATCCATTCCTCAGCGGCGCAGAATATATTCAACCTTCTGGTACTCACCCTGATAGCAGTAGATGACTACCGCCTCAACAGCCCAGATATGCTGTCCTACATTCCTCTCATGTTCTGCATCTTCTTGATCCTCCCTTTGGCCGTGCGTCTGCACTGGGAGGGACGGCTACAATCCGAAACTGCCCTGGCTACCTACCGCGAGCGCGTCGCCGAAGCCAACCGGGAGCTAGCGCGGGAACTGCACGATACCGTTGCCCGGCACATCAGCGTCATTAACCTCAACGCCCACAGCGCCCTGCAACAGGCTGAGATGACCGGTAAGGACGCCGCGCTGACTGCTATCACCACCAGCTCAGACCGGGCGCTGACCGATGTTCGTGCTCTCATTCAGACCGCTAGAGATGACCAGAGCCTTAGCGGAGCTCCCCAGCTGCCGGCAGCAAACGTGCCGCCGCTGGGTGATGCCCTACACTCCGAGCTAGAAAATCTGCGGTCTAAGGGGTTGATGGTGAAGGCAGATATTGACTACAGTTCCAGCGATGTACCCGAAGGTCTGCGCCCCACCGTCTATAAAATCATCAAAGAGCTTGCTTTTAACGCCAGCAAGTATGCTCAGCCCGGCACAGAAATTGACCTTCAGGTCAGCCCCAATCTCACGGGTATCACCATTAGGACCAGTAACCTGGTGAAGACCGGTACACTGCAGAAAAAGGCTCACCGGGGCGAACCTGGAACCGGCTTTGGGCTGGTTGGTATTGAAGAACGCATCCGCCGGCTGGGTGGCACGATGAGCTACGGCGCCGTGGCTGACCGTTGGGACCTGACCATTCACCTTCCCATCCCCCTGTAAAGGATATAACTGTGCAGACTATTAGGGTGGCCATCGTTGATGATGTGCCCGAAATCCGTGAGGTTCTCAATCTCTATGTTGAGAGCTTGAGCGGCCTTGAGCTGGTGGGCGAAGCGATCAACGGGGCTGAAGCGCTTGAACTGGTAGCTCGCACTGAGCCAGATGTGGTGCTCATGGATCTGCAAATGCCCGTTTTGGATGGCATTGAGGCGACCGTTGCCCTGCGAGAGAGCTACCCAGAGTTAACCATTATTGCTCTGACTACCTTCGTTGATCACTACTACGTGACGGGGGCGCTGAGGGCTGGGGTTCACGGCTATCTGCTGAAGAACTCAAGCCCCAGCCAGGTTGATACTGCCATCAGGGCGGCCCTTGAGGGCCGCACCCTGATTGACCGGCGCGCACTTGCTTCGCTGGTTGCCTCCATGAACGCGGCGGACTACCCCCAAGGGGACCCCTGGGCGCAGCTCAGCGAGGATGAGCAGACCATTGTGAAGCTGGTTTGCTGGGGTAAAACGGATCAAGAAATCGCGGATCAGCTTGACTCTTCGCTCCCTAGCATGAAGAACCAGCTCAGCTCCATTTACAGCACCTTGGGTATCAATACCCGCCTGCAGATACTGGTGGAGGCAGGGCGCTATAACTTCCCTATCTTCGACTAGCCCGAGCTAGTTCCAGGTATAGCGGAAGATAACCCCGCCGTGGGCGGGGAGCACCAGGTTGGACGGTGCGGGGCCGGAAGCTGAAACTAGGCCGGGAGGCAGGGTGAGGGTGCCGGACTTTTTGGGACCGAGGTTGATAGCCGCCCAGCCCTGGCTGAAACGGCGCACCCAAGCTCCTTTGCTCATCACAGCGTCCCCGTGCGGGGCACCCAAATCCCACGCTAGTTCTTCTCGCCAGGGTGTGCCGTTGTGGGCGTCGTGACCCCCGGCGCTCAGAGCAGACCAATGGCCGGCGCCAAAGACCCAGAAAGCGGCGAGTGCTGCTAGAAAGTTGGGGTGATCATCCTGTCCGTCTGTGGACGCCCGCAACAGGGTCAGCCGTGGGCTATGCACCCCCATCTCATGAACCTGACCGAGACTAACGGGGTGGTGGTTGCCCATCATCTGCTTCATCTGTGCCAGAGCAGAGGGTTGGTCGAGGAAGTCTGTAGCTGACCAGCCCAAAAAGACCTCTTCAAAACCCCCACCGTAAGCGCTGTGACGCTCCCACTTACCCGGTGTCTCACGAGATTCTGCGATGTTGGGTACCAGAATTTTCCCCCCGGCATTCAGTGCCCGCCCGGCATCTTTCACTAGGCGGTCTAAGCCGCGGTGAAATTTTTTCAAGTTGCGAGCGCCCTGGATGGGCAGGTTAAGGCCGTAGTAGTCCCCGTGGATATCGTTATCCGCCATAACCCCGTCAAAGGGTGAGCCAGCAAGCTCGGTGGTCACATTGCGCACCCAGTGCCAACGGTAGCTTGGGGACCACACCTGCATCTGGTAGTGCCCAGGGTAGCCAGTCCACTCAATGAGCTCCCCGTTGGAACGGCGGGCAAACCACTGTTCCCCCGATTGTTCCACTTGCTCTGCCTCAGCGTAGGAAACACCTGAGGTATAAGGGCCCTCAGTCTCATAGCTTCGGGTAGAGGACAGGCACTTATAGCAGAGCACCGTCATGGCAGGGTTAAGCTCCTTCAGCCGCGCTGCGGCGTAGGTCTGCCGCGGCTGAAGAAGAGCTACGGAGTAGTGCTCAGCAGCAAATTTAATTTGCTCCTCTGTCACTGGCTCTCCTCCGTAGCGAACCCACAGGCCCCTACTTGCTGAATTACCCAGAGCCATTAGCTAGCGGTAGAAGGAGCGGTGAGCAGGCTGCTACCCAGCCCGCGTTCCAGAAGAGAAATCTGCTGTTCGCGCTCATCAGAGGGGATGCTACGCACCCCGTCAATGGACATACCGGCGTGCTCCGGCTTGGGTTCCATCTTGCCCAGGTCACGGTAAATCATGTTGTAGCGTTCCATTACGGTGTGTAACTGGAAGAACTGCTGGACGCGTTCACGAGCGTTGATGCAGAGCTGCTCGTAGAAGGCAGAGTTATCCATGATGCGTTGCAGTGCCTGCGCAAACCCTTCTGGGTCACCTGCCTGGGTGAGAATGCCGCAGCGTTCAATCATCTCGCCGTTATCAGCTACCAGGGTGTCATCAATCAGCTGAGACATGCCGCCCACGTCCGAGCCAATCACGGGTATAGACGCGCTCATGGCTTCCAAAGCCACAATCGGCTGGCCCTCGTTGTAGCTGGGCATGACCAGTGCATCGAATTCACCCAGCTTCTCGCGCACGTTCACGGTGCCGTGGAAGGTGATGTAGTCTTCTAGTCCCTTGGCGGCGATTGCCTCGCGGCACTCGTCGTAGTACCAGGGCACGTGCTCGGTGGGGCCCAAACAGTCAATGTGTAGGTTGTAGCCCTGGTTCTTGAGGATGCCCACCGTATCGATAAGGTCAATGAGGCCCTTAATGGGCACTACACGGGCGATAAAAACGAACTTCCAGTGATGGTTCTTGCCCTGGAGTTCAATCTTTTCGCGCGCAGTGCGGCGTAGCGCGTACGCTTCGTTCACATCCGAGAGCAGCATACCGTTAGGGAGAATCACCGACTTTTCCTCTAGACCGTGCAGCCCCTTCGCCTCGTCAATTGCCTTGGGGTAAAGGTAGGTAATCAAATTAGCGCTGGGATAGCAGAAACGGCCCATCTGAATCCACCAAATGACCCAGGCGCGCTGCTCAGGGGTGAGGTCAAAAATGTCCTCATCACCCACAGCCACCGGGAGGGACATATTGCGATCCAGTAGGGTGTTGACGGTATCACGCACATAAAGGTTGTGTTCGGTCAAGAAGAAGCTGGTGCCGTTATCGCGGGCTGCAGCCGCACCAATCACCGAGGCGTAGCCGGTGGTATGGGCGTGGTAAACCCGGGCGTAGGGCATACGCTCGTGCAAGAGGGCGTAAGCCAGCGAGAAGAAGGTGCGAACCAGCCAGAAGGCTTCCGAGAAGCTCATACCCGGGAGCTTCATGCGGGTAAAGAAGACCTGCATGAACTCTTTGGTGCCCAGTAAAGCCCACCCGGGGTATTCCCGGTTCTTTTCGGAGAACATGCGGTCGTAGATCGACCAGAGGGGGTTAGGATCAGCGTCCTCTGACAGCGCCAGCAGAGCGTCAATAATTTCGTTGCAAGCAGCGGTTCGCTGCTTAGAGTTCATTTTCAACTCGCGCACCGGCAGACTGAAACCGTCGCGATGCTCATCAAGGCTGATGTAAATGGTCTTAACCCACAGCACGTTCTGGGGCATACCGTAAAGGTCTTCGCTCGGTGAGTTGCTATCCCAGCTGATGTGGATAATTCCAAAGGTGATATCGGGGTTGGTAGTGATGATATCGTGCACCACAGCCGACACTCCGCCCTTCAAAAAGGGGTAAGTGGATTCCATGACGATTGCTACGTCAACATCGGGGTAGTTAAGGTCGGTGTACTTGGGCCCGGTCTCGGGCAGGATCAAATCTTTGTATATATTCTCAGTCATTATTGTTCCCCTCAACAATCAAAATAAGCGGTGCTAGCGATTTACCAGGCGACGGCGTGGCGCCAGAAAAGGTCATAAGCCGGAGTCTTCCAGGTGCGGCGGAAGGCCATATAGCTGACCGTAACGAGTAGAAGTTCACCCACCATAATGGCGAAATAGGCGTGGGTGCCCGGGAATAGCTGGAAGGCAACCCCACAGATGAAGAGATGGGCTAAGCCAATGAGCTGGGGGGTGGTGTGCGATCCCAGGTAATCGATTTGGTAGCAGAAGACCGTTACCGCCAAGAAGAGCCAGGACGAAACAATCACGGTGAGTGCCAGGGAGAAGGATTCCGGAGATAGGAGGAACATGAGTACAGCAACGATAACGGAGCTAATGCCAGCAATCATCAGGGTGCGGCGGGTTGAATCAACCACTCGGTTTTCAACCTTGGTCGAGTAGCTCTCAACCTGCTGGTAGCCCTTGCTCTCAATGATGGTGCGCAGGTGACCAACAGCGCGATCCACCTTGGTGGCTTCGGCTGCGAAAAAGTAGTTGTAGGCAATAACTGCGGGGGCAAGACCCATGTAAACCGCAATGACGTTCATGGTGCCGTCCAAGGTGATGAACAGGAGGTACTTATCTGCCCAGAGCACAGACCCCAGTAGGAAACCGCGTAGCATCTCTTGGGCAACCACGTGATAGTCAAGACGCTTGAAGGCAACTAAGTGACGCAGGTGCCCGCGCAACACAAAGAGCATAACAAAGATACCCATGACCGGGGGCAGGAACCAGACGGCAGGGAAGGCAAGGAGTGCCAGGGCGTAAGCGAGCCAGGCAAAAGCCCAGGTGTTACGGCTATCGGTTGGCAGATTAGCAATCACCAGCAGCTGGCTAAAAACCATGTTCAAAAAGCCCAGAACCAGGAAGGCCAACAGGGTGGTAAGGCTCCAGTTTAAAGCAAAGAAGAAGGATAAAGAGAAGAACAGAAGAGCCGGAAGGACCGCTAGGCTAGTAGTAATCCAATACTCAGCGAACCTGCGCATGCAGGCGTTCATTTCGCGCTCCCCCAGGAGGTCGCCCATAGCGCGGTAGACCGGCAGGCAGACGCTCTGCGACATCCAGGGCACCGTAATAGCAACCGCCAGGATGATTTGAGGTAGCTCCACGCCACCCACCATGATGCCAGCCATACGAGGGGTCACCAGGGGGAAGATGGACGTTAGAAGAATAACCGGGGATAGGTAGAGAACAAACTGGTAGAGAAAGCGAGCTTTCTTATGTCGATATTTTGATTTTTGGGTACCTGAAAGGAGCGCTGTAGACAAAAATCTAGTCTCTCTGGTAGTGCGAACTTGTCACAGGCAGATCCCTGCACTGCATTCTCAAGACTACTTCGCACCGTGGCTAGAAAGACCCCTCATTAGGAACGTATCTACTAATCAGAGCACAAGTAGCGACAGTTTGACCTTAACGACCATCAAACACCCCACACATTCGCACACAAAAGAAGAAAAACACTCATCCATTTAGGGGACACCATGAAAACTGCCGCCTGACATGGGAAAGTGTTGACAGCCACTATCACCAGTCTTCACAAACTCACCCCCAGCAAAAAGAGCAGACAAAAGCCCCGTACCTCACAGAGGTAAGGGGCAATTCTTAAGCGACTCGGTTAGTCAGCAACCCTGCCCAGCGGCTCCAAGCGCACCACCACCGACTTGAAGACCGGGGTATTAGAACGCTTAGCAGCAGAATCCAAGGGCACCAGCACATTACCCTCCGGAAGGTAGACCGCACAGCACCCGCGAGCGTGGTCATACTCAACCACCCGGAAGTTGGGGGCGCGGCGCTCGCCGTCCTCCCAGACCGACACGATATCGACCATAGAGCCGTTGACCAGGCCCAGAGCTACGATATCATCGCGGTGCATAAAGACCACGCGACGGCCACCGTGCACACCGCGGTAGCGGTCATCCAACCCATAAATAGTTGAGTTGAACTGGTCGTGTGAACGCACGGTCGAAAGTAGCAGGTGGCCTTCTGGCACCTGTAAGACGTTAGTTTCATTGACCGTCAGCATGGCCTTGCCGGTAGCCGTATTGAAGACACGCTCGCGGGGGCCGTTAGGCAGGTAGAAACCGCCGGGCTTTTCGATGCGCTCGTTATAGCGATCAAAGCCGGGGATGGTGCCCTCAATCGCATCACGAATGACGCCGTAATCATCAATCATGCGCTGCCAGAAGTCATCCCCGAAAGTTTCCCGGCCCACCGAGCAGATGATGTCTACTTCTGACTTGAGGTTCAGGTCCTTGTTAGCGGTGCGGTGGCCTTGGGAGGCTGAAACGACGCCGGCAGAGTTCTCTACCGTAATCTTCTGCGGACCGGACGCTTGTTCATCCACATCGGTGCGCGCGCGAACGGGTAGAATCAGGGACTTCTCGCCGGGGTAGGCGTGGGATCCGTTGGGCTTGGTGGAGAGGTGCACCGTCATTTCCTGCTGGCTCATTGCCTGTTCACAGGCGGTGGTATCTGAAGCAACGCGCACCAGGTTACCCCCAAGAGACATGAAGAACTGGTTATCACCATCGCGCATCTGGCGCAGGGCATCCACCGTGTCAAGACCGTGTTCGCGGGGTACGGGGAAACCGAAGTAATCTTCGATGACTTGCAGGTAGGGATCTGGCATCTTCTCCCAGATACCCACGGTTCGGTTGCCCTGCACGTTGGAGTGACCGCGGAAGGGCGAGCTGCCCGCACCCGGCTTGCCGATGTTGCCGGTCAGGAAGAGGAAGTTCATCATCTCGCGGATGGTGTTGACCGACTCGCGGTGCTGGGTGACGCCCAGCGTCCAGGCAACGATGGCGGTCTTGGCAGTCTCTACCATATCCGCGACCTTCGCAACCTGAGAGGCAGAGATACCCGAGCCGCGTTCAAGCTCAGCGTCATCCAGGTTGAGCAGGTGCTCTTTAACCTCATCGAAGCCAGAGGTGAAGCGTTCAATAAAGACGTGGTCAATCGCGTCCCGGCGGATGAGCTCCTTGTTGAGCTGCTGGAAGAAAGCGCGGTCACCGTCCAAGCGTACCTGCAGGTACTCGTCCGCCAGTTGCTCGGCCTTGAACATGCCTACCGGCGATTGCGGTTCCTTGAAGGCCATCAGACCGGTTTCGGGCATGGGGTTGAGCACCACCATTTTGCCGCCGTTTTCCTTCATCTTCTTGAGGGTGGTCAGCGAACGTGGGTGGTTGGTGCCGGGGTTCTGGCCCACCGAGATGAACAGTTCGGTGGTTTCCATATCTTTCATGGTGACCGATGCCTTGCCCAGGCCGGCGACTTCTTTGAGGGCGACCGCGGTGGACTCGTGGCAGAGGTTGCCGCAGTCGGGCAGGTTGTTAGACCCTAGACGGCGTGCCAGCAGCTGGAAGCTGTAAGCAGCCTCGTTGGAGGCGCGGCCCGAGGTGTAGAAAACCGCCTTGGTGGGGTCGGTCTTTTTGAGCTGTTCAGCAATCAGCGAGAAAGCGCGTTCCCAGGTGATGGGGCGGTAATGGTCGTCCCCGTTGGAACGATCGTAGAGCAGGGGCTCGGTAATGCGGCCCTGCTTACCCAACCAGTGGTCGGTCTTATCGCGTAGCTCGGTCACGGTATGCTTCGCCCAGAATTCGGGGGTTGCGCGGTCCGGGGTGGTTTCCTCTGCGATAGCCTTAGCGCCGTTCTCGCAGAACTCCACGATGCCCAGATCTTGCTGGTTAGGTTCTGGCCACGCGCAGCCGGGGCAGTCAACACCTCCGGGCTTATTCATAGTGATAAGGGGTAGCAGGCCACGAGCTGGTAGGACATGCTGCATAGCGTGAACAACGCCGCCAACACCGGCAGCCGCCTTGGATCTTTTACTAATACGGGGACCGTCAAAACGGGTGGCTTCTTTGCTCACACGGCTCACGGTGGGAATTTTGTCGTTTTTGGGTAGCGTCGTCATAACCCTCAGTCTATCGCCAGTGGTCTAGATTACTAAGACTGGAGGGTGCTGTCATCCATTTCTCCGGCATAGAGATTAAAACGGTTCTCGCGGGCAAAGGCAATGAGGGTAAGCCCAGCTTCGCGGGCCAGATCTACGGCAAGAGAGGACGCCGCCGAGACCGTAATCAGGGCAGAGAAACCAGCCATAATCGCCTTCTGTACCAGCTCAAAGGAGGCCCGGGAACTCATGACCAGGATGCGCCCATTGCTTTGTAGGCTATCTTCGAGCAGAAGGTGGCCAATCACCTTATCTGCCGCGTTATGGCGGCCAATGTCTTCCCTGGCCACCAAAAAGGTGCCATCTTCTTCAAAAACAGCCGCCGCGTGAATGCCACCGGTCTTGCGGAAAAGAGTTTGGTGCTCCCGCAGCTGCTCAGGTAAGGAAAGTACCAGTTCAGGGGTGAGCTTGATCGGTTTAATCTGCCGGTAGCTCTTTTCCATGATGCTCTCGATAGAACCAGATCCACACACCCCGCAGGCAGAGTTGGTGATAGTCAGGCGAAGGGGCGAAGCCGTGGTGGAAAAAAGTGTGGAACCCGCGCTGCCGTCGTCCTTGGACGCCGGGGGCTGGTAGGTGCTGTTGATATCAAGCACGTTGTAGGTGTTCTGCCCATCTGGGCCGGCACCGGCGCAGTAGCGGGCGGTACTGATATCGGCGGCCGAACGAATCTGCCCCTCAGAGTGCAGAAACCCGTGCGCCAGTTCTAGGTCATGGCCGGGGGTGCGCATGGTGGTGGTGACGGTGGCGCCATTGACCCTGATTTCTAGGGGCTCTTCAGCGGTGATAGCATCGGCCCGGCGGTCTTTGCTGAAGCTACCATCGGGCTTACGCACGTACTTGGTGGCAGCGACCGAGCGGTTAAGCCTGCCCATTCTCGTGCTCCTTCACTAGTTTTTCAACCGCGTCAATATAGGCAAGGATACTGGCGGCCAGCTGCTCAGTGTCGACTTCAGAGCCTGCGCGTGATGAGTTCTGCCCTGCGGCCAGGCCCACCAGAAAGGCGGCTAGGGGCGCAGCCGGGCGCACTACCCCGTGCGCCACATGCTTGGTGAACTCTAAAAGATGCGGCAGGGTCTGCTGGATAACCTGCGGGTCAAGGTCTAGCCGCTGCGCTACCTGTCGCACAAATTCCCGGGCAAGCACTAAATCTTGCGGGTTTCTCTCGCCCATGAGCCCTCACTCTTTAGCCCGATACTTACCTCAGAAACACTACACCGAGGGTGAGAGCTAGCCCAGAGAACCACAGCCTTCATCGTTAAGCTGCTAAGAACTCAACTTTCAGCTCATCGCGCTCACCGAAGCGTTCTAAATGGCGCGCCAGTACGTCAGAGACTCGTGTACAGCTCTCAGCACTCGGAGCGTGCACCACCATAACCACTTGGGGCACGCCGTCCTGCACGAGCACGTCCCCGTATCCACTAAAAACACCGTCACGATTGAAGGTCAGACGATGCCCTCCCTCAACCTCTTCAACGGGCAACTTATTGCCCATGTGCGAGACCAGTTGCTTAGCATACCGGGCGGGCCGGTCTGTAGCTACCCGTGAGCGGGCAGTGTGATTCATTTCGGCAACGGTAGGGTAATCGGACACAGTTCCTCCTCTAAACTTAGGTTTACCTAACCACCCTACCGCGAAGCGTGGAAAAAGTCGGTATTGCCTCAACCAAACCTCACCCATGAATCGCACACAGCAAACCCCCACCCCAGCCCTCCTCTAAATTAGACTCAGCTCACAGTTAGCACTGGGCCGCACCAATGACCTCTGGCGTAGACTAAGACAGTAACTTCAGCGCCGACCTTGCCACGAGCAAGAGCCCGGCGCTTCATCATTTCTGGGCACACACCCACGAGTATCTACGGATTTTCACGAATGTCTTCTGAGAACACCGCGGCTCACAAAACCGCACCCGCCGCCCCCAAAAGCGCGCTCGACCGCTACTTCAAAATCACTGAACGCGGCTCCACCCTAGCCACCGAATTCCGCGGCGGCCTGGCAACCTTCTTCGCCATGGCCTACATCGTGGTGCTTAACCCCCTGATTCTGGGCCTGGGCCCAGACGGCGCCGGTAACACCCTCGGCGTTGAACGGGTAGCCGCAGCCACCGCGCTCATCGCCGGCATCCTCACCATCGTCATGGGCCTCTGGGCTAAGCAGCCCTTCGCCATGGCAGCAGGCCTGGGCGTGAATGCACTTTTGGCATCCACCATCGCCACCAACCCCAACCTCACCTGGCCACAAATCATGGGCCTGGTCGTTTGGGCAGGTATCATCATGGGCATTCTCGTGCTCACCGGCTTCCGCCGCGCTGTTTTTGACGCCGTGCCCGAATCCCTTAAAACCGCCATTGTGGTGGGTATCGGCCTCTTCATCTCCCTCATCGGCTTGGTGAACGCAGGCATCGTGCGTCGTATGCCTGATGCCGCAGGTACCACCGTGCCCGTCTCCTTCGGCGCCGGCGGCCATCTACAAGGTTGGCCCATCGCCGTCTTCCTCTTCGGCCTCTTTCTCACCATCGCCCTCTTTATCCGCAACGTACGCGGTGCCATCCTCATTGGCGTGGTCGCATCTACCATTCTGGCAGTGGTTCTAGAAACAGTCTGGCCTTCAGGCTCATCCATGGACTCAGCCACCGGCTGGTCCCTCATGGTTCCCGGCATCCCGAGCCAGTGGGTCGGTCACCCCGACCTTTCCCTCATTGGTGCAGTTGATATGACCGGCGCCTTTGCCGGCAGCTCACTCGGTTCACTGGGCGCCACCATGCTGATGTTCGCTATTCTTCTGGCCGTCTTCTTCGACGTCATGGGAACCTCCGTAGGCCTGGCAACCGAAGCTGGCACCATCAAGGACGGGAAAATCGAAAACATCGACCGCGTGCTAATCATTGACGCCGCCGGTTCCGTGCTCGGTGGCGGCTCCTCTAGCTCGGCACACCAGATTTTCGTAGAGTCAGCCACCGGTATCGGTGAAGGTGCCCGCACCGGTTTCGCCAACATCGTCACCGGCACCCTCTTCCTGCTAGCGGTCTTCATCTCCCCCTTGGTCTCCATCGTCCCCTTCGAAGCGGTTGCCCCCGCCCTAGTGATCGTTGGCTTCCTCATGGTTCGCCAGGCGATTCACATTGACTGGACTGACTGGGGTCTGGGCATCCCTGCCTTCCTCACCATCATCATGATGCCCTTCACCTACTCCATTGCAGACGGTATCGGTGCCGGCTTCGTTGCCTTCACCTTCATCCGCATGATTCAGGGCCGCGGGCGCGAAGTGCACCCCATCATGTACGTTGTCTCAGCCGCCTTTTTAGTCTTCTTTGGCATGGGCGTCATCGAGGGCTGGATACACTAACCTGCCCCTCGCTAGTTCTAGCGACCAGATTTCTCTCACATGACCACATATTCGCTGGTCAACTGAGGGAAATCTGGTCGCTTTTATAAGCAGGGTTAAAACTTCCCAGAGGGTAGGCTTTCCACCCTTAGACGGCAGATACGCTTTACTACCGCCTCTGCCCCATGGGTCTACACACTCATCTCAGGAAAGATATTTTTAGCCTGGATGAGCTTCCCCCTGCACCCCCTCTTCTTTCATCTACCCGTGATTGCCGTTCCAGTGGCTGCGCTGATGACGCTCGTTCTAGCTCTTGTTCCCCTATGGGCTCCCCGCTGGGTAGTGCCAGACTTCATTGTTTCCACAGTCGTGCTCGCCGGGCACGAAGGCGCTGTACTAGTGTGCATTAAGGAAGCCTAAGCCCCTCAGCCTAGGTTTTAATAGAAAACATGACTGATCTTGACACCCGCTGCCCCTGCGGCACCGGCGAAACCTACGGCGCCTGCTGCCACCGCTACCATGCCCAATACGATGCTACCGGCCAGCTAACAGCGCCCACACCCGAGGCCTTGATGCGATCGCGCTTCACCGCCTTTGCTGTGGCCGACGCCCCCTACCTGCGTGCCACCTGGCACCCGAGTACCCGGCCGGCGTCCTTAGACCTGGACGAGACCCTGCGCTGGTACCGACTAGATATTCTGGGCACCAGCGGTTCGGTCTTTGAGACCACCGGGACCGTACATTTTGCCGCCTACTACCGCTCTATCCCGGGCACTGCTCCGGACGCACGAGTCAAGGGAGTGCAAGAAGAGAACTCCCGCTTTGTTAAAGAGACCGGTAGCTGGTTCTACCTGGATGGGGACATGGTCTAACGCCCCCTAGTGAAGGTACCTTGAGCTCAGACTTTTAGACGGGGTCGTGGCGCGGGGACGCTGGCCGGGCAAAGTCTCGCACCCAGGCGTCATCCTTGTACTGAGCCGGCACCCCGCCGCCCAGCAGACGCTTAGAAATCGCGGCAGTCACGGCTTCACCTTCAAGAGGCAACGGCGAGTGAGAACCGGCAATAATGATGTTGCCGCGGCGGCGTCCCTTCAGCATGGCGGGGTCGGCCACCGCAGCGGTGTGTTCGAAGACCCGGGAAATCGCGGCGGCTTCAGCGCGGGCACCAGCTAAATCGCGGTTATCGCCACAATTAATGATGTAGAGCCCACCAACGTCCAGGGTTTTGGCCGCCATTTCAGTGAATTCAAGAGTGGTTAGCGGGGCGGGGGTGATATAGCCAGAGAAGACATCACGAATGATGACATCCCTCGAAGCTGGCGCTAGGGTCGCGGTGACAGCGCGCGCCTCTCCCACCCTAATTTTTACCAGGGGTGCCTTGGGTAGCTCGAACCATTCACGCACGTAATCGGCGAGTTTGGCGTCCAGCTCAACCACGGTATTACGGGAGCTGGGGTAAACGTCAGCCAGGTAGCATGCCATAGAGCAGGCTCCGCCGCCCAGGTGGGTGATGCGCAGTTTAGCGGGGTCCAGATGAGCATCCACATGGGGTTCAATGACGGCAGCTAGCCAGCGCATGTATTCAAAGTCCAGCGCACGGGGGTCACCCAGCACAATGTGGGAGCTTTCCATGCCGTTGATTTCTAGCACCCAACCGTTGGGGGTGTAGTCATCCTCAATGAGCTCTGCGGTGCCGGTTGAAATCTCATAGACGCCCTCAACGGGGCCACCTTCAACCTGCTGTTTTTTCTTAGGAGTTCTTCTGCGTTTAGCCACTCCCCCAGTCTAGTGCGCACTGACGCATAGACTGAGGGAGAACAATATGACCTTGGTGAAAGGACGGCAGGTGTGGGGTTTGCAGTAGAGGGCAGGTACATACTGGTACCGGTGGAGCCAGCGGACGCGCAGAAGTACGTGGACCTGCAACTGGACTGCTTAGCAGAGACCTATAACGAGCTGGTGGACGCCGGTTTTGGCGAGCGCCAGCGTGCCGAACGTGACAGCTGGCTTAAGGAATTTGATCAGAACATTACTGCGCCGAAGGTGCGGGCTTTCTTCGCCTATGAGAACCCGGCATGGCAGCCGGGTGCACCCCTATCGTGTGCGATAGGCGGGGCTGTGGACTGGGAGCAGCCGGTGGGTTTCGCACTTTCGCGGCCCGGCCCTCTGGAGTGGGAGCGCCGTACAGGGCTGCCCCTGATGCCCGAAGGAGCGCGGGAGCTGACCCACCTCTATACGCGTGCATCCACGCACGGCACCGGTTTGGGGGCAGCTCTCTTTGATGCGGTGCTCTATGAGGATGAGCCTGCCTATCTCTGGTATATCAAGGGTAATGAGCGGGCAGTGCAGTTTTATGAGCATCGGGGTTTCACTCGGGATGGCCAGTTTGTTGACTGCCAAGGTGCCTGGGGTGATGCTGTCACCGGTCGCATGTTTCGCGGGGTGAAACCGCCAGCTTAGCGAATTCTAAGGATGATGCGGGCATCCCCCATCTTAAACAATTACTTTACTGTGAAAATAAAATTTGAGATAATGAGTTCATGACAAACCACACCACCGAACACTCCACCCGCGGCGCCTACGTGAACGAGGGCGAGGAGTTCAACCGAGATACCACCTACATCGAGGATCGTATCGTAGCGGATCCAGCGGCCTCCACCGACGGTGAGCACCAGCTCTGGGCAGCAGAAGCCGGCACCTACCGCCTGATTGCCGCGCGCGCTTGCCCCTGGGCAAACCGCACCCTGATTGTGCGCCGTCTACTTGGTCTTGAAGACGCTATCTCGGTGGGTCTGCCCGGCCCTACCCATGATGCCCGCTCCTGGACCTTTGACCTGGATGAGGGTGGCAAGGACCCTGTACTGGGTATCGAACGCATTCAGGATGCCTACTTCAAGCGCTTCCCCGACTACCCCCGCGGTATCACCGTGCCCGCTATCGTCCATGTGGAAAGTGGCGCGGTGGTCACCAACAACTTCCCTCAAATCACCGAGGACTTCGCCAAGGAATGGGGTTCCTTCCACCGCGAGGGCGCCCCTGACCTCTGGCCTGCTGAGCAAGAAGACGAGATGCGCCAGGTGATGAAGCGCATCTACACCGAGATTAACAATGGGGTCTACCGTTGCGGTTTCGCTGGTTCTCAGGAGGCCTACAATAAGGCCTACCAGCGGCTCTGGGATGCCCTGGATTGGGTCGAAGAGCGCTTGGCAACCCGCCGCTATCTGATGGGTGATCACATCACCGAAGCTGACGTGCGCCTCTTCACCACCCTGGTGCGCTTTGACCCCGTCTACTTCAGTCACTTTAAGTGCAACCGCCAGCCGCTGACCACCATGCCTAACCTCTGGGGCTATGCACGCGATCTCTTCCAGACACCAGGCTTCGGAGATACGGTGGACTTCCAGCAGATCAAAGAGCATTACTACATCGTGCAGGAGGATATTAACCCCACCGGCATTGTGCCCGCTGGCCCCCAGTTAGAGAACTGGCTGAGTGACCACGGCCGTGAAGCTCTAGGCGGCTCCCCCTTCAACACGGACGCCGGCGCCACCGCACCCGGGCCGGTCAGGGACGGCGAGCACGTCACCCCCGGCCACAACCCTCTCTACCCCGCCTAAGTTCACTTGAGCTAGAAGCTAGACCCCGCTCCCACCCCGTGGAGGGCGGGGTTTCTGCCATCTGGAAGAACAGCGGGGGATACCTCGATGGGGTTAGGTGAGTAGGTTTTGATGTTGTCATCTAACGTGGGCACCGGTGGCGGTTCCTTCCCGCCGGGATTCCAGGTGAGGTCTGGGGGATGAAGTTCGATATCGCCAATTTTGATGTTCTGCAGAGCGCTGTTCAATTTTTCATCAGCAACAACTATCACCTCATCGTTGAGCCAGTCCACGCCTTCGTCCAGGTTTTGGTAGACCTCGGTGGGGTTAACCGGTTGAGTGATGTCATCCATGGAGCCAGAAGGACCACGGTTTGCGTCTGGCAGGTCCGTTTTCTTCCAGACTGTATTGACGCTGTCTTCTGCTAGGTCGACAGTATCTTTTACAGTCACCGACAGTTCCGACGTCCCATGGGCTATGCCCAGTAAACGTTGCTGATTAAGCTCAGCCTCAGTCAGGTCTGAATCTTGACTTGACCCGGCATAGACGGTTGTTTCACCGGCACGGAAGTCTCCATTGAAGAACTTAGCTAGCGCTTCTGACTCACGATTAAAGCTTTCGCTGTTCTGGGCGTTGTGCAGATAGCCCGGGCTGCCATGAGGGTCACCCTCATTCCAATAGTTGAGGGAGTAGTCCTCTGTGGGCTGGTAGTGAGGGTTGGCCCCCTGGGTTTTCGGCACATAGTCCATCTTGTTATCCATACGAATGTGCGCCACCCCGGGTGGTGCAGCGCCCATGTCGCTGACCGGTGAGCCCTGGGTAGCTACCACCTGCACGTTGTAACGGCTCCTGAACTCTTTGTTCTTGGCTAGGGACATAGCTACCACTCCGCCCTGGCTATAGCCATTGAGCATGATGGGGGTACCCGCGTCGATACCCTCTTCGCGTAGCATTTGGTCTACCAGCTGCATGGCAGCAGAGGACTGGGCCAGTGGAACATCCGGATCATCGAGCAAGGCAGCATTGGCAATGTTTTCAGTCCAGCTAGCCGTACCACCCTCATAGTTTGCCAGCAGGTCAGCCAGCTCGCCATCGGTTCCGGGCAGAGTGATGATGACGCGCTCCTGCCCGGTTTGCTCATCGTAGTGCCGCTGCAGGACGATGTGGTCCCACTCGTTGACGTAGTGTTCACCTCCGTAATGGTCATCTACTGCCTGGTGTGCACCGCTCACCAAGTAATTCATCTGCACAAGGTCAGCGGCCGTTTTGGGGGGCCTATCAAGGCGTAGATTCTCACCCGTTTCTGGGTCAACCCAGGGGTCAATCTCATGACTAATATCTTCGAATACCCTGAGTCTGCGAACCAGCCCGAAACTCTTTGCGGTATCGTGAAGCTGGTCGGTGGCCACAGAGATACTTGCTCGCCCCACCCCAGTCTGGCGAAAGACATCAAAGCCCTTGAGCGCTAGTGGCACTTTGTTTTCTGAAATCACCTTGACGACCGTGGTGCCGCGTTGAACCACAAGACGTAGACTGCCACCTCGATAACCGAATGCGGAGCCCAGGGACTGAGCTGCAGCGGGGCTTTGGTCAAGCGCGGCTTCATAGCCCTGTAAGACATCGGAGGCAAAAGCCTCAGCTGCCTCATAGTTGGCAGCTGATTGACGCACGGCAGTCGCTAGCCTTTGAGCAGCAGCAGCGAGAGTGACCAACGTAGCGGCACCCACAGTAAGACTGGTGAAGGCAAGAGCCCCCTGGCCGCTGGCATCTAGGGCAGCAAGAACACCGACCTGAAGGGCAACAGGAGCTAGCCGGCGGCCCAAGCTCTCATACCGGTCTGCCAGGGCTGATAACTGCTGGGAGACCGCAGTTAGCTCTGCTGTATCAACACTGACGATTTGAGTGGCACCGGCAGGTACCAGGGAGAAATCCGGTGTTACCGCGATGGGCATAGTTACCTCCCCACCTGCGACAGTGCACCAGCCACCTGGTTCAAGAGGGGGTCAGCTAAGTGGCTCTGCAACTCATTCTGCAGGAGGATCAAACCGGAGCGGTCGGCATGGACGATTACATCATCCAGAACACCTTCAACCTGACTCATACCCAGCAGAGCATTATCGATGAGGGCTCCCACCCCGCCCAGGGTGGCGGCCAGGGCATCAAGACTGGCCGCTATACTCTCACCGGCATGTCGGGTGTACGTTGCCGCTGTTTCCAGCTCCCCTTGAAAAGTTGCGTTGGCTACCTGTTCCTGAACCAAAGCGTCCCTAAAAGCTACCGCTGCCTGCGAGCGCCAACTCTCCAGAGAGTAGGCCCTACTTTCGGCAGCAATGCTCTCTAGCTCTTGCACTTCGGTGTCAATATGTGCCCCGAGCGCCCGCGCCCATTCTCGCACTCGCGCCGCTAGCCCACTGGCTGAAGCGCTAGCGGACGCCGCGGCGCCCGAACCCAGCCCGCCGCGGCCCACCGCCGCCATTATGTCTACTGTGCTAGCCATTTGGCTCTCCTTTCACGCTTCACATGACCCACAGCATAAAAAAGGGAAACCGTCTTGGCACCGTGCCAGCACCCCTGTGGATAAGGCACACTCTCCAGAACAGGCAAGGGCGGCACCCGCGAGAAGAAAAGTGGTGAACCTGTGACGGGGTATGACCACCCGGTGCACACAGGCCGATACAGAGAGACGTCAAAGGTGCAGAACCCCTCGTGCCCGTGAGAAACTAGACCTATGTCTCATCGTGATAACTGCACCACACTGCCCAACGGACGCCACTCACTCACCGGCGCCGGTCTAGCCCTCGGCGCTCTAGATGGCCGATACAAGTCCGCCACCGAAACTCTGGTTGACTACCTCTCAGAAGCCGCACTCAACCGTGACCGCGTGCATGTAGAGGTGGAATGGTTCATCTACCTCTGTGATCACTCTGTCCTGCCCGGCCTATCTCCCCTGACGGACGCCCAGCGCGATGGTCTGCGCGCCATCGTCACCGAATTCACCGAAGAATCTGCCCTTGAACTAGCTGAGATTGAAGCGGTTACCGTTCACGATGTGAAGGCGGTGGAGTACTTCATTGGTCGCCGCCTCGATGCTCTGGGACTTGCCCACCTGACCCCCCTGGTTCATTTTGGGTGCACCAGTGAGGACATCAACAACCTCTCCTACGCCCTGGGCATCAAGGACGCCGTCACCAATGTATGGCTGCCTGCAGCCCGCGGCCTGGTAGAGCAGATTATGAAGCTGGCAGAAGAGGCCCGCGAGGTGCCCATGCTTTCGCGTACCCACGGTCAGCCCGCTACTCCCTCAACCCTGGGCAAGGAACTGGCTGTCTTTGCCTACCGCCTGAACCGCCAGATTAAGCAGGTTGAAAACGCCGAGTTCCTGGGCAAAATCAACGGCGCAACCGGCACCTACTCAGCCCATACTGTGGCTGTACCCGGTGCTGACTGGCAGAGGATTTCAGAAGACTTTGTCACCGGCTTGGGTCTGGACTGGAACCCCCTGACCACCCAAATCGAAAACCACGACTGGCAGGCTGAGCTCTACTCCTCCATCGCCCACTTCAACCAGGTGCTGCATAACCTCTGCACCGACGTGTGGAGCTATATCTCTATCGGTTTCTTCCGTCAAATTCCCGTGGCAGGTGCTACCGGCTCCTCAACCATGCCGCACAAGGTTAACCCCATTCGTTTTGAGAACGCAGAAGCTAACCTTGAGATTTCCAACGGTCTGCTGAATACTCTGGCTTCAACGCTGGTGCAGTCACGCTGGCAGCGCGACCTCACCGACTCGTCCTCCCAGCGCAATATCGGTGTGGCGTTCGGCCACTCGGTGCTGGCGATTTCTAACGTGGTCAAAGGCTTGGAACGCCTGGACATCGCCACCGACGTCATTGCCGCTGACCTGGATGAGAACTGGGAAGTTCTGGCTGAGGCCATTCAGATGGTCATGCGCGCCGAAGCTATTGCCGGTGTTGAAGGCATGGAGAACCCCTACGAACGTCTCAAGGACCTAACCCGCGGTCAGCGCGTGGACGCCACCCGTCTCAAGGAATTTGTAGCAGAGCTGGGTCTATCAGATGACGCCGAAAAGCGCCTGAGCGAGCTAACCCCTCACACCTACACCGGTCTAGCAGCCCAGCTCTTGGAGCACGCTAACCGCTAGCGTTTAGCGCCCCATCCGCCCGCGCGCCTTCATATAAGCGCGGGCGGCAAGCCGGGCGCCGATAGCTCCAGGGTGATTCTCCGGTAGCTCAATAGGGTCTTGAACCGGTGGAGCTCCCTTCGTCTGTTCTGCACCTTCTGCAAGGATGCCGCCTGGCCCCTGCCCCTCTTCAGCGAGGGTATCTGCGTCGTCGGCGATATCGGAGGCTTTTGCTCGGGAGTCCTTGAGTGCCTCCCGGCTTAAAAACTGGGGAAAGTCTGCCGGTGGCTCCCCCAACTGCTCGGCCAGCTGTTCCACCAGGCTGGCAGCAAAAAGCTTGCGTTCTTTGCTGTTGGTCAGCACAGCGCTACCGGTCTTAGCTAACTGCTCGCCTGCCTTGATGAGCAGAAAAGCTTGAGGGTTACGGGCTGCAAAGACCCCGATAGCACCTAGCAGGCTGAAACTTTGATCCTGCGGGGTGCTCTGCCGGGGTGCATCCAAAGCTGCCAGGAGGTCATTGACTCCCCCGCCCAAAAGCTGCTCCGCGGCGTCCTCAGCATCTGCTACCTGCCTGCCGTGTAAGAGCGCCAGCGCGTGCACGTAGGTCTTAATAGCCTGGGCTGAGCCCACATGAGCCGCAGTATTGACCCCTTGTTGAGCGCTCTGCCCCACACCTGCAATTTTCTGACCGGCACTCCCCAGGTGAGCCGCCGCACGGGTTGCCAGGGCAATCTTGGGGTTGCGGGTGAACCTACCTACCGCACCGGGTGTGAAATGCTCAGCACCTGCACTTACCCCGCCCACCAGGGTAAAGTCTCTGATAAAGACGGCGCTAACCCTGCTCACCAGTTGCTCCGGGGTGTCATCAGGGTGCCTCAGGCGTAGCTTCTTGAGGCGGCGAACCGCCAGCGGTTGAGGCTGTTGGCCAGCCGGGGGCGTACCGGGAGCAGAGTCAGTCATGGCTTCATTCTAAGACACTAAAAACCCACCCTGCCCGGACCAGGTACTGGCTCAGACAGGGTGGGTGAAGATGAAAGGATGCTGGAGCGTAGCCCTCTAGGCTTCGATCGCGGCGCCGCCCTCGGTGTCAGCCTCAGGGTTCTTGACGCCTTGAGCGGCGGTGTCCACCAGCTTGGGTGCACGGTTGCTATTAAGATCGGCAGGGAAAACTGCGGGCAGGGCTCCGAAAGTTTCGGCAACTGACTTCACCACAGCTCGACCCAGTGCCAGGTTAGCACCGCCGCCGACCACTGCACCGATACCAAAGGGCATAGCGCGGCCCAGCAGAGCACCGGACTGGCGGGTAAGGAAGCGCTTGATGAACATGTTACGGATGGTGCGCTCCACGCTGAAAATCTTTCCGGAATCCTTAGAGCCCATCATCATGCCCCACTTACGGGAGACACCACCGGCCTTACCGGTGTGCGCGAGCATGGAATTCATGAGCACGGAACCATCCTCACCCAGCATGATCGCCATGACCATGAGACGGGCTTTATCGGGGTCTTCTACGTGCACGCCGTGCAGCTCCGCCATAGACTGAGCGTAAATAGCGGTTCGCTCAAGGTAGCCACCCACAGCCAAGACGGACAGACCCACGGAGGCTGCCGTTCCCAAACCGGGCACGAAAGCTGAGGCACCTACCGCGCCGCCACCAACGGTGACATCACGCAGGTAGGCTTTTTCAAGGCGTTTCGCTAGCTGGTCAGGGGTCTCATGGGGGTATTTCTCGCGCATCTTCTTGAGCCCGGAAAGAATGAGGGGGCGCTGCACCTTCAGCACGGTGTCAACAGCTTTGGTCACAGCGGGCTTGGGCTTGCCATCAGCATCAAAGGCACTGGAGGCATTGAACATATCAAACATACCGCTAGCTTACTGCCCCGGCTCCCAATATGAACAGTCTACTTGGTGTATGTACGCCCAGGGCACAGCATATTAACTCTCCAACTCAAAGTCAGACTCAAGGATGACGTTCTCTCGAGCCGCTGTCTCTAGCGCTTCCTTGCAAGCGATGACGGCGGGGTGGGCGGCATTGCCAGCCCGCACCACCGTATAGAGGGCACGGTGCGGGTTGCCCGCAAGTGCCACAGATCGGGTGCCGGGCAGGGCTTCTGCCGGTATCAGTGAAGGTACTAGTGCCAAAGCCAGGCCCTCCCGCACCAGGTTGGCCTGGAGCAGGGGATCATTGGTTTCAAACTTTACGATGGGTTCGAAGCCTGCCTCCCGGCAAACATTGCGGCTCCACTGCCCCGCAACCGTATGAGGCGGGTCGAAAGCCCAGGGAGCCTTCGCCAGGTCAGCTAGTTGAGTAGGTGGGTCGGCCAGCGCGCCAGTGACCGGTAAAAGCAAGCGCAAGGCATCTTTCAGCAAAGGATTGCGTACCGTACCGGGGTAGGCAGGGGCAGGTAAACCCGGGAATTCCTCCCCAATGATGATGTCAAACTCGTGTGCTAAGAGCCCCTCGTATGATTGGTGGACCATACGCTGGGAGAGCTCCACATTGATGTGAGGATAGTTTTCGGCAAGCAAGGTCAGTGCCCGGGGTGCCATACCAATCACCGCGGATTGGAAAGTTGCCAGGCGTAGAGTATGCCCACCTCGGAATGTTGCCAGCTCAGATTCTGCCTCTTCAAGTCGTGCCAGCACAGCGTCGGTGTGAGCCACTAGCACCAGGGCGGCGGGGGTCAGTTTAACCCCGCGTCCTACCGTTTCTAGGAGCTGAACGCCGGTTTCTTTTTCTAGCACCCCCAACTGCTGAGATATAGCTGAAGGGGAATAGGCCAGGGATTCTGCGACCTTTGCCAGGGTTCCTAGCCGTGACAGTTCGCTAAGCATCCGCAAACGATTGAGGTTGAGCATACTCCACTACCATTCATAAGAAAAAATGATGAGTTTTCATCAAATTCATTCGCTAGACTATCCTATTTTTTCGGTGCATTCTTGAAAGCATGTACCCCCATATGGAAGGACCCCATGACACAGCATCCCAGCGCCCATAGCACCTACACCGGTGTTGCCCTGGTCATTGGCTCCGCCCTATCGCTACAGTTCGGGGCGGTCTTCGCCTACCAACTTTTCCCGCAGCTGGGTTCCTGGGGCGTCACCACCCTGCGTCTGGGCGTTGCGGCGCTGGTTCTCACCCTGATGGTGCGCCCCAGGGTAGGCCAGTGGAGTGCCGAGCAGTGGAAGGCTGTAGCACTCTTTGGCGGCTCTATGGCGCTGATGAATGGCACCTTTTATGCCGCTATTGAGCGAATCCCCATCGGACTTGCCGTCACCATCGAGTTTCTGGGGCCGTTGGTGCTTGCCGCTGCGCTCTCCCGCCGCGGTATTGACTTTCTCTGGCTGGGCATCGCTCTCCTGGGCATGGGAGTGCTGGGGTACGAGAGCATCAACAATGCTACCGACTACGACCCCTTAGGGGTGCTCTTTGCCCTGATTGCTGGGCTAGGTTGGGCGCTCTATGTACTCGCCGGCGCCAAAGTGGGGCAGGCGGTTGAAGGTACCGGCGGGCTGGCGGTTGCCATGTCTTTTGCCGCAGTGTTCCTGCTCCCGCTAGGTGCGCCAGGGGCACTAAAAGGTGTTACTGACCCCCATCTACTTCTACTCGCCATCGGCACCGGTCTGCTAGCCTCTCTCATTCCCTACACGCTGGAGCTCATGGCCCTGCGCCGTCTGCCCCGCAACACCTTTAGTATTTTGCTCAGTCTAGAACCAGCTGTAGCCGCGATTGCCGGTTTCCTACTTCTAGGGCAGGTCACCGGGCCAGTGCGCTGGCTAGCCATCGCCCTGCTCATTGCCGCCAGCGTGGGCGTGACCCTTTCCGCCCGCAAAAATCCCGGCCCTAAAGAGGTGCAGCTGGGTGAGGTAGCGCCGGTGACCGCGTCCCTGCCCATGATTGAGGACGCTACCGCACAGGGCTCGAAACCACAAAGGGTCGAGAAGGGTTAGAGTTCGCTCACCCAACCCGCTAGCTCATGAGTGTCCAGCACGGACGCCGGGTGCGGCCCGGCCTCCAGAAGCCGGGCGCGGGTGTCTGCATCCAGCGGTCGTTGTGAACCAACCAGAATCAGGTTGCCTGCATGGTGAGCAGTCAGCATGGAGCTTTCGGTCAGGCACCACACGTGCTCAAAAATCTCTAGCAGGGTGCGTGCCTGGGCGGCGAAGAAGGTTAGCCCGGCATCGTCCCCCACGTTCACTGCCAGCATGCCTTCTTGAGCTAAGGCATCACGCAGGTCAGTGTAAAAGCCGGGTGTAGTGAGGTGCTCGGGAGCGGACCATCCCGAGAAAATATCGAGCACCAACAGGTCTATGCCTTCTGGGGCATTTAGGTAGCCCTTAAGGTAAGGCGCAGCTGCCGCCGCGTCTTCGATAAGGATCTGGCAGTCGGTGCCTACAGGAAGGGGCAGTTGGGAAATGACAAAGCTGGGTAGTTCCCGTTCAATATCCACGGCAATTTGGCGGCTCCCAGGGCGGGTCGCCTGCACATAGCGCACCAGAGTTAAGGCACCGGCGCCCAAGTGCGCTGCAGTCATAGGCTGGCCTGCCGGTGCTACCAAATCAGCTAGGTGGCCAATGCGGCGCAGGTACTCATAGAAAATGTGGTCGGGGTTGGCGAGATCCACATGGGACTGTTCAGCGCCCCCTATTTCGAGGATGTACCCCGTCTTGCTGAAACCATCGCGAGCAACGGAAGCAGAAAGCCCCGAAAAGGAGAGCTGGATATTCTTGGTCATAGAATGACCCTACCGTTTTGGGCACTTCTAGTTCCATTTGCCGATAAATAGTAGATATCCAATGGAACGAACGGCGCCCACAACCCGCTAGTAGATGCCGAAGCTCTTGTAGCGCCCTTCTGGCTCACCCATCTCAGCCTGCACTTGCTCTACGTGGCCGGCGGTATCGCCCGACTTAAGGGCTGCAAGCAGACTCTCACAGTCCGCTCGGCGGCCCTGGGCGATGATCTCAACAGTTCCGTCATCAAGGTTTTTGGCGTAGCCAACCAACCCCAGAGGCTTTACCTTACTGGCAACCCACCAGCGGAAACCCACGCCCTGCACCCGACCGTGGACGGTGGCGGTCAACTGCGCTTCAGCAGGTTCAGCCGTTTGCTTCGGTGCCCTGCTATCAGAGAGAAAATCAAAGAAACCCATAAGCCCACTCTAGTAATTTGCCCGCATATATAAAAGGGCACCTGCTCTAAGCAGGTGCCCCGATTCACTAGAAAACTTAAGTTTCTACTGTAAGACCAGACTCTGCGGCGCGGACGCCAGAGCCGCAGCAATATCAGTGGCCCCATCGGTGAAGGGAATTGCCTTCCCCACGGTGCTGTCATCATCAACCGTGACCGCGATAGCGCGAGCGACGGAGGCGCGGGAGGTTTGATGATCACCGGTAGCGACGCCTACGCTAATGGGGCCCTCGGGATCCAGGGTGAGGGCACTGGGCCCTAGAATGGTGAAGTCTAGCCCCGAGTTACGCAGGTGCTCATCTGCCTCGGCTTTAGCCTGGGCGTAGGGGTAGAAGGAATGTTCCGGTTCAATGCCGTGATCAGCGCCCGCACCGTTATAAGAGACCATGATGTAGCGCTTAATTCCTGCCTGTTTGGCGGCCTCCATAGAACGCACCGCGGCGTCGCGGTCAACGGCATAAGTACGCTCGGGGGTGCCACCGCCGGCACCGGCGCTCCATACCAGAACTTCAGTGCCTAGTCGGCGGTAGAGGTCTGCCTGCTCCTCGATAGAAAGACTCTGAATATCGGCGACCACGGGGGTTGCCCCGGTTGCCTCAATATCTGCCGACTGGTCTTCGCTACGGATCACCGCCTGAACGGTGTGCCCCTTACTCACCAGCATGGGCTCTGCTAGCAGGGCGACCTTACCGTGGCCGCCAATAATCGTTACTTTAGCCATGAGATGCTCCTTTGCTCACCCGCCCCGGTGGCGGGTTTAATCCTAGGCTACGCGGGGTGGCAGGAGCTTTCTAGGGCACTTGGCTTTTAGCTCAATAAGTCCTTGCGTGACCTAGTAGCCCAGCTTCGCGTGCTCTACAACCGGTAGCGTCTTTTTGGCCTGGGCGACCTCACCTAAATCTAGCTCAGCAATCAGCACCTCGGGCGCCTCCCCCGCTTGAACCAGGGTTCGGCCGAAGGGGCTAACCACCCTGGAATACCCCACACCCAGCGGCTGGGTCATATCAACGCGCGGGTCACTCACCGCCGGAGAGGCTTGGTCAGCAGCAAGAATAAACATGTTGGAATCCAGGGCGCGGGCGCTCGTCAAAATCTGCCACTGCTCCACCTTGCCTTCGCCACCAGCCCAGGAAGCTGACACGATGGTCGCCTGCGCACCCGCACGTGAATAGTCTGCAAAAAGCTTGGGGAAACGCACGTCATAGCAGGTGGCAAGCCCAATTTTCACGCCGTCCACGGTAATGAGTTTTAGCTCCTTACCCGCTTTGACCCCGTCTGATTCTTTCACGCCGAAAGCGTCGTAGAGATGCACCTTGGTGTAGACCGTCTCCACGCCATTCTGGTCAAAGGCATAGAGGTTGTTATGCACCCGCAGGTTCCATTCATCTGACAGTTGCACGGGGGCAAAACCGCCGGCGACCACGGTCACGCGGTGCTCCCTCGCCAGGTTGCCCAGGGTCTGGCGGAAGCTGAGCTCATGCTGGGCTGCGTCATCGTAGAGGGAGCCGCCAAAACTGACCATGCTCGCCTCGGGAAAGACCACCAGGCGTGCCCCTTTGCTCACCGCAGCTTCGGTGTACTCACGGAGTAAGCGCAGGTTAGCGGAGATATCTTTGGTGGACTGAATCTGGCAGAGGGCAATCTTCATAGTTCCACTTTAGGCAAGAAAGAAGCGTATTCAAAGGGTCAATGCCTCGTACAGCGGGGCAGGGAACGGTTTTAGAGGTTAGCTGCCGTCCTAAACGCGGCCACCATAGCCTCCACTGAGGTGGAGGACTCCACCCCTGCCACTACCTGACCATCGACCACGAATTGAGGCGTGCCAGTCACTCCCGCTGTCTTACCTTCTTCATACTCACTTTGAATCAGGTCGAACTGGTCATCGCGGTTCAGGTCAGCACCAAATTGTTCCTGATCAAGCCCCAGTTCCTCTGCGTAACCGGTGAATGCCTCAACCAGACTCTCAGAAGTGGTGAGTTCTTTCCACTTACTCTGGTGCTTGTAAATATGGTCCGCCATTTTCTGGTGGGCCCCCTGTAGTTCTGCTGCCTGAACTGCTTGTGCAGCGGGAACGGCGTTATCGTGCATGGGCAACGGGAAGTGCTTGACGGTCACGTTCATGGTGCCTTCAAGCTCCCCCGCCACCTGCGCGTAAGTGGGATCGGCCTTGGCGCAGTAAGGGCACTCTAGGTCAGTAAAAAGAGTGACGGTGGGGGCACCTTCGGTAACTTTGTTGAGGTGATAGCCGTCCTGAGTGCGCACGCCGGTTTCGGTTTCGCTCAGAAATTCCTGATTGCTCGAGGACGCAGGGGCGCTAGAAACGGTGGTGCTAGGAGTTACTGGTGAGTTAGCGTTGTCAGCCGCTCCACCGCAGGCGTTGAGCGTTAGCAGCGCGATAACGGGCAGGGCAAGAGAACGGGCACGAGCGGACAGTTTCACAGGCAGGCTCCTTGAAATGAGTAATACTTGACCACCACCTTACCCCCGCCGAGGATGGGCGGGAGATGACAGACTGTCAGCGTGCATCACTGCAGCAAGCACACATGAGATGTCACACAAACACACGGCGTATAGCCCTTAAAACTCACCTCAAGGAATAAACTCGAAGGTAAGGCAAAGCGCCCCCTTCGCGCCCGCACCGAGCCTGACGCGAGGGCCCAACCCGCCACAAGGAATATAGACACTGATGACCAACGGCATATACATCTCAGCGATGACACAGGGCTCCGGCAAGTCCCTCATCGCACTTGGCCTCTTCGATTCTCTCGTCAAAGAAACCGACCGTGTGGGCTTCTTCCGCCCCGTTTTCGCCGGTGAAATCGAATCACACGACCCCCTGATTCGACTGCTACGCGCCAAATACGAGCTGACCGAGGACCAGGCCCGCGGCGGTGTCTCACTAGATCGCTGCCGCGAACTGCTGGCAGAAGGCAACCACGAAGAAATGTCTTCTATTGCCGTATCGGTATATTCCCAAATGGCAGCCCACTGCGACGTGATTATCGTAGACGGCACCGATCTGCTCTCTCACAACGCAGCCACCGTTGAGTTTGACCTCAATGCCCAGTTCTCCCGAGACCTCGGTCTGCCCGTTATCGCCGTGGTTGGCGCTCAGGAAGCATCCGTCTCTGATGCCGTGAACGCCATCGACGTTGCCCGCACCGAACTGCACAACGCCAAAGTCGATGTGCTCGCCATGATGGTTAACCGTTGCCGCCCTGAGCTACGCGATGAAATCGCAAAGAACGTCAAGCGCGGCCCCTCCAACCGACCCGTCTACGTTCTGCCCGAACTGCCCGAAATGGCGCTGCCCACCGTGGCAGAGGTTGTGCACAACCTTGGTCTGAACGGCGAAGGTATGAGCGCTGACTTCCTGGACCGCGACATCCACGACATCAAAATTGCGGCTATGACCGTCTCTAACTTCCTCTCCCAGTTCACCGACGGCGACTTCGTCATCGTGCCCGGGGACCGCTCAGACATCATGGTGGCCACCCTGGCATCTGCCCTGGCGCCCAGCTTCCCCGCACCGTCTGGCATGCTACTGACCGGCGGCCTGACCAACGAACTAGGCAGCAACACCGCCATCGGCCAGCTGGTCGAAAAAGCACCCTTCCCCGTCTTCTCCACCCAGCTGGATACCTTCAAGGCAGGGCGCGCGGTCTCCCAGGTACGCGGTCAGCTAGCCCTCGCACAACCCCGTAAAATCGCAGCCGCCCTAGGCGAATGGTTCCGCAACGTGGACGAAAAGGAGCTCTTCGAGCGTCTAGAACTTGAACGCCCCGCCACCATGACCCCCCTGCGCTTCCTGCATAACCTCATCGAAAAGGCACGCAGCGACCGCCGCTCCATCGTCCTGCCCGAAGGCTACGACCCCCGCATCCTACGCGCCGCGTCCATCATCGTGCGCCGCGACTTCTGCGACCTCGTCATCATCGGTAACCCCCAGCAAATCGCTGAAATCTGCCAGCGCGAATCCATTGACCTGCCCGTAGCGGACGGGAACAAGCGCGGCGTCACCATCATCGACATCGATAACAACGAATACTTCGATGACTTTGCCGCCACCTACGCTGAACTGCGCGCCCACAAGGGAATGACTCTTGAAGGCGCCCGCAACCGCATGATGGACCCCTCCTACTTCGGCACCATGATGGTTCACAAGGGCATCGTGGACGGCATGGTCTCCGGCGCAGCAAACACCACCGCCAACACCATCCGCCCCTCCCTGGAATTCGTTAAGACCCGCCCCGGCGTCAAGGTCGTCTCCTCCGTTTTCCTCATGCTCATGGAAGACCGCGTGCTGGTCTTCGGTGACTGCGCAGTCAACCCCAACCCCAACGCTGAGCAGCTAGCTGACATCGCTATCGCCTCCGCTGAAACTGCCCGCCAGTTCGGTGTAGACCCCAAGGTCGCCATGCTCTCCTACTCCACCGGCACCTCCGGCGCCGGCGCAGACGTCGAGGTAGTAGTCGAAGCGACCGAGAAGCTCCGCGAGTCCAACCCCGACTTCGCCTTCGAAGGCCCCATCCAGTTCGACGCGGCATCCAACATGTCCATCGCCTCATCCAAGCTGCCCGACTCTGAGGTCGCAGGTAAAGCAACCGTCTTCATCTTCCCCGACCTCAACACCGGCAACAACACCTACAAGGCTGTCCAGCAGACCTCCGGCGCAGTTGCAGTTGGCCCCGTCCTGCAGGGCCTGCGCAAGCCCGTGAACGACCTGTCCCGCGGCTGCACCGTTGATGACATCATCAACACCGTAGCTATCACCGCGATCCAGGCACAGACCCTGTAATTCAGGCTCCGCAAGGATGCGGGCTGGCTGACCAGGTACGGCGGCATGCACGCGCCTTCGCCAGCTGACCCTCTCACGGGTTCGCTAGCGCTCACGCGTGATTCACGCCAGCCCCGAGCCATCTGGCTCCAGGCGCGTGCATACCTGCCACCTAGCAAAAGTACGCCCGGTCGGCTGCCCCCATAAAGACTTTTCAACTATTAGAAGGAAAACACTTCATGCTCGTTCTCGTTATCAACTGCGGTTCATCCTCAGTCAAATACCAGGTGCGCGACACCGCAGCTACCGGCGAAGATGCCCAGGTCATTGCTAAGGGCCTAATCGAAAACATTGGTGGGGCTGAGATTCCCACTCACACCGAAGCTCTGCACATTATGGCTGAGGCACTGGTTGAGCCCCTGCACGGCAAGACCATCGACGCTATCGGCCACCGCGTGGTGCACGGCGGCGAGATTTTCTCTGAGCCCGTGATCATTACCGAGGACGTCATCACCAAGATTGATGAGCTCTCACCGCTGGCTCCCCTGCACAACCCCGCCCACGTGCTGGGTATCCGTGCAGCGCAGGAAACCTACCCCGGTGTTCCCATGGTCGCTGTCTTTGACACCGCTTTCCACGGCACCATGCCCGCACATGCTTACCGATACGCTGTTCCCGAGGATTTCTACGAGCAGTACGGTGTGCGCCGCTACGGTTTCCACGGCACCAGCCACGACTACGTGACCGGCATTGCCGCTGACTTCCTGGGCGTAGAGCGCAGCGAGTTCAACGGCGTCATCGCCCACCTGGGTAACGGTGCTTCAATCACCGCTATCGAAAAAGGCGCCTGCATCGACACCTCCATGGGCTACACCCCCCTGGCTGGTCTGATTATGGGCACCCGCTCCGGTGACATTGACCCCTCAGCACTGACCTCTGTGATGATTCAGAACCCCGAAATCACCGCTGAGAAGATGGACACCATCCTTAACAAGCAGTCCGGTCTGCTAGCTATCGCCGGTAACAACGATATGCGCGAGGTTGTTGAGGCAATGGAGGGTGGCGACGAGCGCGCCAAACTGGCATTGGACATGACCTCCTACCGCCTGGCTAAGTACATCGGTGGCTACCATGTAGCTGTTGGCGGTATGCAGGCGCTGGTATTCACCGCAGGTATCGGTGAAAATTCCTCACAGTTCCGCGAGCTGGCTATCTCCCGCCTGGGTGCCCTGGGCATCAAGCTGGACGCCGAAGCCAACAAGGTACGTGGCGATGAGCCCCGCATCATCTCCACCGAGGACTCAGCTATCCCCGTACTGGTCGTTCCCACCAACGAGGAAAAGGCTATCGCTGAGGCAACCGAGGCGCTGACCAAGTAGCCCGGCTTCAGTCCTTGAAGACCGCTACGTACCCTAGGGGTGTGTAGCGGTTTTCTTATGCCCGAGGCGCGGAGGTTCCACTGTGCTGCTCTCCCACCGCCAGCGTCAGCAGAAAAGCATGACTGACTCACGCGATAGGACTCCTTCGGAGAGCTTATGTTTCAGAGCAGCTCCTCCTGTACGGTTGGGGAGTATAGAAAATCGCGAGCGCCCCGCCGTCCTTTCTTGTTCTGCCCGCCACCTAACTCGCGCCCCCTCCCCGCTTTCTTGCTAGTGTTATACAGGAAGTACAGGTCTAACCAGCGAGAGACGCATGAGCGAAACACCCTACGGCATCGAACCGCCCCAGCAGCAGGCGGCTCAGCAACCCGGAACCCCATTACCCGATGACCTCTCGCGCGGCTGGCTGCCCGAAGATACCCGCCAGCGCCCCATCTCACCGCTACCGCAGCCCAAGCTCTTTGGCTTCCAATCCCTGCTGCCCTTCAGATTCCTCAACGCCATCCGTCACCCCGCTGAAGTGCCGCTAGTGGCTATGGCCTATGCCCTGACCTTCATGGTCTACATCGGCGGCGCCATCTTTTTAACTGTGCAGTTCATGCGCTTCATTCTGGAACCAGACTTCTTCTGGACCCCCAGCAACCTGGTACTACAGCTCATCGTGATTGCCCTCTACCTGCCCATCATCGTCTTCTTTGTGCGCGCCATGAACTACGCGCAGATGCGCATCCAGGGTGTGCGTATGTCGCCCACCCAGTTCCCCGAGGGCTACCAAATGGTGGTCGAAGCAGCCCACGCCGCTGGTCTGCGCCGTGTGCCGGACGCCTACGTGGTGGCAGGTAACGGCGTCATCAACGCTTTTGCCTCCGGGCACGGGCACCGCCGCTTCATCGTTATCTACTCAGACCTCTTTGAAATCGGTGGGGAGGCACGCAACCCCGAGGCTCTACGCTTCATCATTGGGCACGAAGTGGGCCATATCGCCGCTGGCCACGTCAGCTATTTCCGCCTGATTTTCACTTCCTTCTTTACACAGATTCCCTTCCTAGGCACACTGCTTTCCCGCACCCAGGAATATACCGCCGATAACTTTGGCTACCGTTTTTGCCCCGAAGGCGCCGAAACCACCACCTCCGTGCTTGCCGCCGGTAAGTACCTGATGAACGACGTGAACTTTCATGAGCTCGCCAACCGCGCCGTCTACGAGAGGGGCTTCTTCACCTGGCTGGCTAACCTCAATACCACCCACCCGCCCATCACCTGGCGTGCCCACGCCCTGCGCGACCGTACCGAGCCCGGCCGCCTGGTCTGGCGTCCCAAGAACAACCCGGTTTACCCCCTCTCTGCCGTGCCCGCCGCCGAACCGGCAGCCGCCTGGCCAGATCCGTTGCAGGCCAGCGACTTCATGCTCACCTACCCCGAGCGTGAAGAAAACCAGCACTGGGGTTCAGTACAGACCGTCTACCGCGAGCCTGCCCAGTACCGCGACCGCGCCGTGGGCGACATGCTCTACGCCGGTTGGGTGCCCCCGCAATTCCGCGGCGATATGCCCGGCAGCTTGGGTGACCCGGTGCGCGGGGCTGCAACACCAGCCGGCACTGGATCGCAGGCAGACCCTGAAGCTTCCAGCTCGGACGCACCCCAGTGTCCTGCCCCAGAAACCCCGGACGAACCCGGCAACTCAGAGGGCACAACTGGCCCTCAGAACCCCGCTTAAACCGGGGCTCGTGAAACCTAGAATGACCCTGAAAAACTTGCTGGCCCGCCGCCCGGATCCGCTGATTATGCTGATTATTGTGGCGGTTATCCTGGCGATTCTTCTACCAGCCCGCGGCGACTTTGCTGAGGGCTTCAGTCTGGCCACAAAAATAGCTATTGCCCTGCTCTTCTTCCTCTACGGTGCCCGCCTTTCGCCCACCGAAGCGTTGCAGGGCCTCAAACACTGGAAGCTGCACAGCACCATTCTGGGCTTCACGTACCTGGTCTTCCCCCTCTTGGGTTTAGCGCTCTACCCCCTGACCTATGTGTTGGGTCAGGAGCTCTACCTGGGTCTACTTTTCATGTGCCTGGTGCCCTCCACCGTGCAGTCATCGGTAGCTTTCACCTCGCTTGCACGCGGTAACGTCGCCGGCGCTATCGTCAGTGCCAGTGCCTCTAATATCGCCGGTATTCTGCTCACCCCCCTGCTGGTGATGCTGCTGATGCGTAATGGTGACCTAGTTATTTCTGGTAGCGCCTTCCTGGATATTTCTATTCAGCTTCTCCTGCCCTTCCTCATCGGCCAGCTTCTACGCCGCTGGGTGGGTGGGATTGCTAAAAACAAACTCACCAAAAACGTTGACCGACTCTCTATTGGCATGGTGGTCTATTCCGCTTTTTCAGCGGGCATTGTGGACGGCGTGTGGTCCCGCATCGGCATCTGGCAGTTGGTCGTCCTGGTGATTCTGTCCCTGCTCATTGTGGAGTTCATGCTTTGGTTCAGCGGCTTTGTATCTAATAAGCTGGGCTTTAGCTACGGTGATCGGGTGGCAGTTCAGTTCTGTGGTTCCAAAAAATCACTGGCAACCGGGGTCCCCATGGCAGCGGTCATCTTCGGTGGTGGCGCAGTTGGCGCCATTATTTTACCGCTGATGGTTTTCCACCAGGTACAGCTGATGATTTGTGCCGCCCGCGCCGCCAAGTGGGCACGTCAAGCACCCTAGACCCCAGGCCGGTCAGAGCTCAAGCCGGCTACTATCGGCACACCTAGAACACCCCCGTCCTACATCCCAAAACTTTCTTGCACGTAGTAAAACTGCCTTGGTAGCGTGTGCCCATGACTCTTAGCCAGGCACTGATTGGTTTTGCGGGTATCACTTTTCTGATCACCATTATTCCCGCCACTGATACCGCCCTGGTGCTGCGCTCCCTCGTAGCCCGGGGCAGAACCGCTGCCTTTGCCTGCATTCTAGGTATCACCGCTGGCCTGCTCATTTGGGGCGTAGCGGCAGCCACCGGCCTGGCGGTGCTCATGGCAACGGCCCCGGGCGTCTTTGATGCCATCACCCTGGCAGGCGGTGCCTACCTCATCTATCTGGGCGTACGTTTTCTGCTCAATCTGCGCCACTGGGGATCAGTGACCGCTCTCAAAACGCAGGACGCCGCCTTAGCCAGTTTGCCAACCCCCGAGACTCCCGTGGGAAACCTTAATTCAGCAAGCACCCCTAGCGCAGGGGTCTACCGAGACTTTTTAGCGGGCTTTATAGCCAACATTCTCAACCCAAAAATCGCGGTTTTCTACATTGCCACGGTGCCACCTTTTATGGTTGCTACCGTGCCCCCACTGCTGATGGGCACCTACCTGGCGCTCATCCACGGTGGTATCAACGTCGCCTGGTTCGCGGTCATCGTCGCCCTAGCGTCCCTGTCTATGAAGTGGCTCTTGCACCCACGCGCCACCCTAGTAATTGACGGAGTGGCAGGCACCGTGCTGGTGATTTTTGGTGTAACTATCCTTTGGGAAGCTGCCCTTAGTCTCTAAAGACCCAGCGCCTGAACCACACGAATCAAAGAAATATGAGCAAGAGCCTGCGGGAAGTTACCGGTCAAACGCTCATGGGCAAAGTCGTACTCCGAACTCATCAAGCCCAGGTCATTGGCGCAATCCAGCACCAGGTTTAGCAGTGCGCGGCCGTCTGCCTCACGTCCTGAACGAATGTACTGCTCAGCCAGCCACAGAGTGGAGATAAAGTGGGGGTTATCCTGCCCCTCAAAACCGTCATGCGAATCGGAGTTGTCATAGCGGTAAATCATGCCCGAAGCATGTTGGATGGTTTCCTCGATACGCTTGACGGTCGCCAGCATCCGCGGGTCATCCCAAGCAACCAGCCCAATTTGGGGTAGCTGCAGCAGGGAAGCGTCCACGCTAGAACCACCGTAGGTTGAGACAAAGCAACCCAAAGCTTCGTTATAACCGCGGGTCAGAATGTCCTCAGCCACGGTGTCACGGCAGGCTTCCCAGGTGGCAGCGTCGCCGTCCATGCCGTAATCACGGACCGCTGATACACCAGCATCAAAAGCAGCCCAAAGCATCGCCTGAGAGTGGGTGTAGGTGGAAGGTTCACCGTAGATTTCCCACATCGACCGGTCAGTTTCGCCGATACGCTCAGTGGCCGCGTTCAGCAGTGCCTTCTGGATGGGCCAGGACAGGTGATCTTCAGCCACACCCTGCTCACGCAGGTTCGCAAAGGTCACCAGCACCTGCCCCAGGGCATCCCCCTGGAACTGGTCACCAGAACCGTTGCCCGAACGAACCGGCTGTGAGCCCTCATAGCCTGGGAGCGCCAGGCGGCGCTCCATATCGTCCTTCTCGCCCGCCAGCCCATAGACCGCGTGAATCTGACGCGGGTTATTGGCAAGGGCGCGCAGAATCCAGTTGCGCAGCTGCGCAGTTTCACGCTCGTGCCCGTGGGTTAGGGTGACGTCCATAGCCATAGCGACATCGCGTAGCCAGGTGAAGCGGAAGTCGTGGTTGCGTTTACCGCCGATGACCTCAGGCAGAGAGGTGGTCGCTGAGGCAACCAGCGCACCGGTCTCCCGTGAAATCAGAGCACGCAACACCAGCAGTGAGCGTAGACGAGCTTCGCGGTAGCGGGCGTCTGCCTCTTCGCGATGGGACTCTTCTGTAGGCACGGCAAGTGGCGTGGCAGCGGTCTGCGCTAGTTCTCGGTAGGTTTCTTCATCGACCTCTAGCGAACTGGTGTTGGACCCGCTTTCAAGCAGAATAGAGGAGGTTTTGAGGCTCTCGGTAGCATCCTCTTGAAACTCGGGCACCGAACGCACCGCAGAGATTTCTTCTGGGTTGGCTGTATCAGCGCCCGCCGTATCAGCACCAGTGGCCTGAGGCTCAGTTTCTTCTTCTGGAGCGGTATAAAGATCAGACCACTCACTCCACTGATCCTGGGTGTAGGTCAGTGCCGTGGCGTAATCGACCGGTGCCGGCGGATTGTGGTTAGAGGCAAAGTAAGACAGCGCAAAAGTGTAGCTCTGACCTGCTGAAACGGTGAAGGTTTCCGCCTTGGATTCAGGGTCACCCTCAGGCACACTATCACCGTGGAAAACCAACGCGTGGGGGCCAGCCATACCCACCAGCATGGCTGCATCCGGGTCTGGTGAACCATCTGAGCTGGTGCCTTCATAGCGGGTCACCCAGGGCACGGTCTTGCCGTAGTCAAAGCGCATGGCTAGCTCGTGGTATATGGTGACCTCACCGGTGAGGCCCTCAACATTACGGACGATGGTGGTACCGCCAGAAAGAGGCATAAACTCGGTGACGCGCACACTGGCGTCCCCCACAAACCAGACGGTCTGCAGAATGAAAGTGTTTTCGCGGTAGGAGCGCTCAGTACGCACCTCTTCTACCGGAGCTGGGTTCACCGATTCGAGGGGAGCCAGGAGCCAGCGCCCGTGCTCACGCTCGCCCAGCAGAGCTGCAAAGACCGCGCGGGAGTCAAAGCGCGGAGCGCAGAACCAGTCGATAGAACCAGCCCGTGAGACCAGAGCACCGGTGTTCATATCTGAAAGTAGAGCATAATCCTCGATGAATGAAGCCATGCCACCCAGTCTAACAGGGGGCTTATTAAGACTGCGGAGATGATTTAAAACTGCCGGAGGTAAGACACTTGAAATATACCCCTATGGGGTATACATTAAAGGTATGTGCGAAGAAGATTCAAGCCCTACTGCACCCCATGGTTACACCCCTGAGAAAGACGCCTACCTCAAGCGCCTACGCCGCATTGAAGGGCAGGTGCGCGGGGTCGCCCGCATGGTCGAGCAGGATACCTACTGCATCGACGTTCTCACCCAGGTAGCCGCCATCAACAAGGCACTGCACAGCGTCTCACTACAACTGGTAGAAGACCATGTGCGGCACTGTGTGGTCGGCGCAGCCACCGAAGCGCAGACAAGCGGCAACCCAGAACTCTTGGACGCCAAATTATCCGAAGCTATGACCGCCATTAGCCGACTGGTCAAAAGCTAACCCACCTCAAGGAGGAAACCCATGTCAGCAACCACCGTCAAAGCAACCGGTCTGACCTGCAACCACTGCGCGATGAGCGTTACCGAAGAGCTCGAAGAAATCGAGAACGTGACCAACGTTGAGGTCGCTGTAGTCAAGGACGGAGAATCGACCGTCACCATCACCCACGACGGCAACCTCACCAACGACAGCATTGAAGCCGCTATTACCGAAGCCGGCTTCACCCTGGTTAAGTAAGCGCAACCTGCATGGGCAACCTATCACCAGCAGAGGGATTACCTCCTGCTCATGACGCTTTACCCATGCCTCCGATGGAGGAAACCACACCATGACCTCTACACCCGACACCTCGGCCTCCGCTCCGGAGGTCTCTAACACCCTGAGCCAGCCAACCCGCATCGTCACGCTGGACGTGGGGGGTATGACCTGCGCGTCCTGCGTGGGACGGGTAGAACGCAAGCTGAAAAAGCTGGGGGTGGACCCCTCCGTCAACCTGCCTCTGGAAACCGCCCGAGTGATTGCCCCGGCGAACATCAGCGATGAGCAGCTGATTGAAACCGTGGAAAAGGCTGGCTATAGTGCACGCCTCAAAGAGATAGATGCCCCGATAAATGAGCAGGAGGCGGGCACCTCGCTGACGCTCCGTATTGTGGTGGCGCTGATTTTTGCGGTGCCGGTTTTCTTTATATCCATGTTTTCTAGCTTCCAGTTCCCGCACTGGGGGTGGGTAGTTGCCGCCCTGACCTTGCCGGTTGCCACGTGGGCGGCGTTACCCTTCCACCGCCCCGCCTGGATCAATCTCAAGCATGGCTCCTTCACCATGGACACCCTTATTTCCCTGGGTGTCATCGCCAGTTTTGTCTTTTCGCTCTGGCAGCTTCTTGTTGACCCTGCCATGACGGCTCATGCGGGTGCATCCCACAGTGGGAGCAGTGGCGGGCACGGCATGGACCATCAGCTCTACTTCGATGCCGCCACCATGATTACCACCTTCCTGCTGGTGGGCAGACAGATTGAGCATTCCACTCAGCGCAGGTCTTCCCGGGCCCTGCGTAACCTCCTGGATTTGGGCGCTAAAAGTGCCACCGTGCTGCGGCAGGGGCAGGCAGTACAGATTCCCGTCAAAGATCTGCTACCGGGTGATGAATTCCTGGTGCGCCCCGGTGAGAAAGTTGCGGTGGACGGGCAGGTAATTTCTGGCCGTTCAGCTCTGGATACTTCCCTGCTGACCGGCGAATCAGTGCCCGTTGAGGTTGGCCCTGGAGACGCGGTGGTGGGCGCGACCGTGAACACCTCCGGTGCGCTGACGGTGCAGGCAACCCGGGTGGGTGCCGATACCGTTCTGGCGCAGATGGGTAGGGCGGTCGCCGAGGCTCAGGCCACCAAGGCGCCTATCGCCCGCCTAGCTGACCGTATTTCGGCGGTTTTTGTGCCCATCGTGATGGGTATTTCTCTGGTGGTTTTGGCGGGCTGGTTGCTGGTCACCGGCGATGTTAACGCGGCTTTTACCGCAGCGGTTTCGGTGCTGGTGATTGCCTGCCCCTGTGCCCTGGGTCTTGCTACCCCCACCGCTCTGCTGGCAGGTACCTCGCGGGGCTCACAACTGGGTATTTTGATTCGGTCAGCGCAGGTGCTAGAAAGCACCCGGACGGTAGACACTGTGGTGCTCGATAAGACCGGCACCGTGACCACCGGTGAGCTTACCCTTGACCGCGTGTTGCCTCTGGGTGACTGGGCAGAAGACCAGGTACTACAACTAGCAGGAGCTGCCGAGGCGCCGTCCGAGCACCCTCTAGCGCGTGCAATTACCGGGGCTGCCCGGGCACACGGTTCACTGGCCTCCGTCGATGATTTTGAGTCCGTAGCAGGCGGTGGCGTGCGTGCCACCGTTACCTATCAGGGGCAGCCGGTGCGCACCATAGTGGGTCAAGTCTCCCACCTGGTAAGCGAGGGCGTTGAAGTTTCTGACGCTATCGGCCAGCAGGTGCATAGCCTGCAAGAAGAGGGGCTAACCACCGTACTTCTGGCGGTGGAGGGTCACCTTGCCGGCCTACTCTGCTTGCAGGATTCACCGAAGGACGACGCCGCACCCGCCCTTGCCGAGCTCAAAAAGTTGGGCCTCACCCCGGTTCTTTTGACCGGAGACGCCGCGCCGGTGGCCCGCGCTGTTGCCGCCCGTGTGGGCATTGCTCCGGAGCACGTTTTTGCCGGGGTTAGCCCAGCAGACAAGCTGGATAAGGTGACGCAGCTGCAGGCTGGTGGCCGTGGTGTTGCCATGGTAGGTGATGGAGTGAATGACGCCGCCGCCCTCGCGAAGGCCAACCTGGGAGTGGCGATGGGTTCGGGCACCGACGTTGCCATGGAAGCAGCCGATATGACGATCATGCGCAGCGACCTGGCATCCTTACCCACTGCAATCAGGCTGAGCCGCGCGACCCTGAACCTGATTAAGTCCAACCTTTTCTGGGCTTTCGCCTACAACACGGTGGCGATTCCGGTGGCAGCAGCGGGCCTACTCAACCCCATGATTGCCGCTGCAGCTATGGCCTTCAGCTCGGTCTTTGTGGTACTGAATTCAACGCGACTGTTGCGCTTTAGATAGTCAGCATCCTCGCCCTATAGGCAGAGGGGCTTTCCCCGTATTCGGCCTTAAAGGTTTTGCTGACATGGGAGGGGTCAAAGAGGGCGTAGCGGGAGCTAATAGTCTGCACCGAGTCGGAGCGTAGCAGTGGGTTGGCCAGGTCGTCCCGAATACGTTCTAACCTGCGCGTCCTGATAAAAGTAGCTACTGTCAGCCCGTTGGTAGCGAATCTGCCGTGTAGTTGCCGCAGGGAAATATAGAGGGCGTCAGCTACCCGCCCCGGGCTAAGTTCCGGGTCGCCCAGGTGATCCTCAATGTAGGCAACCGCCTGGTGAAAAAGCAGGTTGGAGGGTTCCCGCCCGGCGCTGCTGGACTCCGCCGCCATGACCGTGATCAGCATTTCCAGGGCAGAGCGCACGAGGGCGAGCGCGTGCGCCCCCTGCAACTCCTCAAGGTTGGCGGCAAGCTGCTCAAAGAGGGTGACGGCTACCTTACCAAGGCCCTGTCTATCTGAGAGTGAGGTGGCGGTAATTAGGCCCATATAGTCGGAGCTCATTTGCACGAAATTTTGGGGGAAGAGCACGATGAGGCTGCGTTGATCGCCGGTGTATTCCAGGGTGTAGGGGCGTTTGGTGACGTAGAGTGCCAGGCTACCAGGGGTTAGGGTGCAACTACGCCCGTCTTGGGTGAGCACAGATTCTCCTTCTAACTGCAGGCTGAGCTTGCAGTAGCCGTCATGTTCTAGGTCGTGGCGGTTGGGGTCACGGCTGACGGTGTGCGCCGGGGTGCGCATGTCAAAGAGTTCAACCTCCCCCAGTGACGCGGTGCGGACGCTAGCGCGGAAGGAGGTGGGGTTGGGGCAGGTGATGGCGAGGTCGCCGAAACTTTCGGTGGCACCCAGACGCCACTGGGTCATGTTCATTTCGCCGTGCAGCACGAGGCCGCGGGCAGCTTTGGGGGTGCTCTGACCCATCTCCTCCCTCTCTCCCGTTGTGGACTACTATTTGAAATCTACAGGATAAGTGACCGGGGGCACAAAAAGCCAAAGGGTGTGCACGCTGCACCTAACGCTCATCGTTCACTGCTGGAGAGCATAGGGGTAACTATCTTTGATGCTAAGGAGATGACAGTGCAGTCACTACCCACCACCTACCAAGAACTGCTCAGCCGCGTGACCGAAGGTGGCAGCCGCGAAATTTTTGATCCTGCTACCGAAGAGCTCATCGGTCTTGCCCCCACCGCAACTGAAGCAGACCTGGATCGCAAGGTACAAGCTGCCCGTGAAGCCCAGGTTGCTTGGGCAAAACTCTCTCACGCCGAACGCAGCGACTACCTCATGAAGGCAGCCGATGCCATCGAAGCAACCACTGAACCCCTGGCAGAGCTACTCTCACGCGAGCAGGGCAAGCCGCTGAACGGCCCTAACGCCCGCTTTGAGGTGGGCGGTGCTGTGGCGTGGACCCGCGCCACAGCGTCCTTTGGGCTAGAAGAAGAGACCCTGGTGGACGACGGCGAAACCCGCGCGGTGCTCAATTACCGCCCCATCGGCGTAGTGGGTGGTATTGGCCCCTGGAACTGGCCCATGATGATTGCGATCTGGCAGATTGCCCCCGCTCTGCGCATGGGTAACACCATTGTGGTCAAGCCTTCTGAGTACACCACCCTGAGCGTGCTGGCGCTGGTTGAGGTCATGAACACCGCGCTGCCCGAGGGCGTATTAAATGTGGTGGCAGACAGTGCCGACCGCGCTCTGGGCCCCAAGATGTCGGTTCATCCCGGCTTCGATAAGCTGACCTTCACCGGCTCCACTGCCACCGGCAAAAAGATCGCGGCATCAGCTGCTGATTCTCTCAAGCGCCTCACCCTTGAGCTGGGCGGCAACGACGCTGGCATCGTGCTGGATGACGCAGACCCCAAGTCGATTGCTGAGGGCCTCTTCTGGGGCGCCTTCATCAATACCGGTCAGACCTGTGCCGCCCTCAAGCGTCTCTACGTACCCGATTCTCTCTACAATGCGGTCTGTGAGGAGCTGACCGCGGTTGCTCAGAACATGCCTATGGGCGTGGGTGTTGAGGAGCAAAACGTCCTGGGCCCGTTGCAGAACAAGGCGCAGTACGACATTGTGGCGGACCTGGTGCAGAAGGCCAAGGACGGCGGTGGTCGCGTGCTACTGGGTGGCACCCCGGACGAAACTGCCCCCGGCTTCTTCTACCCCACCACCCTGATTGCCGACCTTGATAAGGACAACCCGCTGGTGGTTGAGGAGCAGTTTGGCCCTGCCCTGCCGATTATTCGCTACTCCAGCCTGGAAGAAGCATTAGAAGAAGCTAACCGTCTGGATGTTGGCCTGGGCGCCTCGGTCTGGTCCCCCAACCTTGAGCGCGCCCGCGAGGTTGCTGCGCAGATGCAGGCTGGCACCGTCTGGATCAATAAGCATGGTGCCATTGATCCCCGCATCCCTTTCGGCGGCATCAAGCAGTCCGGCTACGGCCTGGAGTTCGGTGTTGAAGGGCTCAAGCATATGGGTGTGCCTCACGTAATTTGCGAATAGATTTCACCCCACCACCCCGGTTTTCTTGAAAATTATCAGAGAATCGGGGCGCTCTTATATCTACAGTCAAACAGGATTGGGATTATTACACCGTGCCTCAAAAAGGCGCTCATGGCCGCCGCCTCCACCTGCCCCGCGGCAAGGTTTTGGGCGGTTCCCACGCGCTCAACGCCTGCATCTGGGTACGCGGTGACTCCGCTGATTACGATGCCTGGGAAGAGATGGGCAACTCCGGTTGGGGTTGGTCTGATGTGCTGCCCTTCTTTAAGAAAATTGAGAATTTTGACGGCGGCGCTTCAGCCACCCGTGGCGGGGATGGTCCCTTAGACGTGCGTGAAAATTTTAGGCGCAACCCCTTGCAGGAATCTATGGTCGAAGCGGCCCAGCAAGCAGGCCACACACTGAACCCTGATTATAATTCGGGTGATGTTGAGGGTATCTCCCGCATGCAGCTCAACCTGCGCGATGGCGAACGTTTCAATGTCTGGCATGCTTATCTACGCCCAGTTGCTGACCATAAGAACCTAACACTGATAACGGACGCTCGGGTTGAGAAGGTGCTATTCGATGGTAACCGCGCAAGAGGCGTCCTATTGCATCAGGAGGGGAGCCCCAAGAAGTACTGGCAGATACCGTCATTCTTTCAGCCGGTGCACTGGGTAGCCCCGAAATTCTTTTGCGTTCGGGCGTGGGGCCGCGTGCCGAGCTAGAACAGCTGGGTATCGAGGTAGTGGCAGATATTCCCGGCGTGGGCAAGAACCTGCACGATCACCTCTTGGCGCCGGTCATTTTTACTACTGATAGGCCAATCCCAGCCCTAGAAGATGCACCCGCCGAGGTTCACCTATTCGCGAAGTCTTCCCCCGCTCACGCTGTTCCGGATACCCAGCCCATTTTCTTCTCGGTACCTATGTATTCGCAAGACTACGGGCAGGGGCAGATGGAGGGGCCCGCCGAGGCATTTACCCTGATGGCGGGCATTGTTCGCCCTGTATCTCGCGGTGAACTCAAGGTCACCGGGGCATCCCTGGCTGATCCAGTCACCGTCGACCTTGCAGCACTCAGCGAAGATGAAGATATCGATGTTCTGGTTGCTTCCATCAAACAGTGCCGGGAGATTGGCAATCAGCAGGCGTTGGCTGGCGAGTGGGGCGCCCAAGAAATTTGGCCAGGTACATCGGTGCACAGTGATGAGGAGCTAAAGGCCTACGCGCGAGATGCTGTGGTGACCTATCACCACCAGGTAGGCACCTGTGCCATGGGCAAGGGCCCTGAGTCTGTTGTTGATTCCAACAATTTGGCAGTGCACGGAGTTGAGAACCTGCACGTCATTGATGCCTCAGTCATGCCAGTGATACCCACAGGCAACACCAATGCTCCCACCATCATGATTGCAGAAAAGGTAGTCGAAACTCTCGTGGGCTAGGCGTTCCACAGTCTGTGTTCCCCTCAGGCAGGACGCCGGTATTTAGCTTGTCCGCACAGGCTAAGTGCCGGCGTCCTTGCGCTTCAGTCGTTATTTACTGACCGAACGGTAAAAAATTTTAGGAAACTATCGCACGGGGATTAAAAGTCGTATATGATTCATAACTAACCACCAAGATGTGACCCCCACCTCATAGATGAGAGGAGGTTGCACAGGGCATCAAGCGCACACGCGCCCCTCCACCAGCAGAGGTACATCAATGTCTTCACACGCAGCGGTAGCACCGCACAAAGTCAGCCGGGAAGAGCGAAAAGTTCTCGCCGGAACTCTCATCGGCACCACCATCGAGTGGTACGACTTCTTCATTTACGCCCAGGCCGCCGGCCTCATTCTGGCAACACAATACTTCACCCCCGAAGGTGAAGATAACACCATCGCACAGATTGTCGCCTGGGCCTCCCTTGGCATCAGCTTCGTCTTCCGCCCCCTGGGTGCTATCGTTGCCGGCCACATCGGTGACCGCTTCGGCCGCCGCATCACCCTGGTGCTCACCCTTATCATGATGGGCATCGCCACCGTCGGCATCGGCTTCGTACCTACCTACGCCTCAATTGGCATCGCAGCCCCCATCATCATCGTTTTCTTGCGCATCTTACAGGGTTTCAGCGCAGGCGGTGAATGGGGCGGCGCAGCTCTCATGTCCGTGGAACACGCCCCCCGCCACAAGCGTGGCTTCTTCGGCGCTTTCCCCCAGATCGGCGTCCCCCTGGGCATGATTCTGGCAACCCTCATCAACCTCTTCCTCAACTCCATCCTCACCGAAGAGCAGTTCCTCTCCTTCGGTTGGCGCATCCCCTTCTGGTCCTCCATCGTGTTGATTCTGGTGGGCTTCTACATCCGCCACTCCGTTGAGGAATCCCCTGTCTTCAAGGAGATGCAGAACCTCAAGAAGCGTGAATCTGCGCCCCTCAAGCAGCTCTTCAAGACCAACACCCGCCAGGTCATCCTTGCAGCGCTCATATTCATTGCCAACAACGCAGCTGGCTACCTAGTCATCGCCTTCTTTATCTCATACAGCGTGAAAGCACTGGGCATGAGCCGCAGCGAAGCCATGACCGCGGCTATCATAGGCGGTTTTGGCTGGCTCATCTTCACCATGCTGGGCGGCTGGATGTCCGACAAGATTGGGCGCGTGCGCACCTTCCAACTCGGCTACGGCTTCATCATCCTCTGGGCCATTCCCATGTGGTTCCTCATCGACAGTGGCAACATCGTACTCTTTACCCTGGCCATCTTCATCCTCACCATCGGCCTGGGCCCCTCCTACGGCCCCCAGTCGGCTATGTACGCCGAGATGTTCCCGGCAGCAGTCCGCTTCTCCGGCATCTCCATCGGCTACGCCATCGGTGCGATTCTCGGTGGCGCCTTTGCTCCCATGATTGCTGAAATGATTCTGCGTGAGACCGGTCAATCGTGGATGATTGGTTTGTATATCGCGGTCCTGTCAGTAATTTCTCTTGTCGCGGTCAGCATGGTACCCAAGAGCAACCAGGAAATTGACCTACACCCCGAGGAAACTAAAGAACCCGCACTCTTATAGCGAGAGCCTTGCCTCACCCCTCACGCCAGCCGCCCCCTCGGGGGCGGCTGGTTCACTTGACCAAGGTCACTTAAAGTGAAAAGATTTAGTGAACGATTGGTCAGTTATTGACGTCTGCGCCCCGCGCGTTCTCACAAAGGAGTTTGAATGTCTTCCGCACCCCAGGTTTATTTGGTCGGTGGTTCCCGCACCCCCGTCGGCAGGTATGGCGGGGCACTATCCAGCGTCCGCCCCGATGACCTCGCGGCTCTGGTGCTGAAGGATGCCGTAGAGAAGGCAGGGATTGACCCTGCCGTTGTCGATGAGGTCATCTTGGGCAACGCCAACGGCGCCGGCGAAGAGAATCGCAACGTAGCCCGCATGGCTTGGCTGCTCAACGACTACCCAGATACCGTCCCTGGCATCACCGTCAACCGCCTGTGCGCCTCTGGCATGAGTGCCGTGACCATGGCGGCTCAAATGATTCGTGCCGGCGATGCTGACGTCGTGATCGCGGGCGGCGTTGAGTCTATGAGCCGCGCCCCCTGGGTCATGGAAAAGCCCACCACCGGCTTCGCCAAGCCCGGCGCAACCTTTGACACCTCTATTGGCTGGCGCTTCGTTAATCCTGAGTTCGCCAAGCGTGACAAATTCACCTATTCTATGCCTGAAACCGCTGAGGAAGTTGCCCGAGTCGATGGCATCAGCCGCGAAGACTGTGACGCCTTTGCTGCACGCTCCCACGAGCGGGCTATTGCCGCCATTGAGGCCGGCCATTTCAAGGATGAGATCGTGCCCGTTCCCGTACGTGACCGGAAGGGCAACGTTACCCTGGTCGACACTGACGAGGGCCCCCGCCCCGGCACCACCACCGAGGTGCTTGCCAAGTTGCGCCCCGTCGTGGCCGGTGGCGAAGTAGTCACCGCAGGTAACTCATCAACGCTCAATGACGGCGCCTCTGCCATTATTGTTGCCTCAGAAGCAGCTATCGAGAAGTACGGGCTGACACCGCGCGCGCGGTTTATGACCGGCACCGCCGCAGGTCTTGCCCCGGAAATCATGGGTCTCGGCCCGGTCCCCGCCACCGAGAAGGTGCTCGCACGCGCAGGCTGGAGCGTCGAAGATCTGGGCGCTGTTGAACTCAACGAAGCCTTTGCCAGCCAGTCCCTGGGATCCATGCGCCGCCTGGGTTTAAGCGAGGACATCGTCAACCGTGACGGCGGCGCTATCTCCTTGGGGCACCCGCTCGGTTCCTCCGGTTCCCGTCTTATCATCACCCTGCTGGGCCGGATGGAACGCGAGGACGCCGAACGCGGCCTTGCCACCATGTGTATCGGTGTGGGCCAGGGTGCAGCTGTTTTGGTGGAGAAGGTCTAATGTTTGAGCACTTCACCGCACTGACCATCGAGGACGGCGAGGGGCACCTAGTCGCCCGCATGAACCGCCCCGAAGTGCGCAACGCCATTGACGCTACCATGGTGGCTGAACTGCACGAGCTCTGCGCCTACCTGGAAACCACCCCCAAGATTCTGATTCTGACCGGGTGTGAGGTCAACGGCCGCGGCATTTTTGCTTCTGGCGCTGATATTGCCCAGTTGCGCGAGCGCCGCCGAGAGGACGCCCTGCGCGGGATTAACTCGCAGATCTTTGATCGCATCCACCACCTGCCCATGCCGGTCATCGCCGCTCTTGACGGCTACGCCCTGGGCGGTGGCGCAGAGCTGGCTTACGCCGCAGACTTCCGCATCGGCACCCCCCACCTCAAGATGGGGCAGCCCGAAACCAACCTGGGCATCATCGCTGCCGCCGGCGCACTCTGGCGCCTCAAGGAGCTGGTGGGTGAGCCGGTGGCGCTTGAGATTCTTATGGCCGGGCGCATCCTCAATGCCCAGGAGGCACTGGATCTGCGCCTGGTTACTGAGCTGCACGAGCCGTCCGAGCTTCTGAACGCCGCCCGTGCCCTGGCTGACCGCATCGGTGCCCAGGACCCCCTGGCGGTGCGCATTACCAAACGAGTCTTTGCCGCCCCGCGCGATGCCCACCCCCATATTGACGAGCTAGCGCAGGCAATTCTCTTTGAGTCTGATGCCAAGTTCGACCGTATGCAAGCCTTCCTAGACCGCAAAAAGAAGTAGGTAAACCGTGGCTGAAATTCATGACCTTAAAGTTCCCGCCCGCGTGGGCGTGCTGGGCGGCGGACGCATGGGCGCGGGTATCGCCCACGCTTTCGTCCTGGCCGGCGCCCAGGTAGTTGTGGTTGAGCGCGATGCCCCCAGTGCTGAGGCTGCCCGCGAGCGCGTGGTGCGCGGCCTAGCTCAGTCCATTGAGCGCGGTGTTTTTGACGGCAACCTGGGTGAACTGACCGAACGTTTTGATGTATCGGTTGACTACGCGGCTTTCGCTGATCGCGACCTGGTAGTTGAGGCTGTTCCTGAGAACTGGGATTTGAAGGTCTCTGCCCTGCGCGACGTCGAAGCGCAGCTCAGCGAGAGCACCTACCTGGCGTCCAACACCTCGTCCCTGTCTATTGATGGGCTGGCTGAGGCTTTGGAACGCCCCGGTCATTTCATTGGCCTGCACTTCTTTAACCCGGTACCGGCGTCCAAGCTGGTTGAGGTGGTGCAGTCTAAGTATTCCTCTGAGGAGCTTAAGATAGCGGCTCGCACCTGGGTAGATGGTCTGGGCAAGACCCCGGTGGTTGTCAACGATGCTCCCGGTTTTGCATCCTCCCGCCTGGGTGTGGCAATCGCACTGGAGGCTATCCGCATGGTGGAGGAGGGCGTCGCTTCCCCTGATGACATTGATAACGCCATGGTGCTGGGCTACAAGTTCCCCATGGGGCCGCTGGCCCTGACCGATGTGGTGGGGCTGGACGTCCGCCTGGGCATTGCTGAGTATCTGGAGTCCCAGCTGGGTGAGCGCTTCGCTCCCCCGCAGCTCATGCGCGATATGGTGGCTCGTGGCGAGCTGGGCCGCAAGAGTGGCAAGGGCTTCTATGACTACAGCTAGGCTGTCAGCAGGAGAGTGAGCTTATAAGTTCGAGCGTGCGTCTCACAGGCGCACGCTCGAACATTTCCTGCACATTCGCTGGTTTGGTCTCTGCCCTAACCCTTAATAAAGTTGGTGATCCGTAGGGTGCAGAGGCGGTCACCGGTCTCTTCGTGGGTAATGATAACCTCGTGGGTGGTCAGCGACCGACCCAGGTGAATGGCGGAGGCCGTAGCGCGCACTATTCCTTCGCGTGAAGATTTATGGTGGGTAGCATTCACATCCACGCCCACTGCTACCTTTCCCATCGAAGACGCATGAATCACCGCAGCCCAGGAACCGACCGCTTCTCCGATTGCCAACATGGCACCGCCGTGCAGTAGCCCAAGGGACTGGCGGTTGCCCTCCACCGGCATGGTAGCGACCACGCGCTGGGCCGACTCTTCCAGCACCTTCACGCCCATCTTTTCATCTAGCTCACCGAGCGTAATCTTCCACAGCTCACGCTGTTCTTGGTCTGCCATCTCGCCCACCAGCGTCCTTTCCAGGCGTAACCCTCGCCCGATAACTTTCACTCACTTGTGATGTGAACTATAGTTTATATCAATAACTGAACGCTCGGTCACTTATTACCGGGTCGTACTGCAACAGCGAAGGACATCTCAATGACGAGCACCCCAACCCTGGTTCCCAGCTTCATCAAAGGTACCTGGTGGGCCCCCGAAAACCCCGGTAAAACCACTGACGTTGTGGACGCCGCCACCGGCGAAGTCATCTACCAGGTCAGCACCGAGGGGCTAGATACCGCAGGTGCCATCGACTACGCCCGCACCGTAGGCCAGCAGAACCTGCAGAACCTGACCATCCACGAGCGCGCCCTGAGAATCAAGCACATCGCCCAGTACCTGACCCAGCACAAGCAGAGTCTCTACGACATCTCCTTCTCAACCGGCGCCACCCAGCGCGACCACTACATTGACGTGGACGGTGGCATCGGCACCCTCTTTACCTTCTCGTCCAAGGGGCGCCGCGAACTCCCTAACTCCAAGGTCATCATCGACGGCAACATCGAGGTCCTCTCCCGCGACGGCTCCTTCATCGGTGAGCACATCTACACCACCTTGCCCGGTGTAGCCGTTGAAATTAATGCCTTCAACTTCCCCATCTGGGGCATGCTGGAGAAGTTTGCACCCGCCTTTATCGCGGGTATGCCCACCATCGTCAAACCTGCGACCCCCACCGGCTACGTCACCGAGGCAACCGTGCGCCTCATGCTGGACAGCGGCCTACTGCCCGAAGGTTCTCTGCAGCTGATTTCCGGTTCAGCTCGTGACCTGCTGGACTACCTGGATTACCGCGACCACGTCGCCTTTACCGGCTCCGCTGCTACCGCCCAGGTGTTGCGCAACCACCCCCATGTGCAGACCAAGGGAGTGCGCTTCACCGCCGAAACTGACTCTCTTAACGCCGCTATTTTGGGCCCGGACGCCCTGGCCAACACTCCCGAGTTTGATGCCTTTATCAAGTCGGTCATGGTCGAAATTACCGCCAAGGCTGGTCAGAAGTGCACCGCCGTGCGCCGCGTCATTGTGCCCACCGGACGCAGCCAGGAAGTGATTGATGCACTGGCAGCTAAGGTGAGCGAACGCATTAGGGTAGGTGACCCCCGCGAAGAGGGCGTCACCATGGGCTCACTGGCCTCCCCCGAGCAGAAAGCAGAAGTTGCCAAGGCAGTTGACCGCCTGGTAGCTTCCGGCGGCGAGATTGCCTTCCAGGGTGAAGCCCCCGAGGGCACCAGCTTCTTCCCCGTTACCGTGCTGAAATTCGCGGATGCCCGCACGCCCGAGGTGCACAGCGTGGAGGCCTTCGGCCCCGTCACCTCAGTACTGGAATACAAGAGTCTCAATGAAGCAGTCGAGCTTGCTGCCATGGGCGGCGGCTCCCTGGTCGCCAGCGTCTGCACCCACGATGACGCAACTGCCGCCCAGCTCACCCTAGGCATTGCAGCCCACCACGGCCGCGTTCTGGTGCTGGACCGTGAAGACGCTAAGACCTCTACCGGTCATGGCTCCCCCGTGCCCCACCTGGTCCACGGCGGCCCCGGCCGGGCAGGTGGCGGAGAGGAGCTAGGCGGTGTACGCGCCGTCAAGCACTACATGCAGCGCACCGCAGTTCAGGGCTCACCCAATAAGCTAACCGCCCTGACCGGGGTGTGGCACAGCGGGGCGGACGCCAAAACCGTAACCCGGGCCCAGGTTGATGCGGGCGCGGGCGTACACCCCTTCCGCAAGTCCCTAGCTGAGTTGGAAATTGGCGACCAGTTCGCTTCTGACCTGCGCACCGTGACCCTGGAGGACATCACCGCTTTCGCGCATGAAACCGGGGATATGTTTTACGCCCACACCGATGAAGAGGCAGTGACCGCTAACCCCTTCTTCCCCCGCCGCGTAGCCCACGGCTACCTGCTGGTCTCCTGGGCCGCCGGTCTCTTCGTGGACCCCGCACCGGGCCCCGTCCTGGCTAATTACGGCCTGGAAAACCTGCGCTTCATCACCCCGGTGACCTATGACGACGCGATCCGGGTAACCCTGACCGCTAAGAAGATTACCCCGCGCGTTACCGACGATTACGGTGAGGTCGCCTGGGACGCCGTGCTGCATAACCAGAATGACGAAATCGTTGCGACCTACGACGTGCTAACCCTGGTCGCTAAGACCTGGCCTATGCCCGAGGTGGACGAGGCTAACTAGTCTCAACCGCCGGAACAGCCAACAATAAGGACACCGCACCCTTTCTTCTGGGAGAAGGGAGCGGCGTCCTTATTGTTGATGAGGCGGCAGATGCTAGCGGAACTATGGCCGCTAAGCTCTCAGCCTGGGTCTCTTCAAGCTGGTCTAGCTCGTAGCGCGCCTGGAGGTCAAGCCAAAATTCAGCGCTGGTGCCAAAATAGCGGGAAAGGCGGGCTGCGGTGTCTGCCGTGATTCCCCGCTTGCCGTGCACAATTTCGTTGATTCTGCGGGGCGGCACCATCATGGCACGTGCAGCTTGATTCTGGCTCAGCCCCAGAGGCTCTAGAAAGTCTTCGAGTAAAATCTCGCCGGGGTGAACCGGGGCGAGGCTAGTGGTAGTCAACAATTTCAGCCCCTTCAGGCTTTCCGCCAGTGGTATGAGGTATAGCCACGACCTATAACGCAAAACGTTATAGAGCAAGAGTTATGTAGACATACCCAACCTAGAGAGTTTCTAGATTCTGCACCCGGTGGCAGGCGGCAGCCAGTAAAGGGTCGTGGGTGGCTAGCAGAACTCCAGTTCCCTGCCCTGCAAGCTGGGCAAAAAGCTCAATGAGGTGCTGGGTACGCCCCCAGTCCAGGGCAGACGAGGGCTCGTCCGCAATTAAGATTTGAGGGTTGCGCATAAGGGCGCGGGCTAATGCCAGTCGCTGTTTTTCACCACCCGATAAGCGGTTAATTTTCTTCTCCAAGGCGACATCTAGCCCTACCTGCTCCAGCTTTTCCTCCGCTAGAGCCCGCCATTCTTTTCGGGGCGGAGTGGGCTTTTGAAAACGCAGGGGCAGCACCAAGTTCTCGTAAGCGCTTTCGTCAGGTAGTAACCCATAGCCCTGAGATAAGAAACCTATGTGCTCCCGGCGTATGGGCGGCAGGCTGGCAGGTTTTGTATAGTCCAGTGGAGTGCCGCGCAGGTAGACCTGCCCTCTGTCAGGTACTTGCAGGCCAGCTACGATATCGAGCAGGGTGGTTTTACCACAGCCAGATGGACCCATAATCCCTATAATTTCCCCAGCAGCTAGGGTTAGATTGCAGTCTTTGAGAACCTGGCGCCGAGCAGTCCCGTCTGGCACGGTCTTATCTACCCCGTAGGCCTCAAGCAGTAGGTTAGTCACCGATTCGCTCCTTTCGAGAAAGCCGATAGATAGAGAGGATGCCTGGGGCAGCAACCAGCAGCAGGAAACTCAATAGCGCCAGAGGCATGAGGGCACCTCCGCCTGCGGGCCAGGGCGGTGCGGAGTAACCCCCGTTAGAACGCAACAGCCGGTCTACCAGGTCAAATCCCAAATAAAGGGGCAGGGTAAAAGCAAGACCCACAAAAAAGAGGTAGCGAAGAAGTAACACCACCCAGTGGGCGCCATAGAAGGACTGAAGCCGGTAGCTGGGACGCAGTAGTTTCCAAAGGGCTGCGTTAGCGGCAACCGCCAGCACAAGCAATACCAGTAAAGGCAGGAAGAAGGGCAGGTTTTGGTTGAGCGTTACCGCCCACTGTGTCAGTGTATAGGTCCGAGGAGCGTCTCTGTAAGCGTAGAAGCGGCTGGTAAGCCCCTCATCCTTATAGGCCTCATTTATGTTTCCGGCCAACACAGCAAGTTCCTCTGCTGAACAGGAGCAGGAAATATTCTGGGGCAGGGAAACTGTGTCTGCCAGCGGTAAAAAGGGAAGGCTGGTCAGCTGGTCAGGAGGTAGGGAAAGCACTGTGCGCCCATAGTTCTCGCTACCCATCTCAGCTGTAGAAATATTCGTCTGCTCAGCAACTTGGTTGCTGACAAGTACCAGGGCATCTGCATCATCATCTACCAACGAAAAATGTGCCCGGTTCAGCATTCCTTGAACCTCGATGCTTAGCTGGCAGCCGGTGCAGTTTTCCAGCTCTCGGGCAAGCCCAGCTAGAAGGGTGGGGCTTGCCTGTTGCGGGGTGGTAATGGTGCGCTGTTTATGGGCATCTACTTGACTAAGAAAGGCAACCTGACCGTCGGAGCTCTGGCGCCCTGGATTGTTAGCGGCGCCGTCATTGAGAAAGAAAGCAAGGGAATAAACACCGATACACGAAGCCAAAAAGATCAGCAGGCTAATGGGGAGCAGGCGCGGTAGGAACTTTGAGATCTCCAGCAAAGTTCTTTTAGCATGGGATTTCACGTTTGAGCCTCCTGCCTGCACGGTGAAGAAGTAGCCAAATAAGAGCTACCCACCCGAGAATATTTAGAACAACGGTAAGCACCGGGATGAAGAGCGAAGAATATTGGGGGGCCAGGAAGGAGTAGACCAGGGCAAGGCAGGCACCTAGTAAGCTAGCTGAGACCAGCCCCGGTATCAAACGGCGCAACTCGACCTGCTGAGCCTGGTAGCGGCTAGCGCCCAGGGAGAGAGCTGTTGCCATTGAGGAGGTGCGGCCTAGCAGGTAGATAAGAATAAGCGCCGTTGCACAGAGAGCTAGGGTAAGGACGGGCAGTAGGTTAACTAGCCCATAGGGGGAGGATACATAGTGGGCTAGTGTCGGTTGGCTACGTGTATCAACTAGGGAAAAGGTGTAACCCTCATTCTGGGCAAGCTCTTCTAGCACGGCTATGGCGATGTGATTATCGGTGGTGAGGTAGTAGGTGCCAGTGCCAAAAGGTTGGACAGCGGGAGTCGCCAATGCGGTGATACCCGGCTCTTGGTCGATACGGTAGGGCTCATTTAGTGCCGAGATATCAACCGACGAATGAGGTAATAGCACCTCGTAACTAGCCGAGGGAACCTGTCCAAGCACTAGTGCGGTTTGGCTGGCTGGCTCTTCTAGAGCCTGGTAGTTTTGTTTTTCCCCTAGAGTAAAGTTATGGGCTTCATCGAGGACAGTTGCTGTATCAAGTTGACTGGCCGGAACATAGAGAATGGAGACTCGGTGCCCCTGGCTGAACCGGTTAATGTTCTGCGTGAACCCCTGATGTGTCTCTTGCGGGACAGAAGAATCAGAGGCTTCAGGGCTAGGAGAGTTAGAGTCACCAACTTCACCGATAGTAACGGTACTAAGAGCACCGCCGTACCCTAGGAGGGGATGAGCCCCACCGCCTAAGTAGGCAGCGAGACTACTCAGGGCTGAGAAGATGGTCAGGGCAGAGAGCAAGAAGGTGGTAACCACCGCACCCCTGACCATCTTCTTAACCACAGCAGGCTCTCTTTAAAAAATATTAGGATTAATTCTAGTAGTTTGAATATTAAAAATTGTCTTAGGAGCATTAGGATCTATCGTGTCCCATGTTTCTACGATTGTTACTGGACCAGCAGCCCAGCTACACCCATTGCTGCTGGCATAAGAGCATCCTTTATAACTTTTCATGGCACCATTACGCGTATACCAAATACATACACCCGTAATTCGCTGGCCCCCATAAATGTTACCTGCAGCCCTAGCCGTCCCCACATAGCGCACCCAAGCTAGCTCTCTGCTTATTGCATAACTTGAGCCCCAGGCATCTTGAGGCGTCACATAGCTTGCATAGCGACCAAGACCCGCGTCTGACCACTCAATATTTACATTTCCGGCACCAGGAGTAAGAGGAACTTGGAGAGTTTCAATAGTCGCATTTCCCTGTGCATTATTTACGGCATGTGCAGCAGGAAATATTCCTAGAGTAGCGACAACTAACAATGTTGAAGTAAGAAATTTACGCATGGCAAATATCTTTTACATTAATTGCCCAAATAAAGGCATCCAATGAATCAGATAGTAGTTATTTTTCAATAATCAAATTTATTAAATTACTATCTGATTAAAATATTCCCACCTGAACCTTGGGCTGTCAAGGGGAAATAATTAATTTTTCAATAGACAGGTTGTTGGACAGGTCACCCGTAGTTTGACAGAATCTTATTATCGATATAGTTGAAATTTTCACATCATGGGATTTTGGTCTACGCCAAGAATTTTTTCATCCGAATTCGCATCATAACGCATGCCTACCAATACCGTGGAAGGCCATCTCCACGACTGTGTCTGCCAGGGCGTCCACGTCGCTGCCGCGGGTGGGGTCATACCAACCCGATAAGGAGTTAATCATGCCGAAAATCAGACGAGCCAGGGTTGCGGGGTCAGCGTCCTGACGCACGAAGCCGGCTTCTTGCGCTGCCCCCACCAGGTTGGAGAGGCGCACCGTCAGCTCACGGCGCTTACCCAGGGCTGCGTCCTCCACCGGGGTGTTGCCGCGCAGGCGCAACAACAGGGTCACCTCAGGCAGATGTTCGGCCAGCACAAAGACGGTCTGACGCACCACAAATTCAAGACGCTCCAGAGCATCCGCCTCGAGCACTTCACCCGCTTCAAAAACCTCATCCAGGGCATTGAGTGCCTGCTTGAGGGCAATCTCAAGGATCTCTTCTTTAGACGCCACGTGATGGTAAATCGCGCTTTTGGTGAGCCCCAGCCTCTTAGCCAGCATGTCCATGCTGGTCGCCTCGTAGCCTCGCTCGTTAAACTCAGCCACACAAAGACGTAGGACCTCAGCCCGCTCATAGCCGGGGCGGCCGCGCTTCACAGATGTCTTGCTCACCTGTTTCCTTTCATCACAGTGGGGGTGCCACCTGCAGACAGGTGACACCCCCAATGGTAGTAGCCAGATCCCACTTTCTACTAGCTCAACGGACGTTTACTCGCCGGTGCCCTTGGGCTTGTTGCGGTAATCGTAGATACGGCGAATCTTGCCCACCGAGCGGGGCAGGATGTCCGGGTCCAGCACCTCAATGCGGCAGCTTGAACCAATCTTGGTTTTGATGTCGTGCAGCAGACGCTTACCGGCGTCCTCTGCCTGCTCCACGGTGGCGTCCTCGCGGCGCTCAATACGCACGGTCATCTCGTCCATGCGGCCCGGGCGGGTGAGCTCCAAGGCGAAGTGGGGTGAGAGTTCAGGTTGCTGCAGGGCCAGCTCTTCTACCTGGGAGGGGAAGAGGTTGACGCCGCGCAGGATGATCATGTCATCGCTGCGGCCGGTGATGCGACCCAGGCGGCGGTGGCCGGGACGCTGGGTGCCGGGCAGCAGGCGGGTGAGGTCGTGGGTGCGGTAGCGGATGATGGGCAACGCCTCCTTGGTGAGGGAGGTAAAGACCAGCTCACCGGGGCGTCCCACATCAAGCACAGTGTCGTCAAAGGGGTCAATGATTTCGGGGCGGAAATGGTCCTCCCAAAGGTGGGAGCCGTCCTGTGTTTCGCCAGACTCGCCAGCAACACCGGGGCCCATGACCTCAGACAGACCGTAAATATCGCAGGCTTTGAGGGTGCCGAAGGTCTTTTCAATCTCGTGGCGCATCTCCTCGGTCCAGGGCTCAGCACCCAGCACCGCGGTCTTGAGACTGGTTTCCTTGGGGTCGATACCCAGCTTGCGGAAACCGTCTGCAATGGTTAGCAGGTAGGTGGGGGTGGAGAGAATCGCGTCCGGTTCAAAGTCGCGAATGAGCTGGATCTGCTTCTCGGTCTGGCCGCCGGACATGGGGATGACGGCGGTGCCTAAGCGTTCTGCACCTGCGTGCGCACCCAGACCACCGGTAAAGAGGCCATAGCCGTAGGCGTTGTGCACCTTCTGGCCGGGCTTGATACCGGCGAAGCGGAAGCAACGGGCCACCAGGGATGCCCAGGTGGTCAAGTCATTTTCGGTGTAACCCACCACGGTGGGCTGGCCGGTGGTACCTGAGGACGCGTGGATGCGGCGCAGGTCGCTCATGGGCACAGCGAAAGCCTTGAAGGGGTAGGCCTTACGCAGGAATTCTTTGTCGGTGTAGGGGAAGAGCTTGAGGTCATCTAGCTCTTTAAAGTCACCGGGGTGCACGTCGTGTTCGTCGTAGAGCTCCTTGTAAGCTGCCACATTTTCGTAGGCATAATGCAGGCTCCAGCGCAGGCGCTCAAACTGAAGGGACTCAATCTGGTCCCGGCTCATCAGCTCCTCAGCGTCGGGGCTACCGGGGTCAGCAGGCTTAGCCGGTGGGGTGTAGGGGTTCTCCACACTGCAGGGGGGTGCTTTGTAGGTGCTCAATATTTACTGTCCTTCCGAGGCTGTCGGGGGTGTGATGGTGCGCCCGCGGCCGCGGAACTCGGCAATGAGTTGGCCTTCGCAGGTCACGGTGACATCAACCAGGCTGTTGCGCCCGTAGGATGCTGCGAGCTTACCTTCAGCGCGCAGGGTTTGACCCTCGCGTGCTGAGGCTACGTAGTTGATGTCTGCCCCGGATGACACAGTGATTTTCTTACTGAATTCTTCGGGGTTCAAAGAGTTAACGGTGAGGGCAAAAACGGTGTCGGCAAAAGCAAAGGTCATGCCCCCGTGGACGATGCCGAAGCCGTTGAGCATATCGCGGGTGATCGTCATTTCTGCCAGGGCATAGCCCTCTGAGACCTCTAGAACATTAAGGTCCATCCACTCTGTGGCGTAGTCACGCTCAAGCATGGGGTGCGGTTTGGCCACTTTGCCTCCACAAATCATTAGTGACCGATTGGTCAGTTATTGCGATTGAACCTAACCTTGTCACATTTCAATGAGATGCGCAACACCATGACGGCGGCCCAGCAGACAAAGATAGGGGGTGGCCACAGCGCTTTGCACCGTGGCCACCTTGTATCTCTCTCAAAGAGTTTTTAACGGTGCTCGAACTTAGCCTCACGCTTCTCCACGAAGGCTGCCATGCCTTCCTTCTGATCGTGGGTAGAGAAGAGCGCGTGGAAGGTGCGACGTTCAAACTGGATGCCCTGGGCCAAAGTGGTTTCAAAGGCAGCATTCACTGCCTCTTTCGCCACCTGCGCCACGAACTTGGACTTAGACGCAATAGTCTCTGCCATTTCTAGAGCGGTGGGCAGAACGTCCTCATCCGCCTCTACTAGGCGCGATACCAACCCGGAGCGTTCTGCTTCTTCTGCTCCTATAAAACGCCCGGTCAAGCAGAGATCCATTGCCTTTGCTTTACCTACGGCGCGGGTTAGACGCTGGGAACCGCCCATCCCGGGGATAACGCCCAGGTTGATTTCGGGCTGACCAAACTTGGTGGAGGGCCCGGCAATCAGCATGTCGCACATCATGGCAAGCTCGCAGCCGCCGCCTAGGGCATAGCCGTTGACCGCAGCGACGATTGGGGTGCGCAGGCGGGTGAGGTTATCCCAGTGGGCAAACCAGTCGGCGGCATACATGCTGTCGTAGGTCTGGCTCGACATTTCCTTGATATCGGCACCGGCAGCAAACGCTTTTTCACTACCGGTCAGGACGATCGCCCCCACTCCGGCGTCCGCATCAAAAGCGGTGGCGGCGGCAACAACCTCGCGCATAGTGGCGTCGTTGAGGGCGTTGAGTGCCTTGGGGCGGTTGAGGGTAATAACCCCAACCCTGCCGCGGGTTTCTGTCAGAATGTTCTCGTAGCTGCTCATATCGTCTCCTTTGTTGAAATGGTGCCCGCGATGCGGTTGTAGACATCTGAGAAGTCTTTGCCGCCGCGTCCTTCTTCTACCAGTTCAGCATAGATAGCGGCAGTTCGCGCCCCCAGCTCACCGTTAACTCCCGTAGTTTCTAAGGCGGCCAGCGCCAGTCCCATGTCTTTAGCCATGAGGGCGGTGGCGAAGCCCGGTTCGTAGTCCTTGTTGGCGGGTGAAGTGGGGACGGGGCCGGGCACAGGGCAGTTGACGTTAACGGCCCAGCAGTAGCCCGAGGAGGTGGAGATGACGTCGTAGAGCACCTGATTCTCTAGCCCCAGCTTCTGACCCAGCGCGAAGGCTTCTGAAGCTCCGACCATGGCGATGCCCAGTAGCATGTTGTTGCAGATTTTGGCGGCCTGGCCGGTGCTGTTGGCGCCGCAGTGAACAACCTTTTTACCCATGACCTCCAGCAGGGGGCGCACGCGTTCTAGACCCGCTTCTGAGCCGCCAACCATGAAGGTGAGTGTGCCGGCTTCTGCGCCCACCATGCCGCCTGAGACGGGGGCGTCTACTGCCTCAAAGCCTGCCGCTTGTGCCATTTCTGCTGCCTGCAGAGCGTGGCCTACTTCAATGGTGGAACAGTCGAGAAAAAGGGTGCCGGGTTTAGCGGCGGCTAGGAGCGCTGGGTAGGCAGAGAGCACATGGACGCCGGCGGGTAGCATAGTCAGAACAATATCGGCCTGGGCTGCGGCCGCCTCACCGCTCTCGGCAATGGTGATGCCCTTGCTGGCAGCGGTATCTAGAGCTGCGGGCATCAGGTCAAAGCCGTGCACGGTGTAACCGGCTGCTACCAGGTTGGCGGCCATGTAGCCGCCCATGTGCCCCAGTCCGATGAAAGCGATGATGGGTTGGGTGGTCATGATGTCCTCCTAGAGTGGGTTTTAGCGCGGGCCCATGCGCAGGGCGCCGTCCATTCTGATGGTTTCGCCGTTGATGTAGTCGTGTTGGGCGATGAAGACCGCCAGGTCTGCGAATTCCGCAGGGGTTGCCAAGCGTTGGGGAAAGGGGACGCCGGCGGCCAGTGCCTCCCTAAATTCTTCAGTGATACCTGCCATGAGCGGGGTGTCAACGATGCCAGGAGCTATAGTGTTCACGCGAATGCCACTGCTAGCTAGGTCGCGGGCAGCGGGCAGGGTCATGGCAGCCACTCCGCCTTTGGAGGCGGCGTAGGCGATTTGCCCGATCTGCCCTTCAAAAGCGGCGATAGAGGCAGTATTAATAACGACCCCGCGGCAACCGTCCTCGGTAGCGGGATCCTGTTCTGCCATGACAGCTGCAGCGTTGGTAAGCACATTGAAGGTGCCCACCAGATTGATGCTCACGGTTTTGGCAAAAAGGGCCGGGTCATGCTTGCCCTTTTTAGAAAGGACGCGGGCACCGGGGGCAATGCCAGCGCAGTTGACCACGGTACGCAGGGGCTGGCCCACCTCGTGAACCTGTGCCAGGGCGGCTTCAACGGCGGCGTAGTCGGTAACATCAGCCGCCAATAGGGTTAGTCCTTCCAGGGGTTGGGCACGGTCAATGCTGGGTTGCAAATCTAAACCGTAGACCTGGGCACCCTGGGCAAGGAGCGCCCTGGCGGTAGCATTGCCGATTCCAGAAGCCGCCCCGGTGACCAGGGCAAGGGTGTCATGAAGTTGCACGGAGCGTCCTTTCTAGCGGTTTATACGAAGGCCGAGTAGCCGGTGAGAGCTCTGCCCACAATCAGAGAGTTAATTTCATAGGTGCCTTCGTAGGTGTAGAGAATCTCGGCGTCCCCAAAGAATTTAGCCATCTCATAATCTGTGGTGATGCCGTTACCACCCAGTACCTCACGCCCGAGTGCAGCGCTCTGACGGGCAAAGCGGGTGGCTGTTGCCTTAGCCATGGCGGCATGCACCATATCCAAAGTGCCGTTCTTCTGCATACGGGCGCAGTTCATCATGAGCCCTAGTGCTGCCTGAGCATTACTCATGATTTCTGAAATGCCTTTTTGCACCAGCTGGAACTTAGCCAGCGGTTTACCGAACTGCTCGCGGGTAGTGGCGTACTCGCGGGCGATATCAAAGATGCCGATCTGGATGCCGTAGCCCTGCCAGCCGACCCAGGCGCGGGAGTTGCGCAGCATCTCGTTGGCGGCATCAAAGTTAACGGCACCAGGCAGGTGGGCACTAGCCGGCACGCTCACATTATCGAGGGTGATGTGAGCGTTCTGCATGATGCGCAGGCCAATTTTGTTGCTAATCTTTTCAGCTGAATAACCGGGGGTGTCGGTGGGCACGATGAATGCCTTAATCTGCTGGTCAGCGGTGTCCCTTGCCCAGACCAGGGCGAAGTCTGCGATGGTACCCATACCAATCCAGCGCTTTTCACCCTTAATAATCCAGTTCTCACCATCAAAGGTGGCACTGGTTTCCAGACCACCTGCGATGTCAGAGCCGTGGGCGGGTTCGGTCAGCGCAAAGGCGCCGGTCAGTTCGAAGTTCTCTAGCTTGCGCAGCATGTCTTTTTTCTGCTCTTCAGAACCTAGAGCGTTGACCATGCCCAGCACCAGCTCATTGTGGATGCCCACCAGGGCCGAGAGGGAGACGTCCACTCGGGTTACCTCAGCGTAGACCAAGCCACGAAAGAGCCAGGAGGTGCCACTTGTTTCTAGCCGTGCCAGCCCTACTTCTGCCATACCTTCTAGGAGGTGGAAGGGGAACTCTTCGCGGTTCCAGTAATCGGTGACCTGGGGGCGTACTTCTTCTTGTAGATATTTTCGGATCCGCAGGAACCACTCTTTTTCATCCTCGGGGAGCAGGTTGAGCACCCCAAAGGGGTCAATATCGGGGAAGGGCAGGGGTTTAGCGGGTGGATTTTGAACCATACCTCGGATGTGGGTGGTCATCGAGTTTTCTCCTGGCTGGTATCTGTGCAGGGGCCGGTGGGATCACCACCCTCACCACAGCACTGTGATGTGAGACATAAATTAAGACCAAGTTACCCCCTCTGTCAAGAATATGTAAACCCTTTCCGGACAGATTAAGGCAGATAGTTACCACATGACGCCACTGAGGGTGCCAGTACGAAAATTCCTTGACAGCCCCCAAAAAACAATCCTACAGTGACTCACAACACCTTTATTTTGACGCCCCAGAGCTACCCCCTGGCCAAAAGGAGAAGCATGAGCATTACCGAACAGTTCCGCACCGCCCGAGACCAGCTAGTTGCTCTGCGTGAGGAGTACAAAGTAGCTAGAGAAGAGTTCAACTGGCCCCAGTTCGAGCACTTCAACTTTGCCCTCGATTGGTTTGACCAGGTGGCCGCCAGTGAGGAACGCAAGGATACCCTGGCGCTCGTAATTGCTGAACAGGACGGCAGCCATATCACCCGCACCTTCGGTGAGCTGTCGCGTCGTTCCTCTCAAGTTGCCACCTGGTTGCGCTCCCTGGGGGTACAGCGCGGTGACCGCATTATTCTTATGCTGGGCAACCAGGTGGAGCTTTGGGAGACCATGCTGGCAGGCATCAAGCTGGGTGTCGTGCTCATGCCCTCCACCGAGATGCTGGAACAGGCAGATTTGGACGACCGCATTGAACGCGGCGAGGCCCGATGGGTCATCACCAACTCCGCTAACGTAGCTAAATACGAGACCGTAACCGGCGATTTTACTGTCATTGAGACCGGCGGCTTCACCGAGGGTGCTGTCACAAACCACCCGCACGTTAGCTACCTAGATGCCGACGTCGCACCCGAGGAATTTACACCTGATGGGCCCACCCCGGCGTCCGACCCGCTGCTGTGGTACTTCACCTCTGGCACCACCTCCCGCCCCAAAATGGTGGAGCACACCCACACCTCCTACCCCGTGGGCCACTTATCCACCATGTACTGGATTGGCCTGGCACCGGGCGATGTGCACCTGAATGTTGCCTCTCCTGGCTGGGCTAAGCACGCCTGGTCGAATGTCTTTACCCCCTGGATCGCTGAGGCGACGGTCTTCATTTACAACTATTCTCGCTTCGATGCTGCAGCTCTCATGCAGAATATGCAGAAGCACGGCGTGACCAGTTTCTGTGCACCGCCCACCGTATGGCGTATGCTCATCCAGGCTGATCTGAGCCAGCTCAAGACCCCACCCACCAAGGTAGTTGCTGCCGGCGAGCCATTGAACCCCGAGGTTATCTCGAAGGTTCGTTCCGCGTGGGGCGTTGATATTCGCGACGGCTTTGGGCAGACCGAAAGCACTGTCATGATTGCTAACACCCCTGGTCAGGAGCTTAAGGTGGGTGCCATGGGGCGCCCCCTTCCCGGCTACGAGATTGCTCTACTGGATCCCCTCGGCAAGCCCGCCGCAGAGGGTGAGATTTGTGTGCGCCTGAGCCCCCGCCCGGTGGGTCTGATGATCCAGTACAAGGGTGACCCCGAGAAAACCGAAGAAGCATTCGATGGCGGCTGGTACCACACCGGCGATATTGCCGAGCGGGATGAAAACGGGGTCTTCACCTATGTGGGCCGCGCCGATGATGTCTTTAAGGCGTCCGACTACAAGCTCTCCCCCTTTGAGCTGGAGTCAGTCATTATTGAGCACCCGGCGGTTGCTGAGGCGGCAGTGGTCCCCTCCCCGGACGAGATCCGTTATGCGGTTCCCAAGGCTTATGTGGTGCTGGCTGGGGGCTATGAGCCCACCGCTGAGACCGCCCAAGAAATTCTTAAGTATTCCCGGGATAACCTGGCGGCCTATAAACGTATTCGCCGTCTGGAATTCTTTGACCTGCCCAAGACGATTTCGGGCAAGATTCGCCGCGTGCAGTTGCGCGCGCGCGAGAAGGAGTTTCACGGTGAGCACGGCGAGCTGAAGACCCAGGCACTAGCAGCTCGCACCACCACCGAGGGCTACGACCACGAGTTCGCTGACACCGACTTCCCCGACCTCAAGGGCTAGCGGCTAAACACGGCAGGACGCTGGGGCGGGCACTACTGGTAATACCAGCTGTGCCAGCGCCCCGGCGTCCTCTGCATTGAGCGTTTTGTCGGTGGAAATTACCGTGCCAAAGAATGCCACAATAGCTTTACATATTGACCGTTACCCATCTGCACTATTACTACACCCCGGAGACAACATCTTATGAATCCTGAACCTCCCGGGGTTAGTCTCAACAGCATTAGTTTTAAGCTTCTTTGGTGGGGCACCTTTCTCAATACTTTTGGTGTTGCCTTCAGCGCCGGTGCTATCTCAGTGCTGGCAATTCAAGAACTAAAGTCCCAGACTCCTTTGTGCCCCTCATGCTGGGTTTTTCAAGTATCGCCGCTGCCCTAGCGGCGGTTCCTACTAGCCCGTGGTGGAGACCAGAAAGAAGAGGCCAATATTGATTGGTGCCTCCTTTTTCAGGGGAACGCTACTCATACTTATAGCTACACTGGCACGGGCAGAAATTCTTACCTTCCCGCTCCTTACTCTTTGCCTAGTTCTTATATCCCTTTCAGGAATCGTTTCCGGAGCGGCCAATGGCGTCCACCTACGTGATCTCGTCAGGCAAAAAGATTGGCCGCAGGCTAACGGGAAAATCGAATCACTTGTATGGATAATGTCAGCCCTGGCTACCCCTCTCGGAGGCGTAGTAATTGTTGCTACAAACCCAGGTGCCGTCCTGGCCATCAACGGTGCTGCCTATGTATGTTCAGGGGTTCTTATAAGACGCATTCCGCAACAAGAACCTCCCCCTGCACCAAGTAGCGGTGCCAGCGGAAAAGAAAAAATAAGTGAGGTACTGACAGGCAGGCGCAACCTCCCCCTGTGGGCATGTGCCGCACGGTCTCTCTGGGCACCCCTTTTAGCTTTCAGCCCCGGCGGAGCCCCAGGTTTAATATTTATTCTTATCTGTGAATGCGGTCTAATGTTCGCAGCTGGTCTCTTTAACCCGGTCCTCGCCACCTACAGGATGCAGATTGTAGACCGGTCACTATTGGCAAGGGTGGGTTCAGCCTGACCAATATCTGCCGCACTCGTCCAGCCAGTGTTTCTGCTGAGTGGGGCTTTACTCGTGGAATGGCTGGGCACACGCACAGCTATCGGCATCATTGGTGCTTGCATGCTGCTGTGTATCCCGCTGATTCCTTGGCGTGCTGTCAGAGCCTCATCGTGAGTGAGGCTTAGGAATCTAAATCTCAAATGTTTATGTTCGTAGACTTTTTTAAATGTCTACAAACGTGTACATTTTAAAGAAAAGTATTTAGGGGAACATCACTATGGCACGCGATAAAAGCATCATCTCGTCCCCCCGCGCCCTCGGCGCTTTCATTCATGACGCCCGGATAGAACGTAACCTCACTCAGGAATCTCTTGCCACGCTAGCAGGAGTATCCCGCAGCTGGCTCATCGGCGTTGAGCAAGGAAAACGGCAACGGGCTGAGTTCGACAAAATATTAAATGTTCTTGAGGCCTTGAATATCAACCTGGTACTTGAGCGACAATCAGCAGAACAACCATCCGCACCCCAGCACAACACTGGCGAGAACAAGGTTCCCACATTCTATGGCACACAAGGGTTACAGGCAGCCATAGCAAAATCAACAAAGGAAGCCTTAGGTCGCACCGAAACCCAGCTAAATTCCATCAGTAGCATGTTGGAGAATCCCGGGCTAGACAGCTTACAAAATCTCATGACTACCCTGGCTCCATCCGATGACATCACCAACATGCTCAAGAACAGCGTTCCGAACTTTGGCCAAGCGTCAGGGATTACGCAAGCGCTCAACCGGCAAAATCAGAAAAATAAAACAGGCAACTCTTCAGAGTAAAGATTCCCATGAAAAAACTTTATGTCGCACTCTATGGGCAGATTGTTGCAGAACTCCAACAAGATTCCTCGGGCACCAAAAAGCTGGTCTACATCACAGAGGCAAAACCAACGGCGGAGCTCTCAGTCGCCCTGCCCTACAGAAAAAGCCCATACCCCAAAAAGCAAACCATGCCCTTCATCGAAGGTCTCATCCCAGAAGGCGAATCAGTCCGGCAATCCTTAGCTCGCGAATACAATCTATCCTCCTGGAAAAACCCCTTTGGCATCTTGGAAAAGATAGGGCTAGAGTGCGCCGGAGCTGTACAGTTCATTACCCCTGAAGATATCGAACATTACCCTAATCTACAGGGAGAGCTTATCCCCGTATCACGTCAGGACATAGAAAATCGTCTCCAACGCCTTAACACGACACCTGGAAAGTCATGGCAGACAGACCGCGAACGCTGGTCACTAGCGGGGGCTCAAAGTAAGTTTGCTCTCCACTTCAATCAAGGACAGTGGTATGAGGCTACTGGCGCCCAGCCAACTACCCACATTTTTAAACCCGGAATTTACGACCTCAAAGATCAGGCACTTAATGAACACCTCTGCCTTAGAGCGCTGGGAGAACTCGGGCTCCCAGTAGCTCAAAGCAGCTACCAAGAGTTTGGTCAACAAGCTGCCATCGTTATTAAGAGATATGATCGTCTACGCCTCCCTAATGGATTTGTCGTCCGCCTACATCAGGAAGATATATGCCAGGCGCTCTCTGCCTTACCAGAGAAAAAATATGAATCTTCGGGTGGACCCTCGGCAGTGCAAATCATTCGGCTATTGCAGCAAGTTTGCCCTCAAGAAGATACTGAAACGTTTATCCAAGGACTCATCGCTAACTATCTCCTAGGAGCTCCTGACGCGCATGCAAAGAATTATTCACTGCTACACCTGCCAGATGGTGTAACCCGTTTAGCACCTTTTTACGATGTGGCTTCAGGTATACCCTATGAGCACCTTTCGAGTAACGGCATTCCAGGTAAGAATGATGGTCTTGAGAAAGCTGCGATGGCGATTGGGGGGGAACGCCGTTTTGGAAAAATAACGAGAAAACACTGGAACAAGTTCGCGCAGGCTACTGGAGTTAATGAAGAACGACTACGCGAGACTGTTGAATATATGTGCGTCCACCTTCCTCAAACTTTAGAAAAAGTATGCCTTGAGGAACAAGCCGCTCTAGGTAAGAGTGAATTGGCACAGCGTTTGATTCCTGGTATTAAGCAGATGTGTGACACAACGCTGACGATGCTGGATAGAGATTACTGATTAGGACAGCCAGGGGCAGAGCCGAACCCAGATCAAGAGATTAGGAGGCTCTAGCCGGTACTGAAAACTGCTGTCTATAAATATAGAAAGTGGCCCTCACCCGAAGGTGGGGGCCACTTCTATTCCACGTGAATCGGGGCTAGTTGCCGGTCGGCATCACAAAGCTGGCGCCTTCCTTAATGCCGGAGGGCCAGCGGGAGGTCACCGTCTTGGTCTTGGTGTAGAAGCGGAAAGCATCGGGGCCGTGCTGGTTCAGATCACCAAAGCCAGACGCCTTCCATCCACCGAAGGTGTAGTAGGCAATGGGCACAGGAATGGGCACATTGACGCCCACCATGCCCACCTCAACGCGGCGGGCAAACTCGCGGGCGGTGTCACCGTCGCGGGTGTAAATAGCAACGCCATTACCGAACTCATGGTTGCTGGGCAGGGCGAGCGCTTCTTCAAAGGTTTCAGCGCGCACCACGGTCAGCACGGGGCCAAAAATTTCCTCACGGTAGATAGACATCTCGGGGGTGACATGGTCAAAGAGGGTTGCGCCCACAAAGTAGCCGCCCTCGTAGCCCTCCACCTTGACGCCGCGCCCGTCTACCAGCAGGGAGGCACCCTCCTTCTCACCGGCGGCAATGTAGCCTTCGATGCGCTCCAAGGCCGACTTAGCTACTACAGGCCCAAAATCAGCCTGGGGATCCAGGCTGTGACCTACCTTCAGGCCACCGATGCGCTCCTGCAATTTTGACACCAGGGTGTCCGCGGTCTGCTGGCCCACCGGCACCGCCACAGAAATCGCCATGCAGCGCTCACCGGCAGAACCAAAGGCAGCACCCAGCAGGGCGTCCGCTGCCTGGTCCAGGTCAGCGTCCGGCATGATAATCAGGTGGTTCTTTGCGCCACCAAAGCACTGGGCACGCTTGCCGGTGCGGGCGGCATGCTCGTAAATGCTCTGGGCAATGGGGGTGGATCCTACGAAACCGACCGCCTTGATGCGGGGGTCGTCCAGCAGGGTGTCTACTGCTTCTTTATCGCCGTTGACCACGTTGAAGATGCCATCCGGCAGACCAGCCTCGGTCCACAGTTCTGCCAGGCGCAGGGGCACGGAAGGGTCACGTTCTGAAGGCTTGAGCACGAAGGCATTACCGGCAGCGATGGCGGGGCCGGCCTTCCACAGGGGAATCATGGCGGGAAAGTTGAAGGGGGTAATGCCAGCAACCACGCCCAGGGGCTGGCGCATGGAATAGACATCAATGCCGGTGCCTACCGCATCCGAGTACTCGCCCTTAAGCAGATGGGGTGCAGCAGTAGCGAACTCGACAACATCCAAGCCACGCTGGATGTCACCGTGAGCGTCAGCAATCGTCTTGCCGTGCTCTAGTGAGAGCAGTTCAGCCAGCTCATCGGCATTCTCATTGACCAGGTCAACAAAACGGTGCAGGACGCGGGCACGCTTCTGCGGGTTAGTTTCTGCCCAGCCAGCCTGCGCTTTAGCAGCATTGGCAATAACCTCGCGCACTTCATCGGCACTGGCTAGAGGCACCTGAGCTTGCACCTGCCCGGTACTGGGGTTGTAAACATCGGCGTAACGGCCGGAGGCACCTTCACGGTGGGCGCCGCCGACGTAGTGGGTTAGCTGCTTCGTCATCGAAGCCTCCTCTTCTCTAAATGTGCACCAACTCACATTGGGCATGAACCCCAGGCTACCCAAGGCACCCGGCGGACGGTAGAGGTAGGTAGAAATAAGTCATGCAGTCTCTAGGTCTTTACTTGACGCCAGTTACATAAATATATATTCTGAACGAACGGTCAGTAATTATTGGTGCAGGGGTTTCCCCTTCTCATCACACAAGGAACTTTCATGACTTCAACAGAGAAGACTCCCACCCTTTCACCGGTCGCAGACGCACCTGCCGCCGGCGCCTCTCATGAAGCTGAGCAGGCCTACTTCGACGCTCTCATCACTGAGGATTCTCGCGTAGAACCCCGGGACTGGATGCCCGAGAAATACCGCAAGACCCTCACCCGTCAGGTCTCCCAGCACGCCCACTCCGAAATCATCGGCATGCAGCCTGAGGCCAACTGGATTACTCGCGCTCCCTCGCTCAAGCGCAAGGCTATTCTCATGGCCAAGGTGCAGGACGAGGCCGGTCACGGTCTTTACCTCTACTCCGCCGCAGAGACCCTGGGCACTCCCCGCCACGTCCTCAACGAGCAGCTGTTAGAGGGTCGCGCCAAGTACTCATCCATCTTCAACTACCCCGCCCGCACCTGGGCAGACATGGGTGCTATCGGCTGGCTGGTGGACGGCGCCGCTATCTGCAACCAGGTGCCCCTCTGCCGTGCGTCCTACGGCCCCTACGGCCGCGCTATGGTTCGTATCTGTAAGGAAGAGTCCTTCCACCAGCGTCAGGGCTGGGAGATCCTCTACGAGCTCTCCCACGGCACCGAGGCGCAGAAGAAGATGGCACAGGACGCCGTCAACCGCTTCTACGGCCCCGCCCTGCAGATGTTCGGCCCCCCAGATGCCGACTCCCCTAACTCCCAGCAGTCCATGAACTGGAACATCAAGCGCTTCTCTAACGACGAGCTGCGCCAGCGTTTCGTGGACATGATGGTTCCCCAGGCTGAAGCTCTCGGGTTGACCCTGCCTGACCCGGACATCAAGTGGAACGAAGAACGCGGCCACTACGACTATGGGCCGCTGGACTGGGACGAATTCCACTCCGTCATCCAGGGCAAAGGCCCCTGCAACGTCCAGCGCATGCAGCGCCGCCGTGCAGCTCACGACGAAGGCGCCTGGGTGCGCGAAGCAGCCGCCGAATACGCCCGCAAAAACGCAGAACAGCACGCAGAACTCATGGGAGCATAACCATGTCAGAGAACATCACACACCTGCCCGAATCCAACGAGTGGCCCCTCTGGGAGGTCTTCGTACGGTCATCCCGCGGCCTGTCCCACGTGCACGCAGGTTCACTGCACGCACCCGATGCCACCATGGCACTGCGTAACGCCCGTGACCTCTACACCCGCCGTAATGAGGGCACCAGCGTCTGGGTTGTCCCGGCAGAAGCGATCCTGGCATCGGACCCCGACTCCAAGGGCGGCTTCTTTGAGTCAGCTCAGGGCAAGAGCTACCGCCACGCCACGTACTACACCAAGAGCGAAGGGGTGAAGCACCTGTGAGCTACGCTTCCTTCGAATCAGCGACCCGCCACAGCGAGGGCGAATCCATCATCGCTGAAGACATCGCGACCTCAGGTGTGCAGGCGAGTGAAGCAGTAGCCCGATACGCCCTGGCACTGGGTGATGACGCCCTGATGCTGGGCCAGCGACTAGCTCACTGGATTTCGCGCGCACCCGAGCTGGAGGAAGACATCGCTCTGGGCAACATTGCCCTGGATCTGATTGGCCACGCCCGCTTCTTCCTCACCTACGCAGGCACCGCCTGGGGTAAGACCGAGGACGATTTAGCCTACTTCCGTGATGAAGAAGAGTTCCGTTCGGTTCGTCTGGCGGAGCAGGAGAACGGTGATTTCGGGCAGACTATCGCCCGCCAGCTCATCTTCAGCTACTACCAGTACGAGCTTTACACCGAGCTGATGAAGTCTGAGGACCCCACCCTGGCAGCCATCGCAGCCAAGGCCCTCAAAGAGGTGGAGTACCACCAGGATCATGCCACCGCCTGGGCACTGCGCCTGGGCATCGGTACCGAGGAAGCCAACCGCCGCCTGCAGGAGGGTCTCTACTACATGTGGCCCTACATCGATGAGCTCTTTTACGACTTTGAACCCGTAGCAGAACTGCCCGGTGTTGCCGTGGTTCCCTCCACCCTGCGCGCACGCTTTGAGGAGCGTCTGCATGCCACCATCGCAGAAGCACAGTTGCAGGTGCCCGACGTGCCCCAGGCACGCGGTGGCGACCGATCCGGTGTCATGAGTGAACACCGCGGTCACATTCTGACCGAACTGCAGGTTCTAGCACGCGCCCACCCCGGCGCCACCTGGTAAACCCGCCCCACCCCGTCCCGTCACAAGGAGGTGACCCGCGTGCGCAGCAGCGAAGAGGCAAGCGCCGGTGTTGATTTCAGTTTTGGTTTTGATACTGATTCTGGCTACCGCGCCCCGGCCCTAGAAACCGAGAGCAGCGTCCCCGCACCTGTTGGCTCAGACGCCGCCCTCTGGGAAACTGCGGCGCACGTGGCAGACCCCGAAATTCCTGTGCTTTCAATTGCTGACCTTGGGATTCTTCGGGCCGCCTACTACAGCGAGGACGGGGTGCCGCAGGTGGTCATCACCCCCACCTACTCCGGTTGCCCCGCCATGGACGCTATCACCAGCAACATCCGCAGAGTCTTTGCCCAGCACCAGATACCAGAACCCGCAGTGCAGCTGGTTCTCTCACCGGCGTGGAGCACCGACTGGATGAGTGAAGCAGGTAAGGCACGGCTTGAGGCCTACGGTATTGCCCCTCCCACCGGCAAAGCTGCAGCAGGCCCCGTCCACCTGGGCATGGCCGTCAAGTGCCCCCGCTGCCACTCCCTGGCTACCGAAGAACTCACCCGTTTCGGGTCCACCTCCTGCAAGGCGCTCTACCGCTGCCGCGACTGCCAGGAACCCTTTGACTACTTCAAGGTTCACTAGCTGAACCTCTTCACAGAACGCACAGATAAGAGAAAAGCCATGACTGAGACAGCGCGCCGCCGGGCGTCCTTCAACACTCTGACCGTCAGCCAGGTACGCCCCCTGACCAAGGATTCGGTAGAGGTCACTTTCGAGGTGCCCGAGCACCTGGTAGAGGATTACAACTACGCTCCCGGCCAGTACGTCGCCCTGCGTGCCACCATTGACGGTCAGGAGGTACGCCGCTCCTACTCCATCTGTGCTGAGCCCGTCCCCGGTGAAATCCGAGTGGCTATTAAGCGCGACTTGGGCGGCCTTTTCTCTAACTGGGCCAACGACACCTTAAGCGCCGGCTACCAGATTGATGTCATGAACCCCCAGGGCGCTTTCGTTTCCAAGGGCAACATCACCAGCTTGAATGAACCCCAGAAAATTGCTGATGACGCCAAGGCGGCAGGCGGGGAGCACATGGTTGCTTTCGCAGCAGGCTCAGGTATCACCCCCATCATAGCCATTGCCCGCACCGTGCTGAAAGCCAGCGAAAACAGCACCTTTGACCTGGTCTACGCCAATAAGTCAGCCCTGGATGTCATGTTCGCTGAAGAAGTGGGCGACCTCAAGGACAAGTACCCCACCCGCTTTGCGGTGCACCACATGCTCTCCCGCGAACAGCGCGTCAACCCACTGATGAGCGGTCGCATTGACGACGAAAAACTCAACGCTATTCTCGATTACGTGATTCAGGTGGACAAGGCTGACGAGTGGTTCCTCTGCGGCCCCTTCGAGCTAGTTCAGCTCTGCCGCGACACCCTGGCGGAGCGCGGCGTCCCCGAAGAAAACGTACGTTTTGAGCTCTTCACGACCGGCCGCCCCGAGACTCCTGCCGGTCAGCACGGCAAGGCTGTTGAGGTTGACCCCGGCGGCAATAACTACTCCATCGCCTTCACCTTGGACGGTACCAGCGGTTCTGTGGAATCCCCCGTCTCAGCGAACGAAACCATCCTGAACGCTGCCCTGCGCGTCCGTGCCGACGTGCCCTTCGCCTGCGCCGGCGGTGTGTGTGGCACCTGCCGCGCCAAAGTGGTTGATGGTGAGGTTGAAATGGCAGAGAACTACGCCCTTGAAAAGGACGAGGTGGACGCCGGCTACGTTCTGACCTGCCAGGCTCGCCCCTGCACCGACAAGGTCACCGTAGACTTCGACGCCTAGGAACAGCCATGAGCATGATTGAACTGACCATCACCGACAACGTTGCCGAGGTGGTGCTGAACGCCCCCGAAAAAATGAACTCTCTCAATGAGACTGCCCTCGCTGACCTTTCAGCTGCCTATGACGAGGCAGCTGAGGCAGGCGCCCGCGCCCTGCTCTTGCGCGGTGAAGGCAGGGGTTTCTGCGCCGGGCGTGACATCGCCGGGCTGGTGCCTGCTGAAGACGACGCCTACGGATACCTCTCTCATAAGGTGACTCCCCTACTGCAGAAGATGAGCGCCTTCCCTGCCCCTACCTTCGCCGCGGTGCAGGGCGCTTGCCTGGGTGTGGGGCTGGGTCTGGCGATTGCCACGGACGTAGTCTACGTGGCTGAAAACGCCAAGATTGGCTCACCCTTTGCCAACCTGGGGGCAACCCTGGACTCTGGCGGGCATGCCCTCTTTGTGGAGCGTCTGGGTGCCCACCGTGCCCTAGACCTGATTTATACCGCCGACCTAATCTCTGGTGCTGAAGCTGTTGCCGCGGGGCTCTTTAGCCGGGCGGTGCCTGCCACTGAACTGTTGGACTTTACCCGTGAGAAGGTAGCCCGCGTGGCTGCCGGCGCAACCGGTGCCTTCCTGGCGTCCAAGCAGCTGGTGGCGCAGGTGCGTGATCAGCGCGTGGGGCTCTGGGAGTCCGTTGAGGCAGAGAACCGCGCCCAAGGCGACCTCTGCAACTCAGCAGACTACGCCGAAGGTTTCGCAGCCTTCACAGAGAAGCGCAAGCCGGTCTTTAGGGGAATCTAACCCCGGCTCGCCCGCGCTCTCACTCGATGTAAGCGAAAACTTCACTGGCATGGAGTGAGAACATGCCAGTGAAGTTTTTTACACCGTAGGGACGGTGGGAGGGCAGGTACCGCGGGGTAACCGGGCTAGTAGCCCACGTCCGCCGAGCCACCTGCGGCTGAATCAATGAACTGAGCTGCCAGCTTCTTAGACTCCAGAGCCAGCAGCTGCACGTCAGCGGCCACCAGAATAAAATCAGCACCGGCAGCCAGGTAGTCTTCTGCCTGCGCCGGGTCAAAGGCGTTGAGACCCACCTTGATACCAGCTTCGTGCGCCACCGTGATGACGCTCTTAACCGCCGCCACTACGTCCGGGTGGTTCTGCTGGCCCAGCAGGCCCATGGAAGCCGCCAAATCTGAAGGCCCCACAAAGACGCCCGCCAGCCCTTTGACGGCACAAATCTCGCGGGCATTGGCCACTGCCGCGGCAGATTCAATCTGCACAAAGAGCGAAATGTACTGCTCAGCATCGGTCAGATAACCGGCGACGCCACCCCAACGGGCAGAGCGGGAGAGGGCAGAGCCCACACCGCGCACCCCCGCCGGAGGGTAGCGGGTGGCCGCAACGGCGTCCTGCGCCATCCGGGCATCGTCCACCATGGGAATCAAAATGTTCTGGGCACCGGCATCCAAAAACTGCTTGATGGTGGCAGTATCGAGCTGGGGTAGGCGCACCATAGTGTGCACCGGGTAGGCCGCCGTGACCTGCAAAAGCTGCTGGGTGGTTTCCACACTGAGAACACCGTGCTCACCATCAATCAGCAACCAGTCAAAGCCAGAACCGGCACAAATCTCAGCCGCCACATGCGAGCCTGAACAGACCCACATGCCCACCAACGGGCGTCCTAGCGTATCGAGGGTGTGGGCGAGGGGCGGGTTTAGACGAAGCGACATGTGATGGCTCCCAAATCACCGTAATCTGCGTGCACGGTATCGCCGGGGTGAACCCACATGGGCTTGGTGAAGGAGCCCGCCAGAATAATCTCGCCAGCCTTTAGACTGTCACCGTGCGCCGCCAGCTTATTCACCAACCAGACCACGCCGTTGGCGGGATGGTTGAGCACGGCAGCTGCCACGCCGGTGTCCTCGATGGTCTCGTTGCGGTAGAGCAGGGCAGAAACCCAGCGCAGGTCGACGGATGCCGGGTCAACCGGGTTACCGCCCACCACCATGGCACCCAGAGCAGCGTTGTCGCTGATGGTATCCACGATGGTACGCCCCTCCATCTCAATTCGTGAGGAGAGAATTTCAAGTGCCGGGACCACATATTCGGTTGCTCGCAGCACATCAAAAATGGTGACGTTGGGGCCTACTAAGTCCTCTTTGAGAACGAAGGCCAGTTCCACCTCAATACGAACATTGGAATACTGGCTGTGCTCAATGATCGACCCGTTCTCGTATATCTGGTCAGCAAAAATTGCACCGTAGTCAGGCTCAGTGATACCGGTAGCCTCCTGCATCACCTTGGAGGTCAGACCAATCTTGCGCCCCGCCAACCGGCGCCCCGCAGCTTCACCGCGGGCACGCCAGGTGTTTTGCACCGCGTAAGAGTCCTCCACGGTCATCTCAGGGTAGGTGGCGGTCAGCCGCGGAATCATGGTGCGGTTGGCCTCAGCCTCAGCCAGGTTATCAGCGATTTTAGTGAGTTCTTCTTCAGTGAGCATGAGGTTTCCTTCTGTTAGGACGGCGGGTGGGCGAGGGTACACAGTTCTTGAACGGTGAATGGACGCGCTTCCGTCAGCTGACCCTCTCACGTCTCGCCCTGGGGGGCTCGCCGTGATTCATGCCAGACCCAGCCAGCTGACGTACAGCGCGCGCCCATTCACCTACAGGTCCGGCAACCAGCGGGAGGGATGCGGGGATATGCTTGCAGCCGGCTGGCTCGGGGCTGGCGTGAATCACGCGTGAGCGCTAGCGAACCCGTGAGAGGGTCAGTCGGCTAGAGCATATCGCGAAGCTCCGATTTGTCTATTTCGATGTCTACAGCTGGTTGCCCAGCTTGAATTCGCCCTTCTTCCAGTCCGGCATAGACTCGTCGCCGTCTTCGGCGCGGGTGTAGGAGAAGCCGTCAGCGCCGATCGTCTGTGCCATTTCGGAGTCGTCGGTGCGTTCTACCAGGGGTACCAGGTTGCCGTCGAGGTCCAGCACGCGGGAGGCGTCGGTGTACCAGGAGGGTACGACGGGGGTGCCCCACCAGTCGCGGCGCTGGTTGTCGTGGACGTCCCAGGTGACGCGGGGGTTATCGGGGTCGCCGGTGTAGTAGTCCTGGGTGTAGATTTCGACGCGGTGGCCGTCGGGGTCGCGTAGGTAGAGGTAGAAGGCGTTGGAGACGCCGTGGCGGCCGGGGCCGCGTTCGATGGCGTCGGACATGCGCAGGGCACCGAGCTTGTCGCAGATGGCGAGGATGTTGTGCTTTTCGTGGGTTGCGAAGGCAACGTGGTGCATGCGGGGGCCGTCGCCGCCGGTCATGGCGGTGTCGTGGACGGTAGGCTTGCGGCGCATCCAGGCGGCGTAGGCGGTGCCAGCTTCGTCTTGGATGTCTTCGGTGACGCGGAAGCCGAGGTCTTCCATGTACTTGACGGCGGTGGGGACGTCGGGGGTGACCTGGTTGAAGTGGTCCAGGCGAACGAGGGCGCCGGGGGTGTGCAGGTCGTAGCGCCAGGCTAGGCGTTCTACGTGTTCGACGTCGTAGAAGAATTCGTAGGGGAAGCCGAGGGGGTCTTGGACGCGTACGGAGTCGCCCAGGCCCTTGACGAAGCCGTCCTTGTTGCGGCGTACCTGGCAGCCACGGGCGGAGTAGAACTTCTCTGCCTTGTCCAGGTCTTCGGGGGTGCGCACGCGGTAGGAGAAGGCTGCGACGGCGGCAGTCTCGCCCTTGCGCAGAATCAGGTTGTGGTGGATGAACTCTTCGATGGAGCGCAGGTAGATGGTGTTCTCGTCTTCTTCGGTGACGACCAGACCGAGCACATCAACGTAGAAGTTGCGGGAGCGTTCGAGGTCGGTGACCACGAGTTCCATGGAGGCGCAGCGCAGCACGTCCGGGGCGTCGGCGTCGGGTTCGATGACGGGGTAGTCAACAAAGGTGGGTGACATGTGGTTTCGCTTTCTGTGGGTGCCCGGTGCGGCGCTACGTTGCGGCGAACCGGGCGAGGGGGGTGTGTTTTAGTCGGCTTTGCCGAAGACAGGGTTGTGTACTTCGCCCAGGTTGATGTGCACTGCCTGCTGGTCGGTGTAGAAGTCGATGGAGCGGTAGCCGCCTTCGTGGCCCAGACCGGATGCCTTGACACCGCCGAAGGGGGTGCGCAGGTCGCGCACATTGTTGGAGTTGAGCCAGACCATGCCCGCTTCGACTGCGTGTGAGAAGTTGTGGGCGCGCTGCAGGTTGGAGGTCCAGATGTAGGCGGCCAGGCCGTACTTGGTGTTATTGGCAAGTTCCAGGGCTTCTTCATCGGTGTCGAAGGGGGTGATGGCGACGACGGGGCCGAAGATTTCTTCCTGGAAGATGCGGGCGTCGGGGGCGACGTCGGCAAAGACGGTGGGCTGCACAAAGTTGCCTTCTTCAAAGCCTTCGGGGCGGCCGCCGCCGGCGACCAGGCGGCCTTCGGTCTTGCCGATTTCGACGTAGGACATGACCTTTTCGAAGTGTTCGGGGTGAACCAGGGCGCCGACTTCGGTGGCGGGGTCTGAGGGAAGGCCAACCTTGACGCGCTTGGCCTGGGCTGCGTAGCGCTCCACAAACTCGTCATAGATGCTGCGCTGAACCAGGATGCGGGAGCCTGCGGTGCAACGTTCACCGTTGAGGGAGAAGACACCGAAGATGGTGGCGTTGATGGCGGTCTCTAGATCTGCGTCCTCAAAGACAACGGCGGGTGATTTGCCACCCAGTTCCATGGAAAGGCCCTTCAGGAAGGGGGCGGAGTTAGCGAAGATGATTTGACCGGTTTTGGATTCACCGGTGAAGGAGATCAGGGGGACGTCGGGGTGCTTGACCAGGGCGTCACCTGCGGTTTCGCCAAAGCCGTTAACCAGGTTGAAGACACCTGCGGGCAGACCTGCTTCTTCAAAGATTCCTGCCCACAGGGAGGCTGAGAGTGGGGTAAATTCTGCGGGCTTGAGCACCACGGTGTTGCCGGTGGCCAGGGCGGGTGCCAGCTTCCAGGATTCCAGCATGAAGGGGGTGTTCCAGGGGGTAATCAGACCGGCTACACCGATGGGCTTGCGATTGACGTAGTTGACCTGGCGGCCGGGCACCTTGAAGGTGTCATCAGACTGGGCGACGATCAGATCTGCGAAGAAGCGGAAGTTTTCTGCGGCGCGGCGTGCCTGGCCCTTTGCCTGGGTGATGGGCAGGCCGGAGTCGTAGGATTCCATTTCTGCTAGCTGCTGCTCGCGGGATTCTACAATGTCTGCGATCTTGGTCAGGACGCGGGCACGTTCGCAGGGTAGCATGCCGGGCCAGGGGCCGTTCTTGAAGGCGTCGTTAGCTGCTGCAACGGCTGCTTCGATGTCTTCCTTCTTGCCGCTTGCTGCGGTGATGTAGGGCTGGTTGGTGACGGGGTTGAGCACCTCAAAGGTATCGCCGTCAATGGAGTCAACGAACGTACCGTTGATGTAGTGCTGAATTTTCTCAGGTAGACCTGTTGGCTGGCCGGTTTCGTTGGTGTAGTCGCTCACGGGTAACTCCTTTGTTCAAGTGGGCTGGGGGTAAGTTGTGGGGTTTAGGGGTGGTTGGGGTGTGCTGCAAGATAGCTAGCGAGGGTGGCGGACCGGTGTTCTCGCACTGCGGCTTCCACCTGGGCTGAGGTTGCTCGGTTCTCGATGAGGTCCAGGATGCGCTGGTGTTCGGCTACCGATTCCGCCGCTCTGCCGGGCACAAAAGAGAAGGTTGATTCTCGCAGGTGCCCCAGCTTTTCCCATTCCGCGTTGACCAGTTCGATCAGGCGTTCGTTGGGGCAGCGGCAGGTCAGCACGTTGTGAAAGCGGTGGTTGAGTTCAGTGAAGGTTTTGGGGTCAAAGTCCTCTAGGGTAACGCGCAGCTGATCATTGAGATCCTGTGCCTGGGCTAGGTCTTCCTCGCTGATACTGCTCAGCGCCATGGCGGTAGCAGCACCTTCTAGGATGCCGAGCGCCTCCATACTCTCCACGTAGCGGGCCTCGTCAATCATGGCGACGCGTGCGCCCACGTTGCGTTCAAAATTGGCAAGCCCCTCAGCTTCTAGCTGCCGGATGGCCTCACGCACGGGCACCACCGACATGTCCAGTTCTGCTGCCAGGGTTGAGAGCACTAGACGGTGGCCGGGGGCATAATCCCCTGAGACGATGCGTTCGCGCACCCAGGTGTAGGCGATTTGGGCTTTAGACAAACTCTCTCCGCCGGGGGCGGAGGGTGAGGCTACTGCGGTGCTCATGAGCTTCCTTGTGGTTGAGGAGGGTAAGGGTGGGGTGGGTTAGAGGTCAGCGGGTGGGTTGTCAGCCAGCCAGGTAGTGAATTTTTCCTTCCAGATGCCGGTGGGTGGGAAGAGCCCGTCCACAGGGTTGCCTTCTGCCACACGCTCGGCGACCCAGGCGTCCTCGTGTTCCTTGGCGTAGGCGGCCTCGGCAACTTCAAGTGCCAGGTGCGGGGGGATCACGATAACGCCATCATCATCGCCCACAATAATGTCACCGGGGAGCACGGTGGCGTTGCCGCAGGCGACTGCCACATCATATTCCCAGGGCACGTGCTTGCGGCCCAGGACGGCGGGGTGGGCACCCTGCGTGAAGACGGGTAGGCCGATTTCCTTGACCGCCGCGTAGTCGCGTACACCGCCGTCGGTCACCACGCCGGCAGCGCCGCGGCCCTTGGCGCGTAGGGCAAGGATGTCACCCAGTGTGCCCGAGCCGCTTTCACCGCGGGCTTCAATCACAATCACTTCGCCTTCGCCCACTGCGTCAAAGCAGCGCTTCTGGGCGTTGTAGCCGCCGCCGTGGTGTGTGAAGAGGTCTTCACGGTTGGGCACGAAGCGTAGGGTTTTGGCGGTGCCGACCATAATAGTGCCGGGGGTCTGAGGGTAGACGCCCTCAATGACCACGTTATTCAGACCGCGAGCGCGTAGCTGAGCTGAGAGCCCTGCGGTGGGCACTGCGGTGAGCAGGCGGCGCAGGCGGTCGGTGAGCACGGGTTCTTCTTCTGCGACCGGGGGCAGGCCAGCAGCTTCGCGGGATCCCCAAGCTTCTTCGGTCTGCTTTTCGTCGGTGGCGGGCAGGGTGCCCAGGGCGGGGTCGAAGTCGCCGGGGCCTTCGATGACGTGGGTCATCAGGCGGCCGGAGGTGGGTGCACCCGGTGCTACGGGGGCGTCCACTTCAACTTCTACGGTGTCACCGGGGGCGATGACGGATGAGCCTGCCGGGGTTCCAGTGAGGATGACGTCGCCGGTTTCCAGGGTCATGTGCTGGGAGAGGTCAGCGACGAACTGAGAGAGGGGGAAAATCATGTTCGCCGGTTCGGTGACGTCTTCTTGCACTAGTTGCCCGTTGACCCAGGTGCGTACGCGTAGCTGGTCTTCGGTGATGGTGCGGGCGTCGATGAGGCCGGGGCCCAGGGGGGTGTAGCCGTCGCGCCCCTTGGAGCGTACGTTGGAGCCTTTATCTGCCGGGCGGTAGTCATAGATACCCAGGTCGTTGGAGGCGGTGACGGCGGCGACGTGATCCCAGGCTGTGTCTGCGCTGACGCGGCGGGCGGGCTTGCCAATAACCAGGGCGATTTCACCTTCGAAGGCCAGCAGTTCGGTGCCTGCCGGGCGTTCAACAGTGGCACCGGAACCCGCCAGGGAGCTGGTGGGCTTCAGGAAATAGGAAGGTTGGGAGGGGCGGCGCCCGCGCTGGGCTGCACGTGATTCGTAGGCAACGTGAACCGCAATGATTTTGCCGGGGGTAACCGGGACGACAGCGGCGTCTTTGCCGGTTGCCTTGGGTGCTTCAGTCATGAAGGCTCCTCATTAAGCTCTTGAATCTGATTCCAAATCGTATATCATTTTCTTACACTAGCAAAGTAACTCACATCACAGCAATAGAGCGCACGGAAAAATCTTGAGAAGGCACCCATGACCAGTGATATCACCACCCTCATCAAACACCTTAGGTGCCCAGCACTGACCAGCGATGATGATATAGCCCCCTATCTGACAGACGCCTCCCAAGCGGCGTCCGGGCGCCCGCTGGCGGTTTTTCTCCCTCGCACCACCGCCGATACATCTGCAATCCTGCACCTTGCAAGCGCCCACCAGCTACCAGTTTCGGTGCGAGGGGCAGGCACCGGTCTAGCGGGCGGGGCAGCAGCCTACGATGGTGGGCTAGTCATCAGCACCGAAGCCATGACCGAGCTGAGCATCGACGCCGCCGGGCGGCTTGCCGACGTCCAGCCTGGCGTCCTGACCGCCACCCTAGATGCCGCCGCCCAGGCACAAGGGCTCTTCTTTGCCCCGGACCCCGCCAGCGCCACCACCTCAACCGTGGGCGGCAACATCGCCACCAACGCCGGTGGGCTGCGCTGCCTGGCGCACGGGGTGACCGCGGATTCGGTAGCAGCCCTTGAGGTGGTACTAGCCAGCGGGGAGGTCATTCAGACAGGTGCGCGGACCATCAAGAACGTTGCCGGGCTCAACCTGACCCCACTTTTTGTGGGGTCTGAGGGCACTCTGGGCGTCATCACCCGCGCAACCGTACGCCTCAAACCCCTCCCAGAGGGCACCCCCTACACCTTTGCCGCCTCCTACGACTCCCTAGAGGACGCCGGCACAGCGGTGCTGGCTCTCACCAAGAGTGGGCTGAATTTAGAGAGCCTGGAGTTGATCGACCACACCATCGTGCAACTCATTAATAAGCACCACGGGGCGGGGCTCACCGCACCGGGTGCCGGACTGTTGATGGGTCTCTGCACCGGAACCAGTGCTCAGACAGACGCCGCACAGGCAGCAAGCATATGCGCCGAACAGGGAGCTAGTTTCACCGAGACAGCAGAAGGTCTCTCCCTCATGGAAGCCCGCAGGCTGGTCTTTAGCTCCATCTACCCCGAAGGTTTCACGGTATTGGGGGACGCTGGCGTCCCGGTGCCTCAACTACCGCACTTCATACGGCGCATTCAGGAGATTTCCGAAGCTACCAGCAGACCCGTGCTCATTACCGCCCACGCCGGGGATGGTAATCTACACCCCAGTGTCTACGCGGGCGCCCAGGGTGAGGAAACCGAGTCCGCCGAGGCGGTTCTGGCACAGATTTCTGCTGTAGCCCTGGAACTGGGTGGCACGGTGACTGGCGAGCACGGCATAGGTTCAGCAAAACTGCACGCCCTGGAAGAGCAACTAACCCCGGCAACCCTTGCCGCCGGACGCGCTATCAAAGCAGCCCTAGACCCGGCGGGTATTCTGACCCCGGGGCGAGGCATCTAAGGAACGCCCATCTCACCAGAGTGACCAGAGGTTGTACCACGGTGACCAGATTTCTCATCTGGCCAGAAAACATGCGGCTCGATGAGAAAAAATCCGGTCACCTCTTGCTCGGCATGGGGGCTGTACCCCCTGCCGTACTGGTGCACGCTGTAGGATGCAAAAACAAATGCGATCGACTCTTGTCACGATTTTGGACATCGTATATGATTCAAATCAAGTGTTACCCATCACATACCTGCCGGGTGCAGTGTCGCACCCCGCCCTTCTAGGAGCACCATGCATTTTCATCACAACGGCTACGTCTCCCGCGATCCACGCATCCAAGACGCCGCCGGTTACGGCATTGACCGTTCCACCGAACTCCCCGAAACCATGGACGTTCTCATCGTCGGCTCAGGGCCCGCCGGCATGATCGCTGCAGCCCAACTCTCGCAATTTCCCGAGATTAACACTCGCATCATCGAGCGCCGCAACGGCCGCTTAGAACTAGGCCAGGCAGACGGCATCCAGGCTCGCTCCGTTGAAACTTTCCAGGCTTTCCGCTTCGCCGAAGAAATCATCCGCGAGGCCTACCACATCACCGAAATGAGCTTCTGGAAGCCGGACCCCACCCATCCCGAGAACATCGTGCGCACTGCCCGGCCCATCGACGACCCGCACGACATCAGCGAATTCCCCCACCTCATTGTCAACCAGGCGCGCATACTGGATTACTTTGCCGACTTCGCCCTGCGCTCCCCCGGCCGCATCACCCCCGACTACGGCATCGAATTCATCACTCTCACCGTTAAACAGGGTGAGGAGTACCCCGTCAAGGTCACCCTGCGCCACACCGCCGGTGAACGCGAAGGTGAAGAGCGCACCGTGCGCGCCAAGTACGTCATTGGGTGCGACGGCGCCCGCTCCGGCGTCCGCAAAGCCATTGGCCGCACTCTTGCCGGGGACGCCTCCAACCACGCTTGGGGTGTTATGGACGTTGTTGCCAACACCGACTTCCCCGACTGGCGCATGAAGTGTGCAATTAGCTCCAAGAACGGCTCTATTCTGCACATCCCCCGCGAGGGCGGCCACCTGGCCCGTATCTACGTTGACCTGGGGGAAGTTCCCTTGAACGACAACCACGCGGTGCGCAACACCCCCATCGAAGAAATCATCAACCGCGCTAACGCCATCTACCATCCCTACAGTATTGACGTGAAAGACGTTGCCTGGCACTCAGTCTACGAAGTTGGCCACCGCCTCACCGACCACTTTGACGATGTAGACACCGAGGAGCGCGGCACCCGCACTCCCCGCGTCTTTATTACCGGGGACGCCTGCCATACCCACTCCGCTAAGGCAGGTCAGGGTATGAACGTCTCCATGCAGGACGGCTTCAATATCTCTTGGAAACTAGGGCATGTGCTCAGCGGACGCGCCCCCGAAACCCTGCTGGACACCTACTCCGGAGAGCGCCAGGAAATCGCCAAGAACCTCATTGACTTCGATAAAGAGTGGTCAACCCTCATGGCAACCCCGGCAGAGGAACTACCCAGCCCCGAATACCTGGAGGAGTTCTACGTCAAAACTGCCGAGTTCCCTGCTGGCTTCATGACCGAGTACAAGCCTTCGATGATTACCGGAGGCACCGAGCACCAGAGCCTGGCAACTGGCTACACCGTGGGCAAACGCTTCCGTGCCGCCCGCGTCAATCGCCGCGAGAACGCCTACCCCCGCTTCTTGGGCCACGACGCTGCCGCCGATGGCCGCTACCGCCTCTACGTTTTTGCCGATGCCGCCCACCCCGCGTCCGACGAGTCAAAGGTGAAGGCGCTGAGCGACTTCCTGACTCAGGACGCCCGCTCTCCCTTCATCAAGCACCGGCCAGACGGTTCCGGTTTTGATACCCGCATCGAGCCCCTGGTCACCTACCAGCATCTGCACACCGAGTTCGAAACCACCGACGCCCCGGCAGCTTTCCGCCCGCTGGTGGGTAGCCGCCAGGTGGAATACTGGGAGAACATCTACTGCACCCTGCCCGGCGAGGATATCTTTGAACAGCGCGGTATCAGCCGCGAAGGTGCCGTAGTGATTGTGCGCCCCGACCAGTATGTCGGCGCTGTACTGCCCCTCACCGATTGTGAAGGTATCGCGGACTACTTCGATAGGGTCTTTATCTAAGCACCCCAGCCTCCCCTAAAGAGCCGGGGCCCGCAGATCACTGCGAGCCCCGGCTCCTTTCATCGTTAGGCAATGGTGCTAGGCGGTTGCCTCTTCGATAGCATCAAAAAGTTGCTGCTTGGTCATTCTTGACCTGCCCGGGATGTCCAGCTCTTTAGCCTCTTCGTAGAGTTCTTGACGGGTAAAAACCTCAATGGGGCGACGCTGAGCGGGGGCCTCGGCGCCCGAGGGGGCGCCGGGGTGCTCAACTTCTTCCAGGTCAGCGACTTCCTCAGCAAACTCCCGGTCGAACTCTGCAAGCGCTAGCTCATCCAGCGGTTCGACGGGATCTTCAGCATCCACCAGGTCTTCCATTTCATCTAGGTCTACCTCTGGTTCAACCTCTACATCTGCGGAGCTGTACATGTTCTCATCGGGGATATCCTCACCCAGAAGGGTCTCAATATCCAGAGAGTTAGTGGCGGCCTTCAGGGGCCCTTGGTTCTCACGCTGAATCTTCTTTTTCTTCTTCTTAGCTTTCTTAGCCTTTTTAGAGGGTTTAGGCTCTAGCTGCTGTTCGGCAGCTTTTTCAGCGCCTTTTCTGCCGCTTTTCTTGCCAGGCTTCTGGTCCGTTAGCTGCGCGGCACCCTTAGCGTTTTTAGTATCCTGGTCAGATTTCTTCTCGCCCTTAAGCTTTTCGGCTTTCTTATCAGACTTCTTTGCAGCGCCCTTCTCGGGGCTCTTGTCAGACTTCTTGGCATTCTCTTCAGCAGCAGACTTGCCCCATATGCCGTCGGTCTTCTGGTAGCCCTTCTTTTTCAGGGCCTCCTTGCCCGCTTTCTTGGCTTTCTTTTCATCCCCGTGCTGGGCGAGGTGCTTTTTAGTTGCCTGGGCAAAGATTTCTTGCACCTTGCCAGAGGAACGCCGAACGCTCTTGGGGGTCTTTACCAGAGTCTTCTGGGCGTTCTCTTTCTTAGCCTGGGGTTTCTTGTCCTTCTTGCTCACGGGGTGCTCCTTTGCGGTGGATGCGCAACCTTGCGCGGTTTCCTTATCTCCACTCTAATCCTCCCTGAAGCACACCCCAACTTATGACGCGCACCGCTTCGCCCACCTCAAGGTTTGGGGGATCAGCAATCCGCATCTGCAGGCGCTAGGCGCTCACCAACCCCCGCACCATGCCCTCAAGGATGACTTCAAAGCTCTCTTCACTTTGCCCCCCAACCATCACACAGCCACCTGCAATTTCGAGAGTCGTTGCCCCGTGGACTGCCGACCAGAAAGCCCAGACGGCCTGCCAGGGGTCCTCTATTTTTAACCTACCCTGAGCATGAATGCGGTGAACCGCATCCGCCAAGGGGGCTATCGGCTCCCGGTCAATCTCCTGGGGGCCAAAGTAGCCTCCAAACATCACACTGTAGAGAGCTGGGTTTTCAAGAGACCACCGGCGGTAAGCGCGCCCTAGATTCTTGAGGTCTACCAGAACATTCTCGGTACAACCTACCGCTCGCTGTTCGCGCACAAATGAGCCTCGGGCCTCGCGAGAGACTGCTTCAATCAAGTCTTCTCGGTTTCCAATCAGTGAGTAGATAACTGTCGTAGAAACTCCCACCTTGCGAGCAACCGTCCTTAAAGAAAGGTGGCTCAAGCCTTCATCGGCAATAATTTGCGCTGCTGCCACGACGATTTTTTGGTGGTACTCAGCTCCATACATAGTTGGTCTTGACACCCCATAAGAGTATCACTAGGCTATTTAATAACAGTGTTATTTAAACACTGATGAAGCACAAGGAGAATATCGTGCAAGGTCTTAATCTCGGACGTTTTACCTCATCAGCATCGCAAGATGTCACTGTCTTCATGCTAGGCGTGCGCATTAACTCACCTCTGCGGCCGGATGCTTACGTCCCTGTCATGAGGGCTTATCAGAAGATGGTGAAATACCTAGAGCAACACCCTGAAACCGGTTTCCTTGGTCAGGAGCTCTGGGTGAAACGCACCATCCTAGCGGTACAGTACTGGGAAAGCCCCGAAGCCTTGCAGGATTTCGCTTCACTCACAGAAGCACCCCACGTCCAGGCCTGGCGAAACTTCACCCAGAAAGCCAACCATCATGTAGGCCTATGGCATGAAACCTATCAGGTTTCTGCGCCAGCTCGCGAAAGCATTTACCTCAATATGCCTAACTTTGGCCTCGGTAAAGCTCTAGGAGTTGAGCCTATCGGCAAAGAAACTTCAACAGCTAAGCGCCGCATGTCCCGGTGGAACAACAGCTAAACGCAGGTTCCTACTGGCCGGGTTTGGACACGCCCTGTTGGGCGTCCTTGGCGGCGTTCGCTTCATCAATTTTGCGGGCCAGACGCTCTTTTTCTTCGGCCTCACGACGTTTGGTTTCAGCTTCGCGGCGGGCGCGCGCCTCGGCGTAGAGCTTAGCGGAGGACCGGTTCACACCGGTGCCCTCACCCAGTGAGGGATCATTGGGCTTCTCCACCAAAATGAGAGTGGCGCACATGACCAGAGTAACCACAAAAACTGCGCCGGCAACCGTGAGAGCCAGCACCAGCTGAGGTGCGTTATCGGTGCCGCCGGTCGCAAAAATGAAGGTGCACAAAAAAGCCACTATCGCCAGAACAAAGGCGATGATAAGGGGCCCGCGCACCTGGGCTTTGAAACCGCGCTCTTCTGAGCCAGGCTTTTGAGTCACGTCTAATTCCTCCTGAAAATGTGCTCAGACCAGTCTACGGGGTCAAACTGTTTTTTGCCTGACCGCGGGGACAAGTTGCAGAGGTAACCTAGACACCTTTACCTGCGGAGCGCAGGGTAAGAGCACCAATCATGACAAAGACACCGGCAATAAGTGCACCAGCACCGGCGGTGCCCATAATGGCCTTGTCCCCGATTTCTGACACTACCGGCAGAGCGGCGGCAAATATGGTGATGATGGCACCTTCAAGTTGCCAGTCACGGGCTGCCGGGTTGTGTCCTTTGGTGCGCATACCCGCCAGCATTTTCAACACGCCGGTGAGGCCCAGAGCCACACACACCACCAGAGTCAGCCAGAACTCCCCACGCGGCAGCAGAAGCACCAGCACACCGGCACCTGCCTGAATGCCTGCGATGGAGGTGAAGACCTGACTATTCTGGTCATCCCCCTCACGCAAGAGGGCGCGGGAGGTAAAGAAGGACGCCGCGCCGTAAGCCAGCAGGTAGGCAGTAAGCATCACGGTGATAACGGTGAGGGTGGGTTCCTGCCAGAAGACCGTTACCAGCCCAAAGATGAGAAAAACCAGAGCGTGGGTGGCGGTGGGAGCTGCCAGAGCAGCAGCTAAGCGGCGGTCTGGTACGGGGGTGGGGGCATCAGTTTCGTGAGTCACCGTTCCAGTGTAGCGAACCCGGGTGGCCTCTCACGTTCGGGCGGTGTGAGGCATATAGTGAGTGCACTCTAAGGGCGCGCCAGTGGTGCTAAGGGTATCAACTTTTACAGGGGCATCAGAGGACGCGGCGCAAGCGCTGTAGCCCTTCTGCCAGTTTCCGGTCATTCATTCCACCAAAACCTATGACAACCCCTTTCAGGGGTAACGGAGCGGTGGTAAGCTCATCACCTTTCGACTCGCTTACCTCTGAGACCTCCACCCCGGCAGGGGCCGACCAGTAGGAGCCCAAGGGCGCAACCAGCACCCCTGCACCTTCAGCCCGCTCCACTAGATCAGCCTCCCCATCAGCAGTGGAGTGTAGTTGTAAGACCGCGTGCAGACCGCCGTCCATGGGCAGAATGTCTGCCCCGGGCAGGTCGCCTAGCTGTTCAACCACCAGGGCTCGGCGAGCGCGGTAGACCTTGCGCATGCGGGCGATATGGCGGCGCACCCCACCGACTGCTAGCAGATCAGCAGCGGCGTCCTGAACCAGGGCTGGTACCGGGTTACCCAGGTCAGCGCGGAGGTGGAGTAGGTCATCGCGCAGATGTCTGGGCATCACTAAAAATCCTAGGTTAAGGCCCGGGGTGAGCACTTTGGCGAAGGAGCCCAGCGTGATAACACGGTCCCCACCACCTGCGGGGTGGGTGTGGTGAGCGGGTCGGTCCATGGCGGCCAAGGCGGGTAGGGGGTCGCCGGTGTAGCGCAGTTCGGAGTCGTAGTCATCCTCCACGATAAGCACCTGGTGAGTGCGGGCCCATTCCAGCAGTTCGAGGCGGCGCGCAGCGGGCATAGAGGCCCCGAGGGGGTACTGGTGGCTGGGGGCCACGAGAACGATGTCCGGTAGCTGGACGCCAGTCGGTAGATATTGCGGGTCAAGCCCCTGCTCGTCCACGGGAATGGGGATAACGGTGTGACCGAAGGCCTGTGGAATGCGGTGCAGGGAGGGGTAGCCAGGGTTTTCCACCGCGATGCGCAAGGGGCGGTTGCGCACACGGCGGCGTAAGAGGGTGAGTAAGAGGCGGAAGCCTTCGCGGGCACCGGCAGTGACTAGCACGTCGTCAGGTGAGCGCAGAACTGAGCGGGTGAGGCGCAGATGCTCGGTAATGTGGGTGCGCAGTTGGGTGGATCCTGCTGCTGGGTAGCCATCAGCGGGGTTGGCGGCCGCACGACGCCAGGCGGCACGCCACTCGGTGGTCGCAAGAAGGGTGGTGTCAGGAGCGCCAGGCAAGAGGCTAATGACGCCGTGCCGAAGAGGCGCGGGGTGCTCTTCGGGGGTTACGGCAGATTGACCGGGTGCGGTAGCTGGCATACCGGCGGTTACAGCGGTCGCAACAGATGCGTTTTTACCCGATTCAGGGTCAAGAACCGAATTTCTCTGGCCGGAGTTGTGTGGGCTTAGGCGCCGGTGCCGCAGGTGAGCGTCCACCCTGGTGCCCCCGTGACCGGCTTGCAGGTAGCCCTCACCGATGAGCTGCTCATAAGCGAAAACCACCGTGCCGCGGGAGACACCCAGTTGGCGGGCTAAATCTCGACTTGAGGGCAGCAGGTCACCAGCTTTGAGCACTCCCGTCTCGATGAGCGGGCGTATTTGCTCCACGATTTGAGCGGGTAAGGACGCCCCGGCACCCTTCTGCACGATTAAAGGCAGCTCCTGCCCCCTGGATGTCGGCATAAACCGCCCTCCTTGCCCATCACCGTCCACGCCATGGGCGGTCTATTGTTTTCACCTAAAATCTAAGTTCTATTAGACCAGCATGTGCTGTAGCTACACGCAGGTGGCGCGCCCGCGCCGAGAATTACTTGATGACAGCGACCGGGAGTTCTGCCCAGTGGGTCGTGCCGCGTCGGGAAAGCATCTCGCGTTTCATTTCCCAGGCAGGTGATTGGGCCAGCCCCCCGTACCCAACTCCCAGAGAGCGCGGGCCACACTTTTCTTTGATGCTGTGCACCAAACCAGCGATATCACGGGTTTCGTGGCTGAGGGCAAAGGGGTCTAGCAGAGCAGTAGCGCCAGCCGGCGTCAGGTCACTGACCACCACCCCTGCCTTTGCGTACCTCACCGCCCCAAAGGTGGCGCGCTCCAGCAGTTGGGCGCAGGCCTGAGTGAGAATAATAGGGTCAGCGGTAGGCGCAGGCAGTTTCACCTGCACGTCAGCGCGTACAAAACCTCCTGCGGCGTAGCGGGAGGTCGAACAAAAAGCGCTGACTAACCCAGCAACCTGCCCGCTCTTGGCCAGACGTCCAGAGGCACGCTGGGCATAGATACTCAGAACCTGGCGCATAGTGTCTTCGCTGGTTACCGGGTCAGAAAAAGAGCGGGAATACATCATCTGATCTTTAAAAACCCGCTCAGGTTCAAGCTCAATCGCTCTTACCCCGCGCAGTTCAAGCACCGTGCGCATGAGCACCACCGAAAACCTCTTGCGAATCAGCCCCAGCGAGGCCTCTTTCAGGTCTTTGACACTGAGAATTCCCATACCCGCTAGTTTTTGAGCACCCCTGCTCCCCACACCCCATATTTCTCCTGCAGGGAGGGTGCTCAACAAGGCATCCACCCGCTGGGGCGGCAGGGCGTCCCACACGCAGACACCCCTGAGAGCCGGTATTTTCTTGGCTGTTCTATTGGCCAGCTTAGCTAACGTCTTGGACGCCGCCACCCCCACACAAACCGGCACGCCAACTCTGCGCGCCAAATCCTCCTTGATCCGACGGGCCAGGGCCCGTGCTTGGGGCAGGCTGGCGGTGATGGTGAGAAAGGCTTCGTCGATGCTGTACTGCTCAAATTCCTGGGCGTAGCTCTCCAGCAGCAGCATGACTCGGTGGCTGATGTCCCCATAAAGCTCGTAGTTCGATGACCGTACTACTACCCCCAGCTCTTTTGCTTTCTCTTGCACGGTGAACCAGGGTTGGCCCATGATGAAGCCCAGATCCTTCGCGGCGGCGTCCAGCGAAATAATGCACCCGTCATTATTAGAAAGGACGAGCACCGGGCGGTTACCGATGGAGGGGTCCAGCAGCTTTTCGCAGGAGGTGTAGCAGGAGTTGATGTCCACGTGAAAGATGAGGGTTCTTGGGGTATCAGCGCACATGGTGGATGCTCCTGGTCACCACCCCGAAGATCGTGAAGTCTGAGAGGGCTTCTATGCGCAGTGCGGGGTACTGAGGGTTTTCGGGGGTGAGCCAACCCTGACCCTGCCGGTCGATGATGAAGCGTTTAACGGTGAATTCACCGTCCAGGCTGGCGACCACGACGTCCCCGGGCACAGGGGTGATGGAGCGATCCACCACAATTTCATCACCGTCCGCTATGCCTGCATCCACCATGGACGAGCCAGTAACGCGGAAGATATAGGTGGAAGTTTTATCCCTAATGAGAAGTTCATTGAGGTCAATGCTGGTGGCCTGGTAGTCCTGCGCCGGCGAGGGGAAGCCGGCGGGTATCAGCGTGGGCGGCAGAGGCAGATGCAGCGGCTGCAGTGCGCGAATCTTAGATATAAGGACTGCTTTCATACCCACATACTAGTACACATATTCTATATTTATTAGTATGTGTATTCTATTTATTGAGCCGCACAGGGTGCCGCGGCACCACCAGCACACGAGGGCAGGCCAAGTAACTCCAGAGGGCACAGGAAACCGCAGGCAACAAAAAAACCCGCTTCCTTCAAAAGGAAACGGGTTTTTCTTCTCTGTGCGCAAGGGGGGACTTGAACCCCAACGATGCAAGGTACTCGCTGATACATTCGCGTACTTTATACTGCGTATTTGCAGGGTTTTTCACGTTCTACCACCTGAGAAAATACACCTAAATACGTCTTTGTTCTTTATCGGCAGTACATAAATTAGTACACATAGTACATAAGTTAGGCATGCATAGCGCCCAAACGGCTCACCGTGTCTTGCTGCATTGACGGCAGAACATGAGAGTAAACATCAAAGGTGATGCTGATTGTCTTATGCCCTAAACGCTCCTGCACCACTTTCGCCGGTAGACCTACTTGCAGTAAGTGAGTGGCATGGGTGTGCCTGAGATTGTGAAAGGGAATGACGGGTAGCCCTGAGAGTTGAGGGTACTTATCTCCCGCTGCCGCCTGACCGCGCCGCGTTACCTGCTCAAAACGCTGGCTCACAGTATCACCCCACCGCATATGATTATCAGCTCCCACACCAAAGACAAGAGCTTTAGGCTTGATGAACTCAAACGATACGGCACCCCGCGCCGCCTTGTATTCTTTGAGCGCTTGAATATCACCGGACAGAATATCAACCACCCTAGTTTTACCGTTCTTTGGTAGTCCCACAGAACCGTTAGCGCCTTTCTCTTCATCAACTGAGCGCATGACGGCAATACGCCCCCGCGGGCAAATGAATATCACGCCACTGTAGCGCACCCACCACAACCCACTGACACTACAAGAACCACGACCCGCATGAGCCACCCTAAAACCGCGCTCGCTAGCGCATCAAAAAGAAGAGACAGTCACTAGACTTTACGACGGGCGTTACAATTCTTCATATTCCACAATCAGCACACCGCAACCGATCACACCGCCTAGGGGTAGCGCATGATTAACCCCATGGGCTTTCTATCTAAAGTCTTTGGCACCTCCCAGCCATCGGCAACACCCGCACCACAGGCACCGACTCCCACCACCACCCCGCGTATACCACCCACCAAAGTCACCGGTACTACCACCTACACCAAAGACGGCGCGCACCATATCGCCACCCTCTACGATCTCAAAGATAACGGCTACCTTGAAACCACCGGCCAGATCATCAAAGACACCGCTAACCCAGTAGACCCGCACGCCGTAGCAGTAACCGTCATGGGTGAAATCATCGGGTACCTCCCGGCATACCTCGCCCACTCGCTACCTCTACCCGATACCGGCGCGCAACCGGTAGAAGTGCAAATGTTCACCGCCCACACCGCTAAAGGTCTACGCGTTGAATGCTGGGTGCGTAACTCAGCGAGCGCCGGGGAATGGGAATACACCACCCAGCAACGCCCACCCATGAGCGCGCAACAACAGCGCCTAGATCGCCAAAACCGCGCCATGCTGCACCCAGAAACACAAGCACCGCGCACGACCGAGCAACGCGCTACGCCCGGCGCGGGGTATACCGACAGCGGACTGCATTATCTGGAGCTAGTAGAACCTATTAATCAGCTCAAAAGAGATGGAAACTTAGAAGCTGCCTTAGATATGGCACTGGCAGCAGTGCACGCGGCCGAAGAAGATAAAACCTACCTGGGGGCTAACGGCGGTTTTGTAAACCCGCCACCGGCTTACACCCGGCAAGCTGCAATAATCCTACGAAAGCTCAAACACACAGAAGAAGAAATAGCCTTACTCCAGCGTTACATCAACTACTGCAGCCCGGAATTTTTGCAACGCAACAAAGCATCACGCGAGCTAGTGCAGCGCCTAGAAAAGCTCACCACGAGCAAGTAATACCCCAGCAACACCTGCCCCTTAGCTACCGGCTCTCTCTTTCTGCCTATGCGCTCGCGGTGGGCTGTGAACTGTTAGGGGTGGGAGATGTGACGAGCGCGGGTGTGTTGTTTTGACAGTTTTTCCACGTGCGGGGAATTGGCTAGGGGTGCACTTGCTTACAAAGCTAGGGTGATCCGGCTACCTCCACAATTAGGAGGGAGCCCGCCCGCTGCCGCTATAGATGATGCCCTCTATAGTCAGGAGCCCACCTATTCTGAGATTCGATATTTTCGAGCATGAGAAATCTAAGGATCCTCAGCCCATGAGATACACCCGACATTTTTTTGTGGCATCGCGGAAAAACCCAAAACTTACGAACTGTCGGCTTTGCATCCAGAAGTAGCCTGAGAGGGTACGCGTCCAGTGAGCACCCTGCAGCATGGTGCAAGTAATGCCTATATTATGCAACCCTACGACTTCTTACCCGGTCGGGTAAAAAGTCCCAAACCGGCGCTTTACAGGTTTTGATTACTACACACATAGTTGTGGGGCTATCCAGGCATAACCGCGCCTTTGAGCTTGCACCCTGCCGCACCTCAGTCCCTTGGGGGTAAGCCACTGTAGCTACGCCTCTCTACACCAGCGCTCGCCGCATCGAGTATACAACTGCACCGGATGCGCGGCCATGGCGTACTGAGGAAGGTTTAGAACTGCCGCGGTTGCGTCTGGAGGATATAGAGAACGCTCGGACGGGAAATTAGGATATTGGTACATAAATCAGCACATAGGTATGAAAAACCCGCTTCCTTCAAAAGGAAACGGGTTTTTCTTCTCTGTGCGCAAGGGGGGACTTGAACCCCCACGATCTTGCGATCACTGGCACCTGAAGCCAGCGCGTCTGCCAATTCCGCCACTTGCGCATTATTCATTTTTGAGTTGCCGAATGAGCAACGAAGATAACTATACACAAGGCCCGGTGAGGGTGTCCAACCAAAAACTATCCAGTCTACATGCAATAGGTCACACCAATCACTGCCCTGCAGTGCCAGAATCTAGCTGAGTGAGCCTTACTGACGGGTAGCGCCCAGGGTTTCCAAGGGTGTTTTTACGGTTATCTACTAGACTGGTGTTTTAGACTGTGCCCCACTATGGTTCACAGTCCGCAACCGCCCGCCCGGCGGAGCTCACCACATACGTTTGTTGAAGGAGGCAAGCATGGGATTCATTGACAGAATCGAACAGGGCCTAGAAAAGGCTGTCCGCGGCACCTTCAGCAAAGGTGGAGCTTTCGAACCCGTTGATATCGCTAACCGCCTGCGCACCGAAATGGACAAGAAGGCCTATGCGATCGCGTCCGGCCGGACCATCGCACCTAACGTTTTTACCGTTGAGTTCTCCAGCCAGGATTTTTCCCGCGCCCAGCAGTGGGGGGTCCCTCTCGCTGAGGAGCTCTGCGACGTAGCGATTCGGCACGCCCGCACTCAGGGTTATTCCCTGCGCGGCGCGGTACGCGTTACTTTTGCCGTGGGTGATGAGCTGGAGTCCGATGACTTCATTGTTACTGGAGTGCAGCAGCAGGTAGCTACACCCGCTCCCGACGCAGCCCCACCCAGTAAAACCACCAAGCATCACAGCGCTGGCTTAGGTTCATACCCGGCCTCTACCCCTCCTTCTTTACCGAACCGTATTACGCGTCCTGCCCAGCAGGCTCGCACTCAGCCGGTGCCCGCGGCTGACCTTCCCCGGCAGCGCCCGGGGTCTGTAGCTCCCAAGCCGCAGGTAGTCCTGGAGGTTAATGGTGAACGCATAGCGGTTCGCGCCCTGCCGGTTACTCTAGGCAGAGGTTCCAGTGCGGATATCACCGTTGAAGACACCGGGGTATCGCGCCGGCACCTAGAAATTGTGGAGCAGGACGGCGCCTACCTGGCTGTCGATTTGGGCTCCACCAACGGCTCCTACATCAACGGACAGCGCCTAATGGGTCGCGCCGAAATCACCAACGGATCGGTGATTGAGATGGGCCGGGCCCGCATCGTTTTTCGTCTCATGATTCGCAGGGGGTAGCTCATGGCGTCAGAAATTACCGTGACAGTTCTGCGTTTTGCATTCTTGATTTTGCTGTGGCTCTTTGTGTTCATGGTTCTAGCTGCTTCGCGTCGTGATTTAGGCGTAGGCCGCAACGTGCGCACCGCCAAAGCTTCAGCAGACACCGCGACACCTGACTCCCCAACGCCCCCGAGCGTCACCCCAGCGCCCCGGCCTCGCGCTACTCAGCTCGCTATCATTGATGGGTCCCAGGCAGGGGTTATCATGCGCCTTGATGATCAGCCCGTCACCATGGGTCGCTCTTCAGATATTGAGGTGTCTTTGGAAGATGACTACGCCTCAGGCCACCATGCCCGCCTTTTCCCGCAGGGCTCCCGCTGGTTCCTTGAGGATCTGGGGTCTACCAATGGCACTTTCGTGGGTGAACAGCGCCTGACGCGTGCCACCCCCATTGAAGTAGGGCAGAATTTCCGTGTAGGCCGCACTACCATGCAGTTGAAAGCCTAAGTATGGGGATCGCTTTCCGCTTTGCCGCCCGCTCCGATGTGGGTAGGGTGCGCTCTAAAAATGACGATTCAGGCTACGCAGGCCACTACCTTGCGGTAGTTGCCGATGGCATGGGCGGGCACGTAGGCGGCGACGTCGCCTCGGCCACCACCGTGCTTGACCTAGCTCCCCTTGACCACGCAGGTTTCAACGGTAACGCTGGAGTTTACCTGGCCGATGAAATTGTGAACGCCAACATCATCATGAATGAGCTGGTTGATCTCAACCCGCGCCTAGCAGGCATGGGGACCACCTGCACCGCCCTTCTCATTGATGGGGACCATATCGAGATGGCGCACATTGGTGACTCTCGTGCCTACCGTTTGCGGGGCGGGATCTTTGAGCAGGTCACCACCGATCACACTTTTGTACAGCGCCTCCTTCAGGAGGGGCGTATCTCGCCCGAAGATGCAGCTCAGCACCCGCATAAGAACGTCATTATGCGGGTTCTGGGCGACGTAGATGCCTCCCCCGAGCTTGAGTTGCGCACCTTAGATGCCCAAGTGGGCGAAAAGTGGATTCTTAGCTCCGATGGTCTGGACGCAGTGGTCTCGGTAGAAGAAATTGAGACAATGATGCGCTCCACCGATGACCTGGGGCAGATGACCGACCTCCTGGTCAATATGACGCTGGAGCGGGGGGCACCCGATAACGTCACGGTCATCGCTCTTTCGGTTATTGAAGAGGCATCTCTTTCTACAGCGGTGACCGCGCCTCAGCCCATTATTCCCGTGCGTAAGTACGGCATGGACGGCCAGCTAGTGGGTGTGCACCCCACGGTCGAGCAAGAGGCAGAAAGCAGCCCTACCGAGAGCACTGATGAAACCGTGAACGCCGGTTGGGAAGCATCTTCTGAGGATGAGGGTTCAGATGACCTTCACCACACCCCCTGGCGCCGCCGCCTCCCCCAGCACGCAAAGGCACGCAACGCTCTACGGCACGGCAAGTGGCGTGGTGAGTCCTTCTCGGATGGCGTTTTTAATGCCATGACCGTTCGGGCTGGCGTTGATAAGCCCGAGGACGCGATCATGGAACACCCCGATAGCCAGGAGTCCGAGCCTACCCCGGCGTCCGTCTTGCGCAGGGAGCTTGCCGAGCGCCCCCATGAGTTGGTGGGTGCTGCTGCTAATGCTACTCGGACGGGCATGATCCCGGCGGTAACAGCGCGCACCGCAGAAAATCTCGCTACCCTCTCTCATCAGGGGGATGCCGGGCTTGAGCCGGCCGAACTGCCAGAAGAGTTTAGGGCCGCTCTCAAGGAGGAGCACCCGGCGCCCCACCGCTGGCCTATGCGCCTTTTTGTGGCGGCATTAACCCTGGCTGTTGTAGCCGCTTCGGCCTCTATCTTCTTCTCTTGGACCAAGGACCAGTACTACGTGGGTGTTCAAGGTGAGCAGGTAGCTATCTTTAACGGGATTAATCAGAACTTAGGGCCCTTTACTTTGCACAGTGTGGTTGAAGAAACTGACGTGAAGGTCAGCGACCTACCGGAGTTTTCTCAGTCCCTCCTTAACGGCACCATCACGGTCAGTAGCCAAGAAGAGGCGCAACAAGTGGTGGAGAATTTGCGGGAACAATTACCTGCTCGGGTTACCCCCGGCACCGTGACAACCGCAACCCCAACGCCTCAGCCCAGCGCCACTGAAGGAGGTAGCGGTGAATAAAGCATCGACAGTTTCACGCGTGGATACACCGCGCTCTCGCCGGCTTACCGAGCTGCTTCTAACGCTGTGCGCAATAGCTCTGTGCCCCATTTCTATGTACCTCATTGACCCTGATCGTGCAGTTGAGAACCGCATGTGGTTGCAGGCTCTGCTGGTGCAGGGGGTGGGTGCGCTTATCTTGCATGCGGTGATGTACCTGCGTGCTCGTTACGCCGATCCTTTTATTCTGCCTCTTGCTGTGGCTCTTAACGGTCTGGGGCTGGCAATGATTTACCGTATTGACCTCACTACCCCGGCCAATGCGGGTGCCATGCAGCTGATGTGGACGGGCCTGGCGATGGTGGTCTCAGCCGTTGTGCTCTTCTTTTTGCGGGATCATAAAATCCTTTTGAAGGTCACCTACATCTCCCTTCTAGCGTCAGTACTCTTGCTAATCTTGCCTCTCATGCCCTTCCTGGGTCTTGAGATTAATGGTGCAAGAATTTGGATTTCTGTGGGTGGCAGAACTTTCCAGCCCGGCGAACTAGCCAAAATAACTTTGGCTATATTCTTTGCTGGCTATCTATCAACGCATCGAGATCTTATTCTTCTGGCGGGTAAAAAAATTGGCCCGGTACGCTTACCCCGCTTCAGGGATATGGCACCCATGGTGGTCGCCTGGCTCATCAGCCTAGCGGTACTGGTTTTCCAGCGCGATTTGGGCTCCGCCATTCTCTTCTTTGGTATCTTCCTAGTGATGCTCTACCTGGCGACCGGCCGTCTGACCTGGGTCGCTCTGGGCTTACTCTTCGTGGTGGCGGGAGGCCTCCTGGCCTACAACTACATCTCCCATGTGCACTACCGCATCAACGCTTGGACGCATGCCTTTGAGCCGGAAATCTATAACCAGCCCCTGGGTGGTTCGGGGCAGATTGTGCAGGGCCTCTTCGGGCTAGCTTCGGGAGGTCTCTTTGGGCGCGGCTGGGGCAACGGACGCCCGGACCTGGTCTCATATTCCAACTCAGACATGATTATTACTGCCCTGGGTGAAGAACTAGGTCTCATGGGCCTGGGTGCAATTCTCATGCTTTTTCTGCTCCTGATATCGCGAGGGTTCCGCGCAGCTCTTGGCACCCGCGATGCCTTCGGTAAGCTCCTTGCTGCGGGTTTCTCGGCGTTGATGGTCATCCAGCTTTTTGTGGTCATTGGAGGTGTAACCCGCCTGATTCCCCTCACCGGTCTCACCACCCCCTTCATGTCAGCGGGTGGCTCGTCCTTGCTCTCTAACTGGATTATCGTAGCCATCCTGCTCGCTATCTCCCACGCAGCGCGTGCACCCCACGTGGTAGAAGCCTTCGATAGCGCTGACAGCGTTGACTACAGCGGCAGCGAAGCAGACGGAGCAACCTCAGTTATCTCTCGTATCACCGACTCCACCACACCACAGGGAGGTAGAGGATGAATACAGCAATCCGTAGAGCTTGGATCGCGTCGGCTTGCATCTTTGTTTTACTGCTAGGAACGCTTACCTATGTTCAGTTCTTTGACTCAAAGGATCTGCAAGCTAATGCATGGAACTCCCGCACTCTTTATGAGAGCTACGGTTCTCAGCGCGGCTCAATTGTGGTGGACGGTGTTGAAGTTGCCGTCTCTGTGGAGTCAAATGATGGGTATGCTTTCCAGCGCACCTATCCACAGGCTGATATTTACGCGGGCTTAACGGGGTATTTCTCATCGATCTACGGGGCTACCGGTCTGGAGTCTGCCATGGACGAGCAGCTCTCGGGTAACTCTGATGCTCAATTCTATGACCGTATAGCTCAAATGTTCACTGGTAATACCGCTGCCGGCGCGAGTGTTGAGCTCACGATTGATGGGGAGCTTCAGCAGCTGTCTTATAACCTCTTACAGGGGCATAAGGGCTCTATCGTTGCTCTGAACCCCAAGACCGGTGAGGTTTTGGCTATGGTATCGAGTCCTTCCTACGACCCTAATGTGCTGGCCTCACACAATGCAGAGCCGGTTATTGCAGAGTACGCAGCACTGAATGAAGACCCCGACCGGCCCCTCTACAACCGTGCCATTGCGGGCGACACCTACGCACCGGCGTCCACCTTCAAAATCATTGACGCGGTAGCCGCCCTTGAGTCCGGTGAGTACACGGCTGATTCGGTCATCCCCAACCCCCAGAACCTTAGCCTGCCCAACACCGATGTCACTTTGCCTAACTACCTGGGCGGTAATTGCACAGCTCGTAGTGAGGCAACGATTGAATGGGCTTTCGCGCAATCCTGCAACACGCCCTTCGCGCAAATTGCGATGAAGGTGGGGCAAGAGCAAATTGCGCAGACCGCCCAGAATTTTGGGTACGGGCAAGATCTTTCAATTCCTCTTACCGTCTCTCAATCTGTTTTCCCCACTAACATGGAAGATAGCCAGTTAGCACTCGCTTCTATCGGTCAGTACGATGTAAAAACAACCCCCCTGCAGGTGGCGATGACCAGTGCAGCTATTGCCAATGAAGGGGTGCAAATGAAACCCAACCTGATTCGTTCGGTCAAGTCGCATAACCTGAGTTCGCTCTACGATTTCTCAGCTGAGCAGTTGCGCCGCTCCACTTCCCCTGCGGTAGCTCATCAGGTGAGAGATTGGATGGTTAATTCGGTGGATCACGGAATTGCTGCGGGGGCCAGTGTCGACGGGGTCTCTGTCGGCGGTAAAACCGGAACAGCTGAGACAGGTACCGACACGGTTAACTCCTGGTTTACAGGTTTTGCTCCCGCGGATGACCCCCAGGTGGCAATCGCGGTAGTGTATGAAGATGTAGATACTACAACTGGATCGCAGCTTTCGACGAGTGCGGCCCAGCAAATTTTTGAGGCGGTGTTGAACTAGTGAGGCCTTCGGTAGATATGACTTTGGGCGGTCGCTACACTCTGACCGAACGTATCGCGATTGGCGGTATGGGTGAGGTGTGGAAGGCTCGCGATAAGGTGCTAGGCCGCATCGTCGCCGTAAAAATTCTGAAAGAGGAATATACGGGAGATCCCGGCTTCCTTGAACGTTTCCGCGCTGAGGCGCGCCATACAGCTCTTCTTAACCACCCCGGAGTGGCTAATGTCTTTGACTATGGCGAAGAAGACGGTTCAGCCTATCTGGTGATGGAGCTGGTACCCGGAGACCCTCTTTCTACCATCATTGAGCGGGATAAGAAGCTTCCCGCCGACCGCATCCTCAACATCATGGCTCAGAGCGCCCGCGCGCTTGCTGCAGCCCACGCTCAGGGGCTGGTGCACCGCGACGTCAAACCCGGCAACCTGATTGTCACTCCGGACGAACGCGTTAAGGTCACCGACTTCGGTATCGCGCGTTTGGCGGACCAGGTACCTCTCACCGCTACCGGTCAGGTCATGGGTACTGCCCAGTATCTTGCACCGGAGCAGGCAACAGGGCAGCAGGCAACGGCGTCTTCTGACATGTACTCTTTGGGTATTATCGGCTACGAGTGCTTGGCAGGTAAACGACCCTTCACCGGTGAGTCACAGATTGCTATTGCGCTAGCGCAGGTCAATGATCCGCCCCCTGCCCTGCCTAGGGACGTCCCCGCGCCAGCAGCTGCTCTCATTATGTGTCTGCTGTCCAAGGATCCCGCCGAGCGCCCGGAAACGGCAACCGCTCTCGCTTCAGCTATCGATGCGATTCGCCGCCGCGATATGCCTGCAGCGCTTAAGGCTGTCCCTTCTTTGAGCAAGTTCCTCCCCCAGGGTGCAGATGGGGACGCCACGGCGGTCATTACTGCCCCTACGGCTGTCTCCCCTACTGCGGCACGGTTTGGCACGGGTGCGCAGTTTGAGCCTGAGCCCACAACTGCGCGTGTTCCTGCGTCCCAGCCCGTTCAGAGCTATAGGAGTGAACCTCCAAAGAAAAAAAGTCCCTGGGGTTGGGTATCTTTGGTGCTCGCCCTACTGCTGGTGGCTGCAATTGTTTGGTTCGTCCTTTTCAATGCTTCAAATTCCACCGGCACCACAGAAACTCCGCCCACCGCATCTGGCACAATTTCAACGGTCAATGCCTCGCCGACACCTACAGCTGAAAGCACGGAGACCGAGAAGCAGCGGGTTGATATCGACAACGCCTACTTTGAGGGAAGGCCGCTTGATGCCGTAGTCAGCGAACTCACCACTATGGGATTCTCTACCCGTACCACCGGCGTTACCTCCGATAAACCTGTTGATACCGTTCTCTCAGTTTCACCGACCGGCAGCGTGCAAGTGGGGGAAACTATCACTATTCAGTACTCTGCGGGGCCACAGTCTGTGACACTACCGAGTAACCTGGAGGGTATGACTTCTGATGAGGCTGCCACGGCGATCACTGCCCTTGGTGTGAATGTCCAGCTTCATTTTGAGGAAACCACGAGTGCTACTGCGGGTACCGTCTTGCGCACCTCCCCCACGTCCGGGTCTCGAGTTGAGGTGGGCAGTAGCGTCAATATTTATGTCGCTCGGGCACCGACCCCTGAGCCCAGTGCGTCATCGCAGCCAGCAACAGAAGACGTCTCTACAGCAGATAGCGAATCAACGCCTAGCTCTACACCGAGCAGCGCAGAGACCGGTAACTAAGTCCACCGAAGATGGGTGAATACATGGACCAGCAGGTTCCCACAACAATCGATGAGCGCTATGAAGTTGGCTCTGTCATTGGCTCGGGCGCGATGGCAACTGTCTATGAGGCAATTGATACTCGGCTGGGTCGTAAGGTTGCGCTGAAGGTTTTGCGCGCTGAGCACGCTCAGGACGCGATTTTTCGCGCTCGTTTCCAGCGAGAAGCTGAGGCTGTGGCTGCTCTGAACCATCACTCCATTGTGGGTGTGTACGATACCGGGGCGTTTGAGGCTACGGCCGGTAGCTCTACTGTCTCCGTACCCTTCATGGTGATGGAACTGGTGCAGGGAACAACCCTACGGGAGCTTTTGGCACAGGGAGCTGTCACTCAGTCTGATGCCATTAACTACGGCGTCCAGATTCTAGAGGCTTTGGAATATAGTCACGGGGCAGGCATCATCCACCGCGATATTAAGCCGGCTAATGTCATGGTGCTCCCCCAGACGCCTGAGGATGTTTCCCTCGGTGATCCGGGTCAGGTGAAAGTCATGGACTTTGGTATCGCGCGAGCTGCCGAGGAGGCAGGCGAGACGCTCACCAAGGCCAATACTGTGATGGGGACCGCACGCTACATCTCCCCTGAGCAGGCACGCGGTGAGACGGTAGATGCCCGCAGTGATGTGTATTCTGCTGCTTGCGTTATCTATGAGATGCTAGCTGGCCGTTCGCCATTTGATGCGCCCACCAATGTAGAACTGGCGGGTAAGCACCTGAGTGAAATTCCTCAGCCCCCGAGCGCCTTTGCTGATAATCTAACACCCGCTCTAGATCACGTGGTTTTAAAGGGTCTTAGCAAAAATACTTCCGACCGGTATCAAAGTGCCGCACAGTTCAGCGCCGACCTCAAGAATGCCGCTTCAGGAATATCTGCAGGTGGGGTAGATGATGACCCCACCGAAGCAACCACAGTATTCGCAGCTACTGGCCTGGGCGCTGTGGCTGCTGGTGCTACCGCTACCGGTCGCAATCGCGAAACTGAAGAAGCCGGTCTTGGTAGTTTCTTCGACTCGGCACAGGCAGAGTACACCGACGAGGAGCTCTACGGGTACGGTTATGGGCAAGACCCCGAAACCGCCCGCAAGAAGCGCCGCCGCAGTGCCTGGGGTAAGGCTCTGACCACCCTGCTAATTCTTCTGCTTGCAGCTTTCGGTATCGGCTCAGTGCTTTATTACAATGCCAAGCTCAACGAGGTTGAGAAGCACATGATTCCTGCGGTACAGGGGATGACTCAGGCGGAGGCAGAAACCACCCTGCGCAACCTGAATTACACTTTGAAGTTTGAAGAGGAACATTCGGACGAGATTGAAAAGGGCAGGGTCATCAAGACTTCGCCTGTGACCGGTCTAGAGGCTGAAGAGGGTACCGAAATCACGGTGACCGTTTCATCCGGTCCGTCCATGCTTACCGTGCCCAGCAACCTTGAGGGGCAGAGCGAGCAGTATGTCCGTGAGGCTCTGGCTGAGGCTGGTTTTGTGGCTGGACGTACCACCACGGTCAATAGCGCCACGGTGCCCAATGGCATGGTGGTGGGGGTTAATCCGGCGTCTGATGAGATGGCTCCTGCCGAGTCAACCGTTGATATCATTCTGTCGAACGGCAAGGTGGTAGTTCCCGGCCTTGTCGGTCTCACTCGTGATCAGGCAATTGCCACCCTCACCGGCCCTGACACCCTGCTGAGCACCAATATTGAGAATGTCACTACCGCTTCTCAACCTGCTGGAACCGTCATCTCTCAAAGTGCGGCTGCAGGAACTCTCATTGAACAGGGATCTACGGTAACCATCCGTGTGGCAGTCGCTCCGGCTCCCACGGTTGCACCCTCCGCGGTGACGTCAACGCCCTCCGCTAGCACGCAGCCTACAACACCGGCTACCCCGACGCCCAGTAGCCAGTCTGAAAAGCCTCAAGAGGAGGCTGATCAGCCCTCTGCTGAGTCCTCCGATGCCGGTGACCAATAAGGACCCCGACAACTGGCCAACATCATATAAAGGCCCGCCCTCGTGCATGAGGGCGGGCCTTATTTTTTGGTAAAGCGTGCGCTTAGTCGAAGAGGCTGAGGTAATAGTTAGGAGGTAATGAGCGGCGAGAGCTGAGCTCCACGGCCTGCCGCTCCTTCTAGCCCCACCCCTTCTAGCCAGTTGCCCAGCATGAGGTAGCCGCCTTCGGTGAGCACAGATTCGGGGTGAAATTGCACCCCGTGCAGGGGGGCGGTTTTATGGCGTAGACCCATAATAATCCCGTTCTCTGTCTGAGCGGTCACTGAAAGTTCTGCAGGGAGGGTGGCTGGTTCCACCGCGAGGGAGTGGTAGCGGGTGGCGGTAAAGGGGCTGTGCAAATCTTTGAAGACAGATTCCCCCTCGTGCGTTACCTGCGAGGTTTTGCCGTGCATCAGCTCGGGAGCGTGGGCTACTACACCACCAAAAGCTTCTGCGATCGCCTGGTGGCCCAGGCAGACGCCCAAAAGGGGCTTCTGAGAGCTTTCAGCCCAGCGAATGACATCGATGATGACCCCGGCTTCAGCGGGGTTGCCCGGCCCTGGGGAAACAAGTACACCGTCATGGGTCTTTGCGAGTGCGATGGTCTCCTTGAGATCGAGTTCATCATTACGGATGACCGTGGTTTCAGCACCTAGTTGCTGTAGGTAGCCCACCAGGGTGAAAACGAAGCTGTCGTAGTTATCGATGACAAGAATTTTGGTCATGGGTGTGGCCCTTTCGTTCTGACCCGATTTTATCGCATGCTGTACTGCACCTGTGCTCAGGAAGGGCCTCAGATGCTGAATCTAGTGCACCTGGTCGATGGTGACGTCCGTATTGAAGGGGCTGTACTGCTCAAAATGCGGGAAGGCGTATTCCATCAGGGCGTAAATGACAACCAGGAGAAGCGCGATGGCTGTGATGATGCGGAGCCACAGAGGGCCGGGTAGGTGGCGGAAGATCCATCCGTACATAAGAAAACTCCAAGGGTGAGTGGCTGTTGTGGCACGTTCTTTACCGAGCGATTTTTTAGAGGGAGATATTGGCAATCTCTTCGGGAGCACCTGCCTGATTGGGCTGCCAACCCACAAATTCAGCGTGCACGATGTACCTCTCAGTATCTCCATAGCGGGGGTGGCAACTGGTGAGGGTCAGAAGTCGCCGATTAGCTTCGGAGGCCGGGGCGTGAGGAGCATCGGGGTTGGGGGCAATGACCTCCACCTGGTGCGGTAGCACGATGGTAGATTCATAAACCCTGTAGGTGTAGTATCCCTGGGCCGTCCTTACATAGATAGCGTCACCGGTCTGCAACTCATCGATATGGTCTAGTACAGCCCCGTTCGTTTGGCGGTGGCCGGCGAGCGCTAGGTTGCCGTATTCGCCGGGGAGCTGGGTGCCCGGGTATCTGCCGAGGCCGAGCGTGTCGAGCACATCGGTGCCCACTCCTTCAGCGAGAGGGCGAGCGTAGCCTTCGCCTAGGCGGGGTATATAGACCACTCCGTAGACTTTCCCGTAAGCCGGTGCCTGGGTGATGGGGGGTGTGAGGGGGTCGTAAGTTTCAGATGAAGGGGCATTTTCTGCCCCTTGTGCTTGATGAGTTTCTTGTACCGCATCAGCTTCTGGCGTTGCATCAAACTCTTGCGCTAGAGACTGCACTGCATCTTTTTGAGCACTGTTAGCGGCGATGTTGGTCCACCAGAGTTGCCAGGCAACGAAGAGGATGAGGATGCAACCCAGGGTAATGAGCAGTTCACCGAAAATTTGCACAGCCCACTGCAGGGGGGTCAGAGATACCCTGGAGGCGGTAGGGCGGTTGGCGGCCATAGAGGGAACTTTCAGTGACGTTAGGCGGGTTACTGTCCAATGGTAGAACTTTCTCAGTTCTAGACGTTAAAATCGAGTCTGTACGTCTACATAAATATTCGGGGTAATATGCCCCAGCTGGAGGAATAGTGGCTGATTCAAAGTCGATTCGCGATGAGGACTTAAGTGAGGCTGAGCTCCGCCGAGTTGCTGAGTCGATGTACAGTGACGATGAGTTCCCTTCCCCCACGCCTCTTTGGTACCGCGTGATCATGTTTACTCTTATGATTCTTGGGGTGCTGTGGATTGTTACTTTTTACATTACTCAGAGCACTCTGCCGGTAGCCGCTGCGGGTAACTGGAACATTGGTATCGGTGTTGGACTAATTATGGTGGGGCTGATGATGACCACCCGTTGGCGCTAGGGTCTGACCGTGTCTGAAGATAAACCAGAGACTACTAATCCAGCTAATTTGGCGCCTGTGGACCCTACCGAGAAGTTTGCTGACCGTAAGGATATCAAGGCAGCCAAGTTTGAGACCAGGCTGCGACGCTGGGCTCTGCTCGGAGTCATCGCGGCAATTGCTATCTACTTTGTGTGGCAGTCTTTTGCCAGCTAGAAGCGGCAAGCCGGGCACCTCCCTTATTTGGGGGCGGGTTCCCGGTTTTTTCTTGCTCGAAAGAGTGCAACCATGCCGGTCATGACCAGTAGTTCGACCAGGGTCTGGGTAACTACGGCGATGGGCATGAGGGTAGCGCCCGGTGTGCCGGCACTCTGGGCTAGGGCACTGAGCCCCAGCACAAGGGGAAGTACTATCAGGGCATTGCGGGTGACTGCGGAGAAGGTAAGAGCGAGACGGTCTGGGTGCGCGGCAGGACGCAGCAGGTGTCGTGAGCCCCACCAGGCAAGGACGCCGGTGAGCAGGGCAAAGACCGCGTAAACGGGGACCAGCGGTGCAAGGGAGGCCCACTCACCGGCAAGGCTGTGGGTATGGGCGGCGGCGGTCAGAAACAGGACCGCCAGCATGAGTGGCACCATACCTGCCTCAGCATACTCTTGTGCCCGATGCGACGTCGTCTGGAAGCCCTGTAGTACCCAGGCGAGCAGCAGGGGCACCAGCACCACTGCTAGGGCCAGCATGGCGGGGGTCGCGCCGGCTCGCAGGGCAGCGGGGGTCACCGGGGTAGCTGACCAGAGCCCTACGTGTCCCAGCAGAAAGAGCCACAGCGGCACAGCTAGTAGCTGGGCACCAAGTAGTAACGGGGTTGCTGCTAGTAGGCGGCGGGAAGACCCACCCGCAAGACCGCAAAAGACCACCACATAATCAATACAGGGTGCCAACAGCACCAGGGCAGCCGTAAAGAGTAGGGCATCGGGTGCCGGGGTTACGGCCAAAAGAAGGGCAAGAACCGCAGGAACCAGTAGAAAGTTGAGCACCAGCAGACCGGATACAAAGCCGCGCGGAGGTTTCTCCGTAGCAGCCTGCCTCAACGGGATACAGAGAAAGGTAGCCAGGAGCAGTGCAGCAAGGGCGGGGCTGACCAGAGGTTCAGCCAGCACCGCTGCGCTCTGCATAAAGGACGCCGCACCACCGGCAACCAAGGCAAGTAGGTAGAGCGCTACCTGGTGATTTTCTAGAAAATCTGCCATGCAGAGCCCCTTTTCGTGATATTTCTAGCCCAGCATACAGCTTAGCCCCTCACCGCTTGAGGAAAGCGGGAAGGGGCTAAGGTTGCGCAGCGGTTGTGCTTGCTGCCTTCAGCGTTATGGGAACGCTGGGAGGTTAGTTCTGGGGGGCGGTAAAGGCTACATCGAGGTTGATGGCGACCTTATCTGAGACCAGGACACCACCGGCTTCGATGGCGGCATTCCAGGTCATGCCGAAGTCTTTACGAGAGATGGTTGCGGTAACTGACGCACCTGCGCGAGTAACGCCGAAAGCGTCAACAACAGCGCCAGCGAATTCGCCAGAGAAGGTGATGGGGCGGGTTACGTCCTTGATGGTGAGGTCACCTGTCAGGGTGAGGTCTTCACCATCCAGGTCAAAGGAAGTGGACGTGAAGGTCATCTCTGAATTTTCTTCGGCGCCGAAGAAGTCACCGCTCTTGAGGTGGCCATCGCGGTCTGCGTTGCCGGTGTTGATAGAGGTGGTCTGCACGGTTGCTGTGACGGTTGATTCTGAGATGTTCTCTGCGATGGTTAGGTTCGCGGTTGCCTCTTCAAAGATGCCGTGTACCTTGGTGATTCCTGCGTGGCGTACGGTGAAACCGATCTCCGAGTGTGCGGGATCGAAATTCCAGGTGCCTGCGGTTAGCTCTGCCATGTTCTTTACCTTTCGTAAGGTGGTTGCTTCAACAAAGAATACTTTACTTGTAAAGTTTCCTCCCCGCAAGCCCCAGTTAAAAAAATTTTCCTTACCTTAGCCCTCCCCCGCACTGGGCCGCGTTATAGACCTTCTCACTGAGTCGCTGCAGGACCGGGGAGCTAATATTCCAGTGCTGCCAATAGAGGGGAACATCAATGGGTTCTTCCGTTAGTTCAACCAAATCATCAGACTCTAGAGCATCTAAACACTGAGCTTCCGGCACAATTCCCCAGGCGATTCCAGCCAAAACTGCGCGAGCATAATCGGGGGAGCTAGGAATGTAAATTCTTGGTGGTACACCTAGGGCGCTTAACTCAACATCAAAGCGTTGCGCTAACAAATCACGGGCAGAGGATAACCCAAAGTCTTTACGGTCGAACTCAACCACAGGAGCTAGTGCCAGTTCATCAGCAGTTACTTTGGGGTAGTGGGGAAAGTAAGTGCGCACATACTGGCCCGACGCAACCACGTGGTAGCGCATCTCCCCCAGCTTCTCTACCGAGCACCCCGGGATTGATTCGGGGCGAGAAGTCAACGCTGCCATAACCTCACCCGAACGCAGTAGAGCTGATGAATGGAATTCTCCCTCGCGGCGGACGTCGCAAAAAATTTTATCCTGCGCGGCGAGCTCACCTACTGCAGTGAGGAACCAGGTCGCTAGAGAGTCAGCATTGACCGCCACAGCTACACTCTGGACAGCGCCGCCGCCACCCAGCTCCCGCTCCATCTCGCCGTGCAAGAACTCGCTTTGCCGGGCAATGCGTAGCACACTCTGGCCCGATTCTGTGGGGGCAACAGGGTTAGTGCGCTTGAGGAGCACCCTGCCAGCTAGTTGCTCCATTGCCTTAATACGCTGGGACACCGCCGACGCGCTGATTCCCAAGAGATCGGCAGCGGCATCGAAGGTGCCATATTCAATCACGGTGACAAAGGTGTGTAACTGGTCGGTAGTAAAACGCATCATAAGAACATCTTATGTTATTGAAGTTTCATTAGATGGCTTTATTAGCCCTAGACGAGTACGGTGGTACCTCGTGACTACTGAAATGCTTCCCACCATACTATTGGGCGCCACCACAGGGCTTTCCCTCATTGTTGCTATTGGCGCCCAGAATGCCTACATTCTGCGCCAGGCGATCATTGGGAAATTTGTGTGGCCTATTGCTATTTTCTGCATCCTTTCGGACGCTCTGCTCATTGGGTTAGGCGTCTTTGGCATCGGTAAACTCGTGGATTCTGCTGCTTGGGTTCTAGAGCTAATGCGCTGGGGTGGAGGGCTCTTTCTCATCTGCTACGGTCTACTTGCCGCCAAACGCGCTTTAAAGCCCAGCGCAATGACTGTAGTCACCGGCCAAGATGGGCCTAAAACTGTGGGCAAAGCACTGCTGATTGCTGCAGCCATGACCTACCTTAACCCCCATGCTTATTTGGACACCATCGTCCTGCTGGGTGGCATTGCCAATCAGCAGGGGGAGAACCGCTGGCTTTTCTATGCTGGCACCGTAGTTGGTTCCACGCTCTGGTTCAGCTTGCTGGCTAGCTGCAGCCGCTTCTTGCGCCCCATCTTCGCCAATCCCCGCGCCTGGCGTGTTCTGGACGCCGGTATTGCCGCACTCATGTTCTTCCTGGCCTACAAAATCATGTTCAGCAGTTAGGTAGATATTCCCTAGGATGACCGGCTGCCGTACCTCTTTAATGATGGTCATATAAGAATTCATCGCTGTATTTAGAATCCAAGCTGGTCCGAGCCACGGGTGAGCCCAATGCGTATCACCTCGTGAAGACATAAATAACAGTTTATTGGCCTCATGTAAGCATACTGGTGACACCTGGAAGTCCCGATAGTTTTACAGTGCCGCCAGAGACCAGCTCATCGTATGCCACTGCCCCGGATTTAGCAGCTCCAGATCTTTACCGGTCACAAAGGCATTTGCAGGAGCACTCATTGGTTCAACAGCAACCCCACGGCGGGCTGTTCCATCGGTATAAACCTGCACCCATCTAGTACCCTCCCCCATCATCAACAGGGTTCCACCGCTGGCACCACGCAAGGTTACGGCTGTGCCGATAAGACCACCAAACCCATGGTCAAGATTCACACCGGCAAGCGGGCGCTCCACACAGAAATCAAGGGTGCTGCCAGCAACCGGGTGCTCCGCTACAGGAATCATTTGGTGGTCAGTTTCTAGGTAGCGGGTAGCGGGCAGTTCAAGGCTCCACCTATCAATCACACCCTCTGTCTCAGCCTGACCATCAGCAAGCAGATAGGGGTGAAAACCCGCGGCATAGGGAGCGAGAGTTTTACCCCTGTTCTGCGCGGTAAGCACAACATGTAGCCCCTCCCGGGTAAGGGTGTAGACCAGTTGCAGGGAAAGGCTAAAGGGATAGCCGGGTTGCGGGTATAGGTGCAAACTGCAGGTAAGTTGCTGCCCATCATCAACCGTTACCGGTTCACCCAGGTGCCATGGCACCCAGGCCACTAGCCCGTGGCTAGCATTTCCCAGCTCAGGTTCGGTCACGGACAAGCGCTGTTCACCCTCAAAGTTATATACACCGTTAGCTATACGGTTAGGCCAAGGAGCTAAAACTGATCCTCGGTACCCTTCCCTAAGCCCTGGCCCTACCGGTAGGACGAGATCACGGCCACAGGGGGCGAGCAAACGGTTAAGATTTGCCCCAACCTCAGAAATCTGGGCGGTGTAGCCACCTCCGGTCAGGGTTACTAGGGTGCCGTGGACGGGGCTAAAGTCAGGAGTCAAGGCTGTCATAGCTTATTAGCACTCGGTTCCCAGCACCGGTCTTCATAAGTTCCAGGCATACCCGCTCGGAGCCTGTTGCTGGCAGGTCCACTTCACGTTCAATATCGCAGGTATCGCTGTTTTCTAGCAAAACTAAATCCTTATTTGCACCCAGCGTAAAGCTGCCAAAATCGCGGGTTTCCTGCCGAGACTGCTCCACTTCAGCCAGGGGGTAGTTGGTCAGTTTTAGACCCTCGGTAAGCACTACAAAGGCTTCTCCCGGTGCCCACTGCCCCTACCACGTACCCAGCGTTGTGGGTGGTGCGGTTTCGGTAGCCGGTAGGGGCAGGTAGAGCAGTGGTGCAGCGTCTAAAGGCAGCTAACCAATTAACCCCAGGGGGTATCTTGCTGGTCGGTGGTTGACGTTTCGTCCAGGTTTACGCCGGTTGCCGCATCAAAGAAGTGCAGACGGCCCGAGGGGGAAATCCAGAGCTGGTCATACTGCTTGATGGAGCTGCGACCACCCACGCGCAGGATTACCTGGGCAGGGCGTTCGTCGTTGGTGGTATTGAGCTTGACCTCTGAGGAGAGACCAAGGGAAGCGTAGACATAGGCATCTGCGCCCAGCTCTTCCACCAGGTCTACATGCACCACGATGCCCTCACCTTCGGCTCCGATAGACAAATCTTCGGGGCGCACACCGATACTCACGGTGTCACCGGTCAGGCGGGAACGCTGCGCCTCAGATAGGGGAATCACGGTGTTACCCAGATGAACACCGGCGGCATCGACCTTGCAACGGAAAAGGTTCATGGAGGGTGAGCCAATGAAACCGGCAACGAACTCGTTGGTGGGCTTGTCGTAGAGGTTGGATGGGGTGTCCACCTGCTGTAGCAGACCGTCCTTGAGCACGGCCACACGATCCCCCATGGTCATCGCCTCGGTCTGGTCGTGGGTGACGTAGACGGTGGTGACACCTAGCTGGCGGGTGAGTTCCGAAATCTGGGTGCGGGTCTGCACGCGCAGTTTTGCATCCAGGTTTGAGAGCGGTTCATCCATGAGGAAGGCGCGGGGCTCACGCACAATAGCGCGGCCCATTGCTACGCGCTGGCGCTGACCGCCGGAAAGCGCTTTGGGCTTGCGATCCAGGTACTGGGTAAGGTCAAGTAGCTTAGCTGCCTCTTCTACGCGGCGGTTGATTTTATCTTTGGGGTACTTGGCGACCTTGAGGGAGAAGGCGATGTTCTCACGCACGGTCATGTGTGGGTAAAGCGCGTAGTTCTGGAAGACCATGGCGATGTCGCGGTCCTTGGGGGCGATGTGGGTGACGTCCCTCCCGCCGATGGTGATGGATCCGTCGGTGACATCCTCAAGACCGGCAATCATGCGCAGGGTAGTGGATTTGCCGCAGCCTGAGGGGCCGACGAGCACCAGGAACTCGCCCTCTTTAATATCGAGGCTAACGTTGGATACTGAGGCGCGCTCGGCACCGGGGTAGTGGCAAGTTACATTTTCAAGGGTGACGCCTGACATGGTGCGTCCTTTCTAAATTTTGGGGGCTGACCTTAGTCAGCGGAGGTCTCGAAGAGTATGTTGATAGAGTCATTCACCGCGGAGAGGGTGGATGCCGGCTTGCGGTTGGCGTAGATATCCTCAAATGCCGGGGTGGTGAGCGCTCCGATGTCGGCGCCGTAGTCGGTAATGGGGAAGTAGACCACGTCGTTGCGGGTTACCGGGTCGCTGAAGGCGGCGGTGTCCAACCCCAGCTTGGAGTAAGCCTCGGTAGCGATGGGGGTGGCGTCCTTCCGCGAGGGAAAGACCACGCCTTGCTCACCGATGACGCTCTGGCACTGGTCAGTTGCCATGAAGGCCACCCACTCGGCGGAACCTTCGGGGTCATTGGTATTGACGTTGATAGAGTCCGCTAGGCCGTTCATCATGGTCTTGGAAACACCGGTGTCGGTGTTGGTAGGGAACTCAGCTAACCCAACCTCAAAGCCTGCCTTGGCGTAGGTGGTAATCATCCAGGAGCCGTTGAATGTGATAGCCGCCTTGCTGGAGGTCAACTGAGGTGCTGCACCTTCTGACTGGGGGAAGACGCCGAAAGCCGGCATGTAGCCCTTGTCTACCAGCCCGAAATACCAGTCAATGGTGCTCTGGAAGGTAGGGTCATCAAGGTTGTAGTGGTCACCCCAGACGGGCTTATTGGTTGCTTCCCAGCCGGTAGCAGCGGCAAAGCCGGACCATTGGCCCTGGCCGAAGGTGGAGCCACCAGATTCGGAAAGACCAAAGCCGTAGACAGCTACCTTGTTCTTATCGAAACCGGGCTCGTCGCCACGAACACCGTTCTCATCGATGGTCAGGTGAGCAATAATCTGCTCAAAGGAGCCACCGTCTGCAGTATTGAACCCCCAGTTTTCCAGGTCTTCGGCGGTGTAACCGGCCTCCTCAATCATTTCCATGTTGTAGAAAGCGGCGATGGTGTCCCAGTCCTTGGGCATCCCGTAGAGGTTACCGTCAGGTCCGGTCCAGATTTCGGCAAGACCTTCTTGGAAATCATCGGTATTGACGGCGGCGGTTGCCTCAATTTTGTTGAGGGGTTTAATAACCTCAAGGTTGACGTACTGAGCGTACTTAGAGGCGTGGTTGGTGAATACGTCCGGTCCCTGATCGGCGATGAAACCGGCGGTGAGCTTCTGCCAGTAGTCATCCCAGCCGTACTGGGTGATAACCACCTTCTTGCCGGTCTGATCCTCGAACATATCAGCGCACTGCTGGTAGCCGGGAATCTGCCCGGTGTCCCAGAGCCAGTAGTCGATGGCACCAGCAGTGGTACCTTCACCACCGTCGGACGGCGCGCAACCGGTCAGCGCCAACATGGCGGTTGCTGAGAGGGCGAGCGCTCCACGGAATTTAGGGAATCGTTTGAAAGCCATTGTTCGATCCTTACTTGAGGCCGTTGAAGCCGATGGAGTTGACGATGCGCTTTGCAAAGAAGGCAAAGAGGATCATCATGGGCAGGGCGGCGATGAGGGTGGCCGCCATGAGACCTGCCCAGTCGGTGCCGAGCTGGGGTGACTGGGCGCGGAAGACACCGAGGGCGACGGTGAGCACTCGGGAGTTGTCGGTGTAGGACACCATGAGCGGCCAGAAGTAGTCGTTCCAGGCAGCAATGTAGGTGAGGATGCCCAGGGTTGCCATGGGCGCCTGAGCCATGGGCAGGATGACCTTGAAGAAGATTCCGAGGCGGGAGATACCGTCAAGCAGGGCAGCCTCTTCAATTTCGCGGGGGATGTTCATGAAGAACTGGCGTAGGAAGAAGACCGCGAAGGGGGTCATGAACATGGTGGGCAGGGCGATACCGAAGATGGAGTCGATGAGGCCCAGCTCTTTGATGAGCACAAAGTTGGGTAGCAGGGTAAAGATGGAGGGCACCATGAGACCCGCGAGGAAGGCTACGTAGACGATATTGCTGCCGCGGAATTTGAGGCGGGCAAAGGCGTAGGCTGCCATTGCTGAGAAGAAGAGCTGCCCGGCGGTGACCAGGGTAGCCAGCATGGTGGAGTTGATGATGTAACGCCAGAAATTCATGGTGGTGACGGCGCCGCCTTCAGCGATTGCTTCTTCTGCGGTCTGCATACCAAAGACTCGTTCAAAACCGCCAGTGGAGAACTCCGGGGGCAGTGGGTTTGCCGGGTCTAGGTAGAGGGAGGAGTTGGTTGAGAGCGCGGTGCGCAACATCCAGTAGAAGGGCAACAGGGTAACCAGCATGATGATGACCATGGCAGTCCAGGCAAAGATTTTGCCCCAGGGGGACTTCTTGCGGAACTCAGGTTCAGGCGCAGGTGCCGGTTCGGGCTGAACGGGTGGGCGGTTAGTAGTTTGAGTGCTCATGGTCTTAGTCCAAATCTGTGTCGTTGGCGCGGGTGAGCTTGAACTGAATCATGGTGATAATACCGAGGACGATTAATAGGGCTACCGACATTGCCGAGGCATAACCGAACTGGAAGCGGCCGAAGGCGAGGTCGTAGATATACATCTGCAGTACGTTGGTGGCGTTTGCGGGACCACCGCCGGTGGTAACTGCCACGGTGTCAAAGACCTGGAAGGAGCCGATGATGGTCATAATCAGCACCAACGCCAGGATGGGGCGGAGCAGGGGCATGGTGATGGAGAAGAAGATGCGGGTTTCACTCGCACCGTCCATGCGAGCTGCTTCGTAGACGGATTCGGGCAGGGTCTGCAGACCAGCGAAGATTAATAGGGCGGTGTAGCCCATGTGGCGCCAGACGTTAATCATGGCGATGGTGGGAATAGCCCAGAATTCGTCCGTGAGGAAGCCAATTTTTCCAATGCCAATCCATTCAAGGAACTGGTTGAAGACACCGAACTGGGCATCCAACACCCAGAGCCAAACGATTGCGGCGACTACGTTGGAGACCAGGTAAGGAGAGAGCACTACCGACCGCACGAAAGTTGATTTAGTGAGGCGGTACATGAGCACAGCGATCAAGAGCGCCATGATGGTCTGAATACCGATGTTGAGCACCACGTAGAGCACGGTGACCTTCATGGATCCCCAGAAGATAGGATCCTGGAACATGCGCTCGTAGTTGGAGAGCCCCACAAACTTGGCGGGAGTCAGCAGGTTGTATTCGGTAAAGCTCAGCCAGATACCGCGCAACGTGGGCCACAGGTAGAAGACCACATATCCGAATGCGGCAGGAGCAAGGAAGAGCCAGGGCAGCCAGGGCTGCTGTGCTTTGACGCGACGCCGCTTTGCAGGGCTCGCGGATCGGTGGCCGGTGGCCGATGTACTCATGGTATACCTCTAAGGGTGTATGTGTTGATTGAGGAGTTTTAGAGAGCTGCGAGGTGCAGGATCCGGGACGTTTCGGGCCAAAGACCGGGCAGGAAGAGACCTGCTGAGGCAAGTGCCCTACCGCTAACACGGATGGGCTGTCCGGTGGGCCAGACAGGTGAGGGACGGAAGCCGGTGTGGGCGTCCGCATGCCCGGGGGTTACGTCCCTGATTTCATAGATGGTCTCGGAATCAAGGCCACCCAGACGGAACTTGCCCACGGGGTTGGTCTCTGCGAAGTCCAGCTGGTTAATCCCAAAGAGGGCCTCACGACGATCTGCAGAAACCACGCCGTGAACACCAACTGCCTTATCAAAGAGGTCCATACGCACGATGTCACCGCTGTGCAACAGGGCGCGGTGCTTCTTATGGAAGGCAATCCATTCAGCAAGTTCGGCAAATTCTTCAGAAGAAGCTTCGGTGAGGTCCCATTCCACACCCAAGTGCCCCCAGAATGCTGTAGCAGCACGGAAGTGAAGAGTGTGCGTGCGACCAGTTGTGTGAGAGCTACCCGAGGCGATGTGAGAGCCCATAAGCTCGGGTACGATGAGCTGCTGTGTATATCGGTGCATCTGCTGACGCTCTAGTGGGTCGATACAATCACTGGTCCATACCCGATCGGTACGCTGCAGAACTTCAAGGTCCACACGGGCACCACCCGATGCGCAGGCTTCAATTTCTAGACCGGGGAAGTTTTCTTTGATCTCTTCCATCAGATGATAGGCGGCAAGAGTCTGGGCGTGAACACCGGGGGCGCCGGTTGCGGGGTTACCTGCCTCTACCAGGTGACGGTTGTGGTCCCACTTGATGTATTTGATGCCAGGGTTTTCGGTGAGAACGGCAACCATCTGGTCCCGCACATGGGCGTAGGCGTCGGGGATGGTCAGGTTCATGACCTGCTGGCTACGGATGGTCACAGGCTGGCGACCGGCAGGTGCCATAATCCATTCAGGGTGGTCGCGGGCAACGTCAGAATCAGGGTTCACCATTTCGGGTTCAAACCAAAGCCCAAACTCCATACCGAGATTTTCCACGTGCTCAATGATGGGGGTCAGACCGTTGGGCCACATATCGGGTGAAACAGTCCAGTCGCCTAGTCCGGATGTGTCGTCGCGGCGGGAACCAAACCAGCCATCATCCAGCACGTAACGTTCAATGCCTAGCTCCGCAGCCTTATCAGCAAGGTCTTTGAGGCGGTCAAGATTGTGATCAAAGTAGACAGCTTCCCAGACATTGAGGGTCACGGGGCGCTGACGCTGGGGGTGGATCTCACGCGAGCGCAACCAGCGGTGGATACGCGCGGCTTGGGCATCCTGCCCGTCACCGTAGGCGGCATAAACCCAGACACCGGTATAACTTTCACCTTCCTCTAGCACCGCTTCGCCGGGGAGAAGAACCTCAGATCCACCGATCACAGCAACTCCGGTGTAGGCGCGTTCTGCCCAGGAACGGTGATTGCCAGAGAAAGCGGTGTGAACGCCCCAAACTTCTCCGCTCTCAAAACCAAAACCAGGAACGCCAGCAGTAAGCAGGGTAGCGGCATCCGCACCGGTGCGCCCCTTGCGAGATTCACGCAGGTGAGCGCCCACGGTCAAGGGCATGCGCTGGGGAACGCGTTCCTTGCCCCAGTGACCGGCAAGATCAAAGAGTTCACGAGCGTTCGAGGGAAGAGGGTAAACAATGCCCAGTTCGCGCACCTCGTAGGCGCCCTGGCCAATGTTAGTGAGAGTGGCACGGGAGCGGATGAGGCCGCTGGGGAACAGTTCCAAGATGATGGTTACGCTCACCCCGGCATCGGTGTCCACGGTGGTAAATTCTAGGGTTCCAGCACCGCCGCTGAGTAGGTTTTCGGTCTGCTCGGCACCCTCTAGGGTGGCGGTAATGCCGGTAATTTTGAGTTTGGTGGTCCATCCGGCTCCGTTCACTCGCCCACCGTCGATGGCGGGACGGCCGTGCCAGCCTGCCTCATGCGTGGCGAGCAGGTTCATTCGGGTGGGTCGCTCCTGGTCGTTAATTGCGATGTGCTGGATGTGGCCAAGCGCTAGAGTAGTGGCTTCATCTGCGGAGGTGGGACCCAAATCTGCACCCCAGTGGATAACGGCAGGTAGCTCGCCTTCGGTGATATCGAGTAGCAGGGATACCCCAGCAGCTCGCAGGTGGAGCTGACTCAGGTGTGCGGGGTCGAGCTGGAGGGGGGTGGGTGTCATGGGATGCTCCTGCTAGTTGGGACTGAAACACTTCGGCAAAACCGTTTAATGTTCATTTGTGTTTATTTTGTGAAAGTCTACCGAGATTTTTGTTCTACGTCACTATCTCTTCCTTATTTTTTATTTTATATTGTTTTGACAAGTAAGAATACAAATGAATTATGGGTGCCGTAAATGTCTACACCGTCTCTACCCAGCTGGAAAGCAAACAAAAAATCTCAACCACTGTTCATAAATGTTATATTCTGTGCATAATGGGTGGTGAGGTAGAAGATATAAGAAACCGGAGGTGACAGGTGCTCCCCCAGCAACGCAAGAAGCACATACTGCGCGAAGTTCAGCAGCAAGGTAGCGCCCAAGTACAGGAACTGGCAGAAGCCCTCGGCGTTTCATCCATGACCGTGCGCCGTGACCTAGCAGAACTAGAAGACCAGGGTTTACTCTCCCGAACACACGGCGGTGCTATACCCACTCCGTCCTCCCTAGAGCCAACCTTTGCAGAAAAAATGACCCTACATGCGGATGCAAAAACTGCTATAGCACTCAGTGCCCTGCAGTTTGTGCAGGATGGTCAATCCCTGGGCTTCACTGCCGGGACCACCTGTACCCGCATAGCCCAAGAAATAGCCGCCAGTGGCACGTTCCGAAACCTCACCATCGTGACCAATTCTCTGTCTGTAGCTCATGAGTTCTACCGCACGGCAGATACCGGAGCGCACGGGCACCGGGTGGTTCTTACTGGAGGCGAGCATACCCCCTCGGATGCACTGGTAGGCGCGGTTGCCGATGCCACCCTTGAAAAGCTCAGTCTTGACTTGCTCTTTATGGGCGCTCATGGCGGAAGCACTAAGGGATTGACCTCCCCCAACCTTAACGAGGCACGTACCAACGAGACCTTCATGAAGAGCGCAGATACCGTGGTCGCGGTTTTTGACCACAGTAAGTGGGGCACCCCCGGCCTAGCACGCTTTGCCAACTGGTCCGACATCGATATCGCCATTACTTCCTCCGGTATCTCACCGGAGACACACACACTTCTCACCGAATCCGTTGAAAGGCTGGTGGTCGCTTAGTTATGGGCGAGGTACAAGTAAAAATTTCTCGCAGCACCCTAGCGGACGGTCGTGAAATCATCTTTTTTGACGACTCTGAACCCTACCTCTCTGGTGCTAAACAGCGCGACGCCAAAGACCTGCGTCCACTGGATGAGCGCACTCTGCCCCCTCAGGAGTCAGCATCAATCCGCATCGATCCTCTAACCGGGGACTTTGTGACGCTGGCTGCTCACCGCATGAACCGTACCTTCCTGCCCCCGGCAGATGAAGATCCTCTTGCTCCAGCTGGTGTAGGCAGCGTACCCGGTGAAATTCCCGAGACCGAGTACGATGTGGTGGTCTTTGAAAACCGCTTCCCCTCCCTGCAGGGCCCTCTTGCCCTGGTCAACGGTGACCCTCTCAATTTTGAGACCACTCCTGCCGGTCGCTGTGAGGTTGTTAGCTTCACTCAGGATCATGAGGGTTCCTTCGGCACTCTGGGCTTTAAACGGGCCCGCACTGTAGTGGAGGCATGGGCGCACCGCACCGCTGAGCTTTCAGAGTTGGACGGTGTAAAGCAGGTAGTACCCTTTGAAAATAGGGGTGAAGAAATTGGGGTAACCCTGCACCACCCCCACGGTCAGATTTACGCTTTCTCCTACCTGCCGCCTTACACCGCTGCCCTGGTACGACGAGCGGATGATTGGGCAATAGAGCAGGGCACTGACCTGCTGGAGTCAGTACTGGCATCTGAGCTAGAGGCAGGCGTGCGCATTGTGCGCGAGACCGATCACTGGGTAGTTTATGTACCCTTTGCGGCTAAGTGGCCGGTGGAGTTTATGGTGATGCCGCGCCGGGCAGCCGCCGATTTCGCGGCCCTTACCTCCGCCGAGAAAAATGATTTGACCGAAGTGTATCTCGACATGCTTACTCGCCTCGACCGTTTCTTTGAAGGAGTCGAGAAGACTCCCTACATTGCTGCCTGGGTGCAGAAGCCCCTGATTGATGGTCAGAATATCTCGCGGATGTTCCTCCACGTCTTCTCGTTGCTCCGCGCGCCAGGAAAGTTAAAGTACCTCGCCGGAGCCGAGTCCGCTATGGGTGCATGGATTAATGACACCACCCCCGAACGTATTGCTGCACGTTTTAAGGAGCTGGGAGCATGACCCCCGTCTGGAAGAAAACCCCTAAGCCCACCGAGCTAATCGACAGGGTAACCCAGGCTTTCAGGCTGGCATTTGGCTACGAGCCGACGGCGGTCTATTCCGCGCCAGGACGTGTGAACCTACTGGGCGAGCATATCGACTATTCCGGTGGTACTGTGTTGCCCTTTGCCTTACCCCAGAGAACCTATCTAGCTGTTACTCCCCGCCAGGATAGGCTCTTGCGTGCTGTAACAGCACAGGGCGACGCTGGGGCTTCAGCATCCTCTTCCCCCCGTGAAATAGAACTGGGTGCGATAGCTCCGGGTGCAGTTGAAGGTTGGCTTGCCTACGTCGCAGGAGTTCCTTGGGCAATGGCTCAAGAGGGGCTGGTAAGCCGCGATGAGCTGCCTGGAGCCGATATTGCCATTGATTCCTCAGTACCGCTGGGGGCTGGGCTATCCTCGTCTGCTGCACTGGAGTGCTCTACCGCCCTAGCCTTTGACGCTTTTGCGGCAGCTAATACTGGCAGGGAACCTCTGTCTGCGAGTGATACAGGCAGGACACAGCTTGCTATCGCCTGCATTCGGGCGGAAAACGAAATAGCCGGAGCTAACACCGGTGGGATGGATCAGTCCATCTCTCTGCGCGCTCATCAGGGGTCAGTTCTTGCCATTGACTGCCGCGATTTTTCAACACGCCCGCTCACGGTAGACGTTGACCGCGCCGGTTTTGCCCTGTTGGTTATGGACACCCGCGCCCACCACAATCTGTCAGACGGCCAGTATGCTAAACGACGAGCAGCCTGCGATTTCACCGCAGATACACTGGGGCTTACCACCCTGCGTGACTACTTTGAAAGCACCCCTACCTTGGCTGAAGCGCATCAGCTGGTAGCTCGCTGGGAAGAACAGGTTACAGCGGGCATGGTTGACCTACCACCCCAGACCGATCTGCCGACCGCCCGAGCTGCCCTACGGCATGCCTTGACCGAAATTGCCCGGGTTGAGGAGTGTCTGGCGCTCTTTAGCACAGCAGAAACCACCGAGCAGACCTGGGCACAGCTAGGAGATCTGCTCAATGCTTCGCACGATTCTTTGCGCGATGACTACCGGGTTTCCTGCGATGAGCTAGACCTGGCTGTCAACGCCGCCCGAGCTGCTGGAGCCCTGGGGGCACGTATGACAGGCGGTGGCTTTGGTGGGTCAGCTATCGCCCTGGTATCTCAAGAGCTGGTACCCACCGTCGCAGAAGCTGTAGCATCCGCCTACGAACGCGCAGGCTTTAACCACCCCGAATTCCTGCTGGCAAGCCCCGCAGCCTCAGCAGCTCAGGACCGCTAGACACCGCCTCGGCTCCGAAAGGCAAACTCGTGTTCATCCCTCGTCATTTTGAAAATCTGGAGGTCCTCCACGAGGGCACCCTAGCACCCCACGCTTACTACATACCAGCATCCGCGAACGCTCAACTCAGTGCCCGCGACCTGGTGTACAACCGCGAGCGTTCAGACAGGTTTACCTGCCTGAACGGCACCTGGGCTTTCCAGCTTTTTGATAGCCCTTACGAGGTTCCCGAGGGATTTTTCGCGGGGGACTACCTCTTGGAGGGTTTTACCGACTTACCGGTACCCAGCGTCTGGCAGAATCACGGGTTTGATAGCCACCAGTACACTAATATTCGTTATCCCTTCCCCATTGACCCGCCCTTCGTGCCGCATGCTAACCCGGCCGGTGCCTACATCCGAGATTTTATCTACACCCCTGTGGCAGAAGCACCCCGGGCCCACCTCAATTTTGAGGGTGTGGACTCCTGTTTTTATGTCTGGGTAAACGGCACCTATGTGGGCTACAGTCAGGTTTCACACGCAACCGCTGAGTTTGATATCACCGAGCATCTGGTAGAGGGTAGCAACCGTTTGGCTGTGCTGGTGCTTAAATGGTGCGATGGGAGCTACCTAGAGGATCAGGATAAGTTCCGCACCTCCGGGATTTTCCGCGACGTCTACCTTCTGCATTGCCCCGAGAAAGCACTGCAGGACTTCTTTATTACCTCGGAACTAACCGGCCTTCAGGCGGGGCAGGCTGAGGGTGCTACCGTGCACATTGATGCCGTACTGAGCGGCGAAGTGTCCACCAGCGTGAGACTACAGGACGCCGCAGGGCAGGTTCTTACCAGTGGTCAGCTAACCGCTGGGTCAGCGAGGGAGGGCTACACCCACTCGGTGGAACTCGAGATTTCTGAACCCCACCTGTGGACACCAGAAACCCCCTATCTCTATGAGCTAACGCTAGACACCGAGCACGAAAGAATTGCCGATCGGGTTGGTCTGCGCCAGGTGAGCCTGGAAGATTCGGTGGTTAAACTCAATGATCTTCCCTTTAAAATCCGTGGGGTAAATCGCCACGATTCAGACCCCTATACAGGCCCTACTGTTAACATTCAGCAGGTCAAACGTGATTTTGAGATGATGCTGGCGCACAACGTCAATGCTGTGCGCACCAGCCACTACCCCGGTTCCCCTTACCTCTACCAGCTGGCAGACGAGATGGGCCTGATGGTCATGGCTGAGGCTGATAACGAAAGCCACGGGCACGAACTTAAATATTTACGCGATGAGTCCTACACTCACAAGGTTGAGCACTGGAATGAGTTAGTCTCGGACAACCCCGCTTTTGTTACCGCTACTTTGGACCGTATGCAGCTATGCGTTCAGCGCGAGAAGAACCGCCCCTCCATCCTTTTCTGGTCAGCAGGTAATGAGGGGAGCTACGGGGTTACTTTTGAGACGGCTCTGCACTGGGTCAAGAGCTTTGACCCAACTCGTCTGACCCACTACGAAGGTGTCTTTAATGCCGGTAGCCGCCGCACCTATGACTTCTCCCCCCTCGACATCTACGGGCGCATGTACCCCTCCCTGGAGCATATCCGCGGCTATCTTGCAGGAGAGTTAGCGGCAACTACAGCCACCGGCGGGCAGGAAGGCGCAGGGCTTTTGGGCAAGCCCTACCTGCTCATGGAGTACTGCCACGCTATGGGCAACGGCCCAGGAGATCTTGCGGACTACCAGCAGATCATTGACGAAAACCCGCGCATGATGGGCGGTTTCATCTGGGAGTGGACTGACCACGCTATCTATAAGGGTGCAGACGCCGCTGGGCGCAAAATTTTCTTCTACGGCGGGGACCATGGTGAGGGTATCCACGACGGGAATTTCTGTATGGATGGTCTGGTCTACCCTGACCGCACACCACATACAGGCTTGCTGGAAGCTAAGCAGGTATTCCGTCCCCTGCGGATTACCCATAGCCCCGAACGCGGCGAAATCACCGTACTCAATAATCTGAACTTTAGCGATGCCTCCGATCGGTTTACTCTGCGCTACACCGTGGAGGTCAACGGCAGCGAAACAGAAACAGGCACCCTACCCTTGCCGCCCCTAGCACCTGGGCAGAGTGCAATCCTGCCCTTCACGCCGGCGGTACAAGTAGAGTCCGGGGCTGTCTATGTACGCGTAAGCACCGAGCTCACCGCTGACTACGCCCCAGCCAGTGAGGTGCTTTTACCCGCCGGGTATCTACTGGGTTTTGATGAGGGCAACTGGGGCACCGGGATGTTCACCCTGCCAGCGACCAATCCCACCGGTGGCGGGGAAATTACGGTAGCTGAGACAGAAACCGCTCTAACCCTGAGCGGAAGTAGCTTTACCTACGTGTTCAACCGTCTCACCGGTACCTTTAGCTCCATGGTCTTTGGAGGGCTAAGCCTGTTAGAGAAGCCTATGGACTTACAGATCTGGCGCGCCCCCACCGACAATGATATGTACATTCGTGCTGAGTGGCAGCGGGCCCATCTGGATCAGGCCTATACTCGCACCTATTCGTCAAGCTGGCAGCAGGTAGAAGAAGGTGGGGTACTCATTACTGCTCACCTGGGTCTAGTCGCCTGCACCGTCCAGCGTATTCTGACTGTGAACGCCATCTGGAAGGTAAGTACAGGTGGGCAAGTTGAGGTAGAGCTAGCAGTAGTCAAGGACCCCGAGTTCCCATCACTCCCCCGCTTTGGCCTAAGGCTCTTTTTGCCCCAAGCCATGGAGGCAGTGCGTTACTTTGGGCTAGGCCCGCACGAAAACTACATTGATAAGCGTCAGAGCACCTGGCACGGGCTGTTCGAGAACACTGTGGAGGGTCTGCACGAGGACTACATCATGCCACAGGAAAACGGGGCTCACTCCGATACCCGTTTCTTGGAGATCAGCGGTGGTGGGCTTGCTCTGACCGTGACCGGTGAGAGGGTAGGGCAGAGCGAGGGTTTTTCTTTTAATGCCTCCCCTTTTAGCGCTGAAGAGCTAACTCGTGCAGTGCGTAACGTGGATCTGTGCCCAGCTGGGGCGACCGTGCTATCCCTGGACTACCAGCAGAACGGTATCGGTTCCAATAGCTGTGGCCCCGAGCTGCTCCCCCAGTATCGCTTCAATGCCACCAAGTTTATGCTAAAGCTCACCTTAAACCCGGCGCTTCTCTAACCTCAAAGCTCCTCTACCTTCACTGCTTGCGTTTTTCCCATAAAACGGGCGAAAGCAGAAAGTATATGCTCAGCAAGACCTCTTGCAGGTTCTCCCACAAGACCAAGTTCAGCATCTGCTGATATCTCTCTGGGAGCAAGGATGCCAGTACTTACCTCAACGATGGAGGGTAGTGTAGCGTCACCAATATCGAAGGTGAAACTGAGCCCATTAGGGAAAGCAGCATGGAGATCAGGTGCAGTCTCTTCGTGGAATCGCAAGGATACTACATCACCCGGTACATAGTGCACTGTCTGCCCTAATAGGGTACTCTCGCCATCCTCATTCTGTTCCAGCAGATACTCTGAGCTTATTTCTATGTGGCTAGTAGATTCTTGACGCAGCTGCCGAGGCCACCACAGGTGAGTGTAAGCAGTAAAGCCCTGCCAAATCTCTTCAAAAGGTAAGGATAGTTCGGCAAACACAGCATGGGTCTGGTGTTCTGTAGCAGGTAGCGGCGCCGTCTCTGCCTTAGGTTGATGTGAGAAGAGGTCCATGATTTCAGCTTACCTTCCCGGTTTCTAGTCCAAGAACACTTAAATGGATACAAAAAAAGCGAGAGGTTCTAGAGTTTTCACTCTAGAACCTCTCGCTTTTAAGCAGCCTATAAGAGCTGTTATCTCAAAACCATACAGTGGACGCAAACACAAACAAACAACTAGCCAACAAACCTCAAAAAAAATATGTAAGCCTTCGGACTATTAGTACCAGTCAACTCCACGGGAATTCCCCGCGTCCATACCTGGCCTATCAACCCCATCATCTATAGGGATCCTCACACGTTCAAAAAACGCTAGGAAA
>NZ_JAMAYG010000020.1 GCF_023712425.1 Rothia sp. P100
CCCACTGCTTGAAGAAGAAGAATCTCCGCTGTCACCGAGAAGATCATCTACTGATCATTTGAAGGACAAGCGAAAATCTAAACAACAAACGGTGTGGTCGGCATCACGCTAAAACGAGTTGCCAACCAAAAAGAAACACGATAGACTAGACGAGTTGCCCAAACAAAAGGGTAACAACAAAACACCATTTGATGACTGATCACAAAACAGTT
>NZ_JAMAYG010000002.1 GCF_023712425.1 Rothia sp. P100
TTTCCTAGCGTTTTTTGAACGTGTGAGGATCCCTATAGATGATGGGGTTGATAGGCCAGGTATGGACGCGGGGAATTCCCGTGGAGTTGACTGGTACTAATAGTCCGAAGGCTTACATATTTTTTTTCAGGGTTTGTTGGCTGGTTTGTTTGTGTTTGCGTCCACTGTATGGTTTTGAGATAACAATCTCGCAGGTTTGCGGTGATTATAGCGAGAGGGAGACACCCGGTTCCATTCCGAACCCGGAAGTTAAGGCTCTTTGCGCCGATGGTACTGCACTGGTGACGGTGTGGGAGAGTAGGTCGTTGCCGCAATTATTTTTTCGAGGTAGCTCTTGTCCTTTGTGGGCAGGGGCTATTTTGTTTTAAGGGGGGTGTGTGTTTTTTGGGTGGTTTTTTCTTGGTGGGAACCCCCCTTTTTTTGTATTTAAAGGGGAAACTAAGTAATGAGCGTGTGCCTGAAAACGCATCAACACTAGGTGACCCCACCTCCTTACGAGCACAGACGCCCGATACACTAGGAATCAGTGCATAATAAGAGGTTCTTTAGAAAGAGCCTTACCGCAAAAAGTTTAAAGGAGCATACTTGGCTGACTACTCACGTAACCACTCAGATAACAATCGCGATGGATACAAGAAAAATAACGATCGCCACTCATCTGGTGGAAACCGTTCCCACGGTAATAGCCGTAACGATCGTTCAGATCGTCGTGATGACCGTGGTGGTTTCGGAGGGCGCCGCAACGATCGTGAGCGCTCCTACGGAGGCCGTGATGAACGTGGTGGCTTTGGTAACCGTCGTTCTGATGGTGAGCGTACCTTCCGTGATGACCGCGGCGGTCGCAGCTATGATCGTAATGATCGTGGCGGTTACGGCCAGCGCCGTGAGGATCGCGTAGACGACAGAGACTTCCAGGGCGGTTTCGGTAGACGTCGCAGTTCAAACGACGGAACCCAGCGCAATGACCGTGATAACCGTGGCGGTTTCGGAGGGCGCCGCAACGATGGTGAGCGCTCCTACGGCAGCCGCGATAACCGTGGTGGTTTTGGCGATCGTCGTAATGATCGTTCTGACCGTCGTGATGACCGCGGTGGTTTTGGCGATCGTCGTAATGATCGTTCTGACCGTCGTGATGACCGCGGTGGTTTCGGTAACCGTCGTTCTGATGGTGAGCGCACCTTCCGTGATGACCGCGGCGGTCGCAGCTATGATCGCAATGATCGTGGCGGTTACGGCCAGCGCCGAGATGAGCGAAATGATAACCGCGGTGGTTTTGGCGATCGTCGTAATGATCGTTCTGACCGTCGTGATGACCGCGGCCCTAAGCGTTTTGATGATCGGGGGGACCGCAATAATCACGGCTTTGATAAGCGCCGCAATGACGGTGAACGTTCTTACGGCAACCGTGATGACCGCGGTGGTTTCGGTCCTCGCCGTTCTGACGGTGATCGCCCTCGTGAGGACCGCGGTAACAGGAATTTTGACCGTAATGATCGCGGCGGCAACCGCTCCTACGACAATAACCGTAATGACCGCGGGCCCAAGCGTTTTGACGACCGCGGAGGCCGGGACTCAAACCGTCGTGATGACCGCAGTTTCGACAAGGGCCCTCGCAAAGAATTTAAGCGGGATGACGCCGCGCAGGCACCTGTAGCAGATTACCGCCGCAACTCACCTGAAATTGACACCGATGTAACGGGTCAGGAGCTAGAAAACTGGACCCTGCGTGCGTTGCGCCAGCTCGAAGCTCAAAATGCTGAAGGTGTAGCCAAGCACCTGGTGATGGTAGGGCGCTACATTGATATTGATCCTGAGTTCGCTCTGGAGCACGCTGTTGCAGCTTCAAAGCGAGCTGGTCGTATCGGGCTGGTACGTGAGGTTGTAGGCGTTGCCGCCTACGCTGCTGACGACTACGAGCTGTGCTTACGCGAACTGCGTACTCACCGTCGAATCTCCGGGTCCAATGATCACCTGGCACTGATGGTGGACTGTGAGCGTGCACTGGGCCGTATGGAGAAAGCACTTACCCTGGCCGAAGAGGCTAAGGATGAGGAAGTACCAGCTGCTGTGCGCGCAGAGGTTGCTATCGTGGTTTCCGGTATACACCATGATGCCGGCGAGCTGAAGAAAGCAATTAGCGCCCTAGAGATTCCCGAACTGGATCCTAAGCGCGGCTTTGACTACTCACCCCGCCTGTTTGAGGCCTACGCCGATCTTCTGGAAGAGGACGGCCGTGTTGCTGAAGCACGCCGTTGGGCACGCCTAGCCGTAGTCACCGAGGCTGCCCTGGGCCAGGGAGAATTCGCTGAACCTGAAATCTTCGATATCTTCACTGAGGACGATCTGTTCGAACCCGAAGAAGTGGCCATTGACCTGGAAGACGAAGACCAGGCTGATGACGTGGTGACTGAAGAGCCCAGTGTCGAAGAAGAAATAGCTGAACTGTTGGGCGAAGTAACTGAACCCATTGATGGCGTTGAAGATGATGAAGAGCAGCTAGATGCCGCACTTGCGCAGTCTGCTGTTGAGCAGACCGTGACCGAAGAACAAGCAACTGAAGACTCCCTCTTTGCCGTTGAAGCGGACGATAGCCGTGACTAAGAGCTTGCTTGATGCGCACGATGCAATTCTTTCTGACCTTGACGGCGTAGTCTACGCTGGTCCCTTAGCGATTGAGGGGGCTCCTGATGCGCTCAACCGTGCTCAGGACGCCGGAGTGCAGGTTGCTTTTGTTACCAACAACGCTTCACGGAGCGTTGATGCGGTTGCTGCGCACCTGGTAGAGCTGGGCGTCACGACTGACGCTGAACACGTTATCAGCTCTGCTCAGGCAGCTGCTGAGCTTCTGGCTGCACAGCTACCCGCAGGCGCTAAGGTGCTAATTACAGGGGCCCAGGCGTTAGCGGACTGCGTTCAAGCTGCCGGTCTTACCCCGGTTCGATCGCAGCACGATGAGCCGGTCGCTGTAGCTCAGGGCTTTAACCCCAAGATGGTGTGGGAAGACCTCGCTGAGGCTGCCTACACCTTAGCCGATAAATCTGTGCTCTGGGTTGCCTCCAATACGGATTTCACTATCCCCAAGGAGCGCGGTATCGCTCCGGGGAATGGGACCCTCGTCGGTGCTGTTGCCACAGCTACTGGGCGTCAACCCCAGGTGGCAGGTAAGCCCGAGTCACCGATCTTTACCACCGCTGCGCAGAAGCTGGGCTCTACCAGTCCGGTGGTTGTGGGTGACCGTCTGGATACCGATATTCAAGGTGGAAATAGGGCACAGATAGCAACCGCTATGGTGATGACCGGCGTTGATACCTACCAGTCGGTGCTGGCTGCCATTACCATCGAGCGTCCGACTTACATTATTGAAACCCTGGAGGGCTTTTTTGAGCCCTATCCGCAAATCGATGTGGAGGTTACCCCTACTGGAGCAAGAGCAGAAGCCGCTGGCTTTGTTGCTGAGGTGAAGGGGAACGAACTGACTCTGAACGGAGCCGGTGCAGAGGTCGATAGCTGGCGAGTTGCCTGCGCAGCCTGGTGGGTAGCTCACCCAGACGTGCACGAGGCTCCCAAAGCTCCTGAGGTATTCAACCGTGGCTAAAGAAGAGCCTAGCGTAGAGCTAGACCCTGAATTTGAAGCCGCTTTAGAAGCTGCCCTGGCACTGGACCCCAGCGAACGAATCGACCGTTACGCCAGGTTAGCTGAAGAGCTGCAGGAAAGCCTCAACTAGCTGCTGAGGCTAATACACTACATAAGGAAACGGGCAATATGAGACTTGACCACTACATGGTGCAGGCGGGTATTGCCCGTTCTCGTACCCTGGCTATTAAGATGATTGACGCTGACCTGGTGAATGTCAACGGTCAGCCTGCCACCAAGGCTGGCCAGAAAGTGCGGGAGGGTGATACCGTCAGCATCACCCGCAGCGAGCTGACCGAGTACGTCAGTCGTGCCGGACATAAACTGGCCGGTGCTCTCGATACCTTTACGGGCATTACCGTAGAGGGCAAACGCTGCCTGGACGCTGGTGCATCAACCGGCGGTTTCACCGACGTCCTGCTGCGGCGGGGTGCCACCCTGGTGGCAGCGGTGGACGTTGGGCACAGTCAACTGGTACCTGAGCTGAGGGAACACCCCAAAGTTGATGTGTATGAGGGCATGAACGTGCGCCACATGGACTCAGAAGATATTGGTGGCCAGGTGGACCTGACGGTCACTGACCTATCTTTCATCTCTCTGACCAAGGTGCTTGAACCTCTAGCAGAAGTGACCCGGGCAGGTGGAGATCTCGTGCTGATGGTAAAGCCACAATTCGAGGTCGGAAGTGCTCGTGTAGGCAGGGGCGGCGTGGTCACAGACCCCCAAGCACGCCAGGATGCTGTTAACTCGGTGCGGGCCTGTGCCGAAGAGTACGGATTAGTTATCAGGGGGCAGGAAGAGAGCTCGCTCCCCGGTCAGGACGGTAATGTCGAATTTTTCCTCTGGTGCCACAAACCGGAGTAACCCACCAAAACACCGAATTTTCGAATAAATGTTCGAAAACTTCGGTGTTTTGTGTTTCTAGTGAGGAAAAAAGAGCTACTTTCAGCTAGCCTAAAACTGTGAATGAAACTAGCGCCCCCGTGTTCATAGACGGTAACGATACTCGCAAGATTTTAGTTTTTGCCCACACCGGGCGAAGCGAAGCCCGAGACGCTGCCCGGGCGGCCTGTGCCCAGCTGCATGCGGCGGGTTTGGTGCCGGTGATGAACCGAGCGGACCTTGAAGCGCTGACCCAGAGATGGCAGAACCCTGTGCCCGTGGCGGTCGCACACGAAAGTGTTGCTCTCAACGAGATTGAACTGGGCGTGGTGCTGGGTGGGGATGGTTCTATTCTGCGCGCAGCCGAGATGATCCGGCACACCCAAATCCCCTTGGTGGGCGTCAACTTGGGTCACGTGGGCTTCCTTGCAGAAGCGGAAGAGTTTGACCTTGCTGAAACAGTAGACCGCATTGTCTCCGGCGACTATACCGTTGAAGAGCGCATGGCCATTGACGTTAAGGTCTGGAAAGGCGGGGAAAAAATCCTCGATACCTGGGCGCTGAACGAGGCCAGCGTTGAAAAAGGTAACCGCCAGAAAATGATTGAAGTAGTCATTGAGGTCGATCGCCGCCCGCTCTCAGGCTTTGGCTGTGACGGGGTGGTGCTGGCAACGCCCACCGGCTCAACAGCCTATGCCTTCTCTGGGGGAGGGCCCATTATCTGGCCCAGCGTTGAAGCCATGCTCATGGTTCCCTTATCTGCCCACGCGCTCTTTGCTCGGCCACTGGTGACTGCCCCGACCTCGATGATGGCGGTCGAGCTGCTACCCACCAACGGTGCTGAAGGTGTACTCTGGTGCGACGGGCGCCGAACCCGCGATTTACCGCCCGGGGCCCGTATCGAGGTGACGCGATCGTCCAAACCGGTGCGCCTAGCCCGTATGCACCCGGCTCCCTTCTCTGAGCGTCTGGTCCGAAAGTTTGAGCTACCTACTACCGGTTGGCGAGGCCCCAGTACGGCTAGCCCTGCCACATCGGCCTTGCCCATTAGCCGCCCCAGCCCAGGAGTATAGCCCGTGATTGAAGAGATTCATCTGCGCGATTTAGGGGTCATCACCGATGCCCGCCTTCCCCTAGAACCGGGCTTCTCTGTGCTGACCGGTGAGACTGGTGCTGGTAAGACCATGGTGGTTACCGCGCTGGGGATGCTACTGGGCGCACGTTCTGATGCCTCCAGCGTGCGCAATGGGGCTTCTAGCGCTTTGGCTGAGGCCGTCATTAAACTGCCAGCGGGGCACAGAGCCATTGGGCTAGCCGATGACGCCGGGGGATCAACTGAGGAACTGGAAGATGGTTCTTGTGAACTACTGTTGGCGAGAACCGTTAATGCTTCGGGGCGCTCTCGTGCCCATGTGGGCGGGGTTTCAGCCCCTATTGGGACGCTAGCTGATATCGGGCATACGCTGGTGGCAGTGCACGGTCAGTCAGATCAGTTGCGCCTCAAGTCTTCTGCCGAGCAGCGTCATGCCCTAGATTCTTGTGCCGGTAAAAAACTTGGAAGCCTACTCGCTCAATACGAGAAGAACTACGAACGCTTCAAGCAGGCTGCTGGTGAGCTACGGGATGTGCGAGAAAATACTCGCGCCCGCGCCTTGGAAGCACAGACTTTGCAGGGCGCTCTAGCAGAAATTGACAGCGTCAACCCTCTTGAAGGTGAGGATCAGGCTCTCTACGCAGAGAGCCAAAAACTCACCAATGTTGAGTCTCTACGTCTGGCCGCCACCACTGCCTCAGCTGCTCTGGCCGGTACCGAATACGGGGATGCTGATGCCCCTAACGTGCTGGGGTTGCTGGATTCAGCCCGTACTGCGCTAGCCTCTGAATCGGATGCCGATGAAGACCTTAAAACTCTTTCTGATCGACTTAATGAGGCTTTGATTCACATCACCGATATCGCCGAAGAGGTATCAGCCTACACCTCCGGTCTAGATTCTGAAGGCCCTGAACGCCTGGCAGAAGTAGAACACCGACGCGCCCAACTCAAAGGTCTCACCCGCAAGTACGGGGCGGATATCGCAGAGGTTCTGGCCTGGGCTGAAGAATCACGTGCCCGCCTTGATACTCTCGGTGATGACCCGGCCCGCCAGGAAACCCTGGAAGCTGAATTGCGTGAACTTCGTGAGACTCTAGGGGAGCAGGCACGGGCTCTCATGGAACTACGCCGTACAGCTGCCTCAAAGCTAGCTGCTGCCGTCAGCGAAGAACTAACTGCCCTTGCCATGCCCAATGCTTCACTGGTGGTTAAGGTCGAAGAGACCGAGAAATTCAACCGCTTCGGTAAAGATGCCGTGACTTTTATGCTGGCACCCCATCGCCAGGCCGTTCCGCGGCCCCTGGGCAAAGGCGCATCAGGGGGTGAATTATCCCGCGTCATGTTGGCTCTTGAAGTTGTGCTTTCTGAGGTGGACCCGGTGCCCACCTTTATCTTTGACGAGGTGGACTCCGGCGTCGGCGGTAAAGCAGCCATCGAAATCGGCCGCCGCCTGGCCATGTTGGCCAAGAACGTGCAGGTGCTGGTCGTCACCCACCTGCCGCAGGTGGCAGCTTTCGCTGACCAGCACATCCTGGTGCTTAAGAATGATGATGCTTCACTGTCCAAGGTGAATGTGCTCTCTACCGAAGAACGCGTGGTTGAGCTGGCCCGCATGCTCTCGGGGCACGATCAGTCAGCATCTGCACAAGAACACGCCCGTGAGCTGCTGGAAGCAGCCGGGCAGCTCTAAAGTCTTGGGCTAAAGATATGCCCATCAGACCAGTCGACGTTTGAGAAGGAGAAGCTATGAAGCAGCAGGTAAGCCGTAAGGACGGCACAGCGCCGCGTATTGACGCCCGTCAGGAGGCAGTCGACCAGCAGATGCTAGCCGATGTGGTGAACCCACGTTTCGTGCAGAAATCTGAGACCAAGTTCGAGGGCTTCATCTGGGACGTGGTGCGCGATGACTTCTCCCTTACCGAGGATGGAGAGTCGATGGGGCGGGACTACATCACCCACCCCGGCGCGGTGGCTATCGTGGTGCTCAACGAGAAGAACCAGGTGCTTTTGATTAACCAGTACCGCCAGCCAGTGGGCATGAACCTGTGGGAAATTCCTGCCGGCATGCTCGATATCGCCGGCGAGGAGCCCCTGACCGCAGCTCGGCGTGAGCTAGCTGAGGAAACCTTCCTGCAAGCCGAGCGCTGGGACACTCTCATGGAATACCATAACTCACCGGGTTGCTCGACCGAAGCAAACAGGGTTTTCCTGGCCCGAGGTATTAGCGAAATCCCCCATGAGGAGAAGCAGGAGCGCGAGGGGGAGGAAGCTGAAATTGTGGCCCGCTGGTTCGATATGGACGAGGTCGTAGCCGCGATCCTGGCGGCGAGGTTACATTCGCCCAGCACGATTATGGGTGTGTTGGCAGCCCACGCTGCATCCTTGAGCAACTTTAAAACTCTAACTCCGGCGGATGCACCCTGGCCTGCTCACCCCTACCTGCGAGACCCCGATACCCGCGGTTCGTTGGGGAGCCTGCGCTAGTGCCCCAACCCCGCCCCACGGAACTTGAACGCTCCATCGAAAGCTACCTCCAGTACCTGGGGCTAGAACGAGGACTAGCTAAGAACACCCTCGCCGCCTACGGGCGGGATTTAAACCGTTACCGGGACTACCTGGCAAGTGTAGGTGTAATTGCCCCGCGGTTTATCACTAAAAAACACGTGCGGGACTTTGCTGTAGCCTGTGCTGAGACCCCCTCAGCATCAGGAAAACCGCTGAGCCAGCGCTCTATCGCCCGCATCATCGTGGGGGTGAGAGGCGCCCATAAATTCTGGTTGCGAGAGAACGTTACAACGATTGACCCTGCCGCCGGGGTACAGCCACCGACGCCGGGGGCGCGCCTGCCCAAAGCAGTCCCTGTAGAGCAAGTAACTCGCCTGCTCGAAGCACCTGATATCACCACTGAGGTTGGGCTGAGGGATCGTGCCATTCTAGAGTTTCTCTATTCCACCGGTGCACGTATTTCTGAAGTAATCAATGTTGACTTAGATGACGTGGTTTTTGACAGGGAGAGCGAGAACACCGGTACAGAGAGCACAGCCAGTGTTCCCGCTGTTGCCCGCCTTTTTGGCAAAGGGAACAAAGAGCGGGTAGTCCCCGTTGGATCCTACGCAGCCAGGGCGATTGAGGACTATCGAGTGCGCTCGCGGCCCTCACTAGCTTCCAAAGGTAAGGGCACCCCGGCTCTCTTCCTGAATGCTCGAGGGGGCAGGCTGACCCGTCAGGGAGCCTATCTCATTCTCAAAAAACACGCTGAACGTGCCAAGCTACCGGGTGAGATTTCACCCCACACCCTGCGTCATTCCTTCGCCACTCACCTGCTTGAAGGTGGAGCCGATATTCGCGTGGTCCAGGAACTTTTGGGGCATGCCTCGGTCACCACCACCCAGGTCTACACCAAGGTTACCGCTGATACCCTGCGCGAAGTTTTTGCTGCTCACCACCCCCGGGCACAATAAAACCGCGGTGCCCCATGAACTTTCATATCATGGAGCACCGCGGTTTGAGACTAGAACATCACGCTAGGGCAGCTGCCGCTCTTCCACACCGTTATAGGCAGAAAGCGGGCGAATCAGCGAGTTGTTAGCGCGCTGTTCCAGTATGTGCGCCGTCCAACCGGTGATGCGGGAACAGACGAAGATAGGAGTGAAGGTGGGGGTATCGAAGCCCATCAGATGGTAGGTGGGGCCGGCAGGGTAGTCCAGGTTGGGCTTGATTCCCTTGGCTTCGTCCATTGACTCTGCCAGACCTTTATAGAGACCGATGAGATCGTGGCGGCCATAGTGCTCCACCATATCGAAGAAGGACTTCTGCATGGTAGGAACACGGGAGTCACCCTTCTTGTAGACGCGGTGCCCAAAGCCCATGACCTTCTTTTTTTCAGCTAGTGCGGCGTCCATCCAAGCCTTTGCCCGCGCCTTGGCATCAGCTTCGCTCTCACCCTCATTCACACCGATTTCATCAAAGGTGTGCTGGACTGCTTCATTCGCGCCGCCGTGCAGGGGGCCCTTGAGGGCACCGATGGCACCGGTGACTGCGGAATGAAGGTCAGACAGGGAAGAAGTGATGACGCGGGCGGTGAAGGTCGAGGCGTTGAAGGAATGCTCTGCGTACAAGACCATGGAAACATTGAAAGCGGTCTTGACCTCAGCTACGGGTACCTCACCGAAGGCCATGTAGAGGAAGTTGTCACAGTAGTCCAGCTCCTCGCGAGGCTCGATAACATCCTGGCCCCGGCGGCGGCGTTGGTCGTAGCAGACCACGGCCGGCATGGTGGCAAAAAGTTCCCATGCCTTGCGTAGCTCATTTTCGGGGGAGAGGTCTTCGCTCTGGGGATCGGTAGCACCCAGGAAGGAGGTTGCGGTGCGGCAGACATCCATGGGGTGGCAGTCGGTGGGCAAAGCATCAATCACAGCTTTGAGACCGGGGGAGAGCGCACGGTGGCTACGCTCGAAAGCGGTAAATTCTTCTAGTTGTTCAGCGGTGGGAAGCTCACCGTTCCAGAGTAGGAGGGCTACCTTTTCAAAAGGGACCTCAGCGAGCTGCTGCACCGGGTAGCCGCGGTAGAGCAGGGAATTGGTCTCAGCGTTGACCTTGGAAACAGCGGTGTAGTCGGCAACGACGCCGGCTAGTCCGCGTTTGACGTCCAACTGTTCTGACATGGGTTTCTCCTTTGAATCTGTCAGTGCTCGAAAGTGGAGGCGTCCGCCCGGCCGAGCGTTAATACCGGGCGGACGCTGGGGCGCGGGAACCGCTAGGATGTGAACCGGTCAGGGACCTCAAAGTTGAAGATGCCGGTATCGAACTGATTGTAGGCCTCGTAATCAACGAGGTCGTAGAGACGGGCGCGGGTCAGCATCTTATCGACGTATCCCTCCTGGGTTCCCGTTGAGGCGATGGTGTCCAGGACACCTTCCATTGCTCCCAGGGAGGAGCGCAGCAGGGTGACGGGGTAGATGATCATGTTGATACCTACGGCCGCTAGCTGCTCCTTGGTGAAGAGCTCACTTTTACCAAACTCCGTCATGTTGGCTAGGACCGGCACATCCACCGCGTTGCAGACAGCCTCAAACTCGCTGAGATCTTTCATCGCTTCGGGGAAGATTGCATCGGCCCCAGCGTCCACGAGAGCCTTGATACGGTCGATGGTCTCTTCAAGCGATGAGATACCGCGCAAGTCGGTGCGTGCCATAATGAGGAAGTTGGGATCCCTGCGGGCTTCTGCCGCCGCTCTAATACGCTTCGTAGCGGTTTCAAGATCAACCATGTTCTTGTTGTCAAGGTGGCCGCAGCGCTTGGGGTTGAACTGGTCCTCAATGTGGCAGCCAGCCAGCCCATACTCTTCAAATTCTTGAATAGTGCGGGCAACGTTCATGGGTTCGCCGAAGCCGGTGTCAGCGTCCACAATGGCAGGTAGGTTGGTGACGCGGGCAATCTGCCCGGCGCGCTGGGCAACCTCAGAGAGGGTAGTTAGCCCGACGTCGGGGAAACCCAGCTCGTTAGCCAGTACAGCACCCGAGATGTAGACTCCGTCAAACTTCTTCTCTTCAATCAGGCGAGCAGAGAGGGGGGTGTAAGCACCCGGGAACTGTTTAATGTCACCCGATGCCAGCATTTTGCGGAGCTCTAGGCGCTTCTGAGCAGGGGTTTTCTGAGCGTACAGCATTAGAAGATGCCTCCCTTACCGGTTTCCAGCTCGATGCTGGCGGTGATGTTCAGAGCGTCCAGCTCACCGTCCTTGAGGTGAGCCAGGTTCTCAGCAGCCTCCAGGAAGCGGTTCTGCTCAGCTTCAGAAACCTTACCCTCAGCCAGCTTGCGGAACTTACCGATGTAGTCCTTGCGGGCGAAGGGGCGGGCCCCCAGTGGGTGGGCGTCAGCAACAGCGATTTCTTCGCTGAAAGTCTCGCCATTGGTGAGTTTGATTTCTACGCGGCCACCGAAGGCCTTTTCTGCAACGTCGGTGGAGTGGTAGCGACGGGTCCACTCGGCGTCCTCAGCGGTGGTGACCTTGTGCCAGAGAGCTACAGTGTCCGCCCGTTGAGCCCGCTCGGGGGCGTAGGAGCCAACGTGGTCCCACTCGCCGTCCTGCAGCATGACGGTGAAGATGTAGGGGATGGAATGATCCAGGGTCTCGCGGGTAGCAGTGGGATCGTACTTCTGAGGGTCATTTGCGCCCGAGCCAATGACGTAGTGGGTGTGGTGGCTGGTGTGTAGCACGATGGATTCGATGTTCTCGGGGTGAGCAAACTCGGGGTGTTCGCGGTTAAGCTTACGTGCGAGGTCGATCCAAGCCTGTGCCTGGTACTCCGCCGAGTGTTCCTTGGTGTAGGTGTCTAGGATCGCGCGCTTGGCTTCGCCTGCCTCTGGCAGAGGCACCTCGTAGAGGGCGTCGGGGCCATCCAGCATCCAAGCGATGACGCCGTCCTCACCTTCGTAGATGGGAACGGGGGAAGTCTGGCCGCGCATTGCACGGTCAACAGCTTCAACCGCCATCTTGCCGGCGAAGGCGGGGGCATGTGCCTTCCAGGTTGAAATTTCGCCCTTACGAGACTGGCGGGTAGCGGTGGTGGTATGCAGGCCCTGGCCAATGGCCTGGAAGATGGTCTCCGTGTCCAGACCCAGCAGGGTGCCGATACCGGCTGAAGCTGAGGGACCAATGTGGGCCACATGGTCAATTTTGTGCTTGTGCAGGCAGATCGCCTTAACCAGGTCTACCTGAATCTCGTAACCGGTAGCGATACCGCGGATGAGGTCGCGGCCGTTGCTCCCCACGTGCTGAGCAACTGCCAGAATGGGGGGAATATTATCGCCAGGGTGAGAGTACTCAGCTGCCAGGAAAGTGTCGTGGTAGTCCAGTTCGCGGACCGCAACACCGTTAGCCCAGGCTGCCCATTCGGGAGAGACCTTCTTGCTGGCAGCGTCCACACCGAAAATTCCTGCGCCGCTACCACCGGGGCCAGCCGCGTGGGCCAGTGCCTGGTCGCGAGCAGAAATGATAGGCCCGCGGTTAAGGGAGGCGATAGCAACCGAAGCGTTATCGATGACACGGTTAATCACCATCTCTTCAACTTCGGGGAGCACCTCTACCGGATCGGTAGCAACCAGAGCCATTTTGTAGGCAAGCTGCTCTTCGCGGGGGAGGTTTTCTTCTGAGCGGTAAACACGAACCTTGTGGTTGACTGTCATAGGGTTATCTCTCTTTCATCATGTCGTTTTGTAGAGGTGGACGCCGGTAGCAGCTCCGCTACCAGCGGTAGATTTAGGGGTGGGCAGCTACTTCAAAGAGACCGTGCTGCTCTTGGGAGGCGGCTGCCTCTTCGATAGCGAAGAGTGCGTTGGCCAGGTGCAGCCGTGTAGCGGCTTCAGCCAGTTGCGCGTCCTGAGAGGCAATGCAACGAGCTATCTGGGCATGTTCATCAGCGGCCTGGGCTAACCTGACGGGGTTGGTCTTTGACAGCTTCCTAATGCGGGTTAGCTGGGTACGTAAGGTTAATTGAACCTGGTAGAGATAGCGGTTAGCTGCCGCCGCATCAATGGCAGTATCTAACTCATCGACCAGAGCATAGTACTCAGCAATATTCCCTTGACCCGCAGCTAGAATAGCTGCCGCTTGCTTAAACCGCTCCGCAAGACGCATAAAGCGGGTGGCATCCCCACGGCCGGCAGCTAGAGCGGCGGCGGTGCAATCTAATGAAACCCTTAACTCAAAGAGCGAGTAGACATTTTCAAGAGAAATAGGGGCAACGATGACGCCGCGCCCCGGTGCTGGCTCCGCAAGGCCGTCCGAGAGTAACCGCGAGATTGCTTCGCGGATAGGTGTACGTGAAACTCCCAGTCGTTCAGACTGCTCTACTTCTACAATCACAGAACCAGGTGAGAGCGTTCCCTCCATGATGTCGCTGCGCAGGCTCTGGTAGGCAAGATCGCTAGCTCTCATCAGCTCATCCTCTCGGTGTGATACGGCACATGGTGTTGTGCTGACACCACCATAAAACGCAAACACCCCTTTTGTATACATTGAGCGCCAATATTTCTTCTGGATGGCAGATTTTTACGGAAAAAATGAAAAACCCTGAAATTTTGTATACAAATTATTGCTTATTGTGATGACTAGCACTAAATTTATCTCAACCCCTCCCGCCACACACCACCCAACGCCCCTCAGGAGTAATCCGATGACCACCTACCAAGAAACCTACCGGGCAAGTATTGAGACCCCAGAAAAATTCTGGCTTGAGCAAGCCGAGAACATCACCTGGGTCACCAAACCTCAGACCATCATCGACGATAGCGCTGCACCCATCTACCGCTGGTTCCCAGACGGTGAACTTAATACCTGCTACAACGCAGTAGACCGGCACATTGAGGCAGGGCGAGGCAATCAGACCGCAATTATTTACGATTCAGCCATGCTGGGCACCCGCCAAGAAATCAGCTACGCCGAACTCAAGAAAGATGTTGAGCTTTTCGCCGGCGCGCTCGCCAACGCCGGTGTAGGCAAGGGCGATCGTGTGCTGATTTATATGCCCATGATTCCCCAGGCTCACGTCGCCATGCTGGCAACAGCCCGCCTGGGCGCCGTCCACTCGGTGGTTTTCGGCGGCTTCGCACCTGCTGAACTAGCCTCCCGTATTAATGACTGCTCGCCCACCGTGATTGTGACCGCTTCAGGCGGTGTTGAACCTCGCCGTCGCATTGAGTACATTCCCGCGGTAGAAAAGGCGATGGATCTATCGGCGAGCAAACCCAGTGCAGTGCTGGTGTTCGAGCGGGAAGGCTTCGAGCATACGGTAGAAGAAGCTGAGCAGAAGGCTAAAGACACTGGCGGTGCGGTTACCTGGCAGTCTGCAGGTGATGCCATGGCAGCAGCGCAGCCCCATGAGCCGGTGACCGTCAAGGCAACCGACCCTCTCTACATCCTCTATACCTCGGGTACCACTGGCGCACCAAAAGGCGTCGTGCGAGATAACGGCGGGCACGCAGTCGCCCTCGCCTGGACCATGAAGAACATCTACGATGTTGGCCCCGGTGAGGTGCTCTGGTGTGCCTCGGACGTCGGATGGGTGGTTGGGCATTCTTACATCGTGTACGGCCCCCTCATCGCTGGCGCAACCAGTGTGCTCTATGAAGGCAAGCCGGTAGGCACCCCCGATGCCGGCGCCTTCTGGCGCGTTATTCAGGACTCGAACGCAAAGTCTCTCTTTACCGCCCCCACCGCCCTGCGCGCTATCCGTAAAGCTGACCCTGAGGCTTCACTGCTGGCAGACTATGATACATCTTCACTGAAACTGCTCTTTGTTGCCGGGGAACGCCTAGACCCCGAGACCTACCACTGGGCCACCGAGAAGCTGGGTGTACCTGTAATCGATAACTGGTGGCAGACCGAAACCGGGTGGGCTATCGCAGCTAACCCCCGCGGGCTTGAAGCTCTACCCCTCAAACCTGGCTCACCCTCAGTGCCTAGTCCGGGCTATAATTTGCAGGTGTTAGACCCCTTCGGTGAACCAGTCGGCCCGGGAGAGGAAGGCAACCTTGCCATTAAACTCCCCATGCCTCCGGGTAACCTGCCTACGCTCTGGGGGAACGATGACCGCTTTATCTCCTCCTACCTTGAAGCGTTTGAAGGCTACTACGCCACCGGCGACAGCGGCTACATTGATGAGGACGGCTACGTCTTCGTGATGGGACGCACAGACGACGTCATCAACGTTTCAGGCCACCGCCTTTCAACCGGTGCCATGGAGCAGGTGCTGGCAGCGCACCCGGCAGTTGCTGAGTGCGCGGTCATCGGTCTCGCTGACCAGCTCAAGGGCCAACGTCCCGCTGGTTACGTGGTGCTCAAAACAGGGGCTGACATCAGTGAAGAGCAGTTGGCTAGCGAGCTCATTGCCAGCGTCCGCAATGATATTGGTGCGGTTGCTGACTTCAAGGACGTCAAAATCGTTGAGGGGCTACCCAAAACCCGATCAGGCAAGATTCTGCGCAAAACCATGCGGCAGATTGCTGATGGAGAGGACTACAAGGTGCCTTCAACCATCGAGGATATGGCGGTGCTGGACGATATTGCCAAGGTACTTAAGTCCCAATAGGACCACCACATCAGTGAAGAGATGACCGTGCTTGTTGCGGTCGAGTGTCCAGCTTTCAGCTCCACGCTCGACCGTAACAAACACGGTCATTTTACGTACTGAAGGGATGAGGGTAGAGGGTGCTATATTGGCCTTCAAAAACCGCTGAGGCTCTGATAAATACCCTCGGTTTGCCGCACCCAGTAGACTGATGGGTAAAAGTGTTTAAATAAAACTAAAGGTGAGTACCAGTGACTGAAACCGGAGCAGAGCAGCTCGGCCCCACCGGCCGCCCCCTGCGCGTCTACCCCGACCCCGCACCGCTTGACACCCACGGCCCGGCCCGCATCATTTCGATGGTGAACCAAAAGGGTGGCGTCGGCAAAACAACCTCGACCATCAACCTGGGCGCTGCACTGGCTGAAGTCGGACGTCGCGTTCTCCTGGTGGACTTTGACCCCCAGGGTGCGCTCTCGGCAGGTTTCGGAGCCAACCCCCACGAACTTGAGCTGACTGTCTACAACGTCATGATGGACCGCAAGGTCAATGTGCGTGACGTCATTCTAGAAACGGGCGTGCCCAACGTCGACCTGTTGCCCGCCAACATTGACCTTTCGGCAGCAGAAGTGCAGCTGGTCAACGAGGTCGCCCGTGAGCAGGTTCTTGCTTCTGCCCTGCGCGCCGTTGAAAACGACTACGACGTCATTTTGATCGACTGCCAGCCCTCACTGGGGCTACTGACCGTCAACGCACTGACCGCCAGCCACGGCGTTATCATCCCGCTCATCTGCGAATTCTTTGCCTTGCGTGCCGTTGCCCTGCTGGTGGACTCCATCGAAAAGGTGCAGGACCGCCTCAACCCCAAGCTGGAAATTGACGGCGTGCTGGCCACCATGTTTGATTCCCGCACCCTGCACTCCAAAGAGGTGCTAGCCCGCATTGTTGATGCCTTCGGAGACAAGGTCTTTGACACGGTCATCAAACGAACCGTCAAATTCCCCGACGCCTCGGTGTCCGCAGAGCCCATCCTCTCTTACGCATCGAATCACCCCGGCGCGGATGCCTACCGCCAGCTGGCCCGCGAACTCATTTCACGGGGCGGAGCGCCCTAACATCAGGGCAACCTACCACCACTTGCTTTCAAGACCAGGACGCCTCAGCGGGCGTCCTGGTGTATCTTTAGGGGGTTGCTGTGGGCGAGCTATCGCTCACTAAGCCTTGAAAGCCACTGAGTCGGTTGGCACAATAGAGAAAGATACGTTTCAACCGGTCTCACCCTGAGCCGACTGACACAGAAAGATTCGCTGCCGTGATGGTACCGACACCAGTACAAGAGCTCAACGCACCCCCGCAGACACCGGCGTCCGCCCCCTTTGCCCTTCACCTGAGCAACTTTGAAGGGCCCTTTGACCTGTTGCTCCACCTCATTACCCGCAAGAAACTGGATATCACCGATATCGCACTTGCTGAGGTAACCGATGGATTTCTCAGCTACATCAGCGGTGTCTTTGATGCAGACACCGACCGAGGCCTTAACACCGCCAGCGAATTTCTGGTCACTGCAGCCACCCTGCTGGATCTCAAGGCCGCTCGCCTTTTACCCCGAGGTGCTGCGCACATCACAGCTAATACCGACCTGCTTGAGGCACGCGACCTGCTCTTTGCTCGGCTCTTGCAGTACCGTGCCTACCGCGAAGTGACCGCTGTTCTAGAAGAACGGTACGTTGCCGAAGCCCACCGGTTCCCCCGTACCGTTGCCTTGGACCCCCGCTTTAGCAAGGTGCTGCCGGAGCTTGTTTTTGACCTAAGCCCAGAAGAGTTTGCACGTATTGCGGCTGCAGCGCTTAACCCTGCACGTGATAAAGAAGGCTCCTCGAGGCCAAGCTCCGAAGTTGAGACCGACCACCTACATATACCCCTAACGACTATCGCAGCCGAAGAAGCTCATATCATGGCGCAACTAGAAGAGCGGGGCAAAGTGACCTTTACCGAGATCATCACCGATGCTTCTGCGGTAGAGGTGGCGATCGTGCGATTTTTAGCGGTGCTTGAACTCTTCAAGGAGGGAGCGCTGCTCGTGGACCAACCGCAGACACTGGGTCCAATCACCGTCAGCGCGCCGCCCACTGCTGAACACGAGGAAAGGGAGGGCGCATGAACGAGAATAAGGCGCAGAACCCCGACTACACTGACAATGACCTCGATATTCTCAACAGTGGATCGTGGGGCTTTGACAGTGAGGATGAGAGCTCAGACTCTGCTAGTGAAGCTTCACCAGCCTCGGTAAGGGAACACAACCCCTGGGATAAAGAAGCCTCAGAACCTACGGCAGAACAAGAGGTTCAAGCAGAGAACCAGCTATCCCGGGTAGAACTTCAACCCGGCGGGATCAAGGCCGCCATTGAAGCGATTCTAGCTGTGGCGGACGTCCCTGTTTCAGCACGGGAATTTTCGGCAGCTCTGATTGTCTCAGAACATGCTATTGAGACAGCCCTAGATCAGCTCTACCGTGAATACAACGGCTATGACGACGGTGAGACCGTGCATGAACCTCGAGGGTTCGAACTGCGCCGCATCGCCGGAGGCTGGCGACTCTACGCTCGGCAGGGCTTTTCACCCTGGGTGGGACGATTCGTGGTAGGCGCTCAGAGCTCCAAGCTCAGCAGGGCAGCATTAGAAACCCTTGCCGTAATTGCCTACCAGCAACCTGCCACCCGCAGCTACGTGGCGCAGGTGCGCGGAGTGAATGTGGACGCGGCAATCCGCAACCTCAAAGCCCGCGGACTGATTACCGAGACAGTGCCCGATGAAAAGGGCATCACCCAGTACATCACCACTGACACCCTGTTAGAGAAACTCGGGCTAGAATCCCTTGACCAATTACCGGCGCTCGCCCCCTACCTGCCTGATGTGGACCAGGTAGCAAGCGATCCAGAACTCACCACCACCTAAAGATGTACCGGCCAGCCCGGTTAGACAACGAAACGGGCGCACAAAGCGCCCACCCACGAATGAAAGAGGTCATCACAATGGCATATGGAAACAATTCAGGACGAAGCGGTAACACTGGACGTGGCGGCGCAGGACGCGGCTACGGAAAGAGCAACGAATACCGCGGACGTGGCCGCTCTGGCGGTGCCGGTCGCGGAGGTTCCTCGCGCGGTGGATCTTCACGCGGTGGGTCTTCACGCGGTGGGTCTTCACGCGGTGGTTCAGAGCGCGGCTACGGTTCCTTCGGTGAAGGTGGCCGCGACGGTTCATCGGGTGGCGGCTTCAAGAGCAACCGCGGCGCCAAGCCCGGCACTCCCGGCGGACCCCGCAAGGCCGGTAGCGGTAAAGGCCCCAAGTTCCGTTCGGGTCAGCCCTTCGCCGGTGAGATGGGCGAATTCCGCCCTAACAACCGCGCTACCAAAAACTTTGGTCCCCACCGCCCCCGCCGTCCTAAGAACGCACCGGTAGACCACTACGAGTTCTACGACCACGAGGGCGTCCGCCTGCAGAAGCTCATGGCATCAGCCGGCGTTGCCTCGCGCCGCGTCTGCGAGGAAATGATTGAGGAAGGCCGCGTGACCGTCAATGACCAGCTGGTCACCGAACTGGGTGTGCGCGTTGACCCCACCAAGGTCAGCATCCAGGTGGACGGCATGACCATCCAGACCAACGACAAGCTGGTCTACATGGTCTTCAACAAGCCCAAGGGCGTTGTCTCATCTATGGAAGACCCCGATGGCCGCCCCTGCATTAGCAACTTCCTGCGCTCCTCCATGACCGAGCGTGTCTTCCACGTAGGTCGCCTAGACGTCGAAACCGAGGGTCTGCTTCTGCTGACCAACGACGGCGAGCTGGCTAACCGCCTGACCCACCCCTCCTACGAGGTGCCCAAGACCTACCTGGTGCAGGTACCCGGCCCCATGGAGCCCGGTATCGGCGCTGCCATGAAGAAGGGTCTGCGCCTTGAAGACGGCGTAACCCGCGTGGACGAGTTCAAGCTGGTTGACTCTACCCCCGGCCACGTGCTGGTTGAAGTGACCATCCACTCCGGCAAGAACCGCATTATCCGCCGTATGTTTGAGCAGGTAGGCTACCCCGTCGAGAAGCTGGTCCGTGTAGAGATGGGCCCGCTGCACATCGGCTCACAGAAGCAGGGCACCGTGCGTAATCTCTCTAAGGTAGAAATCGGCAAGTTGCTGGCATCGGTGGATATGTAATGAGCGCTTTCTCAGCTACACTGACCGGCCCCGTGCTGGTGATTGGCGCGGGGCTCCTGGGAGCATCTGCCGGGCTGGGGCTGCGCAACCTGGGCTACACGGTTTATATCAGCGATATCTCGCCTACGGTTGAGGCTGTCGCTGAGGATATTGGGGCCGGTACCTCCCTGCGAGCTGTTGCAGAAGAGTGGGGCGCAGAAGCCGGCTTCGTTTTAGAACCGCAACTGGTAGTGGTGGCAGCCCCACCGGATGTCACCGCTGAACTGGTCGTTAAGGCTCTGGGCGAATACCCGCAGGCTTTCGTCATTGATTTGGCATCGGTGAAGTCCGCCATCTTGGCTGATGTGCTGGCTTCCGGTGCTGATGCTACCCGCTACCTGGGCACCCACCCCATGGCCGGCCGCGAGAAATCTGGGCCGGTAGCTGCCCGCGGCGAACTCTTCGCAGCCCGCCCCTGGGTTCTTTGCGAGCACCCACTGGTGCGCCGGGAACTGGTCAAACTAGCCCAGCAGGTAGCCGTTGAGCTGGGCTCAACTGTAACCTTCTTGGACGCCAGCGAGCACGACCGCACCGTGGCACTGATTTCTCACGTGCCCCAGGTGATGTCCTCCCTGCTAGCTTCCCGCTTGCAGGACACTCCGCTCTACGCACTCGGGCTGGCAGGGCAGGGGCTGCGCGATACCACCCGCATCGCGGCGTCCGACCCCAACCTCTGGGTGCAGATTTTGGCGGCCAACGCGCAGCCTGTCGTTCAAACTCTCTACGGGGTACGCGAAGACCTAGAGCGTCTTATTTCAACGCTTGAGGCTCCTACAGACTCAGGATCCCGGCTCGATATTGCCCAGCTGATGAGTGAAGGCAACCACGGTGTAGCCCGCATTCCGGGTAAGCACGGCGGGGCACCACGCGCCTTTGCCCAGCTCACCGTGCTGGTGGATGACACCCCCGGCACGCTATCTCGGCTACTACACGAGATTGGCGAGCTGGGCGTGAACCTCGAAGATCTACGGTTGGAACACTCGCCGGGTGCCCCCGTGGGTATGGCAGAAATTTCTGTTAACCCTAGTGAACACGAAAAACTAGTTGATGACCTCACCAGCCGCGGCTGGAAGGTTGTCACGTAAGGTAAAACTATGACTGACACACTTGTTATTGCAATCGACGGCCCCTCCGGCTCGGGTAAAAGCTCGGTTTCTAAGGCAGTTGCACGCCACTTCAACCTGGAATACCTCGACACGGGTGCTATGTACCGTGCCCTGACCTGGTACTGCCTGAACGAAAAAGTAGACGTAGAGGACGCCACAGCGCTGGTTACTGCCGCTCGCACTTTCCCTTACGTGCAGGGCACCAGCCCCGATGAAGAGGTCATTGAGGTGGGGGGAGTGGACGTACGAGAAGCGATCCGCGAGCCCCGTATCTCTGAAGCCGTCTCATCGGTTGCTTCCAACCTGGAAGTACGTCAGATTTTGATTGACTTGCAACGCCGCTTTATTGCTGAGGCACAGAATGGCATGGTAGCCGAAGGGCGCGATATCACCACCGTGGTAGCCCCCGATGCGGATGCTCGTGTGTTGCTCACCGCTCGTGAAGAGGTGCGTCTGGCTCGCCGCGGCCTTCAGCTGGGGGGTACCCAGAACAAGGATCAGCTGGTTCATCAGGTATCAGAGCGTGATAAGAAGGATTCAAAGACCACTAGCTTCACCGAAGCAGCGCCAGGTGTCACCCTGGTGGATTCCAGCGACCTAAACTTTGAAGAAACCATCGATGCAGTGATTGCGGCAGTTAATACTGCTTTGGGCCGCTAACGGCGAGCCCGTACGCACCATCGATTAGACTACACAAGAACGAAGAATCTGCTGCGGCACGTGCCGCGGCAGGGATAGAAGGAGAGGCACATGGCAGAAGAACAAGCACCCCATGATGACTACGAAGTAAAATTTCTGGGCGGCGGTGAGGATGACGTCTCAGAACGCCTAGCTGAGATTGATGATGAAACTGCTGACCAGCGCGCTGAAGCCCTGCTAGCAGGCCTGCAGGATTACGACCTTAACGAAGAAGACCGCGCCATGCTGAGCGCCTGGGGCTTCGACGTGGATGAGGACGATGACCAAGAAGCTGACCCCGTGGTGGCGATTGTTGGTCGCCCCAACGTCGGTAAATCCACCATCATCAACCGTATTCTGGGCCGACGCGAAGCAGTAGTTGAAGATAAACCTGGCGTTACCCGTGACCGCGTTTCTTACAAAGCCGAATGGTCTGGCAAAGATTTCACCCTGGTCGATACCGGTGGTTGGGAAGCCGATGCTAAGGGTATTGATGCTCAGGTCGCTGCACAGGCAGAAATTGCTGTGGCACACGCCGATGTTGTGCTGCTGGTGGTTGACGCCCTGGTCGGCATTTCGGCAACTGATGAGTCCATTGTGCGCATGCTACGCCGCGTGGATAAGCCCATCTTGCTGATTGCCAACAAGATCGATGACACCCACCAGGAGCCCGACGTGCACGCTCTCTGGGCACTAGGTATGGGCCAGCCCTACCCGGTGTCTGGTCTGCACGGTCGCGGTCTGGCTGACCTGCTGGACGCCGTGCTGGAGGTTATGCCCGAGCACTCCCAGTACGCTGAGCCCGAAGCTCTAGGTGGCCCCCGCCGCGTCGCCCTGATCGGTCGCCCCAACGTTGGTAAGTCCTCACTGCTCAACAAGCTGGCAAGCGAAGAGCGCGCTGTGGTGAACGAACTTGCGGGCACCACGCGCGACCCGGTGGACGAGATCGTGGAGCTGGGCGGACGTCCCTGGCGTTTCGTGGACACCGCCGGTATCCGCCGCCGCGTTCACATGGCCAAGGGCGCAGACTTCTACGCCTCGTTGCGCACCCAGACTGCCATCGAGCGCGCTGAGGTAGCCGTGGTACTGCTGGATGTTTCAGAGCCGATCTCTGAGCAGGACGTTCGCATCATCCAGATGGGTATCGATTCTGGCCGTGCCATGGTGCTGGCCTTCAACAAGTGGGACACCCTCGATGAAGACCGCCGTGAGCTGCTAGAGCGCGAAATTGACCGCGATTTGGCCCATATCAAGTGGGCACCTCGCGTCAATATTTCGGCAAAAACTGGCTGGCACAAGGACAAGCTGGTCCCCGCTCTGGAACACTCACTGGATAGCTGGGATTCCCGCATCCCCACCGGTCGCCTCAATGCCTTCCTGGGTGAAATCGTTGCTGCCCACCCGCACCCCCTGCGTGGCGGTAAGCAGCCCCGCATCCTCTTTGGCACCCAGGTTTCATCCCGCCCGCCTAAGTTCGTTCTCTTCACCACCGGCTTCCTGGACCCCGGCTACCGCCGCTTCATCCAGCGCCGTCTGCGTGAGACCTTCGACTTCACCGGCACTCCCATTGAAATCACTATGCGCGTGCGCGAGCGCCGCACTCTCGGTGAGCGTCAGGCTGGCAAGAGTTCTAAGGGTGGACGCCGCTAGGGCAGAAGACTGTAACCTGTAGTGATTGTCCGGGGGAGGGCTCGCCATGAGCTCTACCCCGGCTTTCCTTTCTGCAGAATATTTCACTGTTCAAGGCAGGTTGATGTGTGATGGAGAACGCGTTGTAAAACTCCTAAAAAGGGCCTTGCAGAATTTGGCACAGTCAGAAAAAACTGTGTATAGTAATACGAGTGCTCAGGGAAGCCGCAAGGCTAAACAGAGACAATCGGGTTGTGGCGCAGCTTGGTAGCGCACTTGACTGGGGGTCAAGGGGTCGCAGGTTCAAATCCTGTCAACCCGACACAATAAAACTAGCTTTGACTAGGTGAAACAATAAAATCCCACTTCGTTATGAGGTGGGATTTTTGTTTAAGGACACAGGACGAGACACAAAGCGCCGAGAGGCAGGATGCTCTCACCGAGCGCCGGGAGCTCATTGAGCAACGTGCTAACGAGATACTCGACCGCGCTGTCAGCGAGAAGCAGGACTGGGCGCTTGGACTCGGAGAGTCACCTGCCGAACAGCGAGCAACGGCGACGTGGCGCCGCGAAGCGCGCACGGTAGCGGCGTACCGCGATCGTTACGGGATCACTGCGAAATCGCCACTAGGTCGAGCCCCGGATAGTGATGCTCAGAAGATCGGTCTCGCACGGGCAGCTGTTGCGCTGACACGGCTTCGCGACATTGCCGCGCAGGCGTCAGCGGCAAACACGCACCGGACACAGGGGCGTGACCGGCTCGGACTCATGCGTTGAACTTAATCGGCCTGACTCTCGTTCCAATCGTGACGGAGAAAGAGTCAGGCCGATTCAAGTCGCGGCGATCGTCTTTGCGATCACACAGGTCGTAAAGGCTTCCGTACCCTCCGAAGACGTCTCCGCATACCAGCTAGAGGGGCGACAGGAAATGGGCATCTAGGGCCCCGGGGCCACCGAGTTCGCCTGAGGTAGCTCGCCGCTGGTGTCCAAGCCGACCGCGATGCAGAGCGCGAGCTGGAAGGCGCACTCCGCGGGCTCTGACCGAAAGCGGTGCGAGGCGCGTCCAGCTCTACTAACGCCACCGACCCCTTCGACATGTTCTCGAACATACCCCGCATGTCGGGATTTCCGACCGGGTACAGATGCGGCTCAGCTAACAAAGTTCGACTCCGCAGTCGCGTTGATCCGCGTAGAAGGCAGCCGCGAGGCGAGGTGGGCCGTTACCAACAAGCTCGGCGGCGATTGTGTGTCCATTTGGGATAGGTGGATGGCGAGTAGTCGATTAACTGGGCTCATGCGACGCTGCGCCGCGGGGCTGATCGCGATCTGCTGCCCAGGAATGGCAGGCTGGGAGTGACACGTTCCTGGAACTCGTCAAACGCTTAGTTTGACCAGGTACCCGCCTGGCAGGCGAGGCTGTTTTTCAGTCGAGTGAATGGGAAGGCGTGCAGGTAGTCCTTCTCAATCGATCTGAGATCCTACTGCGGTCGACATTTCGGCGATTGCTCGCCCTTCGCAGATATGGATTGCGGGCGGGGAGAGACGATACACGGCATCGTTCCCTGTGTTCGGAGGCTCTCACGAATCCGGAGCTGCCTCTGTGCTATCAGGAAAGGTTGACGCAGAGTCAGATCGAACGTCTATGCGGTGTGTCGCGCCCACTCCGATCCGCTGGCGAGGATTGGACCCGAATTGGGTCGCGTCCCGCACGCCATCCCATGGCTCCGCCGGTTGCGGGCCTCGCAGGCGCAGCTGGCCAGTGACAGGTGCGGTGAACGCGAGCCCGCGCCAGGTTTCCACTCCGCCGGATCATTGCCTCTGGACGAGGCCGCCGTCGACGTGAACGACGAGGCTGTCGTCGTTCACGCGTCCGCCTCGCTCTCGCTCTCGGTGTCGGCGGGGATACGGACGAGCATCTTGCCGGTGTTGGCGCCGCGCATCATGTCCAGGAACGCGTCGACGGTGTGGTCGATGCCATCGACGATGGTCTCGTCGTAGGCGATCTTCCCTGCGGCGAACCACGGGTTGATCTTCTCCTGGAACTCCGCACCCAGGTGCAGGTACGCGGCCAGGGTGAAGCCCTTCAGGGTGAGGGCGCGGGTGATGATGTTGGCGAGGTTGTCCGGTCCGGGGGCGCGTTCGGTGGTGTTGTATCCGGCGATCGCCCCACAGAGGGCTGCTCGTCCGCCGTCGTTGAAGGCGTCGAGGGCGGCTTCGAGGTGGTCGCCGCCGACGTTATCGAAGAACACGTCGATGCCCTCGGGCGTGGCCTGCGCGAGTTGGCCGCGCACGTCACCGTTCTTGTAGTTAAACGCCGCGTCGTAGCCGTACTTCTCGGTCAGCAGAGCGACCTTCTCGTCGCTGCCGGCGGAACCGATGACCCGGCCCGCGCCGAGGAGCTTCGCGATCTGCCCGACCGCGGTGCCCACCGCACCGGCCGCACCGGAGACGAACACCGTCTCACCCGGGTGGAGGTTCGCGATCGCGGTCAACCCGACATACGCGGTTAGCCCCGTCATCCCGAGGATGTGCAGGCGCAGCGAGGAGGGCACGCCGGGCAGATCCGGCACGGCACGGAACGTCGCGGCGGTATCCTGCACGACGTCGCTCCACCCGTGCTGGTGTAGCACGAGGGTGCCCACCGGCAGCTCCGACGCCTCCGAGGCGATGACGCGGCCGATCGCACCGCCAGTGATCGTCTCACCGAGCTGATACGGGGCGACATAGCTGCGGACATCGTTCATTCGGCCCCGCATGTATGGGTCGACCGACACGAACTCGTTGCGCACCCGCACCTGCCCGGCCTCAAGCTGCCCCAACGGCACCGTCACGGTGCGGAAATCGTCGTGGGTAGGCCAGCCCTCCGGGCGGGCAGCGAGCTGTATCTGGGTACTGATAGTCGTGGACATGTGCGGTGTACTCCTGCGTGTTTGTGACGTGTAGATGGATACGTTGGGGGATCGAACCGTGATCCCGAACGGAGCGTGAGGATCAGAAAACAAGCCCGATAATCAAGGCGATGACACCGAGCAGCGGCAGGACACCCTGCTTGAGGGCCGCGCCCCGCTTGTCAGGGCTGGAGGCAAAAAGTACGAGTGCTGCGGCAGCCATCGACCCGGCACCGGTGAGCACAAGGGTTGTGCCGACCGCGGTCGCGCCTGAGGCGAAGAAGGTGATGCCGACGGCGACGGCGATTGCGAGGAACAGGTTATAGAAGCCCTGGTTGAACGCGAGGCTCTTGGTCGCCTCGGCCTCCTCTATCGTGGTGCCGAACGTAGCGCGTGCCTTCGCGCCCGTCCAGGCGATGGACTCCATGTAGAAGATATAGACGTGGATCAGCACCGCCAACCCGGCAAGCACGAGACCTGCGATGACCATGATGCGTTTCCCCTCACTGGGCTCCCGCCCGTTCTGTAATGACTCTTCCAGTATATACTGGACTGACCGTTACGGAAAGAGTGAGGTAGACCATGGCCCGAACGCAGACCTTCGACCGCGACACCGTTGTGCGCGCCGCCCGCGCCGTCTTCTGGGAACACGGTTATGACGGCGCCTCTATCCCTGACCTCGAGGATGCCACCGGTATCCGCCGCTCCAGCCTGTACAACACCTTCGGCTCCAAACGCGGACTCTTTGATGCGGCCGTTCAGTCGTACCTCGACGAGGTCATCCGCCCCCGCCTGCGCCCCCTCCAAGACGACCCGGTCGCACCCGATGCCCTCACGGGCTACCTGACCGGGCTGCGGGACGCGTTCGAGAGTCTCGACTCCATGTCCGCCACCAACGGATGCCTTCTGGTGAACACCGCGCGAGAGTCGATCGCTCGCGACCCTGCCGTGGTTCGGGTCGTCGCCGATTATCGGGCCGAGCTCGCCTCGGCGATCGGGCGGGGCGTGCGCGCCCAGCGCCCCGCATCGTCACCCGCGCAGACGGATGATCTGAGGGAGAACATCGTCGCGCTCGTCATCGCAGCATTCGCGCTCGCCCGTGTTGACGGGGCTCAAGCGCGCCACAACCTGACCCTGGCGATCCGACTCGCCCAGGACTGAGTGGAGCTGCGCTGGGGCGATCGATTAATGGCTTCCCGCAAGCGATGGTGGTGGCGGCAACGTCGTGCCAAAACGGGTCATCGAGTGGTATTTACGCGTGGGGTTTATTCGGGGGTGCTCACGGATCGCCACGGCGCCCCGGGCGTCGTCGCTGGCGTCGCCGTCCGCGGCTGCCACGGACTGATGGGTGAGAAGTGGTTCGGCTGCGAGGGTAGCTGGTTGCTTCGAGGGGTTACGCATATACCCCTACGGGGTATCATTGTAGATGTGTCTCGAGTCATCGATCATTGGTGCTCGACCAATCCTCTGGAGGTATACGTGATGCGGAGTCCTGATGTGCAAGACCTGGGGTGGAGCGCTGCGGGAGGGGGGTGTGCATGCCGCGCCACCACTTTGTCTGCACAGGAAGCTGCCGTGTCAACGCCTGCTGCTGGGGCTGTTGTCGCTGAGTATCTGGTATCGGGCATGACCTGCGCTCATTGTGTGAACGGCGTCAGCGAGAAACTGTCTGCTTTGCCTGGCGTGGCGAGCGTTGTAGTCAATTTGGATTTAGGGCAGAGCTCGAAGGTGAACGTTCGCAGCGTGGCCCCGCTTAATCTCTCGCAGGTCGCTGAAGCTATGGATGCAGCGGGATATCAACTCGTTGGGAAGAGCTGACATGCGCCCGGAGCGCGAAGAGAATCGTCGTCTCCAGGGCACTGACCCAATGAGAGGGATTCTCCATTGAGTAAAGAACATCAAGGACATCACGCACACGAACCAGAGCCCGCGTCTGGCGATGCGCATCACCACAATGGGCAGGCCTCCGAGAATAGTCCTCTCCCATCAAGCGCTGAACATGGCAACCATGTGTCACATGACCGCGATGGGGTGACGTCACACGTCGTTGCCGGAGCTGATTCCGTGCAGCATGACACTCATCATGGGCACGGGGCCAGCCACGATCGGGCGCATGGTGCTCGAGGCGAGCATTCCGAGCATGGTGATGCGCTAGCGGCCCCCGCCAGCCATGCCGGTCGCGCGGGTCATGTGGCGAAGTTTCGCCGCTTGTTCTGGATCATGCTGGTTCTCGCTGTTCCGGCGGTGGGCTTCAATGAGATGTTCGCCCATGTCATTGGCTACCACCTAACGGAAGCGGGCTGGGTGCCCTGGGTATCGACCGTGCTGGGTGCAGTAATCTACTTCTGGGGCGGGTGGCCGTTCCTGACCGGTGCAGTCAGTGAGATCCGTTCCCGTAAGCCCGGGATGATGCTGCTGATCGGGCTTGCGATCACTGTGGCGTTCGTCGACTCCTGGGGGGCGAGCACGGGGCTGCTGAGTCACGAGCTGAACTTCTGGTGGGAATTGGCGCTGCTGGTCGTGATCATGCTGGTCGGGCACTGGATCGAAATGCGTTCCCTTGCGCAGACCACCTCGGCGTTGGATTCGCTGGCGGCGCTGCTGCTGGATGAGGCGGAGAAGGTCGTCGGGGATGAGATCGTGAAGGTCGCCCCCGCTGATCTGGTCGTGGGTGATGTGGTGATCGTGCGTCCGGGTGCGTCGGTGCCTGCGGATGGGCGGATCGTGGACGGGGCCGCGTCGATGGACGAGGCGATGATCACGGGCGAGTCCAAGCCGGTGCGCCGCGAGACCGGGGACACGGTCGTCGCGGGCACGATCGCGACCTCACCTTCAGTCCCGAAGTCCGTGTCCACACTGTGGGTGGTCGCCGACGGCGGGAGCCAAGCGCTGATTGTAAAGGCGCATCATGCCGCAACGAGACCATGAATCCGATCACAGTAGATTTCTTGGAGTAGACGTTCGGAAGAGCAAGCTGACAACAATCAGAACGACGTGTTGATGCGGTGGGAGCTTCGCTAATGCTCCCAACTGCATACAGATATGACCGATGTGTGTAGTCCTAGGAGGTTTATTTAACCTCCAGCTCATCGCTCGCTGTCGCGTCCTGTGAGCAACTCAGCTTAAGCTTCAGTTCGCTGGTATCAACCAGCTCAAGTGAACCTTTCGCAAGGAGGTCTTCGTCCTGAGAGCAATGGACCACTGAAAGGCAGATCGATGCTGTTCCTTGAATAGTGGGGAGCCGATTGCGAAGTCATCCCTCTTGTGAGGGGATGCGCTGCCAGCCCGGTAATACGGAGTTCAGTTTCTGCCCTGGGGTCCACGCTCGTACTTGGGAGCCAACAAGCGCTCCTGGGTAGGATCCGCTCCAACCCATCTCTTTGTAGACATCCTTTCCTGTGTTTTCAACCCAGATTAGTGACTTCCGTTCGGTAGTGAGCCAGGCCTGGAGGAACTCGGTCTCGATCAGGAGCTCGTTCTGGCCAACGTTGACGGAGTGGCGTAGAACGGCGATGAGTCGGCCGCTCGTATCGGTCCATTCGTTGCGACCGTTCCATCGCAGGATGTCTGGTGCGCGACCAAAGAACTCAGGTGCAGGAGCGTCGAAAGAGATTGTTTCGAGGTTGCCTGGCGCGTACTTGTTTTCGCCGAGGAGCTCCCACACAGCTGATCGCGTTGGAACGCTGAGTGGATCCATCCATTCGAAGTCCACTGAGCTTAGGGTCTCGCCGTGGTGATGCCTGAAGGGATATTCGCCAACGTACCCGTGGTAACTCGTGGGGGCCGGGACATCCCAAGGCCGTTGATCAGGTCCTGTCCCTCTAGTTCACTCAAGGCAACGGGAAGATCGTCGGTGCTCTCCATATGGGTACAGAGGTTGGTCCAGACTTGGTGGGTGCGCTTCGCGATCGTGTGCCGCTTCGAGAATGCAGCGGGTGGCATCGCGAACGAGACGATCAGTAGCACTTGTCGTCCATAGCAGCGCTGTAGACCACAAGCGTGTTGTCTCCGCGCCGACTTGGTCGATCGGTCTTTTACTTCCCCAGCGGATTAAGCGGTCGACCGCGTCGCTGGTGCCGTGACTAGTGTGCAGCCACCCGGTGAGAAATTGATCTCGGGTCGCCATGGTGAGTCCGCTGAGGAATTCGTGGAGGAGGTCGGGGTTGAGTGGGTGGCCGGGGCGGGCTGCGAGCCTGAACAGCATCTTGAGGCTTCTGTCGAAGGTGTCACGCTGATGCAAAGCGTTGGTGATGATGCTACCAGTGTCGGAGGTGATGGTAGAGACAGTATCTCTCGAGGGATAAAGTCCGGGTGGATCGTTGCACGATACAGTAATTATTAAGCGCTAGAAGCCGCATTGGAAGGGCAGAGTTCCGTGGGCAGTTCATTGGGATGTTTGGCGCTGTCGATGCGGTTGCACGACATGATCGATCGGCGGAGTCACCCAGTCTCTGACTACCGTCTGGCGTGGATTGAGTGCTGCGGGAGCCGATGGTGCACACCAGCCAGCAATCCGACTTCATTGAAGAGAAGAGCACTATCCGTCGTCACCCATTCGCTCTGCTTCTGCGTCGTTACGGCGTGCTTCATGCTGATAGCTGTCTACAATTCCCTGAAGGGTCCGAGCCGACATCGGGTCTTCACTGCGCAGACACGGATCATCTGGTCGCGCCTCTGCAGACGCTCGTCGAGACAGGTAATACTGTCGTCGCGGCAGAGCAGCACGATATGCGTGTCATCGCAGTGTCCAACCATATGATCAATCTAGGGCCCGGTGCGGGCAACGCTAGCGGGACCGTGGTTGCAGCTGGCACGCGCGAGCACGTCGCGGACAAAGGTGTTGGTGCTTTTCGCGGGCTACTTCGTTTCCGCAATGCAAGCAGCCACCAACGTGACCCCATCGTGACGAGTGTGTCGCTGTGCGATTTGAACATCACACAGCGACACACTCGACGAATTCGTGGTCTTAGGCGGGGAGCTTAGAGGCCAGGACGTCTAACTTCTCGATCTTGGGCTCGCTGAACAGTTTGCCGGTTTGCTCTCCGAGAGCGGTTGCTAATGCGCCCGACAGGTGCGCGTCGCGACCTTGGAAACGATCGTATCACAGAACACAGTAAGGTGCGTCACTGCATACTGCGGACACTGCCACGCTGAACGGGGCTGGAGAAGTGGCGATAAGCTCCAATAAGATCCGAAATGCGTTAGGCAACTCCACCGCTTTGAGGCATCGTTTAGACGCGCCCGATGGCCCTCAGCTGCGCGCTGAAGAGTTCATCCAACGGTGGTGCGAGTATCGCGCGGAGATGAGGGTCGTCGTTTTCGTCCATTACGACCTCGATGCGTTCGAAGAGTATGTGGTTGAATCAGCGGCGGTGAAGGCTCGTTGCAGCGCCCGCCGGCGATAGAACGCCGGCGGGCGCTGGCTGGGTGGTTTAGGCCAGTGCGGAGAGGAGTCCGTCTTTGAGGCTGGTGGTGGGTCGCCCGATGAGCGTAGAAAGCTCGCCAGTCGTGCCCGCGAGGAGACCATCGGCGATGTTCGCATCCAGGGCCGCCATGAACTGCGCGACCTCCTCGGGCATCCCAGTCCCGACGAGCATCTCGACAAGCGTCGGCCCATCCACGCGCTGATAAGTAACAGGTTTCCCGATAATCTGCCCGATTGTGGCCGCAAGCTCATCGTAATCCCACGCCTGGTCTCCGGAGAACTCGTACACCTTGCCACTATGACCCTCACCGACCAGCACGGCGGCGGCACCATCGGCATAGTCGCGACGGGAGGCGCTCGCAACGCGGCCGTCGCCGACCGCCGCGACAACGGCTCCGGTCTGGCGGGCGGTTGCCACCTGCGGCAGATAGTTCTCGGTGTACCAGCCGTTGCGCAGGATCGTGTAGTCCAGTCCTGACGCGGTCAGGTATTCCTCGGTGGCCTTGTGCTCGGGCGCGAGCACGAGATCGCTCGTGGTCGCCTTAGATGCGCTGGTGTAGACGACGCGACCCACTCCCGCGGTCTGAGCGGCGTCGATGACGTTGACGTGCTGCGGTACCCGTTGGTCGACCTCGCTGCCCGAGACCAACAGCAGCGTCTCCACGCCGGTCAGTGCTGACTCCAGGGCGGCGCGGTCTACGTACGAGGCGACGCGCACCTGCACACCCTTCTCTGCTAGGGGCTGCGCTTTCGCCGGGTCACGCACGATCGCGACTAGGCTTGCCGCCGGTCGGGACTCGAGCAGTTTGTCGACGACGAGGCCGCCGAGGTGACCGGTGGCGCCGGTGACGGCGATTAATGAATCCGACATGGGAATCTCCTTAGTTGCTGATGACTTAATAGGTGAGGACGATGAACCCGAGCGCTGCGCTGGCAACGGCCAGCACGCCGAGAATAGTGGGGAACAGCGGGGGCTCCTCGCGACGAATTTGGGTCACGATGGCGCCCAGGACCTCGAGCGCGCCGATGACCGTGCCGGTTCCATTCTGCGAGTGGAAGCGTCGGGACCCTCCCATGACGGGAGTAGGGCCGCCGATTCAGAAGAATACTTGTAGCGTCAAGTATAACACTGGATACTTGTTGCAACAAGCAAAGTTGGTTAGACTGCTCGCATGGATTGCCAGATGCCAAGTATGGACGAGCTCGAGTCCCGGGCATGGCGTGGACTCATCCGAGTGATCGAGTTGCTGCCACCGGCTCTCGACGCTCAGATGCAACGCGACTCGAATCTCACCCACTTCGAGTTCATGGTGCTATCGATGCTACGTTTCGCCCCGGACTCGACGTTGCGGATGACCGCTCTCGCCCAGGGCACCAATGCCTCCCTCGCGCGCCTATCCCATGTCTGTTCGCGCCTAGAAGGACGCGGCCTGGTGGAGCGGTTCGACTGCCCGGCTGATCGGCGTGCCACCAACGTTCGGCTCACGGCCGCGGGAAACGAGTGGGTCATCGCCGCGGCTCCGGGGCACTTCGCGACCGCCCGCGCCCTGGTCATCGACCACCTCACCCCCGAGCAGCTGGCTTCGCTCGCCGAGATTACTGAAGCCCTCGGCCTCCGACTCGACCCCGAGAACCGCACCTTGCCAGCCGTGGAGTCAGGCACACCCACGGAATAGGGAACGAGCGCTACGCATACACGATGAGGCCGGGATGGTCTTGGAGGAGTACGGCGTCATCTGGATGCGGCAGTTGATCGTAGGCAGTGATGGTGTGAGAGGCCGGTATGGCGCCGATAGTGGTGGCCACGGCGGGCAGGGAGCTCGGGTCGTTGATGAGAAGGTGAGCGTCGTCCGACAAGGTGTCCGCACCTGTGGTTCAAGTGCTGGCGCGAGAATCCCTGATCCGGCGCAGGTTCTCAGTTTCTACCCCTGTTGGATATTTACTGGAACAGAGGTCAATAAGGGCGACAGACAAAGCCTCTCTCACTAGATAAACTAGTGAGAGCGCCTTTTTTTTGCGCCTCATTGGTCAAGAAACGGTTTAGCCAAAATTATATGGGCTGGGTTCGCCATTCTCGATACCCGACCAACTTTTCAGGGGGACTCCAATGAAATCTTCAGTACTCGCATTGAAACCCGTGTACGTTGACACTTTCCGCAACGGAATCAACAACAATGTGTGGAATGTCTGGGGGGCGAAGCATGATGATTACGTCAAGTACGATCGAGGCGTAATCCGCGGCACCCAGGTCTCCGTCCGCAATAATGAGCTAGTAGTTGCCATGAGCAAGCGGTCTAGCCCTCGTACCTTTAGCGGTGACCCTGTCACGCAACGCTGGTGGGATACCGGTTGGATTTCAACCAAACCGGCCTACGGTATTACCTATGGAGCCTATGAGGTGGAGGCAATGCTGCCTACAGCTCCTCACATTAGTGCCGGTGTATGGAGCGGCATCTGGTCTCGCCCCTTCGCAGCTGGCATCGGCGGTGAGATCGACCCTGCAGAGGCTTTTGGTCACGAGGGCGCCGAGACCCGCCATTCAAGGGCTGAGGGGTTCACTTCAACGGTTCACTTTACTCAGAACCGCACGCTATCTAGAACTGCTGACTACCGTCACTCCAGCAAACTTAGCCCGGACACTGAAAAGCCCTTGAGCACCACTTTTCACACCTATGGGATGTTCAAGAGCGATCAGGAAATCATCATTTATCTGGATCGTAAAGAAATCCACCGTATCACTCGTGCTGATAGGCCTAAAGCCTGGGGTGCTGCCTACCCAGCTCGTACCCCCTTTGATCTGCGTATCTGTCTGCAGGCAGGAGGCAACTGGGGAGGCTACCCCACGTCTCGCACTGCATTACGGAGCGAGATCAGGGTGCGCAAGGTGACCCTGTGGAACTTTCAAACCACTCCGCTGACTGGAGTAGCCTATCGTGGCTAAACTTCGTACCGTGCTATAACCCAGATGGTGAAGAAGAACTGTTGATAACTCGCTTGGGCTAGTCATCAAGCCATCTTCTTTTCACCAGTCGGCTGGCAACATCAGTACACTCACTGGTAGGGGCAGCATCGCGTAATCCACAGGATAGCGATGCAGCCCCTGTCTTCGCTGAGACTGGCTAATCTTCTGTCATGACTAAGCTCAAAGATATTTCAGACAATATTCTTGATTACACAGACCTTCTCGAGGAGCTGGGTGGTAGGTATTCCTTTGAATCCAGACTGGGGCGGGGCGTTTATCAACGCTTGACGCGGGGCAAATACATGCGTACTCGTTATTGGTCTCAGCTCACCGAAGAAGAGCAGTATCTGGCGCGTATCATCGGGCTAGCCGACACACTTCCGGGAGCAATTTTTTCCCACCAAACAGCTGCTCTTATCCACGGTTTGCCCACGAAAAGCGTCCCTGAGCACGTGCACCTTTATATTGCACACAGAGTGCGGTCCCAGGGGCTAAAAGTTCATCACGGGAGGCTTCATATGCCTACTGATACCACCGTCTTTCTACCCGGCATTAGAGTCACCAGCCTAAAGCGCACACTTGAAGATTTGGCTTCAGCTCATGATAATAAGCCCGGCATGTGGGTCAAACTATGACCTTAATTTTGTTGACCAGGCAAAACTAAGGGGGCAGACCCCAATAGGTCTACCCCCTTAGCACCAAGTTAATTTACGCTAGTCTTTCTTCTCTACCTCGTGTGAGTAGCGGTAGATAAAGGCCGCGGTTGCTTCACGACTGACTGAGGTGTAGGGGCGGTAAGTCTTTGAGCCGTCAGCTTCAACCCATCCATTGGTGATACCTGTTGAGTGGAGCCATGTAATTTCTTTGTAGAAGTAGTGGGAGGGGCTAATATCGGAAAACCCAGAATGAGCTGGAACCTGGTAGTCAGGACTACCTGCGTACCGATAGAAGAATGCCGCGGTTGCTTCACGGGTGATTTCTGATGAGGGGCGGAAGGTTCCATCAGACCAACCGTTAGCGAGACCTTCTGTCTTCATCCACTCGATTTCTTTGTAGAAGGGGTGGGTGGTGGGAACATCGGAGAAAGAAGGCTGCGACGGCAACTGGACATCGGGTGAACCAGCAAGACGGTAGAAGTAGGCTGCCATAGCATCTCGCTGTATACCCTCCTTGGGGCGGAAGGTATGGGTGCCATCTTTTTCAATCCAGCCTGTGGTAATGCCCTGCTGAGCCATCCACTCAATTTCTTGATAGAAAGGATCGCCCTCAGATACGTCGGTGAACATTATGGCATCATGCGGGTAAATGTTCATCTCTACGAGGAGGGGATCGTGGTCCGAGGAGCGGAACTCGTTCTCTTCATAGAGATTGGTGATGTTGTAGTTGTAGCGGCTGTATTCGTGGGCGATTGGCTCCACCGAGTTGATGTTCCACACCTGTGCTGATTCAACCTTCTCGGTGAGCTCTGGTGAAGCCAGGATATGGTCTATGGAGCCTACTCTGCCGTCGAATAGGTAAGTGTTACCAGCATTAAACTTCTTACCCAGGTTGGTGTAACCCGCCTCGTAAAGAACCTGCATAGGATCTTCCTCGGTATAGGAGTTGAAGTCTCCCAGAAGCATTACGTTGTCGGTAGCCACGGCTTCGCGTTGGCCGTGTGCGAAGTCAACCAGCGCAGCAGCCTGAGCCATACGTGAAGCGTTGGAGGCGCCTTGGCCGTCATTCTGATCAGCGTTCTCACCGCTACCTGAGCCTTTTGATTTGAAGTGGTTGACGATAGCTACAAACACCTCGGAGCCGTGGTCCTCTTGAGAATCGACGGGAGCGAAAGCCTGAGCCAGGGGCTGGCGGGCATTGCTGAAGGCGGGATCATCATAAATCACTGATTCACCGACGGTCCTGACCTGAGCTGGCTGGTAGATAAAGGCTGTGCGGATGACGTCCTCTGAAGCTGGGAGCTGGGAGGGGGAGGGCACAGCGGCCCATTTTTCGTAACCCGCATCTTCGTTGAGAGCCGTGACCAGGGCGTTGAGGGCGGCGTCCCTATCGGTGCCGCCGGTGGCTAGACTATTCTCAATCTCTTCCAGGGAGAGCACCGAGGTGTTAATCTTGTTGATTGCCTTAACGATCTTGGATTCTTGCCGTTCAAAGCTGGCAAGAGTGGCAGCGCCGCGCACCGCGCAGCTACCACTCACCGTAATCGGGTTATTCTCTCGGTCCGTATAGAACTTGCAACCAGCTACAGTGTCACCCACGGTGGTGAAGTAGTTCAACACGTTGAAGCTGGATGCTGTTTGACGGCTCCCCAGGATCGGTGCCTCGTAGCGGGTATTGGACCAGGACGCCGGTAGCGATGCCGGGTCAGTATCACCGGTAACGCGGCTGGTGGGCTGAAGGCGCCACATCTGGTGTGAGTAGGAGAGCACAACAGGGTTATTGAAGGTCACCTGCGCACCGACTCGCAAAGGGTCACTGGTGTTGAGGTAGGGCAGGGGGGTGTCCTTATTACTGCGTGTGTAGTCTGTGGTGGCTCCGTCATCTAAAACGAATGCCTTAGCAGCATTCTCGGCTTCATAGGCCAGAGCAGCTTCGCCCGGGGCTACAACATCGGTAGCGGTACGCAGGGGCTGGGTGCCGTTGACCAAGCCAATTTCACCGTAGCGGTTGGTGTTGTAGTTATCGGTGACAGTAATGGGTCCGTTGGGCTGCAAGAGCATACCTTCAAGTGCTTCACGCTGTGTTTCGTCCTCAGGCAGCGGGATAGCCAGCGGAGTAACCGGTGAGAAAGGTTCTGCTAGAACGAGCAACTGAGCTGGGCTGTTTACAGTAATTTGAGTTTGACCAAAATACTCTGAGACGGTGCCGGTGACCTCCACGAACTGGCCGTGGCTGACCTGAGCTACGGTGTTGGGTGAGTAGATGAAAATCGCATCTGAAGCACCTTCCGTGGTGCCTGTCGCTCCGGTACCCTGCGTCTGAATAAAGTAACCTCTCAGGTCACCCTGGTTGTAGACAGCGGTTACTACACCGCGGGTGGTGACAGTTTGGTTGACCAATGGGCTGGCAACCCCGGTACCCTGGATGGCAGCGATACTGGTGGTCTCCGCAGCGAAAGCGGGTATAGCCATCATTGGACTGATGATAAGGGAGGCAGATGCGGCCAGCGCTGGTGCCTTCCAAAGGTGTTTCTTAGAGGGAGAGATCATCAGAGTTTCCTTGATATGTGAGTGAGGTGAGCCCGTGAGGAGGTAGGCTCTAGTAAACGGAAGGATATAAAACTGAGTTTACTGCTTTGGCTGGTCAAGACACGCTTGTATAGCTGAAGCTTAGATGGATATTAGGTTAGAGAAGAATAGCGCGGATATGGTTTTGTGTTGCTTTTGGTCTTCATTACCGACTACCTGAATCTGCTCCTGGAAATGAGACGAAGAACATTGACTTAGGGTGCAAGAGCTCCAAAAGGTGGTCATATTGGTGCGCGCTATCCCTAAAATATGGCTTTGACTTGTGTTAATGAACAATCGTTGGAGTGTCAGTTCAATGGGGGTGGAGGGGGTGCCGAATCTTCATAATTTAAAGCAGTTATCGCAGGACTGTATGTGTTGTTTTATTCGTATTTTATGTTGGAATAAGTGGTAATTTAGGAGATGAAGGTGTCCCAGGCACACACGCTATTACCCAAGAACGACACGTTGCTCCTAGAAAAGGAAACCTACCCACATGTGGCAGCAGGTCTATGACCCACTGAATAATCAGGCTCTCTCAGCTCTCGTAGCCTCCATTCCCATCCTTATTTTCTTGCTCGGTCTTACCGTGCTCAAGATGAAAGGCCTCCACGCAGCATTAGTGTCGCTAGCATCAGCAGTGCTTCTAGCCATTTTCGTTTTTGGCATGCCCGCGGCGTCTTCCCTTTCTGCTATCGGTTACGGATTCCTCTCGGGTATGTGGCCCATTGGATGGATCGTACTCATGGCTGTTTGGCTCTACCGCATCACCGTACGCGCCGGTAACTTTGAGGTTATCCGTAGCTCGGTCTCAGCGATTTCAGCTGATCAGCGTATTCAGGTGCTCCTTATTGCCTTCTGCTTCGGCGGTTTTCTCGAAGGGGCGGCTGGCTTTGGTATCCCCATCGCGATTTGCGCCGCCCTGCTGGTAACTCTAGGCTTTGAGCCAGTCAAGGCTTGCCTGGTCGCTCTGGTCTCTAACGTAGCTTCCGGCGCCTATGGTGCTATCGGTATCCCTGTGCTGACCGGCTCAACCGTTTCAGGGGTGCCCCAGGCCGACCTTAACGGCATGATGGTGTGGGTTTTGCAGATTATTTCTGCCTTTATCCCCGTCCTTTTGGTCATGATGCTGGACGGTTTGCGTGGCCTGAAGCAGACCGGTCTTCTTGCTCTGGGGCTGGGCGTGGTTGTTTCGGCTGTTCAGTCTGGCGTCCTGGTAGCTCTGGGGCCTGAGCTGGCTGATATTATTCCCTACCTCTTGGGCTTGGTCCTTCTTGCTCTCATTATGATGAAGTGGCAGCCTGCCTATATTTACCGTGAGCCCGGCGCCCCCAGCCTCGAAGAGCTGGGGAGTAACCCTGCCGGGTTTAGCTTAACTGGAATCTTCAAGGCCTGGAGCCCCTTCATTATCCTTTCTGCCATGATTCTGCTGTGGAGCACACCCACCATCAAGACTCTCGTACGCCCCGCCACCGATACCACCGCTGCGGGTCTGTTGAACTGGACAACCGTTCCCGTTCAGATGCCCAACCTGCACGGTGCTATCTCCCAGGTCGCCCCAATTGTTGCTCAAGAAACCCCCATGAAGGCTGTCTGGAACTGGAACAGCTTTGCGGCATCGGGTACAGCTATTCTCTTCGCGGCACTGATAACTATTCTGATCTCTAACATCAGCTGGAAGGCCGCCTTCGAAGAACTCGGTGGTGCCTGGAAGCAGCTCTGGAAGCCGATTCTCATGATCTGCCTGGTGATGGCGGTTGCTAATGTCATGAACTTCGGCGGCATGTCCTCTGCTCTGGCGCTAGCGCTGGCAGCTGTTGGTTCCGTTTTCCCGCTGCTCTCACCTGTCATCGGTTGGATTGGTGTGTTTGTGACCGGATCAGTGGTCAATAACAACACTCTTTTTGCAGGTCTTCAGGCGACCACTGCCTCCCAGATTGGCGCCAGCCCCTCGCTGCTGGTGGCTGCTAATACGGCCGGTGGGGTGATGGCGAAGATTGTTTCGCCGCAGTCTATTGCCATTGCGGCAGCTTCAGTGAACATGGCTGGGCAGGAATCAAAGATTACTAACGCAGCTATCAAAGTCTCCTTAGTTCTCCTTGTAATTCTCTGCCTCTGGGTTTTCGTGCTCTCGATGATCATGCCAGCCTAGTACTTCTAAAGAAGAACATGTGAGGACGCCGGTGCCGGCTTCGCTTGGGCGGGGCAGGCGACTGGCGTCCTCTTTTGTATGCCTACTGCGAATTATTCTCAATAGTGGGATGAGCGGGGGTGGCGCGGGATAAGCTAGAACCCGATAGTAAACCCCAGAAAGGAAACCTCGTGCTCGATGTAGACCCCCATGAAAACCCTCTAGAATTTTGGAACGGGCTGTACTCGTCCAAAGAGCAAGTCTGGTCCGGGAAAGTCAATCAGACGCTGGCTGCTGTTGTTTCAGAGCTACCACCTGGCCGGTCTCTTGATCTGGGATGTGGTGAAGGTGGGGATGTCCTCTGGATGGCAGAGCAGGGATGGCAGGCCACCGGGTTTGAAATCTCTAATATAGCGGTTGAGCGCGCCCGGGCAGAAGCTCAAGCTAGGGGACTGGTAGAAAGGGCTCACTTTAGGGCGCACAACGCGCAAGACTGGCAGCCTGCTGAGGAAGAAACCTTTCATCTGGTTACCGCGAGTTTCTTTCAATCCCCGGTCTTTTTGGCTCGGGATGAAATTGTTAAAAAGGCTGCCGGTCAATTAGTGCCCGGCGGTCACCTAGTGCTTATTTCCCACGCGTCGCCACCTAGCTGGTACAAAGGTGAAATCCCCGGTCACTTTATTACCCCAGAGGACGAACGACGCAACCTAGGTTTGGACGCTGAGGGCTGGGAGGTGGTGCGCGCTGAACTCATCACCCGTGACATTTTTAGCGCAGATGGTGCCCCCGCAACCATCGATGACTGTTTAATTGTTGCTCTTCGCACTTCATAAAAAATTGAAGATTAAATTGAACGGCAAAGACAAATTACTCACAAGTAACACGAAGGTGAGGGTGCGCTCTAAACCTACAAAAGAAAGTAGACTTTTTGTATGAGCATCACCATTAAGCAAAACCCCCTCAAAGACCAGCTTCTTACCTTTTTCAAGGACGGCTATCTCTTTGCTTCCCGTCAGCGCAGCAAGGCAGGTCTGCCAGCTGATTCGCACTGCCCAGTTACCATCAATGCCCTGGGCGGCAAGGCAACCATCATTCGCGGTGAGGACGCCGTGGATTTCTTCTATGATGAGAGCATCATTAAACGCGATGGTGCTATGCCCTCCTTAGTGCAGGGCCCTCTCTTTGGTGAAGGCGCCGTGCACACCCTGGATGGCGAAGCCCACAAGGTGCGCAAGGCAGCCATGGTAGCCATGGCCTACGAGGACACCCGAGTAGATGCCTTCCGCGAGTACGTAGAAGAAGAAATGAAGGCCGTCATCGAGCGCTGGAAGACTAAGCCAGGGAACGTCTACGATGATGTTGCCGTAGCCTACGGCCGTGCAGCCTTCCGCTGGGCCGGCGTACCGGCATCCGATGAAGAACTGAATAAGCGCGCCACCCAGATGAGCCACCTGCTAGATACTTTCGGTGAGGTTAAGCAGAACGTTCTGGCCTGGATTGACCGCAAGAAACTGGATAAGTGGGCTGAAGCGCTCATTGAGGGTGTGCGCTCAGGTGCCACCACCGTTGACGCCGACTCCGTTGTGCAACACATGGCTGATTTGCGCGATGAAAACGGCGAGCTGGTTTCCGCTAAGTTAGCCGGTATCGAGCTGCAAAACCTGACCCGCCCCACCGTGGCTGTCTCTCGCTTCGCTGCATTTGCTGCCGTGGCTCTGGTACAGAACCCAGAGTGGGCGCAGAAGGTGAAGGCTGAGGTTGAAGAAAACGGCGGCCGCCTCATCAACCTGCCGATTGCCACTGCCTTTGCCCAGGAAACCCGACGAGTCTACCCCTTCGTGCCCATGCTACCTGGCTTTGTCACTAAGGACGCCGAGGTCTCGGGCTGCCCCGTTCAGAAGGGGCAGCGCGTACTCATGGACATCCTGGGAACCCACACTTCACCCAAGGTCTGGGAGAACCCCAGCGAGTTCAACCCCCAGCGTTTTTTGGATATTGAGGACTACGAGCAGGTCAAGGGCTTTTTACCCCAGGGTGGCGGCAGCGTACAGGACGGACACCGTTGCCCCGGCGAGAAAATCGCCGTGGCGGCTCTGTCCTCTACCATCGCAGCGCTCTCAGCAGACAACGTGATCATCGCCCAGGAAGCCGATGACACCACCTTCAGCATGACCCAGCTACTGACCCGTCCCAGCACCGGCGTGCGCGTCAGCGTCGCGTAGGGGAGTAAACCCTCGGGGAGATAAACCCTTGAACACAGCGGTACCGCCGAGCGTCGTCAATGACCGGGTGCCTAGCAACCCGCTAGGCACCTGGCTTTTTCTCTGCCGGTGCAGCGTCTCGTTCCAGTAGTTTTTGTAAGCTCAGTGGCACACCGGTTTTTGTTGCTTGCTGCATCAGGAGTTTTTGAGGGAACTTAGGTGGGGCGGCTAGCCAGGCCGGTATAGCCCGGCCCTCTTTAATTTGCTGCCTTTCAGCCTTCTTCTGTTCCTTCCACAGCTGCACATAGTCATCCGCTAACCGGCTCACCAGTTCAGCGGTCTCCGGCTCAAGCTCCGCGGTCTTGGCCCGCATGAGCTGGATGAAGGGGAGCACCTTAATCCCAATATCGAGCAGGCTGCCATAGCCTTCACCCATGGCAAGATCGAAACACACATCCACCACCTTTTCGATATCCTCCGGTGCATGTCGGGTGAGCCACTCACCGGTCACCTTCGCCACGCGCTCGCTGGCACTGGTAGTGGCGTCCTTATGTTTGAAGGTGCCCGTCTCATCGACCTGCCAGAAAAAGACGGAATGTTGCATGAGCCCGATGCCGCCGCTTGCTACCACCTCTTGCTGGGTTTTGCGGAACATGAGCCGGCCCACGATGCTGTCCTCGGGTATAAAGTCCCTGATTTTGGGGAGCAGGCGCAGATACCCCGGGTTTTTCAGAAAAGCTTCGGTGAAGCCGGGGGCATCAAAGGCGAGGACGCTTTCCACCCGTCTTTCTAGCTCCTGCGGCTGGGCAGCAGTAGCGAACACGGCAAGATGCCCGCCCTTAGAATGGCCGGTCACATAGATGGGGGTGGAGGCAGCCTGCTTGAGGTTATCTTCCAAATAATTGACCGCTAACAGCTGGGAGGGGATTTCCTTCTGCGCTGCCAGATGGAAGTCCTCTTTCCACCCGACCAGGGAATCATCGGTTCCTCGAAACACGACCTGCCTGAAGACTCCCGGAACAACCAGGGTGAGCGCCGCAAACTGAACCTGTTCTGTGGCGTCTAAATGTGCCCGGTAATGGAAGAAACGTAGGGCAGCAAAACGGGGTGAAGTGGCTACCATCTTGAGCAGTTGCAGACGCTGGTTGGTAGCAAGAAACCAGTTGGTCCGTAGCGTGCTGTCGGTGACGAACTCCTGATAAATCTGGGCTGCTGAGATGCCCCGGGCAAAGCCGCGATGGTCCTCTGCGATATCGTCCAAGGGGAGGTAGGCTAACTCGTTGAGCAGACAAAGATCGGCTTCGGTCAAGGGCAGCTCGTCTAGGGGGATAGCGAAGGTTTTCTGCGCATACTGCAGCAGGTGCATTCTTAGCCTTTCAGTGTTTACACCAGTCTAACGTGCTTGCCCGCCCGGTTCCCACAGCTCTGACGAGCCGCGTCTATGGGAGGTCAGCAGGTGGGTATCGACCAGGCCGATGGCTTCCATGAGGGCAAAAGCACTGGTAGGGCCAATGAATGAGAACCCTTGCTGTTTGAGGATCTTTGCCAGTTGAGTCGAAGTGTTGCTGTGTGTAGGTATGTCAGAAACAGCGTGGGGCTTATACGTGCTGGAGGGCTGAAAAGACCAGATGAGGGCGGGCAAACCTGGCGCTACCTGCAGGCCGTTAGCCAGCACACTGGTCTGTAAGGAAATACTGCTGCCATCCGGTTTTTGAAGAGAAGTTAGGTCGCGTAACCTGAGCGTGGCTCTCGCATTGGATCTAGCTGCCCGAATCTTACCCCGGTGGCGAATGATTCTGGAGTCGCTAGCTAACCGTTCTACGTCCTCATCAGTGAGAGCTGCTACCTGCTCGGGCTCAAAACCGGAAAAAAGTTCCCTGAAGGCATCTCTTTTCGTAAGAATCGTGCGCCAGGAGAGCCCTGCCTGGAAACCCTCTAAACAGAGCCGCTCAAAGACACCGCGCTCATCGGTGACCGGCATGCCCCACTCGGTATCGTAGTAGAGCCGCATCAGCTCATCGGCTTCAGCCCAGTTTGGCCGAACCAGCCCATCGTTACCCGGTGTGCTCATATTTCATTCTCCTTCTGCCCTTTGAAAACTCTAAGCTTGTTTCTCCGATACGTGCAGGCCAGTAACGCGCAGCGTGATGTTGATGCGCCCCTCCGGTAGCAAGCAGCCGGATGGGGTAGTGCCCTCCAGAAGTTTTGGTACCCCGTGATACATGAAACGGCTGGGCCCGCCAAAGACCAGAAGGTCACCGGAAGCAAGCAGAATATCTTGGTAGGGCCTCGTTTTTGTTTCGGTATTGCCCGCTCTGAACAGCGCCGTCTGGCCAATGGAAAGCGAGACGACCGGGGCGCTGGAACGCTCCTCTTTGTCCTGGTGCATGCCCATGGACGTTCCCGGTGCGTAGTAATTGATAAGTGCCATATCTGGGCTGTAGGTACCAGCCCACGTTGCTAATTCAGGCTCGGAAAGCTGGGGCCACGAGCTGGCGTGGGAGCTACTATAGGCGTCCTGTAGTGCCTTTCTGCCAACTCCCACTAGCCAATCTGGCACCGGGGCTGGTGCGCGTCCGCCAAATTCTGGTGCTAACCGGCTGTAGCTGTAGTTGCTCCAGTGCCAGCCGAGGGAGGTGAGCTTAACCGACATTTTCTTGCCGTAAATTTCGGGGTGGTGGGGCGGTATGCTGCCAGCACCCCAGCGGTGGAACTGAGCAACCAGAAAATCCTGCTGCTCAACAGTGAGCCAGCCGGGCAGGTGAATGACGCCGGGTGCCAGCTCCTGCGGCTGGCGGGGCAAGAGGCTGTCGGTGAAGAGAGCATCGACCACTAGAAGAGCTGACCCTTTTCTTCCGCTGAAGGGGATTCTAAATTCAGCAGAAATTCTTTGCGGTCCAGCCCACCGGCGTAACCGGTCAACTTACCATCAGCTGATAGAACGCGGTGGCAGGGTATGAAGATGGAGCACTTATTGCGGCCCACTGCCTGGCCAACCGCCTGCGCAGGTGCATGCGGGCCCACCACCTTGCTAATAGCTCCGTAGGTGGTGGTGTAACCGTAAGCGGTGCCCTTGAGATGTTCCCACACCGCTAGCTGAAAGTCGGTGCCTTCAGGGTGCAAAGTGACCTCAAAGGCGGTGCGGGTGCAAGCGAAGTATTCTGCGAGTTCTCGGGCTGCCTGCTCCAAGACCGGGTGGTCGGTGAGGTCTTTGCGTTTGCCTAAATCACGAGCCATGGGAAAGTGCGCCTGACCTTCAAAGTAAGCACCAGTGATTGCTTCGTTTTCAGCAACCAGATACATGCCTCCAAGAGGTGACTCAAAGATACCGTAGATGCGCCGGGCTAGGTCAGTTTCACTCATAACTCTATTGTGACACGTGACATGGCAGGGCTGGTGACGGCGAAGCCGTTGTTAACGTGATAGTAGGAGCCGCTGAAAACATCAGCGACTTCAAGGATATGGGCTTGAACGTCATCGTTGACTACGCTGACTTCACCCCCATTCACGCGGCCAGTGAGGTTCTTGCTTCACTGGAGCTTTTGAGGCAGGGCGGTCCTGCCTTTTGAGCCAGCAGATTATTCCAGGTCAGGGAGAACCTGGACGGACTGAGTCGATTCGGTGGGCTCCCGCCCTGCTACCCAACCGCGTAGACTAGCCCCTATGGCACATACTCACCCCACCGTACTTTTTGTTTGCAACACCAACGGCGGCAAGTCTCAGATGGCTGCCGCGCTGGCAACCCTGGACGTGCCCCACGTCTTTACCGCTATCTCAGCAGGCCTTACCCCCGCTGATACCGTGAACGGGCAGGCGGCTGCCTCCCTGGCGAAGATTGGAGCGGACATGGCCTCCAAAACACCCACCCAGTTGACCGACGACATGCAGCGTTCAGCTGATGTGGTGGTCACGGTGGGGGACGCGGCTACCCCTGAACTCGAAGGCGTCAAATATGTGCGCTGGAACATCATCGACCCTTCAGTCTTTGGGGCCAAGGGCGATGCCCGCATGGACAAGCTGCGCGATGACCTGCGCGAGCGCGTCAATGACCTGGCGGGGGAATTTGGCACCTGCTGTAGCTAAGCGAAGTATCGATATGGTGAAGAACCTCATAGACGCAGCCGATGAACGCGCTGAAGCTCTGGACCGCCTGATTCTGAGGGAGGCTGACCAGCAGCTCACCGGCGTGGATGCTGGGGATATCGTAGTACTAGAAGACAGTAGCGCGGCACTGACCCTACAAGTCCTGGCAAGGGTTCTCGATGAATCTGGCACTGCACCCAGAGTGCTGGTGCGCTGTCGCTCCTACCAGCAGGCCCACGCTTTGCGCGCCCTGGCTCACCGGTTACTCGAAGGTCAGGGGAAAGATGCCGCAGCTCGGCTGGTGGTTGCCGGCCTGGACACCGAAGCTCTGGACCTTGAAACAGCTCTAGCGGAGTGCTCGCTGAAGCCCACCCTGGCCCTGGGGCGCCTCCCCAAAACCTTGGCAGCCCTAGATGATTGGGGCCGTGCTCTAGCCCGCCACAGCGCGCAGACTACTACCGATTTTTCGCTCTGCTTGGGTGGCAACACCAAGCACATGACCCGCACCATGAACACGGTGCTAGAGCAAAGCTTTAGCGAGGTCTGGGCTGGACGCGGCCAGGGAAAGTTCCGTGCCTTACTAGCAAGGGCACCCCGCCAGAGCGTCCTGGCCCACACTGCCGAAGAGACCCAGATACCGGTGGGCACTCTGCGGGGTCTGGGCGGTGTTTTCTCGGGTGGACGTGAAGACCGTGGGGGTTCTTATCTGGCAGATATTGCCTGCGACCTCCTATCTACTTTAGACCGTCCGGCTGATGGTGCAGCGCTACGCGTCCTCGACCTTGGTTGTGGTAACGGCTCGGTATCTCTGCGACTCCTGCACCGAGCGCAAGAACGTGGCCTGCCTTTGGTGCTCACCGCGACCGATCTGGATGCGGACGCCGTGCGTTCGGCTACGCAGACCCTTGCTCCCTACCGAACAGGGGAGCAGACCGCCACCGTCACCTGGGACGATGCTGCAGCTGGTTCAGCGCCGGGTAGCTTTGACCTGCTGCTACTCAACCCGCCCTTCCACGAGGGCACCCGGCTGGATGCCACCATGGTGCGTCCCCTGCTGGACGCCGCCACCCGGCTCCTTGCCCCGGGCGGGCGGTTGCTTCTGGTGCACAATTCGCACCTGCGCTACCGCGCCCAGCTAGAAGACCGTTTTGAGGAGGTGAAGCAGCTGGGCCGCAATGGCACCTTCACGGTGCTGAGCGCCTGCGGCGCCCTTTAGCCTTCCGACCTGAATAAAAATACCCGCTGTCTGTGCAGACAGCGGGTACTTTTATGGGGATTTCAGCTGGAGACTAGTCCTGCTCAACGTCCTCGTCGACCCATTCGAGGGTGCGGGCTACAGCCTTCTTCCAGAGGCGGTACTGGCGTTCGACTTCGTCCTGGTCCATTGCAGGTTCCCAGCGCTTGTCTTCTGCCCAGTTGTCGATGACGTCCTGTTCGCCGTCCCAGAAACCAACGGCGATACCGGCTGCGTAGGCTGCACCGAGAGCGGTGGTCTCGATGACCTTGGGGCGGATGACGGGTACACCAAGGAGGTCTGCCTGGAACTGCATGAGGAACTCGTTGGCTGTCATGCCGCCGTCCACGCGCACCTCTCCGAGGGAAACCTTGGTGCCAGCTGCCTCTGCGTCAGCGTTCATAGCATCCAGCACCTCGCGAGTCTGGAAGGCAGTTGCCTCCAAGGCTGCGCGGACGATGTGGGCCCGGTTGACGTAGCGGGTGAGGCCAACGATGACACCGCGAGCATCCGAGCGCCAGTGGGGTGCGAAGAGACCAGAGAAGGCAGGAACGACGTAGGCGCCGCCCGTGTTCTCTACGCTGGTTGCCAGTTCTTCTGACTCTGCAGCGTTGTCGATCATGTGGAGGTTATCGCGTAGCCACTGAATCAGGGAGCCGGAGACTGCAACTGAACCCTCGAGGGCGTAGACCGGGTCAGCGTCGCCCAGCTTGTAGGCAACGGTGGTGAGCAGACCGTTTTCTGAAATCACGGGTTCGGTGCCGGTGTTCATGAGCATGAAGTTACCGGTGCCGTAGGTGTTTTTCGCCATGCCCTTTTCGAAGCAGGCCTGACCGAAGGTCGCTGCCTGCTGGTCGCCTAGGATGCCGGCGATGGGCGTGCCATTGAGTAGGCCCTTCTTGCGGCCGTAGCCGTACACCTCTGAGGAGGACTTAATCTCGGGCAGCATGCTCATGGGGATGCTCATGTCAGCAGCGATGGACTCGTCCCACTCCAGAGTCTTGATATTCATGAGCAGGGTGCGGGAGGCGTTGGTCACGTCGGTGACGTGCACGCCGCCATTTACACCGCCGGTGATGTTCCAGAGCACCCAAGTATCGGTGTTGCCGAAGAGTAGGTCGCCGGCTTCTGCCTTTTCGCGGGCGCCCTCCACGTTATCCAGAATCCACTTGATTTTGGGGCCTGAGAAGTAGGTGGCGAGGTTCAGACCTACGATGTCGTGGTATTTACCTGCGCCCTCTTCGCCGCCCAGCTCGTCACAGATTTTCTGGGTGCGGGTGTCCTGCCAGACGATGGCGTTGTAGATGGGTTTGCCGGTGGTCTTGTCCCAGACCACGGCGGTTTCGCGCTGGTTGGTGATACCGACGGCAGCGATTTCGTGGTGGTTGACCTCAGCTTTGGTCAAGCACTCACCGACAGCCTGGCGCACGTTCTTCCAGATTTCGAGGGGGTCATGCTCAACCCAGCCTGCCTTAGGAAAGATCTGTTCGTGCTCTAGCTGGCCCACTGATTTGATTTCGCCCGCCTTGGTGAAGAGGATGGCGCGTGAGCTGGTGGTGCCCTGGTCAATGGAAAGAATGTACTTCTTACGCTCGGGCAGTTCGGTCTTAGTCATGGTGACACTTCCTTGTGAATGGGTAGGTGGGGCAGGACGCCGGGTAGGTAGCTACCGGTGGTGGGGTGAGCCGCGGCGTCCTGCCGCTCTATATATGGGGAGAGGTTATGCGCCTGCGATGGCAAGAACCGCGGGAACGATAAGGGCAGCAGCAGTTGCGCCCAGGAGGGGGCCGACGACGGGTACCCAAGAGTAGGACCAGTCTGAAGCTGACTTGTTCTTGATGGGCATCAGTGCGTGGGCAATACGCGGACCAAGGTCACGGGCAGGGTTGATGGCATAGCCGGTGGGGGTACCCAGGGAGAGACCGATAGCCACAACGATAATGGCAACAGCCAGCGGGCCAAGGCCTGAGGGGGTCTGGCCGGAAGCAACGACGAAACCTACCAGCACGAAGGTACCAATAGCTTCGGTGAGGATGTTCCAACCGTAGGAGCGAATGGCGGGTGCGGTGCAGAAGACGCCGCGGGAGACACCGGGTTCAACAATATCGAAGTGCTTTTTGAAGGCTAGGTAGGCGCCCCAGGCTCCCAAGAAGGCACCGAGGAACTGGCCGGCAAAGTAGACCAGCATGGCGGTGAAACTTGGTGCAATACCGGGTGCAAAATCATTCCCGGCAACCATCTGGCCCACCGTGACGGCGGGGTTGAGGTGAGCACCGGAGGGACCTGAAACGTAGACTGCAGCAAAAACAGCGAAGCCCCAGCCGAAAGCGATGTTGATCCAGTCAGCGCCCTTAGCACCAGACTTGGGTAAACTCACTGCTGCCACAACGCCTGCACCCAGAAGAACCAGGATGAATGTGCCCAGGGTTTCTGATGCGAATGCACCTAGGAGGGTGGCGGTGCCGTCAGCATTGACGAGGGCACTTGCCTGCACGCTGGCTTCAGTGCCAGTTGCTAATAGTGAGCTCATAGAGACCTCTTTCACATCGGTGTGAACAAAACGTCCGGTGGACGTTCCACAAGTTATGGGTGGATTTTTGGTGGGTTGAAGGCGCCAGCGTTGCTGGTTAGCCTACGATCGTGGGGACGTTGATCAGATGATTGGTTGCCCGTTCATCTGACGTTTCAGTTGAAGCTGCCGCAATAGCCTCGACGCGCTTGCGGTAGGTGGCTAGCTCGCGTTGCTGAGTTGCCTCGTCCCAGCCCAGTTCTGGTGCCATGATTGAGATAATCTCTTCGGCAGCAGCCAGGCCACGGTCCTTAGCTTCAAGGTCTAGGCGGACGCGGCGGATGAGCACGTCTTCCAGGTGCAGGGCACCTTCTGCGCGCACAGCCTGCAGGACGTCAGCACGTAGGAACTGGGGTGCGGCAGCCAGAGGAACACCCAGTGAGGGGTCCTTTTCAATCTGAGCGATGATGTCGGTCAGTTCAGCGCCGTAGCGTTCGAGCAGGTGCTCGGTGCGGGCAGTATCCCAACCGTTTTCTGCAGCCAGGGCCTCAGCACGGGATGCAAGAACTTCGTAGCCTTCTGCACCGACCAGCTTGATTCTCTCGGTGACCGAAGGCAGGGTCTTAGCGCGCTCACCTAGGGCGAAGTCCACGGCGTCTTCTGCCATGACACGGTAGGTGGTGAGTTTACCGCCGGCAATGGCGCTCATGCCGGGAGCGATCTGGGTGACGGTGTGCTCGCGGGAGACCTTGGTAGAGGACTTGTCTGAACCGTCCTTGAGCACCGGCTGCAGCAGCGGGCGTAGACCAGCGAAGGTACTGATAACGTCGTCATGGGTTAGCTCATCGGCAATGAGCTTGTTGGCCTGCATGAGCACGTAATCGATGTCCGCGCGGGTTGCCACGGGGTTGAGGCGATCCTGCTGGGTGTAGGGGGTGTCGGTGGTGCCGATGATCCAGTAGCGCTGCCAGGGGATGATGAAGAGAACGGACTTTTCGGTCTTTGTGAAGATGCCGCTGGTTGCTTTAATACGGTCGCGGGGCACGGTGATGTGCACGCCCTTGGAGGCAAGTACCTTGAGCCCGGCGTCCTGGTTGGCTAGAGCTTCGGTTTCTTCGGTCCATACGCCGGTTGCGTTAATGATGTGCTTGGCTTTGACGGTCTTTTCGGTGCCGGTCTCAAGATCTAGAATTTTAGCGCCGATGACCCTACCGCTAGCGTCCTTTTCGACGCCGGTGACCTTGGTGCGAGTGGCTGCCAGTGCGCCGTAGCCGGCGGCGGTGCGGACCAGGTCAATTACCAGGCGGGCGTCGTCCACGCGGGCATCGTAGAACTGGATGGCGCCAGAGAAAGCGGAATCCTTGATGCCGGGGAAGACCTTTTTGGTGCCGGACTTGGTGAAGTGCTGCTGGGTGGGCACAGTCTTGCGGCCGCCTGCACCAGCGAAAGCTAGGGTGTCGTACATGCCGATGCCTACTGCTGAGTAGGCACGCTCAATGAGGGGTAGCTTGAGGGGCCAGAGGAAGGGCTGCGCCTTGACGAGGTGGGGAGCGGTGCGCTCGAGCAGCAGGCCACGTTCTTTAAGCGCCTCAGAAACGAGCTTGAAATCTAGGTTGTAGAGGTAACGCAGACCGCCGTGCACTAGTTTAGATGACCAGGCGGAGGTGCCCATAGCCCAGTCACCAGCATCAACGATAGCGGTGCGCAGGCCACGGGTGGCGGCGTCCAGGGCGATACCTGCACCGGTGACACCCCCGCCGATGACGAGAATGTCGACTCCAGCATCGTCGGTCATGGCCTCAAGGGCGGCGGTGCGGGAGGCGGCGGTGAGATGGGATTTAGCGGTGAATGTTGCGCTCATAATGGCTCTCCAGAAAAAATACGATGGATGTGAAGTCTGTTACCATTTGAACTGCCGAGTGCAAAAAACTGCAAAATGTTTGAGCAAAATTTCACTTAGAATGGGAAAGTGATGAGCAAAAGTAAAAATTTGATGTTTGACGCGGCGCACCTCTACTACGTTGAACACCTAACCATGGCAGCAATCTCTGCCAGGTTGGGGGTTTCCCGGCCTACTGTGTCCAGGCTTCTGCAGAATGCGCGTGAAAGCGGTGTGGTGACTATTCAGCTCAATGAGGAGCTACGACCTAAGGAGCCTTTGGCGAACCGGCTAGCCGACCTGTACCGGGTTCGCGTCCACGTGGCTCAGGTGCCAGCGGGAGCCAGCGAGACGGTGCGCATGCGCAGCGTAGCGGCAGCAGGCGCTAAGCTCTTGGATTCACTGGTGCACCATGGCACCGTGCTGGGCGTTGCCTGGGGCTCTACCGTGACGGAGGTGGCACACTTTTTGCCCAAACGTCCGCTGAACGATGTCACCGTGGTGCAGCTCAACGGGGCGGGCAATGCCCACCACACCGGCATCCCGTATTCGGGGGCAATTTTGGGTCAGGTGGCTTCTGCCTATAACGCCCGCATGGTGCACTTCCCCGTGCCGGCTTTCTTTGACTTTGCCGAGACCAAGGCGGCGATGTGGCGAGAGCGCAGTGTGCGCGGTGTGCTGGCGGTGCAACGGTCTGCTGATGTGGCGCTCTTTGGGGTGGGTGCCTTTGGTGGCTCTATTCCCTCCCACGTCTATGTCGGTGGCTACTTTGATGGGGAGCAACTGGCGTCCATGCGATCGGAGGGTATCGCTGGTGATATTTGCACGGTCATGATTAGGGAAAATGGCACCTGGGCTGACTTGGACGTTAATCGCCGCGCGACCGGTCCAACCCCGGCTGAGCTGGTGAAGGTGGGCAGGCGGGTCTGCGTAGCGGCGGGCACTCACCGCGCCGCTGCCCTGCGCGGGGCACTAAAAACCGGTGTCATCACCGACTTGGTGGTGGGCAGCGACCTGGCTGAGTTGTTGCTCTAGCGCTTAGGTGGGCTGTAAATGGCTTACTTGACAGTAGTACGTAATTAGATCCTCGTACTGCGCAAAAGCTCCAGAAATAACCTCAAGCCAGACTAGAAAGAGCGTTGCTACACCAGCGCACCACCGGGCAAAAAGCCAAGCAATTCACCACGCTACTTACAACCCCATCGGATATAAAGGCGGTCAACACGTTCATCCATTAACGCAGGGCGATAATCGAACGAATGATTGCACAGGGTAAGACGTGGCGTGTTGTGCCCACGGGTTTCCGGCTGCTGCTGGGCCCGTATGCGCGGGTGTTTGGTGTGGTGTGGTGCGGTGGTTGGTGTTTTATGCAGCTGGTGGAACTTTTGAATAAGTCTCCTTGAAATGCAAGTTAGCTCTGGCTCTTCTGAACTGCCATCCCCAGTGGGGGAGCCCTCTGCCAATCGTGAAGGTGTGCATCAGCTAAAAACCGCAGTAAACCAACCCTTGCACCGCTAAAAGGCTAGAGTAGTAACTTACCCCTTGAATCCTGCGTCTAAATAAGCCGCATACGAAAGGACCTTCGTGCCTTTAGCCCCCCAGTTCACCGCAACTCAGCGCGCTGCCGCCTGGTTCGTCCACGCCTTCACCCTCTCAGGGCTAGCCTGGGCAACCCTGGCAACCCTCGCTCTCATTGAAGGTGACTACACCGCCATGTGGCTCTGGCTCGGCGTTGCCCTGGTCGTGGACTCCGTCGATGGAACCATGGCACGAAAAGCCCGCGTCAAAGAAGTGTTGCCCTGGTTCGACGGGGGAATTGTTGACATCGCCGTTGACTATCTGACCTGGACCTTCATCCCAGCCCTCTTCATGTACCTAGCGCTACCTCTGGGGCCAAAGCCTCTGGCCTTAGCGCTGGTCATTCTGATCCTGGTGTCCTCCATGTTCTGCTACGCTAACCAACACTGGAAGTCCAGCGACTACTACTTCGTGGGTTTCCCCGCTGCCTGGAATATTGTGGCGGTCTTCATGTACGTGATGGGTACCGGTACCATCTTCAATGTCATCGCTGTGCTGGTACTCGCGGTGCTTACTCTGACTCCTACCTACTACACCCACCCCTTTAGGGTGAAGAGGTTCATGGCGGTCAATATCGCTGCAATTACCCTCTGGCTTGCTGCCACCGCCTACTTGGTCGCCCTAGCACCCGAGCGTCCGCTCTGGGCTCTGATTGCGTTCTGGGTAACGGGTGGCTGGTTCGCCCTCACCTGCGCTTGGCGCACCATTGCCGGCACTGACCAGCACCAGTAATACCCGAAGGGCATAACCGCTGACGTTGAAGAGATGGTGCTGCTGAAGGGCTAACCACAAGCCTCAGATTTTGTGGTTAGCGGGGAGCGCTATTCACCGCGTGCCGCAAAGCCTCTTTAACTGCTTTAATGGCAGGTTGCTCTGCGCTCTCTGACCGCACGGTCACAAAAATCTTGCGTTTGGGCTCCCCGGGCAGGGGGAGCACTTTCACAGAATCTGCCTCAGCACTTCGAGCCAGGTTCGCCAGGGCAAAGCCCGGCAGGACGGCGGCAGCCCCCGCCGCTGCCAGCTGCAGGTGGGTGCCCAGATCGTCAATCACGTAGCGAACCTGAGGCTCAAACCCTGCTGCCCTACACTGGTCGATGGCCCACACCCGGGAGGTGTTGTGCTCACCTTCAAAAACCCAAGGCAGGTGAGCGGCACCAGCTAGGTCTTCCACCCCAGAATCAGCCGCAACCACCAAATGAAGGGTGTCATGGGTCAGCAGCTCAGAAGTGAGCTCCGCATGCTCGGGGATGAAGCGGTGGGGGTAGGACTCTGAAATCACCATGTCGAACTCGCGGCTACGCGTCAGAATGAGGCCGGTCTCAGGGTTAATCTGCACCGCGTGAAGTTCCACCTGGGGCGCGTCTTCTGCCAGGTAGTTTAGCGCCCCGGGGAGCAGAGCCTGCGCTGCAGACTGAAAGATCGCTAGGCGCACCTGCCCGGCAGGGATGCCCTCCAAAAGGGAAATACGGGTGCGAGCGGCGTCCAACTCTGAGAGCACATTGCGGGTGCTTTCCGCCAAAATCAGCGCCTCAGTGGTCAGCTCAACGTGCCTGCCCACCTTGCGCAGCAGGGGAGCGCCCACCTCTTTTTCAAGAGTGGAGAGCTGTTGCGAGACTGCTGATGAGGTGAGGTGCAGTGCCTTGGCGGCTGCGGCCAGTGTCCCACGCTCGTGAATTTCAAGCAGCATGGCGAGGCGGCGCAAATCATACATGGGAACCCCTCCTTGTAGTGTCATTACAATTTAGCAAATCTAAACCAAATACATCAAGAAGATTCACTTTTTCTAATAGTGTTTTACTGACCTAAACATGGTGAAATGGGTAACAAGTGCCAAGTTGTGCGCACACCGCGCATCCTAGAGGAGGTCCTACCATGGCCCAGCCGTTCGCCGATGAACGCCACCAGAAACTAGCCATCCAAGCAACCGAACTCGTTGCCCAGTGGGTCAAAGAAGCCCAGAATATTCCTGCAGACCCCGCCGCAGAGAAACTGGCTGGCGTCCTCAAAGACCCCAACGGTCTCGACTTCACAGTAGGCTTCGTAGACGGTGTTGTGCGCCCCGAAGACCAGAGCGTTGCCGGTAAGAACCTAGAACGCATTGCCCCGATCGTTCCCTCCTTCCTTCCCGGCTATATGAAGGCAGCCGTAGGCGTCGGCGGCAAGCTAGCTGGTAAGGTCTCTTGGCCTACCGTACCCATCGCCCGCACCGTGCTGCGCCAGATGGTTGGCCACCTGATTGTGGACGCTCGAGATGAGAAGCTCGGCCCCGCCATCAAGCACCTGACCGCCAGCGGCAATAAGCTCAACATCAACCTGCTCGGTGAAGCAGTACTGGGTGACCGCGAAGCAGAACGCCGTCTGAGTGAAACCAAGCGCCTGCTGGCCCGCGATGACGTTGACTACGTATCCATCAAGGTTTCCTCTGTGTCTGGCCCCCACTCTCACTGGGCGTTTGATGAGGTCGTTGAACAAGCCGTCATCCGCCTGACCCCGCTCTATGAGCTGGCGGCTAACTCTGCCCAGAAGAAGTTCATCAACCTGGATATGGAGGAGTACAAGGATCTGGACATGACCATCGCGGTCTTCACCAAGATTCTTGACCAGCCTCAGCTCAAGCATCTTGAAGCCGGTATCGTTCTTCAGGCCTACCTACCCGATACCCTGGCCGCCATGCAGCACCTGCAAGAATGGGCTGCCCAGCGCGTAGCCACCGGTGGAGCCCGCATCAAGGTTCGCCTGGTGAAAGGTGCCAACCTCTCCATGGAAAAGGTGGAGGCAGCGGTTCACGGCTGGCCCCTGACCACCTGCAACTCCAAGCAGGAATCAGACACCAACTACAAGCGCATCCTCGACTATGCTCTCAAGCCTGAGCACACTAAGAACGTTCGCCTGGGCGTCGCTGGCCACAACCTCTTTGATGTTGCCTTCGCCCTGCTCCTGGCAGAAGACCGCGGTGTGGCCCGAGACGTCGAGTTCGAAATGCTGATCGGTATGGCCTCCCAGCAAGCTGAGGTCATTCGCCAGCGCGTCGGTCACCTGCTGCTCTACACCCCCGTGGTGCGCCCCGAAGAATTCGATGTTGCTATCTCCTACCTGGTGCGCCGCCTCGAAGAGAACGCCTCCAGCGAGAACTTCATGAGTGCTGTCTTCGACCTGGACTCATCCCCAGCTCTCTTCGAGCGTGAGAAGCAGCGCTTCTTGGCTTCACTGGCAGACGTCACCGATGAGGTTCAGCCCCCACAACGCACCCAGAACCGCCTGACCGAAACCGAAGACACCGTCTTTAAGCCCGCCGGCGACTTCGAAAACACCCCGGATACCGACTCCGCACTTGCGGCTAACCGCGAGTGGGGCCGGGCTATTCTGGCACGCTCAGCGACCACCCGCATCGGCATCGACACCCTGGCTGATAATGAGCTAGGCTCGGCGGAACAGGCTGATGCTCTAGTCGCAGATACCCTTGCCGCCGGTGCCGAATGGGGCGCCCGTCCCGCTAGCGAACGCGCCGCGATCCTGCGCAAGGTCGCAGTCGGTTTGGCAGTTCGCCGCGGTGACTTTATGGAAATCATGGCGCACGAAGCCGGCAAGACGCTGGACCAGGGCGATGTTGAGGTTTCTGAGGCCGTTGACTTTGCTTACTACTACGCCATGCTGGCAGAACGACTAGATGAGATGGACGGTGCGCGCCCCGTGCCCGCCAAGCTCACCCTAGTGATTCCCCCCTGGAACTTCCCCACAGCTATCCCCGTGGGCGGTGTGATCGCCTCCTTGGCAGCCGGTTCCGGTGTCATCTTCAAGCCCGCCTCTAACACCGCCCGCATCGGCGCTCTCATCGCTGAGGTGCTGTGGGAAGCTGGCGTGCCCCGCGACGTACTGCGCCTGGTCAAGGTCACCGACCGCGATGCTGGCTCCACAATGATTGCAGACCCCCGCGTCGACCGCCTGATTCTGACCGGCGGCTACGAAACCGCTGAGATGTTCCGTTCCTGGCGCAAGGACCTGCCGCTCTTCGGCGAGACCTCGGGCAAGAACTCCATCATCGTTACCCCCAACGCAGACCTCGATTTGGCGGTCAAGGACGTCGTTGCCTCCGCCTTCGGCCACGCAGGCCAGAAGTGTTCAGCCGCCTCCACCGTCATCCTGGTCGGTAGCGTAGGGGAGTCCAAGCGTTTCTACAACCAGCTAGTCGACGCCGTGAAGTCACTGCACGTGGCGCACCCGCAGGACATCGCCTCAGAAATGGGCCCGGTCATCGAGGTGCCCGAGGGCAAGCTCAAGCGCGGCCTCACCACCTTAGGCGACGGTGAAACCTGGATCATCAAGCCCCAGCAGCTCGATGAAACCGGCCGACTCTGGTCACCCGGCGTCCGCGCAGGCGTGAAGCCCGGCAGTGAATACCACCTGACCGAATATTTCGGCCCCATCCTGGGCGTCATGAAGGCAAAGACCCTCGAAGAAGCTATTGAGTTGCAGAACGCCACCGATTACGGCCTGACCGCCGGCCTGCACTCACTGGATTCCAAGGAACTTGCCCTCTGGCTCTCTAAGGTTCAGGCAGGTAACACCTACGTCAACCGCGGCATTACCGGTGCTATCGTTCAGCGTCAGCCTTTCGGCGGCTGGAAGAAGTCAACTGTCGGTTCAGGCACCAAGGCTGGCGGCCCCAACTACCTGGTAGCACTAACTGACTGGGTCAGCGAGCCCTCAACCGCTACCACTTCCCCCCATAAGGCAGAAGTACGCGAGATCCTGGCAGCCCTGCGTGAACCTACCGCCACCAACGATGGCGGCATCGAGTTCCTCACCCGCTCAGCCAGCTCGGACGCCGCAGCATGGGCCACTGAATTCGGTGTAGGGCATGATCCCAGCAACCTGGGCGTTGAGCGTAACATCCTGCGTTACCTGCCCACTGTCGTTCAGGTGCGCCTGGACTCCACGGGCAGTATGGATCACGCCATCCGTGTGCTGCTGGCGGGCGTAGCGGCCGGGGCGAAGATTGAGTTCAGCACCGCTCTTGCTCTGCCCGTGGCAGTGCGTGGTGCCGTAACCTCAGCTGGGATCACAATCATCGAGCAGAGCGATGCAGACTACCGCGCTTCCCTGCAGCGCATCGCTAAGGCAACTACTCAGGATCTGGAAGGTACCTCCTTAGAAGGTGCCCGTATCCGCTACATCGGTGATGATTCCACCTCAATCTACGAGGCTCTGGACGGGCGCCCCGACATTGCGGTTTACTTCCAGCCCGTGACCGAGGCAGGTCGTATCGAGATGCTGCCCTTCCTGCGTGAGCAGGCAGTATCTATCACCGCCCACCGCTTTGGTAACCCCGACAAGTTCTCAGAGAAAGTCATCTAGGGTCCAGGCTGCATAAGGTAAATGCCGCCTTTCGCGCCGCTGCTCAACCAGCAGGGGAGTGAGAGGCGGCTTCTTTATTCTCTTTTCTGGCGGGCAGTAGGCAACACGGTGTCTTGCGTTACGTTCACCTATCGGCTGTGTCATAGAATAAGAGGTAAGAAGCCCTTGTTCCCTCGCGATGGTTTCAACCTTAAACTTTCGAGTTTCACGCGCCTCGATCGGCATCTTTCACAACAGAAAAGGAAATCTCCGATGAGCAACATTCCTGCAGAACTCAAGTACACCAAAGAACACGAGTGGGTGAGCGCACTCACCGCTGATGGTACCGTGCGTATCGGTGTCACCGATCATGCTCAGGACGCCCTGGGCGACGTTGTCTACGTTGACTTACCCGAGGTGGGCGGAACCCTAGAGGCCGACGCTACCTTTGGCGAGATCGAATCCACCAAGAGTGTTTCTGATCTGTTCGCTCCTATTAACGGTGAAGTCGTTGCTGTTAACGAGGAGCTTGAAGCGGCACCCGAGACTGTGAACTCAGACCCCTATGGCGCGGGTTGGCTCATTGAGGTTCGCCCTGCTGACGCAGCCGATCTCGAAAACCTGATGTCTGCAGCTGATTACGAGGCTGAGACCGCCTAGTCAAGGGATATTTCTTCCCCGAGCCACCGCCAAAGGCGGTGGCTCTTTTCTTATCCAGGCGCTAATGGGTTTCCGTTTGTAAAAAACCTGCCCAGAAAGCGGTGTGAATGGGGCAATAATCAGGGGTTCTGGCTAAGATTAAACAAACGGTTCACTGTTTACCATTTTGTGACCTTTGAACCAGCCTGAAACCCCCTCGCTTCGCGTATGTTCCCATACCGAACAGAGATCTACTACATCAAGGACCCCAGCATGTCCCACCACGAAGCGCATCCTGCCACCACCACTATCCCGCTGTCCATTTCTGATATTGCCAGTTCACACAACCCCACTGATGAAGAGCTGTCGGTTATCGCTACTCTGCCCGGCGGTTCAGCCGTACTCATCGGCATTGACGGTCAGTTCAAAGGCGCACGTTTCTTGCTGACCGCCGATTCTGATGAAAGTGGCGCGGTAGAGCCCATTATTGCTGGCCGTAGCCCCGAATCTGATATTTACCTGGACGACGTTACGGTTTCACGCCGCCACGCTCTGTTTATTCCCAACGCAGGTAGCTTCATCCTGACTGACGCTGACTCACTGAACGGCACCTACGTCAACGGTGACCGAGTCGATGAGGCCTACCTTAAGAACGGCGATGAAGTGCACATCGGCAAGTTCCACTTTGCTTTCTACTTGGGCACGGGGCAGTAATGGCCGGCGAATCAGTTCAAACTGAGCCAGCTGATGGGCAGGTCAAGAATAAGACAATTGGCCAGGTTCTCGCTGCTCTTGAACCTGACTTTCCCGGTATCAGCGCCTCAAAAATCCGCTTCCTGGAAGACAAAGGCTTGGTCAGTCCCCAGCGCACCAATACCGGCTACCGCAAGTATTCGGCCCAGGACATCGAGCGACTACGCTACGTTCTAGAGCTGCAGCGCGATCAGTACCTCCCTCTCAAGGTGATTAGGGAGCGCTTGGCTGATCTGGACGCTGGCAAGGTGCAGTTTACTGACCCCGAGGTTGAAGTTGCAGAAGCTCAAACTACTGAGGCCGCTGCGCCTTCCCGAACTTTCACCCTGCGTGAGTTGGGGCAGGAGGCAGAGGTTGATATGCCGTTGCTTCGTGAGCTCATGAAGTATGGCCTACTCTTAGAGAATAAAGATGTCTACGATGAGTATGACCTGGCGGTTACTAAGGTCTGTAATCAGCTGACCGCTCACGGTCTGCACCCTCGCCACCTGCGGGCTTTTAGGGCTGCTGCTGATCGTGAGGTTGATCTGGTGGAAACCGCGGTGGGGCCGCTTGCCCTGCGTAAGGATGAGACCTCCCGTGCTCGAGCAGCTGAACTAGCGGGGGATATCGCTCAGCTTTTACTGCGCCTGCATATGGGTTTGGTTGCTGGCTCAATGCCTACGTACGAGTAGGTTGCTGCCACTGAAGGAAGACTCCTTGGTCGCCTCTCTTGGGGGTGCCGTGGGCACAGTCTTGCTTGATGACGAGAACCACGTTAAAACGCCGTGCTGAGCTAGGGTGCTTTAAACCGGAAAATGCGTGTGCGCCGGGTAGGATAGGTACAGTTCAAATCGTTGTAGAGGAAGGAATCACTGTTATCGTGAAGCATCATGACCCAACAGTAGAGCATAGCGCGCTGCGAGGCGTACCTTCTTCTATGGACCAACCGCTGCTAGGGTTCGATGATGTGCTCCACCGCGCTTCTCCCGTAGGCCAGCAGGGTGTTCTCTTTGATGACCCCGTCTCATTGGTGGATGAAAACCTGGGTTACCGCGGGCCCACTGCTTGCAAGGCTGCTGGTATCACCTATCGTCAGTTGGACTACTGGGCACGCACCCAGCTGGTGGAACCTACCGTCCGGTCGGCTAAGGGCTCGGGCTCTCAGCGTCTTTATTCTTTTCGCGATGTTTTGGTGCTCAAGATTGTTAAGCGCCTACTAGACACCGGTGTTTCCCTTCAGCAGATTCGCACCTCGGTAGAGCACCTGCGGACTCGCGGGGTAGAGGATCTTGCCGGCATTACTCTGATGTCAGACGGTGCCAGCGTTTATGAGTGCACTTCAGCCTCGGAAGTTATCGACCTAGTCCAGGCAGGGCAGGGCGTTTTCGGTATTGCTATTGGCCGGGTCTGGCGTGAGCTTGAAATATCGCTTAGCGAGCTACCGGGTGAGAACACTGCCGTTGAAGAGGCCAGCACCGAGATTCATGATGAACTTTCCGCGCGGCGAGCCCGCAAGGCTGGCACATAAACTTTTCTCAGCTTAACAAGGTCGAGGGCCCCTCTATAAAAAGAGGGGCCCTCGGTGTTGGGTGGGCGCTGAGCCTATTCTGCCGTTATGCTTCATGCTTGCTGAGGGAAGAGCCCCTGCAGAAGGTGTGTAAAAGCGGACGCGAGTGGCTGGGCTTCTGCTTCAGGCCAGTAGTGCACCGGGTAGGCCGCCCCCTGAATTCTTTGCAGTATGGGGGCATCGGGCAGGGTGGTTGAAGCAACCAGGTCCCCAAAGAGGGTTCGCATTTCTTCGGTGCGATAATCGTGCTCGGGGTCTGAGTCGCGCACCTTGTTGACCACAATAGAAGCTGAGTTCACTGCGTATTCGGTGTTGGCTTCAAACCTGGCAATCGCTCGAAGGGTGCGCTCTGAACCGGCAACGGAAAAGAGCGAGGGTTCAGCTACTGAAATAACTCTATCGCTGGCAGCCCATGCCATTTCGGTGAGCCGACCTAGGGTGGGTGGGCAGTCGATGAGGATCAGGTCAAAGCTATCGCTGACGCCCCCTAGCAGGTTGCTGAGCAGGGGAAGCGTTACCTGAGAATCGAGGGATTCCAGTGCTGTTGAGCGGGCGGAACCGCGAATAACCCACACTCCGGCGTCCAAACCAGTGCTCGAGGCGTTACCCAGACTGCCCAGTGAAACCCAGCTAGAGGCTACCAGCTCATCATCGATCCCGGTCTCTCTGGGCTCCAGCAGTAACGAAGCGATATCGCGGCCCTGCTGGCTGCTCACGCCAAGGCCGGTAGAGGCATCACCGTGGGGATCAAGATCAATCACCAGCACCCTAAAACCAGAAGCCTGAGCTGCAGATGCTAGCCCCAGGGTGACGGATGTTTTACCCACCCCGCCCTTGAGGCTACTGATACTGACTATGCTTGCCAAATTGGTGTCTGCCTCTCACAAATGGTTATTAGGTCTTAGCTCTATGCTACCTAATAACCGCATCCTGCCTGAGGACAAGAGCAAAGCTGATGGTCAGACCACAGATGTGTTCTATATTTAATCATGTTATCAGTTTCACAATAAACAGTTTCATTACGCCCAACATGACCAAAAATGAGACAAAACTCGGGTAGAGCTTGCTCTGAGCTATATATTTGAGGTGTTCACACACACAGTCGTGGCTAAAGTTCCGCTGGGACCCCAGGCAACGGAACGGAACGGAAAAATATGTTTTCAAAAGTTTTGGTCGCAAACCGCGGCGAAATCGCAATCCGCGCCTACCGTGCGGCTTACGAGCTCGGCGCTAAGACCGTTGGCGTCTTCCCCTACGAAGACCGCCACTCCATTCACCGCCAGCAGGCAGATGAAGCCTACCCCATTGGCGAAGAAGGGCATCCCGTTCGGGCTTACCTGGATATTGATGAGATTATTCGTGTTGCCAAAGATGCCGGCGCGGATGCTATCTACCCCGGTTACGGTTTTCTCTCGGAGAACCCGGATTTAGCTCGTGCCGCTGCCGCTAACGGCATTACCTTTATCGGCCCGCCCCCGGAGGTGCTGGAACTTGCCGGTAATAAGGTTGAAGCACTCAGGGCTGCTCGCCGCGCCGGCATCCCGGTCCTGAAGTCAACCGAGCCCAGCGCTGATGTTGAAAAGCTGCTAGTTGAAGCTGAAGAAATTGGCTTCCCCATCTTCGTCAAGGCTGTCGCTGGTGGTGGTGGCCGCGGTATGCGCCGCGTAGAAAAGCGTGAAGACTTGCGGGCTTCCATGGAAGCCGCTATGCGCGAGGCTGAAACTGCCTTCGGTGACCCCACCGTCTTCCTTGAGCAGGCTGTGTTGCGCCCTCGCCATATTGAGGTTCAGATCCTGGCTGATGGCGAAGGCAATATCGTGCACCTCTTCGAGCGTGACTGCTCCCTGCAGCGCCGCCACCAGAAGGTCGTTGAGATTGCACCTGCGCCTAACCTGGACGATGAGATCCGACAGGCCCTCTTCCGCGACGCGGTAAAATTTGCTAAGGAGCTGGGCTATGTCAACGCTGGCACCGTGGAGTTCCTGGTGGACACCGCCGGTGAGCGCGCTGGACAGCACGTCTTTATCGAGATGAACCCCCGTATTCAGGTGGAGCACACCGTGACCGAAGAGGTTACCGATGTTGACCTGGTGCAGTCCCAGATGCGTATCGCAGCGGGAGAAACCCTCGAAGATTTGAACATCCACCAGGATGAGCTACGCGTCCGCGGCTTTGCACTACAGTCTCGCATCACCACCGAGGACCCCGCCAACGGCTTCCGCCCGGACGTGGGCAAGGTAACCTACTACCGCTCAGCAGGTGGCTCCGGCATCCGTCTAGACGGCGGTACCATCTACACCGGTGCTGAAATCTCACCCCACTTCGACTCTATGCTGGTGAAGCTCACCTGTCGCGGGCGTACCTTTGAGGCAGCCGTCCAGCGAGCCTCCCGTGCACTGGCAGAGTTCCGTATTCGCGGTATCTCCACCAACATTCCCTTCATCCAGGCAGTGTTGCAGGACCCCACCTTCCGTGCCGGCGATGTCTCGACCCCCTTCATCGATGAGCACCCTGAGCTGTTGACCAAGAAGCCCTCGGCTGACCGCGGCACCAAGGCTCTACAGTACCTAGCCAACATCACCGTCAATAAGCCCCACGGTGAGCGTATTGAGGGTATCGACCCCCGTAAAAAGCTGCCCCGTTTCCCCGGCGATAAGGTTGAAGAGCCCTTCCGCTCACCCTTTGACGCCTCTGATCACCAGCCCCCTGCAGGCTGGCGACAGAAGCTTCTAGAGCTAGGCCCTGAAGGCTTTGCTAAGGCTGTTCGTGACACCCAGGAAGTACTGGTGACCGATACCACCTTCCGTGATGCCCACCAGTCCCTGCTGGCAACCCGTGTGCGTACCCGCGACCTGCTGGCAGCGGCACCCGCGGTAGCCCACACCATCCCGCAACTCTTCTCGGTTGAAGCCTGGGGCGGTGCAACCTATGACGTTGCTCTGCGCTTCCTCTCAGAGGATCCCTGGGAGCGCCTGGCTCACCTGCGTGAGGCTATGCCCAACCTTCCCATCCAGATGTTACTGCGCGGTCGCAATACCGTGGGTTACACCCCGTACCCCACCGAGGTCACCGACGCTTTCGTCAAGGAAGCAGCAGAAACAGGCGTCGATATCTTCCGCATCTTTGACTCGCTCAATGATGTCTCACAGATGACCCCTGCGATTAAGGCTGTGCGTGCTACCGGCACCGCGGTGGCTGAAGTAGCTATCTGCTACACCGGTGATATGCTCTCACCCGATGAGAAGACCTACACCCTGGATTACTACCTCGACCTTGCTGACCAGGTAGTTGAAGCGGGTGCCCACATCCTTGCTATCAAGGACATGGCCGGTCTTCTGCGTCCTGAAGCAGCCCGCCGCCTGGTGACCGCCCTGCGTGAGCGTTTTGACCTGCCGGTTCACCTGCACACCCATGACACCGCCGGTGGCCAGGTGGGCACCCTACTCGCAGCGGTTGAGGCCGGCGTGGACGTCGTGGACGTGGCAAGTGCCTCCATGGCTGGTACCACCTCCCAGCCCTCTTTCTCAGCTCTTGTTGGTGCACTTCAGTACACCGACCGTGACACCGGTATTTCGCTGGAAGCAACCTGCGCTCTGGAACCCTACTGGGAAGCCTTGCGCGCTATCTACAAGCCCTTCGAGATGGGTCTGAGCTCACCAACCGGACGTGTTTACACCCATGAGATTCCCGGCGGGCAGCTCTCTAACTTGCGTGCCCAGGCAACTGCACTGGGGCTGGGGGAGCGCTTCGAAGATATCGAAGATATGTACGCTGCCGCTGACCGCATGCTGGGTCATATCGTCAAGGTAACCCCCTCATCCAAGGTAGTGGGCGACCTTGCCCTGCAGCTGGTAGGTATGGGCGTCTCACCCGAGGACTTTGAGAAGGATCCACAGAAGTTCGATGTGCCTGACTCGGTCATCGGCTTCTTGAACGGCGAGCTGGGCACTCCGCCCGCAGGCTGGCCTGAGCCCTTCCGTACCCGCGCCCTGGAGGGTCGCAAGCTGTCCAAGCCTTCGGTCAACGAGCTTTCAGCTGAAGACCTGGCAGCTCTTGAGGGTGACTCTGAGAGCCGCCGGTCAACCCTTAACCGTCTGCTCTTCCCCGCTCCCACCCGCGAGTTTGAGAAGAGCCGTGAGGAGTTCGGCGATGTGTCTATTCTGCACACCCGCGACTTCCTGTACGGCATGATGCTCAAGCGTGAGCACGTGATTTCGCTGGGCAAGGGCGTTCGTCTGATTGCTACCCTGCAAGCGATTTCTGAGGCTGACGAAAAGGGGATGCGCGAGGTGATGTGCACCCTCAACGGCCAGCAGCGGACCGTCAAGGTGCGTGATACCTCGATTGAGTCTAACGTTAAGGAAGCCGAGAAGGCGGATGCGTCAAACTCCGGCCATATCGCAGCACCCTTCGCCGGTGGCGTCACCATCACCGCTAAGCCAGGGGATGAGATTGCTGTGGGCGACCAGGTCGCAACCATTGAGGCGATGAAGATGGAAGCGTCCATCACCTCACCGGTAGCTGGCACCGTTGAGCGCGTTGTCTACAACGATGTAGCCCAGGTAGCTGGCGGTGACCTGTTGATCGTGGTCAACGTTAAGTAACACCGGCCCTTTGCCAAAGCCCTGCTCCTACCTTCTGATGAAGGTAGGAGCAGGGCTTTTGCTTTAGGTTCCCGTGTTACCAAGACCCACGCCAGGAAGCTGAGATTACCGTGAGGCGGGGGAGGGAAAGGTAGGGTAGTGGCTATGAATCCTACACATTTGATGATCATTGGTTTTGGCGCCCTGCTAATTATTGTGGCAGCCGTATTGCCGCAAGCCGGCTGGAACATCTACGTCATTGGCCTGGGTGTACTGCACGTACTGGTCGGCAACATATTGGTCTTCCGGCAGATGAAGCGTAACTTTGACCAGAACATGGCTGATGCTGACGCCCGCCTAGCAGAACGCAAAGAACAGCTCTAGCCTGCAGCTGACGAAGCTACCATGGTAGAGGGAGCCGGGAATGAAAGCTGCCTCCTGCGCGTTATCTGATACGAACGTCCAGACGCAGGTAAAGCCACTGAAAGGGCACTATGACAGCGGTAAAAGAATACGATCTCATTATTATTGGCTCGGGCTCAGGTAATTCGCTGATCAACGAGGACTGGGACGGCAAAAAGGTCGCCATGATTGACGGCGGGCGCTTTGGTGGAACCTGCCTTAACTTTGGCTGCATCCCCACCAAGATGTATGTTTACCCTGCCTCAGTGATTGCCCGAGCGAAGGACGCCACCAAACTCGGTATCGAGGTTGAGCACAAGAACACTGCCTGGCGGCAAATACGCGACCGTATCTTCTCCCGCATTGACGCTATCAGCGAGGGCGGTTTGGACTGGCGCAAGCGTCAACCCTCCGTCGATGTCTACGAGGAGTACGCCCGCTTTACCGATTCCCACACCCTGATGACCGATAGCGGCGTGCTGCTGACCGCTCCCCAGATTGTAGTCGCCACCGGCTCACGGGTGACCCTGCCCCAGGTGCCAGGTATTAATCTGCCCCAGGTTCATACGTCCGACACCGTGATGCGCATTGATGAGCTACCGGACCGTGTCGTGGTGATTGGCGGCGGGTTTATCGCAGCCGAGTTCGCTCACGTCTTTAGCGGTCTGGGTGCTCAAGTAACTCAGGCTGTACGTTCGGACCGTGTGCTGCGCGCCCATGATGACACCATTGCAGAACGGTTTGCACAGGAGGCCCCCAACCACTGGGACCTGCGACTGAACCACGGCTTACAAAGCATCGAGGAGACCGGGAACGGCGCGGTGACGGTTACCTTTGACCGCCGAGGGCAGCGTGTCGAAGTGGAAGCTGACCTGGTTCTGGTGGCCACCGGCCGCACCCCCAACTCTGATACCGTCAATGCGGCCCCTTTCTTTGATATGGATGACCGCGGCCTGATTACCGTAGACCAGCACCAACGGGTGCTCTCGGGCGGCAGCCCCGTCAAGGGTGTCTGGGCGCTGGGCGATGTAGCGTCACCCTACCAGCTCAAGCACGTGGCGAATGCCGAGATGCGTACGGTCCAGCACAACCTGTTAAACCCAGATCACTTGAAATCTACCGACCACCGCTACGTCCCGTCGGCCGTTTTCACCCACCCCCAGATCGCCACCGTAGGGCTAACCGAAACCCAGGCTCGACAGCAGGCTGACTCTGAAGGGTTCGAGATCACCGTCAAGGCGCAGAACATGGGAGATGTCGCCTACGGCTGGGCGATGGATGACGCTGTGGGGCTCTGCAAGATCATCGCCCGCAAGGACACCGGCGATATCTTGGGCGCTCACCTAATCGGTGAGGATTCCGCGAACCTGATTCAGCCCCTGATTCAGGCCATGAGTTTTGGGCTAAGCGCCCAGGACATGGCGCGCGGTCAATACTGGATTCACCCTGCACTTACTGAGGTCGTTGAAAACGCCCTCCTCGGTTTGGAACTCGACTAAAATCGATCACACCTAACACGGCCCCACTAGCCCACATCCGTTGAGGCTAGTGGGGCCGTGTTTAATGTTCTATAACCTTCTGTTAACTATGGTGCTTCCTCAGCGTCACCTTGCTTTGACATAGTCAGTGAGACTGTTACCACCAGCCACATCCCACACACTGTTTGAAGGAAGAACGTTTTGTCTGAAAAAACTTTGCTGCCCAACCCCACCCGCCGTTTCTTACCCATGTGGAATCATGTCAAGGGCAAACGTTCAGCTGTTACCTGTGCCCTCAAATGCAACAATGCCTGCCTTGAGCCGGATGCCAACTGCTCAAGTAACAGCTACTTCAAAGACATTCTTGAGAGCACCATCTCGCGCCGAGCCGCCCTAGGCGTCACCGCTGGAGCCGCTATCGTCATCGGCACGGAGGGTCTATCTCCCCAGTCTGCTGAAGCCGCTTCGCAGAACCCCAACTCCTGGGGGCGCGGTACCTCCGGTGCCCATTTCAACTTCAAGCCCATCGCCCCCGTCTCCTCAGACGTCGATGAGTTCACCGTGCCCAAGGGTTTCAAGTGGGAACCCGTTATTCGCTGGGGTGACCCACTTTTCTCTCACGCACCCGCTTTTGACCCCTACCACCAAACCGAAGAGGCCCAAGCCTTACAGTTTGGCTACAACAACGACTATCTGGCCATTATCCCTGATGCTCACAACCCCCTTCATGGTGTTCTGGTCTGCAACCACGAGTACATCAACGAACAAGCTATGTACCCGGCTGATCTTTTCTCGGTTGATCCTTACGCCATCGCCCGCATTTCCATGATGGCGCAGGGTCTGTCTGTGGTTGAATTGACCCGCAAGAAGGTAGGCTCACCCTGGACCTACGTGGTGGACGGCGCTCGCAACCGCCGCATCACCACCGACACCCCCTTCACCCTGGTTGGTCCCGCTGCCGGTTCTGACCTGCTCAAAACGGTGGATGACCCCACCGGTACCGTTGTCTTGGGCACCAACAATAACTGCTCCGGCGGCTACACCCCCTGGGGTACCGTACTGTCAGGTGAAGAGAATTTCGATAGCTACTTCGTGGGCCAGAACACCGAGCGTTTCAAGCGCTACACCATCAAGAACCAGCGCTCATCTCACGGTTGGGAAGAGGTTGACCCCCGCTTCAATACCAACAATCCCGGTTACGAAAATGAAGCTCACCGCTTTGGTTACATCGTTGAGCTAGACCCGCAGGATCCCACGGCGGCTCCCCGCAAGCACACTGCCCTGGGCCGCTTCAAGCACGAGGGCGCCAACATCCACGTTGACCCCGTCACCGGCCGCGTCGCCGCCTACATGGGTGATGACGCTCGGTTTGAGTATATCTACAAGTTCGTCTCCCGCGACCGCTACATCGAGGGCAATAAGGCGCACAACATGACCCTGCTAGAAAACGGTTCACTCTATGTGGCTGTTTTCACCGGTAATTCAGAAGCAGAGATTGACGGTAACGGCACGGTTCCCGCTGATGGTAACTATGACGGGGCAGGGCGCTGGGTGCAGCTTACCGACGGTAACCGCTCACTGGTGCCCGGCATGAGTATCGAAGAGGTTCTGGTCTTCACCCGCCAGGCAGCTGACCTCATGGGCGCCACCAAGATGGACCGCCCCGAGGACGTGGAGCCTTCTCCCATCACCGGTAAAATCTATGCAGCTCTCACTAACAACAACCAGCGCGGGGTATCTGGCTCGGCAGCAGCTGACGAAGCTAACCCCCGCAACAATAACCGTTCAGGCCACGTCATTGAAATGATTGAAGACGGCAACGATGTGGAAGCCACCAGCTTCACCTGGAACCTCTTGCTCCTCTGCGGTGACCCCCAGGGCGATGAGCCGGTCTACTTCTCGGGCTTTGACCCCGCTAAGGTTTCTCCGATTTCCTGCCCCGATAACGTTGCCTTTGATTCCAAGGGCAACCTCTGGATTTCAACCGATGGGGCACCTGACAAAATCCAGAAGAACGACGGCCTTTTCCGCGTCGGTCTGGACGGCACCAACCGCGGTAACGTGGAGCAGTTTCTATCAGTGCCAATTGAGGCTGAAACCTGCGGTCCTGTTATCGCTGACCACGAAAATATGGTCTACGTGGCGGTTCAGCACCCCGGTGAGGACGGCAGCTTTGATCAGCCGCACTCCTACTTCCCGGACTACGTGCCCAGCGGCAACCGAGGCAAGAAGAGCACCGTGGCTCGTCACCACGGCACGGTAGCTTTGCCCCGACCCTCCATTGTTCAGGTCTACAAGCACGGCTAAGTCGACGAGTTCCACATAGCGAAGAACTCTCTCTAGCTCAGCAGTAGCTAGGCAGCCCTGAAACCTTCCTGGAGCCACCGATGGGCCCCACTCACGAGAGTGGGGCCCATCGGTAGTTTGGGTCAGTTAAGGTTGCTCTAAAGGACGCTACTGGGAGGTTTCCCCGTCGCTCCCCGGCTTTAGTTCGTTATCTGGAGCCTCCGCTGGGTTCTGGGGATCCAGAGCATTTTCATCGGTCTTCGGGCCACGGGCTTGCTGCAGTTTATCGGCCAGCTCGTGTAGCTTCTGCCCCTGGGACTCGGTGAACTCCTGGATCTTCTGCCCCTGGTCTGCCTTGAACTCATCCCATTTCTCGCTCTGCTCAGCACGCAACTCCTGCATGCGTTCAGCGGTCTGTGAGGCGGTTTCGGTGACAGTGCTCTTGGTGCGGTTATAGATGTCCTCCACATAGGAGCTGAAATCAGCCAAAATCTGCTTGCGGCGTACCTTCATGGAAGGTGTCAGATGACCTTCTGCTTCGGTGAAGTCCTTGTCGATAATGCGGAATTCACGGATCGATTCAGCCTTAGAAACCAAAGCGTTGGCTTCATCAATGAACTTTTGGATGGACTCGCGAACGCGGGGGTGGATGGATGCTTCTTTTGGGGTCAGCGTTCGCGGCAGACCAATACGTTCTAGCTCATCGGGCAGCACATCAGGGTCAAGAGTGATAAGAGCCGCGATGAAGGGTTTTTCGTCGCCGACCAGCATGGCCTGTGATACGAAAGGTGCCAGCCTTAGCCTGTCCTCGGCTGGGACCGGCATGACGTTCTTGCCACCGGCAGTCACAATAATTTCCTTCTTACGCCCGGTGATGGTGATCTTACCGTCCTGTGAAATTTGAGCAAGATCGCCGGTGCGGAACCAGCCGTCCTCGGTAAAGGCGAGGGCGTTTTCCTCAGGGTTATCCAGGTAGCCAGAAATCAGGCCGACGCCTTTGAATTCCAGTTCTCCATCATCTGCCAGGCGTGCCGAACCACCGGGAATGAGGGTACCCACGTTACCCACCTCGAAATCTCGGATTCGTCCTACAGCCAAAGGGGCGGTGGTCTCGGTGAGACCGTAGCCCTCCACTACTTCAATGCCAACAGCATGGTAAAAATGGCCGTAGTGAGGTGCTAGCCGGCTGCCGCCTGATACGGCAAACCTAACTTTTCCTCCCATGGCAGCGCGCAGTTTGGAGTAAACCAGCTTGTCGTAGAAGCGGTGTTGTAGCGCCAGCTTTTTAGTCATTTCACCGGCAATTTTTGCCTGGGACCACTTAACGGCTACATCAACTGAACGGTGGAAGAGCTTAGCGTTGACCGTTCCGCCCTTCTCAGCCTTCTTGACCGCGCCCTCATAGACCTTCTCAAAAACACGCGGGACCACCAGCAACATGGTGGGCTGGAAGGACGCCAAATCAGTGGAAAGGTTCTTAATATCAGGCGCATGGCCTACCACCATGCCCGCATCAAAAGCGAGCACCTGGATAATACGGCCCAGTACGTGTGCTAGCGGCAGGAAGAGGAGAGTCGAATTGGTCTCGTTAGCGATTTCAGGAATGGTGGCTTTGCAATTGGCACTCAGCCGAACAAAGTTACCGTGGGTGATAGGGCAGGCTTTGGGGCGCCCCGTCGTGCCTGAGGTGTAGACAATTGTGGCAATGTCTTCACAGCTAGCGATGGAACGGCATTGCTCAATTTCATCATCGCTAATCGAAGCTCCCTGACGTACCAGATCAGCAATGGCTTGACGGTCGATGACCCACACATGGCTCAGCGCTGAGAGCTCAAGCTCTTGATCGGTGAGGTTCCTGGCCTGGTCAATAACCCCTGCAAGTTTATCGCTTTCGACAAACACTGCCTTTGCCTTCGAGTGCGACAGCGCCCATGCGGCCTGTGCCGGTGAAGACGTTTCATAGACGGGAACCACCACAGCGCCGGCATACCAGCAGGCGAAGTCAATCAGCGTCCACTCATAGCGGGTACGGCTCATAATGCCCACGACATCCCCTGCACCGATGCCTGCAGCAACTAGGCCCTTGGCAAGCTCAAGGACCTGTGCCCTGAACTGCTGGGCAGTGACATTCACCCAGTTACCCGTAGACTTCTGTACGCGGTAGACCACGGGGTTGCGGGTGTCTTGGGCACGCCGCTCAACCATATCGGTGAGGTTAACCGAAGGGTCAATCACAACAGCTGGAGGTGAGTGAATTTCTTTCACAATGGAGCCCTGCCTTAAAAGATAGCACCCGCAACTGCGGGCTGAGGTTGTGCCCGAGCGTTGCCCGGGGTGTGAGTAGGATGATACTTCAATAAATTTTACCTTTACCAGCAAGGAGCTGATGAACTCATTACGCGTGCCGACAGCTGAAAATAGCTGGCTCTCAATAGATGAGTAACAGTCTTAGAATAGACAGCAAATACAACTGACCCCTTCGAGGAAACTCCATGTACAACCAGCTACATACCGTGCTCAAACCCCTGCTGACCAAGCTCTACCATCACGAGGTAGTGGGAGCTCATAACATCCCTGCTGATTCCGGGGCCATTCTAGCCAGTAATCACGTCTCCTTCATCGACTCCATTTTCCTTCCGCTGGCTGCACCTCGTCAGGTTTTCTTTCTCGCTAAAAACGACTACTTCACCACCCCCGGCCTCAAAGGTCGTATGATGAAGTGGTTCTTTACGGAAGTGGGTCAGCTACCCATGGACCGAACCGGAGGAGCGGCGTCCACCGCGTCCTTGCAGCGCGCTATCGATGCGCTGAAGGAGGGCAAACTGGTGGGAATCTACCCCGAAGGCACTCGAAGCCCTGATGCCCGTCTCTACCGCGCCAAGGTGGGTGTTGCGCGGCTTGCCATCGCAGCAGGCGTACCCATTGTTCCCGTTGCCCAGTTCGGTAACGAAGAGGTGCAGGCGCCAGGTTCCAATAAATTGCGCCTCAAAAACACTAAAGGTCAGCCCATTCGTATCAAGACCATCATCGGTGAACCCATCGATACCTCTACATACTTAGGCAAGGAAGACGACTGGGCGGCCGCTAGGGAGCTGGCAGACATTGTCATGCAGCGTATCAGCGAAATGACCGGGCGAGCCATCGTGCCGGTGTATGCAGGTGATGTTAAGAAACTGATGGAAAGCCAGGGACTGACGGCCCTTCAAGCGTCAGATCAGCTAGTGAGCCGGTAACAGCCCGGGGAATAGTCCTCTTAGGATGAACGCAACATGTCCTACATAACGGACGATTCTTGGTTCGCACCTCAGACCGCCTAAACTTAGAGACACCCTTATATCCGCGGGCAGACGCCCTCTCAGCTGACAAGGAGCGCACCGTGACCCTACCCGGCGCTGTACCCACCACCAACGACTTCCCAGAGCTCGAAGAGTGGCGCTCACTCACTATTCATCAGCACCCGCAGTGGGCTGAGCACAAAGACTTTACTTCCGTAATAAATGAACTCAGTGCTGTTCCACCGCTCGTCTTCGCTGGTGAAGTGGATCAGATGCGCTCTGACCTAGCTCGTGTGGCTAACGGTGAAGCCTTCTTGTTGCAGGGTGGTGACTGCGCTGAAACTTTCGCTGGTGCCACTGCAGATAAGATTTCTGGGCGCGTCAAAACTCTGCTGCAGATGGCTGTAGTTCTTACCTACGGTGCTTCTATGCCGGTCGTCAAGATGGGGCGTATGGCTGGCCAGTTCTCCAAGCCACGTTCATCCAACGATGAGACGCGTGAGGGCATCACCCTGCCGTCTTTCCGCGGCGAAATGGTGAACGGGTTTGACTTCGATGAGAACTCGCGCATCCATGACCCCAACCGTATGCTCACTGGCTACCACACCAGCGCCTCAACCCTGAATCTGATTAGGGCTTTCACCAAGGGTGGCTTTGCCGATTTGCGTTCGGTGAACTCCTGGAACAAAGGCTTTACAGCTAACCCGGCTCACGCTCGCTACGAATCGTTGGCTGCTGAAATCGACCGTGCCATCAAATTCATGGAAGCCTGCGGCGCTGACTTTGCACCCTTCAAAGACACCGATGTGTACACCGGGCACGAGGCCCTGCTTCTTGACTTTGAGCGTGCACTGACCCGCATTGACTCCCGCACCTACCAGCCCTACGACACCTCCGCCCACTTCTTGTGGATCGGTGAACGCACCCGCGGCCTGGAGGATGCCCACGTCAACTTCCTCTCCAAGGTGCGCAACCCCATCGGTGTGAAGCTTGGCCCCACCACCACCGCTGATGACGCCTTGGCGCTGATTGACAAGCTTGACCCCAACCGCGAACCCGGCCGTCTGACCTTCATCACCCGCATGGGTGCGGATAAGATTCGCGAGAACCTGCCCGCTATCGTTGAGGGAGTTCAGCGCGAAGGGGCCAAGGTGGTGTGGGTAGCCGATCCCATGCACGGCAACACCATCTCTGTTCCTTCAGGCTTCAAAACCCGCCGCTACGACGACGTCATCGACGAGATCCGCGGCTTCTTTGAGGTGCACGAGGCACTGGGAACCTTCCCCGGCGGCATCCACGTCGAAATGACCGGTGATGACGTTGCAGAGTGCTTGGGCGGCTCTGATCCCATCGAGGAATCTTCCTTCGCTGACCGCTACGAAACTCTCTGTGACCCGCGCCTGAACCACCAGCAGTCCCTGGAAATTGCGTTCCAGGTCGCAGAGTACCTGGCTAAACGCTAGTATCCAAGTGCTAGTAAAGAAGACCTGCTAGCCACCAGCCGGCAAAACCAGCCACTGTAAACCCCACCAGCCCGGTGACCATGATGATAATGAGTGCAATCGGGCTGAGTGGGGTTCTCCATGGGGTCTGCGCACGGCGCCGTTCAGCTTCATTGATGATCGGCGGCTGCACCCGCGAAGCGTCCGAGTGCTGGTGCTGAGGTTGCGGTGCAGGGTGTCTGCGCGGGTTATAGCTACCACTGATAGGGCTAAAACCCTCTCGCTGCTGCTGAGCCCTCTCTTCTGCCTCCTTCTCTGCTCGCGCTCGTGCAGCAGAAAAAGTCGTCGTGGCATCAGGGTCTTGAGCAACGTCCCAGAAGAGAGTCTCATCAGGGGAGTGAGAGGCGTCATCATACTCAGTTGCCTCACCGGCAGCTTGGCTTTGAGTCAGTGGCCCCACGCCGGAGATCCGGGTGGGCTTATAGACCTGGCTTTCTTCCTGAGCAGCAGCTATTACCCCCTGTTCATGTTCTGAAAGATGGCCCTCGATATCGTCATGGAGCAAATCATCGGCGTTACCAAACCCTGTAATAGGGGTTGACCTGTAGGCCTTGGTCATTCCCGATTTCTCGGCAATATCGGTGACGTCCTGCCACAGCTCGGTGATGGGAGGTTCTACCAGCTCGGCGCGGTAGCTTCTCTCGGCTGCACCCATGCGGGCGGAAATATCGCGCAGCGCGCGGAAGAGCTCCGCGGCGTCCTGAGGGCGGTCTTTAACAGCTCTGCGGGTGCACCAGCTCACCACCCCCGTAATATCTGAACTAATACCCGGCGCTATCACCGAGACTGAAGGGATCTCAGAATTAATGTTGTGATAGAGAACCTGCTGATCGTTGCCCAGACCGGGGAAGGGGAGTCTGCCGGTCAGCATACGGTACATCATGACTCCCACCGCGAAAATATCGGCAGGAGCACCCACAGCAGCCACCGGGTCCATAATCTCGGGAGCAACATAGGCTGGGGTACCCATGAGCTCACCGGTCCACTGCTGGTCGGTGCGCCGTGTCAGCCCAAAGTCAGATAACTTGATGCCCCTGTTGCTATCTTCAAGAAGTACGTTGGCAGGTTTGATATCACGGTGGATCAGGCGGTGTGCGTGAACTTCTGACAGCCCTTCAACGGTAGGCATCATAATCTCAAGCATCTCACCTACGCTCAGCACAGGGCGCAGGGTGAGTAGTTGGGCGAGGGTGCAGCCGTGCACATACTCTAAGACCAGGAACATGATCTCTTGACCGTGGACCTGCTGGGTGCCGTCCTGAACCACCCCCACCACGTGCTCATGGTGAATCTTGCCGAGGGCATTACCCTCTCTAAAGAATTTTTGCCGCTGTGCAGTGTCGGAGGATAGGTGTGGCAGCAGTACCTTAACGGCTACCGGGTTGTTGGACCATAAATCTACCGCATGGTAAACCTCAGCCATCCCGCCGCGGGCAATGAGCTGGCCGACTTCATATCGACCGGCAAAGACGGTGCCGGTCAACCAGGGGGCACTGTTAGAGTTCTCAGATATCACCCACTCATTTTACGGGTGAATTCTGGGTACTGGCGGGGAATCTGGATCAGAGCTGTCTCGCTTTGTGCGCAGCTTTGGTGCAAAATGGAGGGGTGAGTGAAGAAAAGACAACACCTGAAGTAATGGCTCTCGTGGGGGACTGGCTAACCATCCCCGATATCGCCGAGATGCTCGATCTTAAAGTGACCCGAGTGCACACCCTGATTTCTGAGCGCAGCCTCCTCGCTGTGCGCGACCCGGAAACCAGCGTACGTAAGGTTCCTGCCCTGTTCATGCGAGAGAACAGCATGCTTGAGTCCCTCAAGGGCACCCTGACTGTCCTTGATGATTCTGGCTTCACCGATGAAGAAGCCATCGTCTGGCTTTACACCGAGGACGATTCGTTGCCCGGTCGCCCCATCGACGCTCTGATTAATGGACGCAAAACCGAAATTAGACGCCGCGCATCAGCCCTCGCCTGGTAAATAGATCACATCCCGCTTGCACGAACGTGCAAGCGGGATTCTTAATGGCTGGGCTACCTTAGGCTGAGCGCTTCAGCGCTTTAGCAGCGATGGCCTCCAGGGCTGTTCGCACATGCTCACTGACCTGCAAGGTCGCCAGTGCCCCCAACGCCTGTTGGCTTTTTTCTTCAATCAGTTGTTCCACGGCGTCCAGAGCGCCAGAAACTCGGATAAGCTCCTGTAGCCGGGCTATATCTGTGAGCGTCAGCTGCTGATTGCCCAAAGAGGATTCTAAGAAATCGTGGTCAGCACTGTTGGCTAGCATGGCTGTGTAAGCGGTGAGAACCGTGCGCTTACCCTCTCGAAGATCATCGCCAGCGGGCTTACCCGTCACTTCAGGTTCCCCGAACACTCCCAACTCATCATCACGCATCTGGAATCCTTCACCCAGTGGCAAGGCGAAGGTTCGGTAATGGTCAATCAGGGGGGAGGGCTCTCCGTGGGCGGTACCTAAACCAAGGGCGCCGCCTAAGGCCAGGGGGTGCTCACAGGTGTACTTAGCAGCCTTATAGCGGATGACATTGAGAGCGCGCTCCAGCGCCACCTGCGGGCTCTCAACATGAACCACTTCACTCACAATATCCAGGTACTGCCCTGCCATAACTTCAGTGCGCATCAGGTTAAAAATATGGCGAGCCTCAGAATGAGCGCCGGCCTGGGGGATAGATGAGAAGGCCATCTCAGACCAAGAAAGACACATATCCCCGGTCAGAATAGCGCTTGAGACGCCGTAAGCTTCAGGTGATGTTTTGAAGCCCTGCTGCCGGTGCGTAGCCTCAAATTGCCGGTGGACGCTGGGAGCACCGCGGCGTGTATCGGAAGCATCAATGATGTCATCGTGAATAAGAGCAGCTGACTGGAAAAGCTCAATGGCCAGACCCGCCTTGATAATGATGGGGTCATCAGCTTGCCCACCGGCACCTCGGAAGCCCCAGTAAGCGAGGAGCGCTCGCAGTCTTTTGCCGCCGGTCGATAGCTTCTTAATGGCGTCAAGAATGGGCAGAGTCTCTGCCGAAACCTCAGCCATTAGCTCACCCTGTTCGTCAAAGAACAATTGCATTTCGGCTTCAAGAGCCTCAAGATAGGCGCGCTGTTCTTGCTCAATGGTGGATAGGGAGGTGTGGGTGGTCATTACAATCCCTTGCTTTGGAATACGGGGTTTGACACCCAGTTTATTAGATAGCGCACCAACCTCCTACCGCATAGCGGAAGGGCGCCAGTGAGAAGAAATGTAAGAGGTTTACAGGGGTGAAGGAGATGTGATTGAATAGAATATATATTCGAATGAAGTGAGGGGAGTTAGTGGCAGTACACCATCGTGGCGATACCACCGCACGCCCCCCTCACCCCATCATCATGCATCTTGATATGGATGCCTTTTTCGTCAACGTCGAGCTTCTGAGTAGACCGGAATTGCGGGGACAGAAAATCATTGTGGCTCACGATTCCCCGCGGTCGGTCGTGCTTTCGGCTTCCTATGAGGCAAGACGCTACGGGGTAGGCTCAGCCATGCCTCTAGCGCGAGCTAAACAGATGTGCCCCGGCGCCACCATTGTTGAGCCGTCAGCCCACTACAGGGACTACTCAGCCAGGGTCATGGATATTCTGCGGGACATCACAGACCGTGTGGAGCAGGTGAGTGTCGATGAAGCCTTTGTTGATTTGACCGGCGTCGTCCGCACGCAGGGGAGCCCTGCCTTCATTGCGCAAAAAGCCAGGGATCGAATAGCTGGGGAACTTAACTTACCCAGCTCAGTGGGTATTTCTTCCACTAAATTTATTGCCAAAATGGCGTCAACCGGTAGCAAGCCTAACGGTCTCTGGGTGGTTCCACCGTCCAGGGTGCAAGAGTTCTTAGATCCCCTCCCCGTGGGCAATCTATGGGGCGTGGGCAAGAAAAGTGAAGCAGCACTGGAGAGTCTTGGCATTCACACCGTACAGCAACTCAGGGAATACGAACTTCCCTGGTTGCAGTTAAAATTTGGCCAATCGGCAGGGGCACATCTGTACGCCATGGCACGTGGCGTGGACCCCCGCCCGGTGGTGACACACCGGGAAGAAAAATCCATGGGCGCTGAGCACACCTTCTCCGTCGATGTCACCGAGTCTGAACATATCTCTCAAGCGGTCTATCACCTATGCCTTAAGGTGGCTCGCAGACTGCGAACGGCTCACCGGCAAACCCGCACCCTCAGTTTGAAAATCAGGTTCTCTGATTTTGAAACCCTGGCACGAGCCTGCCCGCTCGACGCCCCAACGTCCTCCGGCAAAGCGATGTACGAGGCGGTGATGAAGCAGCTTCACCAACTAGATTTCCTTGATCCAGCAGGTGATGCCCCCAGGGCATTTAGGCTCTTAGGAGTCCGTGCCGAGAAATTAGAAGATAGCGGTGCGGGAGTGCAACTTGCGCTCCTTGAAACAAGCCTCACGCAGTCGGTGCCTGAAGCGAGTGCACACTGGCTTGAAGCTGAAGAAACTATGGATCGGATTCATGCTAAGTTTGGCTCTAGGGGGCTATTGCCTGCCCGCTTGTTGCACCCACCCCCAGAGCAATGACCGTCGGTTACGTAACTTAGCCTGTTTCCTAGTGTCTACTCAGGCTCACCCGCTAAAATAAAGTCACACTCAGCAAATCCGGTATTGACCTTATGCTTCTTGCATACTTGGTTTAACGGCTAGTTGCCCGCAAACAAGGAGACCCTCATGGCGCTTTCAGAACGTGAACAGGAACTGCTTTCTCAGCTTGAGAAGCAACTCAGCGATGACCCCGCTTTCACCTCATCAATTCCTGTTGAATCTGAGCCGCAGGTCTTTGGGGCTGGTCCGCAGGTTTCCTCGCCTCGGAACCTAGCCTTGGGTGCTCTCATTGCGGTAATCGGGCTAGGGGTCATCATTGCAGGTGTGGCGACCAAACTCATTATTGTTGGGGTACTAGGTTTTCTGATGGCCGCTGGTGGGGTTTATTTCGCAACGCTCAAACCAAAGACACCTGCTGCCGCTGGACAGAAAAGCCCTTCGTCACAGAAATCTCCTAAGAGCGGTTTTATGCAAAACCTTGAAAATAAATGGGATGAACGCCAGGAAGGGCCCCGTATCTAAAAAGGGGCGGGAAATAGCAGCTGACGCCTGTTCGTGAGCAATTTTTCTCAGCGGTGGCGATCTAACTTAGGTTAGATCGCCACCGTTCTTTTACGTCTTCCTTGTGAAAACTCTCAAAATGCTCACGAAATTGCCCTTTTAGGCATATGTGTGGAGTGGAGTGGAGTAAAGTGGAGGGAATAGAACAACATGAGTGTAGTTTCGTGTGGGCTGTAGTAACTGAACTCGGCAAGTAAAGGTGGTGGTGTATGTGTTTCTTGGGACGCACACGCCGCGCTTGGACGTTAAGGGCAGGGTCATTTTGCCGGCGAAATTCCGTGAACAACTTGAGCCGGGGGTCATTTTGACTCGTGGGCAAGAACGTTGCATCTATGTTTTTACCGTTGCTGAATTTGAGCGTATTCATGAGCAATTACGCAGCGCACCGCTGTCTTCTAAGCAGGCCAGGGATTATATTCGTGTCTTTCTTTCCGGAGCTTCTGATGAAGCGCTGGACAAGCAAGGCCGCGTTACAATCCCTCAGAATCTTAGAGAGTACGCGGGTTTGACTCGCGAGCTGACCGTTATCGGCGCAGGATCGCGAGCTGAAATTTGGGATTCAGCTGCCTGGGCAGCATACCTAGAAGCACAGGAACAGTCCTTCTCGGAAACAGATGATGACCTGCTACCTGGCATTTTGCTGTAGCAAAAAAACTATGAACCTAGAAACAGCTAAGGAGTGAGACAGTGACCGAGGCGCATTACCCTCAGACTGGCAAAGATGCCAAGGACAGGCACGTACCGGTCATGCTGGACCGATGCCTTGATTTGTTGGCGCCGGCTATTTCTCGCCCTCAGGCTGTGGTGATTGATGGAACCCTGGGTATGGGGGGCCACTCTGAAGCTATGTTAGATCGCTTCCCCGACCTGACCCTCATCGGTATTGACCGTGATTTGATGGCACATCAGCTGGCAGGCGAGCGCCTCCAGCGTTTTGGTGACCGTTTTATCCCGGTCCACGCTGTCTATGATGAGATCCCTCGGGCGATGGCAGAAGCCGGTGTGACCGAGGTAGACGGCGTTTTGTTTGACCTAGGGGTGTCCTCCATGCAATTGGACGAGCGTGAAAGAGGCTTCGCCTACTCTTACGATGCCCCCCTTGATATGCGTATGGACAGCACTGAAGAACTCACTGCGGCTGCTGTAGTTAACGAGTACGAAGAATTTGAGCTTCGCCGCATCATTCGCCAGTGGGGTGAAGAAAAATTCGCTTCTCGCATTGCGCAGAAAATTGTGGCCGCGCGAGTAACTAAGCCCTTTGAGACGACCGGTGAACTGGTCAAAGTGATACAGCAGGCTGTTCCTGTGGCTGCCCAGCGTAAGGGTGGGCACCCGGCTAAGCGCACCTTTCAGGCTCTGCGTATCGAGGTAAACCATGAGCTGGATGCCCTCGAACGGGCTATTCCCGAAGCTATTTTGGCCCTCAACCTGGGCGGGCGGTGTGTGGCTATGAGCTACCACAGCCTCGAAGATAAAATCGTTAAGAGAGCCTTTACCGCAAGAGCCACCTCAAGTGCTCCTAAGGGTTTCCCGGTAGAACTTGAAGAGCACAAGCCGGAGCTCAAAATTATTACTCGCGGTGCTGAACCACCTACAGAGAGCGAAATTGAAGAGAACTCGCGTGCAGCTTCTGCCAAGCTACGTGCAGTTGAGAAAATTAAAGTGACAAAGGCACCCCGATGAGCGCCGAACCCAGATTCCCCACCACAGCAGACGATGCTAGGGCTAGCAGACCACACCTGTCCGTCGTCCCTGATCAGCGACCTGAGCCAGGCAAAGAACAGCGCAGGCCGCTTTCGCGTGCTCTGGCTACCCGTAGCCAGTCCAACCGATGGAGGGTTTTTCTGGGCTTGGGAGCTATGCTCTTAGCTTTGCTGATTGTATTGGGGTTGAGCATCACCATGGCCTCTCGCCAGTATGACCTCGTTGAATTGCGTGCTACCGAGCAGGCTCTTTCACAGCAGAATGAAGCCTTAGCTCAAGAAATTGAGTTTCATCAGGCACCCCAGGACCTGGCCATTCGCGCAAGTCAGCTGGGCATGGTCACTTCACCTAGCAGAGCAACTATTAACCTTTCAACCGGTGAGATTTCCGGTGTTCCTATGGCTGCGCAGGAGCCTTCAGAGGCAACCGATAACCTTATTGCACCTCCGGCACTTGCTGACACGCAGGCTTACGAAGAAGCCAGTATTCGTGCTGAGGAAGAGCGTAAAAAGAAGGAAGCAGAAGCTAAGGAGGTAGAAGCTAAGGAGACTGAAGCTAAGGCTTCAGCGAGTGCCACGGCTAGCGCCTCTGCAGCTCCTACATCATCGGCTCAGCCAACACAGGCACCCGCCGACCGCTAAGAAGGTAAGGCACTTTTTTGCCTTAAGTCTGCTTGGAGCGTTCCGTTCCAGCGCTTCAACCACCGCACGAGCATGAAGGGGAACCTATGAGCGGTAAGAACAGCCAAGACCCCATCGGGTCTATCAAGCGTACCGTGGGTAGACGTGGGTTTCTCACCGGGACTGTGGCAACCGGAGGTCTTGCTCTTTTAGGAGTGAGGTTGGCTTATCTGCAGGGGCTTGATCCGAATGGCTTGGCTGATGAGGCTCGCGAGAAGCGCATGCGTGAGCTCACGGTCCCCGCTCTACGCGGTGAGATTCTTGATATCAACGGGCATGTTATGGCCCGCAGCGTACAGCGCTATAACATCACGGTTGACCAAAGTGCCGTCGGCCCTTTTCGTCGCTACCAAGAGGGTAGCGACGAAGCAGTGGAGATGAGCCCCACCGAGCTAGTGTACGAGCTTGCCGACATCCTTCAAATGAGCGATACCGACGTTAAGAACGCTCTCGATGGTGATCTTAAGTACCGGATTATCAAGCAAAACGTAACTCCGGCTGTCTACAACAAGGTCCAGGCTCTGGGCGCGCCCTTTATCTACGGTGAGATTCTCTCTGACCGTAAGTACCCCAATGGTGAGGTCGCGGGGTCGGTCGTTGGCCGATTCAGCATCATTGAAGAGCCGGTTGCCCCCGATAGCACAGAAACCCGCACCCGTAACAACTCGGTGGGTATCGAACGCACCATGCACGAGCACCTGGCGGGTAGCGATGGTAAGCGTATCTATGAGATTTCAGCCGACGGTGTTCGCATCCCTATCGGTGATGAGCAGATGACCCCAGCGGTAGACGGCAAGAACGTTCGACTGACGATTAATCAGGACATTCAGTATTTTGCCCAGCAGGTTGTCAAAGCGCGTGCCAAAGAGCTGAAGGCTGAGTGGGGAACAGCTATCGTCATGGACGTGCGCGATGGCTCCTTGCTGGCTCTAGCAGATTCCTCAACCATGGACCCAGGTGCCGAGCGTTTTGAGTTGGCTGATATGAATTCCCGCGCTCTGAGCCAGGTCTTTGAACCCGGTTCCACTGAGAAAATTCTGACCACCGCCGCGGTCTTCGAAGAGGGGCTAGCTGAGCCTGAAACGGTTTATGACGTGCCAGCTCAGCTAGAAATCGAAGGGCAGACCATCACTGACGCCTTTACCCACCCCGCCCAGAAGCGCACCGTTGCAGGTATCATCGCTAACTCGATGAATACCGGAACAGTCATGATGGGTAGCGAACTCAGCCGCGAGCAGCGGTACAACTGGCTCAAAAAATTTGGTATGGGTGAGTACACCGGCGTTGAACTAACCGGTGAGTCGCAGGGGCTCGTTGCTGACTGGCGAGAATGGGATATCCGCCAGCAGTACACGGTTCTCTTTGGTCAGGGCTTGGCACAAAGTGCGCTTCAAACCTCCCTTATTTTCCAGACGGTCGCTAACAAAGGGATCAAACTTAAGCCCCGAATTATTGATGCCATCATTGATACCGACGGCACCGAAGAAGTGCTTCCTGTAGCTGAAGGGCAGCGGGTAATTAGTGAAGAGACGGCGCGCAAGACCCTACAGGTCATGGAAGCTGTGGTCTATCAGGGCGGTGCTGAAGCAGCCCAGGTTGAAGGCTACAGGGTGGCAGGTAAGACCGGTACCGCTGAAAACGTAGGGGAAGGCTCTGCAGTCTATGACGGGTGGACCACATCCTTTGTTGGTGTTGCCCCCACCGAAAACCCTCGCTTCTTGGTGTCTGTTACCATGCATCGACCTAAAACTACGGCTTCTGCAGTTGGTCTTGCCGGCACAACGGCACAGTTCTCCCAAATCATGGAGAAAGTGCTGCATACCTATAAGGTGCCTCGATCGACCAGTGAACCTACTGAAACTCCCAAGTTTGCTGAGGGTCACGATGAAACCGGCTAAAGTAGACCGTGTTGAAGAACAGTTTTGAACGCCAGGCGGGCACTTCCGCTCTTACTGCTAACGGAGGGTGAACCAATGACCGAGAAGAAGAACCTCGTAGGTAATGCTCAAACCCTGCGCCCTGCGCAGGTCGCTGGTTGCACCCCTGCACAGGTGGTGCAGTGGTTGGCAGAGCAAGATCTCACCGCCCGTGAACTACAAGGCACTCGCGTCATAACCGGCCTCACTATGGACTCCCGAGAAGTTCAAGAGGGCGATCTCTACGTTGCACTGGGTGGGGCGAAAGCACACGGAGCTTCCTTTGTTGAAGCTGCCCTGAAGCTGGACGCCTCGGCGCTGCTGACGGATGCTGAAGGGCTAGAAATCGCGCAAGCCAGCACTGATATACCCGATAACTTCGGCATTATCATCTGTGAAGGCCTGCGCCGGGCAGTGGGGCCTCTGTCAGCGCGCATCTATAATTCTCAGCCTGATGACGGTAGCGCGCCCCGGCTCTTTGCCATGACAGGTACCAACGGTAAAACAACCTCCACCTACATGATTAATTCCATCATGAAGGCGCTGGACCACACGACCGGTCTGATCGGTACCATCGAGATTCTCGCCGGTGGGCAAGCTATTCCCTCAAAACTCACCACCCCCGAATCGCCCCACGTCCACTCCCTGATTGCACTCATGCGTGAGCAAAACATCACCGCAGCCGCGATGGAGGTTTCCTCGCATGCGCTGGATTACCGCAGGGTTGATGGGATCCGCTATGACATTTCAGGCTTTACCAATTTGACGCAGGATCACCTTGATCAGCACGGAACCATGCAGAGCTACTTTGAGTCTAAGGCAGAGCTCTTCACTCCTCAGCGCTCCCGCCGCGCCGTCATTACCGTTGACGATGAATGGGGCGAAAAAATGGCGCGGGGCGCCGCTGATGCGATGGGGGCAGAAAACGTTGTCCGCCTGACAACAGCTCACGGAGCCGGTCTGACTGCTCTGCCTGCTCATTGCGGGGCAGGGGACTGGGCACTGGTGGACGTCGCCCGGCATGGTATCGGGCATACCTTCACGGTGCAGCGCGGTGATGGCACTATGCTGACCACATCAACCCAGCTACCTGCTGACTTCAACGTCTCCAACGCTGCCCTGGCAGCAGTCATGGTTTATGAGAGTGCCAGTGATGGTGCAGAGCGCGAACTCATCAAAAAAGTTTTGGCTGACCCAGCAACACTCACTCCCGTAGTCCCCGGTCGCATGCAGCTAATTTCCACGGCGCCCACTGCTCTGGTCGATTTCGCCCATAATCCCGACGCTCTCAAGCGGGCTTTGGAGGCCATTGAACCTGCTAGCTCTGAGGGCAAAATTATTATCGTCTTTGGAGCCACCGGTGAAAGGGATCAGACCAAGCGCCCCATCATGGGTGAGATTGCAGCCAGCTACGCAGATATTGTGGTGGTTACCGATGATGACCCACACGGTGAGGCGGCAGCCCCCATCCGCGAAGCTATAGTGGCCGGCGCCCTAGCAGCAGTTGAAGGCGGGGCTAGGGCTCGCCAGGTTCTTAACCTTGAGCCTCGCTCTCATGCAATTGCCGAAGCAATCAACCTGGCAGGCCCTGCCGATTCCATTCTGATTGCAGGGCGAGGGCACGAAGTGGCCCAGGATGTAGCAGGCACCGATATTGAACTTGATGACAGGGTTGAGACTGCAAAAGCACTAGAAGAAGCCGGTTTTGTCGTGCTTGAAGCCTACTCAACCGAGCGAAAGTAAAGCTAAAGGTAAACCTATGATTGAACTTTCAGCCCAAGAGATTTCTGAGGCAGTTGCAGGTACCCTACTCGGTGCTGCTACTGTAGCTGCGGACACCATTACCTGCACCTCGGCCACGACCGACTCGCGAGAGGCGAGCGCCAAGACTCTCTTCATGGCCAAGCCCGGTGAAGTAACCGACGGGCACCACTACCTGCATCAAGCTTTCACCGCTGGAGCTACGCTGGCTCTAGTTGAACGTGAAGTGACCGCTGACAGCGGGGAGCTTTACCCCTCGGTCTTAGTAGACGACGTAGTCTTAGCCATGGGACGCCTCGCTGCTTACATCGTGAAGCGGCTGCGCGCTCGCGGAGAAATCACCGTGGTGGGTATTACCGGTTCAGCCGGTAAAACCACAACCAAAGATCTACTAGCCAGCATTTTTGGCGCCAAAGGTAAGACCGTCGCTCCCGTGGGGTCCTTCAACGGAGAAGTGGGCGTGCCCCTAACCGTCTTCAGGGCTGAGGAAGATACCCGTTACCTAGTCATCGAGATGGGGGCCGATCATGTGGGGAACATCAAATACCTCACCGATATGATCCAACCTGACTACGGCGTAGTGCTTAAAGTGGGCACAGCCCACGCTGGGGAGTTTGGCGGCGTCGATAATATCGAAGCAACTAAGGGCGAAATGGCAGAAGGTGTCCTTTCTGGCCTAGGACTTAATATCGACGACTACCGCGTGCGCCGCATGATTAACCGCGCGTCCGTACCCGTGACCTACTTCGGTGTAGAGGGGCAGGAAGCCGAGGTGACTACCAGCGTCAACCCGGGTGTCGAAGAAAAACGCATTGTGGCTGAAAATCTCACTACCGATGATGCCGGCTGCCCGCTCTTTACCCTGGTCTTTCCCTACGGTGAACGTGCCGAGATTCAGTCAAAGCTGATCGGTGAGCACCATGTCTACAACCTCCTTGCTGCAGCAACCGTGGCCTATAACTGCGGCGTTTTACCCGAGGAGATTGCTAAGGCAATGAACAGTGCGCAAGCTACCTCCAAATGGCGCATGCAGCGTACTGACCGTTCAGACGGCGTTACCATCATCAACGATGCCTATAACGCAAACCCGGAGTCCATGACCGCTGCTCTGCAAACTCTAGCCCAACTAGGGCGACTGCCCTCGACCAACCGCACCTGGGCTGTTTTGGGTGCCATGCTAGAGCTGGGGGAGCGTTCCCTCTTTGAGCATGATCGTATTGGTCAGCTCGCGGTTCGTATGAATATCTCAAAGCTTATCGCTGTAGGTGATGTTGCTAAACCCATCTACAACACGGCCCACCTTGAAGGTTCATGGGGTAATGAGGCAACCTGGGTAGCTACCCCCGAAGAGGCTTTCTCACTGCTTCACGGTGAGGTTCAGCCTGGGGATATCGTCCTCTTCAAGTCATCCAACGGTGCTGGCTTAGGGGCGCTGGGCCAGCGTGTCGCTGACTTCGAAGGCGACCTAACCCTCACCGATGAGACAACCGCCGCATCTTGGTTGAGCGCAGGTGACTTTGTGGGCACGCTAGACTCATTCAATGGTGAAGAAACTGACTCATCACCTTCAACTTCTACACACTCATAACCGGGAAGAAACAGACTCCGTATGATTTCCATTCTGTTGGCTGCAGCTTTCGGCTTGATCATCTCGATCGTCGGAACACCGATTTACACCAAATGGCTGGTGAAACAGCAGTTTGGCCAGTTCATCCGCGAAGATGGCCCTACCTCCCATCAGACCAAGCGAGGCACCCCCACCATGGGTGGTGTCATGATGATGCTGGCAACGGTGCTAGGTTTCTTCTTTTCCCTCTGGTTATCAGCAGCGATTTTTGGTACTTCCTGGGCAGCGTCCGCTTCAGTTTTGCTCGCCATGTTCCTCATGCTGGGCATGGCCGGTGTTGGCTTCATCGATGATTTTAAGAAAATCTGGAAGAAGCAGAGCGAAGGTCTGACCCCCAAGGGCAAGATTGTCTTACAGGGGCTGATCGGCACCCTCTTCGCGGCCGGCGCTCTCTTCTTCAAGGACGACCGCGGCTGGGCTCCTGCCTCCAGCAAAATTTCATTCACCAGGGATATCTCCTGGTTAGATCTAAGTTTTGCCGGCCCCATTGTTCTACTGCTTCTCTTCATTATTTGGGCTAACCTCATTGCCACCGCAACCACCAACGCTGTAAACCTCACTGACGGCCTCGACGGCTTGGCTACGGGAGCTGCGATTCTGGTCTTTAGCGGCTACCTGCTGATCTCTATGTGGCAGCAGCAGCACCTCTGCACCCCTACCCCCATGGACACCGTCTGCTACGAGGTTCCTGCCTCCGGACAGATGGCCATGCTAGCGGCATCCCTCATCGGTGCTCTCATCGGCTTCCTCTGGTGGAACACCTCACCAGCAACCATCTTCATGGGGGACACCGGTTCGCTGGGCCTCGGCGGCGCCCTAGCTGCTTTTGCCATCATCACCCGCACCCAACTGCTTCTGCCCATTATCGCAGGGCTTTTCGTCATCATCGCTATCTCGGTCATCCTGCAGGTTGGCTACTTCAAAATAAGCGGCGGCAAGCGAATCTTCCGCATGGCGCCCCTGCAACACCACTTCGAACTAAAGGGCTGGGCAGAAGTTAACGTGGTCGTTCGCTTCTGGATTCTTGCCGGTCTTTTTGTTGCCGTATCCCTGGGCATCTTCTACGGTGACTGGCTCATGAGTAATGGAGGCTCCTTCTAATGAAGGCTAATAACGAAAACCCGGTCTATGCCTATGACCGCCTTGAGCATTTGACCAGCTGGGATTCAGACTGGGCCGGGCTACGCGTCGTTGTAGCTGGTCTAGGCGTATCAGGTTTCGCTGCTGCTGATACCCTCATCGAACTGGGCGCTCGCGTTGTGGTGGTGGACGGTAACGACACCGAAGCCAACCAGACCAAAGCCACCACCTTGAGCATTGTGGGTGCAGCAAAGACCCTGCTGGGTGCAGGTTCCATGGACTCTCTGCCTCTGGTTGAAGGTCAGCCCGCCGAGCTAGTGGTGACCTCCCCAGGCCTACCACCGGCGCTGGGCATCCTGGCCGACGCCCGGGACCAAAAGATTCAAATTTGGGGCGACGTTGAGCTGGCCTGGCGCGTACGCGAACGCGAAGGACGCAAGACTGCCCAGTGGCTCTGCATCACCGGAACCAATGGCAAAACCACCACCGTGGGGATGACTGAATCCATCCTCCAGACCGCTGGCCACAAGGCCATCGCCGTGGGTAATGTAGGCACTCCCATTCTTGATGCCCTCCGTGACCCGGTGGAATATGACTTCTTTGCCGTTGAACTCTCCAGCTTTCAGCTGCACTGGACCTACTCTCTCTCACCCCTTGCCTCGGTGGTGCTGAATGTAGCTGAGGATCATGTGGACTGGCACGAGGGCTACACAAACTACCTGGCCGACAAAGCCCGCGTGTACGAGAACACACAGGTTGCCTGCATCTTCAACGCCAACCAGGACGAAATCGTGCGCATGGTTGAAGAAGCTGATGTGGTTGAGGGCTGCCGAGCTATCGGTTTTTGGGCCGACACCCCCGCGTTATCAATGTTCGGTGTGGTTGATCGCCTGCTGGTCGACCGGGCTTTTTTGGATGACCGCCGCCATCAGGCCCTTGAAATCGCAGCTGTTTCTGATACCGGTCAGCTACCCACCAAGCACACCGTTGAGAATGCTCTGGCTGCTGCCGCGCTCACTCGAGCCGCCGGCATCAGCCCTGAACAGGTAAAAGCCGGCCTGCAAAACTATGAGCCCGGAGCTCACCGCATTCAGCTGGTTGCTAACACTCACGGGGTGCTGTGGGTCAATGACTCCAAAGCGACCAACCCCCACGCTGCCAACGCCTCACTGTCGTCCTTTAGCCCGGTCATCTGGGTTGCCGGAGGCCTATCAAAAGGCGTGACTTACGATGAGCTAGTTCAAAACCATAAGGACCGCCTCAAAGCGGTAGTGATGATAGGCACCGATACCGATGCCCTGCAGTCCGCACTGGACCGCCACGCACCCGAGGTGCCCGTCCACAACATGACGCAGAGCGTCCTGCTATCCAACCAGACAGACGGTGTAGCCGTTATGCAGTTGGCGGTCGCCAAAGCCCACGAGATTTCTGAACAGAACGATACCGTGCTGATGGCTCCTGCCGCGGCTTCTATGGATCAGTTTGCATCCTACGCTGATCGCGGTAACGCTTTCATCGATGCAGTGACAGACCTGGTCAATCAGATCAACTCATAGCTTGTGCTCACGGGGAGGGCTTCACACCTTGAGGCCCGCCCCCTGCATTTTAAGACCGCAACCAGAGAGCCTCTTCCTGAAAGAAGTGATGACACCGTGAGCCCCACTGCTACACCTACGCCGGGACCATCGTACGGTGGGCGGGTACGCCGCACAGCCCACTGGCTCAAAGAGCAGTGGGAGCAAGTTCAGCTGCGCCTGAGCTCAATGGTTCTGAGCGATGTGCCCCTGGTCCTTATCGGAACGGTGGTAGTGCTCACCGCATTCGGCATCATCATGGTGCTCTCGGCATCGAGCGTGGAGCAGATTTCAGCAGGTCTGCAGCCCTACGCTCAGGCGCGTTCTCAGGGCTTCTACGCCGTGCTGGGTCTGCTGGTTATGGTGGTGATAGGCTACTTCATTCCCGTGCGTCTTTACCGTAACCGTTTGACGCTGAACTTAGCCCTCGGGGCATGCGCTGTGCTGCTGCTGGCGGTTATCTTTGTGGGCGTCGAGGTCGGTGGTAATAAGAACTGGATTTCCCTGGGGGGTATTAGAATTCAGCCTTCAGAAATTGCCAAGCCGGTGATGATCCTATGGCTGGCGCTGGTCTTTTCACGGCAGGGACAGATTGACCGAGGGCGCCCTGCTCAAACCATCTTTAAGGCGCTCTTCCCTGCCGCCTTAGGGCTCATTACTATCGGGGGTCTGATTCTGGCAGGCCATGATTTGGGGACAGCGCTGATTTACGGTCTGTTCTTTTCCACCATGCTATTGGCGGCTAAACCTTCGCGTATTACGGTCGTATCGGCCTTCAGCATTCTAGGGTTCGCAGCTCTGGCTCTGGTAGCGATAAGCCCTAACCGTATCGAACGAATTCTCAATACCTTCGCTTTCTGGAGAGAGTGTGTGGAGGCATCCTGTGACCAGGCGAATTCTGGTTTAGCGGCTTTAGCCACCGGTGGCTTCTGGGGAGTCGGGCTGGGGCAGTCACGTCAGAAATACAACTACCTGCCCGAAGCTCATAATGACTACATTTTCGCCGTCATTGGTGAAGAGCTAGGGCTGCTGGGCAGTCTGTCGGTTCTGGTGCTCTACGGAGCGCTGATCTACTGTGCCATGCGCATTATTCTTCGATCCTCAGACCTGTTCATTCGCTTTGCCACCATTGGGCTAATAACCTGGCTGGTAGGGCAGGCCATTATGAACATCGCTATGGTCGTCGGGATAATGCCGGTGATCGGTGTGCCACTTCCCTTCGTTTCCTATGGTGGGTCTTCACTAATCTCCTCCTTGATAGGTGCGGGTATTTTGATTGCTTTCGCGCGCCAAACCCCGCTTCAACCCATCATGGGGGAAGAGTCTAGAGTTGGTAACGGAAGCTCCGTGCAAAAGGACGCCGCTCGCCGGGTAAAACTTGGGCGGTTAGTGGCAGCTGAACAGGAGAAAATCTCAGCTGACCCCTACAACTCGGGCTGGACTCTTGAAAAGTTCATACAGCGGTTCAACCTTGATAGGTTCGCCTCAGCCCTCGCCGGTAGTACTACGCCATCTGGGGCAAATGAGCACCAGTCTCGGCAGGTCAACTCGCGTCAGCAACACGGCGGTTCAGTCGACGCCGGTGCACGCCTGTCACCGAAGACTGCGCACCGCTCTGATGAACGTCTACCACCCGAAAGCATGAAAAACTCACGCGCTCCACGGCCAGCCGGTACTGCACCAGCCCACCCCTCTGCTCGTATCCAGCACGCTAAGCAGGGTAGTGAAGGGGAGCAGAACACTCGGGTCTCGAATGTAACCCCCTCAGCGCCTAACCCGCCTAAGGCGCAGCGAGAATCAGAACCCAAAATTCCTGCTGGTTTGCGCACTATCAAAAAAGCTCGTGAGGTTCCAGCAAGGGATTCTGAGGGCGGTCTATCGGGCGGTAAGACACCCCGCGAATAGTGCGCCGGGCGCTGAATGCGTAAACTGTAAGGCGTAAACAACCTTTTTCAGGGAGCGAATGAATGACCAAGGCACCAACCGTAGTGCTTGCAGGGGGCGGAACCGCCGGGCACATTAACCCGATGCTTGCTATAGCACGTGCGCTCAAGGACCAAGAACCCAGCGTCAGCATCATGACAGTAGGTACCGAAGGAAGCATGGAAGCAACCATGGTCCCTGCTGCTGGCTTTGAGATAAGCTTCATCCCCAAGGTTCCCTTTCCACGACGTCCAACCTTGGATGCGCTCAAATTTCCCCTCAAGTTTAAGCAATCACTGAATGTGGCGGAGAAGATACTGACCGACAATTCAGCATCCGTTGTGGTTGGAGTCGGCGGTTACGTATGCACCCCTATGTACTTGGCTGCACACAAGCTTGGCCTACCGGTGGTGATCCACGAAGCCAACGCTAAGCCGGGTTTGGCTAATAAGGTTGGTGCCAAAAAAGCTGCTGTAGTAGCCACTGCCTTTCCTGATACCCCCATTAAGAACGCTCAGCTGGTGGGCATGCCAATGCGCCAGAACATTGCAGAGCTAGATCGAGTCACCGAAGCAACTGCGGCTCGCGAGCGGCTGGGGCTAGACCCTCACCTGCCCACCCTGGTGGTGACCGGTGGCTCGCTCGGCGCGCTCAGCCTTAATAAAACGATTGAAGAGATCGTCGATGATATCGCCGGGTGGGGCTTTCAGGTTCTCCACATCACGGGCCGAGATAAAGCACTGCGCACCCCGCAGGGTGAGATTCGTGAAGCGCCCGCCTACCATCAGGTTGAATTCATTACTTCCATGGAAGATGTCTATGCCGCTGCTGATCTGTTGATTGTGCGCTCAGGAGCTGCCACCGTCAGCGAAGTAGCTGCTGTGGGCGTTCCTGCTATCTTTGTGCCCCTACCCATCGGCAACGGAGAGCAGGCGTTGAACGCTAAGAGCCTGGTCGATGCCGGGGGAGGGCTGCTCGTTGCCGACGCTGACTTCACCGTAGACTGGTTCCGCCAGCATGTACCGGCTTTGCTCACCGACCACAAGAAACTTAAAGACATGGCTAGCACCTCGTACCAGCACGGTATTCGTGATGCTGCTGCTGTGATGGCCCGTAAAATACTGGAGGTAGCTCACTAATGAATGGCTCACTCATCAATCTTTCTATTGACCTTCCCGCTCCGCTGACCCCTCCCTTCCCCGAGCGTCCTGTGATGGAACAGCTGGGACACGTTCACTTCATCGGCATCGGTGGTGCCGGCATGAGTGCTGTTGCCCGGCTGATGCTGCAGGCGGGCATGACGGTCAGCGGTTCAGATAGGGTAGAGGGAGCAGCCCTTGAATCCCTGAGGCAGCTAGGCGCCACCATTTACACCCCGCAGGCAGCCCAGAACATTACCGGTGCTCAGACGGTGGTCATCTCTACTGCTATTCGTGAAGATAACCCAGAGCTAGCTGCCGCGCGCGCTTCCGGTCTGCTGGTGCTCCACCGGTCAGAGGCGCTTGCGGCTACGATGCGGGACTCAAAGGTCATCGCTGTTGCTGGCACCCACGGTAAAACCACCACCAGTTCTATGATTTCGGTGATGATGTCAAGTCTTGAGCTTTCACCCTCATTTGCGGTTGGCTCAACTATCGCTGGCTTCGGTAGCAACGCCCACCTGGGGGCTGCAGGGCCTGAGAGTTGGTTTGTGGCTGAGGCAGATGAGTCTGACGGCTCCTTCGTGCGTTACCGCCCAGAAATTGCGGTGGTTACTAACGCTGAACCAGACCACCTGGATTTCTACGGTACCGCCGAACGGGTAACAGAAGCCTTCAACCGGTTCATTGGCTCAATGGCACCGGGTGGTGTGCTTGTCACCTGCGCCGATGACGCCGGTGCCTCCCAGTTAGCACAGCGTGCACGCTCAGCAGGAGTAGACGTCGTCACCTACGGCGAAGCCTCCGAGGCCCAGGTACAGCTCACTGGAATCACCTCACATGGTACTGAATGCTCATCAAATCTGGTCTGGGACTTCACTGTGGGGCAGCAGAATTTCACCGGGCATATCACCCTCACCCTGCCGGTTCCGGGCGTCCACAACCAGCTCAACGCTACCGCAGGATTTATCTGCGCACTCATTGCGGGAGCCTCGCCTTCGGATGCGGTTCAAGCGCTCGGCACCTTTACCGGAACTGACCGCCGGTTTACTTTGCGCGGGGAAGCAGCCGGTGTGAAGGTCTTTGATGATTATGCTCACCATCCCACTGAAGTTCAGCGTGCTCTGGAGACGGGCAGGACCGTTGCAGCCGGGCACAACCTTTACGTGCTGTTCCAGCCCCACCTCTTCTCCCGTACCAAAGAGTTTTCAACTGAGTTTGCCCGCTCTCTTTCACAGGCAGACCGGTCCTATGTGCTAGATATATATCCAGCTCGTGAGCAACCCATAGAGGGCGTCACCAGCCACCTCATTACAGATTCCGGGTACTCAGAGGTGCACTATGCACCAGATGCCCACGAGGCTGTCCGGTCAATGGTTGCCGTTGCTCTACCCGGTGACATCATAATGACGGTTGGCGCCGGTGATATTACCGCCTATGGCCAAGAGCTAGTCAACCAACTGCGTGCACGGGAAAGTTCTGTAGCCCAGTGAGCCACCCAAAAAAAAGCTCACCGGATCAGCACACCGACTCAAAGAAAAGTGGACGCCAGCGGACGCCATGGGTCCGTCTCAACTCTTCAAAGGTTGAGCAGCTGAACAGTGAGACAGACAATCTCGTTGATATCTCCACCAATAGCCGGTTTGCGCAGTGGAGGCGTGATTACGCCGAACAGGCCCACCTGGAAGATGCTGGTAAAGAGAGCCAACTTACCGATCAGCAAAGCCAACCTCAACCGGCAAAAACCTCTCGCACTATTCGCCGATGGAAAGGTTGGGTCTACGGACTTGCAACGGTGATAGCTGTAGCTGCCCTGTTCGTAGGCGTGGTTTTTTTCTCCCCCCTCCTCGCTACTCGCACCATCACGGTGCAGGGGGCGTCCTTGCTTGACTCCTCCTATGTTAAGGATCAGCTGGTGCCCTTAGAGGGCGTACCGTTGACCAGAGTTACTGAAGATCAAGTCGCTGATTTAGTGGGCAACCAGGAGGTGCTCCGCGGTGTCAGCCTTGAAGCGAGACCACCTCACGAGCTGGTCGTCAAGCTTCATGAGCGCGTACCGGTTGCCGTGGTCAAAAGTGATGATGCTTATGTGCTCGTTGATGACGAAGGTAAGCAGCTGCAAACTACCGAAACCGTAGAGAGCGCTGGGGTTCCTCTAGTTGATGGAGGAACGGACATCCTGGGTACGCCGGAATTTGCAACAGTAACGGGGGTTCTGGCAGCTTTACCAACGTCTATTTTGTCTCAGGTTTCTGAAGCGACTGCTGATTCAACGTCAACCATCAATTTGCAGATGGCTGATGGCACCCAAGTTATTTGGGGGGCACCCGATGAAAGTGAACTTAAGGCTAAGGTTTTGATGACTCTGATGGAATCGGTGGGTGCTGAGAGCGCCGTGACCGTCTATGACGTTTCAAGCCCGCTTGTTCCCACCGTCAAATAGTTAAACCTAAAGCTTAGATTAGATTTCAACCTTCGTATTTTCTGAAAAAGTAATGCTTGGGTCGACACTGAGGCGACAACCTGCCCATGAAGTTGATAATCTTTCATTGATTGAGTAAATAAAATGTTCCAATCTAACCTTTAAAGTAAAGGTTTAGATTTGTGTCTTAGAGTAAAAACAGTAGGGAATCCATGGATACATCAGCTCCCCAGAACTACCTGGCAGTTATCAAAGTAGTCGGTATCGGTGGCGGTGGCGTAAACGCCGTTAACCGTATGATTGAGGTCGGTCTGCGCGGTGTTGAGTTCATCGCTATCAACACTGATGCTCAGGCACTGCTTATGTCAGATGCGGATGTAAAGCTCGACGTGGGCCGTGAACTGACCCGCGGCCTTGGCGCTGGTGCTAACCCCGATGTTGGACGACAGGCCGCTGAAGACCACGAGCAGGAAATTGAAGAGGTGCTTAAGGGCGCCGATATGGTATTTGTAACCGCTGGTGAAGGTGGTGGCACCGGTACCGGTGGCGCACCCGTCGTCGCCCGCATTGCCCGCTCACTGGGCGCACTGACCATTGGTGTTGTGACCCGCCCCTTCACCTTTGAAGGCCGCCGTCGTTCAAACCAGGCAGAGACCGGTATCGCTGCTCTACGCGATGAAGTTGATACCCTCATCGTCATCCCCAACGACCGTCTGCTCTCCATCTCGGATCGCAACGTTTCCATGCTCGACGCCTTCAAGTCAGCTGACCAGGTTCTTCTCTCGGGCGTTCAGGGCATTACCGACCTGATCACCACCCCCGGTCTGATTAACCTTGACTTTGCAGACGTTAAGTCAGTCATGCAGGGTGCTGGTTCAGCTCTCATGGGCATTGGCTCAGCTTCCGGTGAGGACCGTGCCGTCAAGGCAGCCGAACTGGCGATTGCATCCCCTCTGCTCGAGGCATCTATCGACGGCGCTCACGGCGTTCTGCTGTCCATTCAGGGCGGTTCAGACCTGGGTCTCTTCGAAATCAACGAGGCAGCACGCTTGGTTCAAGAAGTTGCCCACCCCGACGCCAACATCATCTTCGGCGCCGTCATCGACGATGCTCTGGGCGATGAAGCACGCGTTACCGTGATTGCCGCTGGTTTTGATTCGGTCAACCCCGAAACCAACTCCAATAACACTAACGCAGCAGCCAACCAGGCAGCACGCACTCAGCAGAGCTTCGGAGGCGCATCCGCTCCCTCTTCAGCTTCACGCGGTTTCAGCGCCCCCGCTGCTAACACCTGGGAATCAAACAACAATGATGTTCCCACCAACGCTGGCTTTGACGTTGATTTACCCCCCGTTGTTGAAGAGACGCCCGCTAACCGACGCGACACTCTGGATGTTCCCGACTTCCTGAAGTAGGGCATCGACCATCACAATTTGATGCGGTGGGGGTGAAGGCAAGATGTGCCTTCACCCCCACTTTTGCACGGTAGAGTTTTTAGCACACACCCTTGGTCTCAGAAAGCAAGTCAATGCACGATGTTTTGTACTCCCGCCACGCCGTTAGCACAGCTGATGGCAGTACAGTCCACCTGGGATTTACCTCCCGCGCGGCCGGTAATCTAGGCCTCCACGTGGGCGATAGCCCCGCTGAGGCAGTAGAACACAGAGCGGATCTTGAAGATGCTTTGCTGGGGTCCAGCACTGCCGTTGGCTTTATCTATCTAGAGCAGGTTCATGGAACGGTGGTGTGCGATGCTGATCAGGTGGTAGCAGAGCGACACACCAGAACCGGGGGTGAAGATGCAGCCCGTCAGCTGAGGTCCGCTGCGCCGGTGGCCGATGCCGCTGTCTCGTGTGACTCCCGTGCGCTGTCCGTTATGGTGGCAGACTGTATCCCTCTGGTTTTTGTAGGGGAGCATCGGGTAACCGGCTCACCGATTCTGGGGGTAGCGCACGCGGGGCGTCGGGGATTACTAGATGGCGTGATTGAAGCCACCGTTCAGGAGCTCCTTGCGCGGAGTGCAGAGAATATTCGAGTGTGGATTGGCCCTTCAATCTGCGGACGCTGTTATGAAGTGCCCGCCGATATGCACCGAGAATCAAGCCGCTTGCTACCGGAGGTTGCTTCTACCACCAGTTGGGGAACACCGGCTCTTGACCTCCCTGCGGGTGCCCACGCCGTCCTGCAGAAACTGCCTGCTATCACTGAAGTGTCAGATGAGTTCAGCGCTTGTACGCTTGAAACAGAGCAACTGTTTTCCCACCGAGCCGTAGCACACGGCAGGGAAGCAGGCAGAATAGCTGGACTTGTATGGGTTGAGAAAAGGATAGATCGGGGTCATCATGTTGATGTATTCAGAGGCACGTGCCAAGGAGTTATCACATCATCTTCAGGAGGTGCAGGCACAAATTGCTGCAGCCTCTCAGGATTTGAGCGCGGTGCGTGCTCGAACTTCTGCGCTGCCAGAACTTACGGTGGTCACTAAATTTTTTCCAGCGGAGGATGTGGCTGCCCTTTACGACATGGGTGTACGGTCGGTAGGGGAGAACCGTGACCAGGAGGCCAGCGGTAAGGCTACCCAGCTATCACTGCACGCTCATTCCGATGACCCCCTGCGCTGGTCTTTTATCGGACAACTGCAAACCAATAAAGCCAAGTCTGTTGTCAAATATGCGCATGAGGTTCAGTCGGTTGATCGCCTATCGTTAGCGGAGTCTTTGTCCAAGGCTTACCTTAACCAACTCAAGCGATATGAGGCAGGGGAAGGACCGGCACCTGCCTCCCTGGCAAACGGTGGGCTAAAGTGTCTTATCCAGGTGGGTCTGAACCCCCAGGCTCCCTCGACTGCGGGCCAAGCCTCTTTGGGCGCCAGAGGTGGAGCATCTCCAGAAGATACCCTGGAACTGGCCCATCAGATCTCTCGTTTACCCGGACTCGTTTTAGGCGGAGTGATGGCGGTAGCGCCACTGGATCAGAGCGCAGATGTAGCTTTTGAGCGTTTGTATAAAACCGCTGAAAATCTATGGGGCGATTTTCCCGAGGCAAGAACTATTTCAGCGGGCATGAGTAGCGACCTTGAGGCAGCTATTCGGTGGGGGTCCACCAATGTGAGAGTAGGTTCTCACATCATGGGGAAAAGACCAATGCTGTGAAGTGAGGGCTAACCCGGTAAACTTAAACTGCTGGCCTCCCCTGAAACGGGGGTGCGTTTTGATAGCGTAAAAACCTAAGGATTGAAGAGGTAACGGTGTAACTACCCAGTGGTGGTTGCCTGTTGAAGGAGATAAATATGGCTCGTACCTTGCATCAGGCAATGGCTTACCTAGGGCTAGCAGAGAATGAGACCGAACGGTCTCAACAGGCTTCTAGAAGGTTAGAACCTGTCTATGAAGAGACCGTATTCGAAGCAGATGATACCTACCAGCCCTTCGACGACGAGGTTGCCTACGAGGAGCCCCAGGCAGAAACCTCGGTGACAGATGACCGCGATGTTTTGCTGGGAACCCTCGGTAACTCTCGATCGGGGAGGCCCTCAGAGTCAGATGACCTGCATGCGCCGTTCCAAAGCTCTGCCGCGTCCTCACTCTCCGCGGATAACTACCGCGACCAAGACCAGTCCTCTGCTCATTCTGCTCCTGTCGAGCGACCTGCCAACCGTTATACCCCCAACGAAAGCGACGAAGAATTGCGCCGTATCACCACCATCCACCCTCGTTCTTACAACGATGCCAAAATCATCGGTGAATCCTTCCGCGAGAACATTCCTGTCATTATGAATGTGACCGATATGGGAGATACCGACGCTAAGCGTCTGGTTGATTTTTCAGCTGGCTTGGCTTTCGCCTTGCACGGTTCAATTGAGAGGGTTACCGATAAGGTCTTCTTGCTGACTCCGGCGAACCTAGAGGTCCTGGGTGCCGAAGGTACTGAGATTCCGGTTGCTTTGGACAGTGATGATAGCAACCTCTTCAATCAGGTTTAATTGAAGTAGTTTTTCGTGGGTTATATTTTTGCTTTTCTAACAATCGCAGTTTATTTGCTGATTGTGGTATTTATGGCACGCTTAGTGCTTGACTGGATTCAGATGTTTGCAAGATACTGGCGCCCTCAAGGGGTTATGCTGATTCTTGTGTCCTTTGTCTACGGTGTGACGGACCCTCCTATGAACCTTGCGAGGCGCTATATCAAGCCACTTCGTTTGGGTGGTGTATCACTTGACTTAGGTTTTATGATTTTGCTTATCGGTCTGTTTGTTGTGCAAACCGTACTCATGTCTTTGACTATTCGCACCTCATAAGGCACAGCGCTTTGTTGCCCTTTTGAAAGATGATAAGGACACGTAATCTCTTTCAAAGTCAAGGTTCTAAGCGTGATGATTAGCTCATGGGGGGTGCCAGTCTCTATTCTTGCAACCGTTCCACACAGCATGTAGTTTATTGTTGTAGTAAGGGGAACTACCAGCTTTACTGACTCGTACCAAGTAAAGCTAGCTTCGCTTTCATCTATATTCATGGTTCAAAAATTTATAAAAATTTGAGAATTCAATGAAGTTCACCTACCAATAGTTTGGTGGTGAGATGAATGAGAAGTGCGAAAACATAGAATTAGAGGTGAACTACCGTGGCACTTACGCCTGAGGAAGTTATCAACAAAAGGTTTCAGCCAACCAAGTTTAAAGAGGGATACAACCCCGAAGAGGTTGACGATTTTCTCGATGAAATTGTAATCGAGTTACGCCGTTTGAACGCTGAAAATAGTAGCCTTAAGGATCAGCTTGAAGAAGCAGAATCTCCAGCCTCCACAGCTCCTGCATCAAGTGATGTTCCTGAAACTGCCCCCGAGGCAGAGGCATCGCACGCTACTTCTTCCGACGCTGCTGGTCTTTTAGCCCTGGCTCAGAAGGTTCACGATGATTATGTCATCGAAGGTAAGCGAGAGCGCGAACGTCTGATCGTAGAGGGCCGCGAAGAGGCTAACCTTTTGGTATCTACCGCTCGCGATGAGTCAGACCAGGTTCTGGGCGAGCTCGAGCAGGCTAGGGTTGAACTTGAGCAGTCTGTAGATCAGCTGCGTAGCTTTGAAAGCACCTACCGCTCTTCACTGCGCACCTATATTACTGAGCAGCTGTCGGCCTTGGAACAAACCCCTCACCTTGAACCCCTGGAGACTCCTTCTCTTCTCACAGGCCAGCAGGCTTTGGATCTGAAATCAGACCAAGAAAAATAAGGCTTTCCCGGCTCAAGAGTCAGTTGTGAATTGGTACTGTTCTCAATTCCTGCTCAGGCGGCAACCAATTAAGGTTGCCGCCTGAGATGTTTAAGATACTGCATCTCGTGCGACCTGCGAGAGATAAGCGATAAGCTAGAGGCTGATTAAGAATCAAAGGATGACGAAAGGGTGCCGTGACAGAGGTCCAGCAAAAAGATACCGCTTTGACTCCGGTTCGACGAGTGAGCGGGGTTAAAAAGTTAGTGCTCGCTGCTTTTCTCTTCCTTCTGGTCTATGGCGCTGATCAAATCATTAAATATATTGTTGAAACCACTATGTATGTGGGCCAGTCCATCCCTGTGATTGATGGTTTGCTGTGGTGGCGCTACTATCTCAACCCCGGCGCAGCCTTCTCCATGGGGGAGAACACCACCTGGATTTTCACCATTATTTCTACCCTGGGCGCTCTCGTCTGCATGGTACTGATTGCGCGTGCGCGTTCTTTGGCGTGGACGGTATGGTTGGCAGTTTTGATGGGCGGCATCGTGGGCAACCTCCATGACCGTCTCTTCCGCGAACCTGGCTTTGGAATTGGGCACGTAGTGGACTACATCTCAGTTCCCAACTTTGCCATCTTTAATTTAGCTGATTCAGCTATTTGCGTTTCTATGGGCGTCATTGTCCTACTGACCTTTTGGGGAATCAGAATGGACGGCAACCGTGAAGTGAGTGCCAAGAAAATTGCTGTACAAGAGGAGAAGTAAGTCGTGAGTGAACGCATCATTATCGAACATACCGTTGAGGCCACTCAGGGAGCCATGCGACTGGATGCCCTGCTGGCCGAAATATCTGGCCATGCCCGCACCACGGTGAGCGGCTGGATCAAGAACGGTGAGGTCACCGCTGTTGCTGCTACCGGGCGTCCCCTCAAAGCAAAAGCTTCATCTAAGGTTTCCGAGGGCGATAAGATTTCGGTGGACGGCACCCCGCCCAGGGACTTGACCCAGATTGAGGCCGAACAGGTAGACGGTTTTAGCATCGTCTATGAGGATGATGACATTGTGGTGGTCGATAAGCCAACCGGTGTAGCAGCCCACCCCTCTATGGGCTGGCACGGCCCTACTGTGGTCGGAGCACTCAAACATGCCGGGGTTGAAATTGCCACCAGCGGTGCTGCCGAACGTAAGGGCATTGTGCATCGCTTGGACGTAGGCACCTCCGGTCTTATGGTGGTGACCAAGAACGAAAAGGCTTACACGGTCATGAAGAATGCCTTCAAGGACCGCACCGTCACCAAGGTTTATCACACCCTGGTTCAGGGGCTACCAGACCCGGTCAAGGGCACCATTGATGCTCCCATCGGCCGCCACCCCGGCAGCGAATGGAAGTTCGCGGTGAACGAGGAGGGCAAGCCCGCCGTGACCCACTACGAGCTGATTGAGGCCTTTGGCCCGGCATCCCTGGTCGAAGTGCACCTTGAAACCGGGCGCACCCACCAGATCCGTGTTCACTTCTCGGCCCTGCGTCACCCCTGCGCCGGTGACCTGACCTACGGGGCTGACCCCATGATTTCAGCCAACCTGGGTCTGACTCGACAGTGGCTACACGCCCACAAGCTGGGCTTTGCCCACCCCAGCACCGGCGACTACGTTGAATTTGAGAGCCCCTACCCAGCTGATCTGCAGTTCGCTCTGGACTCTCTGGCAGACGGCAACTTCTAAAGCACCCCCAACCGGCACCTTGCACCGAACAGGAAACCCTCGTGGCTCATAACGACTTCACCCACCTGCACGTTCATACCGAGTACTCCATGCTAGATGGTGCTGCCCGCCTAGGGGACCTCTTTAGCCACTCCAAAGAGCTGGGCATGAACGCCCTGGCAACTACCGACCACGGCTTCCTCTTTGGTGCCTTTGACTTCTGGAACAAGGCCACCCAGGCTGGGGTCAAGCCCATTATCGGAGTTGAGGCCTACCTGACCCCCGGTACCGCGCGTCAGGACCGCACCCGCGTCAAGTTTGCAGATGGCGGACGCGATGATGTCTCCGGTGGCGGTGCTTATACCCATATGACGATGTGGGCAGAGACCACCGAGGGCATGCACAATATGTTCCGTGCATCCTCTCTGGCCTCCTTGGAAGGTCAGCTCTATAAGCCTCGTATGGACCGTGACCTGTTGCAGACCTACGGCAAGGGCATTATTGCAACCACCGGTTGCCCCTCGGGTGAAGTGCAGACCCGCCTGCGTCTGGGGCAGTACAAGGAGGCCGTGCAGGCTGCCAGCGACTTCCGGGATATCTTTGGCAAAGAGAACTTCTACTGCGAAATTATGGACCACGGGCTGTCCATCGAAAAGCAGGTCATGACCGATCTCATCAAGCTCTCCAAGGAGCTAGAGCTACCCCTGGTTGCTACCAACGATTTGCACTACACTCATGCAGAGGACGCCAAGGCCCACGCCGCCTTGCTCTGCGTCCAGTCCGGTTCAACCCTGCAGGACCCCAAGCGCTTCAAATTCGATGCCGATGACTTCTACCTCAAATCCCCGGCTGAGATGCGCGAGCTCTTCCGCGACTTCCCTGATGCCTGCGATAACACCATGGAAATCGCTGAGCGCTGCCACGTTGAATTCAATACCAAAGCCAACTACATGCCCAACTTCCCCGTCCCCTCAGGAGAGAACGAGGAATCCTGGTTCGTCAAAGAAGTTGAACGGGGCCTGCACTACCGCTTCCCCAAAGGCATCCCCGATGACGTCCGCAAACAGGCTGAATACGAAGTCGGCATCATCTCGCAGATGGGCTTTCCCGGCTACTTCCTGGTGGTTGCCGACTTCATCAACTGGGCGAAAGAACAGGGCATCCGCGTAGGCCCGGGTCGAGGCTCGGGTGCAGGTTCGATGGTTGCTTACGCCATGCGTATCACCGACCTCAACCCCCTGGAACATGATCTAATCTTCGAACGATTCCTCAACCCCGACCGCGTTTCCATGCCCGACTTCGATGTGGACTTCGATGATCGCCGCCGCTCCGAGGTGATTCACTACGTGACCGAGAAGTACGGTGAAGACAAGGTGGCAATGATCGTCACCTACGGCACCATCAAGGCGAAACAGGCGCTGAAAGACTCTTCCCGCGTCCTGGGCTACCCCTTCTCTACCGGTGAGCGCCTGACTAAGGCCATGCCGGATGACGTCATGGGTAAGAACATCGCTCTCGCCAATGTGTACAACCCCGAGGATAAGCGCTACCAGGATGCCGGAGATCTGCGTGAACTCATCGAAACCGACCCCGACTCAGCCAAGGTCTTTGAAACCGCTAAGGGCCTTGAGGGGCTAAAGCGCCAGTGGGGCGTGCACGCGGCGGGCGTCATTATGTCCAGCCACAACCTCATCGACGTTATCCCCATTATGCGCCGTGAGCAGGACGGGCAGGTTATCACTCAGTTTGATTACCCCACCTGTGAGGGCCTGGGGCTGATTAAGATGGACTTCTTGGGTCTGCGTAACCTGACTATCATTTCTGATGCCCTTGAGAACATCAAAATGAACCGCGATCAAGAGATTGATCTGGAAACCTTGGAAATCGACGACGCGGAATCCTACAAGCTGCTGGCACGAGGGGACACCCTGGGTGTCTTCCAGCTCGATGGCGGGCCTATGCGCCAGCTACTCAAGCTCATGCAGCCGGATCACTTCGAGCACATTTCCGCAGTGCTCGCACTCTACCGCCCCGGCCCTATGGGCGCTAACTCCCACACCAACTACGCCCTGCGTAAGAACGGTTTGCAGGACGTTACCCCCATTCACCCTGAGCTCGAAGAGCCCCTGGCTGAAATCTTGGATACCACCTACGGCCTGATTGTTTACCAGGAGCAGGTTATGGCGATCGCACAGAAGGTAGCGGGCTACTCGCTGGGCGAGGCGGATATTCTGCGCCGAGCCATGGGTAAGAAGAAAAAGGAAGAGCTGGATAAGCAGTACGCTACCTTCCATCAGGGCATGCTGGATAACGGCTATTCCGAAGGCGCTGTGAAAGCTCTCTGGGATATTCTGCTGCCCTTCTCTGACTACGCGTTTAACAAGGCGCACACCGCAGCTTACGGTCTGGTCTCCTACTGGACTGCCTACCTCAAAGCTCACTTCCCGCAGGAATACATGGCAGCACTGCTGACCAGCGTGGGCGATGATAAAGACAAACTAGCGCTCTACCTCAACGAGTGCCGTCACATGAAAATCACGGTGCTTCCGCCCGATGTCAACGAATCAGCCTTGAACTTCACCCCTGTTGGGAAGGACATCCGTTTCGGTATGGGCGCTATTCGCAACGTGGGTGCCAACGTGGTCTCAGCTATGGTATCCACTCGCGAAGAGAAGGGCCGTTATGAGTCCTTCCACGACTTCCTCAGCAAGGTGCCCGTGGTGGTCTGCAACAAGCGCACCGTGGACTCCCTCATTAAAGCTGGTGCCTTCGACTCGCTGGGGCATGACCGCCGCCCGCTGTCCATGATTCACGAAGAAGCCATTGACGCCACCGTTTCGGTCAAGCGTCAGGAGGCAGCCGGCCAGTTTGACCTCTTCGGGGGTCTGGGCGGTGAAGACGATAACCCGGTAGGCGACTTCACCGTCGCCATCCCGGACGTACCCGAATGGGAAAAGCGCGACAAACTCAACTTTGAACGCGAAATGCTGGGCCTCTACGTTTCAGATCACCCCCTGCGCGGGCTAGAAGAGGCGCTCGATGCTCTCTCAGACTCGACAATCCAAGGACTACTCTCAGAGGATTCGGTCAAGCCCGATGGGGCTATCGTGACCGTTGCCGGCATGATTACTTCGGTCTCTCGCCGCATCGCCAAGCAGTCCGGTAACCCCTATGCCCGATTGGAGCTAGAAGATCGCACCGGCTCCATTGAGGTCATGTTCTTTGGCCGCGCCTATGAGCCGATTGCCGGCGTCCTCTCTGAGGATCTCATCTGTACCATTAAGGGGCGTCTGCAGCGCCGCGATGACGGTTCGGTGACGCTCAGCGCTCAGGAGTTACACATCCCCGAAATTTCGGCAGATGGCACGGGTGGGCCGGTCACCATTGTTATTCCCGAGTACAAGGCCACCGAGGAAACCTTGGGGCAGCTACGCGATATTCTGAAGAATCACCGCGGTGAATCAGAGGTACGCATTGCCATGACCACCCGCACCAAGAAACTGCTGCTGCGCCTGGCACCTGACCTGCGCGTCACCCCCAACCCCGCACTTTTTGGGGACCTCAAGGTGCTACTGGGCCCGGCCTGTTTAGACAGCTAGAAATATCAAAACAGGGTAGATCTTCGGTTGTAAAGCCATAAAGGGCTTTACAACCCAAGACTAAAAATCAGCCGGATTATATAGGTCAAACGATGATTCAGTGTGATGTTGTCTTGATGGGGTCAAGATAAAACAGGCAGGAATTTTGATCAAAGGATTCAATTTCTGCTTCAAAATGTAAATTTTGCCCAACATAAATGCTCTCTGCAGGGTCATCCGCTGGAAAATGCATAGAGACAGCGGGTTGAACTCCTTCGAACTTAAAATGCGGTCCTTTTTGTGATGTTTCACTAAAGTTGCCAGGCGAGATAAGCACGTCCACAACCGTCCTGTATCCCTCAATTTCTAAGAAGTTCACGATGGATCCATCAAAGCTAACTGTTTCCCCATCATATGTTGATGCAAAATCCCTGATGCTTTCACTACAGGGATCATTTTCATTAATAATTAATTCAAATTCAGGATTATTTGAAGAGGTAATAATTCCTACAGGGGTTGGCGATGGAGTGGGGGAGGCACTAGCTTCTGAATGCTCGGAAGGAATGGTACTGGCTGGAGCCATCGAATCTGGAGCGGTGGAAGCGCGTGTATTGGAAGGTGAAGGTGTGGTGCTTTGGGACTGTGATGCCGCAACGGACGCTTCTTGGTCGGGTTCTTCTTCTAGTGCTGATTGGATTCCGACCGTAACGATTAAAGCTACTGTGGCTATCGTCGCTGGAATGGCAATCTTCATGTTGATGGGTTTTACAGGTTTACGGAAGCGCAACGTTGTTTGAAGTTTCCCGTCAACGACCTCTGTTAGCTCCCAGCCGTCTGCCTCCATCTTTCTGATAATAGACTCTTTTTTGATTTTTAGGGTTGTTAGCTTCTGACTACGGTATTTAGTTGTAGCGTTATTTTTCCATATTTTTCCTTTATTAAGGAGACCAGACTTCAAAGGATTAGGAGCATTGCCTAGTATTGGATTCTAGGTTCAGGCTGACACTCTGCAACTACATCATTCCTCATAATAATAAATCGGCATTTACTATAATTTTTATAAAAATATCAAACCATCTTTATAAGGTAATTTCTGAAATAGTGATGACAAAGCGTTTCTTTGCATTCTGATAGATTAACGCTGTTCACAGTAATCTAGACAAAACCGAAGTTGAGTTGATATCCAATAGCCAGTGAGCCGACTGCGCCCAGCAAAGAACAGCGGGGTTCCCTTTCAACTGCTTTGTTTCTGTCGCAGTAGAAAGCAAACCCCACACAAGGTAAGGTGGCGGCAGGTCCTAAGACGGGTCGAGAAAGTTACCTGCCGAGGCCTGCGTAGCTCCAGCCGGCGCCCTGCCAGATGCAGGGGTCAAGAGCATTACGCCCGTCAATAATACGAGCGGTGCCCACCAGCTCGGTCGCCTGCACAGGGTCAATGTTGACGAACTCGGCCCATTCCGTCAGTAAAAGCACCAGATCACTGCCCGTCAGTGCGGTCAACACATCTGCCTCGGTGATGAGCTGGGGGTAGCGGGTAGCAACACCCGGTAGTGCCTCGGGGTCGGTAATGGTTACCTGAGCGCCGGCGTCCGCCAAACGCAGCGCCACCTCAAGAGCAGGGGAGTCACGGATGTCGTCGCTGTTGGGCTTGAACGCGGCACCCAGAACCGTAATTTTTGCGTTCTCAATCTTTCTGTCAAAAATCTTGATTGCTTGTGCGACCACGCGGTCGCGACGGCGCTGATTAATAGCGTCCACATCGCGCAGGAAGCTGACCGCGCTTTCAACGCCCAGCTCCTCAGCCCGGGCCTGGAAGGCTCGGATGTCCTTGGGCAGGCAACCTCCACCGAAACCGATACCGGCCTTCAAGAACTTGTTGCCAATACGCTCGTCATAACCGATAGCGGTGGCAAGCTCGGTGACATCCCCACCGGTAGCCTCGCAGAGCTCAGCCATCGCGTTGATAAAACTGATCTTGGTAGCGAGGAAGGAATTAGCGGCGACTTTAACCAGCTCGGCGGTAGGGTAGCTGGTCTTGATGAGGGGGATACCCTCTGCCAGCAGGGGAGCATAGACCTTCTCCAGTGCAGCAGCACCGGTCTTAGCCCGTTCAGCATCCTGGGGTAGACCATAGACCAGTCGGTCCGGGTGCAGAGTGTCTGCAACCGCAAAGCCTTCACGCAGGAACTCGGGGTTCCACAGCAGGGTGGCGCCAGCGGCTTCGATGCGAGGGGCTAGGGCAGAGGCAGTGCCCACGGGAACGGTGGACTTACCCACAATGACGGGGCGGCCAGCTTCAGCGGCGGTATCAGAGCTGGGCAGAGCCTTCAGCACCATGTCCACGGCGGAGTTCACGTAGGTGAGATTAGCTGCCTTGCCGTCCTCAGACTGCGGGGTTCCCACAGCGATGAAGTGGACGTCAACGTCAGCGAGTTCTTCTGACGCGGGAGCCAGAGCAAAGCGGAGTTTGCCCGAATCTAAGGCGGCGCGCAGAATCTCGGGGAAGCCCGGTTCAAAGAAGGGAGCTTGGCCCGCAGCCAGCGCCTCGATGCGGGAGGCATCGACGTCAACACCGATGACCTCGTGACCAAGCTGAGCCATAGCCGCTGCGTGGACGGCACCGAGGTAGCCGCAACCGATGACTGAGATTTTCATGAAATGTTCCTTTGAGATAGTGATGTTTAAAAAACTGAGGGGGTGTGGGCTAGTGCCCAATCAAGCCAGGTAGCAAGCCAAGGGGCGGAGCGGGGGCGGAAAGCGTAAACGCAGGTGATCCGAATGCGGGAACCCTGGGTGTAGGCCCTGAGTCTCTGAGGGCTGATTCCGGCCTCTTGGGCGAGATCCCACAAAATTACGGTGATTTCGGCGGCTTTTTCAGCGGTGAGATGCCCCTGGATTCGGCGCAGCTCGATGTGAGCCAGAAGGTTGCCTACATCCAGGGCAGCTTCGCCGATTGCCGCGGTATCAATGTCAAGAATTCCCAGCTGCGAACCGTCCCAGAGCAGCTGCTTATCGTGGAGATCACGGTGAAGCAGGACGAGCTGATCCGGCTTTTCTGCCAGAGCGGTTGCAACGGCTTCTGCTGCCCCCTCGAGGTCGTTGATGCGGTCGAGGGCGGCGTAGTTGCGAGCAGACTCAATCCATTGGGCTAGCACCCTTTTTTCCTCCACTGAGCTGTGGAGTGAGTAGTGAGTCACATCAGCCAGATCTTTCCCCAGGGTCAAAAACCGTTTCCAGGAGTCTGCAAAGACCTCCCATGCCGGCAGGGAGTCATCGCCCAGCTCTAGCAAGGTCTGGCCGGGCAGAAGTGAAAAATCAAGAGATTGCTCGCGCACCGCAAGGACGCTGGCCGAGCTAAAACCTGCCTCTTCAAAAACCTCACCCAAACTGCTGGATAGAGCTGCTACCTTTTCTGCCTTACCGGGGCGCAGGTGCTTAGTAACTGCGTGGTGTTCCCTGGTGACGGCGCGCTTGCTGGCCCGGTGCACCATAAGCTGTGCACCACCGTCCACAGCCGCTTCTAACCAGGGTAGCTTCTTATCAGCCCCATATGTGAGCAGGGAAATATTCCCTTCAGCGGTGACCTTCCCCGCGCGCAGGAGCCCCTGGGCGTCGAATGTTTCAAAAATGAGGGCACCGTCTTTGGCCGGCCACGCTCTGCGCACCGGGTTAGTGCGGTGGTAGCGTCGCAGGGCTTCTAAAGCCGTGGTATTAGCACTCATAGCATCTGCTCAATTCTGCTCAGGCCCGCCTCAACCTCGTCCTTCCAACCGGGTTGAGCACTGCGGAGCGGGTCGGCCAGACGCAGGGCAAGAGCTCCAGCCAAGGCATGTTGAAGATCTAGAACCGGCAGCCCGTGCCCCGCCGTGCTGCTGTAGCCCTCGAAGAAGGCGGCACTGACCTCGGTGGGTGAGGTTGCCATAAAAGAACCAATATCAACGGGGGCTGGTCCCAGATAAGCCCGGTCAAAATCAGTAAGCCAGAGCGCCCCGGTGGCCTCATCGGTCAGAACCTGGTCCGGTGAGGCATCCCCGTGCAGCAATACCGGCGGTCCTGATAGGGGCTTGAACGCTGCGGCCAGTGCGCGGGTGCGGCCAGCAAGTTCTGGGGCCAACACATCAAAGAGGGAAGCATGCGCTTCTAACTGGACAGCAGGAGAAATATTCTTAGCCGCCAGATGACGATTGAGGTAGTTGGGCAAAGAAGAAACCGAAGCATGCAGATCAGCGAAGAGCGCACCGACGGACGTAGCTTGAGCGGTAGAGATACTTGAGCTGAGATCTCTGGTGCCCACGAAACGCAGCACGTCCATACCGGTGCCCGTATCGGGGTCCAGCACTTCAGGTACAGGCACATGTAAACCCACAAAACGGTAGAGGTCAGTGCTGTGGGGGTCTGCGGAGGTGACGATGCGGGAGACTCGGTAACCGTTGCGGACCACCAGACGGCGCAAGGGGTTATAGCGCAGAATTTCACCGTCATCCATACCCTCAAAGGAAACGAGATGCATCATTAGCTTAGGGTCGGTTTTAACCCCACCCCACTGGAGAATAAAACCATCGGGCAACTCACTCTGCTGCACACTTAAGCCCAGCTTGGCTGCTTTGCTTCTATGCTTTTCAGCCTTACCTGCTCCGGCCGGCCACATCAGACGCACCCAGCCTGAGGCGTCCTGACCTTCTGCACCGGCAGGGGTGAAGGAGGCTGTCAGCGAGGTTCCCGGCTTAGCACGAAGTGAAGTCGCTGTTACCTGCGCCCCTAGAGCATCGGAGAGCCAGCTGGCGTCCAGCATCTGCTCGGTATACATCACCGTAGCGTTCATGGTGTATCTCCAATTCGAATGTCATCAAGGTTTTGTTGGCCGGCATTGACCCACTGGCGGAACTCCTTGGAGTTAGCCAGCAGAGCGGTGGGGGAGTCATCGAGCAGAACCCGACCGTCCTGTAACCACACCACGCGGTCAGCTCGTAGGGCGACCTCAGTGTCGTGGGTCACTGCCAGGGTGGTTCGCCCCGCAACGAGCTTCTCGATAGCGTCCATCACCAGTGATGCCGATTCCGGGTCAAGACCGGTTGTTGCCTCATCGAGAATCACAATGGGGGTGTTGCGCAGCAGCGCGCGGGCAATGGCGATTCGCTGACGCTGGCCACCTGAGAGCGTGCCACCGCGTTCACCCACCACCGTGTTATAGCCGTCGGGCAGGGTCTCAATGAAAGCGTGGGCATGGGCTGCCCGTGCCGCCTGCTCAACCTCCTCATCCGTGGCATCGAACCTGCCGTAGCGAATGTTCTCTCGAACCGTGCCGGTAAAGAGCACCGCCTCTTGGTGGAGCAGAGAAACGCTGGAACGAAGCTCATCAAGATCGGCGCTAGCCACCGAGACACCATCGATAGTCACGGTGCCCCAGTTGGGGTCCTGAGCTCGCACCAAAAGAGATACCAGCGTAGATTTGCCGGCTCCTGAAGGCCCGATGATCGCTACCAACTCACCGGGGCGAGCTGTGAGACTGAGACCCCGTAAGACCGAGTGCCCCCCATAGTCGGTGTGTACATCGTTGAAGGACACCTCGCCCTTGACGGCACCGAGGTCATCGGGGGTAGCGAGAACCGCCAGTTCACTTTCGACGTCCATGAGATCGGCAACGCGCTCGCCGCTTGCGGTGGCTCGGGCTATACGTCCAGTATATTTTGCCATGTCACGCAGGGGTTTCATGGTGGTTTTCAGGTAGGTGGTGAAGAGTACAAGGTCGCCCACCGTCATCGCTCCCTGCAGGACACGCAGAGCGCCGCCCACGAGTACTGCGGCTGTTGCTAGACCCACGATGACGTCGGTCCCGCGTTCCAAACGGGCAGCCAGACGTCTAGCCTGCACGCCGTCTTTGAGCGACTTTTTATTAGCCGAGGTAAAACGGGCGCCAATGTGCTCTTCGAGCCCGTAGGCCTGTACCACCTTGATGGAGGACAGTGATTCTTGAGCTGTATTGGCTAGCTGGCCCTCTGCCTTGCGGGTCTTCCGTGAGGCAGTGGTAATTTTCTTGGCTGTGCCGCGCGATAGGAGCGGGAAGGCTACCAGCGCCAGTACCACCACGAGTGAGAGCGCCGGGTCAATAATGAGCATGACCACCAGCATGATGACCAGGGTCAGCATATTAGCCATCAGAGGCAGACCAGCGGTAACGGCTACCTCCTGGAGCTTACCCACGTCGCCCACAATGCGCTGAACGGTATCGGCGCTGCGGTTGCGGGCGTGGAAGCCCAGGTGCAGGCCCTGAACGTGGGAGAAGACGCGGGCGCGTAGCAGAGTGGACGCACGCGACCCAACCAACGCAAAGGCGACGGTTGCCATGTAGTTGGAGAGCGCGCGCAGGCTCACAATAAGAATCAGGGCAACTCCGCACCAGATGAGCAGGGAGACTGAAGCTGCAGGGCCTGCCTGGTTTGCACCCAGAGAAACCGAAACCGCGTCAATCACGAACTTCATGGGCCAGGGCTCTAGCACGCGGAAGGCCACCTCAAAGAGTAGGGCGACGACGCCACCGGCTGCCAGGGTTCTCTGCGGCTTAATATTTGGGGCAAGGAGCTCCAAGGTACGCCGCAACGCGCGTTTTTTTATGCGTTTAGACTTAGCCACAGGCAGGCACCTGCGCTAGGTCAAAGATTCGGGCGACGACGCTGCTCCAGCTATGCTTTTGTACGGCTAATGTGCGGGCAGTAGCGCCCAACCGGGCACGGATTGAGGGATCAGCTACCAACCGGTCGATAGCTGCCGCTAGGGCCGCTGGGTCCGAACCTGGCACCAGTAAACCTGCTCCGTCAATGAGCTCGGGAATCTGGCCGATGTCGGTGGCTACCACGGGTAACCCAGCAGCTAGGTACTCGTAGACTTTCAGCGGGGAGAAGTAGTGCTCTGAGCTATTGCTGGCAGCGGGGTAGGGGGCGACGCCCAGAGCGCTGCCGGCAATTTCAGCTGGCATGTTTTCGGGCACGACGGCACCGCGGAAGTCCACCTGTACCCCTAGCTTCGCGGCCTGTGTTTCTAGAGACACGCGTTCTGGACCATCACCGACGATGCGGAGTAGCCAGTCGTGCTGGGCACAAGCAGCTGCCTCAATGAGGTCAGATACCCCGTGCCAGGGCTTTAGGGTACCCACGAAGGTGACAACGGGGGTGCCGGTTGCCTCAGGCGAGGGCTGGATACGGTTAATGCTGACGCCATTGGGCACGGTGTGTGCCTGAGCAGCGGGAACATGAGTCAGTACCCAATCGCGGACCGGGTCAGAGACGCAGACGACGGCACTGGCTGCCTGAGCTTGACGGGTGAGGGCGGTGAAAGCCTGGTCTTCGTTCACTAGAACGCGGTGGGTTTTCTGTTCATCAATCAGAGGGGCGTTGACTTCAAGAATCCCGGGCAGGGTGGTGTCTGCAAGAACCGTGCTGAAGAGGGAGTAGCGCTCATAGACAAAATTCGCACCCCATTCAGCGATGTCGGCGACCATTGCCGCTGTGATCTGTTGCTGGGCAAGTTCGCGCTCGGCGGCGTCCTTAGCGCCGATTTTGTACTCGCGCAGCGGCAGATTGGCAAGGTCAGCGGGCACTTCTTTGCCCTTGCGGGTCGTGAAAACGCTGACCTCGTGGCCCAGCGCCAGAAATTCCCGCACTACTTCTTGGACGTGCACGGAGGCACCCTTGCTACCAAAGATGGGGATGCCGGGGTCAAGGCTGAGGTAGGCGATACGCATTAGGGTGCCTCCGTGGTTTCTAGGGTGTTCAGGCGCTGTGCCTGAAAGTTGCTATCGAAGTTCTGTTCAATGAGTTGACGGGCGGCCTCTGCCAGTGCCGGGGTGTCAACATCCCCGTCTGCGATGCTTGCCAGCGCATCAGCAAGAGCCGGCACGTCGCCCGGTTCTAGCAGCAGACCGGTTTCACCGTTTCGGATCACCTCGGGTAGGCCGGTAACAGACGTGGTAACTACCGGGGCGCCGCAGGCCATGGCTTCGAGAACAACCGTGGGCAGTCCGTCCATGTTGCCGTCGCCCGCTGGCACGCAGGGGGCTACAAAAACGTCGCTGCTGCGCAGCAGCTGGCGTACTTCTGCTTGGGTGAGGGGCCCGGGCATGGTGACCTGCTGGGTCAGCCCCAACTGTTCAACTTTTTGGCGAAGCTGCTCATCAAGCTCGCCGTCCCCGCCCAGGGTCAGAGAGAAATCTACGCCTCGCTCAGCCAAGATGGCGACAGCGCCCAAGAGTTCGCTAAAACCCTTCTTGGGTACAAAACGGCCCACAGCCGCGATACGCAACGTACCTGTGGGTAGGGAGGGCTTGACGTACTCGAAACGTGAAAGCTCCAGTGCGTTGTAGAGCAAGACTAGGTTGGCGCCGGTGTCCGTGAGAACCTTCTGCAGATAGCCCTCGTTGAACCTACTGATGGCTAAAACTTGGGCGGCGTCCCCACAAATCCTGCGTAGCCAGATGGGATTAACCGATTCGTGGAAGATATCTTTAGCGTGGGTGGTCACGGTATAGGGAATGCCAGTTAGCTTGGAAGCAACCCAGGCCATGCGCCCGGCCAGCGATGCGAAGTGGGCGTGCAGGTGGGTGATACCGTCAGCTTTGACCCGTTGCGCCAACGCGACACCCTGAGCCACATCGCTGGCCTCTAGCTCGGTGAGCTCAGGGAGGATGGATGCAAAGTTGGCTAGGATTTCGGGGTCCTGGGTAGAGGCGGTGACCTGCTGCCAGAAGCGGTTGGCGTTGGTGGGGCGAGGCACCCAGGTGACCGGCGCTTTGACTCGGGCCAGTTCTGGGTGAAAACGAGCATCGGTGGTGGGGCGCATCGCGTAGATGCGAAGATCTGCTCCGGCAGCTTCTCGGGCCAGAATTTCTGTCACCACAAAGGTTTCAGAAAAGCGGGGGTAAACCTTAAGGACGTAACCTATGCGGTGCATGCTTCCTCCCGGGGAGCGGGGTATGTATTAGTGAAAGTTTCTGCTGCTAGTTTGGCTGTCTTGGTTAGCCCATTCCGTTTAATTCCTGAACGATCAACTCTGCTGCCGACCGCCTGTGCCAGCCAGGCACCGGTCAGAGCAGACGTTAGGTTTCCCACCTGGAGCAAATCCACGACCCCCACTTTCTGCAGGGCACGGGCACGGATGAGCTGTTCGGTGCGCGGTGTTTCCCGAGGGACAATCAGAGCAGGGGTATCGGTGGCAAGAATTTCGTTGACCGAGTTGTAGCCACCCATTGAAATCACAGCGGCAGCTTGTTCCATGAGCCCACTGAGCCCAGGAAGGGAGCCAACCACGCGGGTTCCAGCAACAGCCTTGGCCTGTAGCTTGAGTAGTTTGCGGTTATTCAGTTGTGGCCCGGCAACCACCAGATGCTGGTAGCCATCTGGCACCTCGCTGCGAACCAGTGTCTGCAGTAGCTGGTAGCCGTCAGAACCGCCGCCGGCTGTGCTGAGAATGAAAGGGGCAGCGTGCCCCGGGTCGGTCGGCACTTCGGTCAGCTCCCTGCCCTGTGCAAGGTAGCCGGTAAAACGCACCAGATCAGCCAAACATTCGGGGACTTCGCCAGCTGCTACGGGGTTGTGAACCTTCCGGTCTCCGTAGACCCAAATCGCGTCAATGAGATGACGGAGGTTCTGGGGGTCCCCGTGTTTGAACCATTCGGCATGTGCGACCTCGGGGGCGTCCAGAACTTCACGTAGACCCAGTACCACGCGGACCTCTGGGTTGCGTTGGCGTAGGGTGATGAGTGGGGTCTGGAGTTCTCGCATGACACCAAAAATATGGCGGTCGATGATGACCAAATCAGGGTTGAAGCCTAGCAGGCAGGCGTGCAAGAGCTGGGACCGAAGACCAATCAGGTGCTTAGTGCTGGCATTCAGTGAGCGTGATGCATAAGCCCCCTCTGCCTTGTGGATGCTGGGGATGAAGACCCAGTCAAAGCCTTCGGGCAGTGGGAAGGTGCTTGCATAGGGCAGACCGGAGACGAGTAATCCCGCCACCGGGCGGCCGGTTAACTTGGGGAAGTGGCGGGCTATATGGTGGGCGATGGATAGGTTGCGGCGGACGTGACCCAATCCCTGGGAATCGTGGCTGTAGAGCACCACGCGCACAGGCTGAGCGCTAGCTACTTGTGGGAGCATATGTTGCATGATTCCTCGGTTCACGCCCTAAGGGCTGGGCTGTGGGATGGTACCCACCTTTTGTTTTCCTAAGAAAACTCTATGAGTGCATTATGAAAGGAAAATTAAAGTGGAATGAGATTGTTTTCATGAATGCCTTCAAAGGTGGAGTTGCTGCGGTAAAAAACTAGTCAAAGCGGTTTTTCTTGCTGTTTTGGGGACGGATTCAGCACTTGTAGGGAAACATGAGATTCTGCTCTTGATTCAGGGGCCAACGCAGGTTTTCTCATGGATTCCAGCAACCCGCGTCCCCTTTATGGCCTCAAACCAGGAGGTGTTTTTCCCAGCCCCTCCCCAATACACGAAGAAACAGGCAGAACAGCCTTAGAATGAACAATCAACACCCACCTACAAAGAAGTAGAACTTATTATGAGTCATCAAACCCCATCGCCCTCCATCACCCTGCGCTTTTTAGCAGCCCCCACCGATGTGCTGACAGCAGGTTCCCAGGGGGTGCACGGCGGCCGCGTACTGGAGTGGATTGATAAGGCGGCCTACGCCTGTGCCGTGGGCTGGTCTGGCACCTACTGCGTCACCGCCTACGTTGGCCATATCCACTTCACCCGCCCCATCCCGTCCGGGCACATGGTGGAGGTGCGCTCGCGCATCGTCTACACCGGCCGGTCCACCATGCACATCGTCAATGAAGTGCTCTCGGCTGACCCTCGTGACGGTCTCTTCACGCGTGCTTGCGATTGTCTGGTGATCTTCGTAGCTATGGACGAGAACCGTAAGTCCCAGCCGGTAACCCCCTATGTGCCGGTCACCGATGAAGAGAAGCGGGTGCAGCAGGCAGCCATTTCGCGCATTGATTTGCGCAACGCTATTGAAGACGAGATGATAGCGCAGACCTATTCTTCAAACTCCACGGCGCCAGAAATTACCCATCGTTTTCTCGCCAAGCCCACCGACATTAACTGGGGCGGCAACGTTCATGGCGGCACCGCCATGGAGTGGATCGACGAGGCAGCCACCAGCGTGACCATGGCATGGAGCGGGGAGCGAACTGTAGCTGTTTATGCCGGCGGGGTGCGCTTCTACCGGCCGGTGCACATTGGGGATCTGGTGGAGGTAACCGCCCGTCTGGTGCGGACAGATGCTCGAACCATGGGCGTCATGGTGCACCTGAGGGCTGCGGATCCGCGTGAGCGTGATGAGCAGTTGCCCCTAGCTATTCACGCCTCCATGACCTACGTTGCGGTGAATCATGACGGCAACGCTCTGCCTGCCCGCCCCTTCACCCCGCAGACCGATGAGGACCGTGCCCTGCACCAGCACGCTATGCGCCTACGCGAGCTACGTGCCGAATACGAGCCCATGCCTCTGGTGGCCCCCACCCAGCACAAGGTAAGGTTTACTGACTAACTGACTAGGGGGTGACCGGACCTTGGCGGGAGTGTACGCCTCAATCAAATTTATGGTTGAGGCTGTGCCTGGTGTGGTTGCGATGATTGAATCATCGCAATGGTAACTATTGTTCTTATTACCGCGGTTTTTTATGGTGTAGATCCTGGGTGTGTTCTCGGAGTACCGTGTGGGTCTGTTAAAGAGCTCACACGTTTCTATGCTCCGGGCCGGCTGAGAGAACGGCCTAGAGCGTATCGAGCAACAGGGCCTGGGCAAAGAAGTCTGCCTCCAGCTGGCAAGCTCGCCAGAAAGCCTGCTGCGCCGCCGCCCGCTGATGATCAGAGGCTGCCGCCAGCAATCCCTCGGCAATCTGCACTGCCCGAGCGGTCGATGCCTGGAAGGCCTCATCCCTGTAGGCCTCCACCCAATCCTTATAAGGGTGGTCCTCCGGAATAGCATCAGGCACGAAAGCCGCCAACTGCGCATACAGCCAGAAGCAGGGCAATACCGCGGCGACCGCAACCACGTAGTCGCTTCCAGTCTCAGCCCGCAAAAAGTCTGTATAAGCCAGAGTCGCAGGGGAGGGATGTACCGTTGAGGGGTCCAGATTCCACTGGGCGTGCATTCCCTGTTCAACCGCGATGCAACCGGTCACTGACTCCGCCCAGAAGCTGCGCTCCTCAGCCGACTGAGCAGCAGCAGCAAGACGCGCCAAAACTGCAGCATAGATGTTGAGGTAGTAGTCATCTTGTTCAATGTAGAACGTGAACTGTGACCCGCTCAAAGTACCCTGCATCAGTGCGGAAATAAAGCCGTCTGACCCAAAACGGTCGAGAGATTCGCCAGCATATTCCCAGAGCTCCCGGGTGTGCTCACCGGAGGCCTTCACAACGGGCTGGTGCCGGTTACGTTTGTCAGGAACAGTCGGGTTCTGCAGACCCGATTTAGCTTGTCGGCGCAACCGATGGAAGTGGTCGATGGGTCCGTTACCTGTTCCCACCGCCTGAGCTTCACCATATTGCAGAGCTTCATGTGCCCAGGAGGTCGCCCATTCAAGAGCTACCTGCGGGCTCTCACCCAGACCCAGCCGGGTTGCCAAGGCAGAAGACAGAGAACAACCGGTGCCGTGCGAGGCAGTGGTATCCACAAACCAGGACGCAGCGTGGGCAAGTTCGCCGGTGGCGTTCACCAGGGTGTTGCCCCGGTCATCATCTGCCAGGTGCCCGCCCTTAGCAACCACCAGGGCACCGGTCTTTTCTGCCAAAACCTGTGCCTGGGCAATCAGCTCAGCTCGGCTGCTCGCCGCCGGTTTACCCACGAGGGCCGCCAGTTCGTCCACGTTTGGGGTCAGCACGGTGGCGCAGGTAAGCAGGTCAGCGGATACCGAGTCAGCTAGTGCCTGGCCCGAACTTGCCACCATCACAGGGTCAACGACCACAGAGATATTGGAGGGTAAGTTGCGTAGCCAGTTCACCACCACCGCAGCAGAGGCCTGGTCGGCGATCATCCCGACCTTGACCGCATCAATAGTTACATCATCACTGACGGCCCGTAGCTGGGCTTCCAAAAAATCCGGGTCAGGGGTATGTACCTGCTGGACTCCACGGGTGTTCTGCACCACCAGAGAGGTTACTACCCCCATCCCGTAGCCACCGGCTGCAGCAATGGACTTCACATCAGCCTGTAAACCTGCGCCCCCCGTGGGATCGGTACCGGCAATAGAAAGGACACGAGCTATCATGCCATCAACTCCTTCAAAGCACGGGCAGCCTCGGCTGGATCAGTAGCCGCCATAATCGCAGACACCACGCAGCAACCTGCAACACCCGTCCTGCTGACCTCAGCGATGTTGCTGGTATTGAGCCCGCCAATGGCGACCGAACAAATACCTGATGCAGCGGCATCGGCCGCTAGCGCCTGCAAAGTATTCAGGCCAAGCGCTGCGCCCGCATCCTTCTTGGTGCTGGTGGCGTAGACCGGCCCCATCCCGATAAGGTCGGGGCGAATGCTACCACTCAGTGCTGCCCGGAGCTCGGCGTGGGTTCCCACCGACAGCCCGATTCGGGGCCCAGCACCGAGTAATTCACGGGCGGTCTCCAGGGGCATGTCGCCCTGACCGATGTGCACATCAAGGCTAAAGTGGGCAGCTACCTCTACCCGATCATTGACGACGAGGGGAACTTTTGCGGGTTCGGTGACGGAAAGAACTGACTCAACGAGAGCTGAGAAGGTTGTATCGTCGAGCTCTTTGTCGCGTACCTGGACGGTATTCACGCCACCGTCAATGGCTTCGGCAACCACTCCTGCTACCTTCTGCCACCCGCCAGCCATGCCAGAATCCGTGACCAAGTATAGGCCGTAGTTACCTATCATTAGAGCACCTCGGTTTCACAGCTGGTGGTGCACCCTTCAGCAAGGTGAAGCCCATCGAGCCATGCCTCACGAAACGTTCCCGGACCTTTTGCAAGGGGGTGAGCGTATTCGGCGGCCGTAGCGAAGGTGGCGTGAGCGGCGGCCGCGGCTTCGTGGGCGTCATCCCAGGCTGCCAAGTACGCAGCAACGACGGCACCCAGGGAACAGCCTGTGCCGATCACCAAAGGCATGAAGGCACTGCCGCCGCTAACACGGGTGATTCGATGGGTGGAGACAATGATATCGGTGGCCCCTGAGAGGGCAACCACCCCGCCGGTTTCGCGAGCTAGGGCTATCGCCGCATCCAGGGCCGCTTCACCAGAATCGGTGGAGTCAACTCCTCGGCCTCCTGAGCGCTCTTGCTGGGTGAAAGCAGCGTGAAGGTTGAGAATTTCTGAGGGGTTGCCGCGAATAACGGTGGGTTTGGAGGTAAGTAACTCGACGGATAGTTCAGTACGAACCGTCAATCCGCCGACAGCTACCGGGTCAAGCACCCAGGGTGTACCGTGTGCAGTCGCTACTTTGACGGCGCTACGCATGGACTCCACATAGTAGGGGTCTGGATTGCCCATGTTAATGAGCAGGGCATCTGCCACTGCTGCGAATTGGCCTGATTCCTCGGGGTGGCTCACCATCGCGGGGGAGGCGCCCACTGCCAGAAGAACATTGGCTGAAATTTCCTGAACTACCGAGTTGGTCAGACAGTGCACCAGAGGGTTGCGAGCCCGGACAGTACGGTTAATGATCTCAATTGGCATGCTGGATGGAGTCATCACACATTCCCTTCGCTAATACTAACTAGAGCAGGTTCAACGGGTTTAATCTCAGCGCCAGAGACGGCGCACCCCGAGTGGTACTCACCATGGTAGCAGGTGAAATGTGCCCGTAGTTACATTGCTAGTTACGTTGCTCAGCGGATTAAAATGTTATTCAACCGAACCCGCTGAGTTATGCCTGTCATGGATGCTGGTATTTGACGCCCCCTATAAAATAGAGGTGTGAGCACTATCGATAGCACCCAGAGCCCGGCAGCCCCAATGCTGCGCACCATCGACCTGCGCGGCACCAGCCATTCCTATAAGGAGTTGCGCCAGATTGTTCCTCGCCAAACCAGTGACTATGTGGGCAACGCTCTCGCCACCGTCGAAGACATCATCGCCAGGGTACGCGCCGACGGCGCCCCCTACCTGCGCGAGCTCTCACAGCGTTTTGACGGCGTAACCCAGGGTGCCTTGCGCGTGCCCCAGTCTGCCGTTGACGGTGCGGTTTCCGCCCTAGACCCTGCGGTGCGTGAGGGTCTTGAAATCGCCATCTCCCGCACCCGCGCCTTTGCGGCCGCCCAGCGTCCTGATGATAAAACTATCGAAGTAGCCCCCGGCGCTAAGCTCACCAACCGCTGGACGCCCGTACGCCGTGCTGGCGTCTACGTGCCCGGCGGTCTGGCCGTTTACCCCTCATCCGTCATCATGAACACTGTGCCCGCACAGGCGGCTGGTGTTGGCTCCCTGGTGCTGTGCACCCCGCCCCAAAAAGAATTCGGCGGTCTGCCCCACCCCACCATCCTGGCGGCAGCAGGCCTTTTGGGGGTCACCGAGGTCTGGGCTATCGGCGGCGCCCAGGCGCTAGCCGCTATGGCCTACGGCATTGATGACGACGGTGAAACCCTAGAACCGGTCGACACCATCACCGGTCCCGGTAACATCTTCGTCGCCATGGCAAAACGAGCTCTGCAGGGCGTGGTGGGCGTTGATGGCGAAGCCGGAACCACCGAAATCGCGGTCATTGCGGATGACACCGCCAACCCAGACTACGTAGCGGCTGACCTCATTTCCCAGGCTGAGCATGACCCCAACGCCGGGTCAATTTTGATTACCCACAGCTCGGCTCTTGCCGAGGCGGTGACCGAAGCCATCACCTGTCGCGCGGCTTCCACCAAACACGCCGAGCGTGTCGCCACCGCCCTGTCAGGCCCCCAGTCCGGCATTATTCTCACCAACTCTCTGGATCAGTCCATTGTTGTGGCAGATGCCTACGCCGCTGAGCACCTTGAGATTCACACTGAGGGCGCCGCGGCCGTCGCTGCCCGCGTCCGTAATGCTGGCGCTATTTTTATCGGCGGTTTTTCGCCTGTGCCTCTGGGGGATTACGCTGCTGGTTCTAACCACGTGCTTCCCACCGGTGGGTCGGCCGCATTTGCCTCAGGTTTGAATACCACCGTCTTCATGAAAGCGGTGCAGCTGATTGAGTACTCCAAAGAAGCTCTAGCAGAAATCGGTGACGCTATTGTCGCTGTCGCTGAGGATGAAGATTTGCCCGCCCATGGTGAGGCCATTACCGCCCGCTCGAAAGGCAACTAATGTACTGCCCCTTCTGCCGTCACACCGACTCCCGCGTTGTAGACTCCCGTACAACCGATGACGGTGGCGCTATCCGCCGCCGCCGCCAGTGTACCGAGTGCGGTAAGCGTTTCACCACCGTAGAAACTACCGCCGTTGCGGTCATCAAGCGATCCGGGGTGACCGAGCCTTTCAACCGAGGAAAAATTATCTCCGGTGTGCGTAAAGCTTGTCAGGGGCGCCCTGTCGGTGAGGACGACCTGGCTAAACTGGCCCAGGAAGTTGAAGAGTCGATCCGTGCTAAGGGTCTGGCAGAAATTGATGCCCACGAAGTGGGCCTGAGCATCCTGGAGCCGCTTTCACGTCTGGACACCGTAGCCTATCTTCGCTTCGCCAGCGTCTACCAGGCCTTTGAATCCCTGGCTGATTTTGAGCGAGCTATCGCAGACTTGCGTAACAGTGGGGCTGAGGAGGGCGAGCAGCCAACCCTCATCTAAGTCAGTGACAGTCGCACCCGCAGGTGTGGGGTCCTTAGACACAAAATGCTGAGAGGCAGTACCCTGGTGGGCACTGCCTCTTAGCATTTAGCTATACATCCGTACTGACTGGGGCAGGTCCTCATCGGAGGCAAACTCAAGGTTCCACTGCCTGCCCTCGGGGTGCGGGGGTAGCTGAAGATCCACGTCACCACCGGTATTGAAGACCAGCAAGAGACCGTCTAGCTGCAGTTGGAAGCACCTGAAGGCAGGGTCATGCCAGTCGTGGTCCTGTGTAGGTTGCCCGTCGGCTCGCCACCAGAGCGCTTCATCTCCGTGCAAAAATTCTTGCTGGTGCAGCTGGGGGAAACGGCGGCGTAACGTGATGAGCTCTGCCACGTAAGCCGATAGCTCCTTGTCCGCAGATTCCCAATCAAGCCAGGTGATGTCGTTATCCTGGCAGTAGGCGTTGTTATTGCCCCACTGGGTGTTCCCCAGCTCATCGCCGGCCAGTAGCATGGGCACTCCCTGAGAGAACATTAGAGTTGCCAGCATAGCTTTGATACGACGTTTTCTCACCAGGGTAATGTGGGGATCATCGCTGGGACCTTCAACGCCGCAGTTATCGCTAAAGTTTTCGCCGTGACCGTCCCTATTGTCCTCACCGTTAGCTTCATTGTGCCGCAGGGAGTAGCTCACCACATCATGGAGGGTGAAGCCGTCGTGGGCTGTAATGAAGTTGATGGACGCACTAGCGGGCCTGCTGCTGTGGTCAAAGCGCTCGGCGCTGCCCAGCAGTGCCGAGGCAAGCTTGGCCATACCTTCGGCATCACCTCGCCAAGCCTGGCGCACGCCATCTCTGAAGGTGTCGTTCCATTCGCGCCAGGGGTGCGGGAACTGGCCCAGCTGGTAGCCCCCTCGGCCAATATCCCAGGGCTCAGCGATGATCTTGAGATGTCTGAGAACAGGGTCTTGTGAGATTGCTTGGAAGAAGGCTGAACGATAGTTAAAACCGGTGTGGGAACGCCCCAAAGTGCTGGCTAGGTCGAAGCGGAAACCGTCCACACCGTAGCGCTGGGCAAAATGACGCAAAGAATCGAGCACAAGCCGCAGGACGTGGGGGCTACGGACAGCTAGGGTATTACCGGTGCCGCTGTGATTAGCATAAGACCTATCGGCGTTGCGCATATAGTAGTGGTGGTCGTTGAGGCCACGCATTGAAAGGGTAGGGCCGCCCTGGTCACCCTCACCGCTGTGATTGAACACCACATCCAAAATGACCTCGATGCCGTTCTCGTGTAGAGCGTGCACAGCCTGCCTGAATTCAATATCGGCGTGCGCCCCGGTTTTATCTCCGGAGGCATAACGGGGTTCTAGTGCTGAAAAACCGATGGGCTGGTAGCCCCAGTAGTTGGTGAGGCCGCGCTCAGTGATGTGCTGGTCATCTAAGAAGGCTTGAACGGGCAGTAGCTCCAACGCATTGACGCCCAGACCTTTGAGATAGTCGAGCACGGCGGGATGGCCCAGAGCTGCGTAGGAGCCTCGAATCTGGTCAGGGATACCTGGGTGCTTTTGTGTCAGGCCTTTAACGTGGGCCTCAAGAATCACCACATCCGCCCAGGAATGATGCGGGCGGTTGCTGGTGGGGGCAAAGGTGGTATCAGGTGCAGCCGGTACCACACACTTCGGCACAACCGGTGCGCTGTCGCCAACAGCGCCCCCCGCCATCATCGGGTCCCAGTATAAAGGGGCTTCAAGTTCCTGTGCCCAGGGATCAATGAGAATTTTTTCAGGGTTGAAGTTTTGGTTATTGCCGGTGGCACGAAGACCGTATCGGTCACCTGCGTGCACACCGGCAATATCGCCGATCCAATATTCGCCGTCACGGCGAGTTAGTTCATGCCGAGTTTCGCAATCGTTTTCATCGAAAAGACAAAACCAAACATTCGTGGCTTCTGGTGCCCAAACCTCTATTTTCATTCAATGAGATTATCAAACATTGCTGCATACTGTGCAGCCGACTGCTCCCAGCCAACAGGTGCGTTCATTGCGGTGTGGCGTAGCTGAGACCACGCCCCGGCATCACCGTAGAGATCTATGGCACGGCCGAGAGCGAAACTGAGCCCTCCGGCATCGATGGTTCCACCCAGGTAAGCGTCCCCGAAAGTAAAGCCGGTGGCAGTGCCTGCAGCCAGATTCTCGGGGGTAGCATCGCAGACGGTATCACGGAGCCCACCGGTGGCGGCGACAACCGGTATAGTACCGTAGCGCATGCCGTAAAGCTGCGTCAGACCGCTAGGCTCGAACCGTGAAGGAACCAGTACGATATCGCCACCGGCGTACAGGCGGTGGCTCAGAGCCTCGTCGTAACCAATGCGCAGGCCTACCTGGCCCGGGTAACGGGCAGCTAGATCGCCGAGCGCAGCCTCATATTCAGCGTCGCCAGAGCCCAGAATAGCTACAGCTCCACCGCGCTCCAAAAAGCCCGGTAGTGCTTCAACCATCAGGTCAATGCCCTTCTGATAAGTCAAGCGGGTCACCACAACGGCGAGAGGGCCAGTGGGTTCAGCCAGACTGAATTCTTGCAGTAGGCGCTGACGGTTTTCAGCTTTTCCAGAAGTATCTAGAGCTGAGTAGGGCACAACCTCGGGGTCAGTTGCCGGGTCCCAGACCGAGACGTCAACACCGTTAATAAAGCCTGCTAGTTCACCGCGGTCCCGGCGAGCCTTGACGACCCCTTCAAGACCAAAACCGAAGTGAGCCTCGGTCAGCTCTTGGGCATAGCTGGGGCTCACCGTGGTGAGGCGGGAAGCATGCACCATACCCGCCTTAAGGGTGGATAGCAGCCCGTGGTATTCCAGGGATTCAGGTGTGAAATCCCAGGAGGGCAGACGCAGGTAGTCTAGCTGGTCGGCACCCACGATGCCCTGGAAGGCGATGTTATGCACGGTCATCACGGTCGGTGTCGTAGAACCGGCATAGCGCAGGTAAGAAGGAACCAAACCTGCCTGCCAGTCATGGGCATGCACCAGATCGGGCTTCCACTTATCCTTGGTTCCGTGCAGAGCGATCTGGGCGCCCACCCAGCTGAGAGCCGCGAAACGCACGTGGTTATCGTGGAAGTCGTGACCGTGAGCGGAGTAGGGCCCGCCGTCACGGTCAAAGAGGTGCGGAGCATCCAGCAACAGGACGTTAAGCCCATCAATCTTGCCGCGAACCACCGCAGCGGGGCCGCCGAAAAGGTTTTCATCGCCCCACACGCGGGTGCCGCGTCCAATTTTTTGGAGCAGACCGGGGTAAGCGGGGAGCAGTACCTTGGTTTTCCAACCTAGCGGTTCTAACGCGGCAGGCAGAGCGCCCACCACATCTGCCAGACCACCAGTTTTGATGAGAGGTGCACATTCAGATGCTACCGATAGAACGCGTTTTATACGACGAGCCATGAGGAAATTTACCCTTCTTGTGCAGCTGAGCGGCGATCAATCATTTTCTGGGTAATCAGAGTTACCCCGGTGGCGGTCACGCTGAACCACTTGGCGTCCTCTTCTGGATCTTCACCCACTACTAGACCTTCAGGAATGGTTACGTCACTGTCCACCACACAACGGGTAAGACGCGCTGAACGGCCAATATCAACCTTGGGAAGCACCACGGCCTGATCCAGCTGAGCGTACGAGTGCACGCGGGTGCCGGTGTAGAGCAGCGAGTTAGAAACAGTGGCACCTGAAATGATGCAGTCACCGGCGATTAGGGACTGAATGGCCTGACCAACTCGCCCCTCCTGGTTGTGAACAAACTTGGCGGGAGGAGTGAGCTCTGAGTAAGTCCAAATCGGCCATGAACGATCGTAGAAGTCCAGGGGAGGAATCATTGAGGTCAGGTCAAGGTTAGCCTGCCAGAAGGAATCAATGGTACCGACATCTCGCCAGTAGGGCTCGGTTTCCAGACCGCTCATGACGCAAGAATCGCTGAAGCGGTGGGCGTAAGCACCGCCGTCCTTCACAATCAGGGGAATGATATCGTGCCCGAAATCGTGAGAGGACTCGGGGTTCTCGGCATCAGCGATCAGTATTTCCCTCAGGTAGGACCAGTCAAAGACGTAGATGCCCATCGAGACCAGGGACTCATCGGGGTTATCGGGGCTTGCCGGGGGGACATCTGGCTTTTCGAGGAAGTCGACAATCTGACTGTTCTCATCAACGGCCATAACACCAAAGGCACTTGCCTCATCACGTGCGACGGTCAGGCAGCCGACAGTTACATCAGCGCCCTTCTCCACGTGGTGCTGCAACATGATTTCGTAGTCCATCTTGTAAATGTGATCGCCGGCTAGGACTACAATGTACTCCACCTGGTAGTCATCAACGATGTCAATGTTCTGGTAGATGGCGTCGGCAGTGCCCATGTACCACTGGTGTTCTGACACGCGCTGGCTGGCAGGCAGAATATCGAGGTATTCGTTGCGTTCTGCGCGGAAGAAGCTCCAGCCACGCTGCAGGTGGCGGATGAGGGAGTGTGCCTTGTACTGGGTTGCTACAGCAATCTTACGAATACCTGAGTTGTAGGCATTTGAAAGGGGAAAGTCGATAATTCGGGCCTTGCCACCAAAGTGAACTGCTGGCTTAGCTCTGCGGTCAGTGAGCTCTTCGAGGCGGCTACCACGGCCGCCTGCGAGGACAAAAGCCATAGCCTGATTCGATAGTCGGTGGGTGCTGTCCCTATGAGTGGTGGTTGAGCTGAGGTGAATCATGATTGTTCCTCTACAAAATAGATGACTGACAAGGGTGGAAGTTTGAGGAGGGCTGACTGGGCTTCGTTACCCATAGGCACAGGTTCGGTTTCAATAGCACCACCGTGGCCACGATTTCCGCCGTGGTAGTGGGCAGCGTCGGTATTGAGGGCTTCAATCCAGCGACCGGCCAGCGGGAAGGGCACGCGGTAGCCATCGCGTTCAATCGGGTTTAGGTTCATGACTACCACTACGTGCCGGTCACCCGCCCAGCCGCGTCTCAGCCAGGCGTAAACCTGCTCATCGACGGCATCGACCAGTAGCCACTGAAAGCCGTGAGGGTCAGAGTCGCTGCGGTGTAGGGCAGGTTGTTGCCGGTATAGGCTATTGAGGTCTCGTACCAACGACAGGACGCCGGCGTGACCCTTGTCTTCTAGGACGTGCCAGTCAAGTTCGCTTTCGTAGTTCCATTCACTGGGCTGGCCAAATTCTTGCCCCATGAAGAGAAGCTTCTTGCCGGGGTAGGCCCACATGTAGGCCAGGAAGGCTTTGAGATTACCCAGCTTGGCTGCGTGATCCCCGGGCATCCGCCCGTAGAGGGAACCCTTGCCGTGCACAACCTCGTCGTGGCTAATGGGTAGCATGAAACGTTCACTAAAGATGTAAGTGATGCCAAAGGTCAACAAATCAGAGTGATACTTACGGTAAATCGGGTCTAGCCCAAAGTAGCGCAGTGAGTCATTCATCCAGCCAAGGTTCCATTTGAAGTCAAAGCCCAGGCCACCGTGCTCGGTTGTGCGGGTGACTCCGGGGAAGGTGGTGGATTCCTCAGCGATCATCATGGCACCTTCAACGGTGCGCTCAATGGCGTCATTGGTGGTTTTCAAGAATTCGATGGCTTCGTAGTTCTCGGGCCCGCCGTCCTTATTGGGCACCCACTCGCCATCCTTGCGGGAATAGTTGCGGTGAATGATAGAGGCAACGGCGTCGACGCGCAGACCGTCCAGGTGATATTCCTGCAACCAGTAGAGTGCGTTAGACCGTAGGTGACCGGCCACCTCCGGGCGGCCATAGTTATAGATGAGGGTGTTCCAGTCGGGGTGGAAACCCTCTTGCGGGTTCTGGTGCTCATAGAGTGCGGTCCCGTCAAAGTAGCCTAGCCCGTGGGCGTCGGTGGGGAAGTGCCCCGGCACCCAGTCGGCAATAACCCCGATGCCCTTTTGATGAGCCCGATCAACGAAAGTCTGAAAATCCTCGGGCAGACCGTAGCGAATGGTGGGAGCGTACATGCCGATGGGCTGATAACCCCAGGAGCCGTCAAAGGGGTGTTCAGTGATAGGTAAAACCTCGATGTGGGTAAAGCCAAGATCAGCGACGTAGTCGATCAGATCATGCCACCCTTCACGCCGCCACGAGCTGAGGTGAACCTCATAGACGCTTACTGGGGTGGTCAGCGCGTCCACCTCAGCACGTTTTTTCAGCCAAACGTCATCCTGCCAGGAGTGCTTGCCAAGAGCGCGCACCACCGAGGCGTTCGCCGGAGGCATCTCTGAGCCGAACCCCACCGGGTCAGCCTTGAGAGGCATGAGCTCGCCCTCGGCTGTGAGAATCTCGTACTTGTAGGTTTCCCCCTCGGTGAGACCGGGAATGAAGAGCTCCCAAATACCGCTGGAGCCACGCAGGCGCATGGGGTGGGCAATGCCATTCCATGCGTTGAAAGCGCCCACCACAGAAACGCGGCTAGCATTCGGCGCCCACACGGCGAAATGTACTCCCGGTACATTTTCGTGCTGCATGGGGTGGGCACCAAGCACCCGCCATAGAGACTCATGCCTGCCCTCACTGATGAGATGTTCATCGAGGGAACCCAAGACCGGGGTGAACCGATAGGGGTCCTCCTTCTCCTCAACATATCCGCCATTCCATTCAATGCGCAGGCGGTAGTAGGGGAGTGACTCACCCACAAAGACGGGCACATCACCCCAGCGCTGCACCAGTTCTCGCTGGTCCGTTGCGTTGACGGCCCACACTCGATGAGCGCCGGGAAGAAGCGCCACAATTTCGGTGCCGTCCGCGCTTGGTCCCAGAACCTTGAATGGGTCCCGGTGTTTTCCTGCAGCGAGGACGCGGGCTTCTTCGTGGGTGATTGCCATGATTATTTCTCCAGTCTCCTTAAAGTTTTAAGGATGTAGCCTAAAGGGCTGATTCAATTCCCCAGACTTCGGTCATGTATTCCCGTACCGCCCGGTCCGAACTGAAATACCCCATGCGGGCTATGTTCAGCACGGCCATACGGTTCCAGCGGGCTGTGTCGCGGTAGGTTTCTTCAACCTCTTGCTGAGCGCGGTCATAGTCATCAAAATCTGACGCAACGAGGAACCAGTCGCTGTTCCACATGTTGTCAACAAGCTGACCAAACCTATAGGGCTCATCAGGGCTGAAGGTGCCTTCTGCAACTGCCTGCAGGATGTCTCGAAGAGCCTGGCTCTTCTCAATGGCTGCACGCGAGTGCCCCCGCTGGCTTCGTCGCTGGGCTACTTCTTCGGTAGTGAGACCGAAGAGGAAGAAATTATCTGCACCGACATGCTCACGTATCTCAACGTTAGCGCCGTCGAGTGTACCGATAGTTAATGCACCGTTAAGCGCAAACTTCATGTTGCCGGTACCGGAGGCTTCCATGCCGGCGGTTGAGATTTGCTCGGAGAGATCCGAGGCAGGAATCAACTTCTCAGCCATGGTGACGTTGTAGTTAGGAGGGAAGACAATGCGCAGCAGGTGCTTGGTTTCGGGGTCGTTATTGACAACCTCTGCCACGTCGTTAATCAACTTAATGATGTCTTTGGCGGTGTGGTAGCTGGGCGCTGCCTTGCCTGCAAAGATTTTGACGCGGGGCACCCAGCCTGCGTTGGGATCCCTCTTAATGCGCTGGTAATGAGCGATGGTCCAGAGGATGTTCAGCAGCTGACGCTTGTACTCGTGCATGCGCTTGACCTGTGAATCAACCAGAGCATTGGTGGGTAAATCCAGGCCGTGCTCTTCCTTTAGCCACTGCGAGAAGCGTTCTTTAGCAGCCAGCTTGGTCTGGGCGAAAGCGTTCAGGAAGGCGGGGTCATCGGCATGAGCTTCAAGTTCGCGCAGACGATCAAGGTCGGTTTCCCAGCCTTCACCGATGGTCTTGGTGATGAGGTCAGCAAGTGCGGGGTTAGCCAGTTTGAGCCAGCGGCGGGGAGTGATGCCGTTGGTGATGTTGACGATGCGATCGGGGTGGAGGGCATCGTGAGCCGGGAAGAGCTCGGTCCTCACTAGTTCAGTGTGTAGCGCTGAGACACCATTGACACGGTGGCTGGTGGTGAAGGCAAGATCGCCCATATTCACTTGGTCGCCTGAAATCAGGCGTGCTGGGTGGTGTGAACCTGCCTGCAGCTCAACAAATTTTTGGTCCAGACGCTCGATGATCTGCAGGTGGCGCGGGAGCACATTGCGCATGAGGCCCACCGTCCAGCGTTCTAGCGCCTCAGGCAGCAGGGTGTGGTTGGTGTAGCCCAGCACGCGGGTGGACAGGTCGGTTGCCCGGTCGAAGTCAAAGCCGTGTTCATCAACCAGAATACGAATAAGCTCCGGCCCGGCAATAGCGGGGTGAGTATCGTTCATCTGAATAGCGACGTGGGCATCCAAGTTTTCCAGCGAGTCGTGGTTCACCAGGTGGCGGCGCACGATGTCCTGCACGGATGCTGAGGTAAGGAAGTATTCCTGGGAGAGGCGAAGCTGCTTACCGCCATCGGTGGTGTCATTGGGGTAGAGCACTCGGCTGAGACTACGAGCCAGAGCTTCAGGTTCTGCGGCTGCTGCGAAGTCACCGGAGTTGAACCTGCCCAGGTCAAAGAGGTCAGCATTAGGGGTAGCTGCCCAGAGGCGGAGAGTGTTAGCCCACTTGCCGCCGTAGCCCACCACGGGGCTGTCAAAAGCCTGAGCCTGGACGTGGGTGCCGGGCTCCCAGCGCAGAACACCGTTTTCTTCGTAGACATCACCGCCGAAGCCAACACCGTAGACCGTTTCGGGGCGAGCGTAGTCCCAGGGATTACCGTGGGCAAGCCAGTTCTCGGGGTTTTCCTGCTGGCGACCGTCCTTGAAGCTCTGCTCAAAAAGGCCGTGTTCGTAGCGCAGGCCATAACCGTAGGCGGGACAGCCCACGGTTGCCATGGACTCAAGGTAGCAAGCTGCCAAGCGGCCCAGGCCACCATTACCTAGAGCGGCATCCGGCTCTTCGCTGGCAACGGTCTCGAAGTCGACCCCCAAACTCTCGAGGGCCTCAGCGGCAATATCCCGCAGACCCAGGTTAATGGCAAGGTCTTCGGTGAGGCGACCGATGAGGAATTCCATGGAGAGGTAGTAGACGCGCTTGCGGTCTTCGTCCCAGGTGCGTCGAGTTGATGCAAACCAGGGGTCTACCGCGTGATCACGCAGAGTGTGCGAAAGAGCAATTCTCCAGTCGAAAACAGTCGAATGCTTGGGGTCTTTGCCTGCAGTGAACTGGAGGTGCTTTAAGAGTGATGAGCGGAAACTAGCTACTGATGTTTCTAGGCTTGTGTGTTCTGACATATATTTATTCTATTTCTACAAATTTCTTATTCACAAGGCATTTCACCGAGGCGCGCCATTGTTGCTTTTTTTACGTGATTGAAGGTGAAAATTGTTGGTTTATGCCATTCATGTGTCGTGCTTGTGAACCGAATTACTTTTTATGGCAACATATGTGGTATAAATCACCCCCGCCGTTAACGGGTGAACGGCGGGGGTGGAATTAAGGCGGAACCGATAGGGTGTGCTCTAGGCTGCGCGGCGTTCTTGCTCGGACGGCATGCCCGCTGCCCACACCGCAGCACCGACGATTCCAGCGTTGTTACGCAACTCGGCCATGACGATAGGCGTGCGAACATCTTCTTCGAAATAGGGCAGAAACTTCTCGGGATTCTTCGAGATACCGCCACCGATGATGAAGAGGTCGGGGGTGAAGAGCATTTCTACGTGGGTGAAGTAGCGGCGCAGACGCTTGCCGTACTTCATCCACGACAGTTCGTGAGTTTCACGAGCGCGGGCGGACGCCTGGGTTTCAGCGTCATGCCCATCGATTTCCAGGTGACCCAGCTCGGTGTTGGGCACCAGCTGGCCATTGATAATGAGCGCTGAGCCAATCCCGGTGCCCAGCGTGATAACAGCAATCAGCCCTGGCTTGTCTCGGCCCTGGCCGTAGATAGCCTCAGCCAGACCAGCGGCGTCCGCATCGTTGAGGGCGTACACCTTACGCCCATCCAGCGCGGCGCTCATAATGCCCTCAAGGTCAGCACCGATCCAGGTCTCATCAACGTTGGCCGCTGAGAGGGTTACGCCGTTCTTCACCACGGCTGGGAAATCAATGCCGATTGCTGAATCGGGTGCAGGAGCTAGCTCCCTGCCCTGTAACTCGTCCACGATTTCGCGTACCACAGTCGCACAAGCCTCAGGGGTGGCGGGTTGCGGGGTGGGAATGCGGAAGCGTTCGCCCACCAGGTTGCCGGTACGGGTGTCTACCACACCGCCCTTCATGCCGGTGCCACCAATATCGATGCCGATGGCCAGGTCGTTGGGTTTTGGTGCAGGGATTTCAGCGGTGATTGTCTCGCTCATGAGCGCTCCTTGGGGCGGGTTTTTTGATAAAGGTCTAGCTATTAGGGGAGGGTGAGGATGTCTACGCCATCTGAGGTGACGACCATGGTGTGCTCGAACTGAGCTGAACGCTTACGGTCACGGGTCACCACGGTCCAGTCGTCCTCCCACATGTCCCATTCGATGGTGCCGAGGGTAAGCATGGGTTCGATGGTGAAGATCATACCCTCTTCAATGACGGTGTTGTAGGCGGGGGCGGCGTCGTAGTGGGGGATGATGAGCCCGGAATGGAACTCGCGGCCCACCCCGTGGCCGGTGAAGTCTCGCACTACACCGTAACCGAAACGGGCGGCGTACTTCTCAATGACGCGGCCAATAATGTTGATTTCGCGGCCAGGCTTAACCGCCTTCATAGCGCGGTTCAAAGCCTCTTCGGTGCGTTCCACCAGTAGGCGGGATTCCTCGTCAACGGTGCCCACCAACAGGGTGCGGTTGGTGTCGCCGTGCATATCGTTCAGGTAGGCGGTGACGTCCAGGTTGAGGATATCCCCGTCCTCTAGCACGGTGGAGTCAGGAATACCGTGGCAGATGACCTCATTGAGAGAGGTGCAGACGCTTTTGGTGAAACCGCGGTAATCCACAGTAGAGGGGTAGGCGCCGTGATCGCAGATGTATTCGTGCACCAGCACGTCAATCTCGTTGGTGGTGGTGCCGGGGACGGCAATTTTTTTAGCCTCCACGATAGCACCGGCAGCAATTTTGCCAGCTGCACGTACCAGCTCAACCTCTTCGGGGGTGTAGAAGTTAGAGCCTTGGCCCTCGTTGGCTTCAGCCTTACCCACGTATTCGGGGCGGATGATATGTGCTGGCACCGGGCGCTGGGGGGCAACAACACCTGGGGTGAGTGCGCCGACCGGAGCTTTACCGGGCTCAGCAGGTAGATTGTGGGAGGAAGTGATAGTCGACATGGTTTCTATGGTAGTCGCCAGCCGCGCCACCTGCCCATCAGCGTCCGCCCGGCGCGTGTGCAGAAACTGTATTTTTTGCCATCTTGACCCAGCGATACCGGTCTGGACAGTGGTTCGCCCCTGGCTGGTTGACTTACCGGGGGAGTAGACTGCTAGGGTAAGCTCGCTCACGCAAGCACCGATTACTTTTAGGAGGAGCAATGCCGCTCGACGGTCTCATCCCCGGTCCCCACGCCACAGAGTTCTACTACAACCTCAAAACTGGGCAGGTAGAAGAAGGCCAGCAATCCCCGGTTAAAGATCTATGGGGCCCTTTCAACACTCGCGAAGAAGCTGCTAACGCTATGGAGTCCGCTCGTAAGCGCAACGAAGAACTGGATGCCGAAAAGGATGGCTGGTTCTAACCTGGGGTCACGCGGCGCTTTGACGCTGCTGGACGTGCCCTGCTATTTAGCTGTCGAAGCGATGTTCTGGGGCGGGGTAGGCCCCTGAGCGCACGTCCGTTCGGTAAGCTTTAGCCCCGTCGGTGAGGGTTTCAAAGAGATTGGCGTACTGTTTGACGAAGCGTGCCATTTTGCCGTCCCGCAGACCGAAGGCGTCCTGCCAGACCAGTACCTGCCCGGATGTCTCCGCACCGGCGCCGATGCCGATAATGGGGACGCGAACCGCCCGGTTGATGGAGGCTGTAACATCGCTGCGAGTCATTTCCATCAGCAGACAAAAAGCGCCCGCTTCTTCGAGAGCCAGCGCGGTTTCCTGCAGGATATCCCCACCGGTGCGCCCCTGCACGCGGAAGCCGCCCAGGGCATGTTCAGACTGGGGAGTGAAACCAATATGAGCCATCACGGGGACGCCGGCGGCTACTAGGGCTCGCACATGATCCACGTGGTGGGCGGTCGCTTCCATCTTGATGGCGTGCGCCCCGCCCTCTTTCATAAAGCGAACCGCGGTGGCGACCGCCTGAGCCGGGCTTTGTTCGTAGGAGCCAAAGGGAAGATCCGCTACCACCATAGCGCGCTGAGCGGCGGTGGAGACCGCCTTGACCAGCGGAATCATTTCATCAACGGTGATGGTGAGGGTCGATTCATGCCCCAGCACGTTATTGCCCGCTGAGTCACCGATTAGCAGAATATCGATGCCAGCCCGGTCAAAAATAGTGGCGGTCAGAGCATCATAGCTGGTGAGCATAGCAAACTTTTCGCCGGCGTCCTTAGCCTGTTGCAGGTGCACAGTGCGCACTTTTTTAACGGCTAGCACGCTGCTCTCTTCAGTTGCTGTAGTGGCGGCAGCTACCGGAGCCCCGGCGCTGTAAGGGGCGGTTTCTTCGTTAGACATACCCTCTACTGTATCGACCCCTGCGCCGGGTGCAAGCCTAACCCTCGGGCATTATCTCGAACGGTGAAAGTTTTGTTTAAAGCAGGTTACGGCACCCTGGTCCTTGCCGCTGTTGCCTATGCCCTGGCGTACAGTTAAGGGCAGGATGTATCTTCCGTATCACGGTGGCTAGGTGCTGCCGTCCGCGAGAAAAAGGACAGTGTATGGATCGTCAGCAAGAGTTTGTTTTGCGCACCATTGAAGAACGCAACGTGAGGTTCGTTCGGCTGTGGTTTACGGATGTCGTGGGGCAGCTCAAATCGGTTGCTATCGCCCCTGCTGAGGTCGAGAGTGCCTTTGATGAGGGCATTGGCTTTGATGGTTCTTCTATTGAGGGCCTGTCCCGTATCTACGAATCCGACATGCTTCTGCAACCTGACCCCTCTACCTTCCAGGTCTTGCCCTGGCGCGGCGATAATGAGCCCACCAGCCGCATGTTCTGCGACATTCTCACACCGGATGGCGAACCTAGCGCTTCAGATACCCGCGGTGTGCTGAAGAATGTGCTGTCTAAAGCTGCTGGCATGGGCTTCACTTGCTACACCTCCCCTGAAATTGAGTTCTACCTGCTCAAATCTAAGGACCTGGGTGCCAGTGGTTTCCCGGAACCCGTTGACTCCGAAAGCTACTTCGATCACACCCCGGGCGGTGTGGTGCAGGACTTTCGCCGTAAGGCAGTAACTACCCTAGAAGAAATCGGTATCTCGGTGGAGTTCTCCCACCACGAAACCGGGCCTGGGCAAAACGAAATTGACCTGCGCCATGCCGATGCTTTACAAACCGCCGATAACATCATGAGCTTCCGCACCGTCATCAAAGAAGTAGCGCTGTCCCAGAGAATTTACGCCACTTTCATGCCCAAGCCCTTCACCGAACACGCAGGCTCGGGTATGCACACCCACTTCTCCCTCTTTGAGGGCGACACCAACGCTTTCTTTGAGGCAGGGGCCGAATTCCAGCTCTCCCGCACCGCCAAGCACTTCATCGCCGGCGTCCTCAAGCACGCCCCTGAGTTCACCTCGGTCACCAACCAGTTTGTGAACTCCTACAAGCGTCTCTGGGGTGGCGGCGAAGCTCCTTCCTACGTCTCCTGGGGTCACAATAACCGCTCGGCCCTGGTGCGTGTGCCCCTCTACAAGCCCAACAAGATGCAGTCAGCGCGTATGGAGTACCGCGGTATCGATTCTGCCGCTAACCCCTACCTCGCCTACGCCGTCATTCTTTCCGCAGGTTTGAGGGGTATCGAGAACGAATACGAGCTAGGCGGTGCAGTGACCGAGGACATCGCCGCAATGACAAGCGCTGAGCGCCGTGCCATGGGCTACCACGCCTTACCCACCTCCCTACACGATGCCATCCTGCACACCGAAGAATCTGAGTTCATGGCCGAAACCCTCGGTGAGCAGGTCTTTGAACAGTTCTTGCGCAACAAACGACAGGACTGGAACGCCTTCCGCGCTGAAGTCACCCCCTACGAACTCAAAAACAACCTGGGGATTCTCTAACCCCGCCCGGTGCAGCCCTGCCCGGGTCTGCACCTCCCCTTTAACCTCAGCAGCCCGGCCCCAAGGAGTCCAGTACCGGTGACCATCCCGAAGATGCCAGAAGTAGCAGAAACACCTGAAGAAGCAGCCCGCCGAGCTGACCAAGAACGCAAAGCGCACCTACGCCTCTTGCGCGAAATGACCTCAGTAGGTTTCTACGATGCTGGGAAGAGTGAACGCTGGCTCTGGTCTAGGGAACTAGAAACAGTGGACCAGCAAAAACTCTTTGAGGGGCTGCGCCTTTCTCCCTCACCCGATATCGCTCTCCCCGCCTTGGTACGACTCATTGAGCGCGCCCCAGAGGTAATTTCTCTGGCTAATCAGGGAGCTGAGGCCGCTCCGCTGTACCGCTTACTGGGAGGATCGGAGGCACTGGGTGAATTTCTGATCCGCCGCCCAGAGCACACAGACCTCCTGCTGTCATCATCCGAGATTCTTGAGACTGTAGGCTTTGAAGCGGCTGACGCGCCGCCATCCCTGCTACCTGAAACTGACGGTGAGTTCCTGACCCCCATCGCACCTTTGGATACGATTCACAGAAACCGCCTTTTACAGGCCGTTGGCGCTGACCCCGAGGCAACAACCCCGGTCGCCCAGCTAACCGGCAAGGACGCCTACATCGCCCTTAGGTCCGCTTATAGACGTCATCTGACCGCGCTCGCCATTGCTGACCTGACCGCCTACGCACCAGAACAGCTCATGCCCACCGTGGGCAGAAACCTGGCAGATTTGGCCGCAGCTGCCCTCGAAGCAGCGCTGGCGATTGCTCGAGCTGAGGTTGCTGAAAGTCGCGGGGCCCACACCGTTGCCGCCGTTGAGCTAGCCATTATCGGTATGGGTAAATGCGGGGCTAGGGAACTCAACTACATTTCAGATGTTGATGTAGTCTATACCGTGGCTCATGCGCCGCTGAGCGACCTGCCAGAGAACTTCAAGTCCCTGACCGAAAATGAGCTGACCACCGTCGGCTCGGAACTGGTCCAGGCGCTGAGTAAAGCCATTATGGCACCGGCCCCAGAACCCGCGCTCTGGGAGGTAGACGCCAACTTACGCCCTGAAGGTAAGGACGGCGCGCTGGTACGCACCGTGGAGTCGTACGTGAGCTACTACAAGAGATGGGCAGAAAACTGGGAGTTCCAGGCGCTGCTCAAGGCCCGTCCCATCGCTGGCACCCCCGAGCTAGGCGTTCGTTGGGCTCGCGCGATGCGTCCTTTTGTCTGGGAATCTGCCGGAAGAGAATCCTTTGTGCAATCGGTGCAGAGCATGCGCGGGAGAGTCACCGATAACATTCCCGCAGCTGAAGTTGACCGGCAAATCAAGCTAGGCCCCGGTGGATTGCGTGACGTCGAGTTCACTGTGCAGTTGCTGCAACTGGTGCACGGACGGACCGATGAAACCGTTCGCACCCAAACCACCACAGACTCCATCGCGGCACTGGCACGCGCCAGCTATATTGGCCGCACTGACGGCCACGACTTCGCAGAAACCTACGCCGCCCTGCGCGTTATGGAGCACCGCATCCAGTTGCTCTACATGCGGCGCACCCACCTCATGCCCGCTAAGGAGAGCGACCGGCGAGTGCTGGCGCGTAGCCTCAGCTCACCGGTAGCCGTGGGCAACCTGACTGAAGAGAAGATGCTCAAAAACTGGCAGAGCATCAAGCGCACCGTCAAGGGTCTGCACGAACGCCTCTTCTTCCGTCCCCTGTTGGCAGCCGTTGCCAACCTGTCGACGGACGAGGTCGCCCTCAGCCCCCAGGCAGCTGCCGACCGCCTGGCCGCACTGGGCTACAAGGACCCCAAGCGGGCTATGACCCATATTGAGGCACTGACCAAGGGACTACGTCGTTCAGCCGAAATTCAGCGCACCCTCATGCCGGTGTTGCTGGGCTGGTTTGCTGCTGGGGTAGACCCGGACGCCGGGCTTTTGGGGTTCCGTCGAGTCAGCGAATCTCTGGGCGGCACCCCCTGGTACCTGCGTATGCTCCGCGACTCACCGGCCGCAGCTGAACGGCTCTGCGCCCTGCTGTCCAGCTCCCGGTTCATTACCGACCTGCTAGAAGACACTCCAGAGCCCATCGCCTGGTTGGACAAAAAGGATGACCTCAAGCCCAGATCAGTAGAGGCCATCAGCGGTGAAATGACCTCACAGCTCACTCGCCACACCCAGGTCAGCGAAGCCATTCGTGCGGTTCGTATGGCGCGCCGCCGCGAGATACTGCGCATAGCTATGGGTGAAGCGCTGGGGCTCAACGATATTCATCAGGTGGCCCGCGGGCTAGCCGATATTGACCGTGCCGCTATTCAAGCAGCCCTGACCCTGGCAGAGCGGGAACTGGTCAACGCAGGAACCGAACAGCTGACCGATGTGGCTGTCATCGCGATGGGCCGGCAGGGTGGCGCCGAAATCGGCTACGGTTCAGATGCTGACCTGATGTATGTGCACCAGCCCCGGCAGGGCACTGACGAGAGGAAGGCACAAACCCAGGCAGTTGAACTGGTGACCCGAATGGTTGCCCTGCTCAAACAACCCTGCACCCCAGCGATACGTGCTGAGAAGGTCCTGGAAATTGATGCTGACCTCCGCCCCGAGGGCAAACAGGGAGCCATGGCGCGCTCGCTGGAGTCCTACCGCGAATACTACGAGCGTTGGGCTGATACCTGGGAGTTCCAGGCACTCTTGCGGGCACGGCCTATCGCCGGCAGCGAGCGCGTGGGGCAGGCCTTCGTCCAGCTCATCGCGCCCTACCGCTACCCTGCGTCCTTTGATGCAGCCAAAGTAACGGAGATTCGCCGCATGAAAGCCCGCGTTGAAACCGAGCGTATGCCGCGTGGGGCTGATAAGAACCGCCACCTTAAGCTGGGCCGCGGTGGTCTGACGGACGTTGAGTGGCTAGTACAGCTCCTGCAACTCCAGCACGCTCACTGCCACCCCGAACTGCAAACCACCGGCACTATTACTGCTTTGATGGCGATGGTGGAGGCTGGTTTGGTGTCGGCTGAGGACGCTGAGGTGTTGCGCACTGCCTGGGAGCTGGCGACCAAGATTCGCGGTCTCAACGTGTTGCGCACCGGCCGGGCAACGGACACCCTCACCACGGTGCGTTCAGACCTTGAAGCGATTGCCCGCTGGTGCGGTTACCCGCCCCTGAGTGCACGTGACCTAGAAGAGGACTATCTACGGGCCACCCGCCAGGCGCGGGCAGTCTACGAGAGACTGTTTTATCCCGCCACGCCTTAAGGGTGTGCTCTACCCCTGTTTTTCGAGCATCTGACACAGCTCAAGACCTTGGTAGCCTAGCGCCCTGTTGACGGCGTACATGGCGAGGTTCTCTGCATCCACCCAGCTGGTGACCGCTGAAAAGTTACTCACGCCTTCAAGGACCTGCCAGTGATTGTGCAGTTTCAGGGGTAGACCCAGACCCAACCCACGGTACTTTCGCAAGATATAGGTGTCATCCTGTTCTAGCTCCGTCGAATCGCTGGAGCTATAGATCAAGGTGTAGCCAGCTAGAGCACCATCGGGTGCTTGAACTGCTGAAACCCACTGGCAGTTGCCTCTAGCGCTCACCCGTTGGTCATGGGAACGGACTTCCTGAACCGACCATACCTTGGGAGTTTTGACCGATTGGCCGGTGGGCACGTCCACTTCCATATTGGTCCGTAGCTGAGCAAATTCTTCAAGATACTCCGCGGGTGTAGCCCCCTGCCAGCTGATGAGATTGAAGCCTTCAGGCAAGCCGCTAGCCGGGGAACTGCCGAGACCGTCCTGCAAGGCCTCACGCGTCAGTTGCATGTGCTCTTCTTCGTGGACAAGAGAAAACTCCAGGGACTGAGCAAAGAGGTGGCCAGGCCAGGTTTTTGCTTGTCCGAAAGGTGGGTAGGCTTCGCCTGATATTAAATATGGCGTTGAGAGCAGTTCATCGGCATAGCGGCGATAGATAGCGCTACCGATTCCCTGACGGCGGTAGTCCGGTAAAACCTCAATGTTGAGCTCTAGATTCCTTTGGCCTTCGTCGTCTGAGATTTCGGCTGATGCCACGCCAAGGAGCTTACCGTCGAGATAAGCCCCGTAGAGCTTAGTGGCGTCTGGGTCTTCGAGGGATCCGAAGTAGCTGCGTAGGCCGTCGAGGGTCCAGACACTAGGGTTGTTTCTGCCGTGGGACGCTGAGGCTTTGAGTACGCGATGGTAGTCGGCCAGCACCTCGTCCTGACTAAAATCAAGCGGTGTGACGGTGATGTTGCTGGTATTTTCTGCGGTCATCAGTGCTTCCTTTGTAACAAGCTTTTGCTGACGTGGTTTTGGTGCGGGGGTATTCTTTGCTATGCGTGTTTTTCAGCCTTAGAGATCTGCTCCGCAAGGTCTTCGGGTGAAAGATCAGCTGCTGAGAACTCTGCAGTCAGTGGCAGGTGCAGGCTTAGATCGGTGCCGATACAGATTTCAACGTAGGCGTTATCCAGTTTGAAGTCGATGACGTGCCCGCCGCGCTCATGGTCGTCATCAATAAAATGGGCGTGGCAGCCGGGCACCCCGATTCCTTGCTCATAGATGGGAGTGCGGAAGCCAACAATGGTTCCTCGTACCCGGTCAAATTGCACGATGTCATCATTCTCGGTGGCGTCTACCATCTTGGGGTAGGGCTTTTCCTGCTTCTGCACGGTGCGTGTGCGGACCCATTCGAAGTCGCCCACAATTTTAATGGCGTACATGTAATTCTTTGAGACCGTGAAGTCGTCAAGAACCTGAGAAGCCGATGTACGAATGATGTTGTTAGGCAAGCCTCTGCGGATGGTGGGTACAAAATTCATCACTACGGCAAAGGGTGTCTTCTGATCCAGACTAGCTGGTTCTACGCTACCGTCGTGGCGCATCTGGTAGCAGTTACCGTCTAGCACCACCATCTCGCCGTCCAGCCCGTTGAAGGTGCCCACACCAAAGTTGCCGTGGCCCAGGAGCTCACCGATGGTCATTTCGCCGTCGTAGATCCCGTCAAGCAGCTGGGACATCAGCCCGGTCTGGAAGACCTCATTGCGGTAAACGGTTTCTCCGTTGAGCTGGGTGGGGGAGTAAGCCACGGTATTCTCTTCTTTCGGTGGGAGTGGTAACTACGTTTTCTACGGTACCGTCTACCCCGCCTGAGAGGGTTGAAAACACGCCCCGCACCGTATTCATTAGCGGTGCGGGGCGTGGTCATTCAAGACGAAACTAGGCGGTTTTAGACGCCGTAGTACATCTGGTATTCCAGGGGGTGGGGGACCAGCAGCAGGGGAGCAAGCTCATTGGTGCGCTTGTAGTCAATCCAAGCCTGGATGAGATCCTGGGTGAAGACGTCGCCAGCCAGCAGGAAGTCGTGGTCGGCTTCCAGGGCTACGAGAGCTTCTTCAAGGTTGGCAGGTGCCTTCTTGATGTCTGCTGCTTCTTCGGCGGGTAGCTCGTAGAGGTCCTTGTCGATGGGTGCGGGGGGTTCAATGCGGTTACGGATACCGTCCAAGCCTGCCATCAGCTGAGCAGCAAAGGCCAGGTAGGGGTTGGATGAGGGGTCCGGCGCACGGAATTCAAGACGCTTAGCCTTGGGGTTGGTACCGGTGATGGGGATGCGGATACCAGCGGAGCGGTTACCCTGCGAGTAGACCATGTTGATGGGTGCTTCGTAACCGGGAACCAGACGCTTGTAGGAGTTCACGGTGGGGTTAGTGAAAGCTAGAACCGATGAGGAGTGCTCAATCAGGCCGCCAATGTACCAGCGGGCGATATCTGACAGACCTGCATAGCCGCGCTCATCGTAGAAGAGGGGCTCGCCGTCCTGCCACAGGGACTGATGGCAGTGCATGCCGGAACCGTTATCACCGAAGACAGGCTTAGGCATGAAGGTAACAGACTTGCCCCACTGGTCAGCGGTGTTTTTGATGACGTACTTGAATTTGAGCAGGTCATCGGCTGCCTGGGTAAGGGTTGAGAACTTGTAGTTGATCTCAGCCTGACCAGCAGCACCTACCTCGTGGTGGGAACGCTCGACTTCGAGACCTACCTCATCCAGAGCAACGCACATAGCATCGCGCAGGTCAGCCTGCTTGTCCACGGGGGAAACGGGGAAGTAGCCCCCCTTGGTGAGGGTCTTGTTACCCAGGTTGCCGCCCTCTTCCTTGCGGCCTGAGTTCCACGGAGCTTCATCAGAGTCAATCTTGAAGAAGGTGGACTGAGGGGTGATTTCGTAGCGGACGTCCTCAAAGACAAAGAATTCAGCTTCTGAGGCAAAGAAAGCGGTGTCAGCGATACCGGTTGACTTCAGGTATTCTTCAGCGCGCTCAGCGACGCCGCGGGGGTCGCGGTGGTAGGACTCACCGGTACGGGGGTTCACAATCGAACCGGTAATAATCAGGGTCTTTTCAAGACGGTAGGGGTCAACATAAGCGCTCTTGGGATCAGGGATCAACTGCATGTCCGATTCAGCAATGCCCTGGAAGCCGCGAATCGATGAGCCGTCAAACATCTGACCGGTGATGAAGAAGTCCTCATCTACCGCCTTAGCGGGCAGGTTGAAGTGCTGCTGAACGCCGGGCATATCGCAGAAACGGATATCCACGAAACGGATTCCTTCATTTTTGATGAAGTCTAAGACTTCCTGAGCAGTAGTGAACATAGTCGGTTGTTCTCCTTGACGTGTGTCGACCGCTAAATGGTGCGCTGGTGATGCGCACTGTATTGGTACCAGCCTAGGCTGGCTCTTTTGCCCGCGAGTATCGGCTTTGTTTCACTCATGTAACAGGATGAACCCTGTGTGAGCGTGAGGTAAACATAGGCCGGTGAGCGCTAACTCTTCTATTTTAGATAAAATCTCGGGTTAGCGTGGGATACAAACCACATACTGGGTCGCCTATTCGAAGGTAGGCAGGTGCGAAAGGTATTCTGGAACAGTGGTTAGTAGAAAAGATATGGGCTCCTGGATTGATGGAGCGCCGACTGAACAGCTGTACCCGGGCCAGGATATGGGGCGCCCACAGCGGGGTCCCGGTGCCCTCGCCCGCCCCATGCGCCGTCTTATTGCCTTTTGCCTTGACTGGTTCCTGATAGAAGGTATTTTTTGGGCCCTTTCCCAAGGCCCCCTCTCGGGCGTCAACACGGCCCTGGTTGATAGCGCTCAGCTAGTTATTTTTTGGCTCTATCTTGTATCTGCTGTTGGCTTTATGGGGCACACAGTGGGGCACTTTGCCTTGGGAATGCAGGTTCAGCGGCTGGACGGGCAACCCGCTGGTTGGCTTACTGCCTTGATCCGACAAAGCATGGTAATGCTGATCCTTCCCGTGGTGATTATGGACGCTGACCATCGAGGCCTGCACGACCGCGCACGTCATACCGTGCTCACCATGATTCGCTAAGGGAGCTGACATGACACCAGAGAAGACCTCCGAGCCCGATGATTACTCAGGCACCGCCCAAACCCGCTCGCCCTCAGCACCAATCGGCCCAGCTATCAGTAATCCAGCCCTACCCAGCTTTCTCACTCACCCGAGAACGGTAGACCGCTGGCTACTGACAGCGCTGGGCCTGATCACGGTCTATTCGTTGGCGCTGATCCCACTTCGAGCCTATCTGCTGATTAACTACACCTTCCTCTACACGCTACTGACCGGCTCTAGTCTTTCGGTCCTCAGCCTTGCAGCCCGCACCCCCAGTCAGCCCCTGCTCTGGGCCGGGCTCGTAACCGTGGCTGCTCTCAGTGCAGTGAAATTCCTGGTGGTTTACTTCTTCATGGGGAAACACTGGGGGCAGGCTTTCCTCGATTGGATCTTCGCTAGCCACACACCGCTCTGGTATCGCAAACTTGAAGGTTTCGTGCAGAGACACATCTATTTCTGCCTCTTCCTCGCCTTTCTGCCCTTTTCGCCGATACCTGCTACCATTCTGGTGGCCATAGCAGGGATCCGCAGGTTCAAGGGCTGGGCTATTGCAGGCTACGTTTTTCTATTGGCGCTTTTACTCAAGTGCTTCTATCTTTACCTGGGAGTTACTTTCGGTGAAGAGATTAAGCCGGTGCTGATGACGATTGACCGTTACATGATGCAAGCAACTCTGGCCCTGATGGCCTACATGTTCATCGTGATTTGGTATAAGAACCGCAAAAAATCTTAGGGCAAGAGCACAATATGCAAAAAGCCCCCTCTTGCTTCTTGACTGTCAGGCAATCTCTAGCAGGAGGGGGCTTTATTTCAGACTGTTTAGCGCATGCCCTTGCGGTCTGGGCGCATACGCATGGGGTCGATGCCCTTGGGTAGTGCGCTCATGATGTTGTTGTGCTTACCCAAAGAATCGATGCGGTTAGCTACCTGGTGCATTTCCTGCTGGGTGAGCTGCTTGGGGAGCTTGTTGAGGGTCTTAGTTAGCTTCTTGAGCTCAACCTGGCCCTCATCGTTACCTGAGTTAACCACGTGAATGGGAACGGTGGGCACAATCTTCTTGTACTTCAGCTTTTCCTTCTGAACCAGGGGGTTAACACGGCTGGTGGGGCCTTCGGTAACAAGGACGATGCCGGGGCGGCCGATGGCGCGGAAGATGACGTCCTGGGACTTGTTGGCGGCAACGGGCTGCTGCTCAAAGATCCAGCCGCGACGCAGGGTAGAGAGAGCGGCGCCGGAACGGCCAGGCTGGCCATCAAGCTGGGCGAACGCTGCTTTTTCTGCGCGGCGTGAAAGTACCATCACTGCAAAGAGGATGCCCAAAGGGATACCGATGAGCAGGAAGGTAATCCAGTTGTTGAGGAGCAGACCGATGAGGAGGAAGACCAGTACCGTTCCGAAGAAGATGAGAGCCAGGGTCCAGGGGATGTTGGGGTCTTGCTCGCGGGTCATTTTATAGACCTGCTTCATCTGAGCGAACATGCCGGGGCCACGCTTAGCGCGGCGCTCGGCGCGAGCCTGCTTCTTTTCTTCACGAGTCTGTGCGCGGGTGCTACCACGAGATTCAGCCACTGGGTAATCCTTCGTGTGTCGATTTTGGGCGCTCCGCTAGATGAGGGGCAACGCCGTAACTTTCCTATTCTATACGGGCAGTGCCCACCGGGAAAACCGGCGGGCACTTATACCTAAGATTGGGATGATTATGGAACTTCAGGGGCTGAGGAGTGACCGCTCTCGCCCACAAACTAACTAGCTGGCAGAGAGTAGGAGGGTATCTGCAGGTGCCGTCATCCAGCTAGGATATCGGCGGACCTGCTGAGAGCAGCTGACCCTCTCAGCTTAGCGGCCGGCTGCTACCAGTGAGCTTGCTTCCTGCGCAGCGAACCCTTCATCAGAGATATGCGCTAGGTGCTCGGGGATTTCACGGCCGTTCTTTTTCATGGCACGTGCCCAGAGGCGTCCGGCGCGGTAGGAGGAACGAACCATGGGGCCGGCCATGACGCCGGCGAAACCGATTTCTTCTGCCATAGCTGAGAGTTCTACGAATTCTTGGGGTTTGACCCAGCGTTCGATGGGGTGGAAGAGGGGGCCGGGGCGCAGGTACTGGGTGAGGGTGATGAGGTCGGTGCCGGCATCGTGTAGATCGCAGAGTGCTTCGTAGACTTCTTCGTTGGTTTCACCCATGCCCAGGATGAGGTTGGATTTGGTGATCATGCCGGCCTCTTTACCCTGGGTGATGACGTCTAGTGAACGTTCGTAACGGAAGGCGGGGCGGATCTGCTTGAAGATACGGGGCACAGTTTCGAGGTTGTGGGCAAAGACTTCGGGCTTGGCATCGATGACCTGCTGTACGTCTTCTTCTTTGCCCTTGAAGTCGGGGATAAGAATTTCGACACCGGTGTTGGGAGAGACACGGTGAATTTGGCGGATGGTTTCGGCGTAGAGCCAGGCGCCGCCGTCCTCTAGGTCATCTCGGGCGACGCCGGTAACGGTGGCGTAACGCAAGCCCATTTTCTTGACATTAAGGGCTACCTTGATGGGTTCGGTGCGGTCGATGGCAACGGGCTTGCCGGTATCAATCATGCAGAAGTCGCAGCGGCGAGTGCATTCTGAACCGCCGATGAGGTAGGTTGCTTCGCGGTCTTCCCAGCATTCGAAGATATTGGGGCAGCCTGCTTCTTCGCAGACGGTGTGCAGGCCTGAGCCGCGGGCAAGGTCAATCATTTCCTTGTACTCGGGGCCAACTTTGGCGGTGGTTTTGATCCAGGAGGGTTTTTTCTCGATGGGTACTTCGGCGTTGCGTGCTTCAACGCGCAGTAGCTTGCGGCCTTCTGAGGTGGTGCTCATTAACGGTGCTCCTTTGGTGTCATTACCATTGGTTATTTAAATCTTGAGTGCAGGCTGCGGTAGCGGAGGTCGCGCCCGTAGGGTTTAGGGCTCGGGCGTAAAATTTTCAGCCAGAGTATCTGCGTACCGGAGCATATGTGCTTCTAGTGCATCAACAATATCTGCCGGGTTTACATTCCGCCCCAGCTGTTCGCTGATGGTAGTCACGCCAGCGTCGGTGATCCCGCAGGGAATAAAGGGCTCAAAAACATCCACGGGGTTATTGCAGTTGATGGAGAAGCCGTGCATGGTGGTGTTTTTTGAGACGCGCAGACCAATAGCTGCAATTTTCTTGTCTTGCAACAGAGCGCCATCACCGGGCACCCATACACCTGAGCGCCCTTCGATGCGTTGGCAGGTGATTCCCATTTCAGTCAGGAGGTTGATGAGGATTTCTTCGAGGTCACGCACAAACTTCACTACATCAATGGGTTCGGGGAGGCGGACGATGGGGTAGCCCACCAGCTGACCCGGGCCGTGCCAGGTAAGTTTGCCGCCGCGGTCGATTTTGATGACGGGGGTGCTCTGGTCAGAAGGGTATTCGTGGCTTTCGGTGCGTTTGCCGGCGGTGATAACTGCTTGGTGCTCAAGGATGAGCACGGTATTTTGCTGCTGCTTGGCAGCTACTTTTTGGTGGGTCGCCTGCTGCAGTTCAAGCGCCAATGAGTAGTCCACGTAATCGGGGGCTAAACCTACCCGTTCAAACTTTAGAGCCATAGCTTCTAGACTATCGTTTTTGCCCTGCAGTGAGAAAACCGAGAGGACGGTGCCCCTGTATGGTTGACTATGTTTTTGCCAACAGTTGCTTTCAGCTGTGGTGTGGAAGGTTAGGATGCTCACCGGTTCTTGATGACTCTGTGTATCTTTCTATCCACAGCCGGTCTTCACCGCGTTAACCAGTGCATTTCTGCTCTCTGTGGAGAGCATCAGCGGAGATTGTTCGATAGGTGTATCACTGTTTCTATGAGCACTGCAGAAACCCTAGGCCAGCAACCCACCCTGAGGGCTCCTAACGATGTGATGGTCCGCTACCCGCTGGAAAACGGCTACAGGCACAGTACCTGGATTGTGGAGTGCGGGGAGCACACCGCTAACAATCTTGAAATGCCAGCAGGAACCTACACACTGATACAGCTTAATGCTGGTCAACATCAGTATGTGAAAGCAGCCGAACGTCTCTGCGCACTGGTCTCTCACCCCCATGTGCTCACGGTGGTGGCGGTGACGAGCAGCGGGGAAAACGATCAGGTTTGGTGTCAGGCCGCTGAAGCTGGCACACTAGCTGATTACTGTGCGGCTAAAGGCCGGTTACCCCTCGAACAGGTCAGCCGTCTAGCGCACGATCTGTGTGCGGCAATGACCTATCTGCACGAAAACCATCTCTCCTTCAGTCAGCTCACCGGTCAGCAGGTCGTGTTTACCGTTGCTGGGGAACTTAAGCTTCTAGTTCCCTCTCTTGATGTGAGGGATGCTCCAGCTGAGGTGCTCAAAAAACACCGGGCAGAAGATATTTCTGCTCTCGCAGCTTTGTTATGGCTCTGTCTCACCGGCGAAAAGGCTGCAGCTCAGCGTTTTCGTAAGCCGCTATCGCTTAGCGTCCCAGAAGCTGGGGAGACTCTTGCGCGCACCCTAGAGGACGCCATTGATCGCCGCTCACACCAGCCGGGGCTTCAGCAAATAGCTGCCCTCTTCGAGCTTTCGAAGGACCCTGAGCCTCTAGAGCTACATTTGAGCGCTCATGAAAGCGTGGTTTCTCGACTGCCAGCTATTAGACCAACCCGCTTTGATTCTGTGCCTAAAGAGCGATTTAGGCGTAAACCGCCGCTGCTGGGCGAGGTTCAGGATCTCAGCGCGTCTCAGGCTACCCCAAAGAAAATATTTGCTGGTAAAAAAGGGGATAGACGGTTACCGCTCATTCTTGGCACCCTCACCGTGTTGGCTATGCTCGTGGGCGCCGGAATTCTGCTCACCTCTCAAGAGTCTCCTTACAGCTCTCCAGAGAGCGCCATAACAGAGCCATCCAGCGCTCTAGTGCAGCAAAGCCTACCGGCACAGCCTCCAGAAGCCGCCTCAGAGCCCTCTACTGATGGTGGCGAGACATCTTTAGACTATGCCGAGAACCTATCAACTCTCATCGATACACGCAGCCAGGTGCTAGCCTCGGGCAAGACCGGCGAGATTACCCGTTACGCACTGGCAGAGTCAGAGTTGCACCGGGCTGATACAGCACTTATAGCAGCTGATAGCGATCGTCAGTTAGCCTCGATGACAACTCGGCTAGTAGAAATCAATAATCTTGAGGTTCAGGGCGATGACATCACGGCCCTAACAATCATTGAAGCTCAAGGTTATGAGCCTGAGGGGAGCAAGGAAGAGCTGGAAACAGCAGGAATCTATACCGCAGGGGGTAGGGTCTTTCAGCAGGTGAATGTGAGTGCCCGTGTGCAAGACGGACACCTATTGCTGGTATCCGCAGCACCCCAAACTCTTGAAGAGTAAACGAAAACGGCGCCGGTAACTTACCGGCGCCGTCCTAACAAAAATTTTTAGATGTGAGTGTTCATGAAAACTGCAATCAGAATATTCACCAGTGCCAGACCACCAACGGTATGAGCAAGCGCGATGTTCTTGGCGTCTTCAGGTCGGCCTACTGCCAGGGCTGCCTTGTATTTCTTCTGACCCATGAAAGCAGCGATCGCGATAATCAAAGCAAGAAGCATCTTGATGCCGATCATCATGTGGTTGAGCACCATGCCCTGGCTCATCTGCCAGAAATACATAGCAAAGCCGGTGATGAGCTGCAGTAGGGCCGCATGGAACTGGCCGGGCACAACAATGCCCTTCTTAAGATTGGCTACCCAGATACCGAAGACAAGGGAAGCACCGATAAGGTGAAGAGCAAGGAGAACTGAAAACGCGATAGACATAAGTACCAGTCTACTGAAGACACCTTTTTATATCGACACTATGACACTAAAACAGGTGTGGAACTAGGCACGTGGTCCGTAGAAAAAAGCGGCGTTACCCGGAAAAACCGAGTAACGCCCCTACCTTCTTGAAAGGCTCTGAGCCTTAGAGACCGAGCTCAGCGTCGAAAGCTGCTTGTTCAAGACGGGTCTTGAGGAAGTTGAGGAAGCGACCGGCATCCGCACCATCTACTACGCGGTGATCGTAGGTCAGTGAGAAGTAAGCCAGGCTACGCACAGCAATGACATCGTTACCCTCAGCGTCCTGAACAATAGCGGGACGCTTGTTGGTTGAGCCGATACCCAGGATAGCAACGTTGGGCTGGTTAATGATCGGGGTGAAGAATACACCGCCGGTCTGGCCGGTTGAAGAGATGGTGAAAGTCGAACCTGAGAGTTCCTCGGGGCTGACCTGACCGTCGCGGGCACGGCCTGCAACGTCACTAATCTTCTTAGCAATACCTGAGATGTTCAGGTCACCGGCATCCTTGATGACGGGAACCATCAGACCGCGGGGAGTATCAACTGCGAGACCGATGTTTTCGGAACCGTGGTAGGTGATTTCCTTGAAGTCTTCGCTCATGGATGAGTTGAACTGGGGGAACTGCTGCAGAGCTTCGGTCACTGCCTTGACGAAGAAGGGCAGAACGGTTAGCTTAGCGCCCTCGCGAGCTGCGAAGCCATCCTTAGCCTTGTTACGCAGAGCCATCAGACGGGTCAGGTCAATTTCCTGAACGGTGGTCAACTGTGCTGAGATAGCCAGTGACTCAACCATACGCTTAGCAACAACCTGGCGAATACGGGGAGCCTTCTCGGTGGTGCCTCGCTTAGAAGACTTTTCAACAGCAGGAGCCGCAGCCTTCTGAGCAGGAGCAGCATTGGTCGCGGGAGCTTCAGCAGCAGGTTTTGCCTCTACTGCGGGGGCAGCTGACTTCTTGGCGTCAGCGGCTGCCTGGACGTCCTGTTTGCGGATGCGACCACCAACACCGGTGCCCTTGACGGTGGAGAGGTCAACGCCTTCCTGCTTTGCCAGCTTGCGAACCAGGGGAGTTACGTATGCCTCACCGCTGTTCTCAGAAGCGGGTGCGGAGTCAGCCGCCGGAGCTTCTTCCTTCTTCTCTTCTTCAGCGGGAGCGGTAGGTGCCTCTTCCTTCTTCTCCTCAGCCGCGGGAGCCTCGGGAGCCTTTTCAGCGGGAGCAGAAGCAGCTGAGGCTGAACCGATAACAGCCAGAACCTGGCCTACCTCGGCGTCCTCATCTTCCTGGATACGGATTTCAAGCAAAGTACCGGCGACGGGTGAGGGAACCTCAGTGTCGACCTTGTCGGTTGAAACCTCAACCAGGGGCTCGTCGACAGCGACTTCTTCGCCAATCTCCTTGAGCCAGCGGGTGATGGTACCTTCGGTGACGGATTCGCCGAGTGCAGGCAGGGTAACCTCGGTGCCCTCAGAAGAACTGGCTGAAGCAGCAGGAGCTTCTTCTTTCTTCTCTTCAGCGGGTGCTTCTTCGGCGGGTGCTTCTTCAGCAGCAGGAGCTTCTTTAGCGGGAGCTTGATTAGCTTCTTCCTTTGATGCTGAACCTGAACCGTCGCCAATAACAACGAGAGGAGCACCAACCTCGATGTCCTCGTCTTCTTCAACGAGGATTTCTTCGATAACGCCGGCGACGGGTGAGGGGACCTCAGTATCAACCTTATCGGTGGAAACTTCAACGATAGGCTGATCAACCGAAACGGTTTCGCCAACCTCTACGAGCCAGCGGGTGATGGTACCTTCGGTGACGGATTCGCCCAGTGCGGGCAGTTCTACGGTAGTGGACATAGTCCTTCGTATCTCCTTGTGAGTGATGAAAATTTATGAGGGTAGGTGGCGGGTTGAGACCCGCCACCTACCGAAAGCTGATGATTAGCCGTGCAGCGGAGCGCCGGCTAGTGCCATAGCTGCTTCACCCAGTGCCTCGTTCTGAGTGGGGTGAGCGTGGATGAACTGTGCAACGTCCTCGGGGAAAGCTTCCCAGACAACCCACATCTGAGCCTCACCAATCTGCTCGCCCATACGCTTGCCAACGGCGTGAACACCGATGATGGGGCCATCCTTCTCGCGGATAACCTTGACCAGACCGCCGGTGCCCAGGATGGAGGACTTGCCGTTGCCTGCCAGGTTGTATTCAGCAACCTGAACATTTTCCTTGCCGAACTTCTCTTCGGCCTTGGGCTGGGAGTAACCGATGGAAGCGATTTCAGGTTCGGAGTAGGTGACCTTGGGGATGTTGATATCTTCAACGACCTGGGGGTTCAGACCTGCGATGTCTTCGATGACGAAGCGGCCCTGCTGGTAGCTGCGGTGAGCGAGCTGCACGCCGGGGACGATGTCGCCGATAGCGTAGATGTTAGCTACGCCGGTGTGCAGGCGCTCGTTGGTGATCACGAAGCCGCGGTCCATAGTCAGACCCTGCTCGTCGTAGCCAAAACCTTCGGTGTTGGGGCCACGGCCCACTGCTACCAGAACAATCTCAGCTTCGAAAGCGGTGCCGTCTTCAAGGGTGACCTTGGCGCCATTGGCGTCCTGCTCAACGGTCTTGAAGAACTTGCCTAGTGAGGACTTGATGCCGCGCTTCTTGAATTCGCGTTCGAGCACCTTAATGATGGCGGGGTCTTCGTTGGGTACCAGGTGGGGTAGGCCCTCGATGATGGTGACGTCTACGCCCATGGAGTTCCACATGGAAGCGAACTCTGAGCCGATGACGCCGCCGCCGAGCACAATAGCGCTCTTGGGGAGGTAGTCCATCTGCAGGGCTTCGGTTGAGGTGAGAACCTTGCCGCCGATTTCGATGCCAAAGGTCTTGGAGACTGAACCCGATGCAAGGATGATGTGCTTACCTTTGTAGGCGGTGCCGTCTACGGTGATGGTGTCGGTGCCGGTGAGCTTGCCCTCACCCTCAATGATGGTAACCTTCTTCATTTTGAGAAGACCGGTTAGGCCCTTGAACTTGCCGGCAACGATGCCGTCCTTGTAGCTACGAACCTTAGCCATGTCGATGGAATCGAGGGTGGTGTTCACGCCGTACTTCGAAGCTTCGCGTGCTTCAGAAGCGAGTTCTGCTGCGTGCAGGTAAGCCTTAGTAGGAATACAACCGGTGTGCAGGCAAGTGCCACCAAGGTTGCTCTTTTCGACGAGACCAACGGTGAAGCCAAGCTGCACTGCTCGTAGAGCGGCTGAGTAACCAGCGCTGCCACCACCGAGGATGAGGATATCGAATTCTGTTGTTGCCGAATCGGCCACGTTGACGCTCCCTTGCATGGGTTGCGGGGTATAAGCCCCCTTATGTACTGTCCTCCTAAGCTTATCGCTTGCAGGGGCACACCTCCACTATTCAGGAGCGTTTTGTTACTTAGCCCTTAGCAGTAGCCTTCTTGCCCCTACTTTAAGTGCGGAAGTAAGTGTTAGCGCTGGTAGCGGGGCTTTCGGGCGGTTTGTAGGGTGGATGCGGTTCTGTTGGTCAGCACCTACACGGCGGTCTTTGGTTCTTTTTGGCCCTATCTGCGATGTTTTCTATGGCAAACACCACGGTTTGTGGTGAAAAAAGTTACACCCCGCACCACTCCAGAGTGGTGCGGGGTGTACTCAATCTCTAGCGAGCTAGATCTTAGGCGTAAGTCTCAATGAACTTGAGCAGGGTTGCTACCGAGTGGCCGGTGCCTTCCTTGGGGGTGTAACCGTAGGCGGCCTCCTCATTGAAGGAGGGGCCGGCGAAGTCAAGGTGGGCCCAGGGGATTTTCGCCCCGTCTTTTTCTCCCACAAATTCTTCAAGGAAGAGCCCTGCCACCAGCATGCCGCCATAGCGGGAGCCAATATTTTGCAGGTCAGCAACAGAGGACTTAAGAGAAGAGCGCAGGTGCTCGGGCATGGGCATAGGCCAGTAGGGTTCGCCAGTTTCTTGTGAAATCTCTGCGACCTTTTCACGGATTTCTTTATCACCCATGACCGCTGCGGTACGAACACCGAGCGCAATGAGCTGGGCACCGGTTAGCGTGGCGATATCCAGGATGACATCGGGTTCTGCTTCTGAGGCGTAGGCAAGACCGTCAGCCATGACAAGCCGACCTTCGGCGTCTGTATTCATGACTTCAACGGTGCGCCCCCCGCGCATGGTGAGGACGTCCTCGGGCTTGGTTGCGGTGCTTGAGGGCATGTTTTCAGCCAAGCAGAGGTAGCCGGTAACAGCTACGGGAATCTCTAGTTCAGCGGCTGCGGCTACGACATTTAGTACGGTGGCGGCACCGGCCATATCTGATTTCATGGTTCCCATGGCATTTCCGGGCTTCAGCGAAATTCCGCCGGTATCAAAGGTAATGCCCTTGCCGACAATAGCAACCGTCTTCATAGCGCCGGCGGGGGTGTACTTAACCTCCACAAAACGGGGCTTACGAGCTGAACCCTTGCCCACTCCAACGATGCCGCCAAAGCCTTCATCAAGAAGCTGGTCAAAGTCCCACACTCGGGCTTCGACGTTCTCAAGGCTGGCTACGCGCTCAACTGCCTCTGCAGCGAAAGTTTCGGGGTAGAGGTGGGAAGGAGGGGTATTGACCAGGCGTCGGGTGTGGTCTACTGCCTCGCCGATGATCAAGGCGCGGGTGAGTACCGGCTCAGCATCAGTTGCGGAAATCTCGGTAATAATGGTGACGTCCGAAACCGGGGCCTTGACGCTATCAGCGGTTTTAGCGCGAAGTTGCTTGTCACTGAAAGCCCCAAAAGCTGCACCCTCGGCAAGGGCAGCCACTTCTTCAATGTTATTGGTGCCCAGCGCTATCGCAACGCTCTCTACACCGGCCAGCTGGCGGAAGGCTGATCCAGCGGAGTATCGCAGATTATTGAGGTGGGCAGTAGCGTCCTCAGTCTGCTTGCCCAGCCCAATGAGGGCGATGATATCTGCACCGGCTCCATCGATTCCGGGTAGTCGGGTGAGCTCGTCAGCGGCACCGGTAACCCCTAAATCCTCCAGGATAGCTTCGAGACCCTCAGCTGTTTCAGTCTCCAGGGGGTTGTGCGCCAGGGCGGGGCCTTCATCGGTTGAATGGACACCGAGGACCAAGACTCCGGCGTCCAGGTGCTCAAGTTCAGCAGCTGAAACTGAGAAGGAAAGGTCGTGAGATTCGCTCATATACGTGCTCCTTGCAAAGCGTTGGGGGTGAGAAATGCACCCGCGAGGTGAGGGCTGAGGTCGCTCATGGATGAGGCGGCCCCCCGTGATTCACTACTCAAGAGTAGGTGGGTTTTGAATAAATGTGTACTAAGCACCGTGCTGACGGTGGAAATCACCGCACAGCGAAACCTCACACAGATCAGGGCTTGGAATGAAAAGAGGGTAATCGGTGTTGGAACCGTTACAGCCATTCGATGTTCGAGGTTGCTGGAGTACTATGGTTACTCACATCAAGGATTATGAGATGAATGAGCTACGGTAGAAAGGGGCTTGCAATGATGAATAGGGATAACTCGGAGCAACTGTATATTGCTCACTCGGGTATCTTCGAGAACCAAAGATTGCAGGGCCTGCCTCTGGTCATCGCGCTTTCTCACCCTCAGGACGCCGGTGGAACGGCCGGGCACTTGGGCGAGGTGCTTTTGCACGAGCTTAACAACATCCCTTTGGTTGAATTTGATGCTGACCGGTTGCACGATTACCGCGCGCGCAGGCCCAGAGTGACCTTCAAACGTGACCACTACACAGACCCTGTATTGCCAGAACTAAAACTGTATGCCGTAGAGGACCGCCTGGGTAAGCCTTTCTTACTGCTTGCGGGGGCTGAACCTGATTTGCTCTGGCAGCGTTTTACCGCTTCGGTCGTCGAATTGGCGCAACGCCTTGATACCTCTGTGGTGCTCCTGATTTCGGGGTTCCCTATGCCGGTTCCCCATACCCGCCCCTTGCCCGTGACAGCCCACGGCTCCCGTAAAGACCTCACGCGAGGTATTTCTGCGTGGAAGCCGGAAGCAATCGTTCAAGGGTCAGTGAGTAGTCTGCTTGAAATTGCTCTGGATGAAGCTGGGATCGGTACCGCAGGGTTTGCGGTGAACGTTCCGCAATACCTTTCTGAGTCAGAGTTACCTCAGACAGCGCTGGTCGCCATGGAACACTTGTCAATGGCTGCGAAGCTGAGCTTGCCTTCTGACCGTTTGAGGGAGATGTCAGAGAATGTTCAGCTCCAAATCAATGAGCAGGCTAACGCCAATCCTGAAATCCAGATGATGATTTCTCGTCTTGAAGCCTCCTACGATGCCAACGCTGGTGATGACGGCTACGTTGGTATTCCGCTGTCTCAACGGGCTGCTGGTGTGGTGCCTTCACGTGATGAAATCGGGGCTGAAATTGAGGCCTATCTGGCTCAAATGAACGACGGGGATCAGGACTAGTGCCCTAGCTACCCCTACCTACCCCAGTGAACTGGTCTGGGTTCAAACCGTGAACTAGGGGTGTGCAGGGCTAGGTAGCTAAGCGTCATTTTCTGTCGCTATCCCACTGTCTGAGGCTCATTGAGAACCAGGTACCGCTGATTTTTCGGTAGTTTTCTAGACGAGTTTATCCACAGCGCTTCCTGGCATTGAAGCAGGCTATCCTGGCCGGGCAGGCTAGGTGCATGAATAGCCGATACCCTTTTGCATCTTTTTATCCGACCGGTTTGTTGCCAGTCACCGGTGATTGCCCACCGAAGATCAATACGCCCGTGCGGCAAGAAGCCGACGTGGTGGCGGTGTGTGTGCACACCCTGGGGTTCTGGCCGCGAAATTCCCTGGTTTTACTGACCGTGGGCTCACCGGGGGTAGGGCCCTTGCTCCGTATAGATTTACCCGTTGCAGGGGGAGATGACTACGGGGAATATTTTGACTTCTTCCTCTCCCAGCTACCCCAGTCTGCCACGAACGCAGACCCCAACAATCGTCTCTTCGCAGTTTTCTTCGGGAGCACCGCAGATGAAATGGATAAGGAAAGGGAATTAGCAGCGCCATATTCTCTGGACTATTCAGAGTGCTCAAACAATAACTTTATTGATCAGGTGCAAGCCCTCATTCCATCCCTTCACCGCTGTCTGGTTAACCATTCCATAGACCTGATAGACGTGATAGCAGTAGGACACAGATTCCTCTGGGCACTTCACCCGCCGGAGCTCACCCTATTGCCCGCTACCCCAACCGCTAGCGTGGTGGATAGCCCTATATACCACGAGATGTTCGAACAGGGCTCTGATGTGGCTAGAAGCCATGAGGAGTTCCTCGAAAAATATCTCTGGGATCCCATGGAAACAGCGGACGTCGTCCGGCGCGATAGCTGGCTTGCCCACACTGAGTTTGCTGCGCTGGGATATCTCACCCAAAAGGCTGAAAGTGATGTGGTTGAGTACCATCAAATACGGGCTGAACTTATGATGTGGGACGCTGCCTTGCAACGTGGTGTTGAGGTAGTGCTGGGGTACCGCTCTTTAGGGGTTGATAGTCCCAAGGATTTAGCAAGACCACCTCACCGTGACGTGGTGAGCCCAGCACCAGCTGACCTCATTCGTACCGTGCTCAACCAAGATGTTGGAGCTTATCTGATTGCTTCTCTCAACAGCACCGCCACCGTGCAACTGGTCATCTACCTCGCTTGCACCGGGTTGCAAGAGGCGCTAGCTGCCCTTGAAAATATTAGTTGCCGCCTAGAAGAAACTGCCACGGTAGGTCTAGATAAGAGCCAGACCACACCGGTGCTACCTCAGAAAAGCAGCCTCAATAGATACGGCCTTGACCGGAAAAGCCTTCTGAACCCGGTTGAAACTAAGGGACCTGCTGACGGCGCAGCAATCGCGTCCATGGCATCAAAGCTCTGCGGGCACGACACGCAAAGCCCCAACTGGGACAGACTAGCTGCACTGTGCGCTATTGCCACGATTCTTGAAGAAGCTGCCCATCATAAACCTGAAAGCCTGCTCAAACTAGCTCAGGCCTGGGCTCACTGGTTGCAGGGTAAGTCCACTCTCGCAGACTACCTCCTGAGGGCGGTGGAGCCGATTCACCACGGCAATGAGCCCACCGTCTTACATCGAGTCCTCGATGCCGGAGTTTTACCCGTCTGGTTATCTGCTAGGCCACAACCCAATATCTAACGTGATGAAGAACGGTCAACCTTGGGTCGTGCTAAGTAGGTAAAGACCAAAAAACATGTCATACTTGACTACTGACCCCGCTCACAGTACTGCGTGAAATCTGCACCCTTCCCAGGGAATAATGTTATGCAACCAGGTGTTATCCCACATAGAAACCCTGATTCAAACAGCGATTTTCAATGACCGCAGACTTGACAGGGTCTTAGGTGTTTTGACCGCGAACACCGCGCACCATCGCACACGGTCAGCTAATCAGAAAGGTTTTCTGTGTCACCAGCCGCACGCAAGAAAGCAACCAGCGATACCGCTGCAGCCAAAACAACTGCCGTAAAAACCTCCACCCGTGCCAAAGCAAAAAAGGCGGATGAGGTAGCTGACGCCCTAGAAGCAGACGAGGCCGAGACACCCGCTGCTGCGCCCAAGAAAACCACCGTTCAAAAAGCAGCGCCTAAAAAGGGACGCAAAGCTAAAGACGGTGACGAAATTGAAACTGAAGACCTAGATCTTGAGTCCGGAGACCTCGAACTTGACGATGAAGAAGTTGACGAGGAAGACGGCGATGAAGCAGAGTCCGTCACTAAGGAAGAAAAGAAAGAAGCAGAAGCCGTAGCGGCTAAAGGCTCCGGCTTCGTTCTGACTACCAACGACGAAGATGACGCCCCCGCCGTCCGCGTCGTCACCCCCGGTGCCACGGCAGACCCGGTCAAAGACTACCTCAAGCAAATCGGCAAGGTTGCCCTGCTAAACGCAGAGCAGGAAGTCGACTTAGCCATGCGCATCGAAGCTGGCCTCTACGCCGAGCACAAGCTCAAAGACAACCCCGATATGAGCCCCGAACTCAAAAAAGAGCTCCGCTGGGTCATTCATGACGGACGCCGCGCCAAGAACCACCTGCTCGAAGCCAACCTTCGCCTGGTCGTTTCACTGGCTAAGCGCTACACCGGCCGCGGTATGCTCTTCCTGGACCTCATCCAGGAAGGTAACCTAGGTCTAATCCGTGCGGTAGAGAAGTTCGATTACTCCAAGGGCTTCAAATTCTCAACCTACGCCACCTGGTGGATCCGCCAGGCTATCACCCGCGCCATGGCAGACCAGGCTCGTACCATCCGCATCCCCGTGCACATGGTTGAAGTCATCAACAAGCTCGCCCGCGTGCAGCGCCAGATGCTGCAGGATCTAGGCCGTGAACCCACCCCCGAAGAGCTCGCTAAAGAACTCGATATGACCCCCGAAAAGGTCATCGAGGTACAGAAATACGGCCGTGAACCCATCTCACTGCACACCCCCCTGGGCGAAGACGGTGACTCAGAATTCGGTGACCTCATCGAAGACTCCGAGGCAGTGGTCCCCGCCGACGCAGTCTCCTTCACCCTGCTCCAGGAACAGCTACACAGCGTCCTTGACACCCTCTCAGAACGAGAGGCAGGCGTAGTAGCCATGCGCTTCGGTATGACCGATGGCCAGCCCAAAACCCTGGACGAAATCGGAAAGGTTTACGGGGTTACCCGCGAACGTATCCGCCAGATCGAGTCCAAGACCATGTCTAAGCTGCGTCACCCCTCACGTAGCCAGGTTCTGCGCGACTACCTAGACTAAAACTGAACACAATGAGTAAGGGCGCGGGTCACCATTCCGCGCCCTCTTATTTTGCCAGGATCAATCATGGACACCAACTACAAGGAGCCCCACAACCCTAGGGTTGCGGGGCTCCTTGTATCAACAGTGGGGAGTTAGCTACTAAATACGGCCGGTCTGGTCGTCCCACTCAGTAGCAACTTCGCGCAGCTGCTGCTCATTCTTGCGGGCATGGTGGCCGCAGAAAACCAGATCATTACCACTAGCAAAAACCACGCGTACATAGGCCTGCGCCCCACAGGCATCACAACGATCAAGGGCGCTCAGCTCCCGAGCTTCAAGAGTTGCACTCATTATTTTCTCCTTCTCTGAACTTTTAGGGTATACCCCCATACAACCATTTAGCAGACCGCACTGCACCGGCTTTCGCTCAGGGCACTAAGCCACTCCGAGGCGACGTAAAACCCAGCTAGGTCTCTAAGCGTCAGGGCATCAGCCGCATAATCCGAACATATGTACTAAACTAGAGAGTCGATAAGTCCGTCAGCCCCAAGGAGACCCCGTGGCCGCCAGCAACTACACCGCGAGTAACCTATCAGTCCTCGAAGGTCTTGAAGCCGTGCGTAAACGCCCCGGCATGTACATCGGCTCCACCGACTCTCGCGGGCTCATGCATTGCCTCTGGGAAATCATCGATAACTCCGTGGACGAAGCGCTGGCAGGGTACGGGCAGAACATCCAAATCATCCTGCATAAGGACGGCTCAGTAGAAGTACAAGATGACGGCCGAGGCGTGCCCACCGACATCGAACCGCGCACCGGTCTCTCAGGCGTTGAAGTGGTCTACACCAAGCTGCACGCTGGCGGTAAATTCGGCGGTGGCTCCTACACGGCTTCCGGCGGTCTGCACGGTGTAGGCGCATCAGTGGTTAACGCGCTGTCCTCCCGCCTAGATGTACACGTGGACCGCGGCGGTAAGACCTACCAGATGAGTTTTCGCCACGGCGTCCCTGGCATCTTTGACGATGGCCGCACCCCAAAACCTGATAATTCTTTCTCTACCGCAGGCGATCCTCTACAGGTCGTAGGTAAAGCTAAACGCGGTGTCACCGGAACCCGGGTGCGTTACTGGGCTGACCCCATGATTTTCACCCCGGATGCCAAATTCAGCTACGCTGACCTGACTGCTCGCGCCCGCCAGACTGCCTTTCTGATTCCGGGCCTACGCATTGCTATCCGCGATGACCGCCGCCTACCTGGAACACCGGGTGAGAACGAAAGTTTTGAAGAGGTCTTCCAACACGATGGGGGGATCGGCGAGTTCGTTGAATACCTGGCCCACGATACCTCCGTGACCGACATCTGGCGCTTTACCGGCAGGGAAACCTTCACCGAAACGGTGCCCGTGCTCGATGGTAAAGGCCACTCCAAACTCACCGAAGTTGAGCGCGAATGCGAAGTCGATATTGCCCTGCGCTGGGGGATTGGCTATGAGACCACCCTGCGCACCTTCGTCAACATTATTGCCACCCCTAAGGGAGGTACCCACCAGACCGGCTTTGAACAGGGTCTGCTGAAGACCTTCCGTAAACACCTGACTGATAATGCCCGCAAATTCAAGGTGGGAGCCAACGAGAAAATTGAGAAGGACGACGTCCTGGCAGGCCTCACCGCCGTGCTGACCGTGCGACTGGCTGAACCACAGTTTGAAGGTCAGACCAAGGAAATTTTGGGCACCCCAGCTGTGCGCCAGATTGTTTCTAAGGTAGTTGCCAAGCAACTAGCGGACAAACTGAAAGCTACGGCGCGGGCCGATAAGACACAAGCCACCCAGCTTTCTGAAAAAGTGGTTGCTGAAATGAAATCCCGCGTCTCGGCACGGGTGCACAAGGAAACCCAGCGGCGCAAGAACGCGCTAGAGACCTCGTCTATGCCCACCAAACTGGTGGACTGCCGCACCACGGACGTCGAGAAGTCTGAACTTTTTATTGTGGAGGGCGACTCAGCGCTGGGAACAGCCCGTCTGGCGCGGTCATCCACGTACCAGGCGCTACTGCCCATTCGTGGCAAAATTCTGAACGTTCAGAAGGCCTCTATCACCGATATGCTGGCCAACACCGAATGCGCCGCCATTATTCAGGTCATTGGTGCCGGTTCAGGTCGAAGCTTTGACCTAGACTCCCGCCGTTATGACAAAATCGTGATGATGACCGACGCGGACGTAGATGGCGCCCACATTCGCACGCTTCTGCTGACCCTTTTCTACCGCTATATGCGACCCCTGGTTGAGGCAGGTAAGATCTACGCTGCTGTGCCGCCCTTGCACCGGGTTGAGGTAGTGCACCGCGGTAAGCCCAATGAAATGGTCTACACCTACACCGAACAAGAGTTACATCAGTTGCTGGCTAGCCTTGAAGCTGAGGGTAAGAGCTACAAAGAGCCCATCCAGCGCTACAAAGGCTTGGGTGAAATGGATGCAGATCAGCTGGCTGAAACCACCATGGACCCCCGCCACCGCATGCTCCGCCGGGTGCGGGTCTCAGATGCCGAGGCAGCTGAGCGTGCCTTTACTCTTTTGATGGGGTCAGAGGTCGCCCCCCGCAAGGACTTTATTATTCGTGGCGCCCACAAGCTCGATGCTGCTGCTATCGACGTTTAAGGACCTATTACTCGCTTCCTAAACACCGGGAGTCCAACCGGTAAGAGTTACGCAAGTCACTATATAATGTTGTCCATGACACCTTCAAAAAAGAATCCTGTTACGGTCACCGTTACCGGTGCTGCCGGTCAAATTGGTTACGCCTCGGTCTTTCGCGTTGCCGCCGGTGAGATGTTAGGAGCTGACACCCCAGTTCGCCTGCGACTTCTCGAAATCCCTCAAGGGCTCAACGGGGCCGAGGGGACCGCTATGGAGCTGACCGACGGCGCCTTCCCGCTTTTGCAGTCGGTGGAGGTTACTGATGATCCCACTGTTGGGTTTGACGGTGCCAATGTCGCTTTGTTGATTGGCTCACGCCCCCGCACCAAGGGCATGGAACGCGCCGATTTACTGGAAGCCAACGGCGGTATTTTCTCGGTGCAGGGTAAGGCTATTAACGACTACGCGGCTGATGACGTACGGGTGGCAGTGGTGGGGAACCCGGCCAATACCAACGCCCTCATTGCAGCCTCGCACGCACCTGACGTCCCGCTGGAGCGCTTTACCGCCCTGACCCGCTTGGATCACCACCGCGCTGTCGGCCAGCTAGCACTAGCAACCGGGGCAGCAGTGCAGAATATCGAAGGGGTCACTATCTGGGGTAACCACTCCGCCAGCCAGTACCCCGACCTCTTCCATGCCACGGTGGATGGGCGTGCGGCTCTTGATGTTTTAGCCGAGAAGGGTCTAGACCAGAGCTGGATTGAGGAAACCTTTATCCCCACGGTGGCTAATCGCGGTGCCGAAATCATCGCGGTGCGAGGCGGGTCATCAGTTGCTTCTGCCGCTCATGCAGCTTTGATGCACGTGCGCGATTGGACGCTGGGAACAGGGGAGCGGTGGACCTCCATGGCTGTCCCCTCGGATGGATCTTATGGGGTGCCTGAAGGTCTTATTAGCTCTTTCCCGGTGCGCTGTTCGGGAGGAAAATGTGAGATTATTCATTCTTTTGAGCACTCAGATTTCTCGCAGGAAAAGATTGCTACCTCGGTGGCTGAACTTGTTGACGAGCGTGAGGCTGTGGCCCAGCTGGGCTTGCTAGGGCAGCGCTAACCTATCTGACCTTGGGTTCTACCCGCACCTGTGAATGAGCAGGGAGAAGCATTAGAGGAATCCGCTGTGCACCTAAAGGTCACAGTGGGTCTTAGCGTTTAAGGCACCTTTAGTCATGCGTCAAATCCTGCTCTGACAGGGTGTAAGTGACCTTAAGTGATTCCCAATTTTGGGGGTGTACCATTGTTCAAAATCACCACAGCAAGGCCGGACTACCGGGAATCGGTAGCGCCGCTTGTTCACCCGTTCGCACTTCACAAGGACACCGATGGATCCCCTCGAAATTGCCCGATGGCAGTTTGGTATCACCACTGTCTACCACTTCATGATGGTCCCCCTCACCCTGGGGCTTGGCGCCGTTGTGACAGGTTTCTATATCGCCTACATCCGCACGCAAAAGCCTGAGTACAAGCGCATGACCAAGTTCTGGGGCAAGCTCTACCTCATTAACTTCATCATGGGCGTGGCCACCGGTCTAGTGCAGGAATTCCAGTTCGGTATGGCCTGGAGCGAGTACTCCCGCTTCGTAGGAGACGTATTCGGTGCCCCTCTTGCTATGGAAGGTCTTCTTGCCTTCTTCGTAGAATCTACCTTTTTGGGTCTCTGGATTTTTGGTTGGGACAAACTCAAACCCAAAATCCATGCAGCCTGCCTCTTTATGGCGGTTGCAGCATCCTGGCTCAGTGCCTACTTCATCATTGTGGCGAACTCATGGATGCAACACCCCGTTGGCGTTGAGATGGTGGATGGACGACCCGTCCTCAATGATGTCTGGGCTGTGCTGACAAACAACACTGCTATGGTTGCCTACCCCCACGCTCTGGCGGGTGCGGTGCAGGTCGCGGGTGGTTTCTTAGTGGGTATCGCCTGGTACAAGCTCTGGAAGCGCCGCCGCGATGGTGTAGATACTATCGGTGAGAACGGCAAAGTAGTCGTTGGCCAGCAGGTAGAAGGCGCACGTGATACCACTGACTTTACGGTCTGGTTCAAGTCCCTGCGTATTGGTGCAATTGTAGGTCTCATCGGCTTCTTGGGTACCGCCTTCACCGGCCATTCCCAGGCACAGCTCATGATAGAACAGCAGCCCATGAAAATGGCTGCAGCGGAGGCTGCCTGCCACGACGGCACAGGTTTTTCGGTCTTATCACTGTCTTCACCCGGAGCCCAGAACTGCGATGAGGTTCAAGCGATCCTTGAGATTCCCGGGCTCCTCTCCTTCCTTGCCTATGAGGACTTCACCACCAACGTCGCCGGCATCACCACTCTGATGCCTATCTACGAAGAAACCTACGGCACCCACCTGCCCGATGATCCCGAACTCTACGGCGAGCGCGCCGGTTCAGAAATCGACTATCTGCCGCTGATGGAGGTCACCTACTACGGTTTCCGCGGCATGATTACCCTGGGTGGGGTAAGTGCCCTGTCTTTCCTCTACGTTTTGTGGGTGACGCGCAAAAAGGGTGAGGGTACCGTGCCGGAAGCGAAGTGGATCTCTAACCTGGCGATAGCAGGTATTCTGGCACCCTTTGGCGCTAATATCCTAGGCTGGGTCTTCACTGAAATGGGCAGGCAACCTTTCGTGGTGGCTCCTAATCCGGATGGCAACCCCGCCATTCTGATGTTCACTGCAGCCGCGGTCTCGCCCGGGGTTTCTGGTTTTGAGATCCTCTTCTCGCTGGTCTCCCTAGCCCTGGTGTATGCCGCACTGATGGTGGTTGAAATTTACCTGCTCGCAAAATACGTCAACGCCGGGGTGGTAGCCGCCATGCCTGAACTGGTTGAAGACCCTCACCAGGATGACCACGATGACCGCGACGTTCTTGCGTTCGCTTACTAGAGAAGGGTAGAACAATGTTTGATCTATTTGCCGACCAACCTCTCTTGCCCACCATCTGGTTTGCCGTCGTTGGCTTCTTCTGGATTGGTTATATCATTCTGGACGGTTTTGATCTCGGGGTGGGCATGCTCATGAGTCGCCTTTTCGCTAAGAATGAGAAGGAACGCCGCCTACTGCTGAACACCATTGGCCCCGTGTGGGACGGTAACGAGGTGTGGCTGGTGACGGCCGGTGCCGCGACTTTTGCAGCCTTCCCGCTCTGGTACGCCTCGCTCTTCTCTGCCCTCTATATTCCGCTGACACTTACTCTGCTGGCCCTCATCTTCCGTGCAGTGGGTATTGAATACAGGGGCAAAAAGGACAGCGCTCGGTGGACTGCAGGCTGGAACCTAGCCATTTCTTTGGGCTCACTAGTGATTGCTTTTATGATTGGTGCCCTGCTGGCTCTCACCAGCACCGGCCTTCCTCTCAACGCCAACGGAGACCGAGTGGGCGGCGCCTTTGCCTGGGCAACCCCCGAGGTACTGATGGGTGGTCTGGCAATGGTGGGGCTGTCCCTCGTCATGGGTTTGGCCTTCGTCGCCCTCAAGACCGACGGCGAGATACGCCACCGCGCCCGTACGCTGTTACTGAGGCTGTTGCCGCTGCTACTTCTACCGGTGACCGGTTGGGTTCTCTACTTGCAGTTCACCGCGGGTAAAGCCCTCTCTTGGGCCTTTACCGCAGTTGCGGCCATTGCTGCGGTCGGGGCCTGGACACTGCTCAAAGCCGGCTACGAGGGGAAGGGCTTTGCAGCCCTGGCCAGCTTCACGGTCTTGGGGATCAGCGCTATCTTCCTGGCGCTCTACCCCAACGTCCTGCCCTCAACCCTGAACGAAGCACATCACCTCACGATTTCCAGCGCATCAAGCTCTGACTACACCCTAACTGTCATGAGCTGGGTGGCTATCTTTGGGGTGCCGATTCTACTCATCTACCAGAGCTGGACCTACTGGGTCTTCCGTCAGCGCCTGACCGTTGATCATATACCCACAGCCCATGATGTTACGGAGCTTGCTCGCAGAATCAGCAAGTAAGGCCGTGATTTTCTGAGAGGCGGAAGGACGAGCTCCGGTTCGGCAGGCAGGTAGAGATACCACTACAATGGTGAACAAACTATTCGCGGCAGCAAAGGCAGAAACCTTCATGGCGAACCCAAAGAACAGCAGGCCACCCTTGGGACCCGATGCCAAGAAAAACCTCGCGGTTTTTTCCCTGCTGATTGCCATCAAAACTTTGGCACTGGTAGTCTTTGCTGCCGTCCTCGGTACTGCTATCACCTACTTGGCGCGACTGACGTTCGCTGTCTTCCATGAAGTGGCGACCTACGCCAGCGCGGTGGAGGCTCAGCGTGCGATCTTCGCAGGCAACGGGCGAGCAGAGGTTGAGGGTATCTTTTTTGCCAGCCCTTTTGTGGAGCCCAGCGTTCTGTCACTCGCCCTAACAGGTACCTTAGCCCTCATTGTGCGGGCAGCAGCGGACTGGTATCTCACCTACTACGCACAAAAAGCTGCTACCGGCGCTAAAACCACTCTTCGCCGTCAGGTGATCCGGAGAGTACTAGCTACCGGAGGCATCGATACACCTGATGGTACCGGCGCTACCGCTGTACTGCTCTCACGCGGCCTCGATGCACTGGATCATTACTACACCAAGACACTGACAGCCTTTGTGTCCACTGCCGTTATCCCCAGCATTTTACTGCTGGTGATAGCGTTCTATGACTGGGTATCAGCCCTCATTATCGTGCTCACCTTGCCTCTCATCCCGGTGTTCATGGTGCTGATTGGCCGTACCACCCGTGAAGATACGGCGCGTGCCCAAAAGGATCTGCTGCGTCTATCTGACCACATCGTGGAACTGGTTAAAGGGTTGCCGGTTCTGGTGGGGTTGGGGCGCTCACGCGCACAGTCTAAAGCGCTGGGGGAGCTGGGTGAACGCTACCGAAAAGCTACGATGTATACCCTGCGGAGTGCCTTCCTCTCTTCGCTTGCCCTAGAGCTCATTACCACCATCTCTATCGCACTGGTGGCTGTCTTTATTGGTTTACGTCTAGTTGAGGGAGACATGGGGCTGGACGTCGCCCTGCTCGCCCTCTTACTGGCCCCCGAATGCTATCAGCCACTGCGGGACGTCGGCACCGCCTACCACCAGTCAGAAGAGGGCGTGGCAGCCCAGCGCCGCGCCCAAGCAATTATTGATCAACCGGTACCCCCACCCACGGTTGCCCCCGGCGGAGACTATATATCGGTACGGGACCTCTCACTGAGCTACCCCGGACGCGAGCGCGTCCTTACCGGTGTGAGCTTCAATCTAAGGCACGGCACCACCACCGCCATCACTGGCCCTTCAGGCTGCGGCAAATCCACCCTGCTGGGTGTGCTGGGTGGCTCCCTGCGTCATGGCCTGGTTCCCACCGGCACCACAGAACCAATCAAGGTCAGCGGATTAGTGAGTGGCACCGGATCTACCGTCTGGATCAGCCAGTCTCCGGCCTTCATCGCCCCCACCGCTTTGGCAGAGGTTGCTCTCTACGCCGCCGTGACGCGCGGTGAAGGGGCTCTTGAAGGCATCCACTACGCCTCAACCCTGCTCGGTGAAACCGTTGCTTTCACCGAAGAAGACCGTGAATTTTTCACCAGCTATCTGCACGCTGTTGGCCTAGCAGACCTGGCAGATTTGCCGCCCGAGGCGCTCTCCGCCGGGCAAATGCGCCGCCTAGCTATCGCCCGAGCTCTTGCCCGCGTCGCCACTTTGCAGGCAGAGAACCACCACGTCACCGTACTCATTGATGAACCTACCGCCCACCTTGACCCTGTCTCAGCAGCCAAAGTCAACGTAGCGCTCGCTGCCCTCCAAGAAACGGGCGCCACACTCATTATCGTCACCCACGACACCCAGCTCGCTGCTGCTACCAACAACCGTCTGGACGCCACCCGGCGCCCTCACGGGGTGACATGGCAGCTGACCTCTCAAAATACCACCGGGCTGGGAGGTTATGCACTGGGCACCTTAGCCCAAGCGGTGGCCACCGGTGAACTCGAAGACTCAACTCCAGTGGCGCAAGCCGAAGAGCCAAGCGCACCGCACCGCCGCCGTATCCCCGGCATCGTGAGCACTCTGCGGACTGCACGGAAACTCACCGGCATCAGAGCTCACCAGACCTTGCTGCCCGTCTTCCTCTCGGTTCTGACCGTGGTCTTTGCCGTCAGCCTCACCGCCCTATCAGGCTGGTTGATTGTGCGAGCTGCTGAGCAGCCAGCCATGATGTACCTCCTGGTAGCGGTGAGCGGCGTGCGTTTCTTTGGTCTGGGCCGTGCAGTGAGCCGCTACGCTGAACGCCTTAAAACCCATGACCTCGTGCTCAAAGCAGCCAACACCCTGAGAATACGCGCCTGGGATGCCGCAGGGCGCAGCGTGCTATCGGTACGTTCCCTCCTACGCGGTGACCGAGTGCTAGACCGCCTGGTGGGTGATGTTGATGAGCTCCGAGACACCGCCCCCCGCGTTCTGCTGCCCGTAGCGTCCCATCTCATTGTCATGGGCCTGGTGCTCCTTGTGACCGCGCTAGCTACCCCCATCGCCCTACTACCCGTAGGGCTAGCCGTACTCATCGCCACTTTTATCATCCCAGCAGTGGTCGTCCGTGCTGATGCACGTGCGGACGCCGCGGCACGCAGGGAAACCGCGGGCCTTTTGAGGCTAGGTGTATCCGCCATCGACGCTGCCCCCGACCTACATAATAATGACCTGGACCAAACGGTTGCCTTAGCACTTTCTCGCCGGGATGGCCTGAACGTGCGCTCACGCATCCATAGCTCGCGTGCCATCGGTGTGGGGCAGGGGCTCATGGTTGCTACCTGGTGGGGAGCCGCGCTCGCTACCATCATCTGTGTGTGGCCCTCGGTACGTGATGGGGGTATTACTGCCCCCACCGCTGCGGTGGTCATCCTGATGCTCACTGCCCTCTTTGAGACCACCGCTGCCCACGTGGAAGCCGTGCGTAACTGGCCGGCCTTTGCAATCCTGGTAGAACGTACCCGAGAGCACCTGGCTGACGTTGAAGCGGATCAAGGCGACCAAGAAAGCGAGGCGCAGGAGCGCCAGAACATGCGCGATATTCTGGGGGAACCCGGAGTCGGTAGCTCCCAGCGAAGTGCCCACAGCACCATCACCCTTGAGCTTGAATCTTTGGCAACCCGGTGGCCAGACATGCAGCAACCGGTCTTTAGCGGTCTGAGCGCCTCAGTTTCTTCCGGCGAATGGTTAGGCATCACCGGCCCGTCAGGTGCGGGAAAGACCACGGCGCTGGCTACCCTGCTCGGCTTCCTACCGCTTGAAGAAGGCGAGATTCGGGTCAACGGCCAAGTCTTTGACGCGCAGGCGCTCAGGGGCTATGCAGCCTGGTGCCCTCAATCTGCCTATATCTTTGAATCGACCATCGCCAACAACCTAGCGATCGCCCGCCCGTCTGAGGAAAGGCCCACCGAAGCTGAAATGTACGAGGTGCTAGACCGCGTGGGGCTTGGAGAATTTGTGCGGCAGCTACCGGCGGGTTTGCAGACTCCCGTGGGTGCTGGGGGTTCCTTCGTCTCTGGCGGTCAGCGCCAGCGCATAGCAATCGCTCGAACCCTGCTGGTGGATTCTCCGCTACTCCTCATGGACGAACCCACCGCCCACCTGGACGCTCCAGCCGCTGTGGCACTGATTGATGAGGTTGCTCGCGGCACCAAACGTACCTCAGCAGATCAACCGTCCGGTAAAACTACCCTGCCGGCTGTTGTGCTGGTATCTCACCGTGCTGAAGATATCGCTGCCTGCGATACCGTCGTCAAACTCTAAAACCGCTCAAAGAAGCGGTGCCCTGGCAAGCATGCTAGCTTGCCAGGGCACTTTTATTCATTGAGGTGTAAGACAGCTTAGAAGAGTGCTTCTTCGGCCACCTCGACTGCATCTTGAGAGCCACGTTCAGTTTCAACAGATGTTAACGCACCGGGCTGATCAGCTTCGGTTGCTGCTACGGGTGTTGCCGCGGTGACCGCGTAAGCTGGGCCTATTGCGTCCACGGCCTGAGCCAGCGGCACACCGGAGCCATCACGTGCCCCAAACTCACCGGGCAGGGTACGAGCCACACCGGCTGCGGAAACAGCCTTAGCGGGGCCAACGCCCACCCAGGCAAGTGCTAGGGAAGACTCACCCTTGAGGAAGCGGTGGGCACGCATACCGGCAGTTGCTCTGCCCTTCTGTGGAAAATCAGCCAGCTCGGTTACCTTAACTGAAGCGCCCTCAGCTCCGCCGTCGGTAATGGTTACCACCTGGGCGGGGGAGCCGGGGGGCGTCACCCCAAAGGCGATGAGCCGGTCATCGTCGGCAATCTTCATGCCCGCCATGCCGCCACCGGTCCTGCCCTGCGGGCGAACCTTGGCTGCATCAAAGACGAGTAGCTTGGCTTGCTCGGTCATGAAAGTTAGCAACAAATCATTGCTGTCACAGGCGGTAGCGGCAATCAGGCGGTCCTTAGGCTTGAGCTTGATAATCTCAAAGTCCCCTGCATTCAGAGGGTAATCAGGGTTAACTCTCTTAACCACGCCACGTTCAGTCGCGAGCGCCAGCACCTGATCGAGTGGCACCAGGGCAACCAGGGTTTCTCCGCGTCCCGGCGTGACTACTTCTGCGGCTTTCACACCGGACGCTAGCAGGGGAGTGCCCGCTGAATCTTCTAGCACCGGTAGCTCCAGTACCGAGATGCGCACTAGCCGGCCGGTTGAGGTGACCGCCCCAATTTCACCGCGTGCAGTCGTGGGTACCCAAGAGGTCAGCGCATCGTGTTTCAGGCGCTTACCTGGCTCAATTAGCTCGCTGCGCCCGCCGGCTTCACCGCGCGTACGGCCCACCTGACCAGAAGTAGAGAGCAGAACCCAGCAGGGATCGTTGGCGATTTCTAACGAAAGCCCTGCCTCTTTTTTCGCCTTGGAGGCAGTGGTTGAGAGAGCTGCGACAGCATCAGCCAGATCGTCCTTGGTGACAATCTTGGTGCGCCGGTCAGTGCCGTATTCGTCAGCTACAGCCTGTAACTCGGCAGAAACCAGGGCACGCAGTATGGTGTCCGACCCCAGAATTTCCTTCAGCTCAGCAATTTCGCGCAGCAGATCCTCGCGCTCTGTTTCCAGCTCAATGCGGGAGTACTTGGTGAGCTGACGCAGGCGTAGCTCCAGAATGTGGTTTGCCTGCACCTCGGTTAAATCAAAGACCTGCATGAGGCGGGTACGTGCCTGGGCAGTTTCGTCCGACGATCGAATAATCTGAATGACCTCGTCGATATCGACGATGGCAATCAGCAGACCTTCGACCAGGTGCAAACGGTCCTGGCGCTTGCCAAGCCTGTGGTTGGTGCGACGGCGCACCACCTCAAGGCGGTGATCCACGTAAACATGCAGGAGGTCAAGCAGACCCAGGGTTTGAGGCTGACCGTCGACCAAGGCAACGTTGTTAATGCCGAAGGAGTCTTCTAGAGGAGTGTGCTTGTAGAGAGCAGCTAGCACCGCTTTAGGGTTAAAGCCGTTCTTGACTTCAATGACCATGCGCAGACCATTTTTGCGGTCGGTCAGGTCAACCACGTCAGAGATGCCCTGTAGCTTCTTAGAATTAACCCCGTCCTTGATTTTTTCAATGACCTTCTCGGGGCCTACCATGTAAGGCAGTTCGGTGACCACGATGCCCTGCTTGCGGGCAGTTACCTGCTCGATGGATACCTTGGCACGGGTCTTGAAGATACCCCGCCCCTTCTCGTAGGCGTCCTTAATGCCGGTGGTGCCCACAATGGTGCCGCCGCTGGGCAGATCGGGGCCGGGCACCAGCTTCATGATGTCCTTGAGGCTGGCATCGGGGCTCTCCAACAGGTGGCGGGCAGCGGCGATGATCTCGCGCAGGTTGTGCGGCGCCATGTTAGTTGCCATACCCACCGCGATACCGGCTGAACCGTTCACTAGCAGGTTGGGGTAGGCAGCCGGTAGCACGGAGGGCTGCATGAACTGGTTGTCGTAGTTTGGCACGAAGTCTACGACGTCCTCGCCCAGGTCAGCTGTCATAGCAAGGGCTGCCGGGGCCATGCGGGCCTCGGTGTAGCGAGAGGCCGCCGGGCCGTCGTCCAAAGAACCAAAATTACCGTGCCCATCAACCATGGGTAGGCGCATCGCGAAGGGCTGGGCGAGTCGCACCATGGCATCGTAGATAGCGCTGTCGCCGTGGGGGTGGAGCTTACCCATGACCTCACCGATGACGCGGGCACTTTTGACGTGCCCCTTGTCTGGGCGTAGGCCCATCTGCTGCATCATGTAGAGGATGCGGCGCTGTACTGGTTTGAGTCCGTCGCGGGCGTCCGGCAGAGCACGGGAGTAGATGACCGAGTAGGAGTACTCGAGGAAACTGTTTTCCATCTCGCTTGAGACATCAATATCGACGATGTTTTCTACAATGCCCTCGGGGTAGTCATCGTGCGCGGTTTTGGTGCGGCGAGCCATGGGACCTCATCAATCGGTTTCGAACATAGTTTCTAACCCATAATACCGTGAACAGCTAGATGACTTAAGCCTCTTGAAGGGCTGCCGGGGCAGGATGCCGCGGAGCCGGGTGCAAGAGACCGAAGATGCCGGTGAGGAAGAGCGCCGTCATGACCAGGGAAACAAGGGTGGAGGGTACTACCTCATAGTCACCGCCGGTTAGGGCAAAGGTGTCAGCGAGGCCCATACTCATGTGAAAGCCCCAGGCAAGCCAGGCTACTGTTAGTGAGAACCAGGTTCCCAGAGCTAACCAGCCAATGGCTCGGGTGCCGGTATAGCTGGCAACCTTGCACCACAGCAGATGAAGGGCACCAACACCCAACTGAATCAACAGAGCTATGGAGCCTGCAGTGATGACCAATTTGGGCGAGAACTCCTGGGCGAGCTTCATCTGATCGTAGATTTCCTGAAAGGTCAGGTGTGGAGCGGCTGCTAAGGGGTTCCAGTAGAAAAAATGCGCTGCCAGTAATCCCATGCCCAGTAACCAGATAAAACCAGTAAGCACCAGACCGCGCCAGCCTGGCGGGGGAGAACTGATGCGATTGGCTTTGACCTGTTCGATAGAGCGCGTTGGTTGCTTCAGCTCCGTGACGAAATAGAGAAACCCAGCGACAATGAAGAGCAAACCAAAGCCAGCGGAGGCCATCAGAGCAAGCTTTTGTTGGAGGCTGGACGCCGGTAGCAGCGGAGCGGCGATAAAGAACAGGAGGGCTATGGTGAGGCTGATAAAAGCGGTACGCCACGCTATGCGGTTGATGCTGGCTGGCAGCTCTGATTCCTTCATCATGGTCTTATGTTAGAGCCCGTGGCGGGCCTTTACTAGAGAGCAACTGAGCGGTCTTTGAAAAGGTTCTTGTGTAGGTGCTCACAAAAGTGGTTTTCAAGTTGCGGTGGGTCAAATCGGTGCGTATAGTATTTATTCGTTGCCAGGGAGCGAAAGCTTGCCGGTGATGATAAATAAATAAGCGCCTCTAGCTCAATTGGCAGAGCAATTGACTCTTAATCAATGGGTTCTCGGTTCGAGTCCGAGGGGGCGCACATTTTCTTAAAAGACCTCCACCGCACGGTGGGGGTCTTTTGCTGTCTGCTGCGACTACTATTTAAGGCAACCGGCTCTATCATCAGCCCAGGAGGCACCCGTGACTGAAACCAACGATGTTTTCACCCCAGCAGACCCCACCAGCCCCACTACAGCTGAGCTTCCTTTCATCTACCCGGCACATTGGGAAGCGGACGTCGTGCTCCGCGACGGCGCGACAGCTCATCTGCGTCCTGTGGTCCCCACCGACCGGGCAGCCCTTGAAAAGATGTACGCGGGCCAGTCAGAACGCACCATTTACCTGCGTTTCTTTGCCCACAAGCCCACCCTCAGCGACAAAGAACTCACCCGTTTCACCACCGTGGATCACAAGGACCGAGTTGCGTTTGTCATCATGCTAGACGGCGAAATGATCGGTATCGGCCGCTACGACCGTGCCGCCGACCCCACAGAAGCTGAAGTCGCCTTCATGATTTCAGACGCCCACCAGGGCCGCGGAATCGGCTCCATTCTGCTAGAACACCTCGCCGCTGCCGCTAACGAAAAAGGAATCGAGCGGTTCAGCGCCGAAGTGCTCCCGCAAAACCGTAAAATGCTCAACGTCTTCACCGATGCAGGCTACGAGCTAGCCCGCGAATTTGATGATGGCCTGGTTGCCGTGCACTTCAACATTGACCCCACTGATCGCTCCCGCGGTGTGATGGAGGCTCGTGAGCACCGCGCCGAGGCAAAATCAATTGCCGAACTACTGGCCCCCGAAGTGATTGTGGTGATGGGTACGGCGGATGCCTGGGAAAACAACGGCCATAAGGTTATTCGTACCATTCGTGAAGGAGGCTTCACCGGCAAACTTTACGGCTACAACAGCGCCGGGACAGCTGCCGGGGAAACCCCAGTCGTTACTGACCTCACCCAGATTGAAGAACGCATTGACCTAGCAATCATTGCCGTGCCCATTACTGAGGTTGCTGCAGCTGTTGAGTCCGCAGGTCAGGCGGGAGCCCGCGGCGTCCTGATTTACACCACCGGTTTTGCCGATGACGGCGCTCGCGGGCGTGCCCGCCAGAAAGCCCTGGTCAAAACTGCCCGTAGTTTTGGTATGAGGGTCATTGGCCCGGCGTCCTTCGGCGTGCTCAACAATGACCCTGCTGTGAAACTGGATGCCACCATCAGCACCTACGACCCGGCCCCGGGCGCGCTGGGCCTTTTTAGCCAATCCTCAGCCATTGGCGCTATGTTCTCTAACTCTGCTGTACGCCGCAATATCGGGGTTTCCTCCCTGATTTCAACGGGTAACCGGGCAGATGTCTCGGGCAACGACATCATGCAGTACTGGGAAGATGACAGCGCCACCAAGGTCTGCGCCCTCTATCTTGAATCTATTGGCAACCCCCGTAAGTTCAGCCGCATCGCCCGCCGGCTTTCGCGCGTCAAACCCGTGCTGGTGGCAAAGAACGCGGTGACCGGGCAGCAGCTACCTCCGGGGCACTCAGGGCGAACCTCCATCGCCCCCACGCAGGCCATCGACGCTATGTTCCGTCAAGCAGGTGTGATTAGCGCCGAAACCTTCGACCAGATCCTCGATATCGCCCAGATTCTGGTCTCCCAACCCCTCCCTGCCGGCCGCCGCGTGGCACTGCTCTCCAACGCATCTGCCCTGGGGCAGATCATTGCGGACAAGGCTGCGGAACTAGGCATCGATGTCCGCATCAACGAGTCCATGCTGCGCCTGACCGATGAGGGGCTAGATGGTCTTGAAGTGCTAGAAGAGGTTGCCACTGGAGCCTTAGAAGCATCAGATATTGATGCGGTCGTAGGAGTCTTCCTCACCGGTGAATCCATCGACCCCCGTAACGTTGCCCGGGTGCTCCTACGCGCCTCAGCAGCAACGGGTAAACCGGCAATTGCCAGTTTCCCGGGCACGGTGACCTTTGAACAGTCGCTACGCGGCATCTGGCAGGATGAAACCGCCAACTACCCAGCACCGGGTCAGACCGAAAGCCAGGGAGCCGAACCCACCGGTGAAGAAGCCACCCGTCTCATGCAAACACTGGGTTTGCCCTGCTACGAGTCACCCGGTGCCTCCATCAAATCCTTGGCCGCAGTCATGGACTACGTAGAGTGGCGGGCTAAAGAAACTGGTGTAGCTGCCCAACCTGAAGGCGTGAGCCCCAAAGCTGCACTCGCCGAAATTACTGCCCATATGGGGGACGTTACCGGCGAGAATCTGATTGAACTCGATGCAGAATCAACCCAGGCAATTTTGGGCCACTACGGCATTGACCTGCTCCCCGAGTACGGTTTCTCCACCCCAGAACAAGCACACCGTGCCGTGCAAGAAATTGGTGGCTACCCGGTCGTCCTCAAAACCACCGACCCCTTCCTGCGACACCGCATTGACCTGGGCGGGGTACGTCTGGGCATCGAAAGCGACGCGGAACTGGAGCGTGAAATCGTTCAGATGCACCGTGCTCTTGAACCCTACGGAACCTTCGATTTGAGCGTTCAAGAGCAGGTGCAAGCGGGGCAGACCGCCGTACTCACTGCCATAGAAGACCCCCTGATGGGGCCGGTTGTATCCTTCGGTATGGCTGGGGACGCCACCAGCCTGCTCGATGACTGGGCCCACCGTGTCCCGCCGCTTACCGAACGTGATGTCTACAAGATGGTGCGCTCACCCAAGGCAGCAGCAAAATTGCTGGGTGAAGCGGACCTACCGGCGGTCCGTATTGACCTGCTCGAAGACCTCTGCGCCCGGGTAGCCCTGCTCAAAGACAACCACCCCGAAATTGCCTACCTGGAGCTCAACCCCATCCTGGTATCTCAGGAAACCATGACCGTGGTAGGTGCCCGGCTCAAACTGGGCAACCCCCAGCAGCGTACCGATTCCGCCCGCAGAACTATGAGCAGTTAGCCCCAAGAACCTACCTGCCTCTAAAATGTAAGGGAGCAAGAGACAACCCACTACCTTCAGGAGTAGACGTGAGTGTAGATACCAGCCCGCGCCAGCGCATGATTGCCGATATCCAGAACGCAAGCTTCTACCCGGAGCTGGTGCTCGATACGATCGATGAGGCGCTGGCGGGTCTTGAACCTACCACTCACATGGTGCAGGTAGAAACTCACTTTGACCAGAACGAGGTTCACCGGCACATCACCGCCCTGGTCCTGGCCGGCGAATTTCTACTGGTGGCGCATTTGGATGACCAAAACTTAGATGAACAGGGGCAGCAGGTGGTCGCCCACGTGTCGACTGAGACCCTGCACGTCTCAAAAATCTCAACCTTCACGGTTAGCTACGCTTACCCCCAGCCGCAGAGCTACACTCCTGGTGCCCCCGTCAGTGAGGTTTCCATGCTGCTCTGCTGGACCGGCTCCCAGCGTCTTGACCTGCAACCGGCTGAGTGCCCTGACCCGTCCTGCGATGCTGACCACGGGATGACCGGCTTGGCACCGCGAGAGGACATCCTGGTGCGAATTAGCGCGGGGGCCGATGGCGCCCAGCAAACCCAGCAGGCCCGCACCTTTGCCCGAGCTTTGCGAGCTGTCCACCTTCAGGCAGGCAGCAGGTAGCAGATATGAAAGATTTTTGTGGAAACGAACTCCCGGTAGCCCCGCCCTACGGCGCCAACACGGTAGCCGACCTCTTTGAGTCGGCCGGCACGCTCACAGCCCAGGGGAGTCTGACCCCTGAACCCCACCCTATCTACGGATCTGGGCGGCATGACCTGCTGGGGATAGCGGGGCGAATCGAAAAAGCCGGCGGCAAGCCCCATACTTACCGCAGTGTCTGCGTGGTCATGGTGGACGGGATGGGGGAGAGCCTGCTACGAACCTACGGCTCTTATGCGCCCTTCCTCAAAAATGCCACTAGCCTGGGGCCCTTGCACTCGGCGGTTCCCTCAACAACGGTCGCTTCTCTTACTAGCCTGGGCACGTCCTCACCTCCCGGCTATCACGCCATGGCTGGCTACGAACTTAAAAACCCGGAAACCGGGCAAGTGATGAACCAGCTATCAGGCTGGGATAAGACCGTGGACCCACACCTCTGGCAGCCTCACCCCACCGTCTTTGAACGTTACGAAAAACATCTGGACGTTGCCACTGTCTCGCTCAGCAAGTATGCAGGCACCGGCCTCAGCGAAGCCGGGCTACGCGGCGGGCGGTTCGTACATGCCCAGGGCTACGCCGCCCGGACCACCCTGGCCGCCAGCCTGCTCTCATCGCGTAAGCCGTCACTGGTCTACCTCTACTGGGGTGAACTAGATCAAGCCGGGCACAAGTACGGTGCGCACTCCCAGCAGTGGCTAGAGCAGCTAGAAGAACTAAACCTAGCGCTCAAGAATCTAGCTAAGCGGCTACCCCCGCACGTTCTGCTTCTGGTCACAGCCGACCACGGCATGGTCGATGTTGAGCCGACTAACCGTTACGACTACTCCCAGGATCCTGCGCTATTAGAAAATATTGAGCTTACCGCTGGTGAACCCCGCATGGTGCAACTGCACCTCAAAGACACCAGCGCCGCCGCTAAAGAGGCAACCATGCAGCGCTGGGCGGACGCCTGGGGCGAGCAAGCCTGGATTATCGACACCGAAGAAGCCTTTAACGGCGGGTACTTTGGTGCTCACATCACCGAAACAGCCCGCGCTCGCATCGGTGAAGTGCTGGTCGCTGCTCGTGAACCGGTGGCTCTCTATGACATGCGCCATTACAAACCCCACGCCCTGAACATGGTAGGTCAGCATGGATCACTCACAGCAGAGGAAACTCAAGTTCCCCTGCTGATGTTGCCCACTAGCTAGAGCTGGGGCACTCTATCGACCCAAGCAAACTGCCCGGGGTCCAACAGTTATTCGTTGGGCCCCGGGCAGTTAGAATATCTGGTCCTTTGCAACCGCTTCTAGGGCGTTGGCGTGACCTGTGACTGAACCGGCGCTTCACTGGTAGGTGCTGCGGTGGCCGCTGGAGGAGCAACCTCTGGAGGAGCAACCTCTGGAGGAGCAACCTCTGGAGCACTCGTTTCAATCGGAGGTGTTGGCGCGAGAGACACGGTGGGCTCAACAGGGGCAGGAGGTTCTGTTGGTTCCGGTGAGGGCGTTTCCACCGCGGTTTCTGTGGGCTCCGGTGATGCGGTGGCTTCCTCTGACGGTGTTGGATCTTCAGAGGGTATTTCTTCAACAATAGTCTCAGCGGTGGGCGCAGGTGGTGCCTCAACCGGTGCATAAGAAATGGTTCCGGGTGCCACCGGGAGCTCTACAGCTGCTTCTTGCTCAGTCACGGTGGGAGCCTCGGTATTGAAGCTCGGCGCCGGAGCGGAGGGGCGTTCTGACTCAATGTCAGCGCTGGTCACGGTGGTCGGAGCTGACGGAGAGCTGGGGGGTCCCAGCTCATCAGCTGCGCTATTCATCTCCGGCAGGAAGAGCAGCGCCGCTGCAGCAATTGCTCCCGCCACAAGCGTTGCTGAACCAAAAAAAACTGCTTTAGAGCTGTTCTTTGCCCGAACAGGTTCGGAATAGGCAGATTCCATAGCAAGAGCTGGCACTAAACGATCACGCTCGGCCGCTTCACGCACCGCGGCGGCTGCCGCGGCAGCACGGAGCTGAGCGGCACGCTCACCTTCAGCTTCTTTAGCGGCCAACGCTGCAGCCCTAGCCTCAGCTCGGTCAGCGCGACGCTCTTCGCGGGTCGGCTTTTCAACGATCTCAGCATGGCGCATCAAACCGGACGTAAGAGATTCATCCTCAGCGTCCACAACGGTTTGCTGTGAGCCGCTATCGGAGGTTACGTACTCATACCCCTGTGCGAGAGGTAGGGGCTGAGTAATGGAGTCGGCTTTATCGGTAGCATCGGAGGTACGCGGCGCGGGACTAACCTCACCTGAGGAGTCTTGAGAATTAGAACGAGACGTCAATGTTTCCTCTGTAGTGTTTCTGCACCCCTGCTTCCCTATCAGCAGGGGCGTGCGAGCAAATGATGTGACTATCATCTTAGCGGGCTTTAAGGCTTCTAAGGTGTTTGTGTTTCCTAGCTCTCACCTGTATTTTCTATGAGGCTGATTAGCGCCTCTGATTGCCAAAAATGATGTCATCCCAGCTGGGTACGGAGGTGCGCTTACCTCTCGAGGCGGGCTTAGGCTGGGTAGGCTCCGTTTCAACAGGCTCCTGAGGTGCAGTCTCTTCCTCGCCCTGCCCACCGTGTGAGTCGTCCTGGGCATCGGTGCCTTCGGTCTCAGACGGCTCTATAGCATCCAGCTGGTCTGCTGTAGCACCGGAGTCAGACGCGGTTTCGCCGGCAACTCCTTCATCGATGCCCTTGGTTACAGCGGCTTCGTGAATCTCGGCTACGCCCTCCTTCATCTCGGCGCCCTGGCGCTCAGTTGCTTCAGACTCGGCAACCGGTGCGGTCTCCTGGGAATCCTGGGAAGGTGCTTCAGCCTCACTGTTGGATACCGGCTGTTCAGAGATTGAGTTATCTGGCTGCTCAGCGGCTGAAGAATCATCAACCTCACCCCTTACAGTGGGCACCTCAGCGTGAGCTTCCTCAAGGGGGCGGGAGGTACGGCGGGCACGCTCCAAAAGATCAGCCAGTTTACGCTCACTTGCAGGGTCAAAAGATCGAGCGCCTCGGCGGGCCGTCAACTCGTCCAGTAACGCATTTTGCTCACGGTTTTCTGGTACGCGCACAGCGGTCAAACGGGGCGATGACGCTGGCTCGGGGGTGGGCGCAGTTTCGGTCTCTGCTGCTTTCGGCTCAGCTTCGGGGCTGTGTGAGGTTCCGTTCGTTCCCAGGCCGGGGATGGGCCCACCGGTGGTGTGCTCCCGGCCCATGAGCAAATAGGCAGCTTCATTGGAAGCGTACAAGCTCTGATTAGCGGGGTTGAAGGTCCAGCGGGCGGGAAAATGTACACCGCGGGGCAGTTCATCTTGCACATCGGCCGGGAGCTCTACATCAAGGGCAAGAGTCCACTGACCTGACTCCTGCTGCCAGGTAGACCAATCCAGCGGGGCATCACCGAAGGAATAGTGCTGTGAGATGGCCTCATAATGCTGATCTAGGCTGCGTGCAGGGCCTTCGCCACCGGGAGTGGGCGAAATGAGCACGGAGCGGGCAGTACGAATAATGTTGGCGCGCTCAGCGACAATGGGCCATTCGTAGCGGCGTACGCGCTCGGCTTCCCAGCCAGATTCAGCGGCGATTTCTTCAACCGTTGCACCCTGTCGAAATCTGGCCTGAATATCTCGAGGCCCGAAACTTCCGCGACCGCCGGGGCGTGCAGGTGAGATACGGCGAGCCTTAGCAATGCTTTGGCGAAGATTCTGATCTATGGGTAGCAGGTAGGAAGAACCGTTATCGTCGTTGAGGACTAGGTTCTCGCCATCGTCGTGAATCCCAACTAGTTGAAGTTCGAGCACAGGTTTCTCCTCGGCATAGGGGGTACGCGGTCATTAGAATCACGCACACTCTTCAATCTTTACAGTTACTTGAAAGATTACAGGGTTGAGTCAGGGCAGCGTTTACTTCACCAGCAAACCGGAAGGTATCTTTAGAAAAAACCCTAAAAACCAGCACTTTATATATCAACTTATAGATTAGGTTTAGCTTATCAAAGGGGTGGGGTACGCACTCTCGTGGAGGCACCTTTCGCTGTGAGTAATAAATGATTAGTTTGTATTTGCTTAAAGCTCCTTAATGGTGAACAATTCTACGCGTTACCCCGTATAACTCAGGAGCAGCCGACTAATACTCTGGTTGCACTACCTGTAAGGGGTGCACCACCTACTGTGAAGAGATTGACTGTCTCGCCTCGCACTACACACGGAGAAAACCATGGCAACCGATTACGATGCACCCCGCAAGCAGGACGAAGAAAGCAAGGACCAGTCCTTTGAGGAGCTCAATTCACGACGCTCCGAGATGCAGTCCGGTGCGGTAGATGAGGACGAGAACGCAGCCGCCGAAAGTTTTGAGCTGCCCGGCGCAGATCTTTCTAACGAGGAGCTCAATGTAGTTGTGCTCCCCGCCCAGGATGACGAATTCACCTGTGCCTCCTGCTTCCTAGTCCGTCACCGCTCACAGATCGCCTATGAAGATGGCGATTTGAAGTACTGCATTGAGTGCGAAGGCTAAATCAGCTTCAAGCGATCGATCTATAAAAATGCCCACCGGCTCTAAACCGGTGGGCATTTCCTATGGGGAAATCAGCTTATTCTTCTTCTTCGGGTAGCCCGTCGTTGAGAATCTCAGCAATTCGTTCAGGGTTGCGGGAGGACGCTACCCAGTAGGGGGTGGGGTCGGCCGGGTCTGTAATATCGATGCGAACAACTGATGAAATCCAGCCGCGGAAGCACATGAAAGCCCTACCGTCGAGTGCCGGACCGGTGGCTAGGCGGGAATCCTCACCACGAAAAGCGTATGCTCGGCCAACATGCTCGCGTTCAATTTGTGCCCTTCCAACGCGCAGGACGCTAGGGGTAACCTCAATAACCGGTGAGGTTGCGAAGAGGGTCCAGCCCACCAAGGCAAACATGACGATTCCGGCGATGATACCGGCGTAGATGTTGATGGGTGCCCCGACCAAGAAGGAGGCTAGGCCTACGCCCACACAGGCAATCCACATGCCGATGCCGGGCGCCAGTCTTTCTCGGTAAAGAACTGCGTTGGGGTTTTCTGTCATGGGTCACGCTTCCGTTATGAGGTCTTTGTAGAGTTTTCTTCTCCAGGGTGCGCTTACCAGTGTACGAGATGTACCTGGGTGACTTCAGCTCTGCCTCTGTAATCCTGGAGAGAACTCGCGAAAAGGGGTAAAAACTCCCAGGCCGTTCACATCCCTCGATGGGGCGAAACAGGTACAGTAATGGGGTGGATAAACAGATTGATGTTCAGATTAAAATACTTGACCCTCAGCTACCTGTGCCTGCTTATGCTAAAGAAGGGGACGCCGGTGCTGACCTACGGGCGCGTATTCCGGTGACATTGGCTCCGGGGGAACGTGCTCTTGTACCTACCGGGGTTGCCCTTGCGCTTCCAGAGGGCTTTGTTGGTTTAGTGCACCCCAGATCTGGTCTTGCCGCTAAGCACGGTATCACCATCGTCAATGCTCCGGGCACAGTTGATGCGGGCTATCGCGGTGAACTAATGGTCTGCCTGCTTAATACAGATGCTCAAGAAACCTTTGAGGTAGAGCGCGGGGATCGCATTGCCCAATTAGTGATTCAGCGGTTTGAAACTGCTCGTTTTGAGGTAGTTGATGAATTGCCTGCCTCTACACGAGGTACCAGTGGTTTTGGGTCCTCAGGCGTACAGTAGACCCTAGAGGTCTGCTAAAGAAAGGCATATATATGTTTGGAATGGGCAAGAAGAAGAAAGCTGAGCAGAGCGCAGCTGAACTGGCACTAGAGGAGACAAAGGCTCCTTCGCCTGACGCTGAAAGCACCCCCACAGCCGAAAAAAACATCGTTGACGAGCATCCGGCTTTTGACCGCAGTAACGGGCCCTGGGATTCATCGGAGAAAAAAGCCAGTGATGATTCGTACATCGATCTGGGTGGACTACTCATTAAAAGCCACCCCGGTCTGAATCTGCGTCTTGAAGCAGATCAGAAGACCCAGCAGGTCATTGCCGTTACTCTCCAGCTCGGAAAGGGGCACCTGCAGGTGCAGGCTTTCGCCGCACCCAAGAGCGCCGGTATCTGGGACGATATCCGCCACGAGCTGTCTGAAAGTGTCCGCAACCAGGGCGGTCAGGTGGAGATTAACGATGGCCCTCTTGGGCGTCAGCTCATCTCTCGTGTACCTGCCCAAACCGCCGATGGTCGCAAGGGCTTTCGCATCGCCCGCTTTGTGGGTGTAGACGGGCCCCGTTGGTTTGTGCGCGGTGTGTTTTCCGGTGCAGCGGTCTTGCCCGGTGAATCGGCTGAGGCACTCGAAGAAGTCTTCCGTTCTATCATTGTTCATCGTGGCTCTGACCCTATGGCCCCCCGTGACCTTCTGCCGATGCGGGTGCCTCAGAGCATTCAGGACGCTGCAGAGGCCCAAAAAGCTGCTCAGCCTCAGCAGGGTGAAAAAACTCCGGCAGGTCTGGAAATACCCCGCAGAGGCCCCGAGATCACCGAGATCGGTTAAATATCATGCCTGAGACCCTTAACTCCCAGCTTCCGACGCGTCTTGAGACCTACCCGCAAAGGTTTCGAGCACGCGTGGCAGGTAAGGTGGAGCGCGTTCATATATCGCACCGCGAGGCTAACCCCCGGTTTGAAGTTATCCTGCTAGTGGAGCGATCAAAGCCTCTTCCACCTTCTAAAACGCACCCTCTCACCGGTATGCCTATGGCTGAGACGGGGGAGGACCTCGATGACACTGTAGACATCTGCGCTGAGGAAGAGAATACCGGGCGGACGTCGGCTGTAGAGACGGAAGCCGGGTTCGGCACCCGATTTAGTGTTATTAAGACTGCGCCAAGGGTGCTTTACCCTGACTTTTCCCCTCTGGCACCGGGCATGCGTGTGAGATTGATCTGGCTGGGGCAGCGGCAGGTGCCGGGGATTGTAGCCGGTGGTTATCTGAGGGTTTCGGGTATGCTCTCAACGCGCGATGAGCCGGTGATCTACAATCCTCGCTATGAGATTGTGCCCAGTCTTGAAGGCTAGAGCCCTCTAGCTAAAGAGGGCTCGCAAATCGTCTTCGCCCTTGGGGGTGGTGACAAAGAAGAGTTCGTCGCCGCCAGCAATGACATTGTCATTGCTGGGGGCTAGGGGAGAGCCATCGCGCACGATGGCGGTGAGGGCGGTGTCATAGGGCCACTGCACCTGACCAATGGTGTAACCGATGATGGGGTGCTCTGCCGGTACGGTGTATTCCACTAGGGTGGCGTTGCCAGAGCGTAGCGTCAGCAGACGAACCACATCACCCACCTCGACGGCCTCTTCAACCAGGGCCGTCATTAGACGGGGAGTAGAAACGGCAACATCGATGCCCCAGGACTCGTCAAAAAGCCACTCATTTTTTGGGTTATTCACGCGGGCCACCGTTCGTGGCACCCCGAACTCACTGCGGCAGAGCAGCGAAACCACGAGGTTAGTTTTATCGTCGCCTGAAGCCGCAACTACTACATCAGCGTTCTCTGGCTTAGCGTGGCGCAGAACTGACAGCTCACAGGCATCGCCAATCACCCATTGGGCGTTTTGAATCCCGCTGCGTGAAATCGCTTCAGGCTTGAGATCAATAATGGTGACATTGTGGTGGTGGGACAGCAGTTCTTTAGCGCTTGATGAGCCTACCGAACCGGCTCCGATAATAATTACTTCCATGAAAGATCACTTTCAGCGTCGCTGGCGGGGGGCTGGGACAGAATGCGGGCAATATCGTTGATGTCTTCAGTGCCCATCATGGCATGCACTGTATCGCCCTGCTGGTAGGAGGTATCGGGGCCGGGTAAGAGGCCCTCACCGAAGCGCGTGATGTATGCGATGCGCACACCGGCGAAGCGTTCAATATCGGTCAGTGCGTGGCCGGCCCAGGATTCGTGCAGGTTGAGTTCTCCCAGCAGAAGACGGCCGGATGCCTCTCTAAAGTCACCAGCCATGGCCTGCTCCGGTAGGAGGCGGCGTAGCACCTGGTCAGTAGACCAGCGCACCGCTGCCACGGTTGGAATGCCAAGACGCTGGTAAAACTCCGCGCGGTTAGGGTCATAAATTCGAGCCACCACGTTTTGTACTTTGAAAGTCTCGCGGGCGACTCGGGAAGCAATGATGTTGGAATTATCCCCTGAAGAGACAGCGGCAAAAGCGTAGGCCTTCTCAATGCCGGCACGTTTCAGGGTTTCGCGGTCAAACCCCACTCCGGTGACCTTCTGCCCGGCAAACTCTTTGCGCAGACGCCTGAAGGAGCGGTCATCCTGGTCGATGACTGCTACCGTGTGCCCGGCGTCCTCTAAGGTATGGGCAAGCATGACGCCGACCCTGCCGGCTCCCATAATGACGAAGTGGGGCACGTGCGCTCCTTAATCAATCGTGATGGTGACGTGTGGGCGCCAGGCCCGCTACCAGTCTACGCCTTCATCAGCTGAGGAGGACAAGCACAAAATGTGGTGTGTACGGCTGTTATTTACCGGGTGAGGCGACTACGGTTAGAGCCTGTGAAGACTATGAGAAGCAGGGCGTCAGTCCTGGTGCTGGGGGCACCTATTTCAAGCAGGCAGGCTAAGGCCGGAAACCTGCCTAAACGCCGCGCCTTCCCGCTCTTTGGAGCCGATGGCGTCTCTTCTGTAGCCTACGCACCTGATGAAATTATCCTCACCGTGCTCATCGCAGGTCAGATGGCACTTGCCTATTCCCCCTGGGTGGGGCTGGGTGTCGCAACCATTTTGATGCTGGTGATAGGAACCTACCGCTACAACATTCAGCGGGTAGGCGAAAAGGGCGATTTCGCCCTGGTGCAGAAGAATCTGGGCACCGGATTCGCTGTACTTCTAGGAGCAGCAATGATGGTGGACTTTGTACTCACCGTTGCTGTCTCGCTCTCTTCGGCAACCCAGTATCTTGAATCGCTTCTACCTGCGCTCTACTCGCATCAGCGCCTGGTGGCCTGCTCTCTGATTGCAGTGGTCACTCTGGTGTGTCTACGAGGCATTAATTTCATGTTTAGGGTAGCCCACTGGCCCACCTACATCTTTCTTCTTCTACTGGGTGGGACGCTTGTGATTGGGCTGGCTGCCGATATGGCAGGAACCCTGGGCACAGCGGTATCGGCGGACTACGAAATAGCGCAGTCCACCTCCCCAGAGGAACTGGCTACAGGGGTGGGGCTTCTGGTACTACTGCTGAGAGTTTTCGCCTCGGGGTCTGTTGCAATGACCGGTGTGAACACTATTAGCAATGCCACGCGTGCCTTTGCACGCCCGCGACCGCGCAATGCCGCTCTCACCCTCATGCTGATGGGGTCAGTAACCTCTTTGCTCCTGGTGGGGGTGCTCTACCTGACCTGGCGTACAGGCGCTATTTTTGTGCTTGATCCCGCCCAAACGCTACGGGTTGATGGGCAGAACGTTAGCTCTGACTTCCATCAAACTTCCTTGCTCCTGCAGATTTCAGATACCGTTTTCGCAGCTCATTGGGTTACCGTCCTCCTGGGGGTCTCAACCGTTGGTGTGCTGGTCGTGGCAGCCATGACCGCCTTTACAGGTTTCCCCATGCTGGCTACTGTGCTGGCGCACCGCCAGTATCTACCCGTTTACCTCTCAGCCCGTGACTCGACAGCGCTCTACGGCAATGGTGTCCTGGTGCTGGGGCTCAGCTCAATGGTACTGGTAGGCGTCGTGGGGCCAGATGTGCACACCCTGGTGCAGATGTACATTGTGGGTGCCTTCACCGCTATGCTGCTCACCCAAGTATCAGTACTCAAGAACAGTTGGCTGGCCCAGCGGATTACCCCCGATACCAAAAAACGCAGACTTATCTGGCGCGACCTTATCATCACATCCATTGGCGTGCTGGCATCGGGCACGGTTTTGATGGTCATTATCCTCACTAAATTCACTCACGGGGCATGGTTCTCCATGCTCCTCATTCTGTTCCTGCTAGGCCTCATGATGAAAATTAATAAGCACTACCAGCGCGTAGATCGCCAATTAGCCCTGCCGCAAACGGAGGCCGAGCTAGCTGAAGCTCGGGCTCTGCCCTCCCGCGTCCACGCCCTGATTTATGTTGAGCGGGTGCGTAAGCCAGTATTGCGGGCGGTCTCTTACGCACGCGCTACTCGGCCCTCATCCATCGAAGCGTTGGTGGTCAATATTGACGAAGAGCGCACGCGTCAGAATATCGATGCTTGGCAACAGCTGGGCCTGCCGCTGGACCTCACTGTGCTGGACGCGCCCTACCGCAACCCAGTGGACGCCGTCATGGACTATGTGCACCGCTCGCGCCAGAAATCACCGCGTGATGTTCTGGTGATTTACCTCCCCGAGTACGTCGTTTCACGATGGTGGGAGGGTATCTTTCACCGTCGCACCGTGCACCGTCTCAAAGCGCAGCTACGTCACGAGCCCGGAGTGGTGGTTGCCTCAGTGCCCTGGCAAATAGAAAAGGGATCACCGGCTACTTCTTCACAGTAAGCTAGAGAAGAAGAACCGACCGCCCCTCCATCAACTGCATTGAGAGATACCGTGACTGAACAGACCCAGCAAAACCAAGCACCCGAGTTTGAGGTGGGGCAACTCGTGGAAGTAACTCCCGAACGCGCTGCTCACGGTGGCGCTTTCGTTGCCCGCGTCGATGGGCGAGTGGTCTTTGTACGCCACGGCCTGGTGGGCGAAACCGCTACCGCCCGTATCACCGGACGAGGCCCTAAGGGGCGCTTCTTTTTCGCTGATGTAGTGAACGTAGATGTTCCAGCAATTGCGCGCCGCCCGCACCCCTGGTCTGCGGCAGATTCCCTGGCTCACGCTCACCCTCTGGGCGGTATGGAGTACGGGCATATCGTGCCCACTGTGCAGCGCCGCTACAAAAAACAAGTGGTGGCCGAACAGCTGGCCCGGCTGGGCGGCGTACCAGCTGAACATCCCATGCTCACCGATTTGCCCATTCATGCCCTCCCAGAGGCTCCCGGCGCTACCGGTGAGGGGCTGAACTGGCGCACCCGAGCCCACTTCACCGTGGAGCGCGCCACCGGAAAAATTGCTATGTTCCCCCATAACTCCGGCACTCCCGTGCCTGTTGATTCCTTCCCTCTGGTCGATTCCCGCATCGAATCACTGGGCCTGGGCGAACTGACTTTCACCGGCGTTAAGCGTCTGGATGTCGCTGTTTCTGCCACGGACATGCTGGCCTTAGTTTTTACCGTTCCAGCCTCCCAGAACATGGTTGAGGTCGCTGATGCTGTCGAAGCCACTTGCCAGGAGGCTTGGGGCAATATTGAAGACCGCCTTATCACCCTCATTTTTACCGCGGAAAAGCAGGCTGGACGCCGCCGCGGTGCTAAACCCGCTGACATCGTGCGCGGTGCTGGCAACGCCGCCCTGCTAGAAACTGCTACCGTTTATGCCCAAGATTTCTACTGGAACGTAGCCGCTAACGGCTTCTGGCAGATTCACCGCTTTGCCCCCGAGATTCTGGGCAACGCCGTGCTTGATATGGCGCGTTTGCGCAAGGGCCAGACTGTCTACGACCTCTACTCCGGTGCCGGTCTTTTCACCGCCATCGTAGCCGACGCTGTGGGGGACCGCGGCACCGTCCTTTCGGTGGAAGGCTCCCCGGTTACCAGCAAAAATGCCGCTGATAACTTTGCGGAGGACGGGTCCTCACGCACCCACCGCTCCGAACGCACCACTGTGCGTGTTGAGCGCGGTGATGTTTCCCGCGTCCTTACCGGGGTCACCGCAGAGGTAAAAGCCGGCAGGTTCCCTGCCCCTGATGTCGTCATCGCTGACCCCTCACGCGAAGGTTGCGGCAAAACCGTGATGCAACAAATTGCTGATCTGAACCCACCCACCGTGGTCTACGTTGCCTGCGACCCGGCAGCCCTGGGTAGAGATACTGCTTATCTGCGGGCATCTGGCTACCGCCTCATGCGGGTGGAAGCCTTCGATATGTACCCGAACACCCACCACGTGGAAACCCTGGCAGTCTTCACCAAGTACTCAGGCAGCCAGCGGTAGAACAAACCCGCAAGGGTTTGCTCACCGGCTATCAATAAGTTGCCTACCGGCGCTCCCTCCCCACTTCCTCTGAACTTGTTACTGAGGAATGGACGCGCACACGTCATAAAATTGCAACATAATTAGGTCATGTTTTTCTTTCCGAAGCTGCAATCGTGCGGCGGGAGTGCATACTATATCGAATGCTGGTCTTAGCTATCTGAAATAAAGACTGTGTCCTGACCTGAAAATATGTGAATAAGGTGACACGGGGTACACTGGTTTCGATAGCTTAGCGTCAGAGTGTCCCTTAAGTGTGCATCACACACGGGCCGGCATCGCAGCCGGTTGGCACCGGGCGGTAGGCGAAGATGAAGACAGTGTCGAGAGGAGTCCCACATATGAGCACTGTGGATAGCTTCGGTTCAAAGGGCGTTTTGAACGTCAACGGAACCGAGTATGAAATTTTCCGTCTAAAGGCAGTTGACGGCTCGCAGAAGCTGCCTTATTCACTCAAGGTTTTGCTTGAGAACCTACTGCGCACCGAAGACGGTGCCAACATTACCGAGGGCCACATTAAGGCACTTGCTAACTGGGACGCATCGGCTGAACCCGATACTGAAATCCAGTTCACCCCTGCGCGCGTTATTATGCAGGACTTCACCGGTGTTCCCTGTGTGGTTGACCTTGCTACCATGCGTGAGGCCGTGAAGGAACTGGGCGGCGATCCCTCAAAGATTAACCCCCTGGCACCTGCTGAACTGGTCATTGACCACTCCGTTCAGATTGATAGCTTCGGTACTTCAGATGCGATCACCCGCAACATGGACATCGAATACCAGCGCAATGGCGAACGCTACAAGTTCCTGCGCTGGGGTCAGACCGCCTTTGACGACTTCAAGGTGGTTCCCCCGGGCATGGGCATCGTGCACCAGGTCAACATTGAATACCTGGCACGCACCATCATGGCCCGCGAGGTTGACGGCGTGTTGCGCGCCTACCCCGATACCGTGGTAGGTACTGACTCCCACACCACCATGGTTAATGGCCTGGGTGTTCTGGGCTGGGGCGTTGGCGGCATTGAGGCCGAGGCAGCTATGCTGGGCCAGCCCGTTTCCATGCTGATTCCCCGCGTGGTTGGCTTCAAGCTCACCGGCACCATCCCCTCCGGCGCTACCGCAACCGACGTGGTGCTTACCATCACCGAAATGTTGCGTGAGCACGGCGTTGTGGGCAAGTTCGTTGAATTCTACGGCGAGGGTGTAGGCCAGGTGCCCCTGGCAAACCGCGCAACCATCGGTAACATGAGCCCCGAATTCGGCTCAACCGCTGCCATGTTCCCCATCGACGAAAACACCCTTGAATACCTGCGCCTGACCGGCCGTAGCGAAGATCAGGTTGCTCTGGTGGAGGCTTACACCAAGGAACAGGGCCTCTGGCACGACCCCAAGGCCGAGGTTGAATACTCCGAGTACCTAGAACTCGACCTGTCCACCGTGGTTCCCTCCATTGCTGGTCCCAAGCGTCCTCAGGACCGCATCCAGGTATCTGACGCCAAGAAGCAGTTCGCTTCAGACATCAAGAACTACGGCGAAGCCGGCAAGTCCGCATCCGTCTCCATGGCAGATGGTCGCGAGTTTGAGTTGAAGAATGGCGCGGTCTCCATCGCATCCATCACCTCCTGTACCAACACCTCCAACCCTTCCGTGATGATGGCAGCGGGCGTGCTGGCACGCAACGCAGCAGCCAAGGGTCTGACCTCCAAGCCCTGGGTGAAGACCTCCATCGCACCGGGTTCAAAGGTTGTTACCGACTACTACGAAAAGTCGGGACTGCTGCCTGACCTCGAAGCCTTGGGCTTTTACGTCGTAGGCTACGGTTGCGCTACCTGTATCGGTAACTCCGGCCCGCTGGAGCCCGAGATTTCAGATGCTATCCAGGACAACGACCTCTCCGTGACCGCCGTTCTCTCCGGCAACCGTAACTTCGAAGGTCGTATCTCACCGGACGTCAAGATGAACTACCTGGCCTCCCCGCCCCTGGTCATCGCCTACGCTTTGGCCGGCACCATGGACTTCGATTTCGAGAAGGACGCTCTGGGCACCGATGCCGATGGTAACGACGTTTACCTGCGCGACATCTGGCCCGATCCCGCTGAGGTTCAGAAGATCATCGACGAGTCCCTGGACACCGCGATGTACAACAAGGAATACAGCACCATCTTTGACGGTGACGAGCGCTGGAAGGCCCTGGACACCCCCACCGGCAACACCTTCGAGTGGGATGCTCAGTCCACCTACGTGCGCAAGCCTCCTTACTTCGAGGGTATGAGCATGGACATCACCCCCGTGGAAGACATCAAGGGCGCTCGCGTACTGCTCAAGCTGGGCGATTCGGTGACCACTGACCACATTTCACCTGCTGGTTCTTTCAAGTCAGACACCCCTGCTGGTAAGTACCTGATTGAGAACGGTGTGCAGCGCAAGGACTTCAACTCCTACGGTTCACGTCGTGGTAACCACGAGGTCATGATTCGCGGTACCTTCGCGAACATCCGCATCAAAAACCAGTTGCTGGACGGCGTTGAGGGCGGTTACACCCGCGACTTTACCGCTGGCGGCGAGCAGGCAACTGTTTACGATGCATCTCAGAACTACCAGGCTGCTGGCATCCCGCTGGTCGTTTTGGGCGGTAAGGAATACGGCACCGGCTCATCCCGTGACTGGGCAGCGAAGGGTACCACCCTATTGGGCGTCAAGGCTGTTATTGCTGAGAGCTTCGAACGCATCCACCGTTCAAACCTGATCGGTATGGGTGTTGTTCCCCTGCAGTTCCCCGCCGGTGAATCACATGAATCACTGGGCCTGACCGGTACCGAAACCTTCGATATCACCGGGCTGACCGAACTCAATGAGGGCACCACCCCCAAGACCCTGAAGGTCACTGCCACCGCAGAAGACGGCAAGGTCACCGAGTTCGATGCTGTAGTACGCATCGACACCCCGGGTGAAGCTGACTACTACCGCAACGGCGGCATCCTGCAGTACGTACTGCGCAACCTGGTCCGCGGCTCCTAGTAGCTCGCTGATTAGCTCATAGACCGGTGGCCCCCATCATCTGATGGGGGCCACCGGTCTATGTTTTCAGGGTCAGGACCACCGGTTTTAGCTCCGGGTAGTCTCCCACACACGGCGCCATGTATCAGCCAATGAATCAACGGTTTCGTGGGCGTTGAGCCCGCTGGGCTGAGGCACCACCCACAGCTGAGTAGCCGGGTTCCACCCCTCAATCTGAGAAGTATCTTGCTGCCCCACCTTCGCCTTCCTGTCGCTGAAAGCCTCCCTGTAGGCGGTGATACCGACGACGGCTACTGTTTGGGGCGTGTAGGTGTGGGTGAGCTTTATCAGCCGGGGGAGGGCATCCTGAAGCTCTTGGCGGGTCAACTCATCGGCTCGCGCTGTAGCTCGACCGACCAGGTTGGTGATGCCGATGCCCAGCGCGGCAAGCTGAGCTTCAACCTCATCACTGAGCCCGCGGGAAGCGTCCACCCTAGGGGTCACGATGCCAGCACGGTCCAATGAAGGCCAGAACCTGTTACCGGGAAATGCAAAAGGTGCATTGACTGCCGCCGTCCATAGGCCCGGGTTGATGCCCACAATCAGCAGGCGCAGGGCAGTGCCGGGCAACGGAAGCCTGTCATCAAGGCTACCGTTGATAAATCCTGCTAGTTGATCACGGGTGGGACGTTCGCCATTAAGAGGTGAGGGGTGTTCTGTGCTCATATACTCACCCTAAACCACAGCGCCCCCGCTCACAGAAAGTAAGCGGGGGCGCTGATATCAGGAACGTACTAAGGAGTGAGCGCTACTTGTTTTGAACCGGGATTGCTCCGGTCTTCACGTCGTAGTAGTTCTCCCAGAAGTCTGCGTTCTTGATGCCCAGGGGACGGGGGTCAAACATGGGGTCCAGACCCTGCTTCTTCTGCTGTTCGTAGTCACGCAGAACCTGCAGGGCAGGCTTCTGAATCACCAGGATGCCCAAAATGTTGAGCCAAGCCATGAGACCCACCCCGATGTCGCCTAACGCCCAGGCAGAGCCTGAGGAGGACACACAACCCAGTACAGTTGCTACAAGAATGAGAAGTTGCAAGCAACGGAGCAGGACGTTGGATGCAACCTGGTTGTTGAGGTTGCGGGTGAGGTAACGCAGGTTGGTTTCTGCCATGTAGTAATAGGCAATAATTGTGGTGAAGGCGAAGAAAGCCAGTGAGATAGCAATGAAGATGGGGCCAGCGCCAGGGATGAAAGTGTCAAAAGCGTTCTGTGCGAAAGCGGGACCAACGGTAACGTTTTCTGCCAGGCCGCCCGAGCCTTCAGCTAGTACCGGTGATTCAATTGAGCCACCCTCGTAGACGCGGTACATACCGGTCGACAGAATGAGGAATGCTGTTGCTGAACAAACAAAGAGAGTGTCAATGTAGACCGCCATAGCCTGAACGAAGCCCTGAGCGGCGGGATGCTTGACCTCAGCTGCTGCAGCTGCGTGAGGGCCGGTGCCCTGGCCAGCTTCGTTGGAGTAGATGCCGCGCTTGACGCCCCACTCAATAGCGGTGCCGACGATAGCGCCGAAAGTAGCGTTTAGACCAAATGCTGAGGTGAAAATCAGGTTGATGACATCACCGAGCATATCGATATTGACGAAGGCTACAACCATGGCCAGAATGATGTACACGATAGCCATGACGGGCACTACTACCGAGGCAAAGGTAGCAATACGCTTGACGCCACCGACCACAATGAAAGCCAGCAGGATGGTGATGCCGGTAGCTGCCATCCAGGGGTGAACGGACGGGAAGGCACCTTCCATTGAAGTTGCAATACCGTTAGCCTGTACACCGGGGAGGAAGAAACCACAGGCAAGAACCGTGGCGAAAGCAAAGATTGATGCGTAGACCTTAAAAAGCCCGGCGTACTTGGTGTGCTTGTAGGCCTTCTCAAAGTAGTAGGCGGGACCACCACGGTATTCACCGGTAATCTTGTCGCGTTCTTTGAAAACCTGACCCAGGGTAGATTCGATAAAGGATGTAGATGAACCTAGGAAAGCAACCGTCCACATCCAGAAGACTGCACCGGGGCCACCAAAAGCAATAGCGGTTGCAACGCCAGCGATATTGCCGGTGCCCACGCGACCTGCAAGTGACATCGCTAGAGCCTGGAAGGAGGAGACTCCGTCTTTGGAGGATTCGCCTTTGAAAGTGCAGCGAATCATGGTGGGGATTTGCCGGATCTGCAACAACCGGGTGCGAATGGTGAAATACACACCTACTGCTAGGCAGAGATAGACAAGTACGGGAGACCAGATTATTCCGTTCACCCAGTCAATGACTGCAGTCATGATTTGTATCCGTTCGTGTGGGGCTAGCTGATAATGCTAGCTGTGTAATGATGCCAGTCTCTGCGGCGTATAAAACTGCTTCATACCGCTTAATGTGAGCTGTTGAACACTGATAATAAACGCTGGGTCAAACTTATGGAAGCAGCCACGCGCCCTGAAACCTAAACGAAACACAAAAGGGCGGCCTAATGTTTGCCCGGTAAAATCGCTAATCGTTCGGTGAGCGGGTAAAGTTACTTTCCTGTACGACATAGTTTAATGACCGGTGAGCAGTGCTGAGCTACCAGAGATGCTTGGGTAGATCCGGTCCTTTAGGGAGCAACCGTGGGACTACTTGAAACAATCCGCGAACCGGGCGACCTCAATAGCCTAACTGCCTTACAGCTCACTGAGTTGGCGCAGGAGATTCGGGAATTTCTGGTGAAAACTGTTTCTCAGACCGGTGGGCACCTGGGCCCTAACCTTGGGGTCGTAGAGCTAACTGTGGGTATTCACCGTGTCTTTAGCTCACCGCGTGACTCTCTCATCTTTGACACCGGGCACCAGTCCTACGTTCACAAACTGCTGACCGGACGGCAAAATTTTGAAACTTTGCGCCAAAAAGATGGCCTAGCGGGTTACCCTGAGCGAGCTGAATCTGAACACGATATCGTCGAGTCATCTCACGCGTCCTCGTCGCTGTCCTGGGCCGACGGCGTCTCTCGCGCGCGCCAGCTGGCAGGAGAAACCGACCGCTACACCGTTGCTGTCATTGGTGATGGAGCATTAACCGGTGGCATGGCCTGGGAAGCTGTCAATAACATTGCGGCAGACAAGAACCGTAAGGTAGTTATCGTGGTCAATGATAACGGCCGATCCTACGCACCTACAGTGGGCGGCTTTGCCAACCAGCTGGCAGCCCTACAACACGAACTGCAAAACAAGCTGGATAAGGTTCGCCTTGATAGTCGTTACGAGCGCACCTTGACCACCGCCCGGGAGAAACTTCAGCAGGGCGGGCCCCTCGGTCGCATGGTTTACCAGGGCCTGCACGGTATGAAAGCCGGGATCAAGGACGTGATGGTGCCCGGCGGTATCTTTGAGGACCTGGGCATGAAGTATGTGGGCCCGATTGACGGGCATGATCTTGAAGCCGTTGAATCAGCCCTTGAATCTGCCAAGAACTTTGGTGGCCCCGTGATTGTTCACGCAATCACTGAGAAGGGGCACGGTTACGCGCCTGCCGTCAATGATAAGGACGACATGTTCCACGCCGTAGGCGTGATTGACCCCGAAACGGGTGAAGCGCTAGCTAAGCCCTCGGATAAGTCCTGGACCTCGGTCTTTGCCCAGGAAATCAAAGAGATTGCCGACGAACGCAAAGATATCGTGGGTATCACCGGAGCCATGCTGATTCCGGTGGGCCTCAAGCCTATGGCCGCAGCCCACCCTGACCGGGTCATCGACGTGGGAATCGCCGAACAGCACGCGATTGCTATGAGCGCCGGTCTAGCCTACGGCGGACAGCACCCGGTCATCGCCCTATACGCGACCTTTCTCAACCGCGGCTTTGACCAGTTGCTCATGGACGTTGCGCTCCACAAGGCGGGTGTGACCATTGTGCTGGACCGTTCAGGTGTTACCGGCCCCGACGGCGCCAGCCACCACGGTATGTGGGACCTGGCCCTGCTGCAATTCATCCCGGGTCTGCACCTGGCAGCGCCGCGCGATGCCGTAACACTGCGCGAAGAACTGCGTGAAGCAGTCGCCATCGAGGACGCCCCCAGCGTGGTGCGCTACCCCAAGGGTTCGGTAGGTGTAGACATCCCTGCTCTTGAGCGACTGGCAGATGGAACTGATATCCTCGCACGTACCGGCGAACCGCACACCGAAACCGGTCAACGCGATGTCTTGTTGATTGGTGTGGGAGCCTTTGCCCGCCTGGCTCTGCAGGTGGCTGAACTCCTTGAAGACCGGGGTGTTACCGTTACTGTGATTGACCCCCGCTGGGTCATGCCTGTGCCGGCTTCTGTGGTTGATCTTGCCGGGCAACACCGCATCGTGGTGTCAATGGAGGATGGCGTGCGAGCAGGTGGTGTGGGTTCTCGCATCCGCCAGGAAATGCGAGCAGCAGGTATCGATACCGCACTCAACGAGTTGGGTCTGCCCGCTGAATTCATCAAGCACGCTGAGCGTCAAGAAATTCTTGAAGAAGTTGGGCTGACTCCCCAGAAGATTAGCTCTGATATTCTCTCCCAGCTTTCTGGCACCATGGTTCCCTTTGCGCGAGGTGAAGGTGAAAAGCCCAAACATACTCTCTAAAGTGCCCTAGCGGTGGGCAACAGATACAGAAAAGGCCGGGGATAGTTATCCCCGGCCTTTTGAGTCGAGTGGAAGGCTTAGCCTACCCAGATACGGTCTCCCTTAATTTCAAGGGGGAATTCTGGCAAAGCCGTTTCAGCCGGACCACCCTGAGGCGCGCCGTCCTCAGTGGAAAAGACAGAAGCATGACAGGGGCAGTTTATGGTCTTTTCTTTCTGCGCGTTAACCTGGCAACCCTGGTGGGTGCAGACGGACGAGAAAGCATGGAAGGTGCCCTCGGTAGGCTGAGTAATCATCACGCTGGTTCCCTGAGCGGTAGCCTTAATAACTCCGCCCACCGGCACATCTGCTACAGCCGCCATGTCAGTGGGCTCGGCAGGGGCACCGGGGTCGATGGAGGTGGCGGTGGCATCGGAATCCATGGAGGAGCCGCATGCGGTAAGAGTTAGAGCTCCTGCACCAGCGCCAACAGCGCCGACTGCTGCGCGGCGCGTCATTCCAGGGTTTTCAGTGATTTCTTTGGCTGATGAAGAGTTGGCTGATGAACAACCACAGGTATTGCACACGGTTTACTCCTTAGAGGTAGAGGGGGCAGACCCCAGAATCTCACCAAAAATCTTAGCAAGAGAGCCTACTACCACTTCAATTTGCCACTCTCGGGCTCCCAATTCAAGCAGGGCTGACCTAAGTCGCGCGGCGGTTGGCTCGGCGGGAGGGTCCCAGCAGAGACGGCGCAGAGTATCAGGCGACAAGAGGTTTTCCTGGGGCAGGGTAAGTTCCTCTGCCAGGGCGACTATGGCAGGTTTAGCCTCAGCAAAGAGCTGGGCTGATAGAGGGCGCTTAGTCTCCCACGCCTTGAGCGGTGGTGGCCCCTCTGCCGGGGTGGTGAAGGGAACCGGTTGGGCATCGTTTTTAGCGTCGGCGATTGCCCGAACCCAGCGCGGAGCTTCTCGCTTGAGGGCACGCGTCTGGAAACCCGGAACCTGTAAAATGGCGGGGACCGAACGGGGCATGAGCCGTGCTGCTTGAATCAGAGCGGGATCGGGTAGCAGACGCTTAGGCGCTACGTCTTTTGTTTGGGCAAGACGCTCACGCTCGTACCAGAGGTTGCGCAACGCGGTCAGCTGACGGCGGTTCTTTAGCTCTCTGATTCCCTTAGTTTTACGCCAGGGGTCCTTTTTGGGCTCCCTTTCCCAGACCTCGCACTCATACCTAAACTCTTCAAGGGCGTACCCGAGCTTATCTTGCTCTCGCAACACCTCTTCAACAGCTTCGCGCAGGTCCAGCAGAATCTCGACGTCCAAGGCGGCGTAGTTGAGCCACTCTTCGGGGAGGGGCCGCTTGGACCAGTCAACCGATGAGTGCTCCTTGGCCAGTTTGAAACCTAAAAGGTTTTCTACCATGAACCCCAGGCCAACGCGCTCGAAGCCGGCCAGACGTCCGCCCATTTCGGTATCAAAAAGAGCGTCTGGGTACATCCCCAGTTCAGCCAGGCACGGGAGGTCCTGGGTGGCAGCATGCAATACCCATTCCACACCTGAGAGAGCATCATTGACGGGGGAGAGATCCTCAAAGGCTTCGGGATCAATGATGATGACGCCCGACTCGCCGCGCTTGAGTTGCACCAGGAAGGCACGTTGCCCGTATCTAATCCCCGAGGCACGTTCGGTGTCGACGGCGACCGGGCCGCTTTGCTCTGATAAAATCTGAGCAACTCTTCTGAGCCCACGCTCGGTATTAATCACGCTGGGTGTGCCACCAGCGGGAGCCTCAAGCTTGACTAGCTCAGGAATCTGAAGGTTACTGGGTAGCCCAAAGTCGCTGCTCACGGGCCCGGTGGGTGCCGCCGAAGCACCGGGGGGAGTAGATGCGGGCATGGGCCAACTCTCTTTCACGGCAGTAGACATACTTAACTATTATGCCACTTTGTAGAAAACGGCTCCTCAGTCTGAGTTAAGCGCGGTTTACTTCTGTACAGGCTTCTCTTCGAGAGTAAGACAAATAGAGTTGATGCAGTAGCGCAGATCGGTGGGCGTAGCGTAGCCTTCACCCTCGAAAACGTGCCCCAGATGGGAATCGCAAGCTGCACAGCGCACCTCGGTACGCACCATACCCATGCTACGGTCCTGGATGTAACGCACGCTTGACTCGGCTGCAGGTTCATAAAAAGAGGGCCAACCGCAGTGGCTCTCAAATTTCTCGCTAGAGCGAAAGAGCTCAACCCCGCAGGCTCGGCACGAGTAGACACCTTCAGTGGTGGTGTCCCAGTATTCGCCGGTATAGGGACGCTCGGTGCCGCCCTCGCGCAACACAGCATACTCGGTGGGATTCAGCACAGATTTCCAGTTCTTAACCACAGAGCCAACGCCGGGCTTAAAATCGTTCACGATAGTGCCTTTCTTTTTCAGTAGAGGGTATTTTTTACCCTACCTCTAGTAGCGTGCCGGCACACCTTCTTATTCCCGCTTTATACCCACCCAGGGCAGCTGCCCTGCCCGAGCGATGAGGTTGAGCACACCAATCTCGGCCACGTAACTCCAGTGTTCTAAACTGGTCACTATGGTTCAACTAAGCCCTGAAGAAAAACCCGCGAAAATGTGGAAACCGCTGACCTTTGGCCTGGTGTCTGGTGCGACCTTGGCTACCGTTGGTCTGGCAGGCTCAGCCGGTCTAGCAACCTATTTCGCTCGGCGCGTAGTGGTCCCTCCCAAAACCCCGGGAGAGGACGTGCGGGTACACTCTCTGGGGTATGACTCCGTTGATATCGCCGAGGGGCAAGAACCGAGCAGTATCAGAATAGACGCCACAGACCGAACTCGTGCTCGCGGCAATTACGGCTTCTACTTTTCGGGTGGAGCGGGCTTTGCGGTGCTGGGGGAGGTCACCAGTTACTCACCCAAAGACCAGACCGTCACCCGTCAGATTCTAAAAATTATGCGTGGCGATATCTCAGACATCGAGCGGGGGCGGCTGAGTGGAGTGGTAGCACCCCACCCTAGGGATGCTGGCTATGCTTTTGAAGATATTGAGCTTAATCTACCGGTTGGGCCCGCCCCTGCCTGGCTGATTCGGCCCGGTGCGTCCCTCACTGCGCTGCCAGCTCAGAAGGCTGAAAGTAGCCCTGCTACCCGTAGCTCTACCTGGGCCATCATGGTGCACGGTATGGGCGCGACCAGGGCTGAAACTCTGCGTGCCCTGAGTGCAACGCAGGCCCTAGGTCTCACCTCTTTGCATATGAGCTACCGCAATGACCGCGAAGCTCCCGCCTCAGAAGACGGTAGGTACGGTTTAGGGTTCACGGAATGGCGTGATGTTGAGGTTGCCATCGACTACGCCTTAGAGCACGGCGCGGACGATGTGGTACTTTTTGGGTGGTCTATGGGTGGGTCTATTTCACTACAGGCTGCCGATAAGGCGCGCAACCGACAGCACGTTAGGGCACTCGTATTGGACGGCCCCGCCCTTAACTGGATTGAACTCATTCAATACCACTCTCAACTCAACAAAATGCCCCTGCGTATTGGGCAGCTGGGTGTTTCGATGATTACCCACCCTGCGCTCAAGGTCTTCACCGGGCTCAAGGATCCCATCCGGTTAGAGGAAATCTCCTGGCCACACCGGGCTTCAGATATTAAGGTGCCTACCCTCATCATGCACTCAGTCGATGATGCCTATGTGCCGGTTGGCCCTTCACAGGAGCTCGCCACAAAGTCAGCCCTCGTTGATTTCGTCCCCTTCGAGGAGGCATCCCACACCCGCGAGTGGAACGTGGACCCCGTCAAGTGGGAGCGGACTGTGATTGACTGGCTAGGGCCCCGTCTGGGCTAGCTAGGAAGCTGCGATATCAGCGTAGGAACCGGCGGTGATCGCCACCAGGTCATCGCCGGTTAGCTCTACGTCCAACCCCCTTTTGCCTCCCGAGACCAACACAGTGTCAAAAAGCTGGGCAGATTCATCGACCAGCGTCGGGTGGGCAGTCTTCTGCCCCAGCGGTGAGATGCCTCCCACCACATAGCCCGTGCGTTTCTGAGCGACCGCTGGGTCAGCCATGACCGCGTTCTTCCAACCCAGCGCCGCAGCGGCAGCTTTGAGGTTAAGCTTGCCACCCACCGGCACCACACAGACCGCGAAATCCTGTTCGTGATTAATCATCAGGGTCTTGAAAACCTGTTCGGGGGAGCGGCCCAGCTTCTGGGCAGCCTCAACCCCAAAGTTGGTTTCCCCGGCAGTGTGTTCATACTCCCGCACCTCAAAGTGCACCCCGGCGCCCTGCAAAACAGCTAGCGCGGCAGTAGCAGCAGCGGTCTTCTTCTTTTTAGCCATGAGACAACCTTTCTCTACTACCCATCAACCCTAGTACCCTCGCGGCAGAGCGCAACATTGGGTAAAAGTGGGGTACAGCACTAGACTAAGCCTGTAAGAATCACCGACACGCACACGGGATAAGAGTCACACCCTTGGTCACCACCGTCCACCTCACTGATCGCACCCCCAACGTCTCAGCAGACGAACTGCTGGCGGGCTTCCGCCCCTCCGAACGATTCGGTGAGGTCTCCTTTGACACCTACCGCCCGGACCCTGCCCAGCCATCACAGCAACAAGCGGTGGACGCCCTCCGAGCCTTTGGTGCCAGCATCAACAGGGGAAGTGCAACAACAGGCGGCTTCTTCGGCAAGCTTTTCGGTGGAACCAAGAAAAAACCAGCGACTAAGGCCGGGCTCTACCTGGACGGCGGCTTTGGCGTTGGCAAAACCCACCTGCTGGCCTCCCTTTGGCACTCGGTAGAGGGCCCCAAAGCCTTTGGTACCTTCGTGGAATACACCAACCTGGTGGGTGCCCTCACCTTCCGCAAAACCGTAGAAGCCCTCTCTGCCTACAAGCTGGTCTGCATCGACGAATTTGAACTCGATGATCCCGGTGACACCGTGCTCATGTCCCGACTCATGCGCGAACTAGCAGAGGCTGGCGTCAAGCTGGTCGCCACCTCTAACACCCTGCCGGGATCACTCGGCGAAGGCCGTTTCGCTGCGGCTGACTTCAAACGTGAAATCCAGGTGCTGGCCGAACAGTTCGACGTCATCCGAGTAGACGGTGAGGACTTCCGCCACCGCGGCCTACCCGCAGCGCCCGCCCCCGTCTCTGACACGGACTTTGACACCACCGTCGCCCAAAACTTCGGTGACCTCGGCACCATCGCCGTTGATAACTTCCTAGACCTCATCAACCATCTTTCACGCGTGCACCCCTCCCGCTACCGCGAATTTATCACCGGTCTCGACGCTGTCGCCTGGAAAAACGTACAAACCATCGACCAGCAAGCTGTAGCCCTTCGCTTCGTTGTACTCGCCGACCGCCTCTACGACAAAGACCTTCCCATCATCGCCAGCGGCGTACCCTTCAATCGCGTCTTCACCCAAGAAATGATGGAAGGTGGCTACCAGAAGAAGTACTTCCGCGCGGTTTCACGCCTCACCGCACTGGCTCGTGAAGGATCTGGCCAACCGGAATAGGAGGCGCGAAACCACTCCGTTCGCTCTTGTGAGCTCGCGCGCTCGCTCCCGCTCACTCCGTCCCGTCTCACCGCACTGGCTCGTGAAGGAGCTGGCCAACCGGAGTAGGAGGCGCGAAACCACTTCTTCCTAAACAGGGAATCCCTTCTCAGCCCACTGAGCACGAGTCATGGTAGCTGTTCGCGCCGTTAGTCGAGGCTGCTCACCGCCAGGTAACCGGCGGTCAAACGTCCCCTCAGGCACCGTCCTGATGTCGGCAAAACCTACCGCCAGGGCAGCTTTCTCAGAAGCTGTGTTGCCCTCAATAGCAGTCCACGTCAGCTGATTCAGACCTATACCCTGAGGGTCAAAGGCAAAACCCATCATGACTGCCAAAGCCTCTTTAAGGATTCCCTTGCCCCGCATCTGCGGTGCCATCCAAAAGCCGACCTCAGCAGAGTCTTCCTCAATCTCAAACAAAGTGACCACACCCGCGAAAACCCCGCTATAGTCAATAGCCCATACCAGCTCACTGCCATTGGACGCCGCAACGCGAGTATAGTCAATGAACAGACGCGCATTATCCAGGGTGTAGTTCAAGGGAATGCTCTTACACCAACGCACAATCTCAGGGTCGACGCAGGCAGCGGCAATAGCTGCAGCGTCCGCATCTCGCAGGGGACGCAGGGTGAAACGTTCAGCAATCAAGCTTGGATACATAGCTAACCTCTCAATGCAGTAAACACTTCAATCCTAAATGGCTGTGGCGCAGTGCATAGACTAAAAAAATCTCTTGACTAGGGTGAGAAGGTCAAAAATTTCGCTCTGACTAGTGTAAATGAAAATTTCCGCGGAGTGTGACCTAATTTGGCAAGCGGCCGAAAAGGCTGTAATGTATATACACGTTGGTTCGAAGCGTGAAAACGCAACGAAACATCTGCGGTTGTAGCTCAGTTGGTAGAGCACCACCTTGCCAAGGTGGATGTCGCGAGTTCAAGTCTCGTCAACCGCTCGCAAAACCTTTTGTAGGTTTATGCGCGATTGGCGCAGCGGTAGCGCACTTCCTTGACATGGAAGGGGTCACTGGTTCGATCCCAGTATCGCGCACGCATGATACTTAGGTATCGCGTACAGAACTTCGGTTCAACACATCTGCGGTTGTAGCTCAGTTGGTAGAGCACCACCTTGCCAAGGTGGATGTCGCGAGTTCAAGTCTCGTCAACCGCTCCAAGAAAACCCCGGTCCCAGTGACCGGGGTTTTGTTTTACTCTCTCCCAGCAAGCGAGCGTGCATCTTCGCGCCGAGCGTCCGCTCTAAAATGGTACATTCGGTGCTACTGAGACGCACATTCACACGGTAGACATCCAGGGGCTGGGAACGGCAACACCACATTTGCCAAGATCCCCACACCTCTGTATAGTAATTCGAGTTGCGGTTGTAGCTCAGTTGGTAGAGCACCACCTTGCCAAGGTGGATGTCGCGAGTTCAAGTCTCGTCAACCGCTCTCACGAAAACCAAAAGTTTTCGCCCCTCAAACCCCAGGTTTGAGCGTGTGGTGAGGTGGTCGAGTGGTTAGGCAACGGTCTGCAAAACCGTGTACGCGGGTTCGAGTCCCGTCCTCACCTCCACGCGCGATTGGCGCAGCGGTAGCGCACTTCCTTGACATGGAAGGGGTCACTGGTTCGATCCCAGTATCGCGCACAAATGATATATGGGTATCTGGTGCTCACTGTTTCATTACAGTGACCACTCCAGGAAATTTTTATTTCCTCGCTAGCTCGGAAAATTTCCTTCCGTCTGGTTCGATCCCAGTATCGCGCACAAAGAAAACTCCCTAGCTTTTAGCTGGGGAGTTTTCGCTTTAAAACCTAAAGGTGAAAACCGAACAAACGTAAAAATTGAACTTAAACGGTTCAAGGTGGCATCTGGTCTAGAAACCACACTCCGAAAGTGCCAGGCTGAAAATGACGGTTTGAAAGCCCCTCACAGGGCCCCACCAGCACAGGAACACCACATGACTTCGAGAACCCCCGCCGCCAAGCCTCCACTGATCTCCAACGTCCTCGCCAAGTACATTATGGCCATCACCGGCATCGTCTTCGCCCTCTTCGTGATGGTGCATATGTACGGCAACCTCAAAGTCTATAAAGGCCCTGAAGCCTTCAACGACTACGCCCTCTTCCTGCGAACCCTCTTCGAGCCGCTCTTCCCCTACGAGGGTTTCCTCTGGATTTTCCGTGTCGCCCTGCTGGTCTGTCTCATCGGGCACGTAGGTTGCGCTGTCCTCCTCTCAGCACGTGCTAAAAAAGCCCGCGGATCCCACAAGCGCAGGGGCCTTAAAGGCTTCAAATCCTTCACCGCCCGCACTATGCCTGTCACAGGCGTCGTCCTCTTGCTCTTTATCATCTTCCACATTCTTGACCTGACCGCAGGCGTGGGTGTGGCACCCGCAGAATTCCAGCACGGTAGCCAAGCAGGCAGTTTCGCCTATGAGAACTTGGTCGCCAGTTTCCAACGCCCTGTAGTAGCCCTCATCTACCTTCTTGCCATGGTCATTCTCTTCCTGCACCTAGCCCACGGGCTCTGGGCAGCGGTCTACGACTTCGGTGTGACCGTCAGCGAAAAAGCCCGCTCCTGGGTCATCCTCGTTGCCGGTGTGTACGCGCTCATCATCATGCTGGGCAACATCAGCATCCCCCTTGCTGTGCTCTTCGGGCTAGTGAAATAGAAAGATAAGCAATCATGGTTAACGTCAATATTTCCTACGCAGACCCCGTTGACGGCAAAGTGCCGGACGGCCCTCCCTCGACCGCCTGGGCTCGCCGCCGCGACCAATACAAACTAGTCTCGCCCCTTAACCGCCGCAAGTTCAAAGTCATTGTGGTGGGGACAGGTCTAGCCGGTGCCGGCTGTACCGCGGCACTGGGGGAGTTGGGCTACCAGGTATCTGCCTACACCATTCACGACGCGGCCCGCCGTGCCCACTCGGTAGCAGCCCAGGGCGGCATTAACGCGGCCCGTGCCCGTAAGGTTGATAATGACTCCATCCACCGCTTCGTCAAAGACACCGTCAAGGGCGGGGACTTCCGCGGACGCGAGGCCGATGTTTTCCGTCTGGCCGAAGAATCGGTGCGCGTCATCGACCACATGAACGCCATTGGCGCCCCTTTCGCCCGGGAGTACGGTGGCCAGCTGACCACCCGCTCCTTCGGTGGTGTGCAGGTCTCCCGCACCTACTACACTCGCGGACAGACCGGGCAGCAGCTGCAGGTTTCAGCGTCCCGTTCACTTCAACGCCAGGTTGCCGCCGGTACCGTTACTCTGCATACCCACGAGGAGATGCTGGACCTCATCATCAAGGACGGACGTGCCCGGGGCATCGTCACCCGCAACCTGAAAACCGGTGAGGTGCGAGCAGAAACTGCCCACGCCGTCGTGCTGGCAACCGGCGGCTATGGCAACGTTTTTCACCGCTCAACTTTGGCAAAGAACTCCAACGTGACCGCTGCCTGGCGCGCAGTGCGCCGGGGGGCCTACTTTGCGTCCCCCTCCTACATTCAGTTCCACCCCACCGCCTTACCGATTAGCCACAAGTGGCAGTCCAAGACCACGCTGATGTCTGAGTCCCTGCGCAACGACGGGCGTATCTGGGTGCCCAAATTGGCAAGCGATGACCGGCCTGCCAACGCCATTCCCGAGGACGAACGGGACTACTACCTGGAGCGCAAGTACCCCGCCTTTGCGAACCTCACCCCGCGCGATATTGCCTCGCGTGCAGCCCGCGAACAGATTGAAAGCGGCCACGGCGTTGGGCCGCTGAAGAACTCGGTTTACCTAGACTTTAGAGACGCCAAGGAGCGTCTGGGCGTCAAAGTGCTGGATGAACGTTACGGCAACCTCTTTGAGATGTACCGGGACGCAACCGGCGAGGACCCCCACGAGGTGCCTATGCGTATCGCCCCCGGCGCCCACTTCGCCATGGGCGGGTTGTGGACTGACTACGACCAGATGAGCAACATACCCGGGCTTTTTGTGGGCGGTGAAGCCGGCTGGGGCTACCACGGTGCTAACCGGCTGGGAGCTAACTCCCTGCTCTCTGCCTGTGTAGACGGCTGGTTCACCCTGCCCTACTCGGTCCCCAACTACCTGGCCCAGCACCTGGGTGAAACCCTGCTAGAACGTACTGACCCCGCCGTGCAGGGCGTCCTGAAGGACGTTTCAAAGAGAGTAAACCACCTGATGAAGATTGGCGGTAAAACTCCGGCAGACCGTATCCATGCTGAACTGGGTGAAATCCTCTACGAGGGCTGCGGGGTGAGCCGTAGCGAAGCTAAACTCACCGCCGCCATCGAGAAAATCAGGGCTCTAAGAGAGGTCTTCTACACCGACCTCTTTATTCCGGGCAACCCCCAGAGCTTCAACCAGGAACTCGAGCGCGCCGGCCGCCTGGAGGACTACCTGCAGATGGCAGAACTCATGTGCATCGATGCCTTGGACCGCAAGGAATCAGCTGGTGCCCACTTCCGCGAGGAATACCAAACCGAAGAGGGCGAGGCAGCCCGCAACGATGAGGACTGGTGCTTTGTCAGCATCTGGGAGGAGGGCGCAGATGGTGCCCACATCCGCCACGCTGAACCGCTGGACTTCAAAGACATCACCCTAGAAACGAGGAACTACAAGTGAAACTCACCATTGAAGTCTGGCGCCAAGATAACACGGCTACAGCAGGCCGATTTGAAACCTACACTGTTACCGGTGCCTACGAAGAAATGTCCCTGTTAGAGCTCATTGACTACCTCAACGATCAGCTAGTTTCGGAGGGTCGCGAGCCGATTGCCTACGAGTCTGACTGCCGTGAAGGTATCTGCGGCACCTGCGGTATCACCGTTAACGATCAGCCCCACGGCCCGGTGCCCAACACGCCCTCCTGCCGCCAGCATCTGCGTTCCTTCAAGGACGGGGACAATCTCCGCCTAGAGCCCTTCCGGTCCGAAGCATTCCCCGTCGTCCGTGACCTGGTGGTTGACCGCACCGCCCTAGACGACGTCATCCGCGCCGGCGGTTTTGTCTCGGTGGATGCTGGGACTGCTGCAGATGCCGACTCCATGCAAATCGGTCACGGTCGGGCTGAACAGGCACTCGACTTTTCAGCCTGCATTGGGTGCGGTGCCTGCATCGCAGCCTGCCCCAACGGTTCAGCTAACCTCTACGCTGGTTCAGCGCTGCAAAGCCTTTCCCTGCTGCCTCAGGGGCAAGCTGAACGCTCCTCCCGCGCCCGTAACCTGCTGGCCGAAGCGGATACCCACTTTGGCCCCTGCTCGGTTTACGGTGAATGTGCTGTTACCTGCCCGGCAGGCATCCCGCTTTCAGCTATCGCCGCCGTCAACCGTGAGCGAGCCCGCTCCGCCTTCCGTAAGGGCAAGGACGACTAGCCTCCTCGCTGGGGAATTAACCCTTAGACGGGAGTAGGCTAGGAAGAAAAAATACCTACTTCGAGCGCGTAGCTTGAGGGCTGCGCGAAGAAAGCAACCATGACATCTGCACCACAGCCAGGAGTTCCTGTAGCCCCGGCACCAGCTCGTGAACGAAATATGATGATTGCCAAAATCATAGCGATTTTGGCTGTGACTCTAATTCTTTTCTTCCTGCCTGCCCCCGAAGGGGTCGACCCACGCGGTATGCACATGGCGGGTATTTTTGCCGGTACCATTTTGGGGTTGATTCTGCAGCCCCTGCCTACTGCGTCAGTGGCGCTGATTGGTCTGGCTGCAGCGATGATGACCGGCACCATGGCTGCAAAAGATGAGGCACTGACCGGCTTTGGCAATCCCACCATCTGGCTGATTGTCGCCGCTTTCTTCATTGCCGACGGTTTCTTGATCACCGGCCTGGGGCGCCGTATCGCCCTGATGTTTGTATCCAAGCTGGGGCGCTCGTCCCTGGGCCTTGCCTACGGCATGGCACTGACCGACCTAGTTCTTGCACCGGCTACGCCCTCTAACACGGCTCGTGCCGGTGGCGTGGTCTACCCCATCATCAAATCGCTGGCAATGGTGAATAACTCTGAACCCACCACCACGGACTCCCGCAAACGTCTGGGCTCTTACCTGTCGCTGACCGCGATTCAGGTCAATACCATCACCTCAGCCATGTTCATTACGGCGATGGCGGGCAACCCTCTGGCAGTGGGCTTCGCTGAGCAGCAGGGCGTTCACATTACCTGGGGCACCTGGGCTCTGGGCGCACTGGTGCCCGGTTTGGTCGCTTTGCTGGCTATGCCCTGGGTCATGATGAAAATCTATCCGCCCACCCTGCGCCAGACTCCGGACGCTCCTGCTCACGCTCGTGTGCAACTCAAGGAATCGGGGCCTATGTCCCGCGCCGAAATCATTATGCTGATGACCTTCCTGCTCCTTTTGGCGCTGTGGATTCTAGGCTCAACCATCGGTGTCAATGCCACCTCAGCTGCCTTCTTGGGCATCGCGATTCTGCTGGCCGGCAAGGTACTGACCTGGAACGACATGGCGAAGAATTCCGGTGCCTGGTCCACCCTCATTTTCTTCTCGGTGCTGGTAGCTATGGCAGAACACCTCAACACCCTGGGGGTTATTACCTGGATTGGTAACTCTGGGAGCTCACTGGTCGGAGGCATGCCCTGGCCGCTCGCTTTCGCCGTGCTCTTCCTGGTCTACTTCTACGTCCACTACCTCTTTGCGTCCAACACCGCACAAATTGTCGCCATGTACGCGGTCTTCCTGGCAGCGGCTGTCGCCGCAGGCACCCCGGCGATGTTCGCTGCTCTGATGTTCGGTTTCGCCGGCAACCTGATCGGCGGGTTGACCCACTACGCCTCGGGCCCTGCAGGCGTCATCTTTGGTTCGGGTTACGTTCCCACCAACGAATGGTTCAAAAAGAGCTTCATTGCCTCGGTCGTTAACATCGTCATATGGGGTAGCGTTGGCACGCTCTGGCTCATGCTGATCGGCCTGTGGAATTAGCCTTTTGCCGCGCTGTGTGGCTTGTTAAGCTGGGGGTATGCTCCAGCTAACGGTCACACACTTCGGTTTCAGCCCGGTCAAAGGCGCCCGGCACACCGCCCACACGAGGGCGGAACGTGGCCCCGGTGGCATTGTTTTTAATCGCCGCTGGGGTCTTGTTCTGCCCCAGACGGGTAAGGTAGCGCGATCTGTTGCCTACCCGAAACTGGTGCAGGTAGAGAATTCTGTGAGCGAGTGTGGTCACGGGACGGTACTCGAGGTGCGTATCCTGGGGAAGGGCAGCTTCACTCTTGAGCCACTATCTAAGGGAGAAGTCCGGGCTTTTGATTTTTGGGGTCAGCCTAAGCGCCTATCCCTCTACGACCACCCGGTCAATAGAGCTCTGTCTGATTTCCTTCACGAGCAGGTGGTGCTGGCCTATGCCCTTGACCCGCTGATTTTTGGCGCCCCGCTGAGTCTGGTAGGTTCTGCCACTTTAGAGGAGCTAGGACGTAGGGTAGAGCTACCTTCTAACCACGAAACCGGCGTGGTGTCAGTAGACGCTGCCCGCCTGCGGTGCAACCTGGTCGTCCAGACGGATGAACCCTTTATTGAAGACACGTGGGCAGGGCAACAGGTTCAGCTACACGTGCTAGCCCACCGAGAGGGGAAGCCCGTTCCTGGCGACTTAGACGGGGTAAAACTCACCCTCGGTGAGCCTATCGGCAGGTGCGCTGTCATCGATACCAACCCGGTCTCAGGCGTCCGCGACATGAAACTGCTCAAGAACCTGGCAGGCTACCGGCCCCGCAATCAGCGTGGAGAACCGGTGGCGGGTGTCTATGCAAACTTCAACGTAACGTAATAAGCGGGAGCAAAGAGGGGCACCGGTAGAGTGGGAAGCATAGTTCTTTCCCACGGTGAAACGAGTTGACGCATGAAGAGCCCCCACATAGTTTTGGCTTTAGCCGCCGCAACGACCCTCCTTCTCTCCGGCTGTACCGGTGATTTTTTGGTGCACAATCTCTTGTGGGCTCAGGCCAGTACTGATGCCCGCTTGACCGGGCAAGAGCTGCTGGATTTTGAGCCGATGATTGCATCTCAAAAGCCCTACTTAGAGAAATCAGATCTGGCCGTGTGCCAAATGGAAACCCCGGTAGCCGTTGAAAGCGGCCCCTACAGCGGCTACCCCAGCTTCAATGTACCTCCTCAGATTCTTACGGCGGCAGCTAACATTGGCTGGGACGCCTGCATGACGGCCAGTAATCACTCCATTGATCAGGGGACTGCGGGGCTCGAACGAACCTATAGAGCCGTTGAGGCAGCCGGTATGGGGGTCACCGGCACCAACCTGAGCGAAGATGAATCCCAGCAACCCGATATCTTTGAAAGCGCCAATGGCGTCAAGATTGCGGTGGTTACCGGCACCTACGGGCTTAACGGGCAGGTTCCCGAGCACAACTGGCAGGTAGATATGCTCGACACCAAGACTATGCTCGCTAAGGCTCAACGAGCTAGAGAAAAAGGTGCTGATATCGTGGTCGCCAATATGCACGCCGGTGATGAATACGTCACCGAGCCCAACAACCAACAGGTCACAGTCGCTCGTGAGCTGTCAGATTCCGAGGCCTTTGATCTGATCGTAGGTCAGCACGCTCACACCGTCCAGCCCATCGAAAAGTTCGGGGACACCTGGGTTGTCTACGGTATGGGCAATAACGTCACGGAGCTCTCACCGTCCATCGTGGGTAACAACGAGGGCATTATGGTCAACGCCATCATGACGCGCGATGATGCAGGGGACTGGTCGGTCAAGACGATGCGCTGGGCACCGAGCATGATGGTTGATGACCCTAGCTACCGCTACTGCATTACCTCACCCAGTGCAGCAGCAAGCTCCTGCGCTGCGCCGGCACTTGCAGCAGCTTCTTACGCGCGTGTTAAACAGGCAGTAGAATCCCGCGGAGGAGTTGCTGATGGGTTGCAGGAATGGGTGCTTAACTAAAAACCAGAGAGCGCAAAGGACACTGGGCACATGGGAGGCAACCTCAGGGGAAAACTGCTCAATGAAAATCTTGGCAAAGACCGCGAAAACGGGAGTGGCGCCCTGAGCAGGTGCCATGGTAAAGGTATCAAAACCCATGATGGAATCCTCAGAGAGAATCACAAAGCCTGCTGCCTGCCAGAAATATTTTTCTGCTGATACAGTGATTCTCGGGGTCTTTTCTTTTTCAGGCAGATACTGCCTGCACAGTACACGAAGGCAGATGAGACGATGTTTCCTCACAATTTTCTCTGGGGCGGGGCAACCGCAGCTAACCAAATCGAAGGCGCCTATCGGGCAGACGCTAAGGGACTCAGCGTCCAGGACGTCATGCCTCACGGCCTGCGCACCCCACCCACCGCTGAACCCACGGACGATAATCTCAAACGTGAAGCCATCGACTTCTATCACCGCTACCGTGAAGACATCGATCTTTTCGCTGAAATGGGCTTCAAAACCTTCCGACTCTCCTTCGCCTGGAGCCGTATCTTCCCTCAGGGGGACGAAGCAGAACCCAACGCAGCGGGCCTTGAATTTTACGACCGGGTGATTGACTACCTGCTCGAAAAAGGCATCGAACCGCTGGTTACCCTCAGTCACTACGAAACACCCCTGCACCTGGCAAGGCACTACGGTGGTTGGACCAACCGCGAGCTCATCACCTTCTTTGAACGCTACGCCCGCACCGTTATAGAACATTTCAAGGGGCGCGTGCGCTACTGGCTCACCTTCAACGAGATCAATTCGGTGTTGCATTTCCCCTTCTTCTCGGGCATCGAAAGCACGCCCGAGGAACTTGGCCCTCAAAAGCTCTACCAGGCCATCCACCACGAGCTGGTTGCTTCAGCCCGTGCCACCAAAATTGCCCACGACATCGACCCAGCGAACAAGGTCGGCTGCATGATTCTGGCGGTTCCCCGTTACCCTCTAACCCCTGACCCCCAGGATGCGCTCGCCGCGATGGCTGCCTCCCACGAGGATTACACCTTTGGGGATGTGCACGTGCGCGGTAGCTACCCCGGTTACTTCCTGCGCAAGCTCAAGGAGCTGGGCGTTGAACTAGAGATGACCGATGCTGATAAGGAAGACCTTAAGCACACAGTCGATTACGTTTCCTTCTCTTACTACATGTCGGTCTGTGAGTCAGCCAACCAGGAGACAGGTGGTGAGGGCAACATCATTGGCGGCGTCCCTAACCCCACCCTGAAAGCCTCAGAGTGGGGCTGGCAGATTGACCCGGTGGGGCTGCGCATCATTCTGAATGATTACTGGGACCGCTGGCAGAAACCCCTCTTCATCGTGGAAAACGGGCTGGGCGCTAATGACCAGCTGATCAACGAGACCGTTGAAGACGACTACCGCATCGACTACCTGAATGATCATCTGGTGCAGGTGGGCGAAGCGATTGAGGACGGTGTTGAGGTGCTGGGCTACACTAGCTGGGGCCCCATTGACCTGGTATCAGCCAGTACCGCTCAGATGTCCAAGCGCTACGGCTTCATCTATGTAGACCGGAATGACGACGGTTCGGGTAGCTTGGAGCGCTACCGCAAGAAGTCCTTTGACTGGTACAAGCAGGTCATTGCCAGCAACGGTGCCTCCCTGCGACCTTAGCCACCGGGGCGGCAGGGGAGTTAGCTGAGCTAACCCTGCCACCCCACTTAGAAAGTGGTTCTACCCCTCCAAAGCGAGGCAGGCGTACGGTCCGCCTGCTGGTTCAAGACTGGTTTAAATCGTCTTGTTAGTGAAACGAACCAGAAGAGGGGATCAGTCGGGGCACGTGTGCGCCAGCGATACTAGTTTTACAATATCTTTAGAATGAGATTCCTTGAACAAAGGGGCCCGACCCCCGGAAAGTAGACACGGGGGATGTGATCAGGAAGCAGATCTCAGCGTAACAGGACATTGCTCCTCAAACACTGCTGGAGCGAGATACCCGCACCAGGAATGCCGACGCGTGGTGTTGTAGCGATCGAGACGCTTGACTGGGCGACTGCGCAACTCTTCTTGATCCCGACGACCGAACTGGACAGGCGACGACAGGCGATTCGCAATCAGCTTGGCGACGATGCGCGCGTTCAGCGCCAACTCGCCTACCTCCATGAGTCACTTAGCATCCGGCTGCGCGATGCCTACGTTCGCCGCCTCGGCATAGACCCCGCCGACACATCTGACTTGCGTCCACAGATTCTCGTGGGGCTTTACCTCTCTCTCGCTACTGAGGTGTCGGGCCGGTCACAATCACCGGAAGAGACGCGCCAGCGGTGGATTGCGTCGCTTCGCAGTCTGCTTTGAGAGGTCGGCACTGCTATCGACATTTACATGCTTGGTTGCGGAGGTGGGGATTGAGCGTTGCCGACCTTATGGGGTACACTGGAAGCATGCATTTGTATTTCCTGTGACGGTTGAGTAGGCCTACCGCGCTCGTTGAGCAACTCCGAGCTAGCGACGGCCGCTCGTTCTGACCCTGGAAGGGTCCCCGTCATTTGCGTGCCCGCTGGCTGTTTGGCTCGTCGTGGTGCGCCTTGCTGAAGGATTTGAATGCTTACCCCTACTAACCGTCATCCGGCGCGCCATCGCGCGCAACTCACCGCTTCCGACGTCTCCGTAATGCGAGGCGTAACCCCGGTGCTCAACCATGTCGATCTCGTCGTCACTCCCGCGTCCCGTGTGGCGATCGTCGGAGAGAACGGGCGCGGAAAGACCACACTTCTGCACGCGCTCGCGGGCACGCTGGTACCTGATAGTGGAACGATCCAGCGCATCGGCACGCTCGGGCTCGCTGAACAAGAGATGGACTCCACCGACAACCGAACCGTTGGGCAGGCCGTCGCGGAGGCCATCGCCGAACCGCTCGCAGCGCTGGCCACACTCGACGACGCCGCTGCCGCTCTCGCGGAAGGGAGTAGCGAGGCCGCAGAGCAGTACGCTGCGGCCTTGGAAGATGCGGAAGCGCTCGACGCTTGGGATGCCGAGCGCCGGGTACAAATCGCGCTCGAAGCACTCGACGCCGAAACCGACATGACGCGGTTGCTCGCTGATCTGTCTGTGGGGCAGCGATATCGAGTGCGGTTGGCCTGCCTGTTGGGGGCTGAAGATGATTTCTTACTGCTGGACGAGCCCACCAATCACCTCGACCGCAGCGGACTTGATTTCTTGACCATGCAACTCCGCACGCGCAACGGTGGTGTCGTCATCGTCAGCCACGATCGCGCGCTGCTCTCTGACATTGCGGAGACGGTGGTCGACCTCGATCCGACACCTGATGATCGCCCCCGCATCTACGGCAACGGGTACGCGGGATACCGAGAAGGGCGCGTGGCCGAGCGGGAACGCTGGGAGCAGGAGTACGACCGCCAGCAGCAGGAACAGGCCCGGCTGCAGGACAGTCTCAGCGCTGCACAGAACCGACTCGTATCGGGTTGGCGACCGGAGAAGGGGTCACCGAAGCACGGCCGCGCGACGCGCGCGGGCGGGCTGGTGCAGAGCGTGCACCGACGCCAGGAAGCACTCGAAGCACACGCGGTGACGGTACCTGAACCACCGCAGCTATTCCAGTTCCCCGACCTGCCCACACGAAAAGGGGCGGTGCTACTAAACGTCGACAACGTGAGCCTTGCCGGGCGGTTAGCGCAGCCAGTGTCGTTCGAACTCTCGCACCGCGGCAGGCTCGTGGTCACCGGCTCGAACGGGGCCGGAAAGTCGACGCTCCTGAGTATCGCGGCGGGCGAACTACTGCCAGATACGGGAACAGTGCGGACATCCCGTGGCACGCGTTTGGGTTTTCTTCGTCAGGAGACGATGCTGCCGCCTGATCGCCGGGCGAACGAGGTATACGCCCGACACCTCGACGAACTCGTCGGTCAAGGAACGCTTCAATCATCTGAGGCGGTCGGTCTCGGTCAACTTGGACTGCTGCGATCGCGCGAGGCAGGCAAACGAGTGGGTGAACTGTCGATGGGTCAACAACGACGCCTCGATCTGGCGCTCGTACTCGCGGCACGCCCGCACGTGCTACTACTAGACGAGCCCACCAACCACCTCTCCATCGCGCTCGTTGACGAACTCACCGAGGCACTCGGGGCTACCCAAGCGGCCGTCGTACTGTCGACCCACGATCGGCAACTCCTGCGCGATGTCGCCCAATGGCCTCATGTACATCTGATGGCGATGGCTGAAGGCGAGGCACTGGTATGAGCAACACCATCAAGCTACGCGCACTCCGCCCATTGGCATCACGTGATTACCGTCTCCTGTTTGCCGCCGTCGGCATCGAGGTATTCGGGACCGGTATGTGGACGATCGTCATGGTCTTCCAAGTACTCGCACTCGATGACAGCCCACTTGCCTTGTCGGCGGTTGCAACCGGAATGAGTCTTGGCCTGTTTGCGTTCTCCGTTCTCGGTGGGGTTGTCGCAGACCGGTTCTCCAAACGGCGGATTCTCATTACAGTGCAGGGCTCAACGGCCGCGATCATGACCGCCGTGGCGGTCCTGTCGCTCACCGGGAATATCGAACTTTGGCACGTCGCCGCAGCCTCGTTCGCGATGGGTGCCGGGAGCGCCTTTTTCTACCCTGCGTACAGCGCTTACCTACCTGTGGTCCTTCCGCCGGAGCAACTCCTGGCCGCGAATGGGCTCGAAGGGGCGCTCCGTCCATCGATGGGGCAAGGGCTGGGCCCGGCCCTCGGTGGAGTCATCGTCGGTATGTTCTTCCCCGCTATCGGAGCGGTCATCGTCGCGGCTTCGTACGCGATTGCTTTCGTCATCACGTTGTTTCTTAGCCGTCGTGACGAACACACTGAGCCCACTCCTCCCGAGGATCGCCCGACCGTCTGGGGTGACCTTCGTGCGGGGGTTGCCTACGTGGCTCGTACACGCTGGTTGCTTTGGACGCTGATCTTCGGGTCTTCGCTTGCGCTCATTGTCCAAGGCCCGATCGAAGTTCTCCTCCCGTTCCTCACCCGCGACCGATTCGAGGATGCTGAAGCTACTTTCGGGTTCCTTCTGGCCGCCTATGGGATAGGTGGGGCTGTCGGTTCGCTGATCGTGTCGTCGTTGAAGCTTCCTCGTCGGTACTTGACGTTTATGATCCTGTGCTGGGGTGGAGGAACACTACCTCTTGTGGTCATTGGCGTTGCCGACAATTTGATCCTCATGCTCTCCGCGCTCTTTGTCGTCGGTGCACTCACCGGGGCTGGCGTTGTCGTGTGGGGAACATTGCTGCAACGGTTGGTGCCGCTCGACATGATCGGCCGAGTCGCCAGCCTCGACTTCTTCGTTTCGATCGCGTTCATGCCGGTCTCAATCGCCATCGCAGGGCCGCTCTCACTGTTGGTTCCCATCCCCATCATCTTTGTGATTGCGGGAGTCATTCCGCCAGCTCTCGCGTTGATCGCATTGCTGGCCGGGCGCATGCGCCAGACCGAGGACAGTCAACCACTAGACGCAGACTGACCTCGATGGCTCTGGGAATATCCCGGACGTTCGGCTTCGAGCCTTTAGTGGCTCGAAGCCGAACTTTTCGTACCGCTGGCCCGATCTCCGCAGAAGACTGCGCGAGGCTGATCTTCGTGCGTGCCGGATCGGTTCTGTTGCACAACGAGCTGGGTGTGCAACAGGCGAACGTTGGAGACGTCATCACATTGGGGTCAAATGCCATGTTCGGCTATGAACCGGAAGGCTTCGTGACCGTGACAACGATCTGCCTTGATCTCGACTACGTTATCGACCAAGTGTTCTGGCAACATGCCGCCAAGTTCACCGACCGGCTGGAGGGGGCCCGACCCCCGGAAAGTAGACACGGGGGATGTGATCAGGAAGCAGATCTCAGCGTAACAGGACATTGCTCCTCAAACACTGCTGGAGCGAGATACCCGCACCAGGAATGCCGACGCGTGGTGTTGTAGCGGGTACACCAGCGGAAAACAACTCGCCGGCACTGCAACTGATTGGCAAACGTCTTTGCGTCCTGGAGGACCTCACGCTTCAACGCGGCGTTGAAGGACTCCGCCAGGGCGTTATCAGCGCTGCTGCCGATCGCGCCCATCGACTGCCGGATCCCCAGCTGCGTACACGTGTCCTGGAACGCATGGGAAGTGTAGACACTGCCATGGTCCGAGTGAAAAATTGCGTCGTCGAGACTTCCGTGCTGGCCCTTGGCCATCACCAGGGCGTCCTGGACCAGGGAAGAACGCATGTGATCGGCAATCGCGAAGCCGACCAGCCGGCGGGAGAAACAGTCGATGACCGTGGCCAGGTACATATTCGACCCGTCCGCGATCGGCAGGTACGTGATATCGCCGACGTAGACCTGGTTCGGTGCCGGGGCGGTGAACCTCCGGCCGACGAGATCCGGAAACACCGGCTTCCTCCCATCCGAGACAGTCGTGGTGACCTTGCGTTTCTTGGAGTAGCCAACCAGTTGCAACGAGCGCATGATCCGGGCGACTTTCTTGTGATTGACCGGACTGCCGGGCGAGTCGTCGTTGAGTTGCGCCGTGATGCGTTTGGAGCCGTAGCAGCCGCGTTCTGCGGCGAACACGGCCTTGACCCGTGCGCCGAGGATCGCGTCGCTGAGCAGGCGTTGTGTCCTGGCGGAGGAGGTGTTTCTCCATTTGTAATACGAGGACCGGTTGAGTTTCAGAACCTCACATAACCGCTTGACCGAATGGCTGTTCTTGGCGTCGTCAACGAACTGGAAGCGGATCACCAGGTCGTCTCTTCCGCAAAATATTTCGCGGCCTTGCGCAGGATGTCGCGCTCTTCCTTCAGTCGGGCGTTTTCCCGTTCCAGCTGGCGGATACGTTCGGCATCGGTCACCGATGTCGGGGTCTGCGAGGCGGCCTCGGTGCTGGTGGTGGTGCGGGCGCCGGTGCCGTATTTGCGGACCCAGATCTGGAGGGTGTTGCGGTTGACGCCGAGTTCGGTGGCGAGGGCGTTGATCGATACGCCGGGGGAATTCTCGTAGAGGGCGACCGCGTCGTGGCGGAATTCCTCGGTGTAGGTCTTGCTGGGCATGGTGGCAGGTTACCTTTCTTCCCCGGCAGAAAGCCGGGTTGTCGGGTGTCTACCAAACAGGGGTCAGGTCCAAGTCCCTCATGGATCTTTAAAAAGATCAGCCCGGATACGTTGTTGTTCCTGGTCCGCGGCTGATGTTGGGAGTTACATCAGCAGATAAGAGGAAATCTAATGACTTAGCGTATGGATGGCCGGGGTATTCACGAAGTCTGCTGTAGACTTCCGATTTCCCGCCGCAATCAGCAGGTTGCGATTATCATATATCCTGAGTAGGTAGTGTTAAAGAAAGATGATACTTATAGTTGAGCATGACTAGCTTGTTTTTTTTAGAACAAAAATGCCACTATTACGCTAGTCAGTTGATTCCCTATGCAATGAAACAGTCTTCGGAAGGTGCCCAAATGTTTACCCAAGATGCTCTTCTCCTGGAGCGCATCTTCTCACCCACGATTTTTACGGATTTTGCTAAGCACCAGAAATCTGCTTTTTTCTCCAAGATTGTCTCGTCAGAAGCTTACCGAGAAAAATTCGATACCCAGTTCTCCGTCGGAAAAGCATTCGATCAAGCTTTCTCTTTACTCGCCCAACCCGGCACACGCAACGAATACATCTATAAAAACACCATCGCCGAAAAGATCCTTCTCGGCCGCCACTCACTGAATACAGCTGTACTCGTCCAGGAAATGCGAGCGCTACGTTCCAAAGCAGACACCGTTATCTTCAACGGAACTTCCACTGCTTATGAAATAAAATCCGATCGCGATTCACTCGCTCGACTACCTATACAAGTAGAGGATTATCGAAAAGTCTTCGCCAAAGTCATAGTAGTAGCTGATGCAAAGCACCTTACGACATTAGAGAAAATTCTCCCTGCTGACGTCGGCATACTAGAACTGAATAAAAAGCTATCTTTATCCACAATCCGTCAAGCAGAACAAAGTCTTAGCACTCTCGAGAAACCAGCAATACTTGATGCTTTAAAACTTTCTGAACTTCAGATGATGCTCAATGACCTAGGCTGTGAAAAGCCTACGGTGCCCAATACTCGGCAGCGACGTGTTTATACTGAGATTCTGAGTGAATTTCCTGTGGAACAGCTACATGCTTCTATGGTGAAGACGGTGAGAAGTTCTCGTTCGCAGGCGTCCATGAGTAGTTATCTCTCTCAGCTACCTCAATCGTTATATGCAGCAGCTTTACGTTCTCACCCTTCTGCTACGCAAAAAAACCATATACTAAAGGCAATACAAACCCCACTGTACGAAGCTGTTAGTTGGTCTTAGATGTACTACCCAATTCTCCGGGGCAAGCAATTTGAGCTTGCTGCTATCCGTGACCTTGCCAAAGCCGATACCCTTAGATCGGATAAAGTGTTCCCGATCATTGAGCCCGTAAGAGCAAATCTTTCTACATTGCAAAGAACATTAGAGGTTCTAGAGAGCAAAGGCATCTCATCAGGTTTTATCTTTAACCCCCGTGTGGGTGAGTTAGTTCAAGAGGATCAGACACTCTCGACGTTATATCAGGAACACTTCGCAGCTTCTGATCCAGTAATTCACCCTGTTCTAGTTGTGGGAGGTTCAACGAATGCAGACGATATTGAGAGCTACAGGTATAGCGTCTCTAGTGAAGACTCCCGCCCTCTATATTTTCTACATGACTCAGCAGTTGAAGATGCCCAGGCGCTATCAAAGCTAGTTTCATTGTCTGCTCAAAACTCACAGGTTGTACATCTTTTTGAAGATGAAAACACTTCTACCCTCTATCGTAGAAAATTTAGTGACGCTCAGTGGATTCTTCTCCAGGATGGGTTTATCTCAGAGGAACGCAATAAAGACTATAAGGATAAAGATCTCTTCACTGATCTCCATGTAGTTTACGAAGATCTTAAACTATCTGGATTTGGCGACTATCAAATTGTGGGTTCAGGATACAGAGAATCTGGTGGACCGGCTTACGCTGTTGCGTTGCATCTGACCTATATTGACCCCGCACAAGATGATGTGATGTTTGTTCGACATTTTGTCTCGGATTCAAATGAGACCTTCGCTGACCCCGGTAATAAATTCTCTGAGGCGTTGGATAAGATGATCACTTTTCTAGACAAGCATCCTGTCTTGATTTATGAAGGAAAAGCGGTAGCGGAGTTCCGGGACCTTCATACCAGAGGACACTTCCCCGGCCTGGGGTTCGTAAAAAAACTATCAATTCAGCACCACATAGAGCTGGTAGATTCCTACCTTTCAGGTAAGTAATACTGCCAATGGGTAACCAATATTGTAACCTCTGTCTAGGTGATGACCTGTTCAAAGTGTTGGACCCCAATACCTGGTCTTTTTCAAGCAAGGCTTGTTGTTGCTGTGATTCAACCAACTAAAAGTTGGTAGGTGTTGATCAACTACCCGATTATTTTGAATGGGCACGTGTCATCTATCGGCCTACTGAAAAAGCTGAGGGAAAGCCCTTGCTGTCCTGGCTGAAATCAGACTGGGGGCTATTATCTACTCTTTATACTTCGCAGGCTAATCTGCTCTTACAGGATATTGTTTCTGGCGATACATTTGATGTGTTAGCGAACCTGTTACCTGATTCTTTAGAGGATGAGAAGAATTCAGAGCGATGGAGAGAGCATAAAGAGGAGATACAGCATCGAAACCGATGGCCGCCTGGGGCTTTCGGAAGTGATGTCAGCCTCTTTGAAGAAGTCGTAAATTACCTGAGCAGATTAGAAGAGGCATCAGTAGCCGAAAATTACTATCGTGCACGGATTCATGATTCTGAAGAATCGTTTGAACCCAAGGACTTAGGTGCGCCTCCTCGTGAGAAAGCAGGCCATGGAAGGCTGAACCCTGCTGGTATTCCTTATCTCTATCTTGCTTCTGAAAAGTCAACGGCGATAGCGGAAGTCCGTCCTCACCCTGGACAGAAAGTCGTAACTGCCAGTTTTCAGATAGATACGGTGGAAAATGAGGGCTTGAAAATTGCAGATCTTGTTCAGGTTGCCTCGTTATTTTCCCCATTTGATTATCTTGAATCTACCCCAATTTTGAGGGCTAGAGATTTTCAAGAAATGGTACGGGAGATTGCTGATGAGTTCTCACGTCCGGTGCGTCCAGATGCTGCACCTTACAGGTATGTTCCGACCCAGTATCTCTGTGAACTCCTAAAAAGAAAAGGATTTGATGGGGTAGCTTATTCTAGTGCTCTTGCCGAGGGGCACAATCTTGTTTTGTTTGAACCAGAAAAGTTCACAGCCCAGCCAGAAACTTTACAAGAACACGATATAAGCTCAGTACATGTGGACTATAGAACATTGAAGAAGTTCTGAATGAAGAAAACCATTATTCGAGAACTAGGCGAAGTTGAACGGTCAGATGCGTATATCCCTGTCTGTCGGAACCATCTGGTGGATGGAAATCTCAAGAGGCAGGTGCGCAAAGACGTTTAGGGCATGTCAACCAGCGAGGTCGTGGCCCATTTATAAGTCTCCTGGCCGCCGGTAGAGCGCTGAGACGGCCGCTACAAGGGCGGAGAGTCGTCAGAGAGGCGTTGGCGTGGCTAAATAGACGCTCGATAAGACCGCAAAAGGATATCGACGCTAGATTGTCTACTTTGAGACCACCACGTGTCGCACCTTGAAACCCTGAGTGGCACGGCATCGAGGGACATCGTGCCTGACTAAGGGCAGACGGCGAATATTTGAGGGTGCAGCGGATTAGTTCGTGGTCTGGAACCCTGGCTGTCGCCTATAATCCTGTTGGCGTTGATCAAGAACCATGCGAATCTGGTCGACAGAGTCTTCGCCAAGGACTAAACGCAGGGGACCCTCTTGCGCAACGACGTGATTGAAAATACCCTCGGCTATGACCTCCGGCGACGACCCACCGCCCGTGGCACCAGGCTCGTTTGGCCAGGGTACAACGGCGGTACCAAAGAGCTGTTCGCGTAACTCGTCATAGGCGGGGATCGGCGTGCTGAACTGCATCCCGGTGGTTGCCCAGCAGGTATCCATAGAGCCGACCTCGACGAGAGTGACTCGCACACCCTGGGAGCGAACCTCACCTGCCAATGCCTCGGTAAAGCCCTCGAGGCCCCACTTCGCAGCATTGTAGGTACCGAGTAGGGGCATGGCCCCGACTCCGCCTGTTGACGAGATTTGCACAATGTGACCGCCGCCCTGGGCACGCATCAGCGGAAGCGCTGCCTGCGTGAGCCACAAGGGGCCGAGAAGATCGACGTCAAGGATTGCCCTCACCTGCTTCTCGCTAACTTCCTCGATAGCACCGACGAGACCATAGCCCGCGTTGTTCACTAAGACGTCGAGTCGACCCGCGGCTGCGTGCGCTGCGTGCACAGCCCGTTGGCAGTCTTCTCGGTCTGCCGGATTCAACCGCAATACAGTCAGTGAGGGGTGATGCAGGGGGAGGTCACCACTGCGACTCGTGGCCATAACGCGATCACCAGCTGCCAGCACCCGCTGGGTCAAGGCAAGACCCAAGCCGCTACTTGCGCCGGTGATGAACCAAGTGTTTTTTGTTGTAGACATGACTCTAATTAAAGCACCACATGAGATGCTGTGCCTAGTTTCTATACATTCAGGTATAGCTCATCCTGACACACCGCCGCTTGGTGAGAGCGTATCACGACGTATTTACTAATCAGGTGGGGCACTGAAGCCAGTTAGCTCCAAGCTCAGTAAACCAGCTCCGCATTTATTTTGCGCCTAGACTAATACCCCGGCAACATCACGACTCATAAGGGTATAGGTCAAACCATCTGAAGGTGTAAAGATACCCGCTGGAACCAAATCGCTGACGATTATCCCAGCGTCGATCATGGATGTTCGGGTGACGCGAAGGATGTAGGTGGCTACGCGGTCTTGGAAGAGGATGTCGTTGAGGTCTATGTTAACGGCTGAGCAGTCTTGGTGAGCAGTCTTGCGCTGGGGGGGGGGGGGGGGGGAGCCAGCTGGTAGACGGGTTTCTGGGGCTTTGAGCACCACCGAGGTGGTGCTTGCGCGCTTGGTGATTATGTGTATTTACATAGCGAAACGATAGTATATATGTTCTATTATTTATAGAATACATATACTATGAGAATATGATGGAAATTGAAGGAGCGTTGGGGCTGTATCAAGACGGAGTTGACACCTGTTTTGATACAGGATCGACGCCGTTGGATAGAGCAGTTCGGCATGAAACTCAAGCTATATCGTAAACGACCGGCTCTGAAGACAAAATTTTATATGTGCCAAGGCTCTGGGTATTGTCCTCGTAAATCTGACCTCTAAAAATTTAAGGAGATTTAATCAAGGCTATTGATGAGACTTTGGCAGGTGTGAGCAATGCACTAATGGGCACTATTTTTGGGCGAGGTATAAATATATTAGTCCTGCTCTACACCTATTTATGGGTTCTTTTTGGCAGGTCCATAGCTCCTCTCAACTGGCTTGATTGGCTGTTAAATAGTTTTTTTGGAGCAAGCCCCACCTGGCTGACAGTTGCTTCAGCCGCTATGCGCAATGGTAATGCTGAAGGTACAGCATGGGCTTTGGTTTGTATTGCAGCAATCATAATCGTTATTCATGGAACGTTTATTAATAGAGGGAATCTGTACATACTGACTTTTGTAACGCTTCTTTTGTTGTGCTCTGTGCAAATATCAGGAAATCTATGGGGCACATATCTCAGCTATTTAGGTCTCACCTTAATACCTGTAGCCATAGCTTTTATCAGATGCTGGCTTCAAAAGGGCGGTAGCATCTGGGCATCTTTCGAAAATGTAGGGGACTGGTGGTTTTCATGGATGATGGGACCCGCTATTCACCTAGGATTGGCGACTGTAGGTCTTTGGGTAATTTTCTATAGTGTTCTGGGTAATGAGTATTTGCCTCTTGACCCAGAAAGCTCCAGATGAAAATAGGCTACTGTCGCATATCCACCCGTGAACCAGTAGAACTTCTTGATAGTCAGGAGAAGACTCTGATGGATTACGGGTGTGAATGCTTCTGTAAAGATGTTGCTTCCGGGTTTAAGGCTTAACGTCCGGGCCTTATTGATGCACTTATATTTCGCGCGGGATGGCGACACTATTGTCGTGACTCGATTTGATTGCTTAGGTAGAACAACGTTAGATACCTTGCGAACAGCTCGGGATTTAGACCAACGCAACATCAAGCTCCAAGCCCTGGATATAGCTACTTCTACTCAGGCAGGACGGCTTGTGCTAAAAAAGATAGCCTCCCTTGCTGAGTAGGAACATGATGTACTTTGATTGAGCCAACCAGAGATGGTATAGCATATGCCCGCTATTATGATGTTAGGGGAGTAGCTGAGCTAACCCTGCCACCCCCTTAGCAAGTGCGAGCGCGCCGCGTATAATCGATAGAGCGCCAACCGGCGCGGCTCCCAACCCGTCAGGACACCATGACCACTCCTATGCTCGCTAGCGCCACCGATTACGGTCGCATGTACGCGCGCGAAGTGGGCGGTGAGCTACTGGTTCCTTCGATTACTACGGTGATTGGGCAGCAAGCCAACGACCTGAGTGGTTGGCACGGCTACATGGCTGCTAAGGCGGCGCTGGAAGACCAGCGCTCCTACAGGGCCAGCAGTTCAGCTGGCCTTAAGTTTGCGGTCATTAGAGATGCTGCCTCCGCCTCCGAACGCTTTAGGGATGCCGCCGCAGCCCGCGGGGACCGCGTGCACAACTATGCTGAGCAAGTTGCCCTGCGAGCCATGGGGCAGCCCCACGAAGTAGAGGGACACCGCGAGAACCTCATTGCTCACGGGGAGCAGGCTTTTGCTGATCGTTTTGACGAGTGGTGGGAGCTGTACCGCCCCAAGCCCCTGGCCACAGAAGTGACTATTTGGAATGAGACCGTAGGTTACGCCGGCACCCTAGATTTGGTCGCTGAGATTGCTGGGCACACCTGCATCATCGACTACAAAACCAAGGGCACCGACCGCAAGGGTCGGGTCAAGCCGTTGGACGACAAAGTGGTCATGCAGCTGGTTGCCGGTCTCAAAGCTGAAGAAGCGCTGGTCGATGCAGAACAGGGCGACTGGGAGCCCTGGAAGCATGGTGAAGCCCCTATCTTGATGGGCGTTGCTCTGGGCGAGACCCAGGTGGTGCCTCAGCAGGCTAACCCTCATCTCCTGAAAAGCAACTGGTTCAAGTTCTGCGCCCTCAAGCGCGTGTGGGACTACAATCGGGAGCTGACCGAGGCCGATCACGAGGCGCTCATGCCGGTGATTCCACCGCCCACCCCCAAAGAGCTGGCAGCAGCAGCTCACGTCGCTGCAAGTCAGCTTGAAGAGACTCCAGACGCCGCGGCGTCCTGATCCTGGCCCCCTGAACCCCTAGATAAGAGAAAAGAGCCCCATGACCATCCTGTCCATTCGAACCGTTGGCGACCCGGTGCTGCGCACCGCCTGCGAGGAGGTCACCGTCTTTGACGCTGACCTAGAGAAGCTGATTGCTGACATGCTCGAAACCATGTACAACGTGGGAGGGGTAGGTCTGGCAGGCCCACAGGTTGGTATTTCTAAGCGCATCTTTACCTTTGGTGGCATTGATGACCGCGAGGGACACATTATTAACCCCGTGCTAGAGACCGGGCAAGAGCCGCAAGAAGGCGGTGAAGGGTGCCTGTCGGTACCCGGCGTATCTGCCGAAACACCCCGTAAAAATTGGGCACGGGTGACCGGCGTGGACTGCTACGGTGAACCGGTGATATACGACGGTGAGGGGTTGTTTGCCCGCATGCTTCAGCACGAAACTGACCACCTGGGCGGGACCATGTTCATCGACCGGCTGGTGGGCGAAGAGAAGAAAAATGTCTGGCGCAAAATCCGCCAGAACAACTACAACGACGTCGCCGCTGCCGTGCAGGGGGAGCGCGCCGCTCACTTAAGCTCCGTCTTCGGAGCAACTGGTGGTTCTTTTGGCACAGCTCAGCCAGGAACCACGCAGAGCGGTAGCGCTCAACCCGGTTCTTTCGGTATCTAGGCAGAGACAGAGAAGATGATGAAAGTTATTTACGCTGGAACGCCGCAGATCGCGGTGGCCCCGCTCGATGGTCTGCTGGAGGCAGGCTACGAGGTCGTAGCTGTACTGACCCGCGAGGACGCTCCGGTAGGACGCAAGCGCGTGCTCACCCCCTCACCCGTTGCTGCCCGAGCGACTGAGCTAGGCATCCCCGTCATTAAGGCCAACCGCTGGGATGACGAAACCCAGGATGCTGTTGCGGCGGTGGGTGCCGATATCGCCGCAGTCGTTGCCTACGGCGCTATCCTGCCCGCCCGCGCCCTGGATCTTCTGCCTCACGGCTGGATCAACCTGCACTTTTCTGCTCTTCCTGCCTGGCGCGGTGCTGCACCGGTGCAGCGAGCACTTATGGCGGGGGAGACCGAGATTTTCTCTAACACCTTCCGCATCGAAACCGGGCTGGATACCGGCCCTGTTTTCGCCACCGAATCGGCGCTGGTGGGGCCTGAAGATAGTGCTGGCAGCATGCTAGAGAAACTGGCGTCCACTGGCGGTGCCCTGCTTGCTTCAACCTTTGCTGAGATTAAAGCTGGTGCTACGGGAATACCCCAGACCGGCGATCCTACCCACGCCGCGAAGCTCACCATTGCAGACGGCAAAGTTGACTTCACACGCAACCGGGCAGACATCATTGCACAGGTACGAGGTGTAACCCCCGAACCCGGTGCCTGGTGTGAATACGCTGGTGCCCGCTTGAAGCTGGGCCTCCTTTTGCCCAGCGACGCGCCAGCAGAGGGTGCGCCCGGTACCGTCCGTCTAGTCGCCAAAAAACCCGTGGTCACCTGTGCAGATGGCAGTCTAGAACTAACTCAGGTACAGCCTTCGGGCAAGAAAATGATGAACGCAGCTGACTGGGCACGAGGCCTTGGCTCAGCACTCACCGAACAGAAAGTAGTGCTGGCATGAGCATGAACGCAGGCGGCGCTAGCCGCAACCACCAGAACCGAGACGGCAACCAGAGCCGCGGTGCTGACCGATCAGGGCAAAACCGTGCAGGCCAGGGCCGCAGCGGTGCCCGCACATTCGATGATCGACGTAGCGATAGCCAGCCCCGCCGTGACCGGGACGACCAGGGCTATAACAGCAGGCGCAACGACAGTTCAGAAAGACGGGGCTACCGCGGCGAAGAACGTAATAATGAAGGCCGCGGGGGCTTTGGTGCCCGCGGCGGTAACCGACGCGGTGGCGAGGGCCGCCCGGATTCCCGTGGTGGCAATCGAGATAACCAGGGGGAGCGTCAAGAGTTTAAGCGAGATGGAGGGGGAGAAACCCGCCGTAATGTCCAGGGCCGGGAACGTAACCGTCGCGGGCAGCATGAGCGTGACTTCAGTGCCTCTGCCCCTTCCCAGCGTGCCCGCAGCGGTGATGCTGCCCGTACCGCAGCTTTTGAGGTTCTGGTAGCTGTAGCTACTGAGGATGCCTACGCTAACCTGGTTCTACCCAAAACCATCCGTGCCTATCATCTAGACCAGCGAGACGCCGGTTTCGCTACCGAACTTACCTACGGCACCCTGCGTAACCAGGGCACCTATGATGCCATTCTGGCGCATTGCGTGGACCGTGAAGTAGCCAGAATTGGCACCAAGATTCTGCTGGTTCTGCGTCTGGGCGTCCACCAGCTGCTGGCTATGCGCGTGCCCGATCACGCCGCCCTCAACCAGACCGTTGCCCTGGCCCGTGCCGAGATCGGCACCGGCCCAGCCAACTTTGTGAACGCAGTGCTCCGCAGGGTCTCAGAACGTAGCTCCGAAGAGTGGCATCAGCTCATTAGCAACGAGGCCACCGATGATCTTCAGCGCATGGCACTGGATAAGTCCCATCCAGCTTGGATTGTGCGCGCCTTCCGCCAGTCACTGGCTGCCCACGGCAGGAAGCCCGCCGAAATTGAGGCACTGTTGGACGCTGATAACGCGGCTCCCACGGTCAACCTAGTGGAACTTCCCGGTCTGGGGTCCCTGGATGAGGCTCGCTCCAAGGGTGCTGAAGACGGCACTTTAGTTACAGGTTCAGCTCTCTATTCATCAGGCGATCTTGCCCGCCTAGATTCGGTGCGTGAGGGTACTGTGCGCGCCCAGGACGCCGGATCCCAGCTGGTGGCTCGCGCGCTGGCTCAAGCTGAACTTCAGGGTGAGGACTCCAATTGGCTTGATCTCTGCGCCGGCCCCGGTGGTAAGGCTGCCCTGTTGGGCGTCCTGGGTGCTCAGCGCGGTGCCCGACTGTTGGCTAATGAGTCAGCTGCGCACCGTGCTCGCCTGGTTGAGCAGTCACTGCAACCCTTGCCCGCTGGTTCCTATAGCGTGGTGACCGGCGATGGACGCCAGATCGAAAAGACCGCAACTGGTCAGATGTTTGACCGCGTGATGGTCGATGTTCCCTGCTCTGGTCTGGGTGCCCTGCGTCGCCGCCCCGAGGCTCGCTGGCGTAAAACCCCGCGAGATATCGCCGAGTTGCTGCCCCTACAACTGGACCTCTTCAAGGCTGCCGCATCAGTCACCCGCCCAGGCGGTCTCATTGCCTACGTGACCTGCTCACCGCACATGGCTGAAACCCAGAACATTGTGCACGATATTCTTCGTACCGGGCAGGTTGAACTGCTTGATTCAGCAGCTGCCCTGCGAGCAGCTGCTCTCACCGATGAAGCGGGCACCAGCGTCCTGACCGGTGATCTTGACCCGGGCTTCACCCCGGACGACAAGAGCCCGGCCGCCACCACCGGCCAGCTCTGGCCTCACGTGCACGGCACAGATGCCATGTTCTTTGCACTCTTCCGCAAGAAGTAGCAAGAACTTACCGGCTAACCACCAGGATTCACTACTGCGGACGTGCACAGCGGCGGCAAGCTGACCCTCTCGCCTGGTTCGCTTCGCTCACTAGGGCGATTCACGCCGCCCCGAGCCAGCTTCGCCGCGCACAGCACTGTCCGCTATTTTTCCTGGTGGTTAAGCCCGCCCTCAAGCATATAAATAACTCCCGGCAGAGCATGCCGGGAGTTATTTTTGTTTGTCTACTGGCTGGCTAGAGAACCATGGCAGCTATCCAGCCGGCCGCCAGAAGGGGCAGGTTGAAGTGTAGGAAGGTGGGAATCACTGAGTCGCGAATATGGTCGTGCTGCCCATCCACGTTCAGACCCGCGGTGGGGCCCAGCGTTGAATCGGATGCAGGGGACCCGGCATCACCTAGAGCGCCAGCGGTGCCGATGATGGAAACTGTTGCTAGAGGGGAGAAACCCAGCGCCAGGCAGAGGGGCACGTAGATAGTGGCAATGATGGGCAGCGTGGAGAAGGAAGAACCGATACCCATGGTGACGATGAGACCGACCACCAGCATCGCTATTGCCGCTGCGCCCTTGTTTCCTGCAAAGAGGTCAGCTACCACGGTCACCAGGGGGTCCACGGCACCGGTGGCATCCATGACCGCTGCGAAACCCTGGGCTGAAATCATGATGAAGCCGATGAGCGCCATCATGCGCATACCGGCAGTGAACACGTCGTCGGCTTCACGCCATTTGACGGCACCGGTCAGCATGAAAATCATGAGACCAACCAGGGCACCTACCAGAAGGGAGTTAGCTTCGGTGCCCATGCTCTGCATGATGACCTGAACCGTAAAAGTAGCAATGATCGCGATGATCGCTACGATGATACTGAAGCGGGAAGGCTCTTTAGTCTCATAGTCGGTGGGGGCAAGATCGATAGAGTGATAATTGCGGGGCTTTCGGTAGGTGAAAAAGACCGCGGTGAGCAAACCAATGACCATGCCCAAGGCAGGGATGCTCATTGCCTTCATGACGTTGATGCCGGCTACGCTCATGCCGGCAAGCTCGATGTTGCCGAGCAGAATATCGTTGAGGAAGATTGAACCGAAACCGACCGGGATAAACATGTAAGTGGTGACCAGGCCGAAAGTCAGCACGCAAGCAATGAGGCGGCGGTCAACTTTCAGTCGGTTGAATACAGCGAGCAGCGGCGGAATGATCAGCGGGATAAAGGCAATGTGAACGGGGATTAGGTTCTGGCTCATAATCGCCATGGCAAGGATTCCGACCAATAGCAGCCAGCGCATGGTGAACTCGATGCGGGCGTTGGCCTCGTTTGATTCGCTGCCGACCCTGCTAATGAGATGGTTAGCCAGGAGCTGCGGCAGACCAGAACTAGAGACGGCCATAGCGAACGCACCCAGCAGAGCATAAGAGAGGGCTAGCATGGCTCCGCCAGAGAGTCCATCTTGGTAGGCAACCATGGTGCCATCCAAGCCCAGGCCTCCGGCTAGACCGCCCACCAGGGCCCCGATAAAGAGCGCCAGGACCACGTGCACGCGCGCTGCTGAAAGCGCCAGCATAATGATTACCGCAAGCAAAACTGCGTTCATGAGAAACCTTTGTTGTGTGTAAAAGACCCTAAGAGTTTACCGCTCGCCGCGGAGGTAGAGCCCTGTAATACCGTCATATGACCTGTGACGGCGCTTATGTTCAGCGCTGCTCTAGCCGATAAGATAGAGAGAAGACCGGCCGCTAGTACAAGGGATCACCACATGACCTGCCACATCAACCCCTCCATTCTGAGTGCAGATTTCTCTCGACTGGGTGAGGAACTAACTGCGATTTCAACAGCTGATGCCGCCCATATTGACGTGATGGACGGCCACTTCGTGCCCAACCTGACGTGGGGCCTGCCGGTGGTTAAGCGGCTCAAAGAAGTTTCCCCGGTACCTTTTGATGTGCACCTGATGATTGAGGACGCCGATCGCTGGGCGCCGGATTACGCTGAGGTGGGGTGTGAGTCGGTAACTTTCCACGCTGAGGCTGCTATTGCGCCCATCAAACTGGCCCGCACTCTGCGCGAGAGCGGTGCTAAGGCGGGCATGGCGCTGAGGCCTGCAACAGCCGTTGAACCCTACCTGGATATGTTGATAGAGCTAGATATGCTCCTGATTATGACCGTTGAGCCTGGCTTTGGCGGCCAAAAGTTCCTTGATGTCACCCTGCCCAAGATTCGCCGTGCTGCCGCAGCTCTTGAGGGCTCTGATGCTCCGGTCATGGTGCAGGTGGACGGCGGCATCACCGAAGAAACTATTGTGCGCGCTGCAGAGGCAGGGGCTACGTGTTTTGTGGCGGGTTCATCGGTCTATGGAACCGATGATGTGGAAGCATCTATTGCCGGTTTGCGCCAAGCTGCCGCGTCCGCCCACCGTCACTAGATCATTTGACTCAACCAACCACAAGCCTTTGACCGCCTCGCGTGGCACAAGAACCGAAAACACAGGGACTATGAATATTGCTTTAGAGCAAGCAGACAGCGCGCTCACCGCAGCCCAGGAGCTCATTGAGGCAGGGCAGCTGACAGAGGCCCTGACCCATCTGGAAACTGCGATTGCAGGGTTTGAAGGGGCGGGGGAGAGCTACGGGTTGATTATCGCTCTGAAGGTAGCTTCAGAAACTAACAGGGACTTAGGTCATCTTGAGACTTCCCTTGAGCAGGTCAAGCGTGCGCACGGCGTCCTGATTGATATTAAACCTGATGCTGAGCAGGTGGCAGATTTTGCCACGGAGGTCGGGTCAATTTACGCCCAGATGGGGCAGCTGGTTGCTGCGCGCATCTGGTATGTGCAGGGGCTTTACGGCTATGAGGGGAGCGGGCGAACGCTGAACGCAGCCCATAACCTGACCTGTATCGCTGGCCTTGACCGGGCTGAAGGGGCTGAGGATAAAGCGCAGGAGATGCTGGCGGCCGCCTATGACCTTTATGAGGCAGAGCAGAAAGCTGACCAGATGATTCAGACCCGCCTGTCGATGGCTCAGGGGCTGGCGGCTCAAGGGAACACAGAAACCGCTCTGCTCTATCTCACCCAGGTACACCACAGCGCAGAGGAGCTGGGGGAGCAAGAACTGCTGGGGGCTATCCACCAGCAGCTTGCCCTAGTGCAGGCTCAACTAGGTAACACCGATCAGGCTGGTGACCACCTGGTTCAGGCTAAAAAACTCTTTGCAACTGTAGGGCTGTGGGAAGATGCTTCTTTTGCAGATGAGCTTCTATTCTCCCTGCAAAAAGGCCAGGAGAGCGGGCGGTGAGGAGCTAGGCTGGGGCGAAGAGCAGGTCCTCAATTATCCATCGCTCACCGGTGAAACGTGCAAAGATAGTCGCTGGTATACCCCTGGAGCCTTCCGTACATTCGTATGTTTCGGTGTGGTCTATTGTCCAGGATCCGCACTCACGGCCGTAGCGAACGTTCATGCTGTAGACACCGGGTCGCTCGGTTTCAGCAAAACTTTTTGGGGCAGGTTCGAGATACATAATCCCCCCTACAATCCAGCTGTCCTGCCGATAGACCTCATCGTAGGTGTCATACATTTCTACGAAGGCTGGCAGCGTCTTGCTATCAATAGCTGCTCTGGCTACCGCGCTATCACCGGTGGTTACGGCGTAGTTGTGGCTGACCATCCAATCCATCGTGGCGTAGCTGAGGCCCCGGGCAGTTAACTCGGTGGATTCATCGTAGATTTTGGGTTTTGGTGGGTTCTGCGCTGGAGCCTTATTTGTTGCCGGAGTGTAGACGCTATCCTCATGGTGAGAAGTGTTGTGGGTTGGTTCTGTTGCAGCAGTTGATGAGGGAGGCGAGCTTGAGGTGGGTGAGGCGCTGGTTACCGGCGTCTCCTCGGCGTTAGTTTCGGTGGACGCTGGGGGCGAGGTGAGCACTCCGCAGCCGCTGAGCAGCAGTGCAAAAGCAGCAAAAGCGGGGATAATTTTGGGTGCAGTAGAACGAAACATGATGTTTTCTCCGGAGTTGAGGTCTGCCTGAAACTGGGCTTCTTGTGTGCCCCAGTATTACCGGCGGAAAAGCGCCACGGCCAACAAAGCACCTCATCCACAGGGGATCTCAGAGAATAAACTGAAATGTGACACGTTTTTCTCTCATACCGCGAGACCATCCACAGCCCTCGTTCACCACCTCTTAGACCTAGCAGAAGGCTCTTAGCGAGCTTTCGTCTCCGGAAGAAATAGAGCCGCTGCTGCAGCTGTGCAGAAGGCGGCGGCAAAGACTGCAAAGAGACCGGTGACCCCTACCAAACCGACGAGCACCGGGACGATCAGTGGGGCGGCAATTGAGGCTAGGCGTCCGAAGCCAGCAGCTGCACCGGTCCCAGCTCCACGCAACTGAACCGGGTAAAGCTCCGGACCCACCGCGTAGAGAGCACCCCAGGCACCCAGGTTAAAGAAGGAGAGGAAACAGCCAGCGGTAATAATCATCCAGGGCTCAGTGGCTAGACCGTACGCCACGGCAGATAGCGCTGAACCTGCCAAGAAGGTGGCGAGGGTGGCGCGGCGCCCCCACGCTTCAATTAGCCAGGCGCTCACCGCATAACCGGGTAGCTGAGCCAGGGTCATGATGAGGGTAAAGGTAAACGACTTCACCAAATCAAAACCTGCTGCCACCAGTAGTGAGGGTATCCAGATAAAGGCCCCGTAATAGGCCAGGTTGACGCAGAACCAAATCACCCACAGGGCACCGGTACGACGTTTGAGTGCGGGCGACCAGATGGAGGTTGCTGCTTGGGCCCCAAGATCTGGGCTCTCCTCAATGATGGCTTGAGTGGTTTCAGAAGAAGCGCGCAGAGGCCGCGACCGCTCAAAACTTTCAACAACCTGTTGGGCTTCTTCGCGGCGTCCGCGGGACACCAAATAGCGCACTGACTCTGGCAAACCTAGCCGTACCACCGCTGCATACGCAGCCGGGATGCAGCCAAAAGCGAGGGCAAATCGCCAGCCGTTTTCAGAACTGCCTACGACGAAGGTCCCGATGAGGGCGGCAGCAATCCACCCTAGAGCCCAGAATGCTTCAAGAATGACCACCATGCGGCCGCGCACTCTGCGGGGTGAAAATTCAGAAATATAGGTGGAGGCAACCGGAAGCTCAGCGCCTAGACCCAGACCTACGATGAAACGTAGCACCAGCAAGGTGGTAAAGGTGAGGGCCAGAGCTGATAACCCTGTAGCCACCCCATAGACCAGAAGGGTGATGGCAAAAATGTGCCGTCTGCCGTACTTATCAGAGAGTTTTCCGCCAAAAGTTGCCCCCAGCGCCATCCCCAGAAAACCGAGAGAGGCAAGTAAGGAGGCTTGCCCAGGGCTAATCTGCCAGTGTGCTATCAGGGCAGCCATGACAAAAGAAATGAGCCCGATATCCATGGCGTCAAGAGCCCACCCAATACCAGTTACTCCTAAGAGGCGAGCATGACGCCGGGTGACGGGCAGTTGATCTAGGCGGTCATTGAGGTCATCGGTGGACGCCGGGATGCTGGCTAGTGTACCCGGTGGGAGGTTGTGGGAGGGCATAGGAAACATTTCTCAAAGGTAATAAAGTCACCATGACTTTATCCCAGAGCGGTGGTTAAAACCTAGCGGAACGCCTCTATAAGACAGTATATTTCATGGCTTTTAACCCCGCCAAACAGTAGGGAATCCCTCAACGATAATTGGTGGCGGTCAACAAGGGAATAGAAAGGGGTGCTGCTGTGCTATAACTGAAACATAAATAAAAAATCGTGCTCCGGGACCCGGTGAAAATCCGAACCTGCGGTGACAGCCCGCTAATTGACGGCACTCTTGAGTGCCCGATACCTGCAAGGTGAAATTCCTTGGCAGACAGTACAGTCTGGATGGAAGGTAGCACGAACAAACACTCGTCCCACTGTTATACCCGGTGGGGTGGGGTACCTGCACCGGCCAAAACCCAGTGCGCCGCTCAGCGGCGTCCTCAGTTTTAGCCTCTGCCCGTAGTCCGTTTGTTCTCCCGGAGCCACCAGCATAAGGGAAACATATGGATTTTCTACGGTGGCTCTTCGACGCTCAAATAGCGATTGGTGATAATCAATCCCTATTGGTGCGCGAAGTCCTTGGCAACATTTTTGGCCTGCTTTCGGCCTTGGGCGGTATGCGCCGCAAGGTGTGGGCATGGCCGGTGGGCATTATCGGTAATCTTCTGCTCCTCACCGTTTTCTTGGGTACCCTCTTTGGCACGAGCTACGGCACCTCTAACCTGCTGGGGCAAGCCGGGCGTCAAATCATGTTCATTGCCGTTTCAATCTGGGGCTGGTACCGCTGGAACCAAACGCGTCATAGCGGCAGTACCCAAGCTGCCGTCATTCCCCAGTGGGCTAGCTGGAAAGAACGCCTCTTCATGATCGCTTTCATGCTGATTGGTACTGGCGTGCTGACCCCAATCTTCCGTGCCCTCGGCTCCTATGAGCCGGTGTGGTCTGACGCTTGGATCTTCGCTGGCTCCCTGCTGGCAACCTACGGCATGGCTAAAGGCTGGGTAGAGTTCTGGCTGGTCTGGGTAGCCGTTGATATCGTGGGTGTGCCCCTGCTGTGGAGCGCCGGCTACTACGCCAGTGCTTTTATGTACATCTTCTACGGTATCTTTACCCTCATTGGCTTCTTTGTATGGTGGCGCACCCGCAACCAGGAAGCTGCCCGTGTTCAGGTCGAAACAGCCTTCCCTGATCCCACGGTAGATGTCCGCTAATGCTAGGTAATATCGGGCAAGAACTCACCGACTCTCAGGCTATGGCTCTTGCTCTACATGCTGCCCGGTGTGGGCAGCGTGGTGCTAACCCCCTGGTGGGTGCGGTAGTTCTCTCCCCTGAGAACCGAGTGCTGAGCGTTGGTTGGCACCGAGGTGCTGGTACCCCTCATGCTGAAGCGGACGCCCTCGCCCGCGCTCACCAGGCAGGCACAGATCTGCGCGGTGCCCGCATGCTAGTCACGCTTGAGCCCTGCAACCATACTGGCCGCACCGGCCCCTGCTCTCATGCCGTGGCGGAAGCCGGAATCAGGGAGCTGATCTACGCTTACGCCGATACCACCGCTGAAGCCAGCGGCGGCGCCGACTATCTGCGGAGCCGCGGAGTTCAGGTAACCCACGGGCTGCTGGGACAAGAAGCCTATGAGCTAAACGCCCGATGGTTTGCCGCCGCCGGTCGGCGTCCTTTCATCACCGCCAAAATTGCCTCAAGCTTAGACGGCTTCATAGCGGCGGCTGATGGTAGCAGCCAGTGGATTACCGGCCCAGAAGCTCGCGCTGATGGGCACACTCTCCGAGCGCGGGTGGACGCCATTTTGGTGGGTACCGGCACAGTGAAAGCCGATAACCCCCAGCTCACCGCACGAATCGATGGGCAACTGGCACCCCGCCAGCCCCTGCGCGTTGTTATGGGCCATACCCTGCCGCCCCGCTCTCACCTTGCTGCTGAAACTCTCGCAGGTAAAGCACTTCACTTGGCTACCCGTGACCCGCGAATCGCTGCTGCTGAACTCTATCGCAGGGGAGTGCGCCACCTGATGATTGAGGGTGGCCCCACGGTGCTATCGGCTTTTTTGGCAGCAAATCTGGTCGATGAGCTGATCTGGTATCGAGCCCCGCTGCTTCTAGGAGTAGGACGCGCCGCCGTGACCGACCTTGGGGTCGATACCCTCAGCCAAGCCCACCACTGGCAACTCGATGATTTGGGGTTACAGCCTGCCCTCCGCCAGTTGGGTGCCGATAATGTCACCCATTTACTTCTTGCCGATCAGCAGGGTACCCCTGCGCCGTCCGAAAGGTAACCCACATGTTTACAGGAATTGTTGCTGCAACCGGCACCGTCCTCTCGCTTGAACCTGTCACCTCTGCCAGCGGCGAGGTGGAGTCAGCTGTACTAACCGTCGATGCCGGGGAGATTATCTCTGACCTTGCCCACGGCGGCTCCCTTGCCATTAATGGTGTATGTCTAACCGCTACCCGCACCCAGGAACTGGGCGAGGGCGTTTTTGCCGCTGACATGATGGGTGAAACCCTGGCTCGTACTAACCTGGGTACGTTAACTCCGGGTTCCCGCGTCAATCTAGAACGCTGCATGCCCGCCGGTGGGCGGTTTGATGGGCACGTGGTGCAAGGTCACGTAGATGGGCTGGGCACCATTGCTCGGGTGGAAGACCACGCCAGCTGGCGGACCCTGCGCGTGCACGTGCCCCGTGAGTTGGCAGGCCAGCTGGCATACAAGGGCTCCATTACTATTTCTGGTGTCTCCCTCACCATCACCGCGGTTTCACCGGCAGGGGAGGCGAATCCATGGTTCGAGGTGGGGCTGATTCCCGCCACCCTAGAAGCCACCACCTTGGGCCATGTTCAGGTGGGGGACACCGTCAATCTTGAAACCGACGCCCTCGCCAAGTACGTTCAGCGGTTACTGGAAGTATCCGGTGCAGTTGCGGGTTTGGGTATAGACGCCACCCTACCGGCTAGCCCCGAGACCGAAACTCAAACGCCGTCCGCCCTAGATACCATCCAAGACGCCATCGAACAGATTGGACGTGGGGGAGCGGTCGTGGTGGTCGATGACGAGGACCGCGAGAACGAGGGCGATATCATCTTCGCCGCTGAACACGCCACCGCTGATCTCATGGGTTTCACCGTACGCTACACCTCAGGTGTCATCTGCGCTCCCATGAGTAACCAGCGAGCTGACGCCCTCAACCTACCGCCCATGGTCCAGCACAATGAGGATTCCAAGGGCACCGCCTACACCCTCACCTGCGATGCCCGAGAGGGAGTAACCACCGGCATTTCGGCCGCTGACCGCGCCCGCACCGTGCAGGTACTGGCCCACGCGGCGTCCGGCCCGGCTGATCTCACCCGCCCCGGGCACATTCTGCCCCTCCGCGCAGTAGAGGGCGGGGTGCGCCAGCGCCCCGGCCACACCGAAGCCGCGGTTGAACTCACTCAGCTTGCGGGCCTATCCGGAGTAGGAGTCATCGCCGAGCTAGTGCACGACACTGGCCACATGATGCGCTTTGATGCCCTGCGTACCTTTGCCACCGAACACCACCTGCCCATGATTTCTATTGCTGACCTAGTCAGCTACCTGGAGGGTCAGCATGACTAACCCAAGAGGTCTCACCCAAACCAGTGAACCCGTCACCGTTCCCACCCCTCACGGGGTTTTCTTGATGCAGGCATTTGGTTTTGCCGATGGCAGCGAGCACCTAGCTCTCACGGCCTTACCCACTGAAGGGCAGCCCCAGAGCCGCTCGCAGGCAAACCAAGCGCCACTGGTGCGTATTCACTCCGAATGCGCTACCGGCGACATCTTTGGCTCCTACCGCTGTGACTGCGGCCCGCAACTCGAACAGGCCCTAGAAATGATGGCCGAACAAGGCGGTGTGCTCATCTACATGCGTAACCACGAGGGCCGCGGGATTGGCCTGGTTAACAAACTGCGGGCCTACGCCCTGCAGGACGGCGGGCTAGACACCCTGGACGCCAACCTCTCTCTAGGGCTGCCAGCAGATGCCAGAGACTACACCCAGGCAGTGGTGATGATCAAGGAATTGGGTATCAAGCAGTTGCGGTTACTCACCAATAACCCTGCCAAAGCAGAGGCACTGGAAGAGCTGGGGCTGACCATCACCGAACTGGTCCCCGATGAAATCACCCCGCGGGCCGAAAATGCTCGCTATCTAGCCACCAAACGTGACCGCATGCGTCACCGCCTGACCTTCTAACTTTTTTCTGTTCACTACCCTAAGGAGAACCTCATGAGCGGAGCAGGAGCACCCGCCCCCACCCTTAACCCCGAAGAAGCCAAAGGACTAAAGGTCGCCGTTGTGGCGGCGTCCTGGCATACCCAAATTATGGACGGACTGCTGGACGGCGCTCGCCGTGCGGCAGCCGACGCGGGTATCGAACCGACCGTGGTGCGTGTACCTGGCACCTTTGAACTGCCGGTGGCCGCATCTACCCTGGCTGAATCCTTTGATGCTGTGGTCGCCCTGGGCGTAGTGGTACGTGGTGGCACCCCTCACTTTGATTATGTGTGTGATGCTGCGACCACAGGACTGACCACCGTTTCAGTGCAGAGCAAGACTCCCGTGGGCTTCGGGGTCTTGACCTGCGATACAGAGCAGCAGGGAATCGACAGGGCTGGACTACCCGGCTCCTCAGAGGATAAAGGTTATGAGGCTTTCGCTGCTGCAGTAGAGACAGTGCTGGCCTTGCGTAACATCAGTTAGCTGACGCAGGACGTATCCCTGGATGTAAGCCGAAACTTTACTGGCATGGAGGAAGAACATGCCAGTAAAGTTTCGGTTGACATAGTTAACGGGTCACTATTTTGTGTAAATATTCTGTCCATATTACTGATTGGTAACAAAGCCTGTTTGCAATGGCTTAAAGTAGATGAAGGCTTATTGTGGCCTGCTTTACTCTGCTAGCTGAGCAGAAACCTTCATACATAAGCACACATGTCACAGAGGAAATATGAAAATAGGTATTCGCCGTGCAATACTGGTAATTCCAGCGCTACTACTCCTGGTCGGTTGTTCGTCTACAGATGAGGTTCAGCCAAAACCGGAACCTTCGGCAACATCGCAAGCAGCAACAACAACGCAGGCTTTATCTGCGTCAGCTACCGTAAAACGGGTGATAGACGGCGATACTATTGAAGTTGATGATTCAGGCAAAGCAACAGTTATCCGCCTGCTGAACATCGATACTCCTGAGACAAAGCACCCTAATAAGACCGTTCAATGTCTCGGGCCTGAAGCAACGGAGTTCTTAGAGCGTAAATTACCTGCTGGTACTCAGGTTCACCTTGAATATGATGTCCAGAAAAAGGACAAATACGACAGAACACTTGCCGGTGTATTCTTACTCGATGGCGAATTTGTCAATGAAGAAATAGCTCGATCCGGTTTTGGTACTGCGGTAGTATTCGAACCCAACAGCAAATTCTATGCCAGGGTTCTTAATGCCCAAAATATGGCTATCAATACTAAGACTGGGTTATTCAGCCCTGATATTTCATGTTCGATTCCTGCACAAATTAATGCTCTACAGTCTCGAATGGAGAGTGCCCAAACTCAGGAAGAACTCGATTCTTTACTATCAGAGGCAGACCTGCTCATTGAGATTCTTGAAAAAGTACCCACCGACGAAGCATTTACGCACTTAGCTTCTTACGGCGCTACATTCGCTGCCCAAAAACAACTAATTCAGTTAAAAGATCTGAAATCTCAGTATGCGCAAACAATTCCGGCTCAGTCCGCTGTAGATGATGGAAGTGCTGGTGAGACCAATACACAGCACGATGCCGCAGAAATGGAGCAAGTAGCCGCTGAACAGCAAGCCGCCGCCCAGAGAATCGCAGAAGAACAAGCCGAAGCAGCTCAAGCGGAAGCTGACAGAGTAGCATCAGAACAGGCCGAAGCAGCTCAAGCGGAAGCTGACAGAGTAGCAGCAGAACAGGTTGTTCAGCCGGAGTATGCACCTGCTCCAGCTCCAGATAACCCGAACCCGGAACCTGCCCAGCCTGCTCCTCAACCTACTTATCAGGAGCCAGCTCCGGTTCAAGAACCTTATCCTAACTACACTGGGCCGCGCTGTTACGCCCCTGGCGGTAAGACATGGAAACCTTGTCCCTAAGCTCAAAAGTGAAAATATTTGTTTTTCAGCCAGTTAGATACCTTCGAACCGCCGGTTGATGTTACCTGACCTCGATAAAAGCCGTAGGTCTTGCCGTGGTGGTACTTAGGTTAAGCCTGCTTGATGATCGGGCGTTAGAAGCGATAGCCTCGATAATATGACCCACTACGTTGAAACCTATAAATTCTTATCTTTAGTGGGCGATTCACTCATCCGCAGTGGGGCAAGCTCTGCCTCAACCACCAAAACCCTCCTGGGCATCAGTACAGCAGCGGGTCTTACGAGCGTGACTGTGAGCGTCACGATGGGGCAACTCATTATTAGCGATTCACGCGGCGAGAACCAGCTGCCCTATACAGAGATTTTTGAAGTCACCCCCGCCGGCCTAGACATTCAATGGCGGTCAAAGACCGAAGATACAGTACAACGGTTTCTCACTCACCAAATTAGTGCAGCTGAGGGTATCGAACTTCTTGAACAAGAGCAGAGCTCGTTACACTCGCTTTCATGGACGTGGTCGATGTTAGGATTTGGTCTACTTGGCATAGGTTTCAGCCAAATCATTGGAGCTACCTGGATTACTGCTCTCGGTGCTCTGATTTCTTCTCTTCTGGTTTCATTGGTCTACAGCTGGGTTAATTTTGCTCGTGCCCCGGGCCTGTTTAGGTTTGCTGGTGCAGGCTTTACAGCGGTGCTCAGCGCCACGGTTTTCAGTATGCTGACGGCAACCACAGACGTAGCGATCATCGTGGTGTCGTCCCTAGCCGCTTACCTGGCGGGAATCGCAGCTTACGCAGCGGCGCAGGACTCCATTACAGGGTGGTACCTTTCGGCTCTTGGTCGACTAATGGATGCAATTATCTGTACAGCGGGTCTGGTGACAGGCGTTAGCGTTGGTATCGGTGTTTCTCGCCTGTTCGCCCCCGACAACCTTATCTTCATCAAACTTTTGGATGCTGAAACCGAGGTTTCCACTGACCCCATCGTGGGAGCTGCCCTCGTTAGTCTGGGTTTTGCGATTTCCTGCGGCGGAAGAAAATGGCAGTTGCTGGTCTTAGCCGCAACGGGTGTAGCTGCACAGGCAACCTACCTTCTCATCACTAACCTAGGGTTAAGCCCTCACGCCGCCACAGCTCTAGCCGCCCTCACAGTAGGTGGCGCCTGCGTCCTCTTAGCAAAGCCGATGAAACTAACCTCTAACGCTATTATGACTGTCAGCTTTTTGCCTCTTTTTCCGGGGATGATGATTTATCAAGGCATGCTGGGAACCCTCTTTGGCGTAGAAGGTGCACTGGGGACGCTGGGGCAGGCGCTGCTGATTACCTACTGTCTATCGGCAGGCGGCACTGCTGGACAGTACCTGGTATCAGAAATGATGTGGGCCCTCAGACGCGCCCAGTTCAAACATAGCCACCCAGGGCAAACCTTTAGCAAGGTGATGGTCGATGAGTACAATGCGCAGGACATTATTTTGCCCGTATTTAGTAAGCCATTTTCTAAGGTTGAGAGTGATGGTGGCGGGCAACGCTAACCTTCAAACGAAGAGAACACCTCGGCATGTGAGAAACAAACCGTTCAAACTTTGAGCCATGCTAAGGCCAGGGGTTAGAGTTAGACGGTGAAGAACTTTGAATCGCTATTCGCAGAACTAACCGAAAAAGCAGAAACCCGCCCCGAAGGCTCTGGCACCGTTGCAGAGCTGGATCAGGGCGTCCATTTCATCGGCAAGAAAATTGTTGAAGAGGCCGCCGAGGTCTGGATGGCTGCTGAGTTCCAGTCGGACGCTGAGTTCGCTGAGGAAGCTTCACAATTGATTTACCATTTGCAGGTCATGATGATCGCCAAGGGACTGACTCCCGAAGATATCTACACGTACCTCTAAGCAAAAGGAAAACCAATATGCTGCGCGTTGCAGTCCCCAATAAAGGCATGCTCTCACAGGCAGCTGCCACCATGCTCACCGAAGCTGGCTACCTCCAGCGCCGTGATTCCCGCGAACTAGTGCTCGTGGACCAAGAGAATGAGATTGAGTTCTTTTACCTGCGCCCCCGTGATATTGCGGTTTATGTAGGCGAAGGAACTCTCGACGTTGGAATCACCGGCCGCGACCTGCTACAGGATTCTGGTACCCACGCAGAAGAAGCTCTCAATCTAGACTTCGCTAAATCAACCTTCCGTTTCGCTGGCCCGGCTGGAGTCTTCTCTGACCCCGCCCAACTCAAGGGCAAGCGCATTGCCACCTCCTACAAGAAACTGCTGACTAACTACCTGGAACGCTCAGGTATCGACGCTGAAGTTATCCGTCTGGACGGCGCCATCGAGTCCTCCATCCGTCTGGGCGTAGCGGACGCGATCGCTGACGTAGTTGAAACTGGCAACACTATGCGCGCAGCCGGTCTGGAGCCTTTCGGTGACCCTATTATGCGCAGCGAAGCTCTGCTGATTAAGCGCCCCGGCGTTGAAGACCACGCGGGGCTGGAGCGCCTGCAGCGTCGTCTAGAAGGTGTGCTGATTGCTCGCCAGTATGTGATGATTGACTACAACATTGAAGAATCCTTGCTCCCTCAGGCGACTACTCTCACCCCGGGCCTAGAATCACCCACGATTTCTCCTCTGTCTCGTGAAGGTTGGGTCGCGGTGCGCTCTATGGTTCCGCGCAAGTCAGCTAACCGAGTGATGGATTCTCTCTACCACATCGGTGGTAGGGGCATTCTAGTGACCGCCATCCAGGCTGCTCGCCTGTAAAACTCTTGCGGCGGCGTCCTCACTGAGGGGCGCCGCCTTTTTACTTAATTTCTCGTGTGAAAGTGAGGTGGCGCTGTGGGCGTTGCTATTCGTGTGATTCCTTGCCTGGATGTGGACGCTGGCCGCGTGGTGAAGGGCGTTAAATTTGAAGGCTTACGGGATGCCGGTGACCCGGTTGAGCTAGCTAAGCGCTATAACGAGGCGGGCGCTGATGAACTGACCTTCCTGGATGTCACGGCGTCTTCCTCCGACCGAGCCACTACTTTTGAGGTGGTAGGGCAGACCGCTGAGCAGGTCTTTATTCCTCTGACTGTTGGTGGTGGAGTGCGTACTGCTGAGGACGTTGACCGTCTGCTGCGCACCGGTGCCGATAAGGCGTCCATTAATACTGCTGCCATTCATCGCCCCGAAGTAATCAATGAGATTACCGAGCGGTTTGGCTCTCAGGTTTTGGTACTGTCCCTTGACGCTAAGAAGACCGGTAACACTGCATCTGGCTGGGAAGTAACTACCCACGGTGGGCGCAAGGATACCGGTCTTGACCTGCTGGAATGGGCTGCTGAAGCTCAGGAGCGCGGGGTGGGTGAGATTCTTCTGAACTCGATCGACGCTGACGGAACTAAGGCTGGTTTTGACCTGCCCATGATTCGCGCGGTGCGCGATGTTGTCTCTATTCCGCTGATTGCCTCGGGTGGCGCTGGCGCTCCCGAGCATTTCCCACCTGCTGTTGAGGCTGGTGCGAACGCCGTGCTGGCAGCGTCCATTTTCCACTTCGGCGAGGTTTCAATAGGAGAGGTCAAGGACGCTATCCGCGCTGCGGGCTACGAGGTTCGCTAAAAAACCCACCACCACTTTGGCTGGTATTTCTGGCAGAGGGCGGGTTTCAGGCGCGTCTTCATACGGCCTATAAAAACTTAGGTGAAATAGAAAAAATCGTAAGGCCGGTTCGCTAAATTTTTTTCACCTGAGCCACGTCCTGACGTCCGAAGAGGTAGAGCACTAGCTCGGCTGGCTGACCGCTGAGCACTGTTGCTACCTTTCCTGGTTTAGGCCCCTGAATAGTCGCAGTAGAGGGGGAGTAACCCGGTGCTTCAAGAACCAGCCCTTCAGGGTAACTCTTGCCGGCCAAAAGACGCCCGCGGCTGCGCACATCATCCCAAATTTTTTGCTGGGTTTCAGCAGGCACCTCTCGAGGGCTCAGATCACCGGTTGCACGGCGTACATCCTCGGTATGGACCAGATATTCGAGGGTATTCATAGCGGCATCGGCTACAGGCCAGCGTTTGCGCATGCCACCATAGCCGGATAGGTCAGCGAACTTCTGCACTGCCAACCGGTAGGACGCGGGGTCAGCCAACTGCTGAGCGTACTCATTGGTCAGCCGCTCTGTCCTCTTGCCCAAGGGGCCCCCCATCACACCGGCAGCAACCAGCGGCTGGGTTTCTCGCAGAATCAAGTGAGCTAGCAGGTGCCGGGTTTGCCATCCCTCACACAGGGTGGGTGCAGCAGGCCCCGCTTCATTGAGGGTCCCTACGAGGGCGGTACGTTCAGCGGCAATTACATCGGCGGCAGAATAAGTAGTCATAGCCCCATCCTAACCCTCGCACGTCTGCCTGTTGCATGATTAACCTGCGGAGCACCCACCCAAAACATAGGGTAAAAACTCAGCTAGCGTTCACTATGGTGTGAGATGCAGCCGGTAGCGTGAAAGGTAAGACCCCAGAAAGAGATGGTCACGACCCCAGATAGAGATGATGAAGCGAACAATTCTCGAACGCCTAACCCTAGGTGCCTTTGCCCTCATGGTCTTATCAGCCTGCGCCAACGATCAGCAAAGCTCCAAGGGGGCTGATGCTCTCCCCAGTCATTTGCCGTCGGCCCCCCTTCAGGTTTTACCTCCGAGCACTGGCTCAGCAGACCAAGCGGAGGCAGAAGTCAGCGGTCAGTCAGACCAACTCTCAGCTACTGAGCTGGCCGAACGGCCCACCACCGTTGCGGTTGATAATAGCTGGTTAGATTCCACGGCTATAGCAACTGATATTCCTCGCAGGGTTCTGGCAGCCTATGCGGGGGCGTCCTTGCGGGTCACCCAAACCTACCCCCAGTGCCAACTGGGCTGGAACACCATCGCGGGTCTTGGCGCTGTTGAAACCCTTCATGGCACCTACCAGGGGGCTAACACTGATGAATCAGGGCTTGTACGCCCCAAGATTTACGGCCCAGCGCTGGATGGCAGCCCCGGTTTCATGGCGATTGAAGATACCGATGACGGAGCACTGGATGGCGATAAAGAATGGGACAGGGCAGTGGGGCCTCTGCAGTTCATCCCCTCAACATGGGATTACATCGGCCAAGACGGCAACGGGGACGGGATTAAAGACCCCCACCACATCGATGATGCAGCGCTGGCTGCCGCAGTCTATCTATGCCAGGGGCAGCGCGATGTAACTACCGATGAAGGGTGGCAGCGCGGGATACTCTCCTATAACCGCTCTATTGCCTATACCCACCAGGTCGCTACCTACACAGAAGAGTATCGACAGGCAACCTTGTCTGGGCCCGAAGCCGCAGAGTAGAGGCAAGCCCAGATGCTGAGAAGCCCTATCACCACCAGCAGGCGCCCCGACGTATCAGTTAGGATAGATGGGGTGAACACAGCACAGCAGAGCACCTCCTCAGATTCCCCGCTTGACCCGGCCCTTGCCGCCCAACTCAAGCGAGATGGTAACGGGCTTTTCGCAGCAATCATTCAGCAGTATGACACCAAAGATGTGCTCATGCTGGGCTGGATGAACGACGAGGCCCTGCGCAGAACCCTCACCGAAGGACGGGTCACTTTCTGGTCCCGATCCCGCCAGGAATACTGGCGCAAGGGGGACACCAGCGGGCATAGCCAGTACGTCAAAGACGTTAGCATCGATTGCGACGGTGATGCCCTGCTCATCCTGGTCGATCAGGTAGGTGCAGCCTGCCATACCGGTACAACCACCTGTTTTGAAGCCGGCGGCCACCTAGAAGCACAGGTAGGGGCACGCCCTTAGACCGGCATTCTAGCAGCCCAAAAAATTTCACGTTACGGTGCGCGTTCACTCGGCATACACACACCGCCTAGCCCAGCAATTTTGTCAGAGGTAGAGACCATGCAGGATCTTGGAATCATTGAACCAACTCTAGAAGAGTTCCGCGCGCTCGCCGCCACCCGTCGCGTTATACCGGTGCGGGTTAAAGTGCTAGCTGATGCAATAACTCCTATCGGGCTTTACCGTTCGCTGGTGTGCGCTGAGGGTGAACCTGCCCCGGGTACCTTCCTGCTGGAATCAGCTAATGAGCAGAAGCAGTGGTCCCGTTATTCCTTTGTGGGGGTGGCTAGCCGATCTACGCTAAGCACAAAGGCAGGGGAGATTGTCTGGCAGGGGCTGACTCCTCAGGGAGCCCCCACCCAGGGTGACCCGGTTGATGCCGTACGCCAAACCCTTGAGATGCTCCATACCGAGCCGTTCGACGGGCTTCCCCCGCTCACCAGCGGCATGGTGGGGTTTATGGGGTGGGACGTGGTTCGTCACTGGGAAAAACTGCCCGGCGGGCCCGCCAGCGACATCAACCTGCCCGAGTTCGCCCTGAATATTGTCTCGGACATGGCGGTGCACGATAACTCGGACGGCACCGTCACTCTCATCGCCAACGCTATTAACTTCAACGGCACCGACGATAACGTGGATGCCGCCTACGCCGATGCCACCTCCCGCGTGCTAGATATGCTCGATAAGGTGGCCCAGCCCGCTGGTGCCGCTGTTTCAACCTTGGTGGGCACCGCCACTGTAGAAGAAAAAGTAGTGGACGTTAAGCACACCTGGGATGAGCAGGGTTTCTTGGACGCCATCGATAAGTCCAAGAAAAACATTCTTGATGGCGATGTATTTCAGATCGTGGTCTCCCGCCGTTTTGAAACAGAGAACTCTGCCAGCGCCCTCGACGTTTACCGTGTGCTGCGCCAGAGCAACCCTTCACCCTACATGTACCTCTTTAACTTTGAATCTACAGAGGACGGCCAGCCCTTTCAGATTGTTGGTTCATCACCTGAGGCTCTGGTGACTCTCAAGGACGGCACAGCTACCACCCACCCCATCGCTGGGTCCCGCCCCCGCGGGGCTACTCGTGAGGCTGATATCGCTTTAGCTGAAGAGCTATTGGCCGATGAAAAGGAACGCTCCGAGCACCTCATGCTGATCGACCTGGCGCGCAATGACCTCTCCCGCATCGCGGTTCCGGGCAGTGTAGAGGTTACTCAATTTATGGAAATTGAGCGCTTTAGCCACATCATGCACATCTCCTCGGAGGTCAAGGCGCAGCTGGCTGAGGGAAGGAGCGCCTATGACGTTCTGCGCGTTGCCTTCCCTGCAGGTACCCTCTCTGGTGCGCCAAAGCCCCGCGCTATGCAACTGTTAGACGAATATGAAGTCAGTGCCCGCGGGATTTACGGCGGTGTTTGCGGCTACTTCGACTTCGCCGGAAACATGGATATGGCGATCGCTATCCGAACCGCCGTTCTTAAAGGAGGCAAGGGATATGTCCAGGCGGGGGCAGGTATCGTCATGGATTCAGTCCCTGCAAGCGAGGCCCAAGAAACTGTGGACAAGGCTGCAGCGCCTCTGCGCGCTGTTATCACGGCATCCGGACTGGCACCCTTGCCAGCTGGGAAAGGTCAATAAATGAGCACCGCACCCGATTCTTCACAGAAGGTTACTGCCAGCGTCCGCAGTGATGTTGATAAGAAGCCTAATTTCTCTACCCCTGGGCGCGTCATGGGGGCCTCTTTGCTGGCCGCAGGTCTAGCTTTTGCCTCGACCCTGCCCATATGGATTCGGGCTGAGGTGACCACCGTGCTTGAAACTACCACCCTTGAAATTTCTGGTGCGGACGCCGCCAGCGCGGTGAGTGCACTGGCACTCGTAGCCCTCGCAGCGGCAATCGCTGTGCGCTTTACTGGGCCTAAACTCAAGAAAATCGTGAGTGCTCTTATGGTGCTGGTGGGTCTAGGCATAGCTGTCTCAGCTGTGGGCGTCTACCGCAACCCTCAAGCGGCAGCTTCCACCGATGTAAGCGCTGCAACGGGGACCACCGCTGCCGCTAATTCTTATCTTGTGACCATCATGCCCTGGCTAGCTGTAGTCGGCGGTTTGCTGGTGATTGCCTGCGGCGTATGGACGTTTTTTGCCTCGTCGCACTGGGTTGTTGGCCGTAAGTATGACCGTGCATCTGCACGCGCCCAGCGGATCAGCACAGTGGATGAAGTAGACGATATCGACGCCTGGGATTCCCTGAGCGAGGGGCAAGACCCTACCGACCGCTAGACCTTAACGCAGCGCTAGATACCGAAGCTGCCTTCAAGTCGGCCACGACTACCCGGGTATAAGAGGGCCACCTGACTAATGACAGTGTCACCTGACCAGGTGGTACGCAGGAGCTTTAGGCAGGGCTCAGCGGAATCAATCTCTAACTCTTGAGCCTGCTGGGCGCTGGGTAGGACTGCCTCAACACTGTGGGTTCCGCGGGTTATCGGATGGCAGTTACCTAGATAAACATTCGGGGTGGTGCTGGAGAAATCCTGGTCAAGGTAGTGGGGGGTTACCTCTGCGTTGACCAAGCGCTCTTCTCGTTGCAGGGGGACTCCGTTATCGCAGTGAATCAAGACGCTGTGGAATACTCGACTACCCAGGGCTTCGTCAATAGGCCAGGGAGCTTGCACCGCTCTTATTTCTTCGAGGAGAGTTACGCGGCTCTGGTGAAGGTGGCCTCTTTCAGTGATTTCATCGGCGATATTTTTAACCTCAAAGAGCGCAGAAGCGCTCTTTTGTGGCGCCACGAAGGTGCCGACTCCCTGGGTACGATAGAGCAGCCCCTCAGCGGTGAGTTCCCGAATAGCGCGGTTAATGGTCATCCGCGAGAGGCCCAGAGCGTGCGTCATTTCGTTTTCTGACGGGATGGGCTCGCCACTAGACCAAGAACCACTGGAGATACGGTGCGTCAGGAGTTTTTTAAGGAGCTTGTAGGCGGGCAACGCTTCACCGCGGTAGTCGGTGAATTCTTGGCTCAAGTCGGTTATTTTTTCCATCCCCACCCCATTGACAAAGCAGTTGTATATACAACATGATGGGTGTGACACCCCTCATGTTTCAACTGTATATCCCGGCTCAGACCGGTCAAAATCAGACCCAGACATGGTGAGGGCAGGTATATCGTGCACAAAGGAGTAGCCATGACCACCACCGGGCCCCGCCCCATTCACGCACCTACCGGCAATGAACTTAATACCCTAGGATGGCAGCAAGAAGGCGCCCTGCGCATGCTGATGAATAACCTTGACCCCGCTAACGCCGAGCACCCCGATGAGCTGGTGGTCTACGGTGGAACAGGCAAGGCCGCCCGTAACTGGGAGTCCTTTGATGCCATTGTAGGCACCCTCAAAACACTGAAAAACGATGAAACACTGCTGGTCCAGTCCGGTAAGCCTGTGGGTGTTTTCCGTACCCACGAATGGTCGCCCCGCGTCCTCTTAGCCAACTCAAACCTGGTAGGAGACTGGGCTAACTGGGAGCACTTCCGTGCACTAGAAGCTGAAGGGCTGATGATGTACGGGCAGATGACGGCGGGCTCCTGGATCTACATTGGAACCCAGGGCATTTTGCAGGGCACCTACGAAACCTTTGGCGCCGTTGCCCGCAAGCGTTTTAGCGGTAGCCTGGCTGGCACCATCACCCTAACTGCTGGCCTAGGTGGCATGGGCGGTGCCCAGCCCCTAGCAGTCACTATGAACGAGGGCGTCGTCATCGCCGTCGATGTTGATGAATCTCGCGTTGATCGCCGTATCGAGCACCGTTACTTGGACGTCAAAGCTGACAACCTCGACCATGCTCTAGAACTAGCTATCGATGCCCGCGACGCTAAGAAGCCACTCTCCATCGGCGTTGTGGGCAATGCGGCTGAAATCTTCCCTGAGCTTCTGCGTCGTAAAGCACCCATCGATATTGTCACCGACCAGACCAGTGCCCATGACCCTCTGGCTTACCTGCCGGTAGAGGTCACTTTTGAGGATTGGAAGACTGAGGCGCAGCGCGACCCGGTGCTTTTCACCAAAGAGGCACGTGTCTCTATGGCAGCTCAGGTGGAGGCCATGGTGGGGTTCATGGACGCAGGCGCTGAGGTCTTTGACTACGGCAACTCCATCCGCGATGAAGCTCGTAAGGCCGGTTATCAACGTGCCTTCGACTTCCCTGGGTTTGTACCTGCCTACATTCGCCCAATGTTCGAAGAAGGCCTGGGGCCCTTCCGCTGGGCTGCCCTATCCGGTGACCCCAAAGACATCGAGGCAACTGACCGGGCAATTTTGGAGCTTTTCCCCGAGAATGAGCACCTGGCGCGCTGGATCACAATGGCCGGTGAGAAGGTTGAATTCCAGGGCCTGCCGGCGCGTATTTGCTGGCTGGGCTACGGCGAGCGCCACAAGGCCGGCCTGAAGTTCAATGAGATGGTGGCCAATGGTGAGCTGTCGGCTCCGATAGCTATTGGCCGTGATCATCTGGATTCCGGTTCGGTAGCTTCCCCCTACCGAGAGACTGAGGCCATGAAGGACGGATCTGATGCTGTGGCTGACTGGCCTCTTTTGAACGCGCTACTCAACACGGCCTCCGGTGCCTCTTGGGTATCCCTGCATCACGGTGGTGGCGTTGGCATGGGCCGCTCTATTCACGCCGGTCAGGTCTGTATCGCTGACGGTACAGAATTGGCTGCGCAGAAACTAGAGAGGGTGCTTACGAATGACCCGGGCATGGGCGTCATCCGTCATGTGGACGCGGGTTACGAGCACGCATCTAATGTTGCGGCTGAGCGCGGAGTACGTATTCCCATGCAGGAGCAAGCGTAATCATGGCGAGCACGCTATTGACCAATATTGGATCATTAGTCACTAACGATCCGAGTCTTGAGCGCGGGCCCCTCGGCATCGTGGAGCAGGCTGCGGTTTTGGTTGAAGATGGCGCAGTGGCCTGGGTGGGCCAGGCTTCTGCGGCACCTGCTGCCGATAAATCTATCGACTGTGAGGGCCGGGCAGTAATTCCCGGGTTTGTGGAATCCCACTCACACCTGGTGTTTGCGGGAGACCGGTCTGAGGAATTCTCCGCCCGCATGCAGGGGAAGGCTTATGAAGCCGGCGGGATCCGTTCTACCATTGAGCAGACCCGCGCTGCCTCATCTGGTGAGCTTGCGGCAAACGCCCGCAAGCTGCTGGGGGAGTACCTGCGTAGCGGGTCAACCACCGTGGAGATTAAGAGTGGCTACGGGCAAAATACTGAATCTGAGCTGCGGTCTGTGCAGGTGGCAGCTGGTTGCACCGATGAGGTAACCCTACTGGCAGCCCACGTGGCTCCACCGGAGTATGCGGGGCGGCAGGATGACTATGTTCAGATGGTTCTTGATGAGATGATCCCCGTTTGCGCTCCGTATGCCAGCTGGATTGACGTGTTCTGCGAGAAGGGCGCTTTTAGTGAAGAGCAATCGCGGGCAGTGTTGCTCGCAGGGCAGGCAGCCGGGCTAAAAGCACGGGTGCACGGTAACCAGCTGACCTACGGGGCAGGTGTGCAACTGGCGGTCGAGCTGGGTGCGGCCTCGGTGGATCACGCGGTCTACCTGAGCGATGCAGACGTGGACGCCTTGGCGAACTCGACCACGGTAGCTACCGTTTTGCCGGGTGCTGATTTCTCTACCCGTAACAGTTACCCGCCTGCTCGCAGGCTCCTGGACGCCGGTGCCACCCTCGCATTGGGGGCAGACTGCAACCCGGGAACCAGCTTCACCACTTCCATTCCCTTTTGTATCGCTCTGGCAGTGCGTGATTTGGCGATGAGCCCGGATGAAGCCCTGTGGTCAGCAACCGCTGGAGGCGCCCGCGCTCTACAACGCGAAGATGTTGGAAGTCTGCGGGTGGGCGCTCGCGCTGACCTGGTGGAGCTGGCTGCCCCCAACCATCTGCACCTTGCTTACCGGCCCGGCGTTAGCCTGGTCCACCGGGTATGGAAAGCAGGGGAGCAGGTGGCAGGGCCGGGCACCCAGCCTACAGTGAGCGATATCAGGCAGAAGGAGTGTTACTGATGCAGCAGAATAACCTCTCTGACTTACATCGCTTCATCGATCGCCCTGCTTCCACCTGGTCCGGGAGGAATGATGGGGCTGGTGCTGCCCACCGTCGCGTGCACCAGGCCGTCACCTCCTTGGGGCAGGGGGTCCCGAATTCCGCTGATGCCGTCTTCATCGGCTTTGCCTCCGATGAGGGGGTGCGCCGCAATGGTGGCCGCCAGGGAGCTGCAGATGGGCCGGCGGCTTTACGCTCAGCGCTGGGGCAGCTAGCACTGGCGCGGGGGCGCAATAGCTCACGCCACACAGACCTGGCTTTGCTGGATGCTGGGGATGTTGTGGTGTCTTCAGACCTTGAAGAGGGCCAGAAGAAGCTTGCAGCTGCTGTGAGGGCAAGTGTGGATGCCGGCGTCCTGCCTGTTGTACTGGGAGGTGGCCACGAGGTTGCCTTTGGCACCTACACCGGTGTGGCAGACTCTCGGACTCGCAAGACCGCAGGTTGTGCCACCTCGCAGCAGCCCGGGCGTCTGGGCATCCTTAACCTGGACGCCCACTTTGATGTGCGCCGGGCAGAACAGCCGACCTCGGGTACCCCTTTTTACCAGGCGCTCACCCGCGAAAGAGCGGCAGGCACTTCCTGCCGTTACACGGTGCTGGGCATTTCTGAGGCCAACAATACTCAAGAATTGTTTGATACCGCCCATGAGTTGGGGGCGGATTACGTGGTGGATGAAGACTGCGGGGTGCTGAACCAGCAAGCCTTGCTAAGCACGGTGCGGGAATTTGTGGCCTCTGTAGACATCATTTACCTGACCCTTGATCTAGATGTCCTCCCTGCCAGCATCGCCCCTGGCGTCAGCGCCCCAGCAGGCTACGGAGTGCCCCTGGAGATCATCAACGTCGTGCTGAAAGAAGTGGCAGCTAGCGGCAAACTAGCAGCCTTCGATGTTGCCGAACTCAACCCCAGCTTCGATAGTGACGGGCGTACCGCTCAAACCGCAGCCCGCCTGATTCATACCGTACTGACCTACTACACCCCTTTAAGCTCTGCAGCACCGTCGCTGCGCTGAGCACCCAGACTTTTGAGGAGAAACCCCGTGAACCAAACCCCCGTTACCGTAGGAATCGGAGCTCTAAGCTTCGAGGACGTCATTAGGGTAGCTCGCCACCGTGCTCCCGTGGTGCTCAGCGAAGAATCCCTGGCTGAAATCGCTAAGTCATCCGAGCGCATCCGCCAACTAGCCCACCAAACAATACCGGTCTACGGTGTATCCACCGGTTTTGGTGCGTTGGCCTCCAAACACATCCCGGCGGAGATGCGCACCGCCCTGCAAAGGGGCCTCATCCGCTCCCACGCCGCGGGGTCTGGCAAAGAGGTAGAAACTGAGGTCATCCGCGCTCTTATGCTCCTGCGTCTTTCAACCCTCGCCACAGGCCGTACCGGCGTCCGCCCCGAAGTTGCCCAGGCTTATGCCGATATGCTCTCTGCCAACCTCACCCCGGTGGTCTATGAGTACGGCTCACTGGGCTGTTCTGGTGATTTAGCTCCGCTGGCCCACTGTGCCCTAGCAATTATCGGTGAGGGCCAGGTGCGCGATGAGCAGGGGCAGCTATTGGACACCGCCGACGCTCTCCAACAGCACGGGCTGACCCCGGTGGTGCTGGCGGAGAAAGAGGGTCTGGCGCTGATTAATGGCACCGACGGCATGTTAGGCATGCTGGTGATGGCTATTACTGACCTGGACCGTCTGACCCGCCTGGCGGATGTGGCAGCTGCTATGAGTCTCGAAGGTTTAGTGGGTACCGATCGAGTTTTTGCTGCCGATCTGCACAGCTTGCGCCCGCATCCAGGTCAGCAGGCTGCCGCAGCCAACATGCTCAAAGTTCTTGAGGGCTCAGACATTATTCAGCATCATTCGGGCAATCACAGCACCTACGTGCAGGACGCCTACTCGCTGCGGTGCGCCCCGCAGGTAGCCGGTGCCGTGCGAGACACCGTAGAACACGCCCGCACTGTGGCCCTGCGCGAGCTGGCTTCAGCCATCGATAACCCGGTGGTTACTTTCGATGGTCGGGTGGAGTCTAACGGTAATTTCCACGGTGCTCCGGTGGCCTATGTTCTGGACTTCCTGGCGATTGCAGTCGCTGACGCCGCCTCTATCTCAGAACGTCGCACCGATCGTTTTCTGGACACAGCCCGCAACCGGGGCCTGCCGCCCTTTTTGGCAGATGATCCCGGCGTGGACTCTGGGCACATGATTGCCCAGTACACCCAGGCAGCCATCGTCTCAGAACTTAAGCGACTAGCGGCACCGGCCTCGGTGGACTCTATCCCGTCCTCAGCCATGCAGGAAGATCACGTCTCTATGGGCTGGAGCGCAGCCCGTAAACTGCGAACCTCAATCGACGGGCTGAGTAGGGTACTAGCCATAGAGATTCTTACGGCTGCCCGCGGCATAGACCTGCGAGCACCCCACCAGCCCGCACCTGCCAGCGCCGCCGTCATCGCTCGCCTACGTCAGGACGTCGCGGGACCGGGCAGCGACCGCTATTTGGCACCTGAAATCCAGGCAACCGTTGAACTGGTGGCGAGTGGAGAACTGCTGGCAGCGGCTGAAAAAGTCACAGGGCACTTGGCTTAGTCTTCAACCGAGAAAGCAAAAATTATGAGCATATAGCCTGTGATATTGGGTTAAAGCATTCCTATCTCATAAGATAGACCTAAGCACCCCTGCGCTCATCGGTGCACCTGAGCGCAAAATACACACACTGAGGAGACTCACATGTCAAAGCAGACCGTTGAGATGGTCCCCGACCTTCCCCACACCAACCACGGCAACACTATTGCTTCATGGGCAATGTTGGGCATCATAACCCTGGGCTTTCTTGTAGCTGCTATTGGCTTCGACCTTTCCAGCACCTCCATCTTCGTTGTGGGTGTAGCTATCATGCTCATCGGTTTAGTTGCCGGTTTGGTTCTGCGAGCAGCTGGCTACGGCCAGGGCGGCAAGCACACCAAATATCACCACTAAGCTGATGATGTGAGCTGGAGCGTCCCACAGACACTGTGGGACGCTTTTGTGTACCTGGGCGGGAAAGGCTCCAGTTGCCAGCCAGTGTTCACTGGCCGCCGAAATTCTCACCTAATGGGCTGCTATTTAGCCTTGAAGCAACTGATACGACATACTAAAAAGACGCGAAAAACAGGGCACCGGCTGCCTGTGAGGGGATCACTATGACCGTTCTAGATGACATTATTGGAGGCGTCCGCGAGGATATGGCGGAGCGTCAGCTCACCGTAACGCTCGATGACCTCAAAGCCAGAGCCGCAGAGCAACCTCCGGCACGTGATGCTTTTGCCGCGTTGAGCGGGGCTTTTAAAAGCAGCCTTGAGGTTATTTCTGAGGTTAAACGGTCAAGCCCCTCCAAAGGTGCTCTGTCTGATATCCCTGACCCGGCTGCCCTAGCATCGGCCTATGAAGCCGGGGGAGCGGCCGTCATTTCAGTACTGACCGAAAAACGCCGGTTTGCTGGCTCTCTAGCTGACCTGGACGCCGTGCGTGCGGCGGTTTCGATCCCGGTGCTCCGCAAAGATTTCACCGTTGATGAATACCAGATTTGGGAGGCCCGGGCCCACGGCGCTGACCTGGTCCTGCTCATCGTTGCTGCATTGGACGATGCCACCCTCACCCGGTTCTTGGACCTCACCCATGAGCTGGGCATGAACGCCCTGGTAGAAACCCACACCCCAGAAGAAATTGAACGCGCAAAAGCGGCAGGTGCCCGTATTGTGGGCGTCAACGTCCGCAACCTCAAAACCCTTGAGGTTGATAATGCGAATTTTGGTCAGCTCGCCCCCTTGCTGCCCGAAGATGCCATCATCGTTGCTGAGTCAGGGGTTGCCGAGGTGGCAGACGTTGAAGATTACGCCTCCCACGGCGCAAAAGCTGTGCTGGTGGGCGAGGCCCTAGTGAAGTCAGGTACCCCCACCGAAACTGTCCGCGCTTTCCGTGAAGCTGGCGCTGCTGCCCGCACAGCCTGGCTCGCTCGCTAACCTTATTTGCCTTTTACTCCACCCTTTTAGACCTAAGGAAGCGGTATGACCGACACCCTAGCCGACCAGTTTCTCACCTCTGGACACAGCCTCAAGAATGCTCCCGGCCCCTACTTTGGCAACTATGGCGGCCGTTACATGGCTGAATCGCTGATTGCCGCCATGGATGAGTTGGAAGAAACCTTCGAGAAGGCAAAAGAAGATGAAGAGTTTCTGGCTGAATTCCGCCGTCTCTCTGCTGAATACTCCAACCGCCCCTCACTGCTCACCGAGGTCCCCCGGTTTTCTGAACACGGCGGCGGGGTGCGCTTTTTCCTGAAGCGCGAAGACCTCAACCACACCGGTAGCCACAAGATCAATAACGTGATTGGCCAGGCGCTTCTGGCGAAGCGAATGGGCAAGACCCGCCTGATTGCCGAGACTGGCGCTGGCCAGCACGGCGTCGCCACCGCCACCGCCGCTGCCCTCTTTGGCATGGAGTGCGTGGTCTACATGGGGGAAGAAGACACTGAGCGCCAGGCACTCAACGTTGCTCGTATGCAGTTGCTGGGAGCCACCGTTATCGCAGTGCAGACCGGTTCGCGTACCCTCAAGGACGCTATCAACGAGGCCCTGCGTGACTGGGTATCGAACGTAGATACCACCCACTACCTGCTAGGTACTGCCGCCGGCGCCCACCCCTTCCCGGCAATGGTGCGCTACTTCCATGATGCTATCGGCACCGAAGCTCGCCAGCAGATTCTTGAAGCCACCGGAAAACTCCCAGACGGTATCGCTGCCTGCGTGGGCGGTGGCTCCAACGCCATTGGCATGTTCCATGCTTTCTTGGATGACCGCGACGTCAAAATCTTTGGTTTTGAGGCAGGCGGCGACGGTATCGACACCGACCGTCACGCAGCCACCATCTCACTGGGCCGCCCCGGCATGCTGCACGGCGCCATCACCTATCTTATGCAGGACGAAGACGGGCAGACCATCGAGTCCCACTCCATCTCAGCGGGTCTTGACTACCCCGGCGTCGGGCCTGAACACGCCTACCTGTCAGATATCGGGCGAGTGGACTACCAGGCGGTAACTGACACCGAGGCCATGGACGCCCTGCGTCTGCTCTGCCGCACTGAGGGCATCATCCCTGCGCTGGAATCTTCCCATGCGCTCGCAGGTGCCCTGCGCGTAGCCCGCCAGTGGGCCGATGAAAGCCCGGAAACCGCCCATGAGAAAATCATGCTCGTTTGTCTCTCTGGTCGTGGGGATAAGGATATGGAAACCGCCCTCAAGTGGTTCGGCCTGGGTAAAGCTATCCCTTCGACCAGCCTGAATGTGGGCAATAAAGAAGCAGCAACCGAAGCTGCACAGACAGAAGGTGCCTAAGCTATGAGCCACGTGGATTTTCAGGACGATACCGTTTACTCGGTTAAGAACGGAAAGTTTCCTGCCCCCAACCCTGACTCCAAGGTCGCAGCCCGCCTAGCCCAGTGCAAGGCTGAAGGTAGGGCCGCTCTTATTGGCTACCTGCCGGTGGGTTACCCTTCAGTCGATGAGTCAATTGCCGCTGCCATTGAAATGGGTAAGAATGGGGTGGACATCATCGAATTGGGTCTGCCCTACTCAGATCCTGTCATGGATGGACCCGTCATTCAGCGTGCCACCGTCGAAGCGATTGCCAAGGGCTTCCGCACCGATGACATTTTTCGTGCGGTGCGCGAAATCACCGCAGCTACCAACGCTGTTGTCGTGGTGATGACCTACTGGAACCCGGTACTCCGCCGCGGGGTTGACCGCTTTGCCCAGGAGCTGGCAGCAGCCGGTGGCTCAGGCATCATCACCCCAGACCTCGTACCCGACGAAGCAGCAGACTGGTTCGTTGCCTCAGAAAAATACGGTCTAGATCGCATCTTCCTGGCATCTATCTCTAGCTCAACGGAGCGCCTGCATATAATTTCTAAGGCTTCTAGCGGCTTTGTTTACGCCGTCTCTGTCATGGGTGTTACTGGTGCTCGCGCCTCAGTCAGTGACGCTGCCGGAACCCTGGTAGCTGATCTACGGTCAGCTGGTGCCCCCGCGGCCTGCGTAGGTCTGGGTGTTTCTAAGAGGGAGCACGTAGAGGAAATAGGTGCCTATGCGGACGGTGTTATCGTGGGTACTGCACTGGTCAAGGCACTGACTGAAGGCGGCCCCGCTGCCGTCGGTGTGCTGACCCGCGAACTCGCCGGTAAGTAACTGAAGGAGAGCAATGACAACGTCTGTCATTCTAGCGTCCATCCCATCACCCAGCGTCTCCAGTTTTTCACTGGGGCCACTGACTATCCACTTTTATGCCCTCTGTATTCTTTTGGGTATAGCAGTTTGTCTGTGGCTGACTTCTAAGCGTTGGCAAAGCTGGGGGGAGAACCCCGAGAGGGTCTGGGATATTGCTATGTGGGCAATCCCCGCTGGCATCATCGGTGCCCGCCTTTACCACGTACTGATTACCGATCCCGGAACCTACTTTGGTGCTGGAGCTGATCCGCTGGCTATCTTCAAAATCTGGGAGGGCGGCATCGGTATCATGGGTGCCATCTCCGTGGGTGGGTTGGGTGCCTGGATTGCCTGTAAACGGTATGGCATTTCGCTGGCAAAATTCGCGGACGCGGCTGCCCCCGGCATCCTGATCGCCCAAGCGCTGGGCCGCTGGGGTAACTGGTTCAACCAGGAACTTTTCGGCAAGCCGACCACCCTGCCCTGGGGTCTGGAGATTTCGGCGACCTCTCATAATTTCCCTGACCAGTACGCGCCGGGAACTCTCTTTCACCCCACCTTCCTCTACGAATCCATCTGGAATCTGCTGGGTGCTGCCCTGCTCATTTACCTCGGCAAACGGGGGCTTTTCCAACGCGGGCAGACCTTCTGGGCCTACGTTGCTTGGTACGGTTTCGGCCGCCTTATGATTGAAGCTTTCCTACGCATTGATACGGCAGAAATGTTGCTGGGCGTGCGCATCCACGTCTGGACGTCGGGAGCCATCCTACTCCTGGGTCTAATCATGTTCGCTCTTGCCGGGGCTCGTGCCCGCAGGCAACGAGACGAGCTGGAAACGGCGGCCGTGCGGGCAGGGGACTAGTGGAGCGCTAGCCGAAGAGCCGATGGAGCAAAGCTAGCGCCCGGTAGGCCCTCATCTCGATCAGACTGGTGTTAGTTGATGGACTGGGTTTCTGCATCGAGGCGTAGAGATAGTAGCTCGCTAGGGCCACCGTGCAGCCGTGTAAGAATTCTGAGCTAGGACGTCGGTGCGTGGGCATGAGTTCTAGAACCTGCTGTTCGGAAAGTTGACCGTCCTGGATTAGGGCATCTACCGCAATAAGTCCCAGATCAAGGTCTGCATTGCCGATATTTGCCCAGGGCCAGTCCACCAGCACTGCCTGCCCCTCTGGAGTGATGAGAATGTTGTCAGCTCTTAGATCTGTATGAACATACTCGTTACCGCTCAGCTGGGATGCTACCTGTTCATCAACCTCAGTGGCCAAACCTGCTGCCCCCTTATTGACCAGGGGGAGCAGCTCTATAAGGTCCCGGTAGTAGCGGGTATCTTTCACATACTGCAAGTCATCTAAACTCACGCCCTCAGCTAGCCGGTGCCAGAACTTTAGCTCTGGCCCCACAGATTCTGCAGCACACTCAAGCTCCAGTGCTGGATCAACCTCTAGATCGCGCAAAACATCAAGGGCAGCAAAAACTGCCGTGAGTTCACTCAGCTGCCATGGCGACGATGGGTGGTTTCCATCAATATCTTTAAGAATCAGGGCTACCCAGGTGCCCCCGTCCGCACTCTGGTATTCGGTAAAACCAAGAAACCCCGCGACCGGGGCGTTCTTGGTAAAAGCAGCTGAAACCTTGGCCTCCTGCCGGTGCAAGTCGGCTGTTACGGGGTGCTTTTTTGCGCTGATTGCCTTGAGGAAGGCACGCCCTCCATGTTCAGTGACAAGCCTGTCGGCAGTGCCTAAACTAAAGCCACCAGCCTGAGATTCAGATGTGACCACAGGTCCGCCGAGTGTTTCTTCAACCCAAAGCTGTAGAGCGGCGGGTAGTTCTGACCAAGTCAGTCTTTGCTGAGCACTTTTCTCTTGTGACATACCTAATAGCCTATAGGCAGATCCACCATAGTTCTGGCTGGATAGCTTTTTAAGTGCCCCCCTGACAGTTCGGTGGGCCACGCTAGATAGACCCTGTCAACCATTGAGGTTTTGTGTGACTCAACACCTTATGTTTATCTGCCTGCAATTGCTGATGGTCTTGGCATACCCTGCACCAATCAGTAGATTAACTAGTGAGTTGCCTTACAGTAACTCCAATACCAGGCAAAGGAGCCCCCCTCATGTCCACCATGAAAGCAATTGTTGTTTCTGGCCGTCTTGACGGAACCGTCGATATTAAGGATGTCCCCGTGCCCGAGGTAGGCCACGGTCAGGTACTTGCCAAGATTGAATACTCCGGTGTGTGCCACACCGATCTGCACGTAGCTGCCAGTGATTTCGGTGAAAAGCCTGGTCGAATTCTCGGACACGAGGGCGTTGGTGTCATTACAGAGATAGGCCCCGGTGTGGAGCACCTACAGGTGGGGGACCGAGTGAGCGTTCCCTGGTTCTTCAAGGGTTGCGGTCACTGCGAATACTGTGTGGACGGCCGCGCCACTCTTTGCCGCTCGGTCATCAACGCTGGCTACACGGCAGATGGCGCTATGAGTGAATACACCCTGCTCTACGCTGACTACACCGTCAAGGTGCCTGATGCTCTGGACCCGGTCGAGGCTACCTCCATTACCTGCGCTGGTGTCACCACGTATAAGGCCATCAAGGAGTCGGGCGTCCGCCCCGGTCAATGGCTGGTAGCTTTCGGCGCTGGCGGTCTGGGTAACCTAGCAGTTCAGTACGCTAAGAATGTCTTTGGCGCCCAGGTGATTGCCGTAGATATCAACGAAGACAAGCTGCTACTCGCTAAGGACAGCGGTGCTGATGTGGTGATTAACGGCAAGAACGTTGAAAGCGTTGAAGAAGAGATTAAGAATGTTACCGGCGGGGTAGGGGCTCACACTGCTGTGGTGACCGCGGTATCTAAGCTCGCCTTCAACCAGGCTGTAGATTCGGTTCGAGCCGGTGGCACCGTGGTTGCGGTTGGTCTTCCCACCGAGTCAATGGATCTTAGCATTCCCCGCCTGGTACTGGATGGTATTCGGATACAGGGATCTCTGGTGGGTACCCGCCAGGATCTGGAAGAAGCTTTTGCTTTTGGTGCTAAGGGTTTGATTAAGCCGGTGGTTCAGCTCCGCCCGGTTGAGGACGTCCAGGCTATCTTTGATGAAATGCACGCAGGGCTGATCAATGGACGCATGGTGCTAGATTTCACCGGAGAAACCAAGTAATCCGGTTGATGTAAAAAAGGGGTGGTGGCTGATGCCACCACTTCTTTTTCTGGCTGATGTGAGACATTCTGTTCGAAATATGAGAAATTATGTTGCTTTTATGTTTCCAGCTACAGATTTTTGTAAAGAAAAAATATGAATAATTATGGAAGAAAAGTGTTCTCTAATTAAAGAAGTTGTGTGAAAATCTTCTTTTCTTCCTTGAAAAGACGGGGCTCTTATCAGTTTGCACCCCCCTGGGATAGGCTAACTTCCAGCGAATGATGATTAAGAGCGATGAATACGTTTACATTTCTGTAATAGCACCGCATCATATTGTTATTCAGACACCCGGCACACGCTAATAGGAAGGGTCACCCATGCGCAGAACACCAGCCAACGACTTGGCAGCTGCTGAAGATTTCACTGTGGACCCCCACACCAAGAACCACGCGCCCTCGCCCTTTACCACTTTCGCCAACCTGCCTGAAGCGCAGGGGCTCTACCAGCCTGACGCTGAGAAGGACGCCTGCGGTCTGGCCATGGTTGCCACCCTACGCGGTGAACCCGACCATGTCATCGTGGATCACGCCCTCACTGCGCTGCGCCGTCTTGAGCACCGCGGTGCTGTGGGCGCTGACGAAGGCACCGGCGACGGCGCGGGTATTCTCCTGCAAATCCCTGATGCCTTCTTGCGTGAGGTGGTCGATTTTGAACTGCCACCTCTAGGCAAGTACGCGGTCGGTACAGCCTACCTGCCCACCGGCGGGGTAGACGCTGAAGACAAGCAGAAGGCACTGGCAGGTATCGCTCAGAGTGAAGGACTGCGCGTCCTGGGCTGGCGCCAAGTGCCCATTAACCCCGATATTGTGGGGAAATCAGCCCGCGAGGTTATGCCGCACTTTGTTCAGATGTTCATTGCTGAGGCATCGGGTGATTCTAATGAATCAGTCAACGCACCCTTTACTGGGCACATCCCCGTGATTGATCTTGACCCCCAGTCAGAGCGCCGTCAGCTGGATCAAAAAGCTTTTCGTGTGCGTAAGCGTGCCCAGCATAAGCTCGGAGTTTACTTTCCGTCCTTTTCCTCTCGGACCATCGTTTACAAGGGTATGCTGACGACCGCGCAGTTAGAGCCCTTCTACCCTGATCTCTCCGATCCTCGCTTTGCCACCAAGCTGGCAATCGTTCACTCACGCTTTTCGACCAACACCTTCCCCTCCTGGCCGCTGGCCCAGCCCTTCCGCACTATTGCCCATAACGGCGAAATCAATACGGTGAAGGGCAACCGCAACTGGATGCGCGCCCGCCAGTCCCAGCTCAAATCGCCGGTGCTGGGCCGCAACCCTGAAGAGCTCTTTCCCATTTGTTCGGTCGGGGCCTCTGACTCCCAATCCTTTGACGAGGTAGCCGAACTGCTGATGCTCTCAGGCCGTTCAGCGGCCCAGGTGCTGATGATGATGGTGCCCGAGGCCTGGGAAAACCACGAGACCATGGACGCTGACCGTCGTGCCTTCTACCGCTACCACTCTTCTCTGATGGAGCCTTGGGACGGCCCAGCAGCCATCGCCTTTACCGACGGTGACGCTGTGGGTTCGGTGTTGGACCGCAACGGGCTGCGTCCTGGGCGCTACTGGGTCACCGATGATGGTCTGGTCGTCCTGGCCTCCGAGGTAGGCGTGGTTGATATCCCCGAATCCAAGATTATTGAAAAGGGCAGGGTTTCACCGGGCAAGATGTTCTATGTAGACACCGAAGCCGGCCGCCTGGTGCCCGATGAAGAAGTCAAGGCAGCCGTTGCATCCGAGCAGCCCTGGGCTACCTGGGCGGAAGAGAACATCGTCAATCTGGCTGATTTGCCCGACCGTGAGCACGTGCGTGCTGCCCGTAAATCGATCCTCAAGCGTCAGCAGACCTTCGGCTACACCGAAGAGGAACTGCGCAAGATTCTGGCTCCTATGGCAGCAACCGGTGCTGAACCCATCTACGCCATGGGTACCGATACTCCCATCGCGGTGCTCTCTAAGCGTCACCGTCTGCTCTTTGACTACTTTGTGCAGTCCTTCGCCCAGGTGACCAATCCGCCCCTGGATTCCATCCGTGAAGAGCTGGTCACCAGTCTCAAAACTTCTATCGGTGCTGACGGCAACCTCTTGCGTCATGGGCGGGTACGGGTCAACCACGTTGAGCTGGACTTCCCGGTGATCAATAATGATGAGCTGGATAAGATTCTTCATATTGATGATGAGGATGGCGCGCCGGCGGCTATTAAGGTCTCTGGGCTCTACCCCTCTCACGGTGGGGAGGCCGCCCTACGTGAGCGTCTAGCTGAGATTTGTGAGCAGGTCTCTGCCGCGGTTGAGCGCGGCGTCCAGTTCCTCATTCTTTCTGACCGTAACTCTAACGGTGCCTGGGCTCCCATTCCGTCTCTGTTGCTGACCAGCGCGGTTCACCATCACCTCTTGCGCAGCGCTACCCGCACCAAGGTTGCCCTGATCGTTGAGGCAGGCGATGTGCGCGAGGTCCACCATATTGCCACCCTCATAGGCTACGGAGCCTCAGCGGTCAACCCCTACCTGGCCATGGAATCCGTTGAAGAGCTGGTGGCTCAGGGTGAAATCACCGGTGTCACCGAAGCTGAGGCTGTCTATAACCTCATCAAGGCACTGGGTAAGGGTCTGCAGAAGATTATGTCCAAGATGGGTATCTCGACGGTATCTTCCTACTGCGGTGCCCAGACCTTTGAGGCCCTGGGCCTGTCCCAGAGCCTGGTAGATCAGTTCTTCACCGGCACCCACTCGCAGATGGACGGTGTAGGGCTGGGCGTTATTGAAGCTGAAATTCGCAAGCGTCACCACGCTGCCTACCCCGATGACGGAGTGGCAGTACCTTACCGCGCTCTGGAAACAGGCGGCGAATATGACTGGCGTCGAGAGGGCCCACCCCACCTCTTCAACCCGCAGACCATCTTCCGCCTGCAGCACTCCACCAAGACCCGTCGCTATGACATCTTCAAGAGCTACACTAAGCTCGTTGATGATCAGGCTAGGGATCTTATGACCCTGCGCGGTCTCTTCAGCTTTAACGCAAACCGCACCCCGGTGCCCTTGGACGAGGTGGAGCCGGTTTCCTCTATCGTCAGGCGTTTCTCAACCGGCGCTATGTCCTATGGCTCTATTTCTCAGGAAGCCCACGAGACACTGGCGATCGCTATGAATCAGCTGGGCGCTAAGTCCAACACTGGTGAGGGCGGTGAAGACGTTGACCGTTTGCTGGACCCCGCCCGTCGATCAGCTATCAAGCAGGTAGCATCGGGCCGCTTTGGCGTGACGTCTCTCTACCTGACCAATGCTGAGGATATTCAGATTAAGATGGCGCAGGGCGCTAAGCCCGGTGAGGGCGGCCAACTTATGGCTGCCAAGGTTTACCCCTGGGTAGCTGCGACTCGCCATTCAACCCCCGGCGTCACTCTGATTTCACCCCCGCCGCATCACGATATTTACTCCATCGAGGATCTGGCCCAGCTGATATATGACTGCAAGCGCGCTAACCCCAGCGCTCGTGTGCACGTCAAGCTGGTTTCCGAAGTCGGTGTTGGCACCGTGGCTGCCGGTGTCACCAAAGCTAAGGCGGATGTCGTACTTATCTCTGGTCACGACGGCGGTACCGGCGCTGCGCCCCTCAACTCCCTCAAGCACGCGGGTGCACCCTGGGAACTTGGTCTGGCTGAAGCCCAGCAGACTCTGTTGCTCAACGGCCTACGTAACCGCGTAGTCGTGCAGGCAGACGGTCAGCTCAAGACCGGCAGAGACGTCATCATTGCTGCCTTACTCGGCGCTGAAGAGTTCGGCTTCGCGACCGCCCCGCTCATCGTTGAGGGTTGCATCATGATGCGCAAGTGTCACCTAGACACCTGCCCGGTAGGTGTCGCCACCCAGAACCCCGACCTGAGGGCCCGCTTTACCGGCCAAGCCCAGCACGTGGTTAACTTCTTTGAGTTTATTGCTGAAGAGGTGCGTGAGTATCTGGCAGAGCTGGGCTTCCGTACCCTGGATGAGGCTATCGGCCATGCAGAGGCCCTGGATGTCTCTCAGGCAGTCCAACACTGGAAGGCTGAGGGTCTGGATCTCTCCAAGATTCTGGTCTCAACGGCCAGCAAGTATGGTGCCGATGAAATTCGCAACACCAGCACCCAGGATCACGAGCTGGATGCACACATCGATAACCGCTTTATTCAGGAGGCTGCAGAAACCTTCACAAACCGTCAGCACGTCAGCATTGAGGCTCAAGTCGTCAATACTGACCGCTCGGTGGGAACCATGCTGGGGCACGAGGTCACCAAAACCTTCGGTATTGACCTGCTGGAGCCAGGGACTATCAAGCTGAACCTGACCGGTCATGCCGGGCAATCCTTAGGTGCCTTCCTACCTGCGGGTATCTCCATCACCCTCACCGGCGACTCCAACGACTACGTCGGCAAGGGGCTTTCGGGAGGTAGCATCACGGTGCGTCCGGACGCCGCCGCACCCCTGAGCTCAGCACAGAATGTCATTGCCGGTAATGTTTGCGGCTACGGTGCGACCAGTGGCGAGATGTTTCTGGGTGGGGCCGTGGGGGAGCGCTTTATGGTACGCAACTCGGGGGCAACCGCTGTCGCTGAGGGAATTGGTGATCATGGCTGTGAATATATGACCGGCGGTCTTGCCCTGATTATTGGTTCGACCGGTAGAAACTTTGGAGCCGGCATGAGCGGAGGTATCGCTTATGTGCTGGACCTGGAGGAAAAGAAGGTCAATAAGCAGGCCCGCGAAACTGGCGAGCTGACCTTCCTGCCGCTTGATGAAACCGACCGTCTAGAGGTGCAGAACCTCCTAGAGCGACACCGGGATTACACCGGATCGTCTCGGGCTGCTGAACTACTAACTGACCTAGACACTACCTTTGACCGTATTACCAAGGTTCTTCCCAGGGATTTTGCTGCCGTGCAGTTAATTCGTGCCGAGGCAGAAGCCGCCGGCGAAGACACCGCCTCAATGCAGGTTTGGAACAAGATTTTGGAGGTGACCGCTCGTGGCTGATCCTCGCGGTTTTCTAAAAGTAACCACCCGTCAAGACCGCCCCAAGCGCCCCGTGCCGGTGCGTATTCTTGATTTCAAAGAGGTGCAGGTAGCGCAGAATTCTGCGGTCCTTAAGACCCAGGCATCGCGTTGCATGGACTGCGGTGTGCCCTTCTGCCACCAGGGCTGCCCTCTGGGCAATCTGATTCCTGAGTGGAATGATCTGACCTGGCGAGGTCAAACGGCTCAGGCGGTTGAACGCCTGCACGCTACCAACAACTTTCCCGAGTTCACCGGACGCGTCTGCCCGGCGCCCTGCGAAACCTCCTGCGTGCTGGGGATTAACCAGCCTGCGGTGACTATTAAGCAGATTGAGTACTCCATTGCCGAGCAGGCTTTTGAGGGTGGCTTGATTGAGCCGATTATGCCTGACCGCATGCTGGGTAAAACGGTGGCTGTAGTGGGTTCTGGTCCGGCAGGTCTAGCTGCCGCCCAACAACTCACCCAGGCAGGTTTTACCACTGCTGTTTTTGAGCGGGACGATAGGGTAGGCGGACTGTTGCGCTACGGCATTCCTGATTTCAAATTGGAAAAAGATATCGTGGATCGCCGTATCGCGGTCATGGAGGCAGAAGGCACCCGCTTTAGAACCGGTATCGAAATCGGCACGGACATCACCTGGGATGACCTCAAGAAGCGTTATGACGCCGTTATTGTGGCCACCGGTGCCACGCAGCCGCGTGCGCTGGATATTCCCGGTGCTGACCTAAAGGGCGTGCACTTTGCCATGCCTTATCTGACCGAGTCAAACCGCGTGGTTGCTGGTGACCTCGCTGAGCCCACCATCAACGCAGCGGGCAAGAATGTTATTGTTTTGGGTGGCGGCGATACCGGCAGCGACTGCATCGGTACTGCAGTGCGTCAGGGCGCGGCGTCTATTACCACACTGGCTATTGGGGCCCAGCCCCCGGCTGACCGCGCAGATCACGAGCCCTGGCCCATGTTCCCCAAGGTCTTTGAAGTGTCATCCTCCTACGAAGAAGGCGGTGAGCGCAGCTATCTTGCCTCCACCGTGGAATTTGTGGGGGAAAACGGCACACTGACCGGGCTCAAGGTCGCTGAAACAGAAATCCGGGAGGATGGCCGCCGCGGCCCTAAAGGCGGCACCGAGCGCATCATTCCTGCGGATCTGGTTTTCCTTGCTCTGGGGTTCACCGGTCAGGAGAACAGCGATATCAGTGAGCAGGTAGGCGCAGAGCTGGATGCTCGCACCAATGTGGCACGCGCTGAGGACTACATGACTAACGTCCCCGGTATCTTCTCCTGTGGGGACGCCGGGCGTGGCCAGTCACTGGTGGTGTGGGCCATCGCTGAGGGGCGTGCCTGCGCTGCCTCGGTAGAGCGGCATCTGACCGGCTCAACCGTGCTGCCGGAGCCAGTCTTGCCCAGCGACCGAGCCATCGATCTAGCGCTCTAACTCAAATAGCCTCACCAAGCACGAAGGTGCCCTGCTCCGAGATGGGGCAGGGCACCTTTTATTGTGCAGACCGTGAAATCTAGCCGAGATTTTTGAGGACCAGCTGTACGAGCGGTATGCAGGCCTCGGGCGAACTATAATCCACGCTTTTCTGCGAGAAGCTATCCAGCATCTGTTGGTTAGCTTCAGACTTCTTGGGGATTGCCGCGATGGCAGAGCGAATACCAATCATGACCGTCTTGTGCTTAAGGGACAAGCGGGTATGGTCGAGTGCGCCCCTGAAGTGGAAAGTGCCGCTGGCATGATTGACCAGAACCTCGCCCACATTTTTGCGAAGGATTCCGTCCAGTTTTTCCTGGGGCGCACCGTCCAGCCCAGCAAACGAAACGGTGAACAGAGCTAGGGGCTGAGCCAGTAGCTGATTGACAAGTTTTTTGAGCTCGGAAGATTCGGTGAGAAGCCCACCGTAGTCGCTCAGCCCAGCAACCACCATATCCGCTTCGGCTAGGTGAGAGGGGGTGACAACAGAAGCTGCTACTACCTCCGTCAGCACCCCAGCTTGGCGCAACTCTTCTGCTATCCAGCGGGAGTAACGCTCGGTACTACCGTACTGGCTTCCGTAAATGAGCACGACACGACTCATCGTTGTTTCCCTTCTCGTGGGGTGAGAGCTCTACGCTAGCTCTTCGAGGTAGATTTTCACCTGATCTACCAGCGGGTCAATCCACTGGCGATTGGTGTGGTCAGCTCCACCGTTTTCAAACGCTTCAATGAGTTGCTTGTCGTACTCGTTCTGCCTGGGCTTGAGCTTATAGGCAGTCTTCACACCGGTGAGTGCTGTCTTGTGGAGCTTGGACATTTCGCTCATCTTCAAGCCACCGCGGAAGTGGAAAGCTGGCCTGTCCCCGGCAACTTCGGCCTTGTAGCTCTTCATGACGCGGTCATCCAGGTAGGAACGAGGGTAGACCTCCGTGCCATTGAAAGAAACGGTATAAAAGAGGCGGCGATCAACGGTAAGCATGGCTTCACGACGCTTACGGAGGGTGGGTGCGCCGGTCAAGAAGCCACCCAGGTAGCTGGCGCCCACAATCAAAATGTCTGCGCTTTCAATGAGTTCGTCGGTTGCTTCTGCGACTGGAGATAGCTCGACGGTGGGTGCTTGGGGGAGTGCTCGCAAGTCTTCGGCAATCCACGTGGCGTAGCGTTCAGTGTGGCCGTAGGTGGAACCGAAGAGAATAATAACCGTAGGGGCGTTCATAGCAACCTTTGCAAGTGGGTGAAAGCGGTGCGCTGTGGTGCATCTTTTAGAATACGCGCCTTGTTTGACGCTCTCAAACATAAACGAGTGTGGCAAGCCAAAAGATTTTGCTTGGTGACCGTTTATGTTTGTTTTTGTGGGGTTTGAAGTGTCATTGTTGGTAAATGTGGGGTAAAACGTCCCCCAAAACCCCATGAAACCACGTACAATGGACTGTGGACATGTTGGTTTTATGCTGACTATATGGGAGCCTGTTGGCTACCTCGATGAGTACCTCACCGATGGTTGCCTGCGCAGGTAGCCCAGCCCCTACAAAACATAAGGTTGATTGATGAGACGCGCAAAGATTGTTTGTACCATTGGCCCCGCAATTTCTGCCCCCGAGAAAATTGCAGCTGCTATCGAAGCTGGCATGAATGTTGCCCGACTAAACATGAGCCACGGTGACCACGAGGTTCACACTAACTCATACGCAACGATTCGAGAGCAAGCTGAGAAGCTGGGTAAGAATGTTGCAATCCTTGCTGATTTGCAGGGCCCTAAAATTCGCCTAGAAACCTTCAAAAACGGCGCTGAAGTTCTGGAACCCGGTGACACTTTCAAGATCACCACTGAAGATATTGAAGGCACCAAGGAAATCTGTGGAACCACCTTCAAGGGTCTGCCCGGTGACGTCAAGCCCGGCGATACCCTGCTGATTGATGATGGCAAGATCCGTCTAGAAGCTATTGAGGTTGACGCTACGACCGTCACTACACGCGTTATCGTGGGTGGCCCTATCTCCAATAACAAGGGCATCAACCTGCCTGGCGTTGCCGTATCAATTCCTGCGCTGACCGAAAAGGACGAGCGCGACCTGCGTTTTGCCCTGAACATGGGTGTCGATATCATCGCTCTTTCCTTCGTGCGTACCGGCGATGACGTCACCCGTGTTCACGAAATCATGGAAGAAGAAGGCCGCCGTATTGCGGTTATCGCTAAGGTCGAGAAGCCTCAGGCGGTTGAAAATCTGCAGGATATCGTCGACAAGTTCGATGGCATCATGGTGGCTCGTGGTGATTTGGGTGTTGAGTTCCCCCTCGAAGAGGTCCCCCTCGTTCAGAAGCGCGCGATTGAACTTGCCCGCCGCTGGGCAAAGCCGGTTATCGTAGCGACTCAGGTGCTGGAAACCATGATTCAGAACCCCATTCCCACCCGTGCAGAGGCATCTGACTGCGCTAACGCTATTCTTGATGGCGCGGACGCTGTCATGCTCTCTGGTGAGACTTCTGTAGGTAAGTACCCTATCATCACCATCCAGACCATGGCTCGCATTATTAGCTCCACCGAGGAGCGCGGTCTCTTCCGTGTTCCTGAGCTGGGTACATCACCCAAGACTCGCGGTGGCGCTATTACCCGCGCGGCGGTCAATATTGCTGACCAGCTGGACGTCAAGTACATTGCTGCTTTCACCCAGTCCGGTGATACCGCCCGCCGTCTGGCGCGTCTGCGTCCTGTTAAGCCCGTGCTGGCTATGACTCCTAAGCCTGAGGTTCGCGCCTTCCTGTCGCTGCTCTGGGGCGTGGAGGCTGTTCTGGCTCCTGCTGCCAATGACACCGATGAGATGACCGCTGTGGTTGACCGCTACATTCTGGCTAACAACCTGGCTGAGGCTAACGATTTGATTGTTATGGCTGCCGGTTCACCTCCCGGTGTGGCTGGTTCCACCAACACTGTGAAGGTTCACCGTGTTGGTGACCTGGACGACGCCGGGGCGGTACTGCCCGAGGACCGTGAGTCGGTTGGCCCCTTCCACGAATAAGCCTTTGTCGATTGAGGCTAAGTAGCTAAAGCTCGCCCCGCTCGTAATAGAGCGGGGCGAGCTTTATATTTTTGGTGCGTATTAGAGATGTTGTGCAGCAAAAAAGCCAGCTACTAAAAGAAAACCCCGATCAGGTTTAACCTGACCGGGGTAGCTGTGCCCAAGGTGGGACTTGAACCCACACTCCTAAGAACCGCATTTTGAGTGCGGCGCGTCTGCCAATTCCGCCACTTGGGCTTGCTCTTGAGAGCACTTCTACTGTACACAAGCCTGCTCAGAAAAGCGAATTGGAGTGGACTGTGGCAAGGTTCAGCACTCAATCACCCCTCTAAGACGGAATATTAAACATACAATTAGAACGGTAGTACGCACCGTCACCCGCATAAAGAAGCGCATTGAGTTCGGTTCGTGCGAAAATAAAGACACAGAGTTAAACTTGTGACGCTGAATTGACTAAAGGAGCCACGGGAATGTCAGAGCAGACCCCCCTAGAATCCGAGAACCACGATCAGCAGCCGGCACGCACCGTCGTTGTAGCTGAAGACGAAGCGCTCATTCGCCTAGATATCGTAGAAATTCTCAAAGACCAGGGGTTTGAAGTGCTTGCTGAGACCGATAACGGCAAAACCGCGGTTGAACTAGCAGAAAAGCACCGCCCAGATCTGGTGCTGATGGACGTCAAAATGCCCATCATGGACGGGATTGAAGCTGCCGGTCTCATCAATGAGAAGGAGCTAGCACCCGTAGTTTTGCTGACCGCGTTTAGCCAAAAAGAACTGGTAGATCGAGCAACCGAAGCCGGCGCTATGGCTTATGTAGTCAAGCCCTTCTCACCCAACGACCTCATTCCCGCTATTGAAGTTGCCATGAGCCGTTACGAGCAGCTTCGTGCGCTCAAGAGCGAAGTCAGCTCCATCAAGGAACAGTTTGAAACCCGCAAGCTGGTTGACCGCGCCAAGGCGCTACTCATTACTAAGATGGGATTGAGCGAACCCGAAGCTTTCCGTTGGATTCAGAAAACTTCAATGGACCGCAGGCTCTCAATGCGTGAGGTCGCCGAGACCATCGTCAAACAGGTTCAATAAAAACCGTCCACATAAGACCGCGCAAAAGACCCGCTGATTCCAATATCAGCGGGTCTTTGCTCGATATTTCGGTTAAAGTTCTTCGCGGCCCTTCTGAGAGCCATTAATTCCCCAAAGGGCGAGGGCTGTACTAACGGTGACTGCTGCCCACCAGAGGCCACCTTCGGCAATTGCTAGGGTCGTCACGATGATGGTGATGACCAAAAAGATATTGCCCAGCATCTTACGAGTTGAAGGTTTCACTGAACTTCCTAAAAGTGAACGGTAGTTACCTGACCACTTTACCGTGCAGCCCAGGCCTTGGAATACACCGCAGAAATGAACTAAACCCCGCTCCTTAGTCTCTAAAGAACGGGGTTCAGCGTGTATTTTTTAGGCCTGAACTGAAGCGGGCTTCTCAGCTACTTCATCAGTGTCAAGGTCCTTGTCAGCTCCGAAGGCCCGAGCAAAGCGTTCGGTGAGGCTTGCAATTGCGCCGTCACCGGTGACATTTGTTGCGGTTCCGAAGGAGTCCTGGGCCAGGTAAAGAGCAATCATCAGCGCGATCATCGCGTCATCGAAACCAAGCATGGACTGTAGCAGGCCGATAGCGGTCATGACAGCGCCACCGGGGACGCCGGGAGCTGCCACCATCATAATGCCTAATACGAGGACCACGGGAATCATATCCAGGAAGGACAGCGAGCCCGTGGTCATGTAGATAACCGCTACCGCGCAGGAGGTAATAGTAATCATGGAGCCTGAAAGGTGGATGGTAGCGCACAGAGGGATCGCGAAGTCCACGATTCTGCCCTTAATACCCACCTTTTTCGCTGAGTCAACGGTGACTGGGATGGTAGCTGCTGAGGACTGGGTACCAATAGCGGTGAAGTAAGCAGGGAGCATTCCCTTGAGCATGCTGAAGGGGTTACGCTTACTGACTGCACCTGCAACGGAATACTGAAGAGTCAACATAACCCAGTGCAGAATGATGACCATGATAAAGACCTTGCCAAAGACAGCCAGAATCTGACCGACCTGACCTGCCAGAGTCATGTTGGCAAAAACTCCAACAATGTGGACCGGTAGCAGAGGAATGATGACGCGGCCCAGTAGCTTCTCAATGATGGTTTGGAAGTCCTGGAAGAGTTCCAGCATATTCTTGGTTTTTAGCGCGGTCAGACCCAGACCCAGAATGAAAGCAAGGATGAGGGCACTCATCACCGACATGATGGGGTCAAGAGTGAACTCAAGGTAACCCGAAGACAGCGACTCTTCAGGGTTCTCAAAAACTGTCAGCTGCTGACCCTTTAGGATGATGGGGTAGATAAAGTGAGCTACGCTCACGGCGAGGAAACCAGCGGTAATGCTCGAGATGTAGGCGAGGCCCACTGTCGTGCCAAGAAGCTTGCCCGCTCCCTTAGCTAAAGATCCAATACCGGGCACGATAAAACCGATAATAATGAGAGGAATAGCGAAGCTGAGGAAGGCGCTAAAAATCGTAGAGAACGACACGAATAGCTGAACCACAAGGTCGGTGGGGATACCGCTACCAAGGGCGCTGTTGAGGCCATCGATAAGGCCGGGGGTAAAGGCGCCGATGAGAATACCGCTAACGATTGCAACGATAATCCACACCAGCAGAGGGATCTTCTTCATGGTTCCTCACGGGTTAGTGTTGGGTGCGTGTGTGCACGATGGTTTAGAAGTTTCAGTTTAGGCACATTGCCCTGTTAAAGGGCACCTCAGAGTGTTTTTTAGGTCTATTCGTGGGTGGTATCACGCCTATTATTTTCCATACTGAGAAATGCTGGGCTAGATACCGGCAACAGGGCCATCTGGTGCTAGGTGAGAGCTCACCTCTCACTGACCTTGCAGCTAGCGGTGAGGTGCGTCAATAATCTGGTTGGTGATGCGTGCAGTGCTAATGACCCTGCCCGATTCATCGGTGATCTCCACACTGTGTACGCACACCGTTTTGCCTAGCTTGAGGGAACGGCATACTCCGGTTACCACTCCTCGGGACGCCGAGCGCAGGTGGGTGATATTGAGATCAACACCCACGGCCACCTTGCCTTGCTCTGCTACCGAAAGAAAAGCAGCAACAGAACCTAAGGTTTCTGCTAAGGCGGCTGTGGCCCCTCCGTGCAGCAATCCTATTACTTGGGTATTGCCTTCTACCGGCATCGTTGCTACAGAATATTCTGGTGAAAGGTGCTGGAATTTTATACCCAGCTTTTCAGTGAGACCATCGAGCTTTAGTCCAGCAAAATAGATGTGGTAGTGGGGTGGGATGCCGGCGGACGTTAGCTCGGCTAGTCTTTGATCAGTGATAGGGGGTTCAGAAGTAGCCATGAGAATCCTTAGACAGAGGTCGGTCGGTAGAGGGGTGCCAAGGGGAGCGCACCCTCATCAGAGGGTTGCAGACAGGGGTAGAGCAGCCCGGTAGGATGGGTATGTGACTAACTCTAGCGAAACTCCAGCCCAGCCCCATCAAAAATTAATGATCATTGACGGGCATTCTCTTGCCTTTCGCTCCTTCTACGGGGCGCCTGTGGATGTCTTTGTCAACGCTGAAGGGCAGCATACTAACGCTGTCTATGGCTTTTTATCGACCCTCTTGAGCCTCATCAAAAGCGAGCAACCCACCCATATTATTGCTGCTTTCGATCTCTCAGGCGGCACCTTCCGCACCGAGCAGTACGAAGAATACAAGGGCGGTCGCAATGAGACGCCGCCTGAATTCTTGGGGCAGATTGAGCTGATTCAGAAAGTTCTAAAAGCCCTGAACATTCCAGCGGTTACCCTGGAGAACTACGAAGCAGATGACATCGTGGCCACTTACACCCGCCAGGGCCGCGAGGCCGGTTTTGAGGTTGCAATTGTTTCAGGCGATAGGGACGCTTTTCAGCTGGTCACCGACACCGTAACGGTTCTCTACCCCGTCACCACCGGGCCCTCTAAAGGCATTAAGTACATGACGCCGGCAGCCGTTGAGGAGAAATATAAGGTTGCACCTCACCTTTACCCCGATTTAGCAGCGCTGACGGGGGAGCAGGCCGATAACCTTCCCGGCGTCCCCGGAGTGGGCCCCGGCTTTGCCGCAAAATGGATTAACGAGTACGGCAATCTTGACGGTGTGTTAGAAAATGCCGAAAAAATCAAGGGTAAAAAGGGTGAGGCACTGCGGGAGCATGTTGAGGATGTGCTGCGCAACCGTCGTCTGAACCGCTTAGTTGATGACCTTGAACTTCAGACCACGCTAGCTGATGCTGACCACTATGGTCCTGAAGCTGAAGAATTAGAAGAACTCTTCAATTACCTAGAGTTTAACTCTATTCGCAAGCGAGTGGCTGAGGTTTTTGCTACTCAGCAGGAAGCCATGCCGATGGTAGAGATGAGCGTAGAGAACTGCCAGCAGATTGACTCCGCCGCTCAGCTTTTGGAGTTCCTGAACGGGGCGGCCGCTAGCATTGCAGCTGTAGAGCGCACGATTCCCGTGCCGGACCGTCTAGAGTCAGCTGTTACTGTTCTGCCGGTTATTGATGAAGATTCTCCTGATAATGGTTTTGCTCATGAAAAGAGTATTCACGGTCTAATCTTGCTGGCTGGAGCTCGTGCGGCTTACGTTGACTTTGGTTCTCTTACCAATGACCTGAAACAAGCGCTCACTACCTGGCTTGAAGATTCAACTGCCACCAAAACTATCTTTGACCTAAAACAGCACTTTAAGTCTCTTTCTGCATACGGCTATACCCCAAACGGTGTCATCGAAGACCCTGTGCTTTCTTCTTACGTCTGCGGTTACATTCCTGCGGCTAAGCAGCGCACCTTTAACGGTGTGCTCACTGAGCTCAGTGACCGTTATCTGGGGCTCAGCCTTCCGCAACCCCAGCAGGCACCAGCTCAGGGCGAGCTATTTGCTGTAGGGCCTGTGGTTGACCTTGAGCACTCTGGGTTGGTGGCACGCTACATCCAAGAACTTGCTTACGCCTTACATGCTGATCTGGTGGCCAAGGAGCAGCTCGCTCTCTACGAGAACATTGAATTGCCTATGGCAAGCGTCCTTGCTCGCATGGAAATCCTTGGCATTGCTCTTGATAGTAATAACGTATCCGAGCTCAAGGACTACTACGGTCAGCATGTTGAAAGTGCTACTGAGGCTGCCTATTCGGTACTGGGTCACGAGGTTAACCTCAGCTCACCCAAACAGTTGCAGGGGGTCCTCTTTGAAGAGTTGGGGCTGCCCACCACTCGTAAGTTGAAGAGCGGTTACTCAACGGATGCTGATTCGCTGCAGGGTATTTTGGGTCAGGTGAACGAGGAGACCGCCGGTGCCAAGTTCCTGGTACAACTGCAGACCTACCGGGATTACCTTAAACTTAAGCAGACAGTTGAAGGTTTGCAGAAGGCGACTGCGGCTGACGGACGCATCCACACCACTTTCCAGCAGAACGTGGCAGCGACCGGTCGTCTTTCGTCCACAGATCCTAACCTGCAGAACATCCCCATCCGCACAGAAGAAGGCCGCAAGATCCGTGATGCTTTCGTGGTTGCACCGGGGCCGATTGACGGGCATGAGTACTCAACCCTGCTGACCGCAGACTACTCTCAGATTGAAATGCGCATCATGGTGCACCTTTCGGGGGACGAAAGCCTCATCGAGGCCTACCTTGACGGTGAAGATTTGCACCGCTTCGTTGGTTCGGAGGTCTTCGGTGTCCAGCCAGAAGATGTCACCTCTGAGATGCGTTCTAAGGTAAAGGCGATGTCCTATGGTCTTGCTTACGGTCTTTCACCCTTCGGATTGTCTAAGCAGTTAGGTATTTCGGTGGATGAGGCAACCAGCCTACGCACCAACTACTTCAAGCGCTTCGGCAAGGTTGGTAAATTCTTACGTACCGTGGTCAAAGAAGCGCATAACAATGGCTACACCCAGACCATGTTCGGACGCCGCCGCTACCTGCCTGATTTGGGCAGCTCAAACCGCCAGCGTCGTGACGCTGCCGAGCGAGCCTCTCTCAACTCGCCCATTCAGGGCACCGCTGCAGACATCATCAAGATCGCCATGATTCGCGTTGATGAACGCCTTCGGGCTGAGGGTCTCATGTCACGTATGCTTCTGCAGATCCACGACGAACTTATTATCGAAGTTGCCCACGGTGAAGAGGCGGCAGCCGAGAAGGTGCTGACTGAAGAGATGAGTCAGGCAGCTGATTTGCGTGTGCCGCTGGACGTGCAGGTGGGCTGGGGACGTACCTGGCACGAGGCTGGGCATTAGCATAAGCGCTGTTCAATTTCCCGCTAATCCAGCACTGTTCCCGGAGCTAACTAATCTGCACCCCAGTTACTAGTCCTAAGATTAAATGTCTAGCGCTTTGTGAACCCAAGCGCCCAACTAAGATGAACATCACCCGCTAACTGGGGCTTAAAGGGGTGGGCGCCACGGTCAAAAACGTTGACCTGCACCGTGACGCCGCCTAGACTAGAGTATGTGGCTGAACTGTGCCCTGCGCACAGTTTATCTGCACGCATTTTGTCCATATCAACGCTCAGTACAGAGAACCACCCGGCCTCTTACCTCACGGTCAGCACAGCTAGCTCGTGAAAATGTAAGAAACCGACTGCACTGACCTAGAACCCTATCCATATTGGAGCCCTTTACTTTATGAGCACCAACGTTCCCCAGGTTGCAATCAACGACATCGGCACTGAAGAGGACTTCCTCGCAGCAGTTGATGCAACCATCAAATACTTCAACGACGGCGATCTCGTTTCAGGCGAAGTTGTCAAGGTTGACCACGATGAGGTCCTGCTCGACATCGGTTACAAGACCGAAGGTGTCATCCCCTCACGTGAACTTTCCATCAAGCACGACGTAGATCCTGACGAAGTTGTTTCCGTTGGTGACACCGTTGAAGCTCTTGTTCTCACCAAAGAGGACAAGGAAGGCCGTCTGATTCTCTCCAAGAAGCGCGCACAGTACGAGCGCGCCTGGGGCGATATCGAGAAGGTCAAGGAAGAAGACGGCGTCGTTACCGGTACCGTCATTGAGGTTGTCAAGGGTGGTCTTATCCTCGACATCGGCCTCCGCGGCTTCCTCCCCGCATCACTCGTTGAAATGCGTCGCGTTCGTGACCTGGCACCCTACATCGGCCAGGAAATCGAAGCGAAGATTATCGAACTCGACAAGAACCGCAACAACGTTGTTCTGTCACGCCGTGCATGGCTCGAGCAGACCCAGTCAGAGGTTCGCTCAACCTTCCTCAACCAGCTCGAAAAGGGCCAGGTTCGCACCGGCGTTGTATCCTCCATCGTTAACTTCGGTGCTTTCGTTGACCTCGGTGGCGTTGACGGTCTCGTCCACGTTTCCGAACTGTCATGGAAGCACATCGACCACCCCTCAGAGGTTGTCGAAGTTGGCGACGAAGTAACCGTAGAGGTACTCGAAGTTGACCTGGATCGCGAGCGCGTTTCACTGTCACTGAAGGCTACCCAGGAAGATCCTTGGCAGGCATTTGCCCGCACCCACGCACTGGGTCAGGTTGTTCCCGGTAAGGTCACCAAGCTCGTTCCCTTCGGCGCATTCGTTCGCGTTGAAGACGGCATCGAAGGCCTGGTTCACATCTCCGAACTCGCAGTTCGCCACGTGGATCTCGCAGAGCAGGTTGTCTCAGTTAACGACGAACTCTTCGTCAAGGTTATCGACATCGACCTGGACCGCCGCCGTATCTCCCTGTCACTGAAGCAGGCAAACGAAGGTGTTGACCCCGAGTCAACCGAATTCGATCCCGCTCTCTACGGCATGGCTGCAGAATACGACGACGAGGGTAACTACAAGTACCCCGAGGGCTTCGATCCCGAGACCAACGAATGGCTCGAAGGCTTTGAAGCACAGCGCGCTACCTGGGAACAGGAATACGCTGACGCTCAGGCTCGCTGGGAATCACACAAGGTTCAGGTTGCTAAGGCAGCTGAGGCTGACGCAGAGGCAGCTACTGCTGCACCCGCGTCATCATCTTCTTCAGCTCCCGCTGAAGCAGCACCCACCTCATACTCATCTGAGAAGCCTGCCGAAACCGGCACCCTGGCTTCCGATGAGGCACTTGCGGAACTGCGTAAGAAGCTGACCGGCAACTAATCCTCAGCAGGATGAGAGCTTTAGGCTAGAAAGGGGCCCTTCCACTACGGTGGAAGGGCCTCTTTTGGTAGAGCTCAACTTTTCTTGGGGTGCTCAGCCCCAATAAGGTAGCCATAATCACCCTCATGTCGGGCTATAGTTAACACTGTTTCCAGTGCTTGTTAACCTTTAGTTAACCTATTGGCAAGAGTATTAACAGGGCTCGTTTAGAGCCGTAAGACAAGATGTATCCCACTGTGAGGGGGACTCGTGAATTCCAACGTGGATTCCGGTTCAAAACTTGCAACCCCTGCGTTGCAACGAGACACCACTGATAAGTGGTGGCACCTGGCCTTCGGCGGCATCATGGCCGTCTCTTTGACACTTTTTACTATCTGGTCCCTGAGTTATGTTGACCAGTCCTCCCACACTATGGTGCTGATGGCGGCGGTGTTCTTGGGGCTCTTTATGGCCTTCAACATCGGTGGTAATGATGTGGCTAACTCTTTTGGTACCAGCGTCGGTGCAGGCACCCTAACCATCAAACAGGCTCTACTCATTGCAGCCGTGTTTGAGGTTTCAGGTGCTGTGATTGCAGGTGGGGCAGTGACCGATACCGTGCGAAGCGGCATCGTCGATCTTGACGCTATTGACCTTGATCCCATGCAGTTTGTCTACATCATGATGGCTGCTCTCCTGGGTGCTGCTATTTGGCTGCTGGTTGCTACCCGTATGGGCTGGCCTGTTTCGACAACTCACTCCATTATTGGCGGTATTGTTGGTGCAGCTCTCATGACCGGTTTTACTACCGGTACCGGCGGCTGGGATATGGTCAAGTGGAGTGCTATCGGTCAGATTGTTGTGTCATGGGTTCTATCGCCCCTGCTGGGTGGTTTTTTCGCTTGGCTCCTTTTCGGGTGGATTAAAAAGTACATCTTAGGCTATAACGAGAAGGCTGATGCAGCCTTGCTTGAAATTAAAAAGAACCTTGATGAGCAACGCTCTATCGAGGACCACGATGGTTTCCAGCGCATCACTGACCTTCAGCAGGACGCTTACATCAATGCCATGTCCAGCAAAAAGAAGTTCAAGCTGAAGAAGCTGGACCCTGAGGCTGTTGAAACCGAGTACTACCGTCAAATCCACAAAATTGATGTGAAGGCAAAGCGCAAGGACTCACACCGTGCTCTTGAGGTTTATGTACCCCTTCTTGCCGCCTTCGGGGCTGTGGTCATCTCAGCAATGATGCTCTTCAAGGGCTTGGACAATCTCAACCTCGGTATCACAACCGCAGGGAACATCATGATTATGACCATGATTGGTATTCTCGTCTGGGTTAGCGTTACCGTTTTTGCTCGCAGCCTGCAGAAGCAGGAACTATCGCGCGCAACTTTCATTATTTTTGCTTGGCTCCAGGTTTTCACCGCAGCCGCTTTCGCCTTCAGCCACGGGGCTAACGATATCGCAAACGCTATCGGCCCCTTCGTTGCAATTCTGGATGTCCTCAGGACCGACTCCATCGGTGATGAAGCTGTGGTACCCCTGCCCGCACTTATTACCTTCGGTGTAGCTCTTATCGTCGGTCTTTGGTTCGTTGGCCGTAGAGTTATTGCTACTGTAGGCCACGGTCTGACCAAGATGCACCCCTCCTCAGGTTTCGCTGCTGAGCTTGCTGCAGCCGGGGTCGTAATGACCGCTTCGGTACTTGGCCTGCCAGTTTCATCAACCCACATTCTGATCGGTGCGGTTCTGGGTGTCGGTATAGTGAATAAGAGCGCTAACTGGAAGCTGATGCGGCCCATCGCGCTTGCCTGGGTTATTACCCTGCCAATTTCGGCGGCTATTGGTGCCGGTGGCGTGCTAGCTATTACCGCTATCTTCTCTTAGTCCCAGTGATACAAAGTCCGGGTGCCCTCCTTGAGCAGGGCACCCGGACTTTTATGCTCTTATCCCACGGGTAGGCGGGTTGACCGAGCGGTATCTAGCTGAGATCCACCCAGCTGCTGCCACGCCAGTGGATGGTGGTGCTGCCGGCGGTGAGTGAGGCAAGTTGTTCTTCGGTAGTTGTGCGGTTGGCGTCTTGGTCGAAGACACCTAAGGTAAGGCGTGCGCCATCAGCAAGATAGTCGGTGCTCAACACCGCGTAGCCCAGTGAACGCAGGTCATTTTCCAGCCTGCCTGCCTCGTGATGACCAACTTCAAGGGTGCCTAAGCGCAGGCGTTCTCTGGGTATCAAGGGTGCCGCGTCGAGCACCTGCACTACGGCCTCTGTGTAGGCGCGTACTAGCCCGCCAGCACCTAGTTTGATGCCGCCGAAGTAGCGCACTACCACTGCGACAATATCCGATAGGTCGGTTGTCTCAGCACCGTCCCTTCCCTCGGTACGGCGTGCTAGCAGAGCCTGGAGCATGGGGATGCCGGCGGTTCCGGCAGGTTCGCCGTCGTCTGAGGAACGCTGGACGTCGCGGTCAGCGCCAATAACGAAAGCTGAGCAGACGTGTCGAGCATCGTGGTAGCGTTTGCGGACAGATTCAATAAATGCCCGTGCTTCTTGCTCGCTCTCAACTCTCTGGACGAAACCAATGAACTCGGATCGTTTAATCTCAAGCAGAGATTGAACGGGAGCTTGGGTAGCCAGTACGGTATAGCGATTAGCTCGTGTTTCTTGCGTCATGCTCTCTATCTTAGTTTCTTATGACGCACATGAGCTGAGTAAGGGGGAGTAGGCTAGGTGCACATAAAGGAGGCAGAATGAAACGTATTGGTCTGACCGGTGGAATCGGGTCTGGTAAGTCTACGGTAGCTCAGATGCTAGCTGACCGAGGAGCGGTCATTATCGATGCTGACGCTATCAGCAGAGAATTGATGGAGCCCGGTTCCGATGTATTGAACGAAACAGTCAGGTCTTTTGGCTCGGCGATTCTGACTGCTGACGGCAGGTTGGATCGGGCAGCACTAGCTTCGGTCATCTTCGAGAATGAAGCTAAGAGGAAGGAGCTGAACAGTATCGTTCATCCGGCGGTCCGATCTGAAGCTGAACGGCAAGCTGCTACGGCTCAAGCTGACCCAGGATTCAGCGGAGTCCTCATCGAAGATATCCCTCTTTTGGTAGAGACGGGCCAAGCGCAGCGGTTTGACGGAGTTGTTGTGGTAGAGACAGCTTTAGCTGAGAGACTGCGACGTTTGGTGGATCAGCGGGGTATGAGCAGAGCAGATGCTATTGCGCGTATTCAAGCCCAGGCAAGTGATCAAGAAAGAAGAGAAATTGCCACCTGGTTAGTGGACAACTCCCACAGCCTTGAGGAAACCAGAAGGCAGGTTGAGACTGTTTACGGCCAGATTCTTGAAATGCAAGATACGGTTAAGCAAATATCATTACGTTCTGAAGAAATGGATAAAGCCTAAGCTGACTAGCAGAATCAGGCAGTCCGTGGACGCTGGGGAGGGGCTGAGCTGAGAGCTCGGGTGGCTATCGAGTTTTGTCCCACCTATTATTAATAGGTTGCCTCCAAAGGGGCGGCTCTTACGCGACTGGTGGATAGAGGTCGCGGAGAGAATAGATCATCCACAGGGTAACCCCCGTGCTCAACAAAATACACGATGCTTTGGGGCTGCGAACTAGCCCCTCGATTTTCTTTGGATCCGCAGGTTTCATTCTGCTCTTTACCGCACTGATGGTAGTGTTTCCCACCGCCATGTCTGATGGTTTTGGGGCGATATCTACCTTCATCATTACTTACCTGGGCTGGATTTACGTCCTGGGTAATGCCATCTTCTTTATCTTTCTCATTTATATAGCTATGAGCAGGTTTGGAAGAATCAAGCTAGGGCCGGATGACGCTGAGCCTGCTTACTCAGGTCTAGCCTGGTTCGGTATGCTCTTTGCTGCTGGTGTTGGTGCCGTACTCCTCTTCTGGGGAGCTGCCGAGCCCCTTTCGCATTACGCTAATCCTCCCTACGATGGCGTTGAGCCTCTGAGCGATCAAGCGGCACTCGAGGCCTTAGCCATATCTAACTTCCACATCGGTCTGTTCATGTGGGTTATCTTGACCGTCCCGGGTTTGGCGTTTGGCTACTTTACCTACAAACGTAAGCTGCCACCGCGCATCTCGTCGATCTTCCAGCCACTGTTGGGTGAACGTATCCACGGCCCGATCGGTAAAACCATTGATTGCATTAGCATTGTTTCAACGGTTTTTGGTATCGCCGTTTCCGTGGGTTTTGGTGCCCTTCAGATTAACTCTGGTATGGGCATTATGTACAGTGTGCCCTTGGGCGGCTACATCCAGGCGGGTATCATCGCAGTCCTCACCGCAGCGGGCGTTACCTCAGTGCTGATGGGGATGGATAAGGGCGTTAAGCGTTTGTCCTACATCAATATTTTGCTCGCCATTGCCTTGATGCTTTTTATTTTGATGACCGGGTCAACCCGTTTCGTTACCATGGGAACGATCGAGTCCGCCGGCTACTTCGCTCAGAAGCTGCCCGAAATGATGTTCTTTAATGACACGTTCTCAGATAGCGGCTGGCTGGGTAGCTGGACTGTATTCTACTGGGCCTGGACCGTGACCTGGGCACCCTTTGTCGGTCTCTTCATAGCCAAAATTTCACAGGGTCGCACCATCCGTCAGTTCGTGGTGGGTGTTTTGGCTGGTCCTTCGGTGTTCACCATGATGTGGATTGGTGTCTTTGGCATGAGCGCCTTTGACATCGAGCAAAACAGGGGCGGACACCTCGTGGAGACCGTCGTCGAAGACGGGGATATCCCCGCCGCTCTCTTTGAGTTCCTCGGCTTCTTCCCCTGGTTCCCGGTGATTGCAGCACTTACCCTGCTGGTCATTACTATCTTCTTTATCACCTCCATCGACTCAGCCGCTCTAGTGATGGACGCTATTGCTAATGGGCACGAAGACCCGGCACCTAAGAAGCAGGGAGTTTTCTGGGCCGTTTCAATCGGCGCCGTATCTGCATCCATCCTCGTGGCCGCAGGAGACGATGGTTTGCAGGCTTTGCAAAACGTCATTATCGTGGTCGGCTTCCCCGTATGGATTCTAGGTTTCTTGCAGATATGGATGCTGGTGCGTGCACTGCGCGAGGATGCCGGCGAACTCCCTCCCATGCGCACTCGCCAGTGGAAGCAAGTCATCCCCATTGAGGAGTACCACCGCCGCGCTCAAGAGGACTTCTCTTCGATTGAAGAAGTGACGATGCGCCCCGAATATGAGGTAGGCACCGAACCCGAGTTCGAAGGTTTGGTACCTAACACCGGTCAGATTCCCGTGGTCACTGCTGAAGATATTGCCTCTGATGCAGCTGCCAAGAAAATGTCCGATGTACCTGCTGAACTGCAGGGCACGCACACCGCGGTAGTGACCGGTTCACCTGATGCAGTAAAGCTCAATCCTACGCAGAGTGAAAAGTAACTCTGATCTAGCCTTCGGGCTTCATGCGCCCTGTCTTTCAGTTTGAAAGGCAGGGCGTTTTCTTGTAGAGAAGTTGGAGGAAAATTAGTACACCTGTTCTAGGGTTTTTTGAGCGCTGAGGGTAGGGTAGGGGTATGAGTCTTGCGCAAGAAATCAAACGAGTAGTGGCCCCTTTCGAGGTTATTTCTGAGTACCAGCCGGCGGGCGATCAGCCCAAAGCTATTGCTGAGCTCACTGAGCGGGTCAATAACGGTGAGAAAGACATTGTGCTGATGGGAGCCACCGGTACGGGTAAGTCAGCAACTTCAGCCTGGCTCATCGAGGCCGTTCAGCGGCCCACCCTGGTCATGGTACAGAATAAGACGCTAGCCGCCCAGCTAGCCAATGAACTGCGAGAGCTCCTACCCAATAACGCGGTAGAGTATTTCGTCTCCTACTACGACTACTACCAGCCCGAAGCCTACGTGCCTCAGACCGATACCTTTATTGAAAAAGACTCGTCCATCAATGAGGAAGTTGAGCGCCTTCGCCACTCAGCGACCAACTCCCTACTGACCCGCCGTGACACCATCGTAGTGGCAACCGTGTCCTGTATCTACGGTTTGGGGACCCCTGAAGAGTATGTGGCTCAGATGGTTACCCTACGCCAAGGGGAAGAGATGGACCGGGATGCGTTACTGCGCCAATTTGTTGCCATGCAGTACGTCCGTAACGATATGGACTTTCATCGCGGCACCTTCCGCGTACGCGGAGATACCGTTGAAATCATTCCCATGTACGAAGAAAATGCGATTCGAATTGAGTTCTTCGGCGATGAAATTGAGGCTATTTACACTCTGCACCCGCTGACCGGAAATGTAATCCGTGAAGAAACCGAGATGTATGTCTTTCCTGCCTCCCACTATGTTGCCGGTGCTGAGCGTATGGCGCGAGCCATCCGGTCCATTGAGAACGAGCTACGAGACCGTCTAGCAGAGCTAGAATCCCAAAACAAGTTGCTAGAAGCCCAACGCTTGCGTATGCGTACCCAGTATGACCTTGAGATGATGGAACAGATGGGCTTCTGCAACGGTATCGAGAACTACTCCAGTCACATTGACGGCCGTGCTAAGGGGACTGCCCCGCACTGTCTCTTGGATTATTTCCCCGATGACTTTTTGCTCATTGTGGACGAATCCCACGTCACCATTCCCCAGATTGGTGCCATGTACGAGGGCGATATGAGCCGCAAACGTACCTTAGTAGAACACGGTTTCCGCCTGCCTTCAGCCATGGATAACCGGCCGCTGAAGTGGGAGGAATTCTTACAGCGCATCGGGCAGACCGTTTACCTTTCGGCAACACCGGGTAAGTACGAACTCTCGCAAGCTGATGGCTTTGTTGAGCAGATTATACGCCCCACCGGTCTGATTGACCCTGAGATTGTGGTCAAGCCTACCCAGGGGCAGATTGATGATCTGTTAGAAGAAATCCGGCTCCGCGTTGACCGTGATGAGCGTGTTCTGATTACCACTTTGACCAAGCGAATGGCAGAAGACCTGACTGATTACTTGCTGGAGCACGGGGTCAAGGTGCAGTACCTCCACTCGGACGTCGATACCCTGCGGCGCGTTGAGCTACTCCGTGAGCTACGCATGGGTTCTTTCGACGTACTAGTGGGTATCAACCTGCTACGCGAAGGCTTGGACCTCCCCGAAGTATCCCTGGTTGCCATTTTGGACGCGGATAAGCAGGGCTTCTTGCGTTCCACTACCTCCCTGATTCAGACCATCGGACGAGCAGCTCGTAACGTGAGCGGCCAGGTGCACATGTACGCCGATAAAATGACGGATGCCATGCGTACAGCTATCGAGGAAACCAACCGCCGCCGTGACATCCAGAAGGCTTACAACCTCGAACACGGGATTGATCCTCAGCCCCTGCGCAAAAAAATTGCTGATATTACCGACACACTGACTCGGGAGCAAGAAGACACCGCTGAGCTACTGGCAGCCCGTAAGGCAGCCGGCGGCAAGCTGGCTCCGGTCAAGAAGGGCACCAAATACGCCGCGTCCTCACCTGAAGCTGAGGAGCTTTTTAAGAAAGCAGAACAGCGAGTGCGAGAGGACGGCCTAGCCGCAGCCCCCGCTGAGGACCTGCTCGATTTGATCGACCAAATGACCGCGCAAATGATGCAGGCTGCTGAGGAACTAAAGTTTGAGCTAGCGGGCCGACTTCGTGATGAGATTGGCGAATTGAAAAAAGAATTGCGCCAGATGCAGCAGGCAGGGCACGCTTAAATCCGATGAGCTCATCGGTAGGCTCAAGAGGGCGAAGGTACTATAATAGGGGAGTTTGCCCAGACCGCCTACACTGATGATTGAGAGTTCCATGAACCCAAGCGTTGCCCGACTGCCGGGAATGTCCCAGATTCTGCTCACTTTTGGGCTGAGTATCTGTAGCCTCTCAATTCTGCTACCAGCCTCCCCAGCCTGGGCCATCCACGGTGGTGCTGGGTCCCTTGGCGCTGGGATGACCAATGCGGTGCTGATGATCGTCACCGTGCTGACCCAGTTTATGGTTCCTGCTCTGACCCGGCGTTTTAGCTGGGCAAAGGTGCTACCAGCTGGCGCGCTCTTCATGGGTCTGCCCTCATTGCTTCAGGCAGTTAGCCCCTCACTGGTTAATGTATTGGTCAGCTCTGGTCTGCGGGGTGTTGGGTTCGGCATTCTTACGGTCTGCTGTGCCAGCGCCCTGTCCTACCTTATCCCTCTGGAATACCGGGGCAGAGCCGTTGGCCTCTATGGTCTGGCAGCAGCCGGTGCCCAGCTGATATTTACTCCCTTAGCGCCAGCTGCTCTCGATCTTTTTGGTTTCCGCCCGGTCATCATGGCTGGCGTGATTGCGGCCCTCGCCACTCCGTTCGCTGCTCAGTTGGGCGGCAAGGTAGACCGATACCTAGCGGAGCAGGTCACTACCTCAACTGGTTCTTCGCCGGCTGCAAGTACAGGGGAAATCTTGCGCCGCATTTGGCCTGCTCTGCTAACCCTAACCCTCATGACTAGTGTGGGTGGCGCCTTTTTGACCTTTTCTACCGAGATAGCACCAACCCCGGTTCTTGCTTCCGTTGCTCTACTGGCTCTTTGCGCCATGGCTACCCCAACCCGTCTGTGGGGCGGTTCGATTACGGACAGGTGGGGAACCCGCCGTTTGATGACCCCGGTCCTAGCCTTTGCCGCCGTGGGCACGGTGTTGGTAGGGCTGATGCAGGGAACCGGTGTAGGTCCGACCGTCCTGCTCATCGGCGGTGCGCTCATAATCGGTTTCGGTTACGGCTTCCTGCAGTCGGTCACCATGGTCCGCGCGCTCAACGACGCCGGCGGACCAGCAGAAACTCAACGCGCCTCAGTGGCATGGAACGCCTGTTTTGATGTCGGTACGGGTCTGGGTGCTCTTGCTATTGGAGCGCTCGCCCAGATAGCTACCTTTAGTGCTGCCTGGTTGCTGAGCGCTGCTGTTCTTGCCATCTTTGCGCTGGTGGTGGGTGTGCTTGATGCGAAAGGCTCACGGAGGTCAGCGGCGAGCTAGTTTACTCACAACTCCGTAAGGGATATTCCCTTGTTCCCGTATGAGGTAAACTCAGACAACGAGCAAGGGAGATGAGCATCACGGAAGCGAGCGCGCGAGCTTGCAAGAGTGATGCGAATAGCCATCTGTGAGCGAAGCGAACTCCGTAAGGGATACTCCCTTGTTCTCATATGAGGTAAACTCAGACAACGAGCAAGGGAGATGAGCATCACGGAAGCGAGCGCGCGAGCTTGCAAGAGTGATGCGAATAGCTATCTGTGAGCGAAGCGAACTCCGTAAGGGATACTCCCTTGTTCTCATATGAGGTAAACTCAGACAACGAGCAAGGGAGTATCCCACTAATCTCTGTTTCGTCAGCACGTTGGCCGATGACGCCCGACCGGGGCAGAGAACCACCTTTTAGGTGGTGGGAGAGACTTGTGGACTTTGGCAAACCCAACCACAAGAAAGGCTCCCATGTATATTACTGGTTTGCAGTGGGGTGTAACGATTGCGTTCATCCTCGGGCTTTTGGCCTATGACTTTTTCTTCCATGTGCGTAAGGCGCATGAACCGACCATCAAAGAGGCAGCAGTTTGGTCTGCGGTCTATGTTGGTCTGGCTTTGGCCTTCGGCCTGGTGATTCTCTGGTGGGACGGCCCCCAGTTCGCTGCCGAATACTATGGCGGCTACATCACCGAGAAGGCTTTGAGCGTCGATAACCTCTTTGTCTTCCTGATTATTATGGCCTCCTTCAAGGTGCCGCGGGCTGATCAGCAGAAAGTTCTGCTCTTCGGTATCATTTTCGCGATAATTGCTCGCACCATCTTTATTCTGTTGGGTGCTGCTGCTATCGAGCGTTGGAGCTGGGTTTTCTACCTCTTCGGTCTTATTCTGATTTACACCGCAGGTAACCTCATCAAGGGCGAAATCACTGATACCGAAGAGGACGAGGCCAATAATTTTATGGTCCGTCTAGCGAAGAAACTTTTCCACACCGTGGACTACTACGATGGCGATAAGCTTTTCACCGTTGTAAACGGTAAGAAGGTTATGACCCCCATGCTGCTGGTGATGGTTGCCATCGGCGGTACCGACATCCTCTTCGCATTAGACTCCATTCCCGCGATTTTCGGTTTGACCCAGGAAGCCTACATCGTTTTCACCGCTACCGCTTTCTCCCTGATGGGTCTGCGTCAGCTCTACTTCTTGATTGACGGTCTGCTGGATCGCCTCATCTACCTCTCCTGGGGCCTGTCCATCATTCTCGCCTTCATTGGCGTCAAGCTGCTCCTTCACGCTCTGCACGAGAACACTTTGGGCTTCATCAATGATGGCCAGCCGGTTCACGTCTTTGAGATTGAAATCCACCAATCACTCATTGTGATTGTTGGCGTTCTGGTCATCACCGTGCTGGCTTCCCTCTACAGCCCCAAGGGTAAGGCGCTGGGCACCATCCAGCGCGTCCAAACACTGTCCCAGAAGTACCTGGACCTGCCCGCGGACGCTTCACCTGAGGAGCGCGCTAAGATTCAGAGTCAGCTTGAGGAAGCAACCGCCAAGTCCCGGAAAATTCCTCAGAAGTACCGTGATGAGCTCATCGAATCTGAGACCGAGTACCAAGACCTGGTAGCTCGAGCTCGCGGTGAGCACGAGACTCACATGAGCTAAAACCTCACACTAATCCCCTCATGACTGTTTGGTCATGAGGGGATTTTTTTGAGGTGCAGCTTGGTGCTGAGGGGCGAATGAGAGCCTTACTGCGTTCCACCGTCAATCACCTGTTGCTTTTCGTTCTCAACGTCTGATGCCATACTGTTCTGGTTCATGTTGCCGAAGGCATTACCCGTCACAATGACCTCCTGGTTGCCGTCTTCTACCCAGAAACCTACCCCCTGGCCGGGATTCTCTGAATCTCGGTTGAAGGACTGACATCCGATGAGCTGGGTGCCAGGTGCATCTTTAGAGATGTGGAAGCCGTGGGCCTCACCCAGCATGGCGCTGCCACTGAGGTTATCCTTGTGACCATTGGAATCGGCTATGCAGCTGACAAAGGAGTTATTCCCGTATTTAATGAGGAAGCCGTGCCCGCCGTTGTCCTGCGCTTCGCACTGGTTGAAGGTGTTTCTAGTGGCTTTAATGTAGAAACCGGCGCCAGATTTCTCATCACCCTGCAGAGCAACAGACCGTTTGGAGTACCAGGTTTTCACCTGGGACCAGCTGGTGTTGGTGGCATAAACTTCCACCGTAGCGGCGTCCACCTTAGCGAGATTGGCTGAGGAAAGGTCAATCATAGAGAACATGTTGTCCGCAGCCCCTGCCGCAAAGGATTCGCCTACCACCAGGGCAGATCGCAAGAATCTTCTACCGCGGATACACTCCACGGTCATGCCCTGGTCATCAACTCCCTTCAATTTGATGCCCATGTCCAGGTCCCAGAGCGTGATACCTGAAACGCGGTGAGCAGCGTCAGGGTCGGACGGCTTGGGCCCATTGTGAGTGTTATAGAGGATACCGACTACGTTTTCTGCGGAATCGGCGTGCTGGAAGGCGTCCTGACCGGGCTTAATGCTGAGGTCGTGTAGCCCTGAGCGATAGACCGGGTCGGTGTTGTTCTTCTTGTCTGTTCCGATGCGAAAGACACCAGCAAGCTCACCCCAGGTGCCCACCGGCATGAACTGGGTGGACTCACCCAAACCAAAAAAGCTGACTTGGTGGCGCATTTCGATGCCCTCATCGTCCACTGCGTAGAGCCCAGGAGGGAAGACGATAGCACCGCCACCGTTCTCAGCCAGGGTCGTGGAGAGCTGGTTGATTCTTGCATTGACCGGTGTAGAGCCATCATTTACCACGCCCTCGTCGGTAGCGATGAGCAGACGGGAACCGGTATTAGCTGACGCGGGTGAAGCGTTCATCGAAGATGCAAGAAGAGCTAGTGCGCCCCCACCCAGAAACTGTGCGCGTGTCGGCAAAGCCCCCCCAAAAAATATTCTGCCAGCACGTGCTGGATGGTGGGCTATCGGCAATTCTTGCCCTTCATAAAATAGCACCACCTGACCACCAACAATTTTACTGCACCCACCACGGGGCGTCTCTGGGATGATTAGCACATATCGGCCAGCAGGTTTTTAAGGTGTCCCAGAATCAGAGTGCCGTCTTGACCCAGACCATCGTGGTGGTGGGTTTGAGATGTCCAAACCAGAGTATTGCCTACCCAATCAGCGGTTGCCATGGAGTGCTGGTAGTCCACGTAAATATCGGGAACATAGGCTGCAGCTACCAGCGGTACCTGGTTAGCAGCTAACTGCTGGTGATCATAGAGACGGCCCCAGTCATCCTTCTGCGCTAGTATCTCCGCTACCTCCGCCAGGGGACGCAGGGCAGGGTCTTCCTGGTAATACCAGGGAAAAATATGTTCGCCGGTAAAAAGTAGAGTTGTAGCGTCCGGGGCGAAATCTTCTCTTTCACTGTGCATACGGGCTGCGGACCAACTCGTGGGCGAAGCGGAGGGGGAGTCGGTACCATCGGCGTAAATGGTCTCGTGCATGAGAGCGTACAGAGGGTTACCCTGAAAACTGACCAGGGCGTTGACATCTGCCAAGAACTGGTCCGATAGCCACTGCCCGGACTCCGCGAAAGCTGACTCAAGAATATAGTGCAACCCGTGCACCCGCCCGTTGCCACCCAACAGATGGCCCAGCATCTGGAAGCGGTGCGGGGTGAGGCGCTCGCCGGTGGGCAGGAGTTCTTCTCGATGTGCAAGGTGGTCAGCAATACGAACAGCTAGCTCTTCATCTTCGGGGTACCACCCGTAGTACTCTCGGTTGCGCTCTGCCACCCGCTCATAGGTATGGCGGTAGACCTCATCAACGTGAGCACGGATGGGCGCCAAACCCGCCGTCATCCGCGAATCCTTGATACTTTCGGGGGCGAAGGAGAGATAACTGAGGGTGAGGAAACCGCCATAACTCTGACCCATGGTGCTCCACCGCTGATCGCTGCGGTCAGCTAGGAGGAAACCTCTCACCACTTCAGCGTCTGCGATGATGGAATCCGCCCTGAAAAGTTCGCAGTATTCGGCCTGAATGTCGGAGCTGCCCAGCGCCGAAAGTGTGCGTGCAGTGAGGGGAGTGGAGTTACCCGTGCCGCGCTGATCCAAGAGCACTAGCCGGTGGGTTTTAGCAAGTTCTGCAACCCAGCCTCCATCTGAGACCGGGCGCGGGCTTTTACCACCGGGGCCGCCCTGTAGGTAGACCATGTAGGGGCGGCTCTCCACCTCACTCATGAGGGCTGAGGAAGTGTCAATAATTTCGCGGGCGAAAATGGTGATGCTGTGAGGTGCAAAACGTGAGGACGCCGCGGCGTCCGCTCCCTTGCCATAGACGAGACCGTGGGTGGCGGGCACCGTGAACCAGTGGTCAATGAGTTTGAGATTACCGAAGCTGTGGGTAGCTCCCACCCTGTGCGTTGCTGCGGGAAAAGTTGGGTGGTGGGGGGCTGCCATGATGCTCCTTTGCATGGGGGCTGTTATGAAATGTTTCGCTTCTACTCTAGTCAACATCCTGACGGTGACCAGCCAATTCGGCGGGGGTCACCCCGGGGTTTCTGAGCTGATTGACTCGGGTTGCATAATAATGGGTGCGCCGAGGAAGCACTGCGCATTCATCAGACGGTCTTTCCCTCTGCTGTGCTGCTGCTGAAGTTAACTCCATGGAGGAAGCCAACTACTGTCTCCAGCTGACTATTATGCAGGTGCAGACTCAAGTTTTTTAGTGACAGATGAGGGTTGCCGGGATGGACTGTGCAGTAACCTGGTGGGTATGACTGAACAGAACCCCCTGCTGGCAGCCTCCACCCTGCCTTACCAGCTCCCTGACTTTGCAAGCATCCGCACGGAGCACTACCTCCCTGCCATTAAAGCCGGGCTGTCTGAAGCTCGGGCGGCTTACACCCGTATTGCCCAGAGCACAGATGAGCCGACTTTCGATAACGTAGTAGCTGTTCTGGAAGGTCCTTCGGACACCCTTTACCGTGCGGTGACCATCTTTTATAACATCACTTCAGCGGATGGTACCGATGAACTGTTGGCACTAGAAGGCACCGTTACCGAGCTTTTGACCGAGCTAGCTAACGAGTTGCATCTTAACCCCGCTGTATTTGCCAAGCTGGACGCCGTCTACGCCCGCCGCCACGAACTGGGGCTGGTAGGGGAGCAGCTTCGCCTCACCGAGAAGTACCACCAGGAATTTGTGCTGGCAGGCGCTGCTCTATCTGAAGAAGACCGGGCTACCCTGGCTGAACTGAACCTCACCATCGCCCGTGCCGAAACCGAGTTCGGCCAGCAGGTCACCAAGGATCTCAACGCCGCTGCAGTGCTGGTGACCGACGAGAAGGATCTAGCTGGGCTCAGCCAGGCCGGGCGAGCCTCCGCACGGGCAGCAGCCAAAGACGCCGGGCATGAAAACGGTTGGTTAATTACCTTTGGTCTACCTACCCAGCAAACTATTCTGTCTCAGTTAGAGAACCGTAGTTTGCGTGAGCGCATCTACAAAGCCAGTACCGAGCGTGGTGATAACACCTGGAGCCTGGCGGCAAAAATTGCTGACCTGCGTGCTCAGAAAGCCGCTCTGCTGGGGTTTGATGCCTTTGCTGCGCTCGCGGTGGCAGACCGTACTGCCCAGACCCCCGATGCCGTGGAGCGTCTGTTTACTCAGACCAGCGCCCCTGCCATGACGAACGCTGACAGGGAGGCGGAGAAAATTGCTGCTGCCGCAACTGCCGACGGTATCGACAAGATTGAACCCTGGGACTGGATGTTCTACAGCGATCGGGTTGAAGCCGCAGAATATGCCGTCGACCTAGCTGCCCTGCAGCCCTACTTCGTGCTAGATCGTGTACTGGAAGACGGCGTCTTCTATGCCGCCCAGCGAGTGTACGGCCTGAGCTTTACCGAGCGCACCGACCTGACCGGCTACCACCCCCAGGTGCGTATCTGGGAGGTCTTTGATGCGGACGGTACGGGCATCGGTCTCTTCCTGGGCGACTTCTTTACCCGTGAGACCAAGCGTGGCGGTGCCTGGATGAACAACCTGGTCGACCAGTCTCATGCTGAGGGCACCAAGCCGGTGGTAGTCAACAACCTCAACATTTTAGCCCCGGCACCTGGGCAGCCAGCTTTCGTTAACTTTGACGAGCTCAGGACCCTTTTCCACGAGTTTGGGCACGCTCTGCACGGTCTTCTCTCAGATACCACCTACCGTTCGATGTCCGGCACCAACGTGGAGCGGGACATCGTGGAGTACCCCAGCCAGGTCAACGAAATGTGGATTCTTCACCCGGAGATTCTGCCCAACTATGCCCTGCACTACCAGACCGGCGAGCCCGTGCCTGCGGAGCTTATTGACAGCGTCAAGAAAGCTGAGCAGTGGGGCGAGGGGCAGGGAACCGTAGAATACCTGCGCGCTGCAGTGCTGGACTGGGCATGGCACACCCTCCCGGCGAGCTCTGCCGGTGAACCCGTGGCTGACCCGCTGGCCTTTGAACAGCAGGCACTGCAGGACGCCGGGCTCTGGCACCCGCTGATCGAATCCCGCTACCGTACCAGCTACCTCAACCACACCTTCTCGGGTGGTTATGCAGCCGGTTATTACTCCTATCTGTGGGCTGAGGTCTTTGATGCGGACACAGTCGCCTGGTACGAAGCCAACGGCGGGCTGACCCGTGAGAACGGTGATGCCTACCGCCGCAACATCCTGGCTATCGGCGGGTCTAAGCCCATCCCCGAAGGGTTCAAGGAGCTAACCGGTAGAGAGGCTGACATCCAGCCGTTGCTCAAGCGCCGCGGCCTGCTCTAGAACCTCAAGCTCTGGCCCCACTGAAAGGTGGGGCCAGGGGTTTTCTATCGCATTCATTAAAATTTCAATATTTTGGTAGAAGAAAAGTCTTTTTATTTATATACTTTTATCAGGAAGTCGTAGAATCTACTTTTTGACCATATTAATTAACGTGGGAGCATATTTCTTTGCGACAATAGCTACGGCAATTGCGAAACCGGTCCCTCCCGTGGCTTTATCTCTGAGGTCATGAGACTTGGCTTTACATGCAAGGCACCTGTTGTATTCTGGTCCTTTATCGGCAATCTCAGATTTACATTTTTTGCAGGCCAGGACGAGGGTGTTGGAGCATTCAGAGCAGAATGAGTCGGTGGATTCGTATATCCTTTTACTTTTGTTAAAACACTTTTCTGCTGAGCAAATTTTTATTCTTTTGTCTTTCATAATGCTATTCCTCTATTTGAGCAATGAATACTGTGGAAGTAAGTGAGTCGCTGGCCTTAAAATTCTCCAGAGCCTCAATGCTTTTAGTTCTTTGGTCCCATACACTGCCATCGAAGTATTTAATTCCAGGATCCAGTTCTGCTAACGGCTTTGCGTTGCCGGCGATCGACTGGCGGAGAAAGGCAGAATACTCTAATAGAACTTCAATGAAGGCTGCCTTCTCGTCGATGAGTAGGTACCCTTTGGCTTTTTCAATGTAAACTTCATGAATATGTGCGAGGTTGGTCTCCACTTTTTTCATACGTTTGGCTATTTCTTTAGAACGGTTCCCAATTTTTGAAGGATAGCTCCCCTCAATGAGCTGTAATATTTCCCGTGTTGTTTCACGTTGAATCTGTGAAGCTGCCAAAGATAGCTGTGACTGTGCATAGGATAAAGTCATCTTTTTACATTGCTCATCAATGATTTTTTCCGATTCAAGAATGAGACATTTCCCTGAATCAAGGAGAGCAACCCTGTCATCATGCAAGCTAGTCGTGATGTTTTTAACTTCGTGCTGAATTTCTTTCAGTACCTCTACGATTTCCTGCATCTGATGTTGAAGTGCCTGCATTTGCAGCTGGGTAAATGCAAGAGCAGGGTCTGAAGCCTTATTTATGATCTCCTTTTTGATGGGTATTTTGCTCCCAAATTTTCCATTTTCGGATATTTGAGCGAATACCTTTCCCTCTTTATTCTTCGTTAATTTAATAACCCCATCGGCAATATCTTTGGCAGTTTCCTCATTTATGTCTAGAACGTACCGTAAAGAGGGTATATGGGTATCTTCGTTGACCTGGGTTACTAATCCACCGATCTTGAAAATAGCATCTATCACGGGAGCGACTTCGTCAGATTTCTCGTTAACTTCTTCATCAAAGGCTGTGGCAAACAGCTCTGTATAACGATCTTCCGTAGCCATCATTTTTTGCCTGATTTGAGTGGAGACGGCCTAGCACTGGCGCGCTCTTTAGCCGCTGCTACAACCTTTGACGCAGCATTCTTAGTCGCTTCCTGAACCTTGGGGTCCTTGGCCAGGCGTCTTACCTCCTTGCGTATTAATTCGCTTGCATAAATTTTTTTCGCAACTTCAATTGCAGCCTGCGTCTTTGTAGCCATATCAGTTCCTTTTCAGCGGTTCAAAGCGTAGCTAAATTCTACTCCTACGGTGAATAGAAATCAGAACATCAAAGAAAAATATATGGGGGCCTTCTACTAGAAGGCACCCATCATCCTTTTGAATCGAGTTTCTATAGTCTTGCGAAATCGATATATTTTATTAGGCGGCCTTCACATCAAGAATGCGTACCACCGGCGAGCCCTCTTCGTCTGAAGCAGCTAGATCAATCTCGGCAGTAATCGCCCAGTCGTGGTCATTATCAGAATCAGCCAGTACCTGGCGGACTTTCCACACACCGGGGTGTTCAGAAACATCGTCATCCAGCTCGAAAAGCTTGGGTGAGCGCGCATCAGCATCGGTGTAGATATCCTCGTGATCGTCGAAGAAGTCATCCATGGCATCGGCCCAACGGTCAGCGTCCCAGCCAGAGCGCTCGCCGTCCAGCTCACCCAGAATCTTCTCGCGTTCGTCGGCAAATAGCTCGACGCGACGGAAGAGGGCGTTGCGCACCATCACTTTGAAAGCACGCGAATTGGCAGTCACCTTGGGAGCTGATTCAGCAACCAGTTCCTCCAGAGAATCCTGCACCGGCATGGCGTCCTCACCGTTTGCCAGGCGTTCCCATTCATCTACCAGGGAGGAGTCGGTCTGACGGATGACCTCACCTAGCCACTCGATAATATCGGTCAGCTCGTCGGTCAGAGCCGAGAGCGGCACCGTCTGGCGCAGTGCCTTGTAGGCGTCCGATAGGTAGCGCAGCAGAATGCCTTCTGAACGCTCTAAGCCGTAGTACTTGATGAAGTCTCCGAAGCCCATGGCGCGCTCGTACATATCACGCACCACACTCTTGGGTTCTAGCTCGAACTCCTTCATGAAAGGCGCACCAGCTGAGTAGGTCTCAAAGGCCTGCTCCAGCAGGTCAGCTAGGGGCTGGGCGTAGGTGATTTTGTCCAGCTCAGCCATGCGTTCGTTGTAGTCCATGCCCTCAGCCTTCATCTCGGCGAGTGCTTCGCTCTTAGCCTTTTTCTCCTGACCAATGAGCACTTGGCGGGGGCGTTCAAGGGTAGCTTCGATAATAGAGACAGCGTCCAGGGCGAAGTCCGGTGATTCTTTATCCAGCAGGGACAGGGATGCCAGCGCGAAGGGGGAGAGCGGCTGGTTGAGGGCGAAGTTCTCCTGCAGGGAGACGGTCAGGCGGACGGTGCGGCCGAACTCATCAGGCTCCGGCAGGCGTTCGACCACGCCACCGTTGAGTAGCTCACGGTAGATACCAATCGCCTTGCGCTTAAGCGCCCGCTGCTTGACCGGCGGCTCGTGGTTGGCGGTGAGGAAGAGCATGACGGTCTTAAAGGGGTCAGCCTCCCGCTGTAGCATGTTGAGCATCATGGAGTGGGTGAGCTGGAAAGAGGAAGTAAGCGGCTCGGGTTCAGCTTCAACCAGCTGCTCAAAGGTTTTCTCACTCCACGCCACAAAGCCCTGGGGCGGCTTCTTCTTTTTGCCGCGTAGGGACTGAGCCATTTTCTTCTCGTCGCCATCAAACTTGGCACGTGCCTTAGCTTCAAGCTTGTCGTTTTCGATCTCGTGCTCGGGTGCCTGCACCACCACATAACCGGCGGTGTCAAAGCCAGCTCGGCCTGCGCGTCCTGCGATCTGGTGGAATTCACGGGATTTGAGGCGGCGGGTGCGCTGGCCGTCAAACTTAGAGAGGGCAGTGATCAGCACGGTGCGGATGGGGACGTTGATACCCACGCCCAGGGTGTCAGTACCACAAATGACCTTGAGCAGACCCGCCTGCGCCAGCTGCTCTACCAGTCGGCGGTACTTGGGCAACATGCCGGCGTGGTGAATGCCGATGCCGTTCTTGATGTACTTCTGCAAGGTCTTGCCGAAACCCGCCGAGAAGCGAAAACCAGCGGTGAGCTCGTTGATGCGTTCTTTATCATCCTTGGACGCAATCGGCAAGCTCATCAGGGAGGCCGCAGTGTCAATGGCCTGCACCTGAGAGAAGTGAACAATATAGACCGGGGCTTGGTGGGTGCTGACCAGCTCATTGACGGTCTCGACCAGCGGTTCGCGGCTGTAGGCGTAGTTCAGCGGGATGGGGCGGGTCTCACTGGTGACCAGCACTGACTCCCTGCCCGTCAGCTCGGTCATTTCCCTCTCAAAGCGCAGGGTATCGCCCAGGGTGGCGCTCATGAGCAAAAACTGTGCCTGGGGCAGATCCAGCAGGGGAGCCTGCCAAGCCCATCCGCGCTGAGGGTCAGAGTAGAAATGGAACTCGTCCATGATCACTTGGGTGAGGTCTGCGCCCTCGCCCTCGCGCAGGACGATATTGGCAAGGATCTCTGCGGTGCAGCAGATAATGGGGGCGTGGGCGTTGATGGACGAATCACCGGTCACCATACCCACGTTCTCAGCCCCAAAGATTTCGCAAAGATCAAAGAACTTCTCAGACACCAGCGCCTTAATGGGCGCGGTGTAGTAGGAGCGCTGGCCGGCAGCCAGACCGATAAAGTGCGCCGCCACCGCAACCGTCGACTTTCCGGAACCGGTAGGGGTCGCCAGAATGACATTGTTGCCGTTAGCTAGCTCAAGAACCGCCTCGTCCTGGGCAGGGTAGAGCTCCATACCGCGGGCTGCAATCCAGCCCAAAAACGCTTCGTAGGCTTCATCGCCGGTCAGCGGGTTAGATGCAAAATCCCCACGGAAGTACTTATTCTGGGGATCGGCAAGGGAAGGGGAGAGATGTTCAAGGATCTTCATGATGCTTCCCATTCTAGTGCGTCACCTTGCGCTTAGGGCATTGTTTGATGAGGCTGGCTTCGTTGGGGGAGGAAACGCGGGGTGCGCCCGTGCCAGGAGGGTGAAGTTCAGTAGGCTAGAAGCTCACCCGGTGCCGGGAGTTCCTTACGTTGCCTTCCTTGGCATATGCGCTCAAGAAATTCAGTGTGACCCTTGTCAAACCCTGAGATGTATCTGTACTGTAGCTGTAGACACAACCGCACACTAAATCTTGAAAGGGGGAGAAAACCATGAATACAAAATGTGGAACCATGAACATCTCCCCGCGGGTTTCCCCAGTTAGAACTGGTTAAGCTAGTTGTTAGTGCTGTGACCTACCGGGTGAGCGAAGTTCTTCACCGGTAGGTTTTTTCATGCCCTGACCCGTACATCCTTCGAAGAGATGAGGGTTGGTGCGGCAGGGACCTATCTCTGATGGGAGCTTCACCGTCAACACCGTACAATGACGCTTGATACCAGAGATTTTAGGATGCAACCGTGGCAGAGATAGCAGAAGACCAAGACCCTCAACAAAAATTCCGATTGGCCCCACCGGGGTGGCGTTGGCGACCCGTCCACTTTTTACCCTTTGTCTTAGACCTGATTTCATCATTGATGCTGGTTTATCTACCAGTTTTGGTGGGCCGTATTATTGACCTGCATTTGGCTGGGGATACAGAGCGGGCCTGGCAACTCATGTGGTGGATGGTTGCTATCATCCTGTACTTTGCCTTCAATGAGCGGGCTGCCTGGGGCATTACATTCCGTGTGGTGGCACGATTGGAACGGGATTGGAAGCTCTACATTGGTCAGCTGATGCGTCAATCCACTCAGCGTGACACCGGTGCGTTGATTGCAATTTTAAATAAGGATTCTCGGAGCCTGTCCATGCTCTGGCACCCCATGCTTCTAGCGTCATCCTCCCTGGGCGTCACTGTTTTTGGCACCTACCAGCTCTGGCGTATTAGCCCGGCTGTTGCGCTTGTTTCTCTGGTGGGTTTGCTCTTGACTCTGGGCATCTTGACCTGGATTTCTAAGGTGCTTGAGAAACACTCGGACGCCTTCCGTGAGACGGTCGGTAAGAGCACCTCAAAAGCTAGCGACATCGCCTCATCTATCCGTACCATTCTGGGCCTGGGGGCGCAGAACCGCATGATGGGCCGATACCGGAACACAGCGCAGGAAGTTTATACAGCTCAGCTCAAACTTGAGAGCGTGCAAACCTGGTCCTTTGCCGCTCGTAACTTCCTGGTGGGCACCGTGACCATGCTGGCAATCGCTTTTGCCCTGCGCGGTGTACTGCAGGACGGTATATGGATGACTGATATTCCCGCCGGGCAGTTGGTCACTATCGTTGGGTTGGTCAACACGCTGACGGGCCCCATCTGGTCAGTTGAGATGCTATTGTTTTCCTGGCGTAATGCCCGGGTGGCTCTTAAACGCGTACACCGACTAGAAGCTGACGTCGAAAGCGCGGCCCAAGATGACGAGAATGAGGTCCATGCTCGAAGCGAGGGTGCGTACATTGATATTCCTAAGACCGACACCGTTGTTCACTACATCAACCCTCGTGACCATCAGCTGACAGCCCAGGACTACGCCGAAGCACTCACTGCCTCCCTGCGCGAACGTGAAGCCCACATGAGTAACACCACCCCGCGCCGCGTCCTGCTCTCAGAACCCAACCCTATGATCTTTGCAGGAACCCTGCGCGATCACCTGCAATTGGGCACAGCGGGGCTAGACGATGAGCTGATGGTTGAACTTCTGAAAATCACTGACTCTGAAGAAATTGCTTTCCGACTAGGCGGCAGAGAACCTCAGGCTTACTTACAAGCAGAGATTAGCTCTGAAGGCACCAACCTATCAGGTGGCCAACGTCAGCGCTTGGCGCTGGCAAGGGCTCTCGCTCAACAGGCTGAGATTTTGGTCCTCACTGAGCCGTTGAACTCGGTGGATGAACCCAGCCAGAAGTTTATTCTCGATTGGCTGGAAACAAGGGCGGGCAGGGGAGCTCTCAGCCAGTTCCAGCAAATTTACATTGTCAGTACCACGATGGAAGCTGAGCGGCGTATCGCTGCCGGTCATCGCCAGCCTGCTTACATTAGAGTCCAGGAGGTGCAGGAGGCTATTACGGTCTCCATCCAGAAGGTTGAATTCATTCAGGTCAAAGACCCGCAGAGCGTGGGGCTGACCGTACAGGCTAAGGACGGTGATTACCGTGGCTCAACTCCTACCGGTAACCCCCACAGGTAAAACTTGGGCGCTGCTATGGCGTTCTGTCAAAAAGACCCCCTGGCAGTTCGCCCTGCTCATCATGCTGTTTGTGGCTAGCTCTCTGATCTCCTTGGTCATGCCATTGACGGTAGGCCTCCTCATTGACAGGGCTTCGACCGGTCAGCTCACCGGTTTTCCCTGGGGTTTCCTGGGTGCTATTGCTGCAGCGACTATAGGTGGAGCTCTGCTGACCCGGGCTTGGACTTTTCAGGGCCAGAGGTTGGGTGTGCGTCTGAACCGGGACCTAGGTATCGATCTGGTGGACGCCTCCCTTAGCCTGGATGCGCAAACGGTGGAGGATGCGGGTTCTGGCGACCTGCTTTCGCGTCTTACCGACGACATCGACTCGGTGAGGCAGGTACTGGCTCAGGGTCTACCTGAGTTTGGGTTCATTGTGGTGATGATGCTGGTAACCATTGGTTCCATCTTCACAGTCAACCCCTACATTGGTCTGGTCACTGTGCCCATGGTAGTGGTCATGACCGTAATGCTCTCCATTTTTCTCCCCAGAATCGGGGCACGCATCAAACAAAAAACTGAGGCTGTCTCTGCTTTCACCGTAGCGTCCACCGAGAACATCCGCGGTGCCTCCACCATTGAGGAGCTGGGCGTTCAGCAGGCACGTCTGAGGGTGCAACAAGACCGGGCCGAGGATGTTTACCAAATCGCTGACCGGTTGGTTGTGATTCGCTCAACCTACTGGGCGTTGGACGGTTTCAACTCTTACCTGCCGCTGGTACTTTCCATCATGTGGGGCGCTGTCTGCGTTCAAAACGGTTGGGCAACCTGGGGGGACGCCGCCACGGCTTCAATCCTGCTCTTCAACATGCGGATCAACGCCGATATCTTCACCTATTGGTTAGATAAGCTGCGGGAAATGTCAGTCACCATGGGCCGCGTCTTCGGCGTGATTGACCTAGCTGAACATCAGGCTCAAGGGCGCGCAACCCGCGCTGATGAGGCCTCCACTCAATCAGCAGCAGTTGCGGCGCTCGCAGAGGCAGCTCCCAGCTCCAGTCAAAATAGCGTGGTGAGCTTGCGCGATGTTACCTACGGTTATTCGGCGCAGAACCCGGTGATTCGTTCCATTAGTTTGGAACTGCTTCCCGGTGAAACAGTTGCTCTAGTGGGGCGCTCCGGGTCAGGTAAAACCACCCTGGCGCGACTTATCGCTGGTTCACTAACTGCTGACCGGGGGAGCGTCCTGGTTCAAGGCCAACCGGTGGGCAATGGGCTCTACCCCACCCAGGTGGACCAAGCCGGGCGTCCTGCCCTGCTGATCTGCACCCAGGAAGCCCACCTCTTTCTGGGTACAGTCTCAGAGAACATGCTGGTAGCAGCGCCGGCAGCCAGCCACCAGCAGCAGCTAGATGCCCTGGAAGCTGTGGGAGCTGATTGGGTTGCTCATTTGCCCAACGGCCTGGAAACAGAAATAGGTGGTAGCGCCCACGAGCTGACACGGGATCAGATCCAGCAACTTGCACTGGCGCGTATCGTAGCGGCCAACCCGCACGCCGTCATCCTGGACGAATCCACCACCCAGCTTGATCTGGCGGACGCCCGTGAATCATTGAGGGCTGTCATGCAGGGCAGGGCGGTCATTATCATTTCGCATGATGCCCGCATCGCCTCCCTTGCTGACCGGGCCGTACTCCTAGAGGAGGGCGAGCTGGTGGCTGAGGGCAGCCCGGCTGAAATCTTTGCCCGAGCCTAATCGGCGGCGTCCTGCCCACAGTCATGGGTAGGGCGCCGCAGGGCCAGTTTTCAACACAGCCGTCAAACGCCTTAACCAATGCCGTAAAGATGAGCTGGCACACTAAACTTGGGGGTGGCAAACCCAGCACGTTAACAAGGAAGTTCACACCATGAGCAAGCCCTTCCCCTCAGACCTCGAAATTGCGCAGGCCGCGCCCATGCAGCCGATTACAGAGATTGCAGCTTCAACTGGCATCGGCGAAGAGCGCTTAGAACCTTACGGCAAGTATGTTGCCAAAGTTCTTCTGGACGAAACAACCACCGCTGAGAACGCTCTGAAGAAGGGCTCCAAGTACATTGTGGTCACTGCTGTGACCCCCACACCTCTGGGCGAAGGAAAGACCGCTACTTCGGTTTCCCTGGCTCAGGGTATGGCTCATATTGGCAAGAAGGCAACGCTGACCCTGCGTGAACCGGCTCTCGGCCCGGTCTTTGGTGTCAAGGGCGGCGCATCGGGCGGTGGCTACTCGCAGATTGTCCCCATGGAGAAGCTGAACCTGCACCTAACCGGTGACTTTCACGCCATCACCAGCGCGCACAACCTACTTTCAGCCATGATTGATAACCATCTGCACCACGGCAATAAGCTCAACATTGACGTCCGGAATATCTCCTGGCGCCGCGTGATGGACATGAATGACCGCTCCCTGCGCAACATCATCGTGGGTCTGGGCGAACGCATGGACGGCGTGCCCCGCGAGACCGGCTTCGATATCACCCCTGCCTCCGAAGTTATGGTTATTGTCTCTCTAGCTTCTAGCTTTACCGACCTGCGTGAGCGTCTAGCCCGCATCGTGATCGGCTACACCATAGATGGTGAGCCTGTCACTGCTCAGAATCTCAAGGCTGACGGCGCCATGGCAGCCCTTTTGCAGGATGCCTTCAACCCTAACCTCCTGCAAACCTTGGAGCACACCCCGGCACTGATTCACGCCGGTCCCTTCGGCAACATCGCCACCGGTAACTCCTCGGTAGTCGCTGACTATGTGGGACTAGAACACTCCGATTACGTGATTACCGAAGCCGGCTTCGGCGCCGACATGGGTGCTGAACGTTTCTTCAACGTCAAGTGCCGCACCTCAGGTCTCAAGCCCAACGCCGCCGTCCTGGTGGTCACTGTGCGCTCACTCAAGTCCCACTCGGGTCTCTACAAAATCGTTCCCGGCAAGCCCCTGCCCGAAGGAATGTTGCAGGAGTCACCCGCTGACGTTAAGGCCGGCGCCGCAAACCTGGTTAAGCACATTGAGATTGTTCGGAGCTTTGGTGTTCAGCCGGTTGTTGCTATCAATGCCTTCCCCAGCGACTTTGACTCCGAGCACGAGGCAATCCGCACGATTGCTGAAGAAGCTGGCGCTCGCGTGGCCATCCACCGCGGTGTGGCTGAGGGTGGTGCTGGCGTAACTGAGCTGGCTAAGGCTGTTGTTGCTGCCTGTGATGATGTTAGCGATCTGGTCTACACCTATGAGGACTCTGACTCACTGTCAACCAAGATTGAGAAGGTTGCAAAAAGAGTCTACGGTGCTGATGGTATCGAGGTTGCCCCCGCTGCTGCTCAGCAGCTGGCTAAGTTTGAGGCGCTGGGCTTCGGCCACCTGCCGGTGGTTATCGCTAAGACCCACCTGTCCATTTCATCAGATGCTTCCCTCAAGGGTGCTCCCACCGGCTGGACGCTACCGGTTCGTGAAGTGCGTCTGGCTGCTGGAGCTGGCTATGTGTACGCTATCTGCGGCACGATGCGCACCATGCCCGGTTTGGGCGCTTCGCCGTCTGCTGAGCGCATCGGCTTTGATGAGGACGGCCAGCTGGTAGGTCTCTTCTAAGCCGCTTTCTAACCTAAAGTTATAGCAAAAAGGACGCCGGGAGTAAGCCCCGGCGTCCTTTCTACCTGTACTACCAGCCTCTAGCTTCCCACTCGTCAAGGTTGCCGCGGTCAGCACCCAGGGTGGTGTGCTGACCGTGACCGGGAAGTACCACGGTGTTGTCGTCGAATACGCTGAAGATTCTCTCGCGCACATCATTCAGCAGCTGCTTGAAATCAGCAGGGGTGTCGGTCTTACCCACACCGCCGGGGAAGAGGGAATCGCCGGTTAAAAGGAGCACCGGGGTGCCGTCATCCTCAGGCTCCTGGTAGACCAGGGCGATGGAGCCGGGAGTATGGCCGCGCAGGCTAATAACCTCAAGGGTGATGTCGCCAAAAGTGAGGGTTTCACCGCCCTGTAAGAGGTGCGCGACCTGTACATCTTCTTGCTCAAGGATGGAAGGAGCGTCAGCTGCACCGCAGTAGGTTGCGGGGGAGTAGGTTGCAACCGCGGTGGGGAGTGCCCGTATATGGTCCCAGTGCGAATGGGTCGTGATGAGTGCTTCTATACGAGGGTCGCCCTGCTCGCGGAGCGCGCCTGCACCGTCCTCACCGGCTGCAGCCAGCACGAAGGTGTTGATGCGCTCAAACTCGTCAGCAGCATCGATTAATACCTGTCTGCCATCACTCTTAGCGGTAATGAGATAGACGTTGTTCTCCATCTCCGAGACCGCGAGTGAACGAACGGAAACGGTGGCAGAGTCAAAAATTAGTTTTCCAGCTTCAGTCATACTCCCATGGTAGATTCCAAGAGCTACAAAGAATAGAGCGAAAGCCTAGCAATCTCTCACAGAGATTAAAAGAAACCCAGGTGTCCCCACGGGGCAAACCTACAATGGACCTATGCCTTCTAATCCGGTCGGTGCCCCTTTACCATAGAGCGGCGTGCCCACCGTTTTACCCGGTGCCGGAAATTTTCTCGCTTGGACGGTGGGCGATGTGCTGATGCCGATGCCATCCTCCACTATGGGCTTGCAGGCCATCACCCTCGCTGAGGATTTTATGCCACCAGCCTAAGACTGACCGGTGCCCAACGTGCAGACACAGGGTACACCTGGGGTATAGAATATATATTCGAAACCCGCAGACGATAGGTGAACTATGGCAGGCTCAGCCCCACAAAAGACTAAGCAGGATCTCTCACACATCCGCGTTCAAGGCGCCCGTGAGAACAACCTTAAGAACGTGAACCTGGATATCCCGCGCGACGCCATGGTCGTCTTCACCGGGCTCTCTGGTTCAGGTAAGTCCTCCTTGGCTTTTGACACCATTTTCGCCGAGGGTCAGCGCCGCTACGTAGAGTCACTGTCCTCCTACGCCCGTATGTTCCTGGGCCAGGTGGATAAGCCCGATGTTGATTTCATTGAGGGCCTGTCACCGGCTGTTTCGATCGACCAGAAATCGACCTCCAAGAACCCGCGCTCTACCGTGGGTACCATCACCGAAATCTACGACTACATGCGCCTGCTCTGGGCGCGCGTGGGGCACCCACACTGCCCTGTCTGCGGTGAGGAAATCTCTAAGCAATCCCCCCAGCAAATCGTGGACATCCTCATGGGCTACCCCGAAAAGACCAAACTTCAGGTACTGGCGCCGGTAGTGTCAGCCCGAAAAGGGGAGTTCGTTGACCTTTTCAAAGAGCTGAGTAATCAGGGCTATTCCCGCGCCAGGGTTGATGGGGAGACCATCCAGCTGCAAGACGCCCCTAAGCTCGAAAAGCAGTACAAGCACACCATTGAAGTGGTTGTTGATCGTATTGCCATCAAAGAAAGCGTGCATCAGCGTCTCACCGACTCAGTAGAGACAGCCCTCGGCCTGGCTGATGGTAAAGTCCTGATTGATTTTGTGGATGTCGACCCAGCAGCAGCTGACCGAACCCGCAGCTTTAGTGAAAACCTGGCTTGCCCTCAAGGGCATGCACTGCAGGTGACCGAGATTGAACCTCGTGCCTTCTCCTTCAACTCTCCCTTCGGAGCCTGCTCAGCTTGTGACGGTATTGGGTCTAAGCTCCAAGTGGATGAAGACCTTATCATCCCCAACCCGGACCTCTCACTTGCTGAAGGCGCTATCACCCCCTGGTCCCAGGGTAAGTCAACCAGTGAATACTGGCTGCGGCTACTAGCAGGTCTAGGCGACGAACTGGGCTTTGAGCTCACCACCCCCTGGAAGAACCTTCCCGCCAAAATCAAAAAAGCAATCCTGCACGGTAAGGACTACAAAGTCACCGTTGCCTACAAAAACCGTTTTGGTCGTGAGCGCCGCTACACGTCGGGCTTCGAAGGAGTCTACGGCTATATCAAGCGTAAGCACGAAGAGACCGAATCTGACTGGTCTAAAGACCGTTATGAGCAGTACATGCGCAACGTGGCGTGCGAAGCCTGTAACGGAGCGCGTCTTAACCCCACCATTCTGGCAGTCAAGGTTGGAGGTCACTCGATCGCCGATGTCACCGAGATGCCTATGCGTGATGCCCTCTCTTTTGTGCGCTCGCTGTCCCTCAGCGCTCGCGAAGCGCAAATCGCTGAGCTAGTGCTCAAAGAGATTGACGCCCGCCTACAGTTCCTGCTGGATGTAGGCCTGGACTACCTCAACCTGGCGCGCTCTGCTGGCACCCTCTCCGGCGGTGAAGCACAGCGTATCCGCCTGGCTACGCAGATTGGATCGGGTTTGGTAGGCGTCCTCTACGTGCTCGACGAGCCTTCAATTGGTCTGCATCAGCGTGATAACCGCAGACTCATCGAAACCCTCACTAAGCTACGCGACATGGGCAACACCCTGATTGTGGTGGAGCACGATGAGGACACCATGAAAGAGGCAGACTGGATCGTGGACGTTGGCCCCGGCGCCGGTGAACACGGCGGCGATATCGTGCATTCTGGCACCTATACCGAGCTGCTGGCCAACAAGAGATCCATCACCGGTGACTACATGGCGGGGCGAAAGAGCATCGAGGTGCCGACACAACGTCGCCCCATCGATAAAAAACGCACCATCAAAGTGGTGGGTGCCCGCGAAAATAACCTCAAAAACGTTGATGTTCAGTTCCCCCTGGGCGTCCTTACCGCGGTGACCGGTGTTTCAGGTTCAGGCAAATCAACCCTGGTCAACGACATCCTCTATACTTCTCTTGCTAACAAGCTCAACGGGGCTAAGCAGGTTCCCGGGCGCCACAAGACCATTACAGGCCTTGATCAGTTGGACAAGATTATTCACGTGGATCAGTCACCCATTGGGCGCACTCCACGTTCCAATCCGGCTACCTACACCGGCGTCTTTGACCATATTCGCAAGCTCTTTGCTGAGACCAACGAAGCTAAAATGCGCGGCTACCAGCCCGGAAGGTTTAGCTTCAACGTGAAGGGCGGTCGCTGCGAGGAATGTTCCGGTGACGGCACTCTCAAGATTGAGATGAACTTCTTGCCCGATGTTTATGTTCCCTGTGAGGTTTGTAAGGGCAAACGCTATAACCGCGAGACTCTAGAAGTGCACTATAAAGGTAAGACTATTTCGGATGTCTTAGAAATGCCCATTGCTGAAGCGGCAGATTTTTTTGCAGCCTTCACTAAGATTGCTCGCTACCTGGACACTCTGGTAGACGTGGGCTTGGGGTATGTTCGTCTGGGGCAGTCAGCAACTACCCTCTCGGGCGGCGAGGCCCAGCGCGTCAAGCTAGCTACCGAGCTGCAGAAACGGTCCAATGGCAGGTCAGTCTATGTGCTGGATGAACCGACAACCGGTCTTCACTTTGAGGATATCCGCAAACTGCTGGTGGTCTTGCAGAGTCTGGTTGATAAGGGCAACACGGTCATCACCATTGAGCACAACCTGGATGTTATCAAGAGTGCCGACTGGCTGATTGATATGGGGCCTGAAGGTGGTGACGGCGGCGGTACAGTCATTGCCACCGGCACACCAGAGGAGGTCGCTCGGGTGGATGGCTCTCACACAGGGCGTTTTTTAGCGGAAATGCTCACCTCGTGATACTCAGTGCTACCTAGCCCCTTTTCGCCATGAATTTCGCGAAAACGGGGGTATGCTAAACAGGTAGACCGGGTAGCCACCCGGCTAGTTATCGTCGGCAGTAGGTCACGCACGTCAAGGAGTTCTCCCATGTCCCTGAAATACAAGGCAACCCAAAAAAGTATTGAGGGTTTGTTGAGAACTGTGTTTCGTGCTCGCGTGACCGGGCTTGAAAACTTTCCCAAAGAGGGCCCGGTCATTGTGGCCTCTAATCACTTGGCTTTCCTGGACTCGGTGATTATCTCAGCGCTCATGCCCAGGCGTGTGGCTTTTCTCGCCAAAGCTGAGTACGTCAATTCCCCGGGCGTCCGCGGCAAACTGATGAAGGCCCTCTTTCAGGTCATCGATATTATCCCGGTCAACCGAAGTGACAAGAAAGAGTCCATGAAAGCGCTTGATAAGGCGCTTGAAAGGCTCAACGACGGTAAGGTTTTCGGCATCTACCCCGAGGGTACTCGTTCCCGTGACGGCTACCTTTACAAGGGAAAGATTGGGGTAGCCTGGTTGGCTCATATGACCGGGGCAAGGGTGGTTCCTGTCGGTTTAATCGGTACTGATAAGATTCAGAAGCCGGGCTCCAATATGGTTTATCCTCACCGTTTTACCGTGCGGGTAGGGGAGCCCATGACCTTTGAAAAGCTCGGCCCAGCGATGAGCGGCAAGCAGCGCCGCGAGACCACCGATACCATCATGGATGCTATTGCTCAGCTCTCCGGCCAGCCTCGCAAGAATGACTATAATGTATCCCCGTCGGCTGAACGCGACAGTGGAGCTTAGAACCCAAGGACGATCACAGTGGCGAACCCTGCAGATTACCGGCCCGAACCGGGGCACATCCCTACCTCACCGGGGGTCTACAGGTTTCGTGACGAGTACGGGCGCATTATCTATGTGGGTAAGGCCAAAAATCTCCGTAATCGCCTCAATTCCTATTTTGCTAACCCCTCGGGGTTGACCCCTAAGACCTATGCAATGGTGCACACCGCAGCATCGGTTGAGTGGACGGTGGTGGGCAGCGAGCTTGAATCACTGCAGCTTGAATACACCTGGATTAAAGAGTTTAAGCCGCGTTTTAACATTGCTTTCCGCGATGATAAGTCCTACCCTTACCTGGCGGTCACACTCAAAGACAGGTTCCCCCGCGCTCAGGTGATGCGCGGTGAGAAAAAGAAGGGGGTTAGGTATTTCGGGCCCTACTCCCAGGCATGGGCCATTCGTGAGACCCTAGATGCCCTGTTGCGTGTTTTCCCGGTTCGCACGTGCGCTACAGGGGTCTTTAATCGGGCCCAGGCTTCGGGTCGGCCCTGTCTACTGGGCTATATCGATAAATGTTCTGCGCCCTGTACCGGCAAAATCTCCATGCAGGATCACCAAGCGATTGCTGAGGAGCTCTGCCGTTTCATGGCGGGGGGCGCAGAAAAATATATTGCTCAGCTGACCGGTGAGATGAAAGACGCTGCTGCCGACTTCGACTTTGAAAAAGCGGCTCGACTTCGCGATGATATTGAAGCTCTTACTAAGGCCTTTGAACGCAATGCAGTGGTGCTTTCAGATTCCGTGGACGCTGACCTCTTCAATTTTGTGGAAGACGATCTTGAGGCAGCGGTCCAGGTGTTCTTTGTGCGCGGTGGGCGAATCCGTGGTCAGCGGGGGTGGATTGTTGAAAAGGTTGAAGATTCAACCCCTGAGGCGCTGACCGAACAGCTACTTGCTCAGGTTTACGGCGAAGTTGCCGCCTCGCTGGCTGCCGGAAATACGGCGTCCGAGCAGAGTTTCAATGAGCATGAAATTCCTAAAACCATCAATGTCCCTGTGCTTCCCGATAACCAGCACCACCTTGAGCAGTGGCTGACCGGTGTACGCGGTGCCAAGGTGACTATTAGCGTGCCGCAACGCGGTGAACGGGTTGAGCTGATGAGCACCGTGCAAGAAAACGCTAAGCAGGCGCTTGCACTCCACAAAACCCGCAGGGCAGGAGACATCACCACGCGCTCAGCATCCCTCGTCGAGTTGCAAGAGGCCCTTGAGCTGCCTGATCCTCTCATGAGAATTGAGTGCTACGACATCTCCCACACTCAGGGGACCAATGTGGTGGCCTCCATGGTGGTCTTTGAGGATGGTCTGCCGAAGAAGGGGGATTACCGCAAGTTCACCATCACTGGGGATGCAGCACGTGATGATACAGCCAGCATGTATGACGTGATCTACCGCCGATTTAGGCGCTATCTCACGGATGAAAAGAAGCTGCCTGGCGAGCAGAAATCTGGTGAGATTGACGCTGACCGTCTTGATGCCATAGAACCCGCTAAATTTGCTTACCCACCGAATCTCGTGGTGGTGGACGGCGGGCAACCCCAGGTCAATGCCGCGGCGGCTGCACTGGCAGACCTGGGTATTTCCGATATCTATGTGGTGGGTATTGCCAAGCGTCTTGAAGAGCTGTGGTTGCCGCAGGATGATTTCCCCGTTATTTTGCCCCGAACCTCAGATGCTCTCTATCTGATTCAGAGAGTGCGCGATGAGGCCCACCGTTTTGCAATCACCTTTCACCGCACCAAACGAGGTAAAGCAATGGTCGCTTCTGCCTTAGACGGCGTTGATGGGCTGGGACCAGCTAAACGGGAGGCACTTATTAAGCATTTTGGTTCGCTGAAACAGCTATCACAGGCTTCCGAAGAGGCACTTCAGGAGGTCAATGGGGTCGGACCAGCTATGGCGGCTAAAATTCGTGCTCATTTTGAAGAACAGAGAGCAACACAGCAGCCGGGAAAAGCTGAGATACCGCAGGGCGGGATCAATGTGACCACCGGTGAGGTGCTAACAGACTAGGCAGCCTGATGCCGGCAGGCAAATCACTGGTGTTGCTCCCAGTTCTTGACCGGTGCGGTAGGCTTAAAACCGAGTGAGTCGTTCACAAATGAAAAGGCAGAGCATGTCCCTCCTGAACGCTGATGAGGCTTCGAAACCGCAAATTTTAGTGATTACCGGCATTTCGGGTGCTGGACGTAACACCGCTGCCAATACCCTCGAAGATGAGGGCTGGTACGTCGTCGATAATATTCCACCCCAGATGCTTGAATCCTTGGCTGAGCTTGTCAAAAAGTCACCACAGACTATGCCCAAGTTGGCTGTGGGTATCGATGTGCGAGCTCGCCGGCTCTTAAGCGATCTTCCGGCTGCGATTAACAAACTGCGGGCATCCGATGTCAATTTTTCCATGCTTTTCTTGGATGCATCAGATAAAGATATTATTGCCCGGTATGAGGCTCAGCGCCGCCCTCACCCCCTACAGCAGGGTGGTATGGTCGCAGATGCTATTGCTCGGGAACGTGAAATCTTCTCTGAACTGCGGGATGCAGCTGACTATGTCATTGATACATCCGGTTACAACGTCCATCAGCTGGCCAAGAAAATCCGCGAGACCTACGCCCCCGATAACGAGCGGCTCATGCGTATTACGGTTATGAGCTTTGGCTTCAAATACGGCACGCCCACCGATGCTCACTACATGGCTGATATGCGCTTTATACCTAACCCTCACTGGGTGCCAGATTTGCGCCCGCATACCGGTAAGGACGCCCCTGTACGAGACTATGTCTTTGGGCAGGCTGGCACTGAGGAATTCATCGAAAACTATATCCGCGCGCTACGACCTGTTATCGAGGGCTACCGTAGGGAGGGCAAACTCTACGCAACCTTCGCTATCGGTTGCACCGGTGGTAAGCACCGTTCCGTGGCGGTTTCAGAAGAGATAGCCCGCCGTTTAGAGCAGCTTGATGATGTCATTATCAATATTCACCACCGTGATATGGGGAGGGAATAATGGCTGAATCTACCACGGCTCGACCGCCTGAAACCAGTCTTATCCCCGTCATTGGTAGCGGCCAAAGGCGGTCGGTTAAAGTGACCGCACTGGGGGGCGGGCACGGCCTATCGAGCTCCCTCTCTGCGCTCAAACTGGTAACGGGGTCGCTCACCGCAGTGGTGACGGTAGCCGATGACGGCGGTTCATCTGGTCTGCTTCGTCAGGAGATGGATGTGGTACCGCCAGGTGATTTGCGCATGGCGCTCTCAGCGCTCTGTGATGATACTGACTGGGGCCGCACCTGGCGTGATGCGATGCAACACAGGTTCAGCTCTTCTAAGGAGGGCGTCCCATCCAGCCTTGAAAATCATGCCTTGGGTAACCTCCTGATTGTTACTCTCTGGCAGTTACTTGATGACTGCGTGGCGGGTTTAGACTGGGCCGGTGCTCTTCTCAATGCTCGCGGCAGGGTGCTACCCATGGCTGAAATACCCATGGTGATTGAGGGAGAAGTTCTTTCTGTAGACAGTGACGGCCAGCCGGTTCGTGAAACCGTACGGGGGCAGGCAAAACTAGCTAGGGCTGGAACCATTGAGAACGTGCGTCTGTTACCTGAAGATACCGAACCCTGTGCTGAGGCGGTAAGAGCTGTTGAAGAGGCCGACTGGGTGGTCCTGGGCCCCGGCTCTTTCTACACCTCCTTGTTGCCCCACCTTCTTCTGCCGGGTTTGCGCGACTCTATTATGCAGACGAGCGCCCAAATTTGTCTGGTGATGAACCTGGACCTTAACGCTAACGAGACCCGGGGGATGACGGCTGCCGAGCACTTGCTCGTTTTGCGTGAATACGCTCCAGAAATTAGGGTTAACACTGTGATTTCTGACCCATCGACTGTTCAAGACAAAAAAGTCTTTGAAGATGCTGCAAGCGCGGTGGGTGCTAAGGTCTTGTGGGCTTCAGTGAGTGAAAGCGATCAGCCGGGTGTGCATGATCCGCTGAAACTCGCAGCAGCCTACAAACAAGTTTTTAAACACTGATCGCAGATCGCACGTTGCGCCCCTGAACTGGGGGCCATTGATATTTGGAGGAGAACCGTATGGCCCTGACGGCTTCGGTTAAAGAAGAACTCGCACAGTGTGAGGCTAGCCGTTCATCGGTGCGTAAAGCAGAAGTAGCCACGATCTTGCGATTTACCAACGGTTTACACCTGGTAGCGGGAAAAATAGTGGTGGAGTCCGAGGTTGATTTAGAGGCCACGGCTGAGAGGCTGCGTTACAACATCTCTGAGATGTATGGGCATGAGGCTTCTATCACTGCAGTGTCTGGCGGCGGTCTGCGCCGCGGTGGGCGTTTTGTAGTGCGCGTAGACCAGGGCGGCGAGGCCCTGGCACGCCAAACCGGTCTCTTAGACGGGCGGGGTCGTCCGGTCAGAGGCTTGCCGCCGGCTGTCGTCAACGGCTCTTTGGCTGACGCTGAAGCGGTCATGCGCGGCGCTTTCTTGGCTCATGGCTCCCTCACCGAACCCGGCCGTTCTTCGGCCTTAGAGTTTACTTGCCCGGGTGCTGAAGCTGCTCTTGCACTGGTCGGCGCCGCTCGCCGTCTTGACGTGATTGCTAAGGCTCGTGAGGTCCGCGGAGTGGACCGTGTGGTCGTCCGCGACGGTGAGACCATTAGCCTTCTGCTTGAACGCATGGGCGCTGTTGATGCACTCGATAACTGGCGCGAGCGTCGAGCCCGGAAAGAAGTACGCGCTACTGCTAATCGTCTAGCTAACTTTGATGACGCAAACCTGCGCCGCAGTGCCCAGGCCGCTGTTGCCGCTGGCGCTCGGGTTGAACGTGCCCTCGAAATTCTGGGGGAAAAGGTACCTGAACACCTGCGCTACGCTGGCGAACTGCGGGTAGCCCACAAACAGGCTTCGCTAGATGAACTCGGTAGGCTTGCTGACCCGCCGATGACCAAGGATGCTATTGCCGGTCGGATTCGCAGGCTTATCGCGATGGCAGATAAACGAGCCCAGGAGCAGGGTCTTCCTGGCACAGAGTCCACCATTCACGGTTACTAAGTTAACGTGTACGAGTTAAGCCGCCGGCGTTCTCTGATGTGCAGAGCGTCGGCGTCTCTTGTGACCAAAAATGGTACGTTACCGGCCGGCAGCTGACCTTAACCACCAGGGGCTTCACCCACGACTCTTGTGTGGCTTTATTTGGTTTTGTGAGGTTATATGAGTGCATTATCGGCATATTTCTCTTCAAGAACCCGTTTATGTGTGAAAATGATGCAATATTTGGCAAAATACCCCAAAAATCACCGGTAAAAACGACAGAAACACACCAAAACTCACATAAACAGGGTAGGATGTAAGAGAACCGGACGGGAGCTCAATAGCTGAGCTAAGCATGGTCAAGACCATCACAGTTCGGCTGGGGGAGCCGCAAGGCAAACCCGTCCATGAATGTCACTTAACTGTATCTAGGAGTTTGATTTCAGTGACTGTACGCGTAGCAATTAACGGCTTCGGCCGCATCGGCCGCACCTTCTTCCGCGCAGCTCAGCAGCACGGCGAAGGTTTCGAGATTGTAGCAATCAACGACCTGACCGACGTTGCAAGCCTGGCTCACCTGCTCAAGTACGACTCAATTATGGGTCGCTTCGACGGCGAAATTGCTGTTTCAGAAAACGGCCTGACCGTCAACGGCAAGGAAATCAAGGTCCTCGCAGAGCGCAACCCCGCTGACCTTCCCTGGGCAGAGCTGGGCGTTGACGTTGTTCTCGAGTCCACCGGCTTCTTCACCGATGGTGAGAAGGCTAAGGCTCACATCGAAGCTGGCGCTAAGAAGGTCATCCTCTCAGCACCCGGTAAGAACATCGATGGAACCTTCGTCATGGGCGTCAACGACGACCAGTACGATTCAGCTTCAATGAACATCGTTTCCAACGCATCATGCACTACCAACTGCCTGGCACCCATGGCAAAGGTACTGAACGACAAGTTCGGTATCGAAAAGGGCCTGATGACCACCATTCACGCTTACACCGCTGACCAGCGCCTGCAGGATGCCCCTCACTCAGACCTCCGCCGCGCACGCGCAGCAGCTCTGAACATGGTTCCCACCTCAACCGGCGCAGCAGCAGCTGTTGGTCTGGTTCTGCCCGAGCTCAAGGGCAAGCTGGACGGCTTCGCTGTTCGCGTTCCCACCCCCACTGGCTCCATCACCGACCTCACCATCGAAACCTCACGCGAGGTTACCGTTGAGGAAGTCAACGCAGCCATGAAGGAAGCCGCCGAGGGCGCTTTCAAGGGCATCATCAAGTACAACGAAGAGCCCATCGTGTCTAAGGACATCGAAGGTGAAGCTATCTCCACCGTATTCGATGCGCCCCTGACCAAGGTTATTGGTAACCAGGTCAAGGTTATTGCTTGGTACGACAACGAGTTCGGTTACGTTTCACGTCTCGTTATGTTCACCAATAAGGTTGTCGCAGCTCTCTAAGCTGTAAAAAAACTAAATTGTCTTGAACATAAGACACTAGCTACGGGTTAGCGAACGGGCATACTGGTTATGTATGCGGTTCGCTAACCCGTGCTGTATCAGCCTACATATGGTAGGCATTACCCAAACTTTCCCTTAGAGGAGACAAAATATCATGGCTAAAACCCTTGAAGACCTGATTGCTGGTGGCGTTGCTGGCCGCCGCGTGCTCGTTCGTTCCGACCTCAACGTTCCTTTGGCAGATGGCAAGGTGACCGATGACGGTCGAGTGCGCGCATCCCTGCCCGTGCTCAAGAAGCTGACCGAGGCTGGCGCACGCGTTATCGTAACCGCTCACCTGGGCCGCCCTAAGGGCAAGGTTGATCCTCAGTACTCCATCGCACCTGCTGCGCAGCGTCTTGCCGAACTGGCTGACTTCCCCGTAGCAATCGCCACCGACCTAGTGGGCGATGACGCTAAGGCTAAGGCTGAAGCTTTGGCGAACGGTGAGCTGCTGGTCGTTGAGAACGTACGTTTTGATGCTCGTGAAACCTCAAAGGATGAGGCTGAGCGCGCAGAGTTCGCAGCTGAGCTGGCTGCTCTGACCGGTGATAACGGCGCCTACGTCAACGACGCTTTCGGTGCTGTTCACCGCGCACATGCGTCTGTCTTTGATATTGCTAAGATTCTGCCTGCTTACCTGGGCGACCTTGTGAAGACCGAGGTCGACGTCCTGGAGAAGACCCTCAACAACCCGGAGCGTCCTTTCGTGGTGATCATGGGCGGCGCTAAGGTCTCCGATAAGTTGGCTGTCATTGATAACCTCATCGGCAAGGCTGACTCCATCCTGATCGGTGGCGGCATGGGCTACACCTTCGCTGTTGCTCAGGGCTACAAGGTTGGCACCTCCATCCTCGAAAAGGATCAGGTAGAAACCTGTAAGCGTTACCTGGCGGAAGCAGCAGAGAGGGGCACCGAGCTGGTCACCGCTCTGGATGTTGTCTGCGGCGATGACTTCTCGAATGATGCTAACTTCGAAATCCGCCCCATCGAAGATATGGAAGGCGGAGAGCTGGGCGAAAAGGCTGACGGCCTAGACATCGGCCCCAAGACTCGTGAACTCTTCGCAGAAAAGATTGCCGGTGCTAAGACCATCTTCTGGAACGGTCCAGTAGGCGTTGCAGAGTTCCCCAATACTGCACACGGCACCAAGGCTGTAGCTGAAGCTATCGTCGCTAACAAAGACGCTTTCAGCATCATCGGCGGCGGCGACTCAGCAGCAGCAGTGCGCAACCTGGGCTACGCAGATGAGCAGTTCGGCCACATCTCCACCGGTGGCGGCGCTTCCCTGGAATACATCGAGGGTAAAACTCTTCCGGGTCTGGACGCCCTGGGCGCCTAAGGCCTGTCAACGGCGGGTTATCGAAGGGTAGCCCGCCCTTGCCACACTTTCACCAAATTTTTTCACACTGTGTACCTTTGGTGCACTCATCCCAGACACAATGGGATCACCAGAAAGGACGAGCCTATGACTCGCAAACCGCTTATTGCCGGTAACTGGAAAATGAACATGGACCACACCGAGGGCGTTACTCTGCTGCAGAAGCTGGCATGGACCCTCGATGACACCAACTTTGACTATGACACTGCAGAAGTAGCTGTTTTCCCTCCCTTTACCGACATCCGTTCGATACAGAGCCTGGTAGACGGCGATAAGCTAAACATTGTCTACGGTGGCCAGGATCTCTCAGACCAGGATTCCGGTGCCTACACCGGGGACATCTCCGGTGTCTTCCTCAACAAGCTGGGAGCTACCTATGTTCTGGTTGGTCACTCAGAGCGTCGCACCATCCACGGTGAAACTGACGCGGTTTGCGCTGCTAAGGTTCAGGCTGCTTACCGTAACGAGCTGGTCCCCGTGCTCTGCGTAGGTGAAGGTTTGGACAAGCGTGAAGCTGGCGAGCACGTTGACTTCACCCTAGAACAGCTACGTGGCTCCATTGAGGGTCTCACCGCTGAGCAGGCTGAAACCCTGGTTGTTGCTTACGAGCCCGTTTGGGCTATCGGCACCGGCAAGGTTGCTACCGCAGCTGATGCCCAGGAGATGAGCGCAGCAATCCGCGCCGAGCTGACCAAGCTCTACTCAGCAGAGATCGCTGATAAGGTACGCGTCCTCTACGGCGGCTCAGTCAAGGCTGCTTCAGCTCCCGAAATTATGGGGGAGCAGGACGTTGACGGTGTGCTGGTGGGTGGCGCGTCGCTTGATCCCACCGAATTCGCTAACATTGCACGTTTCAACGCGTAAGTAGCTCTGAGCGAGGACGCCGAACCGTGCCATTCCTGCACTCTTGGCAGCTGGTGCGGTTCGGCGTCCTCTCTGTGTTTCACTCAGGCTTAGCGCTAAGGGTGAACGCCCCCTCCCGTGTAAAAGGTGCGTTGGGCGTAGTATGCGCGTATAGTTTTTGTGGATGCCAATAATAGGCTCCAAGATTTTTTGAAGTGAAAGGTTCTGCGTGGAAACTCTTAAGATTACTCTGATGGTCGTCATCGCAATTCTGAGCGTTATGACCATCCTGCTGGTTCTGCTGAACCGCGGTAAGGGTGGCGGTCTTTCTGATATGTTCGGTGGCGGTATGACTACCTCCCTCAACTCTTCAGGTATGGCGTCTAAGAACCTTATCCGCATGACGGTCGTCATTATTCTGCTGTGGGTTTTCGCTATTATCGGTTACGCTCTGGTACTTCGTTTTGAAACCACCGCGCTACTATAAAACCTGTTTTCTTTAAACATTTAGCCCCCGGCTCTCACAGGAGCCGGGGGCTAAATGTTTAAAGGTCTAAGACGAGATGGCGTCTTGGGCTGCTAGAACCAAAGTTTCGAGCATACCTCGAGCGCCTGCCGCCGGAGTTTCTTGCAGAATCTCTGCGGTAAGCTCAGTTTCAGCCATCTGGCTAGCTTTCAGTAGACGGGCTGTCGCTTCGGCTTTATCAGACCCCGCAATCAAAAACCAGATACGCTCTGAGAAGTTGATGACTGGCAAGGTGAGGGTCACCCTGGTGGGCGGGGGCTTGGGGGAATCCTGGATCGCAAGAGTTACCTGCTGAGCTTCCAGAATCTCGGTGCGGCCCGGGAAAAGAGACGCGATATGCCCATCAGGGCCCATGCCCAATAGGGTGAGACTGAAACGGGGGGACGCCTCGCCGTGCGGAGCAAACCGAGCTAACTCATGAGCGTAGGCTTCTGCAGCTGCTTCAGCGGTCTCGAATACATCGCTGGCACCTATAATATGCAGGTTTTCAGCAGGTAGATCGAGTGCTTCTAAGAGAGCGTCCTTGGCCTGCTGCTCATTGCGATCTTCGTGTCCGGTGGTAACGAAACGCTCATCTGACCACCAGAAGTGCACCTTTGACCAGTCAACAGTGCTACGCAGAGGGTTCTCGGCAATGTTGGCTAGTACAGCAATCCCCATGGTGCCCCCGGTGACCGAAAGGTGGGCTAGGCCCTGTTCTGCCACGGCGGTTGAAAGGACGTTGATGATGCGGCTGCCACCGGCAAGAGCCAGTTGGCCTTTATCGGCATGGGGAACAAGAATGGGGTTAGGCATCAAAAACCTCCGTGTAATCAGCAGATTCTTCAGGTGTCTGTTGGTCATCGTGTTCAATGACCATTCTTTCGTTGTAGACACAGCTGCGTAGTACCTCACCATAGACCTCATCGGGGTCCAGGCGCCGCAGCTCCTCAGCTAGGCAGTCCGCGAGGGAGCGGACCGGCAAAGAGATCTGCTGGTCAGGAGAGTCAGGGGAAGAGATGGTGGCAATTTTCTTGCCCGGTCGGTGAATGGTCACCGTCCCATCTTCTCGCTCCAGCTCGACCCGGAAGAGCCCGCGGTCAACAGCTGTAGTCTTCAGGTGAACGTCCGCATCGAGGCGGCTACCTAACCAGCCTCCCAGCAGCACCACTGACGGTGATTTAGCTGAACCCCAGACGGTCACCTTTTTGACCGGTGATGGCTGCAACTGATCGAAAACAGCGGCAATCTGAATGCGCCAGAGCGTCAGTCTAATCCATGCCAAGTCAGTATCACCATCGGCATAACAACTTGAAAGCGCTTCAAGCGTGCTCTCAGGGTCATAGGACCGGGCAGAGTCGGTAATGCGACGCTGAGCAATACGGCCAATGGAATGTTCAGCGGGGTTCTGTGGGACTGAGTGGGGCCACCAGACCACGATGGGAGAGTCAGGTAGGAGCAAGCCCGAAATCAACGATTCGGTAGGTATAGATGCGCTCCCGTAACCTCTCAGAATAACAAGTTCAGCGGCACCGGCGTCGCCACCCAAGTAAAGGCGGGCATCGAGGCGGTCCTCATGATCTTCTCCGTAACCCACGTGCACAATAATACGGCTGGGGTGTTCGTAGGAAGCCTTGAGAGCGGCTTCAACTGCTAGTTTAGAATGGCCCTTATCGGCAAGGATGACCAGAGTGAGCACACGGCTGGTAGTGGTTGCTCCTTCCTCATTACGGAGGTCAGAGAGTTCCTTGGCAATTTGGCCAACTGTGGTGTCTTTAATGTTCTTGATCACGGGCGTCTCCAGGCGCGGTTGTCACGTTTGAGCATTTCGTGGGCTGAGGTGGGGCCCCAGGAACCTGGAGCGTAGCCTTCGGGCTTAATCTTGTGTTCTGCCCAGTATTCCTCGAAGGGGTCTAAAATCTTCCAGGACAGCTCTACTTCTTCGTGGCGGGGGAAGAGCGGCGGCTCGCCTAGTAGGACGTCCAAGATGAGGCGCTCGTAGGCTTCAGGGGACTCCTCGGTGAAGGAATGGCTGTAGCCAAAGTCCATATTGACATCGCGAATACCCATCTGAGTGCCGGGCACCTTGGATGAGAAGCGCAGGGTCATACCTTCATCGGGCTGAACCCTAATGACGATGGCGTTCTGCCCTGAATCATCAGAGGCACCGCCAAAGAGCAGGTTGGGTGACTTCTTGAAAACTACCGCGATTTCGGTCACGCGGCGCCCCAGGCGCTTACCGGCGCGTAGGTAGAAGGGCACACCGTTCCAACGGCGGGTTTTAATATTGAGCTTGAGAGCAGCAAAAGTTTCGGTACGGGAATCTGCGGGGATATCGTTCTCTTCGAAGAAGCTGTTAACTTCTTCGCCGCCCTGGTTACCCCCTTCATACTGACCGATGGCGAAGGCACTGGCTATATCATCTGGCACTTCGACTGCTTCAAGTACTTTAGCTTTCTCAGCGCGCAGGTGCTCAGCGTTGAAGCTAATGGGCTCTTCCATCGCGGTGAGAGCCAATAACTGGAGTAAGTGGTTCTGAATGATATCGCGTGCTGCGCCAACACCGTCGTAGTATCCGGCTCGGGTACCGATACCGATATCCTCGGCCATGGTGATTTGAACGTGGTCCACGTTGTTGGCATTCCAGACCGGTTCGAACATTTGATTAGCAAAGCGCATGGCAAGAATGTTCTGCACGGTTTCTTTGCCCAAGTAGTGATCGATTCGGAAGACTGAATCGGCAGGAAAGACACGCTCCACAATCGCATTCAGCTCACGGGCAGATTCCAAGTTATGGCCGAAGGGTTTCTCAATGACAACACGGCGCCAGCCTTCGTGCTGGTTGTGGTTGGCTAAATCGTGGTCGGCAAGTTTCTGCAGAACCTGGTCAAAATCCTTAGGGGGGATAGAGAGGTAGAAGGCATGGTTACCTCGGGTGCCTCGTGTTTCATCGAGCTCGCTCAGGGTCTCCTTGAGCTTCTCGAATGACTCATTGGAGTCAAAAGTTCCGGTAACAAAGCGGATCCCTGCGGAAAACTGGGTCCAGACGTCCTCACGGAAGGGGGTGCGGGCGTGAGCTTCGACGTGCGTCCGTACCTCTGCGCGGAAATCGTCATGGCTCCATTCGCGCCGACCGAAGCCCACCAGACCAAAGCTGGGCGGTAGGAGCCCACGGTTAACCAGGTCATAGACAGCTGGTAGGAGCTTCTTGCGTGCCAAATCACCGGTGACGCCGAAGAAGACCAGAGAGCTGGGGCCTGCAATGCGGGTAAGCCTGCGATCACGTGGATCGCGTAGCGGGTTTGATTCGAAGGTTTGTGACACCGTCGTGAATCCTTTGGGTTGTTATTGATGAAGGCGGCGGCAGGGGGGGGACCTACCGCCGCCACAGGCCACCAGGGTATGTGACCATTTTGCCGTTAGTTCTTGAGAGCACCTTCAACGGTTGCCAGAAGCTCCCGCCAAGAAACCTCGAACTTTTCTACACCTTCAGCTTCTAGCTTCTCTACAACGTCGTTGTAAGAGACGCCTAGGGCTTCAAGCGCGTTGAGAATCTCATTGGATTCTTCGTAGGTGCCTTTGATGGCATCGCCGGTGATTTCTGCATGGTCGAAGGTCGCATTGAGGGTCGCTTCGGGCATAGTGTTGACGGTACCGGGGGCAGCGATTTCGGTGACGTAGAGGGTGTCAGGGTAAGCGGGGTTCTTGACGCCGGTTGATGCCCAGAGGGGACGCTGGCGGTTGGCGCCAGCAGCTTCAAGGCGGGCCCAGCGCTCAGATTCGAAAGCCTGCTCGTAGACCTCAAAGGCCAGTCGGGCGTTGGCTACGCCGGCTTTACCCTTGAGTGCCAGCGCTTCCTCGGTGCCGATGGCATCCAGACGGCTGTCAATTTCAGCGTCTACACGGGAGACGAAGAAAGAAGCTACGGAGTGAATCTTTGAAAGGTCCTTGCCCTTAGCCAGCGCTTCTTCAAGACCGAGCATGTAGGCGTTGATGACGGCGCGGTAGCGCTCCAGCGAGAAGATGAGGGTGACGTTGACGGAAATACCCTCAGCCAGAGCCTGAGCGATTGGCTTAAGGCCCTCAAGGGTGGCGGGAATCTTAATCATGACGTTTTCGCGGTCAACGATTGAGTAGAGCTCCTTAGCCTGAGCAAGGGTCTCTTCAGCATTGCGGGCTAGTAGAGGGCTGACCTCAATGGAAACGCGGCCGTCAAAGCCCTGGCTAGCGCTGTAGATGGGGGCAAAGACATCGCAGGCGTCTCGGACGTCGTCAATCATGGCAGCGAAACCTGCGTTTTCAGCGGTTTCACCGGCTGCTGCTAGCTGCTTCATCTGTTCAGCGTAAGCGGCACCGTTGGAGAGTGCGGAAGCAAAGATGCTGGGGTTGGTGGTGACGCCAACAACATTCTTGGTGTCAATGAGTTCCTGGAGGTTGCCACTGGTGAGGCGCTCACGCGAGAGGTCATCGAGCCAGATGGAAACGCCGGCGTCAGAAAGCTTCTGGGTAGGGGTTGTCATTCTTTCCCTTTCAATAGGGCCACCGAACACGGTGCTACGGTGGCAAAAGTTCTGGTGAAGACCGTGTCTGCTACCGGGCTTCCAGTAGCAGACACAGCTAGGTTTTAGCGGGTAGCTTCGATAGATTCCTGAGCAGCATGAGCTACAGCTTCAGCAGTAATGCCAAACTGCTGGTAAAGCTCTTCAGCTGATGCAGAAGCGCCGTAGTGTTCTAGTGAAACAGCCCGGCCGGCATCACCCAGCAGATCGTTCCAGGTCATGCGTAGACCGGCTTCTACGGTAACGCGTGCCTTGATAGCTGAAGGGATCACGGATTCACGGTATTCAGCGCTTTCAGCGGCAAACCACTCGCGAGAGGGCATGGATACCACGCGAGCAGCGATACCCTGCTCAGCCAGCTTGGCGCGGCCATCCAATGCAATTTCTACCTCTGAGCCGGTGGCGATGATGATGACATCGGGAGTGCCTTCGGTGTCAGCCAGCACGTAACCGCCGCGGGCGGCGCCCTCGGCTGACGCGAATTTCTCGCCGTCTGCATCGGGGTGCAGATCCTCACGCGCAATGGTGGTTAGGTTCTGGCGTGAGAGCACCAGGCCGGCGGGGTGATCCTTGATTTCCAGAATCTTGCGCCAGGCAACAGCGGTTTCGTTGGCGTCAGCAGGTCGCACGACGTCCAGGCCGGGGATAGCGCGCATAGCGGTGAGGTGCTCTACAGGCTGGTGGGTGGGGCCGTCTTCGCCCAGACCGATGGAGTCATGGGTCCAGACAAAGATGTTGGGCACCCCCATAAGCGCTGCCAGGCGGACGGCGGGGCGCTGGTAGTCGGTGAAGACAAAGAAGGTGCCTGAGAAGGGGCGGGTGGGGGATGAGAGCGCGATGCCGTTGGTAATGGCTGCTGCTGCATGCTCACGGATGCCGAAGTGCAGTACACGACCGTAGGGGTGAGCCGTCCAGGTCTTGGTGGTACGTGATTCGGGGTTGAAGGACTTCTCGGTATCGATGGTGGTGTTATTTGAACCGGCCAGGTCAGCTGAGCCGCCCCAGAGCTCGGGGAAAGTCGATGCAATCGCATTGATGACCTTACCGGAGGCCGCACGGGTAGCAAGGGAAGTGCCAGCTTCGAAGGTGGGGAAGGCATCTGCATAGTTTTCGGGGAGTTCACCAGCTTCAAGGCGGTCAAAGAGCTGGGCTGCGTCAGGGTTAGCAGCTCGCCAGGTCTTCAGTGAAGCTTCCCATTTTTTACGCTCTGCTGCCCCGCGTTCAACCAGAGCGCGGGTGTGTTCAAGAACTTCAGGTTCAACTACAAAGTGAGCTTCGGGATCGAAGCCCAGAATTTCCTTGGTGGCTGCAACTTCATCGGCACCCAGCTTGGAGCCGTGAATGCCACCGGTGTTTTGCTTGGTGGGGGCGGGGTAGCCAATGATGGTGCGCAGCTCAATGAAAGAGGGTTTATCGGTGACCTTGGTGGCGGCAACGATAGCGTCGTAGAGAGCCTCAAGGTCTTCCTTGTACTCACCGCTGACGGTCCAGTCCACCTTGGTGACATCCCAGCCGTAAGCTTCGTAGCGGGCTGCGACGTCCTCGGTGAAGGCAACATCGGTGTTGTCTTCAATCGAGATATGGTTACGGTCAAAAATGACAACCAGGTTGCCCAACTGCTGGTGCCCTGCGAGGGCAGAGGCTTCAGCGGTCACGCCCTCCTGAATGTCACCTTCAGAAGCAATGGCAAAGATGGTGTGGTCAAAGGGAGAAGTGCCAGCAGGTGCCTGGGGGTCAAACAGACCGCGCATGCGACGCTGGGCGTAAGCAAAACCGACTGCGGACGCTAGGCCCTGGCCGAGAGGTCCAGTGGTGATTTCAACGCCCTTAGTGTGGCCGTACTCGGGATGCCCTGCGGTCAAAGCGCGTGCGGTGCGAAGACTCTTGAGGTCCTCAAGCTCCAGGCCGAAACCGCCCAAGAAAAGCTGGTTGTAGAGCGTTAAAGATGTATGTCCAGGTGAGAGGATAAAGCGGTCACGGCCGGCCCAGCGATCATCGGTGGGATCGTGGCGCATGATTTTCTGGAAGAGCATGTAGGCCACAGGTGCTAGGCTCATAGCAGTGCCGGGGTGGCCCGAGCCAACCTTCTCGACGGCATCGGCTGCTAGTACGCGCGCAGTATCAACTGCCCGCTGATCTTTTTCGGTCCACTCAAGCTTCTGATTAAGGTTGGGCACGAGTAATCCTCTCTGCTCTGGCATCCTGCCAGAAATATGCGGATAGTTCTTTGGACACTGAGAACACAGGGAGGCAGAAGTTTGCCGAGGTGAAACCTGTGGAAAGTGACCCAGTTCTTAACAATAGTTCACCATGGCAAGCGGTGCTCGGTTTTGTCTGATAGCTGAGAGATATGGGTAATGAGAAGAATCGGTATTAGGTCTCAAAGGTAAGTCGTTATACGATATAAGTTGACCGAAAGTCCCCTTGTGCGCCCAATTATTGCACTGGCAAAGGGTGAGCGTGATGACCGCCACACTTGTAATCTCACCGGTTGATACGGGAAATTCTTGCTCAGCATTTCAACCAGTCAGCCAACGCTCCACAACTCTTGTCACAGCATCATTTAGCGCCTGGGGTACCGCACACCATCTGTAAGGGAACCTGCATACGTGAAGGGCCATGGCATGAAGAGCGTGATTGATCGCCAAGAACATCGCGGGCTGTTGCCTGAATCGACGGGAGCTGCAGGCAAAATTTCCCTGCGACGTAAAATCAGGGCTTATATCCATCTGACGAAACCTCAAATTATTGAGCTTCTGCTAGTGACGACTGCGCCCACCATGATTTTTGCTGCCGGTGGGTTCCCCAACTTCTGGCTGGTGCTCAACACCATGATTGGTGGTTCGCTCGCAGCTGGCGCTTCGTGTGCCTTTAACTGCTACATCGACCGCGAAGCTGACCGCAAAATGAAGCGCACCGAGAAGCGCCCCTTGGTGACCGGTGAACTGACGGACCGCGAGGCCCTTGTCTTTTCGTGGATTCTATCGCTGGTCTCCATCGTTTACCTTTACTTCCTCGTTAACCCCCTAGCGGCGGGGCTGGGTGTCGTTGCAATCTTCCTTTATGTTGTCTTCTACTCGCTGTGGCTCAAAAAGCGTACCAAGCAGAACATTGTCTGGGGAGGCTTGGCTGGGTGTATGCCGGTCTTTATCGCCTGGGCTGCCGTCGAGAACACCATCTCCTGGGCTGCTGTTGTGCTCTTTATGGTGATTTTCCTATGGACCCCTCCTCACTACTGGCCGCTGTCGATGAAGTATGCAGAGGACTACCGTGCTGCAGGCATCCCCATGCTGGGTGCTACTGACTCTGCCAAGAGCGTCTCGGTGCAGGTAGTTCTCTACGGCTGGGCAATGGTGGCCTGCTCTCTGCTTCTCATCCCACTCGGTGGTGCTGGTTGGGTATACACTCTCACTGCTTGTGCAAGTGGCGCCTGGTTCCTTTATCACTGCCATAAGTTGCACCGCCTTGCTCTTGCCCAGAAGGCAACCAGCCGCACAGCTATGGTGGTTTTCCACGGCTCAATTACCTATCTCACCGTTCTGTTCATCGCTCTTGCGGTTGATCCCTTTGTCGGCTCAGCAGTGTTGGCACCCATCTTTTAGATCTTCATATGTAAAAAGCCCTCGGCTTCCTTTGATAGGAAACCGAGGGCTTTTTCTGTGCGGGTTTTGCAGCTTTAGTGCTGGATACGTTGCAGGGCAAGCTCTCGCTGCTTGGGGTTAGTGAGGGTGAGCTGCCGTTCGATCAGTGAGCCGGCAGCCAGGGTGAAGATACCTGAACCGAACAGGTGCAGTTCCACCAGCCAAATAGGCAGACCGTTGAAGTACTGCGTATACCCGACGATTGCCTGGTAGGCCAAGACCACCAGGACGAAGAGCAGGGACCTCAACAAGATTTTAGGTAGAGCATATCGTTTGACGGTTACGAAAACAGCAAGGATGCTGGCGCAGTAGATCCACACCGTCATGCCGTGGGTGCGGGTGATCAGAACAGGGTCAAAAGCATGACGGTGGGTGTTGGCATCGCCCGCATGGGGGCCGGTGCCGGTGGTGACGGTGCCCATGAAGATGAGGATAAAGACCAGGATGACGCCCAGCCAGCCCAGAGCGCGCAGGAGCGAGGTACCTGCCGGCAGGTCAGCTGAGGTAAGCTCCTCTGCCCTGTAGGTGCCACTGAAGTAGCGGTAGACGCGGTTCACATAGATAGCTGCGATAGCGATCATGAGGGCAGAGAGCATGTAGTGCGCGGTAATCATCCAGGGGTTGAGCTTGAGCCAGACTGATATGCCACCTACAACTGCCTGAAGTGGGATGCCCCAGAGCAAGAGGAGAGCCAGGTTGTAGAGATCAGAGTAACGGTTTTCATGAGCTCGTAGGCCTGTAAAAAGTGTGCGGATGAAGGCACTGGGCTTCATCCGTTGCGGAAAGACGATTCGGAGAATTGAGAGGAAGGCAAGGATGGTGACGGCCATCAGTACAAAGGTCAGCAGACGGTTGCCGAATTCAACCAAACCGTGCACGCCCATCTCGGGGGTGGTAGTCCATGACCCGTCAGAGGTGCAACGCGGCCAGGCATCGCAGCCCAGCCCAGAGCCGGTGAGGCGCACAATACCACCGGAGACAATGAGGAAGATATTTGCAATGGCTACGGCCCAGGCCAATTTTTTGACCCACGAGGTGTAACGATGGGGTACCAGTTTCTCGCCGATAGTAGGGCGGGTGTCGGGTTCTACCCCGGTGGTGTTAGTCATGAACGTGCGACCTTCACAGTTGTTAGGCGGACCATTTGAAGAAGCGAACGCACAGAGCGCTAAAGACTAGCGCGCTGAGCAGAAGAATGAGGTGGGGGATGAGAAAAAAATCTTGGTAAATGTAGTCCCCGCGGAGGGCGTTACCCAGAGCGGCTGATGGCAGTGCATCTACGAGCGGTGCAATGGCGGCAGGATATCGGTCGGTCGGCAGGAGGATGCCACCGAGTGCCGCCAGAAGAACCCATGCCATATTGACGATGGCCAGGGTGGCTTCAGCCCTTACTGTTCCGGCAATGAACAGCCCCAATGAGGTGAAGCAGGCTGCCCCTAACAAAAGCGTAGGTAAAGAGAGCAGGACTCCGGGCACAGTGGCTGTCCACCCCAAAAGCTGGCCCAGTGCTCCAATCACAAAATACTGAAGCGCCAGCATGGTCAACACCGCACAAACTTTGCCGAGAATCAGGCCGCTTTTGCCGAGGGGGGTGGTAGAGATGAACCGGAGGACGCCATAGCGCCGGTCAAAACCGGTGGCGATCCCCTGACCTGATAGGGCAGTTGAGAGGACGCACAAAGCGAGGACGCCGGGGACGGCTACGTCAATGCGGGAGATACCGTAACGCTCTGCCCAGGGGTCCAGGAAAGCAGTGTAATTGAGCGCCAAGAGGCCCATGATAGGGAAGGCGAGGTTGACCATGAGCTGCTCGCCGTTTTTGAGCATGGCGAGGGTCTCGTAGAGGCCTTGAGCCAGCACGCGGGTGACGGGTGAGGCGGCATTGTGAGTTCGGGTCTGTGTCATCGGATCTCGTTACCGGATAGTTCGAGGAAGATATCTTCAAGGGTGCGCGGTGCCAGCGTGAATTCAGTGGGGATTGCCCCGAGTTTCTGCCAGTAGTTGGTGAGAGCCACCAAATGGTGAGGCTTGATATCCCCGCTGATCTCGTAGCGGCCCGCTGCTTTTTCAAGCAGGACCAGGCCATCACTTTGGGCCTGGGGGAGGAAGTCCACCAACTGAAGACCTGTTCCACCGGTAAAGGTTAGGGTTTGTTGATTCTTCCCGCCGGCGGCAAGCACCTCTGCCATGCTCCCTGACAGAACCACCGTGCCTCGCTTAATCATAAAAACCCGGTCCGCAATTCTTTGGGCATCATCGAGCAGGTGGGTGGTAAGTACAATCGCAACCCCTGCGTCCCGTAGCTCACTGATGATATCAAAAACGACGGAACGCGACTGAGGATCAAGCCCCGCGGTGGGCTCATCGAGAAAAAGAAGTTCTGGTTGACCGATGATGGCAGCAGCAAGTGCTACTCGCTGTTTCTGGCCGCCTGAAAGCCGGCGTACCGTAGTTCCGTTGAAGGTGTCAATGCCCAGTCTCTTTACGAGGGCATCGAGATCAAGAGGCTGGGCGTACATGCGAGCGATGTGGCGCAGTAAGGGTACGGGGCGCATGTGCTGAGGTAGGCCGCCGTCCTGCAACATAATCCCAACGCGTGAGCGTAGTTCTGGCGACGCACCCCAAGGTGAGCTGCCGAGAAGTTCTACACTGCCACCATCGGGTTTGAGTAGACCCTGGGCGCAGGCTAGGGTGGTGGTTTTCCCAGCACCGTTGGCCCCCAGTAGAACAGTGACTTCGCCGCGGTTAATGGTGAGATTTACTCCGTCAACGGCTCTGTGCAAGCCATCTTCAGTAAGACGGTGCGGGTTTTTAGCGGCAAATTCTTTGGAGGGCTTGAACTCCTTCACCAGAGAATTAATCAGCAAGGCAGGGCCGGGCGCACTGGCGCGCGCAGAATTCTGATGAGATAGTACCGGGATAGTCACCAGACCATTCTAGTCTTTTCTGCTCGTCCTTGCTGTCAGATGACGGAGGGAAGGGGTATAGGTTTTAAACCCTCTTTCTCCAGGATAATTATGAGTAATTCATAAAATGTGACTGGAAAGACCTTAGAAATAGGTTCGCCTAACTAGACCGCACAGGGGGAATTAGGACATACTTTACTTGTGTATTCCGCAGATAAAGCTCGCAAGCCGACAGTAACAGCAGCGCGCCCTGCAGAAACAGAGGAAAGAACACGAGACCGTGTTCTACAAGGAGTTCTCACCCACGGCCCTGTTTCTGCAGCCAACCTGGGTGAACTCCTGAACCTGACCCCGGCAGCGGTCAGGCGGCACCTCGACGCTCTTGAAAAAGACCGCCTCATTGAGGTCGCCACCCACCGGCAGCCAGGTGCAGGTGCCGGACGTCCAGCTCGACGCTACGTCATTGCCCCCAGAGGGCACTCAGAGCTGGGCAACGACTACCTTGATATAGCCCGCTCAGCTCTCACTATGTTGCAAGAGGCGGTAGGGGACGACGCTCTTCGGTCCTTCGCCACTGCGCGGGCAGCAGAAATGGAAGCCCGCTACCGCCCCATCGTTGAGGCGGCTGGCTCAGAGATTGCCGACCGCGCCAGGGCTCTAGCGGAAGCCATGACCCGCGACGGATTCGTGGCCAGCGCTAATGTGATGAGCCCTCCAACCTCTGCGGCTGCCCGCCTCCCTGAGCACCTACTGGCCAGTATTCAGCTTTGCCAAGGGCACTGCCCTGTGCGGGATCTAGCTCAGGACTTCACAGTCTTCTGCGATCAGGAAACACAGATTATCGCTGATCTGTTAGGGGTGGATGTACGCAGACTATCCACCATGGCTCAGGGCGCCCACGTCTGCACCACCCACATCCCCCTGGGCAGGGTGGAGCTACCAGAACCAAGCATCCTACCAACACCAAAGACACAGGACCAGACGGGCACCTAAGCCAGCACCACAGACTTCCGCCCACTGGCCGGGTATACCGGCCGGAGGACGATAGACACCTTTCACGCATACCTCGTGAAAGCAAACCCACCAAGAAAGGCCGTAATGACTAATCAGGTTGAGCAGAACGCCAACAACACCGTCATTTCCGAAATTCTGGAGGCAAACCCCGAGCTCGAAGGCATCGGTACCTACGAGTACGGCTGGTTTGACTCCGATGAGGCAGGCCAGTCCGCGAAGCGCGGTCTGGATGAGGACGTCGTGCGCGACATCTCTGCCAAGAAGAGCGAGCCCCAGTGGATGCTGGACCTTCGCCTCAAGGCGCTGAAGTTCTTCGACCGCAAGCCCATGCCCACCTGGGGTGCTGACCTCTCGGGTATCGACTTCGATAACATCAAGTACTTCGTGCGTTCAACCGAGGGTCAGGCTAAGACATGGGATGACCTGCCCGAGGATATCCGCACTACCTACGAGAAGCTGGGTATTCCAGAAGCGGAACGCGAGCGCCTGGTCGCAGGTGTTGCTGCCCAGTACGAGTCTGAGGTTGTCTACCACCAGATCCGCGAAGACCTCGAAGCTCAGGGCGTGATCTTCCTAGACACCGACACCGCCCTTAAAGAGCACCCGGAGTTCTTCGAAGAGTACTTTGGCTCCGTGATTCCCGCCGGCGATAACAAGTTTGCTGCGCTGAACACCGCTGTATGGTCAGGTGGCTCCTTCGTTTACGTCCCCCCGGGCGTCCACGTTGATATTCCCTTGCAGGCTTACTTCCGCATTAATACCGAGAACATGGGCCAGTTTGAGCGTACCCTCATCATTGCTGATGAAGGCTCTTACGTTCACTACATTGAAGGCTGCACCGCCCCCATCTACTCATCGGACTCCCTGCACTCAGCAGTTGTTGAAATCGTAGTCAAGAAGAACGCCCGCGTTCGCTACACCACGATCCAGAACTGGTCCAACAACGTCTACAACCTGGTCACCAAGCGCACCATCGTGCACGAAGGTGGCACCATGGAATGGGTCGATGGGAACATCGGCTCTAAGGTTACCCAGAAGTACCCCGCTGTCTACATGGTCGGTGAGCACGCTAAGGGCGAGACCCTCTCCATCGCTTTCGCAGGTGAAGGTCAGCACCAGGACACCGGCTCAAAGATGGTTCACATTGCCCCGAACACCTCCTCGACCATTGTGTCTAAGTCGGTGGCACGTAACGGTGGACGCAGCGCCTACCGCGGTCTGGTCCAGGTGCGCGAAGGCGCCCACCACGCCAAGAGCTCAGTCGTTTGTGACGCCCTGTTGGTAGACACCATCTCGCGCTCAGATACCTACCCCTATGTAGATATCCGTGAAGACGATGTCACCATGGGTCACGAGGCAACCGTTTCACGCGTGTCAGAAGAGCAGCTCTTCTACCTTCAGCAGCGCGGTCTGCCTGAGGACGAGGCGATGGCTATGATTGTGCGCGGTTTTGTGGAGCCCATCGCGCGTGAACTGCCCATGGAATACGCACTTGAACTGAACCGCCTGATTGAACTCCAGATGGAAGGATCCGTAGGCTAAATGATGGCTAACGAAGAAAACCAGGGGCACAACAACCCCGCGATTCCCGGTATGGATGTTGAAGGCGAGAAGCTCGCTTCAGAGCTCACCGCTGATGACACCATCCGCGTCTCAAAGCACAACACCGACAAGGCTGAGATTGACGGCTCACGCGCTGAGCGCAAGACCTCATACAAGGTTGAAGATTTCGCGCCGCTGACCGGCCGTGAAGAAGATTGGCGCTTTACCCCGATTAAGCGTCTTGCTGGTTTGCACACTGACGCTCTGACCGGAACCGCCCCCGTCATCGAGGTTGAAGCCCCCGCCGGTGTAACCGTGGAAACTGTTGGTCGTGAGGATTCACGTATCGGCTCAGCCGGTATTCCCGAGGATCGTGTAGCAGCTAACGCGTGGAGCAACTTCTCCGAGGCTACCGTCATTACGGTACCTGCTGAAGCTGAGCTTGAAGGTCACATTGAGGTTGCTATCAAGGGCACCGAAATGGCACCAGCTGCCCAGCACATCCTGGTAGAAACCAAGCCTTTCTCGAAGGCTGTGGTCGTACTGCGCCACACCGGTTCAGCCGTGGTGTCCCAGAATGTTGAATTCAAGGTAGGTGACTCATCATCGCTGACCGTCATCACCCTGCAGCAGTGGGAGGATGACGCCGTCCATGCGTCCGCTCAATACGCTGCTTTGGGCCGTGATGCCAAGTTCAAGCACGTGAACATCTCTCTGGGCGGCAAGACCGTGCGCGTCACCCCCTCCACACGTTTCAGCGCGCCCGGTGCCGAAACTGAGATGTACGGCCTCTACTTCGTAGACGCCGGCCAGCACATTGAAAACCGTCTCTTTGTGGCGCACACCGTGCCCAACTGCAAGTCCCGCGTGACCTACAAGGGTGCTCTGCAGGGTCGAGGTGCCCACGCTGTATGGGTTGGCGATGTTCTGATTGGTAAGGAAGCTGAAGGCACCGACACCTACGAACTTAACCGCAACCTCATTCTTGAGGACGGCCCCCGTGCGGACTCCGTGCCCAACCTGGAAATCGAAACCGGCCTGATCGCTGGAGCCGGTCACGCTTCAACCACCGGGCAGCTTGATGAGGACCACCTGTGGTACCTGCAGGCACGCGGTATCCCAGCTGAAGAAGCTCGCCGCCTGGTGGTCCGCGGTTTCCTCAACGAAATCATCCAGCAGATTCGCATCGATTCGCTCGAAGAGCAGCTCATGGACGCTCTTGAAGCCGAACTCTCCATCAGCAACAACTAAACTTTTACCCTCTCTAGGAGAACCAACATGGCAACCCTTGAAATCAAGGACCTGCACGTATCCGTCATCCTCGATGATGAAAACACCAAGCCCATCCTCAAGGGCGTGAACCTTACCATCAACTCCGGTGAAATTCACGCCGTTATGGGCCCCAACGGCTCCGGCAAATCAACGCTTGCTGCGACCATCGCCGGTCACCCCAAGTACCAGGTAGACTCCGGTGAAATCCTGCTGGACGGCGTAGACGTCACCGAAATGTCAGTAGACGAGCGTGCCCGCGCCGGCCTCTTCCTGGCCATGCAGTACCCCGTGGAAATCCCCGGCGTCACCATGTCTAACTTCCTGCGTTCAGCAAAGACCGCTGTGGCCGGCGAAGCCCCCGCACTGCGCACCTGGACCAAGGACGTTAAGGGCGCTATGGAAAACCTTTCCATTGATCCCGCCTTCATCGCCCGCAATGTTAACGAAGGTTTCTCTGGCGGCGAGAAGAAGCGCCACGAAATCCTGCAGCTTGAACTGCTCAAGCCCAAGTTCGGCATCCTCGATGAGACTGACTCCGGTCTGGACGTTGACGCGCTCAAGGTTGTTTCTGAAGGCGTGAACCGCGCTCATCAGGCTAACGACATGGGTGTTATGCTGATTACCCACTACACCCGCATTCTGCGCTACATCAAGCCTGACTTCGTGCACGTTTTCGTTGACGGCAAGATGGTTGAGCAGGGTGGCCCCGAGCTCGCTGACCGCCTTGAAGAAGAAGGCTACGAGCGTTACATCGGCAAGAAGTAACCACTGCTTTTAGGAAGGGACCGCTCATGAGTGAAACCCCAGCTGGTCGCCCCAGCCAAGAAGAAATCGAGGACGCCCTCAGTAACGTCATCGACCCCGAACTCGGTGTGAACATCGTTGATCTGGGCCTGCTCTACGGCATGCGCTGGAACGATGAGGGCGCACTGGTGCTCGATATGACCCTTACGACCGCCGCCTGCCCCCTGCAGGATGTCATCGAGGAACAGATTCAGCAGAATCTGGAAACCATGATTGATGAATGGCACGTCAACTGGGTGTGGATGCCCCCGTGGGGCCCCGAACGAATCACTGATGACGGCCGTGATCAGATGCGCGCCCTCGGGTTCAACATCTAAACCCACAATTCTAAATTAGCCCGGAACCGATAACACCAGTTCCGGGCTAATTTTTTGTTGAAAAATTAAATAACGATTATTTGAAACCTATCCCTAAAATTAATGGAACTTTAAAAATTTGAACAGTTTTACAATTCTCAATTAAATTCTATTTCTGGTTGAGGTTTTATAGGGGCTGTATGCGCAGAGTCTGCACTAGTGGTCATAAGGAATAATGGTATTAGGAGTGTAGATTTCACCTACAATATAGGTGAATTTATTGGCCGCGAATGCACGCTAACTGAGCCAATAAAACACTATGACTAGGAATCTAACGAAAGATCAATATATCCCCCTTAAAGCAGGGATAGACCCTGATTGTTCACTTTTAAAGGTGCTCTGCTCTCTCAAGTAGCGCAGCTACCCCCACCATGGTGGTCATCCCAGCGGGTTCTTAACTGGCTGGATTAACGGCTGAAGAACACGATGAATGGAACGTGCCTGAAGCGCGCCGTGACTTTGAAACCCCTCAGCGCCAAGTCACCATTGACCAGCAGTTTGCGATGTCCCAGACCGTAGTGACCGTGAACCGGTTCCAGGCCTGTGTGGATCATACCGGATACTAGGTGCGCGGTGGCGCCTGGAACTACCCAACCCTAGAATCTGCGTCTGGACTACCGCAGTGCTTACTACTCTTCAGATACTGTGACCAATATGTTCGGCTTCCGCGTACTGAGTGAGCTGAACTAAAACTAAGCGAAGGTTAACCTTAAGTATTGAGAGCGACTCTTCTGGTGTCTAGCCTGCTTTGTTTGCAGGCTAAAACCAGGAGGGTCGCTTTTCTTTACGGCGTGATTGCGAAGGGGTCGTGTGAGGGATCTGGTGCTACGGTGAGTTCTGCTCGATCCAGTATTTCTTGCAATACCACGTGACCTTCGAAGTGACCGATGAGAGCCGCTGTCATGTCGATACCGGCTGAAATTCCAGAGGATGTCCAGCGGCTACGGTCCTGTACCCATCTGGCTGAAGGCTGCCACGAAACGTCAGGACCAAAACCTGTGACCCAGTGGTAGGCCCGTTTGTTGGTGGTTGCTCTGTACCCCGAGAGCAGGCCGGCCTGTGCTAGCAAAGCTGCGCCGGTGCAGACCGAAACAACTGTGGCGCTATTTTTGCCAAGAAGGTGTAGCCGCTCAATAAAATCTTGATCATTCACCAGGGCACGGGTTCCTTTACCTCCAGGTACGAGGAGCAGATCGGCGCTCTCTAGGTCTGCCAACGAACGAGGGGCTATGACCTCAATACCTTGAGAACTGCTTACTTTTCCGGGGGAGGGTGCATAGAACTCAAGGTGGTAATGAGGTACAAACTGCAACAGCTCAACCGGCCCAAAAACGTCCAGAAGCTCAAAGCCATCGAAGAGGATAACTGCGATTTCCTTTTCATCTGACATATCAGCGCCACTGCTAACCAGCATTAAAGCCCCCGTTTGTTTGCAGCAGTTGGCCATTGACCCAAGACCCCTTTTCTGAGCAAAGGAAGCCCACAAGATGAGCGACGTCCTCGGTTGTGCCCAATCTTCCCGCTGGAGTCATCGCTGTCAACTGCTGCTCGAGCTCACCGGTCATCCAGCCCGTATTCACAGGGCCAGGGTTAAGCACATTGCACCTGAAACCCCGGCTACCGAGTTCAACGCCACTAGCAATCACCAAGCGGTCCAGCGCTCCCTTGGACGCGCCGTAGGGTAGATTATGGGCAGTATGGTCACTGGTCAGGGCAATAACAGACTTGATGCATTCGGGGTCGGGATTGGAGAGCTCGGCATATCTTTTGATCATCAGCCACGGCGCCCTAGCATTGACCGCAAAATGCTGGTCCCAGGCCTCCAGGCTGGTGGTGAGGACGTCACTATCGACCGATTCGCAGTGGGACATTACCATTGCCCTTACATCCCCGTCAGAAAATGCTCTATCGACCAATTCAGTAGCTGAGTGCGGCTCGGCTAAATCAACTTCCACACAGTGAATCGAACGGCCCAGTTGCTCGCCTATAGCCTTCAAAACGTCAAAGTCGGTGGGGGAGCGGTCGAGGCCCAACCGTTCATCGTAGGCTGACCAATAGCTGATGACTAGGTCATAGCCAGCACTCATCAGTTCTTGAGCGATTGCAAAACCGATACCCTTCTTTCTGCCAACTCCTGTGATAATCGCTAGTTTTTCTGACATCTTTTGTCTTTCTCTTGGCCTGGTCTCTTGAACGAGCTAAGTGATGGTGGGGCAAAATAAACCCGCGAGTCTATGAGCTATGAGCGGCGCTTAGTCGCCGGTTTCTCCGTCGATATTTTCTCGCAGAAGGTCGGCGTGCCCCAGATGACGGCCCCATTCCTCGATGAGATGTAGAGCCACCCAGCGGTAGGAAAAGTGGTTGCCTTCCCCGGTGGCTCTCTTACTCACGTCATCCCAGTCAGTACCCTGTAGCAACTTGCGGGTCTTATTCGTGCTGAGTTTCAATTCTTCGATGATAGTTTCGATGGAAAGAGTGCTGTGCCAGTCAGCATCCGGATCAGCGTCCCAGTCGGTAGATGCCCAGGACTCCATTTCCGGGTTGCCCAGCAGGATGTAGTCCCGCCAGTAGTCTTCAACGAACCAGAGGTGGGCGGCCATACCTTTCAGCGTCATGCTGCTGGGTGGCAAGGCGCGGCTGAGAGCATCCTCGGCCAACCAGCTTCCGTCAGATGCTTGAAGTTTGCGCAAGAAAACGTCCTGCTGGAAGGCGATGTAGCCCAGCACGACCTCTTTTTCGTTGCCCGCAAGCGGCGGATCAACTAAGGGTGTCTTCATGAGCCCAGCATAACAAGTCTGGACATAGTAGAAGCGGCACCAGGTACGTTGTACTCAGTGCCGCTTCTAAGATTTCCGCGAATGCTCTACTGTGCGAACTGGCTGGTGTAGAGCTCTGCATAGAACCCGCCGCGTTCTAACAGCTCAGCGTGAGAGCCGGACTCGACGATATCCCCGTCCTTCATCGCGAAGATAACATCAGCATCACGAATGGTAGAAAGACGGTGGGCAATCACAAAGGAAGTTTTGCCGTGGGCCAGCTGACCTAGCGAGCGCTGGATCAGCAACTCGGTGCGAGTATCCACCGAGCTGGTGGCCTCATCCAAAATGAGCAGGGGCTTATCAGCAATCATGGCGCGGGCAATGGTGACCAGCTGCTTCTGCCCGGCAGATAAGGCAGTTGAATCAGTGAGTACCGTGTCGTAACCATCGTGTAACTGGCTTACCAGCTCGTCCAGGCCCACGGACTTCATCACAGCATCCAAGCGCTCTGGGGAAACCTCACCGGTTCCATAGAGCACGTTTTCGCGCAAGGTGCCTTCAAACATCCAGGTATCCTGAAGCACCATAGCGAAGATGCCATCCACCTGCTCTCGGGTCATCGAAGAAACGGGTACCCCGTCGATGCGAATCTCACCTGAGTCCACCTCATAGAAGCGCATCAAAAGATTCACCAGGGTCGTTTTACCGGCACCGGTTGGCCCCACAATGGCAACTTTCTGCCCTGGCTCAACGGAGGCGGTAAAACCGTGAATGATTTCCTTACCCGGCTCATAGCTGAACTTCACATTCTCAAAGTCAACAGCGCCGCGGACATCCGGATCGAGAATTAGTGCCTTATGTGATTCGTCGGCTAATTCCTCAGCCTCCAAGAAGTCAAAGACACGACCGCCAGCAGCAGCCGCAGACTGCAAACTGGTCGCCGACTGCGCTAGCTGACCGAGGGGATTGGTGAACAGACGGACGTAGACAATGAAAGCAACAATCACACCGAAGGTAATGGTGTTGTTAAGAACCAGCATTGCACCGACCACACAGACCACCACGTAGCCGAGGTTGCCGATGAAGCTCATCAGCGGGAACATGAGACCCGAGAAGAACATGGACTTCCATGCCACCGCGTAGAGCTGTCCGTTGCGTGATGCGAACTCCTGGCGCACCCCGCGCTCGCCGTTATAGGCGCGGATGATGCTGTGCCCCGAGAGGCTTTCTTCAATATGGCCGTTGAGGCGCCCTAACAACTGCTGTTGCGCCACAAAGTACTTCTGGCTCTTGCTGAGCACAAAGCCGGAAGCCGCGATACCCAGCAGAGAAGCCAGGATAGCAGCCAGCGCCATACGCCAGTCAGTCACAAACATCATGACCGTTGAGCCCACCAGAGTAACTACACCGGTAATGGTGGTGGCCAGTGAGTTGTTGAGAGTCTGTTGCAGGGTATCAACGTCGTTGGTGACGCGAGAGAGCGTGTCACCGGTTGATCCCTGATCGAGGTAGGAAAGGGGGAGCGCATCGATTTTGCGGTCTAGATCAGAGCGCATGTTCTGAGAGACCCACACGGTAGAGCGCGCCATAATGACGCCTTCCACCAAGCTGAGGAGTAGCGAGCAGACTAAAAGAGCGATGGAAATCCACATGAGCCGGCTTACGGCTGCCATATCGATATCGCCCATGAAGCCCTGCTGGATTTCATCGGTGATGTCGGCAAGGAACTGAGGAGCGATGATATTGAGGATTACCCCAATGATTGCCGCGATAATCGCAAGAACCATGGCCGGCAAAACTGGACGCAGGTAGGCAAGGAGCTTGCCGATGGTTTGTTTGAAGGGAGCGTTAGGGGCTGATACGGCAGGGGCACCAGGTGGCCCGCCGTGCCCACCGCGCATCATTCCCTTATCGCTGGTTAGCTGGCTATCGCGTAGCTGTCCCGCCGCGGACATGCCCCGAGCGGCAGTTTCTAGATCTTGCTCAGAAAAGGACTGAGCTGCTGGTGTTTGCTGGGTCATGATGCGAGTTCCTCATCAGAGAGCTGGGAGCGGGCGATATCCTGATAGACCTCGTTGGTAGCCATAAGGGTCTCATGGGTGCCATTGCCTACGATCCGCCCCTTATCCAATACTAAGATCCGGTCAGCATCGCGCACGGTACCAATGCGCTGGGCTACCACCAGCACTGTGGCACCGGCTGCTGCTGTCTTGAGGGCTTGGCGGATATCTCGCTCGGTTTTGTAGTCCAGTGCTGAGAAAGAGTCATCAAAGATGAGGATTTCTCCCCCACGTGCAAGAGCCCGTGCCATGGAGATGCGCTGTTTCTGACCGCCCGAGAAGTTCTTACCGTTTTGGGCCACCACCGAGGCGTAACCGTCTTCTTTGCCGCCCACAAATTCAGCCACTGCTGCTGCGGTAGCTGCACTGACCACGTCCTGGGTGCTCATGGCCCGCCCGTTCTCGCCCAGCGCGATGTTGGAGGCGATAGAGCCAGAGAAAAGTGTGTTTTTCTGGGGGACGTAGGCAATGCGGTTGCGCAGTTCTTCGAGATTCCACTCGCGCACGTCCACGCCGTCCACCAGAACTGCACCCTCACGAACATCGTAGAAGCGGGGAATGAGGTTCACCACTGAAGACTTGCCAGAACCTGTTGAACCAATGAGAGCGACGGTTTCGCCGGGGGAGGCCATGAAGCTGAGCTCGTGGAGAGCGTCCCCATCAGCACTTGGGTATCGGAAGCTCACGTTACGGAACTCCACCGTGCCAGCGGTGGCGCTGCCCGAGGTGACTGAACCACTGGTAATAGAGGGCTCGATGCGCAGAACCTCCCTAATACGGCGCCAGGCAACGAGCGCCCTTGGCCCCATGATGAAGACGACGGTCATCATCATGAAACTGGTGACCACTAGCAGGGCATAGGTTGAGAAAACCACCAACTGCCCAAAGAGGGTGATGCGCTGGTTAACATCGGGAGTGTCATTGATGAGCACAGCGCCCAGCACATAGATGGAAAGAGAAAGACCAGTCATAATCGCGGTCAGCATGGGCATGATAAAGGCCATGGTGGTGTTGACGAACAGAGTGGTGTTGCGCAGGTCCATGTTGACTGCTTCAAACCGCTTCCGGTGGAAGCTCTGGGTCAGGTAGGCACGGATGACGCGCAGACCCGTCAGGTGATCGCGGGTGACCCGGTTGAGCCCATCGGTAATTTTCTGCATGCGCATCATGCGGGGGATAGCCAGTGCCATGGCGATGCCCAAGACCAGCAGAGTGAGGCCAACAGCCACGGCGGTGGGAATGGTCCAGGTGACCGATTCACTAGCGATTTTTGAGCTTGCCCAGACCGCCATAATCGGAGCTTTCACGCTCATTTGCAGACCCATGACGATGAACATCTGAACCTGAGTAACATCATTGGTGGAGCGAGTAATGAGGCTGTCAGTGCCAATGCAGTTGACCTCTGCCGAGGACATATCAAAAGTCTTATCAAAAACACCGGCACGCATGCGGCGGGCTACGGTAGTTCCAAACAAGGCTGTGCAGAAACCCGTAATAATGGCCGCCACCATAGACCCCGCTGCGGCAGCCAGCATGAGCCAGCCGTGCTCCATGACATCAGCCAGTTGGCTGCCCGGGGTAGAGATGGTGACGGTAATGTGTTCCATATACTCAGGAACCCGCAGGTCAAGATAAACCTGGGCAACAATCATCAGCACAGCGAGTAGCGCGAGCGTCCACTCCCGCCGATGAATAAAATGATGAAATTTCATGGTGTCCGTTTCAACAGGTAGATACTGAGTGCTCTTGACCCGCCCTTGAATGCTGCGAGAGACAGCTAAGTATTTTTAAATCTCTTCTATTATTCCTGCAAAAGATGACCTTGGGCAGGTATCTTTCACTTCTGCACTGTTCTCTCTGCCACGTTGTGGCATTAGGAGGGATAAGAGAAGCAAAAGGACGTCGGGGTGCAGCTCAACAATCTAAGCTGTACCTCGGCGTCCTTGGCTATGAGCTAGAAGGTTCTAGGCGCCCGGGTTGTTCAAATCCTTGGCCTCAAAAGTATTGCACTGAGCCATATCACCCGAGTTATAACCTGCCATGTACCAGGCGGTGCGCTGAGCACTGGTGCCGTGGGTGTAGGTAGAGCTGTCGGTGTGGCCCTGACTGGTCATCTGGATGTGGTCATCGCCAATCACCTCGGTGGCGTTGATAATGGTTTCCAGTTCACTTTCAGTGAGAGGTTCCAGCTGAACGGGAGATTCGGTGTCGTTCTGCGCTTCACGGGCCCAAAGACCTGCGTAGCAATCTGCCTGGAGCTCAACACGTACTGCACCCGAGTCAGCACCCTTGGGGTCATACTGAGAGTACTTCAAATCGCCCAGCTGGTTTTGAATATGGTGACCGAACTCGTGGGCCAGCACGTACTGCTCGGCTGCCTGACCGCCGGTTGCGCCCAACTGGGTCTTCATGGTCTCAAAAAAGCTGGTATCCACATACGCAGTCTGATCTACGGGGCAGTAGAAGGGGCCAACAGCGCTAGACGCGCCACCGCAGCCGGTATTAACTCCACCGCTAAAGAGCTGGAGCACCGGTGGTGCGTAGGCAGTCCCGGTAGCTGCAGGCAGAGCATCTTGCCAGAAGTAATCCAGAGAGTTAGCGGTACCCACCATGTTGCAGTCGGTGATGTTGTTAGCATCCTCACCGGTCTTGCATTCATTCTGGAGCTGGTCCTCAGAATCGGTGCTCACATTCGAATAATCAAAAGAGCTACCGCCGGTGACCTGGTTGAGCATGTTGAGACCATCCTGGCCGAAGAACACGCCTACGGCTAAGACAAGTAGCATGCCGCCCAAGCCGCCGCCCACCTTCATACCGGTGCTACCCCCGCCACCGCTGCGGCGTACCCGGTCAGTATTAAGCTGTGAATTTTCTTTGAAAGCCATCATAGGTACAGCATATTGAAGTCAGACCCTTACGCTCTGCTCGACACGAGCAAAAGTTTTCCGCATCACCTAAGTAGCACGGTGCTAGCAGATGGTGGGGTGAAATAGTCCTAGCGACCGGGACGGTCCAGACCTCTTGCAGCTAGAGCATCGCCGGTTTCATGGCCGTAAGCAACTGTTGCAATGACCAGGGGAGTGAAGAGCCTGAATGAACTGACCCGCACACCCCGTGCAATAACTGCCACCGTCAGTGCATTCCACAGGTCCATGATGACGGGGATGGATCGAACCATGAGTGCTAAGGCTAAGCCAACGGTCTCCGGGCTGCCACCCACCCACCGCAAGGGGGTGCAGAGCCAGATAAAACCGTCAGTGATGACCGGCATAGGGGTGCTCCAGAGCAAAATTTTGGAGGCAAAAATCATGGTCAACAGTGTCAGCAGAACGTCAGCGCCAGTTTCTACTTTGCCTGAAAAGAGATAGTAGGCCGTCAGGATTGCTAGAAGAAGCCAGAGTGAACGCACTGCCTGCCACCAGTGAGAGACCGGAATGCGAGCGCAAAACCCCAGCGCTATCACCAGGAGCAGGGCACCCAAACCAACACCCCAGTGCTGTGTTGCAGCAAGTAACAGAGCCAAAAGAAAGATAAAAGCGCCCTTATACTTCAGGGCTAGCCGGTGGAGGGGGCTATCTAGAGGGGTATAAGTGCCAAATAGATGATTGGTCAGTTTCATTCATCGACCTGGCCATCCGTATCTGAAACCTCTAACACACGGGGCTGCCAAGGCTCAGGGAACCCACCCGCGCACCAGCCCTTGTAGGCATCAATGACCTGCCCTGCAGGCCCCTGCACGAGCAAACGCCCCCCGTGAATTACCAAAGCCTCCTCACACCGGGCTGCTAGCTCCAGATCATGAGTCGATATTACTAACTGCTGAGGCAGATCCTTCAGCAGGGCTGATAACCTTAATCTATTGCGCAAATCCAAGAGGGTTGTCGGTTCATCAAGTAGCAGGACGCGAGGCTCAACCGCCAACACCGAGGTTAGGGCGGCCAGCTGTTTTTCTCCACCTGACAGGCTGAACACCGAATCAGTAGCCCTATGTTCAAGACCCCGCGCTCGCAGGGCGTCCAGAGCAGCTGCCCGGCGGGCGTCTCTGTCTTTGATGTGCTGCAGGGAGAGTTCAACATCTTCGGCAGCGGTGGGCATAATTAGCTGCGCCTGCGGGTCTGAAAAGAGCAAACCTACGTGCTGGCGCACTGCCCTAATATTGGTGTAGACATCAACACCATGCACTGTCACCCCGCCAGAACTCAGCTCGCTCAACCCGTTGAATAGCCTCAAGAAGGTGGATTTGCCGGATCCGTTGAGACCCAATACCGCGGTGGTGGGGGAAGAAAGACTCACCGTTATATCGTGCAAGATGGTGCGCTGCTCAGTGCCTGTCTCAACGGTGACGGTGGCGTTACGGGTTGCTAAAACACCGTCCATAGAAAATTCTACGGACGGTGTTTTGGCCTCGTTACGGCGAAAGAACACGTGGGTTAACCTAACGTGAGAGAGCTGGGAAAGCGCGGTGTACTGCTAGAGCGACCACAATAGCAAGGGCGCATTTAATGAGATCGCCGGGAATGTAGACGGTGGCCGCTAGCGCTGCTGCTTGGAGTGAGAGGTTTGCGTTAATCATCATGCCCGCGATACCGAAAATCTGGATGACCGCGAAACCTGCCAGGACTGCTCCTAGCTGGTGGATGAATTGAGACTTTTTGTTACCGTACAGGCGCAGAGCCAGATGGGAGAGGTAGCCTGTGATAAAGGCGCCGGGGACAAATCCCAGCAGATAGCCAAATGAGGGGCTGGCAATGGTGCCAAAGCCTGCGCCGCCGCGCGCAAAGATAGGTAATCCTAGCAGGCCCGCTACGAGGTAGAGGATTACGGCGAAAGCTGCACGTTTACCGCCCAGGATGAGGGCGGTGGTGTAGATGGCTAGGGTTTGCAAGGTAATGGGAACCGCGGCAGGGCCTACTGGCACGGCGGGCAGAAGGGCGCAGACCGCTATGAAGGCGGCAAAGACTGCGATTAGAGCTAGGTCGCGTCCGAGATTCGTGGTACTGGTGCGGTGGTGGGCTGTTGTCATGTGCACTACTATAAACCTTTTTTTGAACAGTGTTCAAAGCGTTGACAGGTGCTGGTGCTATCGGGCATGAGGTCTGTAGCTGGTGGATGTGAGTAACCACGCCGGTGCTGGGCGCTGACGCACTAGCCTTGAACCCCTAGAATGGAAAGTTGGCGCACAGCCCGGTGCGCGCATTACACCTAACCAAAGGATGACCTTGCTCACCGTTACAAATCTAGAACTTCGTGCTGGCGCCCGCCTGCTGATGGAAGACGTCACCTTCCGTATCGATAAAGGTGACAAGGTGGGCCTGGTGGGGCGTAACGGTGCGGGTAAAACAACTATGACAAAGGTTCTGGCTGGTCTAACCCTGCCGGCTGACGGTTCGGTGACCCGCGGTGGCACTATCGGCTATCTGCCCCAGGACCCTAAAGTCGATGATATGACCCAGCTGGCCAGGGACCGCATTTTCTCTGCCCGCGGCCTTGACGGTGTAGCGCGGAAGATGCGTGAGACACAGGAAATGATGGCTAGTGAAGACCCGGCCGTTCATGCCAAGGGGATGCGCCGCTATGACCGCCTAGAAGCTGAATTCATCAGCGGTGGCGGCTATGCAGCTGAGTCAGAAGCTGCAACAATTACCGCCAATCTTGACCTTCCTGAGCGCGTGCTCAACCAGCCTCTCTCAACGCTATCTGGCGGCCAGCGTCGCCGTGTTGAGCTAGCCCGCATTCTCTTTGCCAATGCAGATACCATGTTGCTGGATGAACCGACCAACCACTTAGATGCTGATTCAGTGGTCTGGTTGCGAGACTTCCTCAAAAACTACTCGGGTGGCATTCTGGTCATTAGCCACGACGTTGAACTGATGGAACTGGTAGTGAACAAGGTCTTCTACCTGGATGCTAACCGCTGCGTCATTGATATTTACAACATGGGGTGGAAGACCTATCTACTACAGCGCGAGCAGGACGAAGCCCGGCGCAAGCGTGAGCGCGCCAACGCCCAGAAAAAGGCCTCAGCACTCATGGAGCAGGCTAATAAGATGCGCGCCAAGGCGACCAAGGCTGTTGCTGCCCAGCAGATGATTAAACGAGCAGAGAAGATGATGCGCGGCCTTGAGGATGAGCGTCAGGTGGATAAGGTTGCTGCTATCCGTTTCCCTGACCCCGCACCCTGCGGCAAAACCCCGCTGTCGGCTGAAGGGCTGTCTAAGTCCTACGGTTCACTAGAAATCTTTACCGATGTCGATCTGGCTATTGACCGCGGTTCGCGTGTGGTGGTGCTGGGTTTCAACGGCGCCGGTAAGACCACGTTATTGCGCATGCTCGCCAAAACCACCAAGCCCGATACCGGTGAGGTTGTTTACGGCCACGGAGCCAAGGTTGGCTACTTCGCTCAGGAACACGAGATTCTGGATGGCAACCGCACCGTCTATGAAAATATGAAGACTGCTGCTCCAGATCTTGATGACACCAAGGTTCGCACTGTTCTAGGTTCCTTCTTGTTCTCCGGAGATGACGTTGATAAGCCAGCTGGCGTGCTCTCCGGTGGAGAAAAGACCCGCTTGTCACTAGCAACCCTGGTGGCCTCATCCGCTAACGTTCTCTTGTTGGATGAGCCGACGAACAACCTTGACCCAGCCTCCCGCGAGGAAATTCTTAATGCACTGAAGAACTACCAGGGTGCCATTGTGATGGTGAGCCACGATGAAGGTGCTGTAGAAGCTCTGAACCCTGAACGCGTACTGCTTTTGCCAGATGCGGTCGAGGACCTGTGGAGTAAGGAATATCATGACCTCATCTCCCTGGCCTAAGCCGATAAGTTACCTGCCCCATAGTAGTGAGGGCAGAGGCCCGCATGCCCCGTGTTTGCGGGTCTCTTTAAATCTAATCTTGGTCCGTACCAAAATTCTTGTATGTCCGTTTCTTACAGGCGCTCTTTGTTTGCCCCGTCACGTTAAATAATAATTAGTATTGCGTTCTGTGGGTTTTGCGGCTCCAAACAAAGGTCACAGTTTGATAACAAGAGAAAAGGGGTGGAACCCCTGAGGCACCCTGCGTAGAGTTGTAACCAGCAGATGAGCCAATGGTTCAGTTGCCAATCAAGAAGGTCGTGACAAACAGGTCGTCACGGTTTAAATAGGTCAACATCGTTGTTGGCCGCTACTTGAAAGGGATGATTCAATGCTGGAATCACACGACGTACGTTACCCCGAAATCGCTGAAGACGGCGTAGAGGTCGACGTTTTTTGGACCGAGGGCTAAAAACCCCTGCCTCTCATCTTCAACGATTTCTATAAAGGTGAACCCCGCATCTGTGCGGGGTTCACCTTCTTTTTAAGCTCTGGATTCTTGACCCTGGGGCTAGATGCTCAGGAGGGCTCTCGCACCTTCCAAGGGATATGTGCTAAGAATTCCCAACTCTGCCAGGGTATAGGCTCCAATATATAGCGTCAGGATGCTGGTCAGAAGATTTTCTCGGCCGCTGCCTGCTTCGCCCAGCAGGGGTAGAGCCATATAGCCACTTTTTCGCCAGAGCATGCTAGCAACGGCAGGTTTTACCGTGAGTGGCCAAAAAGGGTTGATGCCCCGCACCGTGAGAGCGTCCCCTAGGATGTGCGCGGTGGCACCTGCCAGGATTGCCCAGGGCATGTAGGCTAGAGCATCCAGGTAGAGTGTAGCTCCCGATAGGCTAATGGCACCCAGCCAGCCGCCCGGTGCTTTGAATACTCTCAGGGCCAGACCGCCTGCTAATCCAGTGAGGGCTAGGGCCAGTAATGGAATACCCTGATAGAGAAGCTGATTAGCGCCATAGGCTAGGTACCAGAAAACGGCCAGTCCAAGTAGAGAATGGGTGCCTTTACGGTGTCCACCTGATATGGATGAGACTAGCCGGGCTACCCACTGGCTAACGGGTGGAATGGAGTGGGCGATGGTGCCACTGTGGTGGTCAATATCAGGCAGCATGCCAGCGCCGGCTGCTACTAGAGTAGTGACGATGAGGGTGGGTGTGTCTTGAATGTGAATGAGCCCGCTTTCATTCAGCGCTAGCCAGGTGGCGGCAGCGCTAACGGAGTGGGAGTAACCCATCATGGCGATCTGGCCCTTCTGTGGCGGTTTGAAAGCACAACCTTAACACATTATCGAATATATGTTCTAAAACTGATGGTGAGCGGATTATCTACGTCCAAAAAATCCCAAAGAAACCAGCCCTTTGTTCGCCCAGAGAGAGAGTAGTGGGAGTGGTATATAACAGTGCTTTGCCGCCCAGCACACCCAAGGGCGACCTTTTCTATTAATTTCATATCGAAAGTCAACCGTTGAACCAACATACCCAAGGGTCAGAATCTTCGACCCCTGCTGAAACTACAACCGAAATGCCCTGCCAACTCGAGGAACTCCCACCCATGGGTGTCTCCTTTCTGTTGGCTTTACAGCACATCCTTGCAGCTTTTGCTGGCATTACTAGAGCAGGCTTAGGTTCAAAAGAACTTCGTGTAAAAGAGCCCCCGCACCTTTTGAGGTGCGGGGGCTCTTCTATGCTCTCAGCGCTGGGGTTGACTGGCTAGCGTTAAGCGGCCTAGAGGTAGCCGTCGATGATAGCGTCCTCTGCCTCTTCATCGGTCATTTTGTTGCTCTTACGCGCCGGGCGCGGGCGAACGATAGATTTCATATGTGCTGGCATATCATCCACAAACTCCATGCGCCTGCGCACTATTTCTTCGTCTTCATCACCAATGTACCGACCCTCAGCGTCGTAAAACTGCGCGTAATAGGCTTCAAGCTCGGCAGCTACCTGGGCGTCCAGCTCATCGTTGCGCACCTTTTGACGGGCCGACCAGAAATAGGCGATGAAGAACATGACCGCAAAGCAGTACCACTGCACCGAGTACGAAAGATTGGGTCCGTAATCTTCCTCGGGCTTATCTTGGATGACAGGTGTCGGTACCTCCGGGTCTTCAGAGCCCATAATTCCGTAGTTGACGGTGTCCAGGTCAGTGCCAGTGATTTCAGCGATTTCTGGTAAATCGATAGAAGAGACCTGGCCGGTGATTCCGCTGACCCCATTATCAATTTCGCCTTCCACCAGACGCACGATGACAGTTACCTGCCCGGCTGGGGGAGCAGGAACGTCATAGGCGGTAGATGAGGCGTCCCCGAAGGCGGCCTCCATCCAACCGCGGTTCACCAGCACCGTCTTTCCCTGGTCAGTAACAAAGGGAACAAGCACTTCGTAGCCGTTTAGACCGTTGTAGGGGCGATTGCGCACTAGTAGCTGGTGCTCGGGCAGGTAGGTGCCGTGAAGTTCAACCGGGTGCCAGCGCAAATCGGGGTGAGGTTGAGCAAAAAGATCGGGGTTCTCGGCGAAATTCAGTGGATCAGCATAGTAGTTGGTGCTGATGCGGGAGTTAGAGAAGTCCAGTTCGTGCTTACGGCTCATCTGCCAGTTAGCGAGGTAGAGGCAAAGGAGCGCAGCAAGAATGGTGAGCGCAAAAAGGCTCATCCATTTACCAGAGAGTAAAAACCCGTATTTTTTCACAAAACCTCACTTGCCAACCTAAGCTACAAACTACATCAACTGTACCCTTTGCGCGATGACCGTGCAGGCTGAGCAGGGACGCCTGGGTTAGATTCTATGAATCAGCTGGCCCTAGGGGCTCGGTGGACTTCCAAAAACCGCGCGCATGCAGGAAGTCCCGCAGATAGCCAGTATGCTCTGGGCACGCCAGCCAGACCTTGCGCCGCTCAGGACTATGTATTTTGGGGTTGTTCCATAGAAGCCGGTAACCCGCCTCAGCGGTGCACCCTTTTCGGGAACACTTGAGGAAATCGCCGCTGTCGGTCGCATGTGACTGCTGGGGTTGCCCTCCAGCAAGAGAACCTAGAAGATCCATAACTTTTACCGCTGACTTTCTTCTGTGCCTGTTACTGAGCTTGTTGGTTTGCGTCTGGATCTACAATTTCACCCTCAATGATGATCACATTATTTTCAGGCACAGAGCTCTCGTGGTTCACCGTATGAGCCTCTGGGCCATCTTCACTACCCGCGTTTGTGTGACCGGCTTGCCCCTCGGTATGTGCTGCTCGATCGGTCTGGGCAGCCTCGATAGCAAGACGCTGATCCTCCGGCAGAAAAGCGGAAAAACCGTAGCCCTGCTGCCGGGTGTCCCCATTGGCCACTACTACGGCCAGCCAAGGGATAATCGCAGCACCCGCAAGGAAGACCCACTGCCATATGCCTTCACCCACCCACACGGCGGCGATGATACAGATAATACGCAGAAACATTTTGAAGGCATAGCTCTTAGCACGGGCATCGACACCCTCTGACTGAGGTGCCGAAGCATCGGTAATGGAATAAACCTCATCACGCCCACCGGTATAACCGGCAGCCGTTAAGTCATCAGCCGTCCAGTACTTCTGAGCCACAACCCCCACCCCTTGCACAGCCCTTTTTATCTAACAACACCAGTCTAGACCCACCTATCACCCCATCCCTAGCCAACCACCAATCTAAACAGAGCAGTGCAAATAACACGCGCCCCCTGACCCAATGACACGCACCCATGTCAGGCGGCGTAAGATAGACCCAGAAAACCCACCCCCACACGTGAAGGTGAACCCATGACAGAAAACCAGACCGTCCTCGTCACCGGCGGCAACCGCGGCATCGGCAAAGCCATTGCCACCGAATTCAAAAACGCCGGCTACAACGTAGCCATCACCTACCGCTCCGGCGACACCCCCAAAGACTTCTTCGCCGTCAAAGCTGACGTCACCGACGCAGCCTCCATCGACGCAGCCTTCAAAGAAGTAGAAACAGAATTCGGCCCCATCGGAATCGTCATCGCCAACGCCGGCATCACTAAAGACACCCTACTCATGCGCATGAGCGAAGACGACTTCACCAGCGTCATCGACACCAACCTCACCGGAGCCTTCCGCGTCGCCCAGCGCGCCACCAAGGGCATGCTCAAGAACAAGCGCGGCCGCATCATCTTCATCTCCTCCGTCTCAGGCCTCTACGGCAACCCCGGCCAGGTCAACTACTCAGCCTCAAAGGCGGGCCTCGTCGGCATGGCGCGCTCCATCACCCGCGAACTGGGCTCACGCAACATCACCGCCAACGTCATTGCACCCGGCTTCATCAAAACCGACATGACCGACGCCCTCACAGATGAGCTCAAGAAGCAGTACACCGACGCCATCCCCGCCCGCCGCTTCGCCGAACCCAAAGAAATCGCAGACGTCGCCCTCTTCCTCGCCAGCGAAGGCGCGGGCTACATTAGCGGCGCCGTGATTCCCGTCGACGGTGGCCTAGGTATGGGCCACTAAAACGACGGGAATCAATTCCAGTCGCTTCTAAGTGCTCGCGCGCTCGCACCTGCTCCTTCCATCCCGTCGACGGTGGCCTAGGTATGGGCCACTAACCACCCAGCACCCAACCCACCAGCAAGGACCAACCATGACACTGACCAACAAAACCATCATCATCACCGGCTCTTCACGCGGAGTCGGCGCCGATACAGCTGCACTGCTTGCCGGTGAAGGCGCTAACGTGGTCGTTAACTACCGATCCAAAGCGCCCCGCGCCAACAAGGTTGTAGCAGGCATTGAAGAAGCCGGCGGCAAGGCCGTTGCAGTAGGCGCTGATGTCACCCAGGCAGAGGACGCCCAAACCCTCGTTGATGCCGCTATCGAAAACTTCGGCAGCCTCGACTACCTGATTCTCAACGCTTCCGGAGGCATGGAGTCCGGCATGCCCGAAGACTATGCCATGACCCTCAACCGCGACTCCCAATTGCGCCTAGCCCGCCTAGCCGCAAACAAGATGAACCCCGGCGGGCGCATCGTCTTCGTCACCAGCCACCAGGCACACTTCATCCGCGAAGTACCCACCATGGCCGAATACACCCCCGTCGCAGAGTCCAAGCGTGCCGGCGAAGACGCCCTACTAGCAGAGGTCCCTGCGCTCGCAGAGAAAGACATCTCCCTGGTGGTAGTGTCCGCTGACATGATTGAAGGCACTGTGACCGCTGCTCTGCTCAACCGCCTGCACCCCGGTGCTATTGAGGCACGCCGCGAAGAAGCCGGCAAGCTCTACACCGTTGCCGAGTTCGCAGCCGAGGTAGCCAAGATGGTTACCGCTGATGTAGAAACCGGCCACGTCGAACTCGTAGGCGGCGCTGGCGGCTTCACCAAGTAGCCCCACCCAACCATCGAGCTGAATACAAAAGGACGCCGCCCCTTACGGGGCGGCGTCCTCTGGTTAATGTACCAATAAGGAATCTAACTAGATCCCCGCAAAGTGGCGGACAGCGTCCAAACGCATCAGGTTAATCTGAGCATCAGCAACCTCAGCGAGAGCCGGCTTCGCATTAAAAGCAATACCCAGTTCCGCTTCGTTCAGCATCAAAATGTCATTCGCACCATCACCCACAGCGATAACCTGCTGCTTCTTCACATCGAACTCCTTAGCCCACTCCTTCAAAGAATCACGCTTAATCTCAGCAGTCACGACCTCCCCGGTAACCCTGCCCGTCAGACGCCCCTCTGCGACCTCCAGAAGGTTAGCACGAGCCTTAGACAGATTCAGCTTGCCAGCGATGGGCGAGAGCACCTGCACAAAACCACCCGAAACCACACACACCTCGTGCCCAGCCTTCAAAAAGACCTCAACAAGCTTTCGCGCACCAGCTGAAAACAACACCGAAGAAGCAACACCGGTCAACGCAGACTCATCCAAGCCCTCAAGGGTAGCAACGCGCTCGCGGAGGGAGGTTTCAAAATCCAGTTCACCAGCCATCGCACGTGCTGTCACATCAGTCACCTGCTCACCAGATCCAGCCAGCAGGGCAAGCTCATCAATGACCTCAGCCTGTATGAGGGTTGAATCGACATCCATGATGAGCAACTTTTTCTCATCCTCAGCCAGATGATCGGGAACGATGTTGACATCAAATCCCAAAGTATCTGCAGGGTTCAGTAGCCCCACCGAGCCGCGGGCGTCCTCCAACGTGCCCTGAGAGTACTCAGCAGCAGCGGAATACACGCGGTAAGAGGGACCATGAACCTCACCCTCCACGGAGGATTCTGGAACCTCCATCAGCAGACCAGCTGAAATCTCCAAACCGGGAACAGCGCTAAGAGTCTCAAAAATCTGCTCCTCACTAGCCAGCACGGGAGCATCAGCACGGGAAATTGCAACGATATTAAAAGAAGTAGACATACCCCCATATTACTGTGCAGCACCCCACCACCCAGCACACTGACCAATTCCACCACGCTAAAAAACCATCAGCGACACTAACTACCCACCCCAGAACAAAAAAGACTAAAATAGCCAACATGGCATCAGTACTAAAACTCAACCGGGTCACCGTCAGCAGAGGGAACAAAAATATTCTCGACACCATTAACTGGACCGTCCAAGACGGTCAACGTTGGGTGGTACTAGGCCCCAACGGTGCAGGAAAAACTACCCTGCTCTCCATCGCAGCCGCCCGCCTGCACCCGACCGCTGGCGAGGTCGATATCTTGGATGAAATCCTCGGAGCCGTCGACGTCTTCGAACTACGCCCCCGTATCGGCATCTCATCGGCCCCCGTCGCCGCTCAAATTCCTATCAAAGAAACCGTGCTCAACGTGGTTATCACCGCAGCCTACGGTGTCGCGGGGCGCTGGAACGAACAATACGATTCCTTCGACGATCACCAGGCTAGGGCTCTCCTTGACGATTGGGGTATTGGCCACCTGGCTGATCGTACTTTCGGCTCCCTCTCAGAAGGCGAAAAGAAACGAGCCCTGATCGCCCGAGCCCTCATGACCGACCCCGAAATGCTCATCCTCGATGAACCTGGTGCGGGTATGGATATCGCAGGACGCGAAGACCTAGTTGGCCGCCTGACCAACCTTGCCGTGGATCCAGCGGCTCCCGCCACGATCCTAGTCACCCACCACCTCGAAGAAATCCCCGCTGGCTTTACTCACGCTCTTCTTCTACGCGACGGCAAAGTAGTGGCAGACGGTCCTATCGAAGAGACCATCACTACTGAAAATGTCTCCGCCACCTATGGGCTAGACCTCGACCTCACCACCCACAGTAACGGCAGATTCAGCGCCTTCGCCCGCTAATTTCACCCCACTACTCCAGTAGCCCCGGTACCAATCACCGGGGCCTACTCATACCCAGTGCCGAAAGCCTTCATGAAACCCAAACAGCTCAGCGCCCAAGACCTGGCAGACCGTAGCGCCCGCGTCCAAACCCTTCCCAATACTCAGCTCCTCACCAGTGCGCCGCAGCACCACAGCCGATATTTTAACGACCTTACGGACGTTAAACTCCGTGCCCAGCAGGAACCCCAGTGGGGCATCTACATCGCAGAATCCTCAAAAGTCATCCGCCGTTCACTGGCAGCAGGTCACCAACCAATCGCCTTTATCATGAGCGAAAAATGGGCGGACGACCTGCACGACGTTCTCGCTCACTACCCCGATACCCCGGCTTATATCGGCACTGACCAAGAACTTGAAAACACCACTGGATACGCCCTGCACCGCGGAGCGCTGGCCGCGATGGCACGCCCAGAACCTGCAGACCTTCAAGAGCTCGTCAAGGATGCCCGTCGCATCGCCATTCTTGAAGATATCGTTGACCACACCAATGTCGGTGCCATTATCAGGTCAGCAGCTGCTCTTAACGTAGACCTCATTCTGGTTACGCCCAGGTGCGCTGACCCTCTATACCGCCGTGCCATCCGTGTGTCCATGGGAACGGTCTTTCAGGTCCCCTGGGCGCGCCTTGAGAACTGGCCAGCTGATCTGGATATCCTTCACCGCGCCGGCTTTACCACGGCTGCCCTAGCCCTAGAAGCTGACTCTTTAACGCTCTCGGAACTTTCGGCTAGAAAAGACGAGAAACTGGCCCTGATTCTAGGCACTGAAGGGCATGGGCTTTCACCAACAACACTTGCAGCTACCCAATACACTGTCATGATTCCCATGGGCCACGGCGTCGACTCCCTGAACGTTGCTGCAGCTAGTGCTGTAGCTTTCTGGGAAACCCGCCCAACTGCGTCCTGAGGCTGACCCAGTTAGAAAGTGACCAAGCACCGTCTCACGACCGCTTACAGGCTCTCACAGCCGTGGTAGAGTTGACCCTCGGTTGTTAAACCGCAACCACCGGTAGGCACCAGCCCCGGTAGCTACAAAAAATGCACTGGCAAAATCCAGGGCAGGAAAAGGTAAGAAATGCAGAAGGATATCCACCCGGATTACAACTACGTTCTGTTCCGCGACCTCGCATCAGGCGAAAGCTTCCTCACCAAGTCAACCATGACTTCACAGAAGACCGAGAAGTGGGAAGACGGCAACGAATACCCCCTCGTTGAAGTTGAAATCTCATCAGCTTCACACCCCTTCTACACCGGTAAGCAGCGCATCATGGACGCCGCCGGCCGCGTTGAGCGCTTCAATGCTCGCTTCGCTAACTTCGGCAAGAAGGCATAAGTTTTCTTCAGCAGTTCAGGCTGAACATCACACCCCGCAACGCGATTTCTTATCGCTGGCGGGGTGTGTTTGTATCTAAAAACAGTAGAATTAGGTTCAATTCACAGCGCATCAGCTCTGCTACAGATGCGCGTATTTCGCTTGCATATCCCAGGAGGTGCCGTGTCTGTTGGTGCGGTCGAGGTAAAACCTAAGAAAAAACGCAATAAAATTCTGCTCGTTCTGCTTATTTTACTTCTTGCGCTACTGCTAGCAGTAGGCGTTTACATTTTTACAGTGGTTAGGGCCATCAATGGTACCGAGAAGTTTGAGGGTGAAGCTCTCTCACCTTCAATTGCAACCAACGGAGAAACCATTCCGGGTACTTCTTTAGAGGGTGTTGATCTTGAAGAATTCCGATCAGCCCTATCAATTAGCGACGATGCTGCCCTGCGTGATCTCGTCAAGAGCGGAGCTAACGCGGAAATTACTAATGCTGACGGCTCAGATTTGGCAGATACCAATGCCAGCGAAGGAGATGCCAACGGTAACGGTATTCCCGACGCGCTTGAAGGTGGCGTAGCAACCAGCCAACCCGTAGAGACCGGCTCTACTGATATCCTGCTCCTCGGATCTGATCAGCGTTCCGGTGCTGAAGCTGCACAGGTCTCAGGTGCACGCGCAGATACCATCATGGTTTTGCACATTCCTGAGGATGGCTCTGCTGCCTACCTTATCTCCATCATGCGAGACACCTGGGTCAACATCCCCGGCTACGGTTCAGCAAAGGTTAATGCTGGCCTCAACTACGGTGGGGTTTCCCTGCAGGTAGCTACTCTTGAGCAGCTACTAGGAATCAAGATGGACCACGTAGCTGAGATTGATTTCCAAGGATTTAAAGCCTTGGTAGATACTCTCGGTGGTGTGACCGTCGATGTTCCGCTAGCTTTTACCGCATCAACACCAGGTTACAGTTTTACCCAGGGCCCCAATAAGATGACCGGTGGAGAGGCTCTGGCCTTTGTTCGCGAACGCTATAACTTCTCGGACGGTGACTACCAGCGAGTGCGTAACCAGCGTGCCTTCCTGCGCGGAGTCTATAACCAGATGCGCTCCGAGGGTGCGCTGTCCTCGGCTTCCAAGCTTTTACCGGTCATTGAATCCATTTCTCCCTACATGACAGTGGATTCAGGTTTATCTGCCGGTCAGATTGTGGACATTGCTCAACCTGTTCTCAGCAACGGTAATACCCAGTTAGTTTCTATGACCCTGCCTAATTCTGGCTCTGGTTGGTCTGCTGATGGTCAGTCAATCGTGGTACTCGATGGTCAAGCTACCGGCGCTTTATCGAACGCACTGCGCACCAACACTATGGGTAGCTACATCTCAAGCTACGGTGCTGACTAAGCCCGCGAGCCTCTAGCGATTCAACAGTAAAGCTGCTAAAAAGCTGTGGCGGTCCTCCCTCAAGGGAGGACCGCCACAGCTTTATTGGTTGGGATGAGAGTGATGTTTAGGCCAATCTAATGGTCCATCTAGTGTTCAAGGGGGTCTTCAGACACTGCCTCTTCATCATAGGAGTTCTCCCTACCAAAGAAGAGAGCAAGGAAAGCAACTGAGGCGCCCAAAACTACTCCGAGGATCCCGAGCATTGGTTTGTAGAAAATGAGGACCAGACCAATTACCAACACAATGCCGCCTATAACGCCTAAGAGCACAGCAATGCGCTGTAAACCTAGCGGGGCACCTGGAGTAGTGGAATCCTGGTCCGGGGAATCCTGAACATTACCGGTTTCAGAGGCAGGCCGTGAGCCAATGAAGCCTCTCTTCTTCTTAGTTGTGCTGGCTCTGTGAAGTTCACCGTCGGTTGCCACGTAGGCATCTGGAACATCATAGTTATCCGCCAAAGGCAGGAGCTCTGGGACGTTGTTGGGCAGGTGCTCAAACCACTCGTCACTGATTTCACTGGGGCGCACAGCCTGAACAGTCAGCGAAAGTTCAAAGGCATTACCGCGAATCGTACCCCACGCGCTGGTTAGCTTATCGTGATCATAGGCATAACGAATGACAGGGGCGAGTTGCTCAGAGATTTGGGTTGAAAGGCGTCCTACCATTTTGCGGTCATGGAAAACTTCAACGCACTCTGTTAGCCGACCATCGCTGTGTTTGATGGGATTGTTCTCTAGGGATAGGATCACACGGCCCTCACCTGAGCCAGGCAGAATGCCGTGCAGGTATTCTGAGTGGTTTTTCTCGTCCAGTACTTTGATGGAGGAGCCCTGGGGCAAAAGAGCTGCCTGAGTTGGTGCTTGATTAAGGGGGAAGAGGGAACCTGGTGCGCTTAGAGATAGGGTGCCGGCACTTTCAATAAAGCTATCTCCATTCAGCCTGCGTAGCACAGCGGTCAGTTGCAGGTGAGCTACAGCTTCATAACCCGATGCCACCACGCGGGTGATGGGGGCCCAGTAGCTGTCAGCGTCTTTTTCAGAGAAGCGGCCGACTTTGAGGTCATCTACATACACAGCGATGGTGTGGGGCTGATAGGGGTTATCCGGTTCGGGCACTAGACGGGCTTCACCGTTCCAAACACGTTCACGATCAATTTGGAGTTCTTCAAATACCTGAAGAATTTCGGCATCATAGAAATCATCAGTAATGATGTGCACGGTGCCGCGATCGCCTAGTACGTAGTCGGTCAAAGTCCGCTCCTTAGCTGCAAGTTTTTACTGTATCTAGCTTCTCACGGTTTGCCGGTTTTGGCGGGTAAGTACCCCACCAAAACCGGCGTCAATAGCAGTTTCTCACGGTTTTCTGAGGGTGCTAGTAACCAAAGTCTCGCACTCATTTTAGCGCGAGGTGGCCTGGGCTTTCAGAATACGAATGGCGTCATCATGAAGTTCAAGGATGACGCGTATCAGGGCTGTTGGCGCTGCTGGGTTCTTTGCCAGCCATTCTTCGGTGGCTGCAATCAGCGGGTTCTCGTTGACCATCCCTTCGGCGATATCTGCGTTAGGGTAGAGCCCCTGAATAACTCGCGTAGCCATGCCAATTGAACGCTGTTCCCACGTGGGCAGCAACAGCTCGAAGTAACGGTCTCGGTGAATCATACGGAGGTTTTCTGGGCCCTGCTGGTAGCCGCTGGCGGTTGCTGAGAGAAGTTCATTGGACAGCCCCTCATCACCTGTAACAGCTTCAAAAGCTGCCTCTTTTGCTTCGGTCCTCGGAGCGGCCGCCACAGCATAAGCAAAACCTCGTTCCGAGGTCGCAGATGAATTGTAGTCACGCGCCTGATGAAGATTCTCAGGAGTTAGTGCATCCTGCGTTGCCAAGGCTCCCAGAGCATTCCAGCCAAGGGTTTGGTTGTAGCTAACACCCGGTGCTGCGCTTATATCACCGGGCACGCTTTGGCAGGCGCCTCGTGCTACATCAGTGATAAGCTCCAACCCCAGTGGGGAGTGGGCAGAGATAGCAAGTAATGCACGCAGAGTAATGAGCTGGGTGTCACTGCCGGGTGTCGCTGCTTCAAGGGCGTTTTCCAACGCAGAATAGAGAGAATCCCAGAGCTCCGCACGCTGGGCTGCCGGTGTGTAAAGCGAGATGGCCCCCTGTGCTTGATTCAATAAATTAGAGAGCAGGGTTGCTGAGCTCTCCTGGGAGGCGGCATGCGCCACCGCATTCACAAAGAGACGAGCGGGTAGCTTGGCATCGCGCACCTGGTTCCACAGGCTAACCCATATTAAGCCGCGTGAAAGGGCATCATCGATGGTTGAAACGTGAGTCAGTGCTAGAGCGCGGCCTTCTTCATCAGCCAGACTGATTTTGGCGTAGGTCAGATCCTCAGCATTGAGCAGAAGCAGATCAGCGGTTTCGACCAGAGACTTCTCTTCATCGGTTAGATCAAGGATGACATTATTGGTATTTGCTGGAATCTCAACGCTGATGAGCCCGGTCTGCTGTAGCTTATCTTCCTCGAGGCTATAAGTCGCAAGCTTAAGCTGGTGAGGTCGTCCGAGTTCTGGCGGGACGCCGGGGGGCAGTGTTTGGGTCAGACGCAGCTCGGAGAGCTTACCGGCATCGTCGAAAACGCGGCGGGTTGAAAGCTCCGAAAGCCCGCTGGTCTGAAGCCAGGCGCTGGCCCAGGAGAGTACGTCCCTGTCTGAGACCTCATTCAGTACACCCAGAAAATCCTCTAGCGTGGTGTTACCCCACGCGAAGCGTTTGAAGTAAATCCGAGCGGCTTCAATAAAGCGGTCAAAGCCCACGTAAGCAACCAACTGTTTGAGAGCCGAGGCACCCTTAGCATAGGTAATTCCGTCAAAGTTTTGGCGGGCCGCTTCAAGGTGGGGTATCTCAGCCACGATGGGGTGCGTGGTGGGTAGTTGGTCCTGCCGGTAGGCCCAAGCTTTACGTGAATTGGCGAAGGTGACCCAGGCATCCTCGAACCCGTTGGCTTCACGGGCACCCAGGTGGCCCATGAAATCGGCAAAGGATTCTTTGAGCCACAAATCGTTCCACCATTTCATGGTGACTAAATCACCAAACCACATGTGGCTCATTTCGTGGCAAATAACGTTGGCACGGGACTCATACTGAGATGCTGTGGCACCAGAAACGTAGATATAAGCCTCGGTAAAGGTCACCAGTCCGGGGTTCTCCATGGCCCCCAAATTGTATTCGGGAACAAAAGCCTGTTCGTACTTGGGGTAGGGGTAGGGGTAGTCAAAGAGGTCTTGAAAGTAGTCGAGGCCCTGCTTGGTAACGGTGAAGATGTTCCCATAATCAAAGTGTTCTTTGAGAGATTGGCGGCAGTAAGCAACCAGTGGGATTGTCCCTGAATTGACCTTGGCTTGAGGGGTGTATGTATCAAACGCAGTGAAGTACTCACCCGCCAGGATGGTGGTGATGTAGGTAGAAATCTTGGCAGTTGGTTTAAACACCCGCTTAGTGATGCTGGAATCTGAGGGGTCCTCAATTTCACGGTCCAGTTCAGCGTTGGAACTCACCACCCACTTTTTGGGGGCGGTGACACGGAAGTTGAAGATAGCTTTGAGGTCAGGCTGCTCAAAAACAGGAAAGACACGTCTACAATCAGCTGGTTCGTACTGGGTGTAGAGGTAGATTTTGCCGTCTGCGGGGTCAACGTACCGATGTAGACCTTCCCCTGAACGGCTGAAGTAGGAGCGCCCTTTGATGGTCAGCTGGTTTTCTGCATGTAGGTTGGGCAGGGTAATTCGTGACCCTTCGACGACATCCTCTGTATTCAGCATTACGCCATTGAGTTTAACTGAATCCAGGGACTGGTGAATGTAGTCAATGAAGGTTGATTCACCGGCCACTGCGGTGAATTTGACGGTGGTTGCAGTGGGGTAGGTGGCAAAGTCGCTCGTTGCATTGGTGAGATCAACGTGCACATCGTAGGTATCAACGCTAATAATGCTGGCGCGCTGGCTGGCTTCTTCTTGGGTCAGATTCTCGTTATTCACATCACTTATCGTAGTTGCAGACAGCTGAAAACTCCTGCACCACTCAACAGAGTTGCGTAAAGAAGCAGGGAAGTAGCCGGAAGGTAAAGGAATGAAAGCTGGGTGTGACGCATCTTAAGGTAAATGCGGTGGTTTTGATTTGCGGGCGGCGGTCAGGTGGGGGTAAGTTATTACTTGTTGCCAAACGAGTGGGCTGCAAAGCTTGCTGGTGAGACACCTTGCGCGGGTGGCGGAATAGGCAGACGCGCTAGCTTGAGGTGCTAGTCCTCGTATTAGAGGGTGGGGGTTCAAGTCCCCCCTCGCGCACAGAGATCATCCCCGGTTCGTAAGAACCGGGGATTTTTTAGCAAGTTATCTAATCAGTTAAACTGATTATTTTTGGTGGGCGCCTTTGGTGAATTTTTTTGCTCGGCCACACCAGTTGCGAGGATACGGACTAAAGCCTAGGACGGCGGGGGAGCTTTAATTTGCCAGTTCGCGCAGAGACCTGTAGAGTATTTATTCGTTGCCTACGAGAGCTTTTATGGCTTGAGTAAACACCTTGCGCGGGTGGCGGAATAGGCAGACGCGCTAGCTTGAGGTGCTAGTCCTCGTATTAGAGGGTGGGGGTTCAAGTCCCCCCTCGCGCACTATATAACCCCTAGTGGGAACATACAAGAAGCCCCTTCTGTTGACAGGAGGGGCTTTTTCGTTGACTCAGGTGCATACTTTAAGCATGGCAAGCATTAGAAAACGTGTTCGAAAAGACGGCACTGTCGCCTGGAATGTCCTCTGGAGAGATGTAGATACCGGTAAACAGGCATCGCGCACCCTGGCTACCGAAGCTGATGCCAAGATGCTCACCGATTTCCTCAATTCCAATGGCCAGAGCTTCGCCGAGGCAGCTAAGACCGCCGGACGAATGAGATCACAAGCCCCCACCGTTGACGCCGTCATCACCCGCCATATCGACTCGCTCACCGGGGTTGATGAGTACACGCGCAAAAAATACCGAGCAGCGCAAAAGAATCACATCACCGCGAGCCTCGGAGCAATCCCAGTAGATACCCTCACACGCCACGATGTAGCCGGCTGGGTAGCCTCCATCACCCGCGCACCCAAGACTCAGAAGAATATCCACGCCCTACTCTCAGCGGCGCTGCAGGGAGCCGTCAAAGATGGGCTCATACCCTCTAACCCCGCCAAGGGAATCAAAATACCCAAGGCCTTGCCCGCAAAGCCGCCAGTATTCCTCACCCTGCAGCAGACCAACCTCCTACTAAGTGCCATTGAAGACCCTATGATTTTCACCTTCTGCAAGCTCCTACTCGATACAGGGCTACGCTATAACGAGGCTGCGGCCCTACGCTGGCAGGATGTAAACCTAGCGGGGGAGAGGGGCATTATTCGCGTCACCAGGGCATGGAAAAAATCAGGGCTCCCCGGCATCGGTGACATCATCGGCCCACCAAAAACCGCCAAAGGCATCCGCACCGTGGTCATGCCACGCGAAATCACCTCACTGCTGCAGGCAATCCGCCCAGCAGAGGCCCACCCGGAAACCCTCATCTTCACCCGCCCCGGCGGCCAGCACGTCAGTAATGGGTATTTTCACGAAAGGATCTGGGGGCCACTCATGGATTCCATCGGCGCAGAGCTAGGGGCACGGCCACGCCCACACGATTTACGCCATACCCACGCTTCCCGCCTCATCGAGAGGGGAGTGCCGCTACCGACCATCCAGGCGCGGCTGGGCCACGAATCCATTACCACCACAGTCAATACCTATGGCCATTTGGCCGTAGATGCTGATTTGCTGGCAGCGAGCGCTCTGGACTAGTGGTGGGCGGGAAGTTTTTTTGGAATTTCCTTGCCACCCTGAAGGTCAACCAAAAAAAGAAGCCCCCGGCCGCCGCACGCAGCGGGGACGGGGGTATCAGATGTTACTTCGTAGAAGCGTACGCAGGGTCAGTGAACTCGGTTCCACCTACGTCAATAAGCTCGTAACCAGCTTCAAGCCCAGAAACAGGCTCAGTAGAAGCAGGCTCTGCACTGACCGATGAAGCCGATTGCAGGCGGCCATGATCTCCGTACTGGGCCATAGCCAGCACCGAGCCGAGGTAGGCCTCGGTCTCAGCTTTCTTTGATGGTGCTGCCCAGCTTCCAAGCAATGCCAGGATAGATGAGCAGATGACGCCCAGTGCCAGTGCCCCGTTCGGTGTCAGATTCGGCAGGAAAAGCTCGTAAATGATGGTAGCTACCGCGCCACCTAGAGCGGTGCCGCCGGTCGCAAAAGCACCGGTAGAACCGATAACACGGCTCCGGGTTGAATTATCAAGTACATTCATTGGAGTCTCCTTACTACCAGCGGAACTGGTTGCGCTTGTCGTTCTCGAACTCATCCTTGCGAGCCTTGCCCATCTTGGACTCGTCATACCCGAAGATGGAGCGCAGCTTCCACCCCAGGGCACCATCAGTGAGAACACCGGGAATACCGATACGGAATAGGTTGAAGAGGTGACGCACCATGCGCAGGGTGCTGTAGGTATCGCGGTTGTTATCCTGCAGCATCTCTGTCAGGGTGCGGCCTCCCCACTCAGAGCGGGGGGTGTTGAAAACAGCGTTTTCGAGGTCAGCTTTAGTAGCCATATCAAACCAATCGTTAGAAGAAGTTGAAGAAACAGTAGGTGCGGCAGCGGGATTGCCGCCGTCGTAGTAGTGACGGACTTTGGCCATGAAACCGACCCACGGGAACCCGGGCCCGACGTCCCAGTGATCCGAGAGTCGGTAGACCCGGGACGCCTGGCCGTGGTCGATGATGCCCATATGCCCTGCAGCGAGCTGCTCGTCAGTTAGCTTCACCGGGGGAATGCCGTTGCGGTGGCAAATATCAGCCACTAGGCGGGCGGTATTATCGAGCATGGCCGAGCTATAAGGATCTGCCCACTGGTCAGCGGTCTGACCGGCACGGCCAGCCTGCTCAATCTGAATACCGTCCTCATTAGTGCCCGGAGCTGTCCAAGCCATGTCCTTTTCAGGGACACCCTGCACGATGGAGTCGTTGTCCACGTTGTAGTGAGCAGAAGCCATAGCGGTAGGGTTCATGAACCATCCGCCGCCAATAGCTTCCGCAACGGTCGAGTGCTCGTCAGTTTCCATGGTGTGCAACACAACTACGCGTGCGTACCGGCCATTGGTGACGGTGCGGTTAGGTGATAACGAGGTCGAAGTGACCAGTGAACTATCTGGAGTAAAGGTAGCCACAAAGCCTCCTTTCATATTTTGGGTAGTAGAAAGCCCCACCCAGCAGGGTTGCCGGGCAGGGCGGTTTCGGGTATAAAAAAAGCCCTATCTAAGGGGCTTCAGTTATTTTGCGATGGCTATCAAGCTTTGACTCCACCACGGTGATGCGCTGCTCAAAGCCAAGCTTCTGCTCGATATGAGCATCAAGCTTTTTGCCCACCTCACGGGTGGCCTCACGATCATCAAGCAACGTGTCGTTAATACGCGAAAGCTCCTTATCAGTGCGAGCTTGGGCATTCTCCATGCGCGACATCATCTTCGCAAGATTAGCCAGTTCTTTATGGGTCTGGGAGTGCTTTGCATCAAGGTCATCACGCAAGTTTGGGTTAGCGGTAGAGCCGTGAGAATTTTCAGTGTGTTCCCTGGCAACAGCAGCGTCCTGCGCTGCCTTTTCAGCGCTAGCAGCGACTCCCTCAACGCTCTGCTGCAACTTCACAAAGCGTTTCTTCATCATCTGCCACAGCAGCAGAAGACCCAGCACTAGGGCGCCTGCTCCCACATCCACGACTAAATCCAGAATTGGTGAGCCGGTATTAGAAATATCTGGTATTCCCACGCGCTCACCTCCCAGGGGCATATGTAGTGCATCTAATCATCCCACCAGCCTTTAAGTGCGGCCGCCATCTGGGTGTGTAGCGCACGGATGGCATTACCCCTCACCCCACAAAGACTTCGGCAAAACGGTATAGGCAATATGAAAAGGCCACTGAGTGCCATACCACACTCGAAAGTTTTTACCGTCCTCATGCGGAGTTATAAAACCGCGATACATACCACCTCGCTCGAACTCCTTAGATGGCGATATTATTCGAGCGCGGCGCACCCAATTGACCCCATCGTAAGACACGAAAGCATCCTGAGAATGTAACCCCCCAAAGCCGTAAAAGACGCCGTCCTTATAATAGACAGAGCCATGCCAAGAACCATCGCCCTTCCAGGATTCTGGTTTAGACCACGGGCCGTACATGGTCTTAGCACGCCGCATACCTGCACCCTCACCCCAGCAGATCATTCTCCAATCATCCTGGGCGACTTTAACGATACAAGGAGACAGCAGCGAAAGCCCATCCCCTTCAGCTCGCTCATTATCGAATTCCTGTAGCAGCTCGGGGATAGACCAGGTACGCCCGTCAGATGAGGTGGTTAGCCATAACCGTTCCTTACCACCACTAGGCCACATCTCGCGGTAAAAAAGCGCAAGAATATTCTTGTCTTGGTCGTAAACGAGCTCAGGGTCAGAGTTCCACTGCTGATTAACATCAGGATTGAGGGGAGACATATCGGGGTGAAGGTCATACATCTGCTGGACCGTCCATAAAGGATTTTGAACTCCTTCGGGCCACGCAAAGTTGTATGGGTCGTTCGAGCATAAGATGTGCGGGTTTTCCCCGTTATGCTGACCACCGTAATCGGTGACTGACATCCAATATCTATACCCCCCGAACTTCCTATCTGGGCCAAAATCAACAACCGTAGGGTGACATGACTGCTCAGGATTACCTGAGTCCACCGTAAAAGGCATAGGGTGTGGGGCGTTGAACGGCGATCTTCCAGCAATAGGGTAAGGTACTCCACTGTCAGCGAAAATAGCCAGTTCATCATTCGATTTAGCAGAAGATAAAAGCATTTACGCCCCTTTGACTGTGAAATCATCCAGCGTCCACCCGGCGCCGTTATTGGTAGCTACGCCGGCGCACATAGTAAGAGGCCCCGTAAAAGGTGCATCCTTGGAAACGATTCCACCAGCTGATGATATAGCTCGGAACTCGGCACGGCCGTTGATGACTCGAACGTAATAAGTTGAACCTGCCACTGGTGCCCCTAGCGCCTGGTCGGGCGACCCCGGAGTAACACAAGTAACTGTCGTAGCCGTGATTTCTAGGCGCACCCCAGCAATATCTTCGATAGCCGGAGAATGCGCGAAAAGAACACAGTTCCCTCCGGTAGGTACAGATTTTAGCGTGGCTGAAACTTCCATATTCTCTTGGCCTGCAAATACAGCTGAACAGCTATAGCCGCCACCCGGTTTGAGGACACCGTCCACTGCCACAAGGCCTTGATTGGTTTGAAGTGAAACCCACTGGCCCTTGCCAAGCAACGGACCTTGAACCGAAAAATCATCTGTAAAAATTGTTTCCCCAGGGTTCTTCTGACCTTTAAGTGTGAGCTTCTGAGGAAGTTCTACACCTGTGTAGGGCTGGATATGAAGATCTGTGATTGCCATACCTATGTTGGTGAGAACTTCAAAGAACTTTTCAGGGTTTCCTCCTAGAGTGAAGTCCCCAACTTTGACGCTGTCAACCCATAGAGTGGCGGTCCCTCCGAGGATAGCAACTGCTACATCTCCTCTATTGCCGATTAACCCAGAGAAGGGCTTGTAAGGAGGCGGGGCATCTACACCGATAGTTGGGCCGTTCGATGAAACAACAAACTGCTTCGGGCCAAGCGCGAATCTAAAATTACCTTTACGCGCAAATCGAGAATACTTGAAAGTAATTAGGACTTCCCCAATAAAGCGAGTTCGCCCTCCCCTCCACGTAGCATCCCGGCTAGTAATAGCCTCACCAGATAACGTTGCTATTTGGCCCGCAATCTGAGTGGCGTCCGCTGGGGCAGACCAAGTAAGCGAGTTCCTTAGTTCCGTAAGAGCAACCCCGTTTGCGCCCGTAAAAGTATCATGGAAAACCTCTTGCACGCTACCCGCTACACGGTACCGGGTTTCCGCTACGCTACCCACGATCCCGTTCGATACGGCGGCCACCTCTACTGTGTGACTACTTGCAGCGGCTTGGTTTTTGAGTATCAAAGATGCTCCATCTACCACTAGCCAGGGGCCACCATCGAGACGGTAAACATACGAATCAGCACCAGGCACACCTACCCAAGTGATAGTTGCCCCATCAGCTGTAGGGATTACGGTGAGCTTGACGGCCTGAAGCTGTACGTTAGCGTTCTTACCGGTAAAGCGCACTTCAATGCAGCGCCACTGACCCGTGGAATTTCGGGAGCAGACTACCCCGACCCCCGGTTCGTAAGTCTTACCGGCGATTGTGGTCGATGCCAGAGTGTAAAACTCTTTCACAGCAGGGCCCGTCGCAGAGAGGTCTACTGCCCCGGACACTTCCTGGATAGTGGAAATGCTAGATAACTCAGTTTTGGTTGCATATGCACTCAGATCTGGCGCCGGTGCGTTGGTTTTGACCATCTCAAGGATTTCAGCCTTGAGTACGCTGGGCGCTTTCCCTGTGGGTAGCAGCCCTTTGATGGTAGTGGCCATTTAGATTTCTCCTAATCGGTAGGTCCCGTCCCCCAGATGGGTGACTGGAGAGTCAACGCTGGTTTTGATGATGTAGGTGCCGTCCCCTGGTGTTTCGTCAGCGGCAATAACCATCTGCTCGCCCTCCACCTGTAAAGGCGGCAATGTAACTGAGCGATGGCCCGCCTTGAACGAGACTTGCCATAGGCCGGGGCTCAGCTCAATCGGTTTCATGGCCCCAGCGTTTACCTTGGTGGTACAAGTGGCAGGTATAAAAACGGCCCCTGCTTTAGAAGCCAGAGCCTTTTGAATGAAAGTAACTTCCCCCTCAGCAGGGGTGCGCCCGCCGGGGCCGTAGGGTAGGTAGATTTCACCGGTTACATAGGTCATGCGATAATCTCCCAATCTCCGTCATTATTAGCCTGGACAGCCAAAGGCTCGCCCAGGCCGTTATGGAATGAGTATTGCCCCTCGCCCTCGTGAACGATAAAGACATTCTCACGGGCAGCTAGTCGGGAATCCACGTCAGCGAGTTTCGCGTCAATGACCTTATAGGCAGCTTCGTTGTCATCATCGATGTCAGCGGGGGAGTCGTTACCTCGGTAGGGGATGCCCGAATGCGCGGTTACACCGCCGTAATCTGCCATTAGAAAATCCTCCTTGGTAGACCGTCATACAACTGCTGGTAGCTCTTATCGGCTGGTATCTCCCCATATGTCGCGTAAGCAGCGGTCAGGTCTGCGTAGGTCTTACCCGCTAGGTGGTCTGTCACCTTACGCACCGAAAGGTCACCCTCCCAGGTGGGGACATTACCTTCCCAGGACTCCTTATACCCGGTCAGGATGTATTCAGCAGACCAAGTGAAACGGGGCAGACCGCTTACTTTTTCCATGACGCGAAGTGCGCATACGTCCGAGACCTGCTTACGCGGATCCCAGAGCATAGGCAGTTTCTCAAAGCTGATTTGCTCTTGGCTCATTTCCGCTGAAAGCGCGTCAGCTATCCGCTGGGCATCATCGGGGTGCAAGAAATGGGAAGATTTCAGGGTAAAATCCTGACCCCATACTGGGCCTTGCGTGCGACCCTGGCGCATGAATTTCGTCCACTGCACACGGTATCGTGCTCGTAGCACTGGCATAGGCTGCCCGCGTAAGGGTTCGCGAATTTCATCGACACCGGCGGTTGGGGAAACTGTGTAATACTTCCAAGCATCCGTAAAGCGGGCCAGCCGGTGAGTTATTTTCACTGCCCGCTGCCCCAGAGTCTCAAGCCAAGCTGAAATATCCTCATAACCTTTACCAGTCCACCGCATACGCCCCTCAACCACAGGGTCAGAGAAGCAGATGCCAGTGAAGGAGCCAATTTCATCATCATAAGCTGCGCGATTATCGATGTTATCTGAGGCGTCAATAATCATCTTCAAGTCAGTATCAAGCCCAATAACATCCACATCGTCAGCCCATGAAATGAATTCCACATTATCCTGGGTTTTATCGATTTCAGTAGCACGATCAGGCTGATACACCACCACTTTAGCTGCTGAACCATTACCTTGAATGTTGTAAGTATCACCCTCAATGTAAATGTTTCGCATGGTCAGGTCACGGTTTGTCTCGAAGCTACCCCCGAAAACCTTTTCGCTGAGCACATCACTGGTAGAGAAGTTTTTACGTAAAAGCGAGTCACGGGTCCCTACTAGTACCTGCCCAAATTCATCAGCATGCACAAACCCCAAAGTGGACTCACACCAAGCATTGATTACCTCAGACGCTTTGGTGTTTTCAAAGCCCCGGCAAGCGCTCAGGCGCACCTGCTCCAGGGTTGAGGAAGCGAATTTAGCAGGGGCTTCAGTAGCTTCAGCCATCATTTTGGCCAAGTAATCGAGAGAAGGAACCTCGTAAATTGCTGTACCCGCAGCTCTAGTGACCTGCCCCCCGCTAGGGGTGGCAGTGCTATCAGTAGAAGTGACTGCAGTTGTGTAAGTGCTTGGGGAAGTGAATACTCCCACCTGCCCGCGATTAATAAAAAAGCAGATCAGCGGGTTAGCTGATGCCCCAGCGTAAGAATCAACCTTTTTCAGCCCCTCAGAAGAGTTGGAAAGCCTAATTTCTTTACTCTTAGGGCTATATTCAAGCGTGTGAGTGACCCCGCTGACCGTCATCTGCAGGCGCAGAGTGTCCGAATCATTCGAGGCGCGGCCCATCATAACCAGAATAGGGTGACGGCGTGCCCTAGTGGTGATGCGCAGTGTCATATCTGCGCTATTTAACCCATAGTTCCCCACCCCGACACCATAGCCAATTCCAGCATCAGATTTCTCTCCCACTGAATCCCACATGCCGCCCTGCATACCATTATGGTAAATCGCATTAGTATTCACCGGGGGTAGCACCCCCAGCCCGCACTCTTCCAAAGCCCGCATGACTTGGAAATGAGAGCGCGCATAAGAATTACCGAAAACCAGGGGTGGCAAGGAAACGATTCGCTCAAGGGTATCACCCAACCCATCTGTAATCGGTACGGTGATTATGCCAGTGGTTAGGTCAGTGCTGGGCGTCTTTAGGTAGCCTGTGAAGCGGCGGAAAGTTTTCCCGCCGACCTCAGCATCAATTACCACACGATCCCCCGCCGTAGGTGGCCACCCATCATTACGGCGTACCGGTAGAGGCTGATGTGATGTAACCGCCTGAATGGGAGCGAAAGTGATAGACCCAGTTCGTGAACGCACCTCAGCACCGGCATTCACTAGATTAGCAGGCAGACCCCCGCTAGATTCAATAGCCCAGGACGCCGAGGTATGCAAACGCTCGATACCATTGATATAAACGCGTAGGCGGGTCTCAATGACAGGACCAGGTTCGTAGGGTAGTTGCTGCATTAGCCCACCTCCTTGATGGTTAGAGTCATTTCCCGCCAGAAATCGCGGCTGTAAAGCTCAAAATTATGGAAGCTAGAAGATCCGTCTAATAGAATCACCGAATCAGCCCCGCCACCCACATCCCAAGGACTAGGCCGCTCAGCCCACACCACCTGGGGACAAGCCAGCTGGTTAAAACCCTGGGCACTAATCGTGATGGTGCGGGCGGTAGCCGGCATGGAGGGAATGAAAGCATGAATACGCTGCATCAAATCACCGGCAGCCCTTACAGACTTCGCCCCGCCGGCATTCGCACCGGTTACCGTTCGCGGCTGAATAATAAGCTCAGTAGCCCCCGAAGCATCCACAGAAACCGTCACCGGCGCCCCAGGGAGCACCGGAACCTTATCGGCAAGCACCGTCAAACCCCCACCAACCAGCGAAGCCGGAGAATGCCCACCGTCAGCCGTGGCCACCGCGCCACCATTACTAACCCCGGAGAGTAAAGACTGCGCCGGGGTCAAGGCATTAGTCAAAGATGCCGCTTCAGAGATGAAGTGGAAAGGCCCAGGCCCATAGGCACCATACAGAAAAGAGCGGATTACCGCCGAATCTGCATTTGTGCCATCCAACTCCACCGACCACTCACGATTGCGAGTAGCCGGTGGAGAGGTCACAAACGCCCAGGACTTCGCCGCGGCCTGCTGAATCGAGTACCGAGTCGGTATGCCCTCCTTGAGGCTGACCGGCCAGAGAAATTCATGCATTTTGGCAGGTGTGCCAATCCAACCTGTCATTAGACCAACCTTTCTGCGCGGCGCTTCATCATCATGAAGCTACGCGGATCTACTTCTTCCAGACGATTCAGAACTTCAGCAAGAGACGCGAGCGCGTTACCGTTGTCGTAGCTGGATGCGGTGTTCATTCCACCCGTGCCTGTTGCCGTTGTGGCTGAGTGGTTGATGGGTGGGATGTTGGCGGTGGGGACTGCGACCATGTTTTCTACGGCGGTTTGTGCTTTGCCGGTCATTTTTTCGATGCCTTGGGCGAAGCCTTCACCGGTGTAGACACCGATTTGGCGGAAGACGCGTGAGGGTGATTTGATGCCGAGGAGGTTTTTGGCTCTTTGTTTGACATCGCCTACTACGCCGCCGATTGCGTCAGCGACGCCCCCCGCCATTCCTTTGATGCCGTTGATCATGCCGCGGATAATATCTGCTCCCACGTTGTAGAGCATTTGCGCAGCGTTTCCTATGGCGCTCACGATTTTTCCGGGGAGTTCTCGGAAGAACCCGACTACTTCTTGGATTTTTTGTGAGACTGCTTGGGCGAGCTGGCTGACCATATCGGTTGCAATTTGTTTGGCGGTGGTGAAGCCGTTGGTGATGAATGTTTTTATATTCTCGATTGCATTTGATACGCCATCCCGTAGTGCGTTGAATGCATTCACCGCCATATCGCGTAGCGAGGTGACTGCGGTGATGGCCATGTCTTTTGCGGTGTTGAAGCCGTTGACGACGCCGTCTTTGAGTCCGTTGACTGCGTCGATAGCGAATTGCTTGGCGGCTTCGAAACCGGCAGTGATCATGGTTTTGAGGTTCTCTACGGCTTCGCTTACGCGGGCTTTGATGATTTCCCATGCGGCAGCGATAAGGATAGGTAGGGCTTCCCAGATAGCCTGGGAAGTTGACCTAATTGATTCCCAACCGGAGGTCACAAATTCAATAGCGGCCTGGATTCCATTAGCAATGGTGGTTTTTATCCATTCCCATCCAGCGGCAATGAGCTGGGGAATCGCTTCCCAGGTGGCTCTCGCTGTTTCGGTGATGAATGCCCATCCCTCAACGAAGAAGGTTTTGATGTTTTCAATACCTTCAGTAACGGTTTGGACGAGCCAGGTGATGCCCAGAATCATGCCCGCTAGGACGAGGGCCATGCCATTCACTACAAGGTCATAGAGTGTCTGTGGTAGGTCTATGAAGAACTGGACCACAGCTGCTATACCTGCGCTGACGGCCTCGGTGATGAAGGTCCATGCTAGCTGGATTGCTAGCCCGATGTTTTCCCAAGTGGTGGTCACGAACGCGACTAGCGCGGCCCAGCCATTAGTGAAGAAATCAGAAACAGCCTGGATTCCAGTTTGGACGAAGAGAACGATGTTCTCCCACGCTGTTTGGATAGCTAGGCCGATGTTCTCCCAAGTGGTAGTCACGAACTCGACTAGCGCGGCCCAGCCATTAGTGAAGAAATCAGAAACAGCCTGAAGGCCGGTGCTGATTGCTTGCACAATCCATTCCCAGGCGGCGGTAATAGCTTCGACGATGGCATTCCAGGTGCTGACCGTCCACTCTTTGATTGTGTCCCAGTTAGCGACGATGGCGACTACCAGCGCGATGACAGCGGCCACGATGGCAATACCGGCAGCAATCCACCCAGCCGCCACAGCGGCGGTAACGCTCAGAACAGCTGCAAGAGCAGTAACGATTGGCGCTAGCGCTGATACAACCGGTGCAACTGCTGTAACAATTCCAATGAAAGCAGCGATGAACAACCCGACCGCTGCAACAACAATCAAAATGGTTGCGCTAAGCCCAGGAAATTGCTCCATGAATCCAGCTACCCACGTAATTACGTTCTGGATAATCGGAATCAGAAACTCAAGAGCCCCGCTGAGCTTACTAGTCAGAGCCGTGATGACTGGCTCCATAGCCTGCACCAGCTGAGTAAAAGCAGGTGCCAACCCTGAAATAATCTGAGCGATAACCGGTGCTAGCTGAGAAACCACCTGACCAATGGCCGAGGCGAGCGCTCCAAACACTGGCCCGAGTTCCGTGAAAGCGGGGGCTAGTGCATCTACGGCTACCAGAATTCCTGCGAAGAGGGCTTTGATGCCTGCTCCAAATGCTGGATTTGAGAGTGCGCTGGATATTCCGCCCAGTGCTATGCTGACGGTTTTACCGGCAGTTTCCATCGCGTATGCGATAGTGGGGGCTAGGGCCTCGAATGCTCCGCCTATTGCTTTGATGCCTGGCATTAGTGCAGAGGTGCCAGCTGCTGCACCGGCGAAAAAGGTAGTTAGGGCGCCTTGGAAGGCTGGCCCTTTCATCACTTCGTTGATGGCCTGAAGATTATCGGCCAGAGCTTTTAGGCCGCCGCCACCAGCTGCATTAGCTGCACGGGCGATGCTGGCGAAAATGCCCCCCACTGCGCCTAGTGCTGAGCCTAGATATTTGAGTTGCTGGAGTCCGCTATCAATCCAGGCGAAGATTTGACCAGAATCAGTGTTCTTATTAATCCATGCCTCAAAAGAGTAGGACATCTCGTTGAAAGCACTAGCCAAACCAGGCAGGTAAGCAGAACCAACACCGGCCAGGCGGACCATGGCAGCGGTGAATGAGCCGAAGCCGTCTCCCGCGATGTTGATGGAGTCGCGTAGGTTTTGCAGTGCTCCGTCTAGTACCTTGAGAGACGTCTCTTCGGCTGCGGCGTTGGATACTGCGGCGAAAACTCCACCTAGTTCTGATCCTATTTCGGTGAGCCGTTGTGAGAGTACGGGCAGAACGCTTTGGACTAGGTTTTGCAGAGGCTCTGCAGCGCGTTCCCAGAAAGCTCCAGAGATGGAGTCTTGAATGGCTGAGAAGTCTTCCTTGAAATGCCCCAGGTAGGTGCCTGCATCTTTGAGCGCTGCGACCATGACGCCTACACCTACGCCTACACCAGCGAAAATACCCGGTAATGCTAGGGCTGCTGGTGCCATCGCGGCGAGAGATGACCCCAAAGTGAAGAGGCCGCCAGCGGCTGAACCAGCTACTGCCAGAAGAGAAGTCAGCGCGGTGCCCATAGTTGCTGTGCGCATAGCTATGGTGTCGAAGTTGGTGAAGAGATCTTTGATTCCTGTACCGAATTTCTTCAGCACGTTGCCGCCGGCGAGCGCCATGAGAGCGGTGTTAGCGGCAGTTAGCCCTGTGAGATTTACTCGGATGTTAGCAATGCGGTCTCGGGCTAGACGCATCAAGGAGGCATTCGCGGCTCCTGTGTCAGCGTCGGCGTTGACGGTTACATCCAAGTCTTCTTTGAGTTCTTGCAGTTTGTCTTTTGCATGGCGGATGTCAGCTTCAGCGTTGAGATGGATGACCTCATTGAGTGCTTTAAGAGTGGCCCGCATTTTGGCCAGGGAGGCGCGGTCGAGTTCGACTTCGACGTTTACTTTTCCCTTGACCTTGTTCTCGATGCGTTCGAGGGAGGTTTTGAGTTCGCTACGGAGTTTTGAGGTGTCTGGAAATACTCGTATCGAGATTTTGCCGACAGTTGACACAGGTGGCGCTCCTTAAATAGAAAAGGAGCACCACCTGGTGCTCCGCAGCATTTACACATCGTCGGGGAAGAGTCTTCCGAGATGCATATTTCGGACGCCATTATGGCGGTCGAATTCCTCTTTGCGTTTGGGTTTGATGACCTTTGGTCGGGGGACGGTCTCGGTGGGGCGTAGCTTCTTTCCCTTGTTGCGGGCTGAGAGGCCGTCAACGAGGTTTGCTAGGAGATACGCTTCGAGGGTCCACCCGAAGTGGGTGTCAGTGCCAAGTTGCTTTGCTCTCCAGAGGGAATTAGCTTCGTAGCGAAGCCTTTCCATGAGGGCGGTGATGTGGTCGGTAGATGGTGCCCACCAAATTTCTGTGAGGGGATTGAGGTTGTAGAGGGCGATGAAGTCTCCTACTGCCTCGGGGCTCTCCTCAAAGAATTCGGCTAGCTTAGACCTTTTGACATTTCACCGACGTAGGCCATGATGAGTTCGAGGGAGGGCTTGAGGTTATTCATGCGAGTGAACTCTTCGAAACCTGCCTTATCTGCGATGAAGTTGCCTTCTCGGACGGCGCGGAAGATGGAGCCGATTTCCTTGATTTCCATATCGCCGTCGTTTTCGATGATGGGTTCAAGGGCAGCGAGTAGGCCGATGCCATCTTCAATGCGGATTTCGCTCAAGGGGATGAGCAGCTCGTGGCCCTCGATGGAGGTGAAAGGTACTTCTGCTGCTTTGTAATCGGCGGGCATTTTTGCGCCTGCTGCTTTGGCCTTTGCCTTGGTGGAAGTGTTCTTCTTGGTCATAGTGGGTCTCCTAAAGTAGATGATTTTGTGGGTCTCAAGGTGAGGGGTGACCCTTCCCCGTCTTCTGAGACCCACTCAGAGATAAGACGGGGAAGGGAGTTATTGGTTAGCCGGCAGGGGTGACCGCTGGTGCCTTCTTGCGAGGCTCAAAGTCAGCTTTGATGCGATTCTGAGAATCAGCGCTGATGGCTACAGAAACCGGGACTTCCTTGAAATTTTCAAGGTCGGTTTTAGCGAATCCCGAGAGTAGAGAAACTTTGTAGAGCCCTAGCCCTGAAATCCATTCGCCGTCCTCTTCTACGATGAGCATCATGCATTCCTTGGCGTAGGAATCAGACTTGGTGATGAATGCCTTCTTAGCTTCATCCCACTCACCGCCGCCAACGGTCGCTTCAAAGAACTCCTTATTACGCACTACTGCGTTGAAGGTGCCGGTGTAAGTGCGATCGGCGCGTTGATTACGCTGGCCCTTACGGTCGAAAGTGCGGCGTGAAGTAACCTCGCCGCCTTCGACCTCAAACTCAGGTAGATTCTCAGCAGAAGTATCACCGAACCACTTAAAAGCGCCGTAGGTCGATTCCTGACCAAAAACGAACTTGGAAAGGTCAGGGAATTCGCTATCTAGCGGAGCCAGCAGAATGTGCCCCACATCAGTCAGGGTGAGGTCTTCGGTTGCATCCTTAAGAGACACATTTTCCATAGGAAAACTCCTTTAAATGAAAAAGGCCCCGCCACAGATGGAGGGCCAGGAAATAATTTATTAAGGCTCAAGCTCTACTTGCGCATAAAGCATTGAACAGCGGCGGTGTATTGAAAGAGATCGCCAGCAGCAAGCTCAGAACTAGACAGGAACGGCGCCTGCACCTCAACCAACCTGCTCACCCATCCCCACTTAGTCACCCGATTCTTTGACTCCCAAAGCGCCGAATAAGCAGAATCAGCGAGCGTGAAAGCCACTTCGTCATCTTCAGCTATGGCGCTGATGGTCACCGTGGCCACCGCCCCATGGCCTGGGTTACGGTGGTTCTGGATCATCAGTGGAGCTGAGGCTTCGATGATGAGTGCTGGTAGTCGTGTAGCGATATCGGATGGTGGTGAGGTGGTGACGAAGGCGTCTTGGTCTTTGAGCAGGTCGTAGAAGAGGTTCAGGGTGTTGAATGATTTACTCATGGGTTCTCCCTTTACCTGAAGGCGTCTTTTGCGCGGGTGAAAGCGAAGTGGCCTGGAATCCAATTCCCGGCGCGGCTCATATACCCGAATTCGATGCTCATCGCGCCTTCGTTTTCGGAGTAGATGAGTCGGTCTCTTACCCCTCGCGGCGTCCTGACGGTTTTCCGCTTGATTGAGTGCACGAAGTCGCCTCGTTCCACTGGGGCGAGGCCTACCACGTAGGATTCGGCTAAGGCCGCCACTCTGTCCATTTCTGGGTCGTGTGAGGCAGCCTTAGCGAACTCCAGTTCGAGGTTTTGGAAGAGCGTGGACATTACTTCACCGTCGAGCTTCTTGCTTTCATGAGAATTTTTACGTGACCGGTTCTGGGTGACCTACTGGAGATCAGCCCTTCACCGATTTGTTCGAATTCTCTTCCATCCCAGGTGATGCGCGAATAGGCCCCGCCTGCCCACGGTTTACCGCCGTGGGCTTGAGGGAAGTATTTGATGCGGTAGACGGTCTCAACCGTTACTCCTACCGCTTCGCGCTCATCAGTGGAGGCAGGCTTTACATTGCACTGAAACTTCTGGGGCTGACCGAAAGACTGGACGATGGCACCTCGCGGGCCAATGGTCTCAATCCGAGGTGTGACGGTGACGGTGTGCACGCCCTTGGTGAGGCGGCTCATCGAACTACTCCGTGCCAGGCGGTGCCTTTAGTCAGTGATGCGGCGCGGGGCAGCATGTTTGCTGAGGCTGAGGGGCCGCACCCCAGAAGAGCGAGGTCTTTGTCAGGAAACCAGAGGTTACCCGCCTTGGTGAGCGGGTCAACGGTGTAGGAGTAACCGTCTTCGGATTCTGATTTGAGACCTACTTCTTCGGGGTGCATGCGCGCCACGCGGGCAACTGCTTCCACCACGATATCTTTTGCTATCTCGCGCAGATGCGGGTTGTTAGCTAGGCGATTTCGTAGGGTGGGGCAGGTTGCCAGCAGGCGGCGCTCAGCCTTAGCGATTTGGCCGCTTAGGTAGTCATGGGTGGGGCCATCGACGGTGTCGATGGTATCTCTGACTTCCAGTGCTACATCATCTGGCGTTGCCCCAATCAGGGAGTCATTCATGGGGCTCACCTCCTGTTACTCGTCGTCGAAGGTTTCAGCGGAGTCCTTGATGGTCTCTGCCTCAGCGGGGTTAGTCGCGTCAGCTGCCGGCTCAACCGGCTCAGTCGCGGCAGGAGCTACCACAACCGGCTCAGTCGCGGCAGCCGCTTCTTCGAGCTGTTTAGCCGTGGCAGTCAGCGAACTATCAATGACCTTAGCCAGGTCATTGGGCACCTGGGTGCCTTCAGCCAGGAAAAGCGGCTCACCGCTCTTCGGGTCACGGACGGTCACCCCGGTCAGTAGGAACTTCTTAGCGGCCGCCATGATTAGAGCACCTTCGCAACGTAGGACAGGTTCGCGTTAGCGAGCACAGGCAGCGCATAGGCGTCCATGACCACTTCCAGGCCCACGGGGGGCTTGTCATTGGCGAAGAGCGCGGCCACGATACCTGAGCGGTCACCCTCGCTGATACCCCAGGAATCCTGGTAAGAGGAGGCAGTGGTACCCCAGGCGGTGCCGCCAAGGGTGCCATCCTCGATTTCCTGGGTGAAGCGCTCACCAGCTTCAGGCAGGAGCAGGATGCGGTCAGCAGGGATCAGGCGGCCAGTTGCGTTGGCGCGGTCGTAAACGGTCACGGAGGGCAGACCCTGACCAATGAGGACGTCGTTGACATCCTGGAGACCAGCGGGGCGGGAGCCTCCACCAGCAAGCACAGCAGCGAACTGAGGGCTCTTGGCGATGGTACGCAGCACCTGAGTTGAAAGGAGCAGAGTGCCAGGCTCAGCGCCGTTGTTAGCCGCCTTGTAGGCGTCTACAAAGGTCGCCAGGGACTCAAGGATGTCGGTGCCAGCGGCAGACCACAGCGCAGGGGCGGTAGTGGTGTTGCCGGCGGCGCGGCCGAAAGATTCAGAAATTCGCACATCGCCAGAGTCGACGTTCAAATTTCCGGTCAGCAGCAGTGAAGCGCGAACTCGTTCCAGTGATTCGACGTATGCTTTAGCGATTCCATTCACACGGCGCTCAGCAAAGGAGCGCTTACGCTCATCAGAATCACCGAGGTTGGATGAAATCGCCTTTTCACCGAACTTACCTTGCTCAGAAAGAGCGAGGAGACCGATGTTGCGCTTGACCATCGGCACATCATCACCGAAGCCGGGTTCAGCATCAAGGGCACGGAACTTAGCCTCACGGGTAACTGCGCCGCCTTCAACAGTCACTTCAACGGTGTTACCGTCAACATTGACATTGGGAAGGAAGGCTGCCAACGAGGGCTTTGCCTGCTCAGCGTTCTGGTAGGCAACACGAGCAAATTCAGTCAGAGCGGAAGGCTCGTAAATATCAGTCAGTACAGATGACATTTTTTATTGTCCCCTTTCTTAGAGGTAAGTAATGGTGGTCTGCTTCTGCGCTGCAGGAGCAGTGAAGGTGCCCGGAACATTCGCGGCAATGACAGTGCCGTGGTAAAGGACGCCTACTGGCTCCTTGGATGCGGTGCCGGCGGTGACCACGGGGAAATCGTCCAGCAGGTGACCAGCGATATTAGTGCCGTCGTAAGGCACTGCGTAGCCATCAGTGATGGAAAGGGGAGTGCCGCCGGGGATGTAACCCTGGGGGTAGTGAGTGGCCTGGGTGAACTTTGAGACGTCCAGAGTCAGAGTTCGACCATTCCAGATGCCGTGAGCAGAACCGAGCCAGCGCTGGTTACCGCCGTTGTTGGAGATGGTTTCAGTAATCAGAGGCATGATTTACTTCCTATTCTTGTAAAATTGCTCGGCACGAGAAGCGCCGAATTCCTTGCCGGCAAGCGGCTCGGTCCCCCGGTAACCCCCATGCTGGGAGCCCCGGTTGATCTTGGGAGCAGAGATACCAGAAACCTCGAAAAACTCAGAGATATTGGCATCGGTCTGCTCGTAGCTCTCACCCATAAGCGCCGACGGGTTGACTGTGCCAAGAAGCTTGGACGCCGCCTCATCGGTCAGCTTGCGGGCGAGCGCGGTTTCTTTGAAGCGTTGGGTGAAGTAGGCGGTGTTTTGCTCGGTGAGCACTTTGTCGCGTTCTTCTTGGCGTGCTTTGGTTAGGAGCTCTTCGATGGTGGGCTCGCTGGGGGCGGTGTCCTGGCCTGTATCTGCTGGGTCAGCAGCTGGTTCGCCGTCTAGTGCCAGGGTTTCTTCGCCTTCGTTGGCCTTGAAGTTCTTCCACCACTCATCGATGACCTGGTGATTGGTGTCGGCGCCGTCGCGCTCTAGGACTCGCTTCTTAGAGACCTCTGGGGAAGTCAGGAGTGCTACGGTGCTTTCAGCTCCTAGACGCTTAGCTACCTCAGCTCGCTCAACAGGGTCAGCGAGGGTGCGCACCACATAGTAGTCGGCGTCTGATGCTTTGGCGGCTTCCTCTGCCTGGTCGCGCCAGCTCTTGGCGGTTTCTTCATCAGGGGCGATGGAGCGGAAATCGTCGAGGTCAATGACCTTGCCTTTTTCCCCGGCCAGCTCGCGGGCGTAGGTGGTTTTACCGGCGCCTGGGGCACCAGTAATAAGTTTCTTGATGGTCATGCTGCTTTGAGCTCCTTGGTGTAGGAAAGGACATTTTTGCGTTCACGCTGCAGTCCGTAGACGTAACCGCGTATCGAGATGTCATCAGGTGACTTGCCGGCGGCTTTAGCCTCATCAATCGCCTTTTGGTAAGCGTCAAGTTTCTTCTGAGAGGTATCGAGCAGACGCTGGGTTTCAGCGGCATTGCGATTCTTCTTCTTGCGCAGGTCAGTATCAGAGTTCACTGCCCGTAAGTGACGCTTGGGTGGACGCTTGCGTGCGGCGGCTTCTTCAGGGCTGAGGTAGCTTTGCCCAACCCTCACCAGGGTGGGGCCAAGCTCCCCATGCTCGTAACTGGTCACGCGAAGACGTGCCAGGTCTTCCCTGCGGGTACTACCTCCAGCGGCTGAGTAAAGCTCTTCAATATCCTGCTGGTTGAGCTTGAGCCCCGGGTCGCTCCGGGCGGTCACCGGAGCTACCGTGCAATTACACCCATCATGCAAAGGCATCAGCTCTTTAAGGGAGTAGAGACGGTCAGCGGCCACAATGCACAGGCCGCAGACCCCGGATTTGGAAAGCTCAGGATGAATCACACGCCGATACCCCTTGACCTTCTCACTACGCCTGAATTCACGAATCTGCGCATCCCTAGCAGTGATAGCCACATCAGCCTTAGCGATATGACCAGCACGGTTCATCGCTGCAGCGAGCGCTTCCGTGTCGTTTTTCCCTTGCGAGATGGCGTAGCGGTAGGCTTCTGCCGGGCGTTCCCAGAGTTCTAAGGGGTCCACCCCTCGGGGGTGTTCAAGAGCTTCTAGCGGGTCAACGGTGATGTTTTCACCGGTTTGCCGTAGTAGCTCGCGGGCGGTTGAGGAGGCGGTACGGCGCACCTGCGTGAGGGCTGCCGCTTCGGCTTCAGCGGCCAGCTTGGCGGCGCGTTGAACGCCGTCTGGCTCGTACCAATCCTCGAAGCCTCCCCAGATGCTGGCTAGCATTTCCATGAGTGCTGCTATGAGCTGGGCTTGCATACCAGAGGACGCGAGCACGGTTTTCATGAGGGAGGTCGTGAGCTTATCAGCCACGGTGCACCTCCTAGTTAGTAACGCCTAGGTTCTGGGCGTTGAGCAGGTTACTCAGCGCATCATCAGCACGGTGAGAGAGCATTTGCTGGATCTCGGCCGGTGACATCTCAAAGAACTTCTCCGCCACGGTTTGCAAGGGAATGCCTGCTGCGGTGGCAAACTGCCCAGCTTGGGCTCGTTCCATGAGGGAAGAGCGGCGGGTCGGTGCCCAAACAATACGCATCTGGCTTCGGTCAGCCCGCTCTTCATCACCAGAGACCTTGAGCATGTGCGAGACCGCGGCGGCGAAGCGGGGGGTCAGCCGTTTTTGCAGGTCCTCAGCCTTGAAGATTTGCCCCTCACGCATGAGCTCAGCAGAAGCGGCTGCTTGCTGCGCTGCATCAGATGAGAGAGCGTAGAGCGGAGCCTGAGCGGCAATCGCCAGGCGCTCCACATCCTTCGAGACAGAGGTGATAATCGGGTTGATATCAGCCTGCCCAGATTCCCAGACCTTGGCCGCTTCTGGCATAATCCACAAAGAACCGGGGTCAGATGTGAAAATCGAGTCGTAATCGATAGGCTCACCGGTGCTGGGGTCAGCATTGGGTACACCTGAGACGGCGCGCTGTTTGAAGGATTGAAGGGCTATAAGAATCATCTGCTGCAGGATGGTGTGATTGATGCGCTGCATGTGGGGGATATGCTTCTCAAATTCCCCCACGCCGAAGCGATTCAAAAGCGTAAAGACCGGCACACCAGACACCGAATTCTCTATCTGGCCAGGTACCTCAGCATCTTCTTCCTCTTCATCCCACACAAACTCCCCAAGGTTGGGGGTAGCGTTACGCATGATGACTGACCGTCCGTATTTATAGGCGGTACGCGTGTAATCCTGGCGGTAAATCACCAGAACATCACGGTCAAGGGCATCATCACGGTAGAGCTTGATGGCCGCAACATTCTTGGAAGGGTCTTGCGGATCAGCTGCAGCATTAACCTCTAGCGGGTGCTCAGCGGTAATCCGCCCCTCAATACCGCCATCAGCGTCAACCGGGCGCACCAGCAGATAGCTGACCGAGAGGGCCAGCATCCACTCAATAGCCTGCCTAAACTGGCTAGCGGCATCAGAAGAGAGCAACAGACCGTTCACGACGCTGTCACCTTCAGGGTCGCTGTCCTGGACGGTACGCACCGTTTCAACCTGCACCCGGTAGAGAGTCGAAGAAACAATCAGCTCAGCCAGGTTTAGTGAAGCGATTTTGACCAGACGCTCATAGGCTGCCCGATCTGACTCCTTCTTCATTTCCCAGGGAGCCGGCGGGGTGCCATCGAGCCAAGATTGCAGCTCTTCCACACGCTTACGGCGGCCCTGAATACCTTTAGCTAGGCGCAGAGCCCACCACTCATCAGAGCCAGGGGCTTTCTTGGCGGTTTCCATGCTGAAATGTTTCAAGTTTCCTACCTCCTATCGGGCTTTCACCGGCACGAAGCTGGCTTTATCGGGCTTTTTCTTCTCGTCTTTGACCATCAGGTACTTAGCGCGAGCCTCATGCGCCAAAGTGGCCGCAATAGCGCCGTCAATCTTGCGAGGTGAGTTCTTCGATTCCTTACCAATGACCTCAAGGCCGCGAGCGCGGACCCATTTCTGGGCGTTTTGCAGGTGGCGGATGAGGCGGCGGTTGGGAATGATTTTCAGCCGCTTGTCATAGAGGGCAATTTTGAAGCGCTGTAGGGCGTGCGCCATCGCTGAGTCGCGGTTGGTGTAGAAGGAAATCTTTGATTCGCGTGAGCCTGAAACCATGAGCCGCTCACCGAACTCTCGCTCCCATTTATCGACCCAATCGAGCCAGTAAGGAGGATCAGCGAAGAACCCGACGACTTCGAAGCGCTTGAAAGCCAGGCAAACTGCGGCGTCGAACTTTTTGTCGTTGACCCGCCAGTTTTTAGCTTCGGGGCCGTCCGGGCGCTCCTGAATCAGCAGGGGAAAGATGAGGTTATCCTTGACTCTGCAACCGACCAGGGCGGTGGCATCGTTGGTGAGCGAGCCGTCAAAGCCGAGGGTGATTTGGTCGCCGTCCTTGATGATGTCACCCCACTTCTCTGGGTAGCCCAGAGTCGCATTGGTAATAGCTTCAAGGGTCAGCCAGGAGTTGGAGCCTTCCACCAGGGCGTTGAGGAAGTAGCGGCGGGAGTCCTGGATGGTTGACCGGGGGTCAAAAATTGAATCGATGATGCCCTCAACCGAATTCCACAGCATCGCCTCACCGTAGGCTTCTTCGATGGCTTCAGCCAGTTTCTCGCGGTCTGATAGATCTACCAGGTTTGAGCCGCGGTGGTCGTAGAGCAGACGCTTGCGGCCACGGAATTTGCCGTCAAGGATGTTGCCGGCCAGTTGGTAGGTGGATTCAGCAATGGATTCCTCACCGGGGGCGTACATTGTGGTGGTTTCCAGGTACCAGGTGCCCGCCCCCTTCTTACGCTTGGCCAGGTTGCGGCTTACAGTGGAAAACATGTTGCGTAGGCGGGGGATGTTGTAGAGGTGAGTCTCATCAAAGACCACGAAGGTTTCCTTGCCACCGTCCTTAGACGCTGCACCGGAGGTCGTGGGCACGATATCGCCACCATCAGGCAGCTTTACCCGTGTCAAACCAGCATCCATGCCCTGTGCTTTGAGCACTGAGAGAGGGCCTTCGGTCAGATTCACGTACACGGTGTCATACGTGTTCCCCGTCTGCCCCTCTTCGGTGGCCATGATGCGCACCATGGGGTCAACCACGCTGCGCCCCATGGGTTCGCCGGGCTCGTAGACGTAGGTTTGACCAAGGAACTCGTATTTTTCCCCGCCTTGAGCCCAGCCAGCGAACCGGCAAGGCCCAAAAGCTTCAAAGAGAGCAAGGCGAGCGCCCAACCCTGATTTATCGCAGCCTTTGGGGCGTGAGAAGAAAGCAGAATCAACCAGACGGTCACCGGTTTCATCCAGCAAGTAGCAATCGACGATGAAACCGCCGAACTCATCACCAATTTTCACTGGCTCACCACGAACATCGCCTGGGCCGTGGACTAAAAAGGTTTCCATCCACCACAGGGCAATCCAGCCAAGTGATTGGGAGCGGTCAGCGCCATCAGGGCGAATCAGAGTGCGGGGCACAGGTCATCACTCCTCCTGCAGCAAGCGGCTCCTTCGGCTTCGATGCGCGGACATGGAGACGATATCGGTATCAGATACTTCACCGACCTCGGGCACCGTGATAATTTCGGCGCGTAGGCGGTTACGGTCATCAGGGGTAGCACCAAACTTTGCGACACGCAGGCGCACTTCAGAAGCAAAATCCCAGCGTCCGTTGTGCCACATGTTGTGGTGCATCAAGGCAGTGTCAAGCAGGTAATCCCAGTCAGGGGCAGAGAGCATGCGCGTGGACTGAGGCGAGCGCCGCCAGTTATCCCACCAGCGCCGGGTGACCTCGTGCCACTCGATGGGGTTTCCCTCTTTGTCTTCGCCCAGTACGCCAACAGGTAGCTCAGGGCCACGCAGCGTCCCATCCTCCACCAGCTGGGTAAATTCGGGGCGTTTATTGCGCCGGATGGCGTTTTTATCAGGCGCAGGACCAGCACCAGCCATAACGAAAACACCCCCAAGACAGAAGCCAAAAAGTATTAATGATTAGGTGAAACGTATTCCCCGAGACCCGTACACACAGCGAGAGGCAGAACCAAGCGGGCTAGGGGAAACGTAGGGCGGGGGAGGGCCCCCGACCCCCGGTCAATCAGAAACCAGACCGGGGTGAGACACAGATTTTTTGCCGGAACGAGCCCGGCTTCCACCTTGTCTCGCGGTTTTTTGATTGTGATGCCACGAGCAAAGAGAGCGAAGCATTTCAATACGGTGGTCATGAGCTTCACCGATGTGGTCAACGTCCGTCGCCTTCTCAGTGCAACGACGTCCGGTGTCCTCACGGATGTGAGTGCACTGGTAACCATCACGCTTGAGCACGATAGTGCGACGCCGCCACCAGTCAGCAGGCAGCGGTGCAGTGCGTGAGCTTCTAATCCCCCAGGGCATTGTAGGGATCCACTGCCCTGGTCAGGAAATGAGCAAGGCCGACTCGAGTAGCTGAGTGAGAAGTCGGGCTAGAAGTAAAGGACATCGACCCGAAGTCGTCATCAAGGTTGGAAACAGATAGCCCTACCAGCGCATCAGTAACAACGTCTCCATCATCAAAGTCGCAAGAGTTCAAAGGAATCTCAGTGCCATCATCAAGAACCAACTTCACAGGTACACCCCTAATCTATAAAAGCTATAAGTTGAAGCGCGCTACTTATGCTTGATCCACGATGGTTCAGAACAAGAATCGAAAAGGAAGCAGCGCGCAGCTGGGCTACTAGGACTCGAACCTAGAACACCGGGACCAAGGCCCGGGGAGTTGCCAATTACTCCATAACCCAAAGAACAGACCAGCGGCGGCCATCAAAGACAACAAGAAGACGACCGCCACTAAGCCTCGCTCGTACACAGAAAGCACCAACACCAAATGGAAAGGAGAAAGATCCGTAAGCCCAAACCAAAGCGATGTGAATGCACAGCTGTTAAATGACGAAAGCCCCTTGCACTAGCAAGAGGCTTTCGAACCGGCTAACCGTATTTAGATACAGTAAACCACAGCAACAACAGCATAACAGCAAAAATAGCTAACGCGCAAGCAACCGGGCAGAAAGATTCGGATCAACCAAACCACCCAACTCCCAGAGCTTATGCCTCGGCCACACCTCAAAACAGCAATTACACATCACCGATTCAATCTGCTCACCCTCCCACAAAGCCACCATCGCAGGAGCCACCAGGCGGCCACCGTCCTCATCGTAGGTAAACCACTCCGAAGCCCCACACTCAGAAGAAGGACACTTACCCTGAATCGGCGTCCGACGCTCAGGAGCAAGGTAGGTCTGAATCTTCACTACCCACGAACGCCATCGCGGACCACGAACCGCCAACACCTCAGCCGGCAACTCATCAACCCGACCCAACACAGCCAGAGCATCAGCAAATAAATCCTCCTTCGCATAAGGGTCACACGCCAGAAGCTCAACAGCATCCCAATGCAACTCACGGCTAATAGAACCCAACAGCTCAACCGCCACCAAATCCACGGGGACACCAGACCGAGAAGCACCAGCACTAGACCCCTCAGACCCCTGACGCTCAGCCGCCATCCGCAACTGCTCCAGCAACGGCAACTCAACCGGGGGAGCAATCACACCCAGCTCATCAGCCGCCACCAAATCAACCCGCACCCGCTCCTCAGCAAGAAGCTTCAAAGAATCACGGGCAACCGACCGAACCTCCCAATCAGAGATACAACCCCAGCAACCACAGTTCACATCATCTACATGCTCAGGCATTAGTAGCCCCTCTCAAATCGTTATGAATGCGCTCGCTGGCCCAATCCTTCGGGTACCAGAAAGCATGGTCAGCACCGGCCTTGCGTAGGCCATCAGCCCACTGCTGCTGTTCCTTGCTGATAACTCCCTTGGCTGACTTCAGCTCGCGGAAGAGTACGCGCTCGGTTCGCGGGTTCACCAGCACCAGGTCAGGGAAACCAGGCTGAGACCGACGCGAATCATGCGTGTGATAAATCAAGATGTAACCAAACCCCGTCGCTAAGGAAATAACGTTGTCCTGAAACAACTTCTCTGACCAGGAATTGATTTCACGGGCGCGAAGCTCAGCAGCGGTCATGGTAAATGATGATGGGGTAGTGCCCTTGGGTATCTTGGTTTTATGAGTAACCCACTCTTTAGGGATCACTGCTTTACTTCTAGTCATTGCTTTTACGCTTCCTTCTTCTCTTACGCTTTCTGGGTGTAGGTGATTCAGTTTCTCTTTGCTCTTCAGCTTTTGTTTTTGGGTAGGAGGTTTCCCGACCCGACCCGTCCCGACCCGGAACTTCCAGACTCTCCCCACTTCGTTTCTGTCTGTTTCTGCAGAAGTCTGGCTGAACTCTGCCAGAGTGCCTTTTCACGCGTCCTGGAGCCTGCTTCAGCGGCTCTACAGGTGCACGGCGGGCACTTGGCGCAGACGCTTCTACCGACTCCGTTACGAAGTCAGGAGCGCCCTCTAGCTCACTGTCCTGCAAGTCCTTTTCGAACTGCGCGATCATGGCGCTGTGGTCATCAACAGGAACCTGTGCATCAGGAGTCTCAACCTGCGGAGCCTGTGAGGGCTCAACGCTGGGAGACTCAGATGCCGGCTCAACCGGTGTCCATTCAGAGTCGCCATAGAAGGGAACCTGTGCATCAGGAATCTCTACCTGCGGAGCCTGTGAGGGCTCAACGCTGGGAGACTCAGATGCCGGCTCAACCTCGGCAGTGAAAATAGGCGGGGTGGTGGGCTGCACGTTGAATCCCCACTTACCCAGCTGCTCCACGGTGGATTCGCTGTAGTAGGGGTTAGCGGGTGCGGGTCGGAGTTTCTTAGTCCAGTTCTTTCCGTTTCCTCTCTGTTGATTGCACTGGCGGCATGAGACGTAGAGCTTGCTAGGGTCGCCGTTGGCCACAACCATGCTGGTTGCGTGGTCGTAGGTGCCGGCGCGGCCGCCGTTGCGGGCATCGAAGTTGACGACGATGCCGCACCAGCGGCACTGGTCACCGTCACGTAGGCGGACTTTGCCGCGCAGGATGGGGTCATTCAGATCCTTATCGCGGCCCTTGTTCCAGTCGGCTTCGGATTTCAGGATGATGTTCACGAAGTTATCTGGGTCAGCAAGGAGCCTGTAGCCCGTGCGCCCTTCCTTGTTGTGGACCACCTGGGTGAAGAAGCCTGTGAACAGCGCAGCGTCAACTAGACGCTCCCAATTCATGCGAAAGCGGCCGCCACCAAGGACGTCCTGCTCCATGCCGCCTTCCTTCTTAGCCACACCTTCCTCAATGATGTAGTCAGTGAAGTAGAGGGCGCTGTGGGAGGCGCAGAAGAAGAGGAAGCCCATTAGCTCCCGCTTCAACTCGGGGCTGTAGTAGTCAAGGTCGAAGAGGCGGGCGAAGTTGGGGTGATCCCCTGCGGTGTCTGACCATTTATGCCATGCCATCTATCTGCCACCTCCTTTCACTTGCTGTGCTTGTAGTTTTTCTCATGTAGTGAGCTTTCAGGTTGTTAGAGCGTGCGCTCTTCGAATACGGTCAGTTGCTCACGTACCGTGTGCTGAGGGAAGAACTCGGAATTCGAGAAAACGTCCTCTGACCATTCATCAATAGAACGTGTGTACGACTGCTTGGACTCGTCGCGGGGGCCCTTCACTCTGCAGCAGGCCACGAAGAAATCACCGAAGCGGGCCACCAGGTTGAACCCGCGCATGCTCATCACTGGGGAGCCAAACATTTTGCAGGCCTTATCCAACGCCGCAATGCCGTTAGGAGTCAGGCTGAACTCGCGGAATTCCTGGCCGGCAACCATTGCCTCAGAAGCAACCGTGGCCCACTTCTGCGCGATAGCCACATGGCGGTTATCAGCTCCGGCAAATTGGCTAGCGCGAGCCCCAAAGAGCTGCCCTTCCTCATTGACGCGCAACATGGTAGATCGCGTGTACTCAATGTAAGTACCGGTCATGTCCTTGCCGTGGGCCTGGCTCTCGGTGTGCTCAACTTCGATTTTCAGCAGGTTCTCACTGTTTTTGCGAGGCTTGAAAGTGCCCAAGAAGAGCTGCGCTTCTTCACGCGTAATAGCGAAATCAGTCACCTCACCCTCATAGTCGGTGAGCGGCATGGTGTAGATAGCCCAAGCGCCGTCAGCATCAAAGGCCGAGATGGCCAGTTTGCCCTGGTTGGTGATGTTGAGGTTCACCAGCTCGTGAGGGGCGTAAGTGCCGTTGACGCGGTCATCTTCCTTAGCCTTGCTGGTAAAAGGGAGTAGTGCAGTGAAAGCCTGAGCAAGCAGCTCACCTTTGACAAAAATTTCGTGCGTCATTAGAAATCTTCCTTTCCAGCGTTTTCTAGTGCGTCTTGATGTACGTCGGGGTAGTAGCGGGCGATGTAGCCCAGCCGGCGGTTCTGCATCTGTAGCTTCTTTTCCAGATTTAGGACTGCTCGCATAAGTTCTGCGCCGATGGCGGCCGTCTTTTGAAGTGCTGGTGCTGCTTTAGACACCAAGGACTCAGCAGCAGTTAGTTCAGCCGGTTCATTCTTCTTTTTCATAGCTTCATCAGCTCGCAATCTGGGTCAGTTCTTCAATGGAGGGGAGCAGGATCTCTCGCAAGCGGGTCAAGCCCTTGGTTGTCACACGTACTTGCGGGGCAGCCATCTTGCGGACGCCGGCGTTCTGGTCAAAATAGCTTTGGGCTTTGGCGGTCAGGTAGCCCCGCTCGATAGCGGCCTGCATAATATGACGTTCTCCACCGCGCAGGTAGGTCCATTTCAAATCGTCTAGCTTCTTGAAAAGCCGTAGCGGGCCCACCTCGATTCCAGCTCTCTGCAGTACCTTGGCAGCCTCACCCACAGCGTAAGACCCCTCAGCGCTCAGGAAATCATCAAACTGCTCAGCCTTGGGGCGTACCACCTCAAGCTCAGCCCGCTGCTGTTGCACTACGGCCGTGAGCTCACCCATAAGAGCCAGCGAGCGCTGTTCGAGGGTTTGTGGGGTTTTGTATTCGCCGGTTTTGCGGATGGTGGGTAGGACGTCGTTGGTTACCCACTTTTTGAATGCTTTGGCTTCTGGTTTCCTGGAGCGCATGATGGCTGAGTAGAGGCCAGATTCGTTGATTATGCTGACTTTTTGTTCACCGCCGAGGGTATTCATATTGTGAATACCCTTTTCTTCTGGGTCGAGGTTTCGGCTCATGTTGGTAGCAAGGTCGTACCCTAATAGGTTTGCGACGTCGGCTGCTACGAACCAAGGTTCTCCATTGATGAGCAGTGCTCGGAGTTGTAGGCCGTTGAAGTTGAAGGGTTGGATTTCCTGGTTCATTGTTTTTCCTTTCTGGTGGTGAATGGGGTGGTGAAGAGTTTGAGGAGGCTGGTGAGGGTGATGTAGAGGATGGGGATGGGCCAGATGAGGGAGCAGCCTAGTAGGGTTTTGAAGGTTTTAGCGGCGTTCTTGTCGTCTTTTTTGGTGGCTTCTAGTTGTAGGCCGCCTACGATGGCCGCGAAGAGGAGTACCGAGGCTAGGTAGATGATGCTGAGGGTGATGATGAGCCAGGTGGGCATTGGGGATCTTCTTTCTACTTCTCGTAGGGGTTTAGTCGGTGTCCCACCGGACAATGACGTAGGGGCCGTCAATTGCTCTTTCGAAAATCTTGGTGGTGTACCCTAATTCCCTCAGACGCCTATCAATCTCATTTAAGATATTCAGGTTATCGTTATGATGGATAACTCGTCTTCCACCACGTTCCGCCGCTTTATACGCTTCTCGCGTCACCGTTGCGAGAGCATAGTCAACTTTTTCTTCGCTAATACCTACGCTTGCGACTTCTGCGGCGGTGTAGATTTTTGGGTCGGTGGTCATAGCAGCTTCCGTAGTCATTTCGTTTCTCCATTCGCTATTTCTAGTAGCACATCAGCGTGGCAGGGTTGGTCTAGTGGGCACCAGCAGGCAAGATTCTTGCCAGCCAGAGCGTCTCGGATAGTTTTTTTATCAGCGGGATATTTCGGCATTGCACCCAAAAAATCATCACCAGAAACAGTGAAAAGTTGGGTGAAGTAATCAACAGCGCATTGCCTGTCAGCGATATATTCCGTATCCGTGTAAAGAGATACGGTGAAAGGTTCAGCAAAGTCCGAGCAGGGCTTGAAAACCCAGCACATCGCACCAACAACGTAGGGGTTTCCCCACTTGCTGCCGCGTCCCACGTAAACGGTGTTATCGGGCATGCGCCAGCCCTTGGCTCGCTTCCGCTGCACTCTTACTGGTGTCATAGCAGCACTCTCTTTGGTGTGTAGTAGTCAGGCTCGAAATAGATGAACGCTGCGGAAAGTATGTTATTGGCGAAGTCCTTCTTGAGTTTCCGGGGTATGCGCTGCTCCTCGATAAAATCAGGGGTGTCAAAGAAGATATTTTCGGGGAACTCACCGGGGGCATAGTGGGTTTCGATATAACGCTGGCACGGGTCGCACCGCTGTAAATGGTCACGGTATTCTCGCCATGCGTTTCGCAGGGCGTTGTCCACGTATGGGTGCCCGGTGGTGGGGTGGGATGGTGGTTGAATACGGCGGGTCATTGGTTATCCTTTTCATGTTCTGCTGCGGCGAGCGCGGCTTCTTTGGTGTCGGGGCTGGTATGCAGCGCCGCGGTGCTATGGTTTTTGCCGCAGCGCCATATGCTGTAGTGGCTTAGAGCCGCTTTCATGGCTAAGGGGTGCGAGTAGTAGAGCCTGATGAACGAGCAGCGCCGACAGTGTGCAATCCAGATAAATTGGTCCGTCCTGTATACGAGCAGAGGACGCTCGGGGCGGGGCCTTGGGTTCGTTTTCTTGGTTTTCATTCGGTATTCCTAAAAATCGTTGGAGCCAGTGGGTAACCGGCTGGGGGAAAGGGGCGGCGGGGCTGATTATGTAAGCGGTGGAGCCGGCGGCCACAGTCGTTAGGAGGGCCAAGACCAGCACCACAGCGAACCCGTCAGCCAGAGCGGCCAGCAACGGGGCACTCATTTGGGTGTTGGGGTGAAGACCAGTAGGTTCACTGCCCGGTTCAGCACGGCGGCGCGTTGCTCGTAGGTGGAGCCTTCAGCCAGGTGCCCGTGCATGCTCACCCCGTCATCGGTAATGGTGGCTATTAGCCCGGCTTCCGTATCGGCTGCTTGGCTGCGGGCTTCTTCACGCTGCTCCCTAGCGCGCTTTAGCTCTTTGCGTGCTTGCGCAAGCTGTACCCTGAGCTGGTCACGTTCCTCAATCAGGGCTTCACGTGCCTTAGTGAGTGATTCACGGGCTTTAGTGAGTGCTTTTCGTTCCTCGGTCAGAGCCTTGACCGCGCTGGGGTTTTCTACCTGCACCAGCTTGGCGCGAAGCTCATTGATCGTGCGCTCTTGCACCTGGTGAAGGGTTTTCAGGCTTTGATTAGCGTCCACCAGCGAGTCACGCTCTTCTAACAGTGCGTCACGCTCAGCGGTTAGTTCGGTGAGCTGAGCAGCAGGAGCCTCAGCAGATGCTTTAGCCTTACGCGCCTCGGTCAGCTCAGCGCGCAAAGTGGCCTTGCAAGCCTTGGTCTTTTCATGAGCGGCCTGCTCTTCCTCAAGGCGGCGCTGGGCCCGCAAGAGTTGAGCGCGAAGCTGATTTAGCTGCCTGCTGGGATCAATGGTCTGATTTTGGTAGGCAGTAGCCCGATACACATAACCGGCCATTAGAAATTCACCTCATCCTCAACCTGAGCAGGAGCATGTGCGTCACCGGTGTCAGGTAAAGCAGGCTCCCAATACTCACGCGCCAGACGTAAGCCAGTGCTCTCTTCCAGTCCGTAAACCTCCGAGAGAAGCCCGAGCTTTGACTGCTTCAGCTTGAAATCCCAGGCGGTGGGGCTAAGCTCGTCGAGCTGGAATAGGCGCTTGAAACCGGTGCTAGAACCGATTACTTCAAGAGCCATGGCGGTTGCTAGCTGGTCGGTAGTAAAGGCGAGGAATACATCGAAATAAGCTTCACGGCGCTCTACAAAGCTCAGGTCTGAATCATTCAGCTCTGCACCCAGAAGACGGGCATACTCAGTTGTTTCGGTGAGAGAGTTAGCTAGGAAAAAAGCCAAAGCCTTATGCACTGTCCCCTTGATCTTGGTAGGGGACTGAATCAGTCCTTCAAGGTACTTCTGAGCCGCAGCGCGGTCGATACGCAGAGCTGTCTCAGCCCTCTCGCGTGCTGCCTTTTCTGCGAGTTCTTCGGCTGTGGGTTCAGGTGCTGAAACCTTCTCTTTTTTAGGTGCCGGCACGCACCACTGCACGGACTGCGTGCGGTGATTGAGGCTAGGGCGCAGACCATCCTTACCATGTTCCGCAAGGATGTCAGCGGGGATAATGCGGCTAGTTACCTTCAATAGCTCCGAGGGCTTCCAAGAAAGACCTGGTAGGTCAATCGGACGGACGTCCTTGAAAGCGTTGCTATCTGCTTCTTCCTCATCAATGAAGTCATAGCCAAGCTTGGTCAAATGCTCGTAAACCTTGGGGTATTCCTGACGCCACTGCAAGGTTTTCTCAGCACGTGACTTGGCGCTATCCCACTTCCAATCCTGACCGCTCTCAGCAGCGGCGGTAAGATCCTTCACTAAATCGTCTTCACCGGCGTATTTAGCGATTTCCTCAGCCTGGAACAGGTCAATCTTCTGCTCCTTGACCGCATCAAGCACCTGCTCACCTGCGGCCAGCAGAGCAACCCGGCGGCGCACGGTGGAAGGTGAACGGCCGGTCTTCTTAGCGATTTTCTCAACCGTGTAGCCGGGAAAGTCCAGAAGCTGCTGGTAAGCATCAGCCTCTTCAACCACCGTGAGGTTAGAGCGGTGCGTGTTTTCAGAGAGCATCGCCTCAATCTGCTCAGGCAGACTCTCAAAGCCCTCAGCGACCATGCAGGGCACCGTGAGCAACCCTGCAGCGGTAGAGGCGGCTAGGCGGCGGTGGCCACCAATCACCAGGTAATCACCCTCAACCTCGGGGTGAGGTGTCACCAGCAAGGGCTGTAGGAGCCCCTGGGCTTTGATAGAGTCAGCGAGCTCTTCGATATCTGTTAGCTCGGTGCGGATGTTGCTCTTATTAGCGCGGAGCTGTGAAAGCTCCAGCTGCTTGAAAGTTGTCTGGGGTGCCATGGTGTTGTCTTTCATGGGTATTGGTTTTTATGAATAGGGGGGCGGGGCGGTTTTATTGCCCTGCCAGGTCGCCGCGGTGCCGGCCAAGGAATGGGCGGGTACGGCGTTCGGAGCGGATTTGCTCGCTGGTGAGGTTGTGCTCACGGCGGTAAGAGCGAATCACCCGGTCCACGTCACCGTTTTCAGCTCTCTTACTGGCGGCAATCTCTGCTAGCTCACCAGCAAGGTGCTGGGCGCTAATACCGCGCTGGCTCCTAGCCTCTGCCAGTAGGCCCTTGAAGCGGTGGTCAGAGCGCATAGGCTCATTTGCCCAGAACCTCACCTCGGTGATGCGTGCGGGGCGGAAGTAGCCAATAGTCATGAGGTCACCTCAGCTTTAGCTGAGAGCAGGTCTTTGAGCCATAGACCGCCATAGACCGCAAGGCCGATGCCGGCGAGGTGTTGGCCGTTGAATATGCGCCCTGCTAGCCTTACCTCAATGAGGAGAACCAGACCGAGAAGTGTCATGGCCACGGCTAGGCCGCTTCGAGTACGGGTGCTTCCCATTCCTCTTCCACCTCTTCCTTCTGGTAGGGATCAATGATGAAGGACGCTACCTGCACGGTTGAGCCGGCGATGGGGGCAAAAACTTGCTGCGTGGACCAATCAATCTCGATGGGAGTAACGGTGGCCAGCACGCGTGAAATGGCATAGTCCACTTCCTTGCGCATTGCTTCTTGTGTGGCCCGTTTTGAGGTGTACTCGCGCCAGCTCACCTTCTTGTTAGCGATACGCCGGTTAGTGCCGTCGCGGGTCTCTACGATGCCCACGATGGCGTGGGCGATACGGGGTGGCTTAGCCATCGGCTTCTCCTTGGGGTTCAGGGGTTTTGAGTGAGTTGGGGTGCACCTTAGCCAGGTGCTCAGCTGCTACCAGCTCCAGGGCTTCTTCATCGGCCATCAGAGCGAGCTGGCTGGTCGCTAGGCGTGAGATGTGCCAGTCGCAGTATTGGCAGGCGTATTCGGTGACATAAGCGCGTTTCATGCGGTCACCGCGAAATCGTCCTGAGAGCTTTTATCTGCTGCATCCCGCATCTGGGCGAACCCTTCGGCGAAAGCCTCAAACGCTTTGACCAGGCCGCTGAAAGCTTCTCCGTAAACCTTGCCCACCGCGGCAAATGAAGCCGTCAAATCCTGGAAAGCTTCTGGGTTATAGTGGTCTGCCATAACCTCGCTGACCGGCTTGCCTGGGTGGCTTCTGGGTAGCTCTTTGGCTTCTTCGTAGCCCAGGCCGGTGAGTTCCATCAGCATCAAGGTATTAGCCCGGTAGAGGCTGTACCCCTCGGTCTGGCACTGGCTAGCAGTGACGAAATGGCCGTCACGCTTGATGCGAGGTACTGCTTCCCAGACCTGCTGGGTGAGAGGCTGTGGGGTTTTTACGCCGTGGCTCATGCCGCCTTCCTTCCGTGAAGTGCCCGTGAGCGGGCGGTAGTCCTAAAGGGTTCAGGTGCTTCTGCTCGCTCTGCCAGCTCCACCATGGGATGCTTAGCCGGCTCTGCAGGTGTGGCAAGCTGCTCCATGATGAAATCCAGGTCAGCCTGGCTGAAGCCCAGCGGAATTCTCTTGCCAAAGACCGTTTTCATGCCGTGGTGGGGGATTAGACCCTTTTTGGCTAGATCGGTGAGGCCGGTGGGCTTGATAATTCCACCCAGAATGGCGGAGGCCGCTTCGGGGTTGAAGAGCTTAGGTTCGAGTTCCATTGCTGGGCTCCTTTCTTGAGTAAATTGGTGAGTCTTATGCGCTTTGCCAGTTAATGAGAGACTGGTTTTGTCGTCTAAAGAATTGAGGAATGTGATGGCGCAAGGATCACTGGTGTTGGTAAATCCTGACCAGAGTGAAGAAATAGTTTTAGAAGCACCGATGGAAGTCATTGCAACTGTCCATAACTTCTATGAACAGCTTTCTGAGGATGAAACGTTGCAGGTTAACGTCATGGACACTTGGTATCGTGGCCGAACTTACTTATTGAGCAAGGACGATGAGTACCGCTTTGAGTACCGGCCTTATTGGCATGAAACGGCACCGCTGAGACGGGATTATGCAGAGATGCTCAGGCTTGACTCAAACCAAGAATTCAGGTCTAAGGGTTCGATTTCGTTTGATACCTGGAGGCATGGGATTTGGATTCCCTTTGCGGGTCCTGCTGAGCACGCCACTCAATATGACCGGTTCTGGGGTACTGACTAAGCTGCGACCGGCTCACGGCGCTCCTGCTCGCAGTGCCTGCATGAGACAACTGTGTTTTCTTCGGTTGCCCGTGTTCTTTTGCCGTTGTCGATGAAATCGAAGCATCCTGCTTTACCTCCGTGACGGTTCTCGAAGTTGACTGGTTCCTTGCACCAGTGGCAGGTGTCTTTGTCTCTGCGCCGGATGTTGTCTGTAATCATTGTTTTTCCTTTCGGTTGTTGTTTGGTTGCCCCTTCTGCCCGCGGCGTGCGGGGGAGGGGCTTTCTTTTTTGTTTGCTGTCTCTATGCGGTTGTGAATGAGCGTGTAGCCGTTGGCTAGAAGTTGTGGGGCCACCCGCAATCAGCGAGCGCAAATATTCTAGGTAGAATATCGGGTTTAAAAAATTAGGCAGCCATAGGGACGAGCTGGAACCCATCTCGTAGTTGGCTGGGGGTGACTTCGAAGTAGTCTGCAAGCGTAAAGAGCTGTTCGATTGAGAATGCCGCTTTGCCATTCATAAGGAGGCTCATTCGCGACTCGCTGACGTTCAGCATGTCTGCAAGCTCTTTGTTGGTGATGCCTGAGTATCGGGCTAAGAGGTCTACGCTCTTAGCTACCGATTCTGCTGTGTTGGACATGATGCCCTCCCTTCTTTCCTCAATATTATTCTAGGTAGAATAATTCTGCAATGTGTTTTCTAAAAAACTTTTTTATGTCATACTTTGTTGCATGGGAGTAAGTAGAACCTCGGCGCCGGCAACGCGTTTCAGTGAGCTAGTAAATGAAGAACTTCGTGCCCTTATGGGGCGACGGGGTATGACGCAGCAGCAGCTTGCTGAGGCATTAGGCATAAGTCAAAGTAGAGTCTCAAAGATGATTTTCAAGAACGAATCATCTCTATCTGTTTCTCACTTAGACATGGCATGTAACGCGTTGAATGATGATCCTTCAGAGGTGCTGCGGCGAGCTGAGCGAGCTCTTGCTGCAGAACAGAACTCGCGCCAGTCGTCCTTCGGGCTTGCGGCTAAGCATGACCCTGGTGTCGGCGCGGACATTAACGATGAAGACTACTTCTAAACTCTTCTAAGCCCATCTAAATATTTTCTTCTACCTCCCTGAAGGCGGTGAGCCCCCGCATGGCCTATGACCCATACCAGCACGCAGATCACCTAGGGCTCACCGTGCATTACGGCAACCCAGGCACGGGGCTTCTAGGGCTTTACATCCATAGGAGCCGCGCTATCATCCTGCGTGCCGGCCTATCAGCCCGCGTAGAGCGCTGCGCCCTAGCCCATGAGATCGTGCACGCCGAATACGAGGACGAGCCGACCAGCGACGGCGCATGGTCAGCCAAACGTGAGGCCAGGTGCGACCGTATCGCAGCAGAACGCCTCATCGACCGCGAAGCCCTGCTCAGCACGGCGAGCGCGTATGAGGATGTGGGGGAGTGGGCGGCTGCTCTGGAGGTTACTGGGTGGATTCTAGGTGCTTATCTGGCTGCCCACCCGTTGCCGGTGAGATATGGGTCTATGGCTCAGCAGAACCATCAGCCTGGCTTCATCATGTCCTCCTAAGTGGATAACTGGCGAGCGCTGAAGACCCTTCATGGAACGAAACAAAGCCCCGGCGCTGATGAAGTGCCGGGGTTTTTCGTGTCATAAAGCCAGCTTGGAGCTGTGTATACCCGTATCTTTTAACCATGACCTCCACTCCCTTTACCGCTGAGCAAATCCTAGCGGCTTTCAGCAACGGATCTGATAGCTCGCGCATCAACGCTATGGCCCAGGAAATAGCCGGTTTGGCGAACGAAAATGCTGCACTCAAAAGAGAAATAGCGGACCTTCAGAGCAGGCCGATTCCAACCGTAGCTGACCTTGCTAATGAAGAAGCTGCACGGATCCTTGACGAAGCTAGAGCCCAGACGTTCGCTGAAGCTAATAAGACCTGGATTGAGGGTCATGAGCGGTGGCGTGAAGCGCATGATTTGGGTACCTTCATCCCGGCCCCAATCAGTGCTGCAGCGATCGACCTCAGCGAAGCACTTTCACAAATCGGTGAGTTCTGGCCGGTCGACCGTAGGCTCCGCCTGTTTGGCGATGCGCACGAGGCCGCAATCTCAGTGGGCAAAAAGGAAACAGTCGACTCTTATACCCAACTGCTAAGCCAGCCTGCCAACGGGGAAAGCGTCACCAAGACAATGCAAGTGAAGCTCGTAGCTGCACGAACCTCCAACGAATCAGAGGCATCGTTCACCAAACTTGTATTCGTCTATGCTGATGGGATGTTGCTGGGTGGGCTAACCCCGTCCTTCTCGGTGTCCTACGTTCCCTTCCTGGACGCCATGCACGCCATGGGGATCGACGTCTACGCCAATGCCCAGCTCACACTCACAGCGAGCGCTGCTAAAGGGGCATTGAGCAACAAGGGCCTTGTTGGCTTGCCTGACCGATTTGAGATGCGAGATACGTTGCCTCAAATTAGGCGCATCGCAAAAGCCTTGACCAGTGCCTATGCAACCAATACAGCTATAGATCAAGGTACCGAAGCATGGCTGAATGGCTTCGGAAAGATCATGGCTGAAACAAGGGAAGAGGAAGCGCAAGCACGGGAACTGGCCAAAGAGCGGCGTTTGATGATGGGTAGATAGCGAAAAGCCGACACTTGAATAAGTGTCGGGGCTATTTTGTGCGTATTGCTCACCAATTAGCCCACAAGGTTCTAGACTTAAGTAACCCCGCACACAACGAGCATGGAGAATACCGTGAAGAAAACACTCGCCCTCACCGCTGCAGCCGCCCTCATGCTAGGACTGACCGCATGCGGCGCCTCAGAAGACAGCAATACTGGTTCACCGGCCGCCCAAGCCGAAACCTCATCCGCCCCGGCCGTAGAGGAAGCCCCTTCACTTGATGGAACCTGGAAGCAGACCAACTCCGAATCTGAAGACTCCTACCAAGAAGCTACCATCGAAGGTGACACCATCACCGTCAACTGGGTATCTAACAACGGCGATACCAAGTCCCTCTACTGGGTCGGAACCTTCCCAGCGCCCACAGAAGGTGGCAAGCAAACCATCACATCCGAAGGCGATGTCGACCAGATGAGCACGGCGATGATGGCTTCCACCGACGAAACTAAGGAATTCACCATCGATAACGGTGAACTCTCATACGAGGTCGGCATGATGGGCACCACCACTGTGGTTCGCCTGGAAAAGCAGGACTAACACCCAACCTTCCTGGTAGCTCGCGAGACAACAGAAAAGCCCCGGCACTGATGAGGTGCCGGGGCTTATTTGTTTACACAGCGATAAAAGCAAGCTGCTGTTCAAGCTGGCCAGCATGGGCTTCAAGCCAATCTGGTTTGACTATCTCTATGTTGTAATCAACCCAGTCCGCAGTAACCCTATTGTACATTTGGCGTTGTTTATCAGTCCGTGGTTCATCAACTAAAACAGTAATCGGAACATGAGGAGATACATCTAATGTAGTAGCGCCCTTGCTGAGATGACCACCAGTTTTACGAAGCTTGGACATCGAAAATGTCCACGCCTGAACACGATTTTCTAGATTGCTATCAGCCCTGCTCTGGAAGGAAAATGTACTGTTAATTTCCAGAATCTCATCCGTGGCAACCGCCAAATCAAGACGCTCAACTGCATTATGAACAGAAAGGGTTGGCCTAATCAAAGTATGCTCTTTCAATCGAGCATAAGTGCTACTTGTATAGTAGCTGCGTGCCTGTTCGCGAAGCCTACTCACCAGGTGAGGTCTTGTGGAACTTTCACGGTGAATCAACCTCTGGTAGAGGGCATCAGCAGCTACCTGTGCCGACTCATCAACAATTTGCCCGGGCGCATCAATTCGCATTACACCGTAATTCTGTCGACGGGCGCGCTCTACTACCTGGCGAAAATCCCTGTGAGTTCCCAGGGAGAGCGCGTCCTCAGAAGCAAAAAGAGCGATTTCGTCTTCCAGAGCATCTAAGGCCTGCAGAGCATACTGGGGGTTGCCGCCTAGCTGAGGAATTTCGGATACTGAATTTACAAAACGGTAAGCGTGGTCGCCGTGTTCTTTACCTACCACGATGACACCGATACCAGCTGTATCTGGACGTAACGAATCAGGTACATAGCGAACTATCCAATAGTTATAAAGCACCAGAAATCCCTCCTTTCTAGAGACTATATCTTTGTTTATAGGATTCAAGTATCTCAATAGTGTAAGGCACGCGGCTAACCGCGTAGTCAACCATCTGCATGATTTCCGACTCCTGAAAATCCCACTCTGATGGAATCATAGAGGGAATGTACCTCACAGTAGACCCAGTAAGCGCTGTCAGGCTAGATTTAGCTTGCTCCCAATCGTCGACTGGGATTCGACCTCTTAAAGCTGGAAGAGGTTCGTAGAGCGTCATTCCCTCACTAAAATCACGGGCACCCTCCCATGAGCCAAACCAATAACCGTGATCAAGAGAATAAATCTTGGCGTCAGCTTCAAGGTCATAAATCAGCTGGGTGTCATCTGCGTTGCAGAGGTGCCACAGTGCAATAAGCAGTGGTATACGACTGTAGTTACCGTCTCTGTCAGCCCAGATGATTTGATCGTTGGGTGAGTTGTTGGGAATGTGGAGAGACCCGAACATCGGCAAGCTGGAAAAGAATTGGTTTGAACCCAGAACCCTACCAGTGAAGTCTGAAGGAACATATATGACAGCCCAGTCTCGGACTGGCGCCCCGATTATTTTCCCAATTTCGCTGGCTACAATTTCATTAATTACTGTAATGCCTTGAGCATCATGGTCATATTTCTTGCACCAAAAATCTCTTCCATCCGTTGTGGTTGCAAGAAGCGGATGCTCACCAGTGTTGGCGACCTCTTTCACGAAGTGGATGGTCGCCTGGTCTGGGCGGCGCATTTGCAGGACGGGGGCTAATGAATCGTTCATGGGCATTCGGGGTTTTAGGTGACAATATTTTCTTAACTCTATGATTAAACACAGAGAAGCCTCGGCGACCAACACGGTTGCCGAGGCTTCTGCTTTACCTGCCTGTGGGCTTATTTACCCGCTGGAGCTACCTGGATGCCGTCAGGGGTCCACTCGACCGTGAGCTTGCCATGCAGGGCGCTAGGGGAGGCGCTGGGGTCCTCTGAGTCTGCATAGAACCATTCGATAGGTACTCCAGTAGCTTCAGCGAGCGCTTGGAGGTTTTTTTCGGTGGGGGTGTGGCTGCCGTTTTCCCAACGTCCGAGGGTTTGGCGGGTGGTGTCTAGCTTTTGTGCTAGTTCGTCTTGTTTGAGCCCTGCGTGTTCGCGGGCTTTTCGGATGCGGTCTTGGAGTGTCCAGGTGGGGAGTGGCATGGTTTTAGTTTACCTGGGTTGTTACATATGTTCTATGTTTTAGTGGTTTTACATTGCTTATGTTCCTTATGTAATGTATCGTGAACCTTGAAACGTTACTTATGCAATGTTTCCAGGAAGTCATTCTTACTTTACGGTTCTTGAATCCTGACCACGGCAGCTTGCAACTGCCAGGTGAACACAAGCAACCGCCTGGATAGACCCGCTGGAGCTGGGTCATTTGAGATAGGGCCATTACCGGGATTGGCATACAAAGGAATCATTCACTGGGTAGCTCCCAGCGTTTGATGCATACGATAAGACTGCCTTGATCTTTCATACGGAAGAAATAAGGGGTCTAGTTGTCGTATCACCAGGAGGCTCTGGTGCTCAAAACCTCGGGTTTCTTTTGGAGGATGGGATTACAAAGCCCCCGCGTAGCGCAAGCCCTAGCCTCTTCCTGCGTAGCAGGCTAACCAACTAACCCTCCGTCAACTAGCCCTCACCTGATACCCTGAATCTCAAGGTAGCGGTGGGGGTTTCTTCATTCCCAGATAGTGCAGTGACACCGTCAACCAGAACAGTGCTTCACCTAGCTCATCAATAGAACAATTGCCTGTTGACGCTGTCAACATCTCCAATGAATTAGAATCTGTTTCATTCGCCTTTATCGCGGTAAATCAAGGATTATTAACCAATTATTACAGTGATTGGGGTTTTCAAGTCCCCCCTCGCGCACAGAGATCATCCCCGGTTCATAAGAACCGGGGATTTTTTTATATCTCACCCTAAAAGCTTGAGGAGGGCTACCCAACTGTGGGGAACCCTCCTCAATATTTCTACTACCTCCGTGTAGTCGCTCTAGCTATTTACTCCGATTTACCGCGACGCGCGGCGTCCGCAGATTCTTGAAGGCCGGAGGCGTTACGTAGTGGTGGGGTCTTGAAGAAGAGCGCCAACACAAAGGCCAGTAGGGTAGCAATCAGGCCCACCCAGTAAACAGACAGCGCCGATTGCGTAAAGCCCACCATAAAGGGGCGTGTAAGGCGGCTGTCGGCACCGTTGAGATATGAGGTATCTGACGTGGATGCTGAGTCGTTTTGCTCGCCCTCCTCGCTAGACTGCTCATTGATAGACTCAGCAATCTTGGGCGCCAGCAGATCAACCCAATAAGTTCGTTGCTCTTCATCTGACCAGTCGACGGCAAGCGACCCGTCTCTAATCGTAGCGTGAGCCTGCTCAGCGGCAGTGGTTAAAGCTTGCTCTTCTGCAGACGGGGTAGCTTGTGCAACCTGGTCGTCAACGAAAGTCTGCAGTGACTCAGCAGGGATCGCACCTGCATCTACCTGTGCTTGAGCGGCAGCAAAAACCTGCTGACCTACAGCATCGGTTGCAGCAGTGAGAGCCTGCTGGGTGACCTGATCTAGTTGCTCTTGAACTTCAGTCTGTAGGGGGTCAACTATGGGACGCCATATTTGCTGCATAACCCCCTGATTCTCTGAAGCTTGAGCTACAGAGGGGGTGAGGGCTGCGTCCAGGCCGTTCTTGAGATCATGCTCATTGGACATCGCTGAAGTGATATTTGCCGGCATAGCGGTGAAAAGAATGGACAAAAGCACTGCGGTGCCCATGGTGCCACCCATCTGTCGGAAGAAGGTAGCACCTGATGATGCGACGCCCATATAGGCAGGGGAGACCGAATTCTGGGCGGCAAGAGTGATGGACTGCATCAGCTGACCGAGCCCCAGACCCATGATGAACATGCCTACGATGAGGAACCAGAAGGGGCGGTCAGCCGTGAGGAAGGTCAGATAGAAGTAGGCGCTTGCCATGAGGGCGGTACCTACAATGGGGAAGATACGGTACTGGCCGGTGCGTGCCACTATTTGCCCAGAAACTATCGAAGCAATCATGATTCCGAGTGTCATGGGCAAGGTGGCGAAGCCTGATTCAGTGGGGGTTAGACCAACGACAATCTGTAGATAGAGAGGAATGGTCATCATGGCACCGAACATGCCAAAACCAACCAGGAAACCGAGGATGGAGGACATGCTGAATGCCCCTGCTCTGAATAGGTTCAGCGGCAAGATGGCGTCCGGCCCCATCTTTGACTCGATGGTAATAAAAGCAGCAAGGCCGACCGCCGAGATCGCAAAGCAGGTAACGGAGATAGCGGAGCTCCAGCCCCACTCGCGCCCCTGCTCTGCTACCAGAAGAAGAGGTAGGAGGGCGATGATGATGGCGGTTGAACCCCACCAGTCCACCCGAGGCTTAGTAGAGGGTGCTGCTCGGTGGGGGAGATGCAAGAATTTCCACACCATTGCCAGAGCGATGAAGCCAATCGGTACGTTGATCAGAAAGACCCAGCGCCAGCCGGTGACCCACAGGATTTCTGAAGCTCCTGCAAAGAGGCCGCCGGTCAGCGGGCCCAGCACAGAAGAAACACCAAAGATTGCTAGAAAATAGCCCTGATATTTTGCGCGTTCACGAGGGGCTAGCATATCGCCCATAATTGCCATAGGGAGTGACATCAGGGCTCCAGCGCCGATACCCTGAAATGCTCTAAAGGCAGCCAGCATAGCCATGGAACTTGAGAAAGCCGAGAGAAACGATCCCACAATAAAGACAGCGATGCCAAAAATATACAGAGGTCTTCTGCCGAAGAGATCCGATAGCTTTCCGTAGATGGGAGTGGTGATCGTCGATGTAATCATATAAGCAGTAGTGACCCAGGCCTGTTGTTCAAGGCCGTGCAAATCATCGCCAATGGTGCGAATCGCAGTTGAAACAATCGTCTGATCGAGTGAAGACAGGAACATGCCTGCCATCAGGCCCGCAATGACCAACATAATTTGCCGTCGGGTCATCAATGGGGCAGTGAGTGGTATAGAGGTAGCAGTCACGAGAACCTTTGAGATAGGAGTGTTGAGTTTTTTGAGGGACCTACCAATACTATTTGCAGTTCTGCAGAAAAATTCACGTTGGTGGTTTGTTGTTGGTCACGATGGACGCAGTGTGACCTTCAACAAAGGGTCAGGATGTACATATTTGTTTTTGTGGGCTTTATTTGGTTATGGTAGGGAAAACCCAAAGTTAACCACAGGTAAAACAACGGAAACCATCATTTTTTAGTGGCATACTGGAGAAGTACCGAACACAATAATTCGACTACTAAAGTCCCCTTGAAAGGACCATCATGGCTCTCGATAAGAAGCACACCAAGCTCGGCGTAATCGGCGCTGGTGGTGTTGGATCAGCTACAGCGTACGCAGCAACCTTGCGCGGTGCGGCAGACGAAATCGTCATTTACGATATCGCCGGTGATCGCGCTGAAGCTGAAGGGCTGGACATTGCCCACGGCACTATGTTCGCTCATGAAGCTCAGGTTGCCGGTAGCGGTGACGTTGAGATTCTTCGTGACGCTGATCTGATTATCGTCACTGCTGGTGCTCGCCAGAAGCCTGGTCAACCGCGTTTGGAACTAGCAGAAGCCAACGTCAATATTTTCAAGGCTATGCTTCCCCAGGTTATGGAAGTGGCCCCAAATGCCATTCTTATGATTGTTACCAACCCCTGCGATGTGCTTGCAGTAGTTGCCCAAAACATCACTGGTCTGCCCACTGAGCGTTGCTTCGCATCAGGTACCGTCCTTGATTCATCACGCCTGCGCTGGCTCATAGCTAAAAAGGCCGGTGTTTCCATCAAATCAGTTCACGCCAATGTTGTCGGCGAACACGGTGACTCAGAATTCCCGGTGTGGTCAGCAGCTAACATCGGCATGGTTCCTCTCAATGATTGGACCAACGAAGCCGGCGAAAAAGTATTTACCGATGAGGTCAAGGAAGAACTTGCTGAGCAAGCGATGCGAGCGGCCTACAAGGTGATTGAAGGCAAGGGCTCAACCAACTACGCCATCGGTATCTCAGCTACCCGAATCGCAGAGGCTGTCCTCAAGGGTGAAGATGCTGTGCTCAATGTCGCCACCCAGATTAGGGGACGCTACGGCATCGAAGGCGAAGCAGCTCTCTCACTACCTTCAGTCGTCTCGAGAGAAGGCGTCAAGCGCGTCCTTGATGTCCCCATGGACGAAGCCGAAGTAGGGCGCCTGCGTGCATCAGCTGAGGCAATTAATAACTCACTCAAGACGCTGGGTTTCTAAGACAACAGAGATTTCTGGCGATAGAGGTGGAGGTGTAGCTAGCTACACCTCCACCTTTTTTGTACGCGGAAACTCTGAGCTAACGCAAAAGAAGCTGTAAGAATCTAGACAAAATGAACTGTCTTCTGCAGCTTCATTACCCGCCGCCGTAACCAGTACTTTCGGCGGCCGCCGTAAAGAATAACGGACCGTGCTAATTCCCACCGACCGTATTCAGAGTGCTCCAGTAACCTTGCCCGTGCGTCCTTGAGATTTTCGTGAGACTCGACCGTTACGATCATGTACTCAAAGCGTTGCTGGGAGCCAGCAACCTGCTCTTCTGCATAGCCAATGGTGTGTTCCCTCAAAATTAACCTCCCGGGATATTTCGCGGAATAGACTTTTCACGATAACGTCTATTGTATGAGTAATGATCCTCGCGCCGAACTGGCACTTCTGACGTCCGCTCTCGAAGAGCACCTTGCCGCCATCACAAACAGCCGAGGTGAGCAGGATGCCACTATTGAAAATGCATATGTTGCTATCGCTAACGCCTTCGAACGGTATGAAGAGGCCCTATTTGAAACCTTTGAAGAGGTAACTCCTCTTGAGGTATTCATTGAGGATGATGATGAGGAAGAAGAGTTTGACTACGACTTCGAGGATGAAGACGACCAAGACTTCGAGGCTCAGGACGCAGAAAACTAGACCTGTTAACTGACCTCTCATCTAGCTCTGTGGGCTGTTTGAGGGTCTGGTTCTTCTGTTATTCCCGGCACAGCACCCTTTTGGGTGCTGTGCTTTCCTTTTTTCTCCCGTAGAGTTTTCAAACGTGGAATGGTTACAAGCGATAATCCTGGGTCTAGTCCAGGGTCTAACAGAATTTTTGCCGATCTCTTCATCGGGGCACATCAGAATCGTGGGGCAGTTCCTGCCGCACAACGAAGATCCTGGTGCTGCTTTTACTGCGATTACCCAGCTAGGTACTGAAACTGCGGTACTGGTGTTTTTTTGGAAAGACATCATGCGCATTATCAAGAACTGGTTTGGCTCACTGACCGGTAAGGTCGATAAGAAGGATCCAGATGCTCGTATGGGCTGGTTCATTATTATTGGTTCTTTACCCATCGGTATCCTCGGAGTCCTGCTAGAAGACTACATAGACACTTCCTTCCGTAGCCTATGGATCACTGCCACTATGCTGATTGTCTTTGCGATCATTCTTGGTGTTGCAGACCGTATTGGCAAAGAGCAGCGAGAGCTAAAAGAACTCACCGTTAAGCACGGTATTCTTTTTGGTTTCGCGCAGGCTCTGGCGCTGATTCCAGGTGTCTCCCGCTCAGGCGGCACCATCACCGCTGGCTTATTAATGGGCTACACCCGTGAAGCTGCAGCGCGCTATTCCTTCCTGTTGGCTATCCCGGCAGTCTTTGCCTCTGGCCTCTACAAGCTGGTTGGCAGTATTGGAGATGGCTTCACCGGCTATTACGGTTTTGGTTCGACCATGCTTGCAACGGCAGTTGGTTTCGTTGTTGCCTACTTCATCATTGGTTGGTTCTTGAAATTCGTTTCTAACAACAGCTACAGCCTCTTTGTCTGGTACCGTATTGCGCTCGGTCTAGCGCTTTACATCCTGCTGGGCACTGGCGTCCTCGCCGCTTAATCTCGCTCACCTTTTCACCCGCTCGGAATGATTACCGGGCGGGTATTGTTTTATATAACTGTTTTATAGAGAATCATCGTTAGGAAGTCCATGAGAGCCTGGAATCAGCCCACTATTCCATCATTGCCGGGGGCAGCCCCTCTACCTCACATTTTTGATACAGCTGCCCAACAGCAGGTGGAACTTGAGCGTGAGCAGCAGGCGGGGCTTTATGTCTGCGGTATTACACCGTACGATGCAACTCATATGGGTCATGCTTCAACTTATGTTGCTTTTGACGTGCTCAATAGGGCCTGGCGCGATGCTGGGATACCCGTAAAGTTTGTGCAGAATGTGACTGATATTGATGACCCTCTGCTTGAGCGCGCTGCAGCGACGGGTGTTGACTGGGCGGAGCTAGCTGAAGAGCAGACTGAACTTTTCCGCACTGATATGGAAGCGCTCAATATCATTGCTCCTGACCATTATGTTAGCGTTGTCGATTCAATTGCGCTGGTGGTAGACGCTGTTGAAAAGCTGATGCAACAGGGCTATGCCTACCGAGTCCCGGGTTTTACCGCTGAGGATGGCACGGTGCACCCTGATGGCGATATTTATTTTGATTTGGAGGCAGCAGCGCAGCTCAATGAGAGACTGGGCTCGGGCTGGACTCTCGGCCATGTTGCGCATATGAGTCATGAAGAGATGCTCACGGTTTTTGGGGAGCGCGGTGGTGACCCTCAGCGCCCCGGAAAGAAAGATGCCTTAGATCCGCTTCTGTGGCGGGTAGCGCGTGACGGTGAGCCCTCCTGGGAAGGGGGAGAGCTGGGTGCTGGGCGTCCTGGCTGGCATATCGAATGTACCGTCATCTCCCAGGAGTTTTTAGGCTCGCCCTTCTCTGTGCAAGGCGGAGGTTCTGACCTCCAGTTCCCTCACCACGATTTAGGGTCCAGCCACGGTTTCGCTCTGACCGGGCGTCCCATGGCACGGCATTATGCCCATACTGGCATGGTGGGCTTAGACGGCGAGAAGATGAGCAAGTCACTAGGTAACCTGGTGTTAGTCTCTAAACTTCTGCAAGAGGGAATCGATCCAGCTGTCCTACGGCTTGCCATTATGGATAACCACTATCGCACCGACTGGTTCTGGACCGAAGATTTACTAGAGAAAGCGCAGGGACGCTTTGACACCTATGTTGCAGCTCTGGAACACGCTGACACACAGGAAGATGAAGCAGCTCTTAAGCTTTTGGCATCGGTGCGAGAACTTCTTGCCGATGACCTCAACGTCCCTGCTGCCTTGATCGCTATCGATCAGTGGGCCTTTTCTGTGCTAGAGCACGGTGGTGGCGGTAGCGAGCTGGTTGGTAATCTGCTGATGGCTCGGCTTGGTCTAGCTATATAGGTTTAACTCAAGAAGAGATAGAGACGCCGGTGGTTGAACCACCGGCGTCCCTAACGTTTCACCTAAATTTAGGAGTCATCTCTGCGTTTGAGAAATTTTTCAAACTCAGCTGCAATATCCACATGGTTAAAGGTTGCGAGGTCGTCCTCAGCCTCGGCGGAGCTTTCGAGTTGCTGGACGTAGGAGCGTAGCTCGGGTTCTTCTTCAAGGAGTTCGGTAGCCCCTCGTTCCCAGGCCAAGATGTCTTCAGCCAGTTGATCTACAGGTAGCGAGATCCCCAGCATGCTTTCCAGAGCGCTCATGAGGGTGAAGACCGCCTTAGGATGGGGCGGGTGGCTAATGTAGTGGGGGATTGATACCCAGAGCGATGCGGCGGTTAAGCCCCGCTGCGCTGCCTCGTGAGCGGTGACCCCAATCATCCCGGTAGGTCCGCTGTAGGTTACTTTCTCCACTCCTTCAACGGCGAGAACATCGGGGTTCATACTGGTGATATTGAGCGGAAAGGGGCGAGAGTGGGGGACTTCATCAAGAAGGGCACCGCATTGCAGGATGAGGTCAACGCCCTGCTCTTGGGAGAAGTTGAAGATGTTATCAATAAAACTCTGCCACCTGAGGGAGGGCTCTGGTCCGGTGATAATCAGTAATCGGCGCTCTGGGCTTTTGAGGTTAACTTCTGAAAAGGTGATGGTCGGCCATCTAACCGTCCCGGTTCCATCGCTGAAGGATTCAAACATGGGGCGGGTGTTCAGATAGCTAAAGTAATCAGAGGTCTCAAACCCTGGGAGAGGGGAGGCGCCGTAGTGAGATGAAATCAGCCTCAAGGTCTCCGTTGAGGCTTCACCAGCATCATTCCACCCTTCGAAAGCGATGAGAAGTGCAGTTAAGGGCTTATCGTCTAGGATTCCCTGACGGGCGCTCATCTGGGCAAGAATGTCTTGAGGTATTTGCTGGTGTATCACCGTTATATGCTACGCCAAAAATCCACAGCAATCACCCGTAGACTGATGGAGCAAGTAAACGAAACCCTGGGAAGGTAACTCACCAGTGAATCAGCATTCGGGACTGCAGATTGGCTCTTATCGCGGGGCTCCCATTTATCTCAAAGCATCGTGGTTCATATTCATGATTCTTCTTATTGTGGGGTACGGGTCTCATCTCTCCGCCTGGCCCGCTCTTACCGTTGCTGATGGGTTTACGGCTGCAGCGGTGGTGGCAGTAACACTAGCGATGGGTGTCTTTTTGCATGAGCTGGCTCATGCGGTAGTTGGTGCTCAAAGGGGGCTAGAGGTCAGGTCCATCTCCTTGACAGTTTGGGGCGGGCAAACCAGCATGAGTACCGGTACGCCCATGACGTCGCTCATGGTGTCTTTAGTGGGGCCACTAGCGAATTTTCTCATGGCCGGAGTCTGTCAGCTCGTGTGGTCTCTCACTGGAACAGCTGATTTCTTGGGTTTTTCAATAGCATCCCAGGTCAATGTGGCGATTGGAGCCTTCAACCTCATCCCTGCTTATCCGTTGGATGGCGGACACGCACTTGAAGCAGCTGTGGCACACGTTTCAAGAAGCCGCAGCCTAGCCATGCGTGTGACTTCCTACACCGGTATTGCAGTGACTGCTCTGATGGTTGGAATTGTTGTCTTCCTAGGGCTGTGGAATTCACCGGTGATCGTGGTAGCTACCTTGGCGTTAGCTTATTTCCTCTGGAGTGGCGCTTCTCGGTCCCTTAAAACCCTCTCCCAGGAGAGGAACCCTCATAATCCGTTGACCGCGGTCTCCCTCATGAGACCCGTTCAATACTTTGACTCCGAAGTAAAGATTGGCGAGGTCTTAGCGAGATGGGACGGAAGGTCATACCTGCTCCTGAACGATGGATCTGCCGCCTCGCCGTCGTCTGTTGTAGAACCTATCGTTCTACAATCTGCTCTCAGTCTAGCCAACCAGCCATTGACATCGATAGCTAGCCCCCTTGCTCCTGGTTACATTCCCGGTTCAGCATCATCGGTAGACATCATGGATGCTTATAACGGTTACCGCTACCATCAATTGCCGGCACACTACCGGCAGAATGCTCCCCTGTGGGCGGTTACAGATCGGGGAGCTACGATTGGCGTGATTAGCCATAAGGATATTACCGAGGTGCTTCTTGCCTCTGTGAAGCGCCCACCGCACCCCGCTTAGTCGGGCAATATCCGCTGGTGTGCCTTACATGGTGCAATCTGAGATAATGTAGAAAACATATTTTTGACGGAAGATAATAACCCTATGACCACCCCTACCGGCAGCATCAACCGCCGAGGCCCCTTCCGCGCTGGTGAGCGCGTACAGATTACTGACGAGCGTGGACGCATCACCACCATCACCCTCACTGAAGGCGGTGCCTATCACTCACACCGCGGTTTCTTTAACCACAGCGAGTTGATCGGCAACGTTGAGGGTACGGTCATCGAGAACTCTGAGGGCATTAAGTTCCAGGCCCTGCGCCCCCTCTACAAGGACTTTGTACTGTCTATGCCTCGCGGCGCCGCTGTCGTTTACCCTAAGGACGCCGGCCAGATTGTAGCGATGGCTGATATCTTCCCTGGGGCCCGCGTTATTGAAGCCGGCGTTGGCTCTGGGGCTCTATCAATCGCTCTGCTTCGTGCGGTTGGTGACTATGGACACCTGCGTTCTTTTGAACGTCGTGAAGAATTTGCCGATATTGCCAGAGGAAACATCGAAACTTTCTTTGGTGGCGAGCACCCCGCATGGTCACTCACGCTGGGGGACTTAGCAGAAGAGCTGGGCTCTGTTGAGCAGCCAGGCTCAGTAGATCGAGCTGTGCTTGATATGCTCGCCCCTTGGGAGTGCTTAGACGCGGTAGCTACAGCGTTAGCACCCGGCGGTGTAGTAATCTGCTACGTTGCTACCGTTACCCAGCTCTCACGTGTGGCTGAAGCCCTGCGAGCTGATGGTCGTTTCACCGAGCCTGAGTCCCACGAGACCATGGTGCGTGGCTGGCATGTAGAAGGTCTTGCAGTTCGCCCCGACCACCGCATGGTGGCCCATACCGGCTTTCTTATTACTTCTCGTCGTCTTGCTGACGGTGCGGAGCGGCTAGCTCCCAAGCGCCGAGCTTCCAAGACTGACTTTTCGGAAGAAGATATGAATGCTTGGACTCCGGCATCACTAGGTGAGCGAAATGTATCGGATCGTAAGTTGCGCCGTGCTGGGCGCGATGCCCAAAATCTAGCGGTGAAAGCTGCTCAGGCAACCGAACAGGCTCAGACGGGCGAACAGTAACGAGAGCTTTGCCCTGTACTCACTGTGAGTGCAGGGCAGTAGGTTTTTACCGGGGTCGTGGAGAAGAGAGAAGGCAGGGGTTTCATGAGCGAGAATAATGAGCAACGAAATGTATCGCAGCAGGACTATGACAGGATACTACGACAGCTTAATATCGCTAATGATAATCGCCGCAACATGGACCGTCAGCTACGGGTTGCAGGGGAGCGCAACCAAAAGCTGGTGAATGCTCTGACGAAAACCAAAAACGAGATGGAGCATTTGCGCCTAGCTCTCTCCCAGGATGTTGCACCCCCGCTAAACTCTGCCCTGGTGATATCGGTGCAGGATGGCGCCATAACGTATCAGGATTTAGCGGAAGGTAAGACCCCGGCTGAAATTGAGAAGCACCTTGACGTACTGCTGGGAGGACGATTGGTGCGTATCACGGCCTCTCCACTCCTTTCACTGTCTAAGGTCAAGCCGGGGATGACCGTCCTGCTCAATGAGAACACCCAGGCGGTGCTCTCTCTAGGCTTTGAAGGTTATGGGGATGTTGTTACGATCCGGGAGGTGCTCGATACAGAGCACGTTGTGGTCGATATGCCTAATCAGCTGAAAGCCGTAGCTCGTATTTCAGGTGCTCTGGACGCCGATACCCTGACGACGGGGGATTCGGTGACTTATGACAGCAGGCTGCAAATGGTTACCTCCCTGGTTCCAACTACTGATGCTCAGGAGCTAGTTCTTGAAGAAGTCCCCGATATCACTTATTCAAATATTGGTGGTCTTAGTTCTCAGATTGCTCTGATGAGGGACGCGGTCGAGCTTCCCTTCTTGCACCCTGAAGTCTACCGAGAGCACGAACTGACTCCTCCCAAAGGCATTTTGCTGTATGGCCCGCCCGGCAACGGTAAGACCTTGATCGCCAAAGCAGTGGCCAACTCGTTAGCTACACGCGCTGCTGAACTTTCCGGAAAGAGTAAGAAGACTGGCTACTTCCTGAATATCAAGGGCCCAGAACTTTTAGATAAGTATGTAGGGGAGACCGAGCGGCAGATTCGCGATATCTTCTCAGCAGCGCGCGAAAAAGCTCAAGCAGGCAACCCGGTGGTAGTCTTCTTCGATGAGATGGAATCCCTCTTCAGGACCCGTGGCACCGGCCGGTCCTCTGATGTTGAGACAACAATCGTCCCACAGCTTTTAGCGGAGATTGACGGTGTCGAGTCCCTAGACAACGTGATTGTCATTGGCGCGACCAACCGCGAAGATATGATTGACCCCGCAGTCCTTCGCCCGGGCCGCCTTGATGTGAAGATCCGCATCAACCGCCCTGATCGAAAGGGCGCTACCGAAATTTTTGCTCTCTATCTCACCGAGGGTCTCCCCATCAATGATGAAGAAGTAACACGTGCCGGTTCCAAGCAGGCTGCGATCGAGACCATGATTGAAACGGTTGTTGAGGCACTCTTTTCTGCTGATCCTAAGAACCGCTATATTCGCGTTAACCTTGAAAATGGGGTGAGCCGTTGGCTGACCCGCGGTGATTTCCTCTCGGGCGCTGTCGTGCGAAATATCGTAGATCACGCCAAGAAGCAAGCGATTAAGTCGTTCCTAGCCGGCAGGGCCAAAGGTATTACCACTCAGCACCTATTGGAGGCTGCCCGTGTTGAGTTTGAAGACCAGGTTGAGGTTCCTCAGATTTCTGAAATTGAAGATGTTCTCTCCACTCTCAACGTTCGTCAACGAGTCATTAACGTTGCGCCGGCTAAAGCTGTGAGCGAGGTTTAGTAATGGGTGTTTCACGCATTATGGGAGCCGAAACTGAATACGGGGTTTTTGCACCCCAGAAACCAAGCGCTAACCCCACGGTTCTTTCAGCTTTCGTTGTTAACACTTACGACACTCTCTTTAAACAAGAGCTAGCTGCCCAGGTTGAAGCCCAGTGGGAGTATTCTTCAGAGACTCCCTTGGACGATGCCCGCGGCTTTAGCGTGGCACGTCAGGACGCCCACCGGAGCCAACTCACTCACGAATCTAAGGTGCTCACCAGCGAGGACATCGCGGCTGAGGCTCTGAGTCAGGCCGGTCACTTCGCCGAACGCATTGACTGGGATGCTGTCACTATGAACTCCATTTTGCCCAACGGTGCACGGTTTTACGTGGATCATGCCCACCCTGAGTACTCCTCTCCCGAGACCAGTAACCCTCGGGACTGTGTCCTGTGGGACGCTGCGGGAGATTATATTGCGGCGCGAACCGTGGCTACGATTGAAGGCGTAGCGGCCACCGAGCAGTCGGCTATGCCAGTGGTTAACCTTTATAAAAATAACACCGATGGTAAGGGCCAGTCCTACGGTTCGCACGAAAACTACCTCCTGCCCAGAGATATAGACTTTGAGGCTCTAACTCAGGCTCTCTTACCCTTCTTCGCCACTCGTCAAATCATGACTGGGGCCGGCCGGGTGGGCATCGGCCCAGCTGGTGAAAAAGCCGGGTTCCAGATTTCCCAGCGGGCGGACTTCTTTGAACGAACCGTTGGTTTAGAAACAACCATTCGCCGCCCCATGGTTAACACGCGCGATGAACCGCACGCATCCAGCGAAAAGTATCGGCGACTTCACGTGATTTCTGGGGACGCTAATTTGGCGCACTCTTCTAATCTGCTGAAGTTTGGAACGATGTCGCTGGTACTCAATCTCATTGAAGCGGGGGCAGCGCCCGTTATTATCCTGGCTGACCCGGTTTCAGCTATGCATACAGTTAGCCATGACCTCACCCTAAGAGCCACACTGCCCCTAGCTGACGGGGGAGAGACGACTGCGCTGAATATTCAACGCAGTTACCTACAGGCTGCTCGAGCCCTGGAAGAAACCCCAGATACTGCTACGGCCGAAGTGTTGGATCTGTGGGAAAACATTCTGGACGCGCTCGAACATGATCCCCTATCACTGGCTGGCACCCTCGACTGGGTGGCCAAGTATTCACTGATGCTGGGCTACATAAAGCAAGGCCTGGAGTGGAGTGACCCCAAACTTGCAGCCATTGATCTGCAGTATTCAGATGTCCGACCCGGAAAGGGGCTCTACCATAAGCTGGTCGCTCTGGGGCGGCTTAGCACCATCTTTGACGAGTCACAGATTGCTGAGGCCGCTGCCAACCCACCGCGTGATACCCGCGCTTTTTTGCGCGGCAAACTGATCACTACCTGGCCGGACGAGGTGGTGGGCGCGAACTGGGATACGCTTTCAGTACGTAACCCTCTTTCGGTGGACCTGCACCGCTTACAGATGGGCGAACCTCTTGGCTTCAATGCTGAGGTGGTAGAACCTCATCTCGGCTTAGAGCATGCTGACCAGTTATTTGAAATCCTCAACGGCTAAAATTTATAACCGATACCATCCAGAGTAAGAACTTATAAGGAGATTCCACCGTGGAACGTCAGCAACAGCAAGCTCAACAGCAGATGAGCTCCAGCGCACCCCTTGAGCAGAGTCAGCTTCAAATTTCTCACCAGACCGCAGAGGTTAATCAGAACCTAGTGTCAGAAGTCGATGACATTCTGGCTGAAATTGACGGTCTTCTGGAAGAAAATGCTGAAGACTTCGTCAAGGGATTCGTTCAAAAGGGCGGCGAATAAAATACTGCCCTCATCGAAGAGGACGTAAAGAAGGGCGATAATGGAACGTAGAATTTTTGGTGTTGAAACCGAATTTGGGATTAGATATATCCCACGCGGGCTAGGGCCTCTTGCACCGGAGGAGGCGGCCCGTAAGCTCTTCAAACCTGTGGTTGATAGTTGGCGCTCCACCAATATCTTTCTGCCCAATGGCGGTCGTCTCTATCTTGATGTTGGCTCTCACCCTGAATATGCAACGGCCGAAACCGCTACCCTGCGTGATTTACTCGCTCACGATAAAGCTGGTGAATACCTCTTCAACGATTTGGTGAACCAGGCTCAGGATAACCTCGAAGCTGAAGGCTTCGACGGGCGGATTTTCCTTTTCAAGAACAACGTGGATTCAGCGGGTAACTCCTTTGGGTCGCATGAAAATTACATGCTTGAACGAAAAGTGGAATTTAGCAGACTGGTACGCTCGCTCATCCCTTTTCTGATTACACGTCAGATTATGGTCGGGGCGGGCAAAACTCACCCTTCCGGCCCGCCAGAGTGGTCCGGTCGTCCGCTGGGACCTCAGAATGAACCTAGTTTTTCTTTCTCTCAGCGTGCCGACCATATCTGGGAAGGCTCCTCAACGGCGACAACGCGTGCCCGCCCCCTGATTAATACCCGTGATGAACCGCATGCTGACGCCTCACTCTACCGCCGTCTGCACGTGATTAACGGCGATTCGAATATGTCTCAGGCAACCACTATGCTCAAGGTCGGTGCTACTGATCTTGTGCTGCGGATGCTTGAAGATTATTACCCCTTAGCTGACTTTGAAATCAGAGATGCTGCAACAGCTCTGCGGGTTATCTCGCACGATTTGACCGGTAGCGCCCGTTTTAGTCTTGCCGATGGTAGCGAGCGAAGCGCTGTAGAGATGCAACGTCATTACCATGCTGCGGCCTGTCAGTACGTTGAAGCTAAAGGCCCGCACCACGAGGATGTGCCTTATATCCTAAATCTGTGGGATCGAGCTTTGACAGCCATTGAGACCGGGGATAGCAGCGGTATCGATACAGAAATTGATTGGGCCATTAAGAAAAAGCTTCTGGATGCCTATATCAGCCGAGGCGCTAGCGGGTATGATGACCCCAAAATCCAGCAACTCGACCTTGCCTATCACGATATTGACCCTGACCGCGGGATTTATAATGTGCTGAATCGCAAGGGTCTCATTAAAACAGTGATATCGGAGTCTGAAATTGATCGGGCAGCGATTGAGCCACCGGCGACTCGGGCTCGTATTAGGGGTAGTTTTATCAGCGCAGCCCGCGCGGCTGGTGAGCCTTTCACCGTAGACTGGGTACATCTTAAGCTGAATAGTCGGCCCCAGCTCAGCGTGATGTGTAAAGACCCCTTTGCCGTGGAAAACGCAGAGGTAGCTTCCCTCATCGAAGAATTACAGCAAAAGAAATCTACAGTTTGGGCTCCTCCCTTTATCTAGAAAAGGGCCTCATAGCCGGCACCCAGCTTCCTCAGCTATGATAAACGGCGAGAAGTCCTGCGTCCGACGGGCGCTTCAACAATGAAAGAGATGTACGTGAAAAAGAAAACGACATATATCGCTACTGGTAGCGCTGTCCTTGCCCTGCTACTCAGTGCTTGCGGTGGCGGCTCGGGCGATAAGCTTGAAGACGTTGATTACTCCCTCAACGGGGCAACCGCTCAACCCTCAGCTTCCTTCGCGACTCCCTTCGCGGCATCCGGTACCGAAGCCCGCATTGTTGAAGAGGGCACTGGCGATGAGATTGTAGATGGAGATACCATCCTCGTTGATGCAACCGTATTCAACGGTGCAGACGGTAGCTCTGTTGGTACTACTTATGCTGACGCTCCCATGGTCATTCCGGTCACTGATCAGCTCAAAGAAGCTGCACCGGAACTCTACGAAATACTCGCTGGGGCAAAAGTAGGAACTACTTTCTCCTACACCACCAATATTGATCAGGCGTCTACCTCAACAGCCGAGGCAACACCTACCGTATCTCCAGGAACCGCAACCAACGTTGAGGTTTACACCGTCACCAGCAAGCTCCTGAAATCAGCAGAGGGCGTGGAGAACGAAAAGAAGTCTTCAGCTCTGGAAGAATTTAGCGTAGGTGATGATGGTGCACCTACCCTCAAGCTGGCGGAGGACCGTGGCGATGCGCCCACCGAGCTCTACACCGAGGATCTTATTACCGGTGAAGGCGCCGTCCTTGGTGAGAACGACACCGTTTACGCTAACTATGTAGGTGTCACCTGGTCAGACGGTGCTGTTTTTGATGAAAACTTCAGCACTCAGCCTCTTAGCTTCTCCCTCAACGGAGTTATTGAAGGCTGGAAGGAAGGCCTGAAGGGTAAGACCGTGGGCTCCCGAGTCCTGCTTCAGATTCCCAGCGAGCTAGCCTACGGTGAGGACGCTGCGGACTCAGGTGCTCCCGAAGGTGCTCTGGTGTTCGTGGTAGATATCCTTGGTTCATCACAGGCTCGTACCGCGGAGGCTACCTCATCAGCACCTGCCGAGTCCAGTGATAACCCTGAAAGTACGCAGTCACCTGAGGCAACTGCCTCAGCTTCGGAATAGAAATACCTAAGGAGTTTATATGTCATTTGGACAGCGAAACCTTGATCGCAGTAAGCCCGAAATCGACTTCCCTGAGGGTGGGGTTCCCCATGAGCTAGTGATTATCGATGAAATTGAGGGCGCGGGTGAGACCGTAGAACGCGGATCCACGGTATCTGCACACTATGTTGGGGTAGCTTTCTCCACTGGTGAAGAATTCGATTCATCATGGAACCGCGGTGAACCTCTCCGTTTCCAGGTGGGTGTTGGAATGGTTATCCAGGGCTGGGATGAGGGTCTGTTAGGTATGAAGGTTGGTGGGCGACGTCGTCTGGAGATTCCTTCGGAGATGGCTTACGGCTCACGTGGCGCTGGTGCAGCTATTGGCCCCGATGAAGCTCTCATCTTCGTGGTTGACCTAGTTGATGTCAGCAAGTAATTAGAATGCTCAGCGTGTTTAGTCCCCGGTTCTTATGAACCGGGGACTATTTTAATGAGTAATGACTTCTAAAGCAGTTGAACGCGCTATTACGCTTCTTGATGTGCTGGTATCAGCCCCGCATGGTCTTGACCGTAACCAAATTCGCCACCGTGTACCTCAATACTCACAAGCTTCCAGTGAAGCAGCTTTTGAGCGTATGTTCGAAAGAGATAAGGATGTGTTGCGGTCGGTGGGGCTTGACCTTATCTCTCACCGTGTTCAACATTCGGAAGTAGGCTTTACCTATCGTGTTGAGACCGGTGACCGCCCCTCCCTAACGCTGGGACCAATTGATGTCTTACTTTTGTCCCATCTCAGCACGGCTTGGCAGGGCACGAGCCTTGAGCGCTACGCTTCATCAGCGATGCTTAAAGTGGGAGCTAATGCCGGGCTTAAGATAGGCGAACTACTGGGAGATACCCCTCGGTTCTCTGACGAAATTGGTCTCGTTGAATGCCTTGAAGCGACCGCTGAAGAAAAGGGTCTGAGCTTCCTGTACGGCACCTCTGCTCAGGTCCGCAAAATATCCTGCTGGGGTTTGGGCCTTAGATTTGGGCACTGGTACGTTTATGGCTGGGATAGAGACCGTAGAGCAGAACGTATCTTTCGGCTAGATCGTATGTCCGGCACCAAAATCCTTGCTGCCAGTAGCTTTCCCGCACCCCCAGATTTTTCGATGCAAGAGGCATTGAGCCGTATCGGTTTTGCTGAGCTTCCGCTCGTGGCATCTCTGCCGCTCAAACATATTCATTCTTCGGAAGCCTGCACGGAGCTACCCTCTTACTCACCGCTAGAATCTGCTGAGCACGCTGTTCTCAACGGTGCAACTCATGAGCTCACTGAACAGCAGCTAGCTTCGGTTAATGTTGATCGGAGTCAGCAGAGCCTTGTGATCGAAGCTGAAAGAAACCTGCGTACTGCTCTTGACCAAGCACCTGAAGAAACACTAGGTGCGCTGCCCCACGGTTTAGTGTGGAAGCCCGTCAGCGCGCAGCGCGAGCGCGAAACAGCCTCTCAACAACTCACACGAACTTTTATCATGCTCTCGCTCATCAGTTCCCGCGGTGGCATGGCGCTCTCCGATCTTTCTGATTACTTTGATCTGCCTCCGTCTAAAATACGGTCCAACTTGGAGGCTGTTGCTGCAAGCGTTACCTTCGGAGCCCTATTCGTCACCATCGATAGCGATGACTGGGTAACGGTCGATGGAAAAGTAGAAATGACCGGCGGGGCGCCACTAACAGCGGTAGAGACCGCAACACTTTTACTAGCCATTAACCTCAACCATAGTTCTGAGCAACAGCTAATGCTTGACAGTTTAGCCATCAAGCTCAATGAGAGCTCTGTACAAACACAGCACTTTTGTCACCGGTTTTCTGTGTACTCAAATGACACGGTGGGCGTGTTTCAGGAGGCAATAGCTTCAAAGGTTCCCTTGGAACTTACCTATAGTTCTTATCACGGGGTCAGTCAGAGAACGGTTGAGCCTCTCTCCTTAGTTAATAGAGACGGCCCTCGCTACCTTCGTGCTTGGTGCCGTTCAGCACAGGACATACGTCATTTCAGGCTAGACCGCATCGGTGCTGTGCACGTACTCACTGATGATGCTTTCCAGTCTGAGCCTGTTGATGATACAGACTCCAGCCTTCACAGCTGGCGTCACCAGCTGGTCAATCAGCCTCATCGTGAAGCAACTTTGGTCGTCCCAGCTCATTTGACGGCCACTTCACGCGCCAAAACTCAGTGGATTCTCGAGCAGTATGCCTCTCATATAGCCCAGCAGGCTGGAAACCACTTTTATAAGCTGCCGCTAGTAAATGAGATCTGGCTATTTGAGCTCATCATCTCTCTAGGGGGCTGTGCTCAATTGCTTCAGCCATGCGACGTACGGCGGCACTTTCAGCTGAGATTGGCTGGCAGAGAAGAAGACAGCTGAGCGTAAATTAACTAAAGGAACCGTGATAAGCCCGGTTCTAAGCAAGTCCACAGCCCAATATGTTCATGGCATCTCCATAACCGGATATATAATTGGTCGTATGCCTTGGTGGTTTTGGATAGTTTTATGGAGCGTGCTCGTGTTGAGCTCGCTATCCTTTCTAGCCTGGCTGCTGTGGCGCGTCCTGCGTAAGGGGTTAGCTACTTTCAAAGCTGCTGAAGAATGGGAGAATCTCATTAGTTCACAGTTAGGCGACACCGCTGTGTCAACCGCTGTCAGAGGCCCGCAACCTGTGGCACTTTTTCAACCGGTGTCTGTTACAGCCCGCGAATTTACTCAAGGCGCACACCAACGAACGCTTGACCGTGCCAAGAGGCGTATTAAGCGCCGCGATCAGCTAGGTCAGCCCCAACTCATCGGAGATTTACTCAGTAAATCTCAGAAAGGTGACGAACGTGCTCGGTAACCTCGGCCCCGTCCATCTGCTCATTCTCCTCATCATTATTATTCTTCTTTTCGGTGCACCTAAGCTTCCCGGTATGGCCCGTAGCCTGGGGCAGTCCATGCGTATCTTCAAATCTGAGGTTGATGGCCTCAAGAATGATGGCAAAAAAAATACTTCATCAACTACCACCAACGATGGCGTGGTTTCAGGTGAAGTTATTAATAATCCTTCATCCACTGACCAGAACACCGGGTCACACCGCGCCGACTAAACAGCCTCGGCGCTCCATTTCAAGCGTTCGGATTCCCTGAACCCGTGCTCCTTTGTCTAGGAGCACGGGGTTCTGGGGCTCTAGGTACACCGCTCATAAAAGGTAGGCATGGCTAAACCAAACAGTCGAAAGAACAACCCCCAAGCAACCATGGCTTTGGGCGAACACTTTCGTGAATTTCGCAACCGGCTCATCAAAGCTGCCCTTGCAACTCTTCTGTGTGCCATCGCAGGTTTTTTCCTCTATGACCCTTTCATTCAGGCCATTAGTGAACCTTTCACCGCAATCAATGAACAAGCGGGCCGTAACGCTACTCTCAACTATGCTTCTGTAGCTTCCCCCTTTGACCTGTTGGTTAGAATTTCACTCTATATAGGTCTTGTGTTGGCCTGCCCAGTATGGCTGTATCAGCTGTGGGCATTCATCACTCCCGCTTTGTATAAGAGAGAAAAAATATACGCACTCAGCTTTGTGTTCAGCGCGGTCCCGATGTTTTTCTTCGGTATCTGGCTAGCCTGGGTTTGTCTGCCTACAGCTATTAGCACCCTACTGATGTTCAACCCAGAGGGCACTGATAATATCGTTGTAGCTGATGTCTATATTGGCTTCGTCGTCAAATTCATGCTGGTCTTCGGCATAGCTTTTGTGCTCCCTGTCCTTCTCGTAGGCCTTAACTTCATGGGTCTTTTGAGCGGTAAGACCATCAAGAAATCGTGGCGCTGGGTCATTGTACTCGTGGCCTTCCTCGCTGCGATGGCTGCTCCGGGCACAGATATTATGACCATGTTCTACCTCATGGCTCCTCTGCTCATTTTCTTCTTTGTTGCTGTTCTGATCTGCCTTTGGAACGACAAACGTCGAGCCAAAAAGCAAGCAAAACTTGCTGGTGGGCTCAGCCCGGACGAGCTGGACCAAGCTACCAGTTTTGAGGACCTTCAGCATATGGGCAATACCAACCGCTTATAAAGCGCTGCCATTTACCCCAGTACCATTCGGTGCTGGGGTTTACTTTGTTCGCGGTGAGGAGGAAACAGCGGGAGAGAGGGCATCTGACGACTAGGATGGATGTATGGCAAGTTACGCTGAACAATATTTTGAAGCAAGAAAACGCAATGAGTATTCAAAGACTGAACTCTCAGTTTTTGAGAAGACCCTCGATTTTTCGATAGACCCATTCCAGCGTGATGCCTGCTCGTCAGTTGAACAGGGCAGGGGAGTTCTTGTAGCGGCTCCAACTGGCGCTGGTAAAACAATCGTTGGTGAATTTGCCATACATCTCGCTTTGAAACAAGGGAGAAAAGCTTTCTACACCACCCCCATCAAGGCTCTCAGTAACCAGAAATACAACGATTTAGTCGAGGTGTACGGCAGCGAATATATCGGGCTGCTGACGGGGGACACTTCCATCAATTCTGAGGCTCCCATTGTCGTCATGACAACTGAAGTGCTTCGCAACATGATTTATGCTGAGTCAACCACCTTGAATAATCTTGGCTACGTTGTCATGGACGAGGTCCACTACCTGGCTGACCGTTCCCGTGGTGCTGTGTGGGAAGAAATCATCATCCACCTTCCTGAACATATTTCAGTAATTGCTCTTTCCGCGACTATTTCTAATGCCGAAGAGTTTGGTGCTTGGCTCGATACAGTGCGCGGGAAAACTGACATTATTGTTTCTGAACATCGCCCTGTTCCCCTGTGGCAGCACGTGATGGTGGGCAAGTCTCTACTCGATCTCTTTGACGGTGATACAACCGTTCAGGACGCCGCAGAATCTTCCGAGATGCCGGAAGTAAACCCTGAGCTACTAAGGATTGGGCGTGGGCGACCTTCCCGAGCCCGTCAGGAAAAGTCCTTCTCCCGCATGGGGCGGGGCAAGCAACGTCGTACCCAGGAATACCAGCGTGGTCGCGAGCGCGATAGCGGCTTCTCTGCCCCATCGAGAGGCTCTAGGGTGAGCCGGCCGGAGATGATTGCTACCCTGGATAAGAACGGTCTTCTACCCGGAATTTGCTTTATTTTTTCCAGGGTAGGGTGCGACGCTGCGGTAACCCAGTGTATTGATGCTGATGTGCGGCTTACTACCGATGCTGAAGCGCAGACTATCCGCGCCTATGTGGCTGAGGCGACGGCGTCCTTAGATATCAAGGACTTAGCGGTACTGGGGTTTTATGAGTGGCGTGAGGGGTTAACTCGGGGTATTGCTGCTCATCATGCGGGCCTTTTACCAGTTTTTAAAGAGGTAGTCGAAACCCTGTTTTCTGAAGGTCTGGTACGTATGGTTTTCGCTACCGAAACCCTTGCATTGGGTATCAATATGCCAGCTCGTTCAGTGGTACTGGAAAAACTGACTAAATTCAATGGCGATACCCACGTCGATATAACCCCCGGTGAGTACACTCAACTGACTGGCCGAGCGGGGCGCCGGGGAATCGATATTGAAGGTCACGCTGTGGTGATGTGGCGGCCCGGACTAGAGCCTCAACAGGTTGCAGGTTTAGCGTCCAAGCGAACCTATCCACTGAATTCTTCTTTCAAACCTACCTATAATATGAGTGCAAATTTGCTGGCTCAATTTGGTGCTGAGCGTACCAAAAAAATTCTTGAGTCGTCCTTTGCCCAGTTCCAGGCTGATAAATCTGTAGTGGGAATTGCGCAACGGGTTAGAAAGAATGAACGTGCTTTAGCCGGTTTCGAGGAGGCAATGACCTGCCACCTGGGTGATTTTACAGAGTACGCGAGGATCCGTAGGGACCTGAAAGACCTAGAAAAAAAGCTTGACAAGGGTCGCAATAGGTTGCGGCAGTCCCAGGCGCGTGCTTCGCTGCTTGATCTGATGCCCGGAGATATCATCGATATACCTCACGGGCGCAACAGCGGCCCGGCAGTGGTGCTGGCACGAGCTGAGTCTTTTGACGATCCTAAGCCGTCCATCCTTACGATGGACGCTCATTTACGCAGGCTTGATTCTCGTGACCTTGAAGGCCCCCTTCTGCCCATCTCAAAAATCAAGGTCTCTAAAAGGTTCACTGGGAAGACAGCTAAAGATCGTAGGGATATGGCGTCGCGAATGCGGGAGGCCTTGTACCAGGGGTTGCCTGCTCGCGAGAAATCTCAAAAGCGATACTTTACTGAGCGAGAAGATGGTGAGACAGTCCGGCTTGAAAACCTGAGAAAACAGCTGAGGCAGCACCCTTGTCATGGCTGTTCAGACCGCGAGCATCATGCCAGGTGGGCTGAACGCTGGTATAAATTATCGCGTGATACCGACGGTCTGCGTCAGCAGATTGAGCGTCGGACCAACACCATTTCTCAAATTTTTGAGCGAATCACGGCTCTTCTTACGGCCTATAACTATGTTGAGGTAACTGAGCAGGGGAGCCGCCAGCTTACTAAGCAGGGGAGTACCTTGCGCCGTATCTATGGCGACAAGGATTTGTTGACCGCCCTTTGCCTGGCAGATGGCTTTTTGGATGAATTGGATCCCGCAGCAACGGCTGCCGCTATTTCGGTCATGGTCTTTGAGGCTAAGAGGGATGAGCAGAACATTCTTCGGAAGTATCCCACCAGAGAGTTGGAGCCTGCGTTGATGAAAGTGGTGAAGCACTGGAGCAAGCTGACCGATGCTGAGAAACTTCACCGACTGCCTCAGACTACTACACCTGACTTTGGCATGGTGTGGCCGATCTATAAGTGGGCTCGTGGGCAGTCACTAGCTTCGGCTATTGATGGCACAGACCTGGCCGCAGGTGATTTTGTCCGGTGGACTAAACAGGTCATTGACTCACTAGACCAGATAGCGCACGTATCAACGGCTGAACCCCAACTTCGCACACAGTGTGAAGCAGCCATCAATCTCTTACGACGCGGCGTTATCGCAGACCAGATTTAAACGTTTCCACATTTTCTTTGAAGGAGGGCCTTATGGCTGCTCAAGTATTTCTAGATGGTTCTGTCTATAGCCCCGTGGATCCCTTTGCCACAGCCCTAGTAATGAACGAGGGCGCGGTTGAATGGGTTGGGCAGGACGCTGGGGCCCGTTCCATTCTTGATGAAAGCATGCAAAGCATCGAACTAGGGGGAGCACTTGTCGTTCCGACCTTTTCATTAGCTGCAGCGTCCGTAGCATCGGTAGAAGATGCCAAGGCGCTTCTGTCCGTTTGCCGGTCACAGGGCTATGGGGAAGTCAACCTCTTTAGTAAGCACAATTTTCTGAGCGAGAATGCTGCTGGTTCGGAGCTTAAGATTAACACTTATCTTTCGGCAGAAGCACTGCTAAACCCCTCAGAGCTACCGACCAATATCAAAGGTGTGTATTTCACTGAGGATTCTTTGAAACACCTGTCCCTGCTAACCGTAGCGGTGGAACATCAACTGATCGTGTCAGGAGCTTTCACTACCAGCAGCTCTGTCAGAGTATTTCTAGACAAAGTTTCATCTCTCGAACCTCTCGACCGTCTGCGAATCGCCCCGCGCCTGGACGGCATCTTTTCTCTCGAGGATGATCTCATTGACCTAGCACGGTCCCTCCATGTGACCTTGGGCTTTTCATCAGATTACACTTCGGCAGGTGATAGCCTCTCGAGAGCTCTATCCAGCGGTGCTGCTATTACCCTGGGCTCTGATCCTTTGGCTAAGACTGCGGCGTTTGGCTGGGACTTAGTCAGCGATGCTGTGAACGCCCCTGAACATCAGGCAATCTCGGCACGTGCGGCCTTCCAGGCACTGACCCGTGGCGTTCAACGCGCTAACGGTGTATCTTCACCCTTGGCAGGTCAACTTGTACCGGGTGCTCCAGCTAACTTTGCCCTGTGGAATGTGACTGAGCTGATGGTGCAGACTCCGGACTCGCGTATCTCAGCTTGGAGTACCGACCCCAGGGCCAGAACACCGCTGTTGCCAGCGCTATCGTCTGATGTTGATCGTCCAGTTCTATCATCTGTTTACCTAGAGGGTAAAGCTCTTAAAAACATAGGTCCAACTGAGCTATGTAAGGATTAATGTAAAGCTCGACGGTAACTATATAATGAGAAGTCGGTTGATGAAACCGTGCAGCCCGCCCAAAGGGATTAACCAAGGAGAACTATGCGAGTCTTGACGATCATTCCTACCTACAACGAGAAGGAAAACCTTCCGCGTGTGGTAGAAAGGCTCCGTGCTGCTGTACCCGACTGCGATATTCTCGTCGTTGATGACAATAGCCCCGATGGAACAGGCAAGCTTGCTGATGATATGGCTGCCTCAGATTCACAGATTCATGTGCTACACCGCACCACTAAGGACGGTTTGGGTGGAGCCTATCTAGCAGGTTTTGACTGGGGTTTGGCTGAGGGGTATGACGTCTTAGTAGAAATGGACGCGGACTGTTCACACCAACCCGAGCAACTTCCCTTGCTGCTGCGCGCAATTGAGAATGGAGCCGATCTAGCAATTGGGTCAAGGTATGTTCCCGGCGGTAAGACCAAGAACTGGCCAGCGCATCGTCTGCTTCTTTCACGAGGAGCTAATCTTTACACCCGCCTTATTCTGGGCACCACAATTAAAGACATCACTGCTGGCTATCGTGCTTACACCCGAGAAGCCCTGCAGCGTCTTAACCTTGACGGCATCGACTCAAAAGGCTACGTATTCCAGGTAGATCTGGCATGGCGTTCAGAAAAAGCCGGCCTAAAGATTGAGGAAGTTCCGATTACGTTTATTGAGCGAGAAATTGGTAGTTCAAAGATGGATGGCAACATCATTTTTGACTCCATGAGTAAGGTGACACGCTGGGGTCTATCCTCTCGTTTTGAAGGAGCAAAGAGCAAAATCTCAAACCTGAGAAAGTAAGCTGTTTAGCTTCTCCATGAAAGCTTGAAGCCCCTTACCTGTTAGGTAAGGGGCTTCAAACGTATAAAATTACCGATTTCTAGATGGCGTGACGCTCACGGTAGATATCTAGACGCTGCTGCAGAGTCTCTTCTAATTCCTCGATACTCCGGCGTTCCAGAAGCATATCCCAGTGAGTACGTACTGGCTTTTCGTTGCTTTCCTCAACCTTGCCGTCTCCAGAGACAAGGAAGGCTTCCTTGCCTGACTTAGCGGGCCATGTTGCCGGGATTTCAGCTTCCTGAGCGAAGGTTACAAATAGACGTTCGCCATCTTCAGTGCGGTACTCCACGCGCTGGCGAGGTGCCGGCTCAACGCCAGATTCGGTTTCCATCGACTGAGAACCAAGACGCATTCCGCGAAGGCTGCGATCGCTCATTATTTTCCTCCAAAAAGATGACTGTATGTCTGAAGTGCATAACGGGTATGCAGCACGGGTTTATTCCCGTTTAAGACCAAACTCTAATTATAGCCGGGCGAACAGTTTTAGCGAGTCGAATCATCGAGAGCGTTAGTCGTTTCTGTTGCAGTGTCAGTAGGTATTTCAATTCCTGAATCTAGCTTATCCAGATTAGGGTTGAGATCCTCTTCAGTAATCCGAACAACTGGAGTATCAACGATGGGGGAGACCGGTGCTGATTCGTCAGTCTGTTCCTCTACGTCTGGTCCTAGGTTGCCAGGGGTGAAAGCATTCCCGATGCCGCGCAGAGCGTCACCAAGTTCGGTGGGGATGAACCACAGCTTATTAGCATCGCCTTCAGCAAGCTTGGGTAGAGTCTGCAGGTACTGGTAAGTCAGCAGTTTCTGGCTGGGATTAGATGAGTGAATGGCATGGAAGACCTTTTGAATGGCCTGCGCTTCACCGTCTGCACGGAGAATAGCTGATTTAGCGTCACCCTCTGCAGTTAGGATCTGAGACTGCTTTTCACCTTCAGCACGCAGAATGGCTGCACGAGAATCACCCTCAGCGGTTAGAATCTGTGACTGCTTCTGACCTTCGGCAGTAAGGATAGCTGCACGACGATCTCGTTCAGCGCGCATTTGCTTCTCCATGGAATCCTGAATGGAATGTGGAGGCTGAATTTCTTTAATATCAACGCGGGAAACGCGGATGCCCCAACGTCCGGTCGTAGTATCAAGTACGCCGCGAAGTTCAGTGTTGATCTTGTCTCGTGAAGTCAGAGTTTCTTCAAGGTTCAGTCCACCGACGACGTTACGGAGAGTAGCGCTGGTGAGTTCATCTACAGCGTGAATGTAGTTGGTGATTTCATAGGTTGCTGCTTTGGGATCAGTGACCTGAAAGTAGACGACAGTATCAATACCTACGACGAGATTATCTTCAGTAATTACTGATTGGGCTGGGAAAGAGACAACCTGCTCACGCAAATCGATGAGGGGAAGTACTCGGTCAACAAAGGGAACTGTCACGTGGAAGCCGGGGTTCAGTGTTGTGTGGTATTTACCCAAACGTTCAACGATTCCAGCGCGAGCCTGGGGGATGATACGTACCGCTTTGAGCAAGACGGTAATCACCAAGATGATGAGGGCAATCAGTATGATTGCAACCGTTAGATTAATGATTGACAAGGGGATTTCCTTACAAAATGGGGGTTAGAGAGCTGTTAGGTAGGCTGTTGCGCCTTTGATGGCCGTAACCCGGGCGTTGGTGCCAGAGGGTATAACCATTTCGGGGCTAGAGGGCCTGGCGGTCCAGGTATCACCGGCAAGCGTCGCTAAACCCGCTGTTGAAGTTACTGTTTCAATCACTAAAGCAGTCTGGCCCACCAAACCATCGGCGTTCATCGGAGTATCTGGTGAACTTTGATGAAATTTCTTGATGAGCGGCGGCCTTAGTCCGAGCAAAAGGGCGATGCTAACCGCCGCAAAGATGACAACCTGAGCCACAATGGAATCGACCCAAACAGAGCTGCCGGCAGTAGCCAAGGCAGCAACAGCCATCATGAGGAACACGAAGTCCAACATCAAGATTTCGATAATGCAGAGAATAATTGCAATGGCCAGCCAAAGAGCCCACAGGTTGTCCGAGAACCATTCGATCATGTATACCTCCTGTGAAGATTAAGGATATTTCTATTCTCTATTCTCTATGAACTTGATGAAAAGAACCTATGATTGTACCCGTGGTTCAGATGAAATATGGCTATTTCTGGACTATACTGAAACGCCGATAATATACATTATGTAAAGTAATGTTTTTGAACGCTCCCCTCACCCCGGGATATGTCAGTGGACTAAAGTAATTAATATGCCTCTATCATCTTCAACCAAACAGCTTCCAAATCAGTTTTTACGTTTGTGTATCGACGTGGCGCTCGTTCTAATATTTATTGCTATCGGTCTAATGAGCCACGGCGAAGACCTTAGCGATATCCTCAGAGCGTCGGCACCTTTCCTGACATCTGCACTTTCTGCCCATATTCTGATCTGGGTCATTAATACCAGGAGAAACCTCCCCTTGATGGCAGAAGCAATTATTGTCTGGAGCATTACCCTAGTCGTCGGCATGGCTCTACGAATCAGCTTTGGTGATACCGCAGCAACAGCATTCGTTATCGTTTCTACCCTGACGCTTTTTGTTTTCTTGGTCGGATGGCGACTCATTATCATTTTCGTTGGGCGTAGTCGTCGGTAGTAGTTATCTGAAAAAGGGAGTCCTACGCTGTTGTAAGACCCCCTTTTTCCTTAACTCTCAACCATTACTTGTTTGCGCTATAAGATACCCATTTTTCAAGAACCTGCAGGGCCTTGCCACTATCAATGGCTTCCCTGGCTCTTCCAATTCCTTCAGCAAACCGCTGGTCGAAACTTATGCCTTCAACCGGGCTGTAGGCAGTAATTGCAGCAGCTGCGTTCAGTAACACAGCGTCCATGATAGGACCCACGGACCCCTTCAAAGTTTCATGTACTACTTGAGCGTTATGTTTTGCATCGCCACCGCGCAGGTCGCCCATCACACCTAAGGGAAAACCACAATCTTCTGGGTTTAGTTCGTAAGCAGTAACTTCCCCATCGAAAGTTTCCCATACATATGAGGGGCCAGTAATTGTAATCTCATCCAGTCCATCAGAACCCCGCACAATGAGTGCATGGTCCCCTCTTGATGCAAAAACTTGAGCAATACGTTCAGCCATCTCATGATCTGCGACACCAATAGCTGAAGATCTAACCTGTGCAGGGTTAGTCATGGGGCCAAGGTAGTTAAATGCAGTAGGTACCCCTAGGGCTTTTCGTGCGGGGGCCACATGTTTCATGGAAGGGTGGAATATCTGAGCAAAGAGGAAAGTGATTCCAACTTCTGATACAGCTTGAGCAACATCTTTAATGCTCATGTTGAGGTTGACACCTAGTGCTTCAAGAACGTCTGCACTACCGCTAGATGAAGAAGAAGCTCTGTTTCCGTGTTTAATGACAGGAATACCGGCCCCGGCAACTACTAGCGAGGCCATGGTTGAAATATTGACGGTGTTTTGCTGGTCTCCCCCGGTGCCTACAACATCTACTGCCGATGAGGTCACCTCAATAGGTTCTGCCTTCTCAATCATGCCTTGAGCAAGTGCTTGCAGCTCCTGAGGAGTTTCACCCTTAACATGAAGTCCAACTAGAAATGCACCAATGATCGCTTCGGGTGTCGCCCCGCTCATAATCTCATCCATAGCCCAAGAAATTTCATGAGATGTGAGATCATGTTGGGCGGTGAGACGATTTAGTATGTGTTTCCATGATAGGTCTGTTGAATTAAGCATTCACCCAGTCTATGGCGCTTATAGGTAATCTCTCCCCCATGACCCGGTTTGTTGACAGGGAGAGCGGCGACTTCTTCGTGCGCTTCGACATAACTGCGTAACACCGCTTTCAAATAGGGCATTTTATGCAGGATTTACAACACACCCCACGACAAACAGCCCCGCCTATTGGTTCATGGCGAGTTTTACAGACATAATGTCTATGTGACAACTGCAACCCATACTCCAAGTAAGTCGGCTCATGCCGCTCTAAATCGACCAAACCAGGTAGCCGTGGGCACCGTGGTTTGGTTGGCTTCTGAGCTCATGTTTTTTGCCGGCCTGTTCGCCATGTACTTCACGCTTCGTGCTTCACGCCCCGATATTTGGGCTGAGAACACACCCCTGCTTGAAGTCCCGCTCGCTCTCGCTAACACCATCGTGTTGGTCTTGAGTTCCGTTACCTGTCAGTTCGGTGTTTTTAAAGCTGAACAGCTAAAGCCCCGTCGTACCGGTTCCATCTTTGACATTCGCCAGTGGGGAATGATCGAGTGGTTCCTTCTTACCTTCATCATGGGTGCGTTCTTCGTATCCGTGCAGGCTTACGAATATGCCAACCTTGTTTCCGAAGGCATGACTATTGCTTCAAGCGCTTACGGTTCCGCTTTCTACATCACCACCGGCTTCCACGCCCTCCACGTGACTGGCGGTCTTATCGCGTTTCTGCTGATTATTGGCCGCGCGTATGTTGCCAAGCGTTTTGGCCATTACGAAGCAACTTCAGCAATCGTTGTTTCTTACTACTGGCACTTTGTTGACGTCATCTGGATCGTATTGTTCCTGGTCGTCTACTTCCTCAAGTAAGCCAATCGCTAAATTAACCATCCATAACTAGCACACACTAAGGAACAAACAACGTGAAGGCACTTTCTCAAAAGCGGCGCCATCCGCTCGCAGCTCTTGTGTTGCTTGCCCTTGCTCTGCTTCTCTCCGGTGGCCTCTATGCAGTTGCCACAGCTACTAACGAAGCCCAGGCTGCAACAAGCACCTCCTACAGCGCTGAAGATATCGCAGAGGGCCAGAAGCTTTTTGTATCTAACTGCGCAACCTGTCACGGAACCAACGCAGAAGGCTCAGTAGACGGCCCCTCACTCATTGGTGTTGGTGCCGCTGCTGTTGATTTCCAGGTTGGAACCGGTCGTATGCCTATGCAGATGCAGGGTGTTCAGGCTCAGCTTAAGCCCGGGCAGTTCAACGACGAGCAGACGATGCAGCTTTCAGCTTATGTAGCTTCACTCGGTGCAGGCCCCACCATTCCTGAGGACGAATACCTCGATGTTTCCAAAGGCGATGCAGCTAACGGTGCAAAGGTATTCCTAGCAAACTGCGCTATGTGCCATAACGCTGCTGGCGTTGGTGGCGCTCTTACTCGCGGTAAGTTTGCCCCCACCCTGATGGGCGTATCAGAGAAGCACATCTACGAGGCAATGGAAACCGGGCCTCAGAATATGCCCGTTTTCAGTGATGTAAACATCACCCCTGAAGAAAAGCGCGATGTGATTACCTACCTGAAGTCTCAGGAAGTAAATACCCCCGTTGGTGGTTTCGCTCTAGGCTCGCTTGGCCCCGTGTCTGAAGGTCTTTTGATCTGGACTCTCGGTCTCGTGATTGTCATTGCATTCACCCTGTGGCTCACATCACGAGCTGCATAAGCTTTAGCACACACATAAATTTCGTACCAAGGAAGATTTGAGGCAACACATGGGAAACCATAGTGACGGCGTAAAGGCTCATACCTCTGCCGTAGTTACCTCTCAAGAGGCAAGTCAGGAGAGGTTCCCCGATCCGGGGCTTCCCCCGCACGCTCCACGTCTGACCGACGTGGATTCTAAAAAAGCCAAAGGTGCTGAGCGACAGGTAGTTCTACTATTCGTCATCTCAATACTCGGCTCCCTGCTGTTCTGGGTTGGATACTTCGGTATCGAGGTCAGCGGCAACTTCTACGATGTCATGAACCCCGAACCTAACAAGATGCTTCGTTTGCAGAACCTGCTCATGGGTCTTGGCGTCGCTTTCGCGATGTTCGGTATTGGTATCGGCATCGTCCATTGGGCACGGTCACTCATGCCTGACCATGAGATGGTCGAAGAGCGTCACGCGGTTACTTCTGAAGAGGACCGCGCAGAGGCTCAGGAAATCATGGAAACTATCATCGAAGAAACCGGTATTAAGCGTCGCCCTCTGTTGCGTAATACCCTCATCGGTTCGGTTATCCTCGCTCCCCTGACTTTTGTCACCCTCTTCCGTGATCTGGGCCCTGCTGATCCGTCAGTACTCAAGTACACCATGTGGGACGAAGGTGTCCGTCTCGTTCGTGACCCCTCAGGTACTCCTATCAAGGCTGCTGATGTAACCCTTGGATCTGCTTACCACGTTCTGCCCGAGACCCTTTCAACCCTAACCCACGAAAATGGGTACTTGGAAGAAAAGGCCAAGTCAGTTGTATTGTTGATGCGTCTCGATCCCAGCGAACTCAACGTTTCTGAAGGCCGTGAAGACTGGAACGTAGACGGCATCATCGCCTACTCAAAGGTCTGCACCCACGTTGGCTGCCCCATCGCTCTCTATGAGCAGCGCACCCACCATCTGCTGTGCCCCTGTCACCAGTCAACTTTCGATGCTGCTAACGAATGTGAAGTTGTTTTTGGTCCCGCAGGTCACGCCCTGCCTCAACTTCCCATCCGAGTTGACTCGGAAGGCTACCTGGTCTCACAGAGCGACTTCCACGAGCCTGTCGGTCCCGGTTACTGGGAACGCGCAAAGCACGTTAAAGAAATGGCAGGTGAAGCATAATGTCGCACTCACTGCAGTCCGATTACAAAGCTAAGACAACAACAGGGCGCATTGCTCACTACGTTGATCAGCGCGTAGGCGTATCTGGCATCGTCAAAGAATTTGGCCGTAAGATCTTCCCTGACCACTGGTCATTCATGTTCGGTGAAGTTGCTCTGTACAGCCTCGTCATCTTGATTTTGTCAGGAACCTTTCTGACCTTCTTCTTCAACCCCACCATGGTTTCGGTGACCTACGATGGTTCATACGTCCCCATGAAGGGCGTAGACATGTCAGGTGCTTACGCATCTGCCCTGGACATCTCCTTCGATGTACGCGGCGGTCTGCTCATGCGCCAAATTCACCACTGGGCAGCCCTCATGTTCATGATGGCCATGACCGTGCACATGTTGCGTGTGTTCTTCACCGGCGCTTTCCGCCGTCCTCGTGAACTCAACTGGGTTGTTGGTGCAACGCTGATGATTGTTGGCATTCTTGCTGGTTTTACTGGCTACTCGCTTCCCGATGACGTTTTGTCAGGCAACGGTCTTCGTATTATCGACGGTATCTTCAAGTCGATTCCGCTCATAGGTACCTACATTTCACTGTTCTTCTTCGGTGGTGAATTCCCCGGCTCCGCAATCATTAGCCGTCTCTACAGCCTTCACATCATGGTGATCCCCGCAATCCTGCTTCTGCTAGTTGCTATTCACATGTTCATGGTGGTCATCCACAAGCACACTCAGTACCCTGGCCCAGGCCGTACTGAGAACAATGTGGTTGGCTTCCCCGTTGGTCCCGTATATGCAGCTAAAGCCGGTGGCTTCTTCTTCATTGTCTTCGGTATTATTGCGCTCCTTAGTGCAACCTTTACTATCAATGCATTGTGGAACTACGGACCCTACGATCCCTCCCCTGTTCAGGCTGGTACCCAGCCCGACTGGTACGTAGGATTCGGTGATGGTGCACTGCGTTTGTGGCCTGGCGTATGGCCCTTCCCTTGGGAATTTGAATTCCTGGGTGGAACCTGGGTGCTTAGCGTTCTGCTCCCCTTCGCTCTCATGGCGGGCAGCGTCATAATGGCTATGGTCTTCTGGCCTTGGATTGAGCGGTGGGTTACTAAGGACAACCGAGTTCATAACGTTCTCGATCGTCCTCGAAACGCTCCTTTCCGCACAGGCGTAGGCGTTGCAGGTATCATCGGTTACGCAACCCTTATGATTGCAGCGAGCTCAGACCTTATTGCAACACACTTCCACGTTTCGTTGAACGATGTTGCTTACGCGCTACGCGCAAGCTTCCTGGTCGGTCCTCTCATCGGCTTCTACATTACTCAGCGTATTTGTTTGGCACTGCAGCGTAAGGATCGTGAACTGGTTCTTCACGGTATTGAGACCGGTAATGTGGTGCAGCTGCCACACGGTGAATTCATCGAAGTTCACAAGCCTGTTGATGAATACCGTCGTTACGCTCTCGTCGATTTCGAGTCGCCCGCTCCCCTCCCGGCTCAGCCGAACAAGAAGGGTAAGGTCAATCCCATCGAGAAAATTCGAGCTGGTCTTTCAAAGATTTGGTTTGAAGATCGCGTTGTAGCTGTGACTCCTGCTGAGCTCGAAGCAGCTCACCATGATCACCACAGTGACAACGCTGTTGAGGGTAGCGTTTCAGCTTCTCTTGAAAAGTAAATAAGCGGTTGTAGCTAGATGCGGGGCACCTCACGGAGGTGCCCCGCATTTGTTTTAAAAATGTTAACTATTTTGGTGGGAATTAGGTGTGTTGATTATAAGAACCCTGCCCCGCCCGTGATTGGCTCTTCCTGAGCTGTCCTGAGCTGTCCTGAGCTGTCCTGAGCTGTCCTGAGCTGTCCTGAGCTGTCCTGAGCTGTCCTGAGCTGTCCTGAGCTGTCCTGAGCTGTCCTGAGCTGTCCTGAGCTGTCCTGAGCTGTCCTGAGCTGTCCTGAAAGGCTACTAAGGGGTTACCCAGGGACTTTGTATTGCACAGCGTGATAAAGCTCAGGGATCTTTGGTGAAAACCATGAATTTCTCGCAGGGTCTCGTGACCAGTAGTAAAAGGTTGTAAAACGAAAGACAGAGAGAACTAAGGTCGGGCGAACGGAGGCCCTATAGACCGACGATAAACCTTAGAGGCAAGCCCACTTCGCAAGAATTAACGGGTATGAGTCTACACACCATAGCTCACTCAATCACTCATAAATGAGGCTAAAAACCGTGAGCCAAATACTAAGTTACGGACCTCTGACTCATTCTCGCTGCATTGACTGTAACCAGGAGACTTTAGCCGGTACTTACAATCTACGAACAAGCCTGCCTCTGGGAAATGGTTTAGATGCAGTTCTTGATAGTTGTTTTGGATACAAAAAAGTTGGTGCCCGGAACTATTTAGAACCGGACACCAACCTGTTAGTTATTTAGAAAACTAGTGAGCGTGATCGCCACTGTTGTATTCATAAACCCAACCTATAACTGCAACCGCTGCAACGGGCAACGACAGGAGGAATACCCACCAGCCGACAGCTAAACCGACAACGGCGATAGAACAAGCCACGCCAATCAACAGGGGCCACCAAGACCATGGTGAATAGAACCCATAATCGCCAGCAGCGTGCGAAATTTCGCCATCAAGGTCTTCGTAGGGCATATCTGGATGCTTCTTGTCAGTGAAGGACAAGAAGTACCAGAGGAAAAGACACATGACAGCTGTTGCAAGAAGCGCTGGGAAACCGGCCCAATCATTAAAGTCAGTCATGAACCCGTAGGTGATACCAACCGGAATCAGGAATACACCGATGAGACCAAAAATCTTTGAAAAAAGTTTCATACTATGTCCCCTATCGTGCGCTGATCTGGCGAGCAGCCGCAGCGACGTCGTTGTTGGTTGACAGCTCCGGATGGTGCAAGTCAAGTGCAGGACGCTCTGAACGGATGCGGGGAAGAGCTGTGAAGTTGTGGCGAGGTGGCGGGCAAGAGGTAGCCCATTCCAGAGAACCGCCAAATCCCCAAGGATCATCAACATCAACGGTCTTAGTTGAACGGTAAGTGATGTATACGTTCCAGAACCAGGGGATCATCGAGATAGCGAGAATCATGGAACCGAAAGTTGAGAGCTGGTTCATCCAGGTGAAGCCGTCTTCAGGCATGTAGTCAGCGTAACGACGTGGCATACCGTCCACACCAAGCCAGTGCTGGACCAGGAAGGTCGTATGGAAGCCAATGAAGAGCAACCAGAAGTGAATTTTACCAATGCGTTCGTTGAGCATTTTACCGGTGAACTTGGGCCACCAGAAGTAGAAGGCGCCGAACATACCGAACACCAAAGTACCGAAAATAACGTAGTGGAAGTGTGCTACCACGAAGTATGAGTCTGAAAGGTGGAAGTCAAGCGGAGGAGCCGCCAGGATAACGCCGGTGATACCGCCGAACAGGAAGGTAATAAGGAAGCCGAAGACCCACAGCATGGGGGTTTCGAAGGTAATCGAACCCTGCCACATAGTACCGATCCAGTTGAAGAACTTAACACCAGTAGGAATACCAATGAGCATCGTCATGAACGAGAAGAACGGAAGCATTACCGCACCCGTGACGTACATGTGGTGAGCCCATACGGTTACTGATAGAGCAGCAATCGCGATGGTAGCGAAAATCAGACCCTTGTAACCAAAAATCGGTTTGCGTGAGAAGACCGGAATAATTTCGGAAACGATACCAAAGAAGGGCAACGCCAGCACATACACCTCAGGGTGACCGAAGAACCAGAAGAGGTGCTGCCACAGAATGGCTCCACCGTTTTCAGGATCAAAGATGTGGCCACCTAGGCGGCGATCCATGCCCAGGGCAAACAGAGCTGATGCAAGGGGCGGGAAGATCATGATGATCAGAATCGCAGTGATGAGCGTAGTCCAGGTAAAGACCGACATACGCCACATGGTCATACCGGGAGCACGCATACAGAGGATGGTGGTCAGGAAGTTGACGCCACCCATGATGGTGCCGAAGCCCTGCAAGGCAAGACCGAAGATCCAAAGGTCGCCACCAACGCTAGGGCTAAAAGTGGTGCTATTCAACGGTGCATAAGCGAACCAGCCGAATGACGCAGCGCCCTGAGGAGTAATAAACCCAGCAATAGCGATGAGTGAACCGAAAAGGAAGAACCAGAATGCTAGTGAGTTCAACCGTGGGAAAGCAACGTCAGGAGCACCAATTTGAAGAGGAACGATGACGTTAGCAAAACCAACAAACAGCGGGGTACCGAACATGAGCAGCATGAGAGTACCGTGCATGGTAAACAGCTGATTGAACTGTTCCTTGGTTTCTAGAATCTGCATACCGGGAGAGAAAAGCTCTAGACGCATAATCAGAGCCATAACACCGGCAAAGCAGAAGAAAATGAAAGAAGCGATCAGGTACATGTACCCGATGGTCTTGTGGTCGGTGGAAGTGAGCCAATTGACGATAATTCGCCCTTTAGACTTGGGCACCACCCGCGGAATAACACTGCCGTTAGTTGTGTCCGCTGAATACTCAAGAGTAGTCACGGGTTACCTCTTAGTTGTTGGTGTTCTGGTTGGGATTGCGGTTGTATTCATCACCGAGACGTCCGGTATTACCTTCGTCTTCTAATGACTGAATGTAGGCGTCATACTCGTCCTGAGGGACAACCTTGACGTTGAAGAGCATCTCAGAATGGTACTCACCGCAGAGCTCTGCACATTTGCCAGCGTAGGTGGCAGCCTCATCACCTGTAGTGAAGTACATGTGGTTGGTCATGCCGGGAATGGTGTCACGCTTCTCAAGGAAAGCAGGTACCCAGAATGAATGGATTACATCGCGAGACTTTAGCTGGACATCTACAGTCGAGTTAGTAGGCAGATAGAGTGTAGGAAGGGTTTCTTCAACACCTTCTTCGCCGGTGGTGCTCAGACGCGCCTGAATACCGGAAAAGTAGACATCTTCGTTAATGTAGTTGAAGTCCCAAGCCCACTGCTTCCCGTAAACCTCGACGGTAACATCGGCGGTTTCAGCCTTGGGTGCGGTTATCTCTCGCTCAGCCCTGTCAGAGAAGCTGAAGAGGCTAACAATCAAGATAACGGGAATTATGGTGTAGAAAATTTCCAGAGGAGCATGGTAGCTCACCTGGCGGGGGTAACCGGTTTCGTACTTGCGACGACGGTAGGCGATGATGCACCAGAGCATGAGGCCCCAGGCGACAAGACCTACGGCTAAAGCAGCTACCCACGAACCAATCCAAAGGTCCATGATGGTATCTGCGTTATCGGTTACACCACGCTGGGTAGGCAACCAGCCCACCTTTGCCTGTTCTGAACAACCGGTCAATAGCAGTGCTGAGACTGCAGTAGCGGTGGCTATTGCCTTGCTTTTCAGCCCCTTGCTGCCGGTTCGATGCTGCGAACTCACAGACGGCCCTTCCTGTAGCGATGTGCGTGTTACCTAGGTGCCGTGTGTGGACAGCAATAATCTAGGTATAAATCTTTCAATACGAGCTTACCTGCAAATGGGGAATTACGGTGACAACCTGTCATCTAATAGACGTGTCATTACAAAAGTATTTCGTGACAGCCATACTAAAAAATTTAGGGTCAGCGTGTGCGAAAGCACAGGCTGACCCCTATCGTTTACATCAGTAGCAATTAGCTGAACGAATCACCACATGCACATGACCCCTGCGCATTGGGGTTATCGATTGAAAAACCCTGCTTTTGAATGGTGTCTTCAAAGTCAATGGTGGACCCATCGAGGTAGGGGACGCTCATGCGATCAACAATTACCTCAACACCGTCAAAGTCACGGATAGCATCACCTTCCAGTACACGCTCATCAAAGTAGAGCTGGTAAATAAGACCTGAGCAACCGCCGGGCTGCACAGCAATGCGCAGTCGTAAATCGGTACGACCTTCCTGTTCGAGCAAGGCTCGAACTTTTGCTGCAGCAAGGTCAGTAAGGTTCACTGCGTGGGTTGATACGTTATCGAGAACAGTCTCTGACATCAATTTTCCTTTCAAGAGGTGTTATTCAGCATCTAGTTTACGCTTTTAAAACTTCGAGCGCGAGGGGGCGCTACTCAATGGTGATGCTACTCCCCTAGCTCTTTTCAGCTAGCATCAAAGCTTCAGCGAGAATAGCTTTTTTGAAGTCAGGTATGTAGAGGGACTCGTTTGCACTGTGAGCTCTTGTGTCAGGATCCTCAATACCAGTAATGAGTATCTGCGCATCAGGGTACAGGCTCGTTAGGGTAGCTATGAATGGAATTGAGCCGCCCATGCCAGTAGTTACAGGTTCCACTCCCCATGCCTCAGAGAAAGCCGCTAAGGATAGTTGAGCTCCCTCCCCAGCAGTGTCAGCGGAATAGGGCTGACCTGAATCTTCAGCTTGGTAAATAACTTCAGCTCCTAATCCATTGCGAGCTTCAAAATGACGTGCTAGGGCCCTGTGCGCGTCATCGGGGTTCTGACCTGGTGCCAGGCGCACGCTAATACGAGCGTTAGATGTCGCCGCAATGGTGTTGGAGGATTCAGCTACCGAAGTAATATCCATGCCAATTACCGATATGGCAGGCTGCGCCCAGAGTCTGGATGATATCGAACCTTCACCAGCCAGGACCATGCTGTCTAGAATCCCTGAGTCCGCTCGGAAATCCCCTTCATCATAGTCAACCTCTGGTTGAGGTGAAGATATTAGACCTTCAACCGCAACCTTACCTTTATCATCATGAAGTGTCGATATCAGTTTCATAAGGACAGTGTGGGCATCGAGCAATGGCCCACCAAACATCCCAGAATGAACCGAGTGGTCGCTAACTCTTACGGAAATATCACCGCTAGCTACACCCCTGAGGCTTGTAGTTAAAGCTGGCACCCCAGTTCGCCAGTTCGCTGAGTCAGCTACGACGATGTAGTCAGCCGCTAACTTTTGTTTGTAGTGTGACAAAAAGTCATCAAAACTGGGTGAACCTGCTTCTTCTTCACCCTCAATAAACAGGGTGACGCCTACCTTAAAGGAGTCACCTAAGACTTTCCTTACCGCTGAAAAAGCTGCTAGATGGGCGATTACTCCAGCTTTATCATCTGCAGCTCCACGGCCATAAAGCCTGTCACCAAGCTGGGTTGCAGTAAATGGGTCTGTCTTCCACAGCGTTAAATCGCCTGCGGGTTGTACGTCGTGGTGCGCGTACAACAAGAAGGTTGGGTACCCTAGACTAGCCTCTTTGCGGGCTACTACAGCGGGCATGCCCATCTTGCCCCCTGCGTACTCAACACTCAGTATTTCTGCCGACTCAAACCCAGCATCTAGCGCAAGTTCACGAACTTTTTGCGCGCTATCGGTGACCTTTGAGATATCGAAAGACTCCCAGGCCACAGAAGGGATTGCAACTAATTCAACTAGCTTAGCCAGCTCCGCGTCGAACTGCTCTTCAATGAGATTTGCTAGCTGATCCTTGTGCTCAAATTTAAAATCATGCATCGTCATATATCTCAGAATACGCGTTAAATGTATTTAAAGGCTCGAAATCGTTATCCTTAAGAGGTGTTTGGTCGTAAAAATAAAGCAGCAGAAACTGGAAGTCAGCAGTCCGCGGGGTCTATCAGGATTGAAAGAACAGAACCTCATCTGTCTGACTCTAAGTACACCCCTCCCAAGGGCCGCCCTACCCCCTCTCGTAAAGAAAGAGAGGCCGCACGCAAGTCACCTCTTGTGCCGGTAGATAGAAAGGCAGCTAAAGAAGCGGAAAAAGCAGCAAATCGCGAATTCCGCATCAAGCAACAACAAGCTATGCAGACCGGCGATGAACGTTATCTTCCCGTGAATGATCGCGGCCCGCAACGCCGTTACATTCGGGATTTCGTAGATGCACGATTTAACGTGGGCGATGTACTTCTTCCCGTCATTTTGTTAACCTTCATCATCGGTCTTTTCACCAGAGCCTTTCAGGAATACAGCATTTTGGTCATGTGGGCCTTTATCCTGCTGTGGTTCATTGATTTCTGGCTTCTATGGCGCAAGCTCAAGCCAAGGATTATCGCAAAGTTTGGTGCCGTAGAACCACGTTCCGGCTTCTACGCCTTTAACCGATCAATGATGATTCGTAGATTCCGTCTACCCAAACCTCAGGTTGCCCGCGGCCAATATCCCAGCTAAACTCAAGCTCTTATCAATGAACGGGGGGCCGGAACTTCTGTACAGAAGTTCCGGCCCCCCGTTTACTGACTACTTATTATTTTTTCGCAAAGCAAGAAGTTCTTTGTTAATACGAGCTGCCCATAGTGGGCCTTCGTAAAGAAAAGCGGTATAGCCCTGCACTAGCTGAGCTCCTGCATCCAACCTTTCTTGGACGTCTTTGGCGGTGGTTACGCCGCCTACTGAAATCAGTGAAAGCTGATCTCCCACCTCAGATTTAAGTATTCTGAGAACTTCTAGTGAGCGGCTTCTCAGCGGCTCCCCCGATAGACCGCCAGCACCGATTTCAGTAATTTTAGCGGTGTCAGAAGTTAGCCCCATACCATCTCTGGCTATAGTGGTGTTGGTAGCAATGATGCCATCCAGTCCCAAACGCACAGCCATACGCGCAATCTCAACGATATCTTGATTAGCCAAATCAGGTGCTATTTTGACGGCCAGCGGTATTCTACGACCGACGACAACTCTATCCGCCTCAGACCTTACAGCCTCAAGTAGAGGTTCAAGGGTTTCAATAGCCTGCAGGTCTCGCAGACCTGGGGTATTCGGCGAGCTAACATTCACCACCAGGTAATCTGCCTGGGGTGCCAATACACGTGTGCTCACCAAGTAGTCTTCGATGGCATCTTCAAGGTCTACAAGCTTGGTTTTTCCAATATTGACCCCGATAAGGGGGCGCAGTTTTCCTTTATACTCACTCTGTAAGTCGGCTCTTGCCGCTGCGATACGCGGTCCAGCTTCAGCAGCTCCCCCGTTATTAAATCCCATGCGATTGATGACAGCTCTATCATCGACCAAACGAAAGAGACGAGGCTTAAGGTTACCTGGCTGTGCCTGCCCGGTTAGCGTACCAATTTCGATATGACCAAACCCGAGGTTGCCCAGCGCTGAGATAGCGTAGCCCCCTTTATCAAACCCCGCCGCCATTCCAAAAGGTGAAGGGAAAGTCAGCCCCATAGCTTCAGTTTTCAATGCCGGATGAGGCGCAAAAAACAGACGTTCACCAATTTTGGAAATACCGGTCTTGCGGAGGGTTTGCACACCCCACATGCCAATATGGTGGGCCCTTTCTGCATCCATAGGTTTGAACATCGTATTGAACAGGGTTGGGTATAACCTCACGGTCATTCCCCTTTCAGCCGCGGTAAAACTACCAGTTATATATAAATCTAAATTAGCGAGAGGTAACCTGGTCGATAGCGCCACCGTATCTGCGATCTCGGCGTGCATACTGCTCGACGGCGTCCCACAGAACAGTTCGGTCAACATCTGGCCACAGGACATTCATAAAGACCATCTCGGCGTAAGCACTCTGCCAGAGGAGGAAGTTAGAAAATCTCTGCTCTCCTGAAGTCCGTAGAAATAGATCTACATCGGGAAGGTCAGGCTCATCAAGATACCGTTGAAAAGTCTTCTCGGTAATATGTTTGGGTTTTATTTTACCGTCAGCGACATCCTGGGCCATCAAGGCTGCAGCATCGGCAATTTCAGCGCGGCCCCCGTAGTTAACGCACATAGTGAGAGTGCAAACAGTATTATTCTTTGTTTCAGCTTCGCACTTCTCAAGTAGAGTAATGACAGATTTCCATAGTTTAGGGCGTCGGCCCGCCCATCTAATACGAACTCCCCACGACTTAAGGGTCTCTAGCTGCCGCTCCAGCACCTCTGAGGAAAAACGCATCAAAAAGGCGACCTCATCTGGTGATCGTTTCCAGTTTTCTGTAGAAAAAGCGTAAGCCGAGATGTAAGGAATACCCATCTCAATCGCTCCAGCTACCACTTCGAGAAGTGCTGCCTCACCTGCACGGTGCCCTTCATTACGAGGCAACCCACGTTCGTTGGCCCACCTACCGTTACCATCCATCACTACAGCAACGTGTTGAGGAACAAACTTACGTGGAATGGACGGCGCAGTAGCACCGCTGGGGTGTGGATTAGGCAGAAGGTGGGACATAGGAGACTAGCTTTCCTTTTCTAAAATTGCGAGCGTTTTTAGTGGTCGCTCTAGATGCCACTGAGCATATTCCATCATAAGCCGTGAAGATTTGACGGAAAGGGAGGAAGCAGTTCCTAGCGTCCCAACGGTCTCCCAATCTCCAGCTTTGAGAGCAGTGAGGTATGCGGGAGTATCTTCTGAAATAGGTGTGACACGTTGCACCAAGTTACGCCGCCCGCAGTTCTGACACAGGACTCCAACCTCAGCCGAGAAGTAGTTGAGATCATCGACAGATGCACAAATGCCGCAGGCAGAAGTTGCTAAACCCCACCCTGCTAAAGAAAAAGAGCGGGCGATGTAAGAATCAAGAATTCTGTAGGGAGAATGAGATCGGCGAGCCAATGCAGAAAGTGCTCCTGCCAGCAGCGAAAATTGACCCGAACCAGCCTCCTGGTCGTTCTGCACCAGCTGTTCAGCTAACTCACAAATAACAGCTGCAACGGTAAACACACCGTAATCAGCAGCAATAGGGGCAGCGTAGGCCCTTCTCGTTACCACCTGAGAGATGGTTGCTAACTTTTTTCCGCCGGATGCCGAAAAGTCAACCAGCATAAAGGGCTCAAGGCGGGCACCGAACTTTGAAGAGCTGCGTCGTACCCCTTTAGCCACCGCATGGACGATGCCGTGCTCCCGGGTGCACAAAACAATGATACGGTCGGTCTCCCCCAGATTCTGGGTGCGCAAAACAATAGCGCTATCGCGAAAGGACTTATTCATTGATAGCGCTGAACTCACACTCATATTCTTTCATACCCTGTGCACTCTGTCAGTCACAGAGAAAAAAGAAATCGGCGGGGCTGAACCTCCAGGAGGCTAGCCCCGCCACGGAAAACTTATTCTGAATCTCTAATCGCTCGATTGACCGCCGAAATCATTGCCTTCAACGACGCGCGGGTAGTAGATGAGTCAATCCCAACGCCCCATAGAACCCGGCTTCCAACCGCGGCTTCGATATAGGAAGCTGCCTGCGCATTAGCGCTTGAAGCAAGAGTGTGTTCCGAGTAGTCCAGGACACGAATATCTACCCCCTCCTTGGAGAGGATGGACTGCAGGGCCTCAATGGGACCACTGCCTTGGCCCACTCGCTCATAGCGATGACCTTCAATGACCAGACCAGCACGCATCGTGGTGGCACCGTGCTCTTCAGAATCAATAGACAGGGACTCAATGCGGTACTTGCCCCAGCGGTTCTCAACATCGGTGCTGGGCAGGTATTCATCAGCAAAGATGTTCCACAAGACCGGACTTGAAACCTCACCGCCCTGCGAGTCAGTTCGCGCTTGAACAATGGTAGAAAATTCCTGTTGCGCTCGTTTGGGGAGATCCAAGCCGAAATCCTTCTTCAGCAGATAGGCGACGCCGCCCTTACCCGATTGTGAGTTCACACGGATAACTGCTTCATAGGTGCGCCCCAGGTCCTTGGGGTCAATGGGCAGGTAGGGAACTGACCACACCATGTCATCAATATCTTTGCCTGCAGCCTGGGCATCCTTCTCCATACGCTCAAAACCCTTTTTAATAGCGTCCTGGTGAGAACCGGAGAAAGCAGTAAAGACTAAGTCGCCGCCGTAGGGTGAACGCTCATGAACCGGTAGCTGGTTACAGTACTCAACGGTAGAGCGAATCTCATCAATATTGGAGAAATCGATTTCTGGGTTCACACCTTGAGTGTAGAGGTTCAACCCCAGGGTTACCAGGTCTACGTTGCCGGTGCGCTCTCCATTACCGAAAAGGCAACCCTCAATACGGTCTGCCCCCGCCATATAGCCTAGCTCTGCAGCGGCGACACCGGTGCCTCGGTCATTGTGCGGGTGCAGGGAAAGAACGACGTGTTCACGGTTGGTTAGATTGCGGCTAACCCACTCAACAGAATCAGCGTACACATTGGGAGTAGCCATCTCGACGGTTGCCGGCAGGTTGATGATAACCTCACGCCCCTCGCCGATACCCAGTTCGTCAGTTACCGCATTGCATACCTTGACAGCAAATTCAAGTTCTGTGCCGGTGAAGGATTCCGGAGAGTATTCGTAGGTGATTTTAGTATCAGATACCATTTGCTCTTCGAACTTCTTGCACAGACGAGCACCGGTCAGAGCGATGTCCAAAATACCGTCCTGATCCTGGTTAAAGACAACGCGTCTTTGCAGAACAGAAGTTGAGTTATAGAAGTGCACAATGGCTCTGGGGGCACCTTCAATTGCCTCAAAGGTCTTTTGAATCAGGTGTTCACGGCACTGCACCAGCACCTGAATGGTGACATCAGCGGGGATATGACCCTCTTCAATGAGGGTGCGCACAAAATTAAAATCGGTTGCAGATGCTGAGGGGAAACCCACCTCGATTTCTTTGTAGCCCATCTTAACCAGCAACTTGAACATGGCGAGTTTGCGCTCTGTGTCCATGGGGTCTATCAGAGCCTGGTTACCGTCACGCAAATCTACCGCGCACCATCGAGGTGCTTTAGTAATAGTTTTGTTTGGCCAGGAACGATCCGGAAGCGATACCTGAATCTGCTGATTAAAAGGGACGTACTTGTGCACTGGCATTGAAGCCGGCTGCTGGAAATTTTTCATGAGGTGTACTTTCAGCGTGAGATTTATAGTTCTAAGAAACAGGAACAAACCCGTAGCGCAGCATGACCTGTATAACCGCGCTACGGCAAATAAGCATTTCCATATGCATCTCACTCATGTGTTCAAGGTATCACGCGTTTTTTAGCCACCGGTAGTAAGGTCACACTATTTCCACTATATGAAAAGCTCCAGCTGACACGGGAGCTTTTATATTTAGTAGTTAAAGGACTGCTGGCAGGTGACCTGATCAGCGGTCTGCCCGGTGACACCGGAGGCTATACCAGCATCTTGCGATTCTACTTTGTCATGCTCTGCTAAGTCTGAGCCAACTACTACCTCAATGCCGATGTACTGGTCAGAAGGTGTGAGGGTAGTAATTCCAAAGATATCCGCGACAGCCTGGGCTTCAGCCTCAAAACCGTAGGGGTAAACGATAGATGAGGTTGAATACTCGGCGGCGTTTTCGTCAACGGTGGTCTGCTTGAAACCGCGATCAGTGATATCCGATGCTAGAGCAGAACCTCTATCATCGACGCCTGAACCGTTGGATACGGAGACGGAGACATCATAGTTCAGCGAATCAACGTCCTCTTCTACCGTTTCTTCTGTGGCAGCCGGCTCAACAAGACTCTCGTCCTTCTGCAGTTTCGTGAAGAAAGCCTCAGATTCGGTGGATAATTGCAGTTTATTGTCATCTAGGACGTAGGGTTCGTTGGGAACCGTTGCAAAAACAACTTTGCTGAGGTCAACTGTTGAGAAAATCGACCCCACACTGACCAGCGTAGATAGATCGGTCAGCCCCTTATCAACCGTGACGTTCTGGGTGACGGCTTCGGCCATACGGTAGAGCATGCTGGGGTTAGAAAGAGTGCCCTCCGACTGAACCTTGCGGAGCAGGGAAGACAAAAAGCTTTGTTGAGCTTTAATACGGGCGGTATCGCTCCCATCGCCAAATCCGTGACGTGACCGAAGGAAAGCAAGGGCCTGCTCGCCTTCAACGTCGGAGGTTCCAGCCTCCAACTTCAAGCCACTGTAGGTGTCATCAATATCTTCTGTGACGCATACCTGGACCCCACCAACAACGCTGGACAGTGCCTTAACAGCGTTGAAATCAACCAGCATAAAGTGATCAATTTCTACACCGGTGATGTTACTGATGGTAGCGACAGTGCAGCCCGGGCCACCACGCTCGAGTGACTCGTTAATCTGTGTATCTTCACTAGCGGCGTAGACCTGGCCCGTCTCAGCGTCGGTGCACTTAGGGATATCTACCATTAAATCGCGAGGGAACGACACCACATTAACCATCTGGCGGTCCTCACTGATCTGAAGCAGCATCATTACATCTGAACGGGCCCCGGACTCTGCATCAGCCTCATCGCCGTAGGCAGCGTTATTACCTGAACGGGTATCGGAGCCAATGACCAAAATATCGAGTGGACCACTCGCCAAATTGCCGACTAACTCCCCCACATTCATCTCAGCGGTGTGAACATTCGAGCGCAACCTGGCCAGAGCGAAGCCCCCCAGCCCGAACACTAAAAGCAACATAGCTACGCAACCGAAGGCAAGCCATTTCAAACGCTGAGACTTCTGGGGCTGAAGTAGCATGTGGCGCCCATGTGTAGCTGTTGAAGGCTGAGGGGAAGAGCCTAAAAAGGCCATTCATAAACTCCGTTTCATAGATACCGACGATAAGCACCGTGGTTCAAGGTAATGCTTAAAAATACCCACAAATTCTTATGGTTCTTAGCTCAAAAGCTGAAAGGAAGCCTAAAAGCCTAACTTGCCCATAGCCTTGGGGTCCTTCTGCCAGTCCTTAGCAACCTTTACATGAATCGATAGGAAGACCTTGGTGCCCAGCAGCGTCTCGATATTCTTGCGCGCTGTCTGACCAATTTCTTTCAGGCGTGCACCCTGTTTGCCGATAATAATTCCCTTCTGAGAATCACGTTCAACGAACAAGTTAATGTGTATATCCAAGAGCGGGTTTTCCTCACTGCGCCCCTCCCTGAACTCCATCTCTTCGACGGTAACTGCAACCGAATGCGGTAGCTCGTGAGTGACGCCTTCCAAGGCAGCTTCACGAACCAGCTCGGCAATGAGAGTGGCCTCAGGTTCATCGGTCAGTTCACCGGTGGGATACAGAGGAGGAGAATCAGGCAGATGTGTTGAGAGTAGCTTGGCTACCTCCTCAACCTGATAGCCATTGACTGCAGATACAGGAATGATATCGGCCCAGCCGCCGCGTCCGTCGTTCACTACGCCGCTGGCAGGTTCACCCTTAGCGCTAGCCCGAGAAGCGGCCGGGCCACTACCCTTACGGAAGGGCATTTGTTCGCCCTTTTTCTTGCGCTCTTGCCGATCGCGACGCTGTTTGCGAGCTGCTCGCTCCGCGCTCATAATCTCATCACCCAGAGCCGAAACTTCAATGAGCTGCTCGGTCAACTGTTCGTGGCTCACCTTATCTGCTTTGGTAACAATCGCTACGATGGGCTTGTTTCCAGAGGCAGCAAGCTGTTGAGCAATATAGCGATCACCAGGCCCAATCTTCTCATCAGCCGGAATGCAGAAGCCAATAACATCAACCTCAGAAAGAGTTTCAGCTACGAGATCGTTGAGACGCTCTCCCAGCAGAGTACGCGGCCGGTGCAAACCGGGAGTATCGACCAATACCAGCTGAAAATCATCGCGGTGCACGATACCGCGAATAGTATGACGGGTGGTTTGTGGGCGGTTTGAAGTAATAGCAACTTTCTGCCCCACCAGCGCGTTGGTCAAGGTTGACTTGCCGGCATTAGGGCGCCCAACCAGCACCGCAAAGCCAGCCGAATAGTCATCGGGAAAAGCTGCAAAATCCACTCAAAAACTCCAAGTGTTGGTCTCAATAAAAAACTACAGACCACTCTACAACCTTTTACCTATGCCCCTTTAAGTTTGTGCGGTAAGTCGGTACCTCTGCGGTATAAGTCTCCTCACCGCTTCTCCTGTTGAGGCTAAAATCAACAAGCCGCCCTTTCCAACCCAAGGGCTGGAAAGGGCGGCTTTGCCGAGGTGTCTACTGTTCAACAGGCTGTTCACTCGCTTCGACGGTGACAGGGAGCTCTGCCCAGACTTCTAGGGTGCCAATCTTATTGCGGCGACCGCGGGCACCAATTGCTTTGATATGGATGCCCTCCACGACGACTTCACTACCAATAATAGGTACTCGTCCCAGGTGCTTAGAGAGCAACCCTCCTACCGTCTCGACGTCCTCATCTTCGAGGTCAACACCAAAGGTTTCTCCCAGTTCTTCGACCCCTAGACGGGAGCTGATACGGAAGGTGCCATCTTCCTGCATTACTACTTCTGGTTTCTCGTTGTCATACTCATCGGCTATATCACCAACAAGCTCTTCAATTAGATCCTCAAGAGTAACCAGCCCTGAGGTGCCCCCGTATTCATCAACAACCACCGCCACGTGGGTTGACTCCCTCTGCATTTGCTTGAGCAAGTCCATCACCCGCTTGGTTTCAGGTTCAAAACGGGCCGGGCGCATGAGCGAAGCGATACCGAGAGCTGAAGCTTGACCTGTGATTCCTCGATAGCCCTCGATGGTGTCTTTCAGATAAAGGACACCCCGCACATCGTCAAAAGAGTCGCCCAAGACGGGCATGCGAGAGTAACCTGAGCGCAAGAAAAGATTCAGGGCATCATCTAAGCTCTCATCGAGGTCGATAGTGACCATATCTGCGCGAGGCACCATCACCGAGCGGATGCGAGTTTCATCCAGCTCAAAGATCGACTGCACCATCTCAGCTTCATCGTCCTCAATAGCTTCAGATGACGATGCCCGGTCAACGAATTCGAGAATCTCATCCTCGGTAAAGATACCGGTGACCCGGTCTGAGTCTTTGGGGCTAAACTTGCGCGATAGCGCTGTCAGTAAAGATGAGAAGGGGCGTGTTAGAACCCCCAGGGCATAGGTTAGACCAGCCATTGTTTTAAAAACCTGAACGTGCTTTGTGCGGCCCACTAAACGCGGAGCCACCCCAAAAAAGGCAAAAATCAGGATAGTCATTACCAGTAAAGTCAGCACCACGCTGATCCAGGTGCGGTGGAATATCTCGGAAATCAAGAGATAAAAGCAGACTACCGCTGCGGTTTCCGCTAAAACCCGCCAGATGCGCAAGGAACGGAAGTAAGGTTCAGGGTCAGCAAGAATTGCCCGGACGCTCTTTTTACCGGACTCATCCGCTAACTCCCCCGCAACGGCCCTGGGCAGGTAGGTATAGGAAGACTCCATAGCGGTGAAAAGATAACCGATGAGAACTAAAACCAGTACACCGGTAGCGAGAAAGAAGACGGAAAGCACGGGTTAGTGCCTCGTTTCCACGGGAGCAGGGCGACCGAGAAAGTCTTCAAGAATAGTTCGCTGGATACCGAACATCTCAGCTTCCTCTTCTTTCGTGGCGTGATCGTAGCCCAGGCAATGCAGGATGCCATGGGTGGTGAGCAAACAGAGCTCATCAAGAGTCGAATGCCCGGCTTCTTTGCCCTGAGCAGAAGCTACCGGTGGGCAGAGCACGATATCGCCCAGCACACCAGTGGCCAGCTGGTCCGGTGTACCTGGAGTTAACTCGTCCATTGGAAAGGACATTACATCGGTTGGCCCGGGCAGATCCATCCACTCTAGGTGAATACGCTCCATTTCAGACTCACCCACGACGCTGATGGAAAGCTCAGTCTCTGCGGAAACATTCAGATGAGCGAAAGCATGAGCTACCAGACGCTCTAGGACGTTTGTATCAACCTCAGCAAAAGACTGACGAACGGTTTCAGAAGCATCCTGGGCGGCATCCTCAATATCAAATTCAATGTTCATTAGTGGTCCTTAGATACTTCAATACCCGATTTTTCAAGTAGCTTCTCAGCCGCAGCTTCAATGGTTTGGCGTTTGACCTTGCGAGTTTTCCGGCGATCGATATTAGATTTCGTTTCGTCCCAGCGATCATAGGCACTCACAATATCTGACACGAGCGAATGACGAACCACGTCCTCAGCCTGTAGCAAAGAAAAATGAATATCTTCGACTCCCTCAAGAATCTGGCGAATTTGTTTAAGACCCGACGCATGTCCACCCGGAAGATCAATCTGAGTAACGTCACCAGTAATCACCATCTTGGAGCCAAAACCCAGGCGTGTGAGGAACATCTTCATCTGCTCAACAGTGGTATTCTGAGCTTCGTCCAAGACAATGAAGGCATCGTTGAGGGTGCGGCCACGCATATAGGCAAGAGGCGCTACCTCAATGGTCCCGGCCTCCATCAGACGCGGGATAGACTCCGGGTCCATCATGTCATGAAGCGCATCGTAGAGCGGGCGCAGGTAGGGGTCGATTTTCTCGTGGAGCGAGCCGGGCAAAAAGCCTAGCCGCTCCCCAGCCTCTACCGCGGGGCGAGTCAGAATAATGCGGTTAACCTCTTTAGCCTGCAATGCCTGAACAGCTTTTGCCATAGCGAGGTAGGTTTTACCGGTACCAGCCGGGCCAATACCGAAAATAACGGTATTAGCGTCAATGGCATCAACGTAGCTTTTTTGGTTGATGGTCTTGGGGCGGATGTTCTTACCCCGTGAACTCAGAATGTTATGGCTAATGGCCGCAGCTGGATGCGCCAGCGTGGCTGTCATCATGCCCATAATGCGAGTGACCACTTCGGTGGTAACCTGGGTGTCATTTTGAACAAGCTGGACCAGCTCACCTAACAACCGCACGGTGGTCCCTGCGGTTTCAGAAGGGCCGGTGACCACAACATCTAACCCCTTAGGGCGGATGGCGAGACCCGGGAAAGCATGTTCAATCAGGGTGATGTTGCCATCGTGGGGGCCAAGGACGGCCACCATCTCTTCAATTGAGCGGAAAGAAAAAGTTCGAGCAACGGTTAGGGGGCGGTGCGTAGCGGATGCAGTAGTCATAGGTGACCTCGCAGGTCTTTCAGAGCTCCTTGGCAATAGCAAAGTGGGTAAAAACTACTTTACCGAGCGCGGGGACCAGGAGGTAGAAGTTTTGCGGTCAGTGATATTACAGCTACCAGCGGCCTAGTGCGACGTTGAGGGTTGAGATAGCGGCGGCCCCCGCGGTGGAACTGCGCAGCACCTCATCGCCCAAGAGGACGACCCTGGATCCGGCGGATTTTAAGAGGTCGAGTTCACGCGGGCTCACTCCCCCCTCTGGGCCTACCAAGAAATAAATCTCTTCAACGGTATCGGTCAGACGGGCTGAAAGTTCTTGGGTTAGTCGGAGCTCAGCCTGCTCATGCAGTACCAGAAAGAGAGCGGTATCGCCCAGCTCACGGGCTAATTCAGCCAGGTCAGCGCTACTGTGCTGCTCAAAAACTTGCGGTATGACAGCTCGCCTGGACTGCTTTGCAGCAGCCCGCACGGTGTTCTGCCACTTGGCATGAGCTTTAGCGGCGCGCTCCATTTTCCACCGCACAATAGATCGGTCAGCACTCCACGGTACGACTCCATGAGCACCCAGTTCCGTAGCCATTTCTATAGCCTGGATGTCACGATCGCCCTTGGCAAGAGCTTGAACTAGATAGATGGTCACCTGCTGTGACTGCTGGGTGAGCAGGTTAATGCCAACCCTGACACCAGCATCTAGGATTCCAAGAACTGACCCGGTAGCGCGCCGTCCTGCACCATCTGCTAAATCAATGCCCTCGCCAACCTCAGCCCGCTTCACATTCTTAGCATGGTGCCCTTCATCGCCCGTCAGGTCAAAGGTGCTACCTTCTTCCAAGAGGTCAAATTCGGGGGTGCTAATGTAGTAGACCGCGTTTGTCATAGGGATTACTTCAGATGATCTTTAAGGCGGGAGAAAAAGCCCCCGGACTTCTTATTTGAAAGCGTTTCGCTGACCTTGAGGTCTTCACCGCGGGACTCAGAGAACTGCAACAGAAGGTTCTTCTGTTCCTCGGTCATGCGGGTGGGAGTGCGCACCTCAATCTGTACATGGATATCGCCCCTACCGCCACCGCGTAGACGGGTCACGCCCAGTTCTTTGAGAGTGATGATATCGCCAGACTGGGTACCGGCCGGTACGTTAACCTCCTGAACCCCATCGAAGGTCTCCAGCGTAACGGTGGTTCCCAGGGCGGCAGCAGTCATGGGCACACCCAGTGTTGCTACCAGGTCATCACCGTCGCGGACGAACACAGGGTGAGATGCTACTCGCAGCTCAACGTAAAGATCCCCGTTGGGGCCACCCGCAGTGCCCGCTTCACCCTGACCAGCCAAGCGAATGCGGGCACCGTTAGTAACACCTGCAGGAATTTTGATGGTGAGCGGCTTGCGCTCGCGCACACGGCCCTCACCGTAGCACTCAGCACAGGGATTCTTGATAACAGTGCCAAAACCACGGCAGGACGGGCACTCAACCGGCTGGACGACAGTACCCAGAATAGATTGAACCTGGCGTTGCATGTAACCCTGACCGTGGCAGGTCGAACAAGTCTCAGGGTGAGTGCCTTCTGCGGTGCCTTCACCCTCACAGCGCCCACAGGTGACCGCTGTGTCAACAGTGATGGGCTTATTAACGCCGAAGACGGCCTCCAGCAAGTCGATTTTCACGTTGATGAGGGCATCTTGGCCCTGACGCATGCGGCTCTGCGGCCCGGTGGGACCTGAGTTGAAGAAGGTATCAAAAATATCCTGGAAGCCACCAAAGCCACCACCGAAACCACCCGCACTGCCAAAGCCCCCGGCAGAACCATTTTCGTTACCGGTCTGGTCGTAGATACGACGCTTTTCAGGATCGGAGAGCACATCATGAGCTAGTGATACCCGCTTGAACTGCTCTGCAGCCTCTTCCGAAGGGTTAATGTCAGGGTGCAACTGACGAGCCTTCTTGCGGTAAGCCTTCTTAATGTCTTCTGCGGACGCATCTTTGGACACACCCAAAGTTTCGTAGTGACTGCTCACTGATTCCTCTTTCTAGAGTAGGTTCACACAAAATATACCGAACGAAGCGCTAAAGGCAGTTGCCCCTAGGACTCGCTCAAAATCTTTGACAGGTAACGCGCCACAGCGTTGACCTTTGAAATAGTCATGGAGTAATCCATTCGGGTTGGCCCTACTACTCCTAAGGCAGCTGCTTCATCAGGGCCATAACCGCGAGCAATGACCGCTGCCTCTGACAGCGAATCTTCCGGGTTCTCTTGACCGATACTGACAGCAAAACCCTGTTCGTTTCGGTCGATGCCGGTCAAGAGTTTGAGCAGAACTACCTGTTCTTCTAGAGCGTCGAGCACCGGCGCAATGCTGCGGCTAAAGTCTACGGCTCCCTCAGCTAGGTAAGCGGTACCTGACACCAGTAAACGGGTGGGGTCTCCCTGGCTTCCCATTGCTTGGAGAGCAGCCCAGAGGGGGCTGAGCCCAGGGGCATCAGGAGGTGTGGGCTGAAGCTCAGTCAGCAGATGCAGCGGCTCACCCTCACACTGTTGGTTCAGTACTCTGCGCCAAAAAGACAGCTGTTCTTCGGTGTGCAAAGTTGCCACATTGCGTTGAAGGATCTGACCGGTGTTGGTAATCAGCACCATCAAAATCATGGCGTTTGAAAGGGGTACCAGCTCAATATGCCGGACCGTCACCGTTTTTTTACGCGGGTACTGAACAAGTGCAACCTGCTGTGTAAGATGCGACAGCAGACGGGCGCTACGCCCCATCATCTCGTCGATGTCCTCGGCGCTATCTAGAAGTGTTTGTATAGCTCGTTTCTCAGCAGAACTTAGCGGCTGAACCTGCGCTACGCGGTCTACAAAAACCCGATAGCCCTGGTCCGTCGGAACCCGCCCCGCGCTCGCATGAGGAGCCTTGATAAGCCCAGCTTCTTCGAGTGCCGCCATGTCGTTGCGCACAGTGGCACTTGAGACACCCAGATTGTGCCGCTCAATGAGAGCTTTCGAGCCCACCGGCTCACGCAGGTGCACATAATCTTCAACAATTGCCTGTAGAACCTGCAGGCGACGAGGGTGATCCATATGCACCTCCTGGGCTAAAACGAGCTTCATAACTAGCACCCTCAGGTTGAGAGTGCTAACACCGCTTAACTCTAATACCCCCTGGGATAGAATCAGAATTCGGTACGCTCATGGCTAAGGTGGGCAGGTGCGCGCAGAAAGGCAGCTAGTGGATTACAGAGACAGTTGGGGGTCAGCTGACCTCACTAACCACCGAGTCGCAGTGCCCAGAAAAATTGCTGTCAAACCTGGTCTTCTACTGGAGGACGTACAAAGTGGCTGGGTAGGAGTAGTCGTCTCGTTAGAAACCATCGGCGGCATGCGCGTTATCGGTCTAGAAGACCGATACGGAAAGGTCAAAAAATTTCCGCTAGGACCAGGTTTTCTCTACGAGGGACAGCCGGTCAGCGCCGTCGTCCCTGCACGTCAACCGCAACAAACAAAGCCACAAATCTCTCGATCAGGCTCCCGCGCTGTTGAGAGCGCCCCATCTCGCACCGCACGTGCCTCCCGCATATGGGTGGAAGGGACGCACGATGCAGAGCTGGTGGAAAAAGTATGGGGTCACGACCTCAGAGTAGAAGGAATCGTTGTAGAACCCCTACACGGCGTGGATGACCTCGCTACTGCCATAGCGGCCTTCGGCCCTGCACCGCACCGCAAACTGGGTATCCTGGTGGATCACCTGGTGGAAGGGAGCAAAGAAAGCAGAATCGTTGCACAGGCTTTACAAGCTCCTGGTGCACGCGGAAATGTCACCATCGTTGGTCACCCTTTTGTAGATATCTGGCAGGCCGTCAAACCAAGTGTTGTAGGCATCGATGCCTGGCCCTCTATTCCGCGCTCAGAAGAGTGGAAAAAGGGCATACTACGGCGCTTCGGGTGGCCTCACGAAACACAAGCAGATATTGCCACTGGCTGGAAGACTATCCTTTCAAAAGTCGAAACCTATACAGATTTAGAACCAGCCCTTCTCGGCCCCGTCGAACAACTCATCGACTTTGTCACCTTAGAACCCTAGTCTTATGTGACAAACATCGTGACCAAGACAGCAAAAATGCCTGTCACCGATATGTTCTCTACACCAAATTTTCATTAGAATGGTCACAGCGCAAGACCTACCCTGTCTTCTGCCACCACCCGTTCGCACCACACTCAAAGAGAAAATTTTTGAAGACCGCAACCTCTCCCTCAGCAAACGCTTACAAGGGCTCACCGGCTACCGCCTCGCATCTTTCAGTAGCGGCTGATCGAAACATTGCAACCACCGCTCACTTTGGAGGTGTCATTGGGTGCATTCCTTCGGCCGTCATTTACTACCTCTACCGCGGCCGTGGCCCCTTTACCGAACAAGAATCAAGAGAAGCACTAGATTTCACTCTGTTGCCCACTCTCGTCATCGCTGTGTCAATCATTCTCAGCGGTGTGCCCGCTATCGGTTGGTTCTTTGGTCTCTTGGCAGCTCTCACCTGGACCTTCCTCGCAGTTTCCTCGCTAATTGCTGGTATCAAGGTAACTCGAGGTAACCCTTATCAGTACCGTTTTAACACCCAACTTTTTACCCGCATTCTGAACCGTAAAAAGTAACGGCAGTCGATAAACCAAAGCGATGCCCGGCGCTCAAGGTGCCGGGCATCGCTTTTACACAAGACCGCATATGTGGTCTAGGAGTATAACCAGTTTATAGGTCTGGTAAGAGTTCGCGGGTTACGGCATCTCCCAGTAACCTTCCCTGTAGCGTTAGTTGCACCCTACCCTCTGATCGGGCTCGGGGCTCAATTAAGCCCTGAGCCTGAAGCCAGTCCAGGGAGCTCTCAATGTCTTGAGGAGAGCGACTACCGTCAAGTTTGCTGATATGCAGCCCATCAATGACGCGAACCTGCAGCATGATATCTTCGAACCGGCGAGTTTCAGCAGACAGAACTTCACGTGCAGCTGCCGGGCTCAGCCCTTCTCTCACCTTGTGGGCATAGGGTACCGGGTGCTTCAGGTTCCACCACCGAGTACCGTTGATATGCGAGTGAGCGCCCGGGCCAATGCCCCACCAATCCTGGTTGCGCCAATAGGCATAGTTGTGACGACTGCGGGTGGCCTCGGTAGTCGAATAGTTTGATACTTCGTACCAGTGGTAGCCACCAGCGCTAAAGATCTCCTCGGCTGCCAGGTACATATCAGCCATGAGATCATTATCAGGCATCTGGTAGTCTCCACGCCGAATCTGGGCAGCCAGTTTAGTACCCTCTTCGATGATGAGAGAGTAGGCAGATATATGATCCGGTTGATAGCTCACCGCAGCTTGGGCTGATTCACGCCACTGCTCAAGGGTCTCCCCGGGAGTTCCGTAAATGAGGTCAACTGATACCTGCAGGCCAGCCTCTTTGGCCCACTGCACCACTTTGGGCACGTTGGCCGGTGTATGGGTACGGTCAAGAACTTCCAGAACTGAGGGAATAACAGACTGCATACCAAAAGAAACGCGGGTAAAACCACCAGCTCTGAGCTCGAAAAGGTCATCTCTGGTTACTGAGTCAGGATTAGCTTCAGTGGTGACCTCTGCACCCTTCTGCAACCCAAACAATTCAATGGCCGACTGCAAAACGGTGACCAGGTCTGCTGCCGGAAGCTTGGTAGGCGTACCACCACCAAAAAAAATCGAATAGAGGGGGCGGTCTGGCACCCCTGACTCCCGCAGGACACGCTGCGCGAACTCAAGCTCTGCCACAGCGTCCTGAGCATAGGACCCAAGACCGACGCCGTTACCAAAATCATCGGTGGCATAAGTATTGAAATCGCAGTAGCCGCAGCGCACCGAGCAAAAGGGCACATGGACATAGAGGCTGAAATCGCGCTCCTCGCACCGAACGGCAGAACCCGCGGGGATTCTGCCGTGTAATGGTGCCGGAGCGCCTATAGGCTGAGCCGGCATTATTTTTTTGCTTTATCCTTCGACTCTTCACCGGAAGACAGCGCTGCGATGAAGGCTTCCTGCGGAACCTCAACACGGCCCACCATCTTCATGCGCTTCTTGCCTTCCTTCTGCTTCTCCAGCAACTTACGCTTACGCGAAATATCGCCGCCGTAACACTTAGAAAGCACGTCCTTACGCATAGCGCGTATATTCTCACGAGCAATAATACGAGAACCAATTGCCGCCTGGATGGGCACCTCAAACTGCTGACGAGGGATCAACTCACGCAACTTGCCGGTCATCATCGTGCCGTAGGAGTAGGCCTTATCCCGGTGGGTGATAGCACTAAAAGCATCGACCTTCTCGCCCTGCAGAAGAATATCTACCTTGACCAGATCGGCTTCTTCTTCTCCGTCAAACTTCCAGTCAAGTGAGGCATAGCCGCGAGTCTTGGACTTGAGCTGATCAAAGAAGTCGAACACAATCTCGGCTAGGGGCAGGCGGTATCGCAACTCAACACGATCCTGAGATAGGTAGTCCATGCCACCCATAGTGCCGCGACGTGACTGACAAAGCTCCATAATCGCACCCACAAATTCGTTAGGAGCGATGATGGTGCAGGCAACCATGGGTTCCCTAATGGTGGCTACCTTACCCTCGGGGAACTCACTGGGGTTAGTCACTCGCTGCGAGGTTCCATCCTCAGCCACCACGTCATAAATAACGTTAGGAGCCGTTGAAATGAGGTCCAGATTAAACTCGCGCTCCAGGCGCTCGCGCACAATCTCAAGGTGGAGCAGACCCAGGAACCCACAGCGGAAACCAAAGCCTAGGGCCGCCGATGTCTCAGGCTCATACACCAGAGCAGCATCGTTAAGCTGGAGCTTATCCAGGGCGTCACGAAGAGCGGGGTAATCAGAACCGTCAATGGGGAAGAGGCCCGAGAAGACCATGGGCTTGGGGTCCTCATAGCCACCCAGCTCTTCTGTAGCTGACTTCTGAGCCGAAGTGACAGTATCACCTACGCGGGACAGACGGACGTCCTTTACGCCCGTGATAAGGTAGCCCACCTCACCAACTGCCAAACCATCGGTTGGTTTGGGCTCAGGTGAAATAACGCCAATCTCCAACAGCTCGTGTTCAGCACCGGTGGACATCATCTTAATTTTTTGACGGGGGCTGAGCTTTCCGTCCACAACGCGCACATAGGTCACTACACCGCGGTAAGAATCGTAGACCGAGTCAAAAATCATGGCGCGGGCAGGTGAATCCGGCTCACCCTGCGGCGCAGGAAGCAGCTCAACAATGCGGTTGAGTAGATCCTCAACGCCTTCACCGGTCTTACCTGAAACGCGAAGAACCTCATCTGGCTCAACCCCAATGAGGTTGGCAAGTTCTTCAGCATACTTTTCTGGCTGAGCGGCCGGTAGGTCAATCTTATTGAGCACCGGAATGATAGTGAGATCATTTTCCATGGCCAAGTAGAGGTTGGCCAGGGTCTGAGCTTCAATTCCCTGCGCGGCGTCCACCAGTAGCAAAGCACCTTCGCAGGCTGCCAGAGAACGAGAGACTTCGTAGGTGAAGTCCACGTGACCCGGAGTATCAATCATATTGAGGGCATAGTTGACTCCGTCTACCTCCCAGGGCATGCGCACTGCTTGGGACTTGATGGTAATACCGCGCTCCCGCTCAATATCCATACGATCCAGGTACTGAGCCTTCATCTCGCGTGGAGTCACAACCCCCGTTGCCTGAAGCATGCGGTCAGCCAACGTGGACTTACCGTGGTCAATATGCGCGATAATGCAAAAATTACGGATAATTTCTGGGTTGGTGGCCGCAGGTTTGGGCGGTTTAGTTGCCAGAGGTGACAAGCTGTGGTTCCTTTCACGGCTGGTTACAACACAGTTGCACGCATCTGGGGCGGACGCCGGCGCGCAGAGAGTTGGTATAGGTTAGTTAATAAGTTTCCCACATCCAGGGTGACTTTGCACTTTCAACACCTGCCGAGGTATCTACGAAGAACTCAGGGAGTTTTCAGGTACTTGTATGTGCTATTCACCTATTCTTATAGGTATGAAGATCAACATGAGAACTATCCAACAGGCCCTCAATATTGGGCAAAGGGTCTACCGCGAATGGAATAAATACCAAAATAAGAAGGCGCGTGAAACAGCCAGGCAGCAGTCACGCTCCACCAACCAGCCAGCTGGGTACGCCCCACCCAAAGAAGAGCAAAGTGGCAACTTTGGTAATTTTAGTCGCCAGCAGCAACCCCGCACTGCTCCCCCGGCAAATCCTTATGCACGGTCTAACCCCTATGCAGACCCAGGTGCTACTTCTGGCTCCACCTCTGGGAGCTGGCAAGCAGGAGGATACCCCGGGGACTACTTTGGTAGCCTACCTTTTGATTACTCACCTGTTCCGGACGGCAAAGCTGACCCCGGTGAGGTTGTGTGGGCCTGGGTTCCCTTTGAAGAGGATTACCAGCAGGGCAAAGATCGCCCGGTTGTGATTGTTGGTCGCGAGGGAGACTACCTTTTGGCTCTCATGTTAACCAGCAAAGACCACAACAATGCGGTGAACAAGGCTTCGAACTACATAGATATCGGTAGCGGAGTCTGGGATAAGGAAGGTCGCGCTTCGGAAGTGAAGCTGGACCGCGTAATTCGCCTGAATTCTGATGGAATCCGCCGCGAGGGCGCCATCATGCCCCGTGAAACCTTCGACCTCGTCTCCAACGCTTACCGTCAGCTTTAAACCGGAGTTCTAAATGTTGCCCGCATCTCTGCCCAAGATGAGGGTAAGCCTGTTAGAGTTAATCCTTGTGTGTCCGATGGTCATCGGGCACTGCTGTTCGATTGCCATAGGCATCCCCACGCCGCTCAGTCGATGATCGAACAGCGAAGCCCTCACCGACCAATTAGACAAAAACAGAAAGTTTTTACACCGTGGCTAACATTAAGTCTCAGAAAAAGCGTATCCTCACCAACGAAAAGGCTCGTCTGCGTAACAACGCAATCAAGTCCGACCTCAAGACCAGCCTACGCCGCGTCAACGAGGCAGTTGAGGCGCAGGACGCAGCAGCAGCAACCGATGCTCTGCGCACTGCAAGCCGTAAGCTTGACAAGGCTGTTTCCAAGGGTGTTCTTCACAAGAAGAACGCTGCAAACAAGAAGTCAGGCCTCGCAGCTCGCGTAAACAAACTTTCCTAATTTTTCTCTGCCAGCCCCTCTAGCTGGCTGTCTATTTAGCGAAGTGACACGTTGCCCCGCTGACCATTCACTGGTCAGCGGGGCAACGTGCTTTAAGTTTAGGATGATAATTCTTTCTAATGATGCTGGGAGGCACGGGAAACAGCAAGCACTGCTTTTCCCAGGGGATAGAGAGCGTCAAGGTTCTCCCCCTTGAGTGCAGCGTCAGTGTCAGCCAAAACCTGCATAATAGCCGCGATATCCTCAACCGAGTAGCGTCGTGAATCCCGAATGGCTACTTCGACCTGCCAGGGCGCCATTTTGAGATTACTGGCTAGCTGCTGAGCGCTCCCCCGAATGCCGTGAACTTTAGCTATATTGCGCATACGCAAAGCTAGTGCGCCCAGCATAGGGATAGGGTCACTACCGGTGTCTAGAGCCTGACGGAGCAGCTTAACAGCGTCTCTACTATTACCCGCCACAGCAGCGTCGCTCACCTTAAAGGCGGTCACTTCAGTACGTCCACCGTAGTAACGGTCAACAACTGAGATATCAATGGTATCGGGGCCATCTGCATGCAGTTGCCGGCAGGATGAAGCTAGTTCCGCTGTATCAGAAGTTGCTTGCGCTAGAGCCTGTGCAGCCTCGGCAGTAATCTTTTTGCCCAGTGCTCTAAACTCATAGAGCACAAAGTCTGTCTTATCTTTTTCGGTTTTCAGCGGCTTGCATTCGACCAGGGGGAAGGCGCGGGAAGCTCGAACGGTGTCAATCAGCTTCTTACCGCGGTTACCGCCGCTATGACTTAATACCACAACAGCCGTTGAGGAGGGGTTCTGGGCATAGTCGAGAGCATCGATGAGAAAAACGTCGCTCATCTGGGCTACATTCTCAATCTCAACGATTTTAGGTTCGTCAAAAAGGGAAGGGCTGGTGATGACGGTGAGCTGGCCGCTCCTGTAATCCTTAGCGGACAAGGTAGCTAGTTCATAACCACCTTCACGCTCCTGATACAGTTCCCGCAGTCGTTCCTTAGCACGTTGAGCAAAGTAGTCATCTGACCCGTAGAGCAGGATCAACGGTGCCAGTTCTACTGTTCTCCAGCCGTTAGCGTGGCCGGTATTTGCTCGTGATGTGCGTGCCATGTGCCTCCTTAGGTGCCCTCCTATTCTGGCAGACTTTTTCATTCTCTGCAGAGCATCTATTGCCCCTCTAGGGTTACTACAATTTCATGATCTCGTTGTTCCAGTGCGATGCTGCCGCTTTGGTCAGTCCTGACTACAGACACCCCGTGTTGCTTTAGGTAGTCCGTGATGACTTGATGAGGGTGGCCGTAGTCATTACCCCGCCCTGCGCTAATCAGCGCCAGGGCTGGGTTTGTTGCACCGATGAGCTGGGTGCCGCTTCCTCGAGATCCATGGTGCGCTACTTTCAGGATGCTAGCTTCTAGATTCTCTGGCTTCGGGAGGAGACGACCGGCGGCTGCCTCTTCAAGGTCACCCGTTGTTAAAACTGTCAGTGGTTGCTCCCCACCAACACGAAAGTGCAGAACTAGCGAACTGTTATTAACCAAAGCACTGCTGCCCTTCTCCCCCGGTACCCTATCGAGGCTATCTGGCGGCCACAATACTCTGACCTCAGCATCCGTGCCTAAGGAAAGCTCTGGGATGTATTCATCTGAACTGGCTAACTGTGTCAATTCAATGCCCTGAGGCACTTGGGCAGGGTCAAAATGTGCTGACGTAAAAAGGCGAGCTATGGGGTAGCTTTCCGCCAGCTCGTTTAGGGCGCCATAGTGGTCACGGTGCTGGTGGGTTATGAACACAGCGTCTAGCCTCTCAACCTGGGCCCACTCTAGGCAGGCTTCTAAATCGCTGTAGCTATCCCCCGTATCAATAAGGGAGACCTGGTCTTCCACGGTACGCACCAGGTGGGCGTCCCCTTGACCGACATCGCAGGTAATCCACTGCCAACCGTCCGGCGCCTGGGCAGAACTCGTCTTCTGGTTGAAGAGGCTCAGTGCAAGGACACAGAGTAAAAGACAAACTGAAATGATGAGTCTGCGGCGGTCTTGGGGCGATGTTGCGCTCACTTTCTGCTTACCTGCTTTGACAGGATTGGCTGGCGAACTGGTGGCGGTCTGTTGAGTCTGCTATCTGCGACTATGATTCCCGCCGTGAAAAGGGCAACCAGGGTAGTGCTGACCGCAACTGTCTGTGGGCTAGCTGGCAGGGCTACGGAGCTTGCAGGCAGGTGGGTAACCCAAGAGGCCACTGCGTGCACACTGCCCGCTAGTAGCTCACCAGCCCAGAAGAGAAAGGACACGAGGAAGCTAGCCCAAGGGCCTAGAGCCGCACCGATGAGGAGAAGGAGCCCCACGAAGGTTAGGGGGGCAACCATCGGAGCTACCAGTACATTAGCTAGCACGGTGTAGGGGTAGACGGCATCGGACAGCAAGAGAATGAGCGGTGCGCACCAGAGCGCTGCTGAGAGTGGAATGGCAATGACGTCTGCTAGAATTCCGGGCAAGAATTTGGAGGCCAACCTGCGTAGTGCTGGCGCCAGGAAGAGTAGGGAGGCAGTGGCGATGACAGAGAGGGCGAACCCATAGTTACTGGCTAGTTCTGGAGAGAGGACCAGCAGAACTAAAAGACAGGTGCACAGGGCTGTTACGCGATGAGCACCGTGCCCAAGCACCATACCTAAGCCGCCCAAAATACCCATGACCCAAGCTCTGAGGACTGAACCGTCCAACCCAACCAAGCCGACATAAACGGTAGCGGAAATCAGACCAATAAGAACCAGTGCGTAACGATTAATACGAATTTTTTGCGCAAGACGGTAAGAGACCACAAATACTAAGGAGATATTAGCCCCCGATACAGCGGTCAAGTGGGTTAGCCCCGCTACCCGCATCCTGTGAACAGCCTCAGCACTGAGGGATGAGTCATCACCGTAAGCCATCCCGAGAAGCAACCCGGCAGCGTCCCTTCCTACCTCCTGCACAACCCGCTCCCTGACCATAGTCTTGTGACCGTAAACGGGAGGCGGTGGTACATCAGTGCTTTGGGAGTAAAGTCCTCCTTTGACACGGTAGTAGCTACCATCAACGGTGAGGGTGCCCACCCCTGTTACCTCGCTGCCGGCTTCAAAGCGGCTATCGGTAAAAATACTCAGGGTTAGAAACTGGTCAAGAATCTGCCCCCGGTATTCGAGCTCCCCTATTCGCACTTGTGTCAATGAATCGCCGTAAGCACTGGGAGAGGATGCGAGAACGGAACCGGAGAATCGAACTCCTTGGCCATTGGCCGCGTCCAGGAAGTCCCAGCGCTCCTGGTAACCACGAGCGGTAATGAGAGCGCCCTGGATGCAAGCAAGGAGTAAACAAAGCATCAGGACACCTAACAGCGGTTGCAGTCTGGACCGCCACGAAATAGGCGCCGAGTTTTTGGCCAGTGGCAGAAGAGCTGTTGTTGCAGCTAAGAAGCCCAGACTTAAAAGCGCTGCCCTACTACCGCTCAGAATCCATATAAGGGTAAAAGCCCAAACACAGGTGGATGGGGCCAGCAACCGTGCGTCCAACAGACGAGGTAATTCTCTGAGGTGAAGCTGTCTGTCTCTATCAGAGAGCCAGTATTCCTTAAAGCGCTCCGATCCCCGTACAGCCTTCATAGTGTCACCAAATCTCTGAGATTTTCCATGGTTGCCGGCCCGATTCCCGAGACCTGGTCCAGCTCTTCGATGTTTTTAAACCCGCCGTGCTCCTCGCGCCAGCTAATAATATTTGAAGCAAGCACCGGACCGACCTTTGGAAGGGTTTGTAACTCTTCTTCGGTCGCGGTATTGAGGTTGACCAGGACGTTGGCACCACCAGTAGAAACCTGCCCGGGCGCTGCCCCACCGTCGGTGAGCCCTGTTGCACTCTGAAGTGGGGCTTCACCGGAAGTTGGGAGGTAGATTTTCACCCCGTCAGAGAGCTTATCTGCCAGGTTTACCGCCCCTGTCTCAGCTTCGGGAAGGGCGCCGCCAGCCACCTGAACCGCATCGTTCACGCGACTATCGGGAGGAAGAGTATAAACACCCGGAGCGGCAACAGCACCGTCTACATGGACCGTCAGAGACTCTTGTGGGGCAGGGCTCAAAGACTCCTGCGTCGCTGAGCCACTAGGATATTGGGAAGAGGAGGGAGCAGAGGTAGAGCCGGTTGAAGAAGGAAGCGCGAGTGACACCGTTTCAGTTTGGCCAGGAAGGGAACCTTTAATCGTTGTCCAGAGCGTCAACAGGGTAAGTAAGACCGCCACGGTGGCAATGAGCCCACTGGGAATTTTCCACCGTATGAGGTGTTGATCTGGTGAAGAAGAATGATGAGGGTTTGCTTCTAGCGTTTCCTTAAGGAGGGCGCGGCTACGTTGAGCCGATGATGTGTCTACCCTTGCCCGCTGAGAACCGTAGCGGCGGCTCGTTAGTAGGCGGTCTGTCTCTAGGTCACCTAAAGACTCCTGCGGTCCTATGCTCTCAGCAGCATCATGTAGGATCCAGCCTGAACCATCTTCTCGCCTGCCATGTTTCATGACCCCAGGATAAGCACGGGCGTAAGCCCTGAACTCTAGAACGAGGATCTGTGGATAAGAGCCACTCGGCTGAGAGCTAATGTATCTCGCCAGTTCCCACCCACCTCGGTGAACCTGAGACGAGTCTTTAACCGGTCAGCTACATTCTATCCACAGTCTGATTCACCGATGTAGGGGCTAATACACCACCGCTGCCAGAGCGCCTAAACCTGAGTGGGCAGAGAGCACCGGTGGAAGAGGCAGTAGCTCTGCATCTTCGGCTGGCTCACCCAGCGATCGCTGAAATCCCTGGGCTTGCAAGAGATTACCGCAGTAGTGGACGGCGACGACCCGACCGGTAGGTGCTGGAACACCGGCGGCAAAACGATGAGAGCCCTTTGCCTGTTCAGCGCTGAAGTCTAGGGTAAGTTCGGTGAGCCGTTCAATAGCTTTTGGCGTGGTACGCGGCCTTTCTAAGTAGATCAGCTTACCGTCAAGTACCGTGGCAACTGGCCGTATCTGAAACATCTGTGCCACCATTGCCAGGGCGGGAGCAACGCGGCCGCCCCGTTTGATGGCGTCCAATGTTGGGATAAAGAAGAACAGTTTGACAGCGGCGCACAAGTCCTCTGCGACCTCTACGGCAGTCTCTAAATCATCGGTATTTTCAGTGAAACGGTAGAGGTTTATAACGACCTGGCCGAGTGCCATGGCTAGATTTTCAGAATCGATAACGGCCACCGGTAACTGAACCATATCAGCGGCAACTCGCGCCGCGTCGCAGGTGCCAGAGAGCGCCCCCGAGAGATGAATAGAAATGATACCCGCATACCCTTCGCTAGCAAGCCGTTCGTAAACTTCTATAAGTTCCCCCGGTGAAGCGCCTGAGGTGGTGACTTGTTCCCCCTGGACGTGGGCGGTGACGATAGCAGCATCAATCTCGGCGGAGCTCAGCCCCTCCAGCGGCTGCCCAGCAATGGAAACAGGTAAATCAACCTGGGCCAAGCCACCTGAGGCTGTGGCTTCGGCAAAGAAATCGGCAGGCAAGGCAGCCGAAGAGTCAGTCACGATAGCTATAGAACGCACCGTTCCACTCTACCGCCTCCCGTGAATAGAGAAGAGGCAGACAAGGTCGTCATGACCTTGTCTGCCCTTCAGCTCAGAAATAAAACCCTAAATAACGATGTTCACGAGTTTGGGTGCTCGAACGATGACCTTGCGAATCTCGGCGTCCCCAATGGAACGCTGAACTGTCTCGGATTCCAATGCTAGCTTCTCAAGATCAGCTTCAGAGATGTCCTTAGAAACTTCCAGGCGATCCTTTACCTTACCCTTGATTTGGACGATAGCTGTGACGGTATCGTCTACCAGCTGGGTCTCGTCTACCTCGGGCCAGCCTGCAGTCAGCACGGGGCTCTCGTGACCCAACAGGTGCCAGGTGTCCTCAGCGGTGTAGGGCGCGTAAAGGGAGAGCAGAATCGCGATAGCTTCAGCGGCTTCGCGGACGGCAGGGTCCCCAGCACCAGCACCGGAGTCAATGGTCTTGCGGGTGGCATTGACCAGCTCCATGGTCTTAGCAACCAGCACATTGAACTTGCCGGTTTCAGCCAACTTGGCAGCCTCAAACATGGTGCGGTGCACCAGCTTGTGCAGATCCTTATCACCTTCTGAGCCAACAACGCCAGGGGCGCTGGTAACGTCGTTGGCAACGCGCCATGCGCGGGCCAGGAACTTCTGTGAACCTGCCGGTGACACGTCTGCCCAGTCAACGTCGTCCTCAGGGGGCGAGGCAAAGACCATGACGGTTCGCACGGCGTCCACGCCGAACTTATCGAGCTGTTCACCCAGGTCAACGCCGTTACCCAGTGACTTGGACATAGCCTTGCCCTGGTTGAGCACCTGGCCCTGGTTCATGAGCGCCTTGAAGGGCTCAGAATGGTCAATTAGGCCAAGGTCACGGATAACCTTAGTAAAGAAACGGGCGTACAGCAGGTGTAGAATCGCGTGCTCAACACCGCCCACGTACATATCAACCTGGTTCCACTTCTTCATCTGCTCGGGGTCAAAGACGCCGGCATCAAAGTTGGGTGAAACATAGCGCATGAAGTACCAGGAGGAATCCACGAAGGTGTCCATTGTATCTGAATCGCGCTTAGCAGGCTTGCCACATTCGGGGCAAGCAACGGTGTTCCACGCCTCGGCTGCGGCCAGAGGTGACTGCCCCTTGGGAGCCAGGTCTTCACCGGAGAGGTTGTCGGGCAGACGAACAGGTAGCTGATCTTCTGGGACCAGAACTTCACCGTGCTCTTCACAGTGAATCACGGGGATGGGGCACCCCCAGAAACGCTGGCGGGAGAGCAACCAGTCACGCAGGCGGAAGTTGACTTTACCCTTCCCTGCGCCCTGCTCTTCCAGCAGCTCGATAACCTTGCGGGTAGCTTCTGAACGGTTCAGCCCGTTCAGGGGGCCAGAGTTAATGTGGTTGCCGTCGCCAGCTGTGGCCACGCCGCTTTCAGCGGGGTCTTCTTCACCGGTTTCAACGACGGTAATGACAGGGATATCAAATTTACGAGCGAAGTCCAGGTCGCGCTGGTCGTGGGCGGGCACAGCCATCAGGGCACCGGTCCCGTAGTCAGCCAAAGCATAATCGGATGCCCAGATGGGCAGCTTATCCCCGGTCAGGGGGTTGATGGCGTAGCGACCCAAGAAGACACCGGTCTTCTCACGGTCTGATGCCTGACGATCAATGTCAGAGAGCACCTTGATGCTCTCGCGGTAGTTCTCCAGAGCCTCACGCTGCTCATCGATGACCAACTCGCTTGCCAAATCAGCATCTGCTGCCACGATGAAGAAGGTAGCACCAAAGAGGGTATCCGGGCGGGTGGTGAAAACATCAACGGTAGATGCTTCCTTACCCTCAGTAGCCTCAACGGCAAAACTGACCTCGGCGCCCTCGGAGCGACCAATCCAATTACGCTGCATAGCCAGCACACGCTCTGGCCAGTGACCCTCCAGACCCTTCATATCATCCAGCAGTTCCTGGGCGTAGTCAGTGATCTTGAAGTACCACTGGTTCAAAGACTTCTTAGTGACCTGGGTATGGCAGCGCTCGCACTCACCGTTGATGACCTGTTCGTTGGCCAGAACGGTCTGATCCTTGGGGCACCAGTTGACCTGGGAGTACTTACGGTAGGCTAAACCCTTCTTGTAGAACTGCTGGAAGAGCCACTGAGTCCAGCGGTAGTACTCGGGGTCAGAGGTGTGCAGGCGGCGTGACCAGTCAGCCATAATGCCGTAGCGCTTGAAAGAACCCGCCTGAGTCTCGATGTTCTTGTAGGTCCACTCTTTGGGGTGGGTATTGTTCTTGATAGCCGCGTTCTCTGCGGGTAGACCAAATGAATCCCAGCCAATGGGGTGCAGAACGTCGTAGCCCTTCTGCTTCCAGTACCGGGCAGTGACGTCCCCAATAGCGAAAGCCTCAGCGTGACCCATGTGAAGGTCGCCTGATGGGTAGGGGAACATATCCGCTACATAGCGTGTCTCTTTGCCCTCTTCATTGGTGGGTTCAAAGACCTTAGTATCTTCCCAGTAGGGCTGCCACTTAGTTTCCATCGCGCGAAAATCCCAGGTATTTTCGGTCTGTTCGGTAGTTTCTATCTCAGCAGTCACTTGACTTCCTGTCTGTACGTGTAGGTTGAGTTTTGAGTTTTGGGCGCACGAAAGGCGCCGGCGTCAAAACCTTTGGGTATAGTCTATCGGTTCTCCCCATTTTTCGCCGGAGCGACCAGTTTTTGGACGCCGCTGGGCGGGAGCGGGCAGCGGGGCCGCAACCGCAGCGGTAGAGTAAAGGGGTGAGTGAGAAAGCTAGAGTATCGATGCCCCCTGCCAGCGTTTTTGAGCTACACCCTACCGTCACTTCCCATGGGAAGCTCCACGAAGCCACGGTGAACGGTTCACTCACCCGATGGTGGGAATACGGGGATAGCACCGCTGAAACCCTTGTCTTAATCCACGGTTTTAGGGGGGATCACCACGGGCTTGAGCTTCTAACACAGGGGCTGCTGGACTACCGCGTCCTCATCCCTGATTTGCCGGGTTTTGGTAGGTCTGAACCCATGCCGGTAGCAGAGCATAACGTGAGTACCTATGCCGCCTGGCTAGCGGAATTTCTGGGGCTAACGGGTCAAAACCCTATCCACCTGGTGGGTCACTCATTTGGGTCTATCGTCAGCTCCTATCTCACAGCTACCCGACCCCATCTGGTTCAGAGGCTGACACTCATTAATCCTATCTGTGAACCCGCCCTGGATGGCAACCAGAAACTGATGAGCCGGCTAGCTGAGATGTACTATACGGCCGGTGCGCTCCTGCCTGCCCCTCTTGGGTTCAGTTTGCTGAAATCCCACATCATCACCAGAATCAGTAGCGAATTCATGATGAAGAACAGCCATGCAGAACTAAGGAATTTCATTAACGGTCAGCACGCAGCCTACTTTCGTGCTTTCTCTTCACGCGATGCTGTGCTTCAAGCCTACCGAGCTTCCATCTCATCAACCGCTGCGGACTTCACCCCCACAATCGATCTACCAGTACAGATGATCGTGGCGCAGGAAGATGATTTGGGGAGCATGGAGGGCCAGCGAGCTATGTTCGGCGCTCTTCAGCGGGGCCGTTTAGATGTAATTCCCGAGGTAGGGCACCTCATCCACTACGAAACTCCTCTCCGCGCTGCTGCTCTCATTGCTGATTTCCACCAGGAGCCCATCCGATGAAACTGATGATCGACGCCCGCTACACCCGCATCGGCATACACGACGGTATCAGCCGCTACACGGCGTCCTTACTCACAGCGCTCAAAGACCTGCAGGACGCTGGTCACCCCGCAGTACCGGAGGACCTGCAGCTGGCTATGGTGATTAGTGATGAGCGGCAGTTAGAGATGCTTCCCGAACTTCCTCACGTAAAGATTTGCTCACCCACTTCACCTTTGGAACCCACGGCTGCTCTTCAAATCAACCCTTATCGGCCAGAGGTGGTCTTCTCACCCATGCAGACCCTGGGGCTCGGGGGCTGGGGGCGGAAGTTCAAGTTGATACTCACCCTTCACGATCTTATTTACTACGCCCACCCTGATCCGCCGGGCTTCCTCCCTGCTCCCGTGCGTGCGGGCTGGCGAGTCTTTCACACCACCTACGCTCCGCAGCGATTTTTGCTTAACAGGGCCGACGCCGTGGTGACGGTGTCTGAGACTACCGCGGGTCTGATGAGGCAACACAGCCTCACGAGCAAGCCCGTTCACGTGGTGCCTAACGCCCCCCAGGACAGGATAAAGAGTCAAGACCAAGCGCTGAGCCTACTTCCGCAGCGCACCAAAGATCTAATCTACATGGGATCTTTTATGCCCTATAAAAACGTAGAGACACTAATAGCGGCGATGGGCTCCCTACCGGACTACACTCTGCACCTGCTCTCCAGAATTTCTCCTGCTCGACAGCGCGAACTAGAGCCAAAAGCTGGGCCCAACATTGTATTTCACAACGGTGTCGATGAAGAGACCTATACAGCCTTGCTGGGCACAGCCGCTGCTCTGCTGACCGCTTCAAAAGATGAAGGGTACGGTCTGCCGGTGGTAGAGGCGCAGTCGGCAGGGTGCCCCGTGGTGCTCAGCGATATTCCTATCTTTAGGGAAATCGCCCCCTCGGCGTTCTTTGCTAACGCTAACTTCCCCAGCGAATTTGCACGTGCAGTACGAGATCTTGAAGATCCGCAGGCAGCGAAATATCGAGTTGAAGGTGGGCTAGCTGATGCTGCACGTTATAGCTGGAACACCTCAGCTATTAAACTCCTCAACCTTCTGGGTGAGCTTTAGAGAATATCCAAACCATCGCAGCGCACCTGTACCGGTTCACTTTTTTTGAGCGCTGAGAGGGAGGCCTTGACAGCTCGCAGATGACGGGTGAAATCGTGCCCACGGGCATAAGTAAAGAAGAGAATAGCTCGGTAGATTTCACCGTCTATATCCGGCTCAAGATAGTCACCAGGCTCCTGCAGGGGCACCGGCCCGCTGACCCGAACGTCCTCAGGGATTTCAAGAGAGGCCAGGAAAGTCTCGATACCCTTCTCGCTACCGGTAACAGCCGCAGTACGGACGGCCGGCGGCAAGCCAATATCGTGCCGTTCATCAATCTCCCACAGGGCGTAGCCCATCGGGTCCCACCTCACCAGCGCCTCAAGCACGGGTGAAGGGCTGGCAGTTGTCACTACACGGCCACCAACAGCAAAAGACCGCACCAGAGCTGCAGCGTTAAACCAGCGGCGCAAGGCAGTTTCTGGAGCACGAAGAGAATCAGCCTGCATCATTCGATCAGCATCCAGCAGCAGAGCGGCTGAATACCCTCCTTCTGCAACTGGCTCTCCCCCGGGGGTAGCAATCACCAAAGCAGGTTCAGGGCCAATGGAAGATCTAATATTCTCCCCACTAGAACTAATGACCGGCACATCAGGGAAAGCGCGGCCCAGTTCCTCAGCGGTACGAAGCGCTCCCACCGCACCTGAGCGCCATCTGCGTTCGCCACAGTCCGTGCAGGCCCAGTTTTGAGCTATGCGCCCGCACCACCCGCATTGGGGCAGTGCTTGACCATAAGCCAGTGAAAGGGGGCCACGGCAGTCGCGGCACCGCGCCGGCATGTGGCAGCGCTGGCAGCTGAGGCTAGGTATGTAGCCCGCGCGCGCAACCTGAACCAGCACCGGCCCCTGCTTTAGAGCGTCCTGGGCCACGGCAAAAGCTTGGTGCGGAATCCGAGCTATAGCAGCCAGGGGGTCCCTGGCCAGCTGGTAGTCATCGCCCGTTGGCAGCACCCGTGGAGTGAAAGAACGGATGACCGCGCGATCAGCTGACAGTAAGCTAGCCCAACGGCTCCGTACGAGTCGTGCAGCCTCGCTACTGACGGCATACCCCATGAAAAGAGCCGCAGAATCCGTCAGCGTAGCACGCAAAAGAAGGACGTCACGGGCATGACAGTAGGGCGCGCGCTGTTCAATCAGTGAAGAGTCCCCATCATCCCAACAGGCAACAAAACCAAGATTTTTTATAGGGGCATAGGCTGCTGAGCGCGTTCCAATAACGATGTCTGCTAGCCCCTGCTTGGCACGCAGAAAACTTTCATAGCGCGGGGTGGGGGCATCATTGGCTGTCAGCCGGGTGTAGCGCTCAGGCGGGGTAAGCTGAGCAAGCGCTGTTTCAAGACGCTCCAAACTTTTGAGATCAGGGACAACACCCAGCGCTCCCCTGCCGTGAGCCGCAGCTTGCACAAGGCTCACGGCCATGAGGTCTTCCCAGCCGTGTTCCGGGTGTGAAGGCAGCACGCTCATCACGGCGCGAGCCGCGGCCCCAGCAGCAACATCATCGCAAAATTCTGTGCCCTGGGTGTAGTCTTCAAAGGCCGAAATATCCGGTGCCTGAAGAGGCTCTGGCTCTGCTTCTAAGACCTCATCGGTCATGGCTTTTGCTACCCGGCCTGGCTCTGGCTTTCCCTCTGCATCCTTACTCTCAGATGAACTGACAGACGACGCCGGCGCTAGGTACTGCTGCTCAACACTGGCGACTCGGGGCGGTACAGCTAGGCGCAGGACGTCGGGCACAAGGCCGGCATAACGATCAGCAAGAGCATCGGCCAGCTCAAAGATTTCAGCATCCACCACAGGCAGTGGAGAAACAATCTTATGCAGGGGCACAAGCCTGGTCGGTGAATCGGACCGGGCTACGCGCTCGCGAAGCCAGCCAGTCACCTCCCTGCCACCAAATTTGACCCTCACCCTCACCCCCGGCTGAGCCTCGGCATCAAGCGCGGCAGGTACAGCGTAGTCAAAGAGCCGATCAAGATGGGGCACATGGGTATCAATATGAACCCGCGCAACGGGCAGGCTAACGGCGCTATCTTCTGCTTCGGTTGAACCTGTCTGAGAAGGCAAAGAAACACCGAACCCCTGCAACAGGTCTGGTTGCAGGGGTTCGGTGTTAAAGCTGGTCATGTGGCTAGTTTACTATAGGCCAACAGCGGCTTTCAGCTCGGCTACACGGTTGGTACGTTCCCAGGTGAAGTCAGCTCCCTCACGGCCAAAGTGGCCGTTAGCCGCAGTCTTCTTGTAGATAGGGCGGCGCAGCTCAAGATCACGAATGATGGCCAGCGGGCGCAGGTCAAAAACTTCACGAATTGCCGCCTCAATCTTGTAGACAGCAACCTTCTCTGTTCCAAAGGTCTCAACATAAATACCAACGGGAGTAGCCTGGCCGATGGCGTAGGCAACCTGAACCTCTGCACGGTCTGCTAGACCGGCTGCCACAATGTTCTTGGCTACCCATCGCATAGCGTAAGCAGCCGACCGGTCTACCTTTGAGGGGTCCTTACCGGAGAAAGCACCACCACCATGACGAGACATGCCCCCATAGGTATCAACAATAATCTTGCGGCCGGTCAGGCCAGCGTCACCCACGGGGCCGCCCTGAACAAAACGGCCAGCAGGGTTAATAATGACTTTGGCAGCGCTAGCGTCAAAATTGAAGTTATCGAGGACGGGCTCAATCACGTGCTCACGGACGTCAGCAGCCAGCCGGTCCAGATCGTAATCGGCAGTATGCTGGGTTGAAACTACCACTGTATCAATGGTGACGGGGATGAAATCTTCGTTGTACCCCATAGTTACCTGAGTTTTACCGTCAGGGCGCAGGTCGGGCAGAGTGCCGTCCTTACGCACCTTGGTGAGCTGCTCAGCAAGACGGTGCGCCACAAAGATGGGAGCAGGCATCAAAGCCTTGGTCTCGTTAGTTGCATACCCGAACATGATGCCCTGGTCGCCGGCGCCCTGCTTATCAAGCTCATCTACTGCTGTGCCCTGGCGTTCTTCGAGAGAGGTATAGACGCCTGCGTTGATATCACCGGACTGTTCACCGATAGAAACGGAAACACCGCAGAACTCCCCATCGAAACCGTGGGTTGAGGAGTTGTAGCCAATATCCAGGATAGTTCTGCGCACGATGCTGGGGATATCCACGTATCCGTTGGTGGTTACCTCACCGGCAACGTGTACCTGCCCGGTAGTGACCAAGGTTTCAACAGCAACGTTAGAGCGGGGGTCAGTCTCAAGCAGAGCGTCGAGGATGGCATCAGAAATCTGATCACAGATTTTGTCAGGGTGACCTTCGGTCACGGACTCACTGGTAAAAAGGCGAAGATGGTTATTTTCAGTCACGGTTCTACTGTACTTCTCTTGGTCTAACTGGAGGTAAAGATGATCAATTATTGAGGTGTTGCGCTACATGACGCAGGAGGTCTTCAGAAACTTCATATTTTGTTCCTTGAGTCACCAAGGGCTCAACCTCATTGGCAGAAAGGATGGTCAGAGTATTGACCTCAGTCCCAAAACCCTGGGTGGCGCTCACGGTATTAACCGCTAGATAGTCGCACCCCTTACGGGCTAACTTTGCACGTCCGTAGTCCAACGGACTAGCACTCTCATCACCGGTTTCAGCTGCAAAGCCAACGATAAGCTGAGGGCCAGCCTCTCTGTTAGCTGACCGATGTTCCACGAGCTCTCGCAGAATATCCGGGTTACGCACCAGATGTATGACGGGGTCCTGCCCCGGATCATCGGTCTTCTTAATCTTGAAGTCAGCGTAGTCAGCCGGTCGGAAATCCGCCACAGCAGCAGCCATAATCACAACATCGGCCCCTTGTGCGGCTACTAAAGTAGCCTCACGTAGCTCTCTTGCGCTAGACACACGGGTTACGGTATCGAGACCGGTCGGAAGCTCCACTTCCACATGTGCCGCGATGAGGTGCACACTGGCTCCTAGCTGCTTCGCTGCACTCGCCAGGGCGAAACCCTGTTTACCTGAGGAACGGTTACCCAAAAAACGGACCGGGTCTAAATCCTCACGCGTGCCTCCGGCGGTAACTAGCACGCGGCGTCCTGACAAGGGCACATCAGCCGGGGCCGCTTCATCCACGTCCCACCCTAAAATTGCTTGTGCCTGCGCGAAAATATCGTCGGGCTCTGGCAAGCGACCGATGCCGGAATCAGGCCCCGTCAGGCGCCCAACGGCTGGTTCAATAATGTGATAACCAAAACCGCGCAGAGTCTTAACATTAGACCTGGTAGCTGGGTGCTCCCACATTTGAGTATGCATCGCTGGGGCCAGAATCACCGGAGCATAGGTGGTGAGAACGGTTGCCGAGAGTAGGTCGTCAGCTCGACCGCTGGCTAAGCGTGCCATCAAATCTGCCGTTGCCGGCGCAATGACAACAGCATCGGCTCTCTCTGCCTGGCGCACATGATTGACCTCGGGCACCCGGTCAAAAACATCAACCGACACAGGGTTACCGCTAAGAGCTTCAAGAGTGGGCCGGCCAATGAACTTAAGAGCCGCTTCGGTAGGAATAGCTACTACCTCGTGGCCAGCTTTAGAAAAAAGACGCAGGAGCATCGCTGCTTTATAAGCAGCGATGCCCCCGCCAATGCCGATAATGACGCGCATTGTTTTTAGAAACTATGCCTGTTCGGCGTCTTCAGCATCGACGTATTCCACGAAGGGCTCGTCGATGTAGAAATCTGCACCCAGGAAAGCGCTGGGTTCGTCGTCGTGAATCAGGGTGCCGTTTTCATCAAACTTGCCATCGGGCACGTGGCGAGCTTCAACCAGATCTTCATTAATTTCACGCATAGCCACAGATAGTGACTTCTCGTTGGGCTCTGAATCAACCAGGGGACCTACGTGATCGTAGAGGTTCTCGTGCAGCTGTGAGTAGTAAGCGTTGATCTGACGGGCACGGCGAGCACCGAAAATCACCAGACCATACTTAGACTCAGCCTTCTTAATCAGAGCGTCTGCGCTGGGGTTGATGATACCTTGATCGTTGTGTGCGTTAGCCACGTAAGACTCCATCTTTACTGGACTGCGCCACCGCAATCCGGTGGCAAAAACTCTACTAATACTATAGGCGAACCGATTTTTTGTCACGTAAAACGCAGGCGGCCCAGAGGTGATGTTCCACTAGTGCCGCCCGCGCTGACTCTTTAGCGCTCTACGCCCATGAGTTCAATAATCGCTTCGGCAGCTTCTGGCACCGAATCATTAATGACCGTATGGTCAAACTCGGGCTCAGCGTCCAGCTCAACTTTTGCTGTTTCAAGCCGCATCTGCTGTTCCCTAGCAGATTCAGTACCTCTACCGATTAGGCGGGATACCAATTCATCCCAGCTAGGAGGCGCCAAGAAAATCAGTTGAGCTTCTGGCATGGCGTTACGCACCTGACGTGCGCCCTGCAGGTCAATCTCAAGAAGTACGTTTTTCCCAGCTTTGAGCTGACGTTCAACCATAGAGCGGATGGTTCCGTACTTGTACGAGTTATGCACGGTTGCCCACTCCAGCATCTGACGGTTTTCGACCATTGAGTCAAACTCTTCATCAGAGACAAAGTAGTAGTGGATTCCGTCTTCTTCACCAGGTCTGGGATCACGCGTGGTAGCAGAAACCGAGAACCATACGTCCGGGTAGTTCTCACGAATGTAGGTAGACACGGTCCCCTTGCCTACAGCTGTTGGACCGGCCAAAACGGTGAGTTTGGGTATCTGGTGAGTTTCTGCCACGGTATCTAGCCCTTAACGGTCAAGAAGATTGATGAGTGCTCGACGCTGGTGGATGCCAAGACCACGCAAGCGGCGAGACGCAGCAATATTCAGATCTTTCAGAATATTTTCAGTTCGAACTTCGCCAACACCCGGTAGGGAGGTGAGAAGATCGGTTACCTTCAGTCTAGCGACAGCTTCATCAGTTTCAGCGCGCTGAAGGACCTCTGAGATGGTAATTTGCTTATTCTTAACAGCTTCTTTCATTTCAGCACGGATAACACGGGCTTTTTTGGCCTTTTCACGGGCTGCGGCGCGCTGTTCTTCGGTGAGGGGTTTGAGGGGCATGATTGCCTTCCTTATGTGCGAGGTGTTCACGGTGCGAACATGGAATATACAAATGTGTAATAGCTTTTTTCTTATAGGTAATACCCAGAGGAAATCAAACGAAAGCTATTTGCGATCAAACAATTATAAATTAGCACGTCAGGCGGTTTTTTCAAAGTAAGTTACCCGCGGGTAATATAATTAATATAGAAATGGCGGGGAAGCTTCCTTCCCCGCCATCTTATTCTCATCTAACCCTATCGTGAGGCCGAGTCCAGCTCCTCAGCAGCACGCTGTGCAGCGTCCCTCAAACTAGAACGATGAGGCCCGGCGCTCAGAACACCGCGGCTAGAGTTCACCAGCACTTGGCGCTCAATGCCTTCAAAGATCCTGTAAAGATCCTCGGCTGAAGCCCCCTGAGCCCCGTATCCGGGCGAAAGAATTGGACCGTTGAAGGTAGAAAGATCAATGTTGAGCTTAGATAAGGCCTGACCCACCGTAGCCCCAATGACCAGACCACAGGGGCCCATATTCTGCCAGGCAGAAGATTCATTTTCACGCTGAGCTGCTTGAACAATTGAGCCCGCTACCGACTTTTCAGGCCCCCCAATGTGCTGCACACTCCTTCCTTCCGGGTTAGAAGTAAGAGCTAGCACAAAGGTACCTCGCTGGTTCTTTGAAGCGAGGTCAAGGGCTGGTCGCAGAGATTCAAAGCCTAGATAGGGGCTCAAGGTTACTGAATCGGTGGCCAAAGGCGACGCCTCTCCTAGCCAGGCATCTGCGTACGCAGCCATGGTTGACCCAATATCTCCGCGCTTAGCATCTGCCACCACTAAGACGTCCTGCTGAGCAGCTTCAGCTTGAAACTTCTCTAGCACCGCAAGACCGGCTGAGCCGTGACGTTCAAACAGAGCTACCTGGGGTTTTAGAGCCGCCGAAACGTCCCCGCAGGCGTCCAGAACGGTGAAGGCGAAGTGCTCCAATGAGGCAGCTGTATCTTCAAGTCCCCACTGAGCTAGGAGCCCTGGGTGGGGGTCAACTCCCACGCACAAAGGCCCCTTCTCTGCCATTGCGCGTGAAAGTCGATCACCGAAAGGAAGCACATTGCTCATACGCTTATGCACTCTCACGCTGAGAAATCGCTTCACGGATCGATGCCCCGTGTTCCTGGAGGCTCATCACTTCCCAGCTGTATTCACGTAGTGCGTTGATAGCCTGAACAGCAGCACCAAACTCAGAGACCGTGGTCATGATAGGGCAGCCCACAGAGGTTGCAGCTGCGCGGATTTCATAGCCATCGCCTCGCGCCTGACCTCCCGAGGGAGTGTTGAGGATGAGGTTGATTTCACCATCGCGAATCATATCGACAATGGAGCGCTCACCCTTAGCTGTTTCAGCAATCTTTGAAACGACCTGAGCTTTTACCCCGTTGCGACGCAGAACCTCAGCGGTGCCACCGGTTGAAACAATGTCAAAGCCCAGCTGTTGGAGCATCTTTACGTAGATAATGCTGTTGCGTTTGTCGCGGTTAGCAACCGAGACAAAGACTTTGCCTTCGGTGGGCAAGAAGGAGCCGACGGATGCTTCAGCCTTAGCAAAAGCGGTATCGAAATGCGGGTCAAGACCCATGACTTCACCAGTTGAGCGCATCTCGGGGCCGAGCAGTGAATCCACGACGACACCTTCCGGTGTGCGGAAACGGCTAAAAGGCAGAACCGCTTCTTTGACGGCGATTGCTGTATCTGCCGGAAGGCTGGCACCATCCATTGATGTAGGCAGGTAGCCTTCTTCCTTAAGGTGGCTGATGGTTTGACCCGTACCGATGAGGGCGGCTGCCTTAGCCATCTGGACGCCGGTTGCCTTGGAGACGAAGGGAACGGTGCGTGATGCGCGGGGGTTAGCTTCGATGACATAGAGAATATCTGAAGCTACCGCGAACTGAATATTGATCAGACCGCGAACACCTACGCCGGCTGCAATGCGTTCGGTGGCATCTGCAACCTTGGCAATGATGTCCGGGCTGAGGGTGATAGGTGGCAAGGTGCAGGCAGAGTCGCCCGAGTGAATGCCAGCTTCTTCAATATGTTCCATGACACCGCCGAGGTAAAGCTCGGTGCCGTCGTAGAGAGCGTCAACGTCGATTTCAACGGCATCTTCAAGGAACTTATCAATGAGAGCCGGCTGGGAAGGAGAAACTTCAGTCGCATTTTCTAGGTAGCGAGCCAGCTGTTCTTCGCTGTAAACGATCTCCATACCGCGACCCCCCAAAACGTAGGAGGGGCGCACCAGAACCGGGTAGCCGATGTCATCAGCGATTCGCCTGGCGTTCTCAAAGGTCGAGGCGGTGCCGTTTTTGGGTGAGATAAGACCGGCATCTTCCAGAACTCGCGAGAATTCACCGCGGTCTTCGGCGAGGTCAATAGCCTCGGGTGAGGTACCTAGAATCGGAATTCCAGCTGCCTTGAGTTCCTGCGCGAGCTTCAGCGGGGTCTGACCACCGAGCTGCACAAAAACGCCCATCAGCCCACCGGTGCGGCGTTCCGCTTCAACAACTTCAAGCACATCTTCCAGGGTGAGAGGCTCAAAGTAGAGGCGGGTTGAGATATCGTAGTCGGTTGAAACTGTCTCAGGGTTACAGTTGACCATAACGGTCTCATAACCTGCTTCGCGCAACACCATCGAAGCGTGCACACAGGAGTAGTCGAACTCGATACCCTGACCGATACGGTTGGGCCCAGAACCCAGAATCATGATTGAGGGCTTCTCGTGGTGTGCGACCTCATCCTCCATGTCATAGGAGGAATAGTGGTAGGGAGTGAATGCCTCAAACTCGGCTGCACAGGTATCCACGGTCTTGAAGACGGGGCGAATATCCAGTGCGTGGCGAATACCGCGCACCACAGCCTCGTCCATGTTGAGAATCTCGCCAATCTGGGCGTCAGAGAAACCGTGTCGCTTCGCTAGGCGTAGGGACTCCTCATTGAGGTTTTTGGAAGCAGCGATTTCGCCGGCTACCTCGTTGAGCAGCACCAGCTGGTCCAGGAACCAGGGGTCAATCTTGGTTGCCTCAAACATCTGCTCAACGGTAGCTCCCGCTAGAAGTGCCCGCTGTACCTGGTGAATACGATCCGTAGTGGCAGTCTTAGACTTCTCAATGAGGTCAGCCAACTTCTCTGCTGACAACTCAGGGTTAGCGTAGGAGAAGGCTCCACCCTTCTGCTCCAGGGAGCGCATAGCCTTCTGCAGTGCCTCGGTAAAGTTTCGCCCCAGAGCCATCGCCTCACCCACGGACTTCATAGTGGTGGTCAGCGTAGGATCAGCTGCGGGGAACTTCTCAAAGGCGAAGCGAGGAACCTTGACCACAACGTAGTCGAGGGTAGGTTCAAAGGACGCCGGGGTCTTCTGGGTGATGTCGTTGGGGATTTCATCCAGGGTGTAGCCCAGGGAAAGCTTGGTGGCGATCTTTGCAATCGGGAAACCTGTTGCCTTGGACGCCAGTGCCGACGAACGGGAGACGCGGGGGTTCATTTCAATGACGATAATGCGCCCGGTGGCCGGATCAACTGCGAACTGAATGTTACAGCCACCGGTGTCGACACCAACTTCGCGGATCACGTTAATAGAAATGTCGCGAAGTTTCTGGTATTCGCGGTCTGTGAGGGTGAGTGCCGGAGCAACGGTGATGGAGTCACCGGTGTGCACACCAACGGGGTCGAAGTTTTCGATGGAGCAAACGACCACTACGTTGTCGTTCTTGTCTCGCATCATTTCAAGTTCGTATTCTTTCCAGCCCAAAATAGATTCTTCGAGCAGAACCTCGCTGGTGGGGCTGTACTGAATACCGGCACCGGCGATACGGTGGAGGTCTTCCTCGTTGTAGGCCATACCTGAGCCCAGACCACCCATGGTGAAGGACGGGCGCACCACCATGGGGTAGCCAAGGATCTTGGCAGCCTCTAGGGCTTCATCCATGGTGTGAACGATGACTGACTTTGCAGACTCGCCGCCGGCACGTTCAACAACGCCCTTGAAGGCTTCACGGTCCTCGCCGAGGTTAATTGCCTCAATGTTAGCGCCAATGAGTTCGACCTTGTATTTCTCTAATATTCCCTCCTCATCGAGAGCAATGGCAGCGTTGAGGGCGGTCTGGCCACCCAGAGTGGGGAGAATCGCATCCGGCTTTTCCTTAGCGATAATCTTTTCAATCACTTCGGTAGTAATCGGCTCGATGTAGGTCGCATCAGCAAACTCGGGGTCTGTCATGATGGTAGCCGGATTGGAGTTAACCAGGATGACGCGAACGCCTTCCTCCTTGAGAACTCGCAGAGCCTGGGTGCCGGAGTAATCGAATTCGGCAGCCTGACCAATAACGATGGGGCCAGAACCAATGACGAGAATAGAGTTGAGATCTTGACGTTTGGGCATGGTTCTTCCTTAGTTCTTCTTCGCAAGCATGAGGTCAATAAAACGGTCAAAGAGGTAGGCTGCATCGTGGGGACCAGCGGCTGCCTCTGGGTGGTACTGCACAGAAAAAGCTGGGATATCTAGGCAGCGTAACCCTTCAACTACCTGGTCGTTGAGACCGATGTGTGAAACTTCAACCCTGCCGAACTCAGCGTGGGGGGCTTCAACTGCGCCGTCCAGGGGTGCATCCACAGCAAATCCGTGGTTCTGGGCGGTAATTTCGACTTTACCGGTGGTACGATCCATGACCGGCTGGTTGATACCCCGGTGACCGAAGGGAAGCTTGTAGGTGCCAAAGCCTAGGGCCCGACCCAGCAACTGGTTGCCGAAGCAGATACCGAAGAAGGGGGTACCGGTGCGCAGGACGCTCTGAAGCAAGGCAACCTGGTCGTCAGCGGTCGCCGGGTCACCGGGGCCGTTGGAAAAGAAGACCCCATCCGGCTGGTAGGACTTAATATCCTCTAGAGTGGCAGTTGCCGGTAGGACGTGTACGCGCACCCCTCGCTCAGCAAAACGCTTGGGGGTCATGGCTTTGATGCCCAGATCCAGGGCAACCAGGGTTGCCTTAGGCTCCCCCTCCCAGCCCTGGTCGGCTGGTTCGATGGTGTAAGCCTGATCAATGGATACCGTATCAGCCAGTTTCTGCCCCTGCATCTGCGCACTCGCCTTGACCTTTTCCACCAATGTCTCGGTGGATGCGAGAGCCTCCTTGCCGGTAAAAATACCGGCACGCATAGCTCCTGCGCTCCGCAGGTGGCGGGTCAGTGCACGAGTGTCGATGCCTTGAATCCCAACAATTCCCTGCTCCACAAGCTCCTGATCTAGGGTGCGCTCAGAGCGCCAATTAGAGGCTCGACGCGCGGCATCTCGCACAGCGTAGCCTGAAACCCAAATCTTACGAGATTCGGCATCTTCTTCATTGACACCTGTGTTGCCGATGTGGGGCGCAGTCTGTACCACAATCTGGCCCGCGTATGAGGGGTCAGTTAGGGTTTCTTGATAACCGGTCATACCGGTGGAGAATACTGCTTCACCGAGGGTACTTCCGGTAGCTCCGTAGCTCTGGCCGCGGAACACTGTGCCGTCCTCTAATACGAGAACCGCTACACGCTCGCTAGATGCTAACTGGGTCATCACGTACTTCCTGTCGTAGGTTGGTCGGGTGTAGGGGTTTAACCCCAAAGATTTATAAACTTAGGCAGAAGGTGCCGGTAGTTCTTCTAATGCCTGGGGTGCAATCTGCTGAATAGTGTCAAGAACAGTCTTTTTATCGGCTGCAAAACGGGTGCGAAATCCGGTATCAACGGGCGTACCGTTGAGGTCCCAGGACAGCATCACGAGACCGTTTTTCTCCACGAACTTACCGGCCATGCCGGCTTCTGTTCGCACCGCAATAATATCGCTGGCTTGAACCCAGAGGTCTTGAGCGCCATCTCTAGCGATAACTACAGCGTCCTCGAAGATAAAGAGAGTGCCGGCTGCCTTAACACCGAGAGTGTTAGTAGCGATACGGTCCAACCAGTCCCCCATATGGGTGGTGGCAATGTAAACACCGGGGACGGCAAGCAGGCTTTCGGCGTCCTCGTATCGCTCAGGGACAGGAGCAAGAACCCCCGTGCCTTTCTGACGTTTTTGACGCCCCTTCCAGCCAGCCCACATGCCCCAAAAAATTAGGGCACAGAGCAGTACTAGAAGAGATAGTGGTAGGAGTCTGTCCACAAATCTACCTTCGATCCCCTAGTTGCCAACGTGGGTCACGGGAGTGGTCAGCTTGCCGTCTTTAACCACCGGGTGACCCCCATAGAAGGTTGCCATGACGGCACCTGGGACTTCCAAACCCCGGTAGGGGTTGTTCTTGCCCTTGGTGGCTTGAGCCTGGGGGTCAATGGTGCGAGTCGCGGCGGGGTCAACCAAAACCAGGTTGGCTGGTTCGCCGGCTTCCAGTGGACGCCCCTGCCCCGTTGCCAGGCCAATTTCAGCTGGTTTAGCGCTCATGATACGAGCCACATCAGCCCAGGAAATGAGCCCGGTATCAACCAGAGTTTTCTGGACAATCGATAGAGCCTGTTCTAGCCCGGTCATACCGTTGGCAGCACACGCCCACTCGCAATCCTTAGATTCGGTGGGGTGAGGCGCATGATCGGTGCCAATAATATCGATGATTCCGTCCGCAATAGCCTGACGCAGAGCCATCACATCTTCTTCAGTGCGCAGGGGCGGGTTGACCTTGTAGACAGGGTCGTAGGTGCGCACGAGTTCATCGGTCAGTAGCAGGTGGTGGGGGGTTGCCTCAGCGGTAACATCAATACCGCGTTCTTTTGCCCAACGAACGATTTCAACCGATCCCTTAGTGGAAAGGTGGCAAATATGCAGACGTGAACCCACATGCTCCGCCAATAAAACATCCCTGGCAATAATTGACTCTTCTGCCACAGCTGGCCAGCCAGCAAGGCCAAGCTCTGCAGAGACTTTACCTTCGTTCATCTGAGCGCCCTCGGTTAGACGGGGCTCCTGAGCATGCTGTGCAACAACACCGTTGAAAGTTTTAACGTATTCAAGGGCTCGGCGCATAAGGGCCGGATCCCACACGCACATGCCATCATCAGAGAATACTCGCACTTTGGCGCGAGATTCTGCCATAGCTCCGATCTCAGACAGGCGCTCACCGGCGAGACCTGCGGTAACGGCACCGATGGGCTGCACCTCGGTCCAACCTGATTTCCTGCCCAGCTCGTAAACCTGTTCAACCACACCGGCAGTATCGGCTACCGGGTTGGAATTAGCCATAGCAAATACAGCGGTGTAACCACCCAGGGCCGCAGCACGGCTACCGGTTTCTACGGTCTCAGCATCTTCCAAGCCTGGTTCCCGCAAATGGGTGTGCAAATCAACGAGACCGGGCAGAGCAATAAGACCCTTAGCGTCAATGATGTCTGCTTCAGGCGATGACACGTCAGCCCCTACTTCAGCAATCAGACCGTCACGAATGAGGATGTCCGCCTCGCGTTCGCCCAGCAGTGAAGCGCCCTTGATTAGATAGGTTGATGGTTTAGTCACGGTCTTCTCTTTTCTTCATTCTCACGTTTAGGCGCCAGGGTAAAAGTCGGCTGATTTGCCACCGGTCATCAGGAGGTAGAGTGCTGCCATGCGCACAGAAACCCCGTTGGTGACCTGTCGTAGCACCCATGAACGGTCTGAGTCAGCTGCTTCAGCGCTAATTTCTAAACCGCGGTTCATTGGGCCAGGGTGAAGCACAGCGGTCTCATGGTCCGCTGCGTCCAGCCGAGCAAAGCGTTCTGGTGTCAGGCCCCACAGTCTTGAGTATTCCTCACTGCTGGGGAAGAAGGCGTTATGCATGCGCTCTTTTTGGATGCGTAGCATCATGACAGCATCCACCCCAGATTCAATGGCTTCATCGAAGTTATAGAAAATTTCGCAGGGCCAGTCTTCTGTTTCTACCGGTAAAAGAGTAGGTGGAGCGACAAACTTAACCTGCGCCCCCAGAGTTGTCAGAAGCCAGAGGTTAGAACGCGCCACCCTGGAATGCAGGATGTCGCCCACTATAGCGACGCGCATCCCCTCAAGAGTGAGCCCCCTGGTTTCGGCCCCCGTGGTTTGAGCACGGAACTGGCGCAGGGTCATAGCATCAAGCAGTGCCTGGGTAGGGTGGGCATGGGTTCCATCGCCGGCGTTGAGAACAGGAACATCAATCCACCCAGCCTCAGCTAAACGCTGAGGAGCGCCAGAAGCGCCGTGCCTAATGACAACAGCATCTGCATTGATCGCAGCCAGGGTCTGAGCAGTATCTTTAAGCGATTCACCCTTAGAAACAGATGAACCTTTGGCTGAGAAGTTAATGATGTCAGCTGACAGGCGCTTCTCTGCCGCTTCAAAGGAAAGACGGGTTCGGGTGGAGTCCTCGAAGAAGAGGTTAACCACGGTACGGCCCTGAAGAACTGGCAATTTTTTTACTTCGCGCTGACCAATTTCACCCATGTAGTCGGCTGTATCAAGGATGTTCAGAGCATCAGCCAGGCTGAGGTCTTTAGTATCGAGCAAATGACGCATTAGAGATGTTCCCCTGTACCTTCAACCGGCTGAATAATAACCACCTGATCGGCTACACCATCAATGGGCTCCAAGAGAACTTTGACCGATTCATCTGAGTTAGTGGGTAGGTTCTTGCCTACATGATCCGCCCTGATAGGTAGTTGGCGGTGGCCCCTGTCAACGAGAACTGCCAGGCGTACGCAGGCGGGACGTCCGTAATCCTGTAAAGCATCAAGAGCTGCACGAATAGTACGGCCTGAGAAAAGCACATCATCAATCAGGTAAACATTCTTACCATCAAGGCCAAGAGGTGGCAGATGTGTAGGTTCGAGGGTTCGCCCTGGCCTAGAGCGTAAATCGTCACGATACATTGTTATATCTAGCTGACCCAGCGACATTGCCGGGTTGAAGGATGCATCAGTATCAGAGATTTTTTGGGCTAGTCGCTGTGCTAGCGGGTAACCGCGGCGCGGTATGCCCAAGATGACCAGGTTCTGGGCACCCCTATTAGCCTCAAGAATTTCATGCGCTATTCGAGTTAGCGCGCGGTCGATGTCGGCAGACTCCAGAATCACACGTTGTGACCCTGCTGAAAACACACTTCTGGTATCGCTCATTGGTTGCCGGCCTCCTTCCCCGCCTCACAGGACGGACTTAAAGGTTGCTGTCGTAGACCAAACTTATCATGGGCATCTCTTTTCACACAAAGTGTTGCTCGCTGTATAAAACGCCAAGTCACACCTTGAGAAGTATTAAGACACAAAAAGTGCCGCACCGGAAAAGGTGCGGCACTCATGAGTAGTTAAGCAAGGAGAGTTGGTTTAACCTGGCGCAGGCGGTCTAGCAAACCGTTGACGAACTTGGGTGAGTCGTCGGTGGAGAGCATGCGTGCCAAACCAGTTGCTTCTGAGATGGCAACTGCATCAGGAATCTCATCATTGAAGAGCAGTTCCCAAGCACCAATCAGTAGAACAATACGGTCCACGCTGGGCATACGGTCCATAGTCCAGTCCTGTGAGTATGTCTCAATGTACTCACGGATTTCCTCTTCACGGTCACGAACCCCTCGAACAATCTGCTCAGAGTAGAGGGATATTTGCGCTGAGGTGTGAAGCCTGCGACTGGTGAGAACATCAATGACGCCCTCACCGCGCTGCTCAGCCTCAAAAAGAACCTCTAGCGCGCGAAGTCTAGCTTTAGTTCTTGAATTCATTAGTCGTTAACGCGACCGAGGTAATCGCCGGTACGGGTATCAACTTTAACCTTAGTGCCGGTTTCTAGGAAAAGAGGGACCTGAATTTCAGCACCGGTTTCAACGGTTGCGGGCTTGGTACCACCGGTTGAGCGGTCGCCCTGCAGCCCGGGTTCGGTGTAGGTGATTTCGAGAACGACTGAGGCGGGAAGCTCAATGTAGAGAGGTGAGCCTTCATGCATTGCGATAGTTGCAGTCTGGTTCTCCAGCATGAACTTAGCGGCATCGCCAACAACAGTCTCTGAAACGTTAATCTGGTCGTAGGTCTTCATATCCATGAAGACGTAGTCGGTACCATCCTGGTAGAGGTACTGGTAATCAGAGCGATCAACGGTTGCAGTTTCGATTTTTGCGCCAGCGTTAAAAGTCTTATCAACTACCTTGCCGGAGGTTATGTTACGCATCTTGGTGCGTACGAATGCGCCACCCTTACCGGGTTTCACGTGCTGAAACTCAATGATGGACCAGAGGTTGCCATCAATCTTGAGAACAACACCGTTCTTGATATCTGCGGTAGTAGCCAACAGACTCTCCTCACAATAAATTTTCAATAAGCATGGGGTAAACCGTGGTCAAGTCTACCTGCTCACTCCCCTGCTTGCTTCAATCAGGGGTGAGTTTTTCACCTCAGAGCTGTTCCCTTGCTACAGATAGGCTGACCGCCCTGCGGGTGCAACCTATTTCTACTCAGCTATTTCTTGGTAGGTTGCAAAGAGGATTGACTCATCAGGTACTTCATAGATGCGGGGCTTACCCAGACCTTCCAGCACAACAAATCGCAGCAGGTGACCGCGAGTTTTCTTGTCACGACGCATCGTTTCAAGAAGCTTGCTCCAGCGATCTGCCGGGTAGCTGACCGGTAAACCTAACGATTCGCAGATGGCCCGTGTACGGTCCACCGTGGCTTCGTCCAGGTAACCGGCTGCCAGAGACAGCTCTGCTGCAAAGACCATGCCCACAGCAACCGCAGCACCGTGTCGCCACTGGTAGCGCTCGGCATGTTCGATAGCGTGGCCCAGCGTGTGACCGTAGTTCAAGAACTCCCTACGACCGCTCTCTTTAAGGTCTTCAGAGACAACATCAGCTTTTACTCTGATAGACCGTTCGATCAGCTCGCGAACAACCAGAGACTGAGAATCCCTGATTTTCTCGGGGTTATCTTCAATCAGTTTCAGGATTTCTGGGTCAGCAATAAACCCGCATTTGACGACCTCAGCCATGCCGGTGAGCAGTTCGTATTCAGGCAGAGTTCTTAGCACACCCAATTCGCAAAGAACAGCAGCGGGGGGGTAAAAGGCGCCCACCAGGTTCTTGCCCTCAGCGGTATTGATGCCTGTTTTACCGCCTACTGCGGCGTCCACCATGCCTAGGAGTGTAGTGGGGATATGAATAACCCTGATACCCCTGAGCCAGGTGGCTGCAACGAAACCCGCGACATCGCTCACGGACCCGCCGCCCACTGAAATAATGGCGTCAGTGCGGGTGAAATCGTTTTGCCCCAGTACCTTCCAGCAGAAGGCAGCAACCTGAATATGCTTGCCCTCCTCAGCGTCTGGAATCTCTGCTGAAAAGGCTTCAAAACCAGCCTTGCGCATATCTTCCATCACGAGCTCACCGGTCGACCGCAGAGCACGCGGGTGGATCACCAAAATACGCTGGCTGCGCTGGCCTAAGATACCCGGGATTTCTCCCAGCAAATTATGCCCTACCAGCACATCGTAGTTTTCTGATGCTTGACTGCCGGTCACGCTGATGCGGGTGCTAGCCTCTGTGCTCATACCTGCCCTTTTCTTGATCGAAGGATAAAGTTCTGAATTTCAGCCGCCATATCTGAGATACTGCGACCACCCCTGGCGTCCAAAGTGTAGCTAGCCAGTTCTTCAAAGCGCTCACGACGAGCTTCAAAAATTTCCGACCATTTTTCAATTGGATTGGGTTGCAAAAGCGGGCGTGCCCGCCCGTGGATAATCCGCGGTGCAACGGTCTCTGCATCAACCTTAATGTAAATAACCGTTTCTTCCCGCAGAAGTTCCGCCGTTTCAGGCGTCATAGGAGCTCCCCCACCCAAAGAAAAAATAGTGTTCCTTCTGGACGGGGACGTCAGGACCTCACGAATAACTTCAGCCTCGATGCGCCTAAACTCATCTTCGCCGAAGTCAGTGAAGATTTGAGAAACTTCACCGTATTTATCAACGATGAGGTGATCAGAGTCAATGAACTCATAACCATAAAAGCGCGCGAGGTGCGTACCGATGTAAGATTTACCGGCTGCCATGGGGCCGATGATAACCACCGGTCGGGATTTCTCGATGTAGGTTTCCTGCACCTCGCGCACCTGGTTGGGCGCAAGCCCTCCGGTCATATCGATCGCGTGTTCACGGGATCGGGGGGTCATGGTTTAGCTGTCCCATCCAGCCACATTAGACTCCCAGGCTAAAGACTCAGGGATAGCTGATAGGTAGGAATCCATGTTGCGGCGGGTCTCAGCGATATTGTCGCCACCGAATTTTTCAAGAGCCGCGTCAGCCAGCACCAGAGCCACCATAGCTTCGGCGACCACGCCTGCAGCAGGGACAGCACAAACGTCTGAGCGCTGGTGGTGGGCTGTAGCTGCCTCACCCGTTGAAGTATCGATTGTAGTAAGCGCCTTGGGTACAGTAGCGATGGGCTTCATGGCAGCGCGTACGCGCAGAAGGTCACCAATGCTCATACCCCCTTCGATGCCACCGGCACGATTCGACTGGCGGATGACACCATTCTCACCCGGCACAATTTCATCGTGAGCGCGGGTTCCGGGGCGGGCAGCGGTGAGGAAACCGTCGCCAACTTCAACACCCTTGATTGCCTGAATACCCATGAGCGCTGCAGCCAGACGAGCATCGAGTCGCCGATCCCAGTGGACGTAAGAACCTAGGCCCGGGGGCATACCGTAGGCAAGAACCTCGACCACGCCACCCAGTGTTTCTCCGTCTTTGTGGGCACGGTCGATGGTCTCAACCATGGCATCACTCGTTTCCTTATCGAAGCAACGAAGGGGGTCAGCATCCAGGTATTCACGGTCCGAAGGGAGCGGACGCGCCGCGTCCACAGGGGCAGCCACCTCAGCGATAGCGGTGGTATGGCTCACCAGCGAGATACCGAGTGCCTTCAACATTTGAGAGGCAACGACCCCCAGAGCGACACGGGTTGCGGTTTCGCGGGCTGAAGCGCGCTCCAGTACGGGGCGGGACTCAGCGAAGCCATACTTTTGCATACCGGCGAAATCCGCGTGGCCAGGGCGCGGGCGCGTCAGCGCAGCATTACGGGCACGGCCTTCGATCAGGGAGGGGTCAACAGGGTCAGATGACATCACATCTGCCCACTTGGGCCACTCGGTATTAGCAATTTCAAGGGCAACTGGGCCGCCCTGGGTCATCCCATGACGGACGCCGCCAAGAATGCGTACACGGTCCTCTTCGAATTTCATGCGGGCACCACGGCCGTACCCCAGCCGTCGGCGGGCCAGAGCGTCACTTACCATAGCGCTGGTGAGCTCGACTCCAGCTGGTACACCCTCGATGATTCCTACCAGTGCCTCACCGTGTGATTCACCGGCTGATAGCCAACGTAGCATCTGCCACCTTCATTCGTCTGTCGTATGTATTGCTTCTAAGATTTTCAAACTTAACCGGTTGGCGCAAACCGGGGCCGTTATTTGGGACTTTTTAGGTGCGAATCAGCTTGAGGGGATCCCAGACCATCTGCGGTGAAACCTCAGCTGGAGGTAGCCCAACGGAACTACGCATCGCCTCTATCACCTTATCTTCGCTCGGTAACCGCTCTTCTAAACTACGCCCCGTGAATAGCTTTACCTGGTCAACGGCCTGATACATTAACATTTCTAGGCCAGAGGTTACCTTTCCACCTCTTTCTTGCCAGAGCTGAGCAAGAGATGAGGGCCAAGGATCATAGGTGACGTCGAGCAAAATTCCCAGCTGCGTCCTCTGGGACGAAGTGGTATCAGACATTAGGTGGTCAGCCGCCCCGGCTGGCAGAGTAGAAATATTGACCTCGTAGAGTGAACACCTGTGAGAAAAGGCTTCTAAAGGCTCAAACTGCACAGTGACACCTAGCCTCTTAGCCGTTTCCACAACGCTTTGAGCACGAGCAGGGTTTCGCACAAAAACGTCTACCCTCTTAAGCCCCATGTAGGCTAAACCGGCGAGAGCCGCGGTCGCCGTGCCTCCCCCACCAACAATTGCTCCGGTCTGCAATTCAGCCGGGGCACCAGCGGTCTTCAGAGCATTCACAATTCCTGAGACATCGGTGTTGTGTCCCCAAACGCTCCACCCTTTGACTCCCTCCCTCCAGTAAACCGTGTTGACTACACCGACTGCCCGAGCGAAGGGAGTTAGCTCGTCTAAGTAGTCTAGGATGGCTGTTTTGAGTGGCATGGTCACAGAGAAACCACAGGTGTCATCGTGGGGACCGTGCTGAGCAAAAACCGCAGGCAGATCTTCCCCCTGAGTTTCTTTACGCTGGTAATCAATAGATTCGCCCAGGGCATTGTAAGCAGCTTGGTGGAGGAGCGGAGACTTGCTATGGCTAATGGGAGACCCCAAGACAAACGCCTTGGGGCCCACACCTGATAGAAGAGTCATTTACTGGCACACATTCTTGTTATTTGCACAGAACTCATCGTAAATCTCCACATTAGCCAGGTGCTCTTCATACGTTTCAGCAAAGAGCGTCTCACCGGTGAAGAGGTCTACAGTCACCCAGAAGTAGTAGTCATTCTTCTCGGGGTTAGCAGCAGCCTTGATAGCGGTTTCACCGGGTGAACCGATCGGGCCCTCAGGTAATCCCTTGTAGTAGAAGGTGTTGTACTTGTTCGAGGAGTCTGCTTTCTGCTCATCGGAAATGTGGTAGCTCTTAATCCCTAGGCCGTAGGCCACGGTGGCGTCAGACTGCAGATAGCCAGATGTCTCACCGTCTGGGTTATTCAAGCGGTTTTCAATAGCGCCGGCGATGGGTGCGTAGTCTTTCTCGATACCTTCAAACTCTAGGATGGAGGCAACAGTCAGTACATGGAAAATACGGTCGTCACCGGTCACTCCATTAGCCTCAAGCTGTTCCTTGGTTTGATCAACCATGGTCTGCAGAATCTCTTCGGCGGTCGCATCCTTGGCGAAGCGATATTCACCGGGGTACAAGAAACCCTCAATCGTTGGGAAGTTAGAAGGAATACCAAAGACATCAGGTGAGTTGCCCAGAGACTCAAATTCACCGGCACTGATACCGGTGCCCTTTGCCAGGGCGTCAAATGTTTCATCCATACGCCAGGTGCGGGAAACAGCAACATAATTGGTGTTCGCCTCATCCAGGTTAAGTAGCTCGTTGAGAGCAGCAGAGCTACTCATCTCCTTTTGAAGCTCGTACTCCCCTGGCTGGAAAAACTGATCAGAAGTTGTCTCCGAGTAGACTTCCAAGAACCTGCCGGCATTAGCAATAATTCCCTGTTCTTCCAGAGAGTTAGCGATACCAATATTCGAAGAGCCTTCAGCAATAGTAAAGGTGACGGTGGTTCCGTTCCCCTCGCCGCTGTAATCTTTTCTTTCAAACCATCCCAGGCGAGGAGAAATAATTGCCACGACCATCACCAGCGCAACGGCAAAGACAAGTACAGCCGAAGTAACAGCATTGCGGCTACGGCGTTTTACACGCTGACGTTCTTCTGAAGTAACTTCATCCTGCTCAACCTCAATCCCCATGAAACCATCGTGGGCAGTTTCGGAGGATCGCCCAAGGATACCCCCCAAATCGGTTTGATGATCTCTGGTGGGTCGTGAGGGGCGCGGCGGGCGGTTAGAACTCGAGTTTTCAGGCATTCGGGTTCTCCGTTTCGTCGTTGTATACGGTTGAGTCTTGTGAGTTGAGAGGTCCCTTTGGATCCACCCGGTAGCCAGCTAGTTGTTGACCGGCTTTGATGGTATCTAAGGCTGACTGCAGGATGTTGACCGCAGCTACTTGATCAACCATCGTCTTGAAGTCCCGAGATGATACCCCGGCCTCGTGCAGCGCTCGATGAGCGCTCACCGTAGTCAGCCTCTCATCGATGAGCCATATGGGAGTTAGTCGGTCTTCCGCGGCTAGCTCAGCAGCAAGATGCTCTGCATAGTCGCGCGCCATGACAGTCGATGGGCTTTCCCCACCTTTCATGGTACGCGGCAGACCCACGAAAACCTCGGTTACTTCGTGAACCTCCATGAGTTTCCTAAGTACTCTGCGGTCGGAATCCTTCTTAAGATCCCGACGCAGAGTTTTCAGAGGCGTCGCAAGAATCCCATCTGGATCGCACAGGGCTAGGCCGACGCGGGCATTGCCCACGTCAACCCCCATACGACGGCCCCTAGTGAAACTCACGGGGTTAAGCTCCGAGCTCTGTGATTGCTGAGCGGATTGCCGTGAAGGCGGCATCAATCTTGGAGGCATCCTGACCGCCACCCTGAGCGACATCGTCCTTACCACCGCCGCCACCACCGAGTATACCGGCAGCAATACGTACCAGCGCACCGGCCTTAACGCCGGCGTCGCGGGCAGCCTGGTTGGTAGCAACCAGAATCACGGGCCGGTCATTATTGACGCCGGTTACGGCAACAGTTGCCGCCTCTTCACCCAGGCGAGAGCGAAGGTCAAGGGCTAGGTCACGAACGCCGTTAGCATCAAGTTCACCGGCATTGTGCAAGAGAGTGCGCACACCGCCCAGCATTTCTGCGGACTCGGTGAGTCTGCCGGCCTCTGCCTGCAACTTTTCCTTGCGAAGCTTCGTCAGTTCCTTCTCAGCTTCCTTCAGCTTAGCCAGAGTCTGGCTCAACTTTTCGGGGAGGTCTGCTGAGGACTGGACCTTCATCATGCCGGTCAACTGATTGACTAGGGTGCGCTCAGCAGCCAGATGATTGAAAGAGTCCAAACCAACGAGAGCCTCAACGCGGCGGTTGCCCGAACCAACAGACTGCTCGGTGAGCAAGGTCAGTGAGCCAATCTGAGCGGTCGAATCGACGTGGGTGCCACCGCACAGTTCGCGGGAGAACTCCCCGCCCATTTCAACCACACGCACGGAATCGCCGTACTTTTCACCGAAGAGCATGGTGGCGCCCAGGTTCTTAGCCTCATCCAGTGACATTTCGCGGGTGATGGTCTCGAAGTTATCTCGGATTGCGGTGTTGGCGACCTCTTCTACCTCATGCTTAGCAGCATCTGATAGGCCTTCGCCCCAGGCAAAGTCAAAGCGCAGGTAACCCTCCTTGTTATAGGAGCCGCGCTGGGTTGCCTCATTACCGAGCACCTGGTGCAAAGCTGCGTGGATAATGTGCGTGCCAGAGTGAGCTTTTTCGCCATCAGCACGGCGCTGTACATCAACCTGAGCCACAACAGCGGAGCCAGCGACAACCTCGCCCTCACGCACGGTAGCGCGGTGAACCGAGAGTCCCTTAACCGGCTGCTGAACATCCGAAACATCAAGCACAAAACCATTTCCGGTAATAACACCGGTATCGGCAGCCTGGCCACCAGCTTCAGCGTAGAAGGGGGTCTCATCAAGAACAATCTCAACCTGATCCCCCGCACGAGCGGCAGGGACGCTGACTCCGTCCACCAGGATAGCTCGCAGGGTGGTTTCGGTGCGCAGTTCGTTATAACCGGTAAAGATTGAGGGGCGCTCATCGACTAGCTCGCGCAAGGCCGAAAGATCAGCGAAAGAACCCTTCTTTGCTTTGGCGTCAGCCTGAGCGCGGTGGCGCTGTTCCTCCATCAAAGAGCGGAACTGTGCCTCGTCAACCTTGACCCCAGCTTCTTCAGCCATTTCCAGGGTTAGATCAATGGGGAAACCATAGGTATCGTGCAGGGCAAAAGCGTCTGCACCAGACACCTCGCCCTTGCCAGCACTCTTAGCAATCTTGACAGCTTCTTCAAGGCGCTCGGTGCCTGACTCGATAGTTTTCAGGAAGGCCTTTTCCTCTGCATAGGCGATTCGGGAAATACGTTCGAAGTCTTCAGCAACCACGGGGTAAGCACCCGCCATGGCATCGCGAGAAGCGGGGAAAAGCACGGGTAGGCAGGGATCGGTAACACCCAGCAGGCGCATTGCGCGGATGGCGCGGCGCATAAGGCGGCGCAGGATGTAACCGCGGCCTTCGTTGGAGGGAGTTACACCATCGGCGATGAGCATGAGGGAGGAGCGGATGTGGTCGGCAACCACGCGCATCCGCACATCGTTGATGTAACCCTCATCTTCAGCGTTTTCTGAGCCGTGGTACTTTTTACCGGATAGCTTAGAGGCTGCATCGAGCACGGGGCGCACCTGGTCAGTTTCGTAGAAGTTTTCTACTCCCTGCAGCAGCATAGCCAGACGCTCTACGCCCAGACCGGTATCGATGTTCTTCTTGGGAAGCTCGCCCAAAATTTCGAAGCTGTCCTTACCGGTGCCTTCACCGCGCTGGTACTGCATGAAAACCAGGTTCCAGATTTCGATGTAGCGGTCATCATCTGCAGCAGGGCCGCCTTCTTTACCGTATTCCGGGCCACGGTCGTAGAAGATTTCGGAGTCAGGGCCTGCGGGGCCGGGCTGACCGGTGGACCAGTAGTTCTCAGCCATACCCATCTTCTGGATACGCTCGGCGGGGAACTTCACATCGTTAACCCAGATATCGTAGGCTTCGTCGTCTCCCTCGTAGACAGTAACCCAGAGGCGTTCAGCATCTAGACCATAGCCGCCGTCTTGAACTGAGGAGGTCAGCAGCTCGTAGGCCCAGGGAATAACCTCTTTCTTGAAGTAGTCACCAAATGAGAAATTGCCGGCCATCTGGAAGAAGGTTCCGTGGCGGGCGGTCTTACCGACCTCTTCAATATCCAGGGTGCGGATACACTTCTGGACGCTGGTTGCGCGGGAGAAGCTGGGAGTTTCGCGCCCCAGGAAGTAAGGAATAAAGGGCACCATACCGGCGATGGTAAACATTGCACCGGGCTCGTTTGATACCAGCGAAGCTGAGGGAACTACGGTGTGCCCGCGCTTCTCGAAAAATTCGATCCAGCGCTTTGAGATTTCCTGTGAAAGCATCGAAGCTGTTTTCCTAACGTTCGTTACCTAAAATGATGAATAAGTTTATGAGAAAAAGTCTGTGCCGAGATCGGCGTCTCGTGCCAGACGCCTCTTACGGGCATCAGCTTCCGTCTCTGGTGCTTGGCTTAGCGAACCCTCTAAAACACCGTCGCTGCCATAGGTCTCAATGCGTCGGTTGGAGCCTTGGCCCTGTTCCCAGGTATCGATTGATCCCGGACGTGTTTCTTGTTTTTGTTCTTCAAAACGCTGCTTAAGCTCAGCTTCTTTTTCATCCATGCCAGCTTTGACGTTAGCGGTGAAGCGCACGAGGCTCAGCGCCGAGGCCTTGAAGGGAGCCCCATATTTAGAGTCAAAGAATTGAGCCACAGCTGCATCCTTACCAACAAAATTTTGCAGAGCACGCTCAGAGCGTAGCGTTAACTCTGCTGATTGACTAGATACCTTCTCTTGGGAGCGAGAAGCTAAATAGCCAGCAGCGGCACCACCGGCAATGAGCAGAGCATTCTTCCAGAAGGACACTTTTACTCAGCCTCCGGGTGGCGAGGCCGGCTAGCTGGCCCATCGCCTTTAACAGCTTTACGTAACCCGTGAGAGAAGGAGGCCACCTTAATCAGCGGCTGACCTACGGTTGAGGTTACCAAGGATGAGAGCGCTGAGACGTTTGCTGAGGCATCAGAAACATTGCTTGTAATGCTATCCACCTTATCCAGCTGAGCATTAGTGCTAGCAACCGTTTTGGTTACCTCACCAATGAGAGGTGTGGTTTCGTTGTTCAGGCTTCTGATGGTGAGCGTGAGTTCGTCAAAAACCTTACCCAGTTTCAGGATAGGTAACGCCAGCAAGGCAACCAGTACAGCAAAAACACCTGCTGCTATGAGACCTGCTATGTCTGCACCACTCACGGGCACCTCTTTCTCGACTGGCTAACTGCTCTTAAAAGAGCACGAATTGATAACAATACTACTTGACCTGTGGCGAGAAGCGTTATTTTTTGGTGTTCCCAAAAGGTAAGTCCCCATCACATCACCCAAGGTTTAGTTTCACTTCTGCAAACCAATCACTGGTAAACCTCACAAAAAAGGCCCGCACCACAGTTAAGTGGTACGGACCTTTAGGAGCTATTGCTTATGCAAGGCGTGAGTAGTATTCAACAACCAGCTGCTCTTCGCAGATGACGGGAATTTCTTCGCGCTTGGGTGCACGCTCAAGCTTAGCGTGGAGCTTCTCGATCTCAACGTTCAGGTAAGGAGGAGTATCGGGCAGAACATCCTGGTGTGCGCCGGTGGCTGCAACCTGGAAGGGTGCCATCTTCTCGCTCTTGGGGTGAACGTGAATCAGCTGACCGGGCTTGACGCGGAATGAGGGGCGGTCAACGCGAACGCCATCAACCATGATGTGACGGTGAACGACTGCCTGGCGAGCCTGAGCGATGGTGCGGGTGAAACCTGAGCGCAGGACAAGTGCGTCGAGGCGGGTTTCGAGGATTTCAACCAGGTTCTTACCGGTCTGACCCTCAATGCGCTTAGCTTCGAGGTAAGCGCGACGCATCTGAGCTTCACGGATGTTGTACTGTGCGCGCAGACGCTGCTTTTCCTTCAGCTGTACTGCATAGTTCGAGTCAGCCTTCTTACGGGCGCGACCGTGCTGGCCGGGGCCGTAAGGGCGACGCTCGAAGTACTTTTCTGCCTTTGGGGTCAGTGCAATGCCGAGTGCACGTGACTGACGCACGGTACGGCGGGTACGGTTGTGGTTTGCCACAGCTGTTACCTTTCATTAGCGGTTGGTTCCCCCTGCGTGGAAGGAACCATTTGTTCTGTTGTCTTGGCCTCCGGTAACCACCCACGTTTTGGGTGGTGGAGAGTTGCGAGCAGCCGCACTCAAACAACTACGATTTACCCGGTGATCAGGTTTCTTTTCAGAAGCCCGCGTTTTGGGTAGCCTGCCAGACCGTACTAACTGTACCTCAAGCCTTTACCCTCTGCTACGAGGCCTTCACTTGTGTTGTTGTGTTCTTGCTGACCCTGGCGTCCCTACCGCTCATTTTTGCCCAGAATTTGATTGATGGCGTCCAGACGGTCTTTGAGCGCGCGTTCGTGGCCAAAGGACGTGGGTGCATAGTACCGAGTGCCACCGAGGGTTTCAGGTAGGTAGGATTGAGCGGCGACACCGTTCGGTTCATGGTGGGGGTAAATATAACCACGCCCGTGCCCCAGTTGGCTTGCGCCGGGGTAATGGGCATCTCGCAGGTGAAGGGGGACCACACCCGCGTTACCGTTTTTGACATCAGCTATGGCTGAGTCAATCGCCGATATGACCGCATTTGACTTAGGTGCTGTAGCTAGGTGAATGGTGGCCTGAGCCAGATTAATCCTCGCCTCGGGCAGACCCACTAGTTGGACGGCTTGAGCCGCGTTGACAGCAGCAGTTAGGGCGCTCGGATCTGCCATGCCGATGTCTTCACTGGCGTGAACGATTAGCCGCCGTGCAATAAAGCGAGGGTCCTCACCAGCCACAATCATGCGCGCTAAGTAATGCAGGGCCGCATCGGGATCTGAACCACGAATTGATTTGATGAAGGCACTGGTGACGTCGTAGTGCTGGTCCCCATTTCGGTCATAGCGCAGTGCACTCTGATTGAGCGCCTGCTCAGCGTGCTCGATGGTGAGCTGTAATGGTTTCTGGACGCTGTAGTCCCGGTTCTCGGCCTCGGCCTGCCCAAAAGCCTGGGCTGCAGCAGCCTCTAGGCTGGTTAGAGCCTTGCGGGCATCCCCCATAGCCAGCTTTACCAGGTGATCTTTCGCGACAGCTTCGAGAGTGAGGGTTCCACTGAAACCTCGCGGGTCCTTCAAAGCCCTGTCCAGCAGATCAGCAATATCCCCATCAGTCAGACCCTGCAAGGTCAGCAGAATGGAGCGGGAGAGCAGGGGCGATATGACGCTGAAGGAGGGGTTCTCCGTGGTGGCTGCAATGAGAACTACCCAACGGTTCTCAACCCCCGGTAGCAGGGCATCCTGTTGAGCCTTGGTAAAGCGGTGAATCTCGTCCAAGAACAAAATGGTGGTGATACCGCGGTAGTCTCTGTCTTCAAGCGCCTGTTCCATGACCGCGCGGACGTCTTTGACCCCCGCAGTGATTGCAGAGAGTTCAACGAACTTGCGGCCAACGCCACGAGCTATCACGTTAGCTAGGGTTGTTTTGCCGGTACCGGGTGGACCCCAGAGAATGACGGAAGATGGCCCACCTGGACCCGCAGACTCCCCCGCTAGAACCCGCAAAGGTGAGCCCGCCTTAAGCAAGTGACTCTGCCCCACCACCTCGTCCAGAGTTCGAGGCCGCATGCGCACAGCTAGCGGAGCTCGTTCGCGGCGGGTCAAGTTGCCCTGGGACTCGTTGCCGTCATCGGGCTGGTCGTTGAACGTAAAAAGGGAGCTATCCACGGCGTCCTCGTATCTGCTGTTGGCTGCTGGTGTGGCTACAGCTGGTCGGTATCAAGAATAAGGGTCACAGGGCCATCGTTGGTGAGACTTACCTGCATCTGGGCGCCGAAGACACCCGTCTCAACCTTGAGTCCCAGGGCCCGTAAAGCCTCAACATAGCTATTAAAAAGGGGCTCAGATACCGGGGCTGGGGCAGCTTTAGACCATGAGGGGCGCCGCCCTTTCTTGGAATCGGCGTAGAGGGTGAACTGGCTGACGGCCAGCACCGGGGCACCAGCATCCAGACAAGAGACCTCGCCCTCTAGAAGCCTAAGCTGGGCGGTTTTCTCAGCAAGTTTCTGCACCTGTGTCTCGCCGTCATCGTGGGTGATACCCACTAATGCCAGCAAGCCTGGCCGGTCGATAGAGCCTACCGTTTGCCCATCAACGGTCACTGCTGCTGAGGTGACTCTTTGAAGAACTACGCGCATTATTCCCCTGCCGTTGACTCTGCCTTACTCCCCTATTTTGTCATGTTCTACCACTCCGGTCTTCTTATATGGTTAAAGAAAGAAGCGCCGTCCCGGCATCTTCTGAGAAAGAGCAGGGGCGGCGCCTCTTTGTGGGGCTTAAAGCCTAGAAGTTACTTAGCTTCAGCTTTCTTGGCCTCAGGCTTGAAGTCAACGCCGGCTTCCTTGCGCTGCTGCGCGGTGATGGGCGCAGGAGCAGCAGTGAGCGGGTCAAAGCCGCCACCGGTCTTGGGGAAGGCGATGACGTCGCGGATTGAGTCGGTGCCGCCGATGAGCTGCAGAACGCGGTCCCAACCGAAGGCAATGCCACCCATAGGGGGTGCGCCGAAGCTGAAGGCCTCGAGGAGGAAGCCGAACTTCTCTGCAGCTTCTTCTTCGCTGATGCCCATGACCTTGAAGACACGTTCCTGGACGTCCTTCTGGTGGATACGAATCGAGCCGCCGCCGATTTCGTTACCGTTACAGACAATGTCGTAGGCGTAGGCTAGAGCCTCACCGGTGACCTCTTCCTGGTCAAAGGTGTCCAGGTACTCGGGCTTGGGCGAGGTGAAAGCATGGTGCACGGCGGTCCACTTTGAGGAGCCTAACGCCACATCGCCGGAGGCAGTAGCGTCTGCTGCTGACTCGAAGAGGGGTGCATCTACAACCCAGACGAAGGACCAGGTGCCATCCTTGATGAGGCCGGTGCGGTGACCAATTTCAACGCGGGCAGCACCCAGCAGAGCGCGCGAGGACTTGGCGTCCCCTGCGGCAAAGAAGATGCAGTCGCCGGGCTTAGCGCCGGTTGCCGCTGCCAGGCCGGCACGCTCTTCTTCAGTGATGTTCTTGGCAACGGGGCCGGTCAGCTCGCCGTCCTCCTGAATCAACACGTAGGCAAGACCCTTAGCGCCGCGCTGCTTGGCCCATTCCTGCCAGGCGTCCAGGGTGCGACGTGCCTGTGAGGCACCACCTGGCATCACCACAGCGCCCACGTAGGGAGCCTTGAAGACGCGGAAGGTGGTGTTTTTGAAGTAGTCGGTCAGCTCGGTCAGCTCGAGACCGAAGCGCAGGTCGGGCTTGTCCGAGCCGTACTTCTCCATGGCATCCTTGTAGGTGATGCGCTCGATGGGGCGGGGAACCTTGACGTCAATTAAGTTCCAGACAGCCTCAACGATACGCTCGCCCAGGTCAATAATGTCTTCCTGGTCTACGAAGGATGCCTCGATGTCCAGCTGGGTGAACTCGGGCTGACGATCGGCGCGGAAGTCTTCGTCACGGTAGCAACGGGCAAGTTGGTAGTACTTTTCAATGCCGCCCACCTGCAACAGCTGTTTGAAGAGCTGGGGTGACTGGGGCAGTGCATACCAGGAGCCAGGTGCCAGACGTGCCGGGACCAGGAAGTCACGAGCACCTTCGGGGGTTGAACGGGTCAGGGTGGGTGTCTCAACCTCGGTGAATTCCTGACCGTGCAAAACTTCGCGAGCCGCACGGTTAGCCTCTGAACGTAGGCGCATCAAGCGGGCAGGTTCGGGGCGTCGCAGGTCAAGGTAACGGTACTTCAGGCGGGCTTCTTCGCCTACTTCTACGTGCTCATCAATCTGGAAGGGTAGGGGTGCTGCAGTGTTGAGCACCTCAGTTTCCTTGACCATAACCTCGATGTCACCGGTGACCAGGTTGGGATTCTCGTTACCCTCGGGGCGGCGGGTGACTTCACCCACGACCTTGAGTACGTACTCGTTGCGCAGGTGTTCGAAGTCAGCTTCGTTATGGAAGACCACCTGAGTGACGCCTTCACGGTCTCGCAGGTCTACGAAGGCAACACCACCGTGGTCGCGGCGTCTTGAAACCCAACCAGATAGGGTAACGGTTTCTCCGATGTTCTCAGCGGTTAGCTCGCCAAGGGTGTGAGTGCGTAGCACGCTCTTCCTTTCCATCATCACAGCTGTTTTTCTGTGAAAAGAATTTTATGTCTAAGTATAGGTTGCACCGTGGACTGCGCGACAGCCACGGTGGGTTTAGTGGGAGTCTGCAGGGACGATCCGCACCTGCAGATCCTCTGCCGGAGGCATCCAGTTTTCGGGTAAAGCTTCTCCCTGCTCCCCGGTGCGGATGTCCTTGACCTCGTGCTTGAGGCTGCCATCTTCGTTGGTTGAGGTAAACCACACGAAGGGGATGCCGCGTTTTTCGGCGTACTTAATCTGCTTACCGAACTTAGCTGCGGTTGCTGAGACCTCGCAGGCGATTCCGCGGGCACGCAGCTGATCAGCGACGTCTTGAGCGCCTGACCACATCTCGTCGTTGGTCAGGGCGATGAGAACGGCTGAGGGCACCTTGCGGGTAGGAGTGGCGAAGCCCTGGGACAGGATGCGGGATACCACGCGGGTGACGCCAATAGAGAGGCCAACACCGGGGTAGGTTTTCTTTCCGTTGGACGCCAGTGATTCGTAGCGACCACCCGAGCAGATGGAGCCCAGCTGCTCGTGACCCACCAGCACCGTTTCGTAGACGGTACCGGTGTAGTAGTCCAAGCCGCGGGCAATGGAGAGATCAGCAATGACCTTGCCGGGGGCACGACGTGCAGCTTCACCTATCACCTCAGTGAGTTCAGCCAAGCCCTCTTCCATGAGTTCATCGGAGACACCCAAAGCGCGAACCTGATCGGCGAAAGAGGTATCTTCTGCCCTGATGGACGCCAAGGACAGCGCAGCCTGAGCCTGCTCGTCCGTAGCACCCAGCTCGTCTTTGAGGAGCTGGGCCACGGCGTCCGGGCCAATCTTTTCTAGCTTGTCGATATTGCGCAGCACTCCCGCAGTATCTGTGAGCCCGATGCCGCGGTAGAAACCTTCTGAAAGCTTGCGGTTATTGACGCGCAGTTTAAAGTCAGGGATGGGCAGTTTTGAAAGGGACTCCACAATGATGAGAGCCAGTTCAACGTCATAGCGGAAAGGCAGAGCGCCATCCCCCACTACGTCAATATCGGCCTGAGTGAATTCGCGAGCACGGCCTTCTTGAGGACGCTCACCGCGCCACACCTTCTGAATCTGGTAGCGCATGAAGGGGAAATTCAGGTAGCCAGCATTTTCCACCACGTAGCGCGCAAACGGTACGGTGAGGTCGAAGTGCAGTGCCAGCTTCTCTTTTTTGGCAGCGCTGCGGGCATCCTCCGCATCATCGAGCAGACGTGAAACCGCGTAGACCTCTTTGTCGATGTCGCCCTTGCGCAGTAGTTGGTCGATGGTCTCAACCGAGCGCGTTTCGATGGAAGAGAAGCCGTGCAGCTCAAAGGTTTCGCGCAGAGTATCGAGAACGTAATTCTCCACCAAACGTTCTTCAGGTAGGTGCTCTGGGAATCCAGAAAGCGATTGCTTGCGAGCCATTAGCTCCCCTCACGTCAACAAAATAGGTACTTGGTGCGCAGCTTTTACCGCACAGTCTTCTTAATACTAAACGGTGAGCACGGAGCACCGGTAATTATAGGCGGGGTCTGCTGCTGAGATACACCACATTACTGCCCACGTAATACCCGGGTGTCCTTTAGATGCTAAAACCCCCTAAGAACGATATGCTGGTGAGTGCACCAACCGTGCTCGATAGATTATTAGTTGTTGACTGATGACAGCTAACCAGCCCTATCGTCTAATTGCACGTGGCTGGTGCGCTTTGTTTTACACCTGCGCTAACGCGCCTCAACGTGAAAGAGTTATAGCGGTGACTACCCAACCCGACGACACCCTCGCAACCGTAGACCTCGAAAAGGCTCGTAAATTCGGCAAAGTTGATGCTGAAGGCCACGTCTTTGTCATCGTGGACGGTGAAGAATATGCAGTAGGCCAGGTGCCCGGCGCCTCAGCTGATGAAGCCCTCGCCTACTTCGCCCGTAAGTTTGAAAATGTAGAAGCACAAGTTGCCCTGCTCGAAGAGCGCGTAGCTCGTAAAGCTAAGGCAGCCGATCTGCAGAAGGCTGCAGCGCACCTGGGCCAACAGGTAGCAGTTCGCAACATGGTGGGCGATTACGCTGTGCTTCAGGAGCGTCTGGTGGCTCTGGTTGCCAAGATCAATGAACGCGAAGAAGCCGAAAAGGCAGAATCAGTCGAATCACGTGAAGCTGCGCTGGCAGCCCGTGAGGCAATCGTCGCCGAAGCTGAGACCCTAGCTGACCAGGATGAAACCAAGATTCACTGGAAGAACTCCCACTCACGCATGAACGAGCTGTTTGATGAGTGGAAGAAAACCCAGCGAGAGCATCACCTGGCTAAGAGCGTAGAGGACGACCTCTGGAAGCGTTTCCGCGCTGCCCGCACCACTTTTGACCGCCGCCGCCGCGCTCACTTCTCACAGCTTGATGAAAAGAACGCCAAGGCTAAACGTGTCAAAGAGGCTCTCATTGCCGAAGCTGAGGCGCTAAGCACCTCCACTGATTGGGCGGAGACTGCCGCCAAGTACCGCACTCTGATGGATCAGTGGAAGGCCGCACCTCGCGGCGGACGCAAAGAAGACGATGCGCTGTGGGGTCGTTTTCGTGCAGCACAGGATGTCTTTTTTGACGCCCGTGCCGCTCTCAACGCTGAGCTCGATAAGGAATTCGAAGCTAACCTGGTAGCAAAGGAAGCGCTGCTTGAAGAAGCGCGCGCCATCCTGCCCGTCACCGACATAAAGGCCGCTAAGGCACAGCTCGAGGGCATTCTTGATCGTTGGGACACTATCGGGCGCGTTCCCCGCGCCGCTGTGCGTCGTGTGGAACAGGATCTGAAGAAAGTTCAGGACGAAATCCATCAGGCCGAAAACGCTAAGTGGCAGAAGACTGACCCCGAGAAACAGGCTCGTGCTAACTCCATGCTGACCCAGTTGGAAGAGGCGATTGCTGATCTCGAAGCTGATCTTGAAAAGGCTCAAGCTGGTGGCAACGCACAGAAAATCAAGAAGGCGGAAGAAGCACTGGCAGCTCGCAAGCAGTGGCTGGAAACCTTGAAGGCTTCATCAGCTGAGTTTGGTGCCTAGCAGGTTTGACGGTTTAACCGTGCATCGAATGTGTGGATAAACCGTCTATGTGAAGTGAATATTTCTTCTCTTCAGCTCGACTCCCCGCAGAGACTACAGTTTCTGCGGGGATTTTGCTGTTCGAGACAGAAGTTATACACAGGTCAAAAAATTGATCCCTCGATGATGCTTTGGTTTGGTAAAACTTAGGTATGTCAGCTCACAGTATCACCCATAAACTCAGTGCTCTCCCCTTCCCGCTCCTCCCGCCGGAGCAGAAAAGCTCCTCAACCCTTGAATATATAGCTCAGGCACAAGGGGGCTTCCAGTCCACGGCTTTCACCGATCCAGGGCTCCGCCATCTTGACCCCCGGGCTACTGAAGAAATGAGGAGGCTACTTTGCACCGCTGAATCAGAGGGAGTCAGCACTGCCGAGTTTAGAGAAGTCGTTGAGTTCGAAGCTTTAGTTCACCTGCACCACGGAATTTACTCTCCACCCCATGTGAAAGATACCGCCCTGCTGCGAGCTATCAGCTGTGGCATGCTTATCCCTGAGGGTTACCATCACCGCTTACGCATTTCTCGCCGCGCAGCAGCCTGGATTCTGGGGTTTGGGCAGGCGCCGCAGGGCAGTATTGATATCGATTATGACCGTAACAACAGAGTTCATTTGCCACGGAAGGCTGCACGATTGTGCTCAGCTCATCAGTCCACCTTCAAAGCCTACGAGGCACTTAGTATTGGTGGCCTGCTGGTCACCAATCATCTGCGGACGGCGCTAGATCTTCTTATCTTTGATGAAGAATATGATGCTCTAGAGATTGTAGGGCAGATTCTCCTTAGCCCGGATAATAATCTGACGCCGCGCTTACTGTTGTCACATGTGCAAGAAGCATCCTTCATACGTCAGCGTCAAGCAGTTCTTGCTCGGGCAAAAAATATTTGTACCGAGGTTACCTTGCGGAGACAAGGGCTATGGTAGAGCCTAGATGCTGATACATGTGAGCTTACCGTTTAATGTCACTACCACTATTCGTATCGAGGTAGGTCTCTCTTCGAGAGAGGTTTGGCCCCGGTTAGTCTGTAAGCGCTAAAGATACCAGGTACGTTCATAATCTGGTTGAGAAGATGATCGAGCATAAAGCGGTCGCTGACCTCAACCGTGTAACGGTTGACGGCAAAACGATCGTCACTGGTGTGAACCTTCGCATCGACGATATTGCTCCCGGATTCAGAAATTACCCGAATGACGTCGACCAGCAGCAGCTTGCGGTCAATACCCTCCACCTGGATGCTCACCCTAAAATTATTATTGGTGCTGTTAGCCCACTCAACAGTGGTCTGGCGAGGGTCATCCTGAGCATTCAGCACGTTGGGGCAGTCGACACGGTGAACAGAAATACCCTGTAAGCGGGTCACGATACCAACGATTTCGTCCGGCGGAACAGGAGTGCAGCATCGAGCAATTTTAGTCAGAATACCCTCAGCGCCAGGCACCACCACACCGTTATCATCGCCTGTAGCTGGGCGGGTATTGAACAGTGAGTTATCAAAGCTATTGACCTCTTCCGGTGCTTGATCGTCGTTATCCCCGTAGTAGAGATCGACCAGAGTAGAGATAACATTTTGGGGTTCAAGATCGTTCTCTCCAACCGCATGGTAGAGACTTGCCACATCGTTTTTATGGTGCGCATGCGCTACCTGAAGCATGAGCTCAGGAGTCAACATTTTGGTGAGTGGAAGTTCATGCTGCCGCATGGCCTTCACTAAGCGTTCCTTGCCGCGGCTGAGCGCCTCAAGTCTGCGCCCCTTAGCAAAATGTTGCCTAATTTTGGTGCGGGCTTTTGAGGTACGCACAAACTTGAGCCAGTCCTCGCTTGGCTCGTGGTTCTCGTCCTTAGTGGTCATAATTTCCACTGTGGAGGCTGTCTCTAGTTTCGTATGCAGGGGCACGAGCTTGCCATTGACCTTGGCCCCAATCGTGCGGTCGCCCACCTCAGAGTGAATAGCGTAGGCGAAGTCAACGGGCGTTGAACCGGACGGCAAACTAATGGGCTTACCCTGCGGGGTAAGAACCACAATCTCATCTGACTCTAGAGTTTCCGCCAGCTCCTCATAGAACTTGCTCGATTCGGGGTTAGAACTAGAAATCTCAGAGATTGATTGCAAAATCCCGATGCTAAAGGCAGCAGTGTGGGTGCTGGGCTCCTGGACCGCGGTCTCCACCTTCTCACCACGAGAAGCTGCCTTATACCGCCAGTGTGCTGCCACACCGTACTCAGCCTCTTCGTGCATCTTGTAGGTGCGAATCTGGATTTCAAGCGGTAGCTCACCTGGCCCGTGCACCGTCATGTGAAGGGACTGGTAGTGATTATTCTTGGGCGACTTGATGTAGTCCTTAAAGCGCCCCGCCATGGACGGCCACAGCGACAGCACATGACCTAAAGCGGCATAGCAGTCATCAATGTTCTCAACCATGATACGTACAGCCAAGATGTCGTTGATTTCATCAAAACTCTTACCCTTGGTCTTCATCTTTTGATGGATGGAATAGTAGTGCTTGGGGCGGCCAGTCACCGTGCCCTCAATACCAACCTGCTGCAAGCGATCTTCGATAGTCACCCGAGCTTCAGCCAAATACTTTTCGAGTTTGGGGGTTCGCTCACCGACCAGACGCACAATTTCCCGATAAATATCGGGGCTCATTGCTGCAAATGAAAGATCCTCAAGCTCCCATTTAATGGTGTTAAGACCGAGGCGGTGTGCCAGCGGGGCATAGATTTGCAGGGTCTCTTCAGCCTTCTTGGCCGCTGAAGCTCCTGACACAAAGCGCCAGGTACGTGCGTTATGTAGACGGTCCGCCAGCTTAATCAGAAGCACGCGGATGTCCTTGCTCATGGACAGCACCAGTTTACGGATGGTTTCAATGGGAGCATTAGCGCCGTAGCTGACTTTATCGAGCTTGGTCACCCCGTCCACCAGGTAAGCAACTTCTTCACCGAAGTCGGCAATGAGCTGCTCCATGGTGTAGTCAGTATCTTCAACGGTGTCATGCAGAAGTCCAGCAACAAGAACGGGGCCGGTAGCTCCAATCTCTGCCAGGATAGTGGTCACGGCTACCGGGTGGGTGATGTAGGGGTCCCCACTCTTACGCTTTTGCCCGCGGTGGTAGCGGCTGGCTACTTTAAAGGCCCGCTGCAGCACATCAAGGTCTTCATTAGGGTGAAACTTGGTAACTGTGCGGATGACAGGGGCAAGAACCGGCGAGAATCGTGGGCTTGGGCCCACTTCACGACCAAAGACCTGGCGAGCCGGCACCCGACCTGATGCCGACATGACACGGTGTGAACCACGCAGAGGTCGCTTCATGTCCTGGGTGCTGTGAGTGTTCTTTTCTGAAGCGCTCATATCTGAACTCCCCCTTGCCTCGTCCACGTGCTATATGTTGCTCTATCATAGTTCAAAATAGCTGATAGGTAGAACACAGTGACCAGGCATAACTAAGCCAGCCTACTTTAATGTGAAGGTGCCGCCTAGTTTTACCGGGCGGCACCTTCTTTATCTATGAATATCGAGCCGGTACTCGGCTCTCGTTGTCCCTACTGGTTATTGGTCGTAAAGTTAAACTCTCGGACGGTGATAGCAGGGATGCCCGGGGACTGGCCGGTATCAGCAGTTTCTTCTTCGGAAACAATACCTACACGGGCGTCCCGTACTCTGCGCTCCTGGTTCTTGACGTTTTGCTCTCTTAAGCGCAGCACAGCATAGGCGGGAGCAGCCACAAAGAGGGTGCCAATGGTGCCTACGATGATACCTACGAACAAGGCCAGCGAAAGATCCTTGAGAGTGCCAGCGCCCAGCAACAGAGCACCAATAAAGAGAATAGAACCCACGGGCAGAATACCAACAATAGATGTATTGATGGATCGGACCAAGGTTTGGTTAACCGCCAGGTTTACCTGCTCACCGAAAGTGACATCACGTCTGCCCTCAATACCCTCAGTATTCTCTCGAATCTTGTCAAAGACCACCACAGTGTCATACAGCGAGTAGCTGAGCACGGTGAGGAAGCCAATGATAGCGCTGGGCGTAATCTCAAAGCCGACAAGAGCATACAGCCCCACGGTGGTGACAATGGTGAAAACCAAACCGGCAATTGCTGAAAGCGACATCTTCCAGGTTCGGAAGTAGAGCGCCATGCCAATCATTACTAGTACTACGAACCATGCTAGACCGATGAGGGCTTGCTTGGTGACGCCGGCACCCCAGGTAGGGCCGACGAAGGATGAAGTGACATCGTCGCTCTCAACATCGTAGGCAGCTCGCAGAGCGTCGCCGACTGCCAAGGTTTCATCGTCGCTCAGCTCGCTCATCTGCGCACGCACGGTGCCCGATGAAATGTTGGTGACTCGTACGTCAGTCGCCTCAGGTGCTGCTGAGCTGATGGCGTCCTGGCCGATGGTCACATCTTCATTCGCCACCGATGAGACAGTGAATTCTGATCCACCGCGGAATTCGATGCCCAGATTGAAGCCGCCTTTGAACACCGGAACCATCGCAGCAAGAAGCACGACGATCAGGGCGAGGCTAAGCCAGCGCTTACGATGAGGCACAAATCCATAAGATTTTTTGCCTGAATGCAGGTCATTACCGAACTGCGCAAGCTTATTCGCCACGGCTTTGCTCCTTAATATCAGTTGCAGACATCTCTTCTTCAGCAGCGGCTAAACGCTCACGGCGCTTACGCTCAGCAAGAGAGAGGCGAGCTTCGGTTTCTTCAACGCTACGGACGCGCCCGGCACCTCGGTAGAGCGGTGTGGCTCCCAGCGCCGCGGGATCCATACCGGACCACTTGCCGCCGTTTCTAAAGTAATTGCGCTGTCCCAGCAGAACCATCAGCGGGTGGATGAAGAGGAAAGTAATGATTAGGTCAGCAATAGCTGTGAGGCCCAAAGTGAAAGCGAAACCTCTCACGTTACCTACCGAAGCGAAGTAGAGCACTAGGGCAGCTAGAAGGTTCACGGCCTTAGATGCCATAATCGTCCGCTTTGCACGGTTCCAACCGTGGTCGATAGCGGCAGGTATGGTTCGCCCAGCCCTAATCTCGTCCCTAATACGTTCAAAGTAAACGATGAAAGAGTCAGCCATCAGACCAATCGACACGATGAGGCCCGCAACGCCAGCCAGCGAAAGTCGGTAGTTCATGAGGTGGCCCAGCAGAATAATCACGCCGTAGGAGAAGCCCGCAGCAACCAAAATTGAGCTGATATTGACCAGACCAACCAGGCGGTACTGGAACAGGGAGTAGATAAAGACCAGGATCAGACCAATCAGACCGGCCAAAAGACCCATCTTGAGCTGATCAGCACCCAAAGTTGCTGAAATCTGTTGCTCCGACTGGATGGTAAAGCTAATGGGTAGAGCACCGTATTTGAGCTGCTCAGCGAGCTGGGATGCTTCTTGCTCAGTAAAGTTACCGGTAATCTGCGGCTGACCGTTGGTAATCACTGCTTGGGTGACCGGGGATGAGAGAACGGCGCCGTCTAGCATAATAGCGAAACGGGCACGTGGGTCAGAGGAGTTAGCACCACGGATTGAGTTCAGACGAGTGGTGACATCCTTAAAGGTTGCTGTTCCAGATTCATTGAACTCAATATTAACTCCCCACTGGCCCGTGGAATACCCTGTGCCACCGGTCACCTGAGAGAAGCTGGCATTTTTAATTTCTGTTCCATAAATTTCGATAGGCCCGAGGATGTACTTCTCCTGCCCGTCGGTTGAACATGCAACGATTGCCACGTCGGGGTCCTGCTCAACCTCGTCCACATTGGATGGAATGCTACAGTCAAGAGCCTCATACTCCCGCCAGAGCTCAGGGGTAACCCAGTTGTAGTCTGAACCGTCAGTAGGTTCAGCGGTGGGGGCAGGTAACGATTCCTCAGTCGCTACTGCATCACCCGTTATCGGGGTAGGTGCACCAGAGTTGAGGACGGCGCGGAAAGACATCTGTGCTGATGTTTGGATGAGTTCTCGGGTTTCAGGGCTCAGGACTCCGGGTACTGATACCACAACGTTCTGCCCAGACTGAGTGGTGACTTCAGCTTCAGCTACTCCGGAACCGTCCACGCGCTGGCGAATAATTTCTACTGCCTGCTCTAGTTGTTCATCCGTGACCTGCCCGCCGTCGGCGTCATTCACCTGGGGTGAAAGAATGAGCTGGCTGCCACCTGAAAGATCAAGCGCGAGCTTGGGTGACCAGGAACCCCCAGCGAAGGTGGTGCCGAAGATACCCCCAGCAACTAAGAGCAGTAAGAGCAGCATGGAGACCAGCGCTCCGCGTGCTTTTGCACTGTGGCCTGTAGTAGCCATCAACGCCCCTTTACAGTTTTATGTCAAACGTGAAAAGGCGCGCGGCCCTCAGGCTGCGCACCTATTTCGTAGAAGAAAGTTTATTTGGTGGGTTCGTCTGCGATTTCACCGTTGATGGTGGGCTGATGCTCCCCTGCCGAGGCTGCTGATCCGGTTGCGGCACCAGTTTCTTCGATCTGGGTAACGGTCATGAGATGAACCTTAACAACAGTACCAGGAGCAATTTGGAGCTCAGCGGTGTTGTCTTCTTTGTTGATGCTAGCCACAGTGCCGTAGAGACCGAAGTTGGTCATTACGGGAGTCCCTGGCATCATTTGGTCTTGGCGTTCTTTGAGCTGTGTCTGCGCTTTTTTGGTACGGCGAGCAGGCAGTACGATAAGCACAATCATCATGATAGCTAGTAGCGCGAGCATGAATAGGGGTGAACCGCTGTCCACGAATAATCCCTCAAATCAGGTGTTGGTGATAGTCTTCCGCCCCAGTTTACGCGATGAGTCTGTGAATTTGGCTCTAGGTTGCTGTAGGCAGGTTTTCTGAGCTGAGAGTTTTATGGGAATTCTGGGGCTGCTAACCCTAAATGTTGCCAGGCTGCCGGATGAACCATGATTTTCCGAGCGCGCGAGGAAACGAAAATCGTGGTGAATCTCTGCGCGTCAGCGCAGGGCGCTTACGGCAGCTCTGGGG
>NZ_JAMAYG010000003.1 GCF_023712425.1 Rothia sp. P100
AAGCAGTGGGAAACACTATGTGATTAGGCGTTTTGTCCTTCCGTGGCCTTCAGGTTTTTATCCCTGTGCCGCGGCGACTGGTAATACTTTACGCAGGTTCAAACAGGGGCGCAACTCGAAAAAGAGCTAAAACCTTGCCCTAAGAAAGCAAAAAGGGTGACCGGGGTCAAGGTGCGCGTTCTTTTTAGCATTAAAAGTCCTGGTCAGAGCGTTTGAGTGAAGCAGGTCTATGGCTTAAATCTATGACCCAGCACATATAAATTTCTTTTAAAAATACTCTAAAAAGGGTTTTTAAGGCAGAAAAACGCCCCAAAACCCTCCGCAAACACATTCTGCAAAGAATTCTGGGGCGTTATCTACCTAGAGAGCGAAAACTGAAGTTCTCTAGGCAGCGCGCCGACGGGATACCTCGTAGAGAGAGATACCCACAGCCATAGAAGCATTGAGGGATTCCATAGCTGAGCTAATCGGGATGGATACAATCTGATCGCACTTCTCGGTCACCAAACGTGAAAGCCCCTTACCCTCAGAACCCACCACAATCATCAGGGGTTCTGACGCCAGCTCAAGGTTAGGAAGATCGACATCGCCGCCGCCATCCAGACCCACTACGAAGACACCAGCGTCCTTTGCCTGCTCAATGACACGCACCAGGTTGGTCGCCTTTGCAACGGGAATACGAGCCGCGGCACCCGAAGAAGTCTTCCAGGCTGAAGCGGTCATAGCCGCACTGCGACGCTCAGGGATAATGACACCATTACCAGCAAAAGCAGACACGCTACGGATAATCGCACCCAGGTTGCGCGGATCGGTAATACCGTCCAGAGCAACAAATAGAGGAGGGGTATCCATCTTCTTGTCGTACCAGCGGTCCATAGTATCTAGTACCATGTTGCCCGCATCGGGGTACTTATACGGAGGGATCTGCAGTGCCACGCCCTGGTGCACCGAGTTATCGGTGAGACGATCCAGCTCGCCTCGACCAATTTCAAGGATAGGGAGACCCTGTTTATTAGCCTCGGTCAAAATTTCACGCACGCGGTCATCAACCTCAATACGGGACATCACAAAGAGGGTCTTAGCCGGGATGCCGGTCTGCAAAGCCTCAAGCACAGAGTTACGGCCGGTAGCCAGCTCATCAGAGGCGCGCTTGCCACCCAGTCGGGGTGAACGTGAGCGCACGGTGTTGGTCACCTGACGATTCTCAGCAGCACGCTTCATCTTGTGCGCCTTGTGGTAGACACGGTCCTCTGCCTTGGGAGTGCTCCCGCGACCCTCTAGAGCCTTGCGTCCGTGACCGCCGGTGCCCTTAGAAGGGCCCTTCTTCTTGGTGGTTGCGCCGGGGCGTGAGCCAGCCTTAGCCATAGTATTCCTTTGTTTGAAAGATTCTTGCTTGCCTACTAGCTTACCGACAGCACTGCATCTTTGGGACGAGAGCTAGGGCACGGCAGGTTGCGGACGCTAACCGAGTGACCAGGTGGAACCGCTGGTCCCATCCTTGATCGTCAAGCCTGCGGCAGCAAGGGCATCACGAATTTCATCGGCCTTCGCCCAATCCTTGGCGGCACGCGCCTCGGTTCGCTGGGCCAGCATAGTCTGAATGAGAGAGTCCAGAGCGGCATGTTCCCCACCAGTATCTGCCGACCCGCCAAAGTTCATGAGTTCCACCAGACCCAGCACTTTTGCCATGGCGTATACCTCTGAGGCTTCGGTTTCAGCGCTACCGCCTGCTACCAGCGCAGCGTTACCGGCCTTGACCTTCTCATGCAGGACGGCGAGCGCTTGGGGGATACCCAGATCATCATCCATCGCTTCAGCAAAAGCTGCAGGGACGACGGAGCTAGCGCTGTGATAGCTCTGAGTCTTTGCCAGGAAAGCCTCAATACGTTCTACTGCAACACGGGCTTCATCAAGGGAGGTGGCGCGGTAGTCCAGGACCGAGCGGTAGTGCGCCTGGCCCAGGTAGTAGCGCACCGCTAGGGGGCGGGCTGCAGCCAGCATGTCTTCGGGGGAAACTGTGTTACCAATGGACTTGGACATTTTTTCGCCCTCATAGGTGACCAAGCCGTTGTGCATCCAAAAGTTGGCAAACCCGTAGCCGGCTGCCTGGGACTGTGCCATCTCATTCTCGTGATGGGGGAAGCGCAGGTCCAGACCTCCACCGTGAATATCGAAGGTTTCGCCCAGGTACTTACCCGCCATGGCGGAGCACTCTAGGTGCCAGCCGGGGCGCCCCTTTCCCCAGGGAGAAACCCACGATGCGGTTTCCGGCTCGCCCTGCTTGTAGCCCTTCCACAGGGCGAAGTCACGGGGATCACGCTTACCGCGGGGGTCGGCGTCGGGGGCGTCCTGCATATCATCAATGCTCTGGTGCGTCAGCGAACCATACTGCGGCCAGGAGCGCACATCGAAGTAGACATCGCCGGAGTCATCGAGGGCAGGGTAAGCATAGCCGCGGTCGATAAGACGCTGAATAAGGGCGAACATCTCCGGGATGTGGCCGGTTGCACGCGGCTCATAGGTGGGAGGTGCAATATTGAGGGCGGCATAAGCCTGCCCAAAAATCTTTTCGAAACGGTAGGCCAGCGCCCACCACTCTTCGCGGGGGTGGTCTCCGGTGTAGCTATCCTCGCAAGAGGATGCGGAGTTCACCAGAATTTTGTCATCGATGTCGGTGACATTACGAACGGTGGTGACTTTCAGCCCGCGGTAGGACAGCCAACGAGCTAACTGGTCAAAGACCAGGCCGGAGCGGATATGCCCGATATGAGGTGCACCCTGCACGGTGGCACCGCAGTAGTAGATGCCCGCCTCGCCCGGGTGAACCGGCTGAAAGTCGCGGATGGTGGAAGTTGCTGAATCGTAAAAACGTATAGTCACATACCCCAGTTTACCGACTGGTACCCGGCTGCAGGTAGCTGAAGGTCATAAGGTGCAAGAGGTGAGCTATGACGAGGGGGTCTTCTGCGCCTCATATAGGCATGTGGCTTTAGTTTTCATCGTCTGCCTCAAGACAGTGATGTCAGTGTCTGGGTGGGTAGGCAGAATCGAGTCATGAGCGTAGAAGGCGCACAGAACCTTGCCGAGCACCTTCAGGGAGAATATGCATGAATTTACAAGAGTATGGGCACACAGCTACCTTCTCGATGGCTTCCCCGGCCGCTCTGAGGGGGACTATTGTAGCCAGTAAGCCCCTGAAGCTTAGTGGGCGCTATCATCCTGCGCATAAACCAGAGCCACGGCGGTAGCCGCCACGCCCTCCCCTCTGCCAGTTAGCCCCAACCCGTCGGTGGTGGTAGCCGTAATGGTGACCGGGGCACCCGCAGCCTCAGAGAGGACGCGGTTAGCCTCCTCCCGCCGAGGGGAAAACTTGGGCCGGTTACCAATCAGCTGCACAGCAATATTGCCAATATCAAAACCGGCAGCTCGTACAAGCTCCGCTGCCTCCGAAAGAATACGCACACCGGAAGCGCCTGCCATATCAGGCCGGTCCACACCAAAATTAGACCCTAAATCCCCCAGACCTGCAGCGGAGAAAAGCGCATCAGCAGCAGCATGAGCTACCACGTCGCCATCCGAGTGGCCAGATAAGCCAAGTTGACCCGGCCAGTGAAGACCGGCGACCCACAACTCGGTACCCTCCTGACCAAAAGCGTGAACATCGGTACCTGTTCCAATGCGGGGAATCATGCAGTCTCCTTATCTACGCCACCGTGCAATGCTTGTGCAAGGGCAAAATCGAGCGGGGTTGTAATTTTGAAAGATTCGCTAGCTCCAGCTACCGTTGCCACCGGTATCTGAAGTGTTTCTGCCAGCATGGCATCATCGGTGATGCTCTCAGCTATGGACGGTGGCAGACCCCCCACTTGACGGTGAGCCTCTAGCAGGGTGGGAAGGTCAAACCCCTGCGGAGTTTGCACCGCCCGCAGAGCAGTACGGGCGGGAGTCCCGGTGACATAGCCCCGGTCATCTACAGTCTTAATCGTATCCACCACCGGTACTACCGGGATAACAGCCCGCTTTCCCTCAGCAAGGGCGCTGGCTACCCGATGAAAAACCTGGGCCGGAGTGAAGCAACGAGCAGCGTCATGCACCAGGACGCCGGTGGGTAGCGCGTCACTAAAGCCAGGCTGGGACTGAGCACTTGAAAGCGCTGTGAGTGCGGCGGTGACCGACTCTGCGCGGGTAGCTCCACCCTCAACCGCTAGGGCACCAAATTTCTGGCAGACCAGCCTCAAGTCCCTGTCCCCCGGTGGGACGGTGACAACGATGCGGGCCGCTACTCCAGCAGACCCAGCACCCTCAAGTGCCCATTCCAACAGCGTCTTACCCGCTACCTTCACCGCGGCCTTGGGCACCGCGGCGCCTAGCCTGGACCCAGAACCGGCTGCCACAATAACAAGAGCGAGCACCGAACCGTTAGATACGGTTTCGGTGCTCGCTGCATCAAAAAAATTCTCGCTCACAGTCAGTGAGCATACCCGATTTAGACCGCTTCGAGGATCTTATCGAGCTCTACCTCAGCGGCGGACTCTTCGATGTCCTTCGCCAGGGCTACCTCAGAGGAAAGAATCTGACGTGCTTTAGCCAGCATGCGCTTCTCACCAGCAGACAGACCACGATCATTCTCTCGCCGCCACAAATCGCGTACGACCTCAGCTACCTTCAAAACATCACCGGACGCCAGTTTCTCAACGTTAGCCTTGTACCGGCGCGACCAGTTGGATGCTTCTTCAGTATCGGTTGCCTGCAGAACTTCAATGACCTCCTGAAGGCCTCGCTCATCAACGACATCGCGCACGCCGACCATATCAACATTCTCTGCGGGAACCTCAATCACCAGGTCGCCATTAGCAACCTTGAGTTTCAGGTACATCTTTTCTTCGCCACGGATTTTGCGCATCTTAATCTCTTCGATTGTTGCAGCTCCGTGGTGAGGGTAAACGACGGTCTCGCCAACCTCAAAAACCATATGGATAAACCCCTTTCAGCCTATCTAGTCTATCATGAGAGGTTTATCGTGTAGTTTAAAGATTAATATTGACCACACGTGTGCATTCTTTTAGTACCTCACGGCTCTGATACAGACGTTCCGTCGGCAAACCAGATAGAATGTGACCCAACGACACAAAACTGTGCATACACACTTTTCCCGCCGAGCGCGGGAAGCCTTCGAACCTATACAAGGAGTACAAGCCGTGAAGTTTGCAGCTTCTAAGACCCTTAAACGAGCAGGTGCCTCTGTTCTGGTCGCTTCATTCATGCTGACAGCAACCGGTTGCGGCTACATTTACGAGCAGCCCACCACCATCATTTACTCAGCATCAGATGGCCAGATGGCTAACCTGGGTAATGAAGACGTTCAGTTGCGTAACATCATGGTGATTTCCTCTGGCGAAGCAGAAGAAGGCCGCCTCCTGGGCACCATTCTGAACCAGACCGATGAGAACGCCACCGTCACCCTCGCCTTCCCCACTGAAACCGTCACCGTTGATGTTGAGGCAAACAGCGAAGTTCGCTTGGAAGACGAGGATCAGGCGACCACCCTGGCCGAGACCGGCGCTAATCCCGGTATGACCCTGATGGATGTTGAAGTTTCTTCCAACGTCACTGATGAGTCCACTACTTTCAATGTGCCGGTACTGGACGGCTCACACGATGAGTATGCCCCCTACCTGCCCAATGCAGCATCAGCTAGCGCCTCAGCTTCAGAAGAAGCAGACCGCTAAGCAAGCACATACAACTAAGCCCCTCGGTGCTACATCGAGGGGCTTAGTTTTTTAATGGCCCTAGAAGGTGGCGGGCTTAGGGCTCAAACTTATAGCCCAGGCCGCGCACCGTAACTACATAACGCGGGGATGAGGGGTCAGGCTCGACCTTCGAACGCAGACGCTTAATATGGACGTCAAGGGTCTTGGTATCCCCTACATAATCAGCCCCCCACACCCGGTCAATCAGCTGAGAACGGGTCATGACACGACCCGCGTTGCGCAGGAGCATTTCAAGGAGCTCAAACTCCTTGAGGGGCATCGAGATAGGTTCCCCCGTAACAGTAACCACGTGCCGCTCAATATCCATACGCACCGGGCCACCTTCAAGAGCGCCCGAGTCCTGCTCCTCAACCTCACCCTGGCGACGCAATACCGCACGCACACGAGCGATCAGCTCACGCGAGGAATAGGGCTTGGTGACATAGTCATCGGCGCCCAGCTCAAGGCCCAACACCTTATCAATCTCTGAATCCTTCGCCGTCAGCATGATGATGGGTACCGCGCTACTTGACCGAATCTGCTTACAGACCTCCATCCCAGACTGGCCCGGCAACATCACATCCAGCAGCACCAAATCAGCACCATTACGTTCAAACTCAGTAACAGCGTCCAGCCCGTTATCTACGACCTGAACATCGAAGCCCTCCCGTCCCAGCAAAAAGGCAAGGGGATCACTCAGCGACTCTTCGTCTTCAACCACTAAAATTCGGGTCACGTCTTCTGCGTCCTTATAGTTTTCGCTGAAAATCCAGCGTTATCTTATTTACTTATCTTGTACTATCTGGGAGAGCGCACCAGTTTCGGTGCTCTCTCCCAGCAAATCTTGTTCACTGACCTCATCAACCAAAGGCAGGGCAATGGTGAAGGTTGACCCCTCACCCTGCTTTGACCAGAGGGTAACCTCACCACCGTGCTGACCCACGATATGTTTAACGATGCTCAACCCCAAGCCGGTCCCACCGGTCTGGCGTGAGCGGGCAGGGTCTACACGGTAAAAACGTTCAAAAATTCGATCTTGCTCGTCTTCGGGGATGCCTGGGCCTTCATCCTTCACTGAAATTCTAACAGTGCCCTCTTTCACACTCACCCCGATGCCCACCTTCGTATTCTCAGGGGAGTAACGGATAGCGTTTTCAATTAAGTTACGCAGAGCGGTGCCCAACAGCTCAGGATCACCGTGCACGGGCCGTAGACATCTACCGCCCACCAGCAAATCGATATTTTTGCCTTCTGCCGTTAGCCGGTTGCGGTCCACCGCATCGGCAACCATTTGGCTGATATCAACCAGGGTAGAAGTCAGCACCACGTCAGCAGACTGCAGACGGGATAGCTCAATAACATCCTGCACCAGGGCAGCCAGGCGCTGGGATTCCTTCTTGAGCTTACTAGAGAAATAGAGCACTGATTCCGGGTCATCGACCGAAGTTTCGATAGCTTCGGCCATCAAGCCAATAGCACCTACCGGTGTCTTCAACTCATGGGAAACGTTAGCGACGAAGTCAGTACGTACGGTTTGGGCGCGGGTAATCTCAGTGCGGTCATCAGCCAAGACCAAAATGTACTCATCACCTACCGGTGCAACTCTCAGATCAATGACCAAACGGTTTTCCTCATAAAAACCGCGGGTCAGCACAATCTCCTTCTCAGCGATAGCACCCTTGGTGCGAACCTGATCGATTAGCTCCAGCATCTCCTCCGCAACCACCGTGTGGCCCCTTACCAGGCCCAAGGCATAGGCGCCCGGAGAAGCCTGCACCACGCCGTCCACAGCGTCCACCACCACGTAGGCCCTGCCAATCACAGCAAGTACTTCAGCAGCACCGTCACTCACGGTAGGTTCCTCAACATCAGCCCACCGAGCCCGTTGCCGCTCGCTACGCTGCACAGCAAGGATGCTGACAGCGCCCACCACCAGGCCCAGAAGAGCCGCGCATAAAATGCTTACGATAAAGTTCACATCTATCAGCTTAGGGTGCGCCGTCATCTTTTAAGCACGAAAACCACCAATAATCCCGTGGGTTCAACTAACGTTTACCCACGTATAGAGTTTCGTTCACATGAACCTGAGACCCTAAAGGGTAAGCATCGGCCGCGCGCCGCTGCACACCGCTAATGTACCCGTGTGGAAAGGACGCGCTCTTGCGTAAAGTCTTCCAAGCTGAACTCCAGCATGTGGGCGAAGAGCTCATTCAAATCGCAACCCTCGTCAAAGAAGCTCTAGAACGTGCTTCCAACGCCTTCTTAGAAACTGATATCCAAGAAGCCGAAGAAGTTATTTCCAACGATGCTCGCATTGACTTCATGCAAAATGAGCTGGACGAACGCTCCATCGACATTCTGGCTCTGCAGGGGCCCGTTGCTTCTGACCTTCGCATGATTGTAGGCGCTCTGCGCATGAGCTCCTCCCTAGAACGCATGGGTGACCTTGCACGCCACGTAGCCCAGGTAGCGCGCATGCGCTACCCTGCCCCCGTGCTTCCCGATTCCATCACCCCCATTTTCACTGAAATCATTGAACTGGATAAAAAAATCATCGATAGCGTGATTGCTCTACTCGAAACCCGCGAGCTCTCCCACGCCCAAGATATTGCCAAGCACAAGGTACGTATCAACGAACTACACGTAGAGGTCTTCAACCGCATGGCAGCCGACGACTGGGACCACCCCGCACAAACAACAGTGGACGTCACTCTCGCTTCCCGTTACCTAGAGCGCTTCGGCGACCACGGGGTTTCAGTAGCTCGCAAGGTGACCTACCTGGTCACCGGTGACTGGAACGCGGTTCCCCAAAGCCTGTAGAACCCGGCAAGAGCTTCTGCCCAGAAAATATAAAAGCCGGACGCCGGCACCCCAGTGGGTGCCGGCGTCCGGCTTTAAGGTCTAGCCTAGGTGAAAGATTTACTTCTTACCCTGGTTAGCTACAGCCTTGATGGCGTCCTTAGCTGCCTCGGGGTCCAGGTATTCGCCGGGGCCAACAGGCGTGAAGTTATCATCCAGCTCGTAGTAGAGGGGGATACCGGTGGGAATGTTCAGATCGGCGATGTCCTCATCTGAAATACCCTCAAGGTTCTTGACCAAGGCACGCAGGGAGTTACCGTGCGCAGCGACCAGAACGGTCTTGCCAGCCTTCAGATCTTCCTTAATGTCTGATTCCCAGTAAGGGAGCATACGCTCGAGGACGTCTTTGAGGCACTCGGTGCGAGGAGCGTTTTCAATGTCAGCGTAACGGGGATCGTTAGCCTGCGAGAACTCATCATTATCATCAAGAACGGGAGGAGCGATGTCGTAGGAACGACGCCAGGTCATGAACTGCTCTTCACCGTAGGTCTCTAGGGTCTGAGTCTTGTCCTTGCCCTGGAGCGCACCGTAGTGACGCTCGTTCAGGCGCCAGTTGCGCTTGACGGGAATCCAGTGACGGTCAGCCGCGTCAAGAGCCAGGTTAGCGGTGTTGATAGCGCGACGCTGCAGAGAGGTGTGAACGATATCGGGAAGGATATCGCGCTCCTTCATCAGCTCACCACCACGAGTAGCCTCAGCACGACCCTTTTCGGTCAGTGCCACATCTACCCACCCGGTGAAGAGGTTCTTTTCGTTCCATTCTGATTGCCCGTGACGGAGCAGTACCAATTTGTAAGTCATAGCACCATTATCCCACTTAAACCCTGCAAATAAAAGGTAAACCCACACAGATTCACGAAAACCGCTCGTGGTACGGGCAGTTCATCATGAACTGTGTGGGTTCAAAGCACAGACTCGCAGACCGCTACCTACGCCGGCAGGGGTGCAGAGGTCTTAGCGGCGACGCACCGAAACGACCGGGCGGACATCCGCCAGGAAGACTCCTACGGCAGTTGCCGCAATGAGCTGTATGAAGAGGGAGCCACCAACGAACTGTGAAGCCTGCACCGCCATGAGAACCAAGAAAACTGCGGAGGCCCCGGTAACACCCATCCAGAAACCCTTAGTACGTTTAAAAGCACTCTGGTAGGCATACCCGCTAGCACGAGCAGCCTCAATGAAAGCAAAAATTGCGACGGCAGCCAAAGCCACAGCCAGTATCAACTGAACATAATACTGTGTAAAGATTACGAGTTCGTAGGGGCGCATAGTGCCTTTTCCTTAGTCGGTCAGAAGGGTCAGCGCCTGGTCAAGGTCAGCGTAAAGATCATCGGCATTCTCAATACCCACCGATAGACGCAAAAGCGATTCAGGGATGCTGACCGGCTCGGACCCGTGACGGCGGCGGCGCTCAATCAGTGATTCTACGCCACCTAAGGACGTTGCGGGAGTCCAGAGATGCAGGCGGTTCATCACCTCTTCGGTCTGGGCTACATCAGCCTTGAGCACCACGCAGAGGATAGCGCCGAAGCCGTCCATCTGCGCCTTGGCGCGTTCGTGGTAGCGGTCAGTGGGAAGACCTGGGTAACGGACCTCTTCAACAGCGGGGTGCTGGCTCAGACGCTCAGCGAGAACCTGGGCGTTCTGAACTGATTTCTTCATACGCAGGGCCAAAGTGCGTACGCCTCTCAACCCCAAAAAGGCTTCAAAGGGGCCGGGAATAGCGCCGTTGAGTGAGCGGTGCTCCAGCATAACGGCGCGGATTTCGGGGCGGTTGGTGACGGCCAGGCCCAGTACTACATCTGAATGCCCCGCAATGAACTTGGTGGCCGAGTGCACCACAATGTCAGCGCCCAACTGCAGGGGGCGCTGCAGCAGCGGAGTAGCAAAGGTGTTATCAACAGCAGTGACCACACCAAGGCGCTGGGCTGCCTCAATGAGAGCGGGAAGATCAGCGACCTCCAGCATGGGGTTGGTGGGGCTTTCCAACCAGAGCAGCACCTGAGGCGCTGCGTAATCAATGTTCTGTGCGGTCACCCCGCGAGCCGCAGCCGCAGCTTCTATCGCCTCAATAGCTCCCTGCGTATCGTCCACGTCAATGCGGATCACCTCGGTGATACCCCGGCGTTCAAGCTTCTTAGCGATAGAAATAGAAGCCATGTAGGCATGCTTGGGAATCAAGATAGCGGAGCCAACTGGCACGAGATCTTCAACAGCGGCGACCGCTGCCATACCCGAAGCAAAAAGTAGACCGGGCAGAGAGGCACCCTCAAGATCAGCGATAACCTCTTCGAGCCCATTCCAGGAGGGGTTATCAAACCGCGCGTATACCTTGTCGTTGATCGTATCGACGGTGCCAGCGCCACGGAAGGTGGAGGTCATCATAATCGGAGTGTTGACCGGGGCATCGTGCTCATGGGCAGGGCGGCCGGCAGAGACGGCCAGAGTTTCAGGGGATAGCTTCTGTTCAGTCATGAACACTAGCCTACGCCCACCGGGCTCATCCGTAGACACAAAAGTTCAATTGCTAAGACTCGGGCAACTGTGACGATCGCTGGGCCTTGGTAGGCTTATACCCGTGAGACACGCGCTAAACTACACTCCAGAAATTGACGCCACTGTCGGGCAGAATACCGGTAGCGGCTTTTTCATTGCCTTTGAAGGTGGTGACGGGTCGGGCAAGACCACTCAGATCAAACTGCTGGCCCAGGCACTGACCGACCGCGGCTTTAATGTGCTGGTGACCCGTGAGCCAGGAGGCACCGACATCGGGGAAAAACTGCGCGCTCTAGTGCTGGAACACGGACAGGGGGAAGTGGACCCTCATACCGAAGCGCTCATCTTCGCAGCCTCCCGAGCTGCCCATGCCCACCAGAAAATTCGCCCAGCCCTTGCAGAGGGCAAAGTGGTGCTTTGCGACCGCTATATCGACTCGTCAGCTGCCTACCAGGGTGCCGGGCGCGGTCTGGGCGTCGAGAACATTGTCGACCTGAGTCTCTGGGCCACGTCCAATCTTCTGCCCCACACCACCGTGCTACTGGACGTTCCTCTAGGGGAAGGGCGCGAGCGTGCCGGTGCCCGCGGCCAGGCTGATCGCATGGAATCAGCAGATGATAGTTTCTACGCGGCCCTGCACGAAACCTTCCGCGCCCGCGCCGCGGCTGCCCCCGCACGCTACGCGGTGATTGACGGGGCACAGTCTGTTCAGGAAGTACACCGGGACGTCTTAGCAGCAGCCTTGAAGGTGCTCTCATGAGCGTCTGGGATACCCTCATCGGCCAGCCCGATGCGCTGACCGCCCTGCAGCGGGCGTCCGCCGATGAACGCCCCACCCACGCCTGGCTCTTTACCGGCCCACCCGGTGCCGGGCGGGAGACCGCAGCCCTTGCCTTTGCAGCTGCACTGCTCTGCGAGCGCGAACTCGGCCAGCGCGGCTGTGGCGCCTGCCGTTCCTGCCAGACCGTGCTGAGTGGGTCCCACGCGGATTTTGTGCATTTCAGAACCGAAAAAACGCAGATCACTATCGACGAGGCTCGTGATTTTGTGGTGCGGGCGCAAGATCGCCCGGCAGTGGGGCGCTGGCGCGTCATGCTGATTGAGGATGCGGACCGCATGCCTGAACGCACCTCGAACGTGCTGCTCAAAGCGATTGAAGAGCCGCCGCCACATACTATTTGGCTGTTGACTGCGCCCTCCCCTGCCGATGTGCTGGTGACAATCAGATCACGCTGCCGCCCGGTGAACCTAAAGGTACCCACCACTGATGCTGTTACTGCTGCTCTGGTCTCAGGTGGGCACGCGCCGGAGGCCGCTGAACTGGCGGCCCGTATGTCTCAGGGCAATCTTGAGGTAGCTCGCAGGCTGGCCGAGGATGAAGATGCGCGTAAGCGCCGCAGTAGGGTGGTGCGTCTACCGATCTCCCTGCCTACCGTGGCTGCTGCGATGGAAGCAGCCGACGAACTGATTTCCATTGCCGAAGCTGAAGCTGAAGCAGATGCTAGCGCCCGTAATGACACGGAGCGAGCTGCACTGCTGATGTCCTTAGGCTACGAGGACGGTGAGCGGCTCTCGCCCACTCACCGCTCGCAGCTACGTCAGCTAGAAGAGGACCAGAAACGTCGCGCCAAGCGCATACAAACTGATACCCTGGACCGTTTCCTGGCTGATATTCAGACCGTGTTGAGGGATGTGCTGACCCTACAGCTGCGCACCGATTCAGAGCTCATCAACGCTCACCTGGGCCAGGGGCTCTACGATTATGCAGCAGCTGAATCTGCCGAACGCACCCTTGCCCACCTGGATGCTGTTGCCGCCACCCGGCGCCGTCTGCAGAGCAATGCCAGCCCCCGCCTAGCTTTTGAGGCGATGATGACGGGGTTTGTTAGGTAGGCACAGCCTCGTGGTGGTCTTCAGGTGAAGGATGCACTGGTTGTTGGAGCCGTGGAAGGCCAGAGACATAGACGGGGTGGCGGACGCCTGGCCCGTCTGTGAAACTGAAAGACTGGTAGCTAGCCAGGTAGCCGGCTGATAGCTTAAGCGGGTTACGTAGATAACCGCAGGTCCGCTTAACCACATCGCAGATTTTCGGGTTAACGTCGCCGCCCTGAGGAGAGGTAAAACCGTCTGCCGTTAACACAAACTCTCCTTCAAAAACGCACTCATAACAGGCATCAATGGGAGTATTGGTTCCCAGGTAACCCACCCGGTCAAAGGCATAATCAAGATAGCTTCCAGCGTCTGTGGGTTATTTCTTCTCAAAAATTGATTGCATCACACCGGTGTTTTCAGAGAACTGACGGCAAACCCTATGATGGAAGGATGCCTCAAACAAGCCCCTCATCCCTGGCCCATCTGACGCCACTGCAGCAGCTACGAGCTGGCAAGCTGGCCCTGCGCCTACCCATGCTCGTTATCGGACTGATCGGCTTTGGTGCGTCCTGCGCTCTTCTCATCAAGGCAGGGTTGGGCGCCCTGGGCTGGGATGTGCTCACTCTAGGCATCATGGAACTCACCGGAGCTTCCTACGGGTTGATTACCATCATCACTTCTTTTGTGGTGCTGCTCTTTTGGATTCCTCTCAAAGAGATGCCGGGGCTAGGCACCCTGGCTAACGCCGTGCTGGTGGGTCTTTCAGCAGATGTTGCTATGGGCTTTATTCCCGACCCCTCTCATACATTGCTACAGTGGGCCTACCTGCTGGTGGGTATCCTGCTCTTCTCTTTCTTTGATGCCCTCTACCTGGGTGCGCAGTTTGGCTCCGGCCCGCGCGATGGTCTCATGACCGGCCTGGTGCGGGTGACCGGACGCCCGGTCTGGCTCGTGCGTTCAGTGCTAGAGGTCAGCGTAGTGCTTGCCGGTATCGCGATGGGCGGCCAGTTCGGTATCGGCACTCTACTCATTGCCTTCACCATCGGTCCGCTCATCGGCTGGTTCCTCCCCAAGGTGACAGTGCGCCTGACGCCCAGAACCCGGAACTGACGGAGATAACGGCGACTAGCCACATTAAAACTGCGGCCCCCTATCAGCTGATAGGGGGCCGCAGTTTTAATCAAGAGGTCTAGTTACGGAAGCCATGCACCGGTGAGGGAATGCGGCCGCCGCGGGCGGCAAAGAGCTCAGCCGATTCGGGGTGGGTAGGCATGACGGGGGCGCGACCCAGCAGGCCACCGAACTCCACCATGTCACCGATTTCCAGCCCGATAGCAGGAATGACGCGCACTGCGGTGGTCTTGTGGTTCATGACGCCAATTGCCGCCTCGTCGGCAATCATGGCTGCGATGGTGGACGCCGGGGTGTCACCGGGAATAGCCACCATATCCAAACCCACTGAGCAAATAGCGGTCATGGCCTCTAGCTTATCCAAGGTAATCTTGCCGGCGGCAGCGGCTTCAATCATGCCGATATCCTCAGAGATCGGGATGAAGGAGCCAGATAGGCCACCTACGTGCGAGCAGGCCATGAGCCCGCCCTTCTTAACCGCGTCGTTGAGCAAAGCAAGGGCGGCAACGGTGCCGTGGGTACCCACCGATTCCAGACCCATTTCTTCCAGCACGTGCGCCACAGAATCGCCCACCTCAGCGGTGGGTGCCAAGGACAGATCGACAATGCCAAATTCAACACCCAGGCGTTCAGCCGCCAGGGTGCCTACCAGCTGACCCATGCGGGTAATCTTGAAGGCTGCTTTCTTGATAACCTCAGCGCAGACGTCAAAGGATTCACCGCGAGCGCTTTCCAGTGCTCGCTTAATAACGCCGGGGCCAGAGACGCCCACAGAGACCACTGTGTCTGCCTCTTGGACGCCGTGGAAGGCACCTGCCATAAAGGGGTTATCTGAAACAGCGTTGGCGAAGACCACCAGCTTGGAGCAACCAAAGCCGTGAGCCTCCGCTGAACCTTCAGCGGTTTCACGGACGATTTCGCCCATGGTACGCACCGCCGTCATGTTGATGCCGGCGCGAGATGAGCCGATATTGACGGAGGCACAGACCACATCGGTCTCGTTGAGCGCGCGCGGAATGGAGCACATCAGCTTCTCATCGGCAGGGGTGGCACCCTTATCAACCAGAGCGGTGAAACCGCCGATGAAGTTAACCCCTACAGCCTTAGCGGCGGCGTCTAGGGTCTTAGCGAACTCTACGTAGTCTTCATCTTGGCTGGCACCGGCAACCAGAGCGATAGGGGTTACCGAAATGCGCTTGTTGATGATGGGGATGCCCAGCTCAGCTTCGATGCCCTCGGCTACCTCAACCAGGCGAGCAGCGCGGGAGGTGATTTTGTCGTAGATTTTTTGGCGGGCGACGGCGCCATTTGAGTCAGCGCAGTCCAGCAGGGAAATACCCATAGTGACCGTGCGGATATCGAGGCGGTCCTCGTCAATCATCTGCAGGGTCTCAAGAACGGAGCTTGAACGATCGGAAAACATGGTGCTCCTAGAGGGTATGCATGGCCTGGAAAATGGCATCGGACTGGATGCGAATCTGCACCTGCTGCTGCTCTTCTACCGGCTTCATAGCTTCTTGTAGCTCGGTGATGGACTGCTGGTTTTCATCAAAGCTGCCCTGCAGGATCATGGTGAAATAGCCCTGCATCAGAGTCTGGGAGAGGTTTTCGATATTAACCTTGCGCTCGGCGAGCTTGCCGGTGACGCCTGCGATGATGCCTTCATGGTCGAGGCCGGTGACAGTCAGGATGATTTTCATACTGGTCCTTGATAGCGCTGGGCACGATAGTTACGTGCGAGATACACCCCTATCTTAGTTGATATCAGAGGGGGTCTAGCGCTGGGCAGCTATATAGAGTTCGCCCTGCCCTGCAACACTCAGCTGGGCAGAATCACCCACGTACATGACTGACTGGGTGCCGGTGAGTGTAAAGGTCTTGGTCTCATCACGCACCACCACGGTGCCGGCTGTGCAGAGAGTCGCAGCAACGCCTTCCAGGGGAAGGGCAAGCTCTTCGCCCTCTGTGACGCTCAGGCGGGTGACGCTTAAGCGCTCATCCCACATGGTGTAGGTTGTCAGGGCACCCGCGGCAGGACGCTGAATGGTAGGGATGTTCTGGCGCTCGCCCAAAACGGTGATAAGTTCTTCTTCATCAACGTGCTTGCTGGTCAAGCCCGCTCGCATCACGTTATCGGAGGGGTACATCAGCTCAATAGCGGTACCCGAAACATAGGCGTGCACCTGACCATCAGGAGTGAAGACAGCATCGCCGGGTTTCAGGTGCAGCAGGTTCATCACCAAAGCCAACAGCAGACCGCGATCCCCCGGGTACTTAGCGTCCACCAGGGCAACCAGTTCAACCGCACCGGCAATTGCAGAGTTCTGCTCCTGCACATCCCGATGCTTTTTAGCCCATTTCTTGGCAGCTTTGACGGTCTTAGCGGTCGCTGTGCTAGCGGCGTCCTGAGGAATACGCACAATCGCAACCAGCAAATCACGGGGAGTCTTTGCCTGGGCCAGGACGCCGTTGAGCCAGTCCAGCTTGAGGGTGGTAGCAAAGCCACGTAACTCAGCGAAGTCCCGCACGCCGGTGAGAATGCGCATGGGGGTCAGCGCGATAAGGGTCTCTGGTTTAGAGAACTGGTCCTTGTAATTGCGGGTAGGGTCATCCAGGGCAACTCCACGCGCCTCTTCTTCCCGGTACCCGCGAGCAGCCTGCTGCGCAGTGGGGTGAACCTGAATCGATAGGGGCGATTCAATGGCAAGAATTTTGAACAGAAAAGGGAAAGTATCGTTCTCTCGCCTCGGGTTAAGGAACCGGTCGGGGTTCTGCGCCACCAGCGTGTCCAACGGCTGAGTCCCGCCGTCCACGTGGGCCAGGGAGGGTGCAGACGAGTGAGCGCCCACCCACAGTTCAGCCTCAGGTGCTTCAGTGGGTACGGGCACACCACGCATGAGCCCCAGCGTTTCACGCGAGCCCCACGCATAATTCTGAATCGGATTATCAAGAGAAAATAATTCACCCATACTCACTATGAAACCATGGACCCCTTGTCGCCGACAGCTATGCAGGGTTCACCCCTGGGTGTTTATCGCCATAAATCACAGCAGAATTAGCCTTAATCTAAGCCGTAGAACCTGGCCAGACTACTAGACTAGCCCTGTGAATACTATTGATTTAACTGCATCTTTTAAGGCTTACGATGTTCGCGGTATTGTGGGGGAAACCATCACCGCAGATACCGTTCGCGCCACCGGCGCTGCCTTCGTCGACGTGCTTGAACTGGCGGGCCAGAACGTTTTGGTCGGTGCCGATATGCGCCCCTCCGGCAGCGAATTCATGGAAGCATTCGCTGAAGGGGCCGCTGCCCGCGGCGCAAACGTCATCAACATCGGTCTGATTTCTACCGATGAGCTCTACTACGCCTGCGGTGTAGAGAACGCAGCCGGTGTCACCTTCACCGCCTCGCACAACCCCGCCGAGTACAACGGCATGAAAATGTCCAAGGCCGGTGCGGTGCCCATCTCCTCAGAATCCGGCCTCTTCGAGGTACGCGACCTGGCACAGAAATACCTGAACGAGGGCACCATACCCACCGTTGAAACCCCAGGAACGGTCAGCGAAAAGGACGTGCTGAAGGGCTACTCCGAATACCTGCGCAACCTGGTGGACCTCTCGGGCATCCGCCCCCTCAAGGTTGTAGTGGACGCCGGTAACGGCATGGGCGGCATGACCACCCCCGCCGTCCTGGGCGATACTATCCTGCCCGGTCTGCCCCTGGATATCGTTCCCCTCTACTTCGAGCTAGACGGTTCTTTCCCCAACCACCCTGCTAACCCTCTGGAGCCTGCCAACCTGGTAGATCTACAGAAGGCAGTGGTTGAGCACGGCGCTGATATCGGTCTTGCTTTTGACGGCGACGCCGACCGCTGCTTCGTCATCGACGAAAAGGGTGAACCTGTCACCCCCTCAGCAATTACCGCACTGGTTGCAGAGCGTGAAATCGCCCGCGCCCAGGCAGAAGGCAACGCAGAGCCAGTCATCATCTACAACCTGATTACCTCAAAGGCTGTACCCGAGTTGGTTGAGGCTGAGGGCGGCAAGGCCATCAAGACCCGTGTAGGCCACTCCTTCATCAAAGCTGTCATGGCAAAAGAAAATGGCGTCTTCGGCGGCGAGCACTCAGCCCACTACTATTTCAAGGACTTCTTCAACGCTGACACCGGCATGCTAGCTGCTATGCACGTGCTGGCAGCACTGGGCACCTCCAAGAAGGCGCTCTCAGAGATTGGTGCGAAGTACTCCCCCTATGTCCCCTCCGGTGAGATTAACTCAGAGCTTGAGGATAAGGCCGGCGCCATTGCCCGCGTTGCCGACCACTACGGCGACACCGTGGACATCAATACCATGGATGGCACCACCTTCGAGCACAAGACCGAAGGTTGGTGGGCTAACCTGCGCCCCTCTAACACCGAGCCCTTCCTGCGCCTCAACCTTGAAGCGCCGGACCAGGCGACCATGGAGCGTGTCCGCGATGAGATTCTTGCCATCGTTCGCGAAAGCTAACCAAAGATAAGAAGAAGCGGTGGGCACGTTTTACGTGCCCACCGCTTCTTCGTTTAAAGAGGTGCTCTATATTAATGCCAGACTAACCGCGTGCCTGGTCGTGCAGCATCCACTGGTCAGGGCCGAAGATTTCGTACTGGATGTTGGTACCGGGAACACCAGCCTCAATGAGCTGGGAGCGCACACCCTGCATGAAAGGCAGCGGGCCACAGAGGTAGGCTGAAGCGTGAGCAGGGACGCCCAGCTTGCTGATGTCTACGCGGCCTTCGAAATTACCTTCGCCGCCTGCTTCAACGAAGGAAACCAGCTGGGCGTTCTCGATGAGATTGACGTACTCGGTCATCTCATCGCGCAGAGGCCAGGTGGTGAAAGAGCGGTCAGCGTGGACCACAATGACTTCACGCTTGGAGCCGGTAGCTGCCAGCTCTGAAAGGAAAGCGATCATGGGGGTCACGCCAATACCTGCTGAGAAGAGGTAGAGGGGCTGATCTTCTGAATCGCCGAAAGCACCCAGGGTCACATCACCGTAGGGATTAGAGAGTTCGAGGAGGTCGCCGACCTTCTTCTCGTGCAGAATCTGAGTCATCTCGCCCTTGATGTCCAGCTTGATAGCAACACGGCGCTGGTTCTTCTCAGAGGGCAGCAAGGTGAACTGGCGGGGCTGACGCAGACCGTCCTTAGCCTTGGTGATGATAGAGACGTACTGGCCGGCAACAGCGTCGGTCATGGCAATAGCGTTGGCGGGCTCAAGGGTCAGAACAACCACGTTCTCACCGGTCTCTTCGCGGCGCACAATAGCGAAGGGGGCGAACATGGCGTTGTTGGCCTGAACAGCGTAAAGCCCCTTTTCGAGCTTGATGAGGGCATCTGCCATGAGCCAGTAAACCTCGGTCCAGGCTTCAGCTATTTCGGGGGTCAGAATATCGCCCAGGTTAGCTGCGATTGCCTCGAAAAGGTACTTGTAAACGGTGGGGTATTCTTCTTGACGCAGGCCAAGAGCAGCGTGCTTGTGGGCGACGCGGGAGAGCACCTCATCGGGGTACCTGCCGGGGTGAGCCAGGATGTAGGAGGCAAAGACGGCGATAGAGCCTGCCAGTGCCTTGGGCTGAGTGCCCTCTAGCTGAGATGAGCGCGAGAACATGCCGTCCATGAGGTCAGGGCGGGCGGTGAACATGCGCTGGTAAAAATCGGGGGTGATGTCGTTAATGCGCTCCGCAATAACGGGCAGGGTGGCCTCGATGACGGGGCGGGACTTCTCGGACAGCATATCCGTCTCCTTAATAACTGAGTGTTTTTTAACCCCTCTTAATTTAGCATACTAAATACGAAATAAAGGAGAAAAAGAAACTGCTGACACCCGGTTGTGTCAGCAGTTATGTTTTCTTCCATCAGCACTAGGCGGCTGAGGGCAAACGTCTTGCTCCACCAAGAGGCCCCAACCCCAACTCCACAAAGACAGGCCCCATTTGCTTCTCGTTGGGCAGCTGAGAAATGACCACAGGGTCTAGTAACTTAAAGAACTCCTCACGAGCCTGAGCAAGAACGCCCCTCAGGGAGCAGGCATGGCGCATAGGGCAGTCAGTAGACCCGCCCTCACACTCCACCATAGCCACATCGCCCTCGGTAGCACGCAGTACCTGACCGACAGTTGCCACCCGACCGGCGTCCGATAAGAGAACCCCGCCGGTGCGTCCACGGGTTGATTCAAGGAGGCCCATATTCACCAAGAAAGCTACCGACTTAGCCACGTGGTTATAGGGGGTACCCACACCCTCAGCAATAGTCTGAGTGGAGACTTTCTGCCCGTCAAGACCAGAAAGAAGCATAAGGATGCGCAATGAGACGTCTGAAAAAGCGGTGAGTCGCATTGCGTAGCTCCTAGTGATAGCCGGGACGATCCTTAATATCGAGATTATTTATTAGTTCGGAAATAACGAACAAGAACCTCTAAGGATGGTAACTGTTATAGTTTTGTACTCCTTAAGTTCCAGCACAAGAGAAAAAATGATTTTGGAATGAACTTCACAGGAAGCCTGTGATAGCGAACACCAAAGAGGGGCTCTTGCTTAATATGAACAAGAGCCCCTCTTACAGGTCTGGTTTAGGACGCCAGGTTCTCAGCTAGTGCGTCACGCTGGGCATGCATCTCAGCAGGTAGCTTATTGCCTAGGGCGGTCAGCCATTCGTCCATGCCTGGCAGCTCCTGCGCCCACTCGTCCTTATTGACAGCCAGAGCAGCCTGCAACTCAGCCTCGGTGATATCAAGACCGGTGACATCCAGGTCACCAGGCCCGGGGACGACACCCAGGAAGGTTTCTTCACCGCCAGCAGTTCCCTCCAGTCGGTCAAAGATCCACTTAACCACGCGGGAGTTCTCACCAAAACCGGGCCACGCAAAGCCACCGTCAGGGGTGCGACGGAACCAGTTGACGTAGTAAATCTTGGGCATGTTTTCTTCACCGTGCTTCTTGCCCAGATCAATCCAGTGCTGGATGTAATCACCGGCGTTGTAGCCAATGAAGGGCAACATCGCCATGGGGTCGCGACGCACCACACCTACAGCGCCCTTAGCGGCAGCAGTGGTCTCTGATGAAAGCGTGACACCGCGGAAGACACCCTGCCCCCAGCTACTTGCCTCGGTCACCAGGGGCACAGTGGTCTTGCGACGACCTCCGAAGATGATGGCAGACAGGGGCACGCCATCCGGAGCGTAGTACTCTTCAGCCAGCATGTCAGCCTGGGCAATGGGGGTGCAGAAGCGAGAGTTGGGGTGGGCAGCGGGACGGCCGGATTCCGGCGTCCAGTCATTACCCTGCCAGTCGATCAGGTGCTCGGGCACCTCATCGGTCTTACCTTCCCACCACACTGAATTGTCATCGGTGAGCGCAACGTTAGTAAAGATGGTGTTGCCCTTGGCGACAGCGCGCATAGCATTGGGGTTAGTGGACCAGCCGGTCCCGGGAGCAACACCAAAAAGACCTGCTTCAGGGTTAACCACAAAGGGCTTACCGTCACGGAATTCGATCCAGGCGATATCATCGCCCACCATCTCGGTCTTCCAGCCCTCAACAGTGGGGTCCATCATGGCAAAGTTAGTTTTGCCGCAGGCTGAAGGGAAGGCAGCGGACATGAACTTACTCTTACCCTCTGGGTTAGTCACCTTGAGAACCAACATGTGCTCAGCCATCCAGCCCTCATCACGGCCAATCGCTGAGGCGATACGCAGGGCGTAGCACTTCTTACCCAGCAGGGCGTTACCGCCGTAGCCCGAACCGAAGGACCAGATTTCACGACTCTCGGGGAACTGCACAATGTACTTCTCGGGGTTGCAGGGCCAGGGGACATCCTGCTGACCGGCTTCCAGAGGAGCACCCACTGAGTGCAGTGCTTTCACAAAGAAAGCGTTGGTGGCGGTCATCTTATCCAAGACCTCGGTGCCAATGGTCGCCATGATGCGCATGGAGCAGACCACGTAAGCTGAGTCGGTAATTTCAACACCGAACTTGGGGTTGGTAGCGTCCACCGAGCCCATGACAAAGGGGATAACGTACATGGTTCGGCCGCGCATGGAACCGGTGAAGAGACCGGTCAGAGTCTGCTTCATTTCCTGAGGATCGCGCCAGTTATTGGTGGGGCCGGCGCCCTCTTCGGTCTCTGAGCAGATAAAGGTGCGCTCCTCAACGCGAGCAACATCATCGGGATCAGAAAACGCTACATATGAGTTAGGGAATTCGTGGTCGCTCAGCTTACGGAAGGTACCAGCCTCAACCAGTTCCCCCGCCAAACGGTCGTATTCCTGCTGCGTTCCGTCGGCCCAGTAGATGCGGTCAGGCTGAGTCATCTGTGCAATATCAGCAACCCACTGCAGCAACTCTGCATGCGTGGTGGGTGCCTGGGCGGATACGTTTTCAATTGAAAAGTCGGTCATCTGACGCTTCCCCTTTAGGTTTGTTCAACCGGCACTCCACTGTGCCGAACGACGTGCACCTGCTTCTCCTCTTCGCCTAAGGCCGTAGTCAAACAGGCAAAAATAGAAAACGCGCCACCCATGGATATGAATGAACGCGTCGTGCAAGCGGTGCACACATCACTTCATCGTGTGTAACCAGCGTACCCAGATTGATTGTTTTTTTCTGCATCTGACAAAATATTTCGACGCCTAACGCTCAAGCACGTGGTGCAGGCAACAGAAAACTGCTGGCCCAGTCCCCTCTAAAAATAATTTTCACACCAAAAACCTTGCAATCTCAAGGAATTTACATCCCGAAGGAGCCAGCTGAGACAACCATCACGGGATTTCAATTTGCGCACCTTTAAGAACCTGCGTAAAGTATTACCTGTTGCTGAGGCAGGTTGATGAAACCAGCTAATGCAAAATGCGCCTGTAGCTCAACGGATAGAGCATCTGACTACGGATCAGAAGGTTGGGGGTTCGAATCCCTTCGGGCGCACATCACAAGCCGGTCTCCTTCGGGAGGCCGGTTTTTTCGTGCCCCATTATTCTATGTACGGTATACAAAGAGACACATGAACGTAGCATTCACCACAAAATAGGGGCCAGCCCCCTGGCCCCCCATAAAATGAGGGAAGACACACGGCCACCTGCCCGGTGACCGCCGCTAAAAACGAGGAGTAAACCGATGACCGTAAACATCACTGTCACCGACGAAAACGGTGAGACCAAAGAGCTCACCTGGGAATCAGACCAGACCATGCTTGAGGCAGTAATCGCTGGCGGTTTCCCCGTGCTGGCAACCTGCGGCGGCAACGCCTCCTGCGCCACCTGCCACGCCTTTATTGACCCCGACCACATTGAGGCGTCCCTCCCCCGCGAAGAAGCGGAAGAAGACCTACTCGATATGATTGACGACGTCGCCAACGAATGCTCGCGTCTCAGCTGCCAAACCCAGTATTCCGAGGGCATGGACGGCGCTCACATCACCCTGCAACCCGGGATGTAGACAGCCTATGATCAGATCCCCCAAAATTGCAGCCCTCGGCAGTCTGGTTGCACTTTTGTTCCTGAGTGCCTGCGGTGCGTCCCAGTCTAACTCCCAGGAACAAGTAGTAAGCCCCAGTAGCCCAGCGTCCTCAACCAGCGCTCCCAGCAGCACCCCAACTGCTACGGTTACGCCCAGCGCCCAGCCCAGCCCCACTGCAACGGCTCCTTCTCCTCAGGTTATTGAAAAAACGCCTGCGCCGGGGTCAGAGGTTACATCTCAACCGGTGCCCACCGGCACCGTGACCACCGTGGAACCCACCCCAGCCTCCACCGGTGAGCCACCACAAGAGGCTAGTGAAGCTCCGCGCCAGGCACCGAGTTCTGCGGCAGGAGTGGCCGTCTGCGACTACGACCAGCTCTACATATCAGCGGCTGTAGCCGAAGGAGTTGGAGCTGCCGGTTCTCGCTACATCACGCTCACCTTCACCAACACTGGCGAGTCTGACTGCACCATGAGTGGCTACCCATCGGTGCACTATGTGGACGCCTCAAACCACCAGATTGGCGCCAGTGCAGCTCAAGCTACTGAATGGTCAGCCTCAGGCACCGTCTTGGGCACTAACCAGAGCGTTAGCGCTACCCTGCGCGAAACCCGAGCGCAGCTCTTCGGTGAAAGTTGCCAAGCCCAGCCTTCGGCAGGGTACTCAGTACAGGCACCCGGAGCTTCACAGGCTCTGGTGCTGAACTTCCCCGCAGAAGCCTGCTCTAACAGCCAGATTTCACAGCTATCGGTGGGTGCGGTAGGGGCAAACCCCTAGACTCAAGCCTGCCACCATGAGTCTTAGCGAAAGGGCGGTAAAGCACTCGTGCTTTACCGCCCTTAGCTCTTTAACCCGGAAAGCTAGATGGTTTCGGTGACGTCCTCAAATTCAAAACGCAAGTTGCGGGGGTAGCTGGGCTCAATGCCGTATCCAAGATTGACGATGAGGAAGGCCTGCTGGTTTTTGTCGGCAAGGAACTCCGTGGTGATAGCTGCTAGGTCGCTACCGGTCATGGGGCCAGCGTCCAGGCCCAGGGCGCGGACGGCGGTAATAAAGTAGCCTGCCTGCAGATGGGCTGAAAGCGCCCCGGTGCCGTCAGCTGCCTCGGGGTTACCTTCAAATATGGGCTGCATATTCGGCGCTGAACGGGGATTGAACTCTCCAAAGCGCTGGAACCAGCTGCGGTCAAAACCGAGGATAGCGGTCACGGGCGCGGCGATGGTTTTTGCCTGGTTAGAATCGACCATGTGGGCAGCCAGGCGCTGGCGGGCTTCTGCTGAACGCACCCAGGTGATGCGCAGGGGCTGGGAGTTGAAAGCGGTGGGGCCCATTTTGGTGAGGTTGTAAATCTCTCGCAGCATCTCATCGGTGACTTCTTGATTGGTGAAGTGAGAGACGGTGCGTGGGGTGATGAAGAGTTCTTCGCGGGCTGAGGCAGATGGCGCCATAACATTCCTTTACCAAGAAAATATTTACGGTTTTGATTTTACACCCGTCCCATCGCTTCGAACCGGTTGCTCGCCACCTGGCATACAAAGGGTGCTTTCTGACCGGGCTGCGGGATAATGGGACAATGACCGCTGATCAACCGCACGAAGCCCTCGCCCACTTCTCTGCCCCCACACGCACCTGGTTTGCCGGGGCGTTTTCAGCGCCAACAGCAGCTCAGGCCGGTGCATGGAAGGCTATTAGTGCAGGTCAGCATGCCCTGATTGTTGCCCCCACGGGTTCAGGTAAAACGCTCTCAGCCTTTCTTTGGGCGCTCGATAGGTTGCACTTTGAAAACGACGCCTGTGCCGAGACCGGCTCTGCTGGCCAGGGCAGCGGGGGCGCGGCGTCTGCACCGGTGGGCGGCACCAGGGTTCTCTACATCTCGCCGCTCAAAGCCCTGGGTGTGGACGTAGAACGGAACCTGCGTGCCCCGCTGATTGGTATTGCTCAAACAGCAAAAAGCTTAGGGGTTCAACCGCCTGAGGTGCGGGTGGGAGTGCGCAGCGGAGACACCCCGCCTAAGGAGCGCCGCGCCCTTATTTCCTCCCCGCCGGACATTCTCATTACAACCCCCGAGTCCCTCTTTTTGATGCTGACCTCCAAGGCACGCTCTACCCTCACCGGGGTACACACCGTCATTATTGATGAGGTGCACGCCGTGGCTGGCACCAAGCGTGGCGCGCACCTGGCGGTGACTTTGGAGAGACTTAATCAGATTCTCCCCGCCCCCGCCCAACGCATTGGGCTCTCTGCCACCGTAGAACCGGTAGAAACCGTCGCTCGTTTCTTGGGCGGTAGCGCACCCGTTGAAGTGGTGCGCCCACCCTCTGAAAAGAAGTGGGAGCTAACTGTCTCGGTGCCGGTGCCCGATATGACCGCGCTAGGCGGCCCTAACGCCGGCGGCTTCGTCAACAACTCTTCAGCCTCGAACACCGCTGGGGCGGCAGGTACAGACACCCCAACCAAACCCAGCTTTGTAGACCAGCTCAACCAACGTACCCAGAAAAGGGTCAGGGACTATGAAGCCGCTATTCCTACCTATGATGACGGGGCTGTACACACCGACTCTCTGGCGCAAGAGTCAGACCCTGCCACCGGTGCGGGTCTAGCGGAAAGCCTGCCCCAGGGCATCACCCTGGCTGACGCCCTGGGCATCAGGCCTGTGACGGGGCCAGCAGTGGGCAAGGGCGCAGGTAGCAGCCCAGCAGAACCGGGTGCCGGTGACGGCTTCTTTGATGACTTCCCCCAGCCCCCTCGCACAGCAGCCAGCCCCTCTCATGATGCCGAGCGGGCACTCTTCGACGCGGTGGGAGTCTTCCCCGGCGAAGAAGAACTAGACACCGATGTTCATTCTGCTGGGCCCAAGCTCACCGACTCTGATTTCACCCAGCCAGCCTCGGGTGCCCTACCTGCCGGTTTTAATATCGAAGAGGTGGAGTCTTCCCCACCGGCTGAGCAGCCGCGGGATAATTCTGGCTACCAGGCATCCATCTGGCCCCATGTTGAAGAGCGCATCGTAGACCTGGTGGAAGCTAACCGCTCAACCATCGTCTTCGCTAACTCCCGCGGACTGGCAGAAAAGCTCACCGCCCGCCTGAACGAAATTTACATCGGACGGTTGGAAGCTCGGGGGCAGCTAGGGGAAGTCACCGGCAATGCCCGCACCGGGGCACTAAACTATACGACCGTCAGCGGCGCCGATTCGGGGTCTGGCTCTGAGCAGACAAACGCTCAGGGTCAGCCTGAATCAGTCTCTGCCATTCTTGCCCGTGCACTGGCTCAAGGTGCTCCCGCCCGATTAGAAACCAATGACTCCCGCCTGGCTGGAGCGTCGCCCTCAGTTCAGCGCCCACCAGCGCAGATGGCGGGGGCTTCGGGCACCGCTACCGGGGCGCCGCCTGTGCTGGCTCGTGCCCACCACGGTTCTGTTTCCAAGGACCAGCGCACCCTGATTGAAGAGGCTCTAAAGTCAGGGCAGCTGCGCTGTGTGGTCGCCACCAGTTCCCTAGAACTGGGCATTGATATGGGCAAGGTTGACCTGGTGGTTCAGGTGGAATCCCCCCACTCGGTGGCATCGGGTCTACAGCGAGTAGGTAGAGCCGGGCACAGCGTGGGTGAAACATCCCGCGGCTACCTCTACCCCAAACACCGTGGCGATTTGCTGAATGCCACCGTCACCGTGCAGCGTATGTTGGGCGGGCACATTGAACCCCTCTCGATTCCCACCAACCCCCTGGATATTCTTGCCCAGCAGACGGTAGCAGCCTGCGCCCTGGGCCCCATCAGCGTTGAGGCCTGGTTTGAGGCACTACGCGCCACCGCTCCCTTCGCTTCCTTGCCCAGAGCTGCCTTTGAGGCGACCCTCGATTTGCTAGCAGGAAAGTACCCCTCGGATGAGTTCGCAGAGCTGCGCCCCCGCGTGGTGTGGGACCGGGATGCCGGCACCATCGAGGGCCGCCCCGGCGCCCAGCGGCTTGCTGTCACCAGCGGCGGCACCATCCCTGACCGTGGCCTCTTCCCGGTCTTCATTGCTGGCGCGGAAGACTCTAAAGCACCCAAGCGCGTGGGTGAGTTAGATGAGGAGATGGTCTATGAATCCCGCGCCGGTGACGTCATCGCCCTGGGTGCCTCATCCTGGCGCATCGAAGATATTAGCCACGACCGAGTGACCGTGACACCTGCCCCCGGCGTCCCCGGCCGCCTACCCTTCTGGCACGGGGATTCGCCCGGCCGCCCCGTGGACCTGGGCCGGGCCCTGGGCACCTTCACCCGCGAGCTAGCCGCCGAAATCAAAACTACCCCGGACGCTGCCAGCACTCGCCTCCGCGAAACCGGGCTGGATGCCTGGGCAGCTGATAACCTCATGGCTTACATCCGTGAACAGGTCGAAGCTGCCGGGGACGTCCCCAGTGAACAGCACCTGGTACTAGAGCGCTTCCGCGATGAGCTGGGCGACTGGCGTGTGGTGCTCCACTCACCCCTGGGTATGCCGGTGCACTCCCCCTGGGCGCTGGCGGTGGGCGTCCGCGCCGAAGAACGCTACGGAGTCAATGCATCAGCTATGGCCGCCGATGACGGCATCGTACTGCGTATTCCCGCAATGGAAGCCGAACCACCCGGCGCTGATCTTTTTCTCTTTGACCCCCAAGAACTTGAAGATCTCGTCACCGAGCGCGTGGGCAACTCAGCTCTTTTTGCCTCCCGTTTCAGGGAAAACGCCGCCCGCGCCCTGTTGCTACCCCGCAAGGACCCGGGCCGGCGCACTCCGCTCTGGCAGCAGCGACAGCGCAGTGCCCAACTATTAGATGTTGCCCGTAAATACCCCAGCTTCCCCCTGCTCCTTGAAACGGCCCGCGAGTGTCTGCAGGACGTCTATGACCTGCCTGCCCTTCTAGACCTGCACCGGTCTATCGAGAGCAAGAAGGTCAAGGTTTCTGAAATTGAGACCGAGAACCCCACCCCCTTTGCCCGTACCCTGCTCTTTGGCTACGTCGCTCAGTTCCTCTACGATGGCGATTCCCCGCTGGCCGAACGCCGCGCCGCTGCCTTGGCACTAGACCCGGCTCTACTAGCAGAACTCCTGGGCAAAGACGAGCTGCGCGAGCTACTGGATGTGGATGTTATCCGCTCCACTGAAGAACGTCTGCAACGCACCGCTGCCGGTTACCGCCTGCGCGGGGTGGAAGGCACCGCTGACCTGCTGAGACTCCTAGGGCCGCTCAGCGCTGAGGATGCCGCCGCCCGTCTGCGCCAGCCAGAGGCGGCCAGCTCCCCGACCCCAGCATCGGAGACAGCATCAGATGACGCATCTGCCGAAAACACCGTCACCCTCGAAACCGCCCGCGGCTTCCTAGAAGATCTCGTGGCAGCCAACCGCGCCTTCCGCTTCCGGCTGCGCGAACGCGAGGTATATGCCGCCGTTGAAGACGCCGCCCGCCTGCGCGACGCTCTGGGTGTGCCCCTGCCCATTGGGGTGCCCCTTGCCTTCTTAGAGCAGGTCGAGAACCCGCTGACCGACCTGGTAGCTCGATATGCGCGCACCCATGCCCCCTTCACCGCCACCCAGGTTGCTCACACCCTGGGGCTGGGGGTCTCTGTTGTGGATAGCGCCCTGCGAGCGCTGGCCGCTGACCGCCGCGTCATCTCCGGTGAGTTCTTACCCGATGAACTACGCGGCGAGCTAGCCTTTGCCCGTACCGGCACCGCCGAAACTTCTGGTAATGAGTGGGTAGATTCAGGGGTGCTGCGCACCCTGCGAGCCCGCTCTCTGGCGGCCTTACGCGCCGATGTGGAACCGGTGACCGGGGATATTTATGCCCGATTCCTGCCCGCCTGGCAGCACGTGGGTGAATGGGAAATCACCGAAACCACCGCTGCACCCGGCACTTTTGGTGCCACCAGTGGGGCGCGCGTGCGTCGCGATGAAAAGGCGATGTTGAGCGGCTACGATGGTCTGCTGACCGTCGTGGACCAACTGGCTGGGGTTCGCCTGCCGGCCTCAGCCCTTGAAGCTCTAGTGTTGCGTGCCCGCATCAGCGACTACACCCCCGCGCTGCTCGATAAAGCCATGAGCGCCGGGGACATCATCTGGAGTGGGGACGGTGCCCTAGCGGGCGACGACGGTTGGATCAGCCTGCACCTAGGCGAAACTGCTGCACTAACCCTACCCACCGAGGCCGAGCGTGCCGAAGCGCTCGCCGCCCTCGACCCGCTGGAGCAGACCGTCTACGCTCTGCTCTCTGGGGGGCTCTTCTTCCACCAGATTCAGGCGCAGCTAACTGCCCTGGCGACGGCCAGCGGGGAAACGCCACCGCCTGACAAGGAGATCTCCGCCGCCCTATGGAACCTGGTCTGGGCAGGTCTTGCTACCAACGACACCTTTGCCCCGGTGCGTGCCATGCTCGCCGGCGGCTCTTCCGCTCATAAGCTGAGCAAGCCTGCTCCCCGCGCTCGCAGCGTGGGAATGCGCCGCGGCGCTTCTCGCCTCTCTGGTGCCCGGTTTGGGGTTGCTACCGGCACTCGGCCTACCGCGGCACCGGCCACTGCCCCGGTGGACGCTGGCCGCTGGTCCCGGCTTGAGACCGAGGACCTTGACTCCACCGTCGCCGCTCACGCTCGCGCTGAACTTCTCATGGACCGTTACGGGGTACTGACCCGTGGAGCGGTAGCGGTAGAGGATGTGCCGGGCGGTTTTGCCGGGATCTACCGGGTACTTTCTGTGGCTGAAGAAAAGGGACTGGCACGGCGCGGTTACTTCATCGAACAGCTGGGGGCAGCCCAGTTCGCAAGCGCCAGCACCGTGGATCGTCTACGCGAATACGACAGGGATGGCGAGGTAACCACCGATACTGATCAGGCTGAGAACTCAGCTTCACCGGTTTACACCCCGGTGCGGCGTACCAAACGTCGCACCGTCCTACTGGCCGCCACTGACCCTGCTAACCCTTACGGCTCCACCCTGGATTGGCCGGCAGCTACCCCCTGGGACTCCGAGCGCACACCGGTCAAACACCGGCCGGGTCGTAAGGCAGGTGCTTGCGTGGTGCTGGTGGACGGTCAGCTGGCTCTCTACCTAGAACGCGGCGCTAAAACGGTGCTGCCCTTCACCGATTCCCCCGCCATCATTGCTGCCGCAGCGCCTCTGCTCGGTGAGCTGGTGCGGGCAGGAGCCGCCGACAAAATTGCTCTTGAGACCGCCGGTGGCATGGATATTCTGGACTCCCCGGCTTCCCTGCCCGGGGCTGAAGCTCCACAGGGAGAGCTGGTCGAGCACCCGGTGATTACCCTGCGCACCGCCCTGCTTGCCGCCGGTTTTTATCCCACCCCCCGAGGGCTTCGCATGCGCCGAGACTAGGGCGCGCGATGGTGCGTTGAGGCGCACCCTAAGAGAGGAAAGGTGTAGCTGTGAAGACTACCGATACCGCCCTGAGCATCCGGGACCTCACCAAGCGTTTTGGGGCAAAAACCGCTGTCAACCAGCTGAATGTTAGCGTTGACCGAGGTGAAATTTTTGGCCTGGTCGGCCCCAATGGTGCTGGCAAGTCGACCACCATGCGCATGCTCGTCGACGCCCTGCGCCCTACGAGCGGCAGCATTCGGGTGCTGGGCCAAAATCCGCGCGATAATACCGCCCTGCGCCGGCACATCGGCTACCTGCCCGAGGAGTTCCTCACGGCCCCCTCCCTCACCGGCAAGGGGCTGCTCAAGCACTTTGCTGCGCTGAACCCCGTGGCTGATTCCGCCTACCACGATTCGCTCATCCGCCGGTTAGGTGCCGAGCTGAACCGCCCCATTTCAAAACTTTCAAAGGGCAACAAGCAAAAAATCGGTTTGATTCAGGCCTTTATGCACCAACCTGACCTGCTCATTTTGGACGAACCTACCAGCGGCCTAGACCCCCTGGTCCAGCAGGTCTTTTTGGAGCTACTCCTCGAAGCGGCTGGTCGCGGGCAGACTGTCTTTCTCTCCTCCCACATTCTCAGCGAAATACAGCATGCCGCCCATCGGGTGGGCGTGGTCAAAGACGGTAGCCTGCTCGCTCTTGCCAGCGTGGCAGAGCTGAGGGACGCCGCTGGTCAGCAAATGCACGCCAGCCTAGAGGGGCTAGTGGCACATCAATTGCGAAGCCAGCTAGCCCGGCAACTCCCGGCGTCCACCCTGACGGCTAGAGAGGAGGGCAACCGCACCCTGGTTCGTGGCACCCTGCGTGATCCGGTGCCGGCCCTCCTTTCCCTGCTGGGCACCTACACCGTGCAAGAACTCAACCTTGAAAAGCCTGATCTCGAAGAAAGCATCCTGTACTACTACCAGGACGGCACCAGCACAGACACACCTGCTGGTTCAGTCACCGCTCACAAAAGGGGTAGCCATGCACTTTGAAATTCTGAGAAATGAAGTGAGCAGCACCTCGCGGGCGCTGTTTCTCTGGTGCCTGGGGGTGCTGGCAGCCGCCAGCCTCTACCTGGGCCTCTACGGGTCTATTGCTGGGCTCGTCAGCGGCCCCAACTCCATGGTCAGCCAGATGCCCGAAGCCCTGACCAAAACGGTTGGCTTCGACGCTATCGTCACCGGTGCCGGCTACGCGCAGAGCACCCTTTACGGTCTCTTAGGTTTTGTGCTCATCACCATCGCCAGCATCAGCTGGGGTTCTAGCGCGGTGGCCGGAGCAGAAGAAAATGGGCGGCTAGAACTCACTCTTGCCCACAGCGTTTCACGCAGCGGCTACTACCTCAATATGCTTCTTGCCCTGCTCATACGCACCGCAGCCATGGCAGCCACCGCAGGCCTTGCCACCTGGGCCTGGAATGTACCCGGTGATCTGAACATCGACCTAGAAAATATAGCGCCTATGGTGCTCGCTTACTGGCTGCTGGGGCTTTCTGCCGGAGCCGCGTCCCTCTCGGTGGGCGCCATGACGGGCTCACGCAAAGCAGCCACCGGCGCGGGTGCCGCCCTGGCCGTCACCGGCTATGTGCTCAACGCCCTGGGCCATCAAAACCCAGACTGGGAGTGGATGCACCGTTTCTCCCCCTACCACTGGGCGTTCGGGAATTCACCCCTCACCCACGGCTTGGACGGGGCCGGTGCTCTTTACTTAGCTCTGCTAGTGGGAGCGGTGATAGTTCTAGGACTGCTAGTTTTCAGGCGTCGTGACCTCACCTAGCGCACCCGGATCGGCCTAAAGGCGAAGAAAGTGCCGAGCCGGCTCTATTAAGCAGTGGGCCCGGCGTTGCACCCCGCGGTCAGGGAGATTCGATGAACATTTGTTCCAGGTGCTCACGTAGTCTGCTGCTTCTGCGTAACCCGCACAGAATTCGCGTACACTACGATGCAGGTGAACGCAGAGCGCGCCAACCGACATCATCAGCACAATAACCATCAAGACTGTCAATAGAACCATCAGTGACCTCCAAGTAGGGGAAGGACCGCAATGTGGGGGACGGCCCGGGAGCGAAATCTCCAGCTGATGTATGACGCTCGTGGGGGGAGATGCGCCGGGATCAACCGAGATTCCGGGGGTGTGGTAGGTAGGCTACCCGCCGCCAGGATGGGCGCGTAGCATGATTGATACTATACACGCATTACCGTGCGGACTAGTATGTTCTTAATGAAATTTACTTTTTTACACCACCCAAGACCCTAACCCCTTGGTGCATACCAGGCTGTTACCTGCAGAGGAGAAACCATGCCAGAGGGCGATACCGTATGGCGTCAGGCACAAGCTCTACACCGGGGACTTTCCGGCAGAATAGCCCACAAAACTGATTTGCGTTTCCCAGATCTTGCCGAGATTGATGGAGCTGGGCAACCCATCCATGGAGCTCTGGCGAGGGGTAAGCACATCCTGCTCCGCATCGGTGAAATCACCCTTCATTCCCATCTCAAAATGGAGGGGATTTGGCACCTCTACGGCACTAACCCGGATGGTAGCAAGGAGAAGTGGCGGCGGCCGGCTGAGCAGGTGCGCGCCCTCATCGAAGCTAATGCCCGCCTGGACGCCTCGGGGCAGGTGCTGGGAGGCAGCACACCGGTTGCTGCCGTAGGATTCGCATTGGGTCTCCTTGAGGTCTACCCCACCGAACAAGAAGCAGGCCGCCTAGCCTATCTCGGCCCTGATCTACTGGGCCCTGACTGGTCCTTAGAGCGCGCCACCACCAACCTGCTGCGGCGTCCCGAACGCACTATCGGTGTTGCCCTCTTAGACCAAAAGAACCTGGCCGGCATTGGCACTATCTACCGCGCAGAAACCCTCTTTCTCGCAGGCGTGGACCCTCGAACCCCGGTGGGGCAGGTCCCCGATCTACCCGGCGTCCTCACCATTGCCCGCCTGATTTTAGAGGCCAACCGCCAACGACCCCACCGCGTCACCCATACCAGTGCCGACCCACTCTGGTGTTATGGCAGGGCCGGCCGCCCCTGCTACCGGTGCGGGGCCTCAATTGTGCGCGAGGACATGTCGGATGCCGGAATCGGCGCCGCCCGCTACACTCCCGGGCACCTGACTCAGCGCACCGAGGACGTTGACCGGATCAGTTACCGTTGCCCCGGCTGCCAAGTCATGGGCTAGAGAGACGTGAATTACACTGGTGTCGTGACTTCTTCAGCTACCCTTCAAGATGCCCTTGCCACCCGTTTCCTACGCTATACCGCTATATCGTCGCAGAGTGATGCCAGCGTAAGCACCGTGCCCACCAGCCAGGGGCAGTGGGATCTGGCCCGCCTGTTAGAGAAGGAGCTTCTCGAAGCCGGTGCCTCTGAGGTACACCTCAGTGATACCTGCGTGCTCACCGCAAAACTACCCAGCAACTTGGCTGCTGGCGCTACAGCCCCAGCCATTGGCTTCTGCACCCACCTAGACACCGTGGACGTCAGCCTCTCCCCCGACGTCAAAGCGAAGATTGTGGACTACAAGGGCGGGGATATCTGCCTCAACTCAGAACTCGATGTCTGGTTGCGTGAAGTAGAGCATCCCGAGATTAGCCGCTACGCCGGGCAGCGCGTCCTGGTTACCGACGGCACCAGCGTGCTGGGTGCAGATACCTGGTATGGGGCTGATGCGAATACTAGCGCTGATAACTGGGAAGTCTGGAAACATTCAGACTTTGGCCGTCCGGGTAATCTCATTGGTGAGAAGGTGCAAAAAGCCAAAAGCGCACCGGTTACCTCTACCAACCCTAAGGGCGTAGGGACTCTGACTGAGAAGAAGTACTGCTACGTCCCGGGCGTGGACCCTCGTTCTTGTCCGGTCAATGCTACTAACGCGGTGGATAAGATTCAGGCCTTGTACACGGCTAATATGGCCACCGGCACTGGTTTTGTCACCTCGTATGCCTATGATGCTGCGGGGCATTTGCTCACTGTCAATACCCCGGGTAGCCCAGAGGGTAAGTATGAGTACACCTATGATGCTCGTGGTAATAAAATCAAGACCGTGCAGAGCACCGGTGACGGGCAGATTATCAGTGAGGCTGATACCTTCAACGCTCAGAACCAAATGACCAGTGATAATTGGGCTTACGATGCTGATAGTAACGTGACGTCAACTGATGCGGTGAACCTCTCGTACAATTCGGTGAATCAGAATGTGGGCCACGACTAATACCTTTGCTGGTATGAGCCAGAAGCAGTTGATTGCTCAACAATCTTCTACTGAGGGTACTTTTGAATAAGCCTCATATTGTCGTATGGATAGCCGTATATATGGTTGTCCATATAACCAGATTTGCGGATATATGGGTTTATGGATTGAGGGCTTTGAGTGTCTGCGAAAGCTCTGTGAATAGGTCTTGATACCCACCTAAGTCTCCGGTGCGGGTATCTGCAAACCAAAAGTTTTGCACCTGCTGCTTGTTGGGCACTTCTGAATCAAAAACCGGTAAGTCCTGGTCTTCGATAGCCTCTTTGATTGCTTCGTAGGTCTTGGTTGCCCGCTTATCCCAATGGCACAAAAATAGGGCTGCGGGGGTATCTCCGGTCGTTCCTAAGGTTCGTACCGCGCGGTTGAAGTCTTCGGGGGCAACGGGGGAAGGAACAATAACAAAATCTGCAAGCTCAATAGCCTCATTGATAACAGCAGGATCACCCGGTGGGGTATCAATGAACACCCATTCTTCAGTTGCTTTAGAAATAACTCGTGAAAGCATCACGCGATTAACAGGTGTAACGGTATAACGGCGAATAGGCTCACCGTTCTCTTCAGCTACTTCCTTCCACTGGGTCGCAGATCCCTGGGGGTCGGCGTCAATAACAAGGGTGCTATGTCCTGCCCGTCCGGCAGCTTCAGCTAAAAGCATTGCAGTTGTGGTCTTGGCTGCTCCGCCTTTAGTGGTGGCAATAGTGACAATCATGGTTCACCTTTCGATATGGCGATATGGTTCAAAATTTTTTTCAACGGTCGACCATTAGCCCCAGTTATTGCTTTGCTCTAACTCAAGAGGCGCTTAGACCTTACACTGAATACAACACTCCCACTATCCATGACGAGCACGCCGACCTGATCATCAAACACCTGGCCTCCGTTGATCCGGATCCGGCCATTATCGACGCCGCACTGGCTCGGGCGGGCGGCTTCCGTGTGATCTCCGCTGATCTGCACTCCGACCACTCCGGATAACGACTGTTCGGAGCGCTGGCCGATCGGTGGAAGACCGGTGGAAGACCGGTTGAGGCCGGGCACCCCCGGGGTGCCCGGCCCATCTCGGTTCAGAATTCGGCTGCCTCTCACATGAGCATCATGAGCAGGAGGAAGACCAGGAAACCGGCGGCGGCCATGGCGATGGTGCCGGTGCTCTCCTTGATTTCGTAGGCCTCGACCAGTAGCTCGGCGACGGCGGTGAACAGCAGCGCCGCAGCTCCGAAGGCCAGCCCTGCAACCAGCACCGGGGCGGAGACGCGGGGTTCCGGCAACCCCGGAACGGACCTTCCAATCAAGCGGGTTGACCCCGGCCGCGTAGACCTTGACCCCGAGTTCTCCCGGGGCCGGCTGGGGGGTGTTGCGGGTGATCAGTTCCTGGTTGTCCGGGCCGCCGTACTCGTTGAACACGTATACCTTCGACATCGTGTGCTTCCTCTCCTCGTGAATTTCTTTCCTGTGGTCACGGCCGTTCGCGGCCTTGCCTGTCACGGTAGGAAGATAATCACCGCGAGACCATGACGTGGATCAAAGAGTGAAAGAAGTGAGCACGAAGGACCCCACCGACATTTGAACTACTCCAACTTCTGGGGAGCAGTTCATCATGACCACTCCCATCCTCAAGCACACCACCGTGTCCACGTCGGGGTTTTTCTGCCCGAGCTGCCTGGCCACCGCCCAGACCGCACTCAATGACCTGGACGCGGTGGCCTCCGTCGAAGTGGTAGTACCGCCCGGCCATCTCGTGGTGTCCCATGACCTACAACAGGTGTCTGTGGACGAGCTGCTCATCAAGGTCGTCACCGACATCACCTCCACTGCCCACTCCTCAGGCAGCGAGTGGTGAGGGCGCGCGGCTGTCGGTTGTGTCGGAGGCTTTTGTTTCTCCGCTTCCGCGGTCATTGCTCTCCGGGCCTGATAGCATGGGGCTTATGGCCCGCAATCCCGTCCGTCACACCTGTGCTCAGCCGCATCAGTGCTCCCTGGACGTGCGCATGCAGGTCCTGGCCCGTTCTCCGCTGACCAAGGAGCTGAACCCACTACAGCACAGGGAGCTTGACCAGCATCTGACCTCCTGGGCCTGGGCTGCGGGTGATCCCATCCTTCTAGCCGGCGAGCAGGCTCAGGGCAGCTATATGGTCGCCTCCGGTCGGGCTCGGATCACACGGGACACCATCGATGGCCGCGAAATCACCGTCGACATCGCCGCCCCCGGGGATGTCATCGGCCCACTGCACACCCATAGCTCCCCAGCCACCGACTCGGCCTGGGCGATCGAGACCACCTGCGCGCTCTACCTGCCCGCCGAGGCCCTGGCCGAGGTCGTGGACGCCTACCCGCAACTGGCGTTGGCGATCATTCGGATGCAGCAGGACCAATTGGTCCGGTCCCGGGAACGCGAGACCGCACAGACCACCTCGACTGTCGAGCAGCGCGTGGCCGCCGCCCTCCAACACCTGGACGCCAAGCTCGGGCAAGTCCGACAAGACGGATCCAGCCTGCTGCAGGTCCGCCTGCGCCGCGACGACGTGGCCGGCATGGCCGGCACCACCGTCGAGTCCGCCTCCCGGGCAATGGCGCGGATGAAGAAAACCGGTGTCATCGACTCCGGCCGCGAATGGATCGCCATTACCAACCACCAGGCCCTGGCCGACCTGGTCGCCGCCCTCTAAAACGCCCACATCCCTCTCTCTTTTCCAGGACAATTTCCTGGTAGGAGAGATTTGTCGTTGTTTGATCCAGGTCAAGGAATTAACCCGGAAAGGACCGTATCTTTAAAGGTGCAAGCACAGGAACATGACGATAAAAGATGAAAGGACCTGGTTAAGATGACCGACCCGGCCACGCTGAAGAACACCACCTTGCGCTCTGATGAGTTCACCTGTCCGAGCTGTGTCGCCAAGATCGAAAACAAGCTGAATGGTTTGGACGGCGTGGAGAATGCGGAGGTGAAGTTCTCCTCCGGACGCATCCTGGTCACCCACGACCCACAGAAGGTCTCCGTACGTGACCTGGTTACCGCGGTAGCCGAGGTCGGTTACACCGCCAAGCCGTCGGCGATCTGACGCACTTCCGACCCCACAAGCCCGCCCGCACCAGAAAGTGCCGGCGGGCCATCTGTGCCCCCGGGCTACGAGCACCACAGTCTTTTTGCAATCCAGATCTCACTTTGCGGGTACTTGATGCGGATCAAGGTACTTTCTCCGGATTGTTCATAACTTAATGAGTGCCACAGAAAACACCTGATCTTCATCATGAAAGGACACCACCATGGCCGAAGTGACCTTTGCCAGTCTCCACGAGAAGATGAAATTCCTGCTCAAGGACCACGGGGTCGAGAACTTCGACGAGTCGGATCTGGACCTCGAATCCGTCTCCTCACTGCACGCCAAGGCGAACGCGTTATGCGCCGCCCACGGCGGTGACCCCTCCCGCATGGCGAACGATACCCTCGCCCAGTTACACCCGAAGCTGGACTTCCTGATGAAGGGGCACGGCGTGGACACCGACACTGCCCGCCTGGACTTGAGCACACTGGAGGCTGTGGATGCCAAGGTCAACGCCATTGTCAACGCCTACGATCATTAGCGACTGGACCATCTTTCCGAAGTGGGAGCCGCGCTGTCCTCATGCCCACACCGACCCGTGAACGACAGGGACCGAATCTTCTCGCAAGAACTCGAGCCCTGAATACAGGCGACATCCAGGGTGCCATACGCAACGGTTACTCCCGCCTATCACAGTGTGGCGGCGTTGTGCCGCGTGAGCCGTCCTGCGGGCCAGGATGACACTATCACCTAGGACATCTCAAGGAGACCCGTGACGCCTACCAGCGACGCGTAGATGACGACCTCGCCCTGTTCCCCTCCCTTGCGGCGCCCGACCCACACGGCCGCCACCCGATCCGGGAATGGCTGAGCACTCACACCGGCCCTCTCATGGACGCCGGCTGTACCGCCAAACCCTCGGCCTACTAAACACCCCCTATCCGAGTACCCGGGAAAGGAGCATGATCGACACCACGTCATCTCCACGCTAGGAACCCACCAGCACCGTGCGGTGCTGGTGGGTTTCTGGTGTTGACAGGCCACGTGGCATGCTCTTCTGCTCCACCTCGTCAGGTCGGAGGTGTGTGGGTAGTTGATCCAGGTCAAGGAAGTTTCTCCGGAATTGTCCTAACTTAATGAGTGTCACAAGAAAAAGACCCTCAAAAAGTAAAGGACACCCATCATGAAGACCTGGAAAACCTGGGGCGTGGTCGCCGTCTCAGGCCTGCTGATTATCCTGTCCTGGCTCACCCCCGCTGGGTGGCTGTCAGACGGATTCATGATCGCCGCCGCGGTGGTCGCCGGCTGGCAGATCGCCGTCTCCGCCGTCCAGGCCCTGCGAATTAAGATGATCTCGATTGACCTGCTGGTCATCGTCGCCGCCATCGGCGCGCTGTTCATCAACAACTACTGGGAATCCGCCGCCGTCACCTTCCTCTTCGCCCTGGGCAAGGCCCTGGAGAAGGCCACGATGAACCACACCCGCAAGGCACTGTCGGACCTGGTGGACGCTGCCCCCGAGACCGCCACCGTGCTGCGCGACGGTGAGCCCGAAACCGTTGAGATCTGGGAACTGACCCCCGGTGACGTCGTGCTCGTGAAAAACGGCGAGCAGATCCCCGTCGATGGACGCGTGCTCTCCGGTCACGGCGGGGTCGACGAGGCCACCATCACCGGGGAATCCGTGCCCGCCGAGAAGGCCCAAGCCTCGGAGGTCTTCGCCGGTACTTGGCTGCGCTCCGGGGTGCTGCGCATCGAGGCGATCGGCATCGGCTCGGACTCCACACTGGCCAAGATCATCCACCGCGTCGAAGACGCCCAGGACGACAAGGCAAAAACCCAGACGTTCCTGGAGAAATTCTCGAAGTACTACACCCCCGGCGTCATGATCGCCGCCCTGGCCGTCGGCCTGATCACCCTGAACGTTGAACTGGCCCTGACCCTGCTGGTCATCGCCTGCCCGGGTGCCCTGGTCATCTCGATCCCGGTCTCGATCGTCGCCGGTATCGGACGCTCCGCCAAGGACGGGGTGCTCATCAAGGGTGGCGAATACCTGGAGACCTCCGCGAAGGTCGACACCGTAGTCGTCGACAAGACCGGCACCCTGACCAACGGCCGCCCCGAGCTGACCAACGTCGACGTCCTCGACCCCGCCTACTCGGACGATGAGGTGCTCACCCTGGCCGCCCGTGCCGAAACCGCCTCCGAGCACCCCCTGGCCGAGGCCATCGTCCGCGGCGCGGAGAACAAGGGACTGACCATCGACATGGTCGAGAAAGCCAAACCGGTCACCGGCAAGGGCATCATCGCCCACGTCGACGACCACACCGTCGCTGTCGGTGCCGGCGACCTGCTCGACCACACCCCGGATACCACCCGCATCCTCGAACTCAATGATCAGGGCAAGACCGCCATGTACGTCGGCGTCAACGGACGAGCCATCGGCATCGTCGCCGTCGCGGACACCATCCGTGACGACGCCCCGGCCGCTATCCGGTCGCTGCATGACAAGGGCGTGCGCGTGATCATGGCCACCGGTGACGCGCAGCGGGTGGCCCGCAACATCGCCGCCGAACTCGGGGTCGACGAGGTCCGGGCCGAACTCATGCCTGAGGACAAGCTCGAGATCGTGCGTGAACTCCAGGCCCAGGGCCGCACCGTGGCCATGATCGGCGACGGCGTCAACGACACCCCCGCACTTACTCAGGCCGACATCGGCGTGGCCATGGGGGCCGCTGGCTCACCCGCCGCCATCGAGACCGCCGATATCGCTCTGATGGCCGACAAGCTGCCGCGTCTGCCCTATGCCCTGGGTCTGGCCCAGCGCACGGTGCGCACCATGCGGGTCAACATCGCCATCGCCCTGGCCACCGTGGCGGTCCTGCTGGCCGGTGTGCTGCTTGGCGGGGTGACGATGTCGATTGGCATGCTCGTCCACGAAGCCAGCGTCCTTATCGTCATCGCGATTGCGATGCTCCTGCTGCGCCCCACCCTCAAGGAGGGCAACGTGGAAGAGGTATCCGCCACCGATGCCGCGAAGGAGGCGCTGATCGCCTAACACCACCCCCAAGCCAGCCCCGCCGGTTTTCCTCCAGGTCTTCCCCTTTCCGTATGGGCAAGGAACTTGTGCGTGGTCTTGACCGGTGGTGTTTATGGTTGGAGGACGCAGATCCTTCTGATATTTCTAAAAGCCCGTTCTTACGTCAGCGTGTAGAAGCTAACCGCGAGTGGCGAACAGCCCAAAAACCTACTGGTGATGCTTATAAACTCAAAGATACTCCACATCTGATGCGTCCTAATAAAGAACGTCCTTTGGTGGATTATGTAGGTATTCCCCGTGTTGTGTCGGAAGCTCGCTCTTATTACACAGTGGCTCATCTAGGGGCGGACGTGGTCGCCGGAGACAAGGTATATACCGCAATTGACACTGATGGTTTACTTTTTGCCTTGATTAGTTCCAGTATGTTTATTGCTTGGCAAAAAGCTATTGGTGGGCGCCTGAAATCTGATTTGAACTTCTCCAATACCATTGTCTGGAACAACTTCCCTGTCCCCGAGCTTGATGAGAAGCAGCAAAAAGCTATCATTGCAGCAGGTAAAAAGGTACTAGAAGCACGCGTGCTTCACCCGGACCGGTCACTTGCTGATTATTACAACCCACTGGCTATGTCACCGGAACTTCTCAAAGCACACGCTGCGCTAGATAAGGTGGTGGACCAAGCCTTCGGCGCTCCACGTAGGCTCAACACAGAGGCTCAGCGTCTCGAGCTTCTGTTCAAGAGATACCAAGAACTAACCCGTTAACCGTAAGAGAGGGTGCCAAGGCAGCTGTCTTGGCACCCTCTTTTAGGGTTTGCGTTCAACCCTCACTCAACTGCACCGAGCTAATGCAGATACGAAACTAGAGCTTCACACCCCTCTGCCACAATTAGGTGCAACTAGACCTTTCTGGTGAACGAGAAGCCTCCTTATCAATAGGGGTGCATCACCCCTAGAGGATGTCAGATAATCCTGGTGCCTGCACCCTCTCAATCACGAAGCCGACCCATTTATAATATGTGCACTTACTATATTTGTGGTAGACCTTTCTCAAGGAAGGCTAATTAATCTTGACTCGCACTAACTCATTCCAATGAGTAGTCCCCCGCAAAGAGAGCATATCCCGGCGCATCTCCCAATCAGCCGGAGCCGCAAAACCAGCTAACCCCAACCCCAAAGAACCTGCCCCGCATTTCTCCTGCACCTGACTCATGAGCCCGGCAATATCCCGCCGCTCATGCACATACCCCAAATCCTCCAGAGGAATATGCACCCCGGCTGGCACCAAATCCGAAAGCATAACCCCAGCGCGCACATAAGACACAGACCCAAAATCAACCTTCTCCAAAAGCTCCAGAGCTGCACGCGTAAGAATCATCGGATCCGCCGTCTTACCTGGCAGCTTGACTTGAACCGCAGGGTGATGGGACTGCCCCGAAGAAAAAGGGCTCGTGCCACAAAAGGCAGTCAACAGTCCCGCTAACTGCCCTCCTCTACCAAGTCGCACTGCTGCTCTTTGGGCATAGATACTCAAAACCTGCTGCATCTGTCGCCGCGTCTCAACAGGGGTAGAAAATGCCCGCGAGTAAATCAGCTGTTCCTTGAAAATACGCTCTTGCTCTAAGGGGATAGCACTAACCCCGTTGAGTTCTAGCACGGTTCGCATGAGGACAACGCTGAACTTCTTGCGAATGATGTGCGGGGGCGCTACCGCTAGCTCCCCTATAGTGCTGATGCACATTTTCTCTAATTTGGCGGTAGTTCGTGCCCCGACTCCCCAGATCTCGGCGGCGGGAAGGTTAGAAAAAAGAGCGTCCCGGCGTTCCTTGGGTAAAGCGTCCCAAACACAGACCCCACCTAGCGCTGGTACTTTTTTCGCGGTTTTATTAGCCAGCTTGGCCAAAGTCTTAGTTGGGGCAACTCCTACGCAGACCGGAACTCCCACCCTGCAGGATAACTGGTCTTTTAGACTGCGGGCTAGGGCCTTGGCTTCGGTAATTGATACCGGGGCGGTTAAGAATGCCTCGTCAATGGAGGGGTCTTGGTAGTAATGGGGACGGATTGAGCGCTAAGCCCTGCTCGGGCGCGAGGTAGCGTGGTGATATGCCGACTGATCAATATTTGACCGAGGAACAAACGGTGGTGTTCGGGCGGTTCGTAGGCGAACCATCTCCGGCGGAGCTGGAGCAGTTCTTCTATCTCGACGCGGCTGACCTGGAAGGGATTGCTGAGCGTCGCGGTGAGCATAATCGGCTCGGTTTTGCGCTTCAGGTTGGGACAGTGCGGTTCCTGGGGGCGTTCCTGTCGGATCCGCTGGATGTTCCGTGGTCCGTGGTGGAATATTTGGCGGCACAGCTCCGAATCAATGATCCGTCGGTGATCAAGCGGTACCCCGAGCGGGTTGCGACTCCGAACGCTCATGCGCGGGAGATCCGCCGGCTCTATGGCTATGGGGACTTCACGGGAGCTGCGGTCGAGGATCTGAGCGAGTTCGTTTACTCGCGCGCCTGGACGCACGGTGAGGGGCCGAAGGCGTTGTTCGCCCATGCGGTGGCCTGGTTGCGTCGGAAACAGATACTCCTTCCTGGAGTGACGAGACTATTGAAGTCGGTTCAGGCTGCCCGTGAACGTGCAGGGTCGGAGCTGTACGAGTGACTGGCTGGGGCAGCAATGGCCGCGGATCCTCAGTTGCCGGGACGTTTGCTTGGATTGCTGGCCGTTGATGAGGGTGCCCGTGGGTCCAGGTTAGAAGCATTACGCGCAGGGCCTGTGAGGTTGTCCGGGCCTGCCTTGAACAAGGCCCTGGCGCGGGTCGAGCAAGTCAGGGCCCTGGGGATTGGCGCGGTGGAGACTTCAGGAATGCCGGCATCCCGGTTACGGGCGCTGGCACGGTATGGGGTGGAAGCAAAGGCGCAGTCGCTGCGCCGGTTGGCGGAGCCGCGCCGCACGGCCACGTTGGTTGCGACAGTGGAAGCGTTGTCAGTGGCGGCGGTCGATGATGCGTTGGACTTGTTCGATGCACTGATGGCCTCGAAGGTATTGGGACCCTCGAAGAGGGCTGCGGTCGCGGCACGGTTGGAGACACTGCCGGAGCTGGAGAAAGCCTCGGCTGTTCTTGCCCGTGTCGGGCGTGAATTGGTCTGCCTGCTGGAGGAAGCGGGCGAGCAAGTCGATGTAGCGACGGTATGGGCCCGGCTGGAGAAGGTCGCCGCAAGGGATCAGATCGCGCAGTACGCCGACACGGTCGGTGCTCTCATCCCGGACGCCTCGGGACTGGAGGGCGCGATGCGTGTGCAGGTGGCCCGCCGATACCGGACGGTTGCCCCATTCTTGGGGTTGTTGGCTACCGTGTTGCCACTGCGGGCAACGGCAACGGGACAGCCTGTGCTTGATGCCCTGGCCGGATTGGAAGCCCTGCGTGGCCGCCGGCAGCTCCACAAGGACGACGTTACCGAGGCCTTGGTACCGGCTGCCTGGCGCGCGGCGGTGTTCGGTCGCGACGGGGTAGAAGTTGACCGGGAAGCATGGGTTTTGTGCGTGTTGGAGCAGCTACGCGTTTGCCTGCGCCGTCGGGACGTGTTTGCCACACCATCGACCCGGTGGGGCGACCCACGCGCCCAGCTGCTCGATGGTGAGCAGTGGGAGCAGGTACGCGATCGGGCGCTGACCAGCTTGGGCCTGGAAGGGCCGGCTGCCGAGCACCTGAACGATCGTGTTGAGGTGCTGGATACGGCCTGGAGGAGCTTGACGGCAAGCCTCGAGGAAGTGGGCCCGAACGGTTCGGTACGGCTGGAACCCTCAAGTACGGACGGGCGCACACGTTTGAAGGTTGACCGTCTGGATGCCTTGGAGATCCCGGACTCGCTGCGTGAACTCCGTGGGCAGGTCGCCTCGATGCTGCCACGGGTGGATCTTCCCGAGCTGCTGCTGGAGGTTCATTCCTGGACCGGGTTCCTCGACGCCTACACCCACATCGGGCAGTCCAAGGCCCGCATGGATGATCTGCCGCGCTCGGTTGCGGCGCTGCTGGTCGCAGAGGCCTGCAACGTTGGCCTGACACCCGTGGTTGCCGAGGGACACCCGTCCCTGACGCGCGCTCGGCTCGGACACGTGGATGCCAACTACCTGCGCAGCGAGACCCACTCCGCCGCAAACGCGACCCTAATCAAGGCCCAGGGTGAGATCCCTGTCGCCCAGGTGTGGGGTGGTGGGCTGCTGGCCTCCGTCGATGGTCTGCGGTTCGTGGTCCCGGTACGCACGATCAACGCTGCCCCGAACCCGAAGTATTTCGGCCGAGGACGCGGGCTGACGTGGTTCAACGCGGTCAACGACCAGGTGGCCGGCATCGGCGCCACTGTCGTGCCCGGCACCGTGCGTGATTCACTCTACGCGCTGGACACGATACTGAACCTCGACGGCGGTCCCCGACCAGAAACGATCACCTCGGACACGGCTTCCTACTCCGACATGGTCTTCGGGATCTTCGCCCTTCTGGGTTACCGGTTCTCGCCACGGATTGCCAACCTGTCCGACCAACGCCTCTGGCGCGCAACCCCGCGTGGCACCACGGACTCCGATTACGGGTCGCTGAACGATGTCGCCCGCAACCGGATCAACTTAGCCAGGATCGCCGCACACTGGGATGACATGACCCGCGTCGCTGCGTCTCTGGCGACAGGGACGGTGCGCGCCTACGACTTGCTGCGCATGCTCTCCCGTGACGGCAGCCCGTCCCCACTCGGTGCCGCGATCACCGAATATGGGCGCATGGACAAGACCATCCACCTGCTCGCCCTCATCGACCCACTCGAGGAAACCTACCGACGAACGACCCATACGCAGCAGACCGTCCAGGAATCACGCCACCGCCTGGCACGCGCGATCTTCCACGGGCGGCGCGGACAGATCTACCAGCGCTACCGTGAAGGCCAGGAAGACCAGCTCGGTGCACTCGGCCTGGTCCTGAACGCCATCGTGCTCTGGAACACCCGCTACACCGATGCCTCCATCAATGCACTGCGCGAGGCCGGCAACCTCGTGGACGACGCCGATATCGCCCGCCTGTCCCCGCTCGGCGATCAACACGTCAACATGCTCGGTCGCTACGCCTTCACCACCACCACACCAAGCGGGCTCCGCCCCCTGCGTATCTCCCCTGATAGTGCTGACTGAACCATAGGTAGCGGGGTCTGATACTGGTATGGACTAACGTTGCTCTGAAAGTAACCAGTCCCGCAAGGGGAACCTTGAACGGGACAGCTTTGCCTACGCTCGCTGTGTCATGACACTTTTCCGGGCGGTGAAGTCCACCAGGGGGACCAAGGCATGATGCTGATTGGCCTGCGATTGCTAGGCGAGGCCACGCTCGGGAGCGTGGCCTCGCGCACCGATGGGCCCGGACCCGTTGTCGGGGGATCCGGAGCCTCTGGTGAGCGCTGCGAGGGCATTTAGACGCCGGCGTAGGAGTGCAGCCCGTTGAAGTAGAGATTCACGACGGTGAAGTTGAAGACCAAGCAAAGGTAGCCAATAATGCTCAACCATGCCGAGCGTGCACCGGTCCAGCCGCCGGTTGCACGGGCGTGCAGGTAGCCGGCGTAGACAACCCAAATGACGAAACTCCAGACTTCCTTGGTGTCCCACCCCCAGTAGCGGCCCCACGCTGCCTCGGCCCAAATGGCACCGGCCATCACGGTGAATGTCCACATCACGAACGCCACGGCATTGATGCGGTACGCAAAGTTTTCGAGGGCGGCGGCGCCGGGGACCAGGCGCATGAACGGCAGCTTGTCGCTCTTGCCGGCCGCCAGCGCATCCATCCTGGCGTGTTGCACCAGCTGAAGGACGTTCATGGCGAAGGTGATGGTGAACAGGGACGAGGCCAGCACCGCTACGTCTTTTTTCATGGCTGGCTTATTCATTAGATGGGCAACCGGACCTCATTGGTGAACCAGTCCTGCAATTGCGTGACCCACGAACCCCACAGGCCGGTGGCCATCAGGAGTCCCAGCAGTATTAACATGCCGCCGCCGAAGCGCATGATCGCCAGTTGGTGGCGGCGGAAGAATTTCATGGCACCCATGCCGCGGCGCAGACCAAGTGCGATGAATACAAATGGCAGGCCCAAGCCCATGCAGTAGAAGAACGTCAGCAGCGCACCCTTGGCGGGGTTCGGGTCGATTCCGGAACTCACCGCGAGGACTGCCGCCAGCGTTGGCCCGATGCAGGGAGCCCAGCCCAGGCCGAAGGTCACCCCGAGCACCGGTGCCCCCCAAAGCCCTGCGGGTGGTTTGCGATGGATTTTCGCATCGCGTTGCATGAAGGAAAAACCGCCCATGAACACCACGCCCATGAGGATCACCACCAGACCAAGCAGCTGGGTTACCCAAGAACCTTCGAATCTCATCCAGACGGCAATCTGTGAAAAGACCACGCCCGCCAGGACAAAGACGGCCGTGAAACCGAGGATGAACAGGCCAATGCCCGCGACCATGCGACCACGCTTCTGTTCGGCGAGGTCGGCGCCGGACAGGCCGGTGACGTAACCCAGGTAGCCAGGCACCAGGGGCAGCACGCACGGGGACAGGAAGGAGACCAGTCCCGCAAGGATGGCCACGGGGACCGCGAGGATCAGCGAACCGTCCTGCACAATCTCTGCAAACTGGTTGCCCCCCTGTGCAGGAATTGCGAGGGAAGCAACGAGCGATGAAAGCATCACAGGGCCTCGGTGAGGGCGGTATCGATCAGGGCCTTGAGCGTACTTTTTTCTGCAGCACCCAGAATGCGTGCCGCGACCCTGCCCTGCCTATCCAGCACCAGGGTGGTGGGCACCGCTTGCAACGGAACGTACTGGGTCATGGCCAGCTGGATCGCGCCCTGGGTGTCCTGCACCGAGGGGTAGGTGATGCCGAAGGTGCGCTCGAACGCCTCGGCGGTCTCCTTCTCGTCGCGCACATTGATGCCAATGAACTCGACCTTGCCCTCATATTCGCTGCTGAGTTCCACCAGGAGCGGGGCCTCAATGCGGCACGGTGTACATGCCGCGTACCAGAAGTTCAGCACCGTTGCCTGGCCCACCCAGGTGGCCGAATCAATGGCTGTTCCGTCATAGGCCACCGCGCTGATCTCGACCGGGGCCGTGCGTGAGCCGGGACCGTATTCCTCCACCGAACCATCGCCGGCTATGTAGTTCTTGTTGTTTCCCTCCCGCGCCTGCTTGGCCAGGGAGTCCTCATCCTCCCACACATGCCGCCAGTGGCAGGACAGCGGCGCCAAGCACGGCTGCACGCAGGAAAGCGCGGCGTCCCGCATGCTTCAAGGGGGACGGAAGGGGGTCGGTCATGATTTCTAGCTCCTGGGATGTTCGCAGCGTTGGCCCAGAGGTCCACGCTGGGTATATACATTGCGGACTGCGAGGCGGCTTCCGGTATTACCGGCACCGTCCCCACCGTGGATTGCTGGGGTTATGTGGCAACCTGTTCCAGTTCGGTTTCGGGGTTCGGGGATTGCGGTGACGAAAGCGTGCCGGCCCTGTCCTTGCCGGAGGTGGACTTGTTAGAGTCCAAAGGCCCCTCCCTCGACGAGGATGAACACCCCGAGGCCGATGAGGACGAGAGGGAACAAGATGTGTTCCCAGCGTTCCAGGACCTCGGCAATCGGCCGGCGCGTGGCAATGAACTTGGCCAGCACCACGAGAACTGCAACCAGTGCGAGGAAGGCGATGCAGTATGCCACCACGGCGGTCGGTCCCACGCTGAGGAAAACCGGAACATAGACCCCGATGTTGTCCCCGCCGTTGGCGAAGGTGACAGCCGCGACAGTTAATACCCCCACGTTCTTGCCAGCGACTTTGGCATCATCGTCGTCGTCATCGGCTGCCCGCCAGGCTCGCCAGGCCGCCCACAGGCCGAGGAACAGGGGGATGAGGCCGAAGTAGGGGATCGCCTGGGGAGGGAGGAATACCCCAGCGCCCAGCGCCACGAGGACGGCCGTGGCGAGGATTCCGCCAAAGCCGAGATACTGGCCCGCCAGGATCCGGGCCGTTGTCCCGCGCTGTCCGGCACCGCGGGCGAAGAACAATGAGAGCACGATGATGTCGTCGATGTTGGTGGCCATGAACAGGCCGATGGCCTGCAGGATGGAGGGGATGAGATACATGGTTTCCTTTCAGGGTGGGGGATCGGTGGCGCCGCCTGGCTCCGGTGGCGCCACCGGTATTTTGTCCGCGCTGCGCGCCGGATTGCGGCAGGGCGAGTCGGACGGACTATTCGGGATTTTCTTCCGGTTGGCGCCTGAACGCCCCGAGGACCATCAAGGCGGCACCCGCGGTGACAAGGACGTCTGCGAGGTTGAAGGTGGGGAACCATCCGCTGTGCAGGAAGTCCACGACCCCGCGCCCGTCCAGCCGGTCAATGAAGTTCCCCAGTGCGCCGCCGAGCAACAGGGCCGCGCCCGTGCGGGAGAGCCCGGTCATGGCCGGTTCGGAGGCCAGCAGGAACCAGGACAGGGCCGCGATAATCAGCCCGGTCGCGGCCGCGACTGTCCAGGGCGGGAGGGATGCGCCGAGGCTGAAGGCCACCCCGGTGTTGTAAAACAGCCTGATGTCCAGCGGCCCCAGGCCCAGGGACTCGCCCACGGTCAGGTTTCTCTCCGCCACCCACTTCGAGACAAGGTCGGTGGCGGCGAGCAACGCCGCCCCGCCCAGCATCACGGTCCGGGACCGGAAGTGGCCGGACCGCCCTCCTGTGGTCCGCTCGGCTGCCGCGCTCATGCCGCAGGCGTCGCTCATCGGGCACTCTCCTGGATGGTGTCGTTTTCCCTGGCGGCGGTGCCATAGGTCGGGCACAGGCTCACCGCGTTGCCGGTCGCGGCCAAGAGGATTTCGGCCTGGGCCAGCATGTCCATGAGCTCGGGACGCGTCAGCGAGTAGTAGACACTGCGGCCCTCTGCGCGGCCCTCGACGAGTCCACAGTCCCGCAGGCAGGCCATGTGCGTGGACACGGTCGATTGGGCCAACCCCAGCTCATGGGTCAGTTGGCTGACCCTGACCTCACCATGCGCCATCCGCTTGACGATGGCGAGGCGGGCTGGATCGCCCAGGGAATGGAACAGGGCGGCTGCCGGGTCAAGCCCCTTGCAGCCGTCTTCACCGCTATATTCAATCGTCATACATCGATCATATCGTAAATTACGATATATCGAGTTTGATGAACGCAGTGGAGGCTTCCAGGGCACGCTCCTGACCTCGACTGACGGGAGCGTCGGGGATCGAGAAGGCGTAGTCGGGCCGAATGCTGGATGCCGAGTGAGGTGGCTTTCACCCGACCTCGGAAATGGATCACTCTACATTGGATCATGTACCGTGGTGTTTGATGAAAAGCGCAACCCCCACGCATACCTCGGCCTTGACGCAATTGGGCCACGCCCTGTCGGACGGGACCCGGACCCGGATCCTGTTGGCCCTGCGTGACGCCCCCGCGAGGCCCTCGGACCTGGCCACGGAGCTGGGCGTCTCCCGGCAGTCGATGTCGAACCAACTCACCTGCCTGCGCGGATGCGGACTGGTTGCGGCCCAGCCGGAGGGCCGCAACACCTGGTACCGGTTGGCCGACCCACGGCTCGGATCGGCCTTGGGTGATATGCTGGAACTCGTCCTCACCGTGGACCCGGATTGCTGCACCCCCGAAGGATGCACCTGCCGGTGACGGGACAGCCGATCATCAGGGAACCGCATTCCTCCTTGCCACGGTGCACCGAACAGCCGCGCCCGGCTACGGCCATTCCACCCCACACTCCCCACCCGTCCAGCCTGCCCTAGTGCACGCCGACTACAGAACGGAACACCACGTGAGCAATCCCATCCCTCCCAGCACCCGATCCCCGAAGAAACCCAAGATCGTCGTCTGGATCCTGCTGGCCGCTGCCGTTGTCGCTGCGATCATCGGCTACGCCGTCGCCCAGGGAAACTCCAAGGCCGCTTCCCCCCAAGCAGCCGACGCCGCCACCACCGAACAGCAGGTCGTGCGGGAGAACAGCCGGGTGCTTTCCCAAGCACCAAGCGAGAAGGCGGTCCTGGTGGAGTTCCTGGACTTCGAGTGCGAGGCCTGCGGTGCGGCCTACCCGTTCGTCGAGGAGCTGCGCGCCGAGTACTCGGAGAACGTCACCTTCGTCCAGCGGTACTTCCCGCTGCCAGGGCACCTGAACTCCATGAACGCCGCCGTGGCCGTGGAGTCCGCGGCGCAGCAGGATGCCTACGAGCCGATGTACAAGAAGATGTTTGACACCCAGGCCCAGTGGGGCGAATCAGCCGACAACAAGAGTGCCCTGTTCCGCACCTATGCCGAAGACCTGGGACTGGACATGGCCGCCTACGACGCCGCCGTCGCCGATCCTGCCACCGAGGAACGCGTGAAGCTCGACGTCAACGACGGCAAGGCCCTGGGCGTCACCGGGACCCCGACGTTCTTCCTCGATGGGAAGATGCTCAATGTGCAGACCCTGGAACAGTTCAGGGCCGCCGTCGAAGCGACGGCCGCCAACTAATCCGCCGTCGCCAGATCCGGAAGAAGACTCCATGAGCACACCTGTCACCGCTGATCCCGTAGCCGGCCCCCGGGACCCGGCGATCCGGGTGCCCCGCTTCGCCCGCCCCCGCACCTTCGGCTTCGTGCTGCTGGTCACCGGGGCGGTGGGCTGGGTCGCCTCGGCCATCCTCGTCCTGGAACGTCTGGCCTTGTATGAGGACCCGGGCCACGTGACCAGTTGCGATGTGAACCCGTGGGTGTCCTGCGGGCGGGTCATGGGAACCTGGCAGTCGGAACTCTTCGGCTTCCCCAACCCGTTGATCGGCATCGTCGCCTTCGCCCTCATCCTGGCCACCGCCATGATGGTGCTCTCCGGGGCTGCCCCGGGGCGCTGGTACTGGGCCGGGCTGCAAGCCGGAGTGAGCCTGGGGATGGTGTTAGTTATCTGGCTCTGGAGCCAGGCCCTGTTCGAGATCTACATCCTGTGTCTGTACTGCATGGTGGTGTGGGCGGCGATGATCCCCTTGTTTATCCTGCTCACGGTCCGCAACCTCGTCCACGGCGTCATTCCCGCGCCCCGGGCCGTGACCAGGTTCGCCGCCGAGTGGGCAGGCACCCTCGTGGCCATCGCCTACGTCTTGGTCGCAGGGTCGGTCTTTCTGCGATTCCTGCCCGCTTTCATCGGCTGACCGGTCACCCAGACAATCGGGGCCGTCAACCGCATTTTCTGACAACCCATGGAGAGCCTAGAGATGTCCGTCGAATTAAACTCCGTGGTGTCGTGCCCGTCGTGCGGCGTAGCCACTTCCGTTCAGATGCCGACCGACGCATGCCAGTTCTTCTGGGTATGCCCCGACTGCGGGGAGCGTCTACGCCCAGCGGTGGGGGACTGCTGCGTTTTCTGCTCCTATGGAACGGTTCACTGCCCACCCAAACAGCAGGAGCGGGGTCTGCTCTAAGCGGGATACACCGCGACTGGACGTAGCATGTCGAGAAACGGTCATTTGACGACATCCCGAACCTGTCGGCGACACGCCGCGGAAACAATGTCGGAAACCCGTGCCGGAAATCAACGTCGTCAAACCATGCAGCACCGGTATTATCGACACATGTTGATCGGATACGCGCGGGTCTCCACCGCCGACCAAAACCCTGACCACCAAACGGATGCCCTGGCCCGCGCCGGCGTCGACCCGGCAAACATCTACCTCGACCATGCCAGCGGTGCCAAGGCCAGCAGGCCCGAGCTCGACAAGGCCCTCGCCTCGGCCAACCGCGCAGGCGACCAGCTGGTCATCACCCGCCTGGACAGGCTCGGACGCTCGGCGCTCCACCTGGTGACCCTCGGTGCGGCCCTCCGCGAGCGTGGTGTGGGATTACGTGTCCTTGAGCAGGGCATCGACACCACGACCGCGGAAGGACGTGCGATGTTCGGAATGCTCTCAGTCCTGGCCGAACTCCAACGAGAACTCATCGTCGCCAACACCCGCGACGGACTCGCCGCCGCCCGCGCCCGCGGGCGAACAGGAGGAAGACGCCCGAAGCTCACCCCCCCATCAGGCCCACCACGCCCAGCAGCTCTACGACGCGGGGACCCATACGGTCCAACGCATCGCCGACCTGCTCCAGGTCCCGCGCTCCACCATCTACGGGCACCTCGACATGGGAAGCATCGGACGGCGCCCCACCGCCAAAGCGACCCTGGAAGCTTAGCGCTCAATCCGTCCCCATTACTACCAAGACCCCATGGAGTACTGTTCAAAGTCGGCTGCCTGTTCTTGCAGCACACTCATGACCCGGTTTGAAATGTCCCCATAGAGCTCATAGTTAGATGAACGGGCAATAACCCCTTGCGCGGCCGCGCGTAGCTCAACCTTAAACCAGGGGTCGCCCATCCTATAGCCCAAGGCTTTAGCCTCGGCCGAGAGCGCGATGATGCAGCCGTCATTATTCGAGAGCACCACTACTGGCTTACCCTCTAGGGAGGGGTCAAGAATCCTCTCACACGCGACATAGCAGCTGTTAATGTCAATGTGGAATATCAGGTTAGACACGATGGAGGCAGCGGGTCACTACCCCGAAAATCGTGAAATCAGATTCTTTAGGGATAGGGATAGGTGGGTAAGCATTATTTTCGGGCATGAGCCAGCCTTGGCCGTTGCGGTCGATGCGGAAGCGTTTGATGGTGAATTCGCCATCAATGGCAGCAACCACCACCGAACCTTCTTTCGGAGTGATCGAGCGGTCCACGATGATTTCATCTCCATCGGCTATTCCGGCGTCAATCATGGATGAGCCAGTGACGCGGAAGATATAGGTGGCCGCGCGGTCGTGGAAGAGGATGTCGTTCAAATCTATATCGACGGCTGAGTAGTCTTGGGCTGGGGAGGGGAAGCCTGCGGGCAAGCGGGTTTCTGGGGCTTGGAGCACCAGTGAAGCGGTGCTATCGAGTTTGGCGATGAGGTGAGCGTGCATAGTCACATGATAGTACACGTGTTCTAGTATTTATAGAATATATATACTATGCGCAGAGGGTGACACGCCAGAAACACCCACTATCGGCAACCAGCAAAAAACCAGCCAGGAAATTGAGTCACCCCGCACTCAGTGAGATACCTTGGCCACACTTGATTCCTAGTCAGCCCAAACATTCCACACTTTGACCACTAAAAAATCTTCAAATTAACCACACAAACCCTGTGTCGCAGCTGTGAAGAACCTCAAACAGAGTATTTTAGAAATGTCGTGAACCACGTCACTACTATCATAAGGGAGCAAAGGTGCTCACCCGACGAAACCTCCTAGCGGCAGCACATCAACGGTCATGATGCTGGTGCCTCCTCGGCCAGTGGCAGGGCGACATCAAGGATGTCATCGGCGGTGACCTCCCTCAGGAACACCGCGGCCGGGCGGTGGGGAAGAAGACGGTGTTCTGGTTGTCCCGGAAGACCACAACACCGAGGGAGGTCATCGTGCTGCCCGGTGGTCTGCAGCGACTCTGCCCACCTCGGCACTCAACCCTGCTGTGGGGGTTACTCGTAGCGAAGCGAGCTGACCATCCCGGTTTCCATGTGATAGGCGTTATGGCAGTGAAATGCCCACTCACCGGGGTTGTCAGCGATCAGGTCGGCGATCATGGTTTCACCCCGGCGGAGAAGGATGGTGTCCTTGCGTAGCCCGCCGCTGCCGGGCAGCACCCACGTGTGGCCGTGGATGTGCATGGGATGGGGCATCATGGTCCTGTTGCGCATGACCATCCGCAGGCGCTGGCCCTCCTGCACGGTCGCGGAGGAGGATTGGCCGTCGGTGAGAATGCTCCATTCATACGGCATCATCTGCCCGCCCAGGTCGATGCTGACTTCTCGGTCTGGTGTGCCCTCGGGCAGGAGTGCACGGTCTGCTGGCTTCAGGGAGGACAGAAGCAGTCCGGTGGACGACAACTCGGGGAAGTCGACATCGGGGCGGGGGGCCTGGCCGCCGGCGGTGCGGATGACGGCGAAGGCGCGGTCGTCCTTACCCACCGCCAAAGCCGTGAGCGGGAAGATGCCGTCGCCGAGGATGACCTCGACGTCGACACGCTCGCCCATGGACAGGTAGATCGATTCGGTCTCCAAGGGCTGGACAGGGAAGCCGTCGGTGTGGGTGACGGTCATGCGGTGACCACCGAGGGCCACCTTGAAGATGGTGTCACCGCCGGAGTTGATAAACCGCAGGCGGGCCTTGTCGCCCGGGCGAGCCTTGAAGGTCCGGTGAGCACGGGGGATACGTCCGTTGATGAGGTAGTGCGGATACATCACATCGCCGGCATCCCCGCCCAGTACCGTGTCCGGGGTGCCGTGCACCATCTGGCCGTGGCCTCCCATTCCCATCCCCCCGTTATGGTCGCCCGAACCCATTCCGGTGAGCTTGTCGAGCTCATCGTCGGGAGTGCCCTGAATGCCATCGACCCAGTCGTCGAGCACGATGGTCCACTCGACGTCCTGGTCCTCAGCGTCTTGCGGGTCACGGATGATCAGTGGGGCGTGGAGGCCGCGATCAAGCTGCAGGCCGGTGTGGGAATGGTAGAAGTAGGTGCCACCGTGGGGGACTTCAAAAACATAGGAGAAAGACTCGCCAGGTTCAATAGGGTTCTGGGTCATGCCGGGCACACCGTCGGCTGCGTTGTGGAGTGCGATGCCATGCCAGTGGATGGAGGTGCTCTCAGGCAGTTCATTGGTGATATCGACCTGGAGGACGTCGCCGGCGGTGGCCTCAATGGCCGCATCCCCGGTGTCAGAGACGTATCCCCACGTCTTGGCTTCGATGCCGCCGATATCCAGGGAGAGGGGCCGGGCGGTCAGGGTCCGGCGCACCGTCGGCTCACCGAGCGCAGTGGGGGTGGGGCGAAGGGAGGGACCTGGTGCCGAGGCAGCGGGTCCAGGATTGCTGGTGCAGGCGGTCACGGCCCCGGTGCCGGCGAGGACGAGCCCACCGAGCAGAAACTGTCGTCGGGAAGACGCGTTCGTCATGATTTAACCTTTCTTGGTGCAAGATTTCAGTGATACGGGAGACAGGTGCAGGTGAGGACTCTGCTGAGCCATCACGTCAGGCGCAGGTCTGTGACACAGGTGGCACCGTCGTCGGTGGTGGAAAACTCCGTGGTGCCGGTACGCCCCTGGTAGCTGACCTCAATCAGGCCGGTGGCATCATCGGGAAGCCAGAAGCCAATAAACCCATTGTCGAAGGTGGTTGTCGCCTCGTCCACCAGCACCTCACCGGTCGCCTCATCGGTGATCGTGACCTGGATATCCTCATTGTCGAGTTCCCCCAGGCAGGTTGTGAGGCTGTGGTAGAAGCAGTCGTGGGTGGAGGTGAGATAGGGTGCGATCGAGAGATACGTCTGATTGTCGGGAAGATCGACCACGACTTCCTGGTCATCGCTCGAGAGTAGCAGTTCATCGGCACGCACTGAGGCGATCAGATCCGTGGGACGCTCAGTGACCTTCTGCCGGTCGAGGTGATCAATGATCTCCACCGCGTCCATGGCGGCCAGGCCATGGGTAGTCAGGAATGTATCCTGGGACACCGTCCCGTCGGCGGTGGGTTCCGGGTCGGCGGCCGAACACCCCGTGAGGGCGAGGGCAAGGGCGGCGGCTGCGATCGCTGCTCGTTTCACGTCAATCTCCTTGGATCGTGGTAAGACCGTGAGAAGACACCGCCTCAAGGTCGATGCCATACCTTTTTCTAGCACGGGTGCCTGACGGGCTAGAAATCAAAAACCTTGCTCACAGCACCATAACAGGGCGAAAAGGGGGTGAATTCGGTGGGCTGGGTCACCACCGGGACACTACCCCACAGCCGTGGGCGATGTCCTTCTACCCGCCCCGGGTATGCGGTGCAGGCAGCGAAATCCCTGGTGGCGCCTGCTGAACCGACCAGGGGAGGCGATGCCGCCGGCCCGGGGTGGGGCACAGGGGTGACGGCGGTCGAAGGGTGATGTTTGAAGATTTGATGAAGATTTCCCCGCCGGGCACTGAGCGAGGTTGGTATTCCCCCTGGCCGGAGCGATACTGGGGTGTATGGATGACCGCACACCGACCACCGCCACGCCCCCGGGGCGGGTGCTGGTCGTCGATGATGAACAACCCCTGGCTCAGATGGTGGCCTCCTACCTCATCCGGGCCGGCTTCGATACCCGCCAGGCGCACACCGGCACCCAGGCCTTAGACGAGGCCCGTCGCTTTTCCCCCGATGTTGTGGTGCTGGATCTGGGGCTACCCGAACTCGACGGCCTGGAGGTGTGCCGACGGATCCGCACCTTCTCGGACTGCTACATCCTCATGCTCACCGCGCGTGGCAGCGAGGACGACAAGATCAGCGGTTTGACCCTGGGGGCGGATGACTACATCACCAAACCTTTTAGCATCCGGGAACTGGTGACCCGGGTGCATGCGGTGCTGCGCCGCCCGCGCACCAGCATCACCCCACCGCAGGTGACCACCCCCTTGATCGTTGGTGACCTCATCCTTGACCGCGTCGCCCATCAGGTGCGGGTGGGGGAGACGACCGTGGAGCTCACCCGCACGGAGTTCGAGCTGCTGGTTGCCCTGGCGCTGCGCCCCGGCCAGGTGCTGACCCGCCACGACCTGGTCACCGAGGTCTGGGACACCACCTGGGTCGGTGATGAACGCATCGTCGATGTCCACATCGGCAACTTGCGTCGCAAGCTCGGCACCGACACCCGGGGCCGGGGGTTTATCGACACCGTGCGTGGCGTGGGCTACCGGGTGGGGCAGCCATGAATCACGGACCCGGCCTGACCTTCCGCTTCCTGGCCGCCCAGGTGTTGGTCGTGGTGATGAGCCTGCTGGTGGCCGCGGCCGTGGCCACGATGGTGGGCCCGACCCTGTTCCATGATCATATGTTGATGACCGGCCAGGAGGACCCCTCGCTGGAGCTGTTCCATGCCGAGCAGGCCTACCGGGACGCCAACCTGATCACCCTGGCCGTCGCCCTGCCCACCGCCTTGATCAGCGCCCTGCTGGCCAGCCTGTGGTTATCGCGTCGCCTGCGCACCCCCCTGCAGAATCTCACCCGCGCCGCTACCAGCCTGACGGCCGGCAACTACCGTATCCGCGTGCCCGCCGGAGAAGCAGGCCCCGAGGTCACCACCCTGGCGCATGCCTTCAACACCATGGCCGACCGGCTGGAACACACCGAACAGGTCCGCCGCCAGATGCTCTCTGATCTGGCCCACGAAATGGGCACCCCCTTATCGGTGCTCACGGTCTACCTCGATGGTCTCCAGGACGGGGTTGTGGACTGGAATAATGCCACCCACACGATCATGGCTGACCAACTCGCCCGCCTGACCCGGTTGATGGAAGACATCGACGATGTCTCCCGGGCCCAGGAACACCGGATCGATTTGGACCTGGCGGAGGAAGGGCTCGGGGATCTGCTCCATACCGCCGCTGCTGCCGCGGGGGAAGCTTATGCTGACAAAGGCGTCGATTTACAGGTCGAGACCATTACGGACACCGCCCGGGTGCTCGTGGACCGGCAACGCTTCGGCCAGGTGATGAGCAATCTCCTGTCGAACGCGCTACGGCACACCCCGGCCGGCGGGCAGGTCCGGATCAGCGTCCACCGACAGGGGGCGTCCACCGCGCTCATCCACGTTGCCGATGACGGCGAGGGCATCCCACCTGGCCAGCTCGGACACATCTTCGAACGCTTCTACCGGGGGGATGCCGCCCGCAGCCGGGACAACGGCGGGGCCGGTATCGGTCTGACCATCTCCAAGGCATTGATCGAGGCCCACGGCGGCACTCTCACCGCCACCTCCCCCGGACCCGGTCGCGGAGCGGTGTTTGCCCTCTGCCTCCCGCTGTCCCCTCCCGGCAGTGAGGAGGCTGCTCGGTGACCGCACCCTGCCCCGCGTGAGGGCCGTGCCCTCCACCCCTTCACAATATACCCCCATGGGGTATATGCTAGAGAGTAGCATCGCCGCATCCCACCGACCCGTAGGAGCTTTCCCATGATCACCTCCCCGCCCCGCCTCTTGCCGATGGCCTCCCACAGCTGCAGCTGTTGCGGACCTGCCTCACGTGCCGACACCGCCTCCATCCCTGCCGCCAGCGACTCGTCAGCAGGAGGGTCCTCCCCTAGCTACCAGGTCACCGGCCTGACCTGCGGGCACTGCGCGAAAAGCGTGACCCAGGCCCTTCAGGCCCTCCCCCAGGTCGACGACGTCCAGGTTGATCTCGCTGCTGGTGGTGTTTCCACCGTCACGGTCACCGGTGTCGTACCTCCGGAGATGGTTCGCCGGGCCATCGAGGAGGCCGGCTACACCGTCTTATCCTGATCAGTTTTACCCATCATCTCGACCCGACCGGGTTGAGCGGAAGGAACGTAATGAGCACTCCCCACCATTCCGGCGATCACCATGGTGATCACCCCGCTCCGGAAACAGACCACACCCACCACCCGGACCATGCCGGCCACGAACACCACGCAGATGCCGACACCCACGGCCAGGCGATGCCCCACGATCACCCGCACTCCGTCCTGGACGAAGACCACCAGGTTCATGGTCACGGCGAACACGCCGGGCACAGCACCGCAATGTTTCGGGACCGCTTCTGGTGGTCGCTGATTCTTTCCATTCCCGTCGTTATTTTCAGCCCCATGGTCGCCCACCTGCTCGGCTACCACCTCCCGGCATTCCCCGGATCCACCTGGATCCCCCCGGTACTGGGCACGATTATCTTCGTCTACGGCGGAACGCCTTTCCTCAAGGGCGGATGGACGGAACTGAAATCCCGCCAACCCGGGATGATGCTCCTGATTGCCATGGCCATCACCGTGGCGTTTGTCGCCTCCTGGGTCACCACTCTGGGGCTGGGCGGTTTTGACCTGGACTTCTGGTGGGAGCTGGCCCTGCTGGTGACCATCATGCTGCTGGGCCACTGGCTGGAGATGCGCGCTCTCGGGGCCGCGTCCTCCGCGCTTGACGCGCTGGCTGCCCTGCTGCCGGATGAGGCCGAGAAAGTCATCGACGGGACCACCCGCACCGTGGCCATCTCCGAGCTGGTCGTCGACGACGTCGTGCTGGTAAGGGCCGGTGCCCGGGTGCCGGCCGACGGAACCATCCTCGACGGAGCCGCCGAATTCGATGAGGCGATGATCACCGGCGAATCCCGTCCCGTCTTCCGCGACACCGGTGACAAGGTGGTCGCCGGTACCGTGGCCACCGACAACACCGTCCGCATCCGGGTGGAGGCTACCGGCGGGGACACCGCCCTGGCCGGGATCCAACGCATGGTTGCCGACGCCCAGGAGTCCTCCTCCCGGGCCCAGGCCCTGGCGGATCGGGCGGCGGCGTTGTTGTTCTGGTTCGCGCTGATCTCCGCTCTAATCACCGCGGTGGTGTGGACCATCATCGGCAGCCCGGACGATGCCGTGGTGCGCACGGTCACGGTGCTGGTCATCGCCTGTCCGCACGCCCTGGGCCTGGCGATTCCGCTGGTCATTGCGATCTCCACCGAGCGGGCCGCGAAATCCGGGGTGCTCATCAAGGACCGGATGGCGCTCGAGCGGATGCGCACCATCGACGTGGTGCTCTTCGACAAAACCGGCACCCTGACCGAGGGTGAGCACGCGGTCACCGGTGTCGCGGCAGCTGTCGGTGTCACCGAGGGCGAGCTGCTGGCCCTGGCCGCCGCCGCGGAGGCCGACAGCGAGCACCCCGTGGCCCGCGCCATCGTGGCGGCCGCGGCCGCCCACCCCGAGGCCTCCCGTCGGCAAATCCGTGCAACTGGTTTCAGCGCCGCCTCCGGCCGAGGGGTCCGGGCCACTGTCGATGGCGCTGAGATCCTCGTGGGCGGGCCGAACATGCTGCGCGAGTTCAACCTCACCACCCCGGCCGAACTCACCGACACCACCAGCGCCTGGACCGGGCGTGGGGCCGGTGTGCTCCATATTGTCCGCGACGGTCAGATCATCGGTGTGGTGGCCGTCGAGGACAAGATCCGCCCCGAATCCCGCGCCGCAGTGAAAGCCCTGCAGGACCGCGGGGTGAAGGTCGCGATGATTACCGGTGACGCGCAGCAGGTGGCCCAGGCGGTTGGCCAGGACCTGGGGATCGATGAGGTCTTCGCCGAGGTCCTGCCCCAGGACAAGGACACCAAGGTCACCCAGTTACAGGAGCGTGGCCTGAGCGTGGCCATGGTCGGCGACGGTGTCAACGACGCCCCGGCCCTGGCCCGCGCCGAGGTCGGCATCGCTATCGGGGCCGGCACGGATGTGGCGATGGAATCCGCCGGAGTGGTCCTGGCCAGTGACGATCCCCGGGCGGTGTTGTCGATGATTGAGCTCTCGCAGGCCAGCTACCGCAAGATGATCCAGAACCTCATCTGGGCGTCCGGTTACAACATCGTGGCCGTGCCCCTGGCCGCCGGTGTGCTCACCCCTATCGGCATTCTGCTTCCCCCGGCTGCTGCTGCGGTGTTGATGTCGCTGTCCACGATTGTGGTGGCGCTTAACGCTCAGCTGCTGCGCCGGATTGATCTGGACCCGACCCACCTGGCTCCCACCAGTCCGAAGGAGGAACACACCACGCCTACTCCGGCATCCACCGCCGTCCACTAATCCACCACTTCTCTCCACTACCCCCATATGACCCTGAAAGGCTCCACCATGAAGTACCCCCGTATGACCCTGAAAGGCTCCACCATGAAGCGCACCCTTGTTCTTTCCACTCTCGCCGTGGCCTCCACCCTGGCGCTGGCCGCCTGCGGTGAGGCCACCGACGCCACCACCTCTGCCACCACCTCTGCCACCAGCACTGCGACGACTACCCCTGAGACGACCGAGACCACCACGACGACAACTGAGGCGGACGGGGAGATTTCCGCCGATCACAACGACGCGGACATCATGTTTGCCCAGATGATGATCCCCCATCACCAGCAGGCCGTGGAGATGAGTGAGACGCTCCTGGCCAAGGAGGGTATCCCCGCCCAGGTCGTGGAGTTTGCCCAGGGGGTTATTGACGCCCAGGGACCGGAGATTGACCGGATGAACGCCATGCTCGAGGCCTGGGACCAGCAGCCGGTCACCGACTCTGGGGGCATGGGGACCATGGACGAGATGGGTGGAATGGATCACGGCGAGATGGGTGGAATGGATCACGGCGAGATGGGTGGCATGAGCGGGATGATGAGCCAGGAGGACATGACAGCCCTTGAGGAAGCCCAGGGCACCGAGGCTGCCCGCCTCTACCTGGAGCAGATGACCGCCCACCACGAAGGTGCGGTCGACATGGCCCGTGACGAGGTTGCTGACGGCCAGAATCCCCATGCGATCACCCTGGCCGAACAAGTTATCAACGACCAGGAGGCCGAGATCGCCCAGATGCAGCAGATGCTCACTGACCTATGACAGGTGCCCGTCTTTTTCTGATCCCGAGGACAGGAATCTGAAAAAGAGGGATAACCGTGACGATTGCCACCTGCTGCGGGCGATGGGTCGTTGTCACCGCAGCAGGTGCACCGGGGTAGATGTTTCTTCTCCCTCTGGTCGCACCACTGAGGATAGGGGAAAGCTCCTGTGTCCAGACCCTTGGAGGGCTACGCATTATTGTCCGATACTCACACGGCCGCCCTGGTCTGCCGGCAGGGCAGCATTGATTGGTTGTGTCTGCCGCGCTTTGACTCCTAGGCGGCCTTTTCCGCTCTTCTTGGCGACCATCGTGATGGTCACTGGCTAGTAGATGTGCCCGGGGGTTGTCCCGCCGGGCTTTTCCTCATAGCCTCATCCGCCCGCGTCTTATAGGTGGTGAGACAATCTAGTATTGAAACAGACTTTTGACACATAAAGTCAGCTCCATGAGCCTACTTTTGAGCACCGTCGCTCAATGTGTCAAAAACGACCGTTCTTGACCAAGCAACCAAAAACCGGGAATCCCCGGCGTATGACTGTTAGTTTCAATTGGCGGTTTATCACCGTTAAAAATGGCGCATCGCACAGCACGATTCACTTTGGTTCTCAATGGTTGAAGGCGGGGTGCTAATTTCCTGGTGGAAATAGTGCCCCGCCTTCAACAGCAACGAAACCAGTGCTAATGCAGGACGTTGCCAGGCTGCTGTGTGAGCTGCTTGCGGTGGACGCGGGCAGCACGAAGTCCGTTGGCAATCACGATGACTTCTGCGACCTCGTGAACCAGCACTACCGCGGCCAATCCCAGCACTCCGGTAATAGCCATGGGCAGCAGGACAACGATGATCGCCATTGACAGGACAATGTTCTGATTCATGATCGCCCGGCCCCGTCGGGCATGGGACAAAGCTTGCGGAATCAGTCTCAAATCATGGCCGGTGAAGGCTACATCGGCTGATTCTATGGCGGCATCGGCACCGGTAGCGCCCATCGCAATCCCCACGGTAGCGCTAGCCAAGGCAGGGGCATCGTTGATCCCGTCACCGATCATCCCTGTAGGAACCTGCTGCACCGACGAAGCGATTTCACGGGCCTTGTCTTCAGGTCGCAGTTCGGCATGAACGGTGCCTATACCGGCGATTGAAGCCAGCGCGTGGGCAGTACGGGAGTTATCGCCGGTGAGCATCACCACGTCGATTCCCTGGTTATGCAGGTCTCGAATTGCCTCGGCCGCTTCAGGGCGTAGTTCATCGCGCACGCCGATCACGCCAATGACCTGCTCTGCACGAGTGACCATGACGCAGGTTTGCCCGGAGGCCTCCATGGATTCAACAGCGGAAGCGAGCGATCCTGGGGCAATCCATCGAGGACTGCCGACCCCGACCTGAACACCATCCAGGACGCCGGTAATGCCGTGTCCTGGCTCTTCGTTAACCGCCGTTGCCTCCGGGATCGCGGGTACTGCTGAGGTGATGGCCGTAGCTAGAGGGTGGGTGCTGTGCTGTTCCAGGGCGGCGGCAACGGCGAGCACCTCTTCGTGAGTCGCATCATCAACGGTCTGGACTTGCGTGACCACTGGCTGATTGCGTGTGAGTGTTCCAGTTTTATCTACCGCGATGCGGCGCAGGGAACCAAGCCGTTCGAAGGCTGCTCCGCTTTTGATGATGACACCGAACTTGCTGGCAGCTCCGATGGCGGAAACAACGGTGACAGGAACGGCGATGGCCATCGCGCAAGGCGAGGCTGCGACCAGCACGATCAGTGCGCGTGTGATCCATGTTTCGGGATCGCCGAAGATCGCTCCAAGCACAGCGACCAGTACGGCCAGGACGATGACACCGGGAACCAGCGGGCGGGCAATGCGGTCAGCGAGCCGTGCCCGTTCGCCACGTTCCGACTGGGCTTGCTCGACTAGGCTCACCAACGTGGTTAGGGAGTTGTCCGTGCCGTTCGCCGTTGCAGTGACTACTAGCGCGCCGGATGAATTGATGGAACCAGCAGCAACCTGGTCACCCACGGTTACTTCCACGGGAATTGATTCCCCCGTGATAGCGGAGGTGTCTAAGCTGCTTGATCCTTGGCTGACCACGCCATCGGTTGCTAAGCGTTCACCAGGCTTCACGCGCAGTGAATCGCCAATCTTGATCTCTGCTGCACTGACCACGACCGGTGCGCCGTCACGGATGACGGTGGCCGTTTCAGGGACGAGCTTCAACAAAGAGCGCAGGCCCGAGCGTGCCCTGTCCATGGCTTTATCTTCCAGGGCTTCGGCAATGGAATACAGGAACGCCAGGGCTGCGGCTTCCTCGACATAGCCGAGGATGACCGCACCGGTGGCGCTGATGGTCATCAGCAGCCCAATACCGAGTTTCCGTTTCGTGAACAGGTTTCGCAGGGCGCCGGGCACAAAGGTAAAAGCGCCTAGTAGCAGGCCGATCCAAAACAGCACCAAGGCCACGATGGCGGTGCTTTCGCCGTGGGTGCTCCATTCAAGGACGAGCCCAGCGAGGAAGAAAACGCCTGAGGCTATGGGGACGAGCACATGCCAATCCCGCCACCAGGGCAGTTCCTCTTCGAATTCTTCGGTGGGTTCTGGTGAGTCGCAACCGCAGGCGGAACTCATGCTTGCTCCTCGTGTTCTCGATCGGCGCTGGTGGCGCAGTCAGGGCAGGAAGAGTCCAGGCAAGGCACTTGATCATCGACGGCCAACGTCACCTCAACCAGGGCGCTCAGGGCGGTGGTGAGGTGAGGATCGGTGATTTCGTACCGGGTTTTGCGGCCTTCCATTTTCGCCACGACAATTCCGCACCCGCGCAGGCAGGTCAGATGGTTGGAAACGTTGGCGCGGCTCAGTCCCAGGGCCTGGGCAAGTTCCGCTGGGTATCCGGGTTCGTGCAGCAAGGACAGGAGGATGCGTGACCGGGTGGGGTCGGCCATGGCGCGGCCAAGCCGGTTCATCGCATCGATCCGCGATTCAATGTTCATCATGCGATGTACTATACAGCACTTGATGTACTAGTGACAACGCCCAAAATCGATCGTTTTGGAAAGGTGAGGCTTCCGATGCATATTCTCCGGAAGCCTCACTTTCTTGCACAGGATATTACTTAGCAGGTAATGAGCAGAACGGCCTACAGCTATTTAAACCCTTTTCGCCGGTTGTCCTCCCGACACAACATCTGGCAATTGGCTGCGTTGGTTTTACCCCCTTCACGCCAAGGCGTGATGTGATCTCCCTCCATCTCCTCAATCTGAAAAGAATCAGCACATACAGGACATATCCCTTGCTGCCGTTCGTATGCTTCTCGCTTCTCGTTATCACTGAAAGCACGAATATTTAGGTGCTTCTCATGGCCACTGAGAACGTAAGTGTAGATACCTTTTTTATTGGTTACATCTTCGTCCATCATGAGGGAAGTGATTTGCTTATCAAGTTCTGCAGAGTTCCATTTGGTGTCCTTGAACTGGTTGTACAGTTCACCCCATGGCAACCCCTTCATTTCCTTGCGGTACTTGGGGAAAGTGGTTTTCACCCACGCAATAACGCTCTGAAAATACAGCCAGAGTTCGTTAGCGTTCGGGTCATGCTGATGGACAGCCATATACTCTTCAACTGTAGACTCACTAATCCACTTGATAACTGTTTCCAGGTAGTCTTGACGGATCGGAGAGCCGTTCATATATGTACCGGCAAGCCCCTGTGCGGGTGCGTTCGTCTTACTGAAATATCGTTTGGCATCGGCAACCCAACTGCCTGAATAGACAGCATTTCGCAGTTCCTGGTCGGTGAGTTTTTCGCCAGCGATATTTATCGTTTCGAACCAATCGAGCTTTTGACTGTCGGTTCCGCTACATAAGTAGACCATGAGTTGGTAGTTAAGGATCTGCTCTTGCTCGTCTACTTGGAGATTGTGGAAGTAGCGGCCATTGACCGCGAAATCTCCTTCTACATACTGGCAAATGCTGATCGTTCGTTGTTGCCCATCGATCACTTCATAAGTTCCGTCGCCGCGAACAGCCCAGTACATGACGTTAAGAGGAAAATCCTTGATGACAGTTTCGATCACGGCCTGACGCTGTTTGTCTTTATAGATGAACTCGCGCTGATAGGGAGGACGAATATCGAGTTTTTCTCCATATCCGATGACCCCGCCTTCTTGGTTGTCTTCGTAATCACTTGTCAGCTCACGAACTGTAATCCGGTGCAATTCAATTTTCACGCTGCTACTCCCTTGCTCCGAATGAGGATACGAGGGTACGTCTGGATAAAGATTTCTCCATCGACCATGTAATAGGTCTTGTTGCTTGGTGGAGCGTCAAGCTTGATGGCAGCACCGTCGTTAAGCTTAGAAACTTGGCTTCTACTTCCGTTAGAGCTAACTTGCGTCTGGGTTGGATATTTTTTTGAAGCCATCCCAAACCAGGTCTTCGTGATCCCTACAATTTCGAACTGTTCTGGATTGTGCTTGGTTAGAAAACCCAAAGGAACGCCCATGACACCTCCGAAATCTGTGGGAATCTCACTCACCTTTCCAACATCGATAGCATCGAAATTGTCATAGGAGCGGTACTTATCCGGATCATAGGAATTGTAGAGAATCAACTCTTCGTGTCGCTTGGAAATATCTAGGTTGGTAAGCCAACACATGGTGCCAAAACTGCGCCACTTCTGGCCTTCTTCATCAACCCAAAATCTTGTTTCACGAGGCTTGTAGTGATCTGGAACATTGAATGCCATATCCCCGTTATTGTGCCCCAACCACATCTTATTTTGACGAATGAAATCGAATATATCTTTCGTCGTGAGAGTGTTCTGGTTGCCAAGAATGATGAATTTCTTGTCATGCTCGATCAGCTGCGTGATGTACTCACGGAAAAGTGAGAAAGGTGGGTTCGTGACAACAATGTCTGCCTACTTAAGCAGGTCGATGCTTTCAGAGCTGCGAAAGTCTCCGTCACCTTTGAGTGGTTTAACGCCGATTTCCTTGGGGTCAGGAACCAAGTTCCCGTTCTTGTCTCCCTCGTACTCAAGGTACACAGCTTGTTCAGCGTCATTCTGGCTGAACAGATCCGTCTCTTGGCTCTTATAACAAGTGGCTATGAGTTTTTTGAGCTGCAACTTCTCGAAATTGTAGCTGAAGTAATGGAAGAAATTGCTGACCCGTGGATCATCGCAGTTGAGATAGACAACTTTCCCTTTGAAGTGCTTCTTATAGTGGCGCATCTCGTTCTCAATGTCCGCGAGCTGCGTATAAAATTCATCTTCTTTGGCCGCTCTAGCTGCGCTCAGACTACTGTTCTTCGCCAAGATCGTAATTCGCTTCCTCATAATGGCCCGCTGCTAATCAGGCAACTGTACTGATTCTATCGAGAACTATCGAATACTTCGGCTGGTAAAGGTTACTGCGGCAATAAGTACCCAGAAGGGCGCGACGATCGCTCTTGGTGTTCCAGGTGGCGTAACGGGCGTACTTGCCGTACTACTGAGTGCTACGGCTCTGCAAACAAGGATTTCTTCGAGGGGCCGATGAAGCGTCATTAACGATCGTTTTTGGGAAGTGGAAACCGCCGATCCGAGCAGCTGCTCGGATCGGTGGTTTTTCAATGTTTTTGTTTTCCCGAAACTTGTGGCTTCGTTCGCTTGGTGGCGGGGTTTTTGCAGCGCTCCGTGGCGGTCTTGTTGCCGCGATCACGCAGGACTGGCTGCAGGTTGGTGTCGCGGTCTGAACCGAGAGGGGTGCGCCCGGTCGGGGCCGTTTGGATCGCTGCCGCTACGTCAGAGTCCGAAGGCTCCGCCGCTGACGAGGATCACGATGCCGAGGCCGATGAGAACGATGGGGAAGAGGATGTGCTCCCAGCGTTCGAGCACTTCGGCGATCGGGGGGCGGGTGGCGACGAACTTTGCCAGGGCCACCAGGACCGCGACGAGCGCGAGGAAGACGATGCAGTAGGCGACTACTGCGAGAGGTTCCACGCTGAGGAAGACAGGGGTGTAGACGCCGATGTTGTCGCCGCCGTTGGCAAGGGTGACGCCTGCGACTGTCCACACGCCGACCTTCTTGCCGGCAACCTTGGCCTCGTCGTCATCGTCGTCATCGTCTCCGCGCCAGGCCTGTCATGCGGCCCAGAGGCCGAGGCCCAGAGGGATGAGACCGAAGTACGGGATGGCTGCCGAGGGCAGGAATGTTCCGGCGCCGATGGTCACCAGGACCGCGGCACCGAGGATGCCGGCGAATCCGAGATACTGGCCGGCCAGAATGCGGGCGGTAGTGCCGCGCTGGCCTGCCCCTCGCGCGAAGAAGAGGGAGAGCACGATGATGTCGTCGATGTTGGTCGCTGCGAACAGGCCCATCGCCTGCAAGACCGAGGTGAGGATCATGCGCCCACCCCAGCTGCGTCGCATCCGGGAAGCGAGCAGGCGGGATCGATGCACGGGGCGTCTTCGTCCACTGCCAGGGTGGCATCGACCAGTGCCGTCAGCGCCTGCGCCAGGTGCGAATCGGCGATCTCATATCGTGTCCGACGACCCTCGGGCTCGGAGACGACGATCCCGCAATCGCGCAGGCATGCCAGGTGGTTGGACACGTTCGGGCGTGTCAGGTCCAGATCTCGGGCCAGTTCCGCCGGGTAAGCGGGATGGTCGAGCAGGGTCAAGATGATCCGGGATCGAGTGGGGTCGGCCAGTGCACGACCCAGGCGGTTCATCACGTCGAGACGCGAAGCAATAGTCAGCATGCTCTGAACTATACAGCACGCACTAAACACTCGGTCACAGGCGTCAGCCCAGATCGCATGCCCGCAAGGGGGACGCCATACGGGACACTCGATCCGTTGGCTTGTTAAGTTTTCGAAACTCCGAGTTTTCAACGATTTCAGATTCCCATATACCCCGCCCGAGAAAATGCCCGGTGAAGGGGCCTTATACGGACGCCAAAAACGGTCGTTTTTGACTGGATGATAAGGCAATTCGAAAACTGTCATTTTCCGAAGGCGACTGCACTGAGAACACCGCAAACCCGGGGTAGTGCAGGGGACTTCGGACATTGATTTGTCCGAAGTCCCCTGCACCAAATTGCATTCCTGTCCGGAGTCGTCTGCACCAGCAAACAAACCTCGGCATTTCAGTGGGTGTCGCGTTCTTCCTCGGCCTTGGGGACCATCGGTACAGCGGTTGGCGCTAAGCCGGTGGTTGCGATCGCTGGGTGCGGGCCTCTGGGCACGGTTGAGATTGAAATTGCTCGCAGAGGTCGATCTCTTCGGGCAGCGGGTGCTCTGGCTAAAGCTGTTACGCGGGGTTGTGGATGTTTCCGGCGGGTCGTCGCCCGATGCTTGCCTTGTTGAGGTGTCCGTAGATCGTGGAGCGAGGGACTTGGAGCAGGTCGGCGATGCGTTGGACGGTGTGGGTGCCTGCGTCGTAGAGCTGTTGGGCGTGGTGGGCCTGATGGGGGGGTGAGTTTCGGGCGTCTTCCTCCTGTTCGCCCGCGGGCGCGGGCGGACGCGAGTCCGTCGCGGGTGTTGGCGACGATGAGTTCTCGTTGGAGTTCGGCCAGGACTGAGAGCATTCCGAACATCGCACGTCCTTCCGCAGTCGTGGTGTCGATGCCCTGCTCAAGGACACGTAATCCCACACCACGCTCGCGGAGGGCCGCACCGAGGGTCACCAGGTGGAGCGCCGAGCGTCCGAGCCTGTCCAGGCGGGTGATGACCAGCTGGTCGCCTGCGCGGTTGGCCGAGGCGAGGGCCTTGTCGAGCTCGGGCCTGCTGGCCTTGGCACCGCTGGCATGGTCGAGGTAGATGTTTGCCGGGTCGACACCGGCGCGGGCCAGGGCATCCGTTTGGTGGTCAGGGTTTTGGTCGGCGGTGGAGACCCGCGCGTATCCGATCAACATGTGTCGATAATACCGGTGCTGCATGGTTTGACGACGTTGATTTCCGGCACGGGTTTCCGACATTGTTTCCGCGGCGTGTCGCCGACAGGTTCGGGGTGTCGTCAAATGATCGTTTTTCAGCACTCCCAAAGATCCCTTCCAGGGTCCGGGCGGGAGCCCGATCCCGATTCATTGGTGGAGGATCGCCTCGCCTAGCATGGACAGGGTGAATACCCGGAAAGCCATTACACGAATGGATCACCATCAGATCGGCCTGTACCTCGTGGCCCTCCTGATCGGTGGTGTGGTCGGATTTCTGGCGCCCGGTTCGGCCAGAGCCCTGGAACATTCGATCAACCCCGTCCTGGGGCTGCTGCTCTTCGCGACGTTCCTGGGCATTCCTTTTGCATCGATCGGCAAGGCCGCCAAGGACCTGCGGTTCATGGGCACCGTGCTGGTGCTGAACTTCGTCATTGTTCCGCTGGTGGTCTTTGGCCTGACGCGTTTCATAGCCGGGGACCAGGCACTGCTCCTCGGGGTCCTGCTGGTGCTTTTGACCCCCTGCATCGACTACGTCATTGTGTTCACCCGGCTGGCAGGAGGGGCCAGCGACCGGCTGCTGGCCGCCGCACCGGTCTTGATGTTGCTGCAGATGCTGTTGTTGCCCCTCTATCTGCTGTTTTTTGTCGGCCCCGATGTGGCGTCGGTGATCGACCCGGAACCCTTCGTCGAGGCCCTGGTCGTCCTGATCCTCATTCCCCTGGCCGCGGCAGCGCTCACGCAGGCGCTGGCACGCAGGGCAGCGGCGGGCAGGATCATCATGGCCATCATGCAGGCCCTGATGGTTCCCCTGATGATGGCGACCCTGGCGTTGGTCGTCGGTTCACAGATCACCGGCGTCGGCCGGGAACTCGGCTCGCTGCTGGCGGTGGTTCCGCTCTACGCCGCCTTCCTGCTGGTGATGGTGCCGCTGGGGATGCTGGCGGCCAACGCGGCACGCCTCGATGTCGCCGCCAACCGGCCTGACCTCGCTCACTCGCCGGGCCACGGCATCACCATGGGGCTTGACCTTCGAGCCGGGAGCCCGGGTGCTTGCCAAGGTCCAGCGAAGCTCTCCTGCTGCCGTGAACTATGTCGCGGTGGACATCGCGTCCTACGAGACGGCCGATGAAATCAGGGAATTCCTGGCCGGAAATGGGGCGTCATCCCTGGCCTTTGCCTCTGATACCGATACGCGGCTCATCACCGCCTACCGGATAAACCAGGTAAGCACCGCTGTAATCCTGGACGCCGCGGGCACGGAGGTCTTCCGTGCCGTGGAGCCGGGTGCTGCGTAACTGCGGACGGCACTGGCCGCGGCGGGAGCCGGCTCAGTGAAGCCCCTTAGCCTGCGGCGGGCTCAGATGTAACTGCAGATTTGTTCAGCATCGCAGCGCTGAGGGTCGGCCACCTCGGCGGTTGCATATTGTTCGGCCACGGTCACCCGGAGTGCGGTGAGCTCCGCGATTTTCCGGTCCAGGTCCTGCAACTGTTTCCCCAGGACATCCCGTACGTGGGTGCAGGGCGTCAAACCGCTATCGCGGATCCGCAGAATGCCCTGGATCTGCGCCAGGGTCAGCCCGGCGATTTGGCTGCGGCGAATGAATTCGAGGCGGCTGAGGGTGTCGTGGGCGTAGTCACGATAGCCGTTGGCCGAGCGCTCAGCCGGCGGCAGAAGCCCCCGGTCCTCGTAGAACCTGATCGTCTTGGTTGTCATACCGACAGCATCAGCAGCTTCACCGATTCGCATTTCGGGTCCTCATCTCGTTCCAAAAAAAACAGCTAACCCTTCCATCATACTGGAAGGTTACGTACCGCAGACCAGCAGTTCCCGTCGCCAGCTTGACCTTCCCCCTTAGTGGAAGGTCGATGATGGGGTGTGACGTACTACTGGCCGTCCGGTTTCGTGTTGGGGTCCCCTGTCGGGGCCCCGGACACGAGCCGGACATATGAAGGGATGATCATGTCAATAAAAGCGAAGGGCCGGGAGCGCTCTGGCCTGGTGCTTGCGGCAGGCACTCTGCTGTCCTCCCTTGGTGTTGTGATGGTGGCGCTCGTGTGCTGCGGGGTACCCGTTCTGACGGCTGCAGCCGGTGTTTTCGCCGCGGCCGGCGCAATGGCCGGCAACCTCTGGTTCATTGCCGCCGCAGCCCTTGCCGCGGGGGCCCTGCTCCTGCGGGCGCAGCGTCGGGGCAGCCCGGGGACGGATTGTTGCGCCCGTTCCCGCCCGGGGGCCAGCCTGTCCGCGGGTTCTACTCCAACACCTCATTCATCGTCGGAGCAGGAGCGGTCCGGGCAGTCCCGGGCCGGTGCTTCTGAGGATGCGGGGTCACAGGGATGACGGGTGTTTTGGGTCTGGTCTTTCTGACCGGAATGCTTGCCACGGTGAATCCATGCGGGTTTGCGATGCTGCCAACCTATCTGGCGTACTTCATTGGTTCAGGCCCCGGTGCGGGACGGAAGCGGCCGTTGCTTGCAGGTCTTCGGGCCGGGGTTGCCCTCAGCGCCGGTTTCGCCACTGTCTTTGTTACGGCCGGCCTGCTCGCCGCTGTAGGCCTGCGGTCGGTGGCGTCGGCGCTTCCCTGGGCGGCGGCGCTGATCGGAGCGGTTATTGTGGTTGCCGGCCTTGGCATGGTGTTCGGATGGCAGCTGCCCGGGGCGAGGTTGAACCTGCCCCGGATTCTGAAGACGGACGGGACCAGTTCGGGCCTCAGGGCGGTCTTTGGCTACGGGGTGGCCTATGCGGTGGCTGCGCTCTCTTGCAGCCTGGCCCTGCTGCTGGCTGTTGTCGCCCAGGCTGTGTCCACCGGGAGCCTGGCCGGGCTGCTGGCGGTCTTCGCCGCCTACGCCCTGGGCTCCTCGGTGGTGCTGGTCCTTCTGTCCCTCGGTGCAGCGGTAGCGCGGGACGCCCTGGCACGCCACGTCCGAAGGATCCTGCCGTTTGTTAATCGTCTCGGCGGAGCCGCGCTTATCCTCGCAGGGATCTACCTGTTGCTCTACTGGGTTCCGGCCCTGTCCGGCGGGCAGGCCGGGGAGATCATGGGCGGGACGGTCACCGAAGCCAGCGCGGCGCTGTCCGGTTTCATCTCGGGCAACTGGCCCATCATCACCCTCACCGCGGTGGCCGCCGTCCTCGCCGCCGCGGCCCTGGCCCTGCGGCGCCGCAGTAAAAGCAAGGCACAGGACAACAGCGCAATCACGGACGGGGCTGAGAGCAGCGACAGCACCGAAGCGTGCTGCGACCCGGAACATCTTCTTCCCGACACGGCGCCAGGGCGCACCAACCAGCAAGGAAACCCATGACAACGACCAGAAACCACCGGCGGATCTTCACCATTACTGCCGTCGTAGCGGCCGCGGCCCTCATCCTGGTCCTGGCCCTCACTGCGTTGAACCGCGGGAGCGAAACCGCTCCAGCCGCCGGGCCAGCGGGCGCAAACAACGTGGACAGGATCGAGATCACATCTGTGGACGGCAAGGCCCTCACCGTCCCCTCCACCCGCCCGACAGTGCTGTATTTCATGGCGAGCTGGTGCTATACCTGCGTTCCGCAGGCAGAAGCGATGAAGGAACTGGAACAGGAATATGCCGATAAGGCAGACTTCGTCGCCGTCGATGTGACGCCGGAGAACACAAAAACCGAAGTGGACCAGTTCCGTGAACTGGCCGGCAACCCCGGATACCCCTACGTTGTTGACCGTACCAGGGAGCTCATCCAAAAGTATGGGGTCATGTCCCTGGACAGCACCATCGTCGTCTCACCCGAGGGTGAAGTCCTGGCCCGGGCCGACTCCCGGCCCATGAAGGCCGATGCCCTGAAGGCATTTCTTGACGCAGCACTTCCCTAGCAGTGGAAGCACCCAACTATTCGCACCGGCTCTTGACCTTCCCGTGCAGGGTAAGGTTTATACTGGGACGGTACACGCACCAGAAGAATGCCACCCGGGTGTTCATCTAAGACTTGATGGAGGATTCATGCCTGAAGCAACAACACCCGATTTCGACCTGGCTGTCATCGGTTCCGGAGGCGGCGCCTTCGCCGCCGCCATCCGGGCCACCAAGCTGGGCAATCGGGTCGTGATGATCGAACGCTCCACGGTGGGCGGGACCTGTGTGAACACCGGGTGCGTTCCCTCCAAAACCCTGCTGGCCGCCGCCGAAGCCCGGCATGTCGCTGTGGATGCGACCGGAAGGTTCCCAGGGATCAGCACTTCCGCCGCCCCGGTGGACATGGGTGTACTGATAGACGGGAAACGCTCCCTGGTCGAGGGAATGCGCTCGGATAAATACGTGGATCTGGCCGCCGACTACGGATGGGACCTGCGCCAGGGCACCGCGGTGTTCGCCGGCACCCCGGAGGAACCGGTCCTGGAAATCACCGGACCCGACGGCACCCGCGACTCCCTGACCGCCGCCCATTATCTGGTCGCGACCGGTTCGGCCCCGTGGGCACCCCCGGTGCCGGGACTGGATGAAGTCAACTACCTGACCTCGACCACCGCCATGGAACTGAACGAGGTGCCCGAGTCCCTGATCGTCTTCGGCGGCGGGTACGTGGCCCTGGAGCAGGCGCAGCTTTTTGCCCGCCTCGGATCCAAAGTGACCTTGCTGGTCCGCTCCAGGCTTGCCTCGCACGAGGAACCGGAAGCCTCCCGTGCGCTGATGGGCGTCTTCGCCGACGAGGGCATCCGCGTGGTCCGCCGCGCAGCCGTAACTTCGGTCCGCACAGATCCCGCCGGCGCAGAGGTCCTTGTCACCGCCACGGTCGCCGGGGGCCAGGAGGAATTCCGCGCCGCAAAGCTGCTGGTAGCCACCGGCCGACGCGCCGTCACCGACGGACTGAACCTGGACGCCGTCGGCGTCAAGACCGGCGACACCGGCCAGATCCTGGTCGAGAGCACACTCGCCAGCTCCAACCCCAGGATCTGGGCCGCAGGGGATGTGACCGGGCACCGAGAATTCGTCTACGTCGCGTCCGCCCACGGAACCCTGATGGTGGAGAACGCCTTCAACAACGCCGGGCGCGAGGTCGACTACCGGCACCTGCCCCGCGTGACGTTCACCAGCCCGACACTGGCCGCGGTCGGCATGACCGACAAGGAAGCCAACGAGGCGGGCATCCGGTGTGAATGCCGGGTCCTGCCCCTGGAATACGTTCCCCGGGCACTGGTGAACCGGGACACCCGCGGCTTCATCAAAATCGTCGCCGACGCCGACACCGGACGGATTGTGGGGATCACCGCCGTCGGCAAGGAGGCCGGTGACCTGGCCGCCGCCGGAGTCTACATCCTCGAGGCCGGCATGACCGTTGACCAGGTCGCGAACCTCTGGTGCCCATACCTGACCATGGCCGAAGGGATCAAAATCGCCGCACAGTCCTTCACCACCGACGTCTCCAAACTCTCCTGCTGCGCCTCCTGACCCGCGCCAGATCCCAGCCTAATCCCCCCCCCGAAGGAAACAACGATGACAAACAGCATCAGCCAGGTCACCGACCGCCTAGCCTCCTCCGAAACCGGCATGCAGCCCTGGCTGTGGCTGCCGCTGTTGAAACTCCTCTCACTGGGCGATCCCGTGGGCGCAGCGGACCTTGCCGCCGCCACTGGCCGCCCCGCCGAGGAAGTCCGGACCGCCCTTGCGGCCATGACCGACGCCGAGTACGACGGATCAGGCCGAATCGTCGGCATGGGACTGACCCAACGCGCCACCCGGCACCGCTTCGAAGTGGACGGCGAACAGCTCTACACCTGGTGCGCACTGGACACCCTGATCTTCCCCACCCTCCTAGGCGCCTCCGCACGGATCGAATCGGCCTACGACTCCGCCAGCACCCCCGTGCGCCTGCGCGTCGACAGCGCCGGCGTCACCGATGTCGAGCCAGCCACCGCGGTTGTGTCCCTGATCAACCCGGAAGACATGAGCTCGGTCCGCTCATCCTTCTGCAACCAGGTCCACTTCTTCGCCTCATCCGAAGAAGCCGAACCCTGGCTCAAGAACCACCCCGAGGGCACCGTGATCCCCGTAGCGGACGCGTACCGACTCGCTTCTGACATGGCCGGAAAAATGCTCTCCCAGACCGAAGCACAGGAAACCGGAAAACCGGGGAACCGGGTCCACAGCTGCAGCTGCTGACAAGGCGCCCCGGGCACCACAGTGCGTGCCGAAAGACGTTTGACGAGCAGAACCCGAAAGATCAAGCCATCTGAAGGAGATCAACGTGAAAGACCACTTCGATGTAGCCGTGCTTGGCATGGGGCCCGGCGGGGAGGTCGCCGCGGACCGCCTGCTGAAAGCAGGGAAGAAAGTAGTCATCTTCGAGCGGGAACTGATCGGCGGGGAATGCGCCTACTGGGCCTGCATCCCGTCCAAGACGGTCCTGCGGCCGCCGGAAGCACGCATGGAGGTAGAAAAAGCCGCCGGAGTCAACGGTGCCGAACTGGACTGGAACGAAACGGCCAAATACCGGGACTACATGATCCGGAACCTGGACGACAAAGCCCAAGTGAACGGGTACGCGAAACAGGGGGCCGAGGTGATCAAGGAAGAGGCACGGCTCACCGGGCCGGGCCGGATCCGCGCCGGAGACCGCGACATCACCGCTGAACACCTCATCATCGCCACCGGGTCGGACCCGGTAATACCTCCACTGGAGGGTATCGAACAGATCACAGCATGGACCAACCGGGAAACCTACACCGCCTCAACCCTGCCCGAACGGGCGGTCATTATCGGCGGCAGCGCGGTCGGGGTTGAAACCGCGACGTTCCTGGCACGCTTCGGCGTCAAAGTCACCCTGGTCCACCGCGGACAGCGGCTGATCGACCGCGAAGATCCCCGCGTCGGGGAACTGGCCCACACATACCTTCAGGAAGCCGGCGTCGACGTCCGCCTCGACGCAACCGCCGCCCGCGCCCGGCGCGAGGGCGCCGCCAGTATCATCGAAATCCGGAAAGCAGGCGGCGAAGACGGCGGAGAAGTCGCGGCCGATGTCGTAATCTTCGGCACCGGCCGGAAGCCCCGCACCAAAGGCCTGGGCTTTGAACATTCCGGAATCAGCTTGGGGGACCGCGGTGAAGTGCTGGTCGATGTGCACTGCCGCGCCGCGGAGAACACCTGGGCCATCGGGGATGTCACAGGCATCATGCCGTTCACCCACGTAGCCAAATACCAAGGCAGGATCGCCGCCGACGCCATTCTCGGCCGGCCCCGCCCCGCCACCTATGACGGCATACCGCGCGTAGTGTTCGCCGACCCGGAAATCGCCGCAGCCGGGCTGACCGCCCACCAGGCACAACAACGCGGGCTCAAGGTTGCCGCGGCCGAACTCGACCTGTCCAAGGCCATCGCCCGGCCCTGGACCTACGAGAAAGATCCACGCGGACACCTGGGCCTGCTGGCCGACGCCGAGCGAAAAATCCTCATCGGCGCCTGGGCAATCGGGCCAATGGCCGGTGAATGGATCCATCAAGCCTCCCTGGCCATCCGGGCGCAAATACCCTTCGATACCCTCCTGGACCAGGTCGCACAATTCCCCACCTACCACGAGGCCTACCACGCGGCACTGGAAAAACTGGACCTCTGACTTCCCCTCCGTACCTGCGGTCTGGACGCAGCACGAGCGGGTGACGGGAAATTCTCGCAGCCCTTAAAATCTCGAAAACGAACGACTATGACACATGCGGCGCGTTCAACGTTTACGGCGCGAGTCTTGACCGGGACTGATCAGGCACAGCAGGAGGTGGGCATTTCATTGTGGAAAGTGCCCGCGACTAGGCGTAGGGCTTCGGAAAAGGTCAGGTAGGGCGCCCAGGTGTCGGCGATGTGTCGGGTGGTCATCCCGGCGGTGATCGCGTAGGTTGCCGGGAGCAGCAGTTCTGCGGCGTGGTCTCCGATGATGCTGATGCCCAGGATTCTGTCGGTTCCCGTTTCGGCAATCATCTTAATCGCCCCGCGGGTGTCGTGGTTGACTAGGGCACGTGGGAGATCTTTGAAGCTCAGCACCCGGGATTCACATCGGTGCCCAGCTGCCCGTGCTGCGGCTTCGGTGAACCCGGCAGTGGCAAGTTGTGGGCGCGAGAAGATGACCGCTGGTAGTCCGGTGTAATCGACTTCTGCGACCGTAGCTCGCGGATCGATCCGCACGGCATTGGTCGCGGCGGCCTTGCCGGTAGCCGCGGCGACGTAGACGTATTGTGGTGCCGCGGTGACGTCACCGGCAGCAAAGACCTTCTGATTGGTGGTGCGCTGGTGTTCATCGACGCGGATGAAGCCATCACGATCGGTGGCGATGCCTGCGGCTGCCAGGTTGAGGTAGTCCGTGGAAGGGCGGCGGCCAGTAGCCACCAGCAGGCGCTCAGCCTGCAGGCTCCGGCCCGACAGAGTGCGCACCTGGATGTGTTCATGCTCTTGGGCAACGCTAGTCGCGTGCTCTTGAACCACCCTGATCCCCTCTTGGATCAGGGTGTGGCGGAGGATGGCGGTCATTTCCGGCTCGGCGGTGGGGGCTATCCGCCCGACAATGGTCACCTGTACTCCGAGGCCGGCGAAGAGTTGGGCTTGTTCGATGCCAATATAGCCGCCGCCGATAATGATCATGGACTCGGGCAGCTCGGTCAGTTCCATAGCCGTGGTCGAGGTCAAATACTTCACCTCGCCCAACCCGGTCACATCTTTCGGTCGTGCTGGCACCGCACCAGTGGCCAGCACGATCGAACTAGTCGTGACCGGTTTCCCATCAATCACAAGGGTGTCGGGATCCCAAAAGGACGCTTCCCCGGAGCAGACCTCGAATCCATGCGCCTCTGCGACATCAGCGTATTTGGTTTCTCGCAGCTGGGTAATCAGCTGGTCCTTCTGTTCGACTAACGATCCCAGATCCACGCCCATGGCAGCAGTGGGGGCCCCAGGGAAAGGATTCGTCAGGGCGGCTTGCCGGGTGCTAGCAGCCGCCAGCAGCGTTTTGGACGGAACACATCCGATGTTCACGCAAGTACCGCCAATGGTGCCGCGCTCAACCACCAATACGGTACTGCCAGCCCGCCGGGCTTCGATGGCGGCTGCCATGCCTGCTCCTCCGGAGCCCACCACCACGAGATCAAATTCGAGATTTCTTTCCATCAGGTAGCCTCTTTCTCTGGATTATCCACCCAGTATGAACCTTCCAGTACACTAGAAGGTCAAGTCTGGCGATCCCGAAGGAGTTTTGAGTGCCATGCGAATAGGCGAATTGGCGGAGGCTGCCGGCACCACCACAAAAACTTTGCGCTATTACGAATCCATAGGTCTACTCCCACCCCCGAACCGCACCCCAAACGGCTACCGCGACTACCCTGAAAACATACTCTCTCGACTCGATTTCATCCGCCGAGGCCAACACGCAGGACTATCACTCGCCCACATCGGTGAAATTCTCCGAATTCGCGATAACGGACAGACACCCTGCGCCCACGTCAGCGCCCTCTTGACCGACCGCCTCACCCAGCTCGATCACCAGATCGCTGTCCTCATGCAGCTGCGCCAGACAGTCACCCAACTCCACGACGCAAGCCGCCTCGCAGACCCATCAACGTGTCACGCCGATGCCATCTGCAGCAACCTGTGACCACCAGAATCCAGGGTCGGTGTCCACCGATATGCGCAGCGGCCAACATCGGGGTAGCGGCGTAGCAGGAGGACAAGGTGGACAGCCGCTAAGCGGAAGGAACAATCACACTTTTGTATGAATAGCTGCCCTGTACCAGCGGACTATCAAGCGGCCCGTCATGAAGCAACGACGCTGTCGGGCAAAAGAAGCGGCCTGAACATATCAAGCCGGGCGATGCGCACGCATGTCCGGATGACTCGACTCAGAAAACTCACCTCCACCCTGCCACTTCTGAGGTGAACCAGGACCACCACCGAAAACCGCCAAACGAAACTGCGAAATGCCGCCAAACGAAGTCGATAGTTACAATTCTGGGTTGTATCAAAAACGGTTTTTAGGCAGTTTTGACACAACTAGGTTTTGATACAGACTTTTGATACAGGCTATGCCCTGTCCAGGAGTGGAGGCGGGTGTTAAGCTGAACCTGTATCAAAAACGACCGTTTTAATGCACATACTCACCTCAAGGAATCTCTATGGCAACCCGCACCTCATTAGTCACCTTTTGCCTAAGAGCCACACTATTGATAAGGCTGGCGTCGCCTCGGTGATGGAAGCCTCCGTGCGCCTCTTGGAATCTGACCGTACCGGTACAGGGGCAGACCACGGCGACCTCTACCTTTCGTTCGTACCCGATGAAGAAATCGGTCTGCTGGGTGTACGCACCATGGATATGGCCCGCTTCCCCGTGGACTACGCCTACACCCTAGACTCCTGCGAGCTGGGTGAAATAGTGGAGGCAACCTTCAATGCCGCGACCACGAGCGTACCGGCTACGAGGCAAAGAAAGACCTACTGCGTAGCATCGCGGAGAAGCTAGCTGACACCAACCCGCGTGCCACCATCACACTGGACATCACCGATGTCTACAGCAATATCGAAGACGCAAAAACCCCGGATAACCAACAGGCAACCGACCGTCTGCTGGCTACCATGAAAAGCCTAGGTGTAGAGCCCCTCCCGCTGGCCATGCGAGGCGGCACCGACGGCTCTTGGCTCTCAGCCCAGGGCATTTTCACCCCCAACTTCTTCACCGGCGCCCACAACTTCCATTCCATCTACGAGTTCCTCCCCATGCCCTCTTTCGAGAAAAGCTGCCTCATGGTGCAGGAACTCATGAAGCACGAAGGGTAAATAAACTGAGAGAATGGGTAACTATGCGCAGAGTTAACCGCCACCTCAAACCCCAGCCCCTCCCCCAGCGGAACGGCATTGACGCTGTGAGCTTTGTGTTGCCGGACGCCGCCAACCCGGCGGACGACACCTTCGGGGCAGCAACGGTGCTGGATTACCTCGCTGCGCGTTTCTACCCGCATGCCCGCCCGCTCTTTGAAGAGCGCTTCGAACGTGATGAGGTCAAGGACGCTGAGGGTGGCCCGGTTGCCCCAGATGCTCCCTTGGTGGGACAGAAGATTTGGTACTACCGGGAGCTAGGGCAAGAGCGCCCGGTACCTTTTGATATGCCGGTGCTTTACGAGGACGAGTGCGTGATAGCGATTGATAAGCCCCACTTTTTACCCACCACCCCTAACGGGTCTTTTGTGGCGCATACAGCGCTGGTCAAGCTACGAGTGAGAGAAAATAACCCCCTACTGATCCCTATTCACCGGTTGGACCGGGCCACGGCGGGTGTGGTGCTCTTTGCTAAGACGCCGGAGGCCCGTGCGCCTTTCCAGACCATGTTTGAGCGTCGTGCTCTGAGTAAGACCTACGAGGCTGTCGCCGCTCCTATCCCCGAGCTAGGCGTGGGAGAGAGCATGACGGTGCGCTCCCGCATTGATAATGCCCACGGTCAGTTGCAGGTGGCACAAACCGGTGTGGATTTCTTGCCGGGGGACGTCCCACCGCTGGCTCCAGAGACCAGGGCGGAGAAACGCAAGCGGCATAGCGCCAACCTCCCCTTCACCGGCTTGAACGCTGAATCAAAAATTACCTGCCTGGCAACCTACCCGCGGCAGGACGCCGAAGCCTGGCAGCCGTCCTGCAATGTAAGCCAGAACTCCGCTGGCGTGAAGAAAGAACATGCCCCTGAAATTTTGAGCACCACCGAGCAGCGGGTGCCATCTCAGCTCGCCCACTATCGCCTTGAGCCTCATACCGGTAAAACCCATCAATTGCGGGTGCACCTAGCGGCGGCTGGCGCCCCCATCATTGGGGATGTCATCTACCCCGAAGTCCTGCCCTCTACAGAAACCGATCCGGAGCTTCCTTTACAGCTACTTGCCCGATCGCTGAGCTTTACCCACCCCATCACCGGTGAGGCGCTCACTATTAGCAGTAAGCGCCGCCTGACATTAGCGCCCCACTAGCAACATCCGGCAGACCGTTCTAGGTTTCAGAAGCTCCAGCACCAGCCAGGACCAGAAGATGCCGGCAATCGAGTTGCCCAGCATCGGCAGAGCTGCGGAGGACAAATACACCCCAACGGTAGAGCGAGCGGTATTGAGCTGAGGTTCCAGTAGGCATATCATCACTTCAACCGCTCCTCCACCGGTTCCAGCGACTGATGGCATCTACAGTTACTCTCGCAAGACCCACCGATAGGGTCACGGTAAACTTGACCCCAGCACCCAACCCAAAGGACGCCATGGACGCCACCACAGATTTTTCAGTAGAAGAGCTTTCAGCACGCGCGGCGCTCGCCGAGCACTCTGTTCTGCGACTTTTTGGTGGCCGGGCACTGAGCATCCCCGGCACCTTTTTTGGCCGGGTTCAGCACCCCGAAACCCGCACTCGCCGCAAGCGCGCCGCCGAATGGCATTACTGGTGGCAGGCACATCTTATAGATGCACTGGTAGATGCCGGCTTCCGTGCCCTCACCAGCGGTGATACCGATGCCGCCACTGCACACCTGCGCCGCGGGCGGGCTGTGCTGCGCGGTATTCAGGTGCGCAATTACGGCACCTACCCCAACCACTTTTACGACGACATGGCATGGCTAGTGCTGGCTCTAGAGCGCCTCAACCGCCTGGCTCTGGCTGTTGAAGGTAGCGGGGATGCCTTTGTACAGGACGCCGCTAGCCGTCTCTACCGGGAACTGGATGATGCCTGCACAGATGACCTGGGCGGCGGCGCTTTCTGGTCAAAGGCACGGGACTTCAAGAACACCCCGGCAACCGCCCCCATCGCCCTTGCTTTTGCCCGCGCCCACCGGCACGAGACCGCCATTAGCCTGCTCAACTGGCTGCATGCCACCCTCTTTGATGAACAGAGCGGGGTGTACTTAGATGGCCTGCGCATCACCGGCGGTAGCGTCCGCGCTCCCGAAACCCGCCTTGAACGTGCCCACTACACCTACAATCAGGGCCCAGTGCTGGGTGGCTATCTCACCCTGCTAGACGCCGGCGCCACCGATGGCCTGACGGTTGACCCGATAGAGCACATTGAACAACTGGTGGAGGGCATCGACGCTCATTTCAGCAAAGACTTCACCACCGCCACCGGCGATACCCTCCGCGTCCTCACCACTCACGGTAACGGGGACGGTGGGCTCTTCACCGGGATTCTGGTGCGCTACCTGGCGCAGGTTGCCGCCCACCCCAGCATCCCGGCTACCACCAGAGATAAGGCGCGGGCACTGGTTCTTGCCACCGCCGAGCTCTTCTGGGCAGGGCGCCGGGAGTATGACCCCGATCTTCCCATGAACGAATTGGGCATCGACCCCAACGAGATTCGCGGGCAGGCTGTAGCCCTCTTCTCGCCCAGTATCACCCAGCACATTTCAGAGGTCATCAAGCCTGGCCAGCCGGTGGACCTCTCTACCCAGCTCCAGGTCTGGATCACGCTGGAAGCCGCCGCTCGCGTCCTCTAGTCCACGCAGTACGGGTACCCGCTGTGTGGGGAAAGTACCCACCTCCGAGGTGGATACTTTCTAAACACAGCAGGTACTGTTGAATCTTTGCCCTAACATTCTGTGCCCCAAAGGAATTATGCAGTCCCAGAGCCTTACCCCTGAAGAACGCCAGTCTGTTTGGCACACCCTGCGTAACCCCCGCTTGCTGCTGGTGGAGTTGCTGGCTGGCGTAGTGGTGGCGCTGGCGCTGATCCCTGAAGCACTGGCTTTTGCGGTGGTGGCGGGAGTTGACCCGCGTATGGGGCTTTTCACCTCGGTAACTATGGCGATCGTTATTGCTATCACCGGCGGACGCCCCGCAATGGTTTCTGGTGCAGCAGGCTCCACTGCCCTCGTGCTGGCGCCGCTGACCGCCAGCCACGGGGTGGATTACCTGGTTGCGGCGGTGCTCTTGGGTGGGTTGATGCAGGTTCTCTTCGCGGTTCTTGGTGTTGCTCAGCTGATGCGCTTTATTCCCCGGCAGGTCATGGTGGGTTTTGTGAACGCCCTGGCCATCCTGATTTTCTCTTCCCAGCTGCCTCAGCTCATAGGAGTACCTTGGGCAGTCTATCCCCTGGTAGCCGTGGGTCTACTCATCGTAATCTACCTGCCGAAGCTGACCACCGCCGTCCCCGCGCCCCTGGTTGCCATTGTTCTACTCACCGCTTTCACAGTTTTCGCCGGGGTTAGGGTGCCCACCGTGGGTGACCACGGGGCTCTACCTGATTCCTTGCCTGCTTTCTTTATTCCCAATGTCCCCTTCACCGCAGAAACCCTGCAGATTATCGCGCCGTTTGCGCTGGGGCTTGCCATGGTGGGGCTGGTCGAGTCGCTCATGACCGCCAAGCTGGTAGACGACATCACCGACACTCACTCAGATAAAACCCGTGAATCCTGGGGTCAGGGGGTAGCCAACCTGGTGACCGGTCTCTTTGGTGGCATGGGTGGCTGCGCCATGATCGGCCAGACCATGATCAACATCAATGGTGCCCGGGCCCGCACTCGCCTATCGGTATTCTTTGGCGGCGTCTTCATCCTGGTACTATCTGTGACCCTGGGCGATATTGTTGCTCTGATTCCCATGGCTGCTCTCGTGGCACTGATGATCGTGGTCGCAGCAACTACCTTTGACTGGCACTCCATCCGCCCCGCAACCCTGCGCGCCCTCCCGAAAGCAGAGACCCTGGTCATGGTATCCACTGTGCTGGTGACGGTACTGACCGATAACCTTGCCTACGGTGTGGGGGCCGGTATTTTGCTGGCGATGGCCTTCTTTGCCCGCCGGGTTGCACGGTTTGTGACTGTTGAGCGCAATTTTGAGGCTAGTAGCGACAGCGGGCAGGACGGCGCCCGTGCGGTTTACCGGGTGGACGGCCAGCTCTTCTTTGCCTCATCCAACGATCTCTACACCCTCTTTGAATACGCTGAGGACCCTAACCAGGTAGTTATTGACCTCAGCAGTGCAAACATCTGGGATGCCTCTACCGTTTCAGCGCTGGACGCCATCACCGCTAAGTACCAGAAACTGGGCAAGACCGTGACAGTCATTGGGCTGAACACCACCAGTGAAGATTTACATGGCCGGCTGACCGGCCGGCTGGGCTAACAGTACCGGGCTAGCAAGGTAAGAACTACCAACGGGAAAACCCCAGGATCTCACGTGCGAAAGTGAGCCTGGGGTTTTCTTGCGATACGGTGATTACTTTCCCTGCTGGGGCAGGGAGGAAGAAGTTTTAGTCGTCAGTGACGATAACATCCACGGGAATGTTGCCTCGGGTTGCGTTGGAGTAGGGGCAAACCTGGTGCGCGGCGTCCGCGAGCGCCTGAGCTTCTGCATGCTCCATCTCAGGAATGACGACCTCAAGCACTACGGCCAGGCCGAAGCCTTCGCCCTGTTTGCCGATAGAGACCTTGGCACCAACAGCTGAGCCTTCGATGTTCTTCTTCTGCGCACGGGCTACCATCTGGAGCGCTGAGTGGAAGCAGGCTGCGTAGCCGGCAGCAAAAAGCTGCTCGGGGTTGTTGCCCTTACCGGAGCCGCCCATTTCTTGGGGGACAGCCAGGTTGGCTTCGAAGCTGCCATCGGCGGTGCGCACGTGTCCGTTGCGCCCTTCGCCCGTGGCGAGGGCTTCGGTGGTGTAGAGAATTTCTAGATTTTCCATGCGGTTCTCCTTCAAAAGAAAATAGTTATTTGATTGTACACAATTTAGTTGTATGCAATCAATCTGTCTTGCTAAATAATTACGCGCGATCTATGTTAAGGGTATGACTTCCACCAGCACTTTGGCGCTTGATAACCAACTCTGCTTTTCCCTCTACCGGGCGCAACGTCTCATGACCCGCACTTACCAGGACCTCCTCAAAGAATTAGAGCTGACCTACCCCCAGTACCTGACGATGCTGGTGCTCTGGGAGACCCAGGGCTCTGTCACCATGAAGGAGTTAGCCGCCCGCCTAGAGTTGGACTCGGGAACCCTCACACCGCTGGTGAAGCGCCTGGTGGCCATGGGCCTGGTCAGCAAAGAGCGGGACATCGCGGACGAGCGCCGTACCATCCTTCTCTTGACGGATGCCGGAGCTGCCTTACGGAGTCAGGCGGAGAAAGTTCCAGCTCAGATTTACACTCTCTGCAACAGTGAAGGGCTAGACCTTCACACGGTAAAGGGCGAACTAGATGCCCTCTCTCAGCACCTCTCCAAGCGCTAAGCGCGGCGAAAGCGGGTACTCGGAGGGCACACCGGCGGCGTCCTGCGTCGGCACCACCAGAGGCAAAAGAGCACCCCCAGCAAAAGCACCGCTAGAACCGTATGCAGCAGCGGGGGGCAGGGTCGTGGCGCAAGTATGCAAGGGCTCTCTTCACAGGCTCAGAGTACGCCCAAACCACACCGGGTAGAATGGTACCCGTGTCTCATACCGAATTTTCTGATCCCAGCTTTTCCTTCACTCTCGGCAAGCGTCTGAGCGAAACAGCCAAGCCCAGCGCCGAGCGCGTCGCTGCCAACGGCGGCGAGTTCCGCGGGCGCACCGGTGTCATTCACACCCCGCACGGCGACATCAAAACCCCCGCCTTCACCCCCGTGGGCACCAAGGCAACGGTCAAGGCTGTTCTACCCGAAGCTATGAAAGCCCTGGGTTCCCAGGCCCTGCTCTCTAACGCCTACCACCTCTACTTGCAGCCCGGTCCCGATGTGCTGGACGCTGCCGGCGGCCTGGGTAAGTTCATGAACTGGGATGGCCCTACCTTCACCGACTCCGGGGGTTTTCAGGTGATGAGCCTGGGTTCGGGCTTCAAGAAGGTTATTGACATGGGCACCGTCGCCAACGCTACCGGCGCTGATGGCCGCCCCCTGGGCGACGACGACGTTGCCACCGGCAAGGAGCGCATGGCGCACGTGGACGATGACGGGGTCTTCTTCAAGTCCCATATCAACGGCGATATTCACCGCTTTACCCCCGAAGTTTCCATGCAGGTACAGCATAAGATCGGTGCGGACGTCATGTTCGCCTTCGACGAGCTGACCACCCTCTATAACTCCCGCGCCTACCAGGAAGAAGCCCTGGAACGCACCCGCCTCTGGGCACTACGCTGCATCGCTGAGCACCAGCGCCTTACCGAGCAGCGCTCCCACAAGCCCTACCAGGCACTGTTCGGCGTCATTCAGGGCGCCCAGTACGAGGACCTACGCCGCAAGGCCTGCCAGGATCTAGGTGATATGCCCTTCGATGGTTTCGGTCTGGGCGGTGCCCTAGAAAAGGAAAACCTGGGCACGATCGTCCGCTGGTGCGCCGAGGAACTGCCCGAGAACAAGCCTCGCCATCTGCTGGGCATCTCTGAGCCCGATGATATCTTTGTCGGTATCGAAAATGGCGTGGACACCTTCGACTGCGTCTCCCCTACCCGCGTGGCGCGTAACGCCGCGGTCTACACCCCCGACGGGCGTTTCAACCTGACGAACGCCCGCTACAAGACGGACTTCACCCCCATCTTCGAAGGTTGTGACTGCTACACCTGCACTCACTACACCAAGGCCTACATCCACCACCTCTTCAAGGCGGACGAGCGCCTCAGCGCCACCCTGGCATCCATCCACAACGAACGCTTCATTGTGAAGATGGTGGACGACGCCCGCGAGGCTATCGAGGACGGCACCTACTTTGAGTACCGCGACGAATTCTTGAGCCGCTACTACGCCAAGAAGGAAGCACAGCTCAAAGCACAAGAAGAAGCCCAGGCGCGCAAGGCCGCCAAAGAAGCCGAGCGTGCGTCAGCGGCCCAGGCGCGCTGGGAAGCTAACGCCAAGGCAAAAGCTGAGGCAGAGGCGAGGCGCGCGGCTGAAGCTAAAGCTCAAGCCGCCAACGCAGACTCACCCAAGATTTCAGAAGTAACCGACCAGTCAGAAGATGAGGCATCAGCATGAATCAGTTTGAACTCGAAGACCTAGACCCAGCAGAGGTGCTGACCTACCGCCATGAATTCTCGGCAACCCCAGAAGAAATTTACGGCGCCTTCCTCGATCCCAAACTCTTCGTGCAGTGGTTTGGGCCCAAGGAGTGGAAGGTCATTCCCAGCACTCTGACCCTAGAACCGGTGACCGGCGGCCGCCAGCAGTTCGTTATGCGCCACACGGTTAACCCCAAGTACCAGGCGCCCATGTACATGCGTTTCATTGAAATGAAGGAACCAAGCCTCATTGAATACCGCGAAGCTCTGCCCACCCCTCAGGGTAAGCCCAGCGATACCCTGGTAGGTCTGCGCATCTCGATGGAGCCCGGCACCGCCGTGACCGAGGACGGCGTAGGCGAAGGCACCATCGTGACCCTAACCCAGGGCCCTCTGCCCGAGGCTGCCCAGGAGCACTCCCGCGAAAGCTGGGTGGGTTCATTTGAGTCACTGGCGGCTCTCTTAAAGAAGGCCTAGCCACCCACGGCATCATCCATATTCAGGAGAACCGCCTACAGTGCTCCCACCACCAGTCAGTCCATCCCTACCTGCACCTTTTCACACGATGCACAGCTAGCTGACCTGCTGATCTAAGGTAGCAACATCTGCCCCGTTTAGAGTGTGAGTTTATCAAGGAGTGAGGGCACACCAGCGTTTTAGCCGATATAGCCTGCCAGTAGCTCCCGCTGGTGCCTGGTCAGGCGGGTCAGCCTCTGGTGGGTTGAATGATAAAAAGCCAGAACGGTTGAGCCGCTCACGCAGTGGGTGCCCGTCACCGGGTCAAAGACTTCGTACGTCACGGTCACAGTGGCGGGAGTGACTGCGGTAAGACGCACTTCGATGCGCACGGGTTCGCCACGGTACTCTAGCTGTGCGCGGTATTTGATGTGGTTTTCAGCAACCAGCGCCTGGGTTCCCTCTTCAAGCTCGCTAAAGAGCGGGATCAGCGCAAGTGCTGACCCCTTGCCGGAGGACGGCGGAGCGCCAAAGACCGCGATACGTGCCTCTTCTAGAATCTGGAGCAGGGTAACGTTGTTGATGTGCCCATAGGCGTCCATATCGCCCCAGCGCAGGGGAATGTGGACGGTCAGGACGGTGGACTGAGCTTGGGTGGTCATGCTTTAAGGATAGTGCGGGGCTTGCTAACACAGACAGTGAACGCATCGTGAAGACCTAGCGATTCATTGATAACTACAGTCTATATAACAACCATTCTCAATTACGAGTAGCTGGTACTACCGCCTGCCCCCCCGCGTGAGAGGCCACAGCGGCGTCCGCTTCAGCAAAAGCCTCCTCATGCCCGGTATGCGACCGCTTAACCACCCCAAAGTAGATCATAGTGAGAACCAAGAAGTAACCGATACCTATGGACGCAGGTAGCGCATTACCGCTACGGGTAAAGAGAGCAGCCCAAATAGCCAGCAGCAAGAGCACGCCGATGCCGGCGGTCAGGCGCCCACCCCACATACGGAAGGCGGAAGAATTACCCTCAGCGCCCTTATAGGCAATGTAGGCAAGCAGAATCAACACCCATACCGTGAGAGCACAGACCATGGTCAAGGTCATCATCATGCCGAAAGCACCACCGGGGTTAAAGATCGCCAGTAACATCGCCAGCACCACACCTGAACAGGACGCCCACATGGCACGCACGGGGATGCCGCCACCGCTTACCTTCCCCAGAGCGACAGGAGCCATTTTCTCAGCAGCAAGGGAGTGCATGAGACGGGTGCCTGCGTAGAGGTTGGCATTAGCCGCTGATAGAGCTGCCACCAGAATGATGAAGTTGGTAATACCGGCAATGGCCGGCACACCAATTTCAGAGAAGACCAAAACAAAGGGGGAGGCCTCAACGGAGCCGTCCAGCTGAGCCGCCCGCTGCCAGGGAATAATGGAGACCACAATGAAGAGGGAGACCACATAGATGGTGGCTAGACGCCACATGTTGGCCTTAGTGGAGGCTCGCACCGAACGCACCGGGTCTTTAGCCTCCGCTGCAGAGATAGACAGCATCTCAATGCCGCCGAAGGAGAACATCACAACGGCTAGAGAGAGCCAGACGCCCTCAATACCCATGGGCATGAAGCCGCCATCGTTGGTGAGATGAGCCGTGCCGGAGGCCTCATGCCCGGGGAAGCCGACAAAGACCAGAGCCAGGCCCACGAGCACGAAAAGCAGCAGGGCAATGACCTTAATGGAGGACAGGAAGAACTCCATAGTGCCAAAGTACTTGACACTGCGGATATTCAGCAAAATGATTGCCACACCAAAAACAGCGATGCCCACCCAGAGCGGAAGGCCAGGCCACCAGTACTGCAGGTAGGCACCCACCGCGACCAGCTCAATACCGGTAATAATGGCGGTAACGGTCCAGTAGGCCCAGCGGGTCAGGTAGCCAGCATAAGCACCCAGGTAGCGGCCAGCAATAGAGCCGAATCCACCGCGTACGGGGTAGCGGACCGCCATTTCACCGGTTGACGCCGCAATGATGGCAGCAACCAGCGAACCAATCGCGTAGGAAAGAATAACGGCGGGGCCAGCTAGCGCGATAGCACCGCTTGAGCCCAAAAAGAGGCCGGTGCCCAGCGCTGAGCCCAGAACAATCATGGTCATTTGGCCGTGTGTCAGCGAGCGCTTGAGGCCGGGCTGGTGTGTGTGAGACTGTGCCACGGTATACCTTTGCGTGTAGGTGTGGTGCAAGAGGACGCCGCCACCCGGCTCTCTGCCGGTGGGCAGGGGCGGGCGGCGGCGTCCTTAGGGATAAGAACTGTGTCTAAGTTTAGCTCTTCTTGCTTGCTGCGGGGATCTGTGAAGTAACGGTGCGCACCTCTTCGAAGGCGTCCTCGCTGGTTTGCACGCCCTTGTTGACTCCGGCGAAGTAGAGCACGGTAATCAGAGCGAAGAAGCCCAGGCCCACGCTGACGGAGGTGAGCATGGTGCTGCTGACGAAGAACATGGCAATGAAGGTTGCCACCACGCCAGCCAGTGCCACCAGAGCGGTTGCGCTACCGCCGAAAACACGGAAGGGGGAGGCGTTGCCTTCCTTGCGCTTGAAGGCGATGTAGGACAGCAGAATCATGCTCCACACCACAAGTACGCACACGGTCACCAGTGCCATCATGTAGCTGAAGATGTTACCTACGCCCGAGATTGCCATGACCACAGCGACCACAGCACCCACCGAGGAGACGGTCAGTGCAATGGCGGGGATGCCGCTGCCGCTGGTACGGGAGAGCACCTTAGGTGCCATGCGTTCATGACCCAGGGAGTGTAGTAGTCGGGTTGCTGCGTAGAGGGCAGCATTAGCGCCGGAGAGAGCTGCGGTGAGTACTACGAAGTTGGTGATACCCCCGATGTAGGGAATGCCCAGTTCGGTGAAGACCATCACGAAGGGGGAACCTTCAATTTCACCGGTGAGCTGGGAGGCGTTGCGCCAGGGGATGATCGCAACAACGACAAAGAGGGAGAGCACGTAGAAGGTGGCTAGGCGCCACATCATAGCTTTAGCTGAGGAACGGACCGCGCGCACCGGATCCTTGGCTTCTGCGGCTGAGATGGAGATGAGCTCGATACCGCCGAAGGAGAACATGACCACGGCGAGAGCCAGCCAGATGGAGGCGGGGCCGTTAGGTACAAAGCCACCGTCAGCAGTCAGGTTAGTTACGCCGGCAGCGTCCTGGCCGGGTAGGCCAAAGAAGACCAGGGCTAGGCCGAAGATAATGAAGAGGATGACGGCGCTGACCTTGATGGAGGAGAGGAGGAACTCTACGGTACCGAAGGATTTTACACTGGTGAGGTTGAGCACGAAGATGGCGCCGCCAGCGATGAGAACCCAGATCCAGAGGGGTGCCTGAGGGTACCAGTAGGCCATGTACTTACCCACGGCTACGACCTCTGCGCCTGCTAGGGTCACGGTGGTCATCCAGTAGGCCCAGCGGGTGAGGTAGCCAGAGAAGGGGCCCAGGAACTTACCGGCGATGGTACCAAAGCCACCGCGCACAGGGTAGCGCACGGCCATTTCACCGGCACAGGCGCCGATAATGGCCGCAATGAGAGAGCCGATAGCGTAGGAGACGATGACTGCCGGGCCAGCGATGCCGATGGCTGCGCCTGAGCCCAAGAAGAGGCCGGTGCCAACAGCAAGCCCCAGGGCAATCATGGTCATCTGCCCATTGGACAGTGAGCGGGCGAGCTCGCCGCCCTGCTGAGTTCCGGTCGTGGATTGTGCCATGAACGAGCCTCACCTTCAAAAGAGTATGTATGTAATGAACCGCAAGTTTACACAGGTTTGCCCTGTAGAAACGTGCCTTGCTGAAAGACCATTATCCAGTGAGATACAGCTCACTTCCTTGGCTGTCTGTGCAGGCTCTTGGGTCATCAGAACCGATTGCCTGGCGATATCGTTAGGCAGCTCCGTAACTAGGTTCGCGGCGCTTGAACCAGGCAATGACCGGATAGGTGATGGGCAGCAGGATAAACTCAACGGCGCACTTATAGACGTAGCCCACCAGCACATAGTTGAGGAATTGGGAGAAAGTTGTAATTCCAAGAATGGGGGCGGCAATGGAGCAGAAAATGATGGTATCTGCCAGCTCGCCCACCAGGGTTGAACCCATCAGACGGCCCCAGAGATGCTTGCCGCCGGTTTTTTCTTTGAGTTTTACCATCATCCAGGAGTTCAGCAGCTGACCGGTCAGGTAGCCCAGCAGGGAGCCGCCCACAATGAGGGGCACGGGGCCTAGCACAGTAGCCAGGGCGTCCTGGTTTTCGTAGAAGTCAGCGCTGGGCAGGCTGATGAGCACCCAGAAGCTCAGAGCTGCGACTGCTGCCGAGATAAAGCTGGTGATAATCGCCCGGCGCGCAAGACGGAAGCCGTAGACCTCACTGATGATATCGCCCAGCACGTAGGCCAGGGGGAAGAGGAAGAAGCCGCCATCGGTGAGAATAGGCCCAAACGCCACGGCCTTGGTTGCCCCAATGTTAGACAGGATGAGCAACACACAAGAGGCTGCTAACAGCAGATCAAAGTAGGTGCGGGCTGGGCGGGCAAACTGGACGCCAGAGGGTGAGGGTGAAGATGTCATAGTTTTCAAAGAGTTCGGGGACGCGATGACGCAAGGGCGCACCGAAACACTGAGTCAAGCACGCCAAAGAAAGCAGAAGCCACCCTTTGCTCAAGGAAACTGCTGCGCTTATTCTTGCGTGCCCATCTGCCACCTGGGCGAAATAAGCCTAGCAGAACGCATCCTAAAAACATATTTACTGACACACCAGCCAGCTTTGTCACCTAAGAATAGGTTTTGCTGACAAACCTTAGTAGAGTGTCATTATGCCTAGAATTTCAGCAGCCTCTAATGCCGCCCAGCGCGAGAACACCAAGCGCGCAATCCTCGACTCCTTCGGTCGCTTACTCTATGAACGCGGGCTGCCGGGTCTTACCATGACCCACGTTGCAAAGACCGCCGGCATTGGCCGCACCGCGGTTTACAACTACTTCGCTGATATGGGCGAGCTGCTGATTGCCTACGCCCTGGATGAGACGGGCCGCTTCCTCACCGACTTACGGTCATCCTTGGAAGGCGTAGAAAACCCCATTGATCGCCTGGCAATCTATGTGCGCCTTCAGATTGAAGACCTTTCTCGCCGGCACATGCCCCCCGGTCCCGCCATGCGTTCCGTTCTCTCCCCTGAAGCTTTCGCCAAACTGGGTGACCACGTGCGCGAGCTGCAGATGGTCCTGGCCGACATTCTTTCGGCAGCAATCGAGCAAGGTTACCTGCCCAAGAACGATATTCGAGAGCTAGCGCAGTTGGTTCACGGTTCACTATCATCGAGCGCCGACCGCACCGACGACGCCGAAAATCACGAGGCTCGTGAGCGCCACATTGAGAGCACCATCCGCTTTATCCAGATGGGTCTAGGGGCCCGGTTTGATGCAGAAGGACGCCCAGTTCCGCTATCTGAGACTCCTCACCTTTATCTGGCAGAAGCGTCCTAGAGTTCTACTGCTCTGCCCCGAGGAGGCCGGGGGCTAGCGCATCGAGGTTGAGCACACGGGCATACATGACAGCCCGGCGCTGCAGGGCAGTACGTAGCGCCCGGTGCACCCCGTCCTCGAGGTAAAGTTCACCGCGATACTGCACGACGTGCGGGAAGAGATCACCGTAAAAGGTGGAATCTTCAGCTAGCAGAGTCTCAAGGTTGAGGTGCTTCTGAGTGGTCACCAGACGGTCTAGGCGCACCTGTGAGGGAGCTATGGAGCCCCAGCTGCGCTGGGTAAGCCCGTGGTCGGGGTAGGGGCGGTGATTGCCCACGCCTTTGAAAATCATGGCTCTATTCTAGGGCTCAGCACTGACCTCTAGTAACTTCGAACCCCTGGCTCGATCCGGTGGCAAGGGCGCGCTTTAAAGTCTTGAAGTATTCGTTGATTTTGTGGTGCCTCAAGTGTTTAATCAGGTCAAGAAACTCTAGTGCGCCCAGCGCCGCCCTTCTGACTTAACCCCACCTTTGACCCACACCCCTTCACACCGTGGAGCTATTCATGCCCCTTGCCACCGCCCCTGCGCACCCACAGAACCCTCTAGCCCGCACTATCCGGGCTGTGCACACCGACCTTTTTACGGGCTATACCCCCTTTGAGAAAGTCTTCTTCGCTACGCTGATTGGTCTACAAATTCTGGTGAGCACCACAGTTTTTGAGGGCTGGTTGAGCGCCGTTACTGCTGTTGCAGGCATGATCTGCGTGATTCTGGTGGGCAAGGGCAGAATTTCAAACTACTTCTTTGGGGTCATCCAGAATGTTCCCTACCTGATTCTGGCTTTTCAGGCCTACTTCATCGGTGAAATCACCATCGCGGCTTTCTATGTGATCACCCAGTTCTGGGGCCTCTACATATGGCGCAAAAATATGCGGGTTGAAAAATCACGGGCACAGCGCGTAGCTACCTCCACCCTTGAGGATGAGCCGCGTGACGTCATTACACGGCGCCTTAGCCTGCCCCAGATAGGGCTTGCACTGCTTATCCTTGGGTTTCTGATATGGGGCTACGGCTATCTTTTGACCCAGTGGGGATCAAATCAGCCGTACGTAGATGGGTTCACCACAATCATCGCGGTAATGGCGCAGATTCTCATGGTCTTCCGCTTCCGCGAGCAGTGGGTGGGCTGGCTAGTGCTCAACGCGGTGCAGATCTACCTCTGGTCCACGGTGGACGGTGGGGGCAACCTAGCCATCATGGCTATGTACGCCGGTTTCATCGCCAATAGCCTCTACGGCTGGTACAACTGGAGCAAGCTCTCTCGCCCGCTCCCCTCATCCTAGAACTGACCCGCCGAGGGGCTGAACGTTTGCTTTAGCCCCTGGTTTTTTGGGTAAAAAAGACCGGCTCGAGACAAGTGGGCGTCCGAGCCGGTCAGCGGAGGATGGGGGATTTGAACCCCCGAGGGCGTGAACCCAACACGCGTTCCAGGCGTGCGCCATAGGCCGCTAGGCGAATCCTCCAGGCGTGTTGCTTAGCTGAAAACAGCTTCACGAAAGACAACAGATAGAAGTCTACCCAAGGTTAGGCCTCACCGCAAATCTAGCCCAGATTCATACTCACATACACGCTCAGTGAGTATGGGCAACGAGGTGAATTTCCTTTTGTGTTTTCTAGGGGCTTACGGTACAGTAATGGGTGCCCCTTACGTGGCGTTATCTTGGAAAACTCCCCCAGGGCCGGAAGGCAGCAAGGGTATCTGGGCTCTGACGGGTGCGTAGGGGGTCTTATTTTGCCCAAAACCTACTGGGGCGGTTTACCCCGGTTCTTATAATGTCAGTCACCAGCACTACACTGTTAAGAGCATGCCCGCGCCGGATGCGGATCCCCGCATGACCCCTGCGGCGTGAGCTTTTTACGCATCCCTAGGAAGGTTTTGTTGTGAGCACTGCGCTGTACCGCCGTTACCGCCCTGAGTCCTTTGCCGACGTCATCGGGCAGGAGCACGTCACCGAACCGCTCTCAACCGCCCTAGAAAAGAACCGCGTCAACCACGCTTACCTCTTCTCGGGCCCGCGCGGCTGCGGTAAAACCACCTCCGCCCGCATTCTGGCACGCTGCCTCAACTGCGCAGAAGGCCCCACACCCACCCCCTGCGGGCAGTGCGAATCCTGCAAGGAACTTTCGCGAGACGGCGGCGGTTCCCTCGACGTTATAGAAATGGACGCCGCCTCCCACGGCGGTGTGGACCACGCCCGCGACTTGCGTGAACGTGCCACCTTCGCCCCGGTACGTGACCGCTACAAGATTTTTATTATTGACGAGGCGCACATGGTCACCCGCGAGGGCTTCAACGCCCTGCTCAAGATTGTGGAAGAACCTCCGGAACACATCAAGTTTATTTTTGCGACCACCGAACCCAACAAGGTTCTGGGCACCATTCGTTCCCGTACCCACCACTACCCCTTCCGTCTCGTGCCACCCGAAACCCTGGGCGCCTACCTTCAGCAGCTCTGCGCTCAAGAGGGCGTGCAGGTAGCTGATGGCGTCCTCCCCCTGGTAGTGCGTGCCGGTGGCGGTTCTGTGCGTGATTCACTCTCTATCCTGGATCAGCTCATGGCTGGTGCTACAGAAGGGCAGGGTATCTCCTATGACCTGGCTGTTGCCCTGTTGGGCTTCACCCACGGTGAGCTACTCGATGACGTCATTGACGCCTTCACCTCCGGCAACGCTGGCACGGTTTTCACCGCTGTAGACCGCGTCATTCAGACTGGCCAAGATCCCCGCCGCTTTGTCGAGGACCTGCTAGAACGCTTCCGCGATCTCATTATTGTCAAAGCGGTGCCGGGGTCAGCCGCCTCCATTCTGCGTGGCATGGCAGAGGATCAGCTAGAACGCATGCGCGCGCAAGCTGAGAAGCTGGGCTCCGCCGAACTAACCCGTGCAGCAGACGTTACCAATGATGCACTCAACGAAATGAGCGGGGCGGTCAATCCCCAGCTACACCTGGAGCTTCTCTGCGCCCGCATCCTGGTAGCTGCCACTGATTCTTCAGCGGCCTCCCTCGCTGCCCGCCTGGACCAGCTAGAACGTAAGCTAGCCAGCGGAACTTTTACTACACCGGCCCAAGGGCAGGTATCCAAGCAACAGACAGCTCAGCAGGAGCCCCGGGCGATGCAAGAAGCCGCCGCGCCGGTAGTAGCTGCGCAGCGCAGCCAAGAACCTACCCCTCCTAATGCGGCCCCCCTTCAGCAGGCACCTGCTCCGCTCGCGAGCGCTCCACTCGCTGCCGCCCCGCTCGTCAACGGCGGGCAGACAACAGGCAAGCCCGGCGCGAGGTACCAGGCAGCTCCCCAGCGGCCAGCTCCCCGGCAGGTAAGCTCCGGGGCAAGCGGTGAGAACACCGTAGATTTGGTGGCTAACTCCTGGAACGACGTGCTAGCTAAAATCCCCTCTGCCTTTGCGCGTGCTGGCTTTGAGAAGTGCGAGCCGGTGCGGTTCGAACAAGGTGCGCTCTTTATTCGTGCCGAAATTGCAGTGCTTCGCCAGGTCAAGGATTATCTGCCGCAGCTACAAAAGGCCCTGCAGACCGTACTTGATTTGCAGGTTCAGATTCGTGGCGAGGTCAAGAAGCCCGGTGGGGGCACAGACGCCCCAGCCCGCGGCCCACAACCAGCCGGTGATAGCAATACCCCTGCGCCGAGCACCCCGCAGCAGGCTGTGCCTATTGCTGAGGGGCCGCGCGGCGGTGAGCAGGCGTGGGCTTCCCACGGTCAGCCCCGCAGTGAAGCGCCTCCTGCCTGGAGCCAGGACGACTGGAACAAACCTGTTACCTCTTGGAACGTTGCACCTATCCCCGCTGGCTCGGCACCTGCTCAGGACGGCGGGCAAGATGAGCAGTCCGCGGCATCAGCGCAGGGTGGCACCGAGGTTCCCCGCGAGGACCCTAACCCGCCTACTACCCCGCACCTGCGCGTCATCAAGGGTGATGTTGACCCGGTGGAACTGGCTAAGGCCCACCACCCCTCTTCAGGGGGGTCCGCGGAGCGACGAAGCATGTCCCTGGCACCCGATGTCACCGAGGACGCGGATGAAGAGGACTCTGATGGGTCAACCCCTGATGCCGACCAAGCCAAGGCAGAGGATCAGGCTCACGAAAACCGGGGCACTGAACCAACAGTTTCAGCGCATGAAGGTTCAGATCAGCAGACCGTAGAGGGCAACGAGCACGCTGTATCTACCGAACCGGTACCGGTCTCTGAGGGTCTGGCCGAAGCCGGGCATAAGGAAGCCAATAATGCTGATATCAACCAGTCAGACAGCCCCGAACCTGCGGAACAGACACCGGGAGCCTCTACACAGGGCGCCCCTCTGGCGCACGAGTACGCAGGCTACGAAGGCGGTTATTTTGATGATGCCCCAGAGCCTGAACCCGAGTATGTCGCGGGAGTAGGCTATGTTTCCCCTGAAACTGCCGCCCCTCGCTCGGCGTCCGGGCAAGAAAAGCCCGAGAAAACCGAGAAGAAGAGCGGCAAGCTCTCCTTCCGCGAACGCCACGCAGCGCATATCGCTGCAGGCCAGCGGGCAGTTCAGCAACAGCCAGAAAAGCCGCAGGAACCCCAGGCTGACGAAGATTTCGCCCCCAGCGACGAGGATGTAGCGCTTGAGTCGAGCACCCTCATTGGGCAACGAGCGGTGGAGAAAATTTTGGGCGGCAAGGTCATCGGTGAGCAGCCCCTGCACCAGCCCTCCTAAGCTGCCCCTACCCTAAGGATTTTTTGTGTACGAAAGCGCCGTTCAAAACCTCATTGACGAGCTGGGCAGGCTGCCCGGTGTAGGCCCTAAATCTGCCCAGCGCATTGCCTTCTACATCCTCGACGCTGAGGCAGAAGAGATGCAGAAACTCACCGATGCCATCACACGGGTGAAGAAGACCGTGAGCTTCTGCGAGATTTGCGGCAACGTCTCTGAGACTAAACTCTGCACAATCTGCAGGGACGAGAGCCGTGATGTCACAGCCCTATGCGTGGTCGAAGAGTCTAAAGACGTTGTTGCCATTGAGCGCACCCGCTCCTTTACCGGCCGCTATCATGTACTCGGTGGCTCCATTAACCCCCTGGCGGGTATCGGCCCTGAGCAGTTGCGCATTCGTGAACTCGTGGCACGGCTTTCCGATGAACGCATCAACGAGCTGATTCTTGCTATGGACCCCAACCTTGAGGGCGAGGCAACCGCCACCTACCTCTCGCGTCTTCTGGTGCCCATTGGCATTAGGGTTTCCCGCCTGGCCTCCGGTCTGCCGGTGGGCGGCGATCTTGAGTACGCCGATGAAATTACCCTGGGACGTGCCCTAGAGGGGCGGCGCGTAATCAGCGAAGGCAACCGCGCCCTCACCGATAACTCTGCCCAGGATTTCGAAGCTGCCATCGAAAAGGAAGCTCAGCAGAAGCTAGCCGAGGAGGTTGAAAGCAAGCCACGTACCCGTTGGTCCGGTTCGATGTTTGACGATTTAGGCGCAGACTCTAATGCCCCGGAGAATCAGCAGGATACGGATCAGCACAAGCCACCGCGCGGTGAGCAGTCTGACCTCAATGGCCCCCTGCTAGAAGCAGAGGTGGAAGAAGCCGGGCTGGAAGCTCAAGAAGAAGTTACCCAGGACCTACCGGCAGAAGAGGCACCTGCACAGCCGGTGCCCGGCGAGCTATCGCCCGAAGAACGCGCCGAGCGGGTAGCGGCCGCAGCCTTTGAAGCCGAAGAAGGGCTGAGCGCCCCAGAAACCGAAGAGGCTGATACCAGCGGTGAAGCAAGGCAAGCGCAGGAACGCCGTGAGGCTTACGAGCAGAAGCTCGATGAGCTCAAGAAAACGCCCCTGCGCACGGTAGCACCTACCATTCCACCGATTCCCGGCAAAACCTACGTCAACCCCTGGACCTAACCAACTCCAGTTATTCGCGGCTCCCACGGGCTAGGAAAATGCGTCCCACAATATTTGCCACCGCACAGAGCACCAGGGCGCTACCGCCGTAGGCCATGAGGTGCAGGGCATACTGCGGGCCCAGTGCAGCTCCCAGGGCGTAGCCACTGAGCAGACAGACGTAGACAACCCAGCGGAAGCCAGCCCAGGCACGGCCTTGCTGGTGTTCAGGCACTGATGAGAGAATCACTCTGTCAGTCCAGAACCCTGTGCACGGTTAGTCAATATTCGTTGTTTAAGACTCACGGGGCTTACCCCTGTTGGTTGAGCTTAAAACGCGGGACGTCCCCGTTCAGGTAGGCGGGTAGCCAGATGCTTTCCCATTCCGGGGCCTCGGCGTGTAACACTGTTTCCCAGCGCTCCGGGGCTACCTCGGTCAGCCAGTACACCCCGGTCAGGTCATTGCGCTTCAGGTACCCGTAGTCCACCAGTTCGCGGCGCAGGTAAGCGAAATCGAGCCAGAGGGCTTTTAGTGTTTCATTGATCTGCTTCTCGCTGTACTCCACCCCGGGGTCAAAATAGTTGACCAAGTAGAGCAGCACGTGCGCCCTCGCCTTGCGTTTAGCGGGGAAGCTGGTGAGCGCGCCGTCCTTGAAAAATCGGCCCACTACGGTGCGGTGTTCGGCTTCTGCGGCCCGCGCCTGTTCAGCTTTCTCAGTGAGGACGAGCGCCCGGGCGGCCGTGTAGTTCAGCCCGGTTTCTACCATGCGGGCGCGCACCAGGGTTTTGAAGTTCTTATTCTGAGTCATTGGTACATCGACTTTTCTGCACCCCTAGCCTGCTTCTCCAGTCGGAAAACCAGTATCAACCCCAGAGATTACTCATCCCTTGGCGCCGTTCGGCGGGAGGCTAGGGCTCCAAACCGGGCGCGAGGCGGTGGGGCCCGCCTGTTGTACAAGGTAGCCCATGCTCCGCGCTCGGGCAAGCACCCGCCGCCCGACAGCCCTGCGGCTTCTGCCGTCACGTGCGTAGCATTACCGTTATGTGAGCAAAAATAGTTCATAAACGGCCACCACACGTACCATTGACTAAACCGGAAAATCAGCCGGTAAGTATCACAACGGTATTGGAGAAGTTCAATGAGCCTGATTGTCCAAAAGTTTGGTGGGTCTTCTGTCGCGAATGCAGACGGCATTAAACGCGTAGCCCGCCGCATCGTGGACACCCAGAAGGCTGGCAATGACGTCGTTGTGGTTGTATCTGCGATGGGCGACACCACCGATGACCTTCTAGATGTGGCAGAGGAGGTCACCGGCAGGGCGCCCGGCCCCTCCCGTGAACTCGATATGCTGCTGACCGCCGGTGAGCGCATCTCCATGTCAGTGCTGGCAATGGCAGTGAATTCTCTAGGCGCTAAAGCGCAGTCCTTCACCGGCTCACAGGCTGGCATGATTACTGACGGTGTGCACGGCTCTGCACGTCTCGTTGAGGTCAACCCCAACCGCATCCAAACCTCAATTTCTCAAGGCAACATCGCTATTGTTGCTGGCTTCCAGGGGATGAACCGGCAGACCGGGGACATTACAACCCTGGGCCGCGGCGGATCCGACACCACTGCCGTCGCACTAGCTGCCGCTATGGACGCTGATGTCTGCGAAATCTACACCGATGTGGACGGCGTCTACTCAGCAGACCCACGTGTGGTCCCATCAGCCCGTAAACTGGACACTGTCACCAGTGAAGAGATGCTTGAGCTAGCAGCTAACGGCGCTAAGATTTTGCACCTGCGCTCCGTGGAATACGCCCGCCGTTTCAACCTGAAACTGCACGTGCGCTCCTCTTTCTCTCAGAATGAGGGCACCATCGTTATCCCCGATAACCCCGAAGAATTTGAGTTTGAAAACCTAAAGGAGATCCCCTTGGAACAGCCACTGATTTCTGGTGTCACCCATGACCGTAGCCAGGCTAAGGTCACCGTTGTTGGTGTTCCCGATGTGCCCGGTTCGGCGGCTAAGGTCTTTGGGCTGCTCAACGAGTCCAACGTCAATCTGGACATGATCGTGCAGAACATTTCCACTGATCGCTCTGATGTCACTGATATTTCCTTCACCTGTGACCAGGCGCAGGGCGGCAAAGCCGTTGAGGTGCTAACCAACCACAAGGCTGAGCTTGGCTTTGAAGAGATCAAGTACAACGATTCCATTGGCAAGCTCTCCCTGGTGGGTGCAGGCATGAAGGCTAACCCCGGTGTTTCCTTCGCTTTCTTTGATGCCCTGCGTGCAGCCGGGGTGAACATCGAGATGATTTCAACCTCCGAAATCCGCATCTCGGTTATCACCGATATCGATCACCTTGATGAGGCTGTACGCGCTGTGCACACCGCTTTCGGTCTGGACGCTGAGCAGGAAGCCACCGTTTATGGCGGCACCGGCCGCTAGGGTTTAGAGATCTGCACCAGTAGCCCGTGTGGCTGGCGCTTCTGCTAGCTACACGGGTTTTTTGTACCTCGGTAGAATGGTGCCCATGCAGATTCTCCCAGCGCAGCAGTGGCAGGTTTTAGAGCGAGCGCACCAGGAGCGTTCCGGGCGCTATGCCTTGCCCTTTGCTCAGCGGCGCGAGCGGGGTGAGAAGCACCCGGTAGAAGACTTTCTCTTCACCTACTACACCCTCAAGCCCGGTCAGTTCATGCGCTGGCACCCGGGCGCCGACGTCATCTTGCTGGACGCCGCCAGCCGCGCTGACTGGAAGTTTTACCGCCCTGCCACCGAGGCTGAATTACTCGCCGGCGGGTTAGATGCGGGCGAGGCAGCTCGCCTAGCCAGCGAGGGCACCGCAATGACCGTTGATCTTGATGCATTCGCCACTCAACGCGCCTCGGCTATTGACTTCACCCGCATCATCCTGGGCAAAACAGCCGCCCAGCCCGGCTTCTTTGGCTGCTTTGGTCTGCACGAATGGGCCATGGCCTACAAGTCGGTTGAGAACAACATCCGCCACGACTACCTTGACTTGCGCCTAGGAGCCGACGGCACCGATGCGGTGGTTGAAAGCCACAATATTCGCTGCACCCACTTTGATGCTTTCCGTTTCTTCATGCCCCAGGCGCGCCCATTCAACGAGCTGCAACCTACCCGTCAAACCCAGCGTGACATGGAGCAACCAGCCTGCCTACACGCCAATATGGATGTCTATAAGTGGGCCTACAAACTCTTACCGCTCATTAGTTCAGAGCTTTTGATGGACTGCTTTGACCTGGCCTGGGAGATACGCGAGTTGGATATGAAAGCGGCACCCTACGATCTTCAGAGCTGGGGATACGAGCCGGTCAAGATTGAAACCGCCGAGGGCAAGCTGGCTTACACCCGCACCCAGCGTGCCTTTGCTGCAAGATCGGTGCAGCTGCGTCAGCGGCTCCTTGCTCAGCTAGACGCCGCACTGCCAGCCCCTGCAGGCCGGCAAGCGGTCTAGTCCCTGGGGTCTTGGCCCCCGTCATTCTAGGAAAAGGAGAAACCCATGACCGAACTAAATATTATGCAGGTAGCCCAGCAGCTGGGCGTTAACGAGTACTCGGTGCTGAGTTGGGTAGAAGAAGGCGGGCTCACCCCTGTGGAGGGTAAGCCCGGCCTGTGGTTCACTCCTGAGGAGGTAGAGCGCTTTGCCGCTGTCCTGACGAACCGCACCACTAAATCGCGCAATTCCTTGCAGGGTTTTAAGAAACTTTATTAGCCCTCGGGTTGAGCAGGGCCTCCTGCTGAGGCCTGGCCAGTTGCTGAGAGCTACCCCCGGCTCACCTTCAAGGTAAGTGAGTTCAATCTCCATCGTGAAGACAGCTCCTCCTTTTAGAACGGTGCTGCCGCCTAAATCTGGGCCGGTTTTTCCCTCAACCGGTGGGGGATGGACCAGACAGCAAAAGCAATTTCGTTCACATCCGGGGTAGAGCACCCTCCCACGGGCCGCTCGACTCGCACCCCTAGAGTGCTGGGCACCACCTTTACTGTGTAAAATGAGACCTGGCTCTATATAGATTCCAGCACCCAAGGAGTGCCCATTCATGGCCCGTATTGTTGTTGATGTTATGCTCAAGCCCGAAATCCTAGACCCCCAGGGTAAGGCTATTGCGAACGAGCTCCCCCGCATCGGATTGTCGAATTTTACCGACGTCCGCCAGGGCAAGCGTTTTGAGCTCACCATTGAGGGCGCAGTGACCGAGGAACTTCTAGCTCAGGCACGTCAGGCCGCTGAAGAGCTGCTCTCTAACCCCGTGATTGAAGACGTTGTGAACGTCGAAGCTCTGGAGGACTAAGACCTATGGCAGAGTCACTTGCAGCTCACGAAGTGCCCCTGGTGGGGGACTTCTCACAAGCCACCCCCGATGGCGCTCTAGCAGGTGTGCGCGTCGGTGTTATCACTTTCCCCGGAACGCTGGATGACCGCGACGCAAGCCGCGCTATCCGCTTAGCCGGTGGCACACCCGTACCGCTGTGGCACGATGAGGCAAACCTCCACGATGTAGATGCCGTCATCGTCCCCGGCGGTTTTTCGTATGGTGATTACCTGCGTGCCGGCGCTATTGCCGCCAAGGCAGCGGTCATGAGCAAGGTAGTAGAGGCCGCTCAGGCCAGCGAAAACCCCCTGCCCGTGCTGGGCATCTGCAACGGTTTCCAGATTCTGACCGAAACCCACCTGCTGCCCGGTTCCATGATTAAGAATGATCACCGCAAGTTCATCTGCCGTGATCAGACCCTGCGCATTGAGAACAACCAGACCTTCTGGACCAGTGATTTTGAGGCTGGGCAGGACATCGTCGTGCCCCTGAAGAACCAGGACGGCCAGTACGTCGCTGATGCCAAAACTCTTGAAGCACTTGAAGCTGAGAACCGTGTGGTCTTCCGCTATGTTGATGTCAACCCCAACGGGTCGCGCAACGATATTGCCGGAATCTCAAATGAACGCGGCAATGTGGTGGGCCTGATGCCCCACCCCGAGCACGCTGTGGAGCCGGGCTTTGGCCCCTCGTCCTCAGGTTTTGGCACCGTTGCCCTGCGCGGTGGCGCAGACGGTCTGGGCGTCTTCACCTCTGTTCTCAACAAGCTCGTGGGCGCCTAAGCGCTGGTTTCTAAAGGATTTATGTACTAATGAGCGAAAAGAAGTTTAACCTCGACACCGTTGAGCACGCCGCTGCTACCCCCGATACCGAGCTGCCCTGGGCTGAGCTGGGCCTCAAGGAGAACGAGTTTGAGGACGTCAAGAAGATTCTAGGGCGACGCCCCACCGCCGCTGAGCTGGCCATGTACTCGGTCATGTGGTCGGAGCACTGCTCCTACAAGTCCTCCAAGGTGCACCTCAAGCAGTTCGGCGCCAAGGTCACCGACGAGATGAAGAAGGACCTGATGGTGGGCATCGGCGAGAACGCCGGCGTGACTAACATCGGCAACGGCTGGGCCGTTACCTTCAAGATTGAGTCCCACAACCACCCTTCCTACGTTGAGCCCTACCAGGGTGCAGCAACCGGCGTGGGCGGTATCGTGCGTGACATCATCTCCATGGGTGCACGCCCCGTGGCCGTCATGGACCCCCTGCGTTTCGGTGCGATTGATCACCCCGACACCGCCCGCGTCCTGCCCGGCGTTGTTTCCGGTGTGGGCGGCTACGGCAACTCCCTGGGCCTGCCCAACATCGGCGGCGAAGTTGAGTTCGACGAGTGTTACCAGGCCAATCCCCTGGTCAACGCCCTTGCTGTGGGCATCATGCGCCACGAGGACATCCGCACCGCTAACGCTTCGGGCACCGGCAACAAGGTCATCCTCTTCGGTGCCCGCACCGGTGGCGACGGTATTGGCGGCGCTTCAGTTCTGGCATCAGAGTCCTTCGACGACACCAAGCCCTCCAAGCGCCCCGCCGTTCAGGTGGGCGACCCCTTTGCTGAGAAGGTGCTGATTGAGTGCTGCCTAGAGCTCTTCAAGAACTCCATCGTTGAGGGCATTCAGGACCTCGGCGCTGCGGGTATATCCTGCGCAACCTCCGAGCTGGCCTCTAACGGTGACGGCGGTATGCACGTTGATCTCACCAAGGTTCTGTTGCGTGATCCCACCCTGACCCCGGGCGAGATTCTCATGTCTGAGTCCCAGGAGCGCATGATGGCCGTCGTAACACCTGAGAACCTAAGCCGCTTCGAAGACATCATGAAGAAGTGGGATGTCGAATACTCCATTCTGGGTGAGGTTACCGGTTCCGGCCGTCTGACCATCGAGTGGCAGGGTGAGATCATCGTGGACGTTGACCCCAAGACTGTCGCCCACGACGGCCCCACCTACGAACGCCCCTACGCCCGCCCCGAGTGGCAGGACGGGCTGCAGGCCGATAAATTCACCGGCTCCGAGGCGGACGATGCCCGCCCCACCGGCGCTGAACTGGGCGAGGCCATCAAGGCCTTTATGGCCGCCCCCAACATGTGCTCAAAGTCCTGGATCACCAACCAGTATGACCGCTACGTTCAGGGCAACACCGCCCTGTCGATGCCCGATGATTCTGGCGTGATTCGTGTGGATGAAGAGACCGGCCTGGGTGTTGCCCTGGCCACCGATGCCAACCCCCGCTTCACCAAGCTGGACCCCTACGAGGGTGCACGTGCGTCCCTGGCTGAGGCTTACCGCAACGTCGCTACGGTGGGTGCCCGCCCCGTAGCTGTCTCTGACTGCCTGAACTTTGGTTCCCCCGAGGATCCGGATGTCATGTGGCAGTTCGCTGAGGCTGTTCGCGGTATTGCCGATGGTTGTATGGAACTAGGTGTGCCCGTGACCGGCGGTAACGTTTCGCTTTATAACCAGACCGGCGATCAGGCTATTAACCCCACCCCCGTAGTTGCCATGATGGGTGTCATGGATGATGTCACCCGTCGCACCCCCTCAGGGTGGGCTCCGGAGCACGACGGTCAGGCTATCTACCTGCTGGGCACCACCGCCGATGAGCTGGATGGTTCTGAGTGGGCCCGCTACAAGGGTCACCTGGGCGGCCTGCCCCCCAAGGTTGATCTGGCTGCTGAGAAGCTGCTGGGCGACATGCTGGTGAACATGAGCCGTGACGGCATGATTGATGCCGCTCACGACGTTTCAGCAGGTGGCCTAGTGGCTGCCCTATCTGAGGCTTGCTTGCGCTTTGGCGTGGGTGCACGCGTGGGTCTGGGTGAGGTTGCCGAGCGTGACGGTATCGACCTCTTCACTCTGCTCTTCTCAGAGTCCCTGGGTCGCGTGGTTGTATCCGTACCCCGTTCCGAGGAAGTTCGCTTCAAAGACATGTGCACCGCCCGCGATTACCCCTTCGCCCGCATTGGCGTAGTGGACGCTGAGTCTAACGCTCTGGCAATCCAGGGCGAGGTTGAGATCAACCTGAACGAGCTGCGTGAAGCCCACGAGGGCACCCTAGCCCGCCACTTCGGCGAGGTTGCCCCCAGCTAGTCGCTAGCTACACTGCAGAAGGACGCCGCCGCGCCCCTCCCCTGCCTTCGGGCAGGCAGGTGCGTGGCCGGCGTCCTTCCCTCATCTCACCAGCCTCTGGTCCATCAAAATGCTGGCAGGGACGTCATACGATGGAGCGGCCGATAGTTTCATGGACCGGTCTCTATCCCCGGACGAGGGGTGAGCAGGGCGGAATTCATACTCTCGGCTGAGGTGCCCTACGTTTCTATCCCGCTAGGCTAGTAGGGTATGGCACTTGTTGCCTCGTCCCTCTGCCCCAGGAGCCTTTATGACGCCCGCTGCACCCCACCGCGTGAATGTGAGTACCCCTCCAGACAGCGCCCTTGAAGTCGGTGGGCTGAGCAATCAGCAGGTGGCTGAGCGTCAGATCGCTGGGCTGGTCAACACGCAGAATAATGCGACCTCCCGCTCCACTGCCACCATCATTCGCACCCACCTTTTCACCATGTTTAACCTGGTGCTGGGTCTCTGTGGTCTGGCCGTGATTCTGGTGGGGTCCTGGCTTGATACGCTCTTTCTCTTAGCTGCTATTGCCAACGTGGTTATCGGTTTTACCCAGGAATTCTCTGCTAAGCGCCAGCTCGACCGCATTGCCCTGCTACGCCGCGACCCGGCTACCGCCCTACGCGATGGCAAGCTGGTACCGGTTGGCCTCGATGAGCTGGTTCTCGATGACGTAGTTCTGCTCAAGCGCGGGGATCAGGTCCCTGCCGATGCTGTGGTACTCACCAGCGACGGGCTGGATCTCGATGAATCCCTGCTGACCGGTGAAAACGACCCCGTGGGTAAGCAGCCGGGGGACGGCGTCCTGTCGGCCTCCTCTGTGATTGGCGGCTCGGGTAGGGTGCGACTAACGGCGGTGGGGGCGGCCTCCCGTGCCGCTAAGATTACAGCCGAGGCTCGCGAGTTCACCACCATTCATTCGGAGCTTCGCACGGGTATGGAGCGGGTGGTGACCTGGATTACCTGGGCGCTGGTTCCCATTATCGCGATTGTGCTCAACGGGCAGATGCAGGCCGCTGGCGGCTGGCAGGTGGCCCTTGATTCTGGCACCTGGCGTGATGCCCTGATTACTTCTGTCTCATCGGTGGCTGCCATGATTCCCCAGGGTCTAGCTCTGATGACCACGATTTCCTTTGCGGTGGCCTCAGTCAAGCTGGCCCGCACCGAGGTACTGATTCAGGAGCAGCCCGCCGTTGAGATGCTGGCCCGCGTAGATACCGTCTGCTTTGACAAGACAGGTACGCTGACCGAGGGCGGCGTTGCCTTCAACAGCGTTCTACCACTTGACCTTTCACCGGGTGAGGATGTCGGCACCCGGCTCGAAGCTGAGGGGCAGAGCATCAGCGTTCCCGGCACGGTGACGGGTTGGCAGGGTGCTCTAGCCTGGTTTGGCGCTGATGAGAACGCGAACCCCACCGCTGCTGCCCTGCACCCCTCTTTCGGTGAAGTACCTGCACTTGCAGCGACCGGCGTCATGCCCTTTTCCTCTGCCCTTCGCTTTTCTGCTGTGGAGTTCGCCGACACAGGCGCTTGGGTGCTGGGGGCACCAGAGGCTCTGCTCCCCGTCAAGCACCCGGCTAGGCAAACAGCTGAGCACCTAGCCACCAGTGGCTTGCGTACTATGGTGCTTGCACATGCACCCGCGCTCGCCCGCGAGGAGGGCAAGGTAAGCCGGATGCTCCCATCTCAGCTAACACCCCAGCTTTTTGTGACCTTCCGTGAGCAGGTGCGCGCAGAGGCTCCCGCTACCCTCGCCTACTTTAGGGAGCAGGGCATTGATCTCAAGGTTTTCTCCGGCGACAACCCCCGGACCGTGGCCGCTGCTGCTCGTCTAGCAGGTATGGATGTCACCTCCGGCGCTGTTGATGCCTCTACACTGCCTGAAACCGGTGAAAAGTTAGCACAAGCAGCCATAAACAACAGCGTCTTTGGCAGAGTCTCACCCGAGCAGAAGAAGAATATGGTGCTGGCTTTGCAATCTCAGGGGCGCACCGTTGCTATGACGGGCGACGGCATTAATGATGCTCTAGCTTTGAAACATGCCGATTTAGGCATAGCTATGGGCAATGCCGCCCCTGCCACCAAGGCAGTTTCGCGTTTGATTCTGTTGGATGGCAGGTTTGACCGCCTGCCGGGCGTGCTTGCCGAGGGGCGCAAAATTATCGCCAACATCGAGCGGGTCACTAATCTCTTCCTCACTAAGACCGCCTTCGCCATCCTTTTGGGCATTACCCTGGGTCTACTGTGCTGGAACTTCCCCTTCCTCCCCCGCCAGTACTCCACCGCTGATTTGCTCATTGTGGGCGGGCCTGCCTTCCTCATAACCATGCTGCCCAATACACGCCACTACGTCAGCGGCTTCTTGCAACGTGCCCTACATTTCGCACTGCCCGCAGCGTTGGTGATTACCTGCGTGTTGGTCTTCGTCAATGGCTATGGCAGAACCCAGGGCGAGAGCACGATGCACCTGCAGACAGCGACCTTCAGTGCACTGGCGCTGATGGGCATCTACAACATCAGCACCGTCCTGCGTCCCTTTAAGGTGGTGGGACTAGCTATTGTGGGTGGCATGTATGCAGGCCTGATTCTAGTTCTCTTGCTACCCCCTTCGCTCTGGTACCACCAATTCTCCATGCCTCAGGGGGCATATTTACTGGTAACTCTGGCTTCTGCCGCCTTGGGGTGCTTCTTGCTGGAAGTTAACCTGCGTTTACACGGGGCATGGCTCCGTGCCAAGCACCCAGAAGCAGTGGAAGCCGCAGATAGAGCTCAGATACACTAGTCACATCGAATCAGGATGCAAGCAGGTCTAGTCACCGCCCACTCTGCCACGTGGGGCGTTCTTTCCACCCGAAAAATAGGCTTGCACACCGCCCATAAGCGGAGTATCGTTTTATGCGAATGGGGCTCACACCTCAGAAAAACTTCATTTCAATCATCAGGATTGTTACTGGTTAAGCAGGCAAGACCTGGGTTGTTTACAACTCTTTAGGCCATCGGTGTATCTCCACCGAAGTTCAAGATGAAGAGTATAGCTCTACCTCCTTGTGGGGCGGGGGAAAGTATACAGCTCAGGTCTTTTTGGTGTTAAAAAGCCACCTCATCTTTGCCATTGAAGGCAGTAGCCGGTAGCAACCCGCACCTCACACGAAGGAAAGATCCGTGAATAACTCACAGATTGGCGAGAGCATCCTCGAGGGCCTGGGCGGCCCCGAGAACATCTCTCACTTCACGCACTGCGCCACACGCTTGCGTGTCACCCCTCAGTCCAATGCGGCTATCGATAAGACCAAAATTGAGAAGATCCCCGGCGTCCTCTCTATCATTGAGCAGTCCGGCCAGACCCAGGTTGTTCTGGGCGATAAGGTTGAGGGTGTCTACAACGAGATGCTCAAGCTCCCCGGCATGAGTAATCTAGGCGGCGGCACTGTGGACGCTAACACTGAGCATGAGGGCAACAAGCCCGGCATCCTCACCCGCGTCTTTGATGTCCTGTCTGATTCCTTCCGCCCCCTCCTCTGGGCGCTGCTGGGTACCTCGATGATCCTTACCCTGATCGTCTTCTTGCAGCAGTTTGGTTTCTTCGGTCAGTACACCGACCTCACCGGCCAGGTTGTCAACATTGACATCGTCAACGGCCCCCGCCTGTCAGACCCCGAAGCTGCAGCTGCCATGCTTAACGAGTGGCGTGCTGCTTTCCCCTTCTGGTTCATTCTGCTGGCAGCTTCTCTCTCGGTCCTGCAGTTCATGCCTATCATGATTGGTGCAACCGCTGCTAAGCGTCTGGGCGCTAACATGTGGGTTGGTGCGGCTATCCCCGCTGCTCTGATGACCGGCACCTTCCAGGGCTTCCAGGACATCGCCGTTGACGGTGTTGTTCAGGTTCCCTTCTTCGGTCTAGAGATCCCGCTCTACGTCTTCAACTACACCGGTCAGATCTTCCCGCCGCTCTTCGCTGCTGCCCTACTGGCTCCCCTTGAGCGCTTCCTTAAGAAGGTCATCCCCACCATGCTGCACATGGTCTTTGTTCCCATGATTTCTGTGATGATCCTGGTTCCCTTGACTGCTTTCGTGGTTGGCCCCATCGGTATCCGCTTCGCACTAGGTATTTCGGACGTCATTGGTAACGTCAACGAGGTAGCCCCCTGGCTCGTCGGTGGTCTGATCGCCGGTCTGTACCTCTTCATGGTTCCCCTGGGTCTGCACTGGCCGCTGAACGCCGTCATGATTAACAACCTGCAGACTATGGGCACCGACTTCATCCAGTCTCCTATGGGCGCTTACAACTTCGCAGTCTTTGGCCTAGTCACCGGTGTTGCTATCCGCGCTAAAAACAACAAGGAACTGCGCCAGACCGCTACCGGCGCTGCCGCATCCGGTCTGCTGGGCGGTATCTCTGAGCCCTCCCTCTACGGTGTGGTTCTGCGTTACAAGCGCGTCTTCCCCCTGATTCTGGTTCCCGCTATCATCGGTGGTGCAACCATCTCAGCACTGGGTGTTAAGTCCTACGCTTTCGCTTTCACCTCACTGCTCTCCATCCCCGCTATGCAGCCCTCAGCGCTTTACGCTATCGGTCTTGCTATCGCCTTCTTCGGTGCTATGGCTGGTGTACTGATCTTCGGTTACGAGTCAAAGACCCAGCGCGCTGAATCTGATGCGGCCCGCACGGCAGCAGTTTCAACCACTGACACCACCGAGTCTGCGGTAGCTCCCGCAGCTACTCCTGCCGCTGCTGCTACTGTCGGGGCCGCAACCTCAGCTGCCGCAGCTCCCTGGGCTAGCGACTCAGAAACTGAAATAGTTCTGGGTGCTCCCCTTGAAGGACGCGCTATTCCGCTGTCTGAGGTTCCCGATCCCATTTTCGCCGCAGCAAAGCTGGGCAAGGGTGCGGCTATTGAACCTACCGGCAACACCGTGGTGGCTCCTGCTGCAGGTAAGGTCACCGCAACCATGTCATCGGGTCACGCTGTTGGCCTCAAACTGGATAGCGGCGTTGAGCTGCTCATTCACGTGGGTATTGACACCGTGAACCTGGCTGGCAAGGGCTTCGATGTGAAGGTTGAGAAGGGCCAGCAGGTTGCTGCAGGCGATGTGCTCCTTACCTTTGATCCGGCTATTATCACCGAAGCCGGTTACCCGCTGGTTACCCCCGTGCTGGTCACTAACACCGTGAAGTTCGAGGACGTCACCGGTGAGGTTGGCCCAGTTGCTCTGGGTGATACTCTGCTAAAAATCACTACTAAGTAACCCGACCCTTTAGGTCTAACCTCAAAGAAGGGGGCCGCACCGTGATGGTGCGGCCCCCTTCTTTTGGTGGAGTTACAGCTGATCCACCTATACCTAGAGCTCTAGTACCATATGCACGTGGTCGATCCCGGCCTCCAGGTAGTTCTCCCCCACCTGCTTGAACCCTGCGGCTCCGTAGTAACGGTCCTTGAGATAGGCCTGAGCGCTGATAGAGATGCGTTGAGCCTCTGTGGTGGTGCGTACCCAGTTGATGGCGGCACCCAAAAGCTCTCTACCCAAGCCAGTGCCGCGGGCATCGGGGTGAACCGCAACTCGCCCCATCGACCAGGCACCAGGATCAAGAGGGTGGGAATCATCAGAAAAAACACCCAGGTCAAAGAGGCGAAGATAGGCGAGCACCTCACCTGCCTCGTTAGCGTGAAAGAAGTGCAAAGCTTGCCGGTCAGCCCGGTCAATCTCGTTTTCCTCGGTAATCTTTTGCCCCACCACAAAGACCAAGCCACGCAGCAGATATATCTCGTTGAGCTCCTCGAGGGTTAGCTCTTTAAAAGTCTTGAGAACAAACATGCAAACCAGCCTATCTGCAGGCCACCAGACTGTCAGCTGCAACAAGTGCAGGTGTGGGATCTATACCACATACTGATACTAACAGGCAATTGTTAAGTTTTTTTAAATACTGGTCAGTAGCAAAACTGGTGTGACGTGCGGGTTTACTCAAAAAATCCTATCCCTTACAAACACACATCAGGTTTTTCAAGAGAAATTTCGATTTTTGTACTTTCCACAGGAAACTATGGTCTAAGATTTAGGAAACTAAAAGTGTTACCCACCACACCTTTACCACTACCCCGGTAGGTCAAAAGGTGGCCCGTCGTCCGTGGTGGATGCCGTTGGGCGGGTATCCCTAGCCACCATCCTTATTCCCTTTACCCAAGGAGACACCTCATGCGTAAGACCCGCATCACTTCAGCTCTGAGCCTCTCAGCAGTCGCGGCACTGGCTCTCTCAGCCTGTGCCAGCACCGATTCAGGTTCATCAGCTTCCGGCGATTCTTCAGCCGACTCATCAAAGTCAGCTTCCATCGCTATTACCAACGTCTTCTCGTCATTAAACACTGACACCGCTGAAGGCAACTCGGACACCAACGGCATAATTAGCGCCATGACCACCCGTGGCTTCTACACCATTACCGATGAATTCGATATTCGCCACAACGACTGGTTCGGTTCATACGATATGACCGAAGAGGGCGAAGGCATGAAGGTCGACTACAAGGTCAACGATGACCAGAAGTGGTCCGACGGTAACGACATCGATAAGGGCGACCTCCTGCTTGCCTGGGCAGCTTACTCAGGCTACTTCAACGGAGAGGGCGAAGAGGGCGTCACCTTCTTCGATTACGCGGGTGAAACCGCCGGTCTGGGTGAAGCAGGTATGCCTGAGCTGGGCGAAGACGGCCGCAGCATCACCTTCTCCTACCCCAAGGCTTTTGCTGACTGGGAGAGCGCCTTCAACATCACCACTCCCGCTCACGTCGTAGCTGAACTGGCTGGACTGGACGAGGAAACCCTGGTCGAAACCATCCAGAACGCTACCCCCGGTGAAGAGAACGAAAACCTGCAGAAGATTGCAGATGCATGGAACACCGGCTTCAACACCACCACCATGCCTGATAATGAGGCACTGACTGTAGGCAACGGCCCCTACCTGGTCACCGATGTTGTCGAGAACCAGTCCATCACTCTGACCGCTAACGAGAATTACCAGGGTGACACCAAGCCCGCCATTGGTGAGGTAGTGCTTCGTGTCAATGGCGACGCTTCCTCCCAGGTTCAGGCCCTAAAGAATGGCGAAGTTGACGCTGTAGCTCCTCAGGCATCGGTTGACACTATCTCCCAGCTGCAGGAGCTGGAGAACACCACCACCACCGTCCAGCCTGACCAGTCCTACGATCACCTGGATCTCAACATGGTCTCCGGCGGTGTCTTTGAAGACAAGGACGTCCGTGAAGCCTTCCTGCTGACCGTTCCCCGCCAGCAGATCCTGGACAGCCTCATCAAGCCTATGGACCCCGAAGCTGAAGTTCTCAACTCTCAGCTCTACGTAGCCTCAGATACCGAGAACTACGATGATGCCGTCGCCCAGAACAACTCGGATATGTACCCGAGCGATGATATGGATGCCAACATCGAGAAGGCTAAGGAACTGCTGGACGGCAAGACCCCCACCGTGCGCATCCTCTACAACACTGCCAACCCCAACCGCGTCAACTCCTTCGCCATGATTCAGGAATCAGCTTCTAAGGCTGGCTTCGACGTGGTAGACGCAGGCACCGAGCAGTGGTCATCCTTGCTGCCCACCGGTAAGGATGGCGGCTACGACGCTTCTATCTTCGGCTGGGTTTCATCAGGTATCGGCAACTCATCCCTGGGCCAGATCTTCAAGGAAGGTTCACCCTCCAACTTCAACAGTTACTCCAACGATATCGTCAACGCTAACGCTGACGAGATCATGGTGACCCTGGATCAGGCACGCATTGAAGAACTGAAGAAGGAAGCTGACGGCGAGATCTTCAAGGACGCCTACGGCCTGCCCCTCTTCCAGTCCATCGCGGTTACTTCCTACAACAGCGACCTGACCGGTGTAAAGCCCAAGCCCGGCCAGCAGCCCCTGACATGGAACATCGAAGAATGGGACTTCGCAGAATAATCCCTGCCGCCCTCGTCACGCCACATCTATCCATGTGGATTGCATGAGTCACTTGGCGCGGACGCTCAGTAGCGTCCGCGCCTTCTGGCTGTTCTACAGGGCCCCTTCTTTAGCGAATTTCCCCTAACCCTTTCAGGATTCATCATGTTCATGTATTCAGTGAGGCGTTTGATCACCGCGGTCTTTATTCTTTTCGGTGCATCCTTCCTCATTTACAACCTCGTAGCTATCGCGGGCGATCCCCTCGAAGAGCTGCGCATCAGCCAGTCACCCAATAGGGACGCCCTTATTGCTCAGCGCACCGCGCTCCTCGATCTGGACACTCCAGCCCCTCTGCGCTATTTCAAATGGGTGGGCGGCATCCTAGGGTGCTTCGCGGGTAAGTGCGACTTCGGTTCTAACCTAGCCGGCACTCCGGTCACCCAGTTGCTCTCTAACGCAATTCTGCAGACCCTTACCTTGGTTGTTGCCTCCACCATCCTTGCAATCCTGATTGGTATCAGCCTGGGCATCGTCTCAGCACTGCGCCAGTACTCAGGCCTTGATTACACCATCACCTTCCTCAGCTTCCTCTTCTTCTCTCTGCCCTCCTTCTGGATTGCAGTGCTGCTCAAGGAGTTCCTGGCTATTGGCTTTAACAACTTCTTGAGAAACCCAACGGTTACGATACCGACCACGCTGATTATCGCTGCGCTAGCAGGTCTCTTCTGGTACTCAGCCTCCTTCGGGAAGCAGAAGACCCGCTACCTCATGGGTGTGTTGGGCTTCGTGCTTACCGCCGGGCTTATTATCTTCGTTTCAGCCACTGAATGGCTGAGCAACCCCTTCTTGGGTATTCCTTTCCTGTTGCCGCTTGGCGTCATTGCTGCCCTGTTATTTACCGTTCTGGTCTCGGGTATGCGCAACCGCCGAGCTCTGGGTGCCGGTCTCACCATGGTCGTCGTTGGTCTTGCGATCTACTTCCCCATTCAGGGCCTCCTCAACCAAGCAACCTTCCTCATGGTCGTCCTCATCGCAGTGGCCATGATGCTGGTGGGCTGGGTAGCTGGCCTCCTCTGGGGCGGCTACGATAAGGGCCAGGGCGCCCGCGTGGGTATGCTCTCCGGCCTCGCCATGGCTCTGCTGATTATTGTCGACCGCTTCATGCAGGCCTGGCCCGAGTACGTCAACAACAGCCGCATTAAGGGACGCCCCATCCCCACCGCTAACGCTTCAACCCCCAACCTGCAGGGCGACTTCTGGATTCTGAGCACCGATACGCTCACCCACATCCTGCTGCCCACCGTAGCCCTCACCCTGATCTCCTTGGCAGCCTACTCACGCTACTCGCGTGCGTCCATGCTGGAAATCATGAACCAGGACTACATCCGTACCGCTCGCGCTAAGGGTGTCTCCGAGCGCACCGTGGTGATGAAGCACGCCTTCCGCAACGCTCTGATTCCTCTGGCAACCATCATCGCCATGGATATCGGAAGCATCATCGGCGGCGCAGCCATCACCGAGCGCATCTTCGCCTTCAAGGGCATGGGTACCCTCTTCCTTGATTCGTTGGCGCACACCGACCCCAACCCCGTCATGGGCGTCTTCCTGGTCACCGGTATCATGGCGCTCGTCTTCAACCTGGTTGCTGACCTTCTCTACTCAGCACTCGATCCGCGCGTGAGGGTGAAAGCATAATGAGCACTAAAAACACCAACGGGTCCGTATCAGCTGATAAGGAACCCACCACCGAAACCACCGCCCTGCGCTCGATTGAAACTAACGTCGATATCCGCGCTCAAGAGTCCGTGGGTAAAACCCAGGGCCAGATTGTGCGCAAGCGCTTCTTCCAGAACACCGGTGCTGTAGCCTCAGTTTTCGTCATTATCGCGATTCTGCTGCTAGCGCTGACCTCCATCGGTGTTGGCCCCATCCCCGGCTGGTGGGGCTACAACCACACCGAAATGCAGCCCGTGCTCAACGGTGGTGCGCCCAATGCCACGCACTGGTTCGGGCAGGATGCCACCGGTCGTGACCTCTTCGCCATGACCATGCGCGGCACTCAAAACACCGTGCTGGTAGTTCTGCTGATCACCAGCATCGCTGCCATGCTGGGTGTGCTCTTCGGCGGCCTAGCTGGCTACTACCGCGGCTGGGTTGAAGCGGTCATCATGCGCTTTACCGACATGGTTATCATCATCCCGCTCATCCTGCTCACCGCTGTGCTAGGTAAACTGGCAGGTAGCTACTTCACCGGTATCTGGAACACGCTCATGTTCGGTATCGTGGTTGGTCTGCTCTTCTGGTCTTCACTGGCTCGTCTGGTGCGCGCTGAGTTCCTGACCCTGCGCGAACGTGAATTTGTGGACGCTGCCCGCCTGGCAGGTGCCTCAGATATGCGCATCATCTTCAAGCACATCTTGCCCAACGCCATCGGCGTAGTGACCGTGAATGTGTCACTGATGATGAGCTCCGCTATCCTTACCGAAACCGCTCTGTCCTACCTGGGCTTCGGCATCAAGGCACCGGACTGGTCACTGGGTTCCATCATCTCAGCCAACCAGGCAGCCTTCGCTACCCGCCCCTGGCTCTTCTGGTTCCCCGGCCTCTTCATCCTGACCCTGTCACTGGCCATCAACTTCGTGGGCGATGGCCTACGCGATGCCTTTGACCCACGTCAGAAGAAGTTCAACCCCAAGAAAGCTACCGAACGCACCGCTCACTCCGCCGAAAACGGTGTGGGTATCGACGGTTTTGCCGCACCGGCAACTGCTGGCTTGGTCAGGGTAGACACCTCTATTGCCGCTGAAGTTGATCGCCCCGAAAGCTCACGCACCTCGGACTCCATCAACCAGGACCTTGACCCGCAGAACCCTAACGACGACAAGCGTCCGCCCCAGGGCTAACCCAGGGCTACATCAAAGCGGTGGCGGGCCGTCCCCCGGACTACCCGCCACCGCTGATAAGAACTTCACGTGATAACTACATAGAGAAGCAGAACCCGTGCCCCGGTGCTAGATCATCAACCCGATGACAGCGAGCACCAGTAGCACAGCAAAGAGAACGCTACCCAGAAGGTCAGCCTTAGAACGGCAGACGGCCGGAATACCTGCAAGGGCATTGGCTTCCACCTGCTCCTGCCAGTAGCCGCGAATCATTAGAGCCACCGACCCCGCCAGGGAGTTCGGTAAATCAGAGGTTCGCATCGCGCCACCCTCACCGTAGGTAATGGAAGGCAAGCGCTCAAGGTCAGCCGGGCGAGCCCGGCGGGAAGCTACCATGCCACCGGCAGGAATACCAAAGGCCTGGTAACGCTTCTGGGCAGTCACCAGGGTCAGGTTATACCGGGTTGATACATCAATCAGCGCCGCGTAATTCACGGTGTGGGTGCAAAAAGGATTCACTACTGTGATGTCTTCCTCCCCCACCACCAGATGCGACCGCCCCAGGGTGTACCAGATAGCGTAGGCCAAGAAAATCAGCGACCAACCCCGCGTCACCACCGCGGATAAACCACTGCTGAAGGCTAACGCAACCAGCACGCTCACCGCCACTAGCACGGCAAAGCCGGTGTACCAGGGGCCGCTCTTAGCCCGGAAAACAACCGGTGGGTTCTGCAAATACTGAGACTTCATAGTCTCGTATTCTTCCAGATATAGCTATCACAGCATAAAACGACAAACCTCCTCACACCACGAACAAGAGTTGGGAAAACCAGTGAACACTCCAAACGTACAAGCGACCGGCTCACAGCCCGTGCTGAAGGTTCGCGACCTCAGCGTCGACTTCGGCGTCGACCGCCAGTGGGTGCCCGCAGCCATCGGTCTTGACTACGAGGTCCACGCCGGCGAAGTTCTCGCTATCGTCGGTGAATCAGGCTCCGGCAAATCAGTCTCATCCATGGGCACCATCGGGCTGCTGCCCAAGAACGCCCGCGTCACCGGCTCTGTCCAGCTCAACGGCCGCGAGCTGGTGGGTCTCTCTAACACCGACCTGCTCTCGGTACGCGGTGAAGAAGTCGCCGTAATCTTCCAGGAGCCCATGACCGCCATGAACCCGGTCATGACCGTCGGCGACCAGATCGTTGAAACCCTACGCCTGCACAAAGACATTGCTCCCGCCCAGGCGAAAGAAGAAGCTATCAAGATGCTGGAAATGGTTGAAATGCCGGATCCCATCAAGGCCTTCAACTCCTACCCCCACCAGATGTCTGGCGGCCAGCGTCAGCGCGCCATGATCGCCCAGTCCCTCTCAACCAACCCCAAATTGCTGATTGCGGATGAACCCACCACCGCTCTTGACGTGACCGTTCAGGCTGAGATCCTGCAGCTCATGCGCAACCTGCAGAAGAAGCTGAACTCAGCCATCATTCTGATTACCCACGATATGGGCGTCGTTGCCGACCTCGCCGACCGTGTAGCCGTCATGCGCCGCGGCGAAATCGTTGAAACCGGCGAAATTCACGAGGTCTTTAACAACCCCCAGCACGAATACACCCAGGCGCTACTCGGCGCCGTGCTGCACCTGGGCGGCGAAGAAATCGACGTCAACGCCGCCATCAATGACGCTGCACAACAAAACCGCCCCGCCACCGAAATACTCAAAAAGGTAGCGCCAGCCCGCAGCGGCGAGGTCATCCTCTCCCTCAAGGACGTTGCCCTGGAATACCCCAAGCAGGGCCGTGTAGGGCCCTTCCGCGCCGTCACCGGCGCCACCCTTGAAATCCGTGCCGGTGAAGTACTAGGCCTGGTGGGTGAATCAGGCTCCGGTAAATCCACCATCGGCCGCGCCACCGTAGGCTTCCTGGACGTCGCCGAAGGTGAACTGTCCGTCTGCGGCGTGAACATGACCAAGCCCTCCCGCAAGAACCTCGCCCAGGTACGCAAGGACGTCGGTATGGTCTTCCAGGACCCCTCATCCTCCCTCAACCCCCGCCTGCCCATCGGCGAATCCATCGGCGAACCCATGATGCTCGCCGGCGTCGCCAAGGGTGCCGAGCTGCAAAAGCGCATCGAAGAACTCCTGGACCGCGTGGAACTCCCCCGCTCCTACCGCAACCGCTACCCCCACGAGCTCTCCGGCGGTCAGAAACAGCGCGTAGGCATCGCCCGCGCCCTATCGCTCAAACCCAAGCTGCTGATTGCCGACGAACCCACCTCTGCGCTGGACGTCTCCGTGCAGGCGCGCGTCCTTGAACTCTTCCAAGAACTCCAAGCCGAAATGGGCTTCGCCTGCCTCTTCGTCACCCACGACCTCGCCGTCATCGACGCTCTGGCCGATCGCATCGCCGTGATGCGCCGCGGTGAAATCGTAGAGCAAGGCCCTCGCGAGCAGATTCTGCGCCACCCCCGCGAGGTCTACACCCAGCGCCTGCTGGCCGCTGTGCCCCTCCCTGACCCCGACGCTCAGGCCCAGCGCCGCGAGCTCCGCGCCAAGCTGCTCGAAGAAACCGGCGCCGTCGTCAGCTAAGGGTGCACAAAAAATAAATTCCGCGTAGCTGACCCTCTCGCCCGGTTCGCTTCGCTCACAAGCCGATTCACGCCAGCCCCGACCAGCTACGCGGAATTTATTTCTTGTACTGAGGGATGTAGGTGGACCCTACCTCAGCGTTTAAAAAGAAGTGACCGGATCTTTACACATTGTAAAAATCCGGTCACTTCTTATTGAGCGGGAGAAGCTAGTTCATTTTGTTGCGCCAGTCGGCATCCTTGCCGGCGCGGGTGTCACGCAAAGCCTGCAGGTTTTGCGCAATAAGGCTCTCAGGGTCGACAGGGCGGCCGCCAGCAGAGTGCGGCGTAATCACAATGTTCTTAGCAGCCCAGAGCGGGTTATCAGCAGGCAGGGGTTCAGTCACCGCTACATCGATACCAGCCCCAGCAATACTGCCCTCATTGAGAGCAGCGACCAGGTCAGCTTCATTAACGGTAGGGCCGCGGCCCACGTTGATGATGTAAGCGCGGGTAGGCAGCTTAGCCAGACGCGCGGCATTCAAAGCGTTCTGCGTAGCTTCAGAATTGGGCAGAATCATCACGAGGATGTCGGTCTCGGGCAGAACGCTATCGATATCCTCGGTAGCAATTACGGGGAAGCCTTCACGCTCACCGGCGGTGGTCGCCACACCGGTCACCTGAGCGCCGAACGCCTGGAAAAGGCGGGCCGTAGTAGTGCCAATAGAGCCAAAGCCCCAGATGGTGACCTTGGCATCCAGCAGGGTGGTGACCTGGTCAGCGGGGTGAAGCTCCTGCGCCCCGCCCAGTTCCCCAGCCCAGTTGCTGCGGTCTTGGTGCTCTGCCAGGGTCGGCAAGAAGCGAACAAAGTTCAGGGTCAGCGCCAGAGCATGCTCCGCCACGGTCTTGGAGTGAAGACCGATCCCCGAGGTAATAACAGCCTCCTGACGGAAGCCCGCTGCGCGTGCCTGATCCGGGCCAGCTAGAAGCGACTGAACCAGCTCCACCTGTTCAAGGTGAGCGGCGGCGTCCTTTAGCTGTTCATTAGTGTTAGCCCAAGAAATCAGCACATCAGCGTCATAGTGTTCAGCGTCAATGTTCACGGTAGGGTCATAGGACACCACGGTGTCTTCCGCCTCAAGACCCAGGCGGGACTCATCCAGGGTGACAGAGGTAGGAACAAGAATTTTCACGAAATCTCCTCAAAAGCGCAGCCGTTGGCACGGCGGGTACAGCACCACTCTACCCAAGGATGCGAGCTGGAGCACAAGAAATGACGCTGATCGGTCTTCGAAAATAGGTGGGCACAGCGCCCGCGGTTTAATCTTCGCGCAAGAGGTAACGGAAGGTCTGCACAGCCTCACTCACCAGCTGCTGGCGCTCAGCCTCCTCCGGCACACCGCGCACAAAGTCTAGGTGCCGTAAAAGGGCGGTTGCAAGGTGAACGGCCGCGCTGGCTTTCTCCTCACCAGCGGCAGAGGCGGTGTTGGCCGTATTAAAGGGGAAGGGCCCGCGGCGGCCAGCTGCCCTAAAGGCTGGCCAGTCAACGGTGAGCAAAAATGCCTGTAAGGTCTTTTCGCACTCGAGATTATGCAGTCGCATGCGGTAGCGTAGCTCCGGGTAACGCGAGATAAGATCTTGCACCTGCGTATACGTAGGGCCATCTACTGAGGCCACGATAATATCGAGCAGAAGGTGGGTGAGACGCTCGAAAAAATCCAGGTGCTGACGCGCGGCGTCCTTCTCAAGAATCTGCTCGGTGAGTTCTGGGGCACGTAAACCCATCACGGCGTCCTCTTTCACCGCAAAATAATTGAAGAGGGTGCGAGGGCTCACCTGAGCTTCGGCCGCTATTTCATCAGTGGTGGTTTCTTTCAAACCCTTCTCAGCTACCAGCGCCAAGGCTGCGGTGTGGATTGCAGTATGGGTGCGTTCACGGCGCGCTTGGCGCACAGACTTCTCAGGTTTGCTCACTCTCCCAGTCTAGCCGCTTACTTCCATCACCGGGGGGGGCAAAGACTCAGGCAAGTACGAGCGCATCTTGTCACACCTAACGGTAGACTCAGAACGGTGAACTTATTCTTGCCCACCATCGACATCCCTAATATTCCGGACTGGCTATCGGTAGCTTTGGTCGTTATCGATGTTTTGATCCGCTTGACCGTAATATTTTGGTTGCCCTATAACCGCAAACCGGTGGTGGCTCTGGGTTGGCTGATGGCCATCTTCTTCATTCCCTTCGTAGGTCTCATCGCCTTCCTAGTCTTCGGCTCTAACCTGGTGCCCAAGCACCGGCGTAGCCGTCAGCGGGCCATGAACCAAATCATCAAAGATGTCATCGGCGGTGAGGACGCAGTTTTGGGCGAGGTGGAAATTTCTGAACCCGCGCGTGTAGCAGCCAACCTTAACTACAGGCTGGGAGCTCTTCCTCTCATTGGCGGCAACAAGTTTGATCTGCGAGAAAGCAACAACGATGCCCTGGCAGAGCTCGCTGAACAGATTGACAAAGCAACCACCTATGTCCACTTTGAGTTCTATATCACCGCCCTAGACACCGCCACCGAGCCCCTCTGGGACGCCCTGGTGCGCGCCCACGAGCGCGGAGTGAGCGTCCGGGTGCTCATTGACCATATTGGCGCCCGCAAATACCCTCGGTGGAGGGAGCTACAGCGCAAACTCACCGCTGCCGGAGTGCCCTGGCGTCTCATGTTGCCCCTCAAACCCTGGAAGGGCCAGTGGCAGCGCCCCGACCTGCGTAACCACCGCAAAATTGTGGTGATTGACGGCGAAATCGCCTTTACGGGGTCACAGAACGCTATCCACAGCTCCTATAACCTCAAACGCAACCTCCGAAAAGGCTTGGAGTGGAAGGACCTCTCGTATGTCTGCACCGGTCCTGTAGTTCACCAGCTCAACGCTGTGTTCGTCTCGGACTGGTACGCAGAAACCAAGGAACTTCTGCTCTCAGAAATTGACGTCAGCATCATCAACGAAACCAAGGTGACCATCAACCAGCGTCCCTTAGCGCAAATTGTGCCCTCAGGCCCCGGGTTTGAAACCGAAAATAACCTACGTCTGATCAACCACCTGATCTACAACGCTGAAGAGCGGGTCACTGTCTGCTCTCCCTACTTCGTACCAGAAGAAACCCTCTTGCAGGCACTGACCAACATGGCGATGTCCGGCATCGAGGTCACTCTCATCGTGTGCGAAAAAGGTGACCAATTCTTGCCCATCATGGGTCAGCGCTCCTACTATGAGCAGCTACTGCGCGCCGGGATCAAGATTCAGCAGTACCCCGGCCCCACCGTCCTCCATTCCAAGTTCATGATTGTGGACGATGAAATAACCTTCATCGGTTCCTCTAACATGGATCCCCGCTCCTTCGCCCTCAACTTTGAGGTTTCCACCTTCATCGTGGACAGGGGCATGGTCTCTGAACTTGAGCGTATTGCCAGTGACTATATCTCTGAATGCAAAGAGCTTCGCTACGACGAGTGGGTCAACCGCCCCATTTATCAGAAGGTCACCGAGAACGTATGCCGGCTGTGGAGCGCCCTGCTCTAGCAGCGCTACTGACCCAACGAAGGTAGTTGCTTAGGCAGGGGCGACTGCCTCACCATCAAAGCGGCGCCCCTGACCGCTACCTTCGTATGCCAGTACGGTAATGTTGCCCGGCCCGGGTTTGATCTGCCCCATCTGCTCAGCTGGCACCTTCGCGCCAACATCCACAATGACAGCCCGCAGGTGTGACCCCGCCGGAATCAGAGCATCGCCCATGATGATGCTGCGCTCAACCACTGCACCTGCCTCTACGGTTACTCCGGGGCCAATGACGCTGTGTTCCACACGTCCGTGAACCCTCGCCCCGTGTGCCACCAAAGACCCCTGAACCTGCGCAGTGGGGGCGATATAGGCCGGCGCGTAAGGGTCTGGGTGGGGAATAATAGCCCACCCCGGGGCGTCCAGCTGGAGCCCCTTACCCTCTAATAAATCCATGTGGGCACGGTAGTAGGCGTCAACGGTGCCCACATCTTTCCAGTACCCCTCCATCAAAAACTCGTGCACGGCACCGTGCTGAACCAGGTGTGGGATGAGAGTCTCACCGTAATCCCCTAGAGTCTCCCCCACGGCGTCGGTATCAGCTCGGTCGACACCCTCTAACAAGGCGTCCAGAGAGTTTCGAAGGGCGGTCACCGAGAAAACGAAGATCTCAGTGGCAATCTTCTGCGACGCTGGAGCCTTGGGTTTGTAGTCGTAAGCAACTACCTTTTGACCATCAGTGCGCACCACCCCGTAACGGGAGGCGTCCTCATCAATCTCGGTCGTCACAATCGTGAGGTCAGAGCCAAGCTCATCGTGCTGCTCAAGGACCGGGCGCAGGTCCAGCTGATAGAGGTGGTCTGCGCTCATCACTATCACGTTCCGTGCACCCACCGATTCCAGGAGAGGCACCTGCTGGTAGAGAGCGTGCCCGTTACCGCTGGCAAAACCATCCACAGCATGACCCTGAACCGGCGGAAGAATACGCAAACCATCGCGGGTGCCGTCCAGGTCCCAGGGGCGTCCGCCGGCAAGATGCTGGTTGAGGGTGAAGGGCTGGTACTGCTCCACCACCCAGACGTGACGCAGCCCAGAGTGCGCCAGATTAGACAGGGCAACATCAATCATGCGGTAGATACCTGCGAAAGGGATAGCCGGTTTAGACCTGTGATCGGTCAGCGGCGAGAGCCTGCTCCCCCGGCCACCGGCAAGTACCAGGGCAACCGTCGGCGGCTGCTGAGTATGCGGAAAGGGATCTGACATGGCAACCCACTCTCAATAGTAAGTACACATCTTTGTACTAGCTATACTCGCACACTTTAGCCCTCTGAACACCACAGATGACGCCGGTATTCTCTTCTACCAGGCTGGAGGGCTAGAGCCGGGGAGCACAGCAAAAGAAACCTTCAAAAGTACGGTCTTACTCCACACTTTTGAAGGTTTCCTTATGATTCCTGGTGACGCACGGGGCGTTCCGGTCAGCTGGTCCTAGCGGACGTTGCCGTCCGCGGCGCTGCGCTGACCGACGTAGGCGCCGCGGTAGGCTGCAGCCGGGTGGGTATCTGCCACCTTGGTGATGCCCTCACCGAAGAGGTTCTCCCGCAGGGTGGAACCTTCGTAGGCGGTGCGGTAGCGGCCGCGCTTTTGCAGTTCGGGCACCACGAACTCCACGAAGTCTTCGAAGGAACCGGGTGAAACATGGTAGGCAAGGTTGATCCCGTCCAGGCCGCCCTCGTCAATCCAGCGTTCTAGCTCATCGGCAACGGTCTGGGGTGAGCCCACGATGACCTCGCCCATGCCGCCGGTAGCGCAGTGCTCAGCGATTTCATGACGTGTCCAGTCACGATCTTTGGATTGCAGGGTGAAGGGGGTCAGGAAGGACTGAATCGACTCAGTTTCAACGTACTTGAGCGCCTCGTCCTCATCGAACTGGGAGAGATCCACACCGCTCCAGCCGCCGATAATTGCCTGAGAAGCTTCTAAGTTGGCGTACTTCTTGTACTCCTCGAACTTTTCCTGCGCCTTCTCGTCAGTCTCATCAACCACAACCGAGAGCATGGCAAGAATCTTGGCATCATCACGGTTACGGCCCGCTGCTTCAACAGCGTCGCGGATGCGGCCGGTCAGCACCTTGGTCAAGTGGGGGCGCAGGGCGGTGATGAAAATAGCCTCAGCGTGCTTTCCAGCAAACTGCTGGCCGCGGGATGATGCGCCCGCCTGGAAAATGACCGGAGTGCGCTGGGGTGAGGGCTCGGACAGGGCGATACCGGGCACGGTGAAATGCTTCCCCTTGTGCTCGATGGGGTGCACCTTGGTGGGGTCAGCGAAGATACCATTTTCACGGTCACGTAGCACCGCGCCGTCCTCCCAGGAACCTTCCCAGAGTTTGTAGCAAACATCCAAGAACTCATCTGCGATCTCGTAGCGGGTATCGTGCGGGATCTGAGCTGGCAGGCCCTGATTCTCAGCAGCTGACGCCAGGTAACTGGTCACCACGTTGAAGCCCACGCGGCCGCGGGTCAAGTGATCAAGGGTGGAGTAGGACCGTGCCAGGGTATAAGGCTGGTTGTACGTGGCAGCTGCGGTGACGCCGAAGCCAATGTTTTTGGTAACCGCTGCCATCGCTGAAATCTGCAGGAAGGGGTCGCCCACCGGAACCTGCGCGCCGTCGCGCAGGGCATCGGCCACCGAGTTCTTGTAGACATCGTAGACGCCCACCACATCGGCGATGAAGATAGCGTCGAAAAGGCCCTTTTCGCAGACTTTTGCCAGATCAGTCCAGTATTCGATGGTGTTGTATTCATCGGCGCGGTTGCGGGGGTGGCGCCAGGTGCCGAAGCTCTGGTGGCTGGTGGTGGTCATATCGAACGCGTTGACGACGATGCGCTTCTTCTCGGTCATGAACCGGTGCCTTTCGGGTCGACCCTCACACCCCGTGCCTGGCTAGCGATACAAAAATGGCGCCTAACCTCTTGTGAAGGTGGCGCCTGGTTGCGCCGTACTTGCAGTTATCTGCCGGATCCTCATCTGGGGCACCCCGCTACGGGAGAGGGTTGCCGCCCAACGAGCCAGAGCTTAGCGTTGGGTCTCATGATCGCGGTTTTAGTCTAACCAGGTGAGGGGGCGCTGAGGCAAAGTTTAGGAGCTCTGTTTCACACTGTGAACCGGGCTGGGTTCTGTTACGGACGGCGGGCCGTCACGGAGCGTCACAAACGTTAAGAGGCGTCACAGGCTAGATTTTCAGGCACCGTGCCCATAGGCTGAAGCCACCGATAACCATCCAGAGCGACCGAGAGACTTGGCTCCACGACGTCGCAGCAACCACCCACAATAGGGGCCGGTGCTAACGCCAAGAAACGATGGAGAAAGCAATGAGCGCACTCACGCTAAAGCACACCCTCACCGCCTGTGACATCAACTTCTCTGGCATCGCTAAGAGCTTCGCCGGCGAGCGCGGGGCAGTCCACACGGTCCTCGAAGGTGTTTCGTTCACCGCCTATCCGGGTGAGATTATTTCGATTATTGGTTCCTCAGGCTGCGGTAAATCAACGCTGCTACGTGTAGCGGCTGGTTTGGAAGCAGCCAGCGCGGGTGAGGTCACCATCGACGGCGCTGCCGTTCGTGGCCTAGATTCACGGGTAGCTATTGGGTTTCAGGAGCCCAGGCTTTTACCCTGGCGGTCTATTGCTAAGAATGTGGCTCTGGGGCTACCCAAGGGCACCCCTAAGGACGACGCCCGGCAGCATGTTGATGCCCTCTTGCGGTTGGTGGGGTTGGGGGATTATGCGGCGCATCGCCCCCGCGAGATTTCAGGAGGCATGGCGCAGCGGGCATCCCTGGCGAGAGCGCTAGCACGTAACCCCGGCGTCCTTCTGCTCGATGAGCCTTTTGGTGCGCTGGATGCCCTGACGCGTATCAAAATGCAGGATCTGCTGCTGGATATTCATGCTCAGGACCCCGCAACCATCCTATTGGTTACCCACGATGTGGAAGAAGCTCTTTACCTATCAGATCGCGTGATTGTGCTAGGCACATCTGATCCGCACTCGCCTGCCACTATTACCCGAACGGTTGAGGTTCCCGGGCACCGGCCCCGTGATCGCGGGGATCTAGACCTCGCTTTGTTGCGCAAAGAATTGCTGGCTGAGCTCGGCGTCGAAGAGCACTAAGTATCAGCCCTCTACTTTACCGGGTATCTGCCCCACCTGGCCCTTGCTTCTTGCACCTACACACTACGAAATTTCAAGGAAACCCCGTGTCAATCTTTTCTCGTTTCGCCCAATCCTCCGCCCTCCTAGCCGCTGGCACCCTGCTACTGACCGGCTGCCTGGCAGGTGAAAACGCAACCCCTGAGGCCTCAGTCTCAGCCTCAGCCGCGGACACCACAATCACTGTCGACTACGCCACCTATAACCCGCTCTCCCTCATCATCAAGGAAAAAGGGTGGCTAGAGACTGCTCTCCAGGATGAGGGTAAAACCTTGGAATGGGTGCAGTCAGCGGGGTCGAATAAGGCTAATGAGGCTCTGCGGTCTGGGGTTCTTGACGTCGGCTCAACCGCCGGGTCAGCGGCACTCCTTGCCCGGTCGAACGGCTCCCCCATTCAGGTGATTGACCTCTACTCCCAGCCAGAATGGGCTGCTCTGGTCACCACCCCCGACTCCGGTATCACCTCGGTTGCAGACTTGGCCGGTAAGTCAGTTGCAGTCACCAAGGGTACCGACCCCTACTTCTTCCTGCTCCAGGCACTTGAAGAAAACAATGTATCACCGCAGGATGTCACGATCGAGCAGCTCCAGCACGCTGACGGCCGCACCGCTCTCACCAAGGGCTCGGTGGATGCCTGGAGCGGGCTAGACCCCATCATGGCGGGCACTGAAATTGAAGACGGAAACATCCTCTTCTACCGCAACGTTGACTTCAATACCTACGGCTTTTTGAACGCTACTGAGGACTTCATCGCTTCTGATCCCGAGTCTGCTCAGACCATTGTTGATACCTACGAGTACGCCCGCGAGTGGGCTCTAGCTAACGAAGATGAGGCCATTCAGATTCTGGCGGATGAATCGGGTGTCACGCTAGAAACCGCACGCACCGTCTGGGAACGAACCAATCTAGACATTGATAACGTACCCGGGGAGGCCCAGCGCACCGTGCTGACAAGGGTTGGCCCTTACCTGGTTGAGTCCGGGGACGTCGCCACCCAGGCTGATGTGGACTCCGCTTTGGGCAGTCTCATCCACGATTCCTTTGCCACCCAGGCTGACCCTGCACATATCTCGGCTCTGGTGAGTGAATAGCCATGTCTTTGCTTCCAGCCACTGATACCCGCCCCGCCGAAACTAAGCGAGTAGCACGTAGCCGGGCGGGGGCGTCCTCACGGCCCGTGCAACTGAGCACCCGAGGCCACCGCTGGCTGCCCTGGTTAGGCGCTCTGCTTCCTCTCACTCTGCTGGCACTCTGGCAGTACCTGAGCTTGACCGGGGTGTTCAGCGCCGTCCAGTTGCCCGCACCATCTAGGGTGGTTGCAGCAGCCCTTGACCTTCTTGGACGCGGCCAGCTGGGAATACACATTGCGATCTCAACCCAGCGCGTCCTCCTTGGTTTCACCATTGGTGCCCTCTTGGGCCTGGCATTGGGTGCCTGGGTGGGCCTCTCCCGCTGGGCTAACCTGCTCGCGGCACCCACCATCGGGGCGCTACGCGCTGTTCCCTCTCTGGCCTGGGTTCCCCTGCTCCTGCTGTGGATTGGCATCGGTGAGAACTCAAAGGTCACTCTCATCGCCATCGGTGCTTTCTTCCCGGTCTATACCACTGTCTCAGCCGCGCTTGCCCATGTGGACCCCAAACTGGTTGAAGCGGCCCGCACCTTCGGCATCCGCGGGCTGGGTCTCTTCACTACGGTTCAGCTACCGGCGGTTTTGCCCGCGGTTGTCTCGGGGCTGCGTCTGGCCCTCGCTCAGGCCTGGCTCTTCCTGGTGGCAGCTGAGCTGCTAGGTGCGTCCATGGGGCTCGGGTTCTTACTCACTGACTCCCAGAACAACGGCCGCACCGACCGCCTGTTGCTGGCCATCGTCCTCCTAGCGATTCTGGGTAAGCTGACCGACCTGGCTCTGGGTGCTTTTGAACGCTGGGTCAAGGTCCGCTTCCCCTCCAACTAGCCCCGGCTTCCAGGATAAGCCTAAACTTCACCGGCATGTTCTTACGTCACGCCGGTGAAGCTTTGGGCCATCGGGCGGAGGGATCCAGCGGACGGCGGGCTGTCACGGAGCGTCACAAACGTTAAGGGGCGTCACGGTTAGAGCCGTCACCCGGGCGGGCTTTAGGCTGGAAGGGCACGCAAACCATCCAGAGCGATCTCAGAGACCTGGCTCGCTAACGATCGCAGCAACCACGCCATACCAGCCCCCACCGTCAGAGCACTTGAGCTTGGAACAAAGGGGCGCAGGTTCACATGAGGCGCCGGTGCTACTGCCAGCTACCGATGGGAGAATCCCTTGAGCGCACCTGCCACCTTCACCTACACCGATCCCGCCACCCCTACACCTAACCCGGCGCACGAATCCGACGCCGCCCGCATCGCTTTCTGGGAGGCACAGGCGCAGCGCCTGGATTGGGAAACCACCTGGCAGAAGGCTCACACCTTCAAGAAACCCCAGAGCCTGGGCACCGATGCAGACGGTGTAGAGCAGTTCACGGTGCCGCAGATTCGCTGGTTTGAGGGCGGGACGCTCAATGCTTCCTACAACTGCGTAGACCGCCACGTTGAGGCCGGCCGCGGGGATAAAGTGGCGCTCTTCTCTGAAGGGGAACCCGGCGACCGCCAGACCATTACCTACGCCGAGTTACAGCGTCGCGTCGCCCGCGCCGCCCACGGCCTTGAAAAACTGGGCGTCACCAAGGGCGACCGGGTCGTCATCTATCTGCCAGTTATCCCTGAAACGGTGATCTTCACCCTGGCCTGCGCCCGCATCGGCGCTATTCATTCCTTGGTCTTCGGTGGCTTCTCAGCCGAGGCGCTACGCTTCCGCGTTGAGGACACCGGCGCCAAGGTACTCATTACCACCGACGGGCAGAATCGCCGCGGCTCGGTCGTGCCAGTCAAGGTGAACGCCGATGAGGCATGCTCCGGTGAGAACCAGATTGAACACATCATCGTGGTGGACCGCACCGCTGGCACCGACCAAGCGCGGGGCTCTGTGCCCTGGACGCCGGGCCGCGACGTCTGGTACCACGAGCTCATTGAAGGTCTGCCTGAGACCCATTCCCCCGAGTTCTTTGACGCTGAGACCCCGCTCTTCATCATCTACACCTCCGGTACCACGGGTAAGCCTAAAGGCCTGGTGCACACTACCGGTGGCTACCTGACCCAGACCGCCTACACCCATGCCCTGCTCTTTGACCTGCTACCTGAAACCACGGGAGCGGACGGCACCCTGCGCGTCGATGAACTGGCGGCCACCAACGACCCCGCCCGCGTCCGCGACACCGTGCACTGGTGTACTGCCGACCTTGCCTGGGTCACCGCCCACACCTACGAAATCTACGGACCGCTGCTGGGCGGCGTCAGCCAGGTCATTTACGAGGGCACTCCCAACACCCCCACCTTTGAGCGCCATTTTGAGATCATCGAGCGCTACGGGGTGACCAACTACTACACTGCCCCCACCCTGATTCGCTCGCTGATGGGTGCCTTCCCGGATGGATTGCCCGCGGGCAAGTACGACCTCTCGTCGGTGCGCCTGCTGGGGTCGGTAGGGGAATCTATTAACCCCGAAGCCTGGCGCTGGTTGCGCACCCACGTGGGCGGCGGCACCGCGTCCTTCATTGATACCTGGTGGCAGTCTGAGACCGGCTCAACGGTCTGCTCCCCGCGCCCGCACGACCCTCAGTTCGCCCCGGCGGGCAGGTTCGCGGCGTCCGGGCAGGTGCCTGGCACCTCCCTGGAGACCAAGCCCGGTTGCGCTACCCGCAGTGTGCCCGGCATTTCCACCCGCGTGGTGGACGAGGCTGGGCGGGATGTAGCGCCCGGCGAGCAGGGTTTCATTGTGGTGGATAAAATTGGGCCGTCCATGGCGCGCACGGTCTGGGGCAACCCCCAGCGCTACCTGGACTCCTACTGGCGGCACTTTGGCGAGCGCGGTTGGTTCTTGGCCGGCGACGGCGCTAAGACCGACGAGCTGGGCGATACCTACATCCTGGGCCGCATTGATGATGTTATTAATATTTCCGGCCACCGCCTCTCTACCATTGAGATTGAGTCTGCCCTGGTCACCCACGAGGCCGTGGTGGAGGCGGGTGTCTGCCCGGTGGAGGATGAGCTGACCGGCCACCAGGCGGTCGCCTACGTGACCCTGTCTGAGGCTGGGCGGGCGCTGAGCGCACAGGATCTGAAAACGGCACTGTTGGAGCACGTCCGCCACGCCATTGGCCCCATTGCCAAACCTAAGGACGTGGTGGCGGTGGCTGATATCCCCAAGACCCGCTCGGGCAAGATTACCCGCCGCCTCCTGGGCGAGCTCTACCAGGGCCGCGCCCTGGGGGATGTATCCTCCCTGCAGAACGAAGAAGCGCTGGATGCTATCGCGCAGGTGCTGGCGGAACGCTAGCGCAACCGTGCCAGGGTGACGCAGTTGTAGTCGCCGACGGGCTTGAAACCCTTGCCCAGGTAAAGATCAATGACGTGTTGGTTGGTGACGTGGGTATCAGTCGTGATGTAGACCTGCCGGACGTTCCCCACGGCCTCTAGCGCGGCGTCCAGCAGCTGCCCGCCCACGCCCTGACGCTGGTAACGCGGGTGCACCAGCAGGTCTTGGATGTAGCTGATGCTGACCCCATCGCCGACAGCTCGCACCAGACCTACCAGTTGCCCTGAGGCATCGCGGGCGCAGGCAAGGTAGAGGCTACCGGCGCACATAGGCACCAGGTCGGCTGGGTTGTCTGTGTAGGCAGTCCAACCGACTGCGGTGTAGAGATCTACCAGTTCTTCTTGGCTGGGCACCTGCCCCACAGTAATCTGCAGGGGCGTCAATTTCACTTTTGCCTCAGTCGTATTTGAGGTAGCTCTCGCGGTTCCGCCCTCTTCCAGCCGGCTTATAGAACCCATGAGACGGCGCGCGTTCTGTGGCGACTGTGCCAGGTAAGCAGTTTCATTGATTTCTTGGCCAGCGGTATTGCTTGTTCCCATAATTTCCTAGACTAGGGGTTGAGCTTGGCGATGGCGCCTGAGAGCACGGTGGCGAAGCTGGTCCACCCGGCGTAAGGCAACAGTAGCGCCCCGGCGGCAGGCTTGATCTGGTAGGCACGGCGCGCCAGGTCAATGGAGGACGCGGCCAGTAGCGCAGCTTCAGCGGTAGCTAGCTTGTAATTACGCCCCTGCCAGAAGATTGCTGACCAGCCAGCGTTCAGCACCAGATTGGCGCCCAAGGCTACCTTGTAGTGGCGCACCTTACGTTCCAACTCATCCTGCTCACGCTGCCAGGCACCGGCAGGTTGCACGGTGCTGGGTGCCGGGGTTTCAGCGGTCAGCACCTGGGTAGAAGCACTAGCGATGCTGGCATAAAGCGCTGTCCAGGCGATAGGGAACGCAAGGGCGGGCGGCTGGAAAGAGGGCTTCTTGAGTGCCTTGTACCAGAGGTCATCCGGTGTGGTCGCCAGGGAACCGACGGCGGCCGTGACGGTAACTGCCGCGCTGCTGAGGGCGAGTGCTGGAAGGAATTTCATCGGGTCTCCTTATCAGGAATAGAGGTAAAAGGTTGAAGTTTTAGTTGGCGCCCTGCGGGGCGGGTGCGCCCATAAGACGTTCTAGACAGTTGCCGAAGGCCTCGGGGATGATGCCGTCTTGACGCCAGCACTCCACCGCTGCCAGCGCTTTGACTTCGTAGCCAAAAGCAGTCATAACCAGCAGGTGCAAGCGGGCCTGAGTTAGGCTGTAAACACGCCAAGGCAGGGCTGGTTCAAACTCGTGGATGGCGATAATAACCTGGTTGGTGTCCAGCACCTGGCGGAAGGACAGGCGTGCCCGGCTGTCATCACGGGCCAGCGCCAGGCGTCCACCAGCAATCAGGTAGGTGGCAAAATCCTCGTAGGCCGCCGCGGCGGGCTTCTTCAGCACCAGCAGGGGCTTGCTGGTAAAAGGAAGCCTAACCTGGGCATCATGATCCGTGATATCGGTGTTGATTAGACCAAAACTGCTGCGCTCTAGCCAGGTGAGGTAGTAGTCCGCGGTGCTCCGTGCTGTCCACCCCTGCGGCACGGTGACGCGCTGAATGGACTTCACATCGTTACGGTCAGAACCTGACCTGCCTCCGGTGAAGGGCAGGGGCAAGTGGGAGAGGGTGAATTTCTGCGGCTTCTGATCCTTGAGCGCGGCCTTCACGCTGTCTTTGAAGCTGGTGGGGGCGTTGGAGATACCCTCGACATAGTGCTCATCGGTAACCACCATGCTGTGCACCAGGCTTTCGAGCAGGGGGTTAACCATCTCTTTGGGCTTGTTAGAAATCAGGGTGACCCAGGCTTTGGAGAGCCAAACGGGGATGATGGGCAGGTCTACCATGGGCAGTTTCTTGCCTATGACCTCAGCGGTCTGGGCGAAGAGGTCCTTGTAGTTCATCTCCTGGGGGCCGCCGATGTCGATGGCTTGCTGACCGAATTCATCCGATTCAATGATCTTTTCGAAGGCGTCCATGACGTCTTGGAGCGCCACGGGGTCGGTGCGATTATAAGCCCACTTGGGCACTACCAGGCCGGGTAGACGTTCAACCAGGGACTGCAGAATGGGGAAGGAGGAGCCTTCCGGGCCCACAATCAGACCGGCACGCAGAGTAGTCACGGGCACATGGTAGGAGCCCAGAATTTTCTCGCATTCCAGGCGACTGCGCAGGTGGCGGGAGAGCTTCTTTCCGTCCTGCGGGATGATGCCGCTGAGATAGACGATGCGCCTCACCTTATGCTTGGCGGCAGCGCGGGCAAAGTTGTCTGCCAGCAGGGCGTCCATGTCTTCGAAGGACGCCTGGGTTAGCTTGGCTTGTGGTTGCATGGAGTGCACCAGGTAGATGGCGAGCTCCACCCCTTCCATGACATCGCTGACCTGCTGGGGGTCGAAGAGATCGGCGCTTTTCCAGGTGACGTTAGGTTCGTCTTCTTTGCCCTCAGTGCTGCGGGAAATGGCGACGATGTGGTGGCGGTCTTTGAGCCGCTTCATGAGGTTCTGGCCAATGTAGCCGGTAGCGCCGGTCAGCAGGATCTTCACGGGGTACTCCTTAGCACGGGGGTTTAACCTTCTAGGTTAGTTCTACCCCACCAATGCTCAGTTTACTGACCAACACGCGGGCGACATGCTAAGGGTGGAATCTGAGCGGGCAGAAATGGGCACGGCCTCCTCCGAGATGGCGGGCACCTTGGAGCAACGCCACCGTCTGACCGAGCAGTCGCTGAAAACTGCCGCCGGTGATCTTGAGGCTATGTGAATGGACGATGACTTCCTCTATGCCCTGGAAACCGGCCTACCGCCCATGGGCGGTCTGGGGATCGGCATTGACCGCCTCATTGTGTTACGGACCCAGATCCGCGGCGTGCTGGCCTTCCCCTTTACGAAACCCGAAAGTAAGAGCTAGGCAGATACGGTCGGTAAGGTAGGTCACTGATTACACTGTTCTCATGGCTACCTTCTCCCGCCGCGTCTTTATCGCCGCCTCAGCATCCGCCTTGCTCGTTCCCGTTCTCGCCGCCTGTTCGTCTGGTTCGGGGGCGCAAGAGTTCGCCGAGCAACTAGCCCAGGGGCTTTCCAAGAAAGATATGAGCGGCATTAAGCTCAGTCAGGACGTTCCGACCGGCGCGGATGATTTCAACCGGGCAGTTGGTTACATGAAGAGCGCTACCCCAACCGTCTCCGTAGAGTCACTAGCGAAAGCGGACGAGGGCCAGAAAGTGACACTGAAATGGTCCTGGAAAATTCCCGGCTCCACCCAGACTTTTGACTACACCACCGAGGCCGCTCTGCTTGAAGAAGACGGGGAATGGGCTTACCGCTGGACACCCGCCAGCATCCACCCAGATCTAGCAAAGAATCAGGCGCTACGCCTTGACACCAGTGCCGCTACCCGCGGTGATATTACCGGAGCTGGGGGCGAGAAAGTGGTGACCCTGCGACCGGTGGTCACCCTAGGCATTGATAAATCTAAGATCAGCGCCCCTGCCGCGCAGGAGTCATCGGCCCGCGCTCTTGCACGACTAGTTGAAATTGACCCCGATACCTACTGGTCCGCAGTTCAGGCAGGTGGCGAGCAGCAATTTGTCCAGGCTATCACCCTGCGACAGCATGCCTTTGATGCCCTAGACCAGCAGGCATTGGACGCCATTGAGGGCTACCACGGCGCAATAGGTGAACTCCCCTTGGCACCCAGTAGCAGCTTTGCCCCCGATATTTTAGGAGGCGTGGGTGAAGCAACCGCAGAAGACATCGAGGCATCAGAAGGCAAGCTCTTGGGCGGTGAAACCATTGGACGCGGCGGCTTACAGGGGCGGTTCAACGAGCTACTAGCCGGGTCGGCGGGTTACACCGTAAGCCTGGTTGAGATTGATGAAACCGGTGCCCAGACACGTCAGGCGGCCCTGAAGAGCGTCGTCAGCAGTGAACCCACCCACGGCACCGACCTAGCCACCACTCTGGATGTGAAATTACAAGAAAAAGCGGTGGACCTCCTCAAAGACCAGGAATCACCCAGCGCCCTGGTAGCTCTGAGACTGTCCACCGGTGAACTGCTGGCAGCCGCTAATGCTGAAGCCTCCGAAGGTTTTTCCACTGCCTTGCTCGCCCAGTACGCCCCGGGGTCCATCTTCAAGGTAGCCTCAGCTCTAGCTCTGCTACGCCAGGGTAAGACTCCCGAGTCGCAGGTTGAGATCACCGACTCGGTGAACGTGGATGGGGTAACCTTCAAAAACGCACCGGGCTACCCGACCTCTGCCACGGGCTCACAGACCCTCACCACTGCTCTGGCGCAGTCAGCGAATACCGCTTTTATCAATGAGCGCGATACCGTTTCGCAGGCTAACCTTCAAGAAGCAGCCCACGGGCTGGGTGTGGGGATGACCTTGGATTTGGGTGTCGATACTTTCATGGGTAACGTGCCCGATGCAGATACCCAAGCCCTGCACGCTGCCTCCCTGATTGGTCAGGGCGAAGTGTCGGTATCACCTCTTTCTATGGCGGTGCTGGCGGCCTCCGCAGCTCAAGGGCAGATAGTTACACCGGTGCTCGTCAAAGGCCAGGACCTAGCGGACGCACAGCCGGCAGCGGGAGTTGCCGTCACAGCCGCTGAATCGAAGCAACTGAAAACCATGATGCGGGCTGTTGTCACCGAGGGCTCCCTGGGCGATTTGCGCCAGCTAACCCCTGATAACGCTATGGGCAAGACTGGCACCGCCGAGTACGGCAAGGAAACCCCACCCAAAACCCACTCATGGGTCATCGCCGTGCACGAGGATATGGCGGTAGCGCTAGTAGTTGAGGACGGCGACTTTGGATCAGTGACCGGGCAGCCCATCGTCAAGGCTTTCTTACAGGACTAGAGCACCGGCATCCTAAGTCTAAAACACCCACTTTGTCGGGCAGGTATACCCCCCGAAGCGGGTGCTAACGGCACAAGCCGGGTACTTTCGCTATCGCTGACGCTGCCCCGCCACCGTTACAACTGCGGGAATTTCGCTGGTAGGGGTTGGGGTTGTACTATCAGAACCTCACGCCCCACTATCTCTGCCCCGGCGTTCTGCCCGGTGGCTTTTTGAAAGACGCCCATGCTCGAGCTTGATCCCCTCCTGTGGTTTCGCCTCATTGACGTAGCCGCTATTGTCACCAACGGTCTACTGGGCGGTGCCGTTGCGAGGGCCCACCGGTTCGATATTATTGGGTTCATTATCTTCTCGGTTATTACCGCTATGGGTGGCGGCGTCATCCGCGATCTCATGCTCGACACCGGCTTCCCGGTTGCCCTGACCGACAGCTACTACTGGATCGCCGCTCTTAGCTCAGCAGCCCTCGCCTACACCATCGACCTTGGTGCCCGCTGGGCTGACCGCACCCTGCTAGTCGCTGATTTTCTAGGAATGGGCTGTTGGACGGCTACCGGCACCATCAAAGCACTCAGCCTGGGTCTGCACTGGTTACCTTCCATTGCCCTGGGAGTTGTTACAGCGGTAGGCGGCGGCGTCATCCGCGATGTCATGGTGAACCGCATCCCCGCCATTCTGGGCGGTAGCCCCCTCTACGCAACCGTAGCCTTTGTGGGTGCAGCCGAGGTTGCCGTCAGCGTCACCTATTTCGATCAGCCCGTACTCGGCATGTGGCTTTCTATCGTCAGCTGCCTGGTCATGGGCCTGCTGGCTAGATGGCGCCGCTGGCAGCTACCCGCACCGGCCCAGATTCGCTTGCGCGTGCCTCGTCCGCGCCTGCTGGGTAAACGGCGTAAAGGTACTAGGGTTCCAGTAGCGGCACAAGCATGGCAGCCGGGTGAGCCCATCACCGCGCAGATGCAGGCCATTGACGCTGAGCTCATTGAGCAGGACCGCCAGCGCAAGGGGCTCTAAACACACTCAACAACGAAAGTACCCGCCGTGTCTGAAAGGGGGCCACAACAGCGGGCACCGGTAAGACACAGCGGGTATTTTTATGGGGACGCCGGGTGAGCGGCTAAATCTTGTAGTCTGTCATCTCGAAAATCTGCAGGAAGCGCTGAATACGGGCGTGGTCCGAGGCGAAGAACCCAGCCGGGGCGCCGTTGTAGGCAACAGTGCCGCCGTCCAGGAAGATGATGCGGTCAGCCACGCGGCGCGCGAAGGCCATGTTGTGAGTAACCACTACCAGGGAGCGCTTTTCAGCCGCGAGGCCCATCAGCACCTGAATCACCTCGGCTTCAAGCTCGGGGTCCAGGGCGCTGGTGGGTTCATCGAAGAGCAGGTAGTCGGGGGCTACCGCCAGAGCACGGGCGATAGCTACGCGCTGCTGCTGCCCACCGGAAAGGTTATCGGGGTAGGCATCAGCCTTGTGCTCCAAACCCACCTTAGCCAGTAACTGGCCCGCCAGCTTCTTAGCCTCAGCTTTGCTCTTTTTACCGTTGAGCACCGGGGCCAGGGCAACATTCTGCTGGGCGGTCAGGTGCGGGAAGAGGTTGAAGTTCTGAAAGACCATGGCAGAGTGCTGGCGAATGGTGCGCACCTGCTCGTCGGTCAGGTCAGTGCCAAAATCAACGGTATCGCCCTCGATTGAAAGCTGACCTAATTCAGGGGTTTCCAAGAGGTTGAGACAGCGCAACAGGGTAGATTTACCCGAGCCAGAGGGCCCCAGAATTACCGTGGTCTCCCCAGCGGCAACGTCCAGAGAAATATCACGCAAAATGGTGTTGCCGTCAAAGCTCTTTGACAGGTTTTTAACGCTAAGCATTGGCGGTCCTTACATAGCGACTGGTGCGCTTTTCCAGGTACTGCTGGCCGATGGACAGCAGGGTGAAAATAACCAGGTAGATAGCTGCGACCTCAAGGTACATGGCCAGGGGCTCGAAGGTGCGGGCCGCCACCTGCTTACCGGACTGGAAGAGATCCACCATAGAAATCACAGAGACCAGGGAGGTTCCCTTCACCAGGTCTATCAGGTCATTACCCAGCGGGGGCAGGGCGATGCGGGTTGCCTGCGGAATCACCACGTGGCGCAGGGTCTGAGCCCGGGTGAAGTTCAGGGTGCGAGCTGCCTCAAACTGGCCCCGAGGAATCGAGGCATAGGCAGAGCGGAACGTCTCCGCCACGTAAGCACCGGTGTTGAGGCTCAGCGCAATGATGGCAGCGCTCCAGGTATCCAGGGTGATGCCCACGCGGGGCAGACCGTAGAACACCAAGAAGAGTTGAACCAGCAGCGGGGTGCCGCGAAAGATCCACACATACGTGGTGGCTAGCCAGTTGAGCGGGTTGAACCTGCCCAGGTTGCGGGCTGCGGTGGAGAACAGACCAATCACCAGCGAAAGCACAAAGGCGATGATGGTGAGAGGGATGGTGACCTGCGCAGCGGCCAGCAGCAGCTGCGGCAGGGACTCCACCCAAAGCTCTATATAACGATCCATGGTGTCCTAGGGTAGAGGTGCGCCTTAGGACGCAGGGGTCAGGTCAATCCCGACGTATTTCTCGAAAATTGCCTTGAAGTCGCCGTTCTCCATGTGCTTCTTCAGGGACTCGTTAATGGCGTCCTGCAGGCTGGTGGCACCCTTGGGCATCAAAATCGCAGCCTCTGAGGGTTCACCCAGAATGCCGTCCAGCAGGCGGATGGGAGCATCGGGGTGCTGTTCCTGGTAGTAGGAGAAGGTAACGGCATCATTACCGCAGGCATCCACACGGCCGGTGAGCACCTGTTCGATGGCCTCATCAAAGCCGGTCACGATCGTCATCTGAGCGCCAGCTTCTTCCAGAAGGGTACGGAAGTTGGAAGTCTCGGAGCTAGCTGCGGTGGCGCCGTTCAGGTCGCTGACGGACTGCAGCTCTGAGCTATCCAGCACAGCAACCTTGCCTTCGGATGCCACGTAGGGCACCGAGAAATCGTACTTTTCCTGGCGCTCCGCGGTGGGTGAGACGTTGTTGATGACGATGTCATAGCGGTCAGCATCCACACCGGCAATGAGGGAGTCCCACTGAGTTTCGATGTATTCAGCTTCAACACCGAGGTCAGCGGCGATTAGGTCAGCGATCTCCTTCTCCATGCCTACTAGCTCACCGGTTTCGTTGTGGTAGTTCCAGGGGGCGAAGGTACCTTCAAAGCCCACGCGGATTTTGCCGGCATCCTTGATGGCCTGGAGCTTATCGGCAGCAGCGGTTGAAGAGTTCTCTGATGAGCCACCGCAGGCAGCCAGCGCTAGGGCAAGGGCACCAGCCCCGGTTAGTGAGAACATGGTACGACGGTTTACATTCATGGTCTTGCCTTTCTGGGCAGGGAAAGAAGGGGTTATTACTGATAGTTTAGGCGGCATCGAGAGCTGCAGTGATATCAGCGATGAGATCCTCTGCTTCTTCGATACCTACGGCCACACGCACCAGGCGCTTGGTCATGCCTGAAGCTTCAAGATCTTCGTCGCTGAAAGCGCCCTGGGTCATGGTGGAGGGCAGGCAGACTAGGGACTCAATGCCACCTAGCGACACAGCGAAGGTAAAGACCTGCAGGGCGTCCAAGAAGGCCTTGATATCCTTGCCCTCCGCCATGGTGAAGGAGAAGAGCGCGCCGTTGCCGCTTGACTGCGCGGCCTGTAACTGGGCTTCAGCTTCACTGTGGGAACCGGGGAAGTAGACCTTCTGGACGGCAGGGTGGGCAGTGACTGCCTCCAGCACGCGGGCGGTGTTCTGCTGCTGGCGGTCCATGCGGATCGCCAGGGTTTTGACCGACTGAATCAGGCGGTAGGAGTCGATGGGTGAGAGTACGTTGCCGGTAATCAGCTGGGCTTTGAAGAGCTCGTCTGCAAGGGCAGCATCATTCGTGGTGGCGACACCTGCCAGCAGGTCAGCGTGACCGCCCAGGTACTTGGTGGCAGACTGGACCACGATGTCAGCACCCAGCTCGAGGGGGCGCTGCAGGTAGGGGGTCATAAAGGTGTTATCCACGACCAGCACCGCCCCGTTGCGGTGGGCAATCTCGGCTACTGCCCTGATATCAACCACGCGCAGGGTGGGGTTAGTGGGGGTTTCCAGGAAAATCATGCCCACATCCTTACCCACAAAGTCAGCGTCGGTAAGAGCGGTGAAGTCGTGCACGAACTCGTAGCTGACCCCGCGCTTGGGCATCTCGATGGTCGCCATGCGGTAGTTACCGCCGTAGACGGGCATGCCCAGCATGATGGTCTGGCCTGACTTCAGGATTCCCATGGCAGCAGCGGTAGCGCCCATACCGGTAGCGTAGACGTAAGCATGTTCAGCGCCCTCAAGAGCTGCCAGGGTGATTTCAGCGTTAGAACGGGTGGGGTTACCGCCGCGCTGGTATTCGAAAGGGCCTTCGGTGCCGTCAGTGGGCTGACCAAAGGTGGTTGAGGTGTAGATCGGGGGAACAACCGCGTTTTCTTCGATACCGTGGAGGGCGTGAATAGCACGAGTGGTAAAACCTGCCATGGGTCAGTTGCCTTTCGGATATGCAAATGTATTGTTTGAGCCTATACCAGGCGCCGCCAGCTAGGACAATTATTGTTACAAGTTTATGACCTGTTTCTAGGGCATCCGGCGGGCATGTCACTAAGATCATGACCCAGTAGAAGGAAAGTTGCTGCCCGCTAGCGTTTCTGGTGACTGAAAGCGTACCGGTCTCGCAGAGAGTTCAGCTTCTTCACCGCCGTATCGGTGAGTTCCCATAAGGTGTCCCCTGAGCCCAATCTGCAAGGGTTAGCAAAAACCACTGGCTCCCCCTCCAGATGTGATTTTTCAAGGCTGGCAAGGGCATTAAGGCACTGGCGTTCAGGCTTAGCCGTTAATTCTTGGGCTGCGCAAAGAGTTACATAACCATGGGTAACGATATGGTGCAGAAGGATTAGAAGGTCAAGATCCCGCCGCAAACGTCGGGGAGCTAACTCTCTAATAAAGCACGCCCACACCACATCCTGCCCCTCAGCAGTTAGCTGCACCCGCACCGCATCCCCATCAGCTACTTCCTCAATCAGAGGGGCTGGCATACCGCGCTTCAGCATTTCTCTGCGCAGGGTAGTGATGCCTCCACCCTGGTAATCCATGAGGTGGAGCTCCACTAGCACCTGTACCAGGGCGTTATTTCGGGATCGAGGCGGGTGTTGCCCCAGGTTCTCAGCCGTAACCCCGCCGAAGAACCCACCGATTGAACCAACCATCACTGAACTAGCAGAATGCCATACATCCACCGGGGCAGATGCAGCCCAGTCTCGATGCGCCACCCCGTTGATCAGGGCCTCTTTAATAGCCCGCGGGGGCACCTGGGTGAGCAGCCTCCCCGGCTTCTCATAGGTTGCCAGGTCAACATCCTGCAGGCTCTGATACTGACTCTCGCCGGTTTCAGCAGCATACTCCAGCTCAGTTTCCAGGACGCAAATACGGGTGGCTCGTTCAATGTGGGCAAATACCGTGGCAAGTTCCTCCAACAAGGATGCCCGCGGAGGCGCCTTCCCTTCCTGGTAGACCGGCGGCAAAACGGAATATTTATGGTTCTTAGCGAAGAAGCGATAAGTAATATCTGGCTGGCCTCGCCCAATCAACAGCAGGTAGCCAGCGTTAGTAAAAGTATTTTGTGCTGTCACTACACCCAAGCGCCGCAACAAATCCTCATCATCAGCCCTCGATAGATCGAGGTGGTTGGGCAAACCCGTCGCGTCTAAGAAACTGCGGGCGGCGTTCAAAGCGGCCGGGCGCACGTGGTAGATGGGGATTTTGGAATCCTGAGCTGACCAATCAAAGCTGAGACTCCGCCCTTGGCGCTCCCTCCACGCTTCTTCGGTCACCGCCACACACTGGTCCTTAACCCGCCAGTGAATAATATCTTTCCAGGGCACCGGCTCAATCGCCTGGGGCGCCAAGATGACGAGCAACCTACGGCCCCTAATGTGCACCTCCTGAATACTCACGGTCAGTTGGTGCTCAGTGAGCGCGTAAATACGCCCCCGCAACCAGGCGGCGTCCATTTCGGTGCCAATAATGTCGCCCCCGTCTGCCACCCCCACAATCAGAGCACCGCCGTGCTCCGTGTTAGCCATGCAAGAGGCCTCCCCCGCCAGTGCAAAGGCGGCTTCCTCATTATGTGGGCTTGAGGGAAGTATTTCGCCGCGCCCGTTACGTCGGCCGGCTTCTTCTTTGAAGTCTAGGTAGCGTGATTCATAGGTATGAGACCAAATGTTATCTTCTAAAGCTCCCAGCACACGATTGACCTCATCGCGCACTGGATCACCGCGCAAAAACTCGTGCATAGATTCACCCTACATCTTTTGTGATACAAGTTACATACACGCACCTAAAGTTCTTAGTCCAGCCCCCGACAGCCTACCTCCACCCCTGGTGATACCCGGGCATACAAAAGCGCCACCTCTTAGAGAAAGAGGTGGCGCTTGAGAAAAGCTAGAGAGCCTTAGACCTTACAGGCCAGCAGGTGAAACATAGATAGGTGCTGAGCCAGTGGGCAGGTTGACTGAGAAGATAGTGGTTCCCATGCCGTTCCAGCCACCGTGTACTGCCTGGCCGTTGCCGATGTAAACAGCGATGTGCTGCTGACCGAAGCCGTTGGATGCGTAGAGTACGAGGTCGCCCGGCTGGGGGTTGGAAGTAACAGTACCCAGTTGCATGTAATCCATGGGCCAGCCGTGGAAGTTGATGCCAGCGGCGCGCAGTGAATTGGTGGCCAGCATGGTGCAGTCGGTCTGAGCGTTTATCTGTGCGTAACCGAGGGCAGCTGCAACTACAGCATCGCGCTTAGCTGAGTTGCTAGCTGCTGAAAGAGCAGGAGCAGGTGCAGCTTCAACAGTAGAAGCAGGTGCAGCTTCGACAGTAGGAGCAGGTGCAGCTTCGACAGTAGGAGCAGGTGCAGCTTCAACAACAGGAGCAGGTGCAGCTTCAACAACAGGAGCAGGTGCAGCTTCAACAACAGGAGCAGGTGCAGCTTCAACAACAGGAGCAGGTGCTTCTTCAACAACAGGAGCAGCCTCGATAACCTCTACGGTTTCAGCCTGAACGGCAACTTCTGCGGGAGCTTCTGCAACAGGGGCTTCTTCAACAGGAGCCTCTTCAACTACTACCTCAACTACAGGAGCTTCCTCAACGGGAGCCTCTTCAGCGACAGCTTCTTCAACAACGGGGGTTGATTCAACGGGCTTCTCGGGGGCCACAACGTAAGCGGGCACGCCCCAAAGAGCAATCTTGCCCTCGCCGGCCAGGGCGAATGACTTGAGCAAGGGGGCAGAAACTACTGCACCGTTATCTGCGGTGGTCTGCGGAGCTTCATTGGTTGCGTTAGCGGCTGCAAAAGCACCGCCTGCTAGAACTACACCTACCGCACCTACTGAGAGTGAACGACGCACGTTAATACCTTTTCCTTCGTTAGAATTTCAGCAGCCCGCCTGTTGTACTGGGCTGTCTTTGGCTCTACTTGCTTCGTGGCAAGTTCCCAGAAGCTGATTGGACTCTGAACAGCATATAACGATTTGGTAACGATGTATACCAAATCGTTATAAAACTCTGCTTAAGATGCGCCTATCGGGCACACGGGACACCAAAAACCCTGTAAATTAGCTGTTTTTTACTCATCAGCGTGCTATTCATCACTCCGAGGGTTAGCAGGTGAACAATTAGCTTCAAAGTATTGAATATTGGCGCAGCAGTATTCTTTGCACCGTTGAGGGGCAGGGAGCTTAATCTCCGCGTGACTTAAGAGTGACCGGGGGCAGTTGAGGGGCAGGGATAACGGGCATACTCTCCCCATACTCTGCCGGTAGTAGCACGACGCCGCCAAAGCGTGGGTAGACCCCCGCCGCGGTTTCAGGTGTGGCCCCTTCTGCCAGCGCACCATCGGTCACGGATCCCTCTTCAGCACCGGGCTCAAACAGCTCTACCTGCGCTTGCCAGGCAGCGCGGGCGTCCACAATATCCTGGTGGTTCCGCCCAATGAAGTTCCACTACATGGTGATGTGCTCGCCAAAGGGCTGGCCACCTAGAACGATGAGGCGGGTCGCCCCCACCGTTTCGATGGCAAGGGTACCTGAGCCGGGCTCAAGGTAGAGCATCTGGTCTGCCTCAATACGGCGACCCTGCACGATAGCGGCTCCGGTGTCCACCAAGATGCCACGTTCGAAAGTGGGGTTCAGGGTCAGGGTGAAGTGTTGGTGCGGAGCATCCGCAGGTGGGTTCTTGGCAGCTTCGGGGTCTGATCCCGGCGCGCCCACCATAATTTCAGCTCCCAGTAGGGGTGAAAAGGTTTCAACCGGGGAAGTCCCCTGCAGGGTAGCGCTACCCATGGTGAGGGAGAGCTCGCCCAGAAAGACGCGGGCCTGTAGCGGGAGGCTGGTCGCACCGTCCGCCCCCTGGCGGGCGGCAAAGGTGAGGGGCGGAGGAACAAAGTTCTCAAAAGCGGGTTCAGTATTAAGGTGGGCCTCAGGTAGGGCAATCCAGAGCTGCACCCCGTGGAGCACCTGGGTGTCAGCGGTGGAATATTCACTGTGGTTAATGCCGTAGCCAGCTGTCATGAGGTTGAGTTCGCCGGGGCGCACGTCCGCTACAGTGCCCAGGGAGTCCCTGTGCTCAACGGTTCCGGTGAAGATCCAGCTGGCGGTTTGCAGGCCGGTGTGGGGGTGGGGTGCCACGCGCATACCGCCGGTAGCCGCCACGTCGTCCGGGCCGTAATGGTCCACGAAACACCAGGCACCAATCATGCGGCGTTCTTTGGAAGGAAGAAGGCGGCGCACGGTCATGGCGCGCAAGCCGCCCAACGGAACGGGCCGGGGCTCAAGAAGTTTCATGGTTTTAGCCTAACCCGCGCCGAGAATTGGTGAAACCTTCAGCTGTGCGGAAGAGGTGAGGCACAGCTGAAGGTTTCAGCAACAGCTACTGCCGGTCTCAGCCTATGCCTGGGACCGGCACCCAACGGTTAAAAGGCAACGAAATCACGCGCGCAATCACCACGCCCAGAACAATGCCTAAGAAGGTGGGGGGCTCATTAGCGCGCCTTCAAAGGCATAAGGCACGTAGAGCAGAATAAATAGCGCAATGATAGTCGCCTGAAAGTTCGTATTGCCTATGCTTCAGGGCTCAACTTCTTCCTGGGTCAGTTCATCATCGTTCATGGTCTCGCTCCCCCTCAGCTTCTCAGGTGACGGTGCGGGGCAAGTGTGCCTAGGCCAGCACCTGCCGCTTGGAGGAAATCACGCCGGTCACGAAGCCTGCGAGGTGCAAACCGCCGTGGAAGCGGGCGTACTCAATTTTGACGCAGCGGTCCATCACTACATTCAGCCCGGCACCCTCCCCCAGTCGCGCGGCCTCCTCATTCCAGGAGCCCAGCTGCATCCACACGGTCTTAGCGCCGGCGTCGATAGACTCCTGCACTACGCCCGGCAGATCCTCGTTGCGGCGGAAAATCTCCACCATATCAGGGGCTTCCGGCAGATCAGCCAGGGAGGCGTACACCTTCTGCCCCAGAACTTCCTTACCTTTGGCAGCAAGAATAGGGTTCACGAAATAGAGAGTGTAGGGGCTAGAGGACTGCAGGTAGGTTGCTACGAAGTAGGAGGAACGCGAAATTTTATCGCTCATACCCACAATGGCAATGCTTTTCGTATCGTGCAGAATCGCGAGACGTTCAGGGGCGCTGGGACCTTCCCAGGTACGTTCAGTCATGGCTTATGCCTCCTTCTTGGGGCGGGAAATCTCGCGAGCAGCGCGCTCGGCGGCGTGGGCTGCGGCATCTGCCTCCAGTGCTTCTTTCTGCGCTAGGGCTTCTGCCTCAGCGGCTGCACGGCGTTCGACCAGCTGATCAGCGCTAGCAACGCCCACGGTTTCACCGGCGTAGTTGCGCCCGGACGCATGGGTGAGTGCCTGGTCTAGGTCCCAGATGATGTCCTCGGGGTCTTCGAGACCCACCGAAATGCGAATCAAATCTTCGTTGACGCCACCGGCGGCCAGCTGCTCGGGGGTAAGTTGCTGGTGGGTGGTGGACGCCGGGTGCAACACCAGCGTGCGGGCATCCCCGATGTTAGCCAGGTGGGAGGCCAACTGCAGGGCACCGATGAACTCGGCACCAACGTCTCGGCCACCAGCTTTCTCGGTGGCGGCAACACCAAAGGAGAAAACCGAGCCTACGCCCAGCGGCAGGAGTTGCTGACCGCGCTCGTAGTGGGGGTGGGTGGGCAGGCCAGCGTAGTTGACGTAGGAGATGCGGGGGTCAGCATCTAGCCACTCGACTACGGCGCGCGCATTTGCCAGGTGGGCGTCCATGCGCTGCGCCAGGGTCTCAACGCCCTGCAGCAGGTTGAAAGCTGACTGGGCGGGTAGAGAGGGGCCGAAGTCGCGCAGCTGTTCGCTGCGTAGCTTGGTCAGGAAGCCGTATTCGCCGAAGTTACCCCACCAGGAAATGTTGTTGTAGGAGGGCACCGGCTCGGTCATGGTGGGGAACTTGCCGTTACCCCAGTTGAAGCGGCCAGATTCAACCACGACACCGCCCAGGGTGGTGCCGTGACCGCCCAGGAACTTGGTCACCGAGTGAATCACAATGTCAGCCCCATGCTCAATGGGACGGATCAGGTAAGGGGTGGAGAGGGTCGCATCGACCACCAGGGGGATATCGTTCTCATGGGCGACAGCTGCCAGGCCGGGCAGGTCAGCAATCTGGCCCGAGGGGTTAGCAACGATTTCAGTGTAGAGCGCCTTGGTCTCGGGGCGGATAGCAGCGGCGTAGTCGGCAGGGTCAGTGCCATCGACAAAGGTGGTTTCGATACCGAAGCGGCGCAAGGAGACATCTAGCTGGGTGATGGTGCCGCCGTAAAGGTTGGAGGACGCCACGATGTGGTCCCCCGCCTGGCAGAGGGCAGCGAAGGTAATGAACTCTGCAGCCATACCCGAAGCAGTAGCAACAGCACCGATACCGCCCTCTAGCGAGGCGATACGTTCTTCGAGGGCTGCCACCGTGGGGTTACCCAGACGCGAGTAGATATTGCCGTACTTTTGCAAGGCAAAAAGGTTAGCGGCGTCGTCCGCGTCCTTAAAAACGAAGGAGGTGGACTGGTAGATGGGCACGGCGCGCGCCCCGTGCTCAGCATCGGGGGTGCCGCCAGCGTGCAGGGCGCGGGTGCGGAAGCCAAAGGTATGCTCGGCCACGTGGTGCTCCTTGGAAAGGGGACAGGTCTTCACTCTTCATAGTGGTCTAGCCCTCACCAGATAAACAAGTGTTTCTCACGTTGCGTATTATGACGACGCGCGCCTACCGCCTGCTAGGTCACCGTGAGTTGCTGGACGAGGGTGGCGTTATCACGGGTGAAACCGCTGTCGGTCGTAAAGGAGGTCACGTAACCGGCGTAAAGAGTCACTTCTTCTGCACTCCTTCCAACCATGCAGAGGCTGATTTCGCTCCCGGGCCAGGTGGCAGTTGCCTCATCTAAGAGCACTGGGTTGTTGGAAGGGCCGGTGAAGCTGGTGACATAGAGACGGTAGCCAGTGAGATCAGGAGTGACTCCCTGAGCTGTTGTTACCGTTTCTTCCACTAGCCGGGGTTCAGTCCACGACTCGGTGCAATCATCCAGCAGCTGGGGTTCTTGCGCAGAAGCGCACTCTGCGGGCACCGCAAAGTAGTAGTCCAGGCGTGCTAGCTGGGCGGTGGCGTCCACGGCCTGGCCGCTTTCGTAGCCTACTGAGAAGCCTGCTGGTTCCGGGGCTACCGGCAAATCAGTAAAGAGGTTAAGCACCCGGTTGCCATCGCTGTTCAAGGACAGGCGACCACTCTGGCTGCTGGCATTGTAGTAGGCATAGTCGGATACCGCGTGGGCAGCTGGCGCGGAGATAGCCAGGGTGGCAGCACCTGACCAGGCGGCACCTTTAAGAGCTGTTCTTCGAGAAAATGCACTGTTCATATTTCCACCCTAATAAAAGTCGGGTCAGAATGCTTGCCTGACCAGTGCATACGGAGGCTTATGTGTAATGTGGTTTTATACAAAAGTGGGGACACAACCCGCGGGGTGTGGGCTTTCTGAGGGCACGTAAGGCGAGATTCTGGCTCCTGCGCCCAAGAAACACCGCCCGGCGTCCACCCTTAGGTTCTATGACCAAAATCCCCAGCTGACTCACCAGCACGCTTCTGACTTTTCCCACGTAAGTAAGCAAGAATGAATACAGTTTTTCTGGCGAGGGATAAGCCCGCCTCTAGCATGAAAGAGGGCATGCATGCTCCAAAATATTATTGACTGGATCATCTCGGTCATGGAGGCCATCGGTTCACCGGGTGTAGGTCTAGCGGTGTTCCTTGAGAACGTCTTCCCGCCTATCCCCTCTGAAGTTATTTTGCCGCTGGCAGGTTTCACCTCCTCACAGGGGTCCATGAACGTGGTAGCCGCTTTCATCTGGGCAACCGCCGGTTCCCTTGCCGGCGCCTACTTTCTCTACTATGTCGGTGCCGCCATTGGCGCTGAGCGTCTACGCAAAATTGCGGCATGGATGTGGCTGGTCAAGGTCGATGACGTCGATAAGGCCCTCGCTTGGTTCGACCGCTACGGCAAGGTCTCTATCCTGCTCGGTCGCCTCATCCCCGGCGTGCGTTCCCTCATCTCAGTTCCCGCCGGCATCGACCGCATGCACCCCCTCACCTTCGGTCTCTACACCCTAGCTGGTTCAGCCGTGTGGAACGCCCTGCTCATCTGGTTGGGTTGGATTCTGGGTGAAAACTGGCACGCCGTAGAACACGTCATCGACCAGTACTCCACCGTGGTCTACGCAGTCATCGCCCTAGCCCTGCTTGCCTGCCTGGTATGGCTTATCCGCCGCGCTATGCACGAGAAGCACGACGTCGCCTAAAATAATAAAGAAGGACGCCGCACCCGGGCCGGGTGCGGCGTCCTTACTTTTAAAGAGGAAAAACCACTTTACCTTGGGTAAATAATAAAAAAGGGTGGGTGTTGAACGCTTCAGACCGGCCAAAAACAAGTAGTCTTCTGATAATCGCTCCTGGGAGGATATGAACTTATGGACGTCGTGCTAGTCGACGAGCAGGGTCAGCCTGTAGGCGTCGCGCCCAAAAATATGGTGCACACAGCTGAAACGCCCTTACATCTTGCGTTTTCGTGTCATGTGCTCAACGGGAACGGGGAAGTTCTGATGACCCGCCGGGCCTTGAGCAAGAAAACCTGGCCCGGGGTATGGACCAATTCTTTCTGCGGTCACCCCACGCCCGGTGAAAGTATCACAGACGCACTAACACGCCACGCACGGGGAGAACTCGGTGCCACGCTAGAGAAGGTAAGCATCGAATTACCCGATTTCAGATATCGTGCCGTAGATGCCAGCGGTGTAGTTGAAAACGAAGTATGCCCGGTCTTTACCGCACATTTGAACGGTGGTCTGACCCCGCACCCGGCTGAGGTTCTAGAGTACCGTTGGGTTTCTCCATCCAACCTTAGGACTAGTCTTACCGCAACCCCTTGGGCCTTTAGCCCCTGGCTCACCTTACAGGCGCCTCTGATGGAACTCTATTCAAACTCCGCTGCAGAAAAGGGCTAACAGTGGTAGCTCCACCGGTAAAAACCCAGCAGTCCTTTGAAAACTACCTTTCCCAGCTTGTTGAGTTAAATACTCGATCAGCGGTTTCTATGGGGCCGCTCTATGAGCAACTATGGTTGAGTATTGCAACGCTCAGCGCATCGGGTAAACGAATCCGCCCCACCCTGCTTCTCACCGTATTTGACGCCTACGATGGAATCGCTCATGATGCCGCACTAAAAAGCGCTGCTGCGCTAGAACTATTGCACATCGCTCTGCTGATGCACGATGACATTGTTGATCAGGATCTTGAGCGCCGCGGTCACCCCAACTCTATTCAGGTTTTTCGGGATGCCGCCCTGCATGAAAACCATCCATCTAATATCGCTCAGCGCTGGGGTGAGGCTAACGCTCTGCTAGGAGGGGATCTGCTGATTTCCCTTGCCTACAAGCTTATGGCCTTAATCGATGCTCCTTTCGAGGTGAGAGAGCACTTGCTATCTGTTTTTGAGGAGAGCGTGCAGTATGCAGCGAGTGGGGAACAGCTAGATTTGGCGTATGGGCTGGGTATTAGAACCCCAACCCTTGAGGATTTGCGGACGATGATGCATCGGAAGACGTCTGTCTACAGTTTTCAAGCCCCGCTCCTGATGGGGGCTATTCTGGCTTATGCACCACCAGCCCACCTTCACACGCTTTCTCGCATTGGCGACACCCTAGGGCAGATTTTTCAGATAACCGATGACCTCCTGGGCGCCTTCGGGAACCCTTCAGTAACCGGAAAGTCAGCCAGCACCGATATTGTGCAGGGCAAAGAAACGATGCTTATTGTCTACGCCCGGCAGCATGAGGGATGGGAGGAATATCGGCATTTGTGGGCTGACCCTAACGCCACAGAGGAACAAATAGATAGTTTCAGAGCATTTTTGGTAGCTAGTGGTTCGCGCCAGCGCACCGAGGAATTAGTTAACACCTACATCAGCTCATGTTCACAGGAGATTCGACAGGCACAGTTTCCCCCCGCTCTGCAAGAACATCTTCTAGCCTTTACCACCACTCTAGGGGGTCGTCTCTCATGAATCACACTGACCGTCTGGGGCTTTATTCCTTAGCCGCGCGGCGTAGTAGCTACCCGGTGATTGGGGTGTACTCTAGCTCCTTTAGGCTGGCGAGTCTCATTTACCCGTCGGCTATGCGCACTTCTATCGCCTGCATTTATGCCCTGGTGAGAGTTGCCGATGAAATTGTTGATGGTACTGCTGCTGATGCCGGGCTCACCGTAAGCCAACAGCGCCAGGCTTTGGACGTGTTAGAACGTGAGGTCGAGTTTGCATTATCTACCGGCTTCAGTAGCAATCTGGTGGTGCATGCCTTCGCCAGAGAGGCTCGTGCCTGCGGCATCACAGCTGACCTGACCCGGCCCTTTTTTGAATCCATGCGCGTGGATCTTGATGAGGTCAACTTCGACACCGATGAACAGTACCAGCGCTATATTTACGGTTCAGCTGAGGTTATCGGCCTGATGTGTCTCTGCATTTTTCTTAAAGATAATCCCTGCCCCCCTCTTCAGCGGCAGGAACTTGAGGGGGCGGCTCGAGCATTGGGTGCGGCCTTTCAGAAAATAAATTTCTTACGGGACTACGCTGATGATTCAACTCGCCTGGGGCGAAACTATTTTCCTCACGTGGAGGGCAAACTTAATGAAGACTCCTTGGGGGTGATCATCGCCGATATCGAGCAGGATTTAGCACATGCACGCTCCGGTATCGACGCTCTGCCACGCCGTGCCCGGTACGCTGTCCGTAGCGCCACAGCTCTCTACAAGCACCTGCTTGAACAGCTTCAAGCGGCCTCCGTTCGTGATATTGAACATCGCCGTTTCTCTCTTTCCACCCCGACAAAATTACGGTTAATTGGCAAAGAACTGATGCCACTATCGAAAGCAACGCTATGAAGCAGATTGTCATTATTGGTGCAGGTATTTCTGGTCTAGCGGCGGCCGCGCTGTTGGGACGTCAGGGGCACACCGTCACTCTTCTTGAAAAGAAAGAAACCACGGGAGGACGCGCGGGTTCCTGGGAAAAACAGGGTTTCAGGTTCGACACAGGCCCTTCTTGGTATCTGATGCCCGAAGTTTTTGACCATTTTTACGAGCTGATGGGCAGCAGCACCTCTGAGCAGTTGGACCTCAGCCGCCTTGACCCAGGCTACCGCGCCTACTTCGAGGGCCAGCAAGAGCCTTTTGATTTAGCAGGAAACATTGAAGCATTTGAGTCGCTCGTGGCCTTAGACCCCGAGCACAGGGAGGGAATCACAGCTTACGTAGAATCAGCCCGCAATACCTACAACATCGCTTTGAAGCGCTTTCTCTACGGATCTTTCCGTTCGGCTAAGGATTTAGTTCATCCCAGCGTCCTGCGCCGGCTCCCTCAACTGGTGGGACTGCTCAGCCGCTCACTGGATCAGAAGATTCAGGCGCATACAGCAGACCCACGGATGCGCCGTGTACTGGGCTACCCGGCTGTATTTTTAGGTGGCTCGCCCCTAAAAACCCCCGCTATGTACCACCTGATGACGCATTTGGATGTAAATGCAGGGGTTCTCTACCCACAGGGTGGATTCAATCGCGTGGTAGAGAGCATCGAGACCTTAGCCCGCCAGTCCAGGGCAACTATCATTACCGGCGCTGATGCCCAAAAGATACTGGTGGACGAGGGCGTAGCAAGGGGTGTTGAATATATCGACAGCTCAGGTGAGAGCCATCGTATCTACGGGGATACCGTGGTAGCAGCGTGTGACCTACATTTTGTGGAACATCAGCTTCTTGACAAAGAAAACCGCGATCATAGCGAGCGCTGGTGGGCTAAGGCAGACAGTGGACCTGGAGCGGTGCTCGCGATGCTGGGCGTTGAAGGGGAGCTTCCAGAGCTGGCGCACCACACACTCTTTTTTGCTGATGACTGGGAAAAAGGCTTTGCTGAGCTTGAAGGCAACACGCTACCTGAAACCCCATCAATTTATATCGGTAAGCCCAGCGCTTCTGATGCGTCAGTTGCCCCTGACGGTTATGAAAACTTATTTGTACTAATTCCCGTGGCTGCACGCCCAGAATTCGGCCACGGTGGTGAAGACGGTACCGGAGACGAGCAGATTGAATGCTTTGTAGACCGAGCCATTGAGCAGGTAGCAGAGTGGGCTGATATTCCTGACTTAGCTGAGCGTATAGTGGTACGCCGTACCGTGTCACCTGCAGATTTTCAGCATGAACTGGGGGCATGGAAAGGCACCGCTTTGGGGCCTTCTCACATCCTCACCCAGAGCGCGGTCTTCCGTGCTAGCAATAAGTCCAAGAAGGTAAAGAACCTGCTCTTTGCCGGCTCATCTACAATCCCCGGAATTGGGGTACCCATGTGTCTAATTAGTGCTGAGCTAGTGGTCAAAGAAATTATGGGTGATAAAAGCATGAAGGCGTTGAAGAGCGTATGAATTGGCTCTATCTTTTAGCACTTTTAGGCTCCATCGCTGGCATGATGATTCTGGATGCCCGGTTTAAGGTGGCGCTCTTCCAGAGGGCCCTTAGTACCGTGCTGATGGTAGGTTTTGGGGTGGCTGCCCTAATCATCGTCGACTTGTATGCCATAGAGCACGCTATTTTTGTTCGGGGTGAGTCACCTTATCTTCTGGGCATCTGGCTCACCCCGCATATACCCCTTGAAGAACCTATTTTTCTGGCTTTTCTGAGTTACTGCACCTTGGTCATTTATGGGTTGCTCAACAGATGGGCAGAAACTCGACGAGGACAAGAAGGCTTAGCTCCTAACGATTCAGCCAGCGAGGTGCAGGTGTGAGCCCCTATAGCCAGCTGGCATTGATCGTCGTCGGGCTAGCGGTTGCCCTCACCCTACTCGGAGCGGTGGTTCTGCGCCGTCAGTCTCAGCGTTTACCGTTGGCGGCTATGGCTCTCACCTTGTTGGTGATGCTGACCCTTACCTTGATCTTCGATAACATCATGATCGCTGTTGATTTATGTCGATATCCCGAAGAGAACTTCTCCAATATCACACTAGGCCTCGTACCACTGGAAGATTTTAGCTACCCCATCTTCACCGCTCTGGTGTTGCCTATGTGGTTCGAAGTCCTCAATAAAAGATTCGCTCGCCAGAGACCCCCACAGAAAGCGAGCTAGCGGTGACAGTATTATCTCTGTTCCAGCGGCTCTTCGTTGCCTCACGCCCCATTAGTTGGGTCAACACTGCATACCCTTTCGCTCTGACCTACTACCTCTTGACCGGTTCCGTTGATCTCACGCTAGTGGTTGGCACCTTCTTCTTCCTCGTACCCTACAATCTGGTCATGTACGGGGTTAATGACGTCTTCGATTACGCCTCAGACCTCGCTAACCCCCGCAAAGGAGGGGTTGAGGGAGCTCTGCTTCCTCCTGAAAGTCACCGGGCAGTCTTGCTGGCCTGCGGTCTGTGTTCCCTACCATTCCTCCTCTATCTTTGGTGGGTGTCACCGCTAGTAGCCGGCCTTTTCTTAGCCTTACTAATGCTCGATGTGGTGGGCTATTCCATGCCTCCCTTGCGCACCAAAGAACGTGCATTTTTAGACTCCTTGACTTCCAGCATCCACTTCGTGGGCCCAGCCGTCTATGCCGTCTTCTTGACTGGCACCCCCTGGTCTGCCTCACTTATATTCATCATGGTGAGTTTTTTAGCCTGGGGCATGGCAGCTCATGCTTTTGGGGCAGTGCAAGATATCCTCCCAGACCGTACAGCGGGGCTCAGCTCTATCGCCACCGTGCTCGGTGCCTGTACCACGGTACGCCTGGCCATAAGCTTCTGGGCCCTCAGTGGGCTTTTGTTACTCCTCGTGGGCTGGCCCATCAGCCTTCTCGCTGTTCTAGTCACTCCCTACATTGCGATGGCAGCACCCTTTATACACATCACCGACGACACCTCTATGAAAACCAATCGAGGCTGGCGCCATTTTCTGTGGATTAACTACAGCGTAGGTTTCCTGCTCACCCTCTTCATCATTGCAATCCACCTCATCGCAGACTAAACCCTCATAAAACTCATGGCAGGACGCCGCACCCAGCCCGGGCGTGGCGTCCTCACTTTTCTTGGGTTCAGTTACTTCCAAAGCCTGTTCTTAGTGTGCACACTGGAGGCCTTAATCTGCACCCAGTCAGGGCAGGGCAGGCGCAGTGCCTTCTCACAGCCAGACAGCGCGGTAATTATAGACTCACAGCGCTTATTGAACTCGCCTACATTGGTCTTATCAACAATCTGCCCCGGGAAGTGGCGGTGCATCTTAGAGACCGAATCAGAAGACTCCTGCAAACCGTGACCGGAATGCCCAGGAATGTGCTTCACCAGAACTCGGCGCTCGCGGATTGCCTCAGTGAGTTTCTGCATCTCATCAATGACCTGCTGATTCTGCACGCCTTCAGTAACCCATTGGTTATAACACCAGCGGTTATGAGCTAGCCGCAACACAAAGGTCAGGGCGCCCAGCGAGTCAGTGTGAATAATCAGCTGTCGACCACCGTGGTAAAAGATGTTGAAGGCAGCCAGCATGGCAGAAAGCTCACCGGTCATAATATTGGTGGCATCGTAATGGGAGTGAAAGAAGAAGCCGTCTTCACTCACGCCGCCTATGCCCATACGCCCACCCTTAAGGTAGCGCTTGTTATTGGTCGCTCTGAAAGAACAGTCGGTAAAGACACTGTACTCCACGAGCTTCTCGACGGGCAGAGGGGCAGTGTGCTTCTCCAACTCGTTATGAGCTAGACGTGAGGCTTCATCCATGAGGTGCGGCATCAGCTCACCTGCCTGAGTGCCAATAAGCTTCACGTGAATCTCTCCCAGCGAGTGAACCTCATAGGGGTTCATCACCTTATCCAAAGAACGGTACTCCAAGAAACTCTTGAAGACGGGGAGCTTACGGAAGAGCAGCTTAAGGTAATGCTTATCTGCAGCCGCTGTCATCAGATTGGTCTTGTACTCAGCCGGAACCGCCTGAATAGCCGCCACAATAGCGCGACCCAGCATATCGGTATGCACCTCATCGCAGGGAGTCATCAACGAGTGTGTCAATGATTCAGCAATCGGCTCACACTCGATAACCTCACGGTCACCGTTCTCACGGGATACATAAATAAGAGTGGTCAGCCCAACATGGCAGTCCCCTGCCGCGCGCACCTGATCCATAATGACCGCAATAACGGCTACGCCCTGCTCAGTAAACCCTGCCGGGTAGGAGCTCGTATAATCCGGGGGCTCCCAAGTCAGCTCGCACTTTTTGATTTGTGCAGGTGTAATTTCCACATTATTCACCTCCGATGGGGGTGTCTATCTTTGTTTTACTTACGCTTTAAAGCTATACCACCCCATCAACGATTAGCCAACAGACTAGAGGAACAGAGTAAAAACAACGGGGTAGGTCAGGGTGTGCCCAGTAGGTGGGCGCACAGCAGATTGGCTTTCTATCATGAAAAAATAAGGACGCCCGCCGCAACGTCACTGTTGCGGCGGGCGTCCTTAGCGTTGAGCGGGCCCTATTAGCTGATGGGTTTGAGAGAGCCAACCAGGGAGAAGAGGTCTTTGGGGTCCTCAGGGTCAGCAATAAGCTCAATGGAGTCCTGCAGTTCGGTGCCGGCGGTCAAGTCGCGCACACATCGCAAGGCGGCAAAGTCAGCAATAGCGAAGCCTACCGAATCGAAGAGAGTAATTTCTTCAGCTGAGCGGCGGCCAGGCTCCTCGCCAGTTAGAACCTTCCAGAACTCCACCACGGGAAAGTCCTCTTCAACCTGCTGAATCTCGCCCTCGATACGGGTCTGGGGCGGGAATTCAACGAAGACGGTAGAGTCGCGCACAATCTGCTCATCCAGCTCGGTCTTGCCGGGGCAGTCGCCGCCTACAGCGTTAAGGTGCACGCCAGGCTTGACGTGGTGGCGGGCCAGGATGGTGTTCTGCGCTTTATCAGCGGTGCAAGTGGTGATGATATCGGCGCCATCTACTGCCTCGTCCACTGAGGATGTAAGGCGGATGCGGAAGCCCAGGGGCTCCATGTTACGGCGGAACTTATCCATCGCTTCGGGGTCGCTGTCAAAGATGACGAGGTCTTCAATGCCCATAGCAGCGCGGAAGCCCAGTGCCTGGAACTCAGACTGAGAGCCGGTACCAATCATGGCCATGGTGCGCGAGTCAGGGCGAGCCAGTTTCTTAGCGACCATAGCTGAGGTGGCTGCGGTGCGCAGGGCGGTCAGCAGGGTCATTTCTGAAATGAAGGTGGGGTAGCCATTATCAACGTCCGCCAGCATGCCGTACGCGGTAACAGTCTGGAAGCCGCGAGCAGGGTTTGAAGGGTGCCCGTTGACGTATTTGAAGGAATACTCTTCACCGTCTGAAGTGGGCATCAACTCGATAACACCGAAGGGGGTGTGGCTGGCGACGCGAGCAATTTTGTCGAACTTTTCCCAGCGCTTGAAGTCGCGTTCTAGGTAGTCAATCATGGTACCAATGATTTTTTCAACGCTTTCGCGCTGAATCCAACGAGCCATGTTGGTGACGTTAACAAACTGAACCATTCTAGAAAACTCCTCCTTGAGTTTGAACGGAAATAAACATAAACCTGTGACTGCGATAACGATACCCGGCTTTACCTACCACCGGTACCTCAAAAATGTACATTTTTTGCAGGGTGAAGAGCAGATTGTATATACAGAGTTAGCATTATGTACATGAGATCACTAAGCGACCTAGAACATCGACTGCTCACCGAGCTCCGTTCCAACGGCAGAGCACCAGTTTCGCAGCTCGCTGAGAAACTGGGTGTCACGCGCGCAACGGTGACCAAGAAGATGGGGCAGCTGGAAACAGAGGGAATCATCGTAGGCTACACGGTGCGTACCGCTTCAGATGCCCTGGAGCCGGGTGTACGTGCCATCTCTATGGTGATTGTTGAACGCAAGAACTCCAGCCAAGCCATTGCGGATGTGCGTGGTATTCCCGAGGTAACAGCCCTGCACACCACAAACGGTCACTGGGACTTAGTCCTTGAAATTGCCTGCCGTGATTTACCGGATTTTGATCGAGTCTTGCACCATATCCGCTCAGTCAAGGGTGTGGTCAACACCGAATCTAGCCTGCTGTTACGCACTATTAGCAGGTAGCGGATGACCAAGCTTCCTACGCGCTAAAAGGGCGGGCACTCTTTCACGAGTGCCCGCCCTTCTTGACGGTAACCAGCTAGCGTTCGTCGCGCTGTTCAGAGTCCCCCTGAGGGAGATCTTCATGGATGTTCACGGCCCCGCGCTGACGCTCCAGGTAAGCATCAGCCGAAGGGACGTGGGCGACCACGGGGAAGTCACCGGTGTAGCCCTCGCGCACCCGGGCGATTTCGTTGACTCGCTTACGGACCAGGAACCAGCCAATAATCAGGATGGGGACCATCAGCAGGAAGGTACCCAGCGTCCAGGTACCTACCGGGTAATCAATAGCCATCAGTACAAGTACAGCAGCCAAGAAGACAAGGACAAGCCAGTCACTCACCGGTGAGAAGGGGGCACGGTAGTCCGGGCGCACATACTTGCCTTGCTTAGTCAATTTGATGAATTTCATGTGGGATAGGGTGATAGCTGCCCAGCCCGCCATGGTACCCAGGGCACCCATGTTGAGCACAATTTCAAAAGCGTTCTCGGGAACTACAAAGTTGAGGAAGACACCAGCAACTGCAACAAAAGCGGTTATCACGATTCCCCCGAAAGGCACACCACTCTTCGTTAGTTTGCCGGCAAATGCAGGGGCAGAACCAGCCTGAGCCATGGAATACATGATGCGGCCGGTGGAGTAAAGCCCAGCGTTAAGGGAGGAAAGCGCTGCGGTAATAACGACCAGCTGCATGATAGGAGCCGCGTAGTCCACCCCAATAGAACCAAAGAAGGTAACGAAGGGCGAGACACCTGCGGAGTAAGCAGTGTAGGGCAGCAGCAGGCAGAGCAAGAGGACAGAACCAACGTAGAAAATAGCGATACGCAGAATCACGGTGTTGATGGCCTGAGGGATGATTCTGCGGGCATCCTGAGTTTCGCCAGAGGTAGTACCGACCAACTCGATACCGGCATAGGCAAAGACCACACCCTGCACCACAATGAGGGCAGGTAGCACGCCGTTGGGCAACAGCCCCCCGTTATCCACAATGAGCGAGAAGCCGGTGGGGGTGCCGGTGGGGGTGCCAAAGATAACCATGTAAATACCCACGATCATGAAGATGACCAGTGCACTAATTTTGATGAGGGAGAACCAGAATTCCAGCTCACCAAAGACCTTGACCGAGAGCATATTGAAGAAGAGCACAAAGGCAACCACGAAGAGGGCAATAACCCACTGATCCAGCCCCGCAATAAACTCGCTGTACTGACCGAACCAGAGAATATATATCGCCACGGCGGTGGCATCTGCCACCAGAGTCATTGCCCAGTTGAGCCAGTAAAGCCAACCCGACACATAGGCCGCTTTCTCACCGTAGAACTCGCGGGAGTAGGACACGAAAGAGCCGGATGATGGGCGGTGGACGATAAGCTCACCCAAGGCACGCAGAATGAGGTAGCCAAAGAAACCGCAAATAGCGTAAAGAATGAAGAGGGAGGGGCCAGCAGACTCGAGACGCGAGCCCGCACCCAAAAAAAGACCGGTGCCGATGGCGCTACCCATGGCAATCATTTGAAGCTGACGGCGGCCAAGACCCTGGTGTAGACCAGCTTCCTCGTGCGCGAAGGCGTCGTCAGACGCAATCTGTTGTGGTGTCTTGTGTGACATGACGTCCCTTTTTCTCTTAGTGAGGGTTTCAAGTCACAGGTTTATAGTTAGCTAGATTACATTCATGACAGAACTTTGGGAAGTAGTCTCACTAAATTTCTCGGCCATTCTTATAATTTCTGGCAGGACTTGGAGCGGGTAAAGGTGTACCCGCCCACACGACACCCCACCGCAGGTTCACTTTCTACCATCAAAAAATAAAAGACGCCCGCCGCAACATGAGCGTTACGGCGGGCGGCCTATAGGTTATGGGGTTAGGAGGTAAAAACTCTTAGTAACCTTCAGGGAGCACACGTACCCCGCCCTTATCGGCTGAGGACGCCATCATGGCGTAGGCACGCAGAGCTTTAGACACCTGACGTTCACGGGGCTTGGTGGGTACCCAAGGCAGGGGGCCCTTGGCAGCACGGCGGGCTTCTAGCACTTCATCGGGCACATTGACCTGCAACAGGCGCTCGTGCACGTTGATTTCGATCTCGTCACCGGTCTCAATCAGGGCGATAGCACCACCTGCAGCAGCCTCGGGTGAGACGTGGCCAATGGAGATACCCGAGGTACCACCGGAGAAACGGCCGTCAGTGATCAGTGCACAGGTCTTACCCAGCCCGAGACCCTTGAGGTAGGAGGTGGGGTAGAGCATTTCCTGCATGCCGGGGCCACCGCGGGGGCCCTCGTACTGAATGACGACGATATCGCCCTCTTTAACGTTCTTGGAGAGAATTTCAAAGACGGCCTCGTCCTGAGATTCAACCACGAAGGCACGGCCCTTGAAATGGAAGAGCTCCTCATCAATGCCAGCGCTCTTGATGATCGCACCATCGAGGGCGATGTTGCCGCGCAGAACCGCCAGCCCACCGTCCTTGGTATAGGCGTGCTCAACACTGCGAATGCAGCCGTTCTCGGCGTCAGTTTCCAGGGATTCGTACTGGTTAGCGGTTGAGAAAGCCTGGGTGGTACGCACGCCACCGGGGGCTGCGCGGAAGAGTTCCTTGGCACGTTCAGAGGCAGTGCCGGAGCGGACGTCCCACTCCCCCAGCCAGGTGTCCAAATTGTCGGCGTGAACAGAATGAACGTTCTGCTTTAGCATCCCGGCACGGTTGAGCTCACCCAGTAGGGCGGGGATGCCGCCGGCGCGGTGCACGTGCTCAATGTGGTATTTGGTGGAGTTAGGGGCTACCTTGGCAAGGCAGGGAACTCGGCGGGAAATATCGTCGATATCCTGAAGGGTAAAGTCAACCTCAGCCTCGTTAGCAATCGCCAGGATGTGCAGCACAGTATTGGTGGAGCCGCCCATAGCGACGTCCAGCGCCATAGCGTTCTCAAAAGCCTCTTTGGTAGCAATGGAGCGGGGTAGTACGCTCTCGTCGTCCTGCTCGTAGTAGCGCTTTGCCAGATTAACAATGGAGGTGCCGGCGTCCAGGAACAGCTGCTTGCGGGCGATCTGGGTTGCTAGGGTGGTGCCATTGCCGGGCAGAGCAAGACCAATTGCTTCATTGAGGCAGTTCATGGAGTTAGCTGTGAACATACCAGCACAGGAACCGCAGGTGGGGCAGGCGTTCTTTTCGATCTGGGCAAGCTGCTCATCGGTGACGGACTCATCCACTGCCATCGACATGGCATCGACAAGGTCCAGGCGGTGCTCAACAACGCCCTCAATACCTTCACCGGATTCCATGGGACCGCCGGAGACGAAGATGGTGGGGATGTTCAGGCGCATGGCGGCCAGCAACATGCCGGGTGTGATTTTGTCGCAGTTAGAGATGCAAACCAGGGCGTCAGCGCGGTGGGCGTTGACCATGTACTCCACGGAGTCCGCGATGAGGTCGCGGGAGGGTAGGGAGTAGAGCATGCCGTCATGGCCCATGGCGATGCCGTCGTCCACCGCGATGGTGTTGAATTCTTTGGCGACGCCGCCAGCTTCTTGAATGGCGCCAGCGACCAGGTCGCCCATGTTTTTAAGGTGGACGTGGCCAGGCACGAACTGGGTGTAGGAGTTGGCAATAGCAATGATGGGCTTGCCGAAGTCGTCATCGCCCATACCGGTGGCGCGCCAAAGCGCGCGGGCACCAGCCATGTTCCTGCCGTGAGTTGATGTTCGCGAGCGCAGTTCAGGCATTGTATTCCCCTTGATAACTGGTGGTAGTCGTCTTTGGGTATATAGTCTACGCCGGGACGCCGGTGAGGGTATATGCACCCCCAGGTGTTCTCAGATAGTGGAGTTTAGACGGTGGTGGGTTTTTCTCCTTAAGCAGCACCTGGTGAGAGGCCTCGCGGCGGTGTATCCGGTCCGGGGGTGAGCGGGAACATGGATGAGAGCGCCGTGAGCGTCGTAGTGCCGCAGCATACGCACAGATAGACGGGTCAGGGAGCTGAACTCGCCAATAGTCATGAGGTTCGTGGTTTCAGCCACATCCCCGGCTTGTGCCCTCATATCATGTCAGCGTCACTACACAGACGTTTAAGGAAGGGCGCTCGTAAGGGTGGCACCTCACGATGCAGGCCACATGAACGTTTTAGGTCAGTCTCCTGTCACAAAGCTGACACAGAGAAATATTGAAGGACTTAGCTTCAGGGCTTGGGGTTGGCGGCGGTCAAAAGGTTAGCTAGAAATACGGCACTTCCACACTGTTAGCGCCGCTACAGCCGTAGGATCAACCCAAGGAGCAGCAATGCCCATCAACACAGACCGTATTTTGACCACCCACGTCGGCTCCCTGCCGCGCACCGACCGCTTGCGTGAGGCAAACGCCCGCCGCCAGACAGGTGACCTGTCCGAAGCTGACTTCCAGCAGATTCTTACTGAAGAGGTCCGCGCAATTGTTGCACAGCAGGTAGAGCTGGGCATCGATATTGTGAACGACGGCGAATACGGCCACGCCATGACAAATACCGTGGATTACGGTGCCTGGTGGACCTATAGCTTTGCCCGCACCGGTGGGCTAGAGCTAACGGAGGATAACCCGGCGTTTGAAGTTGTGCGCTCCACCCCCGGGGACCTGCGCTACACCAGCTTCGCTGACCGCCGTGATCGCGCTGCTTTCCTCAGCGCCTACGACGAGGTGGTAGACGTTGATCTCAAAGTCGTGGATGCCTTTCCTGCCGCCACTAGCGCTATCAGCTACATCGGGCAGGAGGACGTCGCCAGCGATGTCCGCAACCTCACCGGCGCGCTCAAGGGTAGCGGGGCGCACTCAGGTTTTATCGCAGCTCTTTCCCCCGGATCTGCAGCCCGCGTTGGCAACAAGCACTACGCCACCGACCGCGACTTCCTCTTCGCCTGGGCAGACGTCCTCAAGCAGGAGTACAAGGCAATTACGGACGCCGGGCTCACCCTGCAGATTGATGATCCCTCCATCGCAGAGGGCTGGGATCAGATCAACCCCGAACCCAGCGTCAGTGATTACCTCGCCTTTATTCAGGACTCAGTGGACGCGCTCAACTACGCCTTAGAAGACATTCCCACCGAGCTCACCCGCTTCCACCTTTGCTGGGGTTCCTGGCACGGCCCCCACACCACCGACCTGGAATTCAAACACATCGCCAAGACCATGCTCTCTATCGATGCGCAAGGCTACACCTTTGAGGCAGCCAACGTGCGTCACGCCCACGAGTGGAAGGTCTGGGAAAACCTAGAACTGCCGGAGGGCAAGTACATTGTGCCCGGCGTTGTTTCGCACTCTACCAACGTGGTGGAACACCCCGAGCTGGTAGCTCAGCGCATCGAGCAGTTCGCCTCGGTGGTGGGCAAAGAAAATGTGGTTGCTTCTACCGACTGCGGCTTGGGCGGACGCATTCACCCAGAAATCGCTGTAGCTAAACTGGCATCCCTATCTCAGGGGGCCGCATTAGCGTCCCAGCGTCTCTTCTAAAGACGCAGACGCTTACTCACTGAACTGGCAGGGTGGCTAGGGCTTGGGCTCTAGCCACCCTGCCAGTTAAGTAGCACCTGCCAGAAGGCTTACTTGACGCCACGCTCCTCCTGCAGACCCGGGGTGCATATAAGATTTTTTAAAATATGACCGCAGTTTTCCATGACCAACGAATGTAATTCGCAGCACCAGATAAAAACAAACTACAGGTCCATCACTATCGCAGATACTCCATTGATTCAGCGAGTCTCGCGCCCACCCAACATCCAACCCCTAAAATATTAAAAATGCACCAGGAATTGTGAAACAATCTCTCACCTCTTGCATTTTCTGCACATAAATCATTCGCTTAGGGGAGCCCCATGGGAAAGTTCGAACGCATCTATCATGACCTTGCTCGTGATATCGATGAAGGTAAATACAAGGTTGGCGACCTTCTACCCAGTGAAAAAATGTTGACCGAAAAGTACGCTGTGTCTAGGGAAACAGCGCGCAAGGCCCTAGCCATCTTGACTGACCGTGGCTACATTCAGCGCATTATGGGGAAAGGCTCACTGGTAGTAGACCACAAACGCTACTCCATCCCAGTATCCTCCCTCGTCAGTTACAAGGAATTTGCTGAATCTGCCAGCAAAACCGCTCATACTGAACTCATCTCCATTGAAGAAGGCATACTCCCTCCCGTGCCTTTTCAGCCCCTAGCAGTCAAAGAAGAGGTCACCTCCATCCCCGTGACCCATATCATTCGCGTACGTCATATGGACGGGATCCCCGCAATCATCGATTATGACTACATTGCGAAAAGCGTGGCTCCCATCATCCCCCAGCGTGCAGCAGAGAACTCCCTCTACCAATATTTTGAAGAGGAGCTAAACCTCAGCATCACTTCATCTGCTAAGCAAATTACAGTGGAACCGGCCACCCCCAACGATGCCAAATACCTTAATTTGCACGCTGGCGAATATGTAGCTGTTACTACCTCAATTACCGTATTAGAAGACGGCACAGCTTTTCAGTACACCATCTCACGGCATAGAGCGGACAAGTTCCGCTATCTAGATTTTGCCCATCGCCGTCAAAACATTCCTGAATCTGAATAAAGTGCCGGGAACTTTTTATCGCCTAGCTCCGCACCTGTCTAACAGGTAAGATTAAAGCTTGCCCAAGTGGCACGCTTTTTCTTTTTCACTACGGACCCATCGCGCCACCAAAGGCATCCACGAGAGCAGTCGAACTTTATGAGCATGCGCAACGCCGTCATCTACCAGATCTACCCCAAGTCCTTCTATGACTCTACCGGTAGTGGCACCGGCGACTTGCGCGGCATCATCGAGAAGGTTCCATACATTACCTCACTCGGTGTAGATATGGTCTGGTTCAACCCCTTCTTCATCTCGCCCCAAAACGACAACGGCTACGACATTGCCGACTACTACAATATTGACCCCACCATGGGTAGCATGGCCGATGTTGAAGAACTCATTGCGGCCCTCACAGCAGAGGGCGTTGGTGTCATGTTCGATATGGTGCTCAACCACGTTTCCATCGAACACGAATGGTTCCAGCGCGCCCTGGCTGGTGAGCAGGAGTACCAGGACTTCTTCTACCTCCGCCCCCTCCAGGAAGACGGATCCCTCCCCACTAACTGGGAATCCAAGTTTGGTGGCAAGTCCTGGAGCCAGTTTGGTGAAACCGACCTCTACTACCTTCACCTCTACGACACCACCCAGGCAGACCTCAACTGGCACAACCCCCGCGTCCGCCAGGAACTCTTCAAGGTCGTCAACTTCTGGGCGGATAAGGGCGTGCGCGGCTTCCGCTTCGACGTCCTGAACGTCATTGGTAAAGACACCATTTTGCATGACGCGGCGCCAGGTGAGAACGACAAGCTGCTCTACACCGACACCGAACGAGTGCACCCCTGGGTGCAGGAACTCAACCGGGAAACCTTCGGCAGTCTGGAGGGTGCAATCACCGTAGGTGAGATGTCCTCCACCACCATCAAGAGCAGCGTGCGTTACACCAACCCCGCCAACCGCGAGCTAGATATGGTCTTTAGCTTCCACCACCTCAAGGTGGACTACGTGGATGGCCAAAAATGGTCCGATACGCCCTTCCGCTTTATGGAACTCAAGCAGCTACTCACCGACTGGGCTGTGGGCATCCAGGCAGGCGGGGGCTGGCAGGCGTCCTTCTTCAATAACCACGACCAGCCGCGCGCCCTCAACCGCTTTGGCGACGCCGGCACCTACCGGGTGCAGTCCGCTCAGATGCTGGCCGCGGCCACTCACCTGACCCGAGGCACTCCCTACATCTATATGGGTGAAGAGATTGGTATGACAGACCCTGTCTATGAGTCCATGGACGACTACGTGGATATCGAGAGCCATAACGCCTACAAGATTCTCTGCAATGAGGGCATTCACCCGGCTGACGCCTTTAAAATTATCACCAAGAAATCCCGTGATAATTCGCGTACCCCCATGCAGTGGACGTCCGGAGCTAATGCCGGTTTCACCTCGGGCAAGCCCTGGCTACGCCCCACTTCACACGCTGAAATCAATGTTGAGGCTGAGGAGCGCGAGGGGCAGATTCTGCCCTTCTACCGCCGCCTGGTTCAGCTTCGCCACGACATGCCGCTGATCGCGGAGGGCACCTATGAGCCCTTCGCCCGCGAGCATGAAAGCGTCTACGCTTTTGTGCGCGAACACGAGGGTCAGCGTCTGCTGGTCCTCAATAATTTCTACGGCACCGAAACTAGCCTCACGATTCCCGTGGCTTTCGCTGCTGGGAGCGTGCTACTCAGCAACTATGGGCAGACCGAGCTAGGCGAAACCCTCACCCTGGCCCCCTACCAGACTCTGGCAATCCTAGCGGACGAGAAGGCAGCATGAGGCGCGGCGCGCGTCCCGTGTGCCGCACCCCGGTGCCTGCAGCTTAGAGGTACTCGAAGTTGATCTCGGTCTCTGCATCGAAGAAGGTACAGCGGGTCGGCGCGATTGAAATACGCATTCCCGCTTCGATCTCGTGCTTACCCAAGAGACGAATTGCCAGCGAACCGGTGCGCAGAGTGCCAGGAAGCTCACCGGCAGGACGCACGTAGGCGAAGGACTCTGCGCCCAGCTGTTCCACGTGGGTTACATCAACCGGCACACCGTCATCCTCAATATCCCAGTGTTCGGGGCGGACACCAACGATAACCTGATCCTCTACCTTGCCCACGAATTCCTGGGGAATTGGCACCTCAATACCGGGGGCTATCTGAGCGGTGGTCACCGAGCCGGGAATCACTGGAACCTGCTCAATCAGAGCCATCGACGGTGAGCCAATAAAGCCCGCCACGAAGGTGTTGCCGGGGTGGCGGTAGAGGTGCATGGGTTCATCAACCTGCTGCAAGATGCCATCTTTGAGAACCGCCACGCGGTCGCCCATAGTCATCGCTTCGGTTTGATCGTGGGTCACATAAATAGTGGTGACGCCCAGTTTGCGTTGCATCTCGGCAATCTGTGCGCGGGTAGAGACACGCAGGCGGGCATCCAGGTTAGACAAGGGTTCATCCATGAGAAAGACCTGCGGTTCGCGCACAATAGCTCGCCCCATGGCAACACGCTGACGCTGGCCACCGGACATATTGGCGGGTTTGGTGTCCAGTAAAGGCTCCAGTTCAAGCATGGCCGCAGCGTTCTCTACCCGCCGGTTGATTTCGTCCTTCGTCATACCCGCGTTCTCCAGCGCAAAAGCCATATTCTGGCGCGCCGTCATATTGGGGTAGAGGGCGTAGGACTGGAAAACCATGGCGACGTCCCGGTCGCGCGGACGCAACTCCGTCACGTCCTTACCGCCAATGAGCACGCTGCCCTCGTTGACCGGTTCCAAACCGGCGACCATGCGCAGGCAGGTCGATTTGCCGGAGCCAGAAGGCCCAACAAGGGTGAGAAACTCACCGTCCCGCACGTGAATATTCACGCGGTGCACAGCGGCAGGGCGTGAAGGGTCGTAGATGCGGGAGATGTGCTGAAGTTGGACGTCGACCATGGTTTTCCTCGTACTGACGGGCGTGGTTTAGAGATGGGGCTTGATGTCGCGGTCGATGACCTTCTGGGTTTCCTCCTGCAGGGAAGAGAGAACCTCAGTAACATCCTGACCTGCAACGATGCGGTCCAGTGCTCCACCGATACGCTTGCCACCACCATTGACAAAAACACGGGCGTAATCCTGGGACGCAGTATTTTCGCTCAGCTGTTCAATGGCGGTGCGGGCGTTGGGGTTCTCATCCAAGAAGGCTGCCTCATCAGGATGCTCGGCGGCGTCCTTACGAACGGGCATGTAACCGGTAGCCTGAGTGAACTCAATGGTGCTCTCGGTGCTGGTGAGCCAGTCAATGAACTTAGCTGCCTTAGCCTTGCGCTCATCTGAGATGCCAGCGGGAATCGACAGACCAGCACCACCGGTGGGGCAGCCGGGCGCAGGGCCGGGCATAAAGGCGGTGATGAAGGGGACGCTAGCGCTTTCGGTCATGCCGCCCAGAGAGCCGGTGGACGCCAAGGTCGCAGCGGTGTTACCCATACCAAACTCGTTTTCGGCGTCCTTAGAAATGACGATGTGGCCGGCCTTGACCTGGTCCTGTAAGAACTTAGCTGCTTCTACTGTCTTCTCGTCAGTGAAGGTGGGATCCCATTCCTTGGAGTAGTGACCGCCGAAGGTCCACATCATGCCCTGGAAGTACCAGTCCAGGTAGTTTGATCCGTCGGGGATCGACAGAGCCGCCTTACCGCCGTTAGCTTCTAGAAGTTTGGGCGCCCATTCGGCGAATTCCTGCCAGGTTTCGGGGCCGCGGTCGGTGGGCAGACCAGCTTTAGCTAACAGATCAGTGTTCAGGTACATGAGGCAGGTTGAGCGTGAGTAGGGTACGCCGTAGTGCTTGCCGTCGTAAACGTAGTCGCCTAGCAGGGTGTCAACGTAGGTGGAGGTGTCGATACCTTCTGACTCCCAGATATCGTCCAGCGGGGTCGTTGCCTCGGTGAAGGCGAAGTTGAACCAGGTGACATCCGATGCAACAACGACATCGGGTAGCTGTCCACCGGACAGAGCTGCGTTGAACTTCTGTGCCAGCTCCTCGTAGTTGGCGCCAGCATCAATGAGTTGCACCTGGTTATCGGGGTTATCTGCGTTCCACTGGTCGATAAGCTTCTGCTCAACATCGCGGGAGCTACCGGGGTGGTTTGACCAGAATTGTAGGGGGCCGCTAGCTTCCTGCCCATCTGAAGATGAGGTGGAAGTGCCGGTTCCGGCGCAAGCGCTCAATAGGGCGGCAGAGAGACCTAGGCCTGAGACGCTCAGCATGTGACGGCGTGAGATGTTCATGTATTCTCCTGTGAGGTAAGAAGAGGTGAGTTGTTGGGTGGGGGCTTAAGAGATGCAGGTGGCAGGCGGTTTAGCCCTTGACTGCACCTGCAGTGAGACCCTTAATCATGGATCGCTGCAGGAGAAGGAAGACGAGAATCATGGGCAGGGTTGCCAGAATGGTGCCCGCCATGACGGGGCCCCAGTTGGTGAGACCCTCATTGTTTTGAAGCAGGGTCAGGCCGATTTGCAGGGGCGCCACACGCCCGGTGTCCGAGATAAGGAAGGGCCAGAGGTACTGGTTCCATTCATTGACCGAGGTGATGAGGATAAAAGCCATCAGGGTAGGCCAGGACATGGGCAGGACGACCTTGAAAAGGGTCTTGAAGAAGCCCGCGCCGTCCATGGTTGCCGCTTCCATAATCTCAGCCGGTAGGGAGCGGAAGTGGTTGCGCATGAGGAAGGTACCGAAAGCAACGCCGGCCAGGGGCACGATAATACCTGTAAAGGTGTCACGCCAGCCCAGCTGAGAGACTAGGGCGTAGTTAGAGATAATGGTGATTTCGTTGGGTACCATCAAGGTGCCAATCACCAAGAAGAAGAGGGCATTGACGCCGGGGAATTTTATAAAGGCAAAGGCGTAAGCGCTGAGCACTCCCAGAGACACCTTGATGACCACCAGAATCGAGGTGATGATGATGGAGTTCATCAGGTACTGGTCAAAGTTGAGGGTGTTCCAGACGTAGGAGAAGTTCTGCGGAACCCAAACGCTGGGAACCCACTTGATAGGGTCAGCGTAGATATCGGCGTGATTCTTCAACGAAGTGATGACCACGAAGTAGAGGGGCAGGGCGATTACCAGGGCGGCAATGATGGCACCGGCGTAGCCACCGATTTTGCTCAGTGGGCTAATACCCAGAGCCACCTGTTGCCGTGACTTTTCTTTGCGTACTTTGGTCTTACCCGTAGCTTTAGAGCCGCGGCTGGCGGTCTCTTTTTTGGCAACAGGCGGGATGACCTGTTTGAAGGCGTCCTCAGAACGATGAGTGTTCATGGCTTACTTATCCCTTTCCTGCATACGAACCTGAACCACGGTGATAACTAGAACCGCCAAGAACATGATGGTTGCAATGGCAGCACCGTAGCCTGCACGGGAATTAACGAAGGTCTCCTGATAGACCTGGTAAACCAGGGTGGTGGTGGAGGTTTCCAGGGGGCCACCGCGGGTCATCACGTTGATGATGTCGAAGACCTGTAAGGAGTTCAGTAGCACGGTGATGGAGAGGAAGAAGGTAGTGGGACGCAGCTGCGGCAAGGTGACCTTGAAAAACTTGCGGAGGCGCGGGGTGCGGTCAATTTCTGCCGCTTCATCGAGATCTTTACGCAGACCCTGCAAGGCGGCGAGGTAAATGACGAAGGTATAGCCCAGGTTTTTCCAGATATAGGTGGTCGTAATCATGAACAGGGCCCAGTTGGGGTTGGTGTAGAACTGGGGCGAGTCAAGACCGACCCTGCCAAGAAGGTCTTGAATCAGACCGTAGCCGGGGTCAAAGACAAACTGGAAGGCAACACCAACCGCCGCACCCGAAATAACGTAGGGGGCAAAGACCAGCGAGCGGACCGCGTTGCGCCCCCTGAGGGGGCGGTCCAGTAGCAACGCCAAAGCAAGACCAAGAACCATCGATCCAGCAACAGCAGCCACCGTGAAGATGGCGGTCTGCAGGACGATTTGCCAGCTGACGGGGTTTTGTGCCCATTCGATGTAGTTATCAAGACCGACGAAGGTGGCTGGGCGCGTGGAGGCGATGTTCCAGTTATAGAACGACAAACGAATGTTATCGATCAGGGGTCGGTAAGTGAAGACCAGTAGCAGGATCAGGTTGGGCAAAACCAGGGCAAGACCCAGCAGGGTTGCCTTGGTTCCGCGCTTGTATTTACGCTGGGGCGGTTCGTGGGTGAGAGTCGAATTTTCGAGTCCAGGAATGGTAGGTGCGGTCACATAGCTGAATTTATCCTAAAAAAATGAACAGATAGTGTATTGCATCACTCTGGCAACTAAATCGTGTCGCACTTTTAGGTTACTTCACCGGTCAGCATTCACCCCTGTAGCCAGTGCGCCCAGCCGTCCTGGTGCAGCACTCTACATTTTGACGCTGCGCAGAGTTCGCAGAGCCACAAGAGCTGCGAGCACCATGACCGCCGCACCGATTAGGGAGGTGTAGACCGCTCCAGAGTCGAAGGCATGACGGGCTGAATCCAATAGTTGCTCAGCCAGGGCAGGTTCTAGATGCTGGGCAACGCTGGTGGCCCCACCCAAGGTTTCACGGGCCGCGTCAGCTGCAGCGGTGTCTACCCCTTCTGGCACAACCACCCGAGCAGCATATACCGCGTTCAGAATGGAGCCCAGCACGGCGGTGCCCATCACCGAACCGGTTTCGTAAGCAGTCTCAGAGATAGCGGACGCCGCTCCCGCCTTGGGTGCGGGAACACTGGTCATAATGATGTCATTGGAGAGAGTCTCGGCCATACCGATACCTGCACCCAGCAAAGCGAAAGCTAGAATGATACCCAGATCAGACTCCACCCGTGCCGAGTAGGCTACCAGCGCGAAGGCTAGCGAGCTGAGCATCAGCGCAAAAGCCACCACATGAGAGGGTTTAAAGCGCTTGACCATTCTGACCACCAACAGCCCCATAATCACCGTCGTGGCAAGCCCGGGCAGCAGCAAGAAGCTTGCCTGCAGGGGTGAATGTCCGCTGACCAGCTGCATATGCTGAGAGACAAAGTACAAGAAGCCAACCAGAGCAAAGACCGCCAGTAGATTGGCGGCTACCGCACCCGAGAAACGCGGGTTGGTGAAAAGGCGGACGTCCAACATGGGGTTGTTGCGTGCCAGCTGGCGGCGAGTGAAAAGCACACCTGCGATCACTGCCACCACTAGGGTGAGCGCGGTTTGCAGATCAAACCCAGCGGTCGCAAAGTGCTTGATGGAGTAGACCAGCGGTGCCATGGTTAGCATGACCAAAGCGATAGAGAGCGGGTCAATAGCACCGGGGTTAGGATCTTTAGATTCAGGCAACACCAGGGGCCCGGCAATGAGTAGAGGCAGGAGCACCGGTACTGCCATCAAGAAAATTGAGCCCCAGCTGAAGTGTTCAAGAAGCACTCCACCCACGATAGGGCCCAAGGCAGCGCCACCTGAGAAACCCGCAGCCCAAATAGCGATAGCGGTGCGACGCTCAACAGCGTCTTCAAACATATTTCTGATAATGGAAAGGGTGGCGGGCATCAGCATGGCTCCGAATAGGCCCATAGCGGCACGGGCTGCGATGAGCCAGTCAGCTGTGGGGGCGAAGGCAGCAGCTGCCGAGATGACAGTGAAACCCGTGCCACCGACCAGCAGCAGACGGCGGCGGCCCAGGCGGTCCCCCAGACTACCGGCTGGCACCAGTAGACCCGCGAGAATGAGCGGGTAGATATCGGTAATCCACAGCAGCTGGGCGCCCGTGGGATTAAGCTGTGCAGAAATGACCGGCAAGGCAAAGGAAAGCACAGTGTTATCAACAGACACCAAAAGCACCGGTAGCATCAGCACCGCTAATGCCCACCAGCGTTTGGGGTAGGGCGTTGTTGAGACGGGGTTCACGGCTGGGATTTGGCCGGTTGCCGAGCGCATGGGCACCTCAATACTCTAGGGGTTAGTGATTCCTACCCAAGATACTGTACCGTCTGGACGGTTCTACATCAAGGGTTTTGCGTGTACCCTGGAATACATGAGTGCACGCGAAAAGATATTGGATGCCTACGAGAGAGTGCTTGTTGAGAACGGCGAACGCGCCGCTACTTTAGAGGCCATAGCTAAAGCTGCAAGTGTCTCCAAGGGGGGTTTGCTCTACCACTTCAAGGACAAGCGGGCTCTGGCATCTGGGCTTTTGCAGCGCCTTGAGACCCTGGCTGAACAAGACGCAGTTCTTATGAGCCAGGACCCCGCTGGGGCCACCGACTATTATGTGCGTACCTCGGTCTGGCAGGACTCGCCTCTGGACCGAACCATCATTTCAGTTACGCGCCTGGGCAATGATTTTCAACCAGCGGTGAATACCGCCATGAAGCGGGTGCAAGACCGCTGGCTCAGTCTGCTTGAGGATGAGGTGAAGGACCCCCACGTTGCGCGGGCGATTTTGCTGATTGGGGACGGCCTCTACTACAACGCGGTGCTATCACAGGCAGGGGATAGCAGCGAGAAAGCAACCTCAGCACAGGGGCAGAGCCCCTCCCCCAGCCCAGCAGATATCAAAGGTCTACTGGGGGCTATCAGCAAACTAGTAGGCAATGCAGCCTAGAGCTGCTCAGGCAACCCATAGATCCTGAGCTTCTACAATAACTAACCTATTGGTGAAGATGAGTACCTTATAGCAGTGATGCCGGGTGGCTTCCCTTGGCTCTCAGCTCTCTTCCGTTGGGCTACCGCCATCTCTCCCACCACTGCTGTAGCACCGCTGAGTTAGTCATTTCCTCATCTGAGAATTTTTTAGACCTATTCTCTTGGCCATGGATGGCATCATGCACACCTTCCATACGCTCATCCAGCTCAGCTGTTACGCGAGCATTTTGGGTCAGTCCTTTAACTAGGTATTCAGGCACAGGGAAAGGCTATTCTTCCCGCTAAATCATTACACCCCACCCTTAATGTGGTGTGCCCTGGTTCATAATTCTTCATACCTAGACTTTTCACGTCATCCTCTGTCTTTCGTTTGCCAACCCCTACGAGGCATGATTAGAGTCAAACCCAACAAAACCATCAAGAGCGACCGAGAGACCTGGCTCAGTGACGTCGCAGCAACCAGCCCTTTGAGGCCCGGTGCTCCCGCCAGGAGGCGATGGAATCCCTTTTCCGCTCCGGCCTCCCCTCTGGATAGGCTTATGCTGTTCTAGGTTTCCCTCGCATGACTACGAGGAGTAAACAGTGATTCAACTGGATAACGTTTCGGTGAGCTACGGACGCGGCGAGCGCGAATTCTGCGCAGTCAAGGACGTCTCTCTCCACGTTCCCAAGTCATCTATACAAGGCATCATTGGGTTCTCTGGGGCAGGTAAGTCAACGCTTCTTCGTTCGATAAATCTGTTGGAGCGTCCCAGTGCTGGGCGGATTCTCATTGATGGGACTGACCTGACTATTCTCAACCCAGCGCAGCTACGCGAAGCCCGCCACAACATTGGCATGATTTTCCAGCACTTCAACCTGGTCAATAACCTAACCGTGCGCAAGAACGTTGAACTTGCCCTGAAATTTGCTGGTGTTAGCCGTGCGTTTAGAAAAGAGAAGGCGCGCCAGGCTCTTGAAATTGTGGATTTGGCGAGCAAAGAAAATGCCTACCCCGGGCAGCTGTCAGGGGGCCAAAAACAGCGGGTAGCGATAGCCCGTGCCCTAGCACCTCAGCCTCAGATTCTTCTCTGCGATGAGCCGACCTCCGCCGTCGACCCACGCACCACTGGAAGTATTTTGCAGTACCTCAAAGATATTAATACCGAATTTGGAATTACCACTGTTCTGGTTACCCACGAGATGAACGTAGTCAAGGCTTTGGCCGATGAGATTGCGATTCTTGAGGGCGGCGCCTTGGTTGAGCAGGTGAGCACCAAAGATATTCGCCGTAAAAATTTCATTCCTACTAGCGACATTGGCGCCTACCTGCTTGATGACTCCATCAGGCTTAACCCCACCGTTGAGCTAGCCGCATCAGAACCCGTTCAGTCTGTAGAGGAGCTACACCATGTTTGAGCGCATTGTTGAAATTTATCCGGAACTTCTGACAGCACTGGGGCAGACCTTTACCATGATTGCAGTAGCTATTCCCCTGGCTATTGCCGGTGGTACCCCCCTGGGGATTCTGCTGTACCTTTGGGGGCCAGATGGGCTCTCCCCTCGACCTAAAGTGCACAAGGTACTCGACACCGCGGTGAACATAGCCCGCTCTTTTCCCTTTCTGATTTTGCTCATTGCCATCATTCCCTTCACCAGACTTTTGGTGGGAACAACCATCGGCACCGCCGCGGTCATCGTCCCTCTCACCATCAACGCAGTGCCCTACTTCGCCCGTTTTGTAGAGCAGAACCTCACACAGTTAGGTCAGGGCACCGTAGAAGCAGCCCTTGCTATGGGAGCTAAACACCGCCAGGTAATTTCTCATGTTCTGCTGGTGGACGCAATTCCCGCCCTGGTTGGGTCTGTCACCATCATGACGGTCAGCTTTATTTCTTACTCAGCTATGGCAGGGCTGGTAGGCGGTGGAGGTATAGGCGACTTCGCTATCCGCTACGGCTACTACCGTTACGAAACCCCGCTGATGGTCCTAGCGATCCTTCTTATGATTGCCCTGGTATCTCTGGTGCAGGTCAGCGGATCTCGTCTTTCACGGGCCCTCGATAAACGCTAACACTATAAAAACTTCACCCCGCACGAGGATAACTATGTCTACTTTTAGCCAGCGCCCCCGCCTACTGTTGAGCGCTTTTGTTATGAACACTGGCAACCATATTCGCGGCGGTCAGTGGCGCCATCCCGATGCCCAGCAGCACCGTTTCAACGAGCTAGCCCTCTGGACTGATTTAGCCCAGCAGCTAGAAGCTGCCCACTTTGACGCGCTCTTCCTGGCAGATGTGGTGGGTCTGTATGGAAACCATGAAGGCAGCACAGACTCACTTATTCGTAAAGGCCTTCAAGTTCCTTCCAACGACCCGCTGGTACTGGCATCAGCTCTGGCTGCTGTCACTCAGAACCTGGGGTTGGCTATTACCTCATCGGTGATTCAGGCGCACCCCTTTACCTTTGCCCGCCAACTCTCAACCCTTGATCACCTGAGCGGTGGCCGGGTTGCTTGGAACATCGTTACTAGCTCTTTAGAAAACGCCCACAAGAACTTTGGCAGTTCCTCCATCACGGAGCACGACCAGCGTTACGACTGGGCAGATGAATATTTGGAGGTCTGTTACAAGCTCTGGGAGAGCTCCTGGCAGGAGGGTGCGCTGCTCACAGATAAAGAGTCCGGTATCTTTGCTAACCCGTCAAAGGTTCACAAAATCAACCATTCTGGCCAACGTTATTCTGTGGAGGGGCCGCATCTGGTGTCTCCTTCACCCCAGCGAACTCCCTTACTGTTTCAGGCAGGTAATTCAACCCGGGGCACGGTATTCGCCGGTAAACATGCCGAAGCTGCTTTTGTTTTTGCTCCCTCTCCCGACTACGCTCAGAGGTTTTCAGAAAAGCTGCGGGTGCAAGCAGAGGCAGCAGGACGGCGCCGGGAGGACATCAAGCTCTTTGCGGGCCTGTCCTTCACGGTTGGCTCCACGGAAGAGGAAGCTCACCGCCTGCACGAAGCAGAGCGGGAGTACCTAGATGTTGATACGGTGCTGGCCCATATCGGCGGAAGCCTGGGCATCGATTTAGGTGGACTTCCCTTAGATACTCCCTTAGGTGACATCGAAACCGAAGGCTCACGTGGGATCCTAGATGCGATTAAGGCCTCTACCCCGGGCCAGAATCCTACGTTAGAGGACGTTGCCCGCTACCGTACCGAGGCCCAGCACCTGGTAGGAACCCCAGAGCAGATTGCCGATCAGCTAGAGCGCTGGCAGGACGCCGGAGTGGCTGGAATTAATGTCATCAACTCCTTCTTACCCAGCTCTTATACGGACTTCATCGACCATATTCTGCCCGAACTGACCCGCCGCGGACTAGCCCAAACGAGCTATCCCCCCGGGACTCTGCGCGAAAAATTTGGGGAATCCCAACCCTACAGCGCCAACCCCACTGCAACTTTTTACCGCACACACTAAAACCTCTTCTTATCCTAAGGACGTACACCATGAGCCTCTCTATCAACCGCCGACAGCTTCTCATCAGTTCAGGCATCGCAACCCTAGGCGCACTGGCATTCAGTGCCTGCGGCACTGCCGCTAGCGGTAACGATAAAACCATCACCATCATCGCTACTGAATCAGCCCCCTACCAGGAGCCCACCAAAATCGCCCAAAAAATTCTGAAGGAAAAAGGCTGGGACCTACAGGCAACCTACGTCACCGATATCGTGCAGCCCAACCTCGAGGTTTCCCAAGGCACCTATGACGCTAACTTCTTCCAGCACGGGGCATACCTGCAGCAGTTTAAGCGGGACAAGGGGCTTGATTTGGTGCCCCTTTTCTACGAGTACACGTCCCCTGCTGGTATCTGGTCACAGAAGTATTCATCCCTGGATGCCCTGCCTCAAGGGGCGAGGATCGCCATCCCGGTCGACACCTCCAACAACGGCCGTGCTTTAGCTCTTCTTGCCCAGCATGGTCTTCTCACCCTTACCGAAGGTAAGCCTGTGACCCATCTTTCTCAACAAGACATCCTAGAAAACCCCAAAGATCTCCAGTTCGTAGAGGTCGACCAGCAGTCTCTGTCCAAGACCTTACCGGACGCTGACGCCGGTTTTCTTTTTGTCCGTCTCGCCTCAGAAATTGGGTTGGAACCTCAGGCCGCGCTGGCTTTTGAAACCACTGAAGACGCCCTGCCCTACATTTGCCTGGTAGCTGCCCGTCCAGATTTTGTTGGCACAGAGAAAGCTCAGGCGCTACAAGATGCCTTCCACTCAGATGAGGTTCGGCAGTGGTACAAGGACTACATCGGCGGGGTGCTCGATACCCCCTGGGACCGAGACATTAAAGCTGATTTTGCCTCCTGGGACGTAGACGCCTAACCCCATCTGGAGAGAAGAACGACACATGACACTTTCAATTTTGCCCACTTTTACCACCGTCCAGCGGAAGGCAAGCCACAAGCACTGGGTGGAGGTTGCCCATAAAACCGCTGAGAAACTGCGCGCAGATGTGGTGGAGCGCGACAGCGCTAATTTACCGCCGTTTGCTGCTAAGAAAATACTGCAAGATTCCGGCCTACTTCCCCTAAATATCCCTCGCTCGTTAGGCGGTGAAGGTCTGAACCTGCATGAGGCTTTTGAGCTGGTTCAGATCATTGCCCGGGCTGATAACTCAACGGGGCAACTCCTGGGGTACCACTACCTCTTTCAGGTTTTCCCCTACTTAGATATTGAGGGTGAGCGCGCTCAGCAACTGGCAACAGACAGCATCACCAACCGTTGGCTATTCTCGTCCACAGGCACACCTCAGGGGAGCCAGGTGCAGGCACAACGGGTAGAAGGTGGCTACATCATTAATGGTCTTAAGCCTTTTGCTACCGGTAGCAGGGTGGCAGATCAAATTTTTGCCCGCGTCTTTACTGCTGAGGGGGACCGTATTGCTCTGCTGGTTGATACCACTGTGGATGGGGTTGTGTTGCATGATGACTGGGATGTCTTGGGGTCCCGTGGGACAGCAACCAATAGCATTGAGTTCCGGGACGTTTTTGTGGCCCAAGAAGCGGTCATTGCCGACGTTGGGCCAACCGACGCTGACCGGGAAGTCTATAAGACCCTGTCAACGCTCGGCTTTCAGCTGCTCTTTAGCACGGTCTATCTGGCTGCAGCAGAGGGCGCCTTCCTTGAGGCGCTAGGGTACACGCGCGATACATCGCGGCCCTGGTTTCACGCTGATGTACAAAAGGCCACAGACGACCCCTATATTGTGCGCACCTACGGGGAGCTGGCCAGCAAACTACAGGCACTGAGCGCTCTAGTGCAGCAGGCGACCGATAGCTTGGATTGGCTCATCAGCCAGGGCAAGGGAATCACTCTTGAGCAGCGCTCAGCAGTTGCTGAGAATATTGTGGCTGCCAAGATTACTGCCCACGAGGTGAGCCTGGAGGTCACTCAGAGAGTCTTTGATGTGACCGGTGCAAGAGCCACCAAGACCGAACTTGGGTTAGACCGCCACTGGCGAGATGTCCGCACTCATACCCTGCATGACCCTGTTGCCTATAAATGCAAGGAGCTGGGCGCCTACCTGCTGAACGGTGAGTTGCCTGTTCCTAGCGCCTATCAGTAAAACGCAGAGGCGTGACCTCTCCGCACACGTAAACTGCGCGGGGAGGATTGGCCGGTTTTAGAGCCACTCTTTCTTTTTGAAAACCAACCAGAGTCCCAGAGAAACTGCCACCATCACCCCTAACGCAAAGGGGTAGCCAAAAGCCCAGTGGAGCTCGGGCATATCGTCAAAGTTCATGCCGTAGATTGACCCGACGATGGTGGGGGCAACGAAGATAGCTGCCCACGCTGAAATTTTCTTCATGTCATCGTTCTGACGTTCAGCAACAATCGTGGCATTGACCTGCAGAGCATTTTCTAGGGAAGTGAGCAGGTCATCCACCCGCTCGCTAACGTGCACCGCATGATCGTGCACATCGCGGTAGTGGCGCAGGAGTTCCAAGGTTTCTTCTTGTTGCTGCTCGGCACTCGCGTTGGCTTGCGTGCGGAGCCTGCCCATAATGAGCTCTAACATCTGGGCCACCGGTTTGACAGCGCGCTTGAAGTCACTGACTTCATTGAGCAGCCCGTAGATGCGCTGGGAGATTTCTGAGGCTTCATGATTGTCTCCAAAGAGGGAGTCTTCAATCTCATCCCCGTCATTTTCTAGACCCTCGACCACGGGGATATAACCATCGACTAGACCATCCATGAGCTGGTGTAAGAATTTCATGGGGGTGGGCTCGTCTTCAAGACGGGCGAAAGCGGCTTCCATGACTTCTTGGGAGTGAACCTCTGAGCGCAAGGAGTCTTTAATAAGCCAGATTACGAAGCGTGGACCAACAAAGACGTGGGCCTCACCGAACCTGATTTCCTCGAGTTCATCGACATAGACGGTGGGCTTAAGCACCACAAAGTAGATATCACCGTATTTTTCCATTTTGGCGCGCTGGTGGCCAAATTGAGAGTCTTCGACCGCTAGACGGTGCAGGCCAAAGGTGTCAGTGAGCCAGGCGAGGTCAGTATCGGTGGGGTTGCTAATCCCGATAAAGGCTTGTTCACCGGCCCGGTAAGCATCGATCGTTTGTTGTACCGAACCGCTAGATCGAGCAGCACCGGCGTCAGGGTTGAGGACGTTCAGGAGAAGAGGCATGGTCTCTATCTTAGGGCAGGACGCCGTGCGCGGCAGGGTCAGCGGCCTCAGCGGAAGGAGCCCCCACTGAGCAAGGAAGATTAGGGTCGATTCTCCTCCATGAGCGCCGGGCGAGGAATTCGACGTAAAACTCTGTAAAGGATGGTGCCCTGAAGGATGCCCAGGGCATACCCCAGGTCACTGAAAATCTTCACCCTTGTCTCTAGGTCGCGATAACGAGCCAGACGGTAGGGAGTTTTGAGCAGAATGGGCATCTGCTTGATGACCGAGGTATTTGTCTGCACCTGCGCAGGGAAACGTCTTGTCACCAGCACATCATTGAGACCGTAAAAGCGTTGACGTTTCAGTTGCTGAGCCGGGCTATGTGAAATCCGATAGGCAACTGCTGCCCCGTAGGCTTCTACCTGCCGCATACCTGCTAAGCGAGCGCGGGCAAAGAAATCCCAATCATCCCCGCCTCGGGTGTAGGAGGAATCGAAGCCTCTCAGCTGAAGCCCTGCTTCCCTGCGAAACGCTAAAGACCCCCCACCGATGAAGAAGTGAGTTTCAATGGGGGCAGAAGGGTCAGGGTCCTGAACAAAGACGTCCTGCCATTTAGGTTCAGTGAATAGCCGCTGCACCTCGGCGTGCTGCAGGCTCAGCCCTCCTTCGTCACTGATATAGAGGTATTGACCTAGCACGTAGGCATCGGGATAGGTGCACATTGCATCATACATCGCACGCACCCACCCCTGGGATACGAAATCATCAGCATCGCAAATCATAATAAAATCGCACTGCGATTCTTGAATCCCCACGTTCCGGGCATGGGAAACCCCCTGAATCTGAGAAGAATCCACGATGCGCACGTTGAGCCGATTCCGATATGGTTCAACCGCCGCTGCCAACTCATCTGTGCTGCCGTTATCACTGATAATTACTTCAAAGGTGGGTGCTGACTTTTGGAGCGACAGACATTCCAGCTGATCACCAATGGTGTGGGCGGCATTGTAGGCAGGAATAATAACGCTGACCAGAGGCTGACCTGCCACCCTTCCAGTAGGGTGGGCAGCGCGGTAGTCCACCCAGGACCGTTCCCTATCATACTGAGCATGTGCCAACGTCTCGCTCAGTGAAACCTGGGCTACTTTGGCCCTGCGAGCAGTATTCTGCTTAGACCAATCCCCCACCTCAAAGGTAGGAGCAGGGCCGAGATCCATCAGACCCCCGGAAGCTCGTTGCCCCCGAAGCTCGCTGGCAACAGCGTCCCACCAGGAAACGGAGAAAATTGCCAGCTCACGTGAACGAGATTGTAGGTGAGCGGTAATATCTTCACGCCGTTCAATCGCTTCAGTGAGAGCCTGATCAGCAACCTCAGCGATAAGCTCCTGCGACACAGCAAAACCCTCAACACCGTAATGAGCCATCAAGCCCGCTATCCGTATATCGGTGAATGCATCCGGTATGAGCGCAATATAGGGAACACCAGCTGCCAGAGAGAAAACACCGGGGTGGTAACGGTTAGAAAAGTTAAGGTGAGCGCCTTGGTGTATCGCTACCGTAGAATCTGCGTGCAGGACAGGAAGCACCAGGGAAGGTGAAGTCATACACTCAGCGATGCGCCGTGCAACAATAATGTCGTCAAGGGCGTCCCCGGGCCTACCCTTATGCTGCACCAGCACGGTGGTAAACCCATACCTTCGGTAAATATCATCCAACCGCGCAGCGATTTTCTGCACTTCAGAGTCACTCAGGTTGGTGAAAGTGGCACAGATATAGTCGCTGGGTAGCGTACAATCCGGGGCATGGGGAAGGTTTCGCTGACCTACCTGGTAGAAAGTCGCGTCATCCAGGCAATGTCTCGCATCTATTCCTAGCGCACGCACCCGGTCAAAGGAGGTCTGCTCGCGCATACCGACCAGCTGTGCAGCGCTCAGAAGCTCCGCCAGGGTACGCTCGTCCCGGTCGGTCAAAACAGGGCCAACAGACTGCCCTGAAATCACTAGAGGAATCCCGAAATGTTCTGCCACCAGAGCATAGGCTGCCCGCTCATACAGGAGCCAGCCGAAGACAGAGTTCATATTTCCGCCACCAGCTATCAGAATGCCATCCATGGCAGAAACATGATGGATGAATTCGGCAATCTCCCGCGCCACTCGGGCACCGCTCAGACAGGCTCGCACCTCTTCAAGATATTCTTCACGGCGAGCAGGCTCACCCGGAAAAATCAGGGTTTCTATATAACCTTGGGCAGAGCCAATGTAGGCGCGGGAGTGATCGGTCGAACGAGTAGCGATATAGGTTTCAAAACCCCGCTCTTCTAGAGCTACTTGGGCAGCGATACCCATAGCCTCATCACCGACGTGGTAATTTTCTTGCCCAAGATCCGCAAGGATTAGGACCTTTGGCACTTGATATACCTCATTCCAGACTGTGAGCTGCAGATTTCAATTAATGACAGAAGATAAGACCGCCAATGACGCCGCGTAGCTGTTTCCACCAGCTACTGAGCCCACAATGGCGGTCTTTTAGTGACTTTGACGAAGCTGTCTAGCTTTCGATCAGGTCGCGTACCACAATGGTCTGCTCGCGGCCCGGGCCGACACCGATTGCAGAGATGCGGCAGTCTGAGATTTCCTCCAGCTTTTCCACGTACTTCCGTGCGTTGGCTGGGAGATCCTCCAGGGTCTTAGCCTCGGTGATGTCCTCAGTCCAGCCGTCGAAGTACTCGTAGATAGGCTTAGCATGGTGGAACTCTGACTGGGTCATGGGCATCTCGTCATGACGCACGCCGTCCACCTCGTAGGCAACACATACAGGGATCTTCTCAAGCCCGGTGAGCACGTCCAGCTTGGTGATAAAGAGGTCAGTAAAACCGTTCACGCGCACTGCCTGACGTGCTAGCACGGCGTCATACCAGCCGCAACGACGGGGGCGGCCGGTGTTCACACCAAACTCGCCGCCGGTCTTCTGCAGGAATTCACCCATCTCATCAAAGAGTTCGGTGGGGAAGGGGCCAGCGCCCACACGGGTGGTGTAAGCCTTCTGAATACCGATGACTCGGGTGATGCGGGTGGGGCCTACACCGGAGCCAACGGATGCACCGCCAGCGGTGGGGTTAGATGAGGTGACGAAGGGGTAAGTGCCGTGGTCAACGTCCAAGAAGGTCGCCTGGCCGCCCTCCATCAGCAGGATCTTGCCCTCATCCAGTGCCTTGTTCAGCAGCTGAGTGGATTCAACAATCATGGGGCGCAGGCGGTCAGCGAAGCTCATGAAGTAGTCCACAATTTCTTCAACCTCGACGTGGCGGCGGTTGTAGACCTTGACCAGCAGTTCATTCTTCTGACGCAGGGCACCTTCGACCTTCTGGCGCAGGATGGACTCGTCCAGAATGTCCTGCACACGAATGCCCAGGCGGCCAATCTTATCCATGTAGGTGGGGCCGATACCGCGGCCGGTGGTACCGATGGCGCGCTTACCCAAGAAGCGCTCGGTGACCTTATCCATGGTCTGGTGGTAAGGAGCTACCAGGTGTGCGTTAGCTGAAATTTTTAGTTTGGAGGTGTCAGCGCCGCGTGCTTCAAGACCGTCGATTTCTTCAAAGAGAGCCTCGGGGTTAATCACCACACCGTTACCAATAACAGGTACCGCGTTGGGTGACAAAATGCCTGCCGGAAGGAGCTTAAGCTCGAACTTCTGACCGTTCACAACTACGGTATGGCCTGCATTATTACCGCCGTTAGGCTTCACCACGTAGTCAACGCGGCCACCTAAAAGGTCAGTCGCTTTACCCTTACCTTCGTCGCCCCACTGGGCGCCGACGATTACGATCGCTGGCATATATTCTCCTGTACTAGGATCTTCACCGGCCGGATTTCACGGCGGTGTGGTGTAGAACGAGAATCCAGTATCCAAGGCAGGTTTACGCGGAAAAATCAGAACACACCAGCTTCTAAGAATACCCGTTACCGGGGCGGGGTGCTATTTTTGCCCGATATTTCACCTCCTCAACAGTTGGCCCTGACGTGGAGCGGTCAGTAGATGCAAAAGTTACGCTGATAACACGTGTCACAGCCCACCCTTTCAGATAGAGTGAATCACATCACCCGCATACGTATTGGATCTACCCAAAAGGAATCCCCATGAAAGAAACAACCTCGCGTCAGCGAGTTCTTCGTTCATGCGCGGTAACGACGCTAGGGCTGGCTCTCGCTCTCCCCCTCACCGTCCTACCCACCGCACATGCGACAACCGATGCAGATGCAAATCTCGCACCAGTATCATCCCTCCAAGATGCCCTACTCTCAAATTCTGACGGCCAGAAAGTTAGCTCTAACCTCGATGACGCAGAGGGATCCGTTGCTGTTTTCGTGCAGTTCAAGGGTCAGGGCGCCTACGAAGCTACACAGCCTAGGAGCGTCCTCGACGGGATATCAGACCCGGTGGATACCGCTTCACAGGTTCGCAGCATTCAAAGCGCCGTTGAATCTCAGGCAGCTCAGGTGGCTGGCGAATCAGGTTCTGACGTCATTTACACCACCTATAACTCGGTACGAGGCGTCGCTCTTCAGGGTGATGCGGAGTCCCTGCGCAAACTTGCCGAACGCAACGACGTTGAGCGCATCTCACGTATCATTCCCAAGGAACGAGTCAACGGCACATCAGACATTGACACCGCAGCACTAGCAACCTGGGTCAACACCGGCAAGACCGGTAAGGGTGTCACCATCTCTGTAGTAGATACCGGTGTCGACTACACCCACTCAGCCTTTGGTGGCCCCGGCACCGATGAAGCATACCAAGAGGCTCAGGCAATGTCTGAAATGCCTTCAGCCGATAGCGGCCTTTATGACCCCGAAAAGTTCATCGGCGGTTATGACCTCGCAGGTGATGACTACAACGCTTCTGATCCCACCAAGAACGTCCCTTCACCCGATAACAATCCCCTGGACTGCGCAGCTGCAGGTCACGGTAGCCACGTAGCCGGCACTGCAGCCGCCTACGGCACCAACGCTGATGGAAGCACCTTTGACGGGGACTACTCTAAGCTAACCTCAGAAGATGTTCAGACGATGCAGATTGGCCCCGGTTCAGCACCCGAAGCTCAGATAGTGGGCCTGCGCGTCTTCGGCTGTGAAGGCTCAACCAACCTCACCGGTCAAGCTCTTGACCGCTCCCTAGACCCCAACGGTGACGGCGACTACTCAGACCGTGTTGACATCGTCAACCTTTCACTGGGCTCAGACTTTGGCCCCATTGATGATCCTGACAATATCATCATGGATTCGCTCTACCGCAACGGCGTTCTTACCGTTACCGCTGCCGGTAACGCCAATAACTTTGGCGGTCAGGGTGATACCTATTCAGTACTGGGCACCCCCGGTAACACCATCTCATCTCTAACCGTTGCTAACACCATTGGCTCCACGGGCTACGCAGATGGTGCTGAAATTCTTGCACCCGCCGATATCGCTGGCCCCGTTGTAGGTGACTACAGCGTCAACTTCAACTACAACACCGCCACCGAAGAGCAGCTCACCGGCGAAGTTGTAGCAACCACCGCTGAGAACCCCTACGCTTGTGACGCCTACCCGGCAGACACTAACTTCGCTGGCAAGTGGGTCTTCATCGACTGGTCGGATGAAACCGGTAACTTCCCCTGCGGCTCAGCAGTTCGCTTCAACAACATCCAGAATGCTGGCGCTGAGGGCGTCGTCCTTGCCTCCCAGGTTGTGAAGGAAGATTCGGGTATTGCCGGTAACGCAGGCATCCCCGGTGTTCGCTTGACTGCTCAGGATGCCGAAAAGGCTCGTCCCGCTGCTGAAGCCGGCACCCTGAAGATTAAGCTTGACCCTGAGATGATCGGCGCTGCCCTCCTTGAAACCGGACAGCATGATGACGCTAACCCCTCGACCGCTCGCGGCCAGCACGGTTCAGCAGGTTTCACTAAGCCCGACGTTGCAGCCCCTGGCACTTCCATCAAGTCAGTTGCAGCTGGCGGCGGCACCCAGCCTGCCGTGATGACCGGTACCTCCATGGCAGCTCCTCACGTTGCTGGTATTGCAGCTCTCGTGCTTGAAGCTCACCCCAACTACTCGCCTGCCTCACTCAAGGCAGCGATCATGAACTCGGCTAACCACGATCCCAAGGATCTGGATGGCAACACCTACTCGGTAGAACGTGTTGGTGCAGGCCGTGTTGATGCCCTGCAGGCTGTGAACTCAGATGTTCTGCTTTACAACGCTGATCGCGCTGAGCAGGTTTCATCGAGCTTCGGTGTAACCGAGGTTGCTACCGGTGACGTCCTCACACAGACCCGCAACTTCACCGTTGATAACCGTGGCGATCAGGATCGCACGTTCGCCATTAACTTCAACGACAGCTCCTCCCTGCGGGGCGTAGAGCTGTCCGCACCGGCCAACGTTACTGTTGCAGCTAACTCGAAGGCTACCTTCACCGTTACCGCAACCACTAACGGCGCTGAACTGGCGAAGACCATGGACCCTGCTCAGCTCGAGGAACACCGCGGTATTGCTCGCCAGTACCTGGCTACCCTGTCAACCCGCATGATTCTTTCTGACGGTGGCACCACTCTGCGCGTTCCTGTACAGGCTGCTCCTAAGCCCGTTTCAGAGATGAAGGCCGAGGCTATCCACTTTGGCGCTACATCCGCTCAGGAAAAGGTTAAGCTCTCAGGTACAGCTCTGAACCAGAACGGGTACGTATCAGGTCTGGGTGCCTTCCAGCTCGGTGCTGAAAGCGCCCGAATCCCCACCGGCAAGCTCGGTCAGCCCTCTTTCCAGGCAGTTGACTTGCAGTACGTTGGTGCCAACTCCACCATTCGTGAACTCGGTGGAGTTCAGAACGGCATCCCTGCCGGCGCTATGTTGAACATTGGTCTGTCGACCTGGGGCAACTGGGAAACCATGACCCCCTCTGTAGCGTTTGAAGCAAGCATCGACGTGAACAACGACGGTGTACCTGACTTTGCTGCTGTAACCACCCGCATCACCGGTCTTGACTACCCTGTCGTCAACCTGCTGCGTCGCATGGATAACGGCTCCTGGAGCCCCGTTGACAGCCAGCCCCTCAACGGCGCTCTCGGTGATGTTGACACCAACATCCTCGACACCAACGCCGCTGTTCTCCCTATCTCACTAAACGCACTGAACCTGACTCCCGCTCAGGCTCAGAGCCTCAGCTACAAGGTACACGGCATCGCGAACGGTGAAGTCATCGAAAGCACCGACTGGATCAAGTACAACCCCTACGATCCCGTCCTGTCTTTCGCCTCTAACCAAAAGCTAACTGATTCGCTCTTCATCGATGCTCCGGACACCGAAATTACGGCGACCCGGACCTCAAGCGACTCAACCCGTGCTCTCTTCTTACACATGCACAACTCAACCGGCGACCTCTCAGGTATCCACAAGAATGTTGTAGGTAATAAGGCACAGGTAGTAGACGTACAGAACAGCCCATCAGATCCCACCGTGATGAACCCCCGGTTCACCGACGTCCCCGCTGATCATCCCTTCTACACCGAGATTAACTGGCTTGCAACACGCGGTATTACCACCGGCTGGTCCGATGGCACCTTCCGCCCCAACGAGTCAGTAGAGCGCGGCGCGATGGCAGCATTCTTCTACCGCCTAGCAGGGTCACCGGCTTACACCGCACCCAGCGAATCCCAATTCAAGGATGTTCCCACCGATCACCCGTTCTACAAGGAAATCAGCTGGTTGGCTGAGCAGGGTATCACCACCGGCTGGTCCGATGGCACTTTCCGCCCCAGCGAACCCGTGAACCGTGACGCGATGGCAGCCTTCTTCTACCGCATGGCAGGGTCACCGGCTTACACCGCACCCAGCGAATCACCGTTCAACGATGTTCCCACCAACCGCCAGTTCTATAAGGAAATTAGCTGGTTGGCAGAACAGAACATCACCGATGGTTGGGAGGACGGAACCTTCCGCCCGAAGACCCCCATTGAGCGTGGTGCGATGGCAGCCTTCCTCTACCGCTACGATACAACCGTGCTCAGTCAGTGAGGAAAATAGCTGACATAAGGCTCGAATGTAAGTAGAAATGGTGCCCCCGGTTTCAAGATCGGGGGCACTTTTCTTGTCTCCCACGCGTTCCAATTCTGCTTTCGATAGGCACACGCTACGATGGTTCTAAGACGTCACCTTTCCGAATTTGTTATCGTGAGGCCCATGAATACTCCCTCTGTTGCAATCATCGTCCGCACCAAGGACCGCCCAGTTTTCCTAGCGCGTGCTCTCTCTAATATCGCGGAGCAAACCTTCACTGACTACACCATTGCGCTCATCAACGACGGCGGCGAGACAGAGGCAGTCGATGCCCTCCTAGCAGAACAGCCCGCTGAGTTCCGCAGTAAAATCCAGGCCTTGCACCGACCTGAGTCAACCGGCATGGAAGCCGCAACCAACGCAGGCATCCATGCAACTAACAGCACTTTTATTGCGGTGCACGATGATGACGATCTCTGGGAACCTACCTTTCTTGAAACTAGCGTGCGCACCCTGGTCGAAACCGGCGCTGCTATGAGTGTGGTTCGCACTGACGAATACTTCGAACGCATTACCGATGATGGCTTTGAATTTATCGACTCTGTCCCTTTCTGGGGTTACCTCGAATGGATGAGTATTCAGGATTTCTTCCGCATCAATCGCGCGGTGCCTATCAGCATCCTCTACCGCCGGGAGTTACACGAGAGCCTGGGTTACTATAATGAGTCTCTGCCTGTGGTGGGTGACTGGGAGTTCAACATTCGGGTGGCGTCCGCCCACGAGGTGGTTTTCATTAATGAAAATCTAGCCCACTGGTCAAAGCGTGTAGAAGCTACCGGCCCTAACGCTAACTCGGTTTACGCCGGGCAAAATCTGCACGCCGCCTACGATTCCAAGGTGCGGGCAGAAGCTATCCGTGAGGATCTCGCAGCAGGTGGCCGCCCAGGCCCCTACCTCTACCAGGCTCACCTTGCCAACGAGGTTCAGGACGCTGTGCACCGGGTGCTAGAGGTAGCCGAACGTAACCAGCATTTGCTGGGGGAGCTAGAGCAACGTATCACAGAGCTTGAACGGCAAAATGCCCATCTCAACCAGCAGATAAGTCGCAGAAACCCGAGAAAAATCGCACGGCGATTGACCGGTGGTTTCTCGCGGCGCGATACTGGCACGTAGAGCCAGACAAGCGAGCTCCTAGGCCAGGTGGCTACCGGCATGACCAAGGAACTCTTCTCCACCGAAAAAAGCAGGAAGATGGCAGAAACTGCCATCCCCATCCCTTATAAAGGCAGTGCAGAGGCAGAAGATATCGGCCCTTGTTCACGCCTTTTTCATGAACGCTGAGAACTCACGGATGACCGGGCAGGTTCGCTTTTTAGCTCAGGAGCTTAATGGTCATGGGGTAGGTGTAAACCTCACCCTGGTTAGCCTTAATTGCTGCAAGAATATGTAGCACGAGCAAAGCCACACCAATGGCGAGGAAGATGACCCAGGTGAAGATTCCTGCAAAACCAAGGGTCAGGACTGTCACCAGAATGGTCGCGATATAGACCAGCCAGAGGGTGAAACTGAAGTTAAAAGCACCGGCAGCGGCAACGCGTACAAAAGCGTAACCGGGGCGGTCCTTATAGATAAACCAGAAAACCAGAGGGCCAATAAAGCTGGCAAAAGAAGCGGTGAGGACGAGCCCTAACAGGCCCGAAAGGTGGGCCAGGGTTGCCATCGCTTTTGCATCAGAAGGGATAGGGTTGCCGTACGCGTCGAAAGCTTGCGCGGGCTGCTGCCCATTAAAGTTCTGTCCGTATGATTCAGTCATGATGTGTGCCTTTCTCTATTACTGCCAGCCTACCCAAGGGTTCGGGCGGCGGTAAGAGAAAAACCCCAATTTCATTCCTAAGGATGGTAGGGAGGCTCCCAGTATTCACGGAGTAAGATGGAGGCATGCGCGAACTACAGGCTCACATCATTGAAGAATTGGGCGTGAAGCCCACCATCAATCCAGCAGAAGAGGTGCGCAAGCGCGTCCAATTCCTGGTGGACTATCTCAAAGCCACTGGCACCCGCGGCTTCGTCCTGGGCATATCAGGCGGGCTAGACTCCACCCTAGCAGGGCGTCTTTGCCAGCTAGCTGTAGAAGAGCTTGAACTTGAAGAGATTGAAGCGGAATTTATCGCCGTTCGTCTGCCCTACCAGGTTCAGGCGGATGAGGACGATGCCCAGGCTGCCCTGCGTTTCATCATGCCGCAGCAGACTGTCACCTACAACATCATGGACGCCGTGAACGGCTTCGAGAGTGCCTTTGAAACCGCTACCGGCCGCGAAATCGCTGACTTCAATAAGGGTAATGTCAAGGCCCGTGCCCGCATGATTGCCCAGTACGCCCTAGCCGGGGAGAAAAATCTCCTGGTTGTAGGCACCGACCACGGCGCTGAGGCAGTCACGGGCTTCTTCACCAAGTTCGGCGACGGTGGAGCGGACATCATACCTCTGCACGGTCTCAACAAGCGTCAGAACCGCGAGCTGCTCAAGGTGCTGGGAGCTGACAAGCGGCTCTGGGAGAAGGTGCCCACCGCTGACCTTCTGGACGGTAAACCCGGCAGAACCGATGAGGATGAGCTGGGGCTGACCTACGACCAGATTGATGACTACCTAGAGGGTAAAGACATCGACCCGGCGGCTGCCGAAAATATCGAGGGTAAGTTCCTGCGCTCCCGCCACAAACGCACCACCCCCGTCACCATCTTTGATAGCTGGTACAAGTAGGTAGCGCACCTCCGCGAGTGTGCGTCTTATCGCCGAGCGTGCGCCTTAGAGGTGCACGCTCGGCGTTTTAGTGCACGCCCGTCAGTAGGCATGACCATACCCACCGATGATAGGCCCCCCTTAGATGGTGAAGAAGCCTTCAATTGCGCCGGTCAGGTGGGCCATGTCTGCCACGCTGACCATCTCGCGTGCCGAGTGCATAGAGAGCAGACCGACACCGACGTCCACGGTGCGCATCCCCAGACGGGTAGCGGTGATGGGGCCGATGGTGGAGCCGCAGGGCACGTTGTTGTTAGAGACAAACTGCTGATAGGGAACCCCCGCTTTGGCACAAGCCTGGGCAAAGATACCCGCGCCTACGGAGTCGGTCGCGTAGCGTTGGTTGGCGTTGATTTTGAGCAGGGGGCCGCCGCCGGGAACAGGGCGGACGCTGGTGTCGTGGTGTCCAACGTAGTTGGGGTGAGCTAGGTGTCCGGCGTCCGCTGATAGGCAGACAGATTCAGCAACCGACCTGCGGTAGACCGCCGGGCTTTCACCGCGGGCTTCTGAGAGCCGCACCAGGACGTCCTCAAGGAAGGGGCCAGCGGCACCTGATCGGGTTTCAGACCCGATTTCTTCGTGGTCGAAAGCTGCAAACATGAGGCTGTGATCCCCCACCGTGCCAGCCTCTGCCACCCGCTGCAGCGCGGTGAGGCCGGCATGAACCGAGGAAAGATTATCCAGGCGTCCAGAGGCAAACAGCTCGCCATTCTCACCAAAAGTGCGCGGGGTCTGGGCATCCGCAAAGAGCAGGTCGTAGCCCACGATAGCGGCGGGGTCTAGGGCCCCGCCCTCAGCTCGTTCTGCCAGGTAGGCAAGGACATCCCCGCGAGAGTCACCGAAACCCCAGACCGGGTAGAGGTTGCCCTGCTTATCCAGCTTGAGCCCGGCGTTGGCCTCGCGGTCCAGGTGGATGGCGAGCTGCGGGATACGAGCAATGGCATCGGTGGCTACCAGGCGGGTTTCAAGTTGACCGTTGACGAGTACGGTCAGGCGGCCTGCTAGGCGCAGTTCGCGGTCTAGCCAGGAGTTCAGCAGAGGGCCGCCATACACCTCGACGCCCACCTGGTTCCACGCCAAAGTGCGCACCGATGAGGCAGGTTTGACCTTGAAACCCGGTGAATCGGTGTGGGCACCGAGCACCCGGTAGCTCTGGTGGGTGGGTGACCCTATCCAGGCAATAATTGCCCCGTCGCGCACCACAAAATGCTTGCCAGTGGCGGCTTCATCGCCCCAGAGCTGGCTCTCCTGCAGTTCGATAAAACCGGCAGCCGTCAGACGGCGAGCGCTCTGCGCCGCGGCATGAAAGGAGGTAGGTGACGCCGCCACAAAATCGGCAAGGTCGGCAATGTTGGTCTGAGGATCAAGGGCTTGAAGAGTCATAGGACACAGTCTAGCGAACTGCTAGCGAGCGCCGGTAACCTCCTCCTTACCCCAGACCTGAGCGGTGCGGGTACGCGCCAGTTTCCGCTTCTTAGCAGCCCAAAGCACTACCAGCACGAAGAGGCCCTGGGTGATGACTGCCGATACCAGGTTGACCCAGGTGGAGCCCTCCAGGACGAAGGGGTCAGCCAGACCGTAAATGCCGAAGGTCATAGCCACCAGGTTATTGACGACGTGCAGGGCAATCGCTGCTTCTAAGCCGCCGGTGCGCCAGGTGACAAAACCAGCGGCAAGTGCCATCACTAGGATGGAGAGCTGCGCCCAAAGATCGTAGGCATGGCCTAGCATAAAGAGCGGAGCGGGAAGGACAATCGCCCAGGCGGGGTGCTTGAGCCAGCGGCCTACGGTTTGTAGCAGATAGCCGCGGAAGACCAGCTCCTCCGCATACGCCTGGAAGGGAACGATGAGTACCACCAGCAAGAGCAGAACCGCCAGGGTGCTGCCCTGAGTTTTGGGTTCGAAGGTCAGGTTTCCCCCGGTTGCAAGGTCAAGAGCGACAGGAAACACTACAAAAAGCAAGGCAGCGATACCGCAGCAGGTGAGTAGCCAGTCCCAGCGTATGCGCCCTGCCACCGAGTGCACCAGGCCCCAGGGTTTAGGGCCAATAATGAGGCGGGCCAGCCACATAACGGGGAACATGAGGGCGATTGAACCGAACATGAGGGTAAAGCTAAGGGGAGATTCTAAAGCTGACCGCTGAAGTGTCTCCATCGTGGAGGTCATTTCCCCCGCATCCATCGGCGACTCAGCAGAAGAAACAGCCTGCAGCACCAAGGGAATGCTCATCAGAAGACTCAGAACAAAGTAAATGGGCACCCCGATGGCGGCCTCCACCAGAGGTGACCACCAGCGGTTCTTGGGGTCCGCTAGCGCTAACCGGTGGTAGCCCAGCTCTTGGGTTTCAGCGCGGTAGCCCGGACGCCACCCCGGCGGTGGTACCTGTAGGGACGGAGCTTGGTCGTTGCCAAGGAACGGGGCCGGAAGATAGCCACCAGGAGATTGTTGCAGCGGCGCCTGCGTGTAAGGGCTCAGTGGTGGCTGGGTGACCTCTGGGCCGGGCGCGTCCTGCCCGTCTGAACCCCAGGGGGTGTGTTCTCTGCTGTTTTCGCTCATACTCCAACCTTACGCAAGAAAACCGGTTGTCACAGACTTTTAAGGAGGCCACGAGTGACGGACAAGGCGGTACGGTAGAAGTACAGGAATTCAGAAAGGCATACCCGTGGCTCTCATCTTCAATCCTCCGCCCAATTGGCCCGCACCACCCACCAAAGATTGGATACCGCAACCAGGCTGGCAACCTGACCCCGCCTGGGGTGAGGCGCCTGAAGGCTGGGATTTCTGGGTTAAAGAAAGTAACCTAGCTAGTGCCCATCAGAGCCATGCAGATGAGGCAGACCGCACCGCGGTCCTGTCATCCGAAACTGAAAAAGATTCAGCAGGCACCAACTCCTATGCCGCCGTTTTTGAAGCGATACGCCAAACCCTACCAGAGGATCAGCAATCCTCACCTGCCAGAGATGAAGCGACGGGGAGCCTGCGGGCAGGTAGTGCCGCGGGCGATACATCTGATGACGCGGCGACAGTCCCCCTTGGCGCCGCAACCCAGCCCGGTTTTACCAGCGCTTACCCCGGTTCTTCAGCCGGCACCTATCCTAACGGCGGTGGACCAACAGGGTCGGGGACCTCCAACGGCGCGGCGCCCTACAATGCTCAGCCAGCAGGTGAGCAGCCCAAGAGCAAAACCGGGCTGATCATCGGCGTGATTGGTGGCATCTTACTACTGCTCCTAGCCCTCATTGTCGGTCTTATCTTTATCATCGGAGGGATTAGCTACAACACTTCTACCACTAGTGATTCAGGTGATTCTTGGTTCTCAGACGGCACCGATAACTCCAGCGATACCGGTAATAGCGGCTCAGCTGATACCCCGGTCTACAGTGGTAGTGGCGACAGCACCTTTACCATCGAAAAACCGGGCGGGCAAGACAGCGTTGTCTGGTTAGAGTACACCTTCACCGGTGAGGACAAGTACGCCTCTTTTAATGTGCATTCTCTCGACGCAGGCGGAGAAACTAACAACTCTGTTTATGGTTCGGTTTACAGTCCGGAAAGCAGCGGGTCTTACTGGCTAGATTCAAACCTCTATGATGTTGAGGACCGCACCACCCAGCTGGTGATTGAAGCTGAGGGCGACTGGACGGTTACGCTTCACACCCCCGATAAGGCACCGGCGCTGAAATCCGAACAAACCCTTACGGGTGAGAATGCGACCGCCTTCCGAATTGATGAGGGCGCGGAGATAACCGCCGATATCGGCTTCACCGCCACTGATGAATACGGTGGTGACCTGGAGATTAGTTCCAGCACCGGATTAGTGGATGACTATGAGGTAACGGTACTACGCACCAGCCTAAGCCCCTTCAAAGGTAGCGTCACCTTCCCCACCGGCAAGCAGTATATTTTGGTGGAACCCTATGCCGGGTCCTGGGAGATTAAGGCCCACTAGCTCAGAGACAAAAATGCCCGGGCGGGTTTCCTACAGCTACGGAAACTCACCCGGGCATCTCTTTGTGCGTTTAGATTTCCTGCGCTCGGGGCTTACGGTAGAGCCACACTGCTGCCAGCCAGATGAGAGTGAGCAGGGTCAACGCGGCCATGGGCAGGGACGAGATCAACAGGGATGAAGCGCTCAGCTCATCCAGGTTGTGGGTGGTGGGGTCCAGCTTGATGGCAATGTTCATGGGGCCATAGCTCACCCCGGCAACACCTACCAGCGCCAGTGCGCCTGCCAGCCAGCGCACCGAGGCGGGGGCTGGCCGGAAGAAAACCGGGAAGGCGTCCAACACCAGCGCTGCGATAAAGACCGGTAGCCAGATGAAGTGGTGGGACCAGGAGATGGGCGAGAGCGCCATCATCAGAAAAGCGTTAAGTGAGATTTCCGAGAAGACCATACCGCGGCGGTGGAGCACCGGGATGGCAGCGGCGGTTCCCATAAAGAGCAGAGCAAGGATACTCAAACGCAGGGCAGAGAGTAGCGGGCCTTCGTCCAGCCCCAGGTGCATGAGCAGACCCTGAACCGAGATGTTATCGACGTAGCCGATGTTGCCCACGCGTGAGGGGTCTGAGATCGCGAAGAACCAGAAATCAAAGGCTTCATCACGCATGAAGATAAAGCCGGCGGCAACGGTTGCCGCAAAGCTGGCACCCAGGGTAAGAACGCCCTTATAGTCTCGGCGCATGAGCAGAATCAGACCGAAGGCAAGCGGAGTGAGCTTAATACCGCCGGCGATACCAATCAGGACGCCGCGGGGCACCCGGGTGCCCGGGCGTAGTAGGTCAATCATGACCAGCAGAAAGATGAGCGGGTTGATTTGCCCCAGCTCGATGCCGCGATCCCAGGGCGCTACCAGCGTCATGATAGTCGCCAGAAAAACCACCAGAGTGTAAGACCCGAAGAAGCTCTCACCGGGCACGCTAAAGCCGCGCGAATGAGCATAGTTAAACACTAAAATTGCCAGCCAAAACGCGGCGAGTAGGGCTAGCAGGGTCATAAAGCCCGTGCCTGCTGCCAACGGCAGGAAGGCAAAGGGAGCAAAGATCATCACCGCAAAGGGCGGATAGGTGAAGGGCAGGGTAATGGGCTGGCCATTCTCTAGGTGGTAGTCGTAGAGGCCCTTGCCCTCATACATGCCAGCGAACATGACCCCAGCACCGCTGCGGTAGACCTCAAAGTCCTGACCAGAGACCACCATGGAGGTGTAGAAATGGTCGAGGGCGATGTAGATTAAACAGGCAGCGGCTAGTAGCAGAAAAATCCAGTGCCTACCGCGCACCGGGGCATCAAGTGTGAGAAGACCCAAAGGTTTACTCGCCTGCTGGCGTTGAGCCGTTGCCGGCGTCCTTCTTGACCGCTACCAAGTTGGTGCCGCGCTGGGTCTTCTTGCGACGGGGTTCACGCACCGGCTTATCTTTTTTGGGTAGGGCAGCGATACGCAAGCCCAGCTCTAGCACTAAGAGCCCCAGCGCTACGTAGTAGACGTAGGCCGAGGGGTAAAAGTAGTAGAGGCTAGCGGTCATACCCGCAAAGCTTGCAGCTAGCGCCACCACAGCAAGCGCCACAATAATGATGTGCAGCACAGCAAAGCGCCCGGTACATTCCCGGTTCTTCCAGGAGATGTAAACCGCCATCAGTGCGAACAGCACGGGAAAGAAAACCTGCCCGGTGAAGCTCATGGTGTTCTCGGTGTAACGGAAGATTGCGAGCGCCTGCATAATTGCGGTGGCACTCAGCAAAAGGGAGGCTGGCAATGATTTCATGAGTCACCACTTTACCGGCTGGGCTGTGACTGTGCACCGGCGGCGCGATGCGATGGGTTAAAGGGTGATGAAGTAGGTGAAGGCGGCGATAGTAAAGACGCTTCCAGCGGTGAGCGCGCAGGCGAATTCAACCAGCATGCCCAGCCCCATTGAACGAAGGGCGGCGCCGGTGTTACGCAGGGAGGTGGTGAAATCCCCGCTGTTGCGAGTGGTTTCGCTGATGAGAAGCGCCGCGGCGAAGCCGACGAAAAGACCAACCACGGGAATGACGAACATACCGATGACCGCACCGATGACTCCCCAGAGGATGGACTTATTGGGGATGGCCCGCTTCTTCATGGTCCGGCCGGTCAGTGCCGCCTGGGCTAGCATGCCCGCAATAACCAGCGTGCCACCGAGACCCAGCGTCCACCAACCTTCGGGGCCGCGCACCGTTAGGCCCCAGAGGATGAGGCCGCCCAGCACGGCGAAGGAGCCGGGCAGAACGGGGTAGATGATGCCGATGCAGCCCACGGCAATCAGCAGGGCGGCGATGATGGTGATGAAAATGATCATGGGCTTAACTCTATCGGTTCGTGGTGGCTGAGGCTCGCGCGTATAATCGGTACAGCAAATACTAATTTTTGGAGTGGTGATGACCGGGCAGGATGCTGGAAGGCAGGCAAAGCAGCAGGGTGCAGAGGGTGCAGGTGGAGGTGACGCCAGCTCAGGCGCTACCAGCGCTGACCTGGGCCAGACCCACCGTGAAGGTCTCCCCCTGGGCAGCCGTCCAATAGATGCACCCGGCTCCCCCCTCAGCAGCCAGCAGGCAGGCAGGATTGCCAGCGGCAGGGCAACCTGGCACCGGAGGGCGTCCAAGCCTGTGACCTACTGGATTGTTGCCCTCTTTGCGGTGCTCATGACCCACCGGTGGATCCCGGAATCTATCTGGCTCATGGTGCACATGGTGACGCTTGGCTTAATTACCAACTCCATTCTCATTTGGAGCCAGCACTTCACCGAAGCTCTACTCAAACACCGTCTGCCAGATTCTGCACGCCCGGTACAGCTGGTGCGTATTTACGCACTGAATGTCAGCATGATTCTGCTGATGCTCAGCATCATTTTTAGCATCTACCCCCTCACCGTTCTTGGATCGTTTGGCGTGGGAGCAGTCGTCGCCTGGCACGGTCTTGCTCTGCTTAATCAGCTCAAAGCGGCCCTGCCCGCCCGCTTTAACTCGACCGTTAAGTATTACATTGCCGCTAGCTGGTTGCTGCCCCTGGGGGCGACATTCGGCGCCATTCTTGCTCATGACGGCCTGAATGCTAGCTGGCACGGCCGTCTCTTGCTGGCCCACGAGACTGTCAACATTTTGGGTTTCGTGGGACTAACAGTGGTGGGCACCCTGATGACGCTCTGGCCCACCATGCTGCGCACCAAGATGCTGCCCAGCGCGGTCACCGATTCCCTGCGAGCGCTGGGCGTTATGTGCGCTGGCCTGGCAGTGACGGTGGGTGGCGCTCTGGCAGGCCTCAACCTGCTGGCAGGTGCCGGGCTGATTCTCTACGCCGCCGGGCTGCTGCTGGTCGCTGTGCTGCTACTCAGAACCTGCCGCCAGAAGAAGCCGGTAGAGTTTGCCACCATGTCAGTGGCAGCCGGGTTCGCCTGGTTCTTTCTGGGCACTCTGTTCACTGCCTACCTGGTCTTTACCTCACCTTTTGATGCCCTGCCGTTGCGCAGTATGACCCCCATTCTGGTGGTGGGCTTCCTGGTGCAGGTGCTCCTCGGTGCCATGAGCTACCTCCTGCCCGCCCGCATGGGTGGCGGCCCCAAGGCTGTACGGCAGGCAAACCGAGAATTCAACCGTTTTGCCGCCGGTCGCGTCCTCATGGTTAATCTCTGCCTGGCTATCTTTGCCCTGCCGGTCAGCTTGACCGGCTCCCTAGTGCGCACCCTGGTGTCCCTAGTCGGTACCTTCACCCTCTTTGCTTTTGTGCCGCTGATGATCCGCGGGGTCAAAAAATCGGTGGCGGTCCGCAAAGAAATGATCCAGGCACGAGCACGCGGAGAAGCTCCTAAGCCCGACCCCGAAGCTGTGACTCCAACCCCGCTGCCTCACCTGCGTAATGCGCTCATCGGTGCCCTGGCGGTCATCTTGGCAGTCACCGCCGGCATAGCCGCTGACCCTGCCTCTGTGGGACTGAACTTTAGCCGCGGTGCAACATCCACCGGTACCGGCCAGACCACCACCATTTCGGTGGAGGCAACCAGCGACATGCGCTTTACCCCCGACACCGTGGAGGTGCCCCTGGGCGACCGCCTGGTCATCGAGGTCACCAACACCGACACCGCTAACGCCCACGATCTGACGTTTGCTAACGGCACCTCCACTGGCCGTATCGACCCCGGCGCCACCAAGACCGTGGACGCCGGCATCATCACGGGCGCACTGGATGGTTGGTGCTCGGTAGTGGGGCACCGCGCTATGGGCATGACCTTTACCGTCACCACCACCGGCACCCTGGAGAGCGGGCACCACAACGGTCAGGGAGCCAGCGGCACTAGTGCTGATGGTGCAGCTGGCACCGGTGCGCTCTTACAGGGCACAGATATTGATTTGCAGGGGGAAACCTCAGAGAATTTTGAAACCCGCTCCCCCGTCCTAGAGCCGGTGGAGGCCGGTGAGGTAGTAGACGGCAAGACCGTGCATCGCCAGACTCTTGAGGTCAACGAGCTACAGCGCGAAATTGCCCCGGGTGTAGCGCTGGACGCCTGGACCTTCGGTGAGGACTACATGGGCCCCACTCTGCACGGAAAAGTCGGCGATATTTTTGAAATTACATTAATTAATAATGGCTCCATGGGGCACTCGGTGGACTTTCACGCTGGCACCGTCTCGCCTGATGAGGTCATGCGCACCATCGCCCCGGGTGAGAGTCTGGTCTACCGTTTTGAAGCGGTGGCTAGCGGCATCTGGCTCTACCACTGCGCCACAGCACCCATGAGTGTCCATATGTCTGCCGGTATGTTCGGTGCGGTCGTCATTGACCCACCGGATCTGCCAGAAGTTGACCGGGAGTTCCTGCTGGTTCAGAACGATGTCTACCTGACCGAAACAGGCACCGCCGACGCCCAGGCGGGTGGTGGCGTCCTGACCTCCATCAGCCCAGAGGGTATCGCGGCGGGAACCCCCAGCCTCACCCTGTTCAACGGGCACGCCACCCAGTACCTAGAGAACCCCCTGACCGCCACCACCGGTGAGCGCGTGCGCATCTGGGTGCTAGCCGCCGGGCCAAGCGGCGGGACCAGCTTCCACGTGGTCGGCAGCCAGTTCGACACCGTCTATAAGGAGGGTGGCTACCTCCTCGATAAGGGTGTGGACGCCTTCGGCAAGACCGGCGGTGCCTCCCAGGCACTGGATCTCTCCCCCGCCCAAGGTGGCTTTGTGGAAATGACCTTCACGGAGCCGGGCACCTATGTCTTCGTCAACCATGACTTTGCCCAGGCAGAACGTGGGGCTAAGGGACTCATTGAAGTGACAGGCTAAGGACAGCATGGGTAGACCTCACGAGCATGGGCCAATCCCCCTGCTCATGAGGGATGACACATGCTGGTCTGGGACGCCACACCGTAAGTTCGGTTCCCCGGAACTGCGTTTAGTACACAGGTGAAGTAATCTAGAAATCAATGACTTCTAAACCTAAACAGCGAAGCCTCCTGCTCCGAGCAGGTGCCGGGCTTCTGGCGCACTGGCAGGTGGTGGCGTCCGCGGTATTCATGACTGCGGGTGTCGCCGGGCTTTCTGCTACCTATGAGGACTACTGTGGGCAGACCGATCTGACCTTTGCCCCCACCGAACTGCGCGACGATATTGAGGCAGCAGCTCAGGTAGCGGGCATGCGCCCGGGCGTACTGGCAGCACAGCTTGAAACGGAGTCTCAGTGGCGTAACTCGGCCCATTCCCACGCTGGCGCTCAGGGTCTGGCACAGTTCACCGATGACACCTGGGAAATCTGGGGCGAGGGCGACATTAACAACCCAGAAGCATCTATTGCCGCCCAGGGGCGTTACCTCGCCTATCTTTCAGAACGACTGGCACCCTACACCAAGGACGGGGTCAGCCTGCAGGACGTCACCCTGGCCGGTTACAACGCTGGGCCAGGTGCGGTGGAAGAACATGAGGGCATCCCCCCCTACTTTGAAACCCAGAACTACGTGGTCAAGATTGATGACCTCGCCAACTCCAAGTACGCGGTGACTTGCTCACCTTCAACCGAATACCGCCAGGCCAAACTGGTCATAGACTAGATTTTTACCTGAGCTAAGGGGCGCGAGAATCTTCTCACACCCCTTTTATCTACCCTGCTCAGACTCTGGAAAGTTAGCTGATACGCGTCAGGACTTTAGAGTAACCAGCTGCCGGGTAAACAGCATTCTGGGTGGGGTTAGCTCCACCGAACTCGATAAGATCAGTTGTAGCTAGCAGCTCTTCCATGAGCACCCTCAGTTCCAGACGAGCCAGCGGGGCACCTGGACATACGTGTAATCCCTGGCCGTAGACCAGGTTGTTCTCTTGGGAACGATGGGGGTTGTAGGTTGTGGCGTCCTCAAAGGCGTCTTCATCCCGGTTGGCAGATGCCCAGTTGATGGTAACCTTGGCACCGGCGGGGATGCTCCTGCCACCGATTTCTACCGGCTGGGTGGTGACGCGGCGGTTAGTGACTAGGGGGTCTTGAAGGCGCATGACCTCTTCAACGGCGGCAGCAATTTCAGCGGTCTTTCCTACTGCTAGGCTGGTGCGCAGGCGGTCTTGTTCCTGCGGGTGCTCTGCTAAGAAGGCAAGGATGATGCCGGCGCAGGCAGAGACGGTGGACAGTTCACCGACCGTCCAGTTGCGAATCAGGGAGATCAGCTCTTCGTCAGTCATGGTGCGGGGGCCGCCCAGGTCTTGGGGCAGGTCTATAACGTCCTGTATCAGTTCAGCGGTGATATCGGCAGCAGCGTCGGCGCCCCGGCGTTCGTCGAGCAGGGCACGGATGTAGCCATCAAATTCTAGGGCGATCTTGCCCATTTGTTCGCGGTCACCGGCAAGGGTAGCGCGGCGGTTCTTCTCTACCCACTCGATCAGGGGCTGCTCTAAGCTGGCGGGCCAGCCCATGAAGACATTCTGGATGCGCACGGCGTAGAGCTGGGCAAAGCCGTCCATGGCGTCGAATACTTCATTGCGAGGCAACTTACTGACCAGAGACTTCACAACCTGGCGAATTTGAGGCTCAAAGACCTGCATACGGTCAGGGGTGAAGTACTTGTCGTTAACAGCACGGAAGGCGGTGTGTTCGGGGGCATCCATACCGTTGGGGACGGCAATGTGGCGGGTTGATACCTTATTAGAAAAAATTTCTGGGTGCTCCAGGGCGTACTTGATGTCTGCGTTTTTGAGCAGGGAGTAGCCCATGTAGTCATCGTGAGCGACGGGGCATTTACTACGCATGGCGTCGTAGGCGGCGACCTGGTCGGCTTGGACGTCGGGTGAGCGGGTATCCCAGTCGTTGGGGGTTGTTTCTTGAGGGTTAGTGGTCACGGAACACTCCTAAATTGGCATATTGAATACTTATTTATATTTTCACCCTAACACCACCACTCACCCCATTTCTGCACGTTAGAATGTGAATCATTAGATAAACCCCTATGGGAATCATCACCCCAAGGCTAGCCATCAAGCTTCTCTGCCATAAAAGTCGTGTTGAAATCTCCCCAAACTAACCCTGGCTGTTTAGGGTTAGAAGGGAAACCCATCACCCCAGGAGGTAACCATGACCGATTCACTCTTTCCCCTCGGCAAGCCCGCTCCCGCCGGCTCCTTTACCGGCCAGGCCTACATGCACCCGCTGGCCCCCAGCAAGGAGCTCCAGTCCCTCGCAGTGACCTTCGAAGCCGAAGCCCGCACCAACTGGCACACCCACGACGTTGGCCAGCTCATCGTGGTCACCTCGGGCACCTGCGTCTACCAGCTCCAAGGCGAAGAACCCAAACTACTGACCCCCGGCGAAGCCTTCTTCTTCGAACCCGGCATCAACCACTGGCACGGCGCCACCAGCGATGGACCCATGACCCACATCGCCGTTACCCCCTTCAATGACAAGGGTGAATTTGTTAACTGGGGTGAACCCGTGGACGACGCCACCTTCAAGAGCTAAAAGGCTACCACCGGAATCAACCGGTGGCAGCCTTTACGTTTAAGAAAGCTCCTTGAGGCTAGCGCTTCTGGTAGAGCGCCTTCTTCTGGAACTTGGGGTCAGAGGTAACCAGCATGCCCAGGGCACGGAAGACGCCCTCGTCCACTGAACCCAGAATGGTGGTGGTGTGCACGTCCGCGCCGCGCAGGTTTTTGACCTGCTCAAGCGCTAGACGGGCGTCCTCATCGTGGGCAGCCGAGGTTGAGAGGGCAATCAGCACCTCGTCGGTGTGCAGGCGGGGGTTCACGCTGCCCAAATGCAGGGTCTTGAGATCCTGAATAGGCTTGATGGACTTATCAGACAGCAGGTGCTTAGAGTCATCCAGGCCAGCCAGGTGCTTGAGAGCGTTCAGCAGGGCAACGGCAGAGCAGCCCAGCAAGCCGGTGGTCTTACCGGTCACGATGGTGCCATCGGCCAGCTCAATTGCGGCGGCGGGGGCGTTGGTTGACTCAGCACGCGCGCGCGCAGGTTCAACCACGGGACGGTCGGTGGCCTTTAGATTGGCCTTTGCCATCACCACGGCGGCGCGGTCTGACTGGGTGGAGTTCAAGCCGTCGCGAGCCTCGTCCACCAGCGCCTTAAAGTAGCGGCGGATGATCTCCTGCTCGGAGGCGTAGCGGCAGGCGGCGTCATCGGTGATGCAGTTACCAGCCATGTTTACGCCCATGTCAGTGGGTGATTGGTAGGGGGTGGTGCCGGTCATTTTTTCCAGCAGAACCTTGAGCAGTGGGAAGGCCTCAACGTCGCGGTTGTAGTTGACGGTGGACTCCCCATAAGCAGTCAGGTGGAAGTGGTCGATGACATTGGCATCATCGAGGTCAACGGTGGCCGCTTCGTAAGCCAGGTTGACGGGGTGTTCCAGGGGCAGGTTCCAGATGGGGAAGGTCTCGAACTTGGCGTAGCCGGCCTTCACGCCGCGCTTGTTCTCATGGTAAACCTGCGACAGCGCAGTAGCTAGCTTGCCTGAGCCGGGGCCGGGAGCGGTGACAACCACCAGGTTGCGGGTGGTTTCGGCGAACTCGTTGCGGCCCAGACCGTCCTCAGACACAATTAAGTCGGTGTTAGCAGGGTAACCGGGAATAACGTGGTGGCGGGAGACTTTCAGCCCCAGACGCTCCAGGCGATCCTTGAACTCTGCTGCCTTGCTGTTCTCGTCTTCCATCTGGGTGATGACCACGTGCTCAACCAAAAAACCGCGGTCACGGAAAACGTCCACGAGGCGCAGCACATCGTCTTCATAGGTGATACCCAGATCGGCACGGATTTTGTTGCGCTGAAGGTCTTTGGCATTCAGGCAGACTAGAATCTCGACCTCATCGCGAATCTGCTCAAGCATGGCGATTTTGTTGTCGGGGGTGAAGCCAGGCAGCACACGGGATGCGTGCATATCGTCAAAAAGCTTGCCACCCATTTCAAGATAGAGCTTGCCGCCGATTTCTTCGCGGCGCTCCTGGATGTGTCGAGACTGCATCTCGATGTATTTCTCACGGTCAAAACCAATTGCATTTACCATGGAATACCAGTCTACAACGGACAGGTTACCGCCACGTTTCACAGGTGTATTTTTTAGGTTTACTGCATCCCTTTTCAGCTACTACAAAAGGCGGTGTCCTGGCAGCATTTCTACAGTATTTTGGCGGGTTCTACGCGGTACAAAAATTGCCCTTAGATTTAACTATCACACTTTGCGGGCTCAGATGCGGGCAACTTCTGCAGAGTCGGTAAAGACACCGGTGGCGCCCCAGTTTCGCAGTTCGTTGGCGCGGGCACGGCTGTTGACCGTCCACACGTTGACATCGTAGCCAGCGGTCCGAAGCTGCTGGACGGTGGCTCGGGTGAGGCCTTCGGACTGGATGTGCACAGCGTCTGCGTTGATGAGTTCTAGCACCGAGAGCCAGTCAGGTTGCAGCATTTCGCGGGTAAAGAGAGCGCCAGCTCGGTACCGAGGTGCCCGGCGCTTGAGTTCAGCCAGCAGCAGGTGGTTGAAAGAAGAGACCAGCACCTGGCGCCCCGGTTCTAAACGGTCTAACTGCTCGATGACGGCGTCTACCAGCTGTAGGGAACGTTCCCTGCCCTGCTCATTGGATTTCAGTTCAATGTTGGCATTTAGCCCACGCTGGTTCATGAGGTCGATGAGCTGAGCCAGAGTGGGCACCGGTTCACCGGCATATTCGGGGGCAAACCAGGAACCGGCGTCCGCCGATGCAAGTTGCTCTGCGGTGTGCTCGTAGAGGCTACCGGAGAGATTGGTGGTGCGATCCAGGTCAGTGTCATGTAGCAGGACGGGGGTGCCACAGGCAGCCAGGTCAACGTCGGTTTCACACCAGGTGAAGCCGGCATCTACGGCTGCGTTAAAAGCGGCCAGGGTGTTCTCTGGGTGGGTGGCGGATAGCCCGCGGTGCGCAAAAAAGATCATGCTTCTATTCTGGAGCAAATAGAGCGCTCAGCATAGGAAACAGCATCTGTAGAGCAACCAAATTTCAGGGGTACCTTCCGCCCAAAAATACTGATAAACCGCCACTCACGGGCAGAAAGTACCACTTTTTTATCAAGAGCTGAGGGAGCTTAAAGTCCTTTGGAGAAGGCGCGCACCTGCACCCCGGTGTCCTCAAGTTTGCTACGCACAGCGCCGGCGAGAGCAACAGCGCCGGGGGTATCCCCGTGCACGCAAATACTGTCAGCTTCGAGTGCCACGCGGCTGCCATCTACGGCGATAACCTCGCGGTCCACCACCATGCGCAGCACCCGCTCCGCTACCTGCACTGGATCATGAATGACGGCACCTGCCTCGCGGCGTGACACCAGCGTGCCCTGCGGAGTGTAACCACGGTCAGCAAACGCTTCATAGAAAACCTCCACCCCAGCGTCCTTGGCGCGGCGTTCAATTTCACTGTTAGGCAGGCAGAGCACCGACAGGTTGGTGCCGGACGCTCGGTTAAGCTCTGCGAGCGCCGTGGCAACTGCCTGCGCCTGGGCCTCGTGGTGCACGATGGCGTTGTAAAGCCCGCCGTGGGGCTTGCAGTAAGTGACCTGCCCGCCGGTCATGCTGGCGACTGCTTGCAGGGCACCGATCTGGTAGATGACAGCGTCAGTGAGTTCGGTGGCGGTCATATCCATGAAACGGCGGCCAAAACCCGCTAAATCCGGGTAGGCAACGTGGGCGCCGATGGCTACACCCTGGGCGACGGCAGCGGTGCAGGTTGCACGCATGACGCTGGGGTCACCGGCGTGGTAGCCGCAGGCGATGTTGGCTGATGAGACGATACCCATCATGGTTTCGTCATCGCCCATGCTCCAGGAGCCGTAGGCTTCGCCGGAGTCTGAGTTAAGGTCTACTGCCAGGGTCATAGGGGCCTCCTTGAGCGGGATCTGGGTCTGGTTTCTATTCTGCCAGGCGCACGCAGGAAGAAAGCCACTATCTAGCCACATTGTTGAACAATTATTGAGAAGAGGAATAACCCTTCGGCAAGAGAAACTTCTTGCCGAAGGGAAGGCATCAAGCTGCCAGCACCTGACTTAGGCGCTTGACACCCTCGGTGAGCACCTCGGGTTCAACCGCTGAGAAGGCAATGCGCAACTGGTTGGCGCCGGGGTTGACCAGTGCGCCGTCTACCACCACCGGCTCATAGAAAGCTGAGCCGGGAATGAAGACTACGCCAGCTTCGATAGCCGGTGCCAGGGCGTCGGCGGCATCTGCAAACTTTCCACCCTCAGGCAGGGTGAGCCAGGTGAAGAAGCCACCGGCGGGCACCGTCCAGGTAGTGCCTTCTGGCATGTACTTCTCACACGCGTCGAGAACCGCCTGACAACGCTGCTGGTAGAGGGCAGCAGTCCGGCGGGTATGCGGCTCCCAGAGCCCTTCACGCATAAAGCCCAGCACCAGGCGTTGGGACAGCACCGAAGGGCAGATCGTCACCGCTTCACCGGCAATCTGCAAGAACTTGCGCACCCGCAGAGGTGCAACCATCCAGCCCACGCGCACCCCCGGCGAAAAGACCTTAGAGAAGGACCCCAGATAGAGCACATTCTCAGGGTCATAAGAGTAAAGCGAGCGGCGGCGGAGCCCATCAAAGGACAGCTGACCGTAGGGATTATCCTCAACAATCAGAACGTCAGCCTCCCGGCAGACTCGCACCAGCTCGGCGCGGCGCTGATCCGAGAGGGTAATGCCGGTGGGGTTCTGAAAGTTGGGGATGGTGTAGAGGAACTTGACCTTCTTACCTTCAGCGCGAATCTCAGCGATCGCCTGCTCAACTGCAACGGGGTCTAGCCCATCGGCATCCAAAGGGACCTGGCGTACATCCGCCTGGTAGCCCTCAAAGACGCCCAACGCGCCGGTGTAGGTGGGGCCTTCTGCCAGGATGACGTCCCCGGGGTTAACGAAGAGTTTTGTGGCAAGGTCCAGGCCCATCTGAGAGCCAGCAGTCATCTGAATATCATCGAGCTGCGGGCTAAGACCCTCAGAACCCATAAAGTCGCAGACCAACTGTGCCAGTTCTTCCAACCCGGCACCAGAACCGTACTGCAGAACCTCCAGACCTTCGTCTTCAATGATGCGGGCGCTCATGGCACCCAGCTCACCCAGGGGTAGCAGGTCAAGGTCTGGGTTACCGCCGGCGAGGGAGATGATGCCGGGGCGCATAGCAACCTCAAAAACATCACGCACTGCCGAGGGACGGAAGCCCTCGGCGCGGGCGGCAAAATGATTCATGATGCGCGCTTCGGCGGGGGTGGCATTGGCCAGCAGTTCCTCAATCTTTGTCATGTTCTAGCCCTCTGCCTTCTCACCGTAGGTAACCGTGGCTTCACCGTAAGCAGGTGAGGTGGGCTGAGCGTTTACACCAGCGGCATGCAGGGAGATCAGCTCGTAGACGACGTGGGCACCCGCAAGACCGGTCAGCTCAGCATGGTCGTAGGGAGGGGACACCTCAACCACTTCAGAGCCCACCAGGTTAAGCCCGCGCAGACCGCGCAGAATTTCCAGAAGCTCACGGCTAGTCATACCGCCGGGCTCAGGGGTGCCGGTGCCCGGTGCGTGGGCAGGGTCAAGCACGTCAATGTCGATGGAAACATAGAGCGGGCGCTCGCCAATGCGAGCGCGCAGCAGCTCAACCACCTTGGTTACGCCCAGGTAGTAAACATCGGCTGAAGAGACGATACCGAAGCCGAAGCGGGCGTCGTCATCTAGGTCCTCGGTGCCGTAGAGGGAGGCGCGGGTGCCCACATGGCAGAGGGCATCGGTATCTAGCAGTTCTTCTTCAAAGGCGCGGCGGAAGGGGGTTCCGTGAGTGTACTCAGCACCGAAGTAGGTGTCCCAGGTATCCAGGTGGGCGTCGAAGTGCAGCAGGGCAATTTTTCCATGCTTCTTGTGCAGGTTGCGCAGGTTAGCCAGAGCAATGGTGTGGTCCCCGCCGATGGAGATCAGCGTGGTGCCGTCCTCGGTAAGTTCATGGGCGCCAGCCTCGAGCATTTCTAGGGCTTCATCAATGTTGAAGGGGTTACCCACGATGTCCCCGGCGTCCGCCACCTGGGCTTCTGCAAAGGGGGAGATATTGGCTGCAGGGTTGAAGGGACGGAGCAAACGGGAGGCTTCACGCACATGGTTGGCGCCGAAGCGGGCACCGGGACGGTAAGAGACACCGGAGTCCCAGGGCATACCGGCCACCACGATATCCGCTTTTTCCACCTCGTCCAGGCGCGGCAGACGAGCAAAGGTTGCTGATCCTGCCCAGCGCGGCACCTGGGCTGCGTTAACAGGCCCGAGCCGTTCGGTACCGTCTGTGCCGGTGGCGGTGACTCGGTTGGGTTTGGCTGAGAAGGATGCTTCTGCCATGGTGCTCCTTAAAGAGTTAGATAGCGCGCTCATATGTGAGCACTGCCACGAGATTTCACTCAACTATAACCCGGTGACTGACAAGTTTTTATTGCATCCCTAGTGACTATCTATGCAGTCTTCGATACATATGCAAAACAGCGGAAACCTATACTAAATCAGGCGACTGTAACCCTCCTGGAGTACCCATAATGGTGAATAGTTTTTCAAAAAATTTCGCTCCGCACCCCTCCCATCCCTTACAATGTGACTGCCCGCACGCACACACTCACCCTGGAGTTTCAGTGAATCTTGCCATCATTCTGCTCTACCTAGTAGCCCTTATCTTCTGTGGCTACATGGGTAAACGCCGCGCCAAAAATGCAGAGGATTTCCGTGTCGCCGGACGCCGCCTGGGCCCCCTGCTGTACACGGGCACCATGAGCGCCGTCGTCCTAGGCGGGGCATCCACCGTAGGCGGTGTAGGCCTGGGCTACACCTACGGTCTGTCAGGCATGTGGCTGGTTGTAGCTATCGCCACCGGCGTGGTGCTCCTGTCGCTGATCTTTGCGCCCATCATTTCTAAGCTCAAAATTTACACGGTCTCGCAGATGCTCTCCCTGCGGTACGGAGTACGCGCCACTCAAGTCTCCTCTATCGTCATGCTGGGCTACACCCTCATGATCACGGTGACCTCAACCGCCGCCTACGCCTCCATCTTCCGTGTCATGTTTGATATAGACCGCTCCTGGGCAATTCTGCTGGGCTCCCTGGTCGTTATTGGCTATTCCCTGCTGGGCGGCATGTGGTCCATTACCCTGACCGATATGATGCAGTTCGCCATCATGACCGTGGGCATCTTCCTGCTCATGCTGCCTTTATCCCTATCACAGGCCGGCGGCTGGGATGGACTGACCGAGCGCCTTTCCCCCGAATACTTCTCACTGGACACCATGGGCACTAATTCCATCATCACCATGTTCGTGATTTATACCCTGGGCATTCTGGTGGGGCAGGACATTTGGCAGCGCGTCTTCTCAGCACGCTCCCCCGAAGTCGCCCGCTGGGGCGGGACCGGTGCAGGTGTTTACATCGGCCTCTACGGCATAGCCGGAGCTGTCATTGGCATGGCAGCCGCAGCGCTATTACCAGTCCTAGAAAGTCAGGATGACGCCTTCGCCACCGTAGCTCAGAACTACCTGCCTACCGTTGTAGGCGGCGTAGTACTGGCAGCCGGCGTAGCCGCCATGATGTCTACCGCCTCCGGCGCATTGATCGCCTCAGCCACCGTGGCTCGCGTGGACGTTATCCCCTTCTTGACCGGCAGGCCCGCCCTTGAAGAAGAAGGCGGAGATTCGGGCGCCACCCTGGCAACTGACCGGATTTACCTGCTGATTCTCGGCCTGGTTGCTACCGTCCTGGCAATTTTCCTGACCGATACCGTCACCTCTCTGACCATCGCCTACGACATTCTGGTCGGCGGTCTGATGGTTGCTATTCTGGGCGGCCTGCTCTGGCGCCGTGGCACCGGTGCGGGCGCAGCGGCATCCATGCTAGTCGGTTCAGTGGTGACTCTAGCGTCTATGCCCATTTTTGGAGTACTCGCTAACGAGCCTATTTACTACGGCCTAGCGTCCTCGCTGGTGGTTTACGTTGCGGTCTCGCTATTCACCAAGCCCACCTCGTCTGAGGTCATGAACGCCTGGGACGCCCGGCTGCAGCAACGCCACCAGCACTCAGTAAGACCCAGCCAGCGAGCGCTTAGCTGAAAGTACCCGTTTTGTTTCGAAAATACCCACGGTGGAGGGTGCCGACGAGAGAAAGCGGGTATTTTCGTCCGGCCGCACCAAACCCATAAACATACTGTGGTCTGCATAACATTTCAGGGGTGGAAATATGCAATATTTATGCGCCCAGCACGTATGCTAAAGCGGACAACTGCTGATGAAAGGCACCCTCTTGGCACACTCTCCCCAGCGCGCAGGCACCACCGAGCCTCGCCGCAACGCCGGTTACGCGATTCTGGCAACCCTGCGTAATTACGGCATCGACACAGTCTTTGGCATTCCCGGCACCCACAACCTTGAGTTCTACCGCCATCTAGAGGAGCTGGGCATCAAGCCCGTCACTACCCGTCATGAGCAGGGTGCTTCTTACGCTGCCGACGGCTGGTCCCAGACTCGCGGGCTGCCCGGTGTGGTCATCACCACCTCAGGACCCGGCCTGCTCAACTCCCTCTCGGGAGCAGCCACCGCCTACGCCGAATCTCGCCCCATGATTATCCTCTCCCCCGGCCGCCCGGTCGGGCACGAGTTCCGAGATATCGGCGCCCTGCACGAGACCAAGAACCCCACCGGCGCGGTCAACTCCATTGTTGAGTTTTCCCGCCGCGTGAACTCGGCTGAAGAAGCGGTGGACATCATCCACAATGCCTTCCGCTCCTTCGCGCACGCCCGTCCGCGCCCCATCCACATCGAGGTGCCCCTTAATATCTTGGAAGCCGAAGTCGAGGTGGACGAGGCGCTCCTCGCTGCCCGCCCCTTGGGCAAACCTCAACCGGCACCCGCCGAAGACGTTGAAGAGGCAGCCCGCATGCTAGCGGCGTCCACTAACCCGGTGATTATTGCCGGCGGCGGCTCCCTTGCTGCAGCCGATGACCTGCTGCTCCTAGCAGAAACGCTAGAAGCCCCCGTGCTCACCTCCATTAACGGTAAGGGCGCAATCCCAGAGAAGCACCGCCTATCCCTGGGCGCAGACCTGCGCCTCACCGCCGCCCACTCCTTCTGCCAGCAAGCCGATGCCATGCTGATTATCGGCTCGAAAATCGGTGAAGCTGAGCTGTGGGAAGGCGATATCCGCCCCGCAGGGCCGGTCATCCGGGTGGATATTGAACGCTCCCAGATGCTCACCAACATCACCCCGGATATTGAGTTGCCGGGCAACTCAAAAGCTGTCGTGCCGCAACTCTTGAAAGCGCTGTCAGAGCAGGGAGTCACCCCCGCATCGCGCACACAGCGAGACCTGCAAGAAATCTTTGACGCCCTAGATAATGAGGGGCGGGCCATTGCACCTGAACTAGCCCAACTCAACGAGCTGATTATGGAAGTTCTGCCTGAAGACACTATCATCGCCGGTGACTCCTCCCAGGTCACCTACATGGGCACCACCACCTTCTACCGGGCGCCCAAGCCCAATTCTCTGCTCTACATGGCGACCTACGCCACCCTGGGGTACGGTCTGCCCGCCGCGGTGGGCGCCAAGATTGCCGCCCCTGAGCGTCCGGTGGTCTGCCTGCTGGGCGACGGCGCACTCATGTTCGCCATCCAGGAGATGATGACGGCGGTGGAGCAGCAGCTCGACCTACCCATTATTTGTGTGGATAACGGCGGCTACGGCGAAATCCGCCAGAATGAGCGCGACCGGGGCATCGCGGATGTTGCGGTCAACTTGGTGCAGCCTGACTGGGTGAAGCTGGCGGAGGGTTTCGGTGCCACTGCTTTCACCGCCACCATGGACACCTTGGCAAAGACGGTCACCCAGGCTCTAGGGACCAAGGGGCCCAGCCTGATTCACCTCAAAATTGGTGAGAGTCTGCGCTAGGCAAGGAAAGTGGCTGGGCGATAATAACTGGTTTCACCTACCCCAAGACCTGATAGAACAAAGCGCCCCGTCTGCTCTCCACCTTTGACTGGAAACAGACGGGGCGCCTCGGGGTGCGAGTTCCCTAGTGATCACTCATGACGTAGGGCGTCAATGGGATCTAGTTTTGCCGCCTTATTGGCGGGGTAATAACCAAAGAAGAGGCCGATACCCAGTGAGAAACCCAGAGCCAGTAATACTGCGCTCAGTGGTGGGAAGGTCATTTCACTGAAGAAGGTGGACCCAAAAATACCCAGAGCGCCCCCTAAGAGCACACCAATCACCCCGCCCACTAGGCACACCATCATGGCCTCAATCACGAACTGCAGACGAATAGCCCCGCGAGTAGCGCCCAGTGCCTTGCGCACACCGATCTCTCGGGTGCGTTCGGTGACGGTCACCAGCATGATGTTCATGACGCCAATGCCACCCACCAGCAAGGAAATACCAGCGATAGCCGAAATGGCCGCGCTGATACCGTCCAGAACCTGGTTAAAAGCGTCCGTGGATGCCTGGAAGTCCTGGATTTCTGCATGGAAGTTTTCATTGGATCGGTACATACCCGTCAGCACAGCCTGCAGCTGGGACTTAACCTGCACGAGGTCCTGACCTTCAGCCGGACGCACCGTGAGGCTAGCCCACGATTCCTCCTTATAACCCAGCGCACCGCTATTAGTGTAGGGCGTGTAGGTAATATCGTCGGTGGACGAGAGTAAGAGACCGCCAGAGGTGTTGGGGGCAAAGACACCCACTACCACGGCGCTGGAGCTAGAACCCTGAGCATCCAGCTCGACCTCCCCACCGATAGCGTCCTCTGGGCTATCGAAGAGGGAGAACATCTGGGATTCGGAAATCAAGATCACCGGGCGGCGGTGATCAATATCGGTCTGGGTCATGGTGCGACCGTAGGTGATATTGACTTTCTCAAGCTCTAAGAAGTCCAAGTTCACCGGGGAAACACTCGCTGACTGGCTCCGTTCCCCGTTATAGAGGGTCACGCCCATACCACCGTAGGCACTACCCACCGGCACACCGGAGATTTTATCCCCCATAGCGTCCTTGATGCGCTGAATATCATCGACATCAAGTTTTGAGGCTTCATCAGGGGCAGCTCCACCCCCACCGTACATGGCGGCATAGGGATCATTACTGGTTGATGTGTCCTCTTCTCCCTCCTTGGGTCGCTCGGTCACCTGCACCATGAGGTCATTGGCGCCAGAACTGACGATGGACTGGGTGGTCTGCATCTTGAGCGCATGGCCCAGAGTAAGAATGGCAATTACCGAGGAGATACCCACGATGATGCCGAGCAAGGTGAGGAAAGAGCGCATCTTGTTGGTGCGTAAGCTACTGAAGGCTAGCGAGATTGATTCGCGGATGTTCATGCCTGTCCCCCTCCTTGCGGGGTAGCTGCAGGGGGCGCAAGGACGCTGGTGGGCGAGGTCGCCACAGGCCCTGCGGCAGGTGCCCCCAGGTAGGGGGTGGCGGCGTCCTCACCGCTCACGATTCTGCCGTCTACCATGGTCACCACGCGGGTGGTTTCGGCGGCTAGCTCGGAGTTGTGGGTGATGAAGACAATGGTCTTGTTCTGCTCGCGGTTGAGCTGGTGGAAGAGGTCCATGACCATGCGCCCGGTCTGGCTGTCCAGCGCACCGGTCGGTTCATCGGCTAGCAAAAGCGGCGGATCGTTGGCGAGCGCACGGGCGATGGCTACACGCTGCTTCTGACCGCCTGAAAGCTGAACGGGGTTGTGCATCATGCGGTCAGCGATGCCCATTTGTTCGAGGAGGTGCTCGGCGCGTTCGCGGCGTTCTTTGACGTTGATGCCGGCGTACATCATGGGCATCTCTACGTTTTTAAGGGCGGAGATTCTGCCGATGAGGTTGAAGCTCTGAAAGATGAAGCCGATGTTTTGGCTGCGGTAGAAGGCTAGATCGTCATCGTCGAGCTGCATGATGTCTTCGCCGTCAAAGGTGTAGCTGCCCTGGTTGGCTCGGTCCAGCAGTCCGATGATGTTCATGAGTGTGGTTTTGCCGGAGCCGGAGGCACCTACCACCGAGACGAATTCGCCGCGGTCCACGTGAAAGTTCACGCCGGGGAGGATGGTGATGTGGCTTTCGGCGCCCACGTTGAAGCTTTTGACGATGCCGCGCATATCCAGCAGGCGGTTGGATGCCGCGCCGGGGAGCGCCAAGGTCGGATCAGCTCCCGACTGGCCGGGTAGCCAGGCGCCGGGTTGCCCGGGCAGGTTGTATTCGTAGCCGGTCACGGGTTACCAGCTCATTCCTGAGCCGAGGGTGACGTTCTGGCCCAGCTGCGAGCGGTACTTCTCACCGGGGGTAAGCACCATGTCACCCTCAGCCACGTCCCCGCCGGTCACGGCGACATCAACGTCGTTGGCTAGGCCGGTTTCAACGGAGCGCTCTTCGAGGGTGTAGCCGCCGGAGTCGGTGGGTACTGCCACGACCACCGCTTTGGTGTCGGCGTCGGTGGTGTAGACGGCGTCCAGAGGGAGGGAGAGGGTGGAGGCTTCTTCAGCGGTGATGATCTGCGCTTTGACGCTGGAACCCAGCTGCAGGCCTTCGCGATCACCGGTTACTTCGATTTCAACGGTGAAGGTGGGGTCACTTGACCCTGCGGGGGCGCCTGCTGCCTCTGAATCGGATTGCTGCACGGAGTCAGCGATGGAGGCCACCGAGGTAACGGTGCCGGTGTATTCCTTAGAGCCGGTGCTGCCGGAGGTAAAGGTGACCTTGTTGCCTTCCTTGATGGAAGCGATATCTGCTTCACGCACCTTGGTGGTGATGGTGAGCTTGGAGTCATCACCGATAGTCACCACCGGGCCGGTTGCAGGAGCGCCAGGCTTAGCCACGTTCATCACCACACCGTTGATGGGTGAGCTAATGGTTGCCGAGTTGATATCGTCCTGTAGCTTCTGGAGGGCCTGGTCACGAGTGGTCTGGGCGGTGGTCAGGGCGCTACGAGCGGTTTCTAGTTCGGTAGCCAGAGTAGCGAGTTGAGTATCGGCTGCACTGCGAGCGGTGGTGATACCGGTGTCAGCGTCAGCCTTGGCTCCGGCTGCGATGCGTTGGGCACTCTCTGCGGCGCGGACCTCCGTGGCAAGAGCGGGGTCGTTGCCTGATGTAGCGAGTGCCTCACGCAGAGCGGAGAGGTCGTCGTTGGCAACGGTGAGCTGTTCATTGGCGGTTCGCTGGGCTCCCTGAGCCGCAAGGATGTCAGGGTTAGTGCCATTGTTAATGCCGGCACTGTAGTTGTCATAGGCGCCCTGGGCGGCGGTAAGGGCGCTCTGCGCTGAGGTGACCTGACCGTCCAGGGTGGTGCGCTGGCTATCCAGCTCACCCTGCAGGGCTGAGGCGTCAATCGTCGCTAGGGTCTGCCCCAGTTCTACACGATCACCGGGTTCAACGGTGACAGAACTAATGGGTGAAGTGAGGTGGGTGGTGACTGACTCTACGGTACCGGGGCTGACGTACCCCTCAACCCTCACACGGTTACTTACATCTGAGCTAGTCAAAATGAGGTAGTCAGTGGCGGGAACCTCCGAAGCACTCTCTTCCCCACCCCTCAACAAGGACGTCAACAGGACACCGATGAGTATGAGTGCCAGGAGACCAGAGCCCACCCACATCAAAGTTTTGGTGAGGGTAGACATCTTCTTACGGCGCACGGGCCGGGAGCGCTGGGACGCCGGCCGATGGTGTGCCGGAGCGGCTGGTTCGAAGCTGGGGTCGTTCTGCATCGGGGTCACTTTCGATGATAGGGAGGTGAGAGAGACTAGTAGCCCTGTCTTATCCCTCAGTATAGGGAGCCTCTCCCCCCACTATTTCAGCTTCTCACCGCTAGATTCCCAAAAATCATACCTAGGGATGACTCATGATCTTCCAGCTCTCAACCTCTAGGCTGAGCCACCCCTGCTTACTTGAAGAAAGAGCCACCGCGGGCGTCCTGCTCTGCCGATGCCCCGGACCGCTCTTGTGCCTGCGCGATAATCTGCGCCTGCTGTTCGGGGCTGTAGGTTTCATCGACTACGCGCACCACTTCAGAGATGTCGTAGATTTCATGGTCGGTGAGGTAGTTAGCTGAGTCAGTCAGCACATCGCGCACCCGCTGCTCCAGCTCTTCCAAGGTGGCGATACCCGCTTCTTGCAGCACCACGGTTTCCTCTGCGGCGTCCTCCTCAGTGGCCTGCGGGTCATCCTCAGACTCATAGAGGGTGAAACTGTAGGCACGCTCATCATCAACATGGGCAATATTCATGATGATGGTAAAGATTCTGCCGGTCAGCTCAACATAGGTCTTATCAAGCTCAGCAGTCTCTACCACCACCCCATCTATCATTTCTGGAGCGTCATACTCAAAGGCAAACTCAAAGTCAGTGGCAAGGGAACGGGCGAGCGGAGCGATACCGCGATCAGGTGTAGGCATGGTCCAAGACTACCGGCAGGAAACCTATCTGGTGATGCGCCATTAGGCTTGTGGCACCGCCAGCTCACCCAACGCATACTGCGCTTTACCGAAGCCAAAGCTCCAGTCATTAAAGGTGTTCTCAACATAGCCAATAAAGACGTCCTCGCCCGCTACCCCTACCTCGGCAAGTTCACTGGCAATTCGAGCGTACAGTTCCTGCTTAACCTGCGGGGTGCGGCCTTCCTGAGTAAAGATCTGAATCATCACTACCCCGTCGCTGCGTTCAAAGCCGAGACCTGCATCCTCTGCAATAATGCTTCCGGGCTCATGACGGTTAATAATTTGAAAGCGGTCGCGCGGTGGAATAGCGTAAACAGCAACGATTGCACTATGAATGGCATCGGCAATGTTGCGGACGCTTTCGGGGCTGTGAGTGTTATTGAGATCAATGCGGACGAGGGGCATAACGGCTTCCTTCGACGGGAGTAATGTGACACCACCAACACTATACTTTGTCCTTACAAAGTTCAATTCTTTTCTCATTTTTATCAACATAGGGCCACCTCCAGCGGAATCTGAACCCTTCCTATATACTCTAATTGTCCATACATAGTGACATTCGAACTATCCCTGCTCACAGAATATGGCTTCCGATGTTTACGCTTTCTTCTCTATCCATCGATAGAACCTCTCCCGTACCGCTTTATCACCAGCTGGTCAGCGAAATCAAGAATGCAATCTCAACCAGCACCCTCACAGCCGGCACCATGCTCCCCAACGAGCTAGAAATCGCCGCTCAACTCCACCTCTCTCGCCCCACCGTGCGCAAAGCAATGGACGAGCTGGTGAGGGCAGGGTTACTCGTTCGCAAACGCGGGGTTGGCACCCAGGTTGTTGCTAACGAAATCCGCCGACCGCTCTCCCTGACCTCGCTCTATACCGATCTGTCGCAGAGCGGAGTCACCCCCGGCACCAAGGTTCTCACCTTCGAAATCATCGACCCCCCCGCCCATATAGCTCAGGAACTGCAACTTACTAGCGGCGAACAGGTCTACCACCTCTTGCGTCTGCGTCTCGAAAACAACCAGCCACTGGCCATAATGGAAAACTGGATTCCTGTAAAACTGGGCGCCATTGAACCCGATGATCTCACCCGGCAGGGTCTCTACGATGTCCTGCGCGCCCTAGGTGTCACCTTCTCGTTGGGGCATCAGACGGTTGGTGCAAAAATAGCCAACGCTTTTCACGCAAAAACCCTCGATATTGAGCTGGGGGCCCCCTTAGTCTCCATGCAACGCACCGTTATCGATGACATTGGCACCCGCGTGGAAACCGGTAGGCACGTCTACCGCGCTGATCTTTACAGCTTTGAAATGACCCTCTCAAACTAAACACAACCCAAGAGCGCGGCCTATACACGCCCCGGCACCCTACTCACCCCGCAGTAGACACAGCTATTCCAAGGAGAAAATATGTCAGAGTGGTTTTACCCCGCAGGTAGCGCAGCAGAGGGCCCCTGGGACCTATCGCTGGGCACCCACGATTCAAGTCTCGCGGTAGCAAGCTGGTCTCATACCGGCATCAAAACCGCCACCTTCAATGACCAGAAGATTACTCTCGAAGCCGCCCCTGAAGAACGCATTATTGTGCCGCTGACAGGTGATATTACCGCTACTGTAGACGGCAAGACCTACGAGCTTGTCGGGCGCGAATCGGTCTTTCACGGCCCTGCCGATGTGCTCTACACCGGCGTTAACCGCCCCGTCACTCTGGAGGGCGCCCCCGGGGTGCGGGTAGCAATAGCAACCGCCCCTGCCACGGCAGACTACCCGGTACGTCACCTGACCCGCTCAGAAATCCCTCTTGAACTGCGCGGTGCGGGTAACTGCTCCCGCCAAGTTCACAATTTTGGCACCCCCGCCACCCTAGAAGCTGACCGCTTCATCGTCTGCGAAGTCATCACCCCGGCAGGCAACTGGTCTTCCTACCCGCCACACAAGCATGATGAAGAAAAAGAGGGCGAAACCGCCCTCGAAGAGATTTACTACTTTGAGACCCGTAAGACCCCCGGAGCGCCAGAAGAAGCCAAAGATGCCATTGGCTATCAGCGGGTCTACGCCTCTGATGAGCGCCCCATTGACGTCAATGAAGAGGTACGCACCGGTGATGTCGTACTGGTTCCCTATGGCTGGCACGGCCCCGCTATGGCCGCCCCCGGCTACGACCTTTACTACCTCAACGTCATGGCTGGTCCCGGGCGTGTGCGAGACTGGCTCATTTCAGATGACCCCCACCACGGTTGGGTGCGTTCCACCTGGGAAGACCAGAACATTGACCCACGCTTACCCTTCACTGCCTAGATAGAATGCCTACCTGGCTCAGCGCCTACCCTGTAAGACGGTGGGCGCTGAGCTCAGCGAGGTTCCCATGACCTACGAACTGAGCTTAACCGCCTGGGTACTACTGGCAGTTGCTGCCCTGCTGGTAGGTGTTTCTAAGACCGCTCTGCCCGGAGTGAATATGGTTTCTGTAGCCATTTTTGCGGCTCTCATCCCAGCAAGAGAATCCACCGGGGCCTTGCTTTTACTCCTGATGGCGGGGGATATTATGGCACTCCTTGCCTACCGACGCCATGCCCACCTCCCCACCCTGGCAAGACTGGTTCCCGCCGTCCTGCTAGGTCTACTAGCCGGCGCCGGTTTCTTATTGATAGCAAATGATGCCTGGGTTCAGCGCGCCATCGGCGGACTGTTGCTAAGCCTTATGGTCCTGACCCTTTGGCAGCGGCATCGGGTTACACAGACTAGGAGTAAAGACGGCGCACCCAGCCCTCAGAACAGGTCAGGAGCCCGGTGGCTCTACGGCTCCCTGGGCGGCTTCTCCACCATGGTTGCCAATTCAGGTGGGCCGGTGATGAGCATGTATTTTCTTGCTATCCGCTTTGAGGCTGCGGCACTGCTGGGCACTGCTGCCTGGTTCTTCGCGGTGATGAACGCCGTCAAGTTGCCCTTCTTAGTGGGCATGGGATTGGTGAGTACCCAGACTCTTGCTCTGGATATTTGGCTTCTACCCGCCGTCCTTGCCGGGGGCTTACTGGGACGCTGGTTGATTTCAAAGATTGACCAGACGCTCTTTGAACGTCTGGTCATCTGGATTACCGTACTCGGTGCGCTCTGGCTACTAGTGCGCTAAGATCACCTCAATTAAGTTAGCCGGCTTGTCGCGCAGAGGTAGTGCCTTCCACCGCTTGCACAGGCTCCCAGCGGCCACTGTTGGAAGAATCCTCAGCTGCCTGCACCACGCGGTTAGCCAGCAGAGCATCATGAACATCGGCGTTCAGGCTCTCACCTCCGGTGTAGGCAATCAGGAATTTCTTCGCTTCAATGACCTTCAGGTCGTCATAGCCCATGGATGTTCCGGCGCCCGGCTGGAACTTGGCAAAGTCACCAAAGCCAGCACCAGCCATCACCCGGGTATAGCCCACAGTGGGACCGCTGCGATCTAGCGCGACCTCAAGCTCGTTCATACGCTCAAAGTCCCAGCGTACCGAGCCCTCAGTGCCGTAGATTTCGATGGAGTACTGGGCGCGAGGGCCAACCGCCACGCGGGAAGCCTCAAGGGTCCCTACTGCACCGGCACCAGCGGCGTCCTGCCCAAAACGCACCAGAAGAGCCGCGTAGTCCTCATTTTCAACCGGTGCCATCTCCCCGTTTTCGATAACGGCAAAATGGGTGCCCTGCCCTACCGACAATTTGGGGCGCTCAGTGTAGACCGTGGAGGTCAACGCACTCACCTCAGAGATGGGCCCAACAATATAGTGGGCAAGATCTGCCAGGTGCCCCATAAGGTCCCCAAGAACCCCTGTTCCAGCTAATTCTCTGATGAATCTCCAGGAAAGCGCACCCTTGGGCTCTGATGAGTAGTCAGCAAAAAAGGCACCACGCACATTGGTAATACGCCCCAGCGCCCCGTCGGCAACCAGCTGCCGGGCATACTCGATGGCAGGGGTATTACGGTAGTTAAAGCCCACCGCGGTTTCCACGCCCGCTGCGTCAGCGGCTTCTACCACGCTCAAGGTCTCGTCAGCAGAACGACCCACTGGCTTCTCAATCCAGAAGGCTTTACCTGCGGCAGCGGCTGCTTTACCCATCTCTGCGTGCAAAAAGTTGGGCGCACAAATGGAAACTACATCCACATCGGGGTGCGCTAGCACTTCATGGTAATCCATAGTGGAAGATTCAAAACCTAGGACATCGCGCGCGTAGTCTGCGCGGTCGGGGGAGGTATCTGCGGCAATAATCAGCCGGGGCTTTATGCCAAGTTCGGGGTAAACGATGGGCAGGGAAGTATAGGCACGGGTGTGCACCTTACCCATCCATCCAACGCTAATAAGGCCTACGCCAATAGTCTTCTGTTCCATAGTGGTCTCCTGTAGAAGTGCTGATAAAAATGACACAGACAGCACACAGGTCTACAGAAAGAACGTATCTTTGCCCAGAACTATACCCCACCCCACCAATATTTTGGAGCACTCTCAACATTAAGGTAGAAACACTGACCCTAAGAGGGCCCTGTGCGAAAATATATTCATGCCCACTCCCCCCAAACGTGCCACCATTATGAACGTCGCCACAGAAGCCGGTGTATCAAAGTCCCTGGTTTCTCTGGCCTTTAAAGATCCCAGCAAGGTCAGCGATGAGCGCCTCAAACGTATTCGTAGGGCGGCCGACAAACTGAACTACTCCCCCAGTTTTGTGGCACAAACACTAACATCCCAGAGCTCACCCTTTGTAGGGATTCTGGTGCTCGACTTACATAACCCTATCTTCATTGAGATTGCTAATGCTGTGCGCCGAACACTGGCGCAATACGGTGAGTTTGGGCTGATAATGAGCGGCAGCGAGGAATCCAGCGACCAGCCGGGTCGCCCCTATGGCACCTTAGACCCCCAAGTGCTACATATGCTCCAGAGCCTACGCCCCAAGGCTCTGATAGTGGTGGGCACAGCCAATCAGGAAAAAGAGTTACCCGCAGGGATCCCCATTATCTACGCCAGCGCAGCGGCCGCCGCAAGCTCCCACCATACCTGCGTACGAGCCGACGATATGGCGGGCATGGAACTGCTGATTGACCACCTCACCAACCTCGGGCACCAATCTATCGCTTTTGCAGCGGGCAGTTCCGGTGAGGTCACAAAGGAACGGCAGGAGGCCTACGAGAACCTGCTGGCAACGCGCGGCTTGAAGCCTACCATTCTTACTGGGGACTATACCGAGGCAGGAGGCTACCAGGCAGGAAAAGCCCTCCTAGAGATAGAACCCCGCCCTAGTGCCGTCATTGCGGTTAATGACCTTTCAGCGTTGGGGCTCATTCGGGCGGTCGAAGAAGCTGGCGTACAAGTTCCCGAGGATTTGGCAGTAGCAGGTTTTGACAACATTCAGCTGGCTGGGATTCCGCGAATTTCACTCACGTCGGTAGACCCAGATAAGGCTAAAATCGGGGAACTCGCGGCACTTGCGGCTATGGAAGGCATCGCCCAGGGAACCACTCAGGTAGGGCTCCTTGAGGTAGCACCCCGACTCATGGCACGCACTTCCACACTAGGAACTAGCATCTAACTAACCCCACAGAAATGTGACCTCCACTATCTTTTTTTAGATTTTTTCTGCATTATCACTTTTTGAACCGGTTCAAATATGCAAAGATGGTGTTTGTTCTTACAAATTGCCCCCATGGGGCATCCGACTCCCCCGCTTACCCAGCGGGCAAAACCACCAGGAGTTTCCGTGTCATCTAAGGAAATCTCAGTAGCAGTTATCGGCGCTGGAATGGCAGGTCAAGGCCATGCCTTTGGCTACCGTATGGCAAGCGCGATCCACAACTCCAACCTCCCTAAGGTACGCCTCGCTGCAATCGCCGACCCAAACCTTCCACTTGCACAAGAAGTTGCGGCTCGTTATGGCTACGAAAAGGTCTACGCAGACTGGACCGAAGTTGCCAATGATCCAGACATCGACGCCGTCTCCATCGTGGTCGGCAACGCCCTGCACCTTCCCATTGCTAAGGGCCTACTGGAAGCAGGTAAGCATGTTCTCTGCGAAAAGCCTCTCGCCGGTACCATCGAGGATGCAGAGGCAATGGTTGAACTCGAAAAGCAATACGGTGAACAGCTAATTACCGCTGTTGGTTACACCGTTCGCCGAACCCCGGCACTCAACGCCATCAAAACAAAAATCGACAATGGGGACTTTGGGCCGGTGGCAGGTTTCATTTCTAACTACCTGTGTGACTATGGTTCAGATGCAGAAGCTCCCATGACCTGGCGCTACCGCGGCGGCCCCGGCTCCGGCGCCCTGGGAGATCTGGGTTCCCACACCATTGACACCGGAGAACAGCTCAATGGCAAGGTAGTCTCGGTACGCGGCGCCTACCTCTCCAATACCATCACCACCCGTCACCTACCCGCCGGCGCGGTAGTGGGCCACGGGAGGGTGAAGCTGTCAGAGGAAACTGAAGAAGTAGGCAACGAAGACACCGCGACCTTCACTTGCATGTTTGAAAATGGGGCAGTGGGCACCTACACCATCTCCCGGGTTGCCTACGGTAACCCCAATGGGCAGACCTATCATGTTTACGGACCGCAAGCGCAAGCTGCGTGGGACGTACTGCGCCCGGCAGAGTACATGTACAACGATGCTGCGGCACCTGCTGATACAGCTGGCCCTCGCACCGTCGTCATCAATAACCACACCCCTAACTACGCCAGCTCGCTGGCAATGGACGCCCCCGGCGTGGGTTATAACTACAGCCAGAACTTTGCCTTCCAGGCTCGCGCCTTCCTTGAACAGGTTGCCGGCATCAACGGGCACCTGGAGCCCTGCGCCACCTTTGCCGATGGCCTTCATACCCTGAAGGTCATTGCGGCGATTGCAGAATCTGCAGATAAGAACGGGGCAGAGATTCACCTAAACTAGAGGAGAACGGTTACCAGAAGAGCACCCCATCTCTTACAGTCATCCGTGCCAGATGCGCCTGCGATGGTTACCGCAGGCGCTTTTGCGCACCCTCAGCACAATGTATTTTCCACTTACCCCAACCCACAGAGCTAAAGATTTTGACCCTTCGAACAACATCTAGCAGACCGCTATAAAAATAATTTGACGACCCACGCTAGTAGTATTGTCAATATGTTAGGACATATGTATAGTGTTTTGTGACACAGATGTTACGCAGGTTATATAGAGACCTACACTCCATTCACTGTCACTGCAGACACAAGGAGCCTCAATGAAAATTGCACTGGACCCCACCCCCTTCCACCACAGCCACTCACTGCTGGAGTTCCCCAAGGTCGCTAAAGACATGGGCTTTGACTACCTACAGATGACCCCTCATAGGGACTTCATTCCCTTCTACAACCACCCCAAGGCAGACGATGACCTCGTCCAAAAGCTTGCCCGAGCAGCAAAAGATGCTGAAGTAGAAATTGCTTCCCTTCTTCCCGTCCTACGATGGTCCTCCCCTGATCCCGATGCCCGCGAAGCTGCGGTGCGCTACGGTAAGCGGGTTCTGCAGATTGCAGTTGACTTGGGCGTGCAGCAGATTGGTACCGAGTTTTCAGGCCGCCCTGAGATGGCGGAAGAATCAGAGCGTGCCTTCTACCGCACCATGGAAGAGCTCCTACCCATCATTGAGCGCGAAGGCCTGCACCTTGCATTTGATCCGCACCCCGATGACTTTGTAGAAAACGGTCTTGAAGCTTGGCGCGTTATCCGCGGCGTCAATTCCAAGAACCTGGGCATGGTCTACGTTGCTTCCCACACTTTCCATATGCAGGAAGAACCCCTGGAAATCATGCGAGAAACAGGCGATCGCATCCGCATCGTCCATGTTTCTGATACCATGAACCACCACGCCTCCCATGGTCTTCGCTACATCACCAACCCTCCCGGCAACCCCGTGCGCGTGCATCAGCACCTCAAGATTGGTGACGGCGACGTCAATTGGGATGAGTTCTTCCACGGACTAGCCGAAATCGGCTTCCTCGATGACCCCAACACTGTCATGGCATCCTCCGTTTTTGCAGAAAACGAAAACGCCATAGAAGTTTCCAAATATCAATCACAAACCATTCGCGAACTCACTGAGCGCGCACGCAGCGGCAAGTAAGCCGCCCGTCAGAAAGAGGCACCAATATGTCTTCTCACGCACCCAGCACAGCTGAGGCAAATCTGCCGCCGCTGACCAAAGGTCCCCATTCACGCCGCCTCGGGCAGGTCGCAACGGTAGCGACACTGGGCGGTCTGCTCTTCGGTTATGACACTGGTGTCATTAACGGTGCTATTCAGCCCATGACCGCTGAGCTAGGTCTTGAAACTAGCCACATCGGTGTGATTACTTCGTCACTGCTCATTGGTGCGGCCGTCGGCGCGCTCACTATTGGTAAGATGGCGGATGCTATGGGACGCCGGGTCACCATCCTCTTCCTCGCAGCGCTCTTCTTCTTTGGCTCAATTGCCTGCGCTATCGCACCGGGGCTGGGCATCCTCATCATCGGTCGCGTGCTCCTCGGGCTTGCCGTGGGCGGTGCCTCCACCGTGGTACCTGTCTTCCTTGCCGAACTAGCACCCTACGAAATCCGCGGTTCGCTCTCAGGCCGTAACGAAATGATGATCGTGGTGGGCCAGCTTGCTGCCTTCGTCGTCAATGCGATCCTGGGTAACGTCTGGGGCGATCATGACCATATCTGGCGTATCATGCTCGCAGTCTGTGCTATCCCGGCAGTCTTCCTCTTCATCGGTATGCTTCGGATGCCCGAGTCACCCCGCTGGTTGATCACTAAGGGCCGGAAAGAAGAAGCCTTCGCTATTCTTGCTACCATCCGCTCAGAAGAGCGCGCAGCAGCCGAAGTTCGTGACATCGAGCGCACCCTGGCTTCAGAGGAAACCATGGTTTCCCCCTCCATCTCTTCCATGCTGAAGGACAAGTGGATTGTCCGCATCCTCTTTGTGGGCGTCGCCCTCGCTGTATTCCAGCAGCTCACCGGCATCAACTCGATCATGTACTACGGTTCAATCGTGCTTGAAGAAGCCGGCTTTGCCGCGAATGCAGCACTGATCGCTAACATCGCCCCCGGCGTCATCGCAGTTATCGGTGCTTTCATCGCACTGTGGATGATGGAAAAAATCAACCGCCGTACCACCGTCATCACCGGCTACTCCCTGGTGACCATCTTCCACCTACTCATTGGTTCCTCAGCCCTCTGGTTGCCTGAGGACGCCGCAATCCGCCCCTGGGTGCTGTTGGTTCTTATCGTTGGCTTCGTAGGTTCTATGCAAACCTTCCTGAACGTTGCTACCTGGGTTCTCCTTTCGGAGATTTTCCCTCAGCAGATTCGCGCTTTCGGTATGGGCTTCGCCGTCTTCTGCCTGTGGTCCGTGAACGCAATGGTTGCTTATGTCTTCCCCATTGCGCTGGAAGCAGTTGGTCTGAACAACACCTTCTTCGGCTTTGCCGCTATCAACGCAGTTGCTGTTCTGGTGATGATTAAGTTCCTGCCCGAGACCCGCGGCAAGAGCCTTGAAGAGGTTGAGGTCGGCGTTACCACCGGTGCTATCTACATCGTAGAACCCAAGAAGTAGAGCTCACTCCAGCCGCTTGCTCACAGGCACTCTAGCAACGGTTTCTGTCGCTCACCACTACCCGTTTTCTGCGGGGCACTCCGCTCCAGGAGTCCCCCGCAGAAAACGGGTTATTTTTTGGTATTATCGTTTCCCCAGAAATAGTTTCTCACCTCCCTCTACTTTTCAGTTCTCCCTCTTAACTTCTTCTCATAATTGATACCCTCAGCGCTATTTCCTTGCTTTAGCTTACAAGCTAGCGGTTGCTCAACACACTCAACGTAAAAAGTCCTTTCCGCATAAAAAAGACCACCGTCTACGTTTAGGTAGACGGTGGTCGTCCTATGGTGTGGGGTGCCGGTGAAAGCTGAAGCCGGCTCTTACCCCAGCTTTTAACCTATTTGTACAGGTCAGGCTTCTGGTTGAGGCTAACCTCAACAATCTTGCCGGATGCCTCAGCTTCAATACCAGCTTCACAGCAAGCAGCAGCTGCGTAGCCATCCCAAGCCGAGGGGCCCACCTGGGTGCCCGCCAGTGAAGCGTCCACCCAAGCCTGAACCTCGGCGTCGTAAGCATCAACGAAACGGGGCTCAAAGCTTTCACACACCTGATCTTCGCCTACAGATACGTGCCGCTCTTCGAAGATACCCTTAGTGGTCACAGCATAACCATACTGTGCAACCACGTGGGTGTTAACGGTCACGAGGATTCCACCCTCAGTTTCGATAAGTACCTGAGCAGGGTCGTTCAAATCTGCCGAAGCGTACTTGCTCTTCTTACCTGCGCGTACCTGCACATTTTTGATTTCTTCACCGGTGAGGAAGCGGATGACGTCAAATTCGTGCACCACGGTGTCGTCAATGAGATTCCGTCCGGTGTAGGAGGCAGGCACATCGGGGTTGATGTGTTCGCAGGACAGCTGTAGCAACTCACCGTGCTCCCGGCTTTCAACCAGAGAGCGAATCTGCTGGTAGCCCGCGTCAAAACGGCGCATAAAACCTACTTGCACCAGTCGCTTACCCGCCTCGACCTCAGCCTGAACAATTTCCCAGGAGGACACCGAATCGGTAGTCATCGGCTTCTCACACAGGATAGGCAGACCCTTCTTGATAGCTGGCAACAGCACGGGAAGGTGTAGGAAACCGGGGGTAGCAATTAGCACTGCATCAAACGCATCTGCTTCAAGTGCAGTTTCAAAATTAGTAAAGACCTGGGCCCCCTCGATACCCTGAACCGCCTGCTGTGCCTTCTCCTCATCAATGTCGATGACGGCAGATACCGCAGCGTTGTTAATGGTTGAGTGAATGCGCTTAATGTGGTCATAGCCCATGCGGCCTGCACCAACGACACCAATTCGAAGTTCGTTAGCCATGAGTTGTTCTCCTCTAGAGAGTAGGTAGAGCGCGGACGCCGCGGTGACGGCATCCGCGTAAAAGGTTAGAGTGTTAGGAAATCACGGTGCGGGAGCCGCAACCGAGCAGGTACTGCTTAGTGCGCTTAGCAATAGGCAGCGGAGTATCGAAACTATTGACGGGGTACATATCTTGCTCCACGATGCCATAGAGGGGGCGACCTAGCTTCTCTGCAGCTTCAATGACCTTGGAAAGGTCCGGCAGACCGTGGGGAGGCTCGCACATAACACCCGCAGCGGTAGCGTCCTTGAAGGTCATATCTTCAGCGCGAACCTTAGCCAAAAGCTCAGGATCAACCTGCTTGAGATGCAAGTAGCCAATGCGATCGGGGTACTTTTCGATGAGTTCTACTGATGAAGCGCCACCGTATTCTGCGTGGCCGGTATCCAGGCACAGGGTGACAAGTTTGGGGTCAGTAACCGCTAGGAACTTTTCAATATCAGCCATAGTTTCAACATGAGAATCAGCGTGAGAATGGAACTGCTGGAACAAGCCGAAGTCGCGTTGCAAGGTCTCACCCAGGCGGTTATGGCCAGCTGCCAGATCATCCCACTGCTTATCAGTCAGCACACGAGACTCAAGAGCTTCGCCGGTCTTATCATCACGCCACAAAGCAGGAATAACGACGATATGCTGAGCGCCCATAGCGGCAGTAAGTTCTGCGACCTTGCGGGCAGGTTCCCAGGCGATGTCCCACTGGTCTACGCCGCGGTGGAATGCGGTAAATACGGTACCTGCTGATACCTGAAGGTCACGTTCTTTGAGTTCTTTAGCGAGAGTCTCGGGGTCTGCGGGTAGGTAGCCGTAAGGGCCAAGTTCAATCCACTTGTAGCCAGCCTCAGCGACCTCGTCCAGGAAGCGCTGCCAGGGGGTCTGTGCGTCGTCTTCAGGGAACCAAACACCCCAAGAGTCGGGGGCGGTGCCAATGATGAGCTTGTTCTCGGTCATGCTCTTTTCCACGCTTTCATCGTTGAAAATCTTGCCGGTATTCGGCGAGTGGCTGATTCACTCCCAACCACAATATGTACTGACATACTATCAAACACTAGTGCCTGCGGTCACTGTCTGTTGAGCAAAGTATGGAAGAAAAATACCAGAATCCGTGAAGACAAGACTGCCACCGTGCGCAAAAAGAAACGCAGGTGGCAGTCTAGCTATTTTCCTCAGCAAAGAGGATGCTCGGTACTTCTAGCCCTTATGACGAGACTCAAAATTGAAGGAAGCACCTGAGGCATCCTTACGCTCCGGAAAGCGCTGGGTAACAGCCTTGTTACGGGTGTAGAACCGCAGGCCATCTTCGCCGTAGACATGGTGTTCACCGAAGAGCGAGTCGTTCCAACCACCAAAGGAGTGGTTAGCCAGCGGCACGGGAAGGGGTACGTTCACACCGACCATACCAACCTTGATATCGCGGGTGAACTTACGGGCTGCATAGCCCGAATCGGTAAAGATGCAGGTACCGTTGCCAAAGGGGTTGGAGTTGATCACCTCGATACCCTCTTCCAACGAATCCACACGAACGACAACCAGCACGGGGCCAAAGATTTCCTCGGCGTAAGCGCTCATCTCTCGTTTGACGTGATCGATCAGGGTGGGGCCAACAAAGAAACCATTTTCGTGGTCAGCAACCACCAGGTCGCGGCCGTCCACAACGATAGCTGCACCATCGGTCTCAGCTTCAGTGATGATGCGCTTGACGCGGTCACGGGAAGCTTCGGTGATGAGCGGGCCCATGTCGGCACCTGCCTCCATACCGTTAGCTACCTTTACTTCGCGAGCCTTAGCAGCTACACGCTCTACTACGGTGTCAGCAGCGTCGCCAACAGCAACTGCTACTGAAATCGCCATGCAGCGCTGACCGGCAGCCCCAAACGCAGCGGCGGTCAGGTGATCGGTCACCACGTCCATGTTGGCATCGGGCAAGATCAATGCGTGGTTCTTAGCGCCACCCAATGCTTGAACGCGTTTGCCGTTAGCGGTCGCAGTGGCGTGGACGTACTGAGCGATGGGGGTTGAACCAACAAAGGAAATGCCGTCTACATCCTTATGGTTGAGCAGACCGTCTACCATTTCCTTGCCACCGTGCAGAACATTGAAGACACCGGCGGGCAGACCTGCTTCTTCCCAAAGCTTCGCCATGAAGTTGGCAGCACCGGGGTCACGCTCTGAGGGCTTCAAGATGAAAGCGTTACCGGCTGCGATGGCAATGGGAGCCATCCAGAGCTGGATCATTACAGGGAAGTTGAAGGGGGTGATACCTGCAACCACGCCCAGGGGCTGGCGCAGGGAGAAGGCGTCAATGCCGGTTGCTGCCTGGGGGGTGTAAGTACCGGAGATGTGGCTGGTGATACCGCAGGCGTACTCTACGATTTCCTGGCCGCGGGCAATTTCACCCTTGGCGTCAGAAAGCACCTTACCGTGCTCGCGTACAACCAGTTCAGCAAGTTCGTCAGTGTTAGCGACCAGCAGTTCGCGGAACTTGAAGAGGATGGCGGTGCGGCGTGCCAGGGAAAGTTCACTCCAGCTAGCAGAAGCGGTCTTTGCAGCTACTACTGCTGCCTGCAACTCAGGGTCCCCGCCCAGGTGCAGGGTGCCGATGGTTTCACCGGTAGCGGGGTTCAGGATGTTCTGGCGTTCGGTGCCAGCGCTGGCAACTTCTTCGCCGTTGATGTGGTGCTTGACTTCGTAAGTCATGATGTTCTCCTTGTGATTTTCTTGGGGAGTAAAACTTGTGGTTTTCCGATACCCGGACTCCACCGGCAATAAGGCCGCCGGGGAGCGCGGGATCGGTAGGTTAGAAGTAGTTACGTTGCTTGGTCTTCCAGTCAGCGTAGGTTTCATAGGCTCTCTGGGTTGACTCGATCTCTGAAGCGCCGGTCACCGGAACATCCCACCATGATTCTGATGAAGGTGCATCCAGCATGGGGTCGGACTCGACGTAGATGACGATGGGGCCTGATCCTTCGGGCGATGCCTTAGCTTCAGCAACAGCTGCCATGAGGTCTTCGCGTACGTTCTCACCCGGAGCTACACGGATAACTCGAACACCCAGGGATTCAGCGTTGGTTGCGAGGTCGATGGGCAGCTTCTCACCGTGGTCAAAGCTGTGCTTTTTAGCGTCGTGCATGCGGTACTTGGTGCCAAAGCGCTGGGAGCCCAAGGACTCAGATAGAGCACCGATGGAAGCATAGCCGTGGTTCTGAATCAGAACGGTAATCAGCTTAATTCCTTCGGCAACAGCGGTAACCAGCTCGGTATGCATCATCAGGTAGGAGCCATCGCCCACCATGACCACTACATCGCGGCCGTCGTCGGTTGCAAGCGATGCTCGCTTAACACCCAGACCGCCGGGGATTTCGTAGCCCATGCAGGAGTATGCGTATTCAACGTGGTAGCCAAAGGGATCCTTGACCCTCCAGAGCTTGTGCAGGTCGCCGGGCAATGAGCCAGCAGCACAAATGACTACGTCTCGGTCGTCCATAGCCTCGTTGACTGCACCAATAATCTCGTTCTGGCTCATCAATGGACGGTAGCGCTCGGCAAAGGCAGCATCTGCAATGGCATCCCAGCGCTCTTTCTCTTCAACAACCTGGGTTGCCTGCTCGTCGCTCACCCTGTAGCCGCTCATAGCATCGTTGAGCTTGACCAGTGCCTTACGGGCATCAGCAACAACGGTCAGGGAAGTGCCCTGCTTATAGGCATCAAAGGAAGCCACGTTGATGTTCACAAAGCGTACATCTGGGTTCTGGAAGGCAGTGCGGGAAGCAGTGGTAAAGTCCTCGTAGCGGGTACCGATACCGATGATGAGGTCGGCATCGTGAACCAGTGCATTCGAGGCGGTAGAACCGGTAGAACCAACAGCGCCAAGGCACAGTGGGTGATTCCAATCCATGACGCCAACACCTGCCTGGGTGTAGGCAACGGGAATGCCAGTAGCTTCAGCGAACTTCTTGAGCTCATCGGTTGCAAATGCATAGTGAACACCGCCACCTGCAATAATGACAGGTTTCTTTGCAGATCGGATAGCTTCAATAGCTGCGCGGATCTCTACGTCCTCAGCCTCGGGGCGGCGAATGCGCCACTCGCGGGGTGCTAAGAATTCTTCGGGAACGTCAATCAGTTCAGCCTGGACATCCTGAGGCAAAGCAATAGTGACCGCACCGGTTTCAACGGGATCAGTCAACACGCGCATACCGTTCATCAGTGACGCAAAGACCATTTCGGGGCGCCAAACGCGGTCAAAGTAACGGGAAACCGGGCGGAAGATGTCGTTGACAGTGATGTCGCCGGCATCCGGGCGCTCCAGCTGCTGCAACACGGGGTCAGCCGCACGGGTAGCAAACTGATCCGAGGGCAAAAGCAGGGCTGGTAGGCGATTCGTGGTTGCCAGCGCCGCACCGGTCACCATATTAGAAGAACCGGGGCCAATAGAGGTGGTTACTGCGTAGGTCGCACGGCGGCGGGTATGGCGGGCATAGCCCACAGCCTGGTGAACCTGGGCCTGCTCATTGCGGCCCTGGTAGTAGGGCATAACTTCGGGTTCGAGCTCCTGGAACTGACGCAAAGCCTGGCCCACACCAGCAACATTGCCGTGGCCAAAGATGCCAAACATGCCGGGGATAGTGCGCTCGCGGTAGGTCTCCCCGCCGACTTCGTCGACGGTGTACTGGTTGCCCAGAAACTTTACGACCGCCTGAGCCACTGACATTTTTTGAGTTGCCATGATCTTCTTTCTCGGTTTCAGATCTAAAAAGTAGGTTGGTTTTACGCTGAAGTGTTCAGCAGGGAAGCCGCGGTTGCCACAGCAGCGGCGACGTCGCCGTCTTCGGGGTAGAGCAGGGTTCTACCCACGGTTAGCCCCTGCACGCCGGGCAGCTTAAGCGCCGCTTCCCAGGTGTCAAAGACCTCGTCTGGTGAGCCGCTGGGGTCACCACCCAAAAGCACCGTAGGTAGGGTAGTGGACGCCATCACGCGCTCCATCTCATCTACAACCGGTAGCTTCATCCAGGTATAAGCACTGCTAGCACCCAGAGCGCTGGCGATACCTACAGACTTGATGACGGCGTCCGCGCTCAGGTCGTTTTTGATAGCACCGTTCACGGTCTCCGAGATAAAGGGCTCAACCATGGCGTACATGCCGCGCTCCGCCAAAGAATCAACTGCCTTTGCAGTTGCCTCTAAAGTTGCCACGGTTGCGGGGTCGCCGTAGTGGATGCGGGTGAGCATCTTGCCGCCATCAGCTCCCAGCTTCTCCAGTGCCTGAGCAGTATGACCGGTGAAGCGGTCATCTATCTCGTTAATGAGCCCGGAGAGACCACCTCGGTTCATGGAACCAAATACCAGCTTGCCCTCCAAGGCGCCGAGTAGCAGCAAGTCATCCAGAATGTCGGGGGAAGCAAGTACGCCATCCACTGCCGGATTTGCTAGAGCAACCTGTAGGCGATCCAGCAAATCCCGGCGATCAGCCATTGCCAGCGCGTTGTCGCCCACCTTGTTGGCTCCGCGGGCAGGGTGGTCAGCTGCAACAATAAAATTCTGATTGCCATAGACGGCACCGGGGTGGCGCTTGCGGCTGGACGCTGCGCGGAAAACCGCCTGAGGGTCTTCTAGCCGGGTGCGGTTCAGGTGCTCATACCGCCTGGGGTCGCGTTCTTCGTTGAGGTTAATGGTCATAACGTGTTCCTCTTGTTCCTGGGGCGATTAGAAACCGCGGCCGCGTTCTTCGAGCAGTGCCTTAACTTCCGTTTCAACAGGCATAGCTTCTGAGCAGGCAATCTGGGAGGCAACGATAGCGCCAGCTGCGTTAGCGAAGTCGAGAACTTGCTGCAGGGGCCAACCGGAGATGATGCCGTGAGTGAAGGCGCCACCGAAGGAGTCACCTGCACCCAGACCGTTAGCAGTTTCAACGGGTACGGGAGCAGAAACAATACGCTCAGTGGCGGTCTTTGCCATAACGCCGTTAGCGCCCATTTTTACCACGGCAATCTTGACGCCAGCTTCCAGCAGACGATCTGCCTGATCATCGGGGGTACCATCGCCTACTGCAGTGGCGCACTCTTCACGGTTACCAATAGCAATAGTTGCGTACTTGAGTGATTCCTTAGCCGCTGCAGTAGCATCCTGCGGATTTTCCCAGAACATGGGGCGGTAGTCCAAATCCAGAATGGTGTGCTGACCTTCTGCAAGTTCTTCGCGGGGGCGTGATGCATGGGCGTGGAGCTGAGCTTCACGAGCAGGTTCCTGGCACAGACCGGTGAGGGTGGTCCAGAAGATTCGAGCGTTCTTTACGGCTTCGGTATCGACCTGTTCCTTGGTAATCTGCAGATCAGGTGCAGTGGGGAAACGTCCGTAGAAGTAGAGGGGGAAGTCTTCTGGGGGCTTGATGGCACAGAAGGTAACGCAGGTTTGTAGGCTTTCATCCACCAGCACGTTGGCGTCATCCGAGCCGTAGCGGTTCAGTTCACGGCGCAAAAAAACGCCAAAGGGATCGTTACCCACACTAGTAATCACCGAGGTCTTGTGCCCATATTTTGCAGCAGCTACAGCCACGTTTGAGGGGGAGCCACCCAGGTACTTGCGAAAGGTGGTGACGTCTTCAAGACCGACGCCGATATCATCGGGATAAACATCTACACTGATGCGGCCCATGGTCAGCAGCTCGTACATTCGGTGTCCTTTACTAGCTTTGCGTGGTTCGGCTTCTTGCCGAGGAGGTCTACTACTAGCGTGCACTATGTTACTTTGTCCTGTCAATCTTTGTACTAACATATTGACAAAATTCCTTTATCTTTACAGAATGTTGGTGAGTCAAATAATAAGAAGGCTCAGATAAGACCTCCGGGCACCTAACAACCGACTATCATGCACCTCAGGGTGCGCCCGGCGTTCATTTTGAACCGTTCCAATTACTTGATTCGAACGCCGCTTTTCAAAGGAGAAACCTATGAAACTTGGTGTCTACAGCGCAATCTTGCACGACCGCCCCCTAGAAGAAGCACTGGGTATCGTCGCTGACCTCGGCCTCTCAGGTTACGAACTCAACACCGGAGGCTTCCTACCCCCGGCACACGTACCCGTAGACGAAATACTCGAAAACTCCGAACTCGCAAAGGACTACCTTGCCAAGTTCGAAGCATCCGGTGTGGAAATTGCAGGCCTCAACTGCAACGGCAACCCCCTGCACCCCAACCCCGAAATCGGAGAAAAGCACGCAGAAGACCTCCGCAAGTCCATCCGCCTAGCACCCCTTCTGGGCCAGACCCGCGTGGTCACCATGAGCGGCCTGCCCGGCAGTGAGCCAGGAACCAAGCACCCCGCCTGGCACGTCAATGCATGGAACTCTGGCACCCTGGATTCCATGGACTACCAGTGGGACGTCGCGGTAAAGTTCTGGAGCGAGATTGAAGAACTCGCCGCGGAGAACGGCGTCAAGGTAGCTCTCGAACTCCACCCACAGAACCTGGTCTTCAACCCACCCACCGCTAAGCGTCTGGTAGGGCGCATCGGCGCTAAACACATCGGCGTTGAGCTAGATGCCTCCCACCTCTTCTGGCAGCAGATGGACCCCGTCGCGGCAGTGCGCTGGCTGGGCGATCTCACCTTCCACTCAGCAGCTAAGGACGTGCGCATCAACCGCGAGAACGCCGCGATTTACGGTGTTCTGGACGAGCGCTTCCGCCGCCTCTCCCCCGAAGAGAACCGCGTCAATCTTGGGGGCGACGAATGGGTCAACGAGTGGCCCCAGGATTCCGCCTGGGACTTCGTGGCAGTGGGCGTTGGACACGATGCAGCCTACTGGGCAGAGTTCATGAAGGCTCTTTACGAGGTAGATGAGAACATGTGGGTCAACATCGAACATGAGGACACCTCTATGGGCCCCATCGAAGGTCTGAAATACGCTACACGTACTTTGTTAGAGGCCGCCGACATCGCTGGCATCAAGGTCACCTAGTACCGTCGAATTATGCAATTCGACCCCCCTCCCTTTGCCCCAGAGCAGGGAAGGGGGTTTCTAACCAGCGCAGAGCCTCAACAGCACTGCACCGTAACACCCAGAGCTGCCCTAAGCCAACCGATTCTCTTTGGTAGACCTGAGATATTCTAACGCTCCTTTTCTTATGTGGGAGCCTACCGGTGAACCGCCACATAGATGCGCGCCGTGATTCCCAGGTAACGTTCAGACTTATTGAATGTGAGCTGTAATATATCCTGTATGACTGAGAACGGTAACACTCCCACCCCTGAAAATAATCCCCCCAACACTCAAAGCTACGGTTCTTACGGTTCCCAAAGTGGCATCTCGCAGAACGGCGGGGCTTACCAGCAGCCCTACGGCGCTCCTACCTACGGCACACCGGCAAGTGACCCCCAGCAACCCGGCGGTAAAAAGCCCAAGAATATTGTTGGCATCGTTGCCCTGGCACTTTCTGCCCTTGGTTTTGTGCTGGGCCTCTTCCCCGTAACAGCCCTCTTTGGATGGCTTCTACTCTTTGCCGGTTTCGTAACAGGTATCGTGGGCCTTTTCCAAAAGTTGAAGGAAAAAATCACCTCAATTATCGCTATCGCACTTTCAGTGGTGGGCACCATTGCCTCAATCATTGCAATTGTTGTTTTCGCGGCAAATACCTTTGCAAATGACCCCGAGTTTGAACAGATGATACAGGACGCTCAGGCCTCCGTATCTGCTGCAGTAACCCCCAGCGCATCAGCAACAAGCCCCAGCGCGGCTGCAGAAACCTCACCACCGGCGGCACAAGCCTCAACAGGTACAGTAGAAACCAGCTCCGCTGTAGAACCAACGTCTGCTGCAGCTGATAATAACGCAGCAGCAGATGTGCCCCGCCAGCACACCAACGCCCTCAAAGAGGCCCGCAGCTACCTTGAATTCTCGTCTTTCTCTTACGCGGGGCTCTACGACCAGCTGACCAGTGAGTACGGTGGAAAGTACCCAGCAGAGGCTGCCCAGTACGCTATGGACAATCTTGAAGTTGATTGGAATGCTGAAGCGCTTGAAAGTGCTGAAAGCTACCTTGAATTCTCAGCATTTTCTTATGCAGGTCTCTACGAACAGCTCACCAGCGAATACGGGGAACAGTTCACTCCTGAAGAGGCCCAATACGCCGTCGATAACGTTGAGGCCGACTGGAATGCTGAGGCACTTGAATCAGCTCAGTCGTACATGGAATTCAGTAGCATGAGCGACGACCGCCTCTACGAACAGCTCACCAGCGAATACGGGGAACAATTCACTGCTGAACAGGCCCAGTACGCTATGGACAACCTCTAATCTCAGACTAAAAGCCGCCCCCTCTTTCCTTGAAACTAATCTAGGTAAGAATTGGGCGGCTTTTTGGTGTCCGCTTCGTCGGCGTAACCCAAAGCTTCACCGACATGACCTAAGAACGTGCCGGTGAAGCTTTGGGTTGCACCGGCAAGCGAGCAGAGCTTAGAAGGGTGCGATTTTAGGCGGCGCAGGGAAGATGGCGTCCAGCTGAGCCAAATCGCCCTCGCTGAAGCGAGTAGCTATGGCGGCAGCGTTGGTGCGCACCTGGTCGATGGTGGTAGCACCAGCAATGACCGATGACACCGGGCGTTGCTGGGCCAGCCAAGAGAAAGCAACCTGCACCTCGGTCAGTCCGCGCTCGGCGGCAAACTCCGAGAAAGCACGCATCTGATCCCAGTCTGTCGAGTCCAGCAATTCGGGCTTGATGCGGGTCAGGCGCCCTTCAACAGCGTCTTTACCGGGGTTATATTTACCGGTCAGCAGACCGTTAGCCAGGGGGAAGTAGGGTAGGACGCCCAGGCCAAACTCGCGGGCAGCGGGCAGTACTTCTAGTTCAGCGCGGCGGTCCAGCAGATTGTAATGGTTCTCTGCGGCGATGTAGCGAGTGCCTAATTTCTTGCCGATATATTCCGCTTGGGCTATCTGCCAACCGGAGTGATTGGAGCTGCCAATATAGCGCACTTTGCCCTGCTCAATCAGAGTGGCAAGTGCTCCCAGGGTTTCTTCCACGGGGGTGACGGGGTCGGGGGTGTGGTGGAAGTAGAGGTCAATATAGTCAGTGCCCAAGCGACCCAAGGACGCTTCGATAGCGCGCATGATGTAACGCCGGGAACCTCTCACCCCGTGGTCAGTACCGTTGGCGCCATCCATATCCATGCCAAATTTAGAAACAATCACGATTTCGTGCCGGTCAATGCCGGTGTCTTTGAGCGCCTGACCGAACATGGTTTCAGATACCCCAGGTCGAGCCCCGTAAATATCGGCAACATCAAAGAGAGTGATGCCCTGCTCCACGGCGGCTGCCAGCACATCGTTGGTGCCGGTCTGAGTTTCGGTGGCGGTTTTGCTTCTACCCAGGTTGTTACAGCCCAGGCCCACGCTCGAAACGGTTAGCCCGCTGTTTCCCAGTTGACGATACTCAATGCTCATACCTCTACCCTAGGTATAAGTCTTCAATCTTACAAAACCCGGTGGTACTCAGGGAAAAAGTCCATGAGTACCACCTCGTAGAAAGTTAAGAACATCAGATTAGAGAGTATGAAGTAGGGCCTAGTTTATGGTGGCAAACTCCCCAGTATCAGCAACTCCCAGAGCGTTGACTCCTGCGGTAGGTTGAATCCAGCTTGCAGCCTGACTCAGCAAAGAATAGTTAGATTGAGCGTTGATATTACCGCCTGGGGAACGATCACCGGTGGAGCATACAGCTACAATTCGGCCATTAATCACCAAAGGTCCACCCGAGTCCCCTCGGTTTACTGCACCAGAGACACCCCGCAATTGACCTGCGGGACCACCATAGGCATCAATTGAAGGACCCTCTACCTGCACTGTTGCCATACGTAGGCTAGTCGTAGGTTGGTCATAGGCCCCCAGCCCGTAACCCACGATAGTTCCAGTATCACCAGTGCGTGGACTGTAGCTAAAATCCAACCTAGCGTAGCTTGGAAGAAAAACTGATCGGTCTAGTTGAACCAAGGCAATATCTCCACTGGGAGCCGCATAGACTCTACTGGCCCTGACGACTGTAACGGGGTTGAGCTGGTCATTGGAGTGATAGACCTGCATGTTGGAGGCACCATCGATGCAGTGTTTTGCTGTCAGAACCCATTGTGCGTTGAGTTGTTCACCGGTACAACTGTTGATTCCATTGCTGCCGGTCACATTGAACCGGAGCTGGGCAGCCCAAGGACTCGTGGCTACTGAACCACCAATAATATTCGGAGTCGCACAAGAATTGGTATCTGTATGCGTTCCAGCGGTAGCCACTGCTACGGAGCTGAAAGAAATTGCACACGTCGCGGCGAGCACGGTGCAGAACTTTTTAATCGAAACCATGATTACTTTTTAATCGAAACCATGATTATAAAACCTTTCAAGAAAAGTAATTTTCTGGGTAACCACTCTGATGTATCTAAGAACAACCAGGGGGTGATTGGCAAATTTTCGAAAAATCGCGGATTTCATCCCCTGAAAAAAGCTCCACTCTCACTCAAAGAAACCGGTGCGACCTTTACATATCATCGCAGTAAAGCCCGAAATATTACTGTCATGTGTCTCAACACACCCGACACAAAGTCAAAAAGCTACACAGAGCGGCGGTTTCTTGCCAGCGCCCTGTCTGCGCTTTTAGTGTAGAACCATCAAATCTATCCAGAGCGACCGAGAGACCTAGCTCGATGACGTCGCAGCAACCACCCCTGACGGGAAAGGTGCTCCTGCTAGGACCGATAGAGTGCATCACCAGCGGTCCACCCCCCGCACTGTGTGGCGCCCTCCCGCCACCAATGGGAGCGGCCACCGCATTCTTTCGGGTCTACCCAACGACCTGTAAGGAAACCATGAGTACCTATACACCGGCGCTCTCCTACGAACTCTTCCCACCGCGAAGTTCTGCCAGTTGCGAGAGTCTGCTGACGACTATCGACCAGCTGGCACCCACCAACCCTGACTATGTGTCGGTGACCTATTCCGGTGACCGGGCTCGTAAGCAGAAAACCCTGGCCCTGCTAGACCATCTGGTTCATGAAACCCGGCTCACTCCCCTGGCTCACCTCACCTGTGTGGGGCACACCGCCGAGGAGCTGGAAGCTGCTGTTCGCCGTATTCTGGCGATCGGCGTCCGCGGATTTTTAGCCCTGCGCGGCGACCTGCCGCCAGGCAGCACGCAGGCCCCCGATATCCCCTTTGCCCGGTCCCTGGTTGACCTCATCCGCCGGGTAGAGACCCAGGACTTTGCCCACCTAGCGGCAGGACGCGTGGCAGTGGGGGTAGCTGCCTACCCCTCCCGACACCCGGAGTCCAGCTCGGAACTGCAGGATATTGAAATTCTGCTCTCCAAGGAGCGGGCGGGGGCTGACTTCGCTATCACCCAGGTTTTCTTTGAGGCGACCCGCTACGAATCCCTGGTGCAGCGGGCCCGAACCGCAGGGGTAACCCTGCCCTTGATTCCGGGCATCATGCCGGTCACCAGCCTGCGCAGGCTCACAACCCTCTGCTCGCTAGCGGGTCTGCCCGTGCCCCAGCAGCTGGCCTACGACCTGGAAACCGCGAGCGGGGCCGCCCAACGGCACCGTATCGGGGTGGAGTTCAGCGTCCGCCTGCTCCAAGAATCCCTCGACGCCGGTGCCCCCGGCATCCACTTCTACACCTTCAATGAACACGCAGCGGTGCTGGACGTTCTCGAGCAGGTTGACCTGCCCCGCTACAGCACCCGCTTTGAAAACCCCCTGGCCGAACTGACCTACGCCTAAAAAATATCGACCTAAAGACCTTATAGAAAGACACCACCATGACCACCGTTTTCCCCACCGCAACCATCACCGGCTACCCCCGTATCGGCGCCCGCCGCGAACTCAAGCGCGCTGTTGAAGCCTACTGGGCGGGTAAGTCCGGCCAGAAGGAACTGAAGCAGACCGCCCAGAAGATTCAGCAGGACGCCTACCGCACCCTTACCGAACGCGGCCTGACCGACGACTACGCTATTCCCGCGGACTTCTCCTTCTACGACCAGGTGCTCGATACCACCCGCCTCTTCACCGCCCTGCCCGCCCGCTTCGAATCGGTACGCGACGGCCGCGGCCTGATTGACCTGGACGGCTACTTCGCCCTGGCTCGCGGCACCGAGCACCTGCCCCCGCTGGAGCTGACCAAGTGGTTCGACACCAACTACCACTACCTGGTGCCAGAAATCGGCCGGGCCACCGGCTTTACCCTCAATACTGAAGCTCTCGACGACCTGCTGGCAGCCGCTGAGGCGGCGGGGACATCCGCCCGCCCCAGCATCACCGGCCCCCTCACCTACCTGCTCCTGGCGAAAGCTGAGGACGGCTCCCCCGCCGACTTCGCGCCCCTCGACCGTCTAGCAGACCTGTTGCCCCTCTACCGAGAACTGCTCGCCCACCTGGCCAGCCGCGGTGTGCGCTGGGTTCAGTTCAACGAGCCCGCCCTGGGTGCTGACCAGGCTGTGAGTGAAGCCGAGCTGGTGCAGCTCATTGAGAAGACCTACGGGGAGTTCACCCAGCTCTCTGACCGCCCCTCCCTGCTGGTCACCAGCCCCTACGGCAACCTGACCGGTCTATTGGAACCCCTGGTTACCTCGGGCGTAGAGGCCCTGCACCTTGACCTGGTATCTACCGGTTACGATCAGGACGCTCTCGCCCGCCTCTTCGGCGGCGATTCGGCTCCCCTGCTGGTGGCAGGTGTAGTGAACGGCCGCAATATCTGGCGCAACGACCTGGCAGCCTCCCTCCACACCCTGCAGGCGGTGGGGGCGGCGTCCGTCTCGACCTCGACCTCCCTGCAGCACGTGCCCTACGACCTTGACCTGGAAACCGGGCTCGACCAGAAACTCACCAGCTGGCTGGCCTTTGCCCACCAGAAGGTCAGCGAAGTTACCGTGCTCGCTCGAGGGCTCGCCGAAGGGCCCGAGGCTATCGCCACCGAGGTTGAGCAGGCCAAGGTAGCGCTAGTAGCGCGCGCCCAGTCCAGCGGAGTCAACGACCCCTGCATCCGCGAGCGCACCCTCTCCATTACCCCCGAGAACTACGAGCGTCCGTCCGCTCAGGTGCGTCAGCAGGCCCAGGAGGACCTGAATCTGCCCCTGCTGCCGACCACCACCATCGGGTCTTTCCCGCAGACCGGTCATATTCGCTCCCTGCGTGCGGACTACCGCAAGGGTGCGCTGACCAGGGAAGAGCTCGATGCCCACCTGCGAGAGGAGATTCGCTGTGCGATTGACTTCCAGGAGCGCCTGGGGCTGGATGTGCTGGTACACGGTGAAGCTGAGCGTAACGACATGGTGCAGTATTTTGCGGAGAACTTTGACGGATTTGCGCCGACCGAGCACGGCTGGGTGCAGTCCTACGGGTCGCGCTGTACCCGCCCCTCGATTCTGTGGGGTGATGTGAAGCGTAGCGGTGCGGGTACTCGCGGTGAGGCCTTTACGGTGCCGTGGATTAGCTTCGCGCAGCGGCAGACCGATAAGCCGGTCAAGGGTATGCTCACCGGCCCGGTGACGATTCTGGCGTGGTCGTTTGTGCGTGATGACCAGCCTCTGGCGGCGACCGCTACGCAGGTTGCGTTGGCCCTGTCCGATGAGATTGCCGACCTTGAGGCCGCAGGAACCCGCATTATTCAGGTTGATGAGCCCGCCCTGCGCGAGCTGCTCCCCCTGCGTGCCGAAGACCAGGCAGCCTACCTCGACTGGTCGGTGGGTGCCTTCCGACTGGCGACCTCGCAGGTTGCCGACTCCACCCAGATCCACACCCACCTGTGCTACTCGGAGTTCAACGAGATTTTTGGGGCAATCGATGCCCTGAACGCCGATGTCACCTCGATTGAGGCAGCCCGCTCCCGTCTGGAGCTGCTGGCCGATGTGCCTGAAAGCTTCGACCGCGGCATTGGTCCCGGCGTGTGGGATATCCACTCCCCGCGTGTGCCCCAGGTCGATGAGATCGAGAAGCTGCTGGCTACTGCCCTGGAACATATCCACACCCGTCAGCTCTGGGTTAACCCCGACTGCGGCCTGAAGACCCGCGCCTACAAGGAGACCAAGGCTTCCATCGAGTCTCTGGTTGCCGCTACCGAGGCTGTACGAGCCAGCCTCACCGTAGCGGTCTAGGCGTAAGCAAAAGGACGCCGCCCCCGCCCTCCCTGCCGCCTGGCAGGAGAGTGGGTGGCGGCATCCTTGCATCCGCGAAACGCAGGTGCGGCCTTAGTGGGCCATAGGGGCGCTTCCTGCGGCCTGCTTTCCGGCGGGCAGAAGCAGGGCTACCACGATAGAAGTCAGCGACATAAAGGCTGCTACCAGGAAGGCCAGGTGCACACCGGCCATGTAGGCCTCTACGCCGGTGCCGCCGTGGGCAGCCGACCCGATACCCATCAGAGCCACAAACAGGGCGGTCGATGCGGCGCCAGAGACCTGCTGGAAGGTGGTCATAGCGGAGGAACCAAAGGCGGTCAGCTCACCGGATAAGGAACCCAGCCCCAGGCCCATCATGGGGGTGTTGATGAAGGGCAGGGAGAAGGTCATGAGCACATAAGTGGCAATGATGTACCACTGCGGGGTGGTCTGAGAGAAGGTGCTCATCAGCCAGATAGAACCAGCCAAGAGAACTGCGCCGGGCAGAACTAGAGCTCGTGCACCGAAGCGGTCAGACATGCGTCCTACCAAGGGGCTGAGCACCGCCATGAGTACGCCGCCGGGCAAAAGCATGAGGCCGGTCTGCAGGGCGCTTACGCCCAGCACGTTGGCGGTGTAAAGCGGGATCAGGATGGAGGTGCCCAGCATGACGCCCATGCCGATGGAAGTCATAAGTACCGTCAGGGTGAAGGAACGGGAACGGAAGATCCGCATGTCCATGAAGGGGCCGCGATCTTGCAATTTGAGCTGACGCCAGACAAAAATTGCCAGAATGATAGCTGCTGAAATCACAATAACCCAGGGGTTAACGGGCAGGTGGGCACCACCGTGGGCTGAACTACCGCCCATAGAAGAAAGACCTAGCACAAGGCCGCCGAAGCCCAGGGTAGAAAGCAGCATGGAGAGCGCATCCAGCTTCTGGTTACTACCGGTGGGAGCATCCGCGGGGGCTAGCTTCATACCCACCAGCAGGGCGGCAATACCGATGGGAAGCACTAGCCAGAAAAGCCAGCGCCAGGTTCCCATACCCAGAATCAGACCAGAAACGGTGGGGCCCATAGCGGGGGCAGCAGAGATTACCATGCCGATAATGCCCATGGCCTGACCAATTTTGCTGGGGGCTACCATGCGCATCATGGTGGTCATGAGTAGCGGCATCATTACACCGGTACCCGATGCCTGCAGCACGCGGCCGGTCAACAGCATGCCGATACCGGGCGCGGTTGCTGCCACCAGGGTACCCAGCGAAAAGAGCAGCATGGCACCCATAAAGACAGTACGAATAGAGAAGCGGGAAATAATGAAGCCCGACGCTGGGGTCACTACTGCCATAGTCAGCATGAAACCGGTGGAAGTCCACTGGGCGGTGGAAGCGGTTATGTTGAGGTCTCGCATGATTTCAGGTAGCGCAACGCCGAGAAGGGTTTCGTTCAGAATGAGAACGAAACCAGCGATGACCATAATGGCAAGTAGCAGGAACTCAGCTTTTTCCAGCTTGTGCGCTACCGGCATCGATGCGGTAGGCGGGGAGGAATTAACCGCTTTTTGAGCACCCGTTTCAGGAGTGGGTGATGGTGTATGCGTGGAAGACATAAGGCTAAAGATTACAGCCTTTGGAGCGAGCGCATAAGTGGGTCTTGCTCACAGTACTTGCTTCTCACATGAGAACTTTTCGACCGTAATAGGTTAATACTCTCTCTTTTTAACCCCTTTGGGGAAATTGTTTTTAGGGGTGGCAGTGACTGTAAAAGCAGGGTGTGCCACTCACGCTGACAGCCAAACGGCGAGTAACAAGCCGCCTGGCTACGCTCTGCCGCCCTAAACTGGGGGTTATGACACATTCCGGTATTGACACCAGCTTCCTAAACCCAGAGATTGCCCCCGGCGATGACTTCTTCCGCCATGTTAATGGCACCTGGTACGACTCCCACGAGATCCCCGCTGATCGTTCACGTGACGGCGGCATGTACACACTGCGCGATGAGGCAGAGAAAAATGTACGCACCATCGTAGAGAAGTTCGCTGCTAATCAGCCCTCTTCACGAATTGGCGCCCTTTATAGCTCCTTTATGGACACTGAGAAGATTGAGGCGGGCGGGGTAGAGCCCCTGCTGGCCGAGGTGCAGCCGGTGCTTGAGGTTTCCACCCCCGAGGCTTTCGTCAGGGTCATGGGTGAGTTGGACGCCAAGGCGGGCCACGGCTCCGCCTTCGGCTGGTACACCAGCATCGACGCAAAGGACCCCGAGAAGTACGTGGTCTACCTGGCGCAGACCGGGCTGGGCCTGCCCGATGAGTCTTACTACCGCGATGAAAAGTACGCTGAACTGCGCGACGCCTACACCGCTCACATGGGCCGCATGTTTGAGCTGACCGGTCTGGCCGAACCCTTTGGTCTCAGCCCCCAGGACGCTGCTCAGGCGGTCATGGCGCACGAGACCCTGCTGGCCTCCCACCACTGGGATAACGTCAAGAACCGTAACGCTGACCTGCGTTACAATCCCGTAGCTGCCGCTGACCTGGACACCACGTTCCCCGGCTTCCCCTTTAGCGTCTGGATTGATGCCATGGGTTCCTCCACCGAGCAGTGGGGCACTGTAATCGTCAGCCAGCCCTCCTACTTTAAGGCAGTTGCACAGATGTGGACTAGCGAGCCGCTCTTCATCTGGAAGCTCTGGTACATCTGGCACATGGCGCACAGCCGCGCTCCTTACCTGACCGAAGCGGTTGTTGAAGAGAACTTCGATTTCTACGGTCGCACGCTCTCTGGTTCTGAAGAACTGCGTGACCGCTGGAAGCGCGGCGTTGGCCTGGTTGAGAACGCCCTGGGTGAGGAGGTTGGCAAGGAGTACGTTGCCGTTCACTTCCCGCCGGCTCATAAAGAGAAAATGCTGGCCCTGGTGGACGACCTGCTAGAGGCCTACCGCCGGTCGATTACTGACCTGGACTGGATGACCAATGAGACCCGCGAGCGTGCTCTAGAGAAGCTGGGCAAGTTCGTCACCAAGATAGGTTACCCCGATAAGTGGCGTGATTACTCAGAGCTGAGCCTGACCGATGATCTCTTTGAGAACCTGCGCCGCTCTGCTTTCTTTGAGCACGAGTTCCAATTGGGTCGCATTGGTCAGCCGGTGGATAAGACTGAGTGGCTGATGACTCCGCAGACCGTCAATGCCTACTACATGCCCCCGGCTAATGAGATTGTCTTCCCGGCAGCGATTCTGCAGCCGCCCTACTTTGACCCCGAGGCTGACGATGCGGTCAATTACGGTGCTATTGGCGGCGTGATTGGCCACGAGATAGGCCACGGTTTTGATGACCAGGGCTCTAAGTATGATGGCACCGGTGCACTGAATAATTGGTGGACCGATGCTGACCGCGAGGAGTTCACCCAGCGCACTGCTACCCTGGTGGACCAGTACAACGCTTACACCCCGGATGGCCTAGATGCTGAGAAGTTTAAGGTCAACGGTGAGCTGACCCTGGGTGAAAACATTGGTGACCTAGGCGGTCTTTCTATAGCCCTTAAGGCATATAAGATTGCTCTGGAACGCCAGGGGCTGACCCTTGAAACCGCCCCCGAGATGGACGGCATGAGCGCTACCCAGCGGGTTTTCTACTCCTGGGCGCAAGCATGGCGCATGAAGACTCGACCCCAGACTGCCGAGATGTTCTTGGCAGTGGACCCCCACTCCCCCGAGAAGTTCCGCGTCAACGGCGTCGTGCGCAACATCGATGAGTTCTACACCGCCTTTGATGTTCAGCCGGACGCCAAGCTTTACCTGGCACCCGAGGATCGCGTGCGCATCTGGTAGCGAGCCGACGCTTCTGCTGATATAAATCTAAGGACGCCGCACACTAACTGTGCGGCGTCCTTTCACCTTAGAAGCGAGGGCAGGCTATGCCATAGCGGGTGCGTCCCAGAGGTTCAGCACGGTGCCAACGCCCTTGCGCACGGCGTTGCGGTAGACCACAGTACCCCAGGCGACATCCTCAATAGGCATGCCACCCACGGAGTAGACGGTGATTTTCTCTTCATCATCCTGCGGCTCGGGGTGATTGAGTGCCTCACCCAAATCGCGCAGGCGCTCGGCAGGGATCAGGCCGTTGTGCACGCGGTCGTTGAACTTACAACCAATGATTGAGACATAGTTATGGGAGGCTCCGGGTTCGGTTTCTTCAGCCCAAGCGTCGTACATGCCGGCGTTATCGACCAGTAGACGCACGTCGTCTTCAAACATCCCTTCATCCAAGTTGCAGGCAGCGGGCATGGCGAAGAAAGCGCCGGGCTTGACCCATTCGCGGCGCACGGTGGGGTAGGTTTCGGGGTCGCCCACGTGAATGGAGGTGCAAAAGGTGACGATGTCAGAATCGCGCACAACTTGCTCTAGTTCTTCTACCACTTCCACAGTTTTGGTGGGGTACTTGTCCTGCGCCCATTCAATGAAGCTCTCAATACCCTTGGTGCTACGCCCCAGCACCTTAATGTGCTCCACGGTGGGTCGGGCATCGATGAGGGCAGCTACGGTTGCCTTGGCAATAACGCCAGGACCTAACAGGCCGAGCACCTTGGCGTTTTTGGGGGCGTAGTGGCGGGCGCCGACGCCGGAGGTGCAACCGGTGCGGTAGGCAGAGAGCAGGTTGGCGCTCATGTAGGCAAGAGGGGCACCAGTCACGGTGTGGTGCAGGGCCAGCATGAGAATGGAGCGGGGTAGACCCTGCTCGCGGTTACTCACATTAGAGCCGTAAGACTTCACACCGGTCATGCGGAAGGAGCCGCCCAGGTAGGCGGGCATGGTGACAAAACGGCGGTCGGGGCCGTCCGCGGGCATACCCTCGTGCGTGGGGTTGATAGGGAACTGCACCTTGGAGCCATGGGATTCGCCCAGGTGACCTGCCATGCGGTAGTCGCCGCGGGCGTGCAGTGCCAGGGTTTCTTCCATGGCGTCGATGCAGGCGGTGACATCTTCAACGCCGGCTGCGATCATGTCGGTTTCGCTGAGATAGCGGAATTCGGCTGCGGGGTAGCCGGGGTTCAGTTCAGCATCGACGGCTGCTTTGAGGTAAGCATCGTTAGTGGGCAAGCGGGGGCACCTCGTGATTGTGTGGTAAAGATTTAGACGACTTAATCTACCATCTTTGAGAGCGCGAGATAAGAGAGTTTCTAGGCACAGCGACCGCTCATCTTCTGGTTGTAGAGGTATGCGAGCAGAGATTGCTTGTTAGGTGCAGAAGGCGGAATCTACAGATATTGAACTTAAGTACAAAAACAAGTACTCCACTTCTGAACTTTTGTATAGGTCCTAGCGGGACTCGTTATTTCACAATAGATAACGAAACAACAGTTTGACTCACACCACCAAGGACTCCAAACCATGAAGAATATCCGTAAGGCACTGGCAGTTACATCCATCGTCTCAGCTCTTACCCTCGGCTTTTCGCCTGCGCATGCTGCTACTTTGCCGGAGGATACTGATGTTAAAGCTTCCCCTGCCTCAGCATCTAGCATGTCTCCTACTTTCTTTCATTGGCTTTGCAAGTCAGGAATATGTGACTAACCCTCATACGTTCCGAGGTAGCACTGCACGAGGGTTGATAGCATAAACCCATGACGACGAGCCTCACTAGTGCTTCCCGTAAGAAGTGGTTTCCCCTTGGCCCCTACCTGAGGGCGCTGCTTATCTGCCTGGTATTTATTTTTATTGCGGTCGATTTATATTCGGGAATCTATGAAAATACAGATACGCAGAATCGTGTATGGGCTGTTGCAATTGCCTATCTGCCCGTTTTTATGATGGGATTCGGGCTCATGCCCGGCATTTATGGCTGGTATTTTTCTCTTGCCAACATCACGGTGCTTTATAACGATTCCAGTTTCGTTTGGGCTGGGTTCTCATCGGCGTCAATTCTGGTACCTGTGTATTGCGCTTACCTGGCTACAAAACGTCAGGTCGTGGCATTCGGTATTGTCCTGTGTGTTTTTGTTGTGTATCCGGGTTGGGACTTCGGCGCTTCAATCACTCAGCTCTTTACATCATCCGTGGCACTTTTTTCATACATCACAGGGCTAGTCCTCAGAAGGTTCCGGCTTCAGCGGGAAAAAGACCAGCAAAAGATTATCTCTATTCAGGAAGCCCAGCTCCAGGCACGGAATGAGGAACGCACGCGCCTTGCCTACGAGTTACACGATATTGTTGCCCATGAAGTCACCATCATTGCTATGCAGGCTCGGCGTGCACAGTTTGCAAAGGATCCAGAAAAAATAGCCGCTATTCTGACCGGAATCGGGGACTCCGCGAGTCAAGCGCTCGAGGATCTTCGCAAGCTGGTGACTGTCCTTAAAGCCGAGAAAAATGACTCACTGAACGGCGAGCTACCCAGCGCTCCCCAGGCGGAAGAGAATTTGCTGCTGGGCGACGCCTCTCTTTCAGGGGAAACCACATCGGCTCTAGCCCTGACTCACGATTTACATAAAATATCTGATGCCCTAGAAAATGCAGGCTTTACTGTTACGCTGACCGTTGATGGAAATGTAAGCCTTATTCCTTTGGTATCTCGACAGGCGCTAAGACGTACAGCTCGTGAGATAGGGACCAATGTTCTCAAGCATGGTTCCCCTGAGGGATCTGTAAAAATCGACCTCACAGTGGGTCAGCGTAACGTCACGCTATCCTCAGAGAACGTCATCTCTCATAACGAACCCGTTTCTTCATCTTTGACCGGGTTAGAATCAATGAAGGCTAGGTTTCATGATTTGGGTGGAACATCGTCTTATCAAAATGACCACGGTGTGTGGAAGATTCAGGTTAGCCTTCCCCTGCCTAAAACAGTGACCAAAGCTTTTTAAGCTGCCGCTCTAGCTTGTACAGACAGTGAAGGAACCATTCATGGTTAAAGTCCTCCTCGTAGATGATGAATCCCTTATTCGTAATATTTTGAAGGATTATCTTTCCTCCGATGAAAGCCTGGAAGTGGTGGGGGAAGCTTCAAATGGCAAGCTGGCAATTTCACAGGCAAGGGCCCTACAGCCAGATGTAATTTTGATGGATATGCAGATGCCTCTGATGGACGGTGTCGAGGCAACCCAGTATATTCATCATTCTTTCCCCGACATACGAATATTGGGGCTGAGCACCTTTGCGACTGATCGCTATGTTGTTGAACTCTTGCGGGCAGGTGCCTCGGGGTACTTGGTAAAGGACTCCCGCCCCGAAGAGGTCACCAGCGCAATCCACACCGTTCATGATGGGGGATCAGTACTGTCCCCCGAGGTTACCCGCTATGTGGTGCAAGGGCTTGAGCAGTCCGTTCCTGCCGAAATTTCTCCCGACGAAGAACTCATGTCAGTTCTTACCGCGAAAGAAATAGAGGTCATTGAGCTTCTCGCGCGCGGTCTAAATAATAAAGAGATGGCCGCAGAACTTTTCGTTACTGAATCCACAATTAAAGCGCGTTTTGTGAAAATTATGGAAAAAATGCAGGTGCGCGATAGGGTTCAGATTCTAGTTAAAGCTATTGAACACAACCTAATCAACCTAAAAACCTGGTAAACCCCATAGCTTTGCTATTTTTAGCCGAGATCGATTCCTAGCACAGCCCCGATAGGGTAGACGAGCCCGGCAAAGGCTGGGGCAAGATCTTCCAAGCTAAGGCTGTCGATGCGGTGCACATCTAGCAAAGTGTCAAAACCCCAACCCATCACGCTGTACTGCGCTAAGAATCTCGCTAAATCATCGGGTGCCAGATGCGAGCGGCTAAGATTACTGAACGCAAATTTTTTGACCTGCTCAAATTCTGTCTCGCTATAAGTTTCAGGAATATTGACGACAGCTTGCGCCACGTTCCCTAGAATTTCTAATGTCTCTCTGCTTTCACCGTTGTCTCCGCTGAAGCTCCAGATGATGTGTGGTTTGCCTTCAATCAATGCGCGCATCGGCTGAAGGGTAATCCCGGCAGGTAGCCACGATGCTACGAGAGGATTCGCTGGGTTCATAAGCAAACACATGGCCACAAAGGTTTCAAGGCTCCCCGCCTTGGTTGCTGGCTCCGGGCCTGTGATAATGATGTGCTCTGTTGAGCCCTGCTGGTAGCGCTGGAGGTTAGCGGTCACTTCCGCTACCTGAAATGCAGAGGGTGGAGCAGGCTCGGGAAAGCTCTGGGCCACAGTTTCAGGAGCAACAATAGCCACTGTAGCTTGAGCACTGGCAGGCTCAGCCTTTTCATCGAGAGCTTGCGTAAAGTACTGCACCCAAGCCTGTGCATTTGCTGGGCTGAGCACAAAGGACGCTGACCCCGCCTGCTGATCATTGTCCTGTTTAGTCAGTAGCAGCTGGTTACCAACACTTTGGTTGGTCTGCTCTGTCGCTGCTGCCACGGCTTCTGCATAGTTTTTGCTAGCGGTAGCAGGCCAGCCGATAGTTATAAAAGTATGCTCTGACCTGTGATCACTAGTAGCAACGAGAGTGTAATTCTTTGGGGTAAACATAGTGGTATTCCTCTTAGAGGTTAGTGCCAATTACTAAGGACGCGAGGACCTGGTTTTCAAGGGTAACGGCAGCCTCGTTGGCTAGCTCTCGTACAGCGTCCAACTGTTCTTCTATGCCACGGAGGCGGTCTGTCAGGGCAGGGATGTAGTGGGGATCGCGTCGAATAACAGCATCACGAGCCATCACGCGCGAGATCTTCTGATCGTTAGAAGTGTTGCTTTCCAGTCGAAGTATTGCCCGCTGGACAGCAAGTTTCATAGCGCTATCCGGGGCTGTTTTGACTGAACTAAACCGATCGGCAGGGTCAAGCGGGGCGTTGGTATCATCAACCAGAACAAACAGGTCATCGTAAGGGGTATCAGCAACCCCAAAGATACCTGCGCTGGCATCCAAGGCTCGCACACCCGACAGGGTTTCTGCCACCAGCAAGGTACCTAGTAAGAGGGAGCTGATTGTGTCTGTATCGACAGTGCGGGTCACTGAAATCCTTCGTGAACCCCACTCTACAGGCTGCTCCAAATAGTTGGTGACACTCTGTTGAATAGACTGCCCAGCGCCTTTCCTCTGACTTATTTTTACCAAAAAACCACTGTTTTCTGGGCGAGTCAACCCTAGTTTAGCTAGAGCGCTTCCAACATAGCTGAATACTTGTTCAGCAGGCAGGGGACTAAGAATGACTAGAGCAGATTCATGCAGCTGGTAATAACGCCGATGGATGTCGATGAGGACGGCAGTGGTGGCTCGGTCTTGGAGATCCAGGTCGCCGCTACCATCATGCCCGTTGGCATAATCAGACCAGAACTGTCCGGTAAGGTGCGGCCATGGGAGGACCCCGCCGGGTGCTTTAGCTAACCTGTTAGAACGTTCGGTGGCTACCGCTTGAATCTGGTCGTCAAGCTGATGGAGCGTGAATGCAGGAAAAAATACCTGTTCCAGGAGTCGTTGTATCGAGGTTTCCAGGTAAAACGGGCTGCCTGTCTCGTAGAACTCAGTGTAGTCCATATGCGTATTACCGCCGAGGATACCTCCCTCACCTGAAATAGCGGTCGCCCTCTGAACGGCGGTTGAACCATGAGAATCCTGATAAACCATATGTTCAATGAGGTGGAAGAACCCTTCTTGACCAGGTTCCTCATCCCGCATACCAGCAGGTACTGCCAAACTGATGGAAAAGTTAGCTGCTTTTTGATCATGGATAGAGATAACGCGTAATCCTTCGATCATCAGCTCTTCGCACCCGTGGCTACCCAGGGATGTACGGCTAAAACTCATAAGAAGTTACTTTCCTTTCGTACCTATCGATCAAGGTAGTTAGTGGCCAAGTCGATGAGAAGCTGGGCGGCTTGAAGATTTGCCCCCGCATAATGGTGCCAGTCATAAGCATGATGAATAAGACGGAAGGCGATAGCCGAATTTAAATTATTTTCCGTAAAGTCCCCATACCCAGTAAAAAATCCTTGCTGAAGATCGGTTAGTTTAAGTCGTAGGTTGGGGTAGAAAGCGTATAGTTCAGCGAACTCCCCTAGAACCCACCCAGTGTCATATTCTGGCTGGGCGTAACCAACATCTTCACCGGCTAGTAGGACTCCGGTGACCTGGTCAGCAGAAATAAGCCAGTTAATAAAGCCGGCATTTCCGTGGGAGACTGCTAGGTTTTCACCCCTTGTGACGGCTTCGATCCACTGCCTCAGCTTTTCAAAATGTTCGGTGGCTAGAACTTTTGTGAGATGCTCCCAGCCTTCATCATTCAACCAGTGGTACGAGCGCACCGCAGTCCGAGGCGTACAGGAAGTGGGCGGCGCCTCCCCCAGGACCGGTAGCTGGTGCAGTTCCCGTAGCGCGGAGCCCCAAGCCTTTCCTATCGTTCGGTAGTCCAAGCTATCTTGCACTTCTGTTTCGATCAGATAGTTATAGAGCGGGGTGTGCTTAGTCAGTGGGTAGAAACGTTCCTGGATGTTTCCCCGGCCCCAGACCAGAACTGACGCTTGCTTCTGTTGGGGTTCGAGAACTGCGGAACTGAAGGGCAGGGGCGCTGAATCGCCTAAAGTGCGAACCAGTCCTTCCTGCCCACCGGCAGACCACTTTTCTGTTATTAAAAGACCGGTAGCTGACACCGTAGTTCGTTCGGATTGACGGGGGGCCGTCTCGGTGAGGGTCATGCTGCCCTCTCATAGGCAGAGTCTAGGCGAGCTGCTCGATGCTCCTCGATCGTTCGGAGCACAGAAACAAAGTTTGGGGGAACCCAGGCCAAAGCCGTATCACTTGACTCGCTAGGGCCCGGGACTGGATCGATGACTAGGTAATTGGAAGGCTGACGAAGTTTCCTCAGCACCTCTTGAATTGCAGGATGTTTTATTGACCGAGGGGGGAAGGAGGGAGCTATACAGACCTGTGCCTCTGTGGAGACTGCGGCCAAAAGAGAGGGGGAGTCGGTGATTCCATGAGCTAGGCGTGATGCGTAGTCCAAGGTTGCCGGGTACATTAGGATGAGGTCTGCCCACTCTGCTAAATCGATATGTTCAGCAATGATTTCGTCCGTCCAGGTATCATTTTGAAGACGAGAACGTGAACTTGATTCGATACCGTGCCTCGTCACGAAACGGTATGCAGATTCGCGCATGATGATGCGGAACTCTACCTGTGGCATAGTCTTTCGTGCCCATTCAATCCAATAGGGCATCACCTGGGTTACTGCTGACCCTGTGAGCACTAACGCTACTTTCGAGTACCCAAAGCTAGGTAGAGAGAAATCTTCTTGCTGCGTGTCCGTAGTGGTTCGTGTTGTTGTCATAGGATTCCTCTAACTGGTAGAGTAGATTTAGTTTATAGATAGTTGCGGTGCTGGAATTTTGATGTGAGGTTAAAATTCCAGCACCGCTCTTTTATTACTTCGGTTATGAAATACGCAGAATAAAAGGACTTCTAAGTACTCATCAGCAGATGGTCTCAAGTTTTTGTCAAAATATTTCTGCGCATATCGTGACTAACCTTCTATTTATTAGCAACCAGCGGTCAAGGTCAGCCCGATAACAACGCCTGCGCAGAAGGGAGTGGTTGCGGGTGCATCTGAAGCTGCATCTGAGCCCAGTTCTGCTGAGGTTGCGAAAGCAGTATGTGCATCTGCCAGTTCCATAAGGTTTACATTCTGAGCCATAATCGGTTCTCCTTAGATAAAAATAATTAGGTGTTACTTACGACAGCAAGTCCTAATATAAAAATTTTGTTTATAGTTAGTTGCGGTGCTGGATATTTCATGAAAAATGAAAATTCCACTCACCAGTTCTTTGATATATTTTGCGAGTTGCTTTCCGTCGCCTCTACGTATTATTTGTGCTACGAGGAAAATTGCAAAATAGCTACTTATAATTTTTTAGCAGCCAGCACCCAGAGTTGCGCCAACGATGATTCCGACGCAGACAGGAGTGGTTGCGGGTGCATCTGAAGCTGCATCTGAGCCCAATTCTGCTGAGGTAGTAAAAGCAGTATGTGCATCTGCCAGTTCCATAAGATTTACGTTCTGAGCCATGATGGTCTCACTTTCTTTTTGTTGTGTTATTAGTTGTGCCCCTGCGGGGCGCGAGGCAAGACTATATAAGTTATAGTTCTTACCCGCTTACTCATACGCTGTTGAAGGCAGGGAAACCTGCATCAATTCCAGCGCTGAGAGTCTCTTGATTCCAGCACTCTTGCAGAGTCTGGTGAGTATGTGCAGCGTTCAATAAAGCATCTACAAGTACCCTTGATCGATGTTGGCCAAAGCTGAGACCCTGATAGGAAGACCGTCCATCGTTCGGCTCTACCGCAATAGCTATATTGGGGCCGACCGGCTGAGTAAAGAGCGAGTGAACATGGTTATCGGTGGCTGTTGTAATCACTTCAAGCTCATTCAAAGCGGCTATGACGCAGTCACGGTCCTTATCTGCTATATAAATTACAACCCCATCAGAACGAGGGTAGGAAGCTCTCGCTGATAAAGCCTTCACCTGGTAGTTCACATCCAGACGGTCTAAGGTCTCTAAGGTGCTTTTCCACGCTTCTAGAGCTTTTTCAGCAGTTTCGCATCCGATATACAGACGGACTATGCCAGCATGACTCGTGACATGGAGGGGCTTTTCACTTAGGGCTAGCAGGTAACCCGGAGTTGTATTTCTACGCCAACTTGGAAGGGTGACTCTTACTTTTCCAGGCAAATTCGTGTTTTCTACAAGCTGGTTAGGAAAACTAACCTTGAGACCCATAATCTGAACTCTGGTGAGCTCTTCTTCTATGGAACTATCTAGTAGATCTGCACATTGATAGTGATTTTGGTGAGGAACACAGTCGATAAGTGCCTGGGATAAGTCTTGAACGTCGTGAGGGCTGACCCCACTCACCTTCGGATTTTGAAGGTGGAAATGAGCATATATCAAGGCAGCCAACTGTGATTTAAGCTCAAGCAAACTGGCCGCTTGGAGGTCGTCCCCATCAACGCTGGCTCTCAGACGAGACAGGTCAATATCAACACGTTGCTGCACCTCAATCAAGTTTTCTGCAAACCCAGAAAACCTGGTTTCAGTGGCTAAGGTCATTTCTTTTCACTCCTTTCGAATCCTAAGGTTTGTGCGTATTTCTGGGGGTTTAGAAGAATTTGACGACCAATCCCCGCAGCCGCTCTTTCAATTCCCGGTAACTTAGCAACTGAAGAAGCTCTAACAATTGTTCGGTCAATCAGATGCCAGCCTAGAAAGGCAACGGATCGTAACGCTAAAGTATGATGGTCATCAGCATGCCGTTCTTGGCAGTATGCTTCCCACATCACTTGGATGTTGGGAACCAGATGCCCCATGCGTTCTGCAATCCGCTGATTCGCAGATTCCTCGCTGAACTGCTGTGGAGGCTCCTCTGCTCCACCGCGAGTAGTTACTGTGTCAAGCACACCCCTGTAAATCCACTCGCCTGCAAAGGTTCCAAGGTCCCGAGCAGGATCCCCTACACCAAATTCTTCCCAGTCCAGCAAATGGAGCTGGTTTTGATGCATCTGGTATTGGTCCAGCCGAAGGTCACCGTGCACAGGGGAAACACTATGATTTTCTTCAGCGGCTTTTAGCGCCGCTACGCAATCTACTAACTCTTGGTCTTGCTGGAGCTTACTCCACAAAGAAATTTCAGCTAAAGAAAAGTCAGTCAGCCGTTGATATGAGATTCCTTGCTTGAGCATCTGGACAGGTGGGGATGGAGGAGCTACCTCTTGCAAGTTATCCGTTGGCCCCGCATGGAGCTTAGCCAAAGAACTACCTACGTGCTGTGGAAAATTATCAGGGATAGTCTCATCAACAAGAAGCTTCGCTAGACTCTCGCCAGTGCAATATTCAAAGGCAAGTAGACCGGATGAACGGTGAGAAGCTAATAGCTTCGGTGAGTTCGGTACATTCGTTGAATTATCGTCAGCAAACTTCGCGAAATTAACCGAACGATCGAACGCATGAGGACCAGCAATAGTTTTATCCACCTGTTTGAGAAAAACCTTATCGCCACCCATAAAGGTCAGAACCCATGACTTGTTGCGCCCCCGAAAACTGGGGCTAGAAACTGATTTCACCCTGCCGTAATGATCTTCAGGAAACAGTTCCTGCACATGCTGTCTAACATCTGAATCAAGTTCAGTAGTTTTCTGGGCTGAGCTATAGTGTGTGCTCATCGTTGTTCTCTTTCCATCGGGTGGGCTGGTTAGCCCCACCCACTAGTAAAGTTCTATCGACTTAGAAAAAGAGGGTTACTACCGCGTAGCCCACGCCGCCGCCAACCAAGGCCAGCGCCAGGCTACGAGCCCAGCGGCCAACCGCTGAGGTGCCCTTGGGGGTAGTGGAGTAGGTGGTCTCGTTCTTGTTAGTAGTCATGTTATTTTCCCTTTCAATAATGGTGGGCTCGTAGCCCTTGAAGATGAATCAGGCAGAAAGCCCGATGTTAAGCCCCATTATCTGAGGCAAATGATTGTTGCAGCGAAACCTTAGAGCCGGTTCGTAAAGCGTTGTTGCTGTATACACGGGTTGCCACCCAGAACAGCAGCGGAATAGTTACCCCAGCGATACTGGCGGCGGTCACCATTTCCCAGGTCTGCACACCATCCAGACCAAAGCGAATAGGCATCAGGTAGGAAGAGAAAAGCGGGACGAATGACAGCCCCTTAAGCCAAGCCTCTTCAAGATAGGTGGGTGTCAGGTACAGGGCGATTACCAGCAGAACCATCTGCAAGACAGACAGGGGCATCACTGCGGCACTCAGGTCCTCCTGCCGGGAGACCGTTGACGCCAGAATCGTGTTCATGGTTGCAAAGATGATGTAGCCCAGCAAGAACCATACAAGGAACCACAAGAGAGCTGCGCCTACTTCAAGCTCTAGCAGTGACCACCCGTCCACCAGGGTGAAACCCAGCAGACCAGTGCCGCCAATAAGAAGTAGCTGAACCAGCGTTATCGCCCCGATACCAATCATCTTTCCTGCCAACAGAGGTACAACACCGATTTTGGTGAGGAGGATTTCGACGACCCTCGATGACTTCTCTTCAACGACACCAGAGGTCAGGCTCTGGGATGAGTACACCAGAGAGCTGAGCAAAGCACTCACCATCGCTGTGGCAAAGAGCAGGCGGGTATCCAGCTGGAAGCTAGCATCCCCCATTTTCTCCCCCAAGAACCAACCACCAACACCTGCGCCAATGCCCACAGTCAGGGCAAGCAGCCCGGTGGCTAACAGGATGGTCTTATTCTTGGTGCGGGTAAGAACCTCACGTCGAATGACGATTAACATTTCACGGTAAGCAGTGCTCACTGATTTTTCACCTACTTCATACTGGGTAGTCTGCTGGGTCATGCCTTTAGCTTTCATCGTGTCTGACCTGCCGATTCAAGCTCTTCCTCACGGGCAGGGGTGATACCGCGGCCCGACGAAATATAATCCTGTGATAGGAGTGCACCCAAGGACCGTTGCACAGGCTCAATACTGCGCACCCCTCCAAATCGTGCGGCAATTTCTAGTACGTCCTGGGGAACGGTTGCATCCCGTCCATCAACTGTGATGAAAACTGATGATTGGTTGCTCATCTTGAATTCGATATGGAAGGAGGCAACCAACGACAGTTCGGCAACAAACTCTCCAGCTGAGCGGTCAAACTTTAGTTCCCACCGGGTCTGATCAGTATCTTGCAGCTCAGAGACAGCACCGTCTGCCATCACCCTGCCGCGGTCAAGTACACAGACACGGTCGCACAGGCGCTCGACAAGCTCCAGCTGATGCGATGAAAACAGGATGCCCACACCCTGAGCTGCCTGTTGCTGGATAAGACCAGCCATCGTATCTACAGCTAGAGGGTCAAGCCCTGAGAAGGGTTCATCAAGCACCAGCAGTTCTGGGTTACCGACTAGGGAAACAGCTAGCTGAACTCGCTGTTGGTTACCTAGCGACAGATCTTGGATGAGGGTTTTCTCTCGACCAGATAGGCCCAGTGTAGCGATAAGTTCGTCAGCTTTTTCCTTCGCCTGCCCCAGGGTTTTCCCTTCAAGTAGAGCAAAGTGAACAATCTGATCTTTGACACTCATCTGGGGGTACAGGCCCCGCTCTTCCGGCATGTAACCGATCGACCTGCGGTTCTCGGTTGAGATAGGCTCCCCGTCCCAGGTGATATGCCCGCCGGTGGGGTTAAGCATTCCTAGAATGAGTCGCATGGTGGTGGTTTTACCTGCGCCGTTGCCACCGATGAAACCAACAATTTCACCGCGGCGGACGCCAAAATCTACATCCTGCAGCACCTTGTGGTCACCGAAGCTGCGGCTAATCCCGTGAAGTTTGAGACCGTTCATTGCGCACCTCGCTTTTCTTTCTCTTGCGCCTTCACTAAAAACTCTAGTGAGGCGTTAGAGCTTGCCACATATACTTTCGTACAGTTCTGGGGTAGACGATAGTTCACACATTTGCGTGTTCGCCGCCACATCTGCAATAATTGTTGAACAATCTGAGGTGGTTTTACTCGGGTTGCTTTCGTTTACAGTCGGCACACCGCAAGGGGGCGCATGCACTCGGTTTCCCACACGTCCCGCGCGGTTAAACGCTTCGGCGCACTCGCAGTGCTGGTCGACTGCACCACCCTTGAAGCAGCCCTGCACGTGCATGCCCACCTGGTCGAACGTCCTGCCGCTGGGCAAGTAGAACTGGTGCCTGCTGCCCAGACCGTGCTGGTTCGCTTCAATACCGTTGAACAAGCGGACGCTTTCATGGCGGCCCCTGACCTACCCGCCACCAGCGGCGATGTGCGTACCCACGGGCAAACCGCCACCATCGATGTGGTCTATGACGGCCAGGATGTTGCCGAGGTCGCTTCTCTGCTGGGCATTAGCCAGGAGGCAGTGATCTACGCCCACACCACCGGGCACTGGTCAGTAGCTTTTGCCGGGTTTGCCCCGGGCTTCTTCTATCTGCACCGCCACGACAACGTGTTGGATGTACCCCGCCGCACCACCCCGCGCACCGCTGTTCCCGCCGGTTCAGTGGGTCTTGCCGGTGATTTCTCCGGCATTTACCCCCGCACCTCCCCCGGCGGCTGGCAGCTTATCGGACATACGGATGCACCCCTCTGGGATCTGGGCCAGGAAACCCCCGCTCTGCTAGAACCCGGCATGCAGGTGCAGTTCCGGGCAGTACGGGAACTGGTGCAGGTATCCGAAAAAGGCCCCCAGCAGGGCGCCATTCCCAGCGCTGACACGCTAGTCAAGACTGCGCTTCCCCCGGCGCTTACCGTCAACTCACCCGGTGCGCTGACCCTCTTTCAAGACTCTGGCCGCAAGGGGCTAACCCACTGGGGTGTCTCCCCCTCCGGTTTTGCTGACCCCGCCGCCGCGAAAGAGGCTAACCGGCTGGTCGGTAATTCACCGGGTGCTACGGTGCTCGAAAATCTGGCGGGCGGGCTAAGTCTCACCGCGCTAGAAGATACCGTGCTGGCGCTCACCGGCGCCAAGGTTACCGCGACCATCAACCAGCCTGAGGGCACCCAGCCCGACGCCGGGCTACAGGCAGAAGATCCCGAGCCTTTCATCCCGCTGGTTGCCCGCTCCTACGCTCCCTTCGCCCTGAAAGCCGGGCAGAAGCTCACTCTCTCCCCTGTTGAGCAGGGCCTGCGGGTCTACCTGGCGGTGCGCGGTGGGTTTGCCGCTCCGTTTGAAGCTACTAGTAGTTCCCGCGATACCCTGGCATCCCTGGGTGCAGACCCCCTTACAGCAGGAGATCAGCTGCAGCTGGCGTCCCTGCCGACCAGCGTGGTGGGCAACCCTGCCCCGTCTCTACCCCTTCCGGTAGCGGGTGAGACGCTGGAGGTTCGGATCATCCCGGGGCCTCGTGATGACTGGTTTACCGCCGATTCCCTGGCACGCTTTGGCCAGCTCGCCTGGCAGGTCAGTGAGGACAGCAATCGTATCGGTGTGCGTCTGCTACCCGCCGAGACCCCCGATACCCAGCCCCCGCTAACCCGCGCTATCGCCGGAGAGTTGCCCAGCGAAGGCATGGTTCCCGGTGCCATCCAGGTACCGCCCAGCGGTGAACCGGTGGTCTTCCTTGCCGACCATCCAGTGACCGGCGGCTACCCCGTCATCGCTACGGTGCACCCGGCTGACCTGCGGCTTCTCGCCCAGTCACCACCCCAAACCCTCATCCGCTTCATCACCGAGATGCCCCAAGAACCCATCGAAATTACACCTCAGACCCTTGCCCTCCCCATCACGAAAGTGCAAAAACATGCGTAAAGTTCTCATTGCTAACCGCGGCGAAATTGCCGTGCGAATCATTGGTGCCTGCGCCCAAGCGGGCATCGGGTCAGTGGCTATCTACGCCGACTCAGATGCTGAAGCTCTACACGTTGCCCTGGCTGACGAGGCCTACGCGCTAGAGGGTTCAACATCCACCGAAACCTACCTGAACATTGAGAAGGTTATGGGTATTGCCCTGGCATCCGGCGCCACCGATGTGCACCCCGGCTACGGCTTCCTGGCTGAAAACGCCACCTTTGCGCGCGCCGTGCTGGACGCCGGGCTTACCTGGGTGGGCCCCGCCCCCGAAACCATCGAAGCACTGGGCGATAAGGTCAAGGCTCGTGAACTGGCTCAGTCGGTGGGCGCCCCGCTAGCACCGGGCTCGGACGGGCCGGTTGCCAGCGCTGCAGAAGCTCGCGCTTTTGCCGAAGAACACGGTCTGCCCTCCATTATCAAGGCAGCCCACGGCGGTGGCGGGCGCGGCATGCGCATTGTGCGTGAATTGGATGAGGTCGAGGGCGCTTTTGAGTCTGCCTCCCGCGAGGCTCTTGCCGCCTTTGGCAACGGCGAATGCTTCATTGAACGCTTCCTAGAGCGCCCCCGACACGTTGAAGCCCAGGTTGCGGCAGATACCCACGGCAACGTCGTAGTCATCGGTACCCGCGACTGCTCCCTGCAGCGGCGCAATCAGAAACTGGTGGAAGAAGCCCCCGCCCCCTTCATCACACAAGTGCAGCAACAAAGCATTGAACGGGCGTCCGCAGAGATTTTCCGGGCAGCTGGCTATGTTGGTGTGGGCACGGCTGAGTTCATGATTGCTGTGGACGGCACAGTCTCTTTCCTAGAGGTCAATACCCGCATTCAGGTGGAGCACCCCGTGACCGAAGAGGTGACCGGCGTGGATCTGGTGGCCCTACAGCTGCTGATTGCCGCTGGCGAGCCCCTGCCCCTCACCGAAACCCCGCAGCCCACCGGCCATGCTTTTGAATTCCGCATCAATGCAGAGGATTCCGCCCGCGGCTTCCTACCCGCGGCCGGCGTCATTTCATCCATTACAGTGCCCTCTGGCCCCGGGATCCGTTGGGACGCCGGGGTACGCCCCGGTTCGGTGGTGAGCGGCGATTTTGATTCTATGCTGGCTAAACTGATCGTCACCGGGGCAACCCGCGAACAGGCACTGGCGCGGGCACGCTTTGCCCTCAAGCAGCTGGATGTCGCCGGGGTAGCCACCGTGATTCCCTTTGACCGTCAGGTTCTTGAGGCGCCAGCTTTCACCGCGCAGAGCGGGAAGTTCGGGGTGTACACCACCTGGATTGAGGACGAGTTCCTGCCCGGTCTTAACGGCGAACAGCAGCCCTACCGCCAGCCCCTGCTGCCCGTGGGTGCTACCAGCTTCCCCGGCACCGGGCTCACCCGATTCACCCTTGAAATCGATGGCCAGCCTCGCCAGATTGGCGTGCCAGACACCGTCTTTACCTCTCTAGGTAGTGCAGGTGGCAGCGCGGTGTCCACCCCGGAAGCTGACGCTGAAGTCAGCGTGGCAGCTCCCATGAGCGGGTCAGTACTGCGTTACCTGGTTCAGGTGGGCGATGAGGTAGAAGCCGGGGCACAGGTTGCCCTGCTCGAGGCCATGAAGACCGAGGTGCCTGTCTTTGCTGAAACCGCTGGCACTGTCAGCGAGATTCTGGTGGACGCCGGGCAGCGGGTCAACGCCGGGGAGCAGCTCTTACGTTTCTAGACCCTGGATTTTGCGCAGACTTAGTTCCATCGGTGCTCAACTAGCACCCACCCAATGGGACTAAGCCTGTCCAAAAATGAAGGAAACGGCCGGCACCTGTAATGTTTCAGATATGAACCCCGAAACTACAACCCTAGAAATACTGCCCTCACTAGAGCAAATAGTCCAACAACGCCCCGAGCATGCTCGCTCCACAGAGTGGACTGCGAGTGTTTTGCGTACCGGCATGAATAATGGAGTGCTGGTTCCTGGCGCCAAACTCGGCGAACAGCACCTTGCGGGCGTCCTGGACGTCTCACGCAACACCCTGCGGCAAGCGTTCATGGTGCTCGAGGAACAGAACCTCGTGGAACGCATCCCCAATCGTGGGGTTTTTGTGCCCTCACCGGGCGGTGAGCAGATTAAGGAAATGTTCACGATGCGCTGGGCTATTCAGGCAGCCGCTATTGATCTGGCGCCTGTAGGTGAAATTGCTGAGGCGCGGGCGGCCCTGACCCAGGGGCGGCAGGCCCGTGAGCGTAGTTCGGTGCTGGGCATGGCGTCCTCCAACCAAGAGTTTCACCGCGCCCTGGTGGATGCTGCGGGGTCCGCTCGGCTTAGTAGCGCTATGGAAAGTGTACTGGCTGAGATGCGCCTGCTCTTCTTTTCCCAGAGGACTGCGCCCGGTTTCCATGCCCCTTTTATTCAGAAGAACGCCCACCTACTGGAGCTTGTAGAAAAGGGCGAGCGCGAGGAGGCCACAGCGTACTTGCGCAGCTATCTGTGGGAGTCACGCGACTTTTTCACCGGTCAGCTCTAACACACCGTGGGGCACAGGCGATTTCCCAGTGAGAGGAAGAGCTTTCCCACCTATGCAAAAAGGCCCTCTATCAAGAGGGCCTTTTGCTTATTCTGGAGCAGGTTGTGGGTGGTGCTTAGCCTGCCCAGAGTTTGGCGATGCCGCTGAGGGACATAACTCCCAAGTAAATGGTGAGTAGCCAAGACGCCCAGCCAATAATGATTAGCCACAGCGGGTACTTGTACCCTTTGAGCAGGCTCTTGGCAAAGAAGGTTGCTACGAACATCAGTACGCCGAAACCAACGGGCAGGATGAGACCATTGACCGCGCCGGCCACAATGAGCAGGGTGGCAGGTGCCTTACCAGCAATAATGAAGACAATGGTTGATATGACGATGAAGCCAATGGTCAGACCGTTTTTCATAGCAACGCTGGTCTTTGAGCTGGTGAGGAAGGACACCGAGGTAAACGCGGCGCCGATGACGGAGGAAATGGCTGCACCCCACAAGATAAGGCCAAAGAGGCGCGTGCCTACCTCACCGGCGGCGATGCCGAAGGCTTGCCCTGCGATGGATGATTCGGTGTCCAGCTGGACACCGGTTGCCACGACACCCAAGATGGCGAGAAAGAGCAGGAAGCGCATGATGCCGGTGATGATGATGCCGGTGACCGAGGAGCGGGAGATGTCCTTGACGTACTCGGGGCCCGAGATGCCTGCGTCCAGCATGCGGTGGGCACCTGCGTAGGTGATGTAGCCGCCCACGGTGCCGCCGACCAGGGTGGTGATAATGGTGAAGTCGATTTCTTCGGGTAGGACACTCTGCTTGAGGGCCTCGCCCACGGGAGGGTTAGAGACGATAGCTACGTAGAGGGTCGCTACAATCATAATGACACCCAGGGCTACCACGATGCGGTCCAGTGCCACACCCGCACGTTTTGAGATGAAGACGCCAATCGCCAGCAGAGCGGTGATGATACCGCCAATTTTTGGGTCAAGACCCAGCATAGAGTTCATACCGAGACCGCCGCCAGCAACGTTGCCCACGTTAAAGACAAACCCGCCCAGCGCCACCAGAATGGCGAGGAAAATGCCTAGGCCGGGGATGACCGAGTTAGCGAGTTCTTGAGCTTTCATGCCTGAGACGCCAACGATGCGCCAGACGTTGAGCTGGACCGCGACGTCAATGATGACGGAAATCAGGATGGCAAAGGCAAAGGCAGCGCCCAGCGTGTAGGTGAACTGGCCGGTTTGGGTGATGAAGCCGGGACCAATGGCGCTGGTGGCCATGAGGAAGAGGGAGCCAAGTAGCGCTGTGCGGCGCCCTTGAGCTGCTTGATCTTTGGGGGTGACGAGGGCGTCTGCCATGGGTGTCTCCTTGGAAAATAGGGGCGCGCTGTGAGGAGCCCCTAAGGCAAAGCGCGCTACATCATAGACATAGGCTACACCCCAATTGTTGAACAATCATAGAAAAGGTCACTCGCACCTCAAAAAAGTTCACCGCGTGCCGGGTGCACGGCGGTGGAATCTTAACGGCGATTTACGTTAAGCCAGGCCAGGTCAGACCCAAACACTGCCTCACAGGCTGGTTAAGTGCCGCAGAAGCTAGTGAAGAAGCGGGAACGGGCTGGCGCAGTTTCTAAATCCTCTAGATCGGGACGGCGGGTGAAGGGCTGACGCACGGCGTCCAGCAGGCGCAGTATCGGTACGGTATCGCCGCCTTCTGCTGCCCGCAGAGCCGCCTCCAGGTGCAGATTGCGCGGAATATAGACAGGGTTAGCAGTCTGCATGAGACCCTCGGCGCGATCCGGGGCTGTGCCAGTGTCTTGGCGCAGGGCGGCAAGGTCAGCCAACCAGTCTTCCATCACCTCAGAGGCTGGTAGTAGCTCCACTAACTGGTCGGGGGCATCCGTCAGCATTCTGAAGAAGCCGGTGAAGTCCAGGGTGTACTCATTGAGCAGGTCTAGGGTGCGGTCAATAAACGCGACCAGCCGTTCAGAGGAGGCACCCGCAGCATCCTCTACAGTAACGCCTAGCTTGGCAGCAAAGATTCTGGTGCGGGCGTCCTGATAGATTTCTTCAAAATGCGCGAGTACGTCAGTTGCCAGGTGGACGGCGCGGTTGGGATCCGCAGAGTCAATAAGGTCTAGTAGGCTTTCGGCGAAGCGGGCCAGGTTCCACTGGGTGATGTCGGGTTGGTTGCGGTAGGCGTAGCGGCCACCCCGGTCAATGGAACTATAGACTGCCTCGTGCGAGAAGCCGTCAATGAAAGCGCAGGGGCCGAAGTCGATGGCGTGGCCGCTGATACTCACGTTGTCAGTATTAAGCACGCCGTGCACAAAACCCATACCCATCCACTGGGCTACCAGCTGAGCCTGACGCTCAGCCACTAGTTGTAGCAGGGTCAGTGCCAGATTATTACCGGGTGTTATCTGCGGGTAATGGCGAGATAAAGCATAGCCAGAGAGCTCTATACGCTGGTCAGAGCCCATATTCATGTAGGCGTATTGAAAGGTGCCGACCCGCAAGTGGCTGTCTGCTACACGCACCAGGATGCCGGCAGGCTCGGGCAGAGGTGAGCGACGGCGCACTGTTTCACCGGTCTCCAGGACCGCCAGTGCTCGGCTAGTAGGTACACCCAGGGCGTGCAGGGCCTCACCGATGACCGCTTCGCGCCAGACAGCTGAGAGGGGAGCTTTACCATCTGATCCCGGGCGGGAAAAAGGGGTGAGCCCACTGCCTTTGAGATGGATGTCTACTCGCTTTTCGGAGGTGGTGACTTCGCCCAGTAGGTGGGCGCGCCCGTCCCCGAGAATCGGGGAGAGGTGCCCGAATTGGTGGCCTGAGTAGGCGAGGGCAACGGTCATTTCGTCAGTACCTGTCAGCCAGCGCAGGCCGTCTGCACTCGCTAGCCAGGTGGCGTCTAACCCCAGTTCGACCGCTAGGTCTTTGTTAATCCAGTGCCCTGTGGTTGCGGCGGGAACCTCCGGCTCAGCAGGAAGAGCAAGCTCGGGGAATGTGCTGGTGTAGATGTGTTCTAGATTCATGGCTGCGCTTTTCTGGTGGGGACTCTTCCCACCAATCTATTAGGTTAACGCTGATAACTTAATCTCTGTTCACTCGGGGCAAGGCCTGCCTACGATAAGATATGACAGCTAATCTCGTCAAAGGAGCACCCTATGATTTTTATCGTTGTGAAATTTCAGGTTAAAAACGGCGACCGCGAAGGCTTTCTAGCCGCCGCCCGCGACTTCACCGAAGGCACCCGCGCTGAGCCCGGTAACAAGTGGTACGAGTGGTCACTGAGCGTTGAAAACCCCAATGAAGTTGTACTCGTTGAGGCTTTCGACGACGATGCCGCAGGTGCGCACGTGAATTCAGATCACTTCGCTAAAGGTATGGAGAGCCTGCGCCCCTGGTTGATCGCTACCCCCAAGATCATTTCCCGCCAGATTGATGGGGACGATTGGGGCGAGATGGGCGAGCTGAAAATCGACTAAAATCAGTCGCTGGCCCGCTCCATAGCCCGAGGGCACCTCTCTTTGCAGTTGAATTAACTACAATGGGAGGTGCCCACCTTTTTATAAACTGACTCTAACTTTTGTTATAGCACCGGGGAGCCCCATGACTTTGCCTGACTCGACCTCTCACACTGCGCACGATGAGCACCTTGAAGCTGACCACACGTCCGTTTCACTGGCCGTCTCCACCGTTATTCTGGCGCTGCGCCGCAAAGAAGGGCAGCAGCACCACTCACTATGGCTACCGCTAGTGCGCCGTTTGCGGGAACCCTATAAGGGTCAGTGGGCACTGCCAGGTGGTCCCCTCTTACCCGCCCTTTCTCTAGAAGAAGCGGCAGGCTCCACTCTCAAGCGCGCTACCGGCTTGGTACCCGGCTACCTTGAGCAGCTCTACGCTTTTGGCGACGTCCACCGCACCCCCGATTACAAGGTCATGCGTGAGGGCGGCTCCCTGCCTATCCCCGCTGAAGAGGACACCCACGAGCGCGTCGTGTCAGTGATTTACTGGGCTTCGATTCCCCAGACCGAGGTCAACCGCACCCGGGTCCACGCGAACATTAAATGGTTCCCCATCGACGAGCTACCCGTACTGGCTTTTGACCACAACGAAATCATTGAGTATGCCCGCTACCGCCTGCAGAATAAGGTGGAATACTCGCGTATCGCCCATTCCTTCCTAGGTGAAGAATTCACGCTAGCGCAGCTGCGTGAGGTCTATGAGGCTATTCTTGACCGCCCGCTTGACCCCGCAAATTTCCGCCGCCAGATTGCGGCGTCCAAGTCGATTATTGATACCGGCAAGCGGGTAGAGGGCACCCGCCATCGCCCACCGCGTCTCTACCGTTACGACCACTCACGCGCTTTCGCTGATCAGGGCCCGCTGGGCATGTACCGCGAGGCTGCCTACCACGCCCAAAATCATGAGGTATGAGCGCCACGGTAGTTTCAGTAGAGACCGGTTACGTTGAGGTCGCCGTGTATGCCGGTGAAGCTGCACCCGTTCGCCCTGGCTCCTCGATAGCCTGAAAACCAAAGGACGCTGGGCCCCAACCTTCCATGCAGAAGGTGCGGGGCCCAGCGTCCTTTAGTATTCCTAAGGGTTTATGCCTCGGGAATGATCAGACCCTTGGTCTGGGATACTGCGCGGTCGAAGCGTGCTGCAACGTCTGCCCAGTTCACGATGTTCCAGAAGGCCTTAACGTAGTCACCCTTGACGTTCTGGTAGTCCAGGTAGAAGGCGTGCTCCCACATATCCAGCTGCAGAACGGGAATGAGGGCTACGGAGATGTTGCCCTGCTGATCGTAGAGCTGCTCGATAACGAGGCGCTTACCCACGGTGTCCCACGCCAGGATTGCCCAGCCGGAACCCTGAATGGTCAGTGCTACGTTTTCAAAGTGGGCGCGGAAGCCGTCGAATGAACCGAAGTTGTCATCGATTGCTGCTGCCAGTTCACCTTCGGGCTTGTCGCCGCCCTCGGGGGAAAGGTTTTCCCAGAAGACGGAGTGGTTGGTGTGACCACCCAGGTTGAAGGCGAGGTCCTTGGAAAGCTTACCGATGTTGGCGAAGTCGCCCTTCTCGCGGGCTTCTTCCATCTTCTCAAGAGCGGTGTTTGCGCCGCCTACGTAGGTTGCGTGGTGCTTTGAGTGGTGCAGCTCCATGATGCGAGCTGAGATGTGGGGCTCGAGGGCTGCATAGTCGTAGGAGAGTTCAGGGAGAACGTACTTCTCTGCCATGAGGGGTATTCCTTTCGTTGTAAGACCCAGCGTTGGGTCTTTCTGGTGTTAACTCTACACACTTTGGGTGGGGGCGGTCACGAGACTTTACGCGCAAAGACACCTGTTCAGCGGTCAGCTAACACGAGTATTCACTGCAGGTCTCGTACGGCACGAGATATCTCAGCGATATCCTGCGGGGTGGTACGACAGCATCCTCCGATGAGTCGGGCACCGGCCTCTACCCAGACCGAGGTGTTAAGGGCAAAGGACGCCCCCGCCCCAGCAGGGTGCCAGGTTTTAGTAATGGGATCATAGGCTTCACCTGAGTTAGGGTAGGCCACCAATGGTTTTTCGGTCAGTGAGCGCAGGTGTTTCAATGCTGGTTCAACCAGCTGCTGGGCGAGACAGTTGACGCCAAGGGCTAGAACCTAATCTGCTGTATTAAGGGCAGAGATCAGTTCTGCCAGGGGTGTCCCATCTGCCAAATGATGTGGGTCTTTCACAGAGAAGGAAAACCAGGCTTGGGATTCTGGGAACTCATCGGCTAGTAGTCCTACCAACGCAAGTATCTCATCTACGTTAGGCATGGTCTCAAAGGCAAAACAGTCAGCACCCGCGGCATCCGCCAGGGCTATGCGCTGTCGGTGGAATTCACGGTATGTGGCATCCGGCAAATTGTAGGCGCCGGTGTAGCAGTATCAACCCCCAGTTTTTCTAGTTCTGTTGCCATAGCTCCATCCACCACTAAAGGTGCGGTGGCCGCAAGTAAGGTGCTGAGGCGTTGTGTTGCCATGATGTCCTCTGGATAGAACGATGATTATTCACCTTCCAATGTATGTCAGGTAAAGAAATAGGTTATGGCTTCATCACATAGTGATACATCAGGTCAGCAGCATTTAGAACGCCAGATGAGCAGCAGGCACATGCTAATGCTCTCACTGGGAGGCGTAATTGGCACCGGTCTGTTTTTGAGTTCGGGCTACACCATTAATCAGGCTGGCCCATTGGGTACGGTGCTGGCCTACGGGCTGGGTGCCTTAATTGTCTACCTGGTGATGATGTGTCTAGCAGAACTGTCGGTAGCAATGCCGTATACCGGCTCTTTCCATGTCTACGCCAACAAATTTCTTGGCAGAGGAACGGGCTTTACCGTAGCAATTTTGTACTGGCTCACCTGGACGATTGCCCTCGGTTCAGAGTTCACAGCGGTAGGTTTGCTCATGCAGAAGTGGTTCCCAGCGAGCCCAGTCTGGGTGTGGAGCGCCATCTTCATCGTCATTATTTTTGTGCTCAATACGGTATCAGTGAAGTGGTTTGCCGATACTGAGGCGTGGCTTGCTAGCGTCAAAGTCTTTGCCATTATCGGTTTTATTGTGCTGGGTGCCCTAGCCATGTTTGGCGCCTTGCCGTTACGAGATGGCGGAGAAGCACCGGGTTTTTCTAATATTGTTGCCGACGGTCTGTTTCCCAACGGGCTCATGGCTGTTTTCACCGTGATGCTCACCGTTAATTTTGCCTTCTCAGGCACCGAACTCATCGGTGTTGCTGCCGGTGAAGCCAAAGACCCTGAACAGTCAATACCCCGTGCTATCCACGGCACCCTCTGGCGTTTAGCTATCTTCTTTGTGGTGGCTATCATTGTCATGTCAGCCCTCATCCCTTACCAAAGCGCAGGAGTGGAGCAGAGCCCCTTCGTCACGGTCTTTGAAATGATTGGGGTGCCTTACGCGGCCGACCTGATGAACTTTGTAATTATCACTGCTATTCTGTCGGCGGCTAACTCCGGGCTATACGCTTCGACCCGTATGCTCTGGTCTTTAGCTAATGAAGGCATGATCCCCCAACAGCTGGCTTCCGTTAACAGGTTTGGTGTGCCCTTCCTTGCCATGTGTATCTCCATGGTGGGAGGCTTGCTGGCCCTGCTATCCAGCGTTGTGGCAGCTGGCACCGTCTACCTTCTTCTGGTATCTGTATCGGGGCTCGCCGTAGTACTGGTATGGATTTCGATTGCGGCCTCCCACATCGTGTTCCGCAAGAGGTACCTGGCAGAAGGCAAGAGCCTGGGTGATCTAGCCTACAAAGCTCCTGGCTACCCCTGGACCTCCTGGGCCGCTCTCATCCTCAGCTCTTTGTCATGCATTCTCATCGTATTTGATGAAACTCAGCGGCCCGCGCTGTACTACACCGTACCGTTTGTGCTGGCCTGTTACCTGGCACATCGAATCTTTGTAGGTAAGCGCGGCAAAGTAAGTAGCTAGTTTCCACACCTTTCCACTTAAGCTCCAAAAAGTTATCCACAGGTGGGGATAAGTCTGGGGATATTCGAATTAAATACATTTAATATTCGATGAGATTCTAAACCACACCGGCGTCGGGCGATAAAAGCAGGTGCTCTATTTCGAAAATACACGGCTCGTCTTCGAAAATAACACCGGTGTAAGTTTTCCACTGTGTGGATAAGACCTGTGGATAACCGAGGTATCTCATCAGGTTTCCCCCTCATATTTACCTCTTTGAGGCTTCTTACCCACATTTGGGCAGTCTTTCCCCACTTTAAGTGGATATTGTTCACAGTCTTATCCACAGCTGGGGAAAACTTTTCTTGAACCTTGCAAATTTCCTTATATTCCGGTGACTACACATCCCACATGCAGAACCTCAGTGTGGATAACATCTGTGAAAGAAGAAACCCCCGACGGCTGTCCGTCCGGGGTTCTAGAACTTTAGGTGTGTGGCAGGCTGAACGAGCAGCCTACAGGGGGGCTCATCTAGTCTAAAGACTGAACATTTTCCAGGTTCATGACCGAGCTGGGCTTGTCCCCCAGTACAGCTTCACCGATTTTAGCCAAGGCAGTAATCTGGCGGTTCTGGAGACGGTCAAAAATAAGCTGACGCACAGCGGCTACGTGACCGGGCGCGGCGTCGTGCACTTTGGCGTAACCTTCGGGTAGCAGGTGGCAGATTGAAACTCGGCGGTCCTTCTTCCAGACAGTACGCTGCACGAAACCGTCCTTTTCAAGGCGGGTCACCACACGAGACAGGCGGGGAAGGAGGGTATTAGTCTGACGGGCGAGCTCGGTCATGGTGAGCTTATGATGCGGAGACTCAGAAAGCATGGCGAGCACCATGTACTCCACAAAACTGAGGTCAGAATCTGCCTGTAGCTGGCTTTCGAGCTGACCGGGCAGGTTGAACATAATAGAGGAAAGGAAAAGCCACCCTTCGCGTTCTTCCTCATTAAGCCACTGTGGAACCTCAGCGGCGGAAGTGACTTTTTGGCGGCTCATAAAATCCTCATTCTAGGCTGGAAAGGCGATTTTTCATCTATTGTAGTTTCTCACATAGCGCTTCATATTCACCCACAGTTTGAGAGACTTCCCGTACTCTCTCACATAATTGGTTCGATGGCCCAAAAATAACTGAGCGCCTCTCCCTCTAATATTTGGTAAGCTGACATACTAAGGTGTGCCGGGAAGACTGGTCGGCTCGCCAGCTCAACCTATTACTCGCCATCTCAGGGCGGTTAGGTCATAAGCTGGCGGTAGATATTCTTGCAGAAGAACCACAAATCAGAAGGTTTTATGACGACCGATAACACCGTGCTCTCGCGAGGTTCCTACAAGGAATCCCAGCGCATTAGCGAAATCCTTTCTAAAGAATCCACCGGCGGCATTATTCTGCTGATTGCCACCCTTTTGGCCCTTATCTTTGCCAACTCAGCAGCATCAGAACACTACTTTGGTCTGCGCGACACCTACCTGGGTGCAGACTTCTGGGGGCTACACCTCAAACTCTCCATCGGCCACTGGGCATCAGATGGACTGCTCGCTGTCTTCTTCTTTCTAGTCGGTCTCGAACTCAAAAAGGAGTTCGTAGAAGGCGATCTGCGTAACCCCGGCAAGGCGATGGTTCCCATCGTGGCGGCAGCTGGCGGCGTCGCCTTGCCCGCTCTGTTTTACGTACTGGTTAACCTCAACAGCAGCGATGAAGCACTGGGCGGCTGGGCAATCCCCGCCGCTACCGATATCGCCTTCGCCGTAGCCATCCTGGCAGTCATTGGTTCGCACCTACCCGCAGCTCTGCGTACCTTCCTGCTGACCTTGGCAGTGGTCGATGACCTTATCGCGATTACTATCATCGCCGTCTTCTACACCTCTGATCTGCAGATTGGCTACCTGGCGCTGGCGATCATCCCCATCGCCCTCTACGCACTGGTCGCCCGTAAAGGTGAGAAACTCTTCCATCTCTCCCCCGCCGCTAGCTGGCTCATTCTGCTACCCATTGGCTTCATCGTCTGGGTGCTCTTCCTCAACTCCGGTATCCACGCCACCATCGCCGGCGTTATTCTTGCCTTCTTGATTCCCGTACGCCAGAACACCCGCACTGAAGCAGCGGACGCCCACCACGGTCTGGCCGAGGTCATGGAGCACCGCGTGCGCCCCTTCTCCGCAGGTTTCTGCGTACCCGTGTTCGCCTTCTTCTCAGCGGGCGTCTTCATCGGCGGTTGGGAAGGCTTCACCACCTCCATCACCGAGCCCATCGCTTACGGCATTGTCATTGCTCTGGTACTGGGCAAGATGATTGGTATCACCGCATCCACCTGGCTAATTACCCGCCTGCGCGGCGCCAACCTTGACCCTGATATCAAGTGGGTAGACGTCTTTGGTGTAGCAACTCTTGCCGGTATCGGTTTTACCGTTTCGCTGCTCATTGCCGAGCTATCCTTCGGTCTAGGTTCTGACTATAACGACGACGCCAAGGTCGCTATTCTGACCGCATCGATCACCGCCGCAATGATGGGTGGCGCAATCCTATCTATGCGCAACAAGCGCTACAAGGAGATTGCCCTCAAGGAACTTGAGGACGTCAACCAGGACGGCGTGCCCGACGTCTTTACTGACGACAGCACTAAGCAGCAGCTTTCCTAGACATCAAGCCAGCACTGCTTAGCAGAGGGGCACCCCACCCGGGGTGCTCCTCTTTTTTGTTCAGATTTAGCGGGAACGGTAGGGGTAACGTTCATTTTCTCGCTCGTACATACTGAACATAATGTTCCATCAGGAGCATAATGGGTAAAGCACAGCGTGCAGAAGTTTAAGGTGAGCTTGCCTAGACACACTGACACGTCCTCCTTTTCAGAGAAAGAACGACATGTCCCAGACGCCTCAGAGCCAGGATCTCTTTTCCCGCGGCTCCTACGCAGAAACTGCCCGCATTTCAGACATCATGCGCAAAGAGTCGGTGGGTGGTTTCATCCTTCTTGCCGCCACCGTGCTTGCCGTGGTGCTGGCAAATACCCAGGCGTCCCACTTCTACGAGACTGTGCGTGACACTGAGGTCGGCATAACTGTGCCCGGCTTTAGCCACCTGATGATGAATGTGCACAATTGGGCTGCAGACGGCTTGCTCACTGTCTTCTTCTTCCTCACCGGCCTGGAACTCAAAAAAGAGTTCGTGGTGGGTGACCTGCGCAGCCCCGGCAAAGCAATAGTTCCGGTAGCTGCGGCCTTTGGTGGTGCTATGACTCCCGCTATTCTCTATTTCGCCATCAACAACGGCAGTGATACTGCGGTGCACGGTTGGGCTATTCCCGCCGCGACCGATATTGCCTTCGCGGTTGCTGTGCTGGCGGGTGCGGGCACCTTCCTCCCCGCAGCCCTGCGTACCTTCTTGCTGACTCTGGCGGTGGTCGATGACCTAATCGCCATCGTCATCATCGCTCTCTTTTACACCAGCAGCTTTCAGGCCTGGTACCTCATTGCCTCCATTATTCCCATCGGTATTTACTTCTGGATGACTCACAAGCATGAGCGTCTCTTCCACGAAAAGAAGTGGGCTGCTTGGGTTATTCTGCTACCCCTGGGGCTTATTACCTGGGCACTGTTCTTGGAGTCAGGTATTCACGCCACCATCGCCGGCGTCATCCTCGGCTTCTGCGTACCGGTGCGTATGACCACCCAGGCTAAGGCAGCCGGGTCGCACGGCGGCCTGTCTGAGGTGCTCGAGCACCGCCTGCGCCCGCTCTCTACCGGCCTCTGCGTTCCCCTCTTTGCATTCTTCTCAGCCGGTGTAGCGATTGGCGGTTGGGACGGCCTGCAGCGAGCAGTCACCGACCCCGTAGCCATCGGCATCATCGTGGGCCTGGTAGTCGGCAAGACAATCGGTATCACCGGCACCACCTGGCTTATTACCCGCTTCCGCGGCGTCAACCTAGACTCCGACATCGCCTGGGTGGACATCATTGGCCTGGCGGTGACCGGCGGTATCGGCTTCACTGTCTCCATGTTGGTGGCCGAACTGTCCTTCGCGGCAGGGGACGCTCACACCGAGGACGCCAAAATCGGCATTATGATCGGATCTGTCACCGCCGCTATCTGTGGCGCTATCATCCTGTCCATACGCAACAAGCACTACAAGCTGATTGCCCAGAAGGAATCTCTGGACGAAAACCAGGACGGCATCCCCGACGTCTTCACGGACGACACCAGCAAACGCTAACCACGAAACGACAACGTCACAGTCCCACCCCTTTGCACATTTGCGGGTGAGCTGTGAGAATTGCCTAGGTATTTACGAGGGTATTTGGCCCCCACACACTGGCAAGCCCCCGCCCCACGTGCCGCGGCGGTTTGCTACTGAGTAGCGCACCACCACCCCACCCATACAATCGGGGTGGTGTTGCCCATTAAAGATTTGGAGCACGCATGGATATTTTGCTGGACGCGGTTCACTGGATTAACCAGTCCACCGCAGGGGCGACTGAGAGAATTACTAACACCTCAGACGCTCTCTGGAAATACTTCCTTCTCTACGCCCTAGTCGCTGTTGGCCTCTTTATCACGGTAGCCACCCGCGGCATCCAGTTCCGTTCCATCGGTGAAATGTTCCGCACTCTTAAGGATCCAGCGGGCACTGAGTACAACGGCAAGAAGAGCATCTCAGCTTTCCGCGCTTTCACTGTCTCCGCGGCGTCCCGTGTAGGTACAGGCAACATCGCCGGTGTTGCGCTAGCTATCTCTATTGGTGGCCCTGGCGCAGTTTTTTGGATGTGGGTTATCGCGTCCGTGGGTGCGGCGTCCGCATTTGCTGAGTCTTTGCTGGGCCAGCTCTACAAGCGTAAGGGCGAGGACTCCTATATTGGTGGCCCTGCCTACTACATGCAGCGCGGCCTGAATGCCCGCTGGCTGGGTCTTATCTTTGTAGCTTTCATCGTGGTCACTTACGCTTTCGTATTTGTGGCTGTGCAGACCAACTCGATTGTGGACGCTGTGGCTGGCTCTTTTAACGTGGACGTCACCGAAACTCACGGCATGGGCTTCCGCTTGGCTATTGGTGCGATAATCGCTGTCATCTCAGCCTTCATTATCTTCGGTGGAATTCGCACCATTTCATCAGTGACTGAGGTTCTGGTGCCGGTGATGGCAGTTCTCTACCTCTTCTTGGGTGTGCTCATCGTGGCGATGAACCTGGGTGAAATCCCCGGCATGATCGGTGATATTTTGGCTGGTGCTTTTGGCGTCAAGGAGTTCACCACCGGTGGTCTGATTGCAGTGATTACTCAGGGTATGCGCCGCGGCCTACTCTCTAACGAGGCCGGTATGGGTACCGCGCCTAACGCCGGTGCTACCGCATCCGTTTCGCACCCCGCCAAGCAGGGTTTCGTGCAGGCGCTGGGCGTCTACTTTGACACCATGCTGGTCTGCTCCATCACCGCTTTCATCGTGCTACTCTCTAACCCCACCTACGGCGATCAGGCCAAGGGCGCTTCGCTCACCCAGAGTGCTCTGGCAGAGCAGCTGGGCCCCTGGGCAGTGCACTTTTTGACCGTAGCAATCGCTCTCTTCGCCTTCTCCTCCATCATCGGTAACTACTACTACGGTGAATCAAATATCCGTTTCATGACCGAGAAACATCTGCCCATGAACATCTTCCGCCTCGTGGTCATTGTGTTTGTGTTCTTCGGTGCTATCGCGTCGCTGGATCTATTGTGGAACCTGGCTGACTTGCTGAACGGCGGCATGGTTATTGTGAACCTGACCGCGGTCTGCCTGTTGATGCCTAAGGTACTGAAGGTGCTGCGCAACTACGAGTCCCAGCGTAAGGCTGGCCTTGAGCCCATCTTCCAGGCTTCTGATCTGCCCGAGATTAAGAACCTGGATGCCTGGGACGGCACCGACGAACTGACTCAGCGTTCCTACTGGGACGAGATGGACCGCAAGATGGCTGAAAAGAAGGCGGCTAAGGGGCACTAAAACGCAGGTGCCTATCCCCCGCCATTCAACTCCTTAGAAAGTGAGTGAGGGCAGTCATTACCAAGTGGCTGGTCTCACTCAACTTTTTAAGGGGGAGTAGCGTCCCCACCTCAACCCCTTCGTCCACGAGGCATACACAGCAAGAAAGTTTATTTAATGGAGCATTATGATTCTGGCATAATGGTCCTACGTTCCTTGGAAATACGGGAAAGTTGATAAAGGTTAATATCTCAGAACACCGATAAAGACTGCACTTTCCCTATAATCAGCGCTGACATAGAGGGTGCCTTAGATTTACACACTTTTTCGAGGTGAGAGAAGATCCTGTTCCTGCAGATTTAGAGACCTTCCTACACATCGCCACAGAGCAACACGAAATATCTATATACGGCAAGAAGGAGCCCCATGCCCGTTGACCCTCAGCACACCCAGATTAAAGAAACCGCCTATACCCTGGCTAAGAAGTTCGGCTGGGCACTGGAATACAACGGTGGGCTAGAACTCGATGGGGAGTTCTTAGATGACGCTGACCTTTCCACCGAGCGCACCGAGGACGGGGTGACCGTGGAGTACGTGCTCAATCTCAGCTACGCTGACAGCACCGCCTACGGTTTCACCCTCACCCGTGAGGATGCCGGCGGTCAGCTGATAGCCAGCACCGGCTTTGATTCAGGGGCTAGTTTTGGTGGGGCCGCAGCATCCATATCCGGTGACACCTTCGGAGCTGGTTCCTTCGCTACTGGCGGGATCCCGGGTGAGAATGCGGTAACCCTAGCAGAGAAGTACTACATCACCACGGTAGCTGAGCTGGTGGAGGCGATAGAAACAAAGCTGGAGGCTCTGGGTATCTAGCAGAACCCTATTGGTACTCCACCCACATAAAAGGTAAGCTCACTTATACTACCACCGTAGCAAAGGAGCACCCCGTGGCAATTTTCACCCACACTTCAACTTTCACGCCCTCTCAAGAAACGGTGAAAACCTGGCTGACCCGCCCCGGCGCTCTCACCAGGGCCACCCCGCACTGGTCAGGTTCGGTCAAGAAAGAAGGCGACCCCCAGAATCTTGGTTCGCAGGCGCACCTTGCCTCAGCCCTCCCCTTCACCTCAGGCCTACTCACTCTTCCCTGGACCGCCGAGCACGTGGCAGCAGGAGAAGATACTTTTACGGACCAGCAGACCAAAGGCCCTTTTAGCTCCTGGCAGCACACCCACGACTTCTTTGAGACTCCCGGACGCACCGTCATGCGGGATACCGTGACGTATGAACTGTTCCCCGGTGAGAAGCTGGGTACATCTGCTCAGGAGGCCGAAGGTAAGGCAAAACAGCAGGGCTTTAAGCTGCTGGGCACCGGCCGTAAAGGTGCCGAAAAAATTGGTGACACTCTGGTTAACAAGCACCTGACAAGAGTTTTTGATGCTCGCGAGCGCCGTATTGCTGCTGACCTTGAATTCCAGGAGCGGTACGCCCACGATCCCATCACCGTGGTTATCGCTGGTGCTTCAGGCATGGTGGGGCAGCAGGTTTCCGCCCTCTTGACCGGCGGTGGGCACACGGTGCGCACTCTGGTGCGCCGTGCTCCTCAAGCTGAGAATGAGTTTCGCTGGGACCCTGCCGCTGGTGAGATTGATACCGAGGCTTTTGATGGCGCGCAAGCTGTTATCCACCTGGGTGGCGCAAGCATCAATCAGCGTTTTACGGAGCAGAACAAGAAAGCTATTCTTGAGTCCCGCATCCAGTCCACCACCCTGCTGGCTAATACGCTTGCAGATTTGGCACGCAAGGACGGCGGCGCCGGCCAGGTGCCCCACACCTTCATTTGCGCTTCGGCGGTTGGCTTCTATGGAGCTGACCGGGGCACCGAGGTGCTGACTGAAGATACCCCGGCGGGTTCCGGCTTTTTAGCGGAGGTATGCCAGCAGTGGGAGGCCGCGACCGAACCTGCCAGGGAAGCTGGTCTGCGCACCGTTAATATTCGTACCGGCCTGGTGCAGTCAGCCCTTGGTGGCATGCTCAAAGTTCAGCTGCCTCTCTTTCTCACCGGCACCGGTGGGTATGTGGGCAGCGGTGAGCAGATGCAGAGCTGGGTAAGCCTGGACGATATTGCGGGCATCTATGTGCACGCTCTCTTCACCGATTCTTTGCAGGGCCCAGTTAACGCGGTTGCACCCACCCCTGTTACCGCCAAGAAGCTGGCTAAGACTGTGGGGGCAGCACTCAAGCGTCCTGCGGTTCTACCGATTCCCCCGGCGGCTCCTGCCCTCCTGCTTAAAAAAGAGGGTGTGCAGGAGCTCGCGCTTGCCAGCCAAAACGCCAGCGCTGACAAACTGGTCAAGAGCGGCTATGTTTTCTTTGAACCTGCTCTGCGCCAGGCACTAGAACACGAGCTGGTGCGCTAAACCTGGCACAACTAACGCCTCACCTGCGTGGACGCCGCCTCACCGCTTTCTGCTAGCAGAGTTAGCGGGCGAAGGCGGCGTCTTTTTGCTACCCCGAACCGCAGTTTTATTTGATGGCTCAACCTTTTTTCTTTACCCGCATTCCGTCTCAGCACCTCCAAAAGTTAACCGCCACCCACTAAGCTGTTGTCTAACACACTGCCCTAAACACACACGAAAGATGAGCAATGGCTTCTTCTCTCTCACGCCGCCTTGCGGGCATCACCGCCACCGGCGCAACTGTACTTGCCCTCATTGCAGTACCGGTTGACCATGCTAACTCAGCGGATGCTCCTAGCACTCTGACCCTGCTGAACATCAACGATTTTCACGGCCGCATTTCTCCGAGCATCGCTATGGGTCTAGCTAACACGGTGCAGACCGAACGCGCAGCAGCTTCTGGAGATTCCATGTTGCTCTCTGCCGGTGATAACGTGGGTGCCTCTCTCTATGCTTCCAGCGTGCAGAAGGACAAGCCCACCATCGACTTCCTCAACGCTCTGGGTCTGCAGGCAACTGCCGTTGGCAATCATGAGTTTGATGCTGGCTGGGATGATCTGATGAACCGCATCGTCCCTTCGTCTAACTACTCCCAGCTGGGCGCTAACGTCCTCACCCTTGACGGCGCACCTGCCCTGGATCCCTACTACACTTACACCACCGCCGAGGGCGTGAAGGTAGCTGTTATTGGTGCTGTCACTACCGAAACCCCTCAGCTGACTGACCCTTCAGCCCTCAGCACCATTCAGTTCACCGACCCCGTCGCTGCGGTTAACCGCTACGCTGAGCAGCTTTCAGATGGCAATGAAGCTAATGACGAAGCTGATCTGGTCATCGCTGAATACCATGAAGGTGTTAATACCAGCGCTACGGCAACCGATGCAATCATCAACCAGACCAGCGGCGCTGTTGATGTTATTTTCACTGGCCACACCCACGAAGAATACGTTATTGACGCACCTGTTCCAGGCGAAAACCGCACTCGCCCGGTTCTCCAGACCGGTAACTACGGGGATAATCTGGGCAAGGTCGTGCTTAACCTGAGCGCCGACGGCACGGTGGAAAGCTACACTGCCGGTCTCGTGCCTAACATGGGTGCCCCCAGCGCTGATCAGATTGCTGCTGACCCCGTGCTGGCTACTGCAAACACCATCATCACCGATGCTAACGCCTACGCTACTGAGCAGGGCTCAGTAGTGGCAGGTCAAATCACTGGCCCCATTACCACCGGTTACGATCCCACAACCGCCGCTAAGGGTGGCTTTGATATGCGTGACCGTGAATCCACCATGGGTCACCTGGTAGCTGATATGTACCTGCACGCCGCTAACTCATCCGGGCGCACCCCCGCGGACATTGGCATTGTCAACCCCGGCGGCCTGCGCGATGAACTACCCGCTGGTCTGCGCACCTCACTTGGCGCAGCTGCTGGAACCGATGTGCGCGTCATGGACATCGTGAACGTCACCCCTTTCGCTAATAACCTTTGGACCACCGAGCTCACCGGTGCACAGCTACGCAGCGTGCTAGAAGAGCAGTGGCAGCAGACCTCAGCTGGTGAGATGGCTACCCGCCCCTACCTTCAGCTGGGTTTCTCCTCGAATGTCACCTACACCTACACAGGTGCGCCCACCGCTGAAGGTTACGCAACCCGCGGCTCTAACATCCTGGATGTTTTTGTGAACGGTACTAAGGTTGCGGACAGTGACACCTACACTGTAGCTATCCCCAGCTTCTTGCTGGGCGGAGGCGATAACTTTGGCACCCTGTCAGCAGGGGCAAACGCCAAGGACACCGCCCTGGTTGATTCGGATGCTTTCGTTTCCTACTTCAAAGAAATGGGCAGTGTTTCGCCTAACTACGCTAAGCAGGCAGTACAGGTGCAGAACCTGACTGAATCCTATGACGTCAACGGAGCGCTCACCTTTGATTTAGCGGATCTGAATGTAGATAGCTACGGTGTACCTAGCCTGACAGAACTGAAGGTCACTGTGGGCGGTATTGAGGTAGGCACCGCCACTGTGGCTGCTGACGGAACCGCCAGCATTAGCCTTGACATGGCTGGCAAGGGCGTTCCCAACGGCACCCACGAGGTTGTGCTGACCGATGGTACCGGCGTAGCTGGCACCGTGGTTCGCCTGAGCGCTACCTTCACCGGCGAGCAGAGCGTCCCACCCGTGGTTGAACCCAGCCCGGAGCCCAGCGAACCCGTTCCTTCACCAGAGCCCGGCCAGCCTGCCCCCTCTGATCCTGCTCCTTCACCGGAACCCAGCGACCCTGCACCTGCCGAACCTACGGCAGACCCCTCCGCAACCCCTGCGCCCACCTCTGAACCCACCGCTTTTGAATACGAGAACTGCCGTGCAGTTTGGGATGACCTGGACAGGCCCATCAAAGAAGGTGAGCCCGGTTTCCACCCCGGTCTTGACTCAGATGGTAATGGAGTTGGGTGCGAGACTGACCCCGACTACACCAATGATTCTGATGACTCAGGTTACTCCGATAGCTCAGGCCTTTATGGTTCTAGTGGTTACGGCTCTAACGGTTCTTCGCAGCGACTGGCTCATACCGGTTTCACCTCGATTATGATTGCTGCCGCTGGTGCGCTGGCAGTTTTCGCCGGTGGTGCCGTCCTGGTAGCTAACCGCCGCCGCAAGGTCTAAGCTAACCCACCCTCTAGAGGGGACGTCAGCAAAGAAGCCCCGCAGACTACATATCAAGTCTGCGGGGCTTCTTTGCGCCCTGTAAGAAGCTTAATCTTCAAGATTTTCAGGCAGCATCCCTCACTACAGGGCTTGACTATAAGGGCAAGTTCGCCAGGTGCTGATGATGCTGACCATTCAAGATCAGTCTTTGCGTACGTGCGAGTAGATCGCTGCGGCAGCTGCTCGTACACCCACCGACAGCGTCGGGTCCGGCAACGGAGCAAAGAAAGGTGAATGATTGCTGATGGGCACCTCAGCATTGAGATGCTCATCGGAAAAGCCGCCCAACATCCAAAAAGTATAGGGAATATTAGCAGCGTCCCCCAGCTCACCGAAATCTTCGCTACCCATCAGGCGGTAATCCGGATCAAAGGTCACCAGTTCTTCTCCTAGTTCCTGGGTGAAGGTTTCTGTTAATTTTTCAGAAAGAGCAACGTCATTCATCACGATATTTGAGGCATGATAATTCTCAATTTCTGGTTCGTCAGCGCCAGAAGCTTGGCACTCACTACGAATAATACGTATAACTTTGTGCAAGACCTCTTCCCGAATTTTCTGAGAGGCCGATCGAATGCTTAACCGAAATTCAGCCTGATCGGGAATAATATTCTCCTTTTTCCCGGCATGAAGGTAGCCGCAAGTAACCACTGCTGAATCCAAGGGACCAACTTCACGGGAAACCACCGACTGCAGGCGTACCAGAATGTAGGCACTCAGAATAACCGGATCAATAGTGTCCTGAGGTTGAGACCCATGTCCACCCTTACCTTTAACAATGACTTTCAACGAGTCAACGGAGGCTGTGACCTCATTTTTTGTCACCCTGAGGGTTCCCGCTGTGAAAGGAAAAACGTGCTGACCGTACAAAGCCTCAGGACGAGGCACTGATTGCCACAAGCCCTGACTCACCATAAGTTTGGCGCCGTCCTTACCTTCTTCTCCAGGCTGGAAAATGAACTCAATCGTCCCAGCCCAACTTTCTCCGTCGCGGGCAAAGAGATCCATGGTTTTCAGCCCCATAGCGATATGGGTATCATGGCCACACCCGTGCATAACCGCAACGTCCTCGCCGTCTAAAACGCCTCTTGCCTCTGAGGCGTAGTCCAATCCGGTTTGCTCCAGGATGGGTAAGGCATCGATATCTGCCCGATAGGCAACGACCGGCCCCTCACCATTGCGCAAAATTACCACTGTTCCGGTTTCACCAATAGGAACAATCTCTCGCTCTACACCGGGAGCCAGAACCAGACTTTCCGCCCGTTCTCTGATTTTGCGGGTGGTTTCAAACTCCCGCAGAGACAGCTCTGGGGAGGCATGATACTCCTTGTATTCAGTTATAAGAGCAGCGATGTCCTCATCGCGGAGGTTTAGGGTAGCGGGAAGATAAGACATAAATGATTTCTTTCTATCAATTAGTTACGTGCGAGAGTTAATTACGGTTTAGTCGATTAAAATACCTGCCCCGGGGCCCATAGGTAGGTTGAAAGTGTAGAACACGAAGAGAACCGCCAACCAAGCCAGCCAGAAAGTAAAAACGAAAGGTAACAGGCGGGCTATCATGGTACCCAAACCAGCCTGGGGCTCATACTTTTTGACCATTGCTAGTACTAAGAAAAGGTAGGGGTTCATGGGGGTTACGATTTGAGTCGCAGAATCTCCTACGCGGAAGGCGCCCTGAATAAAAGCGGGTTCAAAGCCTAGCAGACCGAACATCGGAACGAAGACTGCTGCCATGATGGTCCACATCCCTGAGCCAGAGGTGATGAAAAGGTTGAGGAAGGAACAGAGGATGATGAAAAGGATGATCACGGGGAAACCGGTCATACCAAGATTTTCAAGCCCCTCTGCACCAGTTACAGCGATCCAGGAGCCGAGGCCACTCCAGTTGAAGAGGGCAACAAATTGCCCTAAGACAAAGGCTAGAACCAGGAAACCGGTCATATCTTTCAGTGCTTCACCCATGAGGGTGGGCACATCTTTATACCCACGAATTGACCCCGAAACCCTGCCATAGACGTACCCGCTGATAGAGAAAAATAAAAAGATAATGAAGACAATGGACGCGAGCAAAGGCGATTTAGGTAAAAAGCCACCATCTTCATTACGCCAGGGAGATTCTGGAACGAGTACAGCCACGAGAACTACTATGGCAGTCAGGAAAATGGAGATGCCCGCCCAAGCTAGAGCTTTCTTTTCTACTTTGCTGAGGCGAGCTTCAACAACCATGTTGGGAGTAGTTGGGGGAACCTGTTCATTAACTATGGCGCGTTGTGCGCGGGTAGTGGGGGTGAGATCTTCTGTTTCGCTATCTTGGATTTCCTCCCGTGAAACTCGGTCTTTCACGATTCGGGGCTCTAAAAATTTATCGATGACAAAGCCCGCAACCAACGACAGGACGATGGCCGAAGCGACGTTGTAGTAATAGTTTGAAATCGGTGAAACTTCGGCCACTGAGTCTACTAAAGCAGGAACAGTCGGCAACACTGCATTGGTGATGCCTGCAAAGAGAGCATCAAGGGATGTGGGAATGACGTTTGTTGAGTAGCCAGCACCAGCGGCAGCGAATCCGCCCATCAAACCCGCCAAGGGGTGCCTGCCTGCCGCCTTGAAGGCAAGGGCAGCCAGGGGCGGCACTACCAGGAAGGCGGTATCTGCCATGATTGAGCCAACAACACCAATAAAGCCCACCGCGTAAGGCAGAATCCAGCGAGGTGCGCCGCCGATCGTGTAACGAATGGAGGCAGCGAGGAAGCCTGATTTCTCTGCTATTCCAATGGCTAACAGAATAGTGATCACCGTGAGCAACGGTGGAAATCCAATGTAGTTAGCTCCAATAGTGGTGGTAAACCATGTAAGGCCTTCTGCGCTGAACAACCCTTTGATGGCTACAGGCTCTTCTGCACCCGGTACTTCGATGACGATATTTTGCCAGGCCATGATGCTCGACAGAATAGCGGTGACAAGGAAAAGCAGAGTGAAGAGGGTGAAAGGTTCGGGTAGTTTATTACCGACGCGCTCAATACCTGTTAGCAACCGGTCTGTGACGCTCTTTTTTGGGGCTGTTGCGGGGGTTGTCATGCCAGTCTCTTTTTCGTCAAAGCTGAAGGTACGCTGAGAAAACAGTCTAACCGCAATGAGAGCTGTACAGGTGTTTTGAATCACATATTCTATGTGTGTCGGCGGTCTCCCCACCCCGGGTAGGCAGGGTGCTCTGTAGGGAGTCTCCGATAAGCTGGGTTCTATGACTCTAGCCAGCGTTACCACTAGCACCGACCTCACCGTCTTCGGCATCTTCTTCTACACGGCGCTGTTCGTTTCTATGGGTCTGGCACTTTTTTGTGTAGCAACCGTGCATAAGCAGCCCCATTTCACCGAGATGCAGAAGCTCAAGTGGGTGCTCTTCACAGTCTTCGTGCCCATCGTAGGCCCCATCGCCTACCTGCTGAGATTACGCAGTGACAAGAAAGAGGGATTGCACTAGGAGCCGCATAGTAAGGTGGTTAATACGATAAACCTATTCGAATGGAGAAGATCGTGCCCATCACCGTAAAAGCCCTACAAAAATTTGGCCCAGACCAGCCCTTTAAGGTCACTGAGATTGAACGCCGCGATCCGCGTGAAGATGACATCGTCATCGATATCAAGGCTGCGGGCATCTGCCACTCTGACATTCACACCATCCGCAATGAATGGGGCGAGGCGCACTTCCCCCTAGCAGTAGGTCACGAAATCGCCGGTGTGGTTGAAGCTGTAGGTTCTAAGGTCACCAAATTCAAGGTGGGCGACCGCGTAGGCGTTGGTTGCCTGGTTAATTCTTGTGGCGAGTGTGAACAGTGCGCCGCAGGTTTTGAAAATAACTGCCTGAACGGGGCAGTGGGTACCTACAACTCAAAGGATGTAGACGGCAGCATCACCCAGGGCGGCTACGCCCAAAAGGTGACCGTCAATGAACGTTTCGTTCTGCGCATTCCCGATGCCATGGAGTTTGACGTAGCCGCTCCCCTACTCTGCGCTGGTATTACTACCTACTCACCGCTAGCTCGTTGGAAGGTAGAACCCGGCCAGAAGGTTGCCATCTTGGGTCTAGGCGGCCTGGGGCACATGGGCGTGCAGATTGCTGCAGCTATGGGCGCTGAGGTCACTGTGCTTTCCCGTAGCCTCAAGAAGGCGGACGCCGCTAAGGAACTGGGTGCCTACCGCACCCTGGCGACCACCGAGGAGGGCTTCTTTACTGAGCACCGCGGTGAGTTTGACCTGATTCTTAACACCATCTCGGCACCTATCGATCTGGATGCCTACCTGGGCCTACTGAAACCCCGTGGCATCATGAGCGTGGTGGGTCTGCCGCCGGAGGCGCTACCCCTGCACCTGAACCGTCTGATCGGTGGCGGTAAGGTACTAACCGGAAATAACATCGGCGGTATTCCTGAAACCCAGGAAATGCTGGATTTCTGCGCGCAAAACGGCATTGCCGCCGTCATTGAAAAAGTCGGCATTGATGAAGCGGACGCCGCCTACGAGCGTGTGGTGGCCGGTGATGCACAGTTCCGCATCGTCATTGACACTGCAACGTTCGATGACGCTGAGGTGACCGCCTAAAAACTGAGCTAGGCAGCGCCACTATCGCTCTATAGCCCGAAGCCCTACCCGCCACTGATACATGCATGTAGTATCTGTTGTCAGGTAGGGCTTTGCGCTTTGTCAGCGCATTCTTGGCACCATCAAAGGAGATTTACCGTGCCTACTCTTCACGACGTCGTCATTCTGGGTGGGGCGCGCACTCCTCAGGGCAAACTTCTAGGCCAACTCGCACCACTTTCTGCAGTGCAGTTGGGCGCCCACGCAGTATCAGCAGCTCTAGAGCGCACCGGCGTTGCGAAAAACGCTGTTGAGCATGTCTATATAGGTCAGGTACTGCAGGCTGGTTGCGGGCAGAACCCAGCCAAGCAAACCGCTATGGCCGCCGGACTACCTGCGCATGTGCCAGCAGTGACCGTCAATAAGGTCTGCCTTTCAGGGCTGGTGTCCATTATTGATGCAGCCCGAATGATTCGTCTGGGCGAGGCTTCGGTGGTGGTAGCTGGCGGTCAGGAGTCCATGTCGCAGGCACCCCACGTTGCCTCCGTCCGTGCTGGTCACCCCTACGGGAACCTGAACCTGGTGGACACCATGGCCGGTGATGGCCTGTCGGACGCCAGTGAAGGCATTTCAATGGGAAACTTGACCGAGCGAGGTAACAGCAACCTTTCCATCACCCGCCTACAGCAGGACGAGATAGCTGCCGCTTCCCACCAGCGCGCAGCAGCGGCACAGCAAGCCGGAGTCTTTGATAAGGAAATTGCGCCTCTGACCATTCCGCAGCGCAAGGGCGAACCCCTGGTGATCTCGGCGGATCAGGGGGTGCGCGGTGACTCCACCACAGAGACCCTTTCGCGTCTGCGCCCCGCCTTCAGCGAGGAAGGCACTATCACCGCGGGTAATTCTTCGCCCATTTCTGACGGTGCGGCCGCCCTGGTGCTGGCATCCAAGGACTACGCAGAAGCTCATGGACTCACTTGGTTAGCTGAAATCGGAGCGGCGGGTCAGACCGCGGGGCCTGATAACCAGCTGCACCACCAGCCCTCACGTGCCACTGCAGCAGCCCTGCAGAAGGCAGGCTGGCAGGCTAGTGACCTCGATTTTTGGGAAATCAACGAGGCTTTTGCCGCTATCACCCTGGCGTCCTCAGATGAGCTGGGTGTTGATGCACAGAAGGTCAATATCCACGGTGGAGCCATCGCCCTGGGCCACCCCATCGGGGCCTCGGGTGCTCGTATCGCCCTGCACGCGGCCCTTGAACTGGCACGCCGCGGTAACGGTAAAGCTGCGGTCTCTCTCTGCGGTGGTGGCGGTCAGGGTGAAGCCCTGCTGCTCTTCCGCTAGGAAGCGCTGACACCTCAACACAGTAACCCTATTGAAGGTGCTGTCTTTTTTGACTCTTCCCAGAGCTTTGGCACAATTCGCTGTAGCCTCATTGAAACCGCAATTCTGGGCGGCATGGAAGTCTCGGTCACAGGGGATGTGGCCAACTGGATGGTGACCGTGGACGAAATCACCGAAGCCCCTCTGCGAATTAAGCTGGGCTCAATAAACACTCAGCGGTGCCCGCCCCGGTGATGCTCTACAGTTAGCACATCACCGGGGCGGGCACCGCTTTCATAGCGATAAACCCTAGTCAGCGAAGGGGTAATCGGTGTAGCCGTGAGCACCTGGGGTATAGAAAGTTTCCATATCCGGGGTGTTGAGTTCCAGGCCCTCACGCCAGCGGCGCACCAGATCTGGGTTAGCAAGGAGCATACGGCCCACTACCGCGGTGTCTGCCAGGCCCTCTTCAACAATGCACTTCGCCTCTGCCAGGTCAGTGACTTCAGTAAAACCGCTGTTGAGCTGGGTGAAACCACCAAAGGTCTTGCGCAGGTGTGCCACGAAATCGCCGGCAATATCGATGTGCAAAATCGACAGGTACGCAAGATCCAGGTCAGCTAACCCCTCAAGGAGAGCGTTGTAGGTTGCCAGGGTCTCTTCGCGGTCGTCTTCGATATTGCCCTGGACGTTGTGCTCGGGAGAGATACGCAGGGCAGTGCGGTCAGCACCAATAGCATCAGCAACCGCGCGCACCACCTCAATGACCAGGCGGGCACGATTAGCCGGCGATCCACCGTACTCGTCAGTGCGCTGGTTAGCTGAGGGTGTCAAGAACTCGTGCAAGAGGTAGCCGTTAGCGCTGTGTAGCTCCACAGCGTCCATGCCAGCCTCGATAGCGTTGCGGGCTGCCGTGACAAACTCTTCTACAATGCGGGGCAGCTCCTCGGTGGCCAGGGCACGGGGTTCGGGCACATCTTCTCTGCCGTTGGCCCCATGCAAGGTCACCCCGGGTGCGATAGCGCTGGGCGCCTCAGCTTGCTCACCATTGTTAATACTGGGCAACGTGAGGCGGCCACCGTGCATAATCTGCATGACGATGGTGCCACCCTTGGCGTGCACAGCGTCGGTGACACGGCGCCAACCAGCTACCTGCTCGGCGGTGTAGATGCCAGGTTGCCTCACGAAAGCCTGCCCTACGTGACTGCTGGCGGTGCCTTCGGTGACGATGAGCCCGGCGGTGGCGCGCTGAGAGTAATACTCTACGTGCAGGTCAGAGGGCACACCGTCAGCGCCGGCGCGGGAACGGGTGAGAGCTGCCATGGTAATACGATTGGTGAGATTAAGAGCGCCAGCTTGAGCCGGGCTAAAGAGGTCAGTCATTGAATATGCCTTTCACAAATTGTTTTCACCCCTGCACAACCGCCCGCGGCACCAACCTATTCCCTGAAGACCCCGCTAACTTGTTTTATCTTCTTAAAATGTGCTCAGCACCCTACCCTTTTTAGCTGGTGGGGGCAGTATTGTTAGAGCAGATATCACTTTTCTCAAGGAGTTCTTATGGCCGGTGGTTTGGCTGCCCTTTTAGATGACGTTGCAGCACTGGTGCGCCTGACTGCAGCGAGCGTAGATGACATTGCCGCTGCCGCTGGTCGGGCCAGTGCTAAAGCAGCAGGTGTGGTAGTGGACGACGCCGCAGTAACCCCCCGCTACGTTGAAGGTCTCTCCCCCGCTCGCGAGGTGCCCATCATCAAAAAAATTGCGATGGGTTCACTGCGTAACAAGCTGCTCTTCATCCTGCCGGCTGCGCTTTTGCTGAGCCAGTTTGTGCCCTGGATGCTAACCCCGCTTTTGATGCTGGGCGGCACCTACCTTTGCTTTGAGGGTGCCGAGAAGGTCATCGAAGTGCTCTCCAAGAAAGATCACCAGAAGAAGAGCCCCGCTATTAAGCAAGGCCCTGACGCTGAGAAGCAGGTGGTGTCTGGGGCGGTGCGCACCGACTTCATTCTTTCCGCCGAAATCATGGTGATTGCACTCAACGAGGTAGCCGCAGAGGGCTTTGTGTCGCGTGCCATCATTCTGGCTGTGGTAGGCGTAGGCATCACTGTGCTGGTTTACGGCGCGGTGGCGCTGCTGGTCAAGATGGACGATATTGGGCTTGCGATGGCAAAGCGCGAATCCGCCGGTGCCCAAAAGTTTGGCATGGGGCTGGTTAAGGCTATGCCCATCGTGATGAACTTTATTTCTGTCGTTGGTATCTTCGCTATGCTCTGGGTAGGTGGGCACATTATTCTGGTCGGCCTGGATGAGCTAGGCTGGCACGCCCCCTATGCCTTCGTACACCACATGGAGCACTACGGCGCTGTGGTTCCTACCATCGGTGGGGTACTGGCGTGGTGCATTAACACCTTCTTCTCCATGGTGCTGGGCCTGGTGTGGGGTAGCGTTATCGCTGGCATCATGCATTTCCTTCCTTTTGGTCACGGCAAGGGCCACGAAGAAGACCACGGGAATGACCATGATGTTGAAACTGACCAGCAGGAGGTAGCCGCCCCCACCGGTGAGCACGGCGGGTCTATAAAAGCCTAAACTTTCTGCGCAAGCCCCGGTGGTTCAGTAATATTCGCTGAACCACCGGGGCTTTGCTCTATCCAGCTACTGTGACCCGTTCCATGCGCATAGTGAAGATGGGCATGCTATAGTTACTCAAGGTTCAACCCCGGCATGGTTGCCGGTGAGCCAAGACCACTGACGTGGCTTTAGGGTTGCCCCGCATCGCTCATACGCGAGGGGCGCTCTCATCTATGAATTTCTCAGCTCAGCACTTTGGCACTGACGAGCACAGAGAAAATACTTCATCACCCGCACCCTACGGTGCGCCCCTGCTTTCGTGCACTTTCGTATGAAAGCAGGTTTAGCTACGTCCCCTCTGCCCGTACTCGGGCATCATAGGGCTCTAGCCCTATCAGAAGACTAAGAAGGTAAAGAAGAAATGACTTACGCATCCATTAAAAATATTGAAACCGCACTAATGCGCGAGCTGACTGTTCAAGAGGCTCGGTACGCCCCGGCACTGCTAGCTCAGGCCGAACAGCTGATTAGTGATCGTGTACCTAGCCTGGATAATCTCTGCGCTTCAGACACTGATTTTGCTGCTACCGTGGCGCAGATTCAGGGTGAAGCCGTTGCCCGCGTCTACCGCGCTCACCGTGTGGGTGAAGGCACCGGCAGCTACCGTATGAACATTGAGATGGCAGCGCAGATTCTCTACATTAGCGAGGACGAAGCCGCCCGCCTGCGTCGCAATAGCGGCTTCTCAGCCCGCGACAGCTTCCTGCAGCTGAGCATGATGGCACAGGCTCCCGCCCGTGAGTTCATCGGCGCATAGTCCGCAATAAGCCAACTAGCCTGCTAGTTGGCTGGGGTGAGTGATTAGCCCAAATACTCGTGTGGTCTAAAAAGATAATTCAAAACTGGCACTATTTTTAGACCAGTTATCTGGGGCACAGTAGAATCCATGACTGAAAACCAGACCACCGAAACCACCGGCTCACCCCTGCTCAAGACCGGGCTAGCTGACATGCTCAAAGGCGGCGTCATCATGGACGTCGTCACCCCCGAACAAGCAAAAATTGCTGAGGACGCAGGCGCCGTCGCCGTCATGGCACTAGAACGAGTGCCTGCAGACATCCGTGCCCAGGGCGGTGTCGCACGCATGAGTGACCCCGACATGATTGAAGGCATCATCGATGCCGTCTCCATCCCCGTCATGGCTAAAGCCCGCATCGGCCACTTTGTTGAAGCCCAAATCCTGCAGCACCTGGGTGTGGACTACATCGACGAATCTGAGGTGCTCTCACCTGCTGACTACGTCAACCACATCGACAAGCAGGGCTTCACCGTGCCCTTTGTCTGCGGCGCTACCAACCTGGGCGAAGCCCTGCGCCGCATTACCGAGGGTGCCGCCATGATCCGCTCCAAGGGCGAAGCTGGCACCGGCGACGTTTCAGAAGCCACCAAGCACATCCGCACCATCAAAACCCAGATCGCCGAGCTGCAGGCTCTGCACACTACCGCGCCAGACCTGCTCTACGTCAAGGCTAAAGAGCTGGCCGCTCCCTACCAGCTGGTTCAAGAAGTAGCGCGCACCGGCAAACTGCCCGTGGTGCTCTTTACCGCTGGCGGCGTCGCTACTCCCGCGGACGCTGCCATGATGATGCAGCTGGGCGCTGACGGCGTCTTTGTGGGTTCCGGTATTTTCAAGTCCGGCAACCCCGAGGCACGTGCCAAAGCAATCGTCAAGGCAACCGCTTTCTACGATGAGCCTGCTGTGGTGGCTGAAGCCTCCCGCGGTTTGGGCGAAGCAATGGTGGGCATCAATGTTTCCGACCTGCCTGCGCCCCACCGCCTAGCAGAGCGCGGCTGGTAACCGGCAAAAGTTCTCGGCATCTCAGTAAGACACGAGCGGCGGTTTGCCGGTGAGCACCCTTAAACGCCTGCCCCGAGCCAGCTCATCGTCATACCATCGCCTGCGTCCACCAGTAAAAAACCCCGGAATCATGTTTCCCCAACTTTTTGTAATTACAAGAGGAAGGCGCCTATGAGCCACCTACCCGGAACCGGTAAAACCGTAGGGATTCTAGCCCTGCAGGGTGGAGTTGCCGAGCACGCAACTCTCTTGGAAAGTCTGGGAGCGCAGGTTCGGTTAGTTAAAAAGCCTGAGCAGATAGAGGGTCTGGACGCCCTGGTTCTACCCGGCGGCGAATCCACCGTTCTTGACCGTCTCACCCGTCTCTTTGGGCTGCGTCAGCCCCTGATGGACGCCATAAACGGCGGATTACCCACTCTGGGCACCTGCGCCGGGCTAATTATGCTGGCTGACCGGGTGGAAGACCCGGTAGCAGGCCAGCAAACCCTTGGGTGCCTGGGCGTGACGGTTCGACGCAATGCTTTTGGCCCGCAGGTCAATTCTGCCGAAACCACTCTTGACTGGGGTAACCAGGGGAACCAGGTGGGCGTCCGTGCGGCCTTTATTCGCGCACCGTTGATGGTGCAGGCGAGCGCTGGGGTGGACGTGTTGGCCCGCTACCGCGGAGAAATTGTGGGTGTTCAGCAGGGCAAGATCATCGGCATTTCTTTCCACCCCGAGCTGACCGGCGACACCACGGTGCACCGGCACCTGCTGAGTTTGACCTAAACAGTGCCGTACCTGCAACAAAAGAAAGTTGTTGCACTTATTTTACTGAGCGTTAATGAACTGCGCGAGCTGGAACTCGCTCTGGGGTTTACTGGCACTGAATAAGTAAATACAACCGTTATGAATAAACCTCGTCGCTCATGGAAGATACGCTCTCTTCTATGAGCGACGATGTTTATAAGGTAGCAAGAGATGCCAACTTACTCCTCAGCAAAACACTGCGGGACCGGGTGCTCATGCCCTGCTATTGATGTTATCAATCAGGTATTTACTTCACAGAGCATCCTGGATGAGTCCGGCTATCACTGGCGCTGGTCTAGTGTGGCATTCTGCTCTAGAAGCTAGACCCGCCGCCACCGCCGCTGAAGCCACCGCCGCCCCCAAAGGATGAACCGGAGCTAAACCCGCTCCCACCGGTTTCATCACTACCGCTACTGGGCGCGACGTTACTACCTGAATAGAGCAGAGGAGCTACCATATAGAAGTGCCAGAAGACCGGCGGTAGCCAGCAGAAGCAGTGCAGGTTTGCGAGCGGTCATAATTTCCATCTTTTTAGCCGTCATTGGCAAGCGGTTATATCCACCCTACCCAAGCAGTAGACTCACTACCTCCATCGAGCGGAGGATATTAGAGGGGTAGGTGCGCCCTAGAAAGTGCTGACGCCGCTTGCCTCCTGGGCACGGTAGGCAAAGTTTTGCAGGACGCCGCGGAGCCCGGTAGACGCCGGGTGTACCGCATAGTCAACGGTAAAGAGGGCAGGGGCACCGGCGTCATTGGTCCAGATTATCTGCCACATGGCCGCGAACTCCTCGGCAAGGGGGGAGCTTTCTGGCACCTGCACCCGCAGGCTGGTTTCCAGGTTAAAGCCGCTCACGTTGCGGCGGGTAAAGTTCCCTGACCCGGCAAGGATCTGGCACTGTGCCGGGGTGAAAACTGCCAGGTACTTGGGGTGGAACTGCTCGCCGTGGGTCTCGTACCAGCGCACCTCTACCCCGGCCTTCACCAGTTCAGCTGCCACCGGCTTACCCGGTAACCCGGTTTTCCTACGCCCAAAGGCGTCGATGTTCTGGTCCAGAATGACCTGCACCTGCGCACCGCGGGCAGCAGCACCCTTGAGGGCAGAGATAATGCTGCGTTCAGAAAGGTAGAACATCCCCAGGAGCACCCGGTCACCGGAACCGGCGCCCGCCAGCATCTTCAAGGCAGCATCACGAATACCTGTCTCAGTCACCAGCTGAACCTGCGCGCTGCCTGCCGCGGCGGCGTCCTCACCTATCTCAGAATCGAGTGCTAGCCAAGAGGCGAAACGCTCAAAGACCGCAGGCTCTCCGCCAGAGAGCCGATACACCGCAGCTTCACTTGCCACTAGATCAGCTAGTACCGGGCCGGTGCCCCAGAACCCCAGGTTGTTGTTAGGGGCAGAAGCATCGTGCGGGTTAGCTGAGCTGACCACCGCTTCGCGCTCGCTGATAGCCACCTTGCGGTGATTTGCCTTAAAATTCAGCAGGCGCAGGTAAGAGCCCAGGCTCACCTTGGGAGCAGAAGGAGCGAGTGGATTAGGTAGAACGCCGGGCGGCTCCGGCAAGTGCCGCAGATAGGTGCGGTAGAAGCTGGAGTAGAGGGGGTGAGAGTCGCGCAGCGGCTCAAGGTTAGTTTCCACCACCTGCACCCCGGCGGCACGCAGAGCCTCAAAATGAGGCTGGGGCGTGCTGCCGTAGAAAGTGTTCATGGGGTCGGTGATAAGCACTATCGCAACATTTGGCGCGTCCGCTCGCTTAGCCAGGAGGGCGTCGGTCAGCCGCTGGGCTAGAGCGGGGTAGGTGCCGGCAGGCTGGCTGTAATCGGCGTTGAAGAGGAATATGTCCAGCACCAGGAAGCGTTCGGCTCGGTCAATGAGCTGCTCCACGGCGTCAAAAATCTGCTGGTCAGAGATGCTTTGCCCATCAGCTCGGTAGGTGAGATCAGCCAGAAGGCGCACCTGCCCCGAGTGGACGCGCCCACTGACATTCAGACCGGCGGGTAGGGCACGGCGGGCGGCAGCGACCCCCACCAGTACTGGGGCAGCAAGAAGTGTGGCTGTTGTGAGCTTGGCGATAGGGTGCATAAACCCAATCTATCGGTTAACTCCTGATTTGGTGCACCGTATGTTTGCTTGGCTGGGCCCTAGGAGTACTCCGGTCACCCTAAAACCACCCGTACCCCGCTTGCAGATTTTCCTTACATGTGTAAACTTTACAAACGTAAGGAAAATCTAGGTAGAAGAAACGCATGACCACCGACCCCCGCCCCGCACGCTCCCGCAGCGCCCTCATCCACGCCATCACCGACGTTCTCACACAGCAAACTCCTGACGCCATCAACATCACAGACATTGTTAAGGCCGCTGGCGTCAGTCGCCCCACCTTCTACCAGCACTTCCCAGACACCACGGCACTCACCCGCGCCGCCGCACTTGAAAAGCTGAAAGCAACCTTCGCTGCTATTGACGCACAAAATCTCACCCCCGAGGCTGAGGGCTTCACCAACCGGTTCACCACCGCTCTCCTCCTCGAGTTACGTGACGATGCCACCTTCTGCCGCAACGTACTCAAAACCGCGGGTGACTCCGCCCTCATGAGCGAACTCATCAGCTTTCTCAGCACCCGCCTGCTCAACCACTCCCCCTTTGCAGCCGGGGTGCGGCCCAAGGCCACAGAACACGAAAGTTACGCCGAGTTTATTGCTGCTGGCATAAGCTGGTCGGCAATGCGCTGGCTGTGCACGGACTTCACCGGAAATAACACCCCCGAGGCTATGGCAGAACGGCTCACCGCCATGGTCCGCGCAGCAGCCTACTAAACCAGCAGAGCCGAACCTACCTGCCACAAGATTTTAAAAGCCGAAAGAAGATTTAAGATGTCGTCACGCCGAGCTAAAAAACCGCAGCTCAACGACCGCTTTAGCGTTATGAAGTACCTCGTACTACTAGCGGTCATCATCATCCCTTCCCTCTACGCAGGGGGATTGACCTGGGCTAACTATGATCCCACGGGCAGGATTGATACTGTGCCTGCTGCCATCGTCAACGAGGATCAGCCTGCGCAACCATCAGGGGGTGATCAGCTCAATCTGGGGGCAGACATCACCGATGAGCTACTGAGCAACACCAGCACCAGCAATTTCAACTGGCGGGTGATGGAGGCGGACACAGCCAGCAAGGCACTTGAGGACGGTGAAATCATGGCAGTTTTGACTATCCCCTCAGATTTCTCTGCCAACGTAGTTTCCGTTTCAGACAACGATCCAGCGGCGGCCCGCAAGGCACAGTTAGATATCGCCACCAATGATGGGTCTAATCTTATCGCTGGCAATATCGCCAACGTTCTGGGCACCTCGGTGGCTGACCGCCTCAAAGAGCAGGTTACGGATGAGTACCTGCAAAACATCTACGCCGGTTTCACGACCCTGCACGATTCTCTGGGTGAAGCTGCCGACGGCGCGAGTCAGCTGACCGACGGCGCTACCAGCGCCAAAGACGGCAGTGACGAGCTGGTTCTGGGCCTGAATGACCTCAAGAGCGGCGCCGATTCGCTGGCATCCGGCTCTAGCGACCTTGCCGCTGGCGCTGCCAGCGCTCGTGATGGTGCCGGTTCACTGGCGCAGGGTGCGGGTTCTTTGGCGACCGGCGCAAACGATGTGAATAACGGCGCCGGCGCCCTAGACGATGGCAGCAGCAAGGTAGCTGAAGGTGCCAGCAGTCTCAATGACGGTGCAGGTCAACTCTCAGAAGGCGCAACCAGCGCTAAGGAGGGCGCGGGTGCTCTCTCCACCGGAGCTACCTCGGTGAATGAGGGCGCGAGCGCTCTGTCCACCGGAGCTACCTCGGTGAATGAGGGCGCGGGTTCTTTGGCGACCGGCTTAGATCAACTTAATACCGAGGTTTCTGGGCTACCCGCCCAGGCCGATGCGCTGGCTGCTGGCACGCAATCGCTGGCTGATGGCGCCGCGGGCCTTGTCACCGGCGCACAGGATCTGGAAGAGGGTGCCGGGCAAGTTTCTGAGGGAGCTTCTGCCCTATCTGAAGGTTCTGTTGCAGCTCTTGAAGGTGCACAGCAGCTGGACGCTGGTGCTGTGGCTCTGCGTGATGGCACGGGAGTCTTGGCGGAAGGTGCAGACAAGGTTTCCACCGGTGCTCAGACTCTGATTGATAACTGGGCTCTACTAACTGACGAACAGAAGCTGGCTGCCGTTCAGGAACTTAAAGTGGGAGCTGACGCGGTCAGCACCGGCGCCAGCACATCCAACGCGGGTGCAAGCACCCTAGCCGAGGGCACCACTGCCCTTGTGGGTGACCAAAACGGTGGTCTCACCAAACTTTCTGCTGGGGCAGGCACCCTAGCGACCGGGGCGTCGTCCCTAGCCACCGGAGCAACCACGCTCTCTGACGGGGCCGACACCCTATCAGCTGGCGCCACCGAACTGAAGGATAAGGCAGCCGCCCTCCCGGAGGGTATGAGCACCCTGGCAGATGCTGTCTCCCAGGCTTCCGATGGGGCGGACGCTCTAGCGCAGGGAACCGAGAAGCTAGCGGGCGGTGCCACCGGCCTCTCTGAAGGTACGGACAAACTGGCAAGCGGCGCGTCCGATCTTGCCACCGGCACTGACACTCTGGCTGCTGGCGCATCTGACCTGGCGGCAGGCACGGGAACCCTGGCAGCGGGGGCATCTGATGTATCAGCAGGTGCTACCGCCCTGCACGATGGCACCGGCAAGCTGGCAAGCGGCGCAGGTGATCTCTCATCAGGTGCCGGCACCCTGGCAGATGGAACCAGCGAACTGGCCTCCGGGGCGCAGACTCTTGCAGACGGTGCGGGGCAGCTCAATACCGGCGCAAGCAGTGCGGTGGACGGCGCGAGCTCACTTTCCGTTGGCTTGGGAGATTTGAAGGAGGGCAACCAGAAGCTCTCCACCTCCCTGGGTGAAGCAGTAGATGAGGTTCCCGCCTTTAGTACCGAGCAGGCGCAGCAGCTAAGTAACGTGACCTCCAACCCGGTCACACTAGAGAAGTCCCGCCTAAATGAGGTAGCTACCTACGGTCACGGTCTGGCCCCCTATTTCATGCCACTGGGTATGTGGGTGGGTGCGATTGCCTACTTCATGATGTACCCGGCGATCTCCCGCAAGTTCGCCCGCAGCGGTCACTCCGGCCTCGCCACCTTGCTGGGCGCGCTCATTCCGGTGGGCGTCATGGGTGCGATCCAAGGCCTCGTGGTTGCTCTGGTCCTGCACTTCCTGGTGGACATCAACATGGTCTCTTTCTGGGGCATTGCCGCTTTCTCTATGCTGACCTCCATCACCTTCATGACCATCAACCAGGCGCTCATCGCCCTGCTGGACGCCCCGGGCAGGTTCATCGCGCTCATTCTGACGGTTCTGCAGGTGGGGGCATCGGGCGGCACCTACCCCATCGAAACGGCCCCAGCCTTCCTACGTGCTGTTCACCCCTGGCTACCACTCACCCACTCCCTGGAAGGCCTGCGTTCCCTCATTGCCGGTGGAACCCTGGGCATTGCTAGCGGGGTGCTCTGGCTACTGGGCTGGACGCTGATTGCCGTTGCGGGCACTGCCTTCAGCATCTGGGTGCGCCACCGCCGCGAAGAACGTGCTGAAGCAGCCCTAGCAGCGGCACGGCAGGCGCAGGCGGTCTAGCAAGGCAGCTTTTGGGCGGATGGAAGAGGGCTCATTCACCCAACCAAATCGTGGATGAGCCCAGAGCGCCGCCCAAATCTGCGGGGCACGGATAAACTTGGTGAAGACCACCAGCCCCCGCAGAAAGTTGACCATGGGTTTCTTTGACTCCGCGCTCGCTCCCGCTGCTGCCCTTCAGCCCCTCACCGCTGAAAGGTTGCAGCAGGCACTGACCCGCCTTGAGGTGAATTGCGATGAGGAAGGCGGCAACCTTATTGCCCAATTTGAGCAGGGATACTTCTTCTTTCTGCTGATGGGCAAGGGACAGTTGCTCAATATTCGCGGCACCTGGCGCGGCTCTCTACCCGTCGATAAGCTACCAGCAGCTAGTGCTTTTGCTGAGAGTTGGAACCGTGAAATGGTGCTGCCTAAAACCTACCCAACTGTTTTTGAGCAAGATAGCCAGCAGCTGGTCATCATGATGGCAGAGACTAACCACCCCACCGGTGCAGGGCTGACCGATGAGCAGCTGGATGAGCTACTGAGCACCGGTATTTCAGCCGGACTTAACGTTTTTGAGGCACTGAATCAGAACCTGAGTGAGGCATAAATGGCACAGCGTTTTAAGGTCGATTTAGGTGGCCTGGTTGAATTGCTCTCTAAGAACCTCTACTCGGGCCCGCAGGTTTACTTGCGCGAGGTTTTACAGAACGGGGTAGACGCTATCACCGCCCGCACCGCCCTTGACCCGGACGCTCCTGCCCGCGTCCGTTTGGAGCCTTGGGCTGACGGTGGCGGTATCACCATTACCGATACCGGTATTGGCTTGACCGCCGCCCAGGCGGAAGAATTTTTGGCGACCATTGGGCGCACCTCCAAGCGTGATGAGGTACTGGGGGAGGGCCGCGCCGAATACTTGGGACAGTTCGGTATTGGTTTGCTGGCCTGTTTCTTGATTGCTGACGCCGTTGAGGTGACCTCCCGCAGTGCCACACCAGGGGAAGCTCCGGTGCGCTGGGTAGGCCTGGCTGATGGCACTTTTGAAGTGCAGACTCTCGCCGATACTGAAGTTGAAATCGGCACCACGATCTCGCTCAAGGCACGGGCGGACGCAACCCATTGGGTTGCTGAGGAAACTGTGGTGACGTTGGCGAGTGACTACGGGGATATGCTGCCCCTGGAGGTTTCTGTGCGGGTAAACGCTGGCGGTCAGCGAGTCTGGCGCCGCATTTCGCGCACCAGGCTGCCCTGGGCAGTGGCTGTGGAGAAAAGCACTGAGGGCACAGAGCATGGCAGCACCGCGCCCAACGCCCATGAAACCGCTATGGCACTCACCAACTACGCCGAGGCGTCCCTGGGCTTCACTCCCCTAGCCACCATTCCCCTGAATGTTCCGGCAACCGGCACCACCGGCGTCGCCTATGTTCTGCCGCAGGCGGTATCCCCCGGCTCTGGGCGCCACCGTGTCTATGTGAAGCAGATGCTGGTCAGCGGCCGAGAGGACACCCTGCTACCTGACTGGGCATTTTTCGTGCGGGCGGTGCTGAATTCTGAGAGCCTGACCCCCACGGCATCCCGAGAGCAGCTCCGTGAGGACGAGGTGCTTTTGCTGACCCGGGAGGCTATCGGCGAGCAGCTTAAAAGCTGGATTACCGCTACGCTTACCGAGCCCTCCCCCGTGCAGGCCCGCCTACTGGAAACCCACCACCTGGCGCTGCGTGCTGTAGCGCTGGCTAGCGACGATATGCTGGATGTGGTGGCCCAGGCTCTGCCTTTTGAAACTACCCAGGGCTTTACCACTCTGGCTGAGGTTGCTCGTGAGGGCGGGGCAGTCCGCTTCACCCCCACCACCGAGGGCTACCGCCGTATCGCCCCAGTGGCGCGCGCCCAGGGTCTCTGGGTGGTCAATGGTGGCTACGTCTATGACGCCGATATTCTTGCCAAGCTGGCGCACCGCCCTGGCTGGGAGGTCACCGAAATGACTGCCGGTGAACTGACCCAGACCCTTGAAGGGGTGGGCATCGACCGTGAATTTGAGGTCATGGCCGCCCTAGAGCGCGCCAAGGCTCTATTGGCTGAACAGGACTGCGACGTGCAGCTACGCAGTTTTGCCCCGGCGGACGTACCCGCCGTGCTCCTGCGTGATGCTGAGGCTGAACGCCGCAGGGCTATCAGCCAGGAAAACGAAGCTGCCGGGGACGTCTGGGGCGGATTGCTGGGGTCCTTTACTGACCCATCAGACAGTAAACCCAGCCGCACGCTGATGCTCAATGACACTAACGACAGCGTCCGCCGCTTGCTGGCCCAGCCGCACCATACATCCTTTGAAGCGGGCATGAACACCCTTTATCTCTCGGCGCTAATGCTGGCCGGTGAGGGACTGGGATCGCGGGAAACCGGGTTGCTCAGTGACAGTCTGAGCCAGTTGCTGGCCGCTGCCCTGCGCACCGAAAACTAGGGGGCATCATGTGGTCACTTGAAGAAGCAAACCTAAAAATCGCCCGTCTGCGGGAGATGCCCTACGGCACCGGCCGCACCGCAGCTGCTGAATTCATCGCCCGTACCATTGAAAACGAGGGGCCGGAGCAAAAGTTGCCCGAAGCCCTGCTTGAGCTGGTTGAAGCCTACGTTTTTGGGACCCCCAACCCCGCGTCCTTCGCCACCTTTTCTCAGCTGCTGCGCCTCTGGGACACCCACCCCGAATACTTCAGCGAGCATGATGGCCGCACCCTTTTTTGGCAGTTCAAGTGGGTGACCGGAGACCTTGCCGCCTGGCCGCAAATCTCCCAGCAACAGGCCCGTGGCCTACTGGATGAGATGCGCCAACGCTACACTCTGGCTGGGTTTAGCACCGCCGCGGTGGACCGCGCCGAGTACATGTGGGCAGGGCACCTGGGGCTGGACGAAGAGGCCGAACGCTGGCGGGCTATCTGGTTGGCACACGGTGAGGACGAGATGGATTGCGGTTCCTGCAAAATCGGCGGCACCCTGCGTGAGTATGTGGTGGCCGGGGAATTTGAGCAGGCAGTTGCTCTGGGTGCGCCTACCGAAGATTTGTGCAACAGGGAACCCGCCAATTCCCACCGCCAGCTTGCCCTGGCTTATCTGCACCTGGGCGATGGTGAAGCGGCGGGGCGACAGCTGGCTCGTGCGCAGGCGACCAGCGGGGGGCACTACGACCCCGATGATCTGGGTATGGAGTTTGAGATTTTGGCACGCGGCGGTCAGCTTCATGCCGCATTGGATTTACTGGCGGCTCACGGCCAGCGGGCACTGCAGTTAGAGGGAGATCCCGGCGATAACCGCGGCTTTTTGCGCTACCTGGTGGCAGGTTTGGCCTGGACAGTTGAAGAACAACGCCAGTTACCCACCCACCTGCACCAAGCTGACACCCTGGGCGAGCTGTATGACTGGGCGGTTCAACAGTCCGTTCCGTTGGCTCACGCTTTTGATGAGCGAGCAGGCAACCGCCGCTTTACCGAGTCCTTAGAGGCAGCCCAGCAGGAGCCCAGACTAGCTGACCTGGTAGTGGTGAGTGAAAAAAACACCGGGCTGAACTTATCCACCGGCACCCGGGCACACGGTGCGGCGCAACCCGTTGCTGACCAGAGGGGGGCGGCTTCTATAAAGCACGACGGGGACACCGACCCCTACGTCACTGCCGATGGCTTTCTTGCCGCGGGTGATCTAGTGCAGGCTGCCCACTGGTACGAACGTGCCGGGGAAGCACGAGAAGAAGCCGGTCAGCTGATGGAAGCTGGTATCGCTTTTGCTGATGCCGCGCAGAGCCTGGCTCAGCTACTGGAACGCCCGCGAGCGTTCGAGCTCTTTGAGCGCGCTTGGGAGCTACTACTTGCCGGGGGCGCCCCAGCGCGCTTACTCCTGGCGGTACTGGCCGCCCGCGGGCAGATGGCTGAGCTACTGGGGCAGTATGAGGGGCTGGAAGCGGCAGTTCTGGCTGCACGCGCCCGGGCGGAAGCTGAGCACAATCAGCTAGAACAGGCGGACGCTGAACCCTGGCAAGTAGGAGCAGCAGCTGCGCTGGTCACCCATGCTGATGACCTTTTGGCTAGACTATATGCCGCAGAGGGAAAGTATTATGATGCCGCACAACTTGCTGGTGAGGTGGCTAAGACCTATGAGCAAGCGGGGCAGAGTGCCCGCTGCGGCGCCGCGCTACTGCTGGCTGGTCAGTGCGCTAGGGACGCCGGGCAGAGCACCCAGGCTGCGAAGTTTTTGGAGGGCGCCGTGGCAGCTCTTGATGCGGCCCAGTGCAAGGAGTCTAAGGCTAAGGCTCTGAACCTGCTGATTGAGATGCTTAATAAGACCGGGCAAACCCACCGCGTCCAAGACCTGCTGGACGGGTTACTCTAGGCTGATCCCTATTCGCAGAAATTAATTACACATCAATCACCAGTAAAAAAACTTCCGGTTTTTACCTTTTTAATGAGAATATGAAAGGACGCCCCCAACAGACATTCGCCCCAAGGAGTAGCTTGTGCACCACCAGCCAGAACCCCTCTTCACAGTAGAAAATTCACCGAAGTCAACCTCTCTTCTGCGCGGAGATGCAGCGCTGAACCAACTCTCTGAGCTTGGTATAGAACTGGAAGTTCTCAAGCAAGCCCTAATGAGTGGCCATAACGGGGCAGCGCAGGTCACCGCCGTCCACCCCAAAACCGCTGCAGGCACCTATCGTTGGTATGAAACCGTGGCCGCACTGAGAAACTCCCTTATCCAAGAAGGCTGGAAGCAAACTGATCACAGAAACGCTCCCCGAATCATGCACCCAGAACTTAATGTTTCCATCATGGTTGCCACTGGAAACGAAAAAACAGGGACTAAAGATACGCCTTCTAACGCTACTGCAAAGGGGGTAATGACTCAGCGAGATGTTTGGAATAACAGCGACTCCGAACAGCAGGTCATCCAAGAAGTAGTAGAAACGATTGAGTCCCAAACACCTGCCACTTGGGTCCTACTTTACTTCTACAGCCAAAAATTCAACCATATTCGAGCTGAGCTATCACTCGCTAGCGCAATGGATGATCGTGGTTTCATTACAAAATGGGAGGAACGTCTTATCCTTCCGGTGATGGACCTGTCAGGCGAGGATGAACTTCTTGATATACAGTCTGATGATGTCCCTGAGGATATTATTTTCGAGATAGGCAATGAACAAGCAAGCTAACACGATTGACCCCACCAGAGTCCAAGTTGCTCGAGAAATTTCTGGTCTCACTAAGGTGGAATTGGCCGCATTTTTAGGAGTCACCCCGCGCACCATCAACACATTCGAAAACGAAGGTGCCCCTGATAAGCACCGGGAAGCTCTAGCCACAGCAACAGGACGCCCTACCGGGTTTTTTAGCGACGAGTCCTTTGAGCGTATCGATATTGAGAATGTCCTTTTCCGAGCAGCAAAGAAGGTCCCTCAAAAAGCTAAAAATGGAAGTACTTCTCTGGGCGCTGTGGGTTTACAGTTTTATGCTCAACTTGTAGCCCCTTATTCTTTGCCAGCAGTTGACGTACCTACTGTAGATAGCAGTAGACCTGAGGCTGCGGCTCAGCGTATCCGCACCGCGTGGTCGCTTCGTGAAGATCCATTACCTAATATGATTCAGCTTTTTGAGTCTCGGGGTATACGGGTGCTGTCATTGCCGAAGTCTATTCAGAAGCTGGATGCTTTTAGTTACTGGTACACCGACGGTAAGCCCTATATTTTTTTGAACACAAGCAAGACTGCGGAGCGAGTGCGTTTTGATCTGGCACATGAGCTGGGTCATCTTGTTATGCATGCACGGGGGGCCACTGAGGGTGCTGATTTAGAGAAGGAAGCAGACCGCTTTGCGGCGGAGTTTTTGATGCCTTCACGCGCAATTAACCGTGATATGCCTGCTTACGCTGATGTTTCCACAGTATTGAAGCTAAAAAAGAAATATCGTGTGTCTGCAATGGCGATGAATTATCGTGGCGGGGAGCTTGGGATTCTGAAAGAGTGGGGGCTACGTCAAAACTATGCAGAACTGGCTAAACGCGGTTTCCGCTTAGGGGAACCGGGAGGCTTGCCCCTGGATCGTTCGCGTGTGATTCCTTTTGTAGTTTCGCAGATGCGAGAAAAAGGTCAGAGCATGGCCCAACTAGCTGCCGAAGTGGGGGTGACAATGCAGGACGTGAACGGTTTCTTATTCGGCGAAGTTCTGGCACCTGTCAGCGCCTCAAAGCAGGACGATGTGCAAGGTTCCTCTGACTATCAGATACCGGTTCTTTCAGTAGTCCGTTAGACCAACCAAGCGCACCGCGTCCAAGACCTACTGGACGAGTTGTTGCGCCAAGACGGCAACAATGAGCCTTACATCCCCACAAATAATCTCAAGCCAGATGAGAAGAACCGTTACCACGATAAGAAGGGCACAATGAAATAGAAACAAGGGTCCACTAACACCGTCTTTTGGATTATGCTTACCCTCCTCGCAGTCATCTTTGTTGTTGTATCCTACGTTCAAGAAAGCTATAAAAGCGATGCTCTTTATATCGCTTTTATTATCACTCTTTCCGCCCTTGCTTTTGTTGGCTTCCGAAGCGCACGGAAAGAACAGTAGAGGTTAACCAACCCCATCCATACCAACTAGACAAGGACCTCGCCATGCAACTGCAGGGCGCCGAAAGGGTACACGTACACCATGCTGAATGAGCTAAACCCCATCCCCTTCAAAGCGAGGGTGAAAGAGTTTGCCTACGACTACCTGGTGATCCTTGCTTACTTAGTGCTGCTCTTCGGGGTGACTATGACCGTTTACCTGCTGTTCCTGGGTGGAGTTCCCCAGATGAGCGAACTGCAGTCTCAGCTGGTTGCCCTGGTTACCTCTGTGATTCCGATTGTCCTAATTTTTACCTATCTGGACTACGCACAAGGCGGTAGTTTCGGCAAGAAAAAGGCTGGCCTCAAACTGGCCTACCGCCATAAGTCAGTGAAAAGTAGCCTGCTAAGGAACATCGTCAAGTTCCTACCCTGGCAGCTGGGGCACATGAGTACGATCCACGGTATCTACACGGATTATGACCTGCTGGCTGTTGGGCTCTCATGCGTCAGCATTACATTAGCTGCCCTACTTCTCTTGATGACACTGTTGCGGAAGGATAAAAGACACCTAGGTGACCTATTGGCAGGCACCCAGGTTCAAGTTCAATAGAATCTAAGGATTTAATACTTGTCCAGCCCCCAACGAACGTCTACGCTCAGAGCAAGGCTCCCAGAAAAGTGGTTTGTAGTGATTTATCCTCAATTTCCACCCTCCGATGGGACCGTTATCTAGTTAGTGCGTATGAGGTGTGCGCCTACTTTTAAATAAGTCTCAAGGGGTGATTGACATAGAAACATTCAATGCACAGGATTATTTTCTTTTTTACGACATTATGAGCAAGTCACGAGACGGGATACTTCCACTCAACTTTGACGAAGACACAGAAGAAACTAATCTCGTATATGCGTTAGTGGACGCGGGGTACGTCAAAGCACAGGTACGTGCAAATGGAAAAATCGCGTCTGCATTTCTGACCATAAGCGGACGGGCATTTCACCGCCAAGTGCGTCGGTGGGTTGAACGGGACGGGCGCAAAGGAAAAGTGCAGCTAAAAGTCTTTGAGGACGCTGCGAACAACAGGGGTATAACGCTTGAAAAACTGCTTGATACCGAGATAGACGGGCAAGCAATCTCGGCTGCAGAAATACTTGAAGCGTTAGATGAACTCGAAGAATGCAATGCTATCTATATCCCCAAAGGCGGTAGGGGAGTTAAAGAGCACGGGCTACCCCTCCAAACCAGAATCCGTGAGGGGTGGATAACGCGCATGGAAAAGGGCGAACCGCCAGCATGGGATCACCTAAACTCTAGAATCGGGGGCACCTACAATACCGTGGATAATTCACAACATAACACCGCAAATATCAGCGGCAACCCACAAAACGTTCAAACATCATTTGGGCATAACTCGGTCCAAAACCAAACGAACTACACCCTCAACGCAGACTCTTCGCGAAAGGTCCAAGAATATTTCACTAACTTACGAGAACTACTTCAGGAAGCGGGGCTGGAACAATCACAGCTTGCGGTGCTTGAGGAAGAAACTAGAAATGCTGAGGCTGAGATCTTAGCGGCAGAATCCGTCGAAGCAAGGCAAGGTATTGCCAGTATATTTGTAGCGAAAACTCTTTCTGCTGCAGTAACTGCCATAGGCACAGAAGCAGGAAACAGGGCTATTGAAATGCTTAGCGAACTACCGCAGTTTCTAGGTTCTCTACCTATGTAAGAATCCGCCAAAGGCAGAATGGGAGCCAAGCATTTTGCTTGGTTCCCATTCTGCGTTTTACAGTATTTTCTTTGTCTTATCTAGGGCCTTATGTATGAGCTGAACTGCTCTAACATGGTCTGCTGTAAAGTCCCGCACCAACGGCTACTACGAGGGTGCTTCTGCGACACTGACGGCAACCAGACCGGAATCACCGCTTAGCTCTAGCGGATCCACACTCCGCTGCGCGCCCGCCACCACAGGGTCAGAGCGCGGGCACCCATGTACCAGAGGGCGTAGGCGCACCAGAGCAGCAGGTAAGCCAGGGTGGCAAGCTGAACTTGTGCCCCGGCACCCTGCCCAGCGAACCAAAGATGCAGACCCACCAGCACGGGAGTGTAAACCGCCAGGGTGCACAGGGCAGCTATCCCCAGGTAACGCACATCGGCGGCACCGATCAGCACGCCGTCCATAATAAAGACGTAGGCAGCCAGCGGCTGCCCCACCCCCAGCACCAGCAGGGAGAGGGCAAAGAGACGCTGAACCTCAGGGTCCGGGGTAAAGATCCAGGCCAGACCAAAACCAAGCGCCGGGCAGATGAGCGCGGTGAGCAGACCAAAGCCCAGACTCCACCGCACCAGGCGGTTTTTCAACTGCACCACAGCGCTCCTACCCGCAGGGGTCGCAAGGTTCTGAGCGCCCATCTCCTTACCCAGAAGCGCCTGAGCGGCAATCGCCAGAGCATCCAGGGCAAAGGCCAACAGGTTAAAGAAGCTCAAAGTCAGCTGGTAGGCGGCAAGGTTAGCCGGCCCCTGGGCGGTCACCACAAAAACAGTTGCCAGCAGGGCGATGCGCATCGACACTGCCCGTAGCATCAGCCATGACCCCACCTTAAAAACAGCCGCCAGGCCGGGGCCATCAGGTGCAAAACCTACCGCATAGGTGCGTACGCCCACCACCACGCGAGCAGAAAGCAGCAGTGCCATACCCCACTGCACAGCTGCGGTAGCGATAGCAGACCCGGCAACACCCAGCCCCACCGGGTAGACCAAGGCCCAGCTGAGCACCACGTTAACCGCAGCGCCGCCGGTGGCAACATAGAGAGGTGTTTTAGTGTCTTGAAAACCGCGCAAAGCGCCGGTTGCAGCCAAAACCAGTAGCATGCCAGGTAGCCCCACCAGCGAGGGCAAGAGGTAGGCAAGCCCGTAGGTCAGCACATCCCCCTGGGCGCCCAGGGCTGTGAGGACGCCGCGCGCACCCACCGCGAGCCCTGCGGCTATTAGAACACCCAAACCCAGCGCCACCCAAAGACCGTTACGGGCAGCGCGATAGGCACCCGACGCATCTCCAGCACCGAAAGCGCGGGCTACGGCCGGAGTGGTGGAGTATGCAAGAAAAATCATCAGCCCCACCACAGTATGGGCCACAGTAGAGCCCAGTGTCAGCCCAGCCAGCTGCAGACTGCCCAAATGACCCACAATGGCAGAGTCTGCCAAAACCAGCAACGGCTCAGCGATTAGGGCACCAAAAGCGGGAACCGCCAGCGCAAGGATCTGGCGGTTCAAACTGGGGCGTGGTTCCGGTGTCTTAGACATTAGGCGCGTTTCATAATGTAGGTTTTTCTGCCGGCAAATTCATCGGTAGAGGCGATTGCAAAACCCTCTTTTTCGTAAAAACGAATGGCTCGGGCATTAGTAGTGAGCACTTCAAGCTCAGCCGGGCCATCCGTAAGGACGCCCTTCATGAGTGCCTGTGCCACACCCGTACCAAAGGCCTCCGGCAAGAGGTAAAGGATCTCTAGTTTCTGTGTTTCGTAGGGCATGCAGGTAGCAAAAGCTAGCCCTAGGAGGGAACCAACCTCTGGCATGTCCAGGGAGGTGCCTCCATCGGTTCTTGCTGCCACTAGCGCTTTACGGCGCTGCCCCAGTTGGTTCTGCACATCCTGGGCCGTATTGGGAGTTGATGCGAGCCATTCTGCAAAGGCTGCTGCCCGCACGGGCACCTGGGCCTCTTGCTGGGCAAAAGTATCGGCAGTAAAGTCATGGGCATAGGCCTTGCGCCAGGACACAATGCGCAGTTTCTCCCAGGCTAAAGCCTCATCTTCCCGCGGGGCGCGAACTTCAAAATCCATAATCTTCCCTTAGCGCCACCTCAAATGTGCTAGCGAGGTCTAATCCAGTGGCGCACAGAAAAATCATACAGCGCTAAGACGTAGATGATAGATAAAATCCTGCCCCAGCACGCCGGTTGTTAACTCAAATGTGCGGGTTCCCACTTTAATGAAGCCCATTTTTTCGTAAAATGCCTGCGCACGGTAGTTCTCTTGGTGGGTTCCAAGATGAATACCGTCGTAGCCAGCAGATTGAGCATCTTCTACCAGTTGCCCCATCAGCATCCCCGAAATGCCCACTCCTCGGGCGCCTGCCCCCACATAGAACTTACTGAGATAAGCCGCATTGCCAGCAACCTCGACCGGCTGAGGCTGCGCCGTATCTATCGCCGAGTAGGCAATGATTTGCCCCTCCGTATCAAGCACAAGATTAACCGTATATACCCCGCTGGCAATAGCTTGCTCTAGCACCTCTTCACTCAGGTTCTCAGCGATAAAAGCTTCAACAGCCTCACGGGGCACCACGGCAGGGGCTGCGTCTGGGAAATTCTCGCCAGCAAAAACCGAGAGAGCTGCAGCGTCCGCCGGGGTAGCAGCGCGGAGGGTAAAACTCATGGGGAGGCTATTCTTTCTCGTAACCGCGCAAGCGGTTCAGAGCGCGGCGTTCGTCCTTAGTGGGTCTGCCCGAACCTCGTTCACGGCGTGGCATAACCCCGGAGCTCAGGTAGGCGGGTTTGGGTCCAGAGATATCCTCATAGCAAGTCACTGCCACCGGTGCACCCACTCGCTTGGCCAGGGTTTTCTTGACCACGAAGGTGCGCTCCCACCCCGGGTAGCGCACCTTGACCACGTCCCCTGGCTTTACCTTTTGGGAGGGCTTGGGGTGGGAATCATTGAGCCGCACGTGCCCCGCCTTAACCTCATCGGACGCCAGCCCGCGGGTCTTGAAGATGCGCACAGCCCAGAGCCAGGCGTCAATCCGCACGGGAGCCTGAGGTAACTGGGTGCTGGCATCTGGGTGAGTCATGCTCTCAAGGTTACCTAAAACAGGTGCCTAGATTGAAGTCAGCGTAGAGCTTAGACCACGCCGGTGGCACCCAGTAGGGATCCCACCGCGAAGGTCACTACCAGAGCCAGCGCACCGCCAATCACCACGCGAGTTGCAGCACGAATGTAGTGCGGGGAGCCTCCCCACTTGGCGCCCAGGGCACCCGTAATAGCAAGGGCAACCAGCACACCGGCGAAGGTTGCAGGGATACGAATTGATACTGGCAGGAGGAGGATGAGCAGGGTGGGTAGAAGCGCGCCCACCAGGAAGGCACCGGCCGAAGCGAAGGCTGCGGTCCAGGGCGAGACGCTTTCTTCTTCGTCAAGACCTAACTCAAAGTGGAGGTGGGTACCCAGAGCATCCTTCTCGGTCATGTCAATAGCCGCTTTGCGGGCAGTATCGGGGGCGATGCCGCGGTCCATGAGAATCTGAGTCAGTTCGTCCAACTCTTCTTCAGGCATGTCGCGGAGTTCAGCTTTTTCTTTAGCAACCAGTGCCTTTTGGCTGTCCACCTGGGAGGATACTGAGACATATTCCCCCAGCGCCATAGAAATAGCGCCGCCTACCACGGCAGCAGCAGCCGCAAGCCCAATGGTGGGTGTTGAGGTGGTAGCACCTGCTACACCAACCACGGTGGCGGCTACAGAAACGATGCCGTCATTGGCGCCCAGGACGGCGGCACGCAGGCGGTTGAGTTTCTCCTGATAGGTGCCCATGTCATGAGCTTCTGAGACGTGCGGGGTGAATTCTTGTGTGGTCATACGTCGACTGTACTCTGGCGTCCTACCAGCTTCTAGCAAGTGCACAGTCATCACCCATTCGGTAGCTCTTAACCACCGAGTTAGTAAGGGCAAACTATCCTTGCCACCAGTGCCACCAAAGGAGCCAAATGCGCTACTTTTTACGCATACCCGCATAGATGAGGGGTTTCGCTACCTCAACCAAAAGGTAGACCGCCAACCCTCACCGAATGAGACGGTGTGACTACTCAATGGTTGGGGCTGAAGCAGGGAGAGCCTAGATGAAGACGCACTGGGCATCTCTCTTTAGTGCAGGTAGCGGCGTACCCAGTGACCCAGCTGGCTGTAGGCGTCCGACCGGACGGCCGGGGGTGAGAGGAAAATATCGTGCACCGCCCCTTCAATCACCAGGCTGGTAACCTGCCTACCCAGCACCGGAGCCCACCGACGAATGTGTTGCACGTTGAGCACCGCGTCGAAGTCATGTTTCTGAGTGCGCGTCTTCATGCGCCCCGACCGTGCTGAACTCATCACAAGCACCGGCACACGCACGTCCAGACCGCGGTGGAGCTGACGCTGCGCCCGGCGGATGGCCGCCAACCAGCCAGCGTAAATAGGTGGGAAGTCAAAGGTCTTCCAGGTCTCGTCAAAGCTCCACTCCCCACCAAATTTTTGGTGCAGGCTCTCAGCGGCCGGATCATTTTTAGCCGGTTGGACGATGGCCCGCGGCTTAACGCGCGCCAGGGCAGAAACCCCGGCGGTCAGTGCCACTCGGACTAGCGGCGGGTCAAAGTGATCCAGCCACGGTGAATTGAGAATCAGAGCGGTCAACTCAGCAGGCTGGGTGCGGCGCGCCCAGAGGGGAGCAATGAGGCCGCCGGTGGAGTGCGCCATCAGCACCACCTTCCGATGCCCGTCCCGCCCGGCGATGAGTTGCCAGGCACGGTTGATCTCTAGGTCGTAGTCAGCTAGGTCTTCGGTGTAGTAAAAAGTTTGACCATCGGTGTGAGAACGCCCGTATTTTCGGAGGTCAAGGGCGTAGAAATCGTACCCCTGGGCTGCCCACCAGTCGCCGAGTTCGCGCTGAAAGAAGTAGTCCACGAAGCCGTGGAGGTAGAGCACAGCACCTCGGGGCTTGCCGTCGGTAGCCGAGGCTACAGTGTTCTCAGCGGGACGACGCACTAGGGTTGCGGTGAGGGCCCCTTCGGCGTCAGCACCCAAATCTAGGGTTTCTCGGGTGTAGGGGGAGCCTAGGATATCTTCGGTCATATCACCACTCTACTATCGGGGCACCTTGAGTTTCATCGGCACACCCCTCGTCATCACCACATGGAACCCAGACTGCCCAAAAATCGGCGCCGGTAACGTATGCTTTTTTCAACTACCTTTTGAGGCCCGTATCACCCCGTCGGGCTTTCCCCTTACCTCTTGAAAGGCCACCACCATGACCTACACCGTAAGTGACTACCTGCTTGATCGCCTGAATGAGCTGGGCCTGCGCGACCTTTTTGGCGTACCTGGCGACTTTAACCTGCAGTTCCTGGACCATGTGATTGAGCATGAGGGTATCGTATGGGTGGGCAATGCTAACGAGCTAAATGCTGGTTATGCAGCGGATGGTTATGCACGTGTGAACGGCATCGGTGCCCTGGTCACTACCTACGGTGTGGGTGAGCTTTCTGCTATCAATGCCACCGCTGGTTCTTACGCTGAGCAGGTGCCGGTTCTGCACATTGTGGGCGCTCCTTCTAAGGACGCCCAGGCAGCGCACCTGACCATGCACCATACCCTGGGAGATGGGGATTTCACCCACTTCATTCGTATGGCATCTGAGGTTTCCTGCACGGTGGCTGACCTAGAGCATGCCACCGCCGTCAGCGAGATTGATCGTGTGCTACGCGAGATGATGATCCATAAGCGTCCCGGCTACATCCTTTTGGCTACCGATGTGGCGCGCGTGGAGGTTGATCCCCCTGCGGCGCCGCTGAATGTTCCTGCTAAGCTTTCCTCCCCCGGTGCCCGCGAATCCTTCCGCAAAGATCTCACCACCTTACTTGCCGGCAAGAAAACCACCGTACTGGCTGACCTTTTGGTGCACCGCATGGGCGCACAGAGCAACCTGACCGAGATGCTGGACGCCACCGGCCTACCCTACGCCACCCTCATGTGGGGTAAGACCCTAGTCGATGAGTCCAAGCCCGAGTTCGCTGGCATCTACGCCGGGGTGGTCTCTAACGAGCGCACCAAAAAGGCTGTGGAGGACGCTGAGATTCTCATTTGCGCCGGTGTTACCTTTACCGACACCACCACCGCCGGGTTCTCACAGAACCTTCCAGAGCACACCGTCTTCCTGGACGCTCAGACTGCCCGCCTTGGCCGCAAAACCTACGCACCTCTCACCCTGGATACCTCCCTGGATATCGTGCGGGAAGTTGCCCTTGAAGTCGGCGCCCTGCCCCAGGACCTGCTGCCCTGGGAGGAAGAAGACCATGCTGACATCGATATGGACGCCCCTCTCACCCAGGACGTTCTCTGGTCGCTGCTCTCCCGCGAGCTAACACCCGGCAATATTGTGGTGGCAGACCAGGGCACCTCATTCTTCGGTATGGCATCACGCCGCTTCCCAGAACGCTCCATGTTCATCGGTCAGCCCCTGTGGGGCTCTATTGGCTACACCCTGCCCGCCATGATGGGCGCCGCTATTGCTGATAGGGACGCCCGCGGCGTGCTGCTGATCGGTGACGGTTCAGCACAGCTGACCATCCAAGAGTTGGGCACCATGCTGGAGCAGAAAATTAACCCCGTGGTTGTGCTCATCAACAACGATGGCTACACGGTAGAGCGCGCCATCCACGGCGCCGCCCAGCCCTACAACGATATCCGCACCTACAACTGGCAGCTGCTCCCCGCCGCCCTGGGTGCCCGTGAGGACGAAGTGCTGATGTTGCGCGTCAACACTGCCACCGAGCTGGTGAACGCTGCCCGCCTTACCCAGCAGACCCGTGACCGCCTGGTCTTTATGGAAATCATGATGGATAAGGACGACGTGCCCGCCCTGCTCGCGGACGTCGCCTCAGCCCTGACCCGCGCTAATTCCTAGCGGTGATCTACCTACGGCCGGAGCCCCTGCCGCAGAGGCCTTACTCGTACCCGAATTTATCAGGTCTTCCCAAGATGGGCCCATAAAACACCCTGGGCCTCATCTCAGCTAGAGATGAGACCCAGGGCTGCTTATGTAACTAGGGGCTAGGCCACGTAGTAGAGACGCTTGTTGACGAACTCATCCATGCCGTAGGGGCCCAGCTCACGGCCGTAGCCAGAGCGCTTGACGCCGCCAAAGGGAATCTCGGCACCTTCACCCGCAGGGGTATTTACGTTAGCCATACCCACCTCAAGCTGGCGGGCAACAGCAGCTGCGCGGGCTTCATCCTGACTAAAGACTGCACCACCCAGGCCGTACTGGGAATCGTTGGCAAGGGCGATCGCCTCTTCTTCGCTAGCTACCTTGTAGACAGTAGCTACCGGGCCAAAGAGCTCCTCGTAGTATATTTCTGATCCAACCGGAACATTAGTGAGTACGGCGGGGCTGATGTAGGAAGATGCCTCATCGAGTAGCTGCCCACCGGCGTGTAGGGTTGCCCCTGCCTCGACGGCGCGGTCCAGCTGCTTTTTCAGACCCTCAGCGGCAGTGCGGGATGAGAGCGGGGTGAAGGTTCCTTCACCAGCTTCTTCAGGTTTGGCGGGCTTCATGCCCTCTGCCAGAGTCACCAGGTGCGCCACGAAGTCCTCGTAGATGTCTTCCATGATGATCATGCGCTTGTTGGAATTACAAGCCTGACCGGTGTTGTACATACGGGTGCCCCATGCCAGCTCAGCGGCAGCTTTCACGTCATCGGTATCTAGCACGATGTAGGGGTCCGAGCCACCCAGCTCCAGCACAGCCTTCTTGAGGTTCTTACCCGCGATGGCAGCAACGGCTGCACCGGCACGTTCTGAACCGGTCAATGAAACGCCCTGCAGGTGCTTGTGCTCGATGACCTTCTCAATCTGCTCATGGGTCGCGAAGACGGTGTTGTAAACGCCCTCGGGCAGACCGGCGTCCTCCATAATCTGCTGGATAGCCAGGGCAGAGCGGGGGCAAATTTCGGCGTGCTTGAGCACGATGGTGTTACCCAACATGAGGTTGGGGGCAGCAAAGCGGGCCACCTGATAGTAGGGGAAGTTCCAAGGCATGATGCCCAGCAGAACGCCCAGTGGCAGACGCTGGATGTGCGCGGTTCCGCCTTCGCTGGGAATTTTTTCATCGGCAGCAAAGCGGGGGCCGTTGGTAGCGTAGTAGTCGAAGATAGCGCTGCTAAATTCAACCTCTTCTACACCTTCAGAGAGGGGCTTGCCCATTTCGGTGGAGATAATCTGCGCCAGCTCATCCTTGCGCTCTTCAAACAGCTCGGCGATACGGTGCACAACCTTGGCACGTTCTTCAATGGGGGTCGCTCGCCAGCTGATAAAAGCTGCGTGGGCGGTATCCACGGCTTCTAGCGCCTGGGCGTCGGTGGTGCTCTCGAAAGTTTCTTCAACCTTGCCGGTGACAGGGTTTTCTACACGATAGTTAGGGGTAGACACGGTGCTCACTCCTTACAGTGGGGTGGTCTTAGTGGAGGTTAGCCAGCGACAGCGCGGATTTCTTCAATGAAGATATCCAGTGCCTGATTCAGCAGGTCATCGCTGATGGTCAGAGGAGGTAGCAGGCGCACTACGTTGCCGTAGGTGCCGCAGGTAAGAATGAGGACGCCGCGCTCAGCGCAGGCGGCAGCAATCTGCTTGGCTGCGGTGGGGTGGGGGGTCTTTGAGTCGGAGTCAGACACAAATTCCACGGCGAACATGGCTCCGCGCCCGCGGATTTCACCCACGACGTCCAGCTCTTCTACGAGGGAGCCCAGCTTTTCGCGGGCGGTTTCTTCGATATGGCGGGCACGGGCTGATAGATCCCATTCCTCCATGGTTTCGATGGTAGCCAAGGCAGCGGCGCAGGCAACAGGGTTACCGCCGTAAGTTCCGCCCAGACCACCGGGCTGAACCTTATCGAAGAGTTCAGCGCGGCCAGTAACAGCTGACAGCGGCATACCGCCGGCAATGCCCTTAGCGGTGGTAATCAGGTCAGGTTCAATACCCTCATGGTCGGAGGCAAACCAGCTGCCGGTGCGGCAGAAACCTGCCTGAACTTCGTCCGCAATAAAGACGATGCCCTTTTCGCGGGCCCAGGTAACCAGCTCGGGCAGGAAACCCTCAGCGGGCACAATGAAGCCACCTTCACCCTGTATGGGTTCAATCAGAATAGCGGCAACGTAGTCAGCACCGATCTGCTTCTCAATCATTTCGATGACGCGGTTAGCTGCCTCTTTGCCGCCCAGCTCGCCGTCACGGTAGGGGTAGCTCATGGGTGCGCGGTAGACCTCGGGGGCAAAGGGGCCAAAACCCTGCTTGTAGGGGGCAGCCTTAGCGGTCAGTGCCATGGTCAGGTTGGTGCGGCCGTGGTAGGCATGATCGAAGACCACCACCGCGTTGCGGCCGGTAGCGGCGCGGGCAATCTTCACGGCGTTCTCAACGGCCTCAGCGCCGGAGTTGAAGAGCACGCTGCGCTTGTCAAAGTCACCGGGGGTCAGCTCGTTGAGCTTTTCAGCCACGGCAACATAGCCCTCGTAGGGGGTCACCATGAAGCAGGTGTGGGTGAAGTGGGTGGCGGCTTCCTGAACAGCAGCGACAACCTTGGGGGCTGATGCGCCCACGGAGGTTACAGCAATACCTGAGCCAAGGTCGGCAAAGGAGTTGCCATCAACATCCACAATCACACCGCCGTCTGCATCTGCTGCGTAGACGGGCAGGGTGGAGGCGACACCGCCGGGTACGTTAGCGGTGCGGCGAGCTGCTAGTTCTTCGGAGCGGGGGCCGGGAACGGCACCTTTGAGGCGGATTTCCTGGGGCAGGCGGTAGGTGATGTCAGACATTTTTCTCTCAAAGATTAGGAGTGGACGGGGGCGAGACGGTGCCCGGACGCCGGGGTGCGGCCCCCGGGCGCCGTCAGAGGTTAGATGTGTAGCCTAGTAGGCGTAGGGGTCGCGCAGGCCGATGTACTGCACCGAGGAATATTCAGCGATACCTTCAGCTCCACCTTCGCGACCCATTCCGGACTGCTTGATACCGCCAAAGGGTGCTGCGGCGTTAGAGATAACTCCGGCATTGAAGCCCACCAGACCGAAGTCCAGGTGGTCGCTGGCACGGTAGAGACGGTCAATGTTCTCGGTGAAGACATAGCTCGCCAGGCCGTATTCGGTGTCGTTGGCGAGTTCGTAAGCTTCGTACTCGTCACTGAAAGTGAAGATGGGAGCTACGGGACCGAAGATTTCTTCGCGGGCCACGCGGGCATCGGCAGGGACATCCACCAGCACGGTGGGCTGGTAGAAGTAGCCCTCCCCCTCACCGCGGGCGCCACCAGTCAGGGCGCGGGCGCCCTTAGCCAGGGCGTCCTCAACCAGTTCAGCTACTGAGTCCTGAGCTTTCTGCTCAATCAGCGGGCCGCAGGTGGTGCCTTCGTCCAGGCCGTTGCCCAGTTTGAGATCTGCCATGGCGGCAGCGAACTTGGTGGAGAATTCTTCTGCTACAGATTCGTGCACGAAGAAGCGGTTGGCAGCGGTGCAGGCCTCACCCATGTTGCGCATCTTGGCGGCCATGGCACCGGAGACTGCCTGCTCCATGTTGGCGTCTTCAAAGACGATGAAGGGGGCGTTGCCACCTAGCTCCATGGAGGTCCGCAGTACCTTCTCGCTAGCCTTAGCCAGCAGCTGCTGGCCCACGGGGGTGGAGCCAGTAAAGGAGACCTTGCGCAGGCGGTCATCGCTCATCAGTGGCTCTGAGATAGCCGAAGCTGACTTAGAGGACACCACGTTGAGGACGCCTGCGGGCAGGCCGGCGTCCATGAGGGTCTGGGCGAAATACTGGCTAGTTAGCGGGGTCAGGCGCGCGGGCTTGAGGACCATGGTGCAGCCGGCAGCGATAGCGGGAGCAACCTTGCGGGTGCCCATAGCCAGTGGGAAGTTCCAGGGGGTGATCAGCAGGCAGGGGCCAACCGGCTTGTGGCGGGTAATCATGCGCAGGGTACCCTCGGGCATGTTCAAGGTGCGGCCGTAGTGGCGGGGGGTTTCTTCAGAGAACCAGCGCAGGAACTCAGCACCGTATTTGACCTCGCCCAACGCCTCGGCGAAGGGCTTGCCCATTTCCAGGGTCATGAGGGTGGCGAACTCATCTGCACGTTCGGTGACCAGTTCAAAAGCGCGGCGCAGAATCTCGGCGCGTTCACGCGGAGGGGTGGCTACCCAGCCGTGCTCCCCTGCGCCCTTTTCAGCTGCGCAGGCGGCGTCCAGGGCGGCCACTGCGTCCTCTTCGGTGGCGGACGCCAGGGTCGCGATAATCTCACCGGTGGCGGGGTTTTCAACATCGAAGGTTTCACCGTTGGAGGACTCCCGCCACTCACCGTTAATCAGTAGACCTGTGGGCACCTTTGCCAGCAGCTCTTGAACGTTGACAGCCATAATGTGCACTTCTTTCTCTTCATTGAAAATATGTCCTGGGTCTATGCGACCGCTCATGTTTATTTAGTTTACGCGCCTAGGCTGGCATGTTCCCAGGGTTACACCTCGGGCAGGTCAATCATGTGCTCGACATCCATGGGCACCTTACCGGCAAAGAAGTCCGGGCGCTTGATGCGCTGGTAGATCATGGCGATGACTCCCAAAACCAGCAGAACTAGAGACAGAATGAAGACCAGCCCCACACCACCAATTTCTGAGCCTGAACCATAGGCAGGGTCCATGGAGTCAAAGAACGTCTGTGCGAAGAAGACAACCAGAATCAGACCGCCCAGCAGGGGGAAGATGAACTTATTAAAGAGAGCCTTCACCCCCGATGATAGGGAGGTTTTGCGGAAGTACCAGACGCAGGCGAAAGCGGTGATGCCGTAGTAGAGGCAGACCATGAGGCTGAGGGCTGAAATGGTATCCCAGAGCACCGAGGTGGAAATAAAGCGCATGACTACATAGAAGACGGTAGCAATCAGACAAGAGACGATGGTGGCGTAGCTGGGTGCCTGATACTTAGGGGAAAGGCTAGCGAATTTGGGGCTCAGCGCCTTGTAGTAGCCCATAGCCAGCAGGGTTCGTGCCGGGGACACTGCGGTGGACTGCAGGGAAGCCAGGGCAGCCACGAGCACCGCGAAGGACATAAGAATGCCAAAGGCACCCAGGACCGGTCCAGAGAGAGCAGCGAAGATATTTTCCTGGTTGTCAGGGTTCCCCAGGCCCAAACCGGTTTCACCAGTACCAGCAAAGGCCAGGGTGGATACCGACAGGAAAAGGTAGAGCACCACAATAGTCAGGATGGTACCGACAGCGGCGTGCCCACTGGTGGTGTGCTTACCTTCTGTTTCCTCGTTCATGGTCAGCACGGCGTCCCACCCCCAGTAGAGGAAGAAGACCAGGGACATACCCGCTGCCAGGGTTGAGAAGGAATCGATACCAAAAGGGTTGAACCATTCAAGGCTAAAGCTGAGGTTGGCGAAGCCGGTGCCGGTGCTTGCCTTGTAGAAAGCAACGGCAGAGAAAACGGCGAGGACGGCCAGCTGGAAGATGATGAAGACGGTTTGGATTTTCTGGGTGGCGTCCAGACCGCGGTAGGTGATGTAGCAACCGAAAGCCATGAAGGCGATGAAGGTGGCGATATTGATGAGGTTGTTGCCAGCAAGGTCAGCGACGCCCGGGTTAGAGAGGACCTGCGAGAGGGCCAGGTAAAAGAAGTCTACGGCGATACCCGCTAGGTTGGAGAGCACCAGGATGGTGGCGACCAGCAGGGCCCAGCCACCCATCCAGCCGGCGTAGGGGCCGAAAGCTTTGGTGGTCCAGGTGAAGGTGGTCCCGGCGTCGGGCATGGCGGCGTTGAGCTCGCGATAGCCGATGGCAACCAGCAGCATAGGAATGAAGCCGATGAGGAACATGGCTGGCATGTAGAGGCCAGCTTCTGCGGCGACGGGCCCTAACGCACCGGAGAGTGAGTACGCGGGGGCTACCACCGAGATACCGATAATCATGGAGCTGAAGAGGGTGACCTTACCCGAAGAGAGGCCCTTTTTGTTAGCTGCCCCGGTGTCTACTGCGCCGTGGGGGTTGGTTGATGCGGTCACCGGGGCGCTGCCCGCTGGTACCGGGTTCTGAGGGGTCTGAGACATCGCCCTTCCTTTCACTACCACCGTTGGCAGATGAGACTAAAAGTCAACTAAACGAATGTTGTTCGTTTAGTTAGCCAGATTACAACCTCGTATACGATTTGTGAAGTCTCGTGGCGTTTTTTCTTAGGATGAAAGAGCGGAGCGTCTATTTCCAGTCACTATAGGCAGCTAAAGCCTCCTGGCGAGAAAGCTTAAGATCGACCAAGGGAGACGGGTAATCTGGCGCTAGCACCCCATACCCTTGCTCGGCGCCTCGATGGATTTCTACAGCACTAAGGTGGGCCAGCTCAGGTACCCAGCGCTTGATATACCGAGCTTCTTCATCGAATTTCTTTCCCTGCGTTACGGGATTAAAGATTCTGAAATAGGGTGCGGCGTCCGCCCCTGACCCTGCGACCCACTGCCAATTAGCCGGGTTTGAGGCAAGATCAGCATCCACGAGAGTATCCCAGAACCATTTTTCTCCCAGCTTCCAATCCAGCAGCAGGTTCTTGGTGAGATAAGAAGCAACCACCATACGTACCCGATTGTGCATATAGCCGGTTTCCCAGAGTTCGCGCATTCCCGCATCCACCAGGGGGACGCCAGTAAGCCCCCGGCACCAGGCGTGGAACAGTTCTTTATTTTCTGGGTTATCAGCCTTGCCCCAAGGAAAGTGTGACCACTCAGCACGGAACTCTTTTTCGTGCAGCTCAGGATTGTGAAAGGCCAGGTGCCAGCAAAACTCCCGCCAGCCTACTTCGGTTGCAAACCGAGTGGCATCAGTGGTCATCACCGAGATTGAACGCCCCACACGATATAAAACGGTCGCGGGGCTTATTTCACCAAACCGTAGATGGGGTGAAAGAAAGCTGGTGGAGGGAGCGGCAGGAAAATCCCTTTCTCTGGCATATCCTTCAAGATTCCCGTCCACAAACTCATTGCAGGCAGCTAATGCTCCCTTCTCACCGGGTGTCCAGCGTTGTTTCAACCCTCCAGACCAGTCTGGGCGGGTAGGCAGAAGATCCAACTCTTCGAGGGAAAGGAGGGCGGCGCATTGCTTCCTGACCTCCTGAGATAGGGCCGCAGGATTCTGCGTAAGAGGTTCAGGGGCGCCATAGGGTTCCCTAAAGCCCTGAGCCGATATGGCCTTCCAGAAAGGAGTAAAGACCTTATAAAAATCACCGGACGCCGGCGAAACCTCCCACGGTTCATGCAGGAGATGGCCGGCATAGCTATGCGCTTCTATTCCTTGACTTTTAGCCCAGGTTTTGAGGGCGGCGTCGGCCGAGCGCTCAGGCAGGGTGTAGCGGCGGCTCCAGTGGAGATGGGTGATACCCAGTGGGGCGCTCAAGCTGGCAACGCTAGCCGTTCCCTGACCTCGGGCGAAGAAGAGGGGGATCCCCAGGTTTTCCAGTGATTCTTGTAATTCCGCTAGAGAGTGATGTAGCCACCAGCGACTTGCCCCGCCCAGCGGGCGTATCCCTTCCGTCTCCTCATCAAAGACGTAGAGGGCAAGCACTGTCGTATCTGGGTGGCGGTGCGCGAAGTCGGTTGCAGCACGTAGGGCACGGTGATCGTGAGTTCTTAGATCTTCACGGAAAAGAAGCAGGTGCACACGGGTAGTCATATCCTCACTCTTTACTGAGAACCTGATAGTGATGCAGCCTGACGTCCGGACGCTAGAGCCCCTTGGATGGATGCTTGATTGAAGTCACCGGCGACTGCCAGCTTCCCGGTAGGAGACCAGGCTGAGCGACCCGTCATGATGGGAAGGGCAGGAGAGACGCGGTGGCAGGTGAGCAAACGCCACGTATCACCTTCGCATCCAAACATTCGCTGAACACGCTGGGCGACCACCTCAGCTTCCAGGTCTGAAGAACCCACAACGCTGGCCTGTATGAGGTGTTGCCCTGCCGGTGCGTAGGATGGGCACACGTTGGACACGACAGCGGCATGGTTAATGAGAGGGTTGTCTGAGCAGTCAAGGTGCAAATAAGTAGATGCGGTAGGACGCTGGTCTGCAGCGAACCACCAGGTTGTCAGGTCCCCCGTAGCCGGCACCTCAGAATCGAGAAGATAAGCGCTCTCCAGCGGGCCACCTGCAACAATTACCCGATCAGCATGCAAATCTTTTCCATCAGAACGGCGCAGGAGTACCTGTTGATCCTCCTCGATAATTTCAACGATTTCTGTTGAGTAGCGGATGGTGACCCCGTCAAGATCAGCCATCTGGTAGGCAATAGCCTCCATCCCCTGAGCGGGAAGGGAGGGTGAGCCTTTGAGGAAGTAATAGATGAGTTTCCGGCCAAATTCTGGGGTGCATTCCAGGGATGAATCAGCGGTCACCGCGGCGAGGAAGGTACGAGCACCTCGTTCAAGGGAGGCGCTGAAACCGGCCCGCTCAAGAGCCTGGTCGAAGGTTGTTGATTCGCGGTCTTTCAGCAGGGAGTAGACCGCACGGGCGTCCGTTACAGAACACTCACGCAGCAGCGAGGGCAAAGCCAGCGGGTGACGGGTGGGGTCGCTGAGCGTGAACTGCCTGTCATCTTCGCAGATCACTGCACCGCGACTGAAAGCATGCAGGTCAAGGGCAGGAAGGTTAAGAGATTTCTTAGCCTCGGGGTACTGAGGGTTAAGGAGCTGAAAGCCGATATCGCAGGTAAAACCATCGATGTGATCAGTGGCAATTCTGCCGCCGGGCTTAGAGTTTTTCTCAAGAACGGTGACGCTCTGACCAGATTGAGCGAGATAACGAGCGGAGTTTAGGCCTGCTATTCCAGCCCCTACGATAACGGTGTGCATTGATGGCACCTTCCTGTAGCTCAGTAATTCTTTACAGCTTACGTGAGACAACCCTCCTTTTTAACGTTCAGAGTAAGGCTAGAAGGTGCACCTACTGGGGGACAGGGCCCAGAGCAGCAGAGAGGGAGCATGCAGAGGCTACCACCGAGATACCGATCATCATGGAGCTGAAGAGGGTCAGCCTACCCGAAGAGAGAAAGTGCGGGGCCTAGCCGCAATAGCGCGCGGCCGCTAAATTATTTGCCCACCACCGGGATTGAGCCTGTCCACGGCTGCTGAGATGAGCCGCGGCGTCCGGGTGAGTAGTCACGCGGCACCACAACCAGCGGAATGGGCAGGTGGGTAAGAATCTTGGCAGTGTTGGAGCTCAAGAAGAGTTCACCGCGCTGACTCAGCTTAGAAGAACCCGCCATGAGCACGGACTGAGGTGACCAGTGAACCGACTGCACGGCGTCTGGCACAGTGGCCCCGTGCCCCACAGTAACGCTGAGTAGCTCAGGTTTTTCAAGGGTGACCGAGGACTGCTTAATGAGCTCTCGCACCCCCGCCTCAGCCTCACTGGCGGCAGCCGCGGAGTCTGCACCCTCAATGAGGGAAACTAGCCGCACCTTCAGGCCGGTGCGGTTGGCAGTCGCTATCGCCTCTTCCACCAAAGAGATTGAGTCAATCTCGGGGGAAACAGCGCAGTCGATCTGCTCGATGTCAGCGTCAGAGGCGAAGTTTCGCGGCGCTAAGATGACGGGGGTGCGGGATCGGTGCAGCAGGGCATTACCGGCGGCACCGATGGAGTGGAAGAGCCAGCCACCCGTCCTTGCGCCGCCCACGACGATTGCCCCGGCGTCAGTGGCTTCGGCAAACTCCATCAGACCGGCGGCAGTTGATTCCGCCTGACGCAGGTGAAAACGTGCCGTGAGGTCGGTGGGCACGAGGTACTGGGCATCTTCGAGCCAGCCTACCGCCTGTTCCCGCAGGATACTGCCAAAGTTGCTGCGTGGGGCAGCGAGGTGCGGGTTCTCATTTTTGAGCACGTAGACCACATCGAGCTGCGCCCCCAGGGAGCGTGCGAGCACGACGCCCAGGTTAAGGGCATCACGGCCGCGGTCGGTGGGTGAGTAGCCAACAACGTAACGCATACGGTGGGCTCCTTCCAGGTTCTAAGAGTTATTCAAAAGGTGACTCGGAGGAGCAAGCTCATCACCTGCCTGCTGGCTGGGGGCTGGCGTGAATTGCCTTGTGAGCTTGCGAACCAGGTAAGAGGGTCAGCAGACAGGTTAGGGGGCTCGCGGGGACCGGTAAGCACCTTTTAAATAAGCCTAGGAGTATTTACAATTTTTCGCTGAGCTGCTTTGCTACTTGCTGGCCCATGCGTACGGCGCCGTCCACATGCTGGTAGCCTTCACCGGCGATATCTGAGCAGGCCCAGTGTATGGGCCCTACGGGGTCATGCTGGTACTGACCCCAGCGGGAGAGGCCACCAAGGTCATAGGAAGCGGCGTAGGCACCACGGGTCCACTCTTCAGCTCCCCAGTCAGAGAGGTAGAAGGCAACCGGGTTCTTGGCTTCTTCACCGATGAGCTCAGCCATTGCATCCAGGATAGCGGTTTTGCGTTCTTCTTCTGAGAGGGTGAACATGAGGTCAGCTTTCTCATCCGAGATGAAGCCGACCAGGGTTCCGCGGGTTTCTTCTTCGCCGGTAGCGGGGTCGTAGTTGGTGTTGTCGTAGATTTCCTGCACCAGGTTTTCGCAGGCAAAGCAGGTGCCTGAAAGCCCACGGTCGCGCCAGAAGGGGCGGTCATAGACAGCGTGTACTTTGATGACCAGGCCCAGGGACTGGTGCTGGTGCATCTGGTGCTGACGGCGATCCAGCGAGGGCACGAAGGAAACGCGGGAGTAGAGGTTGGGCGGTACTGCCATGATGGCGTACTGAGCGCGCACCTTCACGCCGCCCTCGGGGTTGGCTACGCCGTCCTCGCTGAAGTCTTCTGCTTCAGCCAGTACGGGGTAGTCGCCTTCTTCTTGCCAGCGTAGTACGCGCACGGGGTGGCCAAGCACGATGTTATCGTCACCGATTTTTTCTGCCAGCCCCAGGGAGACTTTCTGCATACCGCCGAGTACGCGCTTGTCGAGGATGAAGTCTTCGTCGACCAGGTGAGAGAAGGAACCGGCAGATGAGGACATCAACAGAGCCTGGAGGAGTGAGAAGGCGTGCTCGGGCTTGGTGAGCATGGCGCCAGCGATGAAGAGGGAGATGTTATTGCGGGCTTCGTCGTTATCAGTCTGGGTTTTGAGCCATTCACGGAAGCTGATGGCGTCATATTCTTTGGCGCGGGGGTGTTCCCAGGGGGCGGCAGGGTCTACTTCTGCGGTGAGTTTGTCCATGAGTCCGATGAGGCGTTGCATTTCTGCGGTGGTGGCTTCATCGACGGGGAAGGTGTCGCCGTTGTACTGGATGACGTCGCCGGCAAGGTTCTTATAGATAGAGTCACCTTCGCGGTAGCGGTCGAAGGTGGTGAGGCCGAGTTCTTTCACCAGGGCTGCGAGTTCGGTTTGGTCAGGGGATATCCACTGGCCACCGATTTCAATGAAGGCGCCATCGATATCGCCGTTCCAGGTGCGGCCGCCTACGCGGTGGCGGGCTTCGAGGACGGCAACGGAGTGGCCTGCCTGTTGGAGGCGGTAGGCGGCGGTGAGGCCGGCGGGGCCGGCGCCAATAATGACGACGTCGCGGGTGATTTCCTGAGGAGCCATGGGGAGCCTTTCCTTGGGTGGTTCGACACTGAACCGCTGATAAACGAATGTCGTTCGTTTTAGGGTATCTCACATCACTATAAATGTGAAGTGTTGAGTCATAGCACGGCGAAATTATTTTTTCTTATACGGTGGTAGATATGACCGGCACCAGAATGACCAGAAACCGCACCGCAGGTAGGCCCACCGCCTCCCTTATCACGGCCCAAAAGATCACTCTGGCCGCACAGGAATTACTGTCCAAAAACGGTGACTTTACCATGTCTCAGCTGGCCAAGAAGCTGGGGGTCGCCCCGTCCTCGCTTTACAACCACGTGGCTTCGCGCGATGAAGTACTAGCAGGGCTGTCAGACCACATCGCTCAGGGTATTAGTACCCACGAATTGCAGGAAGCCGCCGCCCGCGTTAGGGCAAGTGACCTAACGGCGAGAGTAGCACGGAACCTCTGGGTAGAAGCGACCGCAAGCTGGGCACGATCTTATCGCACCGCCTTTTCCCTCTCTCCCGCCCTGGTAACAACGCTGGCAGTCACCCCGGTACGCAACGCCCCGGGCACTCTGGGCATGTATGAACAGGTCACCAGCGCTTTTGTTGCCTTTGGATTCACTCCGCGAGATGCCCTACTCACAGTAGAGGCGCTCGAAGCTTTCTTGCTAGGTTCCGCCACAGACGTTCACGCCCCCATCGATATCTTTGATCCGGGGCAGCGCGCAAGCAGTCACCCCACCATGGCAGAGGGGTTTGCAGAACTGGGCAACACACCCCAAGATGAGGCTTTTGAACTGGGGCTGGCAGCCCTACTGGCCGGGTTGAGCACCAGACTCCCCTAGCCACCCTGTTCACACCCCCTGCTTTGACACGCGCAAAAAATCTTCGACTATATAGACAAACAAACTAGACAGACTAACTAGTTAATGTAACTATATAGATATGACCGCAACACTATACCCCGCAGACTGGCTCCGAGGCCTCCTCACCACCTGCGTCCTCAAAACCCTAGAGAAGGGCCCCACCTACGGCTACGCCATCATCACCCAACTAGCAGAAGCCGGGCTGGGCGATATCAAAGGTGGCACCCTCTACCCCCTGCTCAACCGGCTAGAAAATCGCGGGCTGGTTGAGGTGCAGTGGCGCGAAGGGGACGGCGGGCCTGGCCGCAAATACTTCTTCCTGACGGACGCCGGCACCCAAGAACTCGCCACCCTCACCGTCACTTGGCAGACCTTCTCCACCACCGTCACCACCCACCTGACTCACTAAGGAAATAGCTATGAAAACTCCACTGGATACCTTTATCGCCACCCACAAGAGCTGGGTGAATCCCTTCATCGTGGAACTACGCCTAGACAACGTACCCGGCAGCGCTATTGGTGACGCCCTTGAAACCGTCCACGCTCACTGCGCTGATAGCGGCGAGACCCCGCACGAGGCCTTCGGTGACCCCAAGGACTATGCGCACTCACTAGGTCTGGCAGGGGCACCCGACTCCACCCTGCTGCCGATCATCATCACCTCGGCGGTGAGTCTTGCCGCCTTCTTCATCTTCTCTGCCGCTTTCAAAGCCTGGGCACGCTCGGAGGATTTCGCAATCAATGACGTCTCGCTGGTGGCAATAGTTGGTGCGCTGGTAGCAACTGTGGCAGCTATTTCCACCATGCGCTGGTGGGCAGAAAAACCGCTACGTTTCAGCATTTTTGCGATCGCTGCTGCAGGCTTCGCCGTATTGGGAGCCCTCGCCGCTAGCATGGACCGGCCAGCACTACTGAGTCTGCCCAGCTTAGGCGTCACCATGATCGCAGCGGTGATATTGGTGGGGACCGCGGTCTTTGCTACTGCCCGCGAGCTCCGCTCCTCCGATACTGACCCATTAATCAGCCCCTTTGAGAGTCCTGAGGCCCTGGACCGCAAGTCGCGCAACAGCCGTCTCCTCATGCTTCTCGGCATCTGGATGCTCCCCCTAGTTGCCCTACTGGATGCCACCTTCACCCTCATCCTGCTGAGCTAGGCCCCCACCCTCACAAAGATAGAAGCCCCTGCCGCACCACCCTAGGTTTAGTTGATGCGGCAGGGGCTCGCCCTTTGATTTTCTTCCGTTAGGCTACTGCCAGACGGGGGTATCTATATCCACTCCGTGGATGACAGCGTTGGCGTTGATAGCTGCGCTGATCCAGGCAGCTAGGCCAGTGGAGCGCTGGTTGTAGTGGGCGGTGAAGCGCGGGTCGCTCACATAGGTCATGCCAATGAGAACCTGCTGGTTATAGGAGCAGTCAAAGTAGTCCTGCATAAGGCTAAGATGCTCTTCGGCCAGCTTGTTGGCCTCGTCAGACCCAGGGGCAACCTCGCCTGCGAGCGCCCGAGCACAGGCCTGTTCAAAGGCGTCCATGCGGTCAGAAACCCGCATCCAGTCGTGGTCGGTAAAGCCGGCAACTCGCTGGGCTGACTGCTGGTAGGCATCAGTGCTGCCGTAGGCAGCTTCTGCCTCGTCACGGTGCTGGGCGTGACTAGCTTTGGCGCGGTCAGCCGCGCTCATGGTTTTTTTCATGGTGTGAACCTCAATCATTGTCTGCACCGAGTCCAGCACGGACTGTAGGTGCTCCTGTTTTTCTTGCAGAAGGTCCCGTTGGCTGAAGAGTTCTTCAATGGGCGCGGTGCCGCTGGCTAAAATCTGCTGAATTTTTTCCAGCGGGAATTCGAGCGCCCGGTAGACAAGAATCGTGTGAAGTTTATCGATATCGTCCGCTGAGTAGAGCCGGTAACCGCTGGTCGAGCGCTGGCTGGGGGCCAGCAGCCCGACGCTCTCGTAGTGGTGTAGCGTACGGACGCTCACCCCTACTAGCCGGGCAACTTCGCCTACGGTCAAAAAATCTGGATGCATGTTTTCCTCCTGCTAGTTACCAGGCTAGGTGCTCACGCGGCGTGAGGGTCAAGCGCTACTTCCTACCAATATTTACTTTAGATTTAAGAGAGCTACCTCCACCCACCCTGAACACCTGAGAAACCGGCGGCGCACTGTAGGCTGGTGGGGTAGGTTTTATCTTCTTTAAGGAGCGCTCGTGGCAAAAATTAATGACACTATCGGCTCAACACCGCTTGAGGTATTTGTGCCTGCTGCCGGTGATAACCCTGCTGACCCGCAGGACGTCGCCCGCAACACTTTCTTTGAGCAGGCGCAAGAGCTTCTTGACGCCGGGCTAGAAATCGCCGTCTATTCCACCGATTCCTACCCTTCAGCATTTACTGACTGCCCACAGGTTGCCGACCAGATTGTCATGAACGGGTGGGAAGTTCTACCCATTGTGTTGGTAGAAGGCCAAGTTAAAGTGTCTTTCAACTACCCTTCAGTAGAACAGATGCGGCGCTTTTCCCACTTTGCAGAGGTTAAGCAGCCTAAGGTATCAGCGGCAGCCGCGGCTTGTGGCCCTGTAGGTGAGGGTGCCGATGCCCCCACTCTGCCCACTCCGGAACCTGCTGGTTTTGCTGCCGTCCTAGCTGGTGTCACCGAGAAGCCGGCAGGCGGGCCAGATATCGGTCACCGCCTTAACCTCATGGGTGGCGATTTTGGCGATGGAATCCCCAGCGACGGTTCATCTGTAGCAGTCAAGGGCGATACTCAGTCATCTGTCTCTATCACCCAGGCGATGATGGGTGTGGGTAACGGTGGCGGTTGCTGTGGCGGCTCCTGCGGGTGTGGTTCTTCGTAGTTTTTAGCGCCTGCCTGCAGGCAGGTTAGGTTTTCGTTTTTTCCAAGGGAGTTGTCATGATTGGTGCACGTATAGAGCACAAGGATGAGTTTTTTATTGCGGGTTTCCGCGAGACTGTTCAGCAGGGTGCTGGCATGGGTGAGCTGTGGAAAAAGCTGACCGACCACGCTACGGCGCGTGGGGTGACGATGCCCGAGGTGCATTCCATGGGCGTCATTGTGGGCATGAACGCCAGCGGCCAGTTCGATTATATGGCGGGCATTCTGGTGGAGAACCTTGAGACTGCTCAGGCTCTGGGGCTCAACGCGCTGAAGGTGGACGGCGGGGAGTTCGCTGTAACCAACGTTGAAGGCCCGGTGCCCATGAGCATCATGGCAGGCGTGGATCACCTGATGGGCACCTTCTTACCCAAGGCTGGTTTCAAGCCTAACGGCCCGGTGTTTGAGGCCTACGGCCCCGGTGACCCCTCAGCCGCTGACTACCAGATGCAGGTTTGGGTGCCGGTCAAGGCAGCCTAGCGCAAAATCGCGTATAGAGACCAAAGATTAAGACGCCGGTGGGCAAGCTACATAAGCTGCCCACCGGCGTCCTTTCATACCAGGGGTTAGCTGACAGGGGCGCACAGGGGTTTCTGTACTACGCTTATGCGCCTTCAGACTTTTTAGCGCGTGATATTTCCGTAGCTTTGCCTGCGGCAAGAGCAACAGTGCCGGTCAGCACCCCGCCCCAAACGGTGTCCACCAGGGCGATGCTCAAGGGGAATCGATCAAGCACAGCAGCGTTGGTGAGGCCGAAAGTTCCCCAGGCAATGACGCCCAGCACCGCACCATCGCGCAGGCGAGCAAGGTGGGTGCGGGTTTCGTCGCCGGGGCGGACTGGTCCCTGCCAGGTGCACGGTGTAAAAGAGAGCAGCAGGTAGCACGTTAACGCTATCCGCCATGAGGTGGGGGATTTTGCTCTCGTAGATTTTAAGGGCTGCGCCACCAATCCAGGCGGCGTCCACAACTCCGGCGGTAACGGCGCCGGCGCCCAGGGCTTTTAGCCACTGTGAAGTAAGTTTTTTGCGTGACATGGAACTTCCTTCTTGGGTGCTTGAACTGGTTTGTAAGGGCCTGTGAGAGCATCTCGCAGTCCCAGTTAAGATTGACTACACGCCTGTCATTATCGTTGCACGCTAGGGCGGTTATAGATTCACTGATAATCCCTCTATTCCAGAATGAGATACCGGTGCGCTATTTTCCCCCGGCGGGTGATCAACAAAGGACGCCGGCAGGAGGCTCACTGAGCCACCGGCCGGCGTCCTTTTATCTCAAGGGTTAGCTGACGGCGCCGCGCAGGGTACGCAGGGCTACCTGCAGTACAGCCAAGCGGGGTCGGCCATCAGCAGCAGGGGCTGTCTGCTTAATTTCTTCCAGCATTGAATCTACGTGGCTGATACGCACGGGATGGGCGGTAATCCAGCGTTCCAAGGCCTCATCGCCCCCCTCTTCACCGGCAACGATTCCCTCGCCAGACTCCTGCAACACCTTGAGTGCAAGGGATGCAGCAATTTCATAGAGATCATCGCGCAGGGAAGATCGCGCCAGGGTCTCCCAGCGGTCATTGCGCGGCAGTTTAGAAATCATGGTCAGCAGGTGATCCACCGCGAACCGGTCGTAGACCGAGTAGTAGACGCGGGCAACCAGTTCGGCATCTAGCCCGTGAGCCTCTGCGGTACGCACTACGTCCATGAGAGCAAAAGCCTCAAATTCGCGGATCCAGTTGACCGTCAGCTCCTCGGGCAGACCCCACTCTTCTGCCTGGTTGCGCAGGGCACGCACACGGGCGCGAGTGTCATCAGCAAAGTAGTTGGGTAGCTCAGGCAGCAGCTCAGCGACCGGGCGGAAACGTTCGATCATTGCGGCGATGGGGGTGCCCACAACCACTGACCGCTCGGCAGCGAACCAGCGCACCAGGCGGTCTAGTACACGCTGCCAATCCCGGATGACTGACTGCCAAGCATCCAGGGGAATATTCGCAGGAAGGTCGCGGTGCAACTTTGCGGACTTGCCAACATTAAAAGTTTCACGTGAAACGTAGAAGGCACGCGCTACCGCATCGACACCCACACCGGTTTCTTCAATTGCGCGGAAAACGTGGGTAATACCGGCAAGATCTACAATTTCGTTGGCAACGCGGGTGCAGATGATCTGCTTGCGCAACGGGTGGGTTTCTAGGTGCTGACCGAAACGCTCCACCAGGGCAGGCGGGAAGTAGTCGGTCAGGACGCAAGCAAGGTAGGGGTCATCGGCAATATTGGTGGCCTCTAGTTGCTCGGTTAAGTGAATCTTCACGTAGGCTGCCAGCACGGACAGCTCTGGGCCGTTGAGGGTTTCCTGAGTCGCTTCGTAGCGCTCACGGATGGTCTCATCGGTGGGCAGGAACTCCACCTCGCGGTTAAGCCCGGCATTCTTTTCCAGGTCGTGCATGAGGCGGATGTAGCCCTCAACCCCGGGAATGACCCCGTGACGCTCAGCCTGCAGCAGCACGTTCTGGCGGCGGTTGGTCTCCAGTACCTGCGCCCCAACGTCCTCACGCTGAGCCTCAATAAAGCTGGCACGTTCCTCGCCGGACAGCTCACCGTGAGCCACCAGGCGGTCCACCAGAATCTTGATGTTGACCTCGCGGTCAGAGGTTTCTACACCGGCGGAGTTATCAATGGCGTCGGTGTTGATGATGATACCCTTGCGAGCTGCCTCGATACGGCCTAGCTGGGTGAAGCCGAGGTTGCCACCTTCACCCACGATGCGGGCACGCAGGTCTGCGCCGTCCACGCGGATGGGGTCATTGGCTTTATCGCCTACTTCAGCATGAGTCTCGGTAGACCCCTTGACGTAGGTGCCGATGCCACCGTTGTAGAGCAGGTCTACGGGTGCCTTGAGGATGGCTGAGAGCAGCTCGGGCGGTGACATTTCGGTGACGCCCTCGTCTAGCCCCAGAACTTCACGTACCTGATCTGAAACGGGGATGGACTTGGCGCCACGGGAGTAGACGCCGCCGCCTTCTGAGATGAGCTCGGGGTTGTAGTCCTGCCAGGACGAGCGGGGTAACTTGTAGAGACGCACGCGCTCTTCAAAGGACGCCTCGGCGTCCGGGGCGGGGTCTAGGAAGATGTCGCGGTGGTCGAAGGCTGCCACTAGGCGGGTGGGGCGCGAGCGCATGAGGCCGTTGCCGAAGACGTCGCCACTCATGTCGCCAATACCAACGGCGGTAAACTCTTCGTGCTGGCAGTCAATGCCTAGCTCAGCGAAGTGACGCTTGACGGACTCCCAGGCGCCGCGGGCGGTAATGCCCATGGCCTTGTGGTCGTAGCCCACTGAGCCACCGGAGGCGAAGGCGTCGCCCAGCCAGAAGTCGTATTCGGCGCTGATGGCGTTGGCGGTATCCGAGAAGGAGGCGGTGCCCTTATCGGCTGCTACGACCAGGTAGTAGTCGTCTCCGTCGCGGGCCAGCACGCCTTCGGGGCGGACGACGGTTTCGGTGCCGTCAGCTGCTACCGAGAGGTTATCAGTGACATCCAGCAAAGAGCGGATGAAGACCTTATAGGATTCACGGCCCTCGTTGATCCAGGCGTCGCGGTCTAGGGCGGGGTTGGGTAGTTGCTTAGGGTAGAAGCCGCCCTTGGCGCCGGTCGGAATAATGACGGCATTCTTGACCATTTGCGCCTTAACCAGACCTAAGACCTCGGTGCGGAAGTCCTCGCGGCGGTCAGACCAGCGCAGACCACCGCGGGCTATGGAGCCGAAGCGTAGGTGGACGCCCTCAACCCGGCGGGAGTAAACGAAGATTTCGTAGAGGGGGCGGGGCAAAGGTGCGAAGTCGATCTGCTGGGGTGAGACCTTGAGCGCCAGGGAGTCACGGCCCATGTAGGCGTTGGTGCGCAGGGTGGCTGCCATGACAGTTGCCAGGGAGCGCATGAAGCGGTCAACGTCCAGGGTGGGAATGGCATCTAGCACCACTCCCAGCTGAGCCCAGACGTCCTCGCGGGCTTGCTCACGGGCGTCCTGGCTATCGAAATCGGCTGCGGGGTTGAAGCTGACATCAAAGTAGCGGGCCAGCAGGGCGGTTGCCTTGGGGTAGTCCAGTAAGGTGTCTGACATGAACTCGGCGGTGAAGCCGCGGCCCAGCTGCAGCAGGTAGTGGGTGTAGGCACGGAAGATACGAACCTGCTCCCACGACAGCTTTTCAGCCAGAATGAGACGGTCCAGGCTATCCGATTCGCGCTTGCCCAGCAGGTAGGCGTTCAGTGCGTCCTCGTAGAGGTCAGCTACCTCGTCGGGCACTACCCCCTCGGGCAGGGTGACGCCGAAGTCGTAGAGCAGGAAGGAGCGTCCATCAGCGGGGGTGATGTCGTAGGGCTTCTGATCCACCACGACCATGCCCATGTTCTGCATGACCGGCAACAGCTCGGTGAGGGTGTGGGCGTCAGAGAGGTAGGTCTTGAGGCGGGTTTCGCCGTCCCCCTCTGCACAACGCACAGCAGCCGGCTTGGTTTCGGTCAGGGACTCAAAAATCGCGATGTCCTCTACCGCGTTCTCCACTTCGTAGTCAGCGCGGTAGGTGCCAGGCACAGCTTCTGCCCAGTCGGACGCTGCGGCGCGGCCCAATGCCGGCTCCTGACCCTGCTGGGTGAAGGTATCTTCAACGGCAGCGGCGGTAGCCTCACCCCAGGAGCGGGTGGCTTCCTGCAGGCGACGTTCAATAGGGCGAACGTCCACCGTGGGTATCACGTTGGGATCGCTCAGGCGCAGACGGAAGAAAATGCGGGCCAGCGATGAAGTAGAGAGGTATACGTCAAAGTCTAGGCTCTCGATATCTAAGAATTCGTGGAAAACCTTTTCAAGACGCTGGCGTACCAGGGTGTTGTAGCGGTCGCGGGGTAGAAAGACGGTGGCGGACACGAAACGACCAAAGGCGTCGGGGCGCAGGAAGAGGCGGGTGGTGCGACGCTCTTCCAGACCCATGATGCCGCGGAAGGTTTCGGTTAGTTCATCAAGGTCAGCATGCAGGAGCTCCAAGCGGGGGTAGTCCTCGATGATGCCAGCCATAGTTTTATCAGAGTGAGATCCGGGTTGATAGCCCAGGTGGCGTCGCATAATGGCAATACGCTCACGCACGATGGGGGTTTCAACCGCCGGTAGAGCGTAGGCCTGGCGGGAGAAGAGGCCTAGGATGACGTACTCCCCCACGATGGCGCCAGAGCGGTCAAAGTCGCGCACCCCAATGTAATCCAGGTATTCGTGGCGGTGCACGGTGGAGCGAGAGTTAGCCTTGGTGACATAGAGGGGTTTGGGTTCGCGGGCGTTATGTAGCCCTAGCCCTGTGAGCACGGTGGGTTCATTGCCCTCCGTGGCAGCCAGGATGCCCAGGGCGCTACCCAGACGGTCGCTAAGCACCAGTTGGTCAGCGCGCTCTGAGAGGTCGCGCTCCTTGACGCCCATGAAGAGGAAGTTACCGCGGGTCAGCCAGCGCAAAAACTCCTGTACGGATTCCACACGGGTAGCGGGGTCGGTTTCTGAGTTCAATTCCCCGGTGTAATGCTCGGACCCACCCAGGGTCACTCCCGAGAGTTCGGTGAGACGGTCAGCGATATCGAGCACGCGGCTGGCCATGGCGTCACTGTCGCGGGAGGCACGGCGTACGTCCACTAATACTGCCTGGATTTCCTCTTCGAGGGTTGAGCCGGCTTCCTCATTGAGGCGGCTGGTAAGTTGCACTGCAATCCAGGATTCGATGATGGTTCCGCGCGAGTCACCCTTGTTCTGGTCGATCCGGGGCATAACGGCGGTATCGCCGCTGGCAACGGGCTGATCGAAGCCGGCGCCGGCCAGGCTGGTAATCTCTCCCTCGTCATTACGGGCTACCAAGAAGGTGGGGTGAATCAGACCCGAGATACCACCCCACTGGGCGGCAATTTGGGCGGTGATGGATGAAACCAGGAAGCTGGTGTCATCAACAACGACCAGCAGGGTGCTACCGGCATCGGTATTGTGCACGGTGACCAGTGCTTCGCCAGGCTGACGCTTAGCAGCAAGTTCGCGGTGGGTCTGTGCGAGGCTGGTCAGCTCCTCGCTGGTCATACCTTCTAATTCTTCAGCTGAGCTGTGGAGGTAGTAATCGTTAATCCAGCTTTCGGAGCCGGACCACTGGGGTGAACGAGTGTTCGTAAGCAAGGGGTTACCTTTCGCTGTCTTCTAATCACGTCTTTGTGACATCTGGACGCAACAGTGCGTGCCTCATCCTTAATAGTAGACCCCGCTTTAGGTTTGGTGAACTACAACACCACCCAGAAGGAGGGGTTTATCAAATGCCAGAAAGGGGCCCCCTCACCCTATGCACCCACCATATTTTGCCACAACAAGCCAGCCCTAACCTGTCTATTTAAAACAGGCACTCTCCTTGGATTGTGCACACGTTCCTCATTCTTGAGCTGGTAATTTTCGCGAGACGCTTCATCTCATATTTTAGAGAAGCGCTTCTACTTGGGGTTACTTCTATTTTATGCTGGGACTTCTAGACGTCGCGCGCTATCAACGCGCCATAGAGGAAGGGCCCCTTTTGTCAGCCTCACCCCACGCCGAACTTTCAGAGAAAGTTCTCTACGCTTACTCCCGCTACCTGATTCAACTCGGTGCGGGCTTCCCCCAGGCTGTTACTGACCAGGCAGTTGCCCAGAATCCCGCCCTCGCTGCGACAATCGTTGATGTCTTCGAAACTGGCTTTGACCCAGCCCGCGGCGGCGAAGCGGAGGAACGCCGCGCCGCCCAGCGCAAGGCTGCTGCCAGCGCCCAAGTCGATATTGATGCACTGACCGACGCTGATACCAAGACATACTTCTCCCGCCTACTAGAAGTAGTGCTTGCCACTGTTCGCACCAACGCTTATCAGGGCAAGGAGTCTCTGGCTCTCAAAATTAGCACCCGCGATGTTTCCTTCGCCCCCCTCCCCAGGCCCCTGTTTGAAATCTTTGTAGAAGCAGACACTGTTGAGGGTGTGCACCTGCGCTTTGGTAAGGTGGCCCGCGGCGGTCTGCGCTGGTCTGATCGCCCCGAGGACTTCCGCACCGAGGTGCTGGGCCTGGTTAAGGCTCAGGTCACCAAAAACGCGGTTATTATCCCCACCGGTTCAAAGGGCGGTTTTGTGCCCAAGAACCTGCCTGATCGCGACGCTGAGCAGGAAAAGTATAACGAGAGGGGCGTTGCCGCCTACCGCCTCTTCATCCAGTCTCTACTGGATGTCACCGACAACCTGGTCACCGAGGGCGGGCACCCCAAGATTGTTCGCCCCGATCACGTGGTGGCTTTGGACGACAATGACCACTACCTGGTGGTTGCTGCCGATAAGGGCACCGCAACCTTCTCAGATATCGCCAACGGCATCTCCGTAGATAACGGCTTCTGGCTAGGCGATGCTTTTGCCTCCGGCGGATCAATCGGCTTTGATCACAAGGAAATGGGCATCACCGCCCGCGGCGCATGGGAGTCCGTCAAGCGCCACTTTGCTGCCCAGCAGCACGACGCTCAGGCTGAAGAGTTCACCATGGTCGGCATTGGCGGCATGGCGGGCGACGTCTTTGGTAACGGTGCTCTGCTGTCCGAGCACATCCGCCTCATCGGCGCCTTCGACTCCCGCCACATCTTCCTGGACCCCAACCCGGATGCCGCTACCTCCTTGGCTGAGCGCAAGCGCCTCTTTGAGCTGCCCCGCGCCTACTGGACCGACTACAACACCGAGCTGATCTCGGCAGGCGGTGGCGTCTTCTCCCGTTGGGACACCGAGATCCCGGTATCCGCTGAGGTACGCGAAGCCCTGGCCCTTGAGGCCAACAGCGCAGAAACCCTCACCGCTGACGAGCTAATCATTGCCCTGCTCAAAGCACCCGTTGACTTGCTCTACACCGGCGGCACCGGCACTTACGTGCGCGAAACCGGCGAGACCAACAAGGACGCAGGAGACTCCTCCAACGACCACCTGCGTATTACCGCACCCGAGCTGCGCGTGCGCGTCATTTCGGAGGGCGGCAACCTGGGCCTGACCCAGCGTGCTCGTATCGAGGCTGCAGCAGGTGGCATCCTGGTCAACACTGACGCTATCGATAACTCAGCCGGTGTGGAGACCTCTGACCGCGAGGTTAACCTCAAGATTCTGATGAATCTGGCGATTGAAGCAGGCGAATTTAGTGCCTCAGACCGCCCCGACTTTATTGCTGACCAGGTAGAAGAGGTGGGGCAGCGCGTGCTGCGTTCCAACCTGGAACAGAACGTACTGCTTCAGGCAGAGCGTTGCGGTGTCTTTGGCACCGACGAAATCGCCGGCGAATTCATGGACCACCTGACCGAAACCGTGCACCTGAACCGCGAGGTAGAGCTCCTACCTTCGGATGAGGAGCTAGCGGACCGGGTGGAGGCAAACGTGCCACTGACCAGCCCCGAGCTGTCCGTGCTGGTTGCCTACGCCAAGATTGACCTGGCCCAGGCTCTGGTAGAAAGCGGTTACGCTAACGAACCAGACCTGGAACTCAGCGATGTACTTGCCGACTACTTCCCGGCAGCAGCAACCGAGAAGTTCGGCCACCACTTTGATAAGCACCCGCTACGTAGCGAGATTATTGCTACCCGCGCAGCAAACCGCATGATTAACCACTCCGGCATTAGCTTTGTCTATGAGATGCAGAAGAAGCACGGCGCGTCGGTCAACGATGTAGCCCGCGCCTTCCGCGCTGCTCGCCTTGAAATCGGTATCCCCGATATTGAAAGTAACGGCGATTTTGAGGCATGGGTAGAAGGCGCACAGGCTCTGCGAGCGCTGATTGATCAGAAGCTAAGCTAACCTGCCCGGCACTATCTCTCTAAAAATACCCCCTGACTGTCCCCGTTTATTCGGGGCGGGCGGGGGTATTTTGCTGATAGGGGCTTTATTAATGAGGCAAGGACGCCGCGGATTGACGTCCTTACCCCGGTCAGCGAGATGTCGCTTAGCTCTTAGTGTTATCGATATCGACCAGGGTGAGCTTGCCAGTTTCACGGGTGTTCAGGGCAACCAGGCTGGCAAGGAGTGCCATCGCGGCGGTAAAGGCGGCAGGACCAACCCAGCTGGCGAGATTATCCCCGGCAAGGGCTGTAGCAGCTGCAGGTGCAATACCTCCGGAGAGGGCAAACCCGATTTGGGTTCCCAGGGCTAGGCCGGTCACGCGTACTGCGGTGGGGAACATTTCGCCGTAGAAAGAGGGCCAAATACCGTTGGCCATAGAGTAGAAAGCGCCGTGCATCAGTACCCCGAAAATGAAGACCAGGGGAATATTTCCTTCGGTGATGGCATGCAGGTAGGGGAACATGAGCCCGCCAGCGACCAGGGCTCCGGCAGCAAAGATGGGCTTGCGGCCCACTTTGTCTGCCAGAAGCGCCCACAGGGGTATGGCTAGGAGGCTGAGCCCGTTAGAGGCGATGGGCACCCAGAGCATAGTGGAGGATTCGATGCCGTGGCCCTTGGTGGCAAAGGAGATGGAGAAGGTGGTGAAAACCATGTTGACGGTGTTAACCATGGCGCAGAGGGCTACGGTGATGACCGCGCGCTTGTGGCTGGAGAAAACCTGGCCCAGCGGAGTCACACGGTGTACGGACACCACAGCTTGTTCGCGGGTTTCAGTGAAACGCGGGGCCTCTTCGAGACGGCGGCGAATAATCCAGGCAGCGACCACCACAAAGGCTGAGAGCCAGAAGGGGACGCGCCATCCCCAGCTCAGTAACTGCTCTTCGGGTAGAGCTGCGAAAGGTAGGAAGACGGCGGTAGCCAGCAGGGAGCCGAACTGGGTGCCGTGTAGCGTCCAGGAGGTAGTAAAGGCTCGCTGATGGTCATGGGAGTGCTCCAGGGACATGGAGATAGCGCTGGCCTGCTCACCGGATGCCGAGAGCCCCTGCAACACGCGGCAGAGCACCAGCAAGATGGGTGCAACAATGCCCGCCTGGTCATAGGTGGGCAAGCAGCCGATGGCGAAGGTAGCGACACCCATCATGAAGAGGGTCAGCATGAGCACGAACTTCCGCCCAAACCGATCTCCTAGCGGCCCCATGAGCAGGGCACCTAGGGGACGCACCACGTAGGCAACGCCCAGCACCATCATGGATTTGAGAATGCCCGCAGCGTCCGAATCATCGGGGAAGAAGATAGGCCCCAGCACCAGGGCAGCCGCAGTGCCAAACACCGCGAAATCGTAGTATTCCAGGGCAGAGCCGATCCAGGAGGCCAAGGCGGCTCGGCGCGGCGATTTCTGCTGGGCTAGTGCACTCATGGTGACTCCCGGTATCAAAGTGTGTGTTAGGGCTTGTCAGCACCTGCCGGGTGACACTGTGCGAACATAGGCGCTACTCTATGGCCGAGGTCGCACAGAGGTCAACATTCGAGGTGCGTCATCCCGCATGCTGAGTTCGCTCTCTGAAAAACAGACTGCTAGGGACAGGAACCTGAGAACAAATTAGCTCAGGTTTCAAAAGTGGACTCTCTGGCAAACAATAATCAGATGGTTCAGTCACAATAGAAATTTCATCAGGATCAAGGCCATACCACTTGCTGATGGAACGTACTGATCAACCGATTTGCGACCGAGTATTAGGGTTTAGATCTACCGCTTGACTCACCATCGCGATACGAACGGGAACGATTTCAATGGGTGATCCCTGTCCTTTTGCTTCAACACCGGCAGCTGTTGCCACTTCTTTGCCAAAATTGCGAGACAGATTGACTACTTTGATGTAAGAAGCGGTCTCAGCTATAGCTTGTAGCTTCTCAAGCGTGATATCGATACTCCCATTATTTGACATAGAGAATCTCATAAGGGGTCTTGCCTGATACAGCTAAAACCTCTTTCAGTTGCCTAAACGCTGGCAGCAAAAGGGGAGTCATGGAAGGAACGAACGCCCCCCTTCGTTATAGGCAGGGACATCTGTTTGCGTAAAAGTAATAGCCCAGCTTCAGGCTGGGAGGTTAGCCTCGTTCAAAAATCAGGAGGACCTAGGAATCTTTCGTATCAAAGTGACGAGGGTAGGAATGATTCTGAGAGCACCTAAATCAAAAGCTAAGAACACCTGGGGTATCACGAGGGAAAGTTTAGAGTTCACATTGGTTTTTTGTACGCCCTGGCGGATGTAGATATTGTGACGCCACCTTTTTCCAAAGCATTGCCGCAAGGTATCTATGATGCGCTGATAGTCAGCTGCTGTTGCTTGACGGTACCCTAGGAGCCGATAGGGTTGCCCAATACCTAGATGTTCCAGCATCAAGTACTGCAACTCATCTCTGTAAGCCGGTGCTGAATCCCCAAATTTCTCCCACAAGTAACCAAGCGCCGGGTAGATATCAAAAATAGCGGATTTTGAGGAATTCATAATCGAGTTATTCACATCGATTACATAGTTATAAACATACTCCGGGGCATAGTATATAGAGGCAGATTGGGATGTCACGTAAGGCATGAGCGCAAGATCTTCATAGATGCGGCCCACCGGAAATCTGTTGCCCTCATACAATTCAGTACGGTGAACCCTGGTCCAAGAAGCTGGCTTAGACAAAATCATGCGTCGGCGAGCGCTTTCAGTATCAAGGTTCCTATATTCTGGGCAGACCTCAAGCTCTTTGACTAAGTTGCCGTTGGCATCCACAAGATTAATGTTAAAGAAAATCGTGTCTTTTCCAGCCTCCATACCCCGTGAAACAGCCTCAAGATAGTCAGGCTGCCATGTGTCATCCGGGTCTAAGAAAGTGACATAGGTAGAGCGCTCTACTAGATCCAACCCCAGGTTACGCGCTGACGAAACGCCACCGTTCTCCTTATGGTGCACTTCGATCCAAGGATACCGCGTGGAGTATTCCGCTAAAATTTTGCTCGTTTGGTCAGTTGAACCATCGTCAATGCATAAGAGGCGTAGCCGCATTGTTTCTAGTCTGGTCTGTGCAAGAACACTGTCAAGGCAGCGTGCAAGGTGGTCTTGCATATTATAGATAGCCAGAATTACGGTCAGGTCATACATCTGATGTGGTGTCCTTTGAACGCAGGGCTAGTCCGCCCAAGTGAATAATAACGCCCGCAGATGGTCCTGCAATAAGGCCAATGATAGAACGTAGCGCAAGATCAAGGGGAAGATAAAGACAGGCCAGCGCCACAAGAACAGTAAGAGCCCAACCTGCCAGATAAAGTACGTGCTTGCCGCTTGCCAAACTGGCGGTCCCCGTCAACACCACCATCGCCATGATGGCGGATGCCAGGGTGAGGGCACTTAGTGTGAAGGGGGAGAGCACACCGGCGTAGTTGGCGTAGAGCAGGTTGAAAAGAAAGGGGCCCACTAGGTAGGCTGCCACAGCGCCTAGAACACCAATTCCGGCCAACGCGATGAGAGGCTTCGCCAAAGCAGCTAGGGGCCGGTGCTGTTGGCGCAGGAAAGCAGAGATCGCAACACCTTGGAACATCTGTAGTGGAATCATGATGGGGGCACGCGTAATACTGATACCTAAGATGAGGGCAGCGAGTAGCAGAGCCTCTTCGGCGCCCCGGGTTTGCCCTACTGATGCTTTGAGAATAACGGGAAACCCGGTGACCATCACTGCATATGCAGCGGAGGTAAGAATTGACCAACCAAGGGTGCGCATTGACCGAGAGGCAGACGTATCACCCCTCACTGAACCTAGTCGACGCCCATTTGATGACACCGTGAACAGCAGCAGCCATAAAATCACCGGAGCAAGAACTGCGTATTGAAAGCCCCAAAGGGAGCCGAAGGTTAAGGCGACCAGAGCTACGAGTGCAAGACGGATGAGGGCTTCCCAGCTGCCCAACCAGGCAAAAATTGTCCATTGGCCGGTGCCGGCAGCTGCACCGACAACCGTCACATGGCAGGCGTAGAGAATAGCTCCACCAGCTACCACCAATACCGGCATGAGATAGTTTTCCCCAAGGATTCTCTGGCCCCACAGGGGGGAAGTCGTCACCAGAAGCAAAGCAACGGCACTTCCCCAGAGGGCAGCAAGAGGTAGCAGCCTTGCCCCGCGCCCCGCCTTGGCGTTAGACAGTTGACTGCTACCGCTGGCACGAGTCACTTCCTGTTGTATACCTAACAGAGCCCCGAAGGTACCAAACATGAGAGCCCAGAAAACTAAAAACTGTGCATTATCTTGCGGGCTTAGCACTTTAGAGGTTATGACGGTCACCGCAAAAACAGCAAGCGCTCCAACGATTGACGAAAAAGCAATCCCTAAGGATTGCTTTCTTGTAATCACCGGCGGTGTACTCTGAAATTCTTCAGACATTGGTTACTTAATTCTCAAACCGGTTCTCCATGGCAGCCACACGGTCTTGTAGCTGGCGGACCTCTAGATCCTTGATTGCTGCTGCTTCAGCCAAAATTCGTGTGTCCTCTGTCAATCGTGAGAGGGCTTGAGTCAGGTGTAGGGTCACTGCGATGAGCATAATAATCGCAAGCAGAAAGAGCAGATTAACCGGAGTTTCGATACCTACCAGATCAGCCAACCAGTCAAGGAGTCTGGGGAAAACAGTCAGCACTACAATGATGGCAGAAACAATTAGCCATAAGGCAGCGTACTTCTCCTTCATTTTCTGGTTGCGCACCTGCGCCAGCACCATGATGACCAGGCAGAGGGTAAGAATCAGAAAAAAGATATTTACACTCATTATTTATTTGCCCCCCACAGAGGTTTTAGTTCGGGTCATCGACATACCGAATGAGAAGAAAGAACGCACCAGATAAACCGCCGATTTCCAGGGGTTAGATGAAGGGGTACCAGCCTGACGCTCACGCATCTCCACGGGAACCTGTTTAACCGTCAAACCGGCACGAATAGCCATGACGCAGGCATCAATACAGTCACCGAGATACTCGGCAGGAAGATGCTCACAGTACTGGGCGATTGCGCGTTTATTAGCCGCACGGAAACCACTGGTTGCATCCGTAAACTTCTCACCCGAGATACGAGTGAACATAGCAGCCAGAACAACCATAGCCCACTTGCGAGGGCCCTTCACCTTATAGTTGGTCGCTTCAGCAAAACGTGAACCAATGGAAATATCGGTGCCGTCATCCAAACCAGCCAGAACGGTGCGGATGCCCTTGGGGTCATGCTGGCCGTCAGCGTCCACCTGGATTGCACGGTCGTAGTTCATACGGCGAGCATACTTATAACCGGTACGAAGAGCGCCACCAATGCCCATATTGTAGGGCAGGTCAATGACTAACGCACCGGCTTCCCGAGCAATAGCAGAGGTGTTATCCGTAGACCCGTCATTGACCACCACCAAGTCAATATCGGGCATCATGCGGTACAACTCGGTGATGGTGCCACCGATGACTTCTTGTTCATTCCATGCGGGCATGATGATGAGGGTTCGGGGCTCACCACCTGTTTGAGGTGACTTATGCATAAATCTAGAGTCTCCTAGGGTTCATGTGCGCCTGCGGTAATGCCGCCTGGGCAGTTCAATTTAGTCTAGCAGTTTGACCTGATGCCTTGACCTCTACACGATCAGGAATACATTTAGTCGCATGCAGTGATTTCGTAGAGGGTTGCTCCGCCCACACGGTCAAGCACCTGGGCCACCTGACCAGAATCTATAACCTCAGGGTCAGCTAAGTATTCAAGAGAACTGTACTGCTGAGTGTGGGGGCCATTGATCCACTCATTGACCTCCCTGTGCCCAAAGAAGAGGGCGTACTTTGCGTTGTGCCGTTCAATGACCTCGCAGACTTCGGGGTTAGTGAGCACTTCCTCCAAGTCCTGGTTCAGCACCTCAATGTCATCAGTGAGTGAGTAGTTGGTGTGATAGGCAGTCACCTCTCGGTCACTCATGGCATAAGCAAGCCCCGCCCCGGTCCAGGGGTTGACGATGATGGTGGCATCTTCGGGCACGTGCTCATTCAGAGAATCGAGGAGGTCGTATTCATCTTGGGTGAGCAGCGCAGCTTCCTCATCAGGGTGGTACACCCAGAAACTAGTCTCTACAAAACCCTTCATATAGGTCGCGGTTTGAGTTCCGTACGCAATACCACCGGTGAGAAGCGCTGCAATAATCCCCATTCCCACAGCGGGCTTTCCTAGCCCAGAGAGTCGGGGGTGAGCTATAAGAGCTCGAACTAGGGCATCAACAGCGGCAACAGCAAGAGGAATAGCTATCACGGGAACAATGGAAGCTACCCGGAAGGGGTCGTGGTACCAGACACCCGTGAACCAGTCACGGCCGTCCTCCCAAGACATGGATCGAATCGCAACGTAGAAGAAGCCAATATAAGCCCAGCTCGCCACCAGCCACACCATACGTGTACGTAAGAGGGGGTAAATGCCAGCAAGCACCAGCAGAGAAATCAGCCACAGGTGCCCCATTGCAACCGGGTTGCTGGTGATGAACTCACCGACAGCACCAGACTCACTTTGACCCGGCTCCCAGCCACCTGCTTCCTGAGGGGGTCGGACAACACCCCAGAGGAACCAAATGAGCCAAAGAAGACCTGCCATACCTGCCACCTGCAAAGCTGCCACCCAGGGGTTGACGCTGCGCTGTAATGCACGCACTATCTGGCGGCTTGCAACAAAAGCAAAGAGCGGAACAACCATTACCAGAAGAGACATAATCGCATTGGGGTGGGCTAGCGCGGTCCCCAGAGCAACGAGAATTCCCAAGAAAACAGCCGGCACAGTGCTCACCCTGGCAGTCTGTGCAGCTCGGAATAGTTGGGCAAGAAGCGCAAGGCCTACCGGCATAACAGCAACGCCGAGGCTGTTGGGGTAGAGCACCCCGAAGTAAATTAGCAGCAGGGGGAAGCCGGTGAAAGCTGCCGTGATAGCGCCCGTCACGAGCATGGTGGGCCCGGTAACCTTAAAGAGGTTCCTCACCATATAAATCACCGATAAGGGCCAGACAAAAGCACCCACCACAAGGCTCATCGTATTGGCGATGACAGGCACATCAGCGTTGGTCAACTGCAGGATGAGCGCAGCAATAGCATGCCAAGCTGCAGGGTAGAACTCTACGGGGTTATCACCGGCTGTCATGGACGCGACGTTAAGGGACGAAGCATTGCCGGTGTCTACGATGTAGCGGATTGCATTCAGGTGGAAGTTAACGTCATAGGTCTGAGAGACCCAATCAGGGTTACCAATGGCATTGGTAATATTCCTGGTGAGCAATATTCCGGCAATTACAAGCGCTCCGTAGGCCCAGGCTTGCCCAGAGCTAAACCAGGTACGACGTACAGCCTGTTCCTCAGGTCGGTGGGGGGCATCCTCAAATCTCAGACGTCGGGCGGTGAACGTAATACCAGCTGCCAGCAGAGCGAGAAGAAGAGAGAACCCAAGAGGCACCCAAAGGGACCAGGTAATACCAAGCCCTGGGGCTAGGATGGCACTGATGGCTACAACAGCGATGGAGATAGCGGGAGCAACACCAAACGCCTCAAAACCTTTTTGACCGGCGGCCACAGCAATGATGAGGCCGGGGACAACAACAATAGCCACTGCAACCAGGGCTGGAAATAGCGCAAGGGACCATTCCATGGCGGGGTTACTCCATTCAGCGTAGAGGTTAGTGAGCAAAGAAAATACCCACCCTCAAATTTCTGATTCTATCGAACACCGCAGGTATATAAGGCTCACACCCACCGACCCAAGGGAGCAAAGGGATGACGTTTTCCCCACACAAAATATTCTCTATGGTGCAGCACACAAAAGTTCTGCGCCGGTGACCAAACTCCCCCACGAGTACCCACCCTAAACTGGGTAGCAGATATTCTCGGCACCATCATGAGCCGAGCACGTACTATCACCGCAGGAGTCAAAGATGACCTATACCGTTGGCAACTACATTCTTGATCGCCTAGCCGAGCTAGGCGTCGACAAGGTTTTCGGTGTTCCCGGGGACTTCAACCTCTTCTTCCTCGACGATGTACTGGCCCACGAGAAGCTGGACTGGGTAGGTAACGCCAATGAGCTCAACGCCGGCTACGCTGCGGACGGCTACGCCCGCGTCAAGGGTCTGGGTGCACTGGTGACCACCTACGGCGTAGGTGAACTATCCGCTATCAACGCAACTGCCGGTTCTTATGCCGAGAACGTTCCCGTTATCCATATTGTTGGTGCACCTGGCCTCTCGGCTCAGAACTCCCACCTGCGCATGCACCACACGTTGGGTGATGGCGACTTCAAGCACTTCATGCGCATGGCAGCCGAAGTTTCAGCAGCTACCGCGGCAATCCATCCGGCCACTGCGGCGTCCGACATCGACCGCGTACTGCGCAGCGCCGTGATTCACCGCAAGCCCGGCTACCTCATGCTGCCCGTGGATGTTTCCACGATGCCCGCCACCCCTCCGTCCGAACCGCTCAACGCCGACGTCAGAATCTCTGCCCCCGATATTGAGCAGGCCTTCCGGGAAGCAGCCACCGAGTTCTTGCGCGGCAAGAAAGTCACGGTTCTTGCTGACATTATGGTCGAGCGCCTGAGTGCCGTGGACGAGGTGCGCAATCTGGTGCGCGATACCAGCTTCCCTTTCGCCTCCCTGATGTGGGGTAAGGCTATTCTGGATGAAACTGAACCCAACTTTGCCGGTGTCTACGTAGGTGGTCTATCTGCTGAGCCTACCCGCAAGGTTGTTGAGAATGCTGAGGCACTGATCTGTGCTGGTGTTGAATTCACCGACACCACCACAGGTATCTACTCCCACACCATTGATTTCGGTCGGGTCATTAACATTTCAGCTGAGGACACCAGCATCGCTGGGCGCCACTTTGCCCCGCTGATTATGTCCCGCTCCCTAGAAATTCTGCGTGAAATTTCCCTGGAGCTGGCTCTTTCCGGCACTGATTTTACTGCTCCCAGCGACGAGGTGGCCCTCCCCGCTATTGACGATGCCACCCTCACTCAGGATGCCCTGTGGAAAGTGCTGTCCTCTAATTTGGATGCCAAGAACACTGTGGTCGTCGATATGGGCACCTCCTTCTTTGGTATGGCAACCCAGAAGTTCCCGCAGGATTCGCGCTTTATCGGTATGCCCTTATGGGGTTCCATCGGCTATTCCATCCCTGCTCTGCTCGGCGCAGCGATGGCGGACATGGATTCCCGCGGCGTGCTCATGGTCGGCGACGGCTCAGCTCAGCTGACCATCCAGGAAATTGGCACCATCATCCGCGAGAAAATCAACCCGGTTATCTTCCTGATTAACAACGATGGCTACACCATTGAGCGTTCCATCCACGGCGTTGAAGCAGAATACAACGACATCACCACCTACGACTGGTCTAAGATTCCTGCGGCTTTCGGCGGCACCGACCAGAACACGGTTACCCTGCGTGCTACCACCGTGCACGAGTTCAACGAGGCCTGCCGTGTTGCGCGTGAAACCCGCGACAAGCTGATTTTCGTTGAGGTCGTCACTGCCCCCATGGATATGCCTGAGCTCCTGCTCAACTTCGGTGCCCAGGCAGCTGCCCTCAATAAGAAAAAGTAAGCGGCTCGTCCCGTAACTATCTTTCGTTAAAGGTCAGGGGCGTAACAGAGTCACAGTTCTACTCATTGGGTACGAAATCTGAGAAAACATAGTGTTGTGGGCACCTTAAGTTTTAAGCTGGTCTATAAGTGCAGATGCGCTATAGAACCCTAAGCAGCCGCGTAAAGGAAGAACTATGACCATAGAAATTACCCCCAACGAGAAGACATTCACCCAGATTTTCTATGAGGCTTTTGGTGCTCAGGCAGCGGGTGTCGCTGTGATTACTGCCGAAGACGCGGACGGTCAGCCGGGAGGTCTCACCATTTCCTCCCTGTCTTCGGTGTCAGCCGAACCCCCCATCGTCTCCTTTTCCTTCAAGGATCGCACCGGTAGTGCTGCCCGCATCATTGATGCCAGCTCCTTTCTGATCCACCTTATTGGTGCAGACAGTGTGGAGATTGCCCAGAAATTTGCGGTCAGCAAGGCAGATAAGTTTGGCGACGTCTCCACCTGGGATCGTCTGCCTACCGGGGAGCCACTGCTGCACGGGGTCAGCCGAGTCTTGCGCGTGGTACCAACGGGTACTTTGGATGCCGGCCCAGCGGTAGTCTTTACGGCCGAGGTGGTAGATTTCATCCGCCACGACGCTAACCCGGCACCCACCGTCTACCATGCCCGTCGCTTCCATCACCTGGGTGACCACTCAGCACTGTAATCTGACCAGTAGATATGCCCATAGGTTCATACGATGAGCCTGTGGGCATCTTTTGATTAAACCCTTATCCCGATAGGCTAAAAGAAAGCCCTATTGCACCATCGAAAGATAAAAACTATGACAGCCCTGCCCGCGTCCCTCCCCTGGATTGAAAAGCTCATCCGTATTGATTCCATCAGTCAGACCAGCAACCTTCCTGCTATTGAGCTAATTGCTGCTGAGTTTGAGCGCTACGGGTACACCCCGCATCTGACCCACCATGAAACCGGCGACCGCGCCAACCTCTTTGTCACGGTGCCCGCCTCAGATGGCAGCACGGACGGCGGAGTGGTGCTCTCTGGACACACGGATGTGGTGCCGGTTGAAGGTCAGGCTTGGACGATGACTGAACCCTTCACTCCCCTGGTGCAGGATGGGCGTCTATACGGCCGCGGTTCTTCTGACATGAAATCTTTTATTGGGGCAGCCCTTTGGTTGCTGCCTCAGGTAGCCGAGACACAGTTGGCCCGTCCCCTGCATTTTGCCTTTAGTTTTGATGAGGAAATTGGGTGCGTAGGCGCTCCCTCCATGATCAAGGATTTTGTAGGACGCGGCATTAAACCGGAGTTCGCCGTCATTGGCGAGCCCTCCATGATGCAGGTTATTTCAGCCCATAAGGGGGCCCATCGCGGTCGAGTTACTTTTACCGGCATCGCCAAGCACGCCTCACTTGCCCCGCAGGGGGTTAACGCGCTGGAGCCAGCAGCCCGCTTCATCACTTTTTTTGAGGAGCTCTCAGCTGGCTGGCGCGCTCATGGACCCTTTGATGAGGGTTTTGTGGTGTCATCCTCCACCGGCGGAGTTAACTTTGCGCGCGGTGGCATCCAGTACAACATCGTGGGTGAACAGGTAACCCTGGAATATGACTTCCGCACCGTGCCCGCCATGACCACTGAAGAGGTAGTGCAGAAGCTGGATGGCTTTATTGAGGACGACCTTCTGCCTGCTCTCACAGAACGCGCCCGTGATGCCGAGCAACTCAGCGGAGTAACAGAGGGCGACTATCAGCAACAGGTGGGCATCACCCACGAATTCCTGGCGGCCGTACCCGCCCTGGGCACAGCAGATGATTCGCCTCTCATTCCCCTAGCTAATGGGTGGGCAGGACGCCCCGGTTCAAACGAGGCACAGAAGGTTACGTATGGCACCGAGGCGGGGCAGTTCCAGCTCTTTGGTGGCGTGGACGCCGTGGTCTGCGGCCCCGGTGACATCGCCCAGGCACATACCCCTAACGAGTGGATTGAGCTAGCTCAGATTGAGGAGTGTGAGCGCTTCATGCTGCGACTGCTAGATTGGGCAAAAGGCTAAAGAAAGCCCTGGTCCATAAAAGTTCCGGCGGGCCCATCACACGATGGGCCCGCCGGAACTTTGCTGAACTACCCCTGAGGCGCTACTCCCAGAAGGCTGGTTTCTTGACCAGAGGAATCTTCCCGGTGGGGACGTAGGTGGCAGCAGCAGCTGCAGCAGTAGCTTCGGTGTCTTCGGCAGTCGGGATGATTTCTGCTGACTTAGAGCGATACATATGGGTATTAGCCCACAGTCCGAAAGCAAGAACACCTAGGACGAGCGCGACTGAGATGACCTGGAAGATAGAGAACTGACCGTCGTAGTAGAGCTTGAAGAAGGAGCCGCCCATCATGCCACCGGCGATAGGGGCGCAAACGGGCACCCAGGCGTAGAACCAGCGGGAGCGGCCCTTGTCATGAATGGGCAGCAGAGCGTGCATGATGCGCGGGCCGAGGTCACGGGCGGGGTTGAGAGCGAACCCTGTCTGACCGCCCAGACCGATAACGAGCACGGTCACCATGAAGCCGAAAGCCAGGGGCTTGAGAACGTCATTGAGGTCCAGGGCGAGGGCGGAACCTTCTAGAGTGGGGGTAAAGTTCACACCCACGTAGAGGGCTGAGAAGACCAGCAGGAAAGTGCCAATAATTTCCGAGAGGGCGTTGGTGAAGTAGTTGTGAATGGCGGGCACGGTGGCAAAAACACCGAGTTTGATCTTGTGGTCGGCGGTTGCCTTCCAGTGCGGCAGGTAATTGAGGAAGACCATGATAGCGCCCGCCATAGCACCCAGTAGCTGGGAGATGATGTAGCCGGGCACCTTGGCCCATTCAAATTCACCGTAGGCTGCTAGGCCAATGCTGACGGCAGGGTTAAGATGGCCGCCCGAGTAGTGGTGGGAGGCGTAAACACCAAAGGCGACAGCGAAACCCCAGCCGAAGGCGATGGTGAAGAAGTTATCGCCGTGACCTTTGGAGCGGCGTAGTTCTACGGTGGCGATAACGCCGCAGCCGATGGTCACCATAATCATGGTTCCCAGGAATTCAGCGAGGTAGGGGCTGATAGTGTTCACAGTATCTCCGCTAGGTGCTGGCAGTCGCCTGCCTATATCTTTGAGTATCTGTGTTTAAGTGTGAAACTGTTGGCTTTGATGTGCAAGACTTAGGGCTTAAAGTGCTCTAACACTTATGCTTATTAGCGCAGTCACCCCTTAAGAATGTGACCCATCACCTATACAAAAGATCGGGATGCGAGACCAAGTCAGGGGTCACTTTTTTATAATTCCGCTAGGGGCGACGCCCAGCAGTGCGAGTACATCACCCCTCAGACGGGCTCGGCGCTGCCACGTAGCCACCAGAGCCCACCCAAGGACAGCCCCCAGGGTGTTATTGAAGATATCTTCTGCATCAAAAGTGCGCACGGCGCAATCATAGAAAGCCCAAAGCCCGGTCAGTTGCGTCAGCTCAATCAACAGGCTGCACCCGAAGGCTGTATACAGCAGAACAGTGAAGCTAAGCCTCCATCGCCACCCCGCAAGAACACCAAGGGGTACAAACAGTAGGACGTTGAGCAGCACCTGCACCACGTATATGGAGGTCAGGGCGTCCAACAACCCACCGTGATCTCTGAGGGCAAATTGCAGGCTCCACCCCAGGAAGAAGCGTGGGTAGGTAGCTCCCACCGTGCAAACTAGCTCATCTCGAGCAGGTAGAGGCAAAAGGGTGTAAGCAATAACTCCAGCGGCATATAAGAGAACAACCGCGGTGAAGCCAGCTGTGCAGAAGCTCAGGAAAGATCCCTGGCGGCGGTACCGCAGCAGTAAAAAGGGCAGAGCAAGAACGCAAAGTATGACCCACAGTAACACCATCTGCTGTAGCACCGGGATTGAATAATAAAAGTAGTACCGCATAAGCCCCCCTGACCTAAACCCTACGGCAAGAAAAACGTATCAAGATCACCGCTTCGCCCCTAAAATGGGCATGAGCCTTTCCTCTCGACGGCGGGCAGTTACCCACGCCAGGGCAAGGGTGGTACCGAGCAGACCTCCCGCTGTATTGGTCATGAGGTCATCGACGTCGAAGATGCGATAAGCACAGTCATATACACCCCAAATACCGGTTAGCTGGGTTAGCTCAATAGCAAGCGAAAGACCAGCAGCAATCAGCGTTGACACTAGAAGAGACCGTTTAAAGACAGCGCGGTCCAGGAACCCTAGAGGCATAAAGAGCAAAACATTGCAGACAATTTGTAGAAACTGAGAGCTCATGAGAATAGAGGTGAAACCCTGGCTAGATGACATATCTAGCACCTCTGCAAAGCTCTGGAAGGGGGTAGTGCGCAATGGATCTCGACTGCAGGTAAAGGGCTCTTGGTTTTTCAGGGGGAAGAGAGTGAAAACCATGATTCCAGCCGCGTAGATTGTGAGAGTAGCGCAGATGATCATCCAATAGACCCCCAGCCGCTCCCTAAAAAGTAACTGAGCTATACCCAGAAGCGGTACCGTAATGGCACATAAGGCTAATCCCCAGACCATGCTGTCATAACCAAAACCCAGCCATGAATTCATTCCTATCCCCGCCTATCTCACCGCGCAGGTCTGATTTTCCCACAGCTCTTTGGGAGGAGACAGGGAGAAGGTCACCAACACCCTAGGTGAGAGTCTCTTACTACGGCAAGAAAAGTAGCAACCCTGCCCCAGCACAGAGGACGCAGATCAGGGCTTGTCCAACTAAAAGGGTGAGCCGCTGCGCGGCGTCCTGTGTTTGTGCAGCTTCAATCATGGCGGTGGAGAAGGTGGTGTAACCTCCCAGGAAACCTAGGCCCAGCACCAGGGGGAGAGAATCAGCGGCCCAGGGTGCACTACCGTTGGCATGGGTTGAGGTGTAGATTCCTATCAGCCCAGTCAGCAATCCCAGAGCAAATGAACCGGTGGCGTTAATGAAAAATGTTGCTACCGGTATATCCCCTTTTAAGCGGGCAGAAATTAGGCGGTCCACGCTAAAGCGGAGCGTTGCTCCTGTGCCACCCGCCAGGAAAATAAGAAGAGCAATCATTCCCGAGCACCCATCTTCTGGCCCATACGTAGACCCGCCACAGCAAACAGTAGGCCACCAGCCAGAGAAAGGGTTAAGTAGCTACAAGCTAAAACCCACCGCTGCTCAAGGAAGAGCTGAACACCGTCTAGAGCAAAGGTCGAGTAAGTAGTAAAACCTCCCAGTAGGCCTGTACCCAGAGACAGGCGTAGCGAACGCAGCCGGGCTGTCTCTGGCCCTCGGGCCGCCAGGTAGGCAAGCAGGAACCCTAGCAAGAAAGCCCCAAGGGTGTTGATAAGCAGGGTGGGCAGCAAGGAGAGGTAGTGCTGCGGAAGGGGTCCCGATATGAGACGTGGAGCTACCAAGGAAACGGTGTAACGCAGGCAGGCACCTACACCGCCACCAACAAAAACAGCGAGGGAGTCACGGGTAAAAGAACTCACCTGCCTAGTGTACTGCGGCCCTACGTTCATAGCGACCGAGTAGCTTCAAATGTTATCCCAGCTCAATGCGTGCCTGGGACGCTAGCTCGTGGAGAAGGTTGCCACTGCGGGCAAACTCAGCCCAAATAGCCCTCAATGCAGCTCCCTGGTGCTCAAGTTCGTCGCCATTGAGACCCGCTAGCAGGTCGTCTCCTTGCCAGGCCGGGTCGGCAAAGAGAAGTCCCAACTCGGTGCAGTGGGCTCCTGATAAGTGATTCAGTGGATGCCCGGTCCGTAAAAGGTAAGTAGTTGCTTTGCCACCTGTTGCCCGGTGGCGGTGCGCAAAATGTTCTGCCGGTCTTCGATAGATATCTTGCGTGCCTCGCGCTACCAGCGTCTCATACACTTGACGCGCCACCTTACCTAGAGTCGAAGGGGGCTTGGGTAGAAAGTAGGCAGATTCTCGATGGTTATGACCCACCAGTATTTCTATCTGCGGGGCAACACCCGCCCAGGAGTCATCCTGCCTGCCAAATGTCGGCAGAGGGAAATGACCGTACTGGGTACCAAAAGGCATCATTGCCGGGTAAAGGCCAAAGCGTAGGGGGTTGGCAAGTACAAGTTTCCACCCCAATGCTCCCACCTGCTCTGCCGGTATTTCAAGGGTGACGCGTGAAGTTTTGCGCAGGAGATGGACCGACAGTTTTTGTTTATGGTTGACCAGATCTAGCGGGGCGCTCTTCGCTGCCACCCAAGAACCCCAACACCCCCAAGCGGTAGGTCACGCTCACCACCACCACATTTTCATCAAGTACAAGGCGTGTGGGGAGATAACGGGCGCCATCCCCACTTCCTACCGCATAGGAGCCGCCGTGAAAATAGACCATTACGGGCAGGTTCTCACCCTGGGGGGCATGAATCCCCTGGTAGAAGAAATAACTAGAAATCAGTCTATGAACATTTAGAGTTGTGGCAAGTAACTGTATGGTTTACCCCGTTAACAGCGTAAAGTAAAGTACAAGGTGAGCCCACTAGAGTTTATTTTTGAAAAACTCTAGGCGGGCTAGCAAAAAAATTTTATGTTTGAGGAAGCCGCCTTATTGGGTACTTCTCATAAACGGGCCCGTGTTGATGGTTGTGGTTCCCTTCGACACGGGTCTTTCTTTTAACACATAGGGGGCACTCTCTGACGTATCAGAGAGCGCCCCTATTAGCTGAATACAGCGATAAGTCTATGCAGCCTGCGCTGTTCGCTTGCGGGAGTGGCGAGCAAAGTCGATTACGGCTCCCACCAGCGCTGCCGCAATCGTGGGGATGAACCAACCCAAGTCATAACCGTGGCCGGGTACCCAACTGATGAGAGGCTCAAGGACTGAGCTGCCCCACCCTTGAGCGTTCATGGTCATCAGCAGGGCCCAGATAACGGAAATGATCAGCGCAAAGCGGTGGGTGAGATTCATCCAGGGCGCCCTGAGAGCGGCTTCTATCAGGGTCAGTACCACCAGAGTCAAAGCTGGGGGGTAGAGGGTGGTGATGATGGGAATAGCGAAGCTCATGAGGCTTTCTAGACCAAACGACGCTAGCAAAAAGGCAATGAAGGTAAAGAAGCATGCCCAGGTGCGGTAGGAAAGAGCTGGGAGCAGCTTATTGAAGAAGGCTGAGGTAGCGCCAATGAGACCTACAGAGGTAGTGAGGCAGGCCAGCAAGACGATAAGGCCGAAGACAACGGCTCCGGGACGTCCCATGACCTGCAGGGCAGCGTCGGACAGCAGGGCCGCGCCGTCCTTGTACCCCTGGCCGTTATCAATGTGCTGGCCAATGAGCCCTAGCCCGATGTAGACCAACGCCAACAGGGCTCCAGCGATAACACCTGAGATGGTGACGCCGCGCAGTAGCTCCCCACGGTCGGTGATGCCCTTGTCGCGCAGGGCTGCAATAACGATGATGCCAAAGGCAAGGCCCGCCAGGGAGTCCATGGTCATGTACCCGTTGACAAAGCCGGCAGCGAAGGCGCCTGAGGTATAGCCCTCGGCGGGTGCTGTTGCGGGGGCTGTGAGCTGAACGAGGCTGAGGATCACCAAAAGGGCCAGCAGAATCACGAGTGCCGGGGTGAGGTATTTGCCCAGGCTATCGACAATGCCGGTTTGGTTGAGTGCCAGGATGAGTGAGACCCCAAAGAAAACGGCAGAGAAGATGAGGGTAGGCAGCATACCGCTGACGTTGAAGTTTGATTCAATGGCCATAGCGTAGCTGACGGTTGCCGTGCGGGGTAGGGCGTAGAGGGCGCCAATTGAGAGGTAGACCAGAGCAGGGAAGATCAACCCAAAGATACGCCCACCGCGGTTAGCAAGATCTTGCAAGTCGCGGCCGGTGACGGCGAGCGCAACGACGGCCAGGATGGGCACTAGCACACCGGTGAGGACAAACCCGGCGATGGCGGGGGTGAAAGCGGTGCCGGCTTCTGCGCCTAACATGGCGGGAAAGATAAGGTTGCCCGCTCCAAAGAACATCGAGAACAGCATGAGCGCTGTAATCACGATAGTTGTCATCGGTGATTTCTTGGGGGTGGGGTTTGAGTTCATGATCTACTCTGTTGGTTGATGGGTGATAACCGGTAGCGCGGCCAAGGGCTTAGTTTACTCTCTTAGACAGGTGGAGTTTGGGGTCAGGCTTGCTTTCAACCAGTAGACTATGAGGGATATTTACTGTTTTTAGGGCTGGGCGGGAGGTACACGTTGCGAATTTCACGTATTTATAACAACAATGTGGCGCTAGCTCAGACCTTTAGCGGTGAGCAGATGGTGGTTATTGGGCGCGGTCTTGCGTTTGGTAAGCGACGGGGGGATCTGGTAGATCCTACGCTGGTGGAGCAGACCTTTGTGCCCGAGGCTGGTACCCCTGATGAGAAGCTATCCTGGTCTTTGGCTGAGATTCCGTCGCAGATTTTGGGTGTAGCCACTGACTTAGAGTCGCTGGTGAAGTCTGAGGGGATTACCATTTCCCACTCCTTCATCATGCCCCTGGCGGATCACCTGAATTATGCGGTGGTGAGAGCTCGTGAAGGCATTGTGGTTGATTACCCTCTGGCGGTGGAGGTAGCCCAGCTTTACCCTCAAGAGGTACGATTTGGACGCCGCGCACTTGAACTGGTGCGAGAACGTTTGGGGGTAAATCTTCCGGCTAATGAGGCGATCCCTTTGGCGATGCACCTGGTGAACTCGCAGTTTGCTACGGAGGACATGAGCGGGACTTACCGCATGACCGAGATTTTCTCGCAGATTTTTGGGGTTATCTCCACCGGTTTTGGTCAGCCCGTTGATCAGTCTTCAATGAGTGCAGCCCGGTTTGTGACTCACCTGCGCTACCTGTTTGTGCGGGCAGCCAAGGGGGTTGATAGCGAGGCTGAGCCCAGCGTCCCCCTTCTTTTGGAGACACTAAAAACGGCTCACCCGCAGGCTTTTGCATGTGCTCGTAAGGTCTTGTTGATTCTTGAGATCCATCTGGAGCAGCAACTGACCGATGATGAGCTGACCTATCTGACCATTCACATTGCCCGTTTGGCTAAGGATCAGTACGGTTCTTCCTCTCGTGTGAGCTAAACCATTGATATTGCACTCCCCCTGAGGGGTAAAGTGCCTGCTATTCGTTTGACACATCTAGGCATTTTTCCCACCGTAAAGTCTAGTCAGAGCCACTTTGGTGCCAAATCTCGCGTCCTAAGATGTGCTTATGTGTAGTCGATACACCTACACACTCATTAGAAATTTTGCGAGAGGACCAGTTATGGTCTCCATTATCGTAGCGGCGCACGGTTCAGCGGCACCCGAGCTGTTAGCAACTGCCTGCATGATTCTCGGCCCCTTCGAACAGGTAACCCCGGTAGAGTTTTTACCCGACCAAGGCCCTGACGATTTAATAGCCGAATACCAAAAAATTGCTGACATCTATCCGCCCGGCGAACCCCTCCTCCTGCTGGTTGACCTCTTCGGGGGTAGCCCTTATAACGCGGGAGCTCGTTTTGCCGCTGAGCGTCCCGACACCGATGTGGTGTCGGGGGTCAATATTCCCATGCTGATTGAGGTTATTAGCAGCAAAGGCAGGAAATCTGCCACGTTAGAGTCTTTGGTAAATAAAGCTGAATCTGCTGGCACCAAGGGAATCCGTAGTTTCCAGGCTGCCATGAACCCTCCAACAAGTGCAGCTGAGGAGTCTAAAGCTGCCACTCCGGAGACCCCACCTGCTGCACTTGTAGCTCCCGGTGCTGCACCTGCGGCCGGTGGAACTATGGATATCGCCCTACTTCGTATCGATTCCCGTCTCATTCACGGGCAGGTCGCCGGGAGCTGGAGCAATTTCATTTCGTCCCAGACTCTCATTGCGGCGTCCGACGCCGCAGCACATGATAACCTCCACAAAACACTCTTATTACAGGCAGCTCCCTCCCACATCAAAACGAATGTTCTTGATATCACCGAGACCGGGCGGGTGTACAACAACCCCAAGTACGCTGGGATGAAAACCATGATTGTGGTGGAGTCCCCCGCTGATGCTCTCGCCCTCGTTGACGCCGGTGTCAGCGTCAGAGAAATCAACGTAGGTGGGGTGACCTACAAGGATGGCATGAAGCAGGTATCTGAGGCGGTCTACACATCAGACGCTGATATTGAGGCCTACAAAGAGCTGGATCGCCGGGGTATCACCCTCACCATCATCCCAGAGCCCACGCCCCAGCTTTAAGGAAACTTTTGTGAAGGTTGGGCAGCGAACCCTCGATAAAGACAGGCAGGAAGAGGGGGTCTACATTGTTTCTGTAGCTCCCATCGTGAGCGGCCTAATGGTACTTGCTGCACTGCTCTACACCGTGACGCAGGGATGGGGGAACCCTGGTGGCTCTGGTCTGCGCCCTGGTGGTCCTCTGGGGGCGCTGGGTGCTACAGCGACAAGCAACCAAGGATTTCACTGAAATGCGCGCGTCCCAGCGCGAATACAAACTAACCGGTCAGCCAGAATACCCGGAGTTTGTGCGCTTGCGGGCGCAACAAATGTTGCGAGACAACAAGGCTCTGACGAGGGCTGCACGCCACGAAGTGCAGGGCCTCTTGGCGTGGGCTAAGGCTCAGGAAATACAGGTGCCACCCATGACCCAAATACTTTACAAAGAAAGTATTTGAGTGTAGATTGAAGTCATAAGAACCAGGGCTTCACGAAAGGTAGCACCATGCAGTTCGGCATCTTCACCGTCACCGACATCACCACAGACCCCACCACCGGCAAAACCCCCAGCGAATACGAGCGCCAGCAGGCCATCGTCCAGATTGCCAAAAAGGCGGAAGAAGTGGGCCTGGATGTCTTTGCTATGGGTCAGCACCACAACCCACCTTTCGTCGCCTCATCCCCCACTACCACCCTGGCCTACATCGCAGCCCAGACCGAGCGCATCCAGCTCTCCACCTCCACCACACTGATCACTACCACTGACCCGGTGCGTATCGCGGAGGATTATGGCACCCTGCAACACCTTACAGACGGTCGCATGGACCTCATGATGGGTCGCGGCAACACCGGCCCCGTTTACCCCTGGTTCGGCAAAGATATTCGCCAGGGCGTCAATCTGGCGATCGAAAACTACGCGCTACTGCGCCGCCTGTGGGCTGAAGAGGTCGTGAACTGGAAGGGCAACTTCCGCACACCATTGAATTCCTTTACAGCAACCCCGCAACCCCTGGACAAAACCGCTCCCTTTGTGTGGCACGGCTCCATCCGCACCCCCGAAATCGCCGAACAGGCAGCTTACTATGGTGACGGCTTTTTCCATAACAACATCTTCTGGAACAAGGAACACACCACTCAAATGGTAAGTCTCTACCGCGAGCGCTTTGAACATTACGGGCACGGTAAAGCTGACCAGGCGATTGTTGGTCTGGGCGGTCAGGTTTTCATGAGCAAGAATTCTCAGGACGCCGTGCGCAAGTTCCGCCCCTATTTCGATAACGCACCGGTCTATGGTGGGGGCCCCAGCCTTGAAGATTTCACCGCACAGACCCCGCTGACCGTGGGTTCACCGCAGGAGGTCATCGAAAAGACCCTGAGCTTCCGCGACTATGCCGGGGACTACCAGCGTCAGCTCTTCCTCATGGACCATGCAGGTCTTCCCCTCACAGAGGTTCTACACCAGCTGGATCTCTTGGGTGAAGAAGTGGTGCCGGTGTTGCGTCAAGAGTTTGAGAAAATGCGCCCGGCGCACGTCCCATCAACCGCACCCCTGCACCCTCGCTACGCCGCCAAACTTGAAGAGATGAAGCAGGCCCACAGCGCAGCTACTGTGGGTCGGTAGGAGTAACACCATGAGAACAGCACACATTGTTGTCGTCACCGCCGGCTTGAGCGAACCATCAACCACGGCCTTACTCGGTGAACAGTTGCGCCAAGCAACAGTAGGAGCACTCGACAGAGCAGGGATAGACGCCCGGTTTACGGTCATTTCACTACGCTCTCTTGCCAAAGACATCACCCATCACTATCTCACCGGCTTCCCTGCGGAACCGCTTGATGCAGCACTTAAGGCAGTAAATGAGGCTGACGCGATTATTGCGGTCACCCCGGTTTTCAAAGCGAGCTATTCAGGGCTCTTCAAATCTTTCTGGGATCTGGTGGAAGATGGAAGCCTGGCAGGTAAACCCGTTTTATTGGCGGCCACCGGGGGCACAGCTCGACACTCCTTGGTGATTGACAGTGCCATGCGCCCCCTCTTTTCTTATCTGAAGGCGCTTGTATCGCCCTCAGGAGTCTTCGTATCCACCGATGATTTTGGTGCTGATACAGCGCTTACTTCTCGAATTCAAGATGCGGCAGCAGAGTTTAGTCAGCTATTAGCGTGGACGCTGGGGGGAGCAAAACCATCCCAGCAAAACCAAGCTCAAACACACCCGGGCGCTTTAGAGGTAACCCCTTTTGAAGAGCTCTTGAGGTTAAATACTGCACGCTAAATTCTTCCCAATCCTCATATCTTTATCTTAATATTTCAGATAAATTTTAAAATATTACTTAAAAAGAGATAATCTTTTTTACAAAGAGACCTACGCTACATTCTCTATTCTGGGGTTCGATACAGATAGGTCATAGGAAAAGGGATTCTTATGAGTGCATCCCACGGCACCCAAAATTTCACCAAAGAACAAGAAGAGCTATGGACGGCATGCAACAATGCCTTAGCCGCACTAAATGCTCATCTTGATCGCACTCTCCGCGCTCATGCGGAGATAAAGCTCACGGATTTTCTTATTCTTTCCGCATTGGTAGGTTCAGGAAAGGGCGCCCCCGCCGCTGTTCGCATGGGTGAGTTGGCGCAGAAAACCAATGTTTCACCCTCACGTCTTACCTATCAGATTGAGGTTCTGCTGCGCCACAAGTGGGTGAGAAAAGAGCCTGTAGAAAGTGATCGGCGCGGTAAAGGAATTATCATCACAGATACCGGCCTGGCCGTATACGAAAAGGCTCACCGCATCTATGCTCACGAAGTGCGTGAAATCGCGCTAACTGAAATTGAGGACAGCTCCTGGGCGCACTTTACTGACTTTTTCAATAATATTTTGGAGAGAATCTCGCACAAACAATAGGTCTGAACAGATCCCTCTAAAATCTCGTGAGACAACTAGTTATTGGTCTGTTTCTGGCCAGCCTTGGGTATAGTGCCCACGCGCTGAGCTTTATAGAGCTGTTCCCTATTGGCCAACACAACCAGGGCCATCGAGTTGAGAGCCAGACCTACGATGAAGATAATCCAACCCACAATCATGAGGGCAGTTCCGCTAAGAATTGCCCCTACGATAAGTGCGGCAACTGATACAAGATAGGCGGGAGAGAGAAGGAAGCGGGTATCCATATATTCTTCTTCTTTCTTTTAGCGCACACGGGGTCGGGGTGAAGGGGAGCGGAAGATGCGCTGGTCGCCCTCTTTAGGGGATGACTCCTGAGCTTCGCTGTCAACAATGTGATGAGCTTCGGTGTCAGGTTCAGGTTCGGCAGTTTCAGTCTCTACATACTCATGCTGTGTTGAATGTGCCTCGCCGGTGAGGGCAGCAGGAAGCGGGCCACCTTTAAGTCGCTGAACCATAATCAAGGTAGAGAAGGCATTCAGCCCCACTCCAGCAAAGAGTAGAAGCCAGCCAAGCACCGAAACAAGAGTTGAGCTAGCGCCAATCATGAAGGCACCAAGCACAACTGATGCCAGTGAGGTGAAGTAGGCGGGCGAAAGTTCTTTGGGATCCATGCTTCCTTAAGGTTTCTTCAAATATTCTTTTCCAAGAATATAACTGGTCTGTCACGGTTTGTGAGCACTTACCCATGGTAGGTGAAAAATCTGCAAATTTCTTGAGAGTACCCTGTCATCAGCGATTTAAGGCTGACTGGATCCTCACTGGATTGTCACACTTCGAGACACACCGCTCATTTCAGGAGCAGCCACCGCTTCCGCAGGCGCAGTTTCCGCCGCACCCACCTCTGCCTTGATTAGATGTATTAATGACCAGCTCTGCTAACTCTGCCGCATTAGCGATTCCTCGTCCTTCAAGATCCGCTACGTATTCCGAGACAAGATCTCGACCGGCGGATCCGTCTACCACCACCCCAGCGTCCCTGATGAGCTTAAGATCCTCAAAAATTGCTTGTGGTTGGTCAGTTGAAAATTCACTGAGTAGCATGGAATCAATCATGTGCATTGCAAGCGGTTGCAAAGAACGCAAGGTTGAGGTTCGGCTGGTCCCAAGGCGTAAGCTTTTTACCGGTGCCGCTAGGCGGAAAGCAGCCAGCACTCTGAGAGCTTCCATGGGAAGGTGCGGCGCCTGCCCCTGCACAAACTCCACGGTAGTGCGCTGCACCTCGGAGTCAGATGCGATGCCCATAATGGTTTCGGTTAGTTCATCAGCATTAATGGGTGCATTTATCTCCACCAGCACTGATGCAGGTTTGACCATATTTTCAGAACCCAGTAAATTGCCCGCTTCTAGGCTGTTTTGAAAAAACAATCTGCGTTGCTCGGCAGCAAATTCAACGAGAGCGAAGGTAGCCGCAGGGCTTGCGGTCAGAATGCCGTGGATGTCTTCAGCCGTGGCGTTACCGCCTGCGCGCACTTTAGTGGTGAAATCTGAAAAATTGAAAGCCATAGGTCAAATCTACTCCTGCACAGCTCAACTTAAAACTGGGAAGTGGGCGAAGACGTAAAGAATAGGCAACAATAAGAGGGTGCCCTTAAATCGTGATCGAATTCTTAATACCGCTTTTACCCTGCTGAACCAGTATGGTCTTGCGGATCTCTCTATGCGACGCCTAGCTACCGAGTTGGGTGTGGCTCCGGGGGCACTTTACTACCATGTGAAGAATAAACAGGAGCTGCTCGCTTCCCTTGCTTCGCGCATTCTTAACGATGTCCCTTTCCCTGCCGAACAGGGGGAGATAGATAGAATTTTCGCTGATGTATACAGTCATCTGATTCCTGTCAAAGAAGCTGCAGAAGTAGTCAGACTGGCGCTAGCCCTAGACCCTCATCAGCTACAGTTTTTAGATCATCTGACAATCTACCTCACCCATCACACCGGTTCTCAACAAGCCCCTTTAGCGGCACTTACACTGGTACATGTGGCGCTGGGTTTCATCGAACAGGATCAGACCCGCTATTTGTTGGGCAATTCCCCTCCTCCTACTGAAGCCCCTCTCCCCTATCGGCAAGCTATCCGGGCAGTATTCACGGGGTTTTTGAAATAACCTCACACGGCAGTACGTTATACAAGAGGTTTACCTCCGGAAGAAAAGAGCACCCTTGACTATTCGCGTTGAACCCCACTGGGCTACCCTGCCAGATCATGCCGCAGAGGTAGAAACAGTGCGCGCCGCCTTCATCGAAAAATACGGGGTTGAACCCGATGGCGTGTGGTCAGCTCCGGGGCGCTTGAACCTCCTGGGTGAATACATTGACTTTTTGGGTGGTTCTTGCATGCCCATGCCCCTGCCCTATCGCACCTATGTGGCGGGTAGGATGCGCACGGACGGGGTGCTCCGCGCATCCTCGGTGCAAATGCCGGGGGACGACCGCACGGTGGTGGTGCGTGAAATTCAACCGGGTACTTTCAAAGGGTGGTTTACCTACGTAGCCGGTGTCGCCTGGGCCATGAATCATGAGGGCGGGCGAGATATTGCTCTTCCACTCAATTTTGGTGCCGATCTTCTCATTAACTCCAAGGTCCCGGTAGGCGGCGGTCTCTCATCGTCAGCAGCCCTGGAATGTTCAACTGCCCTCGCTCTCCTTGATCTTTCCTGCCCCTTGCGCGCGGGGTGCTCGGCAACAGACGCACTACCTTCTGACCTCAGTCCCACCAATGATGCCCTGCGAGCCCGCCTGGCCCAGGTCTGCATCACAGCTGAGAATGTAGTAGCAGGAGCTCGCACAGGCGGTCTTGACCAGACGGCGTCCCTCCGATCTCAGCCGGGTAAAGCCCTGGTGATTGACTTTAGAGATTTTTCTATTGAAGCGGTTGAAGCCGATGTAGATCAGGCTCACTTGAGCTGGCTCGTCATCAACACCAACACCCCCCATAAACTAGCGGGCGGTGAGTTTGCGGCTCGACGGGCAGCTAATGAAGCTGCCACGGCAGGCATGGGTCTTGATTATCTCCGCAACGCCCTGCCCGCTGATCTTTCGTGCGCGGGGCTCAGTGAGCAGCAGGCCAAGAAGTGGCGCCTGGATTTGGTGGATTCGACGGTCAACCGTGCCCTCGCAGCCCTCGATGAGTCAGCCGATAAACCAGTCTTTCCACGCGGCTGGTTGCGCCACACCTTACACGATATGACGCTGGTTGAACGCGCCGCTTATCTCCTCAAAAATACCGAGCTCTTGGGCGCCACCGCATGGGAAGAACTGGGGCGTCTTTTTACCGAATCATTTGTATCTATGCGTGATGAGCTATGTGTCTCACGTCGAGAAATCGATATAGCTGTAGACGCCTGCCTAGCAGCGGGTGCGCTAGGCGCCCGCATCGTCGGGGGTGGTTTTGGCGGAGCGGTCATGGCATTGATTGACAGCGATAAGCTACAGCATGCGGCTGAAAGAGTTGCCCTTGCCTATGCGCAGCGGGGCTTTGCTGCCCCTGAGTTCCTCCCTATGGTGGCAGGCCAAGCAGCGAACAGGGACCTCTAAGTCAAACAGAAGTCCCTGTTTCACCCATCTAAGAAACATGGACTACGGGCCGGTACTGCAAGGTCTTTTCTGCCCGTCGAAGTACCTCGTGGACCGTCGATGCGATTTGTCCCTGCCCAAAGAGTACAAAGGCAATGTAGTTTTTGAGGGGTGAACCGGCCGCCCAGTCCAGGTAGATATGCGGCACCTGCCCGGTTATATCTCGCACGGCAAGAGAAAGGGCTGCAATGCTGTTAGCCACCGAAGATCCAGAAGCACTGAGCACCTGATACCCGCCTTCATCTAGACCATGCACCACGAGTTCTGAGCTGAAGTTGCTGGGGTCCTCCACAGCAATTTCAACGAATATGATGCGGGCATCAGCCTCTAGGTTATGAGCCCAACGCTCCCGGGATAGTTTTTCCCCGTAGTCAGCGGCATTAAAATTATCGGGCAGATGAGCGATCAGGTGCAGAGGTTTGGAGCTGCACGCTAGTAGAGCCAGCGCCGACTGGTCAAAGTTTACGCTGTCGATTCGCAACTCGTAGGAGCGCAGTGCCCGGGAGAGAAGCGAGAGAGAAACAACTCCGCCAATAAAGAAAAGGGAGATACGTAAGCCATCGGGTCGTTCAAAGATATTAGCAATGGTGGTGTAACCAAAGATAATCGTGGCAGAGAGGTAATAGAGAAAGGCTGCCCTTTGACGGCGTTTTTTAGCGGAAAGAGTGACCGCTACGGCAGCACTGGTCATAAGCACTAAAACACCGGTGGCGTAAGCGCCGCCTTGAGCTTCAACATCCGCATCGAAAATAAGGGTGACGAAGACGCAGACAGCGCTAAAGACAAGAACCAGGGGGCGCGAGGCACGCGTCCACTCTGGTGCCATGCCGTAGCGCGGCAGATATCGAGGGACGAGGTTGAGCAGCCCCGCCATAGCGGAGGCCCCAGCAAACCAGAGGATAAGAATGGTTGAAATGTCATAGGCTGTGCCCCACCCTTCACCCAGAAGGTCGTGCGCCAGATAAGCAAGCGCCCGACCATTAGCATCTCCACCCTCTTTAAATTCCTCCTGAGGGATAAGAAGGGTGGTAGCGAAAGATGAACATATCAAGAGCACACTCATGGTCAGGGCGGCTGTTGTGAGAAGCTTTTTTGCGCCGCGTATCCTGAGGTCACCTTGGTCAGTTTCTGAGCATTTTTTGCTACCGATTTGGGGCATAACCACCACACCGGTTTCAAAGCCTGAAAGTCCCAAGGCAATCTTGGGGAAAATCAAAACCACGAGCGCCAGAGCTAGCCAGGGATTACCATTTTGCGCAGTGAGCGCGTACCACCAATTACCGGTGATATGAGGAGTATGCAGTATTTCTATGAAGCTAGCACCAATCACCAGTAGATTGAGAAGAATAAAGATAGCTACCAGCACCACAGCGACGTTAATGGTTTCGTTGAATCCCCGCAGAAAGACGGCCGTGAGTAGGGCTAATAAGCCAAGGGTCAGTACCATGTGGTGACCGCCCAGCGCAGGAGCTACCAGTGGGTTAGCTTCCAGGTGCGCAGCAGCGTCAGCGGCAGAGAGTGTAATAGTGATGACGAAGTCGGTGATGGTGAACCCGAGCAGGATGAGCACAAATATTTTGGCGTTCCACTTTGAGAGGAGGCACTCGAGAAGATGGATGGAACCGGCACCCCGAGGGCTCTCTTGAGCAATGCGGCGATAGATGGGTAAGGCAGCTAGCAGAGTAACAGCAACCAGTATGAGGGTAGCCAGTGGTGCAAGCAGTCCCGCGGCGAGAGCCGCGAGGGCCGGCTGATAACCAAGAGTAGAGAAGTAATCTACGCCCGATAGACACATAACCTTCCACCAGGGATGGCCATGGTGGGTGTTATTTCTACCGTGCGGGCCCTGAATTTCAGCGGTAAGCTCAGGGGAATCATGCATCAGCCAACGGGATGCACGTGTTTGTGCGTGCTGAATCAAAGGGTGAGGTGTCGGCTCGGGGTCACTGTTGTGAGAGCGAGTCGAGATTTTGTGCAAAAGGGCAGGCACGAGAGGCTCCTAACCACTCATAAATCTCATAGGCGGTTCAATGGAGCCGTCTGAAGAAATAGTGTACGCCTGTAAATATCTAGCTGGGGAGTAGTTCCTTTTTCTTCACCGTGTTTTCGTTAGCTTTCCTTCGAACATGCTGGGGTTTACCCTAGATTTTTCTATCTTTTCGAGATAGATAGTTTATTTAAACACATTTCTTGCGTAGGCTTAGTATCAACGGTAATCCTTCGGGTGAACCGTCCACATTTCCTGTAGAAAGGGGTAAAACCATGGGTTTCGATCTCAACAACGCCATCAATGACAACGTTGACAAGGCCAAGGATACCGTCAATGATAAGGCTGGCAAGGAGGTCGTCAACGACGATCACGCGCAGCAGGCTAAAGACACCATTAACGACGCAGCCGGCAAGCTCAGCGAGCGCTTCGGTAAGTAAAAAATTTCAGGTTTTTACAGTGCAGGGCCAATCATCTAGGCAATAGATCATTGGGTTCTGTTTTTATCCCCGCTATCTGAGCGGGACAGAAGGGAGCTACCTCATGGCTGAAGATAACAAGATTGAAAATGGTGCAGAGAATTTGGCCGGTAAGGCTAAAGAATTCGGCGGTAAGGTTACCGGCGATAGCCATCTTGAAGCTGAAGGTAAGACCGATCAGGTCAAGGCCGGCATCAAAGACAAGGTCGAGGACATCAAAGGTGCCGTTTCAGGCGTAACTGATTCCCTCAAGAAGGACTAAGTTTATTCCTTGAGCGGGAGGTAACTGTTAATAGTTACCTCCCGTTTTTTGTGCCAGCACCCAAGTATCACTGTCGATAGGGCTGGGAATAACATTGATGGGGTAGATGTTCAGTAGAGTATTATCACCCATGACGTAGCAAGGAGTACATCCCATGAACCGTGAAATAAGCACCCACGCTGAGGCTGAAGAATTTGTAAAGAAGGGCGGGGTAGCAATCTATTGGCGCCCTGGTTGCCCTTTCTGCCAGCGTTTAAATGATGGTCTGGGAGAGATAGGAGACCGTGCCCTGTGGGTCAATATTTGGGAAGACGCCGACGCTGAGGCTTATGTAAAAAGTGTTAATAACGGAAATGCAGTGGTACCTACTGTGCGCACCTCTGATGAAGCTTTCGTTGCCTCGGCCTTTTCCGCTCCGAAGTCTGTCGCTGCTCTCATTGAATCTTCGATTAAATAGATTTCAGAGGAACCCCTATAGATCTGCAGGGAGGGCTCTGAATCAACTAGCCAGAGCCCTCTCATGAAAAATATTACTTCCTAGTTATGTAGTGCCATATAGAGGTTAAGGGTGCTGGCGTATGCAACCCAGAGACCATAGGGCACAAAGAGCCCGGCAGCTATTTTGCTCACGGAGGCAAAAACCTTAATGCTCACCATAACCGTGAGCAGTAGCAGGTAGATAACCACTAAAGCCACCCATAGACCCGCTACACCGTAGGTGGGGTAGGCGCCAAAAAAGAGCGGGCTCCAAACAGCGTTGAGAACCAGCTGAATGCCGTAGAGAATAAAGGCTTGTCGTCGCTGGCGTGTAACTGTAGAGCGCCAGAGCAACCATCCCGTTGCACCGATCATCACGTAAAGCAGAGTCCACACGGGGCCGAACACCGCGTTAGGTGGCGCCCAGGGTGCCTGATCCGCTGAAGCATACCAACCATCGACCTGATCTGCGGTGAGAAAACTGCCGGTAAAACCGATTGCTAGAGGAACTGCAATGAAAAGCAGCAAAGCAATACCATTGCCAAGCCAGTTAACTTTCTTCATATGTAATGTCCTTTATTCGATGGGGTACTATTCGGAAGTTACACTGCACTTTCCCACCAGTAGGGCTGAAAACTTGAAATTACATTTTCTACACACCCTGTTCCTGACAGTTATCCACAGGTGGGGATAAAATTGGGGAAATCTCTTACACCGATGTAATTTACTGCGATTTAAAGCCGAACTAGCACTATCCACAGCCTGTTAACACTATTGAAATTACACTCATGTAGTTATTAACAGCTGTGGATAGATCCTGTGGATACTTATTTCCGTTTTCGAGGTTCGGGCAATCCGTTCAGTAGGGTGGCTACGATAGCACCCGTTACTAACCCTCCCAGATGTGCCTCCCAGGAAACTCCGGGGAACATAAGCCCATAAACAAAGTTGATAGCCACCAGCACCATAATCCCGCTGGTACTCTGCCTGCGAGCGCGTGCCAGTGCAAAGAAGGCTCCAAAGAGACCAAATACCCCACCGGATGCACCCAGGACACTGGTGGTCATGTCCCCGTAATCACCCCAGAAGCGGGCAATAAGATGCACGGCAGCTGATCCTCCCAGGATTGAGAGCAGGTAGGTCGATAGGAATTTCCAACGTCCCAGAATTGGTTCTAGCGCCTGCCCAAAAAGGTAGAGGGAGAACATGTTGAGCGGTAGGTGGGAGAGGTTGCCCAGCGAATGCAGGAAGCCGGAGGTTAGAGCTCGGTACCACTCCCCCGAATATTCAACCCAGGCAGGATTGTAAAGCCCAAAGGTGGAGACGCTGGGGAAAACCCACTGTAGAGCCCACACCAGCACGTTAAGAGCAATGAGAGCGTAGGTCACCACCGGTTTGCTACGGGTTGTACGGCTGGCGGGCTGGGCGGCGCGCACCTGTTGCCTACAATCCACGCATATCATGCCCACTTCTAAGGGTATCTGGCATTTTCCGCAGGCCAGTCTGCCGCAGCGCCCGCACCGTACGTAAGTTACCTGGTCCGGGTGGCGTGGGCAGACCGATTGCTGATTGTTGTTATAGCCGTAGCTGGCGGGCTCGCTCACTGGCGTCCTTTCTTGCAGCCTTGCCGCGGGTATAAAGTAAGTGCCCGACCCGATAAATCGGGCGGGCACTTACGTGATAAAGATTTTCTAACGCTTAGAGTTCTTCGATGTCGACTGAGGAGAGAATGACGTCCTCAACGGGGCGGTCCATAGCACCGGTTGCTACGCCTTCAATAGCGTCAACGACCTTCTTGGAATCCTCATCAACAACTTCACCGAAGATGGTGTGGCGGCCGTTGAGCCAGGGGGTTTCAACGGTGGTGATGAAGAACTGTGAGCCGTTGGTGCCGGGGCCAGCGTTTGCCATGGCCAGCAGGTAGGGCTTGTTGAAGCTCAGTTCGGGGTGGATTTCGTCCTTGAACTGGTAGCCGGGGCCGCCGATGCCCTGGCCCAGGGGGTCACCACCCTGAATCATAAAGTCGCGAATAATGCGGTGGAAAACGACGTCCTTGTAGAGGGGACCGTTCTCTACTTCACCGGTGCGGGGGTGGCGCCATTCCTGGGTACCATCGGAGAGACCGATGAAGTTCTTGACGGTCAGCGGCGCGTGGTTACCGAAGAGGTTAACAACGATGTCGCCGTGGTTAGTGTGAAGTGTTGCTTTAGCAGTTGCAGTCATGTTCCCCATTCTGTCATGCCATCCTCCACAGATGCTAGACATAGACTGCGCTTTTGCACTCAGCGAAAGATATGTAGGGGGGAGAAAACGTAAAGAGGTTCACGGTTTCTACTATGAGCTGCAGTCAAGTGCAGTATTTTAATGATATCTAAATTATGAAATCTAATGTTCATATAATGAAATTGTGGATAAGTTAGATTTCATTATTCCTTTTGAAAGTGAAATTTAACAATGAAAGAGTCCTATACTCACGGGCACCAAAAACCAGTCCTCAATGCACACCAGCAGCGTACCATCGATAATTCTGCGGCCTATCTCAGACCATATCTCGCCCCGGGCATGAATCTGTTGGATATTGGTGCCGGCCCCGGCAGTATCACCGCAGATTTTGCACGGTTAACTGGCAAGGTAACAGCCACTGAAATTGGGGAGGAAGAGTTAAACCTCTGCCAAAGACATCTTCTCGATAAGGGCCTGACCGTGGAACAAGGAATTTCGGCAAAATTCTCCGTAGAAAACGTACATCACCTCAGCTTTTCAGACAATATTTTTGATATAGCTCATGCGCACCAGGTTATTCAACACGTTAGCAATCCTATTCAGGCTCTCACAGAAATGGCTCGTGTAGTAAGGCCTGGTGGGTATGTTGCTATTCGGGACGCCGACTACGAGAGCTTTTTCTGGTTCCCTGCATCATCCAAAATTTCACGATGGCGAGAACTTTATCTACAGGTTGCTCGGAATAACGGTGGGGAACCAAGTGCTGGACGCAGACTTCTTTCGTATGCTCGGCAGGCGGGTTTAAGCGGAGCACGTTTTACAACTTCCACCTGGACATACACGGGTGAAGAGGCTCAACAACTGGCCTGTTCATGGGCTGAGCGAATAGAACAAACTGCCCTAGGGCAACAAATTGTTGAGACAGGGCTGACTAGTATTCAGGAATTGCAAGAGGTGGCTCAAGAGTGGAGAGAATGGGGTTCACAGCCTGGCGCTCTCTTTGTCATCCCGCACGGGGAACTTCTCTGGCAGAAACCCTAATAGGTCCGTAAAAGTCTGTTTCGATTCGAATAGTCCCGCTGGGGGTGAACTCTGAAGCTTATTCGTAGGAACGTAGATTGAGCCAACATGACGGAATTTCGCAGTTGATAGATAAAGGGACATGGTCTTTAGCGGGCAGAGAACACCAGGTTTCTTTTCGTATATAAACTGCTTTTTACAAGCATATTTCGTAAGCTTATGAATAACAGTTAACCGCTGCGTCCTTCGCGGCGCTGAAATCAACCTGGAGGTAGAGACATGGCTCTAACCAAAAATGCTAAGGCTAAGAAAGCTCAGAAGCAGGCAGAGAGATTCTTTGCAAAGGCTCAGAAGAAGACCGGCAAGAAGGCAGACAAACTGACCAAGCTGGCTGACAAGAAAACTGCTCGCGCTGAGAAGTTCACAGCCAACAAGTTTACTGATCTCCAGAAGACCGCTGAGAAGCACGGAAAGAACGCAAAGAAGACCACTAACTCAGTGGCTAAAGACGCTCACAAGAAGCTGGACAAGGTGCAAAACACCCTGGTGAATAAAATCCAGCACACCATTGATGATGTCACCCCGGTAGTTGAAGATGCTGTGGCAACTGCCCGTGTCAAAGCTGCTGAAGTTGCTGATACCGTTGCTGTTAAACTCTCAGACGCTGAAGTTCCTGCACCGGTCAACACCGTTGCGGCTAAAGTAACTGGCGACAAGAAGGCTGTAAAGAATGCACAGAAGGCCGCTGTAAAGGCTGCTGCCCAGTTCGCTAAGGAGCAGAAGAAAGCTTCTAAAAAGAGCGGCAAGGGTTGGCTAGTTCTGGGGCTGCTGGTTGCGGGCACCGTTGCTGGCGCTGCTGCTTACAAGGCTTCACGCCCCGTCGAGGATCCCTGGAAGACCCCCGCTGCATAAGTTTTGTGTTTGAGGTAGCGGTTTATAGCTAGCTGAGAACGCCGACGCATGAGAGATAATGCGTCGGCGTTTTTGCATCCGTCAAAAACTACAGCTTATCCAGTTTTCATCGACGGGCCTATCCGTGAATGATAAACAGATGATTATCTACTTCTCCGACCCTCCTACTGGCGAGCAGCGTGGTATCTCAGGGGTCTTTTTCTGGGCATAAAAAAGAGGCTCAGTCTTTCGACTGAGCCTCTTCCATCACATTTAATTCGGCAATGACTTACTCTCCCACACCGTCACCAGTGCAGTACCATCAGCGCAAAGAGCCTTAACTTCCGGGTTCGGGATGGGACCGGGTGTTTCCCTCTTGCTATAATCACCGAAGAGTGGAGGCGAGGGGACTCGAACCCCTAACCCCCTGCTTGCAAAGCAGGTGCGCTACCAATTGCGCCACGCCCCCGTAGGTGCATATAAAACTATACTACACATTTTTTACACGTGCAAACATAAGCTTACCAAACATGGGTTAGATAGACCACAGTAGAATCACTACATTTCCTAAAATACTGCTTTAGCACACCCCTTTAGGCTCTCATTGTGTCGGTCCTTAAAATCAAAAGCATGACTATCACACCACAAAATATCGTCCATATCGTCGTGATGGGCGTCAGCGGCACCGGAAAAACAGAGCTAGCCCACCGTTTGCACCATCGCACCGGTTTTAGCTTTGCCGAAGGCGATGATCTACACCCGGCGTCCAACGTCCAGAAGATGAGTGCGGGCAATCCACTTACCGATGAGGACCGTGCGCCCTGGCTGGCTGATATCGCCGCATGGGCTACCGAACAGGCAGCACAGGGCAAGAACACCATCATCACCTGCTCAGCTCTTAAAAAGCAGTACCGCAACGCTTTGCGCACCGCACCTGGCCGCGTGATTTTTCTGCATCTCACAGGCTCCAAAGAACTAATTGCAGACCGCATGACTCACCGACGCGGTCACTTTATGCCCACTACCCTGCTTGACTCACAATTAGCGACCCTCGAACCCCTCGAGGCGGACGAGTTAGGTTTCACCCTTGACATCACTCCCCCGCTGGATGACATCGCTTACAATGCTGAAAACACACTGACACAAACCTACGGAGTAAACTTCTCATGACCATCGAAGACTGGACACAAACCCTAACAGCAGGGCCCCTACTGGCTATTGCGGCAGCAGCTGTAGCCCTGCTTCTTGTGCTCATCATGAAGTTGAAGGTGCACGCCTTCCCCGCTCTTATTTTGGTCAGTGTTCTCACCGCAATTGCAGCGGGTATTCCCACCGCCCAGGTGGTGCCGGTTATGCTCAGCGGCTTCGGCAGTACGCTGGCATCCGTCGCACTTCTCGTAGGCCTAGGCGCCATGCTGGGTATCCTCATCCAGACTTCCGGCGGTGCGCAAGTGCTTGCCCACAAACTCATCTCGGTCTTTGGTGAAAAGCGGGCACCTATCGCCTTGGGTGTGACATCCATGCTCTTTGGCTTCCCCATCTTCTTTGATGCCGGGCTGGTGGTCATGCTGCCTATCATGTTCTCGGTAGCTCGCTGGGTAGGCGGTTCTATGCTGTTCTACGGCATTCCCGTGGCAGGTGCTTTCTCGGTCATGCATGTCTTCACTCCACCCCACCCCGGCCCGGTATCAGCTGCTGCCTTCTTCAACGCTAACGTTGGTGTCCTTCTGCTGGTCGCCCTGGTAATTGCAATTCCCACTTGGTATCTGGCGGTTTACCTCTTCAGCCGCTATATCGGCGCTCGCATCAATCTGCCGGTCCCCGCTCTCTTGGGCATCGATGAGGAGCCGGACGATCCTAAAAATCCGCCTAGCTTTGGCACCGTCCTGTTTGTTCTTCTACTACCCATGCTGCTGATTTTTATGAACACCGGCCTGAACACACTAGCCACTTCGGGTATTCTCGCAGAGGACGTCACTGACCAGACCTGGTACCAGACCCTGCGCATGCTGGGGGAAACACCTGTTGCCCTTCTCATCACCACACTGGTGGCCATGTACGTACTGGGCAACCGCCGTGGCGTCCACAAAAAGCACATCAACACCACCATGGAAGGTGCACTCCCCGCTGTTTGCTCGGTTATTCTGATTACCGGTGCCGGTGGCATGTTTGGTGGCGTACTGCGTACCTCGGGTATTGGTGCTTCACTGACCGATGTACTGGGCGACATGGGTGTGCCCCTCATTGTTGCTGGCTTTATCATCTCGGGTATCCTACGTGTTGCTCAGGGTTCAGCGACCGTAGCCCTGACGACCACAGCTGGTCTTATTGCTCCGGGCGTCGAGGCCGCAGGATACGGGGATCTCCAACTCTCTGCTCTGGTCATTGCTGTCGCCGCTGGATCGGTGATTCTCTCTCACTTCAATGACTCCGGCTTCTGGCTGGTCAGCCGCTTCTTCAATATGGACGAAAAGACAACCTTCAAGACCTGGACGGTGATGGAAACCCTCATTGGCCTCGTTGGTTTTACATTGGCTCTGGGCATTTTCTACGCCGCAACCTTGATATAAAAACCCAGCGTCTCCACGCGTCACCCAAAGCGCCACCCTTCAACATCAGGGTGGCGCTTTAGTTTAAGCACTTAAGGTTATACGGGATTGATCCTAGTCAGCGACCCCAAAGAGGTTAAAACCGGTGTAGGCATAGAGGAAGTCTTTTGCAATCCACAGAATACCAGTGAGAATTGCCAGCGCCAGCAGCACAAAAATAGCGTAGGCAGCTACCCTAGCTAGAGGGTGCTGCACTTCAACCTTTACGGTACCGTCAGCAGTTTCAGTGGCTGTGCCGCTCACAAGCCGCACGGCAACCGCATACAGAATGGGTAGACCTGCCCCAAAGACAAGTCCAGCCAAGAACACGGGATAAATCTTATGGAAGATTTCAGCGAGAAGCATTACTGACCAACCTTCTGTATGACGGGGAGGGATTCAGTATGCACTTCACGGGTTCGCACGACTTCACCGGCATGCATATCAATGTGGCTAATAGCGCTCTTGCGCGAATGTGCCCACATCCAGGCGCAAAATCCGACCAGAATCAGAAATACGGTTGCTTCCCCCATCCAATCACTACCCGTGAAGTGGTTGATGTAATTACCGACGAACCATGTCAGAGCACCAACACTGCCTGCGGCGGGGAGGGTAATAGTCCAGGCAACTACCATGCGCCGGGCAGTCGACCATTTCACTGCAACACGGCGTCCCACACCTGAACCGATGATAGAACCGGTAGCTACGTGAGTAGTCGAAAGAGCCATTCCGAAATGAGAGGACGTCAAAATAATGGCAGCAGAAGAACCATCAGCAGAGAAACCCTGAGGGCCTTCGATATCGACGATACCCTTACCCAGAGTTTTGATGATGCGCCACCCACCCAGGTAGGTTCCCAGGGCAATAGCTACCGCACAGACCAGGCGAACCCAGAAGGGTATATCCGCCGACGGATCGATTTCCTGTGCCGCAACGAGGGCTAGGAAAATAACACCCATGGTCTTTTGAGCGTCATTGGTACCGTGTGCTAGCGACATGAGAGAAGCAGCAGAAATCTGACCAAAGCGGAAGTTTTTCTTCTTACGGTTCTCAGGCACTGCCACTGTAACGCGGTAGACCACCCTGGTGCTGATATATGCGATGATACCGGCAATGAGGGGCGCTAGAAGAGCCGGAACGATAATCTTCATTAGCACCCCATTCCAGAGCACTCCGCTTGTTCCCAAGGATGCTAGTGTCGCACCAATTAGCCCTCCAAAGAGGGCATGAGAGGAGCTAGAAGGCAATCCCAGCAACCAGGTGAGAACGTTCCACAGGATGGCGCCTACTAGACCAGTAAAGACGATAAGCATGAGGCTTGACCCGCCCCCTGCAGTCTCTAAGTCCACCAGCCCCGTGCCGACGGTCTTAGCTACTTCGATGGACAAGAAAGCACCGACGAGATTAAGGGAAGCTGAAAGAGCTACGGCAGTCTTAGGCTTGAGAGCACCGGTTGCGATGGAGGATGCCATGGCATTCGCGGTGTCGTGAAATCCGTTGGTGAAGTCAAAAGCCAGCGCGGTAAGTACCACAATGACCAGGATGATGAGTTCTGTAGTCACCCAATGATTATGCGCCTATTAACAGTATTTAGGAAACATCTGAAAGATTGCAGGTAAACCCCAGACAGCGTTTTGTTTAAGGATTAAAAAACACACAATTCACACAGGGGTACCCCTCCGGATCCCACCCTCGATTCCACCAAAATAGCTTTTGACGTGAGAAAATGTTCCTTAAATAAATCCAGGACGGTCTATAAGTAGGAAGGTTCATGTGGTTTTACGAGCCTTGCCCCATATAATCCCTCAAACCCTGCTTCGCTCGTTAACCTATTATTCACTTTAAAGCGGTGTGGGTTCCCCCATAACCTTCCCCTACAACAAAAAGAAGAGGCCCAGTCTTTCGACTGAGCCTCTTCCATCACATTTAATTCGGCAATGACTTACTCTCCCACACCGTCACCAGTGCAGTACCATCAGCGCAAAGAGCCTTAACTTCCGGGTTCGGGATGGGACCGGGTGTTTCCCTCTTGCTATAATCACCGAAGAGTGGAGGCGAGGGGACTCGAACCCCTAACCCCCTGCTTGCAAAGCAGGTGCGCTACCAATTGCGCCACGCCCCCATATAGGTGCAACCTATTAAATTTTATCTGTAGCAGCTTTCCAAGAGCTTTTATTCTCTTGAGAGTCCTTCGCCTTCTTAGTTACAACCGCTGCTACGACTGCCGCTAAAGTGATTGCCATGAATTTATTCATTTCAACCTTTCAACCAAGGAGAGTGGGCGTACCAGGAATTGAACCTGGGACCTCTACATTATCAGTGTAGCGCTCTAACCATCTGAGCTATACGCCCTCGGTGTTCAGATTTTCACCAGAACGAAATATAACTTTACACAGATTCACACAGCTTGCCAAATCGAAAAAGCATGTTCTGGGTCACAAAAATACCCGGGGTATTTTAAACATCTTCCGACCAAAAAAGATGGTCCCCTCCTCATGCCAGCAGGGGACCATCTTTCTTCAGTGAAAACTTTATTCGTCCGTCAAGGTAACACCAACGCCACCCACCAGCTTGGCAGCGACGTTGTACAGCATGGCCGCCAGCGTCCCCAGGAGGGTAAAGAGCACTACATTAATCACCGAGATAATGGTGGTATAGAGCGCTACCTGCCCCAGCGATAGATACTGAGAGATATCTACCGCGCTACCGGTGGTCCCCAGCAGGGCCAGAATGTCATTCAGGCTCTGGAAGGCACCGGTGGCCTGCATAACCAACCACAGGATGACCGACGCAACAACCGTTACGATACCTACAGCCACAGACAGCAGGAATACCAGCTTGGCGACTGAGAAGGTATCAACCTTAGCGACCACCAGGCGAGCGCGGCGGATCTTCGAACGGGGTGCGGGGCGCACCAGGGGCTTACGTGAAGCACTCCCCTTAGACTGCGCCGCTCGCGCGTTGCCAGCCCTGGGTGCGGGGCGCGGAGCCGCGCCTGTGCTGTTGGTGCTCACTAGTTACCTCCGTGTGCTTCTACGGTTTCGGCTTCCGCCGGTGTGCTCTTGTTTTCTAAAGGTACTTCATCGGCACCGTTTTCGGCACTGTTATCGACTTTTTCTTCGGTGTCTTCTACATCATCAATGTTCCGCTCGAAGTTGCGGGCGACCTCTAGAATCTCATCATTCTTACCGGGCTTAGCGAAGATAACACCCATGGTGTCACGACCCTTAGCGGGAACTTCGGATACAGAGGTGCGCACTACCTTGCCGGATTGCATGACGACCATAACTTCATCATCCTCACCAACAATGAGCCCACCCACCAGGTCTCCACGGTCTTCGGCCAGCTTGGCGACCTTAATACCGAGACCACCACGACCCTGCACGCGGTACTGATCCACCTGCGTGCGCTTGGCGTAGCCACCTGCAGTAACGATAAAGACATAAGAATCATCGGTGACGACGTTAGCCGATAACAATTCGTCCCCATCACGGAACTTCATGCCGGTAACACCGCTAGTCGCACGGCCCATGGGGCGCAGTGCCTCGTCAGTGGCAGTGAAGCGTAGCGACTGACCCTGGCGGGAAATGAGCATGAGGTCATCTTCAGCCGAGGCCAGCTGAGCCGATACTAGCTCATCCCCCTCGCGCAGGTTAATGGCGATGACACCAGCGGTGCGGTTGGTGTCGTAATCGGACAGGGCAGTCTTCTTAACCAAACCGTTTTTGGTAGCGAGCACCAGGTAGGGGGCGTCCTCGTAAGATTTGAGCTCCATGACCTTGGCGATGGTTTCATCGGGCTGGAAGGCCAGTAGGTTAGCAACGTGTTGCCCCTTGGCGTCACGCCCCGCTTCCATCAGCTCATAAGCCTTGGTGCGGTAGACCCGGCCCAGGTTAGTGAAGAAGAGGATCCAGCTGTGGGTGGAGGTGACAAAGAAGTGCTGGACCACGTCGTCCCCGCGCAGGGAAGCTCCCTTAATACCCTTACCGCCACGGTGCTGGCTGCGGTATTGGTCGCTGCGGGTGCGCTTGACGTAGCCACCGCGGGTAATGGTAACCACCATTTCTTCTTCGGGGATGAGGTCCTCCATGGACATATCCCCGTCGTAACCCATCAGGATCTTACTCCGTCGCTCGTCACCGTAACGGTTGACGATATCGGTCAGTTCCTCGGAGATGATGGTACGCTGGCGATCCTCAGAAGCAATAATGGAGTTATATTTATCAATCATGCGCATCAGCTCATCATGCCGATCCTGAATCTTCTGACGCTCCAAAGCGGCCAAGCGGCGTAGCTGCATATTCAGAATTGCCTGGGACTGAGCCTCATCAATATCCAGGAATTCCATTAGCCCGGTGCGGGCTTCATCAGCAGTGGGGGAGCGACGGATCAGGGCAATGACCTCATCCAGGGCATCCAGTGCCTTGAGAAGACCGCGCAGAATATGCGCTTCCTCTTCTGCCTGACGCAGTCGGTAGCGGGTGCGTCGCACAATTACTTCGAGTTGGTGGTTAACCCAGTGGCGAATGAAGGCATCGAGGGAAAGCGTGCGGGGCACGCCGTCTACAATTGCCAGCATGTTGGCTGAGAAGTTTTCTTGCAGCTGAGTGTGCTTATAGAGGTTATTAAGCACCACCTTGGCTACAGCATCGCGCTTGAGCACAATGACCAGACGTTGACCGGTACGGCCCGAGGTTTCATCGCGAAGGTCGGCGATGCCGGTGATTTTGCCGTCCTTGACCAACTCAGCAATTTTGATGGCCAAGTTATCGGGGTTGGCCTGGTAGGGGAGCTCAGTGACGACCAGGCAGGTGCGACCGTGAATTTCTTCGACGTTTACCACTGCGCGCATGGTGATAGAACCACGACCGGTGCGGTATGCCTGCTCAATTCCCTTGTGGCCCAAAATGGTTGCACCGGTAGGGAAGTCAGGGCCCTTGATGCGGGCAATGAGTGCTTCGAGTAGCTCCTCGTTGGTAGCCGCGGGGTTTTCAAGGAACCACTGCACACCCTCTGCAACCTCACGCAGGTTATGCGGGGGGATGTTGGTTGCCATACCCACAGCAATACCTGATGAGCCATTAACGAGCAGGTTGGGAATGCGCGAGGGCAGGACGACAGGCTCCTGGTTCTTGCCGTCATAGTTGGGCTGGAAGTCCACAGCGTCCTCATTGATGTCACGCACCATTTCGAGAGCCAGGGGAGCCATCTTGGTTTCGGTGTAACGGGGGGCTGCTGCACCGTCATTACCGGGTGATCCGAAGTTTCCCTGACCGAGAGCCAAGGGGTAGCGCATGACCCAGTCCTGAATGAGGCGAACAAGGGTGTCATAAATTGCCGAGTCACCGTGGGGGTGATACTGACCCATGACCTCGCCCACGACGCGGGCGCACTTGTTGAAAGAGCGTTCGGGGCGGTAGCCACCGTCGTACATCGCGTAGATGACGCGGCGGTGCACAGGCTTGAGACCGTCGCGGACGTCAGGCAGTGCGCGGCCGATAATAACGGCCATGGCGTAGTCCAGATAGGAGCGTTCCATCTCGGAGCGCAGGTCTACTGCCTCGACCCTACCACCGGCGGGGTTTTCGATGACATCGCCTTCAAGTGGTTCGTTTGAGCTGTTGTTCTGTTCGTCGCTCATCATAATCCTTCGTTTGATTCCTTGATTTTAATATTCTTCTAAACACATATTGACTAGCTGAGAGCAATATATGTCTTAGATATCAAGGAAGCGAATGTCCTTTGCGTTCTGCTGAATGAATTCACGGCGAGCTTCGACATCTTCACCCATCAGAATAGAGAAAATCTGGTCAGCAGCAGCCGCGTCTTCCATTTTTACCTGCAGAAGAGTGCGGTTCTCGGGGTCCATCGTGGTATCCCACAGCTCGGTGTAGTCCATCTCGCCCAGACCCTTGTAACGCTGAATTCCGTTATCCTTCGGCAGACGCTGGTTCTTCGCGTAACCTGCCTCAAGAGCAGCATCTCGCTCCGCATCTGAGAAGACATAATCGTGAGGGGCGTTGGACCATTTGATGCGGTAGAGCGGGGGCTGTGCCAAATAGACGTAGCCTGCCTCGATCAGCGGGCGCATGAAGCGGAAGAGAAGGGTCAGTAGCAGGGTAGTAATGTGCTGACCATCGACGTCCGCATCTGCCATGAGAACTACCTTGTGGTAACGTGCCTTTTCGATATTGAAATCGTCGCCGATGCCGGTACCAAAAGCAGTGATAAGAGACTGGATTTCAGCATTGGACAGGGCTCGATCCAAGCGAGCACGCTCCACATTCAGGACCTTGCCTCGCAGGGGCAGAATCGCCTGAGTTTCGGGGTTACGGCCGCGCACAGCGGAGCCACCTGCCGAGTCACCTTCCACCAGATAAATCTCTGAGATGGAAGGGTCTTTAGATGAGCAATCTTTGAGCTTGCCCGGCATCGATCCGCTTTCCAGCAGCCCCTTGCGGCGGGTGGTCTCACGGGCCTTACGGGCAGCAAGACGAGCCTGCGCTGCGGTAATGGCGCGACGCACTACCTCTTTACCGATGGACGGATTACGTGCTAGCCAGTCACCCAGTTGATCCAGGGTTTCACGCTGAACAAAAGCCTTAGCTTCTGAATTACCCAGCTTGGTCTTGGTCTGACCTTCAAATTGGGGTTCAGAAATCTTCACTGAAACCACAGCGGTCAGGCCCTCACGAACGTCCTCACCGGTCAGGTTATCGTCCTTATCGCGGAGCAGTTTGTTATCGCGAGCAAAACGGTTAATGAGGGTGGTTAGAGCGGTGCGGAAACCTTCTTCGTGGGTGCCGCCCTCATGGGTATTGATGGTATTGGCGTAAGTGTGCACCGATTCCTTGTAGGCGGTGGTCCATTGCATAGCCACTTCCAGGCTCATCATGCGGTTGGCATCTTCAGTTTCAAACGCGATGATTTCGTCGTTAACGACGGTGAGCTTCTTTGAGGTATTGAGGAAGTTTACGTAGTCCAGCAGGCCGTTCTCATACATGTAGGTGACAGTTTTATAACCATCTTCATTAGGACCAACCTGGTTAAGTTCTAAAGACTTTGCTTCATCTTCACCGGCAACCTCATCACCTTCATGCAGGTCACGCTCGTCAGTGAGACGGATAGTGAGGCCCTTGTTCAGGAAAGCCATCTGTTGGAAGCGGGCACGCAAGGTTTCGAAATCGAAATCAATGCTTTCAAAGATGGTGGGGTCGGGGTAGAAGGTTTGGGTAGTACCGGTTTCTTCAGTGACTTCACCTCGGGTCAGAGGCTTGGCGGTCTTACCGCCGTCATTGTATTCAATATGCCACTTGTAGCCCTGACGGCGCACTTCGGTCTTAACGCGGGTTGAAAGGGCGTTAACCACTGAAATGCCAACGCCGTGCAGACCGCCAGAGACGGCATAACCGCCACCGCCAAATTTACCGCCGGCGTGCAAGATTGTCATGACCACTTCAACAGTGGGTTTCTTTTCAGTAGGGTGTTCGTCAACGGGAATACCGCGGCCGTTATCGACCACGCGCACTGCACCGTCAGCTTGAATAACCACATCGATAAGGTCAGCATAACCTGCCAAAGCCTCATCTACAGAGTTATCAACGACTTCATACACCAGGTGGTGCAAGCCGCGTTCACCGGTTGAACCGATGTACATGCCCGGGCGCTTACGCACCGCTTCGAGGCCTTCAAGAACCGTAATGTCGGCTGCGCCGTATTCACCGGTTGTTTCTTCAGTTGCCACAGGTATTAGGCTCCTTGCGTCTTTCTATCAGCACCTTGACGCAGGGCAGCAAAGGACGTCATCAATAAAGCTGGTCGTTCATCGCAGGAACCTGCAGGCACAAGGCACACTCATTCCTAACAATTCTACCTCACAGAGCGATTTTTGAGCCTTTTTGTGAGGTAGTAGAAGGGGGTAAACCCTGCAGATAAGGTTTATTTGTGGCTATAAGCCAATTAACCCCCCATCAAAGGGGTTCTCACATGGGTGGCGCTTAAGAAGCGCAGAAACGATTTTTTATTAAAAAATTATCGCATCCCTACCCGTACGTATCCCGCGGGCCTCTTCCACCCGGAGCGACTCTGCGCCCCTTCTTCCACGAGGGAGCGTTGGGCCCGTGAGCCTGGATGTCTTTCACTATTTCGCCACCCAATTCTTCATTAATGCGGCGCATAATGTCATATTTCATGCGGCGCATTTCAACAGCCCAAGCAGTGGATTCACACCTGACCACGACAACACCATCGTCAAATGACTCTGGTTTACTTTTACTGGCAAGTTGAGCCCCCACCAGCGTCCCCCAGCGAGTTAGCACAGACGATACAGCTACGGGTGTAGACCAGCCGCGTTCCATGATGACTCGATCTAATATGCCACTCAGCCCTTGGGGATCTCGTGCACTTTTACCCGGGCCGCTGTAGCCACCCATCTGGTAGCGGTTTACACCAACACTAAAGCGGCGCACTCGCTCACCCGGTTCAGCATTGATGACCTTACTGAAATCCTTGATAATTTTTTGGCCAGCAGCGCCCTGGATTCGACGCTCACCCCGTGCTTCTTTTGCGGCCCGGATGCGGCTTAGGAGTGCGTGGGGGGCATCAACGTCTTCCGCCGCATAGGCTCTTATCTTATATTCTTTATCATGCATATTTTCAGACGGGGTCATCAGATATGCCTAACTTGAGATATTGCGCAGAGGCACTGAATCGATGATCTCTGCTATTCCAGACTCGACCCTAATCAGTTGATAGTCTCCTAGTTCCTCGGGTAGGTCAGTAGCTACAGCACAGGTCACCAGAACCTGCTCAGCATCAGCCACAATAGACCCCAATCTGTGCCTACGGGCAGAATCTAACTCAGCAAAAACATCATCAAGAATAAGAATTGGGGAGGCGCCAGGGGCTGTATTGTCAGCTAAATGCACGTACCAAGCTGCTAGTTTAAGAGCTAAAGCATAGGACCAACTTTCACCGTGAGAGGCATAGCCGCGCACAGGAATTCCACCTAGCTCAAGCACAAGTTCATCACGATGAGGCCCCACCAAAGTAACCCCCCGCTCCAATTCTTCGGACCGCTTTTCTGCAAAAGACCGCAACAGGGCTTCGCGAATATCGTCTACACCCATCAGCGCCGCTCTCGATAAAACTGCGCTAGAGATGGGCGGAAATACTGATGACTCGTACACTGTTGAGGCAGTTTTAGAATCATCGGTAAGTTCACCATAGGCACGCTGCACCTGGGGGAGAAGCTGGGCTAGCACCCGCAAACGAGCCTGTAAGAGATGAGACCCGGCCTCTGCCAGCTGACGATTCCACACCTCAAGGGTGTGCAGATCTTCTTCGGCTGAAGGGCGACGAGAACGCATTGATTTAAGTAACGAATTACGCTGGCGCAGCACCCTTTCATAGTCCGCACGGTAAGCGGCAACCGCAGGACGAAGAGCAACCGCTAGGTCATCAAGAAACCTCCTACGGCCTGCAGGCTCCCCTTTGACGAGCTGTAAGTCCTCGGGTGAGAAGAGAACCGTGTGGGTTACCCCTAGAGCCTCACGGGCGCGCACAGGGGCTGCACGGTTGATGCGCACACGATTGCTCTTACCCGGGGCTAGCTCAAACTCCATAACAGTCTGCTGAGATCCCCGCACGGTGCGAGTTCTGATGTAGGCGCGCTCTGCCCCCACCCTCACCAACGGAGAATCTTGACTCACCCGATGAGATGCCAGGTTAGCAGTGTAATCGATGGCTTCAACGATGTTAGTTTTTCCAACACCGTTGGAGCCAAGAAACACCGATACACCGGGAGAAAGAGGCAGATTCAGCAGCCGGTAGGTGCGAAAGTCCATCAACGAAATATGGTCGATGTACAGAAAAGCGCTCCTTAGAAAACTGCTCTGACGAGCTAAGAGGGTTTTATTGGTTTTGCAGGCGGATCGGCATCAGCAGATAACGGTAGTTCTTATCGTCTTCTGATTGCCAGTCATCCTGCTCTGAAAGGACAACGGGTTTGGGTGCAGCAGTAAAAGAAAAGCGCACAAACTTATTACCGGAGAAGGTGTTAAGACCTTCAGAAAGATAGCTGGGGTTGAAGGCAACAGTGATGTCTTCACCGTTCAACTGTGCCTGTAGAACCTCGTTAGCCTGAGCGTCTTCACCGGTTCCAGCGTCCAGAGTGACCTGCCCCTGCGTAAAGGCAAGTCGTACCGGGGTATTGCGCTCGGCAACCAAGGACACACGGCGTACAGCCTCCACCAAATCAGAGGTGCGAACAATAGCGTGAATAGGTGTTTGCTCGGGGAAAAGTGCGCGAATTTTGGGGTATTCACCGTCCACTAGCAAGCTAGTAGTGCGGCGGGAATCTGATTCAAAACCGATCAGTTCGTGAGCATCGGAAAGTGCTATCGACAGTTCACCTGCCCCACCCAGTGTCTTGGCAACCTCGCTCATTGTTTTAGCCTTTACCAAAGCAGCCGTTGAGATTGAGGGATCAGCAGGTGACCACGTAAGTTCACGCATCGCCAGACGGTAACGGTCAGTTGCCAGCAGGGTGATGGTGTCACCCTCAATCTCCATGCGGACGCCGGTCAAGATGGGCAAGGTGTCATCTTTGGAAGCTGCAATAGAAACCTGACTAACAGCTTTAGCAAATTCTGAGCCTTCAACAGTGCCCGAAATCTCGGGAAGTCCCGGAAGTTCAGGGTAGTCCGCAACGGGCATTGATGACAGGTTGAAATTCGATGAACCGCAACTGATATGAACTTTCCCTTCGCGCAGTTCAAAAGTGACATCACTCTTGGGCAATGCACGGCAGATATCGGCTAGAAGGCGTCCAGAGACAAGAGCTTCACCTTCTTCTGCGACATCAGCTGAAATTTTGAGTTTGGCAGAAGTTTCGTAATCGAAGCTGGCGATGGATACTTCACCTGCAGTAGCTCTGATCATGAGACCTGAAAGGACAGGTACCGGAGGTCGGGGTGAGAGCGAGCGCGCAGTCCAGGTGACGGCATCAACAAGAGTTTCGCGTTCAACAGTGAATTTCACGCTAAGGTACCTTCCAATCAAAACAAGATAGGCCCAAAAGACGGGCGTAAATCAGTATTTCAGTCTACCGGAAAGAGGTAGCACTACCTACAGGCTGAGCAGAGGGGTAGCTCTCTAAAAAATGTAATTACAGTAGCCAACCCCTAGGCGAAGAATCCATGTAATTACAAAAAGCAGTGCACCAAGCGGGATGAGCAAGAGATAAATTTGTTATTTGATTTTTTCTTTAAGGATTAATAGTGTTAATAACCCCTGTGGAATCTGTGGAAAACAGGCTGTAGGCCCTGAAAATCAAGGAAGTGCTTGTGCACGTGCTGTGGAATAAACGGGGTACCAGTGTGAATGAATAGTGGATGGATATTTATGCATTAAATGAAGTGCACAAGATATGAATATCTATTCACTTAACGTCCACAGCAAACCGAGCCACGTACACCGAGTTATCCACAGGCCTATTTCTGAGCTACTTGCTGTCTCTTGATCCTTGCTTGATGCGGTTAGTTAGCTCTGTGACTTGGTTAAACGTCGATCGACGTTCAGCCATGAGGTCGTGAATCTTTCGGTAGGCGTACATAACAGTGGTATGGTCACGCCCCCCTAATTCCTGACCAATGCGAGGTAGAGACATCTCAGTTAGCTCACGCAGGAGGTACATAGCAATCTGACGAGCATTGACCAGTGTGCGGCTGCGTGACTTTGACTGTAGCTCTTCTACCGAAACCTCAAAATACTCAGCGGTCGCCGATAAAATCTGGGAAGCCGTAATCTCTTGGGTGCCGTTATCTAATAACAGGTCTTTAAGCACTTGCTCCGCCAGCTGCATATCAACGGGCTGGCTCTGCAAAGAAGCCCAAGCCGTCACACGAATGAGGGCACCCTCCAGCTCACGAATGTTGGTAGAGATATGGGAAGCAATATATTCCATCACATCATCAGGAACATTGAGCCCATCGTTCTGAGCTTTCTTACTCAAAATGGCGATTCGAGTTTCGAGTTCAGGTGGCTGGACATCAGTAATCAGACCCCACTCGAAGCGTGATCTCATGCGCTCTGCAAAACCGGTCAGCTGCTTAGGGGGCAAATCCGAGGTGATGACCACCTGTTTTTGGTGGTTGTGTAGCGCATTGAACGTATGGAAAAACTCTTCCTGTGTGCTGTCCTTGCCCGCCAGGAACTGGATGTCATCAATCAAAAGCATGTCTACATTGCGGTAGATCTGCTTAAAGGAGGTGTCGTTCTTATTCAAAATTGAGTTGATGAAATCGTTGGTAAACTCCTCAGAGTTCACGTAGCGAACGCGTAGTCCGGGATAGAGGCTCTTGGCATAATGACCAATAGCGTGCAGTAAGTGAGTCTTTCCCAGCCCTGAGCCACCATAGATAAAGAGCGGGTTATAAGCGGACGCCGGGGTTTCCGAGACCGCAAAAGCGGCTGCATGAGCAAAACGGTTGGACTGCCCAATAACAAAGCTATCGAACGTATATTTAGGGTTTAGCCTGGCGGTAGAGTCCCAGGTAGTGGTCTCCGCGGCGTCCGCTGGAACCACCGCATCAAAAGAGTCCTCGCGATCTTTAGCTTCTTCCCTTGTATCGTGGGCTATTTCCTCGCTGAAGGAAGGGTTTGCTGGCACACGCTCCGCTTCGATGGATGCCTGAGAAGCTTGATGATTTTCTGCTAAAGAAGGCGCCTCAGCAACTTGCTGAGGCTGAGCTTTCTCTACGGAAGGGGTCTGCAGATAAGACGAAGCTTCGTTAGCTGATGTCGGAACGGGTTGCTGCACGGCAGTGTTATTCAAGCTGGCGTCAATGATGAAAGCTTCGTTGACCGCCGGACCGAAGGTAGAGGTGATGGCTTCCCTCAACGACTCTTTGAGAGCGTGCTGAAAAGTATCACGCGTTAGCTCATTAGGTACCGCAATCAGCAGGACATTTCCCATAAAAGCGTGAGGCTGCGCAAGCCCAATGTGGGCACGGTAGCGCTGAGCAACACCCGTATCGGCGCGCAACAGAGTCACCAGATGCATCCACTTCTTCTGCAACTCCGGATCCAGATAGTCGCTCAATACAGCTCCTCCGCCAAATATTATTAAAAATTTCCCTTGCCTACTGGCAACTATTCACTATTCTCACACAGGTTTATCCACAGGGTGGAAAACTTGTGATTATGTGAGGGGAATACCTGTTCACAGTATGTGATTAAAGGGCGTATCGCTAGCCTAGAGCAAGAAAAAGTGTAACTTACAACTTTTTTGGAGTGGTTGTGGATAACCCTAATATAGGGTGTGGGGTTGGGAGACTATCCACAGGTGTGGGTAAACTCTCTCACTAGGTTGTGATTAAAGACCTAGCCTGAGCGGGCTTGACCTTATATCACCAACTCTTCTAGAGTTGGTTAGTCAAAGTGTGATAGAACTGTGCCCAAACTCGGGTGCTAGGTTCTCGAATTCAACCGGGATTTATCTACTGCACTCGCAAGAAGCGTCAACCTGTTCGAAGAACTGTTGAAAGGTTGGCCCCCGTACCAACCGTTGTGGAGTAACCAAATGAGCAAGCGGACTTTCCAGCCGAATAACCGCCGTCGCGCCAAGAAGCACGGCTTCCGTCTTCGTATGCGCACCCGTGCAGGCCGCGCAATTCTTTCGAACCGTCGTTCAAAGAGCCGCGCAAGCCTCTCAGCATAAGGCTTTCATCCTCAATCGGCCGTGCGCCTCACCAGCAGGCCCGCGTGAAAACGCAGCCCGCCGAGCCAAGACCGAACCGAAAGGGGATATGCGTGCTGGCACAGCAGCACCGGATGCGAGCGAAAGCTCAATTCTCAAAAACTACACGTTCCGGCGCCCGTTCAGGGCGTCGGAACTTAGTTCTATATACGGTCAAAACACCCGGTGAAACAACCAGCATCGGTTTCATCGTTTCAAAATCAGTAGGTAACGCCGTTACCCGCAATAAAACTAAACGCCGCCTGAGAGAACTCATCGCACCCTTTGTTTCTGAGCAACCGAACGGCTATTCACTGGTTATAAGGGCGCTCCCCGCAGCGGCTCACGCGGACTATCCTCAGCTCTCCAGTGATCTCGACAGCGCACTTGCCAGCGTCCTCAAAAAGTTGGACGCCGCCCCGGTAGCAGCACAAAGCTCTGAAGCTACCGCCACCTCAACTATTCAGGGAGAGGAGCGCTGACACCGTATGCCTACACCGATAGATACACCGCAGGATGCTGACCACCTGCTAGAGAACGCTCCCCACGAATTTGTTGTACCCACCTCAGCTTTTCACGCCGTCATCAGCCTTCCTCAAAATCTGCTGATTGCGTTCATCAAGATGTACCGCACTATCGTCTCGCCGCTCTACGGCAACGTGTGCAGGTATTACCCCAGCTGTTCAGCCTACGGGCTTGAGGCAGTTACCCTCCACGGCGCCCTGCGCGGTCTATCACTGACTGTAGGCAGAATTCTGCGCTGCCATCCCTGGGCTACCGGCGGTCTAGACCCGGTGCCCGCAGGCAAACGGACTTTTGACCCCGGGGCAGAACCCAAAATTATTCTTCTAAACCACCCGCACCAGCACACCCCCTAAAACGCTGGAGCATCCACCACAACCGGCTCATATCACCGAGTCAGGGAGAGAACATGGATATTATTCTCTGGCCCTTTAAATGGATCGTTTCAGCGATTCTCTGGGCATTTCACGAACTTTTCACCGTAATTGGCATGGACGCCGCATCAGGTGTGACCTGGATTCTCGCTATCATCGGTCTGACCATCGTGATGCGTACCCTCACCATTCCGCTCTTCGTCAAACAGATTAAATCGATGCGCGGTATGCAAGAACTTCAGCCCGAAATGGCGAAATTGCAGGCCAAATACAAGGGTAAAACTGACCAGCTCTCCCGCCAGGCTATGGCTCAAGAGCAGATGGAACTCTACCGCAAGACCGGCTCTAACCCGCTGGCGTCCTGCCTGCCCATCATTGTGCAGATGCCCATTTTCTTTGGTCTCTTTCAGGTGCTGAACGGCGTCCCCAACGCAGCAGCCAACAATGAAGGTATTCTGGTTCTTGGTAACGACAAGGTAGAACAGTTCAACGACGCCTCCATTTTTGGTGCACCCCTCTTCTCCACCATGTTGCGTCCCGGCGACGGCAACCACTTCGCCACCATCTTGATTGCCGCCATCATGGTAGTGCTGATGAGTGCCACCCAGTTCTATATCACCAAACAGCTCTCAGCTAAGAACATGTCGGACGCCGCTAAACAGTCCCCCATGTACCGCCAGCAGCAGATCATGCTCTACGTACTGCCACTGGTCTTCGCGATCTCGGGTATCAACTTCCCCCTCGGCGTGCTGGTCTACTGGACCGTCTCCAACTTCTGGTCACTGGGCCAGCAGTTCTGGGTTATCCGCAACAACCCCACCCCCGGCTCACAGGCCGAGCGTGAGCTCAACGAGCGCCGCGCTGAAAAGGGCCTTCCCCCCGTAGGTAAGACCAAGGAAGAGCACGATCAGGAAATCGAAGCCGCCCGTGAACGAGCAGCCCGCGGACAGCGCCAGCAGCCTATGGGCAAGAAGCGCCAAAAGCAGCAGAACAAAAAGAAAAACTAGCGGCAGGTTCAAGGAAATATCATGACTGAAGCAACGGAAACCCCGGTAGACGGCGAAGAAACCTTCGAAGAAGCGGAATACGGTGGAGAGGGGCAGGTAGACGAAGGCGATATCGCCGCTGACTACCTCGAAGAACTCCTTGATATCGCTGATATTGACGGTGATATTGACATCGAAGTGCGTAACGGCCGCACCTACCTCTCGGTTGTTACTGAAGACGGCAATAACGATGACCTCCAAGCCCTAGTAGGCGAAAACGGTGAAGTACTGGACGCCCTTCAAGAGCTGGTGCGCCTCTCGGTGCTGGCTGCTACGGGTAACCGTACCCGCCTCATCCTTGATATCGCAGACTACCGTGCAGGGCGCCAGCAGGCACTGGTCAATCTGGCCGAAGCAGCTATTGCTGAAGCTAAAGAAACCGGCGAAGATGTGCACCTCGAACCACTTGGGCCCTACGAGCGCAAGCTGGTTCACGATATTGTGGCTGCTCACGGCTTGATTTCTGAATCAGAGGGCTCAGGGTCCAACCGCCACATCGTCATTGCTGCCTCGGAGGCGTAATCGTGAGCGATATGAGCATAGAACTCCCCGTCCTCTCTGGGGATGCCCTAGAAGCGGCGCAGAAGGTCTTTGGTGACCGTCTGCCGGTCGCGCAACGCTACGTGCAGCACCTGGCTAGCAGTGGCATTGAGCGAGGGCTTATTGGTCCCCGAGAAGTTCACCGGCTGTGGGAACGCCACGTTCTCAATTGCGCGGTTGTGCAGGAACTCATTGAGCAGGGTGCAACAGTGGCGGATGTAGGTTCCGGTGCGGGCCTTCCGGGGCTCTGCCTGGCCATTGCTCGTCCCGATTTGTCCCTCACTCTGATTGAACCGCTGGAGCGCCGCGTCATCTGGCTTACTGAGGTAGTTGAGGATTTGGGACTCGAGAACGTAGATATTATGCGCTCGCGCGCTGAACAGGCCGTAGGGTACGTCGAAGCAGACTACGTAACTGCTCGCGCCGTATCGGCTCTGGTAGGGCTGCTGGATATCACCTTGCCGATCCTTCGTGGCACCGGTCAGCTGCTCGCTCTCAAGGGACGGACGGCTACCGAAGAAATTACTAAGGCAAAGAAGAAGCTCAATAAATACGGCGCTAGGAAAACTGAAATCCTGCTCGCTGGTGAGAATCTACTAGAGGAACCTACCACGGTCGTCCGTGTGACTCTCTAGCCTCTCTTGACGAAAGCCCGGTACCTCGATGGAGGTGCCGGGCTTTTGCGTGCTATCCAGCTTTTAGATTGACTAAGAGCCATCTGCTTATCTGGTTGCCCTGGAACCGTGATGATGGGAAGAGCTCTTCTGTTTACAAGCTTGACGCTTCGACATGTTTCATGTGAAACATCAAAAAACAAACAGCTTCAAATGATTAATAGCCTATCAATGCGACCGATGCCAACTGCAGGTACCCTAATAGCAGGAGATGCAATCATCAATTCAAGAGGGGGCAGCAATGCCGACAAACTCCAGTATGCCAGCGAATATACCTGACTTTGGCTTACCGCCCGAACCCGCTGCTGCCAGCAAGCCTGATCGAGGCTCTCATGTTTCACGTGAAACACGCGAAAAGCTAGAGAGGGCAAGATCATCCGCGCAGAAGAGCGATAGAAGCAAACAGCAATTTGAAGCTCTATCTCAGGAGACATTGAAAAGGCCTCAGAACACCCGAGTTTTTGCTATTTCTAATCAGAAAGGCGGAGTGGGAAAGACTTCAACTGCAGTTAATCTTGCCGCAGCGCTTGCTACAAAGGGCATGAACGTCCTTGTTGTTGACAATGACCCTCAGGGCAACGCTTCAACTGCTCTCGGGATTGAACACGGTGTTGAAGTCCCTTCCACCTACGATGCCCTCATCGATGAAAAGCCCCTTATTGAAATCATCAAACCATGCCCAGATATTGAAAATCTATGGTGCGTACCAGCAAATATAGATTTAGCCGGAGCTGAGATTGAACTGGTCTCACTGGTAGCTCGTGAAAACCGACTCAAAAATGCCCTATCTGATTACACGGCCGCACGTGAAACTAACGGGGAAGCGCGTCTAGACTATATCTTCATCGACTGCCCACCCAGCTTGGGGTTGCTAACGATCAACGCTTTTGTGGCAGCTCAAGAAGTCCTCATCCCTATTCAGTGCGAGTACTACGCTCTTGAAGGTCTGAGCCAACTTCTCAAGAATATTTCCCTGATTCAAAAGCATCTCAACGCTGATCTTCGCGTCAGCACAATCGTGCTAACGATGTATGATGGCCGCACCAACCTCTCGTCTCAGGTAGCTGAAGAAGTGAGGGAGCATTTCCCTAAGGAGGTGCTGGATGCTGTTATCCCCCGCTCAGTCCGTGTCTCAGAGGCTCCTAGCTACCAGCAAACGGTTATGAGTTATGATCCACAATCGACCGGTGCACTCGCCTATCTCAAGGCTGCAGTAGAGATAGCGCACCGTATATAAACTTTTATCAACTGTTTATAACTTTTTTGCACTACCGGCTCCTATTCTATAGATATAAGGAGCCGGTAGCTTACTTAAGGGAACCTTGAGATATAGGCGGTGCAGTAGAAGCTAAATGGCTTTGAATCATTTAAGGATTTATCTGCCTTTCCCCATCGCCCGGCTTCTATGGAAACCCTAGGTGGCAGATACTCCACTACACTTAGAAGCAGAGTTTCTAGCATTTTGGAGGTTGCCCGTGGCAGAGAAGAAGCGTGGACTTGGCAGGGGATTAGGTGCTTTGATTCCCGAGAGCAAACCAGTAGCTGAGCGTCAAGAGCCGGTGGAAGAACAGCCTGGCCATCAAAGCCAGCAGGATAACAAGATCGCGCGCGGCTTGGATGTTTCACGTGAAACATCCAAGAAAAAACGTGCAGATATGGGCGCTGCTTTGCGTTCTTCGAGTTCATCTCGTAGACCTGCGGACTTTTTCTTTGGTGACGAAACAGCAAATACCGCTTCTGGGTTAGTGCCGGTGCCCGGCGCTAGCTTTGCAAAGTTAGATGTCTCAGATATCCACCCTAACCGCAAACAGCCCCGAACTGACTTCGACGAGCATGATATGCAAGAACTCGTACACTCCATTAAGGAGATAGGTGTTCTTCAGCCTATTGTTGTTCGCCTCAGCCGTGAAAAAGGTGAGCAGGCCTACGAACTGATTATGGGTGAGCGTCGGTGGCGAGCTACCCAACAAGCCGGTATAACAACCATTCCAGCTATCATTCGCGATACTCAGGATCAGGACCTGTTGCGTGATGCACTGTTGGAGAACCTACACCGCTCCCAGCTAAACCCCATTGAAGAAGCTGCCGCCTATCAGCAACTACTCGACGAATTCGGAACGACGCAAGAGCAATTGGCGCAGCGTATCGGGCGATCACGGCCGCAGATTTCTAATACTATTCGCCTCCTCAAGCTGCCTGCTCTGGTGCAACGCAGAGTAGCTGCAGGCACGCTATCTTCAGGTCATGCACGCGCTTTGCTTAGCCTGCGAAAGGCAAGTGATATTGAAACCCTTGCGCAAAGGATAGTGAAGGAAGGCTTATCTGTACGAGCAGTGGAGGAACTTGTTGCTCAAGAAAGCGGTAAAGAAGCGAAGAAAGACCGCAAGAAGCCTGCTCCGCAGAGCCACTCTGAACGTTTGGACTCGATAGCTGATTTACTGGCTGACCGACTCGATACTACAGTGAAGATTAATCTGGGTGCCCGTAAGGGAAAAATGACCATTGAGTTCGCCTCGGTCGATGATTTGAATCGAATTGTTGATGTGATGGCCCCACAGCGCAAAAAGTAGAATCAATACACTGCAAACCGCCTCGCTCCATTGAGCGGGGCGGCTTTTGATTCGAGCACCAATCCAACATGACCGGGTGGTTAAATTCGGGGCTGCCAAAGGTGAAAACGGCTTAGATTGGCTCCTGCGGGTCTATGGTGAGGCTAGATATCTATTGACCTACTGACCCCACTGAAACTCCCTTAGATAGCTTTCTGTGGGCTCAATTCTTTCCCCTTGGACCTCAAACCTATCTTTTTGAGATCCTTCAGCTTTCTGTCTGGCGCTCTATCGTCTTGATGAAAACAAAATGGGGGGGGGGCGCCCTAAATGCGCTGGTGGGAATTGCGCAGTGTGGTTGACGGTTGAATGGCTAAATTTTATGGTGCTCTACCCCATCAGTGGAGTGATAAATAATTCTCTATTTTGCTTTATATGTTTTATCTATATCTACAAAATTATTGACACAGTTATTATCTCCATGGGGTGATAATTAAAGGTTTTTACTTATTTTGTATTTTTAAAATATCTATTGCCTCACTTATTGAGTTGATATAATTTCTAAAAGCGAGGTAAAAATGGAAACTCTTATTTTTCTGGCGATTATCTTACTGTCTCTCACCCCTTTATTTTTAGCCATCTTTTGGGTTCAGCGTAGAGCACTTAAGGGTAAGAAAATAAAGGGAGTAAAAAACAGGGTCGAGATTGCGGGTGAGGCTCTCGCTGCGCCCATTACGCTCTACGGTTCTGCTGCGGCGGGTGCTGTTTCTCAGGTTGATATTCCAAACTTCGACTCTGGCCACACCCCCTCCCTTGAACATGATCCCGGCGAGCCCCCTATAGGTAATCACTGAATACATGTTTCACGTGAAACATCAGAAAATCTTGATGCTGAAAAGAGACATTGTGGGTGAAGCACTGGCCCTCATTGGGCTTCTAACTATCTTATTATTCATCAAAACAAATTTATTTATATGTTTACCATGAAGGATTGAGATGGAACCGCATGTGCAAAAGTACTGGAAGAGGTTTTTGGAAGACTCTAGTATGCCATCAGATACAGGCTGCTACGATGCATTCGCTTTCGGTGCCAGTCCGCACCAGGCTGCTTACTTGCTGGGTTTGATTCTCGCTGGAGACAAGACTGCAACTTCCTCTGCTGTGCTCGAGTATGAAGTCACCGAAACCCCAATACCAGAGCCGGGTGCTTTATCCATCGTTCTCAACGAGTACGGCCAACCTAGCTGCGTCATTGAAACTCATACTGTGCACAGATTGCCCTTTAGTGAGGTGGATTTTACTCTGTGCTCCAAGGAGGGAGAAGATGAAAATCTCGCATCTTGGCAAAACAATCATTTGGATTTCTTTAAAGAAATAGCTCATGAGTTCGGGTTGGAATTTACTAAAGAGTCAGAAATAATATTTGAAGAATTTAGAGTTGTATATAGCTCTTAAAATGCGCCCCAATTTCAACGACCACTATTAGAAAAAATTAGAAATATCCAGAGAAAACCCAGTAAGGGGATTGATATATGAACCTCATTGATGCTCTACCCTTCATGGGTGGGTTGCTGATAGTTTCGTTGACCATGATGGGGCTGAGTTTGCCTATGAAAGCAGGTCAGCTTTCCAGGAATTCCCTGGTTGGAATCAAGACAAAGCACACCCTTGCTAGTGATCAAGCATGGCAGAAGGGTCATACAGCGGCTGCGCCATTAGTCTTGAGGGCTGCTCAGGTCGGGTTTTTCGCCCTCTTCTGCGCAGTGATTCTGTGTTTAGTTCAGCAATTCTCTATAGCTTTTGCACTGACTGGTCTAGGGTATGCCGTCACTATCTCCCTCCTGCTGTGGTCGACTAGGGTGGCTAATGTTGCTGCCCAGGAAGCTTCATCAGAAGAAGTGCTACCTGGGAAAGATTAAGGGAGTGCATCAGTGATATAGATGTTTCACGTGAAACACAGGTGGGGGAGGTCGTTTGCTGCCCCCTCTTTATCCAAGGTGCACTGCTTTATGAAGAAGCCCTACAGTCTCAAACAGCAAAAAGGCGCCCCAGCTAAGCTGGGGCGCCTTTTAGTGTTACAGATTCTACTTCAGGAACTCTGCAAATTCCTGTTCCAAAGCGGCCTTAGGCCTAGCGCCAACGGTCTGCTTAGCTACCTCGCCGTCCTTGAAAACGTAAATTGCCGGGATGGAAGTGATGCCATACTTCATGGCGGTTGCCGGGTTGTTCTCAACGTCCAGCTTGAGCACCTTGACCTTGTCACCGTATTCTTCGCCAATTTGATCAACGACGGGGCCAACCATGCGGCAGGGGCCGCACCACTCTGCCCAGAAATCAACGATAACCGGCTTATCAGAGCGTAGAACCTCATCTGAGAAGGTTGCATCTGTTACTTGCTGTGCCATAGGGCGATCCTTTCTAAAGGGAAACTGAGGAAAGATTTAGAGAGACTCTAGATAATGCTGCGCATCGATTGCTGCAACACAACCTGAACCGGCTGCGGTAATAGCCTGCCGGTAAATGGGATCAATAACGTCTCCAGCAGCGAAGACCCCATCGATAGAGGTGCGTGAAGAACGGCCTTGGACAGCGATGGTTCCGGCATCACTTAGCTCCAGCTGGTCCTTGACCAGGTCGGTGCGGGGGTCAGAGCCAATAGCAACAAAGACACCTTCGACCTCGAGCTGGGTTTCGCTGCCGGTCTTGACGTTGGTCAGGGTAAGGCTGGAAACCTTGTCCTCACCGTTAATGGTTTTAACTTCGGAGTCCAGGATGATTTCAATTTTTTCGTGGGCCAGTGCACGCTTCTGCATGATGTCTGACGCGCGGAAAGTGTCGCGGCGGTGCACTAGGTAAACTTTGGAAGCAAAAGAAGTGAGGAAGAGTGCTTCTTCAAAAGCTGAGTCTCCACCGCCGATAACAGCCAATGCTTTTTCTTTAAAGAAGAAGCCATCACAGGTTGCACACCATGACACACCGTGGCCTGAGAGACGCTGCTCGCCGTCGACACCCAGCTTGCGGTATTCAGAGCCAGTAGACACAATGACCGTCTTAGCGAGGAACACTGAGCCATCGGTCAGTATGACCTTTTTTACCGGCCCCTCGAGCTCAACCGAGGCGACGTCCTCATAGCGGATATCGGCACCGAACCGTTCTGCCTGAGCCCCGATATTGGTCATGAGCTCAGGGCCCTGGATTCCCTCAATGAAGCCGGGAAAGTTCTCGACCTCGGTCGTAGTCATAAGATCGCCACCGGGTGAAATGGAAGAGGCGAAAAGAAGAGGGGAAAGGTTAGCGCGCGCTGTGTAAATAGCTGCTGTGTAACCGGCAGGGCCTGAACCTACAATGATGACGTTATGTACAGTGCCGTCACCGTTGGGCTCTGATGCGGGTTCGCTGGCTGTGGTGGTGCCAAGGTTAAGGCTGCCTGCTGCGCCGCTAAAAATGCTGCCGAGTGCATTCTCGCTCATATGTTCTCCTGAGACGTTCACTTTTCTTCGTTGCTTTCTACTGCAACGGAGCTCTACCCCTCATTATTCCCTACACCGGGCACCTATATCAGTGAGCGGAAACTCTGCTACGGCCTTAACACCTCGATATGCCCGCAAGGGGTAATAAAGATCGACCTTTATATATTTCTTTGGACAAACCGGGGGCGAGCTACCTGCAGGTAGCCCGCCCCCGGTGGGAGGTTCTTAGTTGCTATAAACAACTAGAAAGAGTTGATTACTTAATGGAAATTTCTGCAAGACGCAGACCGAAAGGATACCCTTGAACAATAGGTTGGGCTAACCTGGGTGCTTCGGTGAACTGAACAATGATGTACTTAGTGTCTCCGTCCTGAGCATCCGTATCTAGTTCAACAGTGGTTTCACCGGTAGCAGCAAAGGTGCCAGAGCCAATCTGCTGAGATCCCTCAATAGAAGCGTTGTCAGAAGCGAAAATATTGAAGGCACCGCCAGTGCCCGATACCTGATTAATAGTTAGCGAATTGACCGTGGTCTCATCGAGCAAGGGCGCGGAGAGGTAGAAGGAATCGGTGAGACCACCAAAGTTAGCTGAGCCAAAAGCGAGGGAAACCCAGGTGCTTGTATCATCGCCATCTGTAAGGTGCCCCAGCGTCGCGTCAGACTCGGCCATAAGGGCAGCCGACGAAGGTACCGTGCGGGTGAAATTACCGTCTAGGCGGGGAGTTGCAGGTTCCTTTTCTTCGGTAGCGGAAGGTGAGGGGGAGCCCGTTTGCTGAGGAATCTGTGAAGCTGAGGCCGATGTTTGGGCGCTTCCCAGCGCCTCCTGAGTTTCAGTTGGGTTCACCATATTGCCCAGCGAAGTGAAAACCGCACCGGCCCCAATCACCAAGACCAGTACCGCTGCGATACCCACAGCCCACATGCCACCGTTGCGTTCAGCCGGTTCATCACCTTCGTAATAACCGTCTTCTTCCGCATCGTATTCTTCATACTCTGCTTCATGCTCTGCTGCACGGGTAGCTGAGATAGACGTAGCGGCGGCTGTTGCCCCAGCCCCGGCAGCCGGAGATGTGTCGTCCTTGGCTACTACATATGTATTGGGGGCGCTCATAGTGCCGGTGTCGCCGAAGATTTCTTCACCAAATTCCTCCGCTTCACCCCCACCTTCGGTGAGAAGTGTACCAAGCAAGGTATCTGCGCGAGCGTGGGAAGTCACCAAGTAGGTCTGTGCCTCGATATTGCCCAGATCAAGGATCTGCACCGATGAACGAGAAAGGGAGGTGGACTGGCGTGCATTTGCCACCAACTGTGAGCTGTGCTCTGCAGAGGCCACAATGATGGATACCTTGCGGTTAAGAATCTGATCAACACCGTCAAGGATGGTGTCACCGTCTGCGGTTTCAAGTACGCGGGCGGTGACCTTATAACGGTCACCCAGCAGCGTATGCAAAGGGATCTGCTGTGCCAAAAGGTGCCTCCAGTGAGCGTTCGTGATGTCTGTTTACTGAGTTTACCCGGTGGGTAGCGGTTATTGATGTGTGCTACCGGCCAAGTTTTGCCAGGATTGGGGCAGTAAGCGATTCTAGTTCTCTCACCTTGAAAAGTAGCAGCATAGCGTAGTAGGCGATAGTCATGACGACTCCTCCCACTGCTACCGTGATGAAGGCAGAACCGCGTGAGCTCCAGGCAAACCCATCAAAACTGTAACCACCCATCAGGTAGAGAGCTGTGGCGCCCACCAGGCCAGCAGCAGCTGAGGCGAAGGCAACGCGGGCATGAGTTGAGACGATATCAGCGATACCATAGTCGCCCAGACGCTTTACTAGGACGCGGTGGCTTAGGTAGACCGCCAGGATATTTTGCAGTGCGTAAGTCAGCGCCAACCCATAGATCGTGTGCTGTGGGGCTAGGCAGGAGGCCGCGAAGCCAAGAGCAACGATGACGATTGCTGAGATGAGCTGAATGTAGAAGGGGGTTTTGGCGTCCTCCTGCGAGTAAAAAACACGCCCCATCATAAACGCGATGGTGAGGAAAGGGCCGCCTAAAGCGATAACGGCGATGGTCTGACCGATGACGGCACCCGCTTGCTGCCCGCCGCCGCCAAAGATCATGCCAATAGGCCCCGCAAAAACAACGAGCGCTACGGCGCAAAAGACTGTGGCAATGGAGGCGGTGCGCAGACCGGCAGATAGCGCCGCGCCTACTGCTTGATGATCCTTTTCTTGAGATGAGGCAGACATGCGGTTGAAGAGAATCGTGGCGATTGACAGACCAATCACGCCGTGGGGAAGTGAATAGAGCATGGAGGAATAGTTGAGTGCCTGCACACCGGGAAGCTGGATACCCAAATCCATCAGTCTTTCGCGTGCACCGACGATGTTTGCAGCTACCTTGGTGAGATACATGAACGCAAGGTTAGAGACCACGCCGGTGGCCAGCGTCCATACCGCCAGGTTAGCTGCTGATCCCAGGCCGATACCGCGCCAGCCAAACTTGGGGCGCAGGTTCAAACCCAGCTTGCGCAGGGGGATAAAGAGAATCAGGGCTTGTAAAGCCACGCCAAGTGTGGCGCTACCTGCCAACACGATGGTCTGGGCGCTGGTCCATGAGGTGAGGTTATGGAAGGGTGGGGTGGTGGTGACGTCCTGAGCACCAAATGAAGTAATGAAGATGATGAGCGCAGCGATAGCCACAATATTATTGACCACCGGTGCCCACATAAACCAGCCGAAGGCCCCGCGAGCATTGAGGACCTGACCGATGATGGTGTAGAGACCGTAGAAGAAAATCTGGGGGAAACACCAGACGGCGAAGACGAAACCGAAACGCTGTTGTTCCGGGCTCCATTCACTACCCATGATTGAAATGATGGGCATAGCGCAGATAACCACCACGGCCGTCACCGCGGCAATACCGCACACTGCCAGAGTTACCAGGCGCGAAATGAAATCAGAACCGCCGTCATCGTGCTTGGCTGCCTTAATAATCTGTGGCACCAACACAGCATTAAAAATGCCGCCTGCTACCAGCACATAAATAAGGTTGGGCAGGGTGTTAGCGGTTTCAAAAATGTCGCCCACGGTGGTAGTTGCACCGAGAGCGACGGTAATCAGGAAGGTCTTGACGAACCCCAGTACCCTCGATACGAGGGTGCCGGCTGCCATGATAGCGCTAGAAAAAGCACCGGATCGTGCCACACGAAATCCTTATCTACTCAATGCAGCTTAAGACAGCTGGTGGATGATGTACTCGCGGGCGATGTCAGCGATACGCCGTTCGTTGGGGAAGGAAAGTTTGCGCCCCACATCATCAATGTTGACCCAAGCGACGTCCACGGCTTCATGGTCAGGATCATTCTCGGTGGTGAGCTCACCGCCGGTGGCGGAGAACAAGAAATGGTGAACGGTTTTATGGACGCGGTGACCAGAAACATTGAACCAATAGTCAATGCTCCCTAGAGAGGTGATGACCTCCCCGGAGATACCAGTTTCCTCTTCAATCTCACGTGCTGCCGCTTGAACTCGGCTCTCTTCCCCCTCGGGATGGCCCTTGGGGAGGCACCATTCTAGGCGCCCACCGCGGTTGATGCGAGCAATGATTGCCACAGGTAAACCGGGCTCATCGAAGTTGACGATGACACCGCCCGCGGAGACCTCCTCAACCGTGGGCATAGCAGCAACGGGCGTGAACGCTCGTCTCTTAGGTGCCCGGGGAATAGGAAAAGTCATGTCTCTACCTTAACCGATATAAGAGGGGGATGTTCTAAAGAGGGAGGTGTGAGTGGTAACTTGTGCGGTTTGCTGGCACGATTGATAGGGTTATGGCGCATGTTTTTGATACTTCCTTAATTCACCCCGTTGCTCTAGAAGCTGGAGAGCTCTTTGCTGCTGCCGGGTTTGAGTTATCCCTGGTCGGAGGCCCGGTGCGAGATCTCTTCCTGGGGGAGACTGCCGTGGATCTTGATTTCACTACCAACGCCAGCCCTGACCAGACGCTGGCTATTGTGAGAGGATGGGCTGACGCTACCTGGGAAATCGGTAAAGAATACGGCACTATTGGCATCCGTAAAGGTAACGAGATGGTAGAAATTACTACCTACCGTGCTGAGAAGTATGACGCTAATTCCCGCAAACCCCAGGTTGCTTTCGGCACTGATCTGGTGGACGATCTCTTCCGACGAGACTTCACCATCAATTCCATGGCTCTGCGCCTACCGTCCTTAGAATTAGTGGATCCTTTTGGTGGTGAGGCTGACCTGCGCACCGGCATTATCCGCACGCCGGGCACACCCCAAGCGTCCTTCTCTGATGATCCCCTGCGCATGATGCGTGCCGCCCGCTTTGCCGCGCGCCTGGATATTGATCTGGCTCCCGAAGTTTTTGAAGCCATGGTCGATATGGCAGAGCGTATTGAAATTATTTCTGCCGAGCGCGTGCGGGACGAACTGGTAAAACTCATCTGCGCCCAGGCACCCCGCCGAGGCGTGGATCTTCTGGTTGAATCGGGTCTGGCCGCCTACGTCCTGCCCGAAATTCCGGCGCTAAAACTTGAAGCTGACGAATACTACCGCCATAAGGATGTCTACCAGCACTCCCTCACCGTAATGGAACAGGCAGCTGCCCAAGAGACCGGAGCGGATGGTGCCGTGCCAGCCCCCGACTTCGTGCTGCGCTTCGCCGCCCTGATGCACGATATTGGCAAGCCTGCCACGCGTAAGTTTGAGGACAACGGCTCGGTCAGCTTTCTGCACCACGACGTGGTGGGCGCCAAGCTCACCAAGAAACGTATGCGAGCGCTGCGCTTTGATAATGACACCATCAAGGCAGTTGCCCGCTTGGTTGAGCTGCACATGCGTTTCTACGGCTACGGAGAAGCGGGGTGGAGCGACTCGGCTGTACGCCGCTACGTGCGGGACGCCGGTGATCTACTAGAGCGCCTGCACCGCCTGATCCGCGCAGATGTCACCACCCGCAATAAGCGCAAGGCGAATCGCATTGCCGCAGCTTACGGTGATTTGGAACGCCGTATCACTGAGCTAGCCGAACAAGAAGAGCTGGATGCCATGCGCCCTGACCTGGACGGCCAACAGATTATGGAAATTTTGACCCTGAAACCCGGCCCCATGGTAGGGCAGGCCTATAATTTTCTGCTGAACCTGCGCCTGGATGAAGGATCTCTGGGTGAGGAAGAAGCCACCCGACGACTCAAGAAATGGGCAGCTGAGCAGGGTCTCTAAGCCATTTTTGACAGTGTTGGCTTTGTAAGGTGTTCCTCCGCTCAAGGAGGGGCCACCTTGCGTAGGGTAGAGACAAGAGTAAACACAGACGAAGAGCGGGAGCCCCCATGTTAGAGGTTCGTAATCTCATCAAGAAGTACGGTGATAAGACTGCCGTCAATGACATCACCTTCACGGTGCCCGATGGTAGGGTTACGGGTTTTCTAGGGCCTAACGGCGCAGGTAAATCCACCACCATGCGCATGCTGGTGGGGCTCGAAAAGCCGACGAACGGCACGGCTCTGGTTGACGGGCAGAAGTACCGGTCTCTGGTTAGTCCGCTGACCAGCGTCGGCGCGCTACTGGATGCTAAGGCCATGCACCCAGGCCGTAGTGGGCGTGCTCACCTGCGCTCGCTGGCTCTAACCCACGGTATCCCCACCCGCCGGGTGGATGAGGTCATTGAGCTCACCGGTCTGACCACCGCTGCCCGTAAGAAAGTGCGGGGCTTTTCTCTGGGCATGGGCCAGCGCATGGGTATTGCCGCATCTCTACTAGGAGACCCCCAGAACATTATTCTGGACGAGCCGGTGAACGGTCTTGACCCCGAGGGAGTCATCTGGGTGCGTAACCTCGCCCGGCACCTGGCATCCCAGGGCAAATGCGTGCTGATTTCTTCACACCTCATGAGCGAGATGTCCCAGACAGCCGATGAACTGATAGTCATTGGGCGCGGCAAAATTCTTGCGAACAGCTCCATGTCTGACTTTCTGGCGCTGGCAGATAATTCCCGATCCCTGGTCCGCACCGACCAGCGAGAAGTCTTTGCTGAAACCCTGACCGCCCGTAGCATCACCTTTGAACCGGTAGACACTGACGGGCTGCTGGTTCAGGCACCCTCCCGCGATATTGCCCGCCTGGGTGTGGACGCCGGGGTTCTACTGCACGAGCTAACCCCGCAGATTGCCACCCTAGAAGACGTCTATATGAATATGACCCGCAATGAGGTGGAATACCAGTCCGGCACCTTCACAACCCCCGCAGATTCCGGCGCTGCGGAAGCGGATGCTCCATCCCCCTGGGCAGGCAAAGAGGCAAAGGAACAATAACCATGACCAGCACCACCCTGCCCACCGCACCAACACGATCTTATAAACTCAGCTTCTTTGGCACGTTGCGGTCTGAGTTTCTAAAATTCCGCACCCTGGCAACCAACTGGGTTATGCTCCTGCTGACCATTGCCATCATGATTGGCATGTCTGCCGCCTACGCTACCGCGCTCAACCGTTTCTATCAGCGTGCTCTTGAGACCCAAGCAGCGCTAGAAGCCGGTGGCCCCTCACCCCAGGTGCGCCCCGAATATTCCTTCACCGTGGACCAGGTGTTAGATATGGCACGAAGCATTGGTGGGGTGGGCATGATGTTCGGCTCCATGCTCATTGCCTCCATTGCCGTGGTCTTTATCGGTGCTGAGTACGCCACCCGGCAGATTCACAGCACCATGACAGCGGTGCCGCGCCGCTCGTCCATCTATATTTCTAAGCTCCTGGTGCTCTCAGTCTGGAGTTTTCTGGTCGGTGTCATCTCAGCGGTCGCCGGCTATTTTGTGGCTCAGCCGATACTAGACCCCGGTATTTCAGAACAGCTGTCGGTAGGCACACCCACCGTCCTTAACTGGCTGGGAGTAGGGCTCTACTGCCTACTTATGAGCTGGATGGGCCTAGGGTTCGGCGCCATCCTGCGCAATAACGCCGGCGGGATTGTGATGGTAGTGGTGCTCATGTTCATCTCAACCATCGTCTTTGGTTTGCTCGCTGAAACAGCAAACTGGGTGGCTGACTTCCAGCCTTACCTGCCCATTAACCTGGGTGAAACCATGACCACCGTAGGCCTACCCGAGGACACCGACATCAACAACCTGGAGGCAGGAATCTGGCTGGGTGTTTGGGCTCTAGTGCCCGCGCTCCTGGGCTGGTTCCGGTTTACCTTTACCGACGCCAAGGGGTAAATATCATCCTCAGGGACGAGAAGAAATACGGCAAACTCAATCCCTGGGCCGATGTGGCAGTAGACAGTTGCTCCTAGTGTTAGTGGTGAAGGAAGAACCCGGACCACTAGGAGAGAACGCATGTTAGAAGTTCGTAACCTCACCAAACAATACGGGAACCAAGCCGCTGTAGACGGCATTAGTTTCACCGTACCCGACGGCAGGGTTACAGGTTTTCTTGGCCCCAACGGTGCCGGCAAATCAACCACCATGCGCCTACTGCTGGGTCTTGAGAAGCCCACCAGTGGCACCGCGCTGATCGACGGTAAAAACTACCGCTCCCTGCCCAGCCCACTGACCAGCGTTGGTGCGTTGCTGGATGCTAAGGCTATGCACCCGGGCCGTAGCGGACGCGCCCACCTGCGCTCGCTGGCAGTCACCCACGGGCTACCAGCGTCCCGCGCAGATGAGGTCATTGAAATGACCGGTCTGACCAATGTTGCCAGTAAAAAGGTGCGCGGCTTTTCTCTAGGTATGGGCCAGCGCCTGGGAATTGCTGCAGCTCTGCTGGGTAACCCCCAGAACGTTATTTTGGATGAGCCGGTGAACGGTCTTGACCCTGAGGGCGTTATTTGGGTGCGCAACCTTGCCCGGCACCTGGCGTCCCAGGGCACAAGCGTGCTGATTTCCTCGCACTTGATGAGCGAGATGTCCCAGACTGCCGATGATCTGGTGGTGATTGGGCGCGGCCGCATTCTGGCGAACAGCTCTATGCAGGATTTCTTAGCGCTGGCTAACAACGACCGTGTACTGGTCCGCACCGATGAGCGAGATGACTTTGCTCGCCGCCTTAAAGAACGCTCCGTGGCTTTTGATGCGGTAGAAACCGATGGGCTGCTAGTCCAGGCTCCCACCCGCGATATTGCCCGCCTGGGTGTGGACGCTGGGGTGCTGCTACACGAGATTATCCCGCAGGTTGCCACCCTGGAAGAGGTCTACATGAACATGACCCGTGATGAGGTCGAATACCAGTCGGGAGAGTTTGCTGGACAACCGACACCTGAAATCGCCACTGGCACCCCCTGGGGCACAACCGCTGATAAGGAGAACTAACCATGACTACTGCAACCCTATCGGCAGGAACCCCCCAGGTGTCCGCCCACTTCCCTTCCCACAAGCTCACTTTCTTGGGTGCTGTGCGCGGTGAAGCAATCAAATTCCGCACTCTTGCTACTAACTGGATCATGCTAGCGGTTACTCTGCTCATTATGGTGGGTATGGGAGCTATGTTTGCTGTTGTTATCAACCAGATGTACGAAAGCGCTCTGGCGGCCCAGGAAGCCGTAGCAACAGGTGCAGCCCCTGTCGCCGGCCCGACCGTTGATAACGTCTATAACTACGCTCGTGGGATTGGCGATTCGGGCATGATGTTCGGATCCATGTTGGTGGCCTCTATCGCCGTTGTTTTTATCGGTTCGGAATACGCGAGCCGGCAGATTAACACCACCCTGACGACTGTTCCCCGCCGTACTGCCACCTACCTGGCGAAGCTTCTGGTGGTTTCCTTCTGGACCTTCTTCATCGGCTTTATTTCAGCCGCCCTGAGTTATGGAGTAGCTCAATTGCTCCTCGATAGCCGTATCACCGAGGCCGTGACCGTCAACGGTGATGTCGTGAGTAACTGGGTAGCAGTGGGTCTTTACTGCATGCTCATGAGCTGGATGGGTCTGGGATTCGGCACGCTACTGCGTAACAATGCTGGCGGTATCGTTCTGGTTGTCGTCGTCATGTTCATTCTGAGTATCGCCATGAATATGGTTGCTGGAGCATCTGAAATGATTCAGGACTTCGTTCCCTACCTGCCCATGGCACTGGGGCAGACCTTCACTACTGTAGGGGTTGCTGATGATGCGGCTATCACCAATCTTGAAGCCGGACTCTGGCTCTCGGTGTGGTGCCTGATACCTGCTCTATTGGGGTGGGCGCGGTTGGCGCTGACCGACTCTAAATAAAGGTAGCTTTCAGCAATGAATCACCCAACGGTTGATCAGAGCGTTGCCCTTCGTTCAGAGGGGCAACGCCTCATTGCTATGCGCTGGAGTCGCTTCAGCCGGTGGCGCAAAACCCACCCACGAGGCACCAACTGGTTGCTACTGGTACTGAACCTGATACTCACAGCATTTCTCTTGATTATTAGTGCCATCCCCCAGGAATCTCCTGCCGCTTGGCACGTGACTATACTCTGTCTGAGTAATCTAGCTTTCAGTATCAGTATCTTTTGGCGTAAAAAAATACCGCTGACGCTACTAGTGGTATCCACCTTCACAGAATTTTTATACGGACTAACGGTAAATCTCCACAGTAGTTACGTCCTGACCGGGTTTACTTCCATAATCTTCCTTTACACCCTCGCAGCTGAGTCCAGTCTGCCTAAGACCGTCGCGGGCTACTGTATATCAGTGGTGGCATATGCCCTGGGGAATATCCTCTTTCTTTACACCGATACTTCGTTAGAAGTGCCGTCAACGAGTGTGGATGAAAGCCCGGTAGCAACTGTTATGACGCTGGCCTTGATGGTTGCTTTGGGTCTAGCCTTTAACCTGGTGGTTGTTATGATGGGGCGTTTTGCTCATAAAAATAATGAGTTCGACCGTCAAGTAATCGAGCGTTTCGAACAGACTCAGGTGCTAGCTGCCAGTGAGGAGCGAAACCGTATTGCCCGTGAAATGCACGATGTGGTGGCACATTCTCTCACCGTCATGATTACTCTGGCTGATGGTGCAAGAATCGTTGGGCAACGGGACCGCGCCCGGGCTGAAGAGGTGCTCTTAGAACTTTCGAAGACGGGCCGGTCCGCCCTAGCAGATATGAGACGAACCCTGGGCGTTTTGCGCAATCCTGACGGGCAAGAGCTTAACTTTTTACCGGCCGAAGGTAGATCTGTTGATGCTCGAGAGAACCTTGAAGAGTTGGTGAATTCCTTTGCTGCTACGGGTCTGCCGGTCACCTTTGACTATGAAGGGGAAGAACTGCCCGCCGACAACAACCTGAGACTGAGTGTTTACCGTATCGTGCAGGAGTCCCTCACTAATGCCCTGCGCTACGCCAAAGACGCTTCACTGGTGAGGGTGAGTGTAAGGGTTCACTTGCCGCACATCGAAGTGAGCGTAATCGACAACGGAAGCACTGCCCCTGAAGGTATACCCAACCCCTCGAATAACCTTGGGTCAGGCAAGGGCCTTGCTGGGATACGCGAACGCGCTGCCTTCTACAAAGGTAGTGTGGATGCTGGAAGAAATAATCTAGGAGGGTGGACCACTCGTGTCCGCCTCGTGTGGCAACCGACGGTACCCTCAGCAAGGTTTCCTCATACAGAATAAGAAGCTATAGAAAGACCGTAGACATGTCTGATGCTACAAACCTGCGAGTTCTCCTCGTTGATGATCAGCCGCTCATTCGTCTGGGCTTCCGCCTGGTCTTAGAGGGCGCCGGAATCGATATTGTGGGCGAAGCATCGGATGGCGAGCAGGGTTTAGAATTCGCCCGCCAGCTTCAACCCGATGTTGTGCTGATGGACGTGCGCATGCCGGTCATGAACGGAATTGACGCTACCGGTCACATTTGTCAAAGTACCTCTGCGAAGGTCATTATCTTAACGACCTTCGATATCGATGAGTATGCTTTTGCAGGTTTGCGAGCCGGTGCAAGTGCCTTCTTGCTGAAGGACGCACAACCAGAAGAGCTGGTGAAGGCGGTGCGCTCTGTGGTTAAGGGGGATTCGATTGTGGCCCCTCGTATGACAGCTCGACTGATCGAAGAATATACCAAGACCAAAAAGGTCGATGGTTATATACCTAATCCGTTATATTCAAAAGAAGTGGCTTTGCTGACCCCACGAGAAAAAGATACCGTGCTTGCCATTGCTTGCGGTTTATCCAATACGGAGATCGCTCAGAAGTTCTTTGTCTCTGAAGCAACGGTAAAGAGTCATGTCAGCTCCATCCTTTCTAAACTAAACCTAAGAGACCGTGTTCAGGTAGCTGTCTTTGCCTACGAGTCCGGCCTGGTTCAGCCAGGCGGTAATAGCTCCGCTTAAAAACCGTAGGGCTAGGTATCTTCCCTTACGATAGATTCATGGGGCAAAAAAAGAAGGACAGCGTGCAGTGGTTAGCCCGCGCTGTGAAGCGTTCACGCTCGCCCCACGTGAGGGAACCCTTAACCACCTCTCTGGGGTTGATAACCAAGATTCCCGGCCATGTGGGGGAACTTTCCGGCAGAGCCGCTGGGGTTCTCACCAAGCAGGACTCTCGTAGCATCCGGCGCAGACTCACCATTACTGTTGTTCTCCTCTCTTTGTGTGCAGCGTTTGTTGCGGCCGTGGGCAACTATTACTCTCTGCCACATACTCCCGAGGACACTGCCGAGCGGTACCTCTCAGCCTTAAAAGAGGGCAACTATGTTTCTGGACTAGACCGCTCAGCCTATAGCTCCTTTGATCACACCTACCTTTCTAACTCAGCCTATTCCGCTGCTAAAGGACGCATTGAAGATTTCACTCTTTTAGGGTCTACCTCTACCGGCGGTGAGTATGCCACGGTGTACGCGGAAGTCTCTGTTGACGGGCAGCAACAAGATCTTTCTCTACCGCTAAAATTAGCTACTCGTACCGGCCCCTTCAACGATCTGTGGGAATTCTCTGCCCCCACCTACAAAGCTCTTACCCTCCAGGCACCGGTTGCGCTCAATAACCTGGATATCAACCAAACCTCGGTGAGTTTGCCAGCTAGCCGCCGGCTAAAATCTGAAACTGGGTTTCAGTGGAATATTCCCTTACCCCCGGGTGACTACTCCTTTAGCCTTCCGGATAACTCTTACTACAGGCTCGTTAACCCGCCAACTATTACCGCCCCATTGCCCGGGCACAGTTCTAATCTTCAACCGCTGGACCTTGTTCTGAGGCCATCTCCTCGCATGTGGGAAGAAACCAATACGATCATTGAATCGTGGTTGGAGCGCTGCGAAAGTGCTCGGCGGTTGAACGTTGAAAGTTGCCCCACCAGTGAAACGTACGGTAGTGATAGCACCGCTACCATCACTGATGTCCAGTGGAGACTAATTGATCGCCCCGTCTTTTTTCTGGTGCAGGACGACCAGCGCGCAGACACCTGGCGAGCTAGCCGCTACAGGCCGGCAACCTTTGAAGTCACCTACCTGGCTGATGGTAAAGCCCAGCGAGAAACCATCAATTTTTACATCAGTGCTGAGGTAGTCTCGAATGGAAGCCACGCTGACATTAGCGTTGGTCTGGGCGGTAGCGAAGAGAGCGAAGCTGCCCTGCTGCAAGCTATCACCAGTGAAGATGCCGCTAAATCTACCCTTCAGAAATACGCCGAAACTCTCTAGGCACAACTAAGGCAGGAGCCCATGACCGGTCAACCCGAACACTACCGCCCCACCCCTCTCAATAATGGAGGTCGTGCGCAGAGCTTTGCCCAAGGCCAGCCGGTATATATCGTTCAGGCTAAGTCGGCGGTGGTTGCCTACCTTTTGCTGATTTTCTTCTGGTGGCTGGGTGCCCACAAGTTCTACCTGCGCCAGCCTTTTATGGGTATCACCTACATTGTGCTCAACCTAGTCGCCGGCGGACTCTTTGCTCTGCTTCCGGTTATTTTCTGGATAGCCTACGTGCCAATTGTGTTGATGTTTATCTGGGATCTCTTCACCATGCCCATCCGTATTGGTTTCATCAACTCACTGGCAAGTCAGCACAACTACTAAACCCTCCGCATGTTGCGGTAAAGGTGCTGTGAGCTACACCCAAAAAACTGTGCCACACCTGCCCAAAAGCCGCGCGCTCCTGTAAGGTTAAGCGAGTCTGTGCCGCACTCGGCCAATCCCCGTTTGCGCCAGGCCGTACGTAATCTCCTGCTATGGAAATCCCATAGCCGCTTAGCCCAAAGGAGGGGTTCAATCATGCGTGCATACGAACTGATGGTTATCCTCAACCCTGAGGTAGAGGACAAGGCTGTAGAGCCCACCCTCTCCAAGTTCCTTGAAATCATTACCAAGGACAACGGCACCGTTGACAATATGGACATCTGGGGCCGCCGCCGTCTGGCATACGAAATCCAGAAGAAGGCTGAAGGCATCTACGCAGTAGTTAACTTCACCGCAACTCCCGAGACTGCAGCAGAGCTGGACCGCGTTCTTAACCTGAACGAATCCGTTATGCGCACCAAGATCATCCGCCCGGAAGATCAGAAGGTCTCAGCCAAGTAAGTCTCTTACCTTTCTGAAATTTTTACGGGTAGGTCACTAAAATGTCAGACCCCCGTGTAATACTCAGAAGCACGACACTTATTTGAACAAAATCTTACGACTGGAGGCATCACATGGCTGGCGATACCGTCATTACCGTTATCGGTAACCTGACCGGCGATCCTGAGCTACGCTTCACCCCTAACGGGGCAGCGGTAGCTAACTTCACGATCGCATCGACTCCCCGCAACTTCGACCGCGCATCGGGCGAGTGGAAAGAGGGCGAAACCCTCTTTTTGCGCGCTTCAGTGTGGCGTGAAGCTGCAGAGAACGTCGCCGAGACCCTCAAGAAGGGCATGCGCGTTATTGCGCAGGGCCGTTTGAAGTCTCGCTCGTACGAAACTAAAGAAGGCGAACGCCGTACCAGCATGGAGCTTGAGATCGAAGAAATCGGTCCCTCACTCCGCTTCGCGTCAGCCAACGTCAACCGCAATCAGCGCAACTCCGGGGGTAACTTCGGTGGCGGTGCTGGCGGTTTTGGCGGCGGATCTGACTTTAACCAGGGCGGCGGCTTCAGCGCTGGCGCTCAGGGCGGATTCTCTGGCGGCAACGGCTACTCCAATGCTGGCTACGGCCAGCAGCAGGGCGGTCAGGGTGGCTACGGCGCACCTGCTCAACAGCAGCAGAATGCACCGCAGGCAGCTCCTGCCGCCGCACCGCAGTCACCGGCACCTCAGGCTGATCCCTGGGGCGCCCAGTCCGGCGGTAACTACGACTGGGGTAGCGGCGCTGACGACGAGCCGCCCTTCTAAACTCAGCGTTTAGAAGAACGCTCCTAGCGTCCCCTTCACACCAAGAAAATTTATCCACCATCCCGCGGCTCATCCCGCGGGCTCCCAACCAAGAAGGAGCACCACGATGGCTAAGGCTGAACTCCGTAAGCCCAAACCCAAGCAGAACCCGCTCAAGGCTGCAGACGTCACCGTAATCGATTACAAGGACGTCGCACTTCTGCGTAAGTTCATCTCTGATCGCGGCAAGATCCGTGCTCGTCGCGTTACTGGCGTAACCGTTCAGGAACAGCGCAAGATTGCTCTGGCAATCAAGAACGCGCGCGAAGTTGCACTGCTGCCCTACTCCGGCTCAGGCCGCTAAGAAGAGAAGGAAAGTAGAAGAACATGGCTAAAATCATTCTTACTCAGGAAGTCACCGGTCTCGGTGCTGCTGGCGATGTCGTTACCGTAAAGAACGGTTACGCCCGTAACTACCTGCTGCCCCGCGGCTTCGCGGTTACCTGGACTGTTGGTGGCGAGCGTCAGGTTGAGTCAATCCGTGCAGCTCGTGCAGCACGCGTAAAGGCTAACCTTGAGGACGCAAAGGCAACTGCTGCAGCTCTTGCTGGCAAGCACGTTGTTGTCTCCCACAAGGCTGGCGCTGACGGCCGTCTCTTCGGCGCCGTCAAGGCTGAGCACGTTGCTGACGCTATTGCAGCAGCTGGCGCAGGTGATGTTGACAAGCGCACCATCAATCTCGGTTCCGCTATTAAGCGCACCGGCTCATACACCGTCACCGTGCGTCTGCACGAAGACGTTGTTGCCAACGTTGAACTGGACGTTGTAGCTGCGTAATTACTCTATGAGTAGTTACTAGGTTTCACGCTTAGGCTTCAGAAGACACCCCGGCACCCTTGATGGGAGCCGGGGTGTTTTGTTTTTCTCTGCGCTCTTTTTCGAGACAGCTTATCTACTGAGGGTGAGATTGGGTGTTTTGAGTTGAGTTTGGCATGCTAGAGGGTATGCCTTCTTCTACCAAAGTTGCTCCTAGATTACGCAAAGCGCCGAGCACCCAGATGTTGATTGCTGCTGCGGTGACTGAAGGGGTTGCTGTTCTTAGCTTGGTTTTAGCGTTTACTGTCAATGTTGGTTCGCCGTCCACGGTGTTAGCCACTTTCTTGGGATTTATGATTCTTAGCGTGCTGGCAGCAACCCTGGCGTTTACTCTGGCCCTCACGGGACTTATCCGGTATTCACGGTACAGTAGCTGGTTTCTTGCCGTGCTGGTGGTCTCTCTGCTGGCTAATCCGGTGCTGTGGTTCTTTCTGATAGGTACTTTCTTCTAATAAACCCTCTTAAAATACTCAGCTTCTTATCAGCTAACTCCAAAGCAAGTATAAGCATAAGCTTGTTAAATAGACGTAGTGGTTCGAAAGAATCAAGAAGCGAATGTGTGTGCTTCAGTAACAGGTAATGCTGAACCTGTGGACAAGAGCGGTGAGACCGGTATGGGGGTCTCACCGCTCTTATTTTTTTTAATACCCCCTTCCTAGTTCCCTCTGGTGGGGGAGGTCTTCCTCTGTGGCAGCACCATAGACTGGGGGTAATTTCTATGAAAGGAACCAGCCATGCACACCGGGGAAGACCAGACGTGCGCTCTACCCTCAGCACAAACTTCGTCACCATCAGCGGCTTCAGCGAGTCAGCGGCGCATGGTGGTGCCTGATATCGCTCGTGGTGTCATGCTCTGGGGCATTGCAATAGCAAATGTTGCCACTGCGTGGGTCGTTACCGGCGGGGGTCAAATGACTACTACTGGGCGCGTCGTTAATGGCAGCTGGTGGGACGCCCTGGCCATCATGTTCACCACCTCCTTTGTTCACTCCCGCGGCTTCCCGATGTTTGCCACTCTGCTGGGGTTTGGCCTGGGAATCATTGCGATGAGTCTTTATCGGCGAGGTTATCCGCTGGGTGCTGCCCGCGGTCTGCTGGCGCGACGTTACGGTTTGCTGTCTGTCTTTGGTATTCTGCACGCTGTCTTTCTCTTCTGGGGCGACATTATGGTTGCCTATGGCTTGATGGGGCTTGTTCTCATTACCCTGATTGCCGTACGTACCAAAATCCTGCTGTGGATAGCCGGATCTATGTTCACACTGACCTGTTTGATGGGCGTGGTGGGGTCACTGTTCATGACCTCAGTTTTAGGGAGTGACTGGCTCTCAACGTCAGCGGATGCAGAACTGCTCCTGGGGTCTTCTGAAACCTACGGTAGGGTCATGCTCACCGGTCTGCTCATGATGCTGATGAATCTACTGGGTTTCCCGGTGCAAGCTTTTATGCTCTTACCCTTAGTCATTATTGGTTTTGTGGCTGCGCGTGAGGGTGTCCTGGCTGATCCTGCACGCTATAGGAAAGTGCTGGTCTGGACGGCTACTTTTGGGGCAGTGGTTGCTGTGGGCACGGGCGTCCCAGCGGGCCTTGAAGCAATTGGTGTGCTGGATACCGGTATCTTTGCGGTGCTGACCATGACTCTGGGTACGGCTGCTGGCCCCGGCTTTATCGCTCTTCTTACCCTGTTGCTAAACGGTGCACAGCAGAAAGCGGACGCCGGGCAAAAACTCTCAGCTCCACTGTGGGCGCTATCTGCTCTGGGGCGTCGTTCGATGACTGGCTATGTGCTGCAGTCCGTTATCTTCTTAATCGTTTTTGCTCCCTTTGCCCTGGGGCTCTTCGCACCTGCGGGTGCCGGCCTACTCTTGCTGGTGGGTACCGGCGGCTGGCTACTGACCCTCGGCTTTGCTTGCCTGCTTGAAGCAATAGGCAAGAAGGGGCCCTTTGAGGCGGTTCACCGCCGACTATCTTATGGCAAGAAGGGGCTGGTTCGTCAGTGGGTACCTCAGTACCCTTCAGCGCCCTCGTCTTCTCTCTAGATAAAGGCTTGCTAGACTGAATGAGCCTGGACGAGGGAGCCGTACCCGGTCTGCCACCGCTACTGAGCTGGCAGTAAAGCACGACGGCCACTCACCTTTCTTATTACTGTAAGGAGTAGCCGTGCACTGGCTCATTCTCGTCATTTCTGGTCTTTTTGAAGCGGTATGGGCAACTGCCCTGGGGAAATCTGAGGGCCTTACACGCCTCACACCTTCCCTGGTTTTTGTGGTGGGGCTGGTGCTCAGCATGCTGGGTCTTGCCTACGCAATGCGGGAGCTATCTACAGGCACCGCCTATGCAGTGTGGGTGGGAATTGGGGCCACAGTAACCGTTTTCTACGCTATGGCAACGGGGACTGAACCGGTTTCTCTTGCCAAGATGCTCTTTTTGCTGATGATCATTTCGGGCATTGTGGGGCTGAAACTGGTTTCCTAGCTTCTGCACAGGTGGATTTATGCTGGCTCACAAACACCCCTGCCATACTTGAGGTACAAGGTTCGAGAGAGCTTCAAGAAACGTAGGTTTCTTGCATGAGTGTCCTTTCATGTGTATGTGTGTGTAATAGAAAACGCCTTGCCGGCAGTACAGCTGGCAGGGCGTTTTCTCATTAACCTATGGCTGGTGAGCGGGCATAATGAGGTGCATGGATGTTCTAATAGCAGTCGATAAATTCAAGGGAACCCTCAGCGGCAAGGATCTCGCAGAAACTCTAGCTGCCGGGATAAGGCGGATTGATAGGTCGCTGAACCCGGTCATCTGCCCTATCGCCGACGGTGGGGACGGGACGGTAGACGCTGCTCTTGCTGCCGGGTACACCGAGGTGACGTGCCAGGTGACCGGCCCTCTCCCGTCCATTGAGGGCCTAGCTCAGGTTGAGGCTCGGTATGCCTTTGATGAAGAAACATTGACCGCAGTAATAGAAATCGCTGAAGCTGCGGGTATTTGGCGTCTACGTCAGCACCAGCTGGACACATGGAATGCCACGTCTTACGGGGCTGGCGAACTGGTGCGTCACGCCCTGGAAATTGGCGCTAAAACCCTGGTTATTGGTGTGGGAGGGTCTGCCACTACCGATGGCGGTGCTGGTCTCATGCAGGCATTGGGTGCCTCTTTGAGGGATGCTGACGGGCAGGAGCTTACCCCTGGCGGTGGCGCTCTTGCGTCTCTGGATGTCCTGGATTTTTCCGGTCTTGGCGCACGGTTAGATGAGGTTCAAATCTTTGTCGCCTGTGATGTCACCAACCCCCTGACTGGCAGCAATGGAGCTGCCTCAGTCTATGGGCCCCAGAAGGGTGCCAGTGAAGAACAGGTAAACCTGCTCGACCAAAATTTACAAAAACTAGCTATATCAGTTGAGCAAGAGCTTAATGTTTCACGTGGAACTTATGCAGATGCACGCGGCGCGGGCGCTGCCGGTGGGCTGGGCTTTGCCTGCCTATCGGTGCTGGGTGCTACCATGCGCCCCGGCACAGAGGTCTGTTTCGAACTCACTGGGTTTACCCAAAAATTACCTGCAGCAGACATCGTCATTACCGGGGAGGGTAAGCTGGATACTCAAACTTTGCAGGGAAAAGGCCCCGCGGGGGTGGCACGGGAGGCTAAGGAACAGGGGAAAACGGTGCTTGCCGTCTGTGGGCTTAACGAGCTAGAAGAGGACGCCTGGAGGCAGGCGGGCTTTGATGACGTCTATTCGGTGGTGGGTGCCGGAGCCAGCCTCGAAGAATCCTTGGCTGATCCGCGCCGTTTTGTGGAGCAACTGGGTGAGGCAATCGCCAGAGACTACCTCACCGGTCGCTAAGAAATGGGCGCTATTTGTGGCATTGGTGCACCCTGCCCCCGATGCAGGTGTGAACGCCGTTCTTAGGCGGCGCGGGTGTGTGCCACTGCGTCAGCTAGATTTTCCAAAAGAGTAGTTTCTTCAAGAATCCAGGCGACCGAGAGCGGGGAGGCTGCCGAGAGAGCAAGCCCCGGGTGCTTGTCATCTTCAAAAATCACCGCGTCATTCTTGAGAGCTGGCATCTGAGCAAAGAGCTTGTTCTCGCGCACTGCTGCTTCTTCATCGGAAGAATTAGTCCAAGCCCATAGGGCATCGCACTCTACGGTATCGAGTACCTCAGAAGAAATGTTCAAGAAAACGGATTCTGCCCCGGTCTCATGTTCCACAATGTAGGGTGCATTAACCATACCCAGCGATTTAAAGAACTGAGGGCGGGAATCCTTGGAGGTATAAGCGCCAAAGGTGTTCTGCTCCGCGTCAAAGTAACCTGCCATGAAGCTAGCTCCCTTGATGGTAGGGAAGTCTTCGACCTTCTGCGCTATCAGCTTTTCGGTATCCTTGATGACTTGAGTGGCATCGTCCTCACGGCGTAGCATGGCACCCGCCATTTCAAGACACTGCTGCCAGCTGGTTTCATAAGCACCTACTCCCTCGGGGGCGGGGACCACCGGGGCAATTGCGGCCAGCTTGTCATAAACCTCCTGGGAAGTATCGCCGTAGGGCACAAAAATGGCGTCTGGATCAAGCTTTGCCAGCTCTTCATAGTTGGGTCCATCGGTTTCTGAGTAGCGGGTGATGTCATCAAGGTTTCCACCCAGCTCAGATAACTTGGCGTCGAACCAATCCGTGGAATCATTACTGTTCTGACCCCAGCTCACCAGCGGAACACCCGCCGGAATGATCCCCAGAGCCAGCAGGACGTCGGGGTTCTTCCAGGGTTGCACCACGGCAATGCGCTGAGGAACCTGCTTGAAGGTTGTGCTGCCGAAGGCATGCTTGACAGTGTATTCACCACCGGTATCTGCAGACGGTGCGGTGGAACTCGCCGAATCACCTGATCCGGTGGAACAGGCTGAGAGCAGGCCAGCGGTGGCAGTAGCTAGTGAGAGCTGCAAAAAGCGAGCGCGTGAAATTTTCATCGGTTCTCCTGATGTATAAGGTTTACCTAACCTAGAAGAAACTATAACCTAATTTCTTTAGGAAAGATGCATTTGATGCCCTCCCTGATTTGGCTGCCTCGTCGACGCGATGATCTGGGCTTTGCTGATACTCACCCTGGTGCAAATAACCGGCATCCTTTGGCGGAAAAAGGGGTTAAAAGCGCACCCTTTATACCTTTTTGGGTAGAGAACTTTCGCGGGCCAGGTGAGATGATAGAGGTTCATCAAAGATCATTTATAAGGGGTTTGCCGTGTCTGAAAGCCAGTCTGAGTTTGTTCGTACTCCACCGCACGATGACACCGCCGAACAGTCGGTGCTGGGCGGCATGATGCTGTCTAAGGACGCTATCGCTGACGTTGTTGAGGTCATTGGTGGCGGTGCTGATTTTTATAAACCTGCCCACGAGGGTATCTATGAGGCCATTATTCACCTCTACGGGCACGGTGAACCGGCTGATGCAATCACGGTTGCCGATGAGCTGACCAAACGCGGTGAGCTGAACCGGGTGGGTGGTGCAGCCTATCTGCACAGCCTGATTGCTAGCGTCCCTACAGCCGCTAACGCTGGTTTTTATGCTGAAATTGTTGCCGAGCGCGCCATGCTGCGCCGCCTAGTGGAGGCTGGCACTAAGATTGTGCAGATTGGCTACAGTGGTGACGGTGAAGCTGAGGACCTGGTCAACCGGGCACAGGCTGAGATTTACGGTGTCTCGAGCAATAACACCAAAGAAGATTATGTGGTGCTGTCTGAGGCGATGAACTCGACTGTCGATGAGATTGAAGCTAACGGTTCTCGTGCCGGTGGCATCCACGGTGTACCAACCGGTTTCATTGAATTTGATGAGCTCACCGCCGGTCTGCAGGCGGGCCAGATGATTGTAATTGCGGCGCGCCCGGCCATGGGTAAATCCACATTCGCATTAGATATCGCCAGGTCAGCGGCTATTAAGCACAATATGACCACTGTTTTCTTCTCCCTGGAAATGGGCCGCAATGAGATTGCGATGAAGATTCTTTCTGCTGAGGCGGGCATCAACCTATCCGATTTGCGGAAGGGCAAGCTGGACGATGACCAGTGGGCAAAAATTGCTACGGCTATGGGCAAAATGGATAGCGCCCCGCTCTTTATCGACGATTCACCCAACATGACTCTCATGGAAATTCGCGCTAAGGCCCGCCGCCTGAAGCAGAAGAATAACCTCAAGCTGATTGTGCTGGACTATCTGCAGCTGATGAGCTCGGGTAAGAAGGTCGAATCACGTCAGCAGGAAGTCTCGGAGTTCTCCCGTGCCCTGAAGCTGATGGCTAAGGAGCTTGAGGTGCCGGTCATTGCCCTGTCCCAGCTCAACCGTGGCTCAGAACAGCGCACGGACAAGAAACCGCAGGTTTCAGATCTTCGCGAAAGTGGATCCATAGAGCAAGATGCGGATATGGTGATCCTTCTGCACCGTGAGGACTACTACGAGAAAGAGTCCACGCGTGCAGGTGAGGCTGACGTGATTGTGGCTAAGCACCGTAACGGCCCCACTAAGACCATCGCGGTTGCCTTCCAGGGCCACTACTCGCGCTTTGCCAACATGGTGCACGATTCCTACGGAGGTTCGGAGAGTTTCTAACCCTGACCACCGTCACCGCCGGACGCCCGCTGTTAACTTCACTGCGGGCGTCCTGCTTTCTATCTGCCTCTAACGACCACTCGAAAGACCACCCTCACAAACTTCACTGACCACGTCCAGGTTTTTGAGCAAGCCGCTGCTCAGATGCGGGTGCAGAACCCCGACCAGGCACCGTCCTGCTTGAAGAAATCCTCATCAAGAACTTCGGTTCCACAGAGTTCTTCATTAACAAAGCGATCGGTGGGGCGTTGCGCCAGCACTCCATAACAGACCCTGTTTGGGTAGCTAACTTCATCACCCGTCACAGCCAGCATATGGTCCCTCTGAGCATCCGTGAGGGCGCTAAACGACTGCCTAAAAGTCTCAAAAGATAAGGGTGTGGGCGGTACGGTAGGGATATGAGCACTTTTGATCCTGTAACACCCCAGACCGAAACTACTGGCGTACTCACTGGTAAAACTATCGGTATTACTGCCTCCCGCAAGGCTGAAGAGCAAGCTGCCGCTTTTGAGCGTAGCGGGGCGCAGGTTCTGCTGGCTCCTACCGTGCGGATCGTGCCGGTCGAGGACGACGCTGCCCTTCTAGAGATAACTGAACAGGTTATTGCCAACCCACCCCAGGTCCTCCTGGTCACCACCGGTTACGGGCTGAACGGTTGGCTGGAGGCAGCGCGTGCTCGCGGACGTGAGGCAGATCTTTTGGCGGCTTTAGAAGGTGCTGAAATTTTGGTGCGCGGCGCTAAAGGTAGAGGAGCGGTGCGTGCCCTGGGCTGGCAGGACGCCGGCATGGCAGCAGAGGAACGCACCTCGGCGCTGGTGGATTTGGCGTTAGAGCGCGGTGTCACCGGCAAACATCTAGTGATTCAGCAGCACGGTTCCCCAGACACCGCGCAGGAAGACCGCCTGGTTCGGGCGGGTGCCACGGTGACTGCGGCGGTGCCCCACCGGTGGGAAGCCCCTGAAGAACCGCAGCGGGTTCAGCAACTTCTTGATGAAACTCTTGCCGGGCGGGTGGACGCCATTACTTTTACTGCCGCCCCGGCGGTAGTTGCTCTTTTTGATGCTGCCCGCGCCGCCGGCGTCCTAGAAGCTCTGGTGCAGAAGTTTAAGACCTCGGTGATTGCGGCCTCTGTGGGTCCGGTGACTTCTGAGCCGCTAGAAGCTGAGGGGATTACTCCGCTGGCCCCCGAACGCTACCGACTGGGTGCCCTGATTAAAGAACTCACCGGCGCGCTCTCTGCGCCGGGCACTCAGCACGAGTAGGGGTAACTGCGCCTTTCTATTGATGGTGCGCATCTTTGGGGTGCGTGTGCTCAACGGCTGAAACGGTTTTGATGCGGTCACCATTATTATGTTGGGCGCGGTTGCTGGCCGTGTGGTCATCGGAGATCCACCCTTGCCGCTGACGGGGTGGGGGGCGTCGACCGGGTGCAAAGGTAGAGCTAGGTCTACCCAGCGGTTGCTAAGAGTAGAGCCCGCCCCACTGTGCAACTGCCCGCTGGGCGAAAGAATAGAAGCATGACAACCGAACACACCTTTACATCCCCATCACCTACTCCTTCAGACCCCACCCCTGCAGACACCGCCGCTCATCTCCCGAGCACCGGCCAAGCAACGGGCGATACGGCGTCTACGCCGCAGCACCTCAACAGCATCTGGCGTCGCCTCGCCAACCCTCTCTATATTTTCAGTACTACACCATGGACAGCGCTCGCTGTGCTCGTGGTTCAGGGGCTGATTGCCACGGCTTTCATTACTGTTACAGCCAGCATTATCGGCGTCCTGGCACTTCCCCTCATCGCTATCGGCTTTGGCTACTATGAGCGCTGGCGTCTGAAAGCAACCGGTTTTGGGCTTATACCCAACGGCCATGTGAACTTCCCCGATAACAGGGGTTTCGATCAGCTGCTCTTCCGCTACAAGGAGGTTGCTACTTGGCGGGAGGTTGGCTCGCTACTCATCACCACTTTGTGGGGTAGTGTCGCCGGTGTTTTGGTGACCTTGCAGGTGGCGGCCATTGGTTCTCTGGCGTGGCTGGGTTACCTCATTGGTCAGGCGCAGCAGGTCTATCGTCCTTCTGAAGGGGTTAACATCTTTGACTTTTTCGTTGCGACATCTACTTCTCCTGAGGTGATGGTCTCTAACGGCTATTCACTGATCGACCCGGCCCTCTGGTGGGTTCCAGTGGCGGCTATCCCCTTTGCTCTTGTTCTTTTCGCTTACCTTAACGGTGTACTAGCGGCTAGCGGTGCCAGCCTATCCAAGCTGGTTCTCTCTCCTCGTCCTGAGGAATTCGAGCGTCAGACTGCCAAACTGGCGGAGTCCCGTACCAAGATTGTCGATGCTTTTGAGGGAGAACGCCGCCGCATTGAACGTAACTTGCACGACGGCGTGCAGCAGGAGCTGGTCAACCTTAACCTACGCCTGGGTCTGGCGGAACTAGAGGCGAAGAATCTAGCTGCTGAAACCAAAAGCGAAAGAGCTGATGCGGTACACGGGCATATCGTGCAGGCTCGCACTCAGCTATCCCACGCTCAGACCACCCTGCGTGACACGGTCCGCGGTATTTACCCGGCTGTCCTTGAAGACCACGGCCTACGTGCAGCTTTAGAGGAGCTGACCCGACACAGCGTCCTGCCCCTGCATCTGGTCTATGATGCTCCCGCTCGTCTGCCCCGCGACATTGAGCGCACCGCCTACTACACAGTCAATGAAGCGCTGACCAATACGGTTAAGCATGCTGTTGCTTCCCGTCTAGTGGTCACTGTGCACCAGTCCGGTGATTCACTGGTCGTGATTTCTGAGGACGATGGCCGCGGTGGAGCTACCCCAGATGCTGGCACTGGTCTATCCGGTCTAACGGAGCGTGCAGCTGCAATCGGCGGTACGGTGCAGGTGACCTCACCGGTAGAAGGTGGCACCCGCATCACTCTGGTGCTTCCCCTACTGGTTCAATCCTAAATCCCTCAAACCCCTTACAGGTGGTGTTTCGTATGAAGCGCCACCTGCTCGGGCATGTAAAACTCGTTCTAAGACCGCCTACCGAAGGGCCCCAGCTATGCGTATCATCCTTGCCGAAGACTCCACCCTCTTGCGGGAGGGGCTGAAGATGGTCTTGGGCGCTCTAGGGCACACTGTAGTTGCTGAAGTAGCAGATGCTCCCGCGCTCCTTGCAGCCGTCACTGCTGCAGCATCGCAGTCGCCCTCTGCCCCGGCGGTAGATGCGGTTATTACCGATGTGCGCATGCCACCTACCCATACTTCAGACGGTTTGAAGGCCGCTTTACAGCTCCGAGAGATCTATCCGGAGCTCCCCATCCTGGTGCTCTCGCAGTACATCACCACCGCTTACGCCCGAGAGCTTTTTGCCAGCGGAGCTGCTGGTCTGGGGTACCTCCTCAAGGACAGGGTGGGGGATATTGAGGAGTTCGCTGCCGCCTTGGAGGCAATAGCTACCGGCGGCACTGTTATTGACCCGGACGTTGTGCAGCACCTACTAGGTGGGGGCACCTCTAATCTAGGTTTGGCTGCTTCTGAAGCTGACAAGCCCACAGCAGGGCACGGTGGCGGTGCGCTCGCAGCCCTTTCACCGCGCGAGCTAGAGATTCTCAGGTTAATGGCGCAGGGCTGTTCTAACGCTGAGATTGAAGCTGCCCTTTTCATTTCCCCGGCAACGGTGGCTAAGCACGTGGGGAATATCTTCGACAAGCTAGGGCTACCAGCTGATACCGGTAACCGGCGGGTGCGTGCTGTCTTGGCTTTTTTGAGGGGCTAGCTATATCTAAGGGGTTGATACCTGAGGTTTATGACCGGTGAATCATTGCCTCAGCAAGAATTTCCAGCCCACGGTGGGCCTGCTCCGTGCTGGGGGAGAGATTTGAAATCATGATTTCGTCTGCCTGCACCATGCCTGCAAAGCGGGTGAGGTAGTCACGAACATCCTCAGCGGTACCCAGGGCGGTGTAGCGTAGCATCTCTAGAATTTGCTGTCCCTGGGCTGAATGCACCAGTAGATCGAGCTGGGCATCTGTCATTTCTTGGTCGCCACGGTTCATCATGGCTTTCACGCGTTGGCGGTGAGATTCCACCTGCTGCTCTTTAGCCTCGTTCATGCTGTCAGCGGCAATGACGTTAGCTGCCGCGATGACGTAGGGTTCATCCAACTGTTCTGAGGGTTGGAAGCGGTCACGGTAGACCCTGATAGCAGCTTCTAGGTGCGTGGGGGCAAAGTGGGAGGCAAAGGCATAGGGCAGACCTAGCGCTGCAGCAAGGGATGCCCCAAAGAGGGAGGACCCCAGAATGTAGAGGGGTACATTGGTGCCGTTTCCGGGAGTTGCGTGGACACCGGGGATTTGGGTGTTGCCAGTCAGGTAGCCCTGAAGTTCTTTGACGTCCTGAGGGAAGCGCTCAGCATCATTGGGGCTACGGCGCAGAGCTTGTAAGGTGCGCATATCGGTGCCGGGTGCGCGGCCAAGCCCCAGGTCGATACGCTCGGGGTACATTTCAGCGAGGGTACCGAACTGTTCAGCGATAGTAAGAGGTGCATGGTTGGGTAGCATGATGCCGCCTGCTCCCAGGCGGATTGTTGAAGTATGAGCACCTACGTGGGCAATCAGAACGGCAGGTGCTGAGGACGCAATGGTTTTCATGTTGTGGTGCTCTGCGTACCAGATTCGTTCGTAGCCCAGCTTCTCTGCCAGCTGCGCCATGTCTACAGATCTCTTAAAGCTATCTGCCGGGCGCTCCCCGGGAAAGATTGAGGCGAAGTCTAATAACGATAGGACGGTCATGGCGGTGCTCCTTATAAGGTACTGGGATATATGTCTTTGTAACGCTGGTGTGGGCCCTAACATTCCTGGGAGCTAAAGAGTGTGCAGTTCTTTGGGGGGCTCTGGGTGGAAATTAGATGGTTTTTGGGGGCTTAGCGGGAGGAAACTAGGGTGATAGGGTGAAATTTTGAAGAAATTATTATGTACTGGGTCATAGACTTAAGCCATAGACCCACCCCACACCAACTCTCTGACCAGTGCAAACGTAGACCACTCCCAGCCCAAGGGCACTCAAAACCACCCCTTGGCAGCCCTTCGCGAGGCAAAAAGGCTCTTTTTCGAGTTGCGCCCCTGTTTGAACCTGCGTAAAGTATTACCAGTCGCCGCGGCACAGGGATAAAAACCTGAAGGCCACGGAAGGACAAAACGCCTAATCACATAGTGTTTCCCACTGCTTGAAGAAGAAGAATCTTCGCAGTCACCGAGAAGATCATCTACTGATCATTTGAAGGACAAGCGAAAATCTAAACAACAAACGGTGTGGTCGGCATCACGCTAAAACGAGTTGCCAACCAAAAAGAAACACGATAGACTAGACGAGTTGCCCAAACAAAAGGGTAACAACAAAACACCATTTGATGACTGATCACAAAACAGTTCATGAACACGCTTCGTGTGTGAATATGATGTGATGCGGTTTGTTGTTTGAAAACTCAATAACGCACTAAAGAACAAATAATGATTCTTTCGTCCAAACTAACACTAAAGTTCAACACATTTGTTGGACCGTTGGTTTTGGATTTGAACTGATACCAAATAATTAATACAAAGTCGTTCAACCTTCACTTCACGGTGGTGGTAGAGCGCGAATTTGATAATCAGATGGTTTCAGATTGACAGTTTGAGTCGCCACATTTTGCTCCTATTAAGCACAGGAGGAGGATCACCCCGTGATCCTTTGGTGGCTCGTTTCAATGAGATACAGAAAATTATCAAGCTACTCGATTAAAGAGATTTTTAACGGAGAGTTTGATTC
>NZ_JAMAYG010000004.1 GCF_023712425.1 Rothia sp. P100
GGCTCTTTGCGCCGATGGTACTGCACTGGTGACGGTGTGGGAGAGTAGGTCGTTGCCGCAATTATTTTTTCGAGGTAGCTCTTGTCCTTTGTGGGCAGGGGCTATTTTGTTTTAAGGGGGGTGTGTGGGGTGTGTGTTTTTTGGGTGGTTTTTTCTTGGTGGGAACCCCCCTTTTAATTTTAAGTACGTCTTCTTAGAGACCACCACAAGCTAGCTTTCCCCGAACCCAATACTTTCCTGGGAAAGCAGGGATATGCGCTGTTTAGCTCCAACTCTCTGGGTAAACCACGGTAGGCTTGTTCTAAACTGTTTTCTTCAAGAAAGTGAGCACCTTCAGTGTCCAAGGGAAGCGTATCCTCAACTGACGCCCGTGAGCGCGCCCGCCAACTGGCAGCGCATCAGGCAAAGAAATCATCCAAGTCATCCACTCGCTGGATTCAGCTAACAGTCCTTGCTGTGGTCCTACTTATCGTGGGTATCATCGCGGTAGTAGTTGTTAACGGCAATAAAAACCAGATTGCTGAATCAGGACCCGTACCAGCGTCTGCTAACCAGTACGGTGGTATCGTCCTGACAGCTGATGGCATTAAACAAAACACCAGCACTGTAGAGACCCGCGACGTTAATAACCTAGGCACGTCAGAGAACAAATACACCAACGCAGAAGGCGCTGAAGTTGCTATGCCCCTAGGTGTGGCTACTGCTGAGGAAGCTGAGAATAACGGGGAACCGGTCCGCGTCACCGTCTTCCAGGATTACGACTGCGTGCATTGTGCAAAGTTTGAGACCCAGTACGGTGATGAGATCGAAGAACTGGTGAAGAGCGGAAAAATTACCCTGGAGGTACGCAACTTGACCTTCCTTGACGCCTCTAGCCCCAGCTTCTATTCAGCCCGCGCTAACAATGTTGCCTTCGCCGTGGCTGAGCAGGTCTCCAGTGAACAGTTCCTAGAATTCCAGAAGGAAATCTTTAGCTATCAGGGCACCGGCGGTCTTTCGAATGAAGAGCTCGTGAACATCGCTTCAAAGCACGGTGCTGATGTGCAGGACGCAGTCAATGACAACACTTGGCGTCCCTTCGTTAACGTTGTGACCATGGAATCATCCACCAACGGAATCTCCGGAACCCCCACTATCTTTGCAGATGGTGAGCAGTTCACCGCATCAGATTTCTCATCCTGGATCAACCAGAAGATTGACGCTAAAGAATCTAACTAAAGCTCCTCATCACTCCCGTATTTGTTCAGGAACACTGAAATAATGCAATAAACTGGGAAACGTACTTGTAGGGACAGCTACAGGGTCGGCCATATGCCGGTCTGTAGCTGTCCCTTTTTCTTTACCTCTTCAAGGAGAAGCTCTTGCCCCTGCGCCTTCTGATAGATTGCGACCCAGGTATTGACGATGCTCTAGCTCTTACCTACGCCTTTGCTCACCCAGAGGTAAGTGTAGAAGGTATCGTGGCCACCGGTGGAAACGTAAGCACTGAACAGGTAGGCAGGAATATTCGCGGACTCCTCCAACTGCTGGACGCACCGCATATCCGCTGGGAGTTAGGAGCCATCAACCCTCTTGCCCAAGCGTTGATAACAACTGAGGAAACCCATGGACCTCTGGGAACCGGGTATGCCGTGCTACCTGGTCAGCAGGAGCCCACCGGAAAAGAACACGGCAGGGGAGCTGAACTGTGGGTAGAGACCGCCGCCCGCTATCCGGGTGAGCTGCACGGGATTGTCCTGGGACCAAGCACCAACCTTGCCCTGGCTCTAGAGCTAGACCCTACCCTGCCCAGCAAACTGGGCAGTCTACACATCATGGGTGGGGCTCTAAACCACCGCGGTAATACCATGCCCACCACAGAGTGGAACGTGCATTCAGACCCCGAAGCCCTCGCCAGCGTGCTGACCGCCTTCGACAGACCAGGTGCCACCTGCTCACCGGTACTCTGCCCTCTAGACCACACCGAAAACAGTCTCATCACCCCGGAACGTCGAGCCGCATTGACAGCTGGGGGAGGTGCGCTACTGGAGGCTCTAGACCTGGCTCTGCAGTTCTATATGGAATTTCATGAATCAGATGGTTTAGGCTTCATTGCTCACGTGCATGACCCCTTTGTCACTGCACTTGCCGTCAATACGGCGTTAGATAACGGCCTGATTCTGGCTCAGAGCCTGCCCGTGGCTCTGGACGTTGAGCTGACCGGCACCCTGACCCGCGGTCAGACCGTTGCCGACTGGCTAGGACGCTGGGGCAAAGAACCCAATGCAAAGGCATTGGTTGCTGCGGACGCTGAGACCTTCTTTGAACACTTCATCGCAACCGTTAGAGCACGGTACGCGGTGGCAACTTAGCTAAAACTACCCTACAAAAAGAACGATTATTTATTAGGAAATCATGCATACGACATCTGGACAGAGGCTCTCGCCAGTAAACGCGACCCTCGGTAAAAGAAAGAAACAAGGCGCAGCAGAACCCATGACCAAGGGGCAAAAAGTGCTCAGCACATTAGGCGCCTTTGCTATTGTGGCAACCTACCTCTTTGCTGTGCTAACCGCTGGTGGGGGCGCCAACTACACCGGCTACCTAGAAGACACGGCTCAAGCACAAGCAGCGCTGTCAATGCCTCTCATGGTGGGCTACACGGCAGGAGTAGTTTTGCTACTCGTCGCAAATCTCTCGCGGTTACCCCTCTCCCTCATCGCTCTCATCCCCTTCGCGGCCGCTTTCAATATTATCCTCGGACAGATTATTGGATTTTCCGGGGTACCCCTTTATTTAGACTCCGTAGCTACCGTCCTCATAGGTCTACTGGCTGGGCCGGCTGCGGGCGTCCTGACGGGAATTATCACCAATCTTGCCTGGGGGCTGAGCATCAATCCCACAGCAATCCCTTTTACAGCAGGGGCCGCAACCATTGGTCTTTTAGCTGGCCTAGCAGGGCGCTACGGGCTACACAAGAGACTGTGGGCGTTGCTGGTAGCAGGGCTTCTTACCGGGGTCATCGCCGGCTTGCTCGGTGCACCCATCGCAGCCTTCGTCTTTGGAGGTGGGCAGGGTGTTGGAACCGGATCCATCGTCGCAACTTTACAGGCAGCAGGTCAGTCTCTTCTGGGGGCTACCACTTTGCAGTCCCTCTTATCAGACCCCTTAGATAAAACCATTGCCTTCCTCTTAGCCTGGGTCTTACTCAGAGGACTGCCGGCGCGGGTGCTCCAACAGTTCCAGCGCACTCATGCATAGAATCGCGACCCGGGTGCACCCCAAAACCTGGTTTATTTTTGGGCTGAGCGGGCTACTGCTTTCCTTTGCGCCCCTGCCCATAGGTGCCCGGGGAATGCTACTAGTAGCTTTCGTGATTATCTTTGTGTTTGCAGGTGCCTTCACACAATTCCTACGCTTTAGCCTGGTGGGCCTGCTACCGGTTGCCCTGGTAGCTTGGACTATCCAAGCGGTTAGCTACAGGGGTCAGACTATCTACACCAGCTGGGAGCCGGTGCCCGGCATCCTCTTTAGCGTTACTGCTGAGGGGCTGGCATTTGGAGGGCAGATGGCATTACAGATTCTCTGCTTTGGAGCTAGTTGCTCGCTACTCTCGCTACTGATCAGCCCTCTAGGTCTTCGTAGTGCGCTGACGTCCTGGCATCTGCCGCCCCGGCTGGTGTACCTGCTGTGTGCATCTCTCAACGCTCCCAGGCAACTGGGGTTTTATGCAGACCTTGCGAGAGAAACGGGGCGGGCGAGGGGGCTTGCTGATTCAAAACTAATGCACCGAATCTGGCTTCGAGTGCGGACTGCCTCTGCGCTTTTTAACCTAGTGCTCCTGGACCAGGAGGTACGTGGAAGAAGCCTGGCTGATAGAGGTCTTGATCAGAAAGGGCCTCGGATTTATCTAACCGCTACCCCGGATAGCACCTGGCAGATTCTTATACGCTGGTCAGTGCTTGGGGCAAGCGCCCTGCTCTCTTTGGTCAGTTATGGGGTGGCACTATGACAGCCTTGTCTAGCAGCGACTTGCTGCACCTCGATAACCCGCGAGTTCGTGTGCTGGTGACCGGTCAGGATGGTAGCGGCAAGAGGCAAGCAGCCCATGATTATGCTGATGCGCACGGGGGCATCTATATGCCCTGCGCTCCTTACGCGCATATGAGTGGGTTAGCCACCACGGTGGCAGATGAAATTGCCTTGGGGCTAGAACGACGGGTGGGTAGCGTTAACGAGCTAACCGTTGCCGTTCAAGCAATAGCCGCTGACTTAGGGATTGAAGAGCTGCTGGGGGCTGACCCGCTCAAGCTATCGGGCGGGCAAACCCAGCTGGTCGCACTAGCCGCTCTCTTGAGTCTGGGTGCTCCTGCCCTTGCTATCGATGAGCCCCTCCGCGGATTAGATCAGCACATGCAGGAACGTGTGCTAGAAACTCTCTGTGCCTATAAAGGGCCGGTGCTATGGGTATCAGTCCGTCCCACAGCTCGTGAGAGAGAAAGTGCCAGCCACGTGCTTGACCTCGGCCAAGAAAAGAACGATTATCAGCCTTTGGCCCTGCAGCTTCCTGCGCGGCAGCCCATCACCCTAAGCGCTCAGGAACTGGGGGTTTCTCCTCTTACACCCGTGCGGCGTCGCCGACGGACCAAGCAAGCTGCGCCGCTACTACAGCAAAACGTATCTCTTCAGCTCAAGAGCGGCGAAACGCTGCTGGTAAGCGGGGCTAACGGTAGCGGCAAGAGCACCCTATTACGAACCCTTGCTGGACTGCAGACCCCAGCGTCCGGGGTGGTGCTAGCCGGTGAGAAAAAACCTGCCACGCTACCTGCTCCCCAGCGGGTGCGGTCCGTGCAACTGGTGGCACAGAGCCCAGCCCACCATTTTCTATCCTCCACCGTAGCTGAAGAACTCAAGCTAGGTGCCGGAGCTGACTCATCTCAGCAGGTCCGTGAAGGCTTGCTGGCTGCTATCGGTCTGCGGGGGCAAGAGAACATACACCCACTTGACCTGCTACCCGCACAGCAGCGGCTACTGACCGTTGCGTCCGCACTTGCCGGGGCAACGCCCTGCCTTTTACTCGATGAACCCACCGAACAGCTGGACGATCACGGTCTGCAATGCCTAATCGACCTTCTCCAAGCCCACGTTGGGGCTGGAGGTAGCCTCGTTATCGCAACACACGACCCGGCACTCAACACAGCTTTGGACGGTACCCACCTGCACCTTACCTCAACCAGCAAGATGCGAAGCCTCACCCAATCCGCTATGCTAGATAGGCACCCGCCTCCTTAGCTCAGCTGGCCAGAGCACCTGTCTTGTAAACAGGGGGTCACCGGTTCGAATCCGGTAGGGGGCTCTGAACAAATAAATATGACTCTGCGATCGAGTGGCACCTGAACCGGTGACCATTCGGTCGCAGATTTGTTTCCTCGCGCGCTCGGAATCTGCTCCCTTATCTGGTTCGAATCCGGTAGGGGGCTCTGAACAAATAAATATGACTCTGCGATCGAGTGGCACCTGAACCGGTGACCATTCGGTCGCAGATTTGTTTCCTCGCACACAATAAAACCCTCCACCTCCCTAACCCCCAGCTCGAGGTTAGTAAGACACTTTTGTGCAAAAGAACGCACCTGCGTGCCCGTTATTCCAAAATGCCTGCGTGGTAAACTAAATGCTGACCACGGGGCAGGACGCAAGCACCCACCAGGTGCTAACGTACTTACCCAAACAGCCTGATTTGCTCCAGCGAATTAGGTTTTTTCCATCACGGGATAAAAGTCGTGTTGCGGCTCACCACCCCATGCGGAAGGCAACACACATGTCAAAGCAACCAGTGCTCCACCCTTCAAACGAACGTTTTATTGAGCAACCCCGCTTCCGCCCCGAAATTCAGGGCCTCCGTTCGCTTGCTGTGCTACTGGTCGTTACCTACCACGTCTGGTTCGGACGAGTCTCAGGTGGCGTTGACGTCTTCCTCTTCATCTCAGCCTTCCTGCTTTCACTCTCGTCGCTAAGAAAAATACACGACGGCAAACCACTCCAGGTCATCAAATACTGGCTGCACGTTTTCCAGCGACTTCTACCAGCGGCCCTCACCGTCATCCTAGGCACCCTAATAGCTGCCTACTTTATCGTTGCGCCCTCGCGCTGGAGCTCGCTACTGGCAGATGCCAAAGCTGCCGTCTTTTACTTCCTCAACTGGCGACTAGCCCACAACGCTGTGGACTACTACGCCCAGGACGCCACTACCAAGACACCCTTCCAGCACTTCTGGTCCCTCTCCATGCAGGGACAAATCTTTATTCTCTGGCCACTCCTCTTCACCCTTGTTGGTTTCTTAGTGTGGTACCTGCGGCTCAAAACAACCGGGGTGGCTCTGCTCATCTTCGGTAGCGTTTTCGTTGCCTCTCTCACCTTCTCCATTAAAGAAACCGCCACCAACCAAGCCTTCGCCTACTTTGACACCCGCACCCGCCTCTGGGAATTTGCTGCCGGTGCTCTTTTGGCGATTCTCCTTCTTAAGTGGCAAGTACCCCGCAAAGCCCGTGTCGTTATGGGTTGGGTAGGCATCGCGGGACTTGTCTCCGCCGGGTGGTTGTTACCTATCGAAACTGGATTCCCCGGTTACCTAGCCCTCTGGCCCCTGCTCTCGGGTGCCATGGTTATCGCTGCCGGGCAGACCGATTCAAAATTTGGGGCAGACCGCTTTCTCTCTGCCGCGCCCCTTCAAAAAATGGGCGCCATTTCCTACTGCCTCTACCTGGTGCACTGGCCAGCGCTCATCCTTTACACCACTGCTGTGGGTAAAGAACAAGCTGGCTGGATAGACGGCAGCGTCATTGTTCTTGGGTCGATTGCGCTGGCCTGGGTGCTGCACACCTGCGTTGAGAAGCCTATGAGAGCACTGGACAGGAAACCTCTCCTGAGGGCGCGCAGGAAACAGGCAACTGACGCGCCTCAGCTGCCCTGGGCTAAGAAACCCTCTATGGCTTCAAAGCTAGCCGGTTACCGGAGACCAGCTGCTACTCTAGCCGTACTTTTGGCTCTGGCTTCCTTACCTCTGAGCGCTGCTCAAGCCTGGGTGAATAAGCAAGAAGAAGAAACGATGGCTCGCGCTGAAACTGCTGGTTCTGCGGCATACCCGGGTGCACTAGCGTCAGACCTTAACGCTCGCTACCGTGACCTCCCCGTCCCCTTGGCAGACCCAGTCTCTCAATTTGATGGACTCTCTGAGAGCTGCACGGGCCAGTTCGCCGTTATTAACCCAGAGCTGGAACAATTCTGTTCTGCTCAAGCGTGGGGTGCAGAAGACGGCCCTTTAACCATTATCGTCGGTGACTCTCACGCCGAGCAAAGCATCTCAATGATGCGCCCCATCGCACGGGATAACCACATGACCATGATGGCTTACCTGCTGGGCGGCTGTAAGTTCCCTACCACCTCGAGCTGGGCGGACTGTAATAACTTTAGTACCGCCATGATTGAAGAAATCCTTGCTCAGAACCCTGCTAACGTTGTGCTGATTTCATCGGTCAGCATGGCTAACGACCCCAACGACGGCACCCCGCCCCGCTACGATGAGGCAGTTCAGCGTTTCATGGATGCAGGGATCAACGTTATTGGTATCCGCGACAATCCTCGCTACGAGTACAACATGTATATCTGTGGCCAGGAGAATATGCGTTCTCTCTATGACTGCGGCGCTAGCCGTGCCGATAAAGTGGCGGGGCCATCACCAGATAACGAGCTGATAGGAAATACCAACTATTTCTCTGTTGATCTCACCGAACAGCTCTGCCCTCAGGGCTGGTGCCCAGCCATCATGGGCAATGTCTTTGTCTACATCGATGACAACCACATCTCCAAAGCTTATGGGCAGACCCTTTCTCCCTTTGTACAGCAACAACTTCAAACCCAAGAATGGAACCCCTGGGGTGGCACTTCGTCTGAGGGTTATGGCAACGAAGAGGATGTCCTTGCTGAGGCTCTCGCCGAAAATGGTGAGCTATAAACCCGAGAAACCGGCGCGAATAGACAAGAAAAGCGCCCTGATCAGGAGCTTAGTCTAGGCAACTACTATTTCTTGAGGTCTGGAAACCTCGCTGGTAAGTGTATGCACCAAGTACACCGTTTTGCGGATTAGCGCACAAAAACATATTGTTATTATGTTTAGGTATACCTAATTCAACTCCTAGCGCTTCCTATCGCTAGGCCGCTCTACCAGGAGAATACAGAAATGGTTGTCATCTCACGCAGCGCCTTCCTCAAGGCGGCAGCCGCTACCGCAGCAGCAGGTCTACTCGCAGGTTGCACCACCGGCTCGGGAGACACTTCCAGTAGCAACTCCTCCGGCGCAGCGGGGGAGAGTTACACCGTCAAGCATGCCTTCGGCGAGACCACCTTCGAGAGCATACCTCAGCGTGTGGCCGTGGTGAATTACTGGAAGAACCCAGATGTCCTTCTTGACCTGGGCGTCGTACCGGTTGGTACCCCCACCGTGACCTACGGTGGCAACGCAGCAGGTTCTACCGATTGGTTTGATGCAAAACTTGCTGAACTCGGCGGTGAAACCCCCGTCTTCTACAATGAAACCGACGGCCCCGATTACGAGGCCCTGGCTCAGCTCAACCCCGATGCCATCTTCTCCGTCTATACCGACATGAGCCAGGAAGTCTACGATAAGCTCTCGGGCATTGCCCCCGTGGTGGCTATGCCCGAAGGCGTAGCTTCCTACGCGGCGTCTTGGGAACAGGTTGTAGAACAGGCAGGTGCCATGCTGCAAAAGCAGGATGAGGCCCAAAAACTGATTGAAGCAACCCACCAGACCATTGAGGACGCCGCAGCGCAGTACTCGCAGCTCTCCGGTAAGACCTTTGCCGCCGGCATGTTCAGCCTTGAAGAGCAAACCTTCAGTGCTTACACTGCCACTGATTCCCGCTCGCAGTTCTTGACTTCTTTGGGGATGGAGATCAGCCCTTACATCACCCAGAATACTGCTGATGACTCAGGCTTCTTTATCGCTGTTTCCGGTGAAGTCGTTGATCAGGTAGAGGCTGATGTTGTGTGGGCCTGGGGCACCTCGGCATCCGATGAAGCAGATATCAAGGCAGATTCCCTCTTCTCTCAGATGCCCGCAGTAGCCGACGGTGGGCTAGTGGTTGAAACTGATAACGCTGTATCTATCGCTGTATCAGCGGCCTCACCTCTATCACTGAACTGGGTGCTTACCGAAACCCAGACCCTGCAGAAGCTTTCAGCAGTGGCTGACAAGAGCTAGAGACAGCACCGCAGCCAGGAGTCTTGCTCCCCTGGCCTAGCTCTGCCGTCTTTTCAGATTGCATATGACGCCATTTCGTTTAGCCCAGCGCCATTCGGTGCCAGCCTCCACCCAGAAACGAGCAGTAGTTCTGCTGGTCCTCTTGGTGGTTTTTGGCGCAGCAGCGGTTCTTTCCTTTACGGTGGGAGCCCGCGCCATCAGCTTCAATACGGTCCTGACCTACCTCACCGGTAGCGAAAATCTGGGGCAGACGGACGCCGCGGTCCTCTCCCAGCGCCTGGTACGCACCCTGTGGGCAGCGATGGTGGGGGCAGCTCTAGCCCTTGCCGGTGCCGGCATGCAGGGTGTGACCCGAAACCCTCTGGGCGATCCGGGTATTTTGGGTGTCAATGCCGGGGCGTCCTTCGCAGTCGTTGCCGGGATTACCTTCTTCTCAGTGCAGAGCACCAGCGCCTACGCAGCCTGGGCTTTTGTGGGCGCTGCCATCGCCTCGGTGCTGGTCTACAGTCTTGCCTCCCTGGGCAGGGGAGGGGCTACCCCCGTCAAGTTAGCCCTCATGGGTGCAGCTATCTCAGCTGGCCTCGGCTCGCTCACCACCGCCCTGATTCTGCAGAACCAGAACGCGCTAGATAGTCTGCGCCGCTGGCAGGTAGGGACCGTTGCCGGTGCCCGCCTAGAAGATCTCACTCCGGGAGCCTTCCTCCTGCTCATCGGTGCTCTCATACTGCTCAGCGGCGCCAAAACCATCAACAACTTTGCCCTCGGTGATGACGTAGCAGCCTCCCTGGGGGAAAACGTTGCGCTCAAACGCCTACTGATGGCGCTCGCCATTACCTTGCTCGTGGGAACCAGCGTGGCCCTGGCCGGCCCCATCGCTTTTATCGGGCTGATGGCCCCCCACACGGTGCGTGCCCTGGTGGGCTCCGACTACCGGGCTCTACTGCCCCTGTCCGCCCTCTTCGGTGCGGTGATACTCATCCTGGCCGATACCGTTGGACGCGTCATCCTACCCCCTCAGGAAGTCCAGGTGGGGGTAACTACGGTAATAGTTGGTGTGCCCGTCTTCATCTACCTGGTTCGCCGCGCAAAGGCGGTCAACCTCTAATGAGCGTCAGCCTGACTGGAAGAGAACACCTTACCCAGATCCGCCGTGCCGCCCGTAAACGCCCGCATCTGGTATTGGCCCTGCTGTCACTGACCCTGCTAGGGGCGCTCGCCGTGCGCGTTTTGCTGGGATCCTACACCGTGACCATCCCAGATTTTTTCACTCTTCTGAGCGGCGGCAACCTCGACCATGCCCGCGGAGCCCGCTACATTGTCATGGAGGATAAGCTACCCCGGGCGGTCCTAGGTGCCCTAGCAGGTCTTGCCTTTGGCGCCGCCGGAGCTATTTTCCAGCTACTGCTGCGCAACCCGTTGGCGTCCCCAGACATTATCGGCATCTCTACCGGTGCCTCGCTGGGCGCTGTTACCGCTATCGTTTTCTTTGGCCTCACCGGTTTCTCGGTCTCACTTTTTGCTATCGGTTTCGCGCTGGTGGTTGCCCTGCTCATTATGTTGCTCTCCGCTGGTGACACCGGCGCAGGTAACCGCTTCATCCTAATGGGCATCGGTGTTTCTGCACTCGCCAGCTCAGTAATCAGCTACCTTATGAGCCGTATCTCCAGCAGTGACGCCCAAACGGCAACACTGTGGATGAGCGGTTCGCTCTCCAACGCCAACTGGAACCGCATCAGCATTCTGTCACTAACCCTGCTCATCCTTTTGCCCACCGTGGCTCTTTTACACCGCTACCTGCACGCCCTTGCTGTGGGGGATGAACTGGCCCACGGGCTGGGCGTTCGAACCCATGCCGTGCGCTGGGGCTTCATCACCCTCGGCGTTCTTCTGGCCGCCGTTGCTACCGCAGCAACCGGGCCTATCGCCTTTGTTGCCTTTGTTTCTGGCCCTATAGCCCGCAGACTCCAGGGCGGGCCGCACTCCCTAACAGCCAGCGCACTGGTAGGCGCCATCATCGTGGTGCTGGCGGACTTTGTCGGGGCCAACCTGATTCCCAGCGGAAATCTGCCGGTCGGTATTCTCACCGGCGTAGCCGGCGCCCCCCTGCTCATCTGGCTCCTTGCCCGTTCGCAGAAAGAAGGCAAAGCATGAAAAAGGTAACCCCTCGCCAGCTGGCTATGAAAAACCTTGCACTGGGCTATGGCAACCAGACCATCGTTCCTAACTTGAGCTTGGATATACCGACCGGTGAAATCACCGCCATTATTGGGCCCAATGGGTGCGGCAAATCAACCCTGTTGCGCGGTGTCTCCCGCCTGCTCAAACCCACCAAGGGCAGCATCACCCTGGACGGTAAACCGCTGACAACCTACGGCGGTAAGGAGTTCGCTCGCATAGTGGGGCTGCTACCCCAGAACCCAATTGCCCCTGACGGCGTCACCGTAGCCGACCTGGTATCCCGCGGACGCTACCCCTATCAGGGTCTCTTTCGCGGTAACTCTGCTGAGGATGACGCCGCGGTCGCCTGGGCACTTGAAGCAACTAACACCATGGGGCTAGCAGAACGCCAGGTCACCGAGCTATCGGGTGGTCAGCGTCAGCGTGTCTGGATCGCGATGGCTCTAGCCCAGCAAACAGACATTCTGCTGCTCGATGAGCCCACCACCTACCTCGACCTAGCCCACCAGGTGGAGCTGCTCGATTTGCTAGCTGAACTCAATGAGGTCCGAGGAACCACCATGGTGATGGTGCTCCACGAACTTAACCTGGCAGCCCGCGCCGCCCACCACCTCATCGCTATGAAAGATGGGGCGATCGCTGCTGCCGGTACCGCAGCTAACGTGATGACTGAGCAGAACCTAGAGAAAATCTTTGGACTTCGAGCCTCAGTAACTGACCCCCGCGCAGACGGCTCAACCGTTATCGTCCCTCATGCCCGCCGCCCAGTATCTAGCCACGGAGACTCTCATGTCAGAAACCACTAAAAAGCTCGTTCGCCGACGCGAGGTTTCCCAGTCCATCAACCAGTACGGCGTCTTTCCTGTAACAGTGAGCGGTGTGCGCCGCCTGTCAGAACACTTTGTGAGGGTATCGCTGACCGGCCGCTCGCTACACCACGCTACCTCCGCTATCTCGGACGGGACGGGGCAGGTCTACGACGCCTACATCAAGCTCCTGGTACCACCAGCACATGCGAGCGGTCCCACCATGATTGAACTCGATGACACCTGGCGCCAGCGATGGATGGCTCAACCGGTGGAGGACCGCGGCCACATGCGCACCTACACAGTGCAAAATTCCCGCATGGTGCCAGCTGTTGGCATGGACGAAACTCCACTACTGGGCATGTTCCCCGCTGCCGAGGCAGACCTCAGCGTGCTTGAACGCCCGCTGCCCATCGGCGTCCAGCCTGAAATTGACATCGATTTTGTGCTGCATCAGGATGACGCCGGGCAGCTGGGCCCCGCAGCTGCCTGGGCGGCGTCCGCTCAGGTGGGGCAACAGGTATCTTTCCTCGCTCCTTTGAGGGGTAGTAGCCTATGGAGCTCCTGGAACCCGGCCCCTTCCCATAACCTGCTGATGCTGACCGATGAAACCGCAGCCCCCGCTACGCTTTCTATTCTCAGGACCCTGCCTGCTCACGCCAGCGGCACAGTGCTCTGCGAAGTCCCCGGTCAGGGAGATAACCTTGCCGTGCTCTCAGATGTGCAGGAGGTGACCCGGCGCCTGCCTCAGCTAACCGTCAAGTTCCTGCTTCGGGAGCCTAACTCTGAGCGAGGTGAACGCCTTGCCCACGAGTTGCACAGTGTCTTCAACCTGACAGAGACCGAAACCTACCACTACACCGACACCACCGCCGCTGACGAAGTGGTGTGGGGATTGGCAGAGGAAAATGCCGAAACCTACGTCTTTATTGCCGGTGAATCCTCGGTCATCAAGACCCTGCGCCGCATGTGCGTCAATGAAGCCGGTATCGCTAAAGAAAATATCTCTTTCATGGGTTACTGGAAGTGTGGACGAGCTGAAAGCTAAGCCCTTGCTGGGCGGGGGAGTAAAGTAGTCTTCGTACGTTTTCCCTCATTGAAAGACAAATTCCGTGCCTCTCTCACGATTAGAAGACAGCATCCGCTACGTTGCGCTGGGGGATTCCCTCAGCGAAGGGGTAGGAGATGACGCACCCGAGCGCCCCAACGGGGTGCGCGGCTGGACAGACCGAGCGGCAGAGCAGTTCATGCTGGCTGATAAAAATGCCCTTTACGCTAACCTGGCTATTCGCGGACGCCTATTGACCCCCATTATTGAAGAGCAGGTGCCAGCTGCTCTTGAGCTGAAACCCAACCTGGTGAGCCTGGTAGGTGGGGGTAACGATGCTTTACGCCCGGGCTTTGATGTGGACGCCCTGATGGCGCGGTACGACGAAGGGTTTAAGGCTCTGCGAGACGAGGGTATCGAGGTTTTTACCCTGACGGGCTTTGACCCCGGCTCCAAGGGTTTCTTTAGCGGTAACCGTGCGCGTATCGCTCTTTTCAATGAGCTGTTGCGCGAAGTAGCTGATAACCGCGGCGTGACGGTAGTGGATTACTGGCGCGCGCATGAGTTGCTGGATTTTCGTTTTTGGGCACCAGATCGCCTGCATATGAACGCTGCGGGACATACCGTAGTTGCCGGTAAAGTCCTAGAAACGCTGAGCGCCGAGAACATCAATATGGGTAAGCCCGTGGTGCCGGAGACTATCCGTAAAACCCGCATCCAAGAAGCCCGCGATAATGCAAAATGGGCCCGGGAATTTGTGGTGCCCTGGATCGGCCGACGCTTGCGCGGCACCAGTTCGGGGGACTCTATCAGCCCCAAATATCCAGAGCTGACCCGCTTTGACGCACTGCCGGAGGCAGGTGCAGAGGAAGCTTAACCGCTTCTTAAAAGGATTAAAAGCCTTAAGCTGTTAACATCACAGTTGAGATTACAACCGTGTAATTTGCCCCTAGGCTCCAACGGGATGGGCGCAGGTGAGGGTGTGACTTTCCTTTAAAAACCGCGGATTAAAGCCGTTCTTGACTTGCGAAAAGTGGGATAGGCGGTAGAATTGACGGAAGGTTCATGCGCAGACCTGTGCCTGAAAATGTTAGCTTGCGAGATGCTCTTCGCTCCGAGTGAAGACGCTCTTCGCAAGCTTTTCCTTTGGCTCACAGGTTGCGTGGTATCCCGTAATTACCTAGAATTTAAGGCTGTTCGTAGTGGTGGCAACACCTCTCGTGCACCTAAGCTTCACCGTTTTTCCCGCGGCGGAGGCTCGGTTCGGTCTCTCACCCGAGCTTGAGTCTCAGACACTCTAGCCTTGGAGAATAACCCGGTGCTCTACCTATAGGTGACGGGACGCCCTTGCTGATCGCTGATTTTTCAGTGAACGCCAACTGCGTACCGTCATTTCGTCAACATTTGGAGGAGAAAACTATGGCAGCTGTCTGCCAGGTGACCGGAGCTGTTCCCGGCTTTGGACACAGCATCTCGCACTCGCATCGCCGCAACAAGCGTCGCTTCGACCCGAACGTGCAGAAGAAGAAGTACTTTGTACCTTCACTGCGCCGCAATGTAACCCTGAACGTCTCAGCTAAGGGCATCAAGGTTATTGATGCACGCGGTATCGACGCAGTAGTTGCTGACATTCTTGCACGCGGAGAGAAGATCTAATCATGGCATCAAAGGCTAAGGACGTCCGTCCTATCATCAAACTTAAGTCCACTGCGGGCACCGGCTTCACTTACGTAACCCGTAAGAACCGCCGTAACAACCCCGATCGTATGGTTCTCAAGAAGTACGATCCCGTTGTCCGCAAGCACGTTGACTTCCGAGAGGAGCGCTAAACATGGCGAAGAAATCCAAGATTGCTCGCAACGAACAGCGCAAGGTCATCGTTGCACGCTACGCTGAAAAGCGCCTAGAACTAAAGAAGACCCTGGTTGACGAAAACGCAACCGCTGAAGAGCGCGAAGCTGCACGTCTGGGTCTGCAGAAGCTTCCCCGCAACGCTTCACCCATTCGCGTTCGTAACCGCGACCAGATTGACGGCCGCCCCCGTGGCACCTTCCAGAAGTTCGGCATCTCACGTGTCCGCTTCCGCGAAATGGCACACCGTGGCGAGCTACCCGGTGTTACCAAGTCAAGCTGGTAATCTGTAGCTGATACGGTTAGCCTTGCTATTCAGGGCTAACCCTATAGGCCGCAAGAATTTTTGAAAGTCTCAGGAGGAGCATTTCATGGCTAAGAACCGTAGCGAACTCGTTGCAGAGGTTGCAGAAAAGGCTGGCACCAGCCAGGCAGCAGTGAACGGTGTGCTGGATGCACTGTTCCAGGTCTTTGAAGCATCTGTTGCACAGGGCGAGAAGATCACCATCCCTGGTTGGATGGCAATTGAGCGTACCGATCGTGCAGCTCGTACCGGCCGCAACCCGCAGACCGGCGAAACCATTCAGATTCCCGCAGGTCACGGCGTCAAGCTGACTGCAGGTTCGAAGCTGAAGGCAGCAGTCTCCAACAAGAAGTAAATTCTTGCCAAGACTTCTAAGGGAGTCACCCCTCAAGGGGTGGCTCCCTTTTTCTTTAATCGGACACTTACCGGCATATCCTTTGCCACCTGCCCTCAGGGCTCTTGAGGGATCTATGAGATAATGAAGCGGCTGGATCCAAATACTTAAGGAGGGCGTCGTGAGCAAAGCGCACCGGGTGCTTCGTGCCTGGGCCGTTGCCCTCATGGCTACCGTTCTTGGGGCGAGTAGCCACACCCTGGCTGGTGGCGAGTTGCCCCACCCCCTCATTTTTGGTCTTGCTACTTCACTGGCAGCCTGCCTCACCCTGCTAGCAACCGCATTCACCACCTCGCGAACGAGCCTGGCGGTCGGTGTGCTGACCGGGCAAGGTGTCCTGCACGCCCTATACACGCATGGCTCCACAGTGCAGATGAGCGGGGAAGGCCACCATGCCCACCAACTGACAGTGGTAGCCCACAGCCAACCCCACAGCTATGGCGCGGATATGTGGGTAGGCCACGCGCTTGCAGCACTGGCGACCTACATCGTGCTCGTCTACGGGGAGCAACTACTTGAAGCACTAGCTGCCCTAGCCCATGCCAGCATCAGGGGGCTAACTCCGGTGCGAGAGACCGGCGTCATTGTGACTCGGGTCAAAGCTCCGGCTCATTTCTTTGCTGTTAGGTCTCACCGTCTTTCCTTCCTGTTAGAAAGCAGAGTCACGCGAGGCCCACCAGCCCACCTTGCTTCGTAAATGACCAGAACTTACTAGCAAGGACTCTCCTATGGCAGACGCCAAAAAAAATACTTTCTCAGCCCACGCTCGAGCAGCTACAGCCACCGGCTTGCTGGCACTCAGCCTGGGTTTTACCCCTGCCTACGCCCACGATGAGCTGGTGAGCACTAATCCCGCCGCAGATACCACCCTGGAACAAGCACCCAGCGAGCTGGAGCTGACCTATAGCGGTGACATCATGGACGTCGCCGGTGCCAATCAGGTTCGCGTGACCAACGCTGCCGGTGAGACGGTGACCGAGGGTGAACCAGAGGTTGACGGCACAGTCGTGACCCAAGATTTAGCGACGCAAGAAACAGATGACACCTACACGGTCACCTGGCGTGTGGTTTCTTCAGACGGGCACCCCATTCAAGGAACCTTCACCTACACCGTAGGGGCCGGGGCGGCTCAGAGCACTGAGTCAGTAGCTTCGGAAGAGACAGAGGCGCAGCAACCACAGTCCGCTGGACCGCTCACCGCCGCCAGTCAGGGTATGTCCACTGGCGCCAAAGTGGCACTCTTTCTGGCCGCTGCTGCGGCGATGATGGGTGCTGCCTTCGTTATTCTGGCCAAAACAAAGAAGCGCAAGTAGCCCTTCCATTACCGGCTCTACACCACAGGCTGGAGCTTAGCTCGTCTACCTGCGGGCATCGTATCAAACATTAGGGGCTTGACAAGAACGAACGGTGGATTCCTCACCACTGAAGCTGAGGATATCCGCGAAACCATCTGCTCTGGGCTAGCGAAGAGTCGCTATCTGCCCCCAAAAATTAGAAAGAAAAACCATGTTCTCTCACAAAATGACTCGTATCTCGGCCCTTTCTGCTGTTGCGCTTCTAGCGCTGGCAGGGTGCGGCTCATCAACCGACAGCGCATCGAACCAGCCCAGCAGTAGCGAAGCATCCACCTCAGCTGCGGCTGAAACATCTGCTCTAACCGTTGAGGGTGCCTGGATCAAGGCAGCGACCGGCAACATGACCGGTGCCTTCGCCACGCTTACCAACACTGGGGATGAGCCCATCACCGTCGAAGGTGCCAGCAGCGACGCAGCCGGCATGGTGCAGCTACACACCACCGAGATCGACCCCAATACCGGGACTAGCACCATGAAAGAAGTCAAGGAAGGCTTCACCATTGAACCGGGGGCGAGCTTTGAACTGGCACCGGGAGGTAACCACATCATGCTCATGCAGATGAAGTGTTCACTGGTTGCAGGTACCTCCAGCGTCATTACGCTCGACACCTCAGTTGGTGCCGTTGAATTTGATGCTGAAGTGCGTGATTTCAGCGGTGCGAAAGAGGAATACGCACCGGGTGAAGCTAGCGCACCGGCCCATGAAACCATGTCTGAAGACCAATCGATGCACGGGGAAAGTGACCACTCTGCCCCCGAAGCAGAACAGGGTGATGAATCTGCTGAAGCCGTCCTGCCTCAGTGCGCTTAGATCAGCGCATCTGAATTCACCCACACAGCGTTGAGGTAGCACCCGCCCCGCAGCTGAACACCAGTTGCGGGGCACCCACCCGCTACCCATACAGACAACAGGAGACGTAGGCTAACGTCGGGAGGAGAAAGAGAACCATGACCGGTTCATTTGATGAAGACTATGAGAATGCAACCGCCGATGTCGAGCAGGTACCAGCCCGGCCGGCGTCCAGCCGTCGAACTTTCGTAGCTGGAGCGCTAGGAGCCGGCGCGGGAGTTGCCGCAACCCTAGGGACCCAATATGCTGCCGGTGCCTCGGAACGAAATAGCCCAACTCCCGCCGCCCCACCGTTGCAAGAGGCCCGAGTACCCTTCTACGGTCAGAGGCAGGCTGGCGTTGACACACCAGCCCCCTCCTACGCGCTTTTTATTGCCCTTGACCTCAACAGTGGGACGGACGCCGGTGGCGTGCAGCGTTTGCTGCGTGTGCTCACTAGCGACGCCGCATCCCTCACCCAGGGCACCGCACCTGTGGTAGACCAGGAACCTGAGCTAGCTACCGTACCTGCTCACCTCACCGTCACCTTCGGATTTGGCGAACGCATCTTCGATATCGTAAACCCCGCAAAGAAGCCCGCTTGGCTCCAACCACTGACCGCCTTTGAGAAGATCGATCAGCTTCAAGATCAGTGGAACGATGGGGACTTACTGCTGCAACTCTGTAGCTCCGACCGTTTTACGCTGGCTCATGCCCAAAGAATGCTGCTGAAAACCGCGCGGTCAATGAGCCGGGTGCGCTGGGTACAAGAAGGCTTCCGCCGCGCTTATGGCAGCGAGCCTAACGGGCAGACGATGCGCAACCTCTTTGGCCAGGTGGATGGCACGATCAACCCCTCAACCCTGGACGACAGCATGGATCGCTTTGTCTGGGGTAACCACGAAGAGCTGGAGCCCTGGGAGCCTGGGGGAACTTCCTTGGTCATCCGCCGCATCCACATGAACCTCGATACCTGGGACCAATCAGACCGACCAGCTCGTGAGGACGCGGTGGGGCGCAACCTCACCAATGGAGCACCGCTCACAGGCACTCAGGAGCATGACCCCGCCGATCTTTCAGCAACCAATGAGCTGGGCTTCACCGTCATCGCTCCCTACGCCCACATTCGCCGCGCTAGCGCTCAGAGCCGAGTGGAACGCATCCTCCGCAGGGGGTACAACTACGACCTGCCGGTGCAGAACGCCTCGGGGTTCTCTGAACACTTTGAAACCGATGGGGGAGTGAGCAACTCGGGTCTCATCTTTTGCTCCTACCAGGCAGACCCTTTGCTTCAGTTTCTCCCCATTCAAGAACGTCTGGCTGAGCTCGATATGCTCAATACTTGGACGGTCCCTATCGGCTCCGCGGTTTTTGCTCTTCCGGCAGGTTGCGAGCAGGGCGGCTTCATCGGCGAGAACCTCTTTACCTAAACTTTTACCAACCAATCACGGTTCACAACACCACGCAGGAATAATATGGCACAGCAAACAAGGGCGCAGAAAACAGCCCCGAACCCCCATCTCAACGGGCTAGGCACCCACTGGATTTGGGTCTTTCCCGCAGCTGCCTTTCTGAGCTTGCTAGCGAGTCTTACCCTCAGCGGTAGTGCAGCAGCTACAGACCTAGCGGACGCCGGCCCGCTCGTTCGGTGGGGTCTGCCGATTGCTGAGATGGTGCACAATTTCGCTATGGTTACCGCCATGGGCGCCCTGCTCTTTGCCATTGCGATCGTCCCCCGCTTCCTTGACTCAGCCCGGGGCAAGAGCCGTGTGAACATGGCGCATGCAACCGACAAGAGCCAGCGTCTGAAAAACCTCACCCGCACAGAACACCCCGCCTTTATCGCTGTGATGAACCTGGCGGCAGCCGCATCAGCTACTTGGACCATCGCCGCAATTGCCGTGCTAATCTTCAGCTACGCCGACATATCGGGCCGAGCTATAGAGGCCAGCTCCTCCTACACCACGGAGCTCATCAGCTACATCACCACCATCTCGGCCGGCCAGCAGGAAGCCGCCACCATCATCGTGGCGGCCCTGGTCTCAACTCTCGTTTTTGCGGTGCGATCGCTCACCGGTCTCTTGGTAACTTTGGGTATCTCTTTCATTGGTATCATCAACATGGCTTTGGGCGGGCACTCATCGGGCGGTAACGACCATATGGGGGCGGTCAACTCCTTGGGCTTGCATCTGCTCGGTGTGGTGCTCTGGACCGGCGGGCTGATTGCCCTTGTTTTTATTTCACGCACTATTTCAGGTAAGGACGCCGGCAGCGGCACCCTGCCCGAAATCGCGCGAGGGGAACACACGGCGACCAAGCGCAGGGTTCCTCTGGCGGTGAGTGTATTGCGTCGTTATTCCACCCTGGCGCTAGGTGGCTTCATCCTGGTCACGCTCTCTGGCATCATTAATGCCCTGGTGCGCATGAACACCCTCGCTGAGCTTTTTACTACCGTCTACGGTGCCCTAGTGCTGGCTAAAATTATCCTGACCTTACTCCTGGGAGCCCTCGGCGCCACCCACCGCCTACGCCTCATACCCATGATGCAGTCGGGGCAGATAGGTGCAGCTAAGGGCCTGTGGTATGCCATTGCCTGTGAGCTGCTCCTGATGGGTGCCACCAGCGGTCTTGCGGTGACGCTTTCCCGCACAGCCCCACCTGCACCAGAAACTCTTGACGCCGGCGCTGAACCGGTACGTATCATTACTTGGTATGACATGCCGCCCGAACCTGGCGTAGCCGAGTGGTTCACCCAGTGGCGTTTTGACTGGTTCTGGGTCGCTTTCATCGCTTTCGTTGGGTTTACCTACCTCTGGGCCTTTATCAAGGTAAAACGATCCGGTGGTAGCTGGTCTACCTTCCGCCTGCTGTCCTGGTACTTCGGTCTGTTGGTGCTGCTCTACATCACCAGCGGCGCCCTCACCGTCTACGCCCGCGTCATGTTCTCGGCGCATATGGTGGAGCACATGCTTTTGACCATGGTCTGCCCCATCTTCTTGGTACTGGGCGCCCCTATCACCCTGATTCTGCGTGCTCTTGAGCCACGGCAGGACGGCACCCGCGGCCCCCGCGAGTGGATTCTTCGACTGGTACATTCGGGCTGGTCGAAGGTGATTACCCACCCCATCTTTGCAGCCGTAAACTTTGCCGGCTCCATCGTGGTGGTCTACTTTACCCCGCTCTTTGGCATCATGTTGCGCTACCACATTGGCCATGAGTTCATGCTGATTCATTTCTTGGTCACCGGCTACATCTTCAGCCTGGTGCTCATCGGTATCGACCCCATCCCGCATCGCCCTGCCTACCCCATGCGCCTGATGATGCTCATCGCCACGCTCGGCTACCACGCCTTCGTTGGTATTGCGATTATGCAGATGGACGCCCTGCTGCAGGCGTCCTGGTTCGGTAATGTGGGCCGCCCCTACGGACTCTCAGCTATTGAAGACCAGAAGCTAGGTGGTGCCCTGATGTGGGGTATCGGTGAAATCCCCACCATGGTGATTGCTGTGGCGGTTGCGGTGCAGTGGTCTATGCAGGACAAGAAACTGCAGAAGCGGGTAGATCGTCAGGCTGACCGGGACGGAGATGCTGAGCTACATGCCTACAACGACATGTTTGCTGAGCTTGCTGAACGAGATCATAAAGCTGGCCGCTAACGGGCTGAGGTGCGGCCCTGCACCTTGGGTAAGTCGTCTTGGCTGAACTGATCTCATCCTAACTGTTACGTTTCTATGACGCACAGTTGAGGTTTGTGAACCGAAAGGCGCCAAAAATTGCAACAAATGACCGGGCGGCGGAGGCTTGTTAGGCTAAGAAGAAAAGTACACCCGCGTGCCACCGGTGCGCCCACGAAAGGTAAAAATCATGGCAGATCATTCAGCCGCACGCCAGACCAAAGTGCGCGCGTCCGAACTGGTGGGCAGGGGCTGGCTGAACACCGGAGGTAAAGAGCTATCGCTGGAGTCCCTGCGCGGAAAAATTGTCATCCTGGATTTCTGGACCTTCTGCTGCATGAACTGCCTGCACGTGCTCGATGAGCTGCGGCCGCTGGAAGAAGAGTTTGAAGATGTTCTGGTGACCGTGGGGGTTCACTCACCGAAGTTTGAACACGAAGCTGACCCAGTCGCCCTTGAAGCTGCTGTGGACCGCTACGACATCACCCACCCGGTGCTCGATGACCCCAACCTCGAGACCTGGAACGCCTACACCGCCCGCGCCTGGCCCACTCTGGTCGTCCTTGACCCAGAGGGCTACATTGTTGCCCACCTCTCCGGTGAAGGCCACGTGCAGGGGCTGACCTCACTGGTTCGTGAACTGGTAGAGGAGCACGAGGCTAAAGGCACTTTGCACCGCGGGGACGGCCCCTACGTGCCCCGCCCCAAACCTCAAGGTACTTTCGCTTTCCCTGGCAAGGCGCTGGAACTACCCACTGACTTTGCCAATGGCAGGACCACTTACCTGGTGACGGATACCGCCCGCCACCGACTGGTGCAGGTAGAAGCCGACTTTGAGACTGTCCTAGCGACCTTTGGTGGCCCTGAAAAGGGCTACCTTGATGGCTCTGCTGAGCAGGCCCGCTTCAACGAGCCCCAGGGCATTGCTCTGGTGCCCACAGATCTACGCGAGACGCTGGGGGCCGATGTTCTCGTCGCTGACTCCGTCAACCACCGTCTGCGCGGGCTGAACCTGAGCACCGCCCAGGTCACCACTCTGGCAGGTAGCGGGGTGCAGCGCCTGATTGACGGTGATACCGCCCGCACCGACCCCAACCACATTGAACCCGGTGCTGATCCACTCACCGTGGCCCTCTCGTCCCCCTGGGACCTGGTCTACTCCCGCGAGGCAGCCGCCTTTATGGTTGCTATGGCAGGCACCCATCAAATCTTTAGCTTTGACCCGGTGACCGGGCAGCTGGCTGTTTTCGCCGGTACCGGTGCTGAGGGCCTGAAAGACGGCGCGGTGGCAGACTCCTGGTTCGCTCAGTCCTCCGGGCTCACCGAAGCAAAGGACGGTTCCATCTGGGTCGCCGACTCAGAGACCAGCGCCCTGCGCCGCATCGTCTTTGATACTGAGGAAGCCCGTGTAGAAACCGCCGTTGGCATCGGCCTTTTTGACTTCGGCTTTGTGGACGGTAACCGCCAAGAAGCCCGTCTGCAACACTGCCTGGGGCTAACTGAACTGCCTGATGGTTCTATTGCTATTGCCGATACCTACAATGGTGCTATCCGCCGTTTCGACCCTGCCACCGGGGCACTGGGCACCCTTGCGCGTGGACTGGCCGAACCCAGTGATGTGCTGGTTGAAACGACAGAGGACGGGGGTGCCCGCCTGATTGTGGTTGAAGCCAATGCCCACCAACTGGTGCGCGTCTCCATTCCCGATGCCATGCAGCATGTGAACGAGGGCGCTAGCCAGGTCACACGAAAGGCCACCGAACTAGCCGGCGGCGCTCTGACCTTTACCGCCCGCTTTGCGGCCCCCAAGGGGCAGAAACTGGACACCCGCTGGGGCGACCCAACCCAGCTGAAAATCTCATCCACCCCTGAGAACTTCATCCTCTCGGGCGCCGGAACCGCCCAGGGGCTCACCCGCCAGCTGGAACTCAACCCAGAAATCACCAGCGCGGTACTCCACATTACTGCTCGCGCTGCTGCCTGTGACGGTGAACCCGGCGGGGAAATCCCCGACCACGCGGCCTGCCACCTCTACCAGCAGGACTGGGGGCTGCCCGTTGTCATCACTGAAAGCGGGGAACAGGAGCTAGTGCTTGACCTGCGCGGGGTGAACTAGGTCGCTGGGGTAAAGGTCACCGTCTCATCGGCGGTGGCCAGTGACCCTGCTACCTCAAAAATTACCTCTTGGTTGACCTGCTTTTTCTTGCCGGTATAGAGGTCAAGGGCAGTGAAAGAAATTTCTGCCTTGCCCTGGCTTTCGCTCAGCGACCATGCACCGTTGGCTAGATTAATCTCAGGATCGGGGTACTCAGTGATCAGCCAGGTCAAATCCCCGGCAACGCGACCGTTGAAGGCATATTCAAACGGGCAGCCGGTGGGGTAGAGCGAATTCTGGGCTGCGCACGTATCAAGGTAGGTCTTCACCTGCTGGCGCACCGAAGCCACAGCGGTAGGGGAGGGCTCCAAATCCAAGGTGAGGACGGGGGTCTCGCCGGGTGCTGTGATGAGAGTGCTATCTGATACCGAGGAATACAGAGCAGACTCATAGGTCACCTGATAGACCCCTGGAAAGGTCACTGCAAAGTCCTGCGAACCACCCTTAACCGCCACCTTCTGGCCGTTGAGCGTGGCAGCTGACAGTGCTTTAGCGTCCACATGGACTGTGGGGAGTGTGCCCTGATCAATAGCCCACTGGTCAAAAACACCCCAGTGAGAACCTACCTTATGCAAGTTGAACTCGCTGCTGTGCTGCTGATTATTCACCTGATAAGAGACCGTAACCGTGGCCCTCTCACCACCATCTCTAACGACCGTATCGGTGGTCTGCAGCTGGTGAACTCCCTCCAGTGAGGCACGTAAAGCATCACCGTCTAGCATCGAGGCATCACCCTCGGGCACCTGCGCCCCCAAGATACCCAGCGCCCTAGAGCCATCGCCCTCACGCACCGCAGCAAAATAGGCGCGCACCTGGCCCTCGGGGCCATAAACTAGCCTATTAATAAGAGCTAGGGACGCTAAGGCAATAATGACAGCGGTGAGCACACCTGCCAGCCACATAGCCAGAACTCGGTCAACAGTAGAAGTAAAACGCACCCCTTAAATGTAGCTCACCCGCTATTGCGACCTCCACGCCATGACGAGCCGCTAAAGTAGAGCCATGGCAGAAAACGCACACGAAGTCCCCGCCAAATATGGGCAGGCTACCAACATCTACCACCCCCGGATCGGTTCCTACCACCGCCGCATCATCGCTGGCCTCCCCAGCGCAGTGCTAGCGCTGGCCTGCCTCTGGTTCATGCTGGCAAAACGTCCCACACCACTGGTTATGGTGCTCCTGGCACTCATAGCGGTTGGGGCAGTTATTACGCTCTACTCCATGCTCAAACCCCACATTGTGGTACAAACCCCAACTCATATCCTGCGTGGGCGCCTCTTCGGCTGGCACGCTGTACCCCTTGCAGACATCGACCACACCGTTATCGCAGAACGCCTCACCCCCAAGCAGGCTGCCGGTAAAGAACTCACCGGAGTGGCTGCCGTGCGCTATAAGGGCGTACCGGCTCTCTGGGCAGTCAACACTAAAAAGAAGCGAGTTTTCCGCCTCGATGGCCGCATCTGGGATGCCAAAACCCTGCGTACCATCGCCTCCACCCTCGCCCCACAGACCACCGTCTACCCCAGCATTAACGTCACCCAAATGAATAAACAGTGGCCGGGGCTCATCACCTTTAACGAACTGCACCCCGGCTGGAAATCCGCCACCGTCGGCGCGGTTGCAGGTATCTTCCTGCTAGCGCTGGCTGTAGCTGCCCTCCTACCGGACGAAACACTACAGCAACTGCATATTCTCTAAACCCTGCTCAGCACTGCCACCAAGAAGGTCGAGGTTTCGGTGAAAGGGTGAAGTTCCCAAGTGGAGAAAGTGCTATCTAGCTTGAGACCGGACGCCGCGGCGTCCTCAAAGAAATGAGCGAAATCATAGCCGCGCCCCGCACCAAAACCAATGACCGCCCGGCCCGTTGGGGCCAGTACAGCCGCTAATTCCTCTAGCACCTCGCGGCGAGTAGAAGGCGCCAAGAAGGTCATCACATTGCCGGCTGAGAAGACCATGTCAAAGCCTTCTTCACCGAGCTGGCTGTCCTTGCTATACCCTAGGGACTCGCGCAGATCCGCCAAATCTGAGACTACCCAGTGCGCCGCGGGGCAGACCCGTTGTGCCTCTTCAATGAGTTCCGGGTCAAGGTCCACGCCTGTCACCCGGTGGCCTTTTTCATGCAGATGCGCACCCAAACGTCCCATGCCGCACCCAGCATCTAAAATCTTGGCGTTGCGCGGTGCCATCGCGTCAATGGTGCGGGCTTCACCCCAAATATCTTTGCCCTGCTCTTCCATCGCCCTAAAACGCTGGATATACCACTGCGCGTGAGCTGGGTTCTGCTCCTTGGTAATCTCCCAGGCTGATTTCTCGCGGCTCATGCCTCACCATCCGTTTCTTTGATAGCTTCTTCTTGTACTAGTGTAGCTTTTGCTGTCTCAGCGCTCGCATGCTCCATCTCGCCGATGATGTCTTCCACAAAGCGCGTGACATCGTCACTGCCGTAGACAGGGCCGCCAGCCAAAAGCTCGTCGGTGCCCAGAGCGACCGCTGAGGGGGTAGCACCGCCAAAGAGCATGCCTGTTTTCGACTCGGGGTCAACAAACGGTTGCATATCAGCAGGTAAATCCATCTGTTGTAGGTAACTTTCGTTGCTGACCACCGGGTGCACACCTAGCATGGGCAGACGTTGGTGCCAATCTGCCAGTTGTTCAATAACGGGCTGGCAACTGCCGCAGGTGGGAGACACAAAAATGAGCAGGCGTGCCTGAGTGGTTGAGAGGTACCGCAGATTGGCTTCAGCACCCTCGTTAGATTTTTCACCTTTTTTCGCGGGGTAGCGGAGGGACGCGAAGGGTATCGGGCTGCGCAGGTAATCTTCTGCCTCGTTCCCGGGTAGCGGCTGGGATTCTGCCGGTTGGTCAGTGACCGGTTGTTCAACAGTCCGAACCGTCTGCTCTGAACGGTTGATGGACCACAGCACCAGGGCCGCTAGCCCCGCACCAATCAGCCAAAGCCACCCGTCCGCGTCGGTCGCCAGCAACATGGTGAGTGCTGACCCGCGGGTAACGATGGCCCCAATGAGAGCCCCAAAGGACGCCATCAGCAGGGCGGTATTGCGAATGAGGGTAAACATTGAAACCGGCGCGGTTGAGGCGCTACCAAAGCAGTTACATGTAGCCGTGTTGCCCTGCACTACTGCGCGGGCGATAGCAGCCCAGTAGCCGATAAAGAGCACTACAGCGGCGATCGCTGCCAGAACCTGCCAGATACCGGGCAAGAGGAGCAGGGCAGCGGCAAGGGTAAGCTCAGCCCACGGCAAGATTTTTGCAATGGGTTTTACCGGTAGCCACTGGTCCAACTTGAGATTAACTATGGCGGTGACGGTGCTGGTGGGTTCTTTGATTTTTGCCACGCCACTAACGGCCAGTGTCACGATAATGATGAGTGTGCATAAGACAAGGGGAGTCATAGCGTTTGCGAGGGTGCTTTCTGCGTGGGGGAGCAACTACCTCTTTAGTCTACTGCCGCCGCTCTGACCCACCCTGTTAGGGGCAGAAAAAGAAAACCTGCCAGGTGGGTACCCGGCAGGTTTGAAATTGGAGCGGCTGACGGGAATCGAACCCGCGTATCAGGCTTGGGAAGCGTGCGCTCTACCATTGAGCTACAGCCGCGCGTGGCGTCCGCATAAAGCGGAGCTACAGGAATACTCTAGCCATGCTCGGGGTGTGCGTCAAAATGTGACGACAAAATGCGATATTTTGGGAGGGTGTTATTTTCTGATCAGGACATCCGCAAAGAAATCGAAACCGGGCGTATCGCTCTAGAGCCGTTTGACGATTCAATGGTTCAGCCTGCCAGTGTGGACGTGCGCATTGACCGCTTCTTCCGCCTGTTCGATAATCACAAGTACCCCTTCATTGACCCCTCTCAGCCACAGGAAGACCTGACCCGGCTGGTGGAGGTCGCCCCTGACGAACCCTTTATTCTGCACCCCGGTGAGTTCGTTTTGGGTGCCACCTATGAGAAGGTAACCCTGCCAGCTGATGTGGCGGCCCGCCTTGAAGGTAAGTCTTCCCTCGGACGTCTGGGGCTTCTCACCCACTCAACCGCCGGGTTTATTGACCCCGGTTTTTCAGGTCACGTAACCCTTGAGCTGTCCAATATGGCAACCCTGCCCATTATGTTGTGGCCCGGTTCGAAGGTGGGCCAGCTCTGCTTCTTCAAACTGACCAGCGAGACTGAACACCCCTACGGTTCGGGGGCTTACGGCAACCGCTACCAGGGCCAGCGCGGCCCCACAGCCTCCCGCAGCTACCTTAACTTTCATCGCACCACCATTCCTGCCGGCAACACCGAGAACTGATGCGTGGTCTACTGGTTAGTCCTGCCGGGGTAACCATATTTCTAGCTTTTGAAGATGACAATCCTCAGCTCTGGGTTGATACCCAGCGAGCCTGGGCTGCACTAGCCCCCGAGGTCATTGAGGACGCCGGAGCCCGGAGGATTGCTGACGGTGAGCGGGTCACCGTGCTCAGCAGCCGCTCTGCTGATGAGATAACTCAGCAGTGGGGGGATATCGCAGACTTAACCGTGGTCAACTCATCTGATCCGGCCGTTGCGGCTGAGCGTCTTACCGTTGACATCACCCTCCACCTCCTGCGCGAATATGCCGGTACCGCTCACCTACTGCACGCCGCGGTGTTGGGGGATGCGTCCAGCCACCGCGCACTAGCTCTGGTGGCGCCATCCGGTACGGGGAAAACCACCGCTGCCCGTTTTTTGGGTGAGCACCTCACCTATCTGACCGACGAAACTGCTGTGGTGATGCCCGATAGGTCAATCCGCCCCTACCCCAAACCCCTCTCTATTATTGAGGACGCTCAGCAGCCCAAGGTGCAGTACAACCCTGCTGACCTTGGGTTACGGGTGGTAGCAGCGAATGATTATTCTTTTCACCTCCACCGTATAGTGGTGTTGAACCGGGTGAAGGGCAAGAAGGCTGTTCCCTCAATTGAACCTCTACCCTTAGCGGAGGCCCTGCTAGCCGTCTCAGAGCAGTCATCGGGCCTCATGATAACCGAGCGAGGGTTAGAGGAGTTGGCCGGCCTGCTGGTAGAGACCGGTGGGGCAGTCAAACTAACCTACTCAGAAATCACCGACGCCCTGCCGCTCATCCTGAGTCTTTTGCACCAGGATGAAGACCAGCTACCAGCATCAGAAGCTGGTTTCACCTACCTGCCAGCAGCTAACTTCCTGGTCAACAGCGATACCCCGGATCTTTACCAGCGCTCGGAGGGTTCAACCGGCATGGTCTGCCAAGACCGCTATTTGGTAGCTCAGGGCAATTCTCTATCAGAGGTGTCCATCTATGCCTGGGATTGCTGGGAGATGTTGGCTCAGCCACTGCCTAAAACAGAAATCCATGCGCGTCTACAGGAGCTCTACGGGCCAATTCCCGAGCGCGGCTTTGAGGAATCTTTGCTGCAATTAGAACGGGCAGGGCTTCTGCTGCCCGTAGTGGTGTCCCAGCTCTAGAGCGTTGACTCCCGGGCGTTTGCTCCCTGCGGATCCTTGATGGGCAGCAAGAGAAGCAAACCTACAAAAAGCACGATAACGATACCCAAAATGCCCCAAAGCTCAGCGCCGAACCAAGTGACAAAGAGGCCGAAGAGAGCGGGTGAGAGGAAGCTGGCGGCCCTTCCGGTGGTGGAATAAAGGCCGTAGAGCTCGCCCTCGTTGCCCTCATTAACCAGCCTGCCCAGGTAGGAACGTGCGGCGGATTGTGCCGGACCAACGAAGGCGCAGAGGGTAAGCCCGCAGATCCAGAACATGGTGCTACTGGGGAAGAAGAGCAGAGGCAGAGCGGCCGCGATAAGGGCAACCAGGGAGAAAACGATGACTCGTTTGGGGCCAAAGCGGTCGTCCATACGCCCGCCGAGTAGTGCACCCACACCGGCAACGATATTACCAAAGATGGCGAAGACAATAACCTGATTGGTGCTGAAACCAAAGGAGTTCGCAGCCAGGATACCGCCAAAAGTAAAGATGCCGTTAAGACCGTCACGGAAGACCGCTGAGGAAAGCAGGAAGTAGAGGGTGGTGGGAGCTTCGCGGTAGAGACGACGGATGGTGGCGAAGAGGTCCCGATAGGAGTCAAGGATGCTCTTCTGAGGCTCTACACTGCGGGGGGCGGGAGAGATTTTGTGCACTGCCAGCATGAGAGGCAAAGAGAAGGCAATAGCCCAGATGGCCGAGAAAACCGCGACGGCGCGCAGATTGTAGGCACCGTCCTCGGGAATGCCCAGAATACCCGGGGAAACGAAACCGACCAGGACGATTGCTAGGGCAAGAATGCCGCCGAAGTAGCCTGCTGCCCAGCCTGTGCCGCTAATCTTGCCGATGGTCTGCTTGGTTGAAATAGCGGGTAGCAGCGCGTTGTAGTTGACCACCGCAAATTCATTGACCAGGTTGCCTAGGGACAGCAGAACAACACCCAGGATGAGGTAGTCAGGGGAGGGCGCTACGAAGAAGCAGAAGGCCATAATGACCGCCAGTAGCACGCTATTGACTCCCAGCCACAGACCTCGTTTTCCTGAGGCATCCGCCCGCTGGCCCGAGATGGGGGCAAGCAAGGCGATGAGTACACCGGCAATGGTGAGACCTACCGAGAGAACCGCGGCGGGGTGCCCTTCTTCTCCAAAGCTAGAGCTGGTTAGATAGACCGCGAACACGAAGGTCGTCATGATGGCGTTGAAGCTAGCGTTTCCAACGTCCCAGAGCGTCCAAGCGGCAATCGTTTTTTTGGATGCCGGCACTGGGGTGGAGTGGTTATCAGCGGCTGAAACAGGTGAGGTCATAGACACATGCTAGTTGGTTTGGGCGCAGGCGATGGATATATTATCGCTACCCTTTCATGAAAAGATGGAAAACAGATACAAAAACGGCAGGCCTTAAAGCCTGCCGTTCCTGGTAACTATTTCTTAGATCTCAGCCTGATCGGTGGTCTTGTCACCGGACTTAGCTTCCAGCTGGTACTGGGCGCGGGTAACCGCAACTTTGATAATGGTGCCTACCAGACCGGTAATCAGCGACCAGAGAATGATGTCGCGCCAGCGCTCGTCCTCATCGGGGTTATTCTCGGGAGGCTGGTTGCCGGTGATTTTGGTCCAGGTTGCGCTGAGCACCTTGTTTGCCAGGGCAACGCCGCCGAGTGAAGCAGCAGTGCCAGCAATCTTGATGAGAGGATTCATAGTTCAGACCTTTCAGTCAGTGAAATAGGGGGCGAAACGCCGTTCCGAACCAAGACTATCAGTAGCCTGTGCTCTCTGCCGCCTATTGGGCGAGAATCAGTAGAAGCGTGGTGATGGGTTTACCTCCCTCCAGGGGATTCGGGGCTGTCAGAGATTATTGCGAGCGCTCAGCGCGAATTATCAGAGGGTCAGCTGGCGGGACGAAAGCCCCCGCTACGCTTGACTATAAGTAACCCAGAGCAAGGCATCGATGCAGGGAAGCTTTCGTTGGCTCGCCCTAGTGGTTATACTGGGGGAGTTCTACACTTGAACTGCTCGCATAGTTGCGGGTATCGACAGGGGAGCGCCACCATCGGCGCTGAGAGTGCGCTAGGCGCAGACCCTCGAACCTGATCCGGTTAGTACCTGCGATAGGGAGTCGAGTTCTCGGAAACAGGTGCCACCCGGTGCCTGGGTCCCCCCTTCCTACATGTATAGGAAGGTTATTTTTATGGCTGAAAAGCGTTCTACCGCGTGGCGGGTTAATGAGATTGTGATTGCTTCGGTGATTGCTGTGGCTTGCTCGTTAGTTTTTGCTCTGTGGAATTTGGGGGTTTACCCCGTGACCCAGACACTGTTGGCGGCAACTGCGCCGCAGTTACTACCGCTGATTGGTGGTGGCTGGCTGATTGCGGGCACTTTGGGGGCTTACCTGATTCGTAAGCCCGGTGCGGCACTGTACTGTGAGCTGTTGGCTGCCCTGATTTCTGTTTTTATTGGGCCTGGCTCTTTTGGTCTGCCTATTCTTATTTCTGGTTTAATTCAGGGCGCGGCTGCTGAGCTGGTCTTTGCTATCTTTCTTTACCGTGCCTGGAACCTGCCGGTCATGCTGTTGGCCGGCGCGGTGTCCGGCTTTGCCATGGGGCTGAACGAGGTCATTATTTACTATGCCGGCCAGTTCAGTGCGGTTAACCAGGTGATCTATGTAGCTAGCGGTGCCCTATCTGGTCTGGTAATTGCGGGTCTGTTGATGTGGCTTTTGGGGAGGGCGCTGGAAGCTACCGGTGTGTTGGACTCCCTGGCTTCAGGCCGTTCGCGCCGAGGTTCTTCTGCCCGGTAATGTCTAGTCTCCAATCAAGGTCCCGGTCGAGTGCTGCCATCGTGGCAGAGAACTTCGGCTGGCACTACGCGGGCCGGGACCAGCCTGCTTTCAATAATCTGACCTTTGAGATCCCTGCGGGGCAGAAAGTCTTGTTGCTGGGGCACTCCGGTGCCGGTAAAACAACCCTCTTGCACGCTATGGGCGGGGTAGCTCAGGACGCCGACGGGCAATCTGCCAGTGGTTCGCTGACGGTGGGTGGCGCACATGCCCTGACTGAGCAGGTGCCGGCTGGGCTCATGCAGCAGGACCCGGAAAGCTCCATTGTGTTAGCCCGGGTGGGTGATGACGTTGCCTTCGGGCCAGAAAACCTAGGCGTTGTGCGGGAAGAAATTTGGCAGCGGGTAGACGTCGCTCTAGCGGCAGTGGGTCTTGACCACCTGCCGCTGGATTACCCTACAGACCAGCTTTCGGGTGGCCAGAAACAGCGCCTGGGTTTAGCGGGTATTCTTGCCATGCAACCCGGAGCTCTCCTGCTGGATGAACCCACCGCCAATCTCGACCCCGCCGGGGTGCTTGAAGTGAGGGACGCCGTCATCGCGGCACAGGCTACTACTGGTTCAACCCTGGTGGTTATTGAGCACCGGGTGGGGATCTGGGCCGAATATATGGATCGGGTCATTATCTTGGGCGCTCAAGGGATTACCCATGATGGCACACCCGATCAGGTCTTCCGCGAGGCGAGAGAGGAACTCATTGACGCCGGGGTATGGGTGCCGGGCTTCACCCCCTCACTACCGCAGCCGGCGTCCAGACCCGGTGAGCAACTGCTGACGAGCAAAGATCTGGTCACCACCCGACTCTTGCCTCGGAAGCGAGATATTCGCCGCCGCGCACGAGCGCTTAAAGATAGCCCCCCGGCGCCCTACCCGCTGGATCTGCCTGCGGTGGGGCATGTGCACTCTGTGAGCGTTCTTGCCGGTGAACACCTGGCTATTACAGGTGCCAACGGCAGCGGAAAATCGACCCTGGCGCTGACCCTCGCTGGCCTCCTCTACCCTGCAGACGGGGTGGTGGCAGCCACAGGTGCGCTGAGGGCTAGAGCCTCACAGGAGAAACAGGAACCTGGTTGGGACCCTGCTCGCTGGGAACCCCAGCAACTTGTTACCCGCATTGGTTATGTTTTCCAAGAACCAGAGCACCAGTTCCTTACTGCCAGTGTGCGTACTGAACTGGAATACGGTCCTCGACAGGTCGCAAAACTGAACCGATTGCCTCTCGATGAGATCGAGCTGGACGCCCTGGTGAGCGATTTGCTGACTCGCCTGCGTTTAGAAGATGTTGCTGACGCTAACCCCTTCACTCTCTCGGGCGGAGAAAAACGCAGGCTGTCCGTGGCAACGGCTCTTGCCACAGCCCCTCGCTTGCTTATTCTCGATGAACCCACTTTTGGTCAGGATGCCGGCACCTGGGCTGAGTTGGTCGTCCTCATGAATGAACAGTTAAACTCCGGTACCGCCATTATTTCCGTGACCCATGACCGGGACTTCATTGCTGCACTGGGCGGCAGAACCCTGCGTCTGGGGCCAGGAGGACAGACAGATGAGCACTAATCCTTTTGAACGCTCGGCTCTGCAGGATTCCTGGTTGGGTCGACGCAACGCCGGTATCAAATTCGGGGCGGCGTTAGTGTGCAGCGTGCTCATCATTCTGGTGATTGACCCGCTCACTGCCTCCCTTATTTTGGGCCTAGAAATTTTTGGCCTGCTGGTCGCTCGCTTCAATGCCTTCACCCTGCTCATCCGGTTCTGGCCCATATTGGTAGCTTCGCTGGTCGGCGGCTGGGCTACCGCCCTCTTGGCCGAGAAAAATGGGGAAGTCGTTCTTGATCTAGGCTTCAATTACCTCACCACCCACTCGGTAGAGATTGGTGTGGCTATGGTGCTGCGCTCCCTGGCGCTTGCACTGCCGTCACTGATGTTTTTTACCACGGTGGACCCTACGGACTGGGGGGACTCCCTCGCGCAAACTTGGCGTCTACCTGCACGTTTTGTGCTGGCTGCTCTAGCTGCTCTGCGACTGGTGGGCCTGATGCTCGCCGAATGGAACACCCTTTCCATGACCCGCCGAGCCAGGGGAGTCACCGGTAGTTCCAGTGCAGCCGGTCTAGTGCAGAGTATCAGAGCCAGTGGCGGGCAGACCTTTGCCCTGCTGGTTCAGGCCCTTCGCCGGGGCAGTCGCCTTGCTATCACTATGGAGGCGCGCGGTTTTGGGAACCGGCAGCGTACCTGGGCGCGACCGGATCGGTTTACCCCAGGTGACCTTGTTTTCACTGTCTGCGCCTTGGCTATCCCCCTGGTTGCCTATGCGGCGTCCTTCTCCGTCGGATCCCTGCAACTGCTTTGGCAGTAATCCTTTGTCCCTACTTGTGGGGGGCAAATTTAAGTAATCTCTGGTCAAACCTACTTATAAAAAATAGACATGATGGCTGTCGTTTGTGAAGGTCATAACTACCACTGTTCCCTACTGCAAAAAATAGGTAGTTTAGGACTATAGGCTCACATCAATCCATAGCTTGCCCTTGAGTCTATGGATTGAGAGAGCTCTCGCGCCCCTCAGTGGTGCTCGCACAACAGACGATGCCCCGTCACTGTGTATTCCCAGACGCAGCGGTGGGGCATCAGTGGATCTTCCGGTGCCCGCAGGTAACCTTAGGATATGACTCAAACAACCGTAGTAATGCTCAGCACCGAGCACCCTGCCGGTGCCCTCGTAGACGCCACCGCCCCTCTCATTCACATTGAAGACCAGGGCTTAACTCGCGGCGATGGTGTCTTCGAAACAATGCTGTCCGCCAACCGTAGCGTGCGAAAACTTGGTGCCCACCTAGCGCGGCTCACTGGTTCAGCTAGGCTCCTTGACTTACCCATGCCTACGGAAGAGAATCTGCGCACCGCCATCGATCTAGCCTTGAGCGCAGCTGAAGCTGGCCCGCAGACTGTGCTGGGTGAAGAGCATACCGTGAAAATCATTATCTCCCGCGGAACCATAGCGGGTGGCCCCCACTCATGGGTTACTGTTACCCCCAGCCCCGCCGGAATCCTCGCACAACGTGAACAGGGGGTGCGCGCCATGCTGCTACCCCGCGGCCATGACCCGGCAGAAGATTCCGCCTACCCGTGGCTACTAGCCGGTGCTAAGACTCTGTCTTACGCCGTCAACATGTCGGTGCTACGCTACGTGAAACAGCACGGGGCCGATGACGCCATTTGGGTGACCGAAGACCGCCGAATTCTCGAGGGTGCGACCTCGTCCGTCATCGTGGCTAAAACAGAGGGGGAGAAGAAGGTTCTCTACACCCCTGAACCCTCCCACGGCATTCTGCCCGGCACCACCCAGGGCGTCATCTTTGAAGGTGCCCGCATAGCCGGGTGGGAGCTGGGCTACGGTCCGCTTTACCCCCATGACCTGCTTGAGGCGGACGCCGTGTGGCTGGCCTCGTCTGTGCGTTTGCTAGCCCCGGTAACCCATCTCAACGGCACACCTTTGGCTACCGATTCGCAGCTGACTGAAAAGTTCTTGGGCTACCTAGCGCGCAGCTAGCGTGACGAGGTGGCGTAGTCGCTTTCTGCCTTGGGCGTGGTCAGGAGAGCGAGGGCTGCCAGCAGGGCAAAGCTGCTGATGGTTAGTGCTAAGGGCATGTAGGCGCCGCCTCCGCCGAGGGAAACCAGCGGGGAGGCGAGGCCGCCCATCACCGACTGGGTCAGGCCCAGCATGGCCGAAGCTGACCCTGCAATATGGCGGGCTTCGCCCAGGGCAAGGGAAGAAGCGTTACCAAAAATCATGCCTACCGAGCAGGTCAACGCGAAGAGCAGAACGAGGGTGGGTACTAATTGGGGTCCCATGATGAAGTGAATCAAAATCAGCAGGCTCACCGTGCCCAGTGAGCTGACACCGATAGTCAATAGCTTGCGCAGCGCCACCCTGCCGACCAGTGCCGTCATGACTGAAGAAGCCAGCACGATACCTACCGAGTTCACCCCAAAGACATAGGTGAACTGAGTTTCGCTGAGTCCCAGTACGTTTTGTAGCAGGTAGGGGGAACCTGAAACATAGCCAAAGAGGGCACCAAAGGCCAGCGCCATGGTCAGCATGAAACCCATGTAGCGGCGAATTTTCACTACTTCAGCGATGCCTGCGTAGGCCGACAAGAGACTACCGGCGCGGCGCCGCTCTACCGGTAGAGATTCCTTGATGAAGATGGTCACCAGCACCATGGACAGCGCAATCATAACTGTGATGACCTTAAAGACATCGCGCCAGTCACCGTGTGCCAGCACAATGCCGCCAATCAGGGGTGCGGCAACAGGGGCGATACCGTTAATCATCATCATGATGCCCATGAGGCGGGCAGTTTGCAGACCGCTGGTGGAGTCAGCCACCACTGCGCGCGCCAGTACCAGGCCGCTAGCCCCGGTGAAACCCATAATAAAACGGGCAACAATAAAGAACTCAACGGTGGGTGCAAAGACGCAGGCAAGGGTTGCAAGTGCGCAGAGAACGATGCCAACCAGAAGAGGTCGCCGGCGTCCTGTCTTGTCTGATAGCGGGCCGACGACGAACTGGCCTGCACCCATACCCAGCATGAAGGCAGTTAGCGTCAGCTGAGCCATGGAAGCAGTGGTGTTGAGGTCTGCGGAAATCGACGGGAGTGCCGCTAGATACATATCGATGGCTAGCGGCCCAACGGCGGTCAGGGACGCTAGTGTAAAAACAGCGATTTTAGAAAGACCGGGTGGTGTTTGGTGGGAGGTGTGTGAAGATTCCATGATGCCCTTTCGTGCCTGCAAAACTCCCTTATTCTACGGGGCGGGGCGAGGCCGTCGTAATAGGAAATTTAAAAGAAAAATGTGTTCTTGCAGACCAGCACCATGCCTTCTGGGAAGAAGGTGGGCAACTAGGTAGCGTGAAGATAGAACCTATATGAGCGATTCAGCAAGCTGATTGACCCGGCTCTCAATATCATCCAGGATGAGGTTCATGCGCTCAGCTCCTTCAATGCCTTGATGGGATGGCTCTATTGTGTCCCACCGCTCGATACGTACGCCGGCGGGAGCGTTAAGCTGAGCTTCTTTACCCACAACAACAATCGCTGTACAGTTTTCTAAACTTTGCGGGTCAATTGCTTTGGGGAACTCGCCGTGGGTTGAGTAGCCCCTTGCTTCTAGGGCCTGAACAGATTCGGTGTTGAGGGCTCTGCCTGGTTCGGTGCCGCCGGAAAGGACTTTTATGCGGTCTCCTGCAACCTTACGCATCACTGATGCAGCCATCTGCGATTTTCCGCCGTTCTTTACGCATACAAATAGCACTGTTTTCATGGGATTCTCCTTAAACGGAAAGGTGTAAATAATGATTAATCTAGGAAGTACCTTTGGCGTGCCCACAGGGCCACATAGACTAGCGCTACGAGTACGGGCACCTCAATTAGGGGGCCAACCACACCGGCAAGTGCCTGTCCGCTGGTTACACCAAAGGTACCAATAGCTACTGCGATGGCTAGCTCGAAATTATTGCCTGCTGCTGTAAAGGCTAGGGTGGTGGTTTTGGCGTACCCGAGGTTAAGAGTCTTGCCGATAATCATGCCTGCTGTGAAGATCACGAGGAAATAGACCAGCAAAGGCAGAGCAATACGAGCGACATCCCAGGGCCGTTCAAGAATGGTTTTCCCTTGTAGTGCGAAGAGCAGAGTAATAGTGAACAACAGCCCATTGAGTGCCCAGGGGCTAATTATGGGAAGGAATTTTTCCTCGTACCAGGTTCTGCCTCGTGCCCTTTCTCCCCAGACACGCGTTAGAAAACCTGCGAGTAAGGGTATACCAAGAAAAACTAAGACAGAGAGGGTGATAGTCCACAGTGAAAAGTGAGCGCTGGTCACGGGCAGGCCCAACCAGGCCGGCAGAATCTGTAGGTAGAACCATCCCATCAGGCTGAAGGCGAGTACCTGAAAAACAGAGTTGATAAGGACGAGGACGGCTGCTGACTCACGGTCGCCACAGGCTAGGTCATTCCAGATCATGACCATGGCAATACAGCGAGCCAGACCAACGATGATAAGCCCCGTTCGGTATTCCGGGAGGTCGGGCAAAAAAACCCAGGCTAGTGTAAACATAAAAGCCGGAGCCAGCAACCAGTTAATGACGAGGCTGGTGATGAGTAATTTTTTGTCGGTCAGTACTGAGCTGGTCTGGTTGTATCGCACTTTTGCGAGCACGGGGTACATCATCACCAGCAGACCAACTGCAATTGGTAGTGAAACCTGGCCAATTTTTAGTGCTTCCAGACTTTCGTTCAGGTGGGGGACCGTTTTGCCAAGAACCAATCCCAGCCCCATGGCTCCCATAATCCAGAGGGGTAGAAACCTGTCTAATGTTGAGAGCTTTGCTATGACAGGTTGCTCAGGTGGTGCGGTAGACGGGAGATCTTTAGAGGGCATTGAAACTCCGTAGTGGATTGAGGATGTAAACATCCATATATCGATATGTATCAATATAAGAATGGTATCTATATTGATAGTTGTCAATATATGAAAGAATGGGCTTATGGAAAAATCACCAGTCACTGTGCCCGCGGAGGCTTGTGTGTCTGCCGGGCGCAGAGCTCTGCCGAATCAAGTAGCCCAAGAGCAGGCTAAACTTCTTAAAGCGTTGGCTGACCCCAACCGACTCCTGCTCTTATCCTTGATACCCCCGCCACCTCAGACAATCTGTGTCTGTGACCTGACGGGCGCACTTGAACTTAGCCAACCGACAGTTTCGCACCATCTCAAAGTACTGTCCGACAATGGATTCATTAGCCGACAGAAGAAAGGAACCTGGGTGCACTATTCATTGGTGGAAGAAAGGCTGAAGAAGACCTCCGTACAGTTATCTAAACTCGCTGAGGGTACTAGTTAAACGGAAGTAGATGCTGATGGCGTTTGATAAAGGTGTGCTGGAGTGGCATAAACCTGCGCGTTAGCGGTGATGATAGCGTCCTCCTGAGCGGCCCACATATCCCAGTAAGGACGGTAGGTTTCCCCGTCCCGTCTCAGCGCCCGCTGCTGGCGCTCGCTATCAGAGAGCTCGACCCAGATACCTAAATGGTGGGCACCGCAGAGGGCGCCAACCCCCTCAACCAGCAGGACGCCGCAATCAGCCTGGGTAGTAGCAGTGAAAGGGTGCGGGCCGGTTGGTTTACCGGCCGCCCAATCCCAGCCGTACCAGGGGCCAGGAGTCTGCCCTGCAACTATTTCAGCGCTGAGAGCCTGCCAACGGCTAACAGCTGGAGCAAGACCTTCCCAACCCTGGTAGGTGTCATCCAACCGGAAAACCCCTACCGGCAACCGCTGTGAGAGTAATGCGGATAACTGGGAGGTCAAACTGGTTTTACCAGCTCCGCTGCGTCCATCAAGGGCAACAACTAAGGGGGCCTGCCCTTGGTGGTGTTCTACTGCCTCGGTGATGAAGGCCGCCAGTTCTTGGGGATTGCTAAATTCAGCCACGATGATGCTCTTCTCATTGTCCGTGATTGACCTCAGATGAACTTACCGCGCCACTACCCCAAAAGAAAGCCACTTGCAGGGCCTGCCGCTCTATAGTTGAACCAAAACTACCAACCCTCGACCAAAGATGCCCGCAATGAACGAAGAGCTAACCCGTCAAGGCGAGCGACTGCTCGCTGCTGCTGAGAAGAGCCGCCGCGTGCTTGAACTGCTCAGCCGCCCCGCCGCACTGGGCTTCAACCTACCTGTTAGTTACACTGGGTCCCTCTACCGTTTTGCCCCCTTGGCCCCAGCTCACCTGGTGGGGGCAAGCGAATGGTTAGCTCTGACCTGGTGGAAGCAGCGCTCACCGGCTGACTTCGATGCCCTGCGCAATGTCAGTCAGGCAGATGCCCAGGTGCCTGCCATGATTCAAGCCATCCGTGACGGCCAAGGTGGCATGCTGACCCGCTTCTTCGGTGGCGCTAAAAAGCAGGCAGCAGAAGCAGCCTCTGCTGAGTTAGCTAGCCGGCTAGTGGCGGTGGATGCCGACTTAGGGCGGGTCCGCGCTCTGTTAGCAGAAGCAGATGCTGGCGTCCCCTCTATGCCCCAAGCTTTTGAAACCAACGCCCTGGGCTTGCAGGACGCCGCGGCGGTAGCCCTGACACGCTTTGCCGGCGAACGCTGGGAGCAAGTGACCTGGGAGAAGTTGCCCGCAGCCCAGGTGGCTGCCTACCAGCAGGTGCTCGGTGCCCTCAACACTCCAGAACGTGCCCAACTCATGAGCGGTATGAGCGCTGACATGGAGGCGCTGAAAACCGAACGTGCCCGCCTCACCCTGCGCGATATCCCCGTTGATAAACTGCGGGAGCTCACCAGCGGAACCGTACGCACCGCCCCGCTGGTGGACGCCGGAATCGGCACCGTTGACCGGGTGCTGGACCACACTCCACAGGATCTCACCCGCTTCCCGGGTATTGGCGAAACCACCGCCGCCCAGCTACACGCCGCCGCCCAGCGCCTGTTAGCAGAAGCAGCAGGGCAGGAAAAGGAAACCCTGGGCGAATACCGCACCCCGGCAGCTGAACGCATGCTCATCGGCGTAGACCGCCTCCAAGTGATTGACGCTGCCATCCCGCAAGCAGAACTGCGTGAACGACTTACTGGTTACGCCCCGCTACTCAACCAGGGCACCCCCATCGGTGACTTCTACGTGGCATTAGGGGAGGACCGCACAGACTACGACCAGCTGCTCGAAGACCTCACCTGGTGCCAGGCCAACGGGAACATCAGCGTCCCCCCAGCCACCTGGCTCACCGCAGACGAAGCCTGGCAACGCTACCTGGCTGACCCCTCCACCTACCAGGCACTGCTGGCACACTATCTGGGCAACGAAAACCATGGCGATGATTACCTGCCCGCCGAAATCAACGAGCGAATCCGCAAGTACCCCATCAACCTTGAGGGCCTGGCAGCCACACTGCGCGGCTATCAAAACTACGGCGCCAAGTTCATGTTGGCGCAGAAGAAGGTCATTTTGGGCGATGAGATGGGCTTGGGCAAAACCATGCAGTCCATCGCCGCCCTCACCCACCTGCACCACCAGGGAAAAACCCACTTTGTGGTGATCTGTCCCGCCTCTGTGGTCATTAACTGGGCACGCGAACTGCAAAAATTCTCCCAGCTCACTCCCTACACCGCCCACGGTGACGCCCGTGAAAGCCAGGTAGCTGAGTGGAAGAAGACCGGCGGCGTCCTCATTGCCACCTACGACGGGGCGCGCCTCTACGCCGATGACAGCTGGCCCATCGACGCCCTCATCGCCGATGAAGCGCACCTGATCAAGAACCCCGGCGCCCAGCGCTCGCAGGCAGTTGCCGCTCTAGTGCGCCGCGCTGAATACGCCGTCCTACTTTCAGGCACCCCCATGGAAAACCGGGTCGGTGAGTTCGTTACCCTGGTGGACTACCTGCAACCGGCCCTGGTAGCTGAGAGCGGTATGGAGACCCTGCTGGCCAGCGAATTTCGCACCCGCATCGCTCCTGCCTACCTACGCCGCAATCAAAAGGACGTGCTCTCAGAACTGCCCGATATGACAGAGCACCGTGACTGGGTGGAACTGACGGGCCTGGACACCGAGGCATACCGCGGTGCCGTTGCCGAGGGCAACTTCGCCCTCATGCGCAGGGTCGCATGGGTTGCCGAAGACTCTGCCAAACTCACCAGACTGCTTGAACTGGTCGATGAAGCCGAGGCTGCTGGGCGTAAGGTTCTGGTTTTCTCCTTCTTCCTCAGCGTCCTAGAGCGTCTGCAGAAAGCCTTAGGGGAGCGCAGCATCGGCCTTATTACCGGTAGCGTTGAACCGGCAGAACGGCAGGGAATCGTCGATCAACTAGGCGAGGCTGCACCCGGCTCCGTTCTGCTGGCTCAGATTACTGCCGCCGGTGCTGGGCTGAATATTCAGAGCGCCTCTGTAGTTATTCTCTGTGAACCCCAGTTCAAGCCCACCATCGAATCCCAGGCGATTGCTCGAGCCCACCGCATGGGGCAGCTGCACACGGTGGACGTTTTTCGTCTGCTGGGCGTCGATACCGTGGACGAGCGCATGCTAGAAATCTTGGGCCGCAAGTCTCAGCTCTTTGACGAATACGCCCGCATCTCTGCCGCCAAAGAATCTGCCTCAGAATCAGTGGATATTTCGGACGCTAAGCTAGCTACCCAAATTATTGCCGACGAGCGCCGCCGCCTAGGTTTAGACCTTGAAGCCACTGTTCAGGACGTCCAAGGGACTGACGAGACTGCTTAGACCGTGGTGAGCTCCAGGTGAGATGGGCGGAGCTCACCGCAGAAGAAAGCAGCCATTACTGGCTTTCTAGTGCTTCTTCAACGTAGGCCAGGACGCCGGGCACCGCTGCGCGAATCATCTCAAATGTTTCGTAGAAATCCTCTTGGTTTCCGTACCAAGGATCATAAATGCCTAGGTCTTCTAACGGTTGATGCGCTACAGCGGGGTCAAACTCTCGCATGAGCCGAACCTTTGCCGCCGCTGCATCATTCGGTGCCAGCCGTTTGAGGGCTTGGTGGTGGTTAGTGTCCATCGCAAGAATGAGGTCAAAGCGGTCAAAATCTTGGCTATTAAATTGCTGGGCGCGGTGAGTTGTGGTGTCGATACCTAGCTCATCCAGCACCTTTTGAGCGCGGCGATCTATGGGGTTTCCTCGCTCTTCGTTGGAGATGCCACTTGAGGCTACTTGGAGGGGTAGATCGGCGCGTGCGGCGGCGTCCTTGAGGAGGAACTCACCGGTGGGTGAGCGGCAAATATTGCCGGTGCAGACTGTCATGACTTTATACATATCCATATTTTTTCATGCGGAGTATGAGCTTGTATATCGTGCACAAAAACCTTAGAAACTTGTGTGTAAAAGTATCTGCTCGGACGGAAAACTATACCCAAACTGTGTATAGTCTTACAAGTACACACACTTGATGGTGTTCAGGCGGTCACGCCGGTTCATACAGCAGTGAACTAGAGGAACACCATACACTCAGTTTCTTGAGTTTCTTTCGAGATGACAAAAGCCCCGCGCCCCACACAGGTGCGGGGCTTTTGCGTTTTCCGGACGCCGGGGTGGCCGAACCCTGGTTTCGTGCAAATGCTGCGGTAGGCAGATATGCTGCATAAAATGGCACTGACAATGATGTCTCACCGAAACTAGATATGACGACAGAACCTCACGAGACCCCAGCCCTCAAGCGAAAAGCGGGTAACTATATAGCTCTGCTCGGTTTACCAGTTTTATTTGTTCTCATGCCGTGGGTGCTAGCTGTGGCGCTGCCTCATCGCGTTGTTCCAGCCGTTCTGGTGGTTACGCCCCTAGCCTTGGTGGTTCTGAGCGTCTACGAAGCGATAACCTACCGACCCAGCATCATCTTTGGCCTGGTAGCTGGGGCATCAATGTGGTGGGCAAGTAGGCTGTTTTACCCGGACGGAGCGAGCTGGTATGTGCCGATTGTTCTGTTGATTGTGATTGGGGCTTCTCTGCCCTGGGGTAAGAAATTCGTTACCGAGTGGAGTAAATCCGCAGAGGACGAGAGCTAATGCTGCGCTGGAGCCTTGAGCACCCAACTGCCGGGCAGATAGTACTTGAGCGGGGTTCAGACGCTGAGTTTTGCGCGCTTGACCCTGATTGGCCAGAGCAAGAACCTCAGGGCAAAGAAGAGAGCGAACCCAACGAATCGCGGGCGGGTGCTGGTCTTCGGGGGCGGGTACTGAGCTATTTGGCACGTCCCAGGCAAAGAGCGCGGGTACTGGTGAACGGTGAAGTAGTGGGCAGATACTCCGGGACACCTGCCACTATTAACCTGAAGAAAAATCTGGCCAGCGGTAAATTCTCTACACCCAAAACTGTGGCACCCAGCCAGCCCCAGCTGAGGCGGACAAAAAACTTTGTGGATGAGCTGCTCCTCGTTGCCTATAAGCACGGGGCTGAAGACGAATACATTGAGCTGGACGCACCACCCGGTAGCCGCGCTGAGGCATATCAGGCGACTTTGGACGTAAGCCCAGCCAAGAGAGCTTTGTTTCCCTTCTTGTTTGGCCTGGGGAAATCTGTCTGGTACATCGTGGGCCTGATTCTGGCGCCTCTGGTGGCGCGCATCATCAAGTGGCTAGTGGGCCAGCTACCTGAGTTTAATGTGGCAGCGCCACAGATAGATCTGCCTGTGCCGGTTTTGCGGCTGCCCAGCCCTCCCGATATCGATATCCCCGCGCCCCAGTGGAAGATTCCCTGGCCCGATATATCTCTGCCCACCCCGCCCGATTGGGTCTTCTTTCTGCTGGAGCACTCTAAGGCATGAGTGCCACTTGTCATTGCGTGCGGTGTGGCTGTCGCAGCGGTGCGGAACTCCAAGAAATCAAGACGCCGGAAGGCTCAGCTGCAGAGCCGTGCGGACGGCAGGCAAGACGTCCACCGCGACTAAAAATGTAATACTCCCGCACTTTCTCTCTTAAACCTGAGAAAAAATCCTGGTCAAAGAGAGAATGTGCGGGGGTATGTGTATGGCAGAACTTTAGCGCCCGAAAAGACGGGTAAAGAACCCGCCGGAGGGCTGGGCGGCGGCCTTTTCAGCGTCGGTGTGCTTGCCGTTGCACCACTGGCTAGTGGGTACGGACGCCTTGACGGTGGCGATGTGCTGGCCGCAGCCAGTCCAAGTGGTTTTTGAGCAGACTTTACAGGTGGTGGGGCGACACATGGGTTTCTCCTTAGATGTGATGGTCTAGTTATCAAAATATTATACCCCCCGGGGTATAATGGCAAGGAAGGTTTAAGTTGCTGCTGGTTCACCTCGGTTAAAGAACGGGCGTTCCTCGTAGCGTTAGTGAAAGGTTGAATAATGAACCAGGCTCAGAAAACCGTTGTCATTGTTGGAGGCGTGGCAGGCGGTATGTCTGCTGCCACCCGCTTGCGCCGTCATGATGAATCAATGCGCATCATCGTGCTGGAGAAAAGTGGCTCCGTGAGTTTTGCCAACTGCGGCCTGCCCTATTATCTGGGTGGCGTGATTGAGGAGCGAGACAGCTTACTCTTGCAAACTCCTGAATCGCTGGCGTAGCGTTTCGAGCTCGATGTGCGCGTAAATAGTGAGGTTTTGTCCATCGATAGGGCTGCTCAAGCCATCGACGTCAAAATCGCTGCCGGTACTGAAACTCTGAATTATGACGAGCTTATTCTCTCGCCGGGTGCTACCCCCTTTGTGCCTCCCCTGCCTGGGGTCGAGCAGGCTTTGACGCTGCGAACGGTGGAAGATGTTGACGCCATTATGGCGCGCACTCATGAGTTGCCCTCCGGTGCATCTGTTGCTGTGGTGGGCGGTGGTTTTGTGGGTCTTGAGGTTGCAGAAAACCTCTCTCATCGAGGCTTCCACGTTTCTCTGGTGGAAGCTGCACCCCAGGTGATGGCGCCGCTTGATACCGAGATTGCGGCGTTGGTTCACCGCGCCCTCCGTGATGGTGGCGTCGACCTTTACCTAGGTGAGGCTCTTGCGGAAATTCGCCAGAGCAAGATCAAACTTGCCAGCGGCAGTGAAGTGCCTGCTGATATGGTCATCCTTGCTATTGGTGTGCGCCCCGATTCCCGCCTGGCGGCAGGTGCTGGTCTTGCCCTTTCAGAGAGGGGCGGAATTCTAGTCGATGAGCACATGCGTACCAGCGATCCTCATATCTATGCGGTGGGGGATGCTGTGGAAAAGCGGGACGCTCTGAGCGGCCAGGGGTGCTGGTTGCCTTGGCGAATACTGCCAACCTGCAAAAGCGTCTGGTGGCAGATGTAATTGCAGGCCGGCCTGTTGCTCAGCGCCCGGTGCGCGGCACCTCGATTCTGGGGCTTTTTGGGATGACGGCTGCGAGTGTCGGCTGGAACGAGCGCCGCCTCAAGCAAGAGGGTAGGGATTACCGCGCAATTCATACCCACCCCTCAGATCATGCTGGCTACTACCCGGGTGCTTCGGGGATGTCTCTGAAGCTGCTTGTTGATTCAGCTACCGATGAAATACTGGGTGCCCAGGGAGTCGGGGAGTCAGGCGTCGATAAAAGAATCGACGTCATTGCCACCGCAATGGCCGGTGGCTTGAGGGCTTCCGATTTAGCAGAGCTGGAGCTCGCTTACTCGCCCCAGTTTGGCTCGGCTAAAGACCCGGTTAATATGCTGGGCTATATTAATCGCAATATTCGGGATGGGTTAGTTCAAACGGTTCAATTCCATGAGTTACAGGATGAGCTGGACGCCGGTGCTCTGCTGGTTGACGTACGAACTCCTGGTGAATTTACCCATTCACCCATCCCCGGTGCTGTCAATATCGAGCTTGATGCTCTGCGGGAGCGCCTGGGCGAGCTGGAAATTGACCGCCCCATCATCGTTCATTGTCAGGTTGGTTTGCGCGGTTATTTAGCTGCGCGCATTTTGAACCAGCATGGATATCAAGTGAGGAATCTTGATGGAGGGTGGAAAACCTGGAATTCCGCCCAACAGTAATTATTAGTTTCTATTGAGCTGCGCAAAAAAGTTGAGCGTATTTCACTCAAGTCTGTTGACAGAGTTGCCAAAAGGGTGCAAACTGTTAACCAAGACATCTGAGTTGAGTGAAAGGCGCTCAACTTCGAAGATGTCACCAGTGTAAATATCAAACCAATACAAGGAGTAAATCTCATGGCACGTGCAGTAGGCATTGACCTCGGTACCACCAACTCAGTTGTAGCAGTACTCGAAGGTGGCGAGCCCACCGTTATCGCCAACGCCGAAGGCGCCCGCACCACCCCCTCCGTCGTAGCATTCAGCAAGGACGGCGAGGTTCTAGTAGGCGAGGTAGCAAAGCGTCAGGCAGTCACCAACGTTGACCGCACCATCGCGTCCGTCAAGCGTCACATGGGCACCAGCTGGTCCCAGGACATCGACGGTAAGGCGTACACCGCTCAGGAAATCTCAGCTCGTATCCTCATGAAGCTCAAGGGCGACGCTGAAGCCTACCTGAACGACACCGTCACCGACGCTGTGATCACCGTTCCCGCATACTTCAACGACGCTGAGCGTCAGGCAACCAAGGAAGCCGGCGAAATCGCAGGTCTTAACGTCCTGCGTATCGTCAACGAGCCCACCGCAGCAGCTCTGGCTTATGGCCTGGACAAGGGCAATGAAGACGAACTGATTCTAGTCTTCGACCTCGGCGGCGGTACCTTCGACGTTTCCCTGCTCGAAGTGGGTAAAGATGAAGACGGCTTCTCCACCATCCAGGTTCGTGCAACCTCCGGTGACAACCGTCTGGGTGGCGACGACTGGGATCAGCGCATCGTTGACTTCCTGCTAGAGCAGGTCAAGTCCAAGACCGGTGCTGACCTGTCCAAGGACAAGATCGCTCTGCAGCGTCTGCGCGAAGCAGCTGAGCAGGCTAAGAAGGAGCTCTCTTCAGCTACCTCAACCAACATCTCCCTGCAGTACCTCTCCGTTACCGCAGAGGGCCCCATCCACCTAGATGAGAAGCTGACCCGCGCTAAGTTCCAGGACATGACCTCAGATCTGATGGAGCGCACCAAGAAGCCCTTCAAGGACGTTATCTCAGAAGCCGGCGTATCCGTCTCAGAGATCGCTCACATCGTTCTGGTCGGTGGCTCAACCCGTATGCCCGCTGTCACCGAGGTTGTCAAGGAGCTCTCCGGTGGCCGCGAGCCCAACAAGGGCGTCAACCCCGATGAGGTCGTCGCTATGGGTGCAGCCCTGCAGGCAGGTGTCCTGAAGGGTGAGCGCAAGGATGTTCTGCTGATCGACGTTACCCCCCTCTCCCTCGGTATTGAGACCAAGGGCGGCGTCATGACCAAGCTGATCGAGCGCAACACCGCGATCCCCACCAAGCGCAGTGAAACCTTCACTACCGCTGAAGACAACCAGCCTTCAGTGTCTATCCAGGTCTTCCAAGGCGAGCGTGAGTTCACCCGCGACAACAAGAACCTGGGCACCTTCGAGCTGACCGGCATCGCCCCTGCACCCCGCGGTATGCCCCAAATTGAGGTCACCTTCGACATCGACGCCAACGGTATCGTGCACGTATCCGCAAAGGACAAGGGCACCGGCACCGAGCAGTCCATGACCATCACCGGTGGCTCATCACTCTCCAAGGAAGACATTGATCGCATGGTCAAGGACGCCGAAGCACACGCTGAGCAGGACAAGGCACGCCGCGAGGCAGCCGAGACCCGCAATGCAGCTGAGAACTCCGCTTACTCCATCGAGAAACTCATCAAGGAAAACGATGAGAAGCTACCCGAGGATGTCAAGACTGAGGTTCAGGCTGACGTGGACGCCGTCAAGGCAGCCCTTGAAGGTGAAGACGATGACGCTGTCAAGGCAGCATTCGAGAAGCTACAGGCTTCACAGACCAAGCTGGGCGAAGCACTCTACGCCCAGGCACAGGCTGACGCAGCTAACGCTGACGCCGGTGCACCCAAGGCTGATGAAGACGATGTTGTAGACGCCGAAGTTATCGACGAAGACGAAAAGAAGTAACCATGTCTGAGAACACCAACGAGCCCCAGGGCCAAGAAGCCGATTCGCTGGAGGAGGCCTTCAGCGCCCCCGCCGCTGACGGTCACCCTGAAGCGACCGAGGGTGTCACCGACGAGGCCGCTACACCGGGTGAAACCGGTGTAGCCGCCGAGGCGGGCGAGACTGCAGATGCTGCCCTGGCAGCTGAACGTCTCGAAGACCTGCGCCGCCTTCAGGCTGAGTTCACCAACTACAAGAACCGCACCGCCAAGGAAAAAGAGCAGCTGCGCAACTTCGTGATTGGCGATGTCATTGCCTCTTTGCTGCCGGTCTTTGACGACATTGACGCGGCCCGCACCCACGGTGACCTGGAAGATGGACCCTTCGCCGCAATTGCCAAGAAACTGGATGAAACCCTCACCAAGCAGGGTCTGATCCGCTTCGGCGAAGTCGGCGACGCCTTCGATCCCCAGGTGCACGAGGCAGTGCTGCAGCAGCCCACCGGCGAGGTGGAACCCGACCATGTATCCATGGTTCTGCGCTACGGCTACAAGGTCAACGACCGCGTCGTCCGCACCGCGCAGGTAGCGGTAGCAGTCGCTGAATAAGGCAGACTAAAACCACGGTGGGCGGGCACATCATGTGCCCGCCCACAGCCCTAACTGGGCAGCAAAAAACTTTTTCTAAACGATTACCGTCTACCCGGAAGGAGACGCACATGGCTAGTGAAAATTGGCTGAACACAGATTTTTATAAGGTATTGGGCGTCTCTGAAACCGCCTCAGATGCAGACATTAAAAAGGCCTACCGCAAGCTAGCGCGTAAGTACCACCCCGACCAGAACCCCGGCGATGCTGCGGCTGAAAAGAAGTTCAAAGAGATTTCAGAAGCCAACGACGTGCTCTCGGATAAGAAGCAGCGCGAAGAATACGACCAGGTCCGTAAATACGGGGCTGCCGGTTTCGGCGGCGGCTTCCCGGGCGGTGCCGGTGGGTTCCCCGGAGGAGGGTTCCCCGGTGGGGCAGGCAACTTTAGCTACAGCACCGGTGGTGGCTCCCAGGGCATCAACATTGAGGATCTGTTGGGCGGAATGTTTGGCGGCGGTATGGGCGGTAGCTCATCCCGCGGTGGCTTCTCCGGTGGTATGGGTGGAGGGTTCCCCGGCGGTTCCGGTGCCTTCCAGCAGTCCGCGCCTAAGGGTGAAGACGCCACCACTAGTGCCCGCATCAGCCTCAAGCAAGCCTACGAAGGCGCCGAAGTTAGCGTTTTCCGCCCCGGCGGTTCCCAGACCACAGCCCGTCTACCCCAGGGCGTCAAGGACGGGCAAAAGGTGCGTTTGCGCGGAAAGGGGCACCCCGGTCCTGGCGGCGCTGGCGACTTGCTGGTGACCGTGCGCGTGGACGCGCACCCTATTTTTGAGCGTGAGGACGATAACGTGCTGGTGCGTGTTCCCGTCACACTGGAAGAAGCTGTTAACGGCACCATTCTTGAGGTGCCCACCTTAGACGGCAAGAGCGTTAGGCTCCGCCTACCCGCAGGTTCACCCACTGGCCGTAAGCTGCGAGCCAAGGGTCGCGGCTTCGTGACCAAGAAGGGAACCGGGGATATGCTGGTGATACCCGAGGTGCAGATACCCACCGACCTGACGGACGAGGCGCAGGCAGCTCTATCCCGTTTCCTAGAGCTGGCACCCCAAGGTAACCCGCGCGAAGAGCTCTTCAAGAAAGCCGGTGTGTAACCATGGCCTTGGAATCAGACCGACCGGTCTTCGTCATCTCGGTGGCGGCCGAGCTGGCAGGTATGCACCCGCAGACCCTGCGCCAGTACGACCGCCTGGGCCTGGTTCAACCCTCCCGCGCCCCGGGTAAGGCCCGCCGCTACTCTGAGCGGGATGTGCAGAAGCTCCAAGAAATCCAGGAGCTCTCACAGTCTGGTGTGTCTCTAGAAGGCATCAAACGGGTCATTGATCTTGAGCACCAGGTAGAAGCTCTTAAGGCTCGCAATGCTGAGCTTCTACGAGAGAACGAGGCCCTGATACACCGCTTGCACGACGGATCACGCGTTTTTGCTGCCGGGGCGTCGGGCGATATCGTGCACTTGGCACGCGGTAAGCGGCCTGTTGCCCGGCCGCGATCCCAAGCTGTGGTGCTCTACCGCCCTAAGACCGGTAAATAATAAAAAAGCCCCTTTCAGGTTGTTAATGACTACCTGAAAGGGGCTTTTGTTGTTCTAGGTATTGCATCACCCAGCGGCCTGAAATGCGCGTTGTGCTGGCTTGTATTGCCTCTTGTGCCTTTTACCGCGCCGTGAGATACTTTCTTTGTAAAATATTTTATCATCGGATGAAAGGTGAAAATCGTGACCTCACACCTCACCGCTGACGACATCACTACGTCAACAAGCCTCCGCGATCGCCTACCCTCGGTTACCGACATGGACGTCCAGTTCGGTCTGGATACCTTCGGCGACTCTACCCAAGATCTAGAGGGCAAGTCGCTACATCAGGCGCAGGTAATCCGCAACGTCGTGGAACAGGCAAAGCTGGCTGACCGCGTGGGTATTGACTTCTTCGGTGTTGGTGAGCATCACCGCCCTGACTATGCCGTGTCAGCCCCCGACGCCGTCCTAGCAGGCATTGCCACGGTGACCGAGCGCATCCATCTGGGTTCAGCCGTGACCGTACTCAGTTCCGATGACCCCATTCGCGTCTACCAGCGCTTCGCTACCATCGACGCCATGAGCAAGGGCCGCGCTGAAGTGGTTCTGGGGCGCGGCTCCTTCACCGAGTCCTTCCCGCTTTTTGGCTACAGGATGGAGGACTACAACCAGCTCTTCGCTGAGAAGCTCGAACTCTTCTCGCGCGTTGTCACCGAGCAACCCGTCAACTGGAACCCCGGAAACCGCACCCCGCTGGTCAACCAGGAAATCTACCCCAAGACTGAAAACGGCCTTGCACAGTGGATCGCCGTGGGCGGCAGCCCCGAGTCCGTGGCGCGAGCCGCCCAGTACAAGATGCCACTGATGCTTGCCATCATCGGAGGACCTGCAGAGCGTTTCAAGCCCTTCGTGGACCTCTACCACCGGGCCAATGCGCAGCTGGGCAACACTAATCTGCCTATTGCCGTCCATTCACCCGGCCACGTTGCAGATACTGATCAAGAAGCCAAGGCGCAACTGCGCCAGCACTGGATCACCAACCGTAACAGGATTGGCGCCGAACGCGGTTGGGGCCCCTCCAGCGCCGCCGAGTTCAACAACGAAATTACTCACGGCTCCCTCTATGTCGGGTCACCCGAGACGGTAGCGCAGAAGATTGCCGCTACCGTCAAGACCCTGGGTATTCAGCGTTTTGACCTCAAGTACTCTAATGGTCCCCTGCCTCACGAGTACTCCATGCGCTCTATTGAGCTCTACGGTACGCAGGTGATTCCTCGCGTACGTGAGCTGCTGGCTAAGGGCTAAAGCGCCCCGGTTGAAAGATTGAAAATGTAGTGAGAGCCGGGTTCATCCCGGCTCTCTTTCGTTGAATAATCGCTACTCATTCAGAAATATGCTGCATTAGTACCGCTGGCAGGGGCCATGTGAACAAATCGTTTAGTTGCGAATATAGGTGAGGTCGTGGGCACGACGCCCTGCGTCGCCTGCCTTGCGCTCAAAGCTGGTCAGGGTGCGTCCTTCCCAGCGCGGCGCCCAACCGCCAATGGGGTCTTCATCGGTGATACCTTCACCAGCGTGAGCGTTGGTGAAGTCGGGGTGAGCATCCAGAACTTCGCGCATCACCAGAGCGTATTCCTCCCAGTCGGTAGCCAGGCGCCAGATTCCTCCGGGTTTGAGAACTCGGGCAATCTTATCTGCAAAGCCAGGGGAGACCAGGCGACGCTTGTGGTGGCGTGCCTTGTGCCAAGGGTCCGGGAAAAAGACCCAAACCTCATCCACTGAGTTCTCGGGTAGCAGGTGATCTAGCAGCTCGGGGGCGTTCGCCTGGGCAACCCGCACATTTTCCACCCCTGCCTGACTCATCTTCAGTAGCAGGTCAGCGATACCCGGGGTGTAGACCTCAACCGCCAGGAAGTCATTCTCAGGTACCTGCGCAGCACGGTGCACAACAGCCTCACCCAGACCAGAACCAATTTCAAGCACGAGGGGAGCGGTCCGACCGTAAAGTTTCTCCTGGTCAAAAACAGCGCCCTCGGCTACCGAGGTATCACCGATAGCGCGAGGTAAATCCAGCACGTGGCTGGGGGCGTAGGCGGCCCAGGCCTTCTGGCGGCGGGCGGTCAGGCGATCACCGCGGCGCACAAAAGAGTAAGGCTGGCGATGAAAAATCTCGGGTGCCGGTGCGTGGATGTCCTCGCCGGCAGCTACGCGCTGCGCCTTATCCTCTAGATCGGCTTTCTGCTTGTTGGTTTCCATGACTCTCCCTGAGGTCTCGTGCGCCGGCAGTCACCGGTGCGATGGGCAGGGGCACGGAAAACCTAAGTGCACACCTGCGCCCCGGGTGGGGCAGCTACCAGTTTACCGGGGAAAGTGCGCATGCAAGTTGGCGTCAATTCTAAGGTTTACTGGCCCTGGGATCAGTGGGAGTGCCGAAGGAGGGTTTAGCCTGCTGGATGATGGGCAGTGAACCGGTCTGCAGGGGTATAGAACCGGTCTGTACGTTAGTGAGGGTTACATCGTAGACCGGTGCTGCCTCAGCCGTTGCTGTATGCTCCTCAAGCATCTTTTCGGTAATCACTTTGAGGCTGGTGGTGTCCGGGTGTTCAAGCTCGGGGTTCTTCTGGGACAGGTCCACCTGATGGTCAATCTGGGCGTCCAAACCGCCGGGCAACCCGTACATAAAGCCGTCAATGGTATCCACGGTTGCCTCAAAATTTGGGTCGTGGGTCAGGTATTTCTTAGTCTCCCGTGCGACCAAGCCTGAGAGTAAGAGCAGGCCAATCAGATTAGGTAGAGCCATCAGACCGTTCATCAGGTCTGAGAAAGTAAAAACAATAGTTAGGGGTGCAATGGCTCCTACACCGCACATAACAGCGAAGGCCAAACGGTAGCCAGTGATAGCACGACGTCCGCCACCTAGAGATTCTAGGGCACGCTCGCCGTAGTAGGACCAGCCCAGCACGGTGGAATAGCCGAGCAACACCAGGCAGAAAGCCACGATGTAGCCGCCCCAGGCACCGGGTAAGCCGGTAGCGAAGGCTAGGGAGGTCATGGTTGCGGGGTCACCGCCCGTCCAGGTGCCGGTGGTGAGGATGACGAAGCCGGTCATAGAAATGACGATGATGGTGTCCACGAAGGTCTGGGTCATGGACGCTAGCCCCTGGCGCACCGGGTGAGAAGTAGCTGCTACTGCGGCGGGAATGGACGCGGTGCCCATCCCCGATTCGTTAGAGAAGAGTGAGCGCTGGGCGCCAATTTGCATGGCAATGAGGAAGCCTGCACCCACTGCGCCGCCGGCGGCACCTTCACCGGTGAAGGCACCTCGCAAAATCATGCCAAGAACTTCGGGAATCTGCCCAGCGTTGAGGATCAAGATGTAGCTACCAAAACCCAGGTAGAGCAGAATCATGAGGGGCACACAGATTGAGGCGACTTTAGACACAATCTTGATGCCGCCCAGTAGAGCGGCGGCAGTAAGTACAGTTAGGAAGATTGCCGTTGTTACCGGTGAGATGCCAAAAGAGTGGTCCAGGTTGGCAGAGATAGCGTTGGACTGGGTCATGTTGCCAATGCCAAAGCAGGCGAAGACACAGCAGACGGCGAACATGGTCGCCAGGAACTTTCCGAACTTATTGGGGATGCCGCGTTGCAGGTAGGACTGTGGGCCGCCGGTCAGTTCCCCCATTTTGTCGTAATGGCGGAAGCGCACACCCAAAAAGCATTCCGCGTACTTGGAGGCCATACCCAAGATGGCGGTGACCCACATCCAGAAGAGTGCACCGGGGCCGCCGATACTGATCGACAGAGCTACACCCACAATGTTGCCGGTACCCACCGTAGCTCCGAGGGCAGTGCTCATGGCCTGGAAGGCTGAAATCTCGCCCTTGAGCCCGGGCTGCTTGGCGCGGCGTCCAAACTGGATGCTCATTGCCTTGGTAAAGAGCCGAAGCTGGATAAGGCCCAGTCGCAGACTCAAAAAGAGACCTGTTCCTACCAGGAGGGGGAGCAGGAGCCAAGGCCCCCAGATAAAGGAGCTAGCGGAATCGAGTATGTTTTGGAGCGCGTCCATGGTGTGTCCTGTGGTGCAAGGGTAGTTTGCCTAGACAGAAATGTATCACGAAATGAACAGCAGGCTGTTGATTATGGCTGGTCACATGTTGCTGTTTGCAGGCGCAAAAAACCCCGCACCTGCTGCTCTGAGGCAGCTGGTGCGGGGCTTTATGAATATTGAGCTACTTCTTTGATGAGAAGAGCAGGGCTAGGCCAGCGCCGAGCATGATGAAGTCCTTAGCCAGGCTGGTGCCTTCCTGGGTGGGGCGGATGCCGTCATCCTGGGTCATTTCATCGTTGCCGAAGTACATGGTCAGCATGCCGGCTGAGAAGACGGTCAGGCCCAGGCCAGCCAGCTTGGCGGGGACGATGGGGAGCAGTAGGGCGGCACCCAGTGCGGTTTCGCCGAAGGCAAGTGCTTTACCAAACTGCTGATCTGAGAGCTTTTCAACGGCAGGGACGCCGGTGGCTGCCATGCCCTTGAGGTAGCCGTAAGTGCCCTCGTCCATTTTCAGCTTGCCGATGCCGGAGTTGAGGATGAGTGGGCCAGAAGTTGCGCGTAGAGCTGCGTTTGAAAGAAGGCTCATGAAAATTCCGTTCTGTTGGTTTATCTGTTTGACAAAAACTTTACCGTGAAAACATTTTTCTGTGAAATCCATCAACGGAAGACACAAGTTTCAAGCGGAAACAGTCTTGTTACTCTCAATCGTAGGCACCATTGCTTCTTAGCAGAAGGCGGCACGCCAGGGGAGAGAAAGCGCGTATCGTCACCCTGCTTTTTTGCCCAGGGCTAGAGCTGAAAAAAGAGCAGATAGCAGTAGCAGACCTGTGCAGGCAAGGGCAGTGCCTGACCAGCCAGCAGCCGTGTAGAGCAGGCCTGTAGCCCACCCCACGAGAGCAGACCCCGTGTAATAAAAAGAGTTATAGAGGGCAGTTGCCTGGGTTTTTGCATCGAGGGAGAGCAAACCCACCCAACCAGAGGCAATCGCGTGTGCGGCAAAGAAACCGGTGGTGAGAACAGCTAATCCAAGCACCACCACGGGTAAGGGGCCCGCCAGGGTGAGTAGAATACCTGCCGCCATAAGCAGACAGGAGGTCAGAAAAACAGGTTTAAGCCCGTGTTTGCCAGTGAGCCGTGAGGCTGCCCCCGATGACACCGTGCCAAAGAGGTACATCAGGAAGAGGAAGGCGATGAGGGTGGGAGAGAGAAAATAGGGGGGTGCCTGCAGCTTGAAACCGATGTAGTTATAGATACTGACCAAGGCGCCCATCAGAGCGAAACCAGCAAAGAAGAGAGCTAGCACCTGCATATTGGTCAGCAGGCCTTTAATTTTGTGGAAGAAACCCAGTGCAGAGCCTACCCCGCTAGATCCTATCGAGGCGCCAGGTGTTCGCTGGCGGTCGTGGGAGGCTGGTATGAGCGTGATAAAAAGAACCGCAGCTAGTGCCCCCACCACCGAGACAGCGAACATGGAGAGCCGCCAGCTCATGACCTCAGAGAGAGGACCAGCAATGATTCTGCCTGCTAGCCCACCAATACTGGTCCCCGAGATATAAAGCCCTGTAGCAGCAGCGCGCACCGAAGGGTGGGCTTCTGACACAATGACGGCGACAGCCAGACCAGCCACCCCACCTAGAAAGGCACCCTCAACGGTGCGAAGTAGGAGCATGAGCGGGTAGTGACTGACCCAAGGGGTAAGCAACCCGAAACATGTGGCACCGAGTACTGCAACGGTCATGGTACGCACCCGCCCACAATGGTCAGCCACCGACGCCCAGAGCAGGGTGCAGAGAGCAAGACCGGCGGTGGCGCAGGACATGGTGAGCGCTGCTGTATCTGCAGAAACACCCAAATCCTCTGCAATAGCAGGTAGCAAGGGCTGGGGAGAATAGAGCTGGGCGAACGTGGCAAGACCGGCGGCAAACATGGCGATGAGCAGGCGGCGGTACTCGCTCGAACCGCGCCGATAGCCGGCAAACTCCGTGCTCACTGCTGCCTCCTTGCTGAGCCTTAGACGGGGCGTCCTTGCCCCCTTCTATCTTTATCACGGGTAAAGACGACGCTCACCGGATTATTACTAGCGGCTAAATTCTGATCGGTAGGCGGGCTGCTCAGGGCAGGTGCTCAGCACGCGAGCCATGGCACGTTTCTCAGCCGAGGTGACAGACAGCCCGTAGGAGGCTTTGACGGATACTTGGCGGGCTACATATTCGCAGCGGTAGCCCGGTTGCGGCAACCAGGCATCCGCGCTTTTGTCGGATTTTTCGGTGTTGGGGCGCTGCCCGGTTGCCTGAAGGTTCAGTGGGTCATTGGCCAGCAGTACCCGCTTTTCATAGCTCCACTGCCAGGCGCCGCTATTCCACGCATTAGAGAGGGCTACAACGTGGTCGATAGGGACCGATTCACTGGTTTTAGGGCCTCGTTCGAAATGAATGGTTTCGGCGGTGTAGGGGTCAATAATGGTCCCCGCCATGACTCTGCATTCCCCGTTTTTCTCGAGATCCTGCAGATCGCGGGTCAGCACGTCATTGCGCTGGTCACAGCCGTTGGAGTCTATGTCTGCCCAGGGGTCCCCATAAAGATTCCGTTTGTAGGTGCTCTGAGCCGCGCTGTTGCTCACCTCTAAACCGTTCAGCACCTCGGAGGCTTTACCGTAGGTCTGCACCCCGGAGCCAGCAAAACCGGTGCTGACTGACTGACCCCTGCTGTGCCGGGTGCCATTCAGCGCATCCTCAACATCCCAGTTATAGGACTGAAGCCAGAGAAGACCAGCGACAAGAAGCGTCAGAAATAAACATACTGCCAGGACGGCGCGTAGCTTGGCAGGGAAGCTGCCGAACACCCGCACAGCGTTTCTAATCTGACGATCAGTAGGGTTAGGCAGTCTGCGGTTGGGGCGGCGGGGAGTCATAAGATTCTATCCTACTGTGCATTAATTGCCGAGGAGTAGCCGAATCGGACCACCTTCGACCCCGACGGCGAGTTTTCCCTAGCGAAGCGAGCTGAAGCGTCGCGCGTGCGAGCTTATAAGCACACAAGAGCAAGCACCCTCAGCTAAGCGTTCGTGTGCTGGTGTGAGCTTAGGGGTCTGGTGATGGGGAGATTTGCGGTATTTTGAGGGGTGTTCTAGAAACTGTCGATGGAGACGTAGCCTTCACCGGTGACCGGCACCATGGGGATTGACCCGGTGCTGGGGTTAGCTTCGAGGGCCTGCATATTAGCCGGGTCATCTGACTGGTAGTAGTCCGGCTGGGTGCAGCCCATGCCATAGCGCATGGCGGCGATGATATCTTGGGCGGCTTCGCCTACGGAGAGGAAGTTTTTGGTCCACCTGCCGTTGCTCAGGGGGTTTTCCCAGCCTGCGGCAGCGAGAACCTCATCGGTGATGGTGACATCGATAGACGTGAATTCGCTGGCTGAGGTGAGTTCGCAGAAGTAGCCTGCGGGGGAGCGTAGCACACTGGCGTAGTTGGTGTAATCCCCGGTTTCTGCTACTGCGGGGGAGATGTAATAGAGGTGCAGCGAGAGGCTCCAGGGCAGTTCTTCGAGGCGCTGCTGCATGACCTGGGTGAGGCCGTCCCAGGCTTTTTGGGCCTCTTCTTCGGTGCTAAGTTTTTTGGGCTGGACTATGCCGATGCCCTGGGCTGTGATGTCATCGATGTTAAGGGGGTCGGTGGGGTCAGTGTGGGTGGTGCTCCGCACGGGCAGGGCAGCTGAGCTACTGAGGTTCAAGGCATCATTAATGAGTGCGCGGCCTTCTTGGAGTGCGGTGTGCCATGAGCCGTATTTAGCGCGGATAGCGCCGAGGTGAGGCGCCTTGTAGTGGCGGGTGGTGGACTCCGCCCAGTGACCGTATAGCATCACGGTGGGTTTGCGGTCGTACCGCACGCAGTAGTTGAGGAACTCTCCTAGGGCGTTGCGGAAAGTGCGGTCGGTGAGGGAGCTTGCTGAGAGCGAGATACCCTGGTCGGCAGCGTCCGGCGGGCAGATACCTGTTTTGAGGAGGGCAACGGACCAAGAACGGTCCCCCACTCGGTTTTCGATGACTGCGCGGGTGGGTGGCCATTCAAGAGTGCCGCCGCTTACCCGTGCTGCCGGGGCAGGTAGGTTTTCGAGCAGATCATCATACTCAGCTTCGTGGAGCTCAGTGTAGGGGTGCTTTGCCAGATACTTCAAGGCGGCGCCCAGCTTGCCCATGATGTCAGAAATATCTTCGGGGGTAGATCCCAGTGAGTCGAGCAGACGGGGTAAATCTTGCAGGATGACGGTGTCAAGGTGAACCGCAGCGTATTCAGGATCTGCCTCAAGGTCGTAGGTTATCGCTACTGCGTACCAGAGGGCTGCCGCCATCATCACATTATTGAGCGTTTGTTCCTGGCGCCCGGTAAAAACCCAACGGTCTGAGGCCATTGCGGTCTCGAAGTGTTCCCGGTTGATATCGGGGAAAAGGGTAGTGACTCGAGTGTAGACCTCGACGTGCGTCCACCCCATTGAGACTAGCCCAGAAAATAGGGACTCATAACGGTTGCAAAAAGCCAGATAGTCGGCGTCATGGGTGCTGGTCATTACGGTTCTCCAAGAGCTGTGGGGTAGCACCCTGAACGGATGTCTTCCATAACTTTAGGGTGGCTAGCGCCTGTATGCTACTAGACAGGCTAACTGTTACGACATGTTTTAAGGCTCACCGCTGACCCGCTTAATGAGAAACTAGGAACTATGACGTTAGCAGGCAGCACCCACCGCACTATTGAGCAGACCATTGCAGATGAACTGGGGATCAAACTTACCCAAGTTCGGGCCGCTGTACAGCTGCTGGATAACGGGTCTACAGTGCCTTTTATCGCTCGTTATCGTAAGGAAGCTACGGACGGTCTGACCGATGTGCAACTCCGTGCTCTGGAGGAGCGACTGCGTTACCTGCGGGAGCTTGAAGAACGCCGCGAAGCTATCGTGCGCACTCTGCACGAGCGGGCGCTTTTGACCGATGAGCTGGGGGAAGCCCTCGTCGCTGCAACCACAAAAAATGAGCTTGAAGCGCTCTATGCCCCCCACAAAACTAAGCGTAAGACCCTAGCCTTCCTGGCACGGGAAGCTGGCATGGAGTCCCTGGTGGAGGACCTGCTGGAAGTGCCTTTCGCTTCTGCCTACGATATCGCTCAGGCCTATGTTGAGCCCGAGCTGGCCGATGCTGAACCGGGCACCGTCGAGCACGTGGTTGCTCACGCTGACAATGCGCTAGAAGGTGCCCGCGCCATCCTGTTAGAAGCTGCTTCGACCGACGTCGCCCTTGCTACTACCCTGCATCAGCGTTTTATCCGCCGCGGGGTAGTAACTGCCCGGCTCGTGCCCGGCCAGGAGGTGGCCGGGGCCAAATTCAGTGACTACTTTGAATTCAGTGAAGAGATCCGCCGCATTCCCTCTCACCGCGTGTTGGCGCTACTGCGCGCCGAAAAAGAGGGGGCAGTTAAGATCAACATCGACGTGGACGTCCTTCCCCCAGCCAAGTCCAAACTGACCGGTGCTTCCCGCGAAGCAGCCGAAATTCTGGCAGAAGAATACGACCGCGAACGCAGCTGGTATGAACGCACCGTCGCGGAGTCTCTTGGTATTGGCGCCCAGGTGCTCAACATGGTTTCTGATGAGGAGCGCGTGGTGGGTTGGCTGACAAAGACGGTACGCCTTGCCTGGCGTCAGCGCCTTTTGCCGCGTCTGGCCGGGCAGGTGCGGACTGACCTGTTTGAGCAGGGGCAGAAGGACGCCATAGGGGTCTTTGCTTCTAACCTGCGAGATTTGCTCTTGGCGGCCCCTGCAGGAGAGCACCCCACCCTGGGCCTGGACCCGGGCTTGCGCACCGGGGTCAAAGTAGCGGTAGTGGATGGCACCGGGCAGGTGCTAGAGACCTGTGCTATTTACCCGCACGTTCCACGCAACCAGTGGGAGGATGCTCTAGCGCGCCTGGAAGATTTAGTTAAACGGTACGGGGTGCAGTTAATTGCCATTGGTAACGGAACGGCCTCACGAGAAACCGACCGCCTGGCAGCTGATCTGCTGAAGCGCCTGACGTCCGCGGGTGTCAGCGGGGTGCAAAAGGTGACGGTCTCTGAGGCAGGCGCCTCGGTTTACTCGGCCTCCGAGCTTGCCTCGGTGGAGCTACCTGACCTGGATGTATCCTTGCGCGGTGCTGTCTCTATTGCCCGCCGTCTGCAGGACCCGCTGGCTGAGCTGGTCAAGATTGATCCGCAGTCCATCGGTGTGGGCCAGTACCAGCACGATGTTTCACCTGCAGCTCTGGGCCGTGCCCTGGACGCCGTGATTGAGGACTGCGTGAACGCCGTGGGTGTGCTGGTTAACAGTGCCTCACCAGCCCTGCTGGCGCGTGTGGCTGGTTTCAACCGCACCATTGCCGAGAACATCGTGGCCTACCGTAATGAGAACGGTCCCTTTGCCAGCCGCCAAGACCTACTCAACGTGCCTCGCCTGGGCCCCAAAGCCTTTGAACAGGCAGCCGGCTTCGTGCGCATTATCGGCGGCACCGAACCTCTGGACGCCTCTGGTGTGCACCCCGAAGCCTACCCGGTCGCCCGCGCCATCCTGGCGGACGCCGGTGCCTCGGTCGGTGCGGTGGATGAAGCAGCCCTAGCGCAGCTAAACCCCGCCCACTACGTCACCGACACCCTGGGCCTACCCACCATCACCGACATTTTTGCTGAACTCGCCAAACCCGGCCGCGACCCGCGTCCTGTTTTCAAGACCGCTCAATTTGCCGAAGGCATTGAAAGCATCAGCGACCTAGCGCCCGGAATGATCCTCGAAGGCACCGTCTCTAACGTTGCCGCCTTCGGAGCTTTCATAGATATCGGGGTGCACCAAGATGGCCTGGTACACGTCTCGCAGATGAGCCGCAGCTTCGTCTCTGACCCCCATACCGTGGTCAAATCCGGTGAAGTGGTGCGCGTGCGCGTGGTGGAGGTAGACCCGAAGCGCAAACGGATCTCCCTATCCCTCCTGCTAGAAGATAAAACCGCACCGATACGAAAAACGCCGCTAAAACGTAAAGCAACGTCAAGCTGACCTCAAGAAAGGGATGCTCCATGACCCCTCACCGCTCCACTCCACTAACTCTGCCCCTTAATGATGGAAAGAGCATTCCGCAGCTGGGCTTTGGCACCTGCCGTATTGCTCCCGAAAAGACCGAGGGCGCTGTCCTAGCTGCTCTGGAAGCCGGCTACCGCCATATTGACACCGCTACTATCTACAAGAATGAAGCCGGGGTAGGGGCAGCGCTCGCCGCTTCTGGACTGGCACGGCAGGACATCTTTTTAACCACCAAGCTCTGGAACACTGACCAGGGGCGTGAGACTGCCATTGAAGCCTGCGAACGCTCGTTGGAGATCTTGGGGCAGGACTACCTCGACCTTTATCTCATTCACTGGGCGCAGCCTGCTCTGGGGCGCTACCGGGATTCGTGGGAGGCTCTGGTGGAACTGCGTGAGCGCGGGCTGGTGCGTTCTATTGGGGTTTCTAACTTCACTGCCGCTCAGCTAGATGACATCATCGCAGATACCGGTGTGACTCCTGTAGTCAATCAGATTGAGGTGCACCCTTACCTGGCACAGACCCAGGCGGCAGAAGATCATGCGGAGCGCAATATTCTTACGGAGTCCTGGAGCCCCCTGGGCTACGGGTTGGAGCTAGGGGACGAAACCCTGGGTGAGCTGGCAGCTGCTCGCGGCCTAGGAGTTGCCGAACTGATGATTGCTTGGCACATCGCCCGCGGTTTTGTGGTCATTCCCAAGACCGAGACACCCGCACGCATGGCCTCCAACTTCGCTGCCCAGTTCTTCCCGCTCACACCTGCTGAAGTTGAGACCATCAGCGCCCTTGATCGCGGCCACCGCCTGGGTGGCGACCCTGCTGAAGGAGATGTAGGCGCACCCACCTACAGCGACCGGCGTAGCTTTACTGCCTAAAACCCTCCACCTTTTATGACACAAGGTGACGGTACTGTTTCACTGCTGCCGAAACCCCTGTTCAGCTAATCCGGCACTCGCCTAGGCTGGAGTGAAGAACATTTAGAAAAGGAAATTCATGACTGTTTCACCCAACCTCACCTTCAACGATGGCAATGAAATTCCCCAGCTGGGCTACGGCGTCTGGCAGGTAGAGAACGAGACTGCTGAAAAGGTTGTTGGCCTGGCACTGGACGCCGGTTACCGTCACATCGATACCGCCAAGATTTACGGCAATGAAGAAGGTACCGGCGCGGCGATTGCTAACTCCGGTGTTCCCCGCGAAGACGTCTTTTTGACCACCAAGGTCTGGAACGATGAGCAAGGCTTTGAAGCAGCTAAGGCTGCCGCTGAGGCATCTTTGAAGCGACTGGGCACTGACTACGTTGATCTGCTGCTCATTCACTGGGCCAAGCCTTCGCAGGGTCTCTACGTTGATACCTGGAAGGCTCTGATTGAGCTACAGAAGGAAGGCAAGACGCGTTCCATCGGTGTCTCTAACTTCCCTGAGGAGCAGCTGCGCGAGATTATCGCTGAAACCGGCGTGACTCCCGCTATTCACCAGATTGAACTGCACCCCTACTTCGCTCAGGAGAACCTGCGTGAGGTGCACGCTGAGCTGGGTATCGTTACCCAGGCGTGGAGCCCCCTGGGCAATGGGTCAGACCTACTGTCTAACCCGGTTCTGGCTGAGATTGCACAAAAGCATGACGCCAGTGTCGCCCAGGTAGTTCTTGCATGGCACCGCGCCATCGGCAACGTGGCTATCCCCAAGTCGGTGACCTCCGAGCGTATCGTTGAGAACTTTGAGTCCCTCAAGGTAGAACTGACCGGTGATGAGGTTGATGCTATTGACGCACTCTCCCGTGAGGACGGCCGTATCGGCGCTGACCCGGCAACCATCACCTTTTAAACCCACCCGGTTTTGAATTGTAGGTAGCGGCCCGGCACTGTGGAGGTGCCGGGCCGTTTCTGTGCGCTGGTTAATAGTCAACGTTCGGCAATAAGGTACGCGTTCACACTTTACACAGAGGATATCTGCCGGGTGTCAGGTACAGGTTCTGGGATGTAGCGCCAGAGGGCAGGTTGCAACAGAGTGGCAAGAGCAATCAGGACGATTACTAGGGCGCCACCGGCAAGAGCAGTGGCGGCACTACCCATCAGCTCTGCCGACGCACCGACCAGCGCAAAACCCAGGTTGGGCCCTCCGGCAACGGTGATAATGAAAAGCCCCTGAAGGCGTCCGCGCAGGGAATCCGGGGCAGCGGTCTGCAAAATAGTAGAGCGGTAGACCCCACCCAGGGCGTCTGCCCAGCCCATAAACGCCAGAGGCAGAGCCGCCAGCAGCAGCGGAAGAAGAGACTCAGAGAGCGAGCCGCTCACCGGGTGTCCTTCATAGGCAAGCACTACCAGCCCAAAGACCATGAAGCCTCCACCCCAGCCAGCGTAGCTGAGGGTGAGGAAGCGGCCCTGACGGGCAATGTCGCCCAAGAAACCTGAGAAGAAGAGACCTAGCAGGGCACCAGTTGGAGCTGCGGCTAGAAGGAAACCGGCCCCTGCCTCACCGCCGCCAAAAGTCAGTGCTGCCAGTGCGGGGACGAGGGGGCGTACCTGGGCGAAAAGCATGCCAAGAATGTCCACTAGGAAGGACATACCTACCACCTTGTTGCCCTTCACAAAGGCGAGGCCCTGGCCCACCGAGCGGAAGCCCCGCACCTTGGGTTCCCCGGTTTCTTCGGGGAGCATAGGGGGTAGTTTGTAAAGCGCCCAGAGCCCGACCATGAAAGCAAAGACATTGATGAGATAGGTCCACCGATAGCCCACGCTGGCCACCAGCAAACCGCTGAGTAGAGGCCCCAGACTCATACCTAGGGTGCCTACGCTCATCATGAGGGTATTAGCAGCGGGTAACAGCCTGCGCTTGACCAGTCGGGGAATAATAGCCCCGCGGGCTGCCTGGTTGATGGGTTGTAACAGAGACTCGCAAGCAATGAGCGCATAGAGAACCCATACCTGCTCCAGTGCCAGCCAGGCCTGCAGAGCGACCAGCATTGCTAGCACCCACATACCGATAGAAGCGGTCAGAGCCACCTTGCGTCGGTCATAGCGATCGGCAATGACACCACCGTAGAGCCCGCCGATAATCATGGAAGGCAAAGCAACCAGCCCAGTTAGCCCGACTGCTGCTGGTGAGCCTGTGAGCGCATAGATTTCCAGGGCAATGGCAACCGCTGTGATCTGGTAGCCGACGGTCGAGAACATGCCACCGAGCCAAATCCGCCGGAATTCAGGTGAGGTTTTGAGCGGGGCGGTATCCATAAAGAGCTTGGGCATGAGCTTTAGTCTAGCTAGTGGTCTGTTGCCTGTCAGTAGAATCTTCCGACGCTGACGTGAGCAGGTCGCGCACCTGGGTTGCGGTGAGTTGACCGCTAAAGAACTGACCCTCGTCTACTACAGCATCGAAGAGTGCTGCCTTGGTGTCCTTGAGTTCCATGACTTTCTCTTCAATGGTTCCCGCAGAGACCAGCCGGTAGACCATGACGTTCTTAGTCTGCCCGATGCGGTGCACACGGTCTACCGCCTGCTGTTCAGCGGCAGGGTTCCACCAGGGGTCCATGATGAAACAGTAGTCCGCGCTGGTCAGGTTCAGGCCAAAGCCACCTGCCTTGAGGGAGATCAGGAAGATTGGGGCAGTGCCCTGCTCAAAGGCCTCCAAAATTTCCCCGCGGTTGCGGGTGGAGCCGTCCAGATAGAGGTAGGGGATGCCCATATCAGCCAACCGTTCAGCGATCTTTTTCAGGTAGCTGGTGAACTGGCTAAAAATCAGGGCACGGTGCCCGTCGTGAATAATCTCGGGCAAGTTCTCCTGCAGGTAGTCCAACTTGGAGGATTCCACTGCCCCGTACTTTTCAGCATCAATCAGGGATGCATCCAGAGCAAGACGGCGCAGGGTGGTCAAGGACTGGAAGATGGTAAAACGGTTCTTATCCATATCCTCCAGCAGACCCAGAATTTTCTGGCGCTCGCGCTGCAGGTGAGTGTCATAGGCCTTACGGTGAGCGGGCGCCAGGGGGACATCCACGCGCACATCGGTCTTCTCGGGCAGGTCAGCTGCCACCAGTTCTTTGGTGCGGCGTTTCATGAGCGGACGCACGCGCCGGCGCAGCCTGCCCAGAGCCTTGGTTTCCTCCCCGGATTCGATGGGAGTGGCGTAGGTGTCCTTGAAGGCGCGGGCTGAAGGGAAGAGGCCGGGGGCAGAAATAGAGAACATGGACCATAGTTCCATGAGGTTGTTCTCCATGGGCGTGCCGGTCACCGCGATTTTGACGCGGGCAGGTAGGTTGCGGGCTATCTTATGAGCCTTGGTCTTGGCGTTCTTGACGAACTGGGCCTCGTCCAAAATAAGCCCGTTCCACTCGGTATCAGCGCCGATGTCGAAGTAGCTGGCCTCGTCCAGACGGAAGAGAGCGTAGCTGGTAACGACAACATCAGCACCGGTAATGGTGTCCGTCAGGCGCTGCTTTGACTTTCGGGTGGATTCTTCTATACCTACCACCTTCAGGCTGGGGGCAAAGCGGTGGATTTCCCGCACCCAGTTAGGTACCACGGAGGTTGGTGCGACCACCAGGAAGGGCGGGAAGCTCGCCTGGGTCCCCCCGGCGTCCTGCGTATCTTTTTCTGCCTGCTCGGCTTCCCATACGGACTTAGCATGTAAAAAGAGGGCGATGGTCTGCATTGTTTTACCCAGGCCCATATCATCGGCTAGCACACCACCCAGATACTGCTCCCAAAGGAAAGCAAGCCACTGGTAGCCTTCCACCTGGTAGGGGCGCAACTCGGCTGTAAGGGTAGCTGGCACGTCTGCAGGGGAGTGGTGGTCAAGATCGAGTAGGGCAGCGACCTGCTCATCCCAGGTAGCAACGGTCTGAGTTTCAGCTGCTAATTCTTCCAGCTCTTCCCAGAGCCCTACCTGGTGGCGGCTGATTTCTAGAGGCCCGCTCTTATCGGAAAGCTCCCGCGCTTCACGTAGCAACTCCTGTAATTTCATGAACTCCGGGCGGTCTAAGGCAAAGTACTCGCCGTTGCCCAGCAATAGGTGGGTCTGGCCCTTAGCTAGAGCTGCCAGCACATCGGCGAAAGCAACGTGCCACTCACCGGCCTTGATAGCGATGCCCAGACCGAACCAGTCACGGCGGCGGGTATCATCTACGGTGACTACGATTTCGGGGGCTTCATCCAGTTCACGGAACTCCGGCACCTGACCCAGTAGTTCCACCTGAACCCCGTCGATGTCCCGGTAGGCGGGTAGATAGGTTTCTAGCAGGGTGCGGGTAGACCAGCCTTCAAAACGATTCTTGCCAAAAGGAACACCGGGGCGTACTCGCTTCACTTCTTTCAGCACCCGGTGCTCATAGGCAGTATCTCGAATATCTGCCCTGTCCTCACCGGGGTAGCCCAGAGCGTCTAGGGTAATGACCTCATCATCGGTGCCTACCGGATGAGCCGGGTAGTCCCAGTGCCAGCGGGTGGCCGCCTCAAAGCCCTGGCTACCGGGGGTGAACTCCACGGTTAAGACTAGTTGTGGTGAGCGGACGGCGGGTAGCTGCACTTTTTCATCGGCGGTAAAGAGGGGAAGGGATCGGGTGAGCTGGGGGTAGAAATCGCTAAAAAAGGTGGGCACATCGGCGGCCGGTACGGTGACTGATTCACCGGACACCAGAGCTTCGGCCACCGGTTCCAGCGGCTCTGCCAGCGGAATCAACACCAGCTGGGCCTCAGCGTCGAGCCAGGAGGGGCGGTGGTTCTCACCGTCTACCGAGCTGCCTTCACTCGGCACCGCTACTTCATCGAGGTGAGCTAGGGCAGAGGGCAGAGCGGACTCCCAACGGGCGGCTGCGGCAGCATCCACATAATGTTTTTGGGCAGCCCCACTCAGTGCAATAAAACCGCGGCGGGTGACGCCTAGTTTGTGGGTCAGGTTTGCCGGCAGGGTGTAGCCACCCCAGCGCAGAATGGGGGTAAGGCGCAGAGCATCGCTGCTACTGCCGCGTTCAGGCACTGTTTCAAGGCTGAGCTCTACCGCAGGCTCGTCAGCCACCGCTAAACCTGCCTCTTGTCCATCAAGTAGGATAGGCAAATTCAACTCATCTGCGGACCGCAAGAGCTGCCAGAGCAGAGAGGAATCAACATTTGAAATGGATGCCCACTCGCGGTGTGAGGAATAGATGGACTGAGAACCGCGAATGACCGCATAGAACTCGGTAAACCAACTGGCATGCTCGGGGAGTAGGCCCGTGCCGGACGCCCCGGCTGCTGTGCCAGAGAATTTCTCCCAGGTCAGCCCACCCTTAATCCACTTGCCGCGGGCACCCATCATGACCGGGCGGGCCTCCAAACTAATCTTGGGGGCACCGTTATTTTTGCTCCAGCCGTACTTACCCGGCACCACCAGCCGTAAATCCAGGGCGCCGGACACCCCGTGCGTTCTGCTATCAAAGCTCGGCCGGCTAGAGAGAGAATAGGCAAGAGACCGCCGCCAGGCAGGTAACTTGGACGCTGTCCCATCAGCAGGCGGCATCGTTTCAGTGGCTTCACCAGCCGGGAGCGCCAGCTCGGCTTCCCTCTGGGCCATCTGCTGCCGCAAGTCCGCCACCAGCTTTTGTTTGTTCTCCACCGGGAGAGAAGCTACCTCGTTTTCAGCAGAAGACCGCCAGGTTGAAGAGCTAGCAGTCAGCGCTTTCTTTGCCTTAGCAGACCGGTCAATGGCGGTCAGCATCAGAGCCACCGCATGCTTGCAGTTATGGGACACAGGGCAAGAGCAATACGAGGTAAAAGATGATGACCCGGCCAGCACCTCAGCCGGAAAAATCACGGACGTCTCATAAGGTGTAGAACCGCTACCAGCCACCTGACCCGTCAGCGTCCGGGCGCCCTCATCGTAGGTGTAGCGCACCACCATGCCATCGCGCATATACCGCTGACCGCGCGTATAGGCCCCGTGACCCACCTGCCGAATCAAGGCAGGGGCAGTCACGGGAATCTCGGGGAAAGCAGAAGTGGATGACACAGTAACCTCGGTGCGAAATCTAATAAACCGGGGCAAATTCAAAAGCGGATAATCGTTGAAGCTTCCCTCAGTGAGTGAAAAACGAGTACATTCGACTTCTGAATAAACCTAGTCTTCTAGCTTATCGCAGAAGCAAAGGGCGCAACTGGTGGACAGGTAGCTACCGGTCTTGATCTGCTCAACCAAATGGTGAGAAACCTGTTTACAGGCTGGGCGGGTGTAGGTTAGAGTTTTAACCAGCTTCAAGAGTTTCAACTGCTAAGCTCCGACTTTAGTTGAACGCCAACCCCATGTTCACGGGTGGCTCGGATGACGAAGCGGTCTGCATCGCGCATATCAGCGCTGTTTGGTGTAGACAAGAGCACGTTATGAAAGGAACGCGCACCTTACGCGCAAAGGCACCATGTCAAATGCTCGCCCCCACATCTCTGTCCAGAAGAATATCTCTGCTGCATCTGTACCTGCCCGCGGTGGTTTTACCGCGATGAGTATTCAGGACTACACTCGTATTTCGAACGAGCGTAGCGAGTTCCTGAATTTCTTGCTGGCTCCTAACCCGAGCGGCATCCCTGCTACTGAATACGGTGTTCTGAAAGCTGCATGAGCCAGGTAGGTCTTCTTCTTGATTCGGACGTCCTTGCCGAGATCCGCAAGGTAAACCCTCACCCCACTGTGGTGGCGTTTTTGCGCCGCAGCTCCTACCGCACTCTCTACATTTCGGTGCTGAGCCTTGGTGAGCTAAAGGGTCTCTACCCCTACCCAGAGACAGACCGCTGGTTGGCTGAGCTCACCGACCGCTTTAGCGATCACGTACTGGACGTGGACGCCCGAGTCTCCCTGGAATGGGCCGGACGGCACGCCGAACCTAAGTTACACGCGGTGGGCTCAGCGGCGTCCACCCCATTACCAACCGCTGCCCTGGAAGGTCTGATGAGCGCCACAGCGGCGGTACATGAGCTTGAAATTATCTCATCTAAGGCAGAGGTCTATCGCAGCTGGGGCGTGCCCGCCTCAAATCCCTGGCTCGACGGCACCTCATGACACCCCTGCTGTTCCTCTAATAGTTGCGTGTGCGCGCAATCAGCCTGGCTACCGCTGCCCGGGGCAGAACCTTGGTGAGGCCCACCGCAACCTTGTAGGGTACTGAGGGCACGCAGAGTGCTTTGCCCCGGTGACTAGCAGCAGTGGCGTCCGCTACTACCCTCTGCGGGGTCAACCAGAGAAAACCAGGTAGGGAAGGGGCTACTTGCCCCATGGCGTCGTGGAATTCTGAGCGGGTGAGACCCGGGCAGACTGCTGTGACGGTGATGCCGCGCGGTGCGTACTGTAGGTTGGCTGACTCTGAGATAGACACCAAAAATCTTTTGACCGCTGAGTAGGTGCCGCCCGGGGTGAAGGCTGCCACCGAGGCCACGTTAATGATGCGCCCCCTGCCCCTGGGCAGCATGGTAGTGATAGCGGTGTGCATGAGCAGCAACGGAACTTTGGCGAGGACATCCACCTGCGCCAGGTGCTGCTGGGCAGTGGCAGCGTCGAAAGAGCTACCTAAACCGAAGCCTGCGTTGTTGACCAGAATTTCCACCGGAGCTTCATCCTGCTGTAAACGGGCTACCAGGCGCTCTAAATCATCGGGATTGAGCAGGTCAGCGGGAAGCACCTCAACATTGACACCGCACTCCGCCCGCAGGTGCTCAGCCAGATCTTGCAGCGGGTCAACCCTGCGAGCTGTCAGCACCAAATGGTAACCGGCCGCGGCGTACTGGCGCGCAAATTCGGCGCCGATGCCAGCGGAGGCACCAGTAATCAGAACGTAGGATGGGTCAATGCTCATAGGTGCACTCTACCTAACATGCCCAACATCATTCGGGGAACTTGCTGTAAAGGCACCGAGCGCTTGGGTATCAGCAAACGAAACATGACATGATAAAAGCGATGAAAACACCAGCCCGCCCCCCGCGTTCTTTACCCATGCCCCTGTGGTTGCAGGGTGCCGTTGAGCTTGCCCTCGTTGCAGTGCTGAGTTACCTGGCCGTTGTCCTTTTGCTGGCAGCTGTTTGGTATACCAACGGTTTTGATAACAGCACCTTTGCCGGTGCTACCTCGGTAGCCGGCCATACTTGGTTGCTGGTGCACGGTGTTCCGCTGGCTATGGACATCCCAGCGCAGGGTGCGTTCTCTGCGATTTCGGGCACGATGAGTCTTATGCCTCTAGGACTGACACTGATGCCTTTAGCGCTCTGCTACCGTTCGGGCAGGCGCTTGGCGAGGGCCTCCTATGAGGGCCAATTCTGGCAGCCACTACTGGGCGGTATGGGCGCTTACGCGCTGGTTAGCGTGGCTATTAGTGCGCTTTCAACCGGCGACTACTTTGCCACCTCACCGGTTTTTGCAGCGCTTATTCCCCTTTGGGTAGTGGTGCTGGGCGTTCTAGCCGGTGGTTACGCGGAGTCACGCTCCTTGGCTGCCATGATTGGTGTGAATGCTGCCGACTGGGTCAAGAAATTTAGCCAGTATTCCCGCTGGGCTGGCTCTTACATCTGGGCAGCGGTACGTGCTGCCCTGGTGAGTGTACTGGCACTGGGAGCTGGCGGGGCCCTGCTGTTGAGTCTTACTATTTTCTGGCACTGGGACGATGTTATCGCCCTCTACCAGACCCTGCGTGCTGGGGCTGTGGGCGGTACTGCTCTGACTCTGCTGCAGCTGGGTCTCATCCCTAATTTTGTTATATACGCCATGGCGTGGAGCTCCGGGGCTGGCTTTGCTCTGGGCACCGGTACATCGATTGATTTGACTGGCACCGACACCGGTGTGATGCCCGCCCTTCCCATCTTGGGGGCTCTGCCGCACGCGTCCTACCCACTGGGGCTGTTGGCACTGGTGGTGCCGGTAGCTGCCGGTGCGGTGGGAGGCTGGTGGTTCTTCCGTGAAGGTGAAAATCACCTGGATGAGTGGTTTGCCCTCAAAATTCGTTTCCGTTGGTGTTCTTGGCCGCTCTCTACCATCTGTCTAGCGATCTTTAGCATGATCCCTACTTTTACGGTTACAGCTCTGCTGGGCTGGGTTGCCAACGGGTCTTTGGGTCTGGGGCGTTTTACCGAGATTGGCCCCAACCCCCTGGTGTTTGGTCTGTATTCTGCGGTGCTTCTGGCCGCTGGCATCATGCTGGGTCTGGGACTAGCCCACCTGCTGGTGCGTGATACCACCGGTGAGCTCGACCGATTCGCAGAGGATGCCGCCAACCCCAAGACTCGTTTTAAGCGCAAACGCCGGGGTCAGAAGGTAGCAAGTATTGAGGCTGAGACTTCTGAGACTAACGGGGAAGAAGCCACCGGTTCCGTACGAGCTGAAACGGGAGAAGAACCCACTGATGATGCTGCAGAACTAGACTCGGCAGCTGACGCGGTGCCTGATGCTGAAAGCGTCAGCAGTGAGATTGAGACGGGCGCTGAAGAAACTTCGGCTCCCTTAATGCCTGAGGAAGAGGCCGGTGACACGGTAGCTGATACAGATACCGAGCCTGCCGAAGAGCCTAAGAAAACCTTCCGGCCGGTCATACGCCGCCCTAAGTCCCGGCGTCGTAGCTAGCTCTTAGGCTAGTTGCCGCCCATAATCTGACTGAAAATACCGTCACTCATTTGTGCGGTGCACTGATCGCTGCGGGCAATGGTGAGCGCTTGTTCTAGACAGGTGGCGTAGTTGCCGGCAGCCTCGGGGAAGAGTAATTGAACACCCGATGAGAGGCTAAGAAAGAGCGACCAGATCACAATCATAATCATCAGCAGCACCGAGAAAAAGGGGAACTTAGCCTTCAGCATCTTTACCATGGTGGTGATAGCGAGGCCAATGGTGAGCGCGAAAAGAGGCAGCGCAAGAGTGTTGCCCCACCCGGGAAAGTTGGTCATTCCAAAAGCGAGAACCAATGACAAGAAGGTGCACCGCGACCAGATGCGGATGTTCTCTAGGGCTTCAAGGCTGGGCGCACTCGGCTGCTCGTGGTTCTCAGACATAGATACCACCTTACCGCCCCGCTGAAAAGAGCGACATCTCGTGGGTAAGTGAGCTAAACTATAGTCCATGCGTGTTGTTGTAATGGTCTCCGGTTCGGGCACCAATCTGCAGTCTATTGTGGATGCCGTTAAGGCCGGCCAGCTGCCCACCGAAGTGGTGGCGGTGGGGGCAGATAAGCCCTGTCAGGGCATCGAACGAGCCGTAGCCGCCGGTATCGAAACCTTCCTAATACAACCGGCTGACTATCAAGACCGCCCAGCCTGGAACAGGGCACTAGAAGAGGCAATCGCTGCTTATCGCCCCGACTACGTTATCTTCGCGGGTTTCATGCGCATTGTAGATGCCCAGCTGGTGGATCGTTTTGCTGGCCGTATTATCAACACCCACCCCGCCCTTCTGCCCTCTTTTCCGGGAGCTCACGGGGTGCGTGACGCCCTAGCCCACGGGGTGAAAGTTACCGGTCTAACCGTGCACCTGGTTGATTCTGGGGTTGATACTGGCCCCATCTTGGCGCAAGCCGCGGTGGACGTCCTGCCAGATGATACCGAAGAAACCCTGCACGAACGCATCAAGCTGAAAGAGCGAGCGCTTCTGGTTAAAACTATCGGTCAGCTAGAAGCCTCCCCCTCAAACCCACAGTTTTAGCCCCGCGGGGCTGAGCCTGCGGGTCGGGGCTCTCAAATACGACTCACGTATCTCAACCACCTGCTGCCCCACGCAGCACAAGAAACGGAGTTCATTAGTGAGCCTCATTCAGCTGGATCGCGTACCTCTCAAACGCGCTCTCATTTCTGTTTTTGACAAGACCGGCCTTGAAGATCTTGCCAAGGGTCTGCACGAAGCCGGGGTCGCGATTGTCTCCACCGGTTCCACTGCCTCCACCATCGCTGCCGCTGGCGTGCCCGTCACTGAAGTCTCAGATGTGACCGGTTTCCCCGAGTGCCTAGAGGGCCGCGTTAAGACCCTGCACCCCCGCGTCCACGCTGGTATCCTGGCTGACCGCCGCAAGCAGGAGCACATCGACACTTTGGCAGAGATGGACATTGAAGCCTTTGACCTGGTGGTCGTGAACCTCTACCCCTTCGTTGATACCGTGAAGTCCGGCGCTGATCAAGACGCCATCATCGAGAAAATCGATATCGGTGGGCCTTCCATGGTGCGTGCCGCTGCTAAGAATCACGACGCTGTAGCTATCGTGGTGGATCCGGCCCGCTACAACACTGTGGTGGAAGCTGCCAAAAACGGGGGTTTCAACCTAGCTCAGCGTCGCGCCTTGGCGTCCGCCGCCTTCGCCCACACCGCAGCCTATGACACCGCTGTTGCCACCTGGACCGCAGCCCAGTTTGAAACCGATGACGAGCAAATCTGGGCGCCCTTCGCAGGGAACTCCTTTGAACTGACCGACACCCTGCGCTACGGCGAAAACCCCCACCAGGCAGGCGCACTCTACACTAACGCCGCCGCCTCCCCAGGCATTGCTCAGGCAACTCTGCTCGGTGGCAAGGCCATGAGCTACAACAACTACGTGGACGGCGATGCCGCCCTGCGCGCCGCCTACGACTTTGATGAGCCTGCCGTTGCCATCATCAAACACAACAACCCCTGCGGTATCGCTGTTGGGTCAGCCAGTGCTGCTGACCCAATTGCTGACGCGCACGCTAAAGCACACGCCTGCGACCCCCTCTCAGCCTACGGCGGCGTTATTGCCGCTAACCGCGAGATCACCGCAGCCATGGCAGAAACCGTCAAGGGCATCTTCACCGAGGTCATCATTGCCCCCTCCTACAGCGCTCAAGCACTGGAGATTCTGCAAAGCAAGAAGAACCTGCGCATCCTACAGTTACCCGCCGACTTCGCCCTGGATACCCTAGAATACCGCCAGATCTCAGGTGGGGCCCTCATTCAACAGGCGGACCGCCTGAACGCAGAGGGCGACGCACCCGAAAACTGGCAGCTGGTTGCCGGCGAAGCCGTCGACGCAGAAACCCTAGCAGATCTGGCCTTCGCCTGGCGGGCACTACGCTCAGCTAAGTCCAACGCCATCCTGCTGGCTAACCACGGTGCTGCAGTGGGCATCGGCATGGGCCAGGTCAACCGCGTAGACTCCTGCCGCCTCTCGGTAGAACGCGCCAACACCCTAGCCGACGGAGACGAACGCGCCCAAGGGTCAGTAGCTGCCTCAGACGCCTTCTTCCCCTTCGCAGACGGCCTACAGGTACTTTTGGACGCCGGAGTGCGCGCCGTCGTTCAGCCCGGTGGCTCCATCCGCGACGAAGAAGTCATCGCAGCGGCTCAAGAGGCTGGGGTGAGCATGTACTTTACCGGTGCCCGCCACTTCTTCCACTAAGAAGTTTCCGCTGGATGGCGGGCACCGATTCCGGGCAAAATTTATATCCATCGCTCGCTCGGAATTTTGCCCTCCATCCCGCCACTTCTTCCACTAAGAAGTTTCCGCTGGATGGCGGGCACCGATTCCGGGCAAAATTTATATCCATCGCTCGCTCGGAATTTTGCCCTCCATCCCGCCACTTCTTCCACCAACAGCCCTTGCCCACAGAAGGACCCGCTGGTTTACTGGGTTGCTTCCTTCGCCTTTTCGGCAGCAACCTGAGTCAAGCCTTCAGAGAAGATCACCTGAACGTCAGTGGGGGAGAGCGCCGGGTAGGCCTCACCGCCGGTGGCCGACGCGATGGTCTGGAGCGCCTCCATGTTAGCGTCCTGCGAAATACCGATCAGAAGGATGAAAACAGGCTCATCGGCGTCCTGCTCAGCCTGAATGGTGGAGATAAGTTCCTCTTGAGAGATGGAACCCTCATCGTAGTTCTCACCATCGGTCAGCATAATGACCACGTTGGCTGCCCCGGGTTCGTAATGTTCTTTTAACTCTCGGAAGCCCGCTAGCAGGGTGTCATGCAAAGCGGTGGGATCGGTGCTCCCGATAGACCCTGAGATGCTGGTTCCAGCCTCCTGAAGGAGTTCACGTTGGGTCTTCCCATCGGTGACCTCTTCCTCCATACCACGCACCGGTACCAGTTTCTGGTAATCGGCGGTACAGCCATCGGGTAATGCGAGATTACGGGAGAACTTCCAAAGACCTATAGAATCACGAGCTGGGAAGAGCTGTGACCCTGCCAGAGCGGAGTCCACCATGAGATCCATGCGGGTCTTATCGGTCCCCTCTACGGGAGTCAGCATAGACCCCGAGGCATCCAGAATAACCAAAGCGTTCAGAGGGGCGGACTGCATGGAGTAACTCAGCCAGGTCCGCTCCAAGATTTCGGGATTGGTTTGGGTCAGCGGGGTGACACTGCCTAGAGCCCCACCATCCTCTAGAGCTTCCTGCCCTGTGGGCCGCAAGCCTGCCTCAGAAAGGGCCTGGCGGCCTTCATCGCTTGCCATAAAATTGCTGATTTGTGCGGCGGCGCCGTCGATGGTGCTATTGGTGCTGGTCGAGGTTCTGTAGAGCGGAAAATCCAGTATCGCTGAGCTGCTACCCGGCGCGGTTGCCTTGAGGGATTCACCGCCGTGTTCTGCGCGGTAGCGGGTAAATACAGCCTCGGTAACTATCGCTGCCGGGATTTCGCCCTTCTCAACCTGTGTGAGTAAATCTTCGGACGTGGGGAGCTCACCGTCCACGCCAATGGTGGTGGCACGCAGGCCCGTACCTTCAGCGAGCTTCTCGGGGGAACTGTGACCAGCTGATACTTCAGCAATTCCCGACATGAATGCCGCGAAAGCACCCGAATTTTGTTGAGGATCCCCCATTTTTGCGGCGTTGCCGTCAGCGAGGGCATCAGTCCAGTGGTGGAAGCGGGGGGTATCAGTTGCGGTAACCACCACCGCTATCGTTTGAGCCAGTGAATCTGAGATGGGGGTCAGCTCGGTTTTGGCTTCGGCCATGGCCAGCGTGGCACGGGTTAAAGAATCAGGGATCCACAGGTGGGCATATGAGCTACCGCTCGCTGCCTGCGAAAGCACCTCTTCCGAGCTCTCACCGATATTTACATCAAGGGTGATACATTTTTCTGGATCAACCGGGATTTTTTCAAGAACCTGTGCCATGGCTGGCGTGGTCTCAACGGTGACGTTCCGGGTGGTAGCGCACTCAGGAGGTAGAGCTTGCTGAGACGGCGAGGTTCCCCTATTCTCACCTTCAACGTGATGATGAGCGACTACTCCTCCGCCCGAAAGCAGAATAGTAGCTGCTGCAGCAGTGGCTGCCCATTTCCGGATGGTTTTCTTTCGTTGTTGCTCGCGCACTGCGCGCCGCGACTGTGAGCTATCCACGGTATTGCCTTCCCCCATGACGATACTGAATACATGTGCGGGCACCTATGCCTAGTAGGTCAGGCAAAAGGGGCATAGTTGGCGCGTGTTCCCTAGTGCGCCATAATATTCTTTCAAAGTCTAGCAACAAAAGGGTATGTCTATGCGTGGATGCACCGGCGCACCTGGGCAATCAAGGTGTCCTAAAAATAGGGAACGTGCCGTAAGTTCAGTCAAGAATATATGCAAAATCGCCGTTCCGAAATTGTAGAGGTAGCTCGGTCTCTTTTCACCCGCGGCGGTAGGCTGAGGCTGAACTGGAAACTTGGTTAGACATGCTGGCAGCTGCTGTGCTGAGTGTTTTTACCGGTTTTGTGATGCAATCGACTGTGCTAGCTGACTTCGACGCTGAGTGCTATTTCGAGTTTGCACGCACGATTTTGCGTCAGGGCTAGACCCGGCCACTCTTCTCTGTGAGCTCAGAGCGGACAATCTGCCGCAATTTCTCAGATAGCCATGTCTCAATTGAGCAGACGGGGCACAGCTCACATACACTTAATCCTTAGAACCCCACCTTTTTACGGGTGGGAGTCTGCCCCTTGTGCCGGGCAGCGCCTGATTCACTACACCAAAGGATGTGGCATGACCAACCTTTCCCCGAACGTGACCAATCTGCCCCTGGCGGAGGTAGACCCTGAAATTGCTGAAGCGATTGCTGCTGAGCAGGGCCGCCAACAGAACACCCTAGAAATGATTGCTTCAGAGAACTTTGCCCCGCGCGCGGTTCTTGAAGCGCAGGGTTCCGTTCTGACCAACAAGTACGCTGAAGGCTACCCGGGGCGCCGCTACTATGGCGGTTGCGAGCACGTGGACGTGGTGGAGCAACTAGCTATTGACCGCGCTAAAGCGCTTTTTGGTGCTGACCACGCTAACGTCCAGCCGCATTCTGGCGCCCAGGCGAATAATGCGGTGATGCATGCTCTGCTCACCCCCGGGGATAAAATTATGGGCCTATCCTTAGCCCACGGTGGTCACCTGACGCATGGCATGAAGCTGAATGTGTCTGGCAAACTCTATGAAGTGGTTGCCTACGGCGTAGATGAAGAGACCGGCCGGGTGAACATGGACGAGGTTCGTGAGCTGGCTCTGGCGGAAAAGCCTAAGGTGATTATTGCCGGCTGGAGTGCCTACACTCGCCAGCTAGATTTTGCTGCCTTCCGTGCGATTGCCGATGAGGTGGGAGCCTACCTCTGGGTTGATATGGCGCACTTCGCGGGTCTGGTCGCTGCCGGCTTACACCCCTCACCGGTACCCTATGCCCACGTGGTGTCCTCAACCGTGCATAAAACTTTGGCTGGCCCCCGCTCGGGCTTCATCATGTGCATTGAAGACCTCAAGAAGAAGATTGATTCGGCGGTATTCCCCGGTCAGCAGGGCGGCCCCCTCATGCACGCTATTGCAGGTAAGGCAACCGCCTTCAAAATTGCTGGTTCTGAGATGTTCAAGGATCGCCAGCAGCGCACTCTTGAGGGAGCTAAGATTCTTGCAGAGCGCCTATCTCAGCCAGATGTCGCTGAGGCGGGTATTAGCGTTCTAACCGGTGGCACCGATGTACACCTGGTACTGGTTGACCTGCGCAACGCTGCGATTAACGGTAAAGAGGCAGAGGACCTGCTGCACGAGGTAGGCATTACCGTGAACCGCAACTCGATTCCTAACGACCCCCGCCCGCCCATGGTGACTTCCGGCCTGCGTATCGGTACCCCTGCGCTGGCAACTCGCGGTTTTGACGCTGAGGCCTTCATCGAGGTTGCAGATATTATCGCTGAAACCCTCAAGCCTGGTGTGGACGTTGCTGCACAGCGTGAACGCGTCACCTCCCTGTGCGGGAAGTTCCCTCTCTACTCCGGCATTGAGGAATGGTAAGAATGGCTGCTCAGATTCTTGACGGTAAGGCAACTGCAGCCACCATTAAGGAGGAGCTAGCCGAGCGCGTTGCTGCCCTCAAAGAGCGCGGACTAACCCCCGGTCTGGCCACCGTTCTGGTGGGGGATGACCCTGCCTCGCACTCCTACGTGGGTGGTAAGCATCGTGACTGCGAAGAGGTGGGTATTGCCTCCATCCGCGTGGAGCTGCCCGAGACCGTCACCCAGGAAGAGTTGGAAGCAGAGCTGGATCAGCTCAACAACGATCCTGCCTGCACCGGCTATATCGTTCAGCTACCCTTACCCAAACACATCGACACCCACCGTATTCTTGAGAAGATTTCACCCGAGAAGGACGCGGACGGTCTGCACCCCACTAACCTGGGTCGCTTGGTGCTGAACGTGGGGGATGAGCTGAATTCACCTCTCCCTTGCACCCCCAACGGCGTCATTGAGCTGGTGGAGCGCCACGGAATTTCCTGGAAGGGCAAGAAAGTGGCGGTACTGGGCCGCGGTATTACCGTAGGTCGTCCTCTAGGTCTGCTACTGACTCGTAAGGAAGTCAACGCAACTGCTACCCTGGTGCACACCGGCACCGAGGACGTCAGCGCAGCCCTGCGCGAGGCAGATGTGATTGTTGCTGCTGTGGGTGTGCCCCACGCGGTGAAAGCCGACCAGGTTAAGGACGGCGCCATCTTGCTGGATGTTGGTGTCTCACGAGTTGAGGATGCCGAGACTGGTAAGAAGAAGCTGACCGGTGATGTTTCCCCGGAGGCCGTTGCTAAGGCTAGCTGGTACTCACCCAACCCCGGCGGCGTCGGCCCCATGACCCGGGCTATGCTGCTAGTCAACGTGGTTGAAACCGCTGAGCGTATGGCGGATGCCGCTTAGCGTTCCACCTGCACTTCAAAGTCATAGCGGTCTGCGCGGTAAAGGGTCTGAGTGCTCTCTACCGCCAGGCCGCGGCTTGTAAAACCAACTTTTTCGACGCGTAGGGCAGCGGTTCCCTGGGGCACTTCTAGCCAGATGGCCTCCTGTTTTGTGAGGTTAGTAGCCGAGATGCGCTGGAGAGCTGATTCCACACTATATCCGCTGCGGCGCAGCTGTGCATCGAGGGATCCGCTCACCTCGGGTTGTAGATGGGCAAAAGCCTCGGGCAAAAAATGGGCCGTCTCCAGTGCGACTGGAGCCCCGTCAGCGCTGCGCAGGCGCTTCATTTCAATGACCTTTGCGCCGTCGTCCAGGGTTAAATCTCTGGCAACGAGCGGCGGAGCAACCACCATCTGGCAGGAGATTGTTACCGACTGAGGCCTGTGACCGCGGGCCTTCATATCCTCGGTAAAGGGATGCAAAGACGGCGCCCTCACGGTGTTGTGCTGTGCAGCAACAAAAGTGCCAGACCCCTGAACGTGATAGACCAGCCCACGGTCAGCTAGCACCCGCAGTGCTCGCCGCACGGTATCTCGCGACACCCCAAACTCAGCTTGCAACTCGCGCTCCGCGGGCAAGGGGGAGTGGGGCGGCTGGGGCTTGATATAGCGTTCCTTTACCAAACGCGCTACCTGAACATACTTGGTTTCACGTGTAATACCGGTCATACTTCCAGTCTAGGTGCTGAAAAACTGCTCGGGCAGTTCACTACGCCGCTATTTCCTTTGACATAATGGTGAGCATGCAAACAAACGGCTCAGAGAACACAGCGCAGCAGCAAAACAATAAAACCGTGCTCATTGGAGCAAGCATCGGTATGGGAATTCTGGTGCTCCTTTTGGTATGGGCAATCTTGCAGGCAGCCCATGAGGAGTCAGTCCTGGGGTGGATTCTAGCGGGTGTTATCACTGCCTGGCTGGGCTTAGCTATCTATTTACTGGTGAGCGTCAACCGGACGTTGACTGCCCAGCGTAAGGCCTATGAAACCCACGCAGAGAAGCGGGCAGAGTATGAAGCTGATGTACATACCGAAAAACTGGCGCACTCCTTCCAGATTTGCCTAGTCCAGTCCAAAGTTATTGCTGAGCAGCTCGAAGCTGATGATGCTCACTCGCGCGACATGATTGACCGAGCCTTGGACACCATTAACTTCACCGCCAAAAACGGCATGGAGCTTGCCAAAGAAGGCGCGTAAGCCCCAAGGCCAACCCCACCGACTAGCAGCTTGAAAGCCCAGCTTTTTCAGCACAAAGGAAACTTCGTGAGCACCTCACAGCCTGAACAGATGTCAAAAGCCTCTATTGATCATGCAGCTACCAGCGCTCCCCGCGCCTTCTCGGGCGCCCAGCCCTCAGCTGATTCTATGCACCTGGGTAACTATATTGGGGCCGTTAATAACTGGGTAACCCTGCAGCAGGACCACGACTGCCTCTACTTCATCCCCGATATGCACTCCATTACCGTGCCTCAGGACCCCGCGGTACTTTTAGAACGCACCCGCAAGACAGCTGCCCAGTACATCGCAGCGGGCATTGACCCCGAAAAGACCCCACTCTTTGTGCAGTCTCACGTACCCGAGCACGCTCAGCTTGCCTGGGTGCTGAACTGCATTACCGGTTACGGCGAAGCAGCGCGCATGACCCAGTTTAAGGACAAGGCAGCCAGGCAGGGTACTGATAACGCCTCGGTAGGTCTTTTCACCTACCCCGTTCTTATGGCCGCTGACATTCTGCTCTACCAGGCGGACGTCGTGCCGGTGGGTGAGGACCAGCGTCAGCACCTGGAGCTTACCCGCAACCTTGCTCAGCGCTTCAACTCCCGCTTTGGCGACACCTTTGTAGTGCCGGAGCCCAAGATACTCAAAGAGACTGCCAAGATTTACGATCTGCAGGAGCCGGGCAACAAGATGAGCAAGTCGGCAGCCACCGACAAGGGCATCATCTGGTTGCTCGATGACCCCAAGAAGACCGCTAAGAAAATCAAGTCAGCGGTCACCGACGCGGGCACAGAGATTTCCTATGACCGCGAGAATAAGCCAGGGGTCTCCAACCTGCTCTCCATCTACTCCGCCGTTACCGGCCGCGATGTTGACAGCATCGTCGCTGACTACGAGGGCAAGATGTACGGTCATCTCAAGGTTGATCTGGCAGAAATCGTGGTCGAAGAGCTCTCTCCCATCCGCGCTCGCGTACTAGAGCTCATGGATGACCCTGCAGAGCTGGACCGTCTGCTGGCAATCGGTGCTGGCAAGGCTCGCGAGATTGCTTCGGTGACGATTAAGAACGTTTACGACGCCGTGGGCTTCCTGCCCGCCCAATAGGTAGGGTCGCAAACAGTGGCGGTGTCACCAACCCTGCTGACCGGTGGTGGGTACCTGAGTATTATTGCTCAGGTGCCCCCGCCCCTTGCCGAGCGTATCGTTAAGTGGCGGCGTGAGCACGGTATGGTGGGCGCGGTTGCCGAGAGCTGCCATATCACCCTTCTTATTGCCCGGGACACCGCGGGTGAGGGGAAGCTTGTGCAGCTAGAGGCTGCCCTGGCTGGGCACGGAGCAGTTGAGGTGGTCCTGGGGGAGCCTGAGTCCTTTCAACCGGCTAGCCCGGTCACCTATCTGCCCTTAGCCCGCGGGGCGGACTGCTTTAGATACCTCCACAGCCGTTGCGTCGAAGTTCTGGGGAAATCAGAATCGCCCTTCTCCTATGAACCGCATCTGACTCTAGCTCATGGTCTTGAAGAGGCCGCCCTAGCTAGGTCTCTGCGTGATTTTGCCGGGCTTGATGCACAGCTCGCCGGTTTTACTATCGATCAGCTACAGGTCAACCGCTATACAGGGGAAACCTGGCACCATCTAGCCGATGTCAGCCTGCGCTAGCATCGCAGGCTAAAACCCCGCCGCCCTGCCGTTTATTCGGCCAGGCGGCGGGGTTTATCGGTGAAGGAGCTAGTGCTCTACCTCTGCTGATACTTTTGTAGTTGCGGTGCGTGAGATACCGTTGATTTCATTAGGAACCTCAGGTAGGTCAACTGATTCAAAGACTTCAGCTTCGCCCTGAGCAATTGTTGCTAGGGAAATGATGTGTAGTTTCTTGCTGGCGGGGTCGGTGACATAAGCGGTGTGACCATCCACCCAGATAGCAGGGCGGGGGTCCTGCCAGACGGTAGATTCTTCCCAGGAGTCCATAACATCAACAGCGCCCAGTTCAGCGCCGTCCTCAGCATAGAAACGTAGCTTGCCGTCGGTGGTGAGCAGCAAGTGTTCGCCCTGCTCACCGCGGGCTAGAGAGCGGAAGGTGTAAGAAACACCCTCAGGTAGTGCTACTTTGGTGCGGGTTTCAGCTTCGGTGTCGATGATAGAGAACTGCTCGGGGCGTTCAAGCTCAGCCTCTTTATCGGTCTTGTAGTCAGCTAGGACAAAGTGGGAGGCCTTAGAACCTGCCTGGTTTCCTGAGCGGGAGTATGGGTCTTCTGAGTTGCTGACCTTAATAAAAGCACCATCCTTGTAAATGAGGGCACCGTCCTGGCACCCTACGGTGATGATGCCATCTGCCGCAACTGCCTCGCCGTGAAGACCCGGGCATTCCTTGTTTTCAACGATGGTCTTGCCCTCAGCATCGACCACAGCTGCACCGCTGCGCTCTTCATCGTTGCCCACGGCTACCAGGTAGCGGTCATTTTCCAGTGGAATAGCTAGGCCGTGATGGGGCTCAGGGAGGGTCACAGAGGTTGTTTCAAGCGTGGAGACAGTACGCTGATCTTCGCCGGTCAGGTCGGCTGGGTTATAGATGTCGAAGGTGCCGGTTTTATCGGCAAACATCGCGCTTTTGCCGTGATCCACTATAACGTGGCCGGTACCCTCGGCTGCAAAGCTCAGTGATGTAAGGGTGGGAGCGGTGGTGTAGTAGTGGTCGTGGTCCCCGTGCTCCTGCGTCCAGGCGCCCATGTCCAGCATGGTGTAGGAGTTGCCATCTGCCACTACCATGTGACGGTTATCCCCAGCGGGGTTAAGCCTCAAAAAACCTTCTTTTTTAATGGTTTTGAGTACTTCGAAGGTCTTGCCATCTAGGACCATGACCCCGCCATCATAGGTAAGTGCTAGGCGGGAGGAGGGTGCTGATGCTTCTTTAATTTCCGTCTGGGCTACGGCGCTAGAGGTTGCCGGTGAATTGGTAGCTAGGGTGCTGGAAGGGGGTGCCGAACTGCAGCCTGCCAGCGCAAAAGCGGCAATGCAAATGACGGCCGATAGGGTTGATTGGTGTTTGGGTGTATGCATAAAAACAGCATAACTTAAATGAGAATCATTTGCATAAGAAGATTAAAAAGAACGGGAACCACCTTAATGGGCTCCCGTTCCAGTGTTGTTTTAGCCTAAAGCAGGTTATTCAATCCCTGTTCCTTGAGCTTTGCAACGGTGTTTTTCACGCTCTGTGCGTCATCTCTTACGGTCACTAAGAGTGCATCAGCGGTATCGACAATCACCACATCAGAAATACCAATCACCGAAATTTTACGGTGGGTGTTATTGACGATAATTCCGGTGGAATCCTCGGTGATGACATTATTTTTATCACCCAGGACAAAGAGATCGTCGCCGGTTTTCTCGATATTCAGGCGAGCAACCGCGTCAAAGTCACCAACATCGTCCCAACTGAAGGAGCCGGGAACCATGGCGACATCACCTGCTGCTGCAGCGGGTTCCGCCACAGCATAGTCAATGGCGGTCTTGGGTAGGGTGTCCCAAACTCTGTTCATGGTGGCGTCGCGTTCTGGGGTGTCCCAGGCGCCGGCAATCTGCATGATCCCTGCGTAAAGCTCCGGCTCATTAGCTTCAATATGCTTCAGCATGAGCTGGGCTGGGGCTACGAACATGCCTGCATTCCAGGTGTAATCACCGGTTGCAAGATAAGCGCTCGCAGTCTGGGTATCCGGCTTTTCCACGAACTCCTCGACGGCAAGAGCATGGGGGGCATCCTTGGCACCCAAGCTCTTACTGGCCTTAATGTAGCCAAAAGCGGTGGAGGGTTCGGTTGGCTCGATACCGATAGTGACAACCTTGCCGGTGGCAGCGGCAGCAATAGCTTCACGAACTACCGCCTGGAAGTCTTCAACCGGGTCAATCACATGGTCAGCAGCAAAGGAACCGATAATTGCTTCGGGGTCCCGCTGGTAGAGAATTGCGCTGGCAAGACCAATAGCTGCGGCAGAATCCCTGGGCGATGGTTCGAGGACGAGGTCTGAGCCCCGGAGTTCACGCAGTTGCTGGGTGACAGCATTAGCGTGGGCCTCGCCGGTAATTACCATGACCCCGTCGGTTGCAAGATCAACTAGCCGATCATAGGTAGCACGAAGCAGGGAAGAGCCTGTTCCGGTCAGGTCAAGAAGGAATTTAGGTTCTACCGCACGAGAGAGGGGCCAGAGACGTGAGCCCACTCCGCCGGCCGGAATGAGGGGGTAGAACCGTTCAAGTGGTGTTCTCATCGTGTCTAAGTGTACCGATAAATAACGTCATATTGCTGAAATGTTAGAGAAGTGTAGGTCCACCCTTGGGGGGCGTGTAGCTGTGAACCCCGTGGGCTACCCTGCAGTATCGCGCAGAAAAAGGCAATAAAGTCATTAAAAATTGCCCTAATTTCCGGTAAATGAGCTAAGGGCCTGACTGACACAATGTCATTATCACTCCTGAAAACCTGCTAATCTAACTGTTGAGTAGAACACACACTAGGTTGTTGTGCGGGTAGCTCGCGCAGGCAGATTAGAGCTGCTTCAACCGCATTACACAGGAGGTTATTCAGTGCCGAATACATCCAAGGGCACGCTGTACCGTGGCCGCGAAGGTATGTGGTCATGGGTTGCCCACCGCATTACCGGTATTGCTATTTTCTTTTTCTTGCTGGTCCACGTCCTTGATACCGCGGTAGTCCGTGTATCTCCGGAGGCCTACAACGCCGTTATGAGCGTCTACAAGAACCCCATTATGGGTGCCGGTGAAGCTGTATTAGTTGCAGCTATCGTTTATCACGCTTTTAACGGTATTCGTATCATCCTCATTGATTTCTGGAAGAACGGTGCCCGCAACCAGAAGGGCATGCTGTGGGGAGTGCTCGTTCTCTGGGCAGTCGTCATGATTCCTTTCATTATCCGTCACGCAATGCTCGTATTTGGGGGTCACTAGGCCATGGCAACACCGCTGAAAACTAAGATTTCTGTTCCCCGTAGCCGCGATCACAGCATTTCGGGCGTTAAGTACAACCGTTCATCTTCTAAGCGCAACAACTTTGAGATGGCAGCCTGGCTCTACATGCGTATCTCCGGTGTGCTGCTGGTTGTACTGATTTTCGGTCACCTCTTTGTCAACCTCATGATGGGCGAAGGTGTGCACCGCATCGACTTCGGTTTCGTGGGCGGTAAACTCGCTAACCCCTTCTGGCAGGTTTGGGATCTGCTGTTGCTCTGGCTAGCTATGCTTCACGGCACCAACGGTATGCGCGTCATCATCGATGACTATGCAGAGAAGGACGGCGTACGTTTCATTCTTAAAGTTGCGCTCTTCCTCGCCTCAGCCTTCGTCATTCTTCTGGGCACCCTGGTCATCTTTACCTTTGACCCCTGCCCCGCTGGTGCTGATCCCGAGCTTCTTGCGTCCTTCTGCGCAGCCCCCTAAGTTTTCTAAGAACGAGACACTGAAGAAAGAAGCATTGACTAATGCAGGTACATAAGTACGATGTCGTGATTATTGGTGCCGGTGGCGCCGGCATGCGCGCAGCAATTGAAGCTGGTCAGCGCGTCCGCACCGCTGTTCTCACCAAGCTTTACCCTACCCGCTCCCACACCGGTGCAGCTCAGGGTGGCATGTGCGCAGCCCTTGCCAACGTCGAAGAAGACAACTGGGAATGGCACACCTTTGACACCATTAAGGGCGGGGACTACCTTGTTGACCAGGATTCAGCAGAGGTGATGGCTAAGGAAGCCATTGAAGCTGTGCTGGATCTTGAAAAGATGGGTCTGCCCTTCAACCGAACCCCTGAAGGACGCATCGACCAGCGACGCTTTGGTGGTCACACCCGTGACCACGGTAAAGCACCCGTGCGCCGCTCCTGCTACGCAGCAGACCGCACCGGCCACATGATTCTGCAGACCCTGTACCAGAACTGCGTTAAGCACAACGTTGAGTTCTATAACGAGTACTACGTGCTCGACCTGGTCATGGTTGAAGATGAGGACGGCGTCCGCCGCCCCGCTGGCGTGGTCTCCTACGACCTGGCAACCGGTGACGTCCATGTCTTCCAGGCCAAGTCCATCATTTTCGCTTCCGGTGGCTGTGGCAAGATCTTCAAGACCACCTCTAACGCCCACACCCTCACCGGCGACGGCATGGCGATTGCCCTGCGCAACGGCATTCCCCTGGAAGATATGGAGTTCGTACAATTCCACCCGACCGGCCTGGCTGGTCTGGGCATCCTGGTCTCAGAGGCAGCCCGCGGTGAAGGCGGCATCCTGCGCAACTCCGACGGTGAACGCTTTATGGAACGCTACGCGCCGACCATTAAAGACCTAGCACCCCGCGATATCGTTGCCCGCTCTATGGCTAACGAAGTGCGTGAAGGTCGCGGCTGTGGCCCCAACAAGGACTACGTCCTTTTGGATCTTACCCACCTGGAACCCTCACACATCGATGAGAAGCTGCCGGACATCACCGAGTTCGCACGCACCTACCTGGGTGTTGAACCCTACACCGAGCCGGTGCCTGTGTTCCCCACCGCTCACTACGCAATGGGTGGCATCCCTACCAACATCAAGGCTGAGGTTCACGCCAACTCAGAAGACATCATCCCCGGTCTCTACGCAGCCGGTGAGGTGGCCTGTGTATCTGTACACGGTTCAAACCGCCTGGGCACCAACTCCCTGCTGGATATCAACGTTTTCGGCAAGCGCGCCGGTATGTACGCTGCAGAGTACGCTGCAAGCGCTGACTTCCTGCCTGTGCCCGATGATGCAGCTGACGAAACCCTCGCCCTGCTCAATCAGATCCGCAACGGCGAAGGCACCGAAAAAGTAGGTCAGCTCCGTAAGGAACTGCAGGATGTTATGGACGCCGACATGCAGGTATTCCGCACCGAAGAGACCATCCACAACGCTGTCGACAAGATTGTTGAACTCGAAGAGCGTTACAAGAGCATCCAGATCCAGGACAAGGGCAAGCGCTTCAACCTGGACCTGCTCGAAGCTGTTGAACTGGGCTTCCTCTTGGAACTTGCCAAGGTTATGTCGGTCGCCGCCCTACACCGCAAGGAATCCCGCGGCGGTCACTTCCGCGAGGACTACCCCGACCGCGACGATGCTAACTTCATGAAGCACTCCATGGTCTACCGCGATGAGACCACCGAGATGGAAGGTATCAAGGGTCTGCGTTTCGACACCAAACCCGTGACCTTCACCCGCTACGAACCGATGGAGCGTAAGTATTAAAATGGCTGATTTTGAAGCACGTGAACCAGAATCAAAGGTTCAGTTAGCATCTGAAACCGGTGGCGCGGGCGCAACGCCCACCTTTGACATCACCGTTCAGGTACGCCGCTACGACCCCGAACTGTCGGCAGAAGTGCACTGGGACGAATTCCAGCTCACCATGTACGGCACCGACCGCGTACTGGATGCCCTGCACAAGATTAAGTGGGAGATTGACGGTTCGCTGTCCTTCCGCCGCTCCTGCGCACACGGTATCTGCGGCTCGGATGCCATGCGCATCAACGGCCGCAACCGCCTAGCCTGCAAGACCCTGCTCAAGGACCTTGACCTCGCTAAGCCGATTACCGTTGAACCCATCAAGGGTCTGCCCTGCGAGAAGGACCTCATTGTCGATATGGAGCCCTTCTTCCAGGCCTACCGTGAGGTCATGCCCTTCTTGGTCAATGACACCCACGAGCCTGAGCGTGAGCGCTACCAGTCCCAGGAAGACCGCGCCCGCTTTGATGACACCACCAAGTGCATCCTCTGCGCAGCCTGCACCTCGTCCTGCCCCGTTTTCTGGACCGACGGCCAGTACTTCGGCCCGGCAGCTATCGTCAACGCCCACCGTTTTATCTTCGATTCACGCGATGACGCCGGCGATATGCGACTAGAAATCCTCAACGACAAAGAAGGCGTTTGGCGCTGCCGCACCACCTTCAACTGCACCGAGGCTTGCCCCCGCGGTATTGAGATCACCAAGGCTATCGCCGAGGTCAAGCAGGCAATTCTTGTCCGCTCACTCTAGCCGCTAGAGCATCCACAGGACGCCGCCGTGTCTCACCTGCCATCAGGGTAGGGGAGCGCGGCGGCGTCCTGCGTCTGGTGGAGAAGTGTCACAGAAGCGTCATAGAGAGGGTGGGGCTTCACGAGCGGTCTCACTTCGCAGGATTGCGGGGCAGGGGGTTATCTTAGATGTATGTCTTCTTCAGCAGCGATCACCCTTGATGTGAACTCTCCAATCTTTGGGCAGCGCCTTCGTGCGCTCACCCCGGAGCTCATCCGCTTCCGCCGTGAGGTGCATGCCAACCCCGAGTTGTCCTACCTGGAGAAGAAAACCACCGAGCGTATCTTTAGCGCTCTGACTGATGCCGGGTTGAAGCCTAAGCACCTCAAGGGCACCGGTTGCTATGTTGATGTGGGGGAGGGGCCTTACGCGGCAGCCTTTCGTGCCGACATCGATGCGCTGCCCATCCAAGAAGAAACCGATTTGCCCTACGCCTCCACAGTCAACGGGGTCATGCACGCCTGCGGGCACGACATTCACCAGACCGTCATGTTGGGTGTTGCCATCGCTCTGCATCGCCTGCACCAAAAAAACCCGCTGGGTGCGAGCATTCGTATTATTTTCCAGCCGGCTGAGGAACAGCTGCCTGGTGGCGCTGTCGATGTGCTGGCTCAGCGAATCCTAGAGGGCATGCCCCGCGCCTTTGCCCTGCACTGCGACCCCAAGGTAGATGTGGGCAAAATCGGAACCCGTATCGGGGCGATTACCAGTGCATCTGACACCATTAAAATCAGCCTTAAAGGTCGGGGCGGTCATACTTCGCGCCCGCACCTGACCGAAGACATCGTTTATGCTCTGAGCCAGATCGCCATCAATGTGCCCGCTGTGCTCTCTCGCAAGACTGACGTGCGCAGCGGGGTTCTGGTGGTCTGGGGCCAGATTGAAGCGGGGGTAGCCCCCAATGCCATCCCCTCCACCGCCTTTCTCGCCGGGACCATGCGCTGCCTGGAAGCAGACGTGTGGAAACAGGCAGGTTCAATTCTTGACGAAGTGGTTGAACAGATTGCTGCCCCCTACAACGTCGAGGTGGAGCTAGAGCACTTCCGCGGCGTCCCGCCGGCAGTTAACACCGAAGACGAGGTTGCTATGCTCGAGAACGCTGCGCGTGCCGAGCTGGGTGAGGACGCAGTGGTGTTAGTCGAGCAGTCTATGGGCGGCGAGGATTTTGCCTGGATGCTGCAAGAAGTGCCCGGTGCCCTCATCCGTTTGGGTACGCGTATGCCCGGGGGCTACACTTTTGACCTGCACCGCGGGGACTATGCCCCCGATGAACGTGCCATTGAAGTTGGCGTGCGCGTCATGGCAGCTACTGCCCTCCGCGCTATCCGCGCTGAACTAGTCCTCTAGAGGGCTGCCCTACCCAGAGAAACGTTGCAGGGCCAAGGACGAGAATATTTTAAAAAACCTTGAACTGGCTCGTCTCTGTTCCAGAATCCGGCTACTGCCGCTGTGATTAGCGTAAATAAGAGGGCAGTCACTCGGGAGCACCCAGAAGTGTAGTGTGGTTCACTTAGATCCTGGGCGGCCGGGGAGGAATAGAAACTTAAATCACACTAAGATGTGTTGTGTTACGCAAAATATTCTCTGGGGCGGGTTAAAACACTGGCGCAAGGTCGCGCAGGGCACGCTCTCAGGGCCGTACGAAAAGGACCCTCATGGCTTTCTCACGCAAGCACATTGCATCAACCGGTTCACTGCTGGGTGTCTCCGCCCTCCTGCTTGCAGGTTGTGGAGCAGCTCCCGAAGAATCATCATCAGCATCCGGGGAGTCCAGCGACTACCTTGGCTGCATCGTTTCTGACTTTGGTGGCTTCCAGGACAAGTCCTTCAACCAGAACTCCTACGCTGGCGTAAAGCACGCTGAGACCGAGTTCGGTATTATCATGAAGGAAGCTCAGTCCACCGCTGAGACCGACTACGCTCCCAACCTCAACGAGATGGTCCAGGCCGGTTGTAACCTCACCGTTACCGTAGGCTTCGGTTTGGCTGATACCACCAAGGAAATCGCAGAAGCTAACCCCGATCTGCACTTCACCATCGTGGATGATAACTCCATCGAGCTGGATAATGTGCGCCCCATTGTCTTTGACACCGCTCAGGCTGCTTTCCAGGCCGGTTACGTTGCCGCAGCACAGTCAAAGACCGGCAAGGTAGCTACCTACGGTGGTATGGAATTCCCCACCGTCACTATCTTCATGGATGGGTTCGCGCAGGGTGTTGACTACTATAACCAGCAGAAGAACGCAGACGTTGAGGTTCTGGGCTGGAACAGCGACAGCCAGAGCGGTACCTTCACCGGCGACTTCGAGGATGCCACCAAGGGCAAGACCAACACTCAGAACTTCCTTGATCAGGGTGCTGACGTGATTATGCCCGTTGCTGGCCCCGTAGGTTCAGGTACTCTTGAAGCTGTTAAAGAATACAACGCATCAAACCCCGATTCACCCGCATCTGTTGTATGGGTTGACGCTGATGGCTTCGAAACCAACGCTGACTACCAGGACATCATCCTCACCTCTGTCATGAAGAAAATGGATGACGCTATCACCGAGACCATCAAGGCTGACATGGACGGTAACTTCACCTCCGAGGCTTACATCGGTACCTTGGAGAACGATGGTGTGGGCTTGGCTCCCTTCCACAACTTCGATTCCGAGGTAACTGACGAAACCAAGGCTGAACTGGACAAGATCAAAGAAGATATTATCTCCGGTACTATCAAGGTTGAAACCGCTGGCTCACCCACCGCATAACTCCTAGCAGTTGAGCCATAGTAAAGGCGGCTCGCACTCCCCCTAGGGTAGTGTGAGCCGCTTGTTTGCCCCCTGGTTCTTCCCTCGGCAAGAGACCAGTTAGACTAAAGCACAACGTATACGCGAAGCCACTCCAGTTTGCCGCTGGGTAAGGGGCTGCGCCGGTTCTTACACAGAAAGCCACTCGATGAAACTCGAACTGCGCAAGGTTACCAAACGGTTTGGTGATTTTACCGCTAACGACAGCATTGACCTGACCGTCACCCCTGGCACGGTTCACTGTCTCCTGGGGGAAAATGGGGCGGGTAAATCTACTCTGATGAACGTTATCTATGGTCTCTACCGCCCTACCGAGGGTCAGATGTTCATTGATGATCAGCCGGTGGAATTCTCCGGGCCTTCGGATGCAATGGCAGCCGGTATCGGTATGGTGCACCAGCACTTTATGCTGGTTCCCGTGTTCACGGTGGCAGAAAACGTAGCCCTGGGTGCTGAATCGATCAAGGGCGCTACCCTTGATCTTGAGTCAACCCGCAAGAAAATCCGTGAAATCTCTGACCGCTACGGCTTCCAGGTAGACCCAGATGCCGTGGTTGAGGATTTGCCGGTGGGTGTTCAGCAGCGCGTTGAGATCATCAAGGCACTGGTGCGCGATGCTGAAATCCTCATTCTAGACGAGCCTACCGCCGTCCTTACCCCTGCAGAAACTGATCAGCTGTTGGGTATCATGGATCAGTTGCGTAAGGACGGCAAATCTCTGCTCTTCATCTCGCACAAGTTGCGTGAGGTGCGCGAAATTTCTGATGATATCACCGTGATTCGCCGCGGTAAGGTGGTCGGTCACGCCCAGCCCACCATGTCAACTACTGAGCTGGCTTCCATGATGGTGGGCAAAAATGTTCAGCTAACCGTGGATAAGGACGCGGCCCAGGTCAGCGACAAAGTCTTTGAGGTTAAGAACCTGACCCTGATGGCAGATAACGGTGTGCCCCTGCTCAAAAAAGTCAGCTTTGAGGTGCGCGGCGGTGAGATTCTTGCTGTGGCTGGTGTGCAGGGTAACGGGCAGACCGAACTGGCAGAAAGCATTATTGGCCTTCACCCCAAGGCAACAGGTTCTCTGAGTCTCAACGGCACCGAGCTGTTGGGTATGAGCACCAAGCAGGTGTTGCGCTCTGGGGTTGGCTTTGTGCCTGAAGACCGTAGCAAGGACGGGCTCATCGGCTCCTTCTCGATTTCTGAGAATCTGGTACTCGACCTGTTTGATAGCCCTGAGTTTTCTTCAGCCGGTACTCTCAACCGATCAAAGATTTCAGCTAACGCTGATCGCGCTGGTACTGAATTTGATATCAGAATGGGCTCTAAGGAGCACACTGCATCCACCCTATCCGGCGGCAACCAGCAGAAAATTGTTGTAGCGCGCGAGCTGAGTCGGGACCTGCAACTCTTTGTTGGCTCCCAGCTCACCCGTGGTGTGGATGTCGGTTCAATCGAATTTATTCACAAACGCATCGTGCAAGAACGCGATAAGGGCGTGCCCGTTCTCATCGTTTCTACCGAACTGGATGAGGTCTATGGCCTTGCCGACCGCATTGCCGTCTTCTTACACGGTGAGCTGATGGGCATCGTCCCACCGACCACCCCCAGATCTGTGCTGGGCCAGATGATGGCAGGTGCCACCTACGAGGAGGCGCTGGCAGCTGATACCGAGCACTCAGAGGCATCGAGTGGCTCTGCTGCTAAAACCCAGGTAACCGAGTCTGCTCCGCGGGCAGAAGGAGAAGAGAATGAGCGATAAGCAGCCCGCTGCCCAGCAGGTAGACCCTGCTCTGGCAGCCGACACCGACGCACCGACTCCTCCTCAGGATGTCCCTTCGCAACTGGTGGAAACCCAGAAGCCCTCCCTCTTCGCCCGGATTGCCGGCGGTAGCATTGGCCTCTCTATTGGCGCAGCACTGGCTGCTTTTATTGTGGGCGGCCTGCTAATTGCTGTAACCGACCCAGCAACCCAGGCAGCATCACGGTACTTCTTTGCGCGCCCGCTGGATACCCTTGCCGCTGGGTGGAGCGCTGCTTATGACTCCTACGTAGCTCTTTTGCAGGGTTCAATCTTCAACCCCAATGGCAGGAACTTCACCCAGCAGATTCGTCCGCTGACAGAAACCTTAACCGTTGCAACACCCCTCATTTTTGCAGGTCTGGCTGTGGCGCTGTCCTTCCGAGCAGGTCTCTTTAACATCGGTGCTCAGGGCCAGATTATTCTGGGTGCCATCGTCTCAGGTTGGGTAGCTCTGAACGCGGGCCTCCCCGTTATCGTTATGGTTCCCCTGATTCTGCTGGGCGGTATCGTTGGTGGCGCTATCTGGGGTGGCATCATTGGTGTTCTCAAGGCTCGCACGGGCGCGCACGAAGTCATCCTCTCTATTATGATGAACTACATCGCTGCCAACCTTTTGGTCTACTTGCTGAAGACTCCGTTGCTGCAGCGCGAAGGTAGTTCTAACCCCATCTCAGAGAAGCTGGGCGAGAACGCCCTCTTTCCGCTCCTGCTGGGCCCGCAGTTTCGTCTGCACGCAGGTTTCTTAGCGGCGCTCCTAGCAGTAGCTTTCGTCTGGTGGTTGCTAAATAGCTCTACCGTCGGCTTCCGCCTGCGCGCGGTGGGCGCTAACCCCAACGCCGCCCGCACCGCCGGTATCTCCGTGGCATCGGGCTACATTGTGGTGATGGCACTATCCGGTGCTTTGGCCGGTCTCGCGGGCGCAGCTCAGGTAGCTGGAACCGAAAAAGTACTCTCTACCGGTATTGCGGCGTCCCTCGGCTTTGACGCCATTACCGTAGCGCTACTGGGCCGCTCCAAGCCTGTGGGCACCTTCTTCGCAGCTCTTCTCTACGGAGCCTTCCGCGCCGGTGGCGTATCAATGCAGGTCAGCACCGGTACTGACATTGACATCGTCTTGGTGCTCCAGGCTCTTATCGTTCTCTTTATTGCCGCACCTCCGCTGGTGCGCGCAATCTTCCGTCTGCCCGACCCCACCGGGGCACCGCGCACCAAAAAGAAGAAGTCCGCATCTAAGGCAGTGGAGGCAGCAGCATGAGCGTCGTAGCTACTCAAAACACTAAGGTCTCAGCTGAGACCGAAACCGGTGGTGTGAAGAACTGGAAAAACCCGGTTATTTACACGGTCTTGGCTCTGCTCTCGGTCTTCTTGATTGGGATCCGTGCCCCTGAGAAGACTATTAGCCTCGGTATTTCCGACGGCGTACGCTGGTTCCAAGCCGAACCTCTGCAGATTAACCCCCAGGTTTACGGCTGGGTGGCTGTGGTGATCATGCTGGCTCTAGCCGCCTACGCTCTGGTAACAACCAACACCGGTAAGCTACTAGGCCGCTGGGTAGCACCCCTCTTCTGGCTTACTTTTGTCACCGGTCTACTGGTTTGGGCTATTGGTTCTACCGCCAAACCCTCCCTGTCACTGGTCTCACTGCTGACCGGTGCGGTAGCACTGTCTATCCCCATGATTTTTGGTTCCATGGGTGGTCTGCTCTGCGAGCGCTCAGGCATCGTCAACATTGCTATCGAGGGGCAACTGCTCTTCGGCGCTTTTTCGGCGGTGTTGGTGGGCTCTCTCACCGGTAGCCCCTGGGCGGGTTTATTGGCAGCTATGGCCGGTGGCGTGCTGGTTTCGAGTATCCTGGCCCTCTTCTCCATCAAGTACCTGGTGGATCAGGTCATCGTGGGTGTGGTGGTTAACGTGCTGGTCTCGGGTCTCACCGGCTTCCTGTTTGCCCGCGTCCTGCAGCCCAATGCACCCACCCTCAACTCTGCGCCCAAGCTGCCCGGCTTCGAAATCCCCGTTCTATCACAGATCCCCGTCATCGGACCGGTACTGTTCGACCAGAATGTTCTGGTCTACCTCATGTACTTCGTTGTAGGGCTGATTTGGTTCGCGCTCAACAAGACCAAATGGGGTCTGCGTACCCGCGCGGTAGGCGAACACCCCAAGGCAGCTGACACTCTGGGTGTTAACGTCAATCGACTGCGTCTGATGAACGTGCTGCTGGCCGGTGCTGTAGCCGGTATGGGTGGAGCCTTCTTTACCCTGGTGTCGGTGTCCGCCTTCAACTCTGACATGACAGCGGGGCAGGGCTACATCGCGCTGGCCGCACTCATTTTCGGACGCTGGACTCCGGTGGGTGCCCTGAGCGCAGCCCTTCTCTTTGGTTTTTCACTGAACCTGCAGTTCGTGCTCTCCATTCTGGGCACCCAGGTGCCCACCGAGCTGCTGGCAATGTTGCCCTACCTTGTCACCATCTTTGCGGTGGCAGGTCTGGTAGGCCGTTCACGTGGCCCGGCAGCTGTAGGCACGCCCTACGTCAAGGAATAGCGACCGATGAATGGCTACTGCACGATAGAGTGCGGTAGCCATTGCTGTCTAAGGAAGGCATGATGACTTCAATTAACTGGGATGAACTAACAGATGTGGCACGCCGTGCCTTGGCCACCTCCTATGCTCCCTACTCCAAGTACCCGGTGGGTGCTGCTGCACTGACCGAGGACGGCCGCATCGTCTCTGGCGCTAATATCGAGAACGCTTCCTTGGGTATAACCCTCTGTGCCGAGTGTTCGCTGATCTCTGATTTATTTCGTACCGGCGGCGGTAAACTGATGGCCTTTGCCTGCGTGGATGGGGCAGGGGAGCCACTCATGCCCTGCGGACGTTGCCGTCAGTTGCTCTATGAACACAGTGCCGCAGGAATGATGATTAAGTCTGCCGGTGGAATCATGACCATCGAGCAGATGTTACCCGATGCCTTTGGTCCCGAACGGCTCTAAAACAGTAGACGGCTGCTTTAGACGGGCAGCCGCTAGCTTCAACTGGCATACTGGAAGATAGACAACACACAAAGAGGTGGGGCGAAATGGCCCTGTTGATGAGAGGACGCGCGTGAGTAACGAGGCTTTTGACGCTGTAGATGTCATCCGTACCAAGAGGGACGGCGGGCAGCTATCGAATGATCAGATTGACTGGGTCATTGATGCCTACACCCGAGGTGTAGTAGCTGATGAGCAGATGAGTGCCCTTGCCATGGCAATTTTCCTCAACGGCATGAGCCGGGCTGAAATTGCTCGGTGGACCGATGCCATGATTCGTTCGGGTGAGCGCATGGATTTCTCGTCCATCATTGGCCCGGGCAAGAAGATTGCTACCGCCGATAAACATTCCACCGGGGGTGTAGGCGATAAAATCACCCTACCTTTGGCCCCTTTGGTAGCCGTCTACGGGGTTGCGGTGCCGCAACTATCTGGCCGCGGGTTAGGCCATACCGGTGGAACCCTCGATAAGCTAGAGGCCATTCCTGGCTGGCAGGCTAGTATTTCCAACGAGCGAACCATCGATATTCTAGGTTCTATCGGTGCAGTTATTTCTGCCGCCGGCTCAGGGCTAGCGCCGGCTGATAAGAAGCTCTACGCACTAAGAGACACCACCAGCACCGTTGAAGCCATCCCGCTCATCGCCTCATCCATCATGAGCAAGAAAATTGCTGAAGGCACCGGGTCTCTGGTGCTCGATGTCAAGGTTGGTTCGGGTGCTTTTATGAAAGACATTCAGCAGGCCCGCGAACTAGCTGAGGTTATGGTGGGACTGGGGCATGACGCCGGGGTCACCACCAGTGCGCTGCTCACCAACATGGACACCCCGTTGGGCCTGACCGTAGGTAATGCCTGCGAGGTTGAAGAGTCGGTTGAGGTCCTCGCCGGTGGCGGCCCAGCGGATGTCGTTGAACTGACGCTTGAACTAGCGCGGGTGATGTTGAGGAACTCGGGCGTAGACGCCGACCCCGCTGAAGCTCTTAAAGACGGGCGCGCCATGGACAAGTGGCGTCAGATGATTTCAGCCCAGGGCGGTGACCCTGATGCTGCCCTGCCGGTGGCTCGTGAAACCCACACTGTACTTGCTCCGCAGACCGGCACCCTGACCCGCTTGGACGCGCTCTCGGTGGGTGTGGCGTCCTGGCGTCTTGGGGCTGGCCGAGCCCGCAAGGAGGACGCTGTGCAGCTAGCTGCAGGTATCAAGCTTCACGCAAAACCCGGGGACACAGTGACTGAGGGGCAGCCCCTGATGACCCTCATGACCGACACCCCTGAACGGTTTGACCGTGCCCTGCAGTCTCTTGAGGATGCATGGGATATTAACGGCCAACTGTCAGAAACCTCCATCATCCTTGATCGTATTAACGCCTAGCGCGCCACTCCCTAGCCAGAAAAGAGAAGACAAGCCATGGGTCTCTTCAGCCGCAAAAAAGATCAGCAGCGGGCAGCTGTAACCGCACCTCGCGACGTTCTAGCTCCTGCCCTCATTGCACCTTCAAAAGAGTCTGCACGTGCCCCCGAGCAACAGGCAGAAGTAGGCGGTGCATTGCGCGCTCTCGCACAGAAGATGCGCGCCACCGCTGATGGACAGATCACCCTCCACCTGGTTCAGCAGGGTAACGATATGAGCTACACCTTCTACCAGCGCGGCAACGAGCTAGAAAAAGGTAGCGTGCTACCCGGGGGCGACTGGTTTACCGAGGTTGCCGATCTCTACGTGGAAGAGGAAAAGGGCGAGCGCGGAGCCTTCACCCGTGCCCTCATTATGGTGAGCCCCGCTGCTGCCGAGGAGGAGCAGGTGCAGGCTTCTTTCATCAATTCGGAAAAGGGCAGCAGCCACAACCTGAACTACGCCCTAACTGCTGATAAGCCGGTAGCGTCTTCTGAGCAGGCTCAGGCTGAGCCGATTGAGACGGAACAGGGGTCACCCGAGGCAGAACACCTCGAGACAGCAAGCGCGGCGTCCGAACCTGCCCCTGAGGACGGCCCGACTGCAAGTAACCCGGGGGAGCGTGGATCGGCTAGCTTAGCAGCATCGACCGAGGCAGAAGAGAGCGCAGATGAGCAGACGAGCACTCATAAGGCTCAGTTCCTGGCTCCCTCAGCTACTTCTGATGCCACGGTCGAGAGCGTATCTTCTGAAGACCCCAATGAGGACACCGCAGCTGAGGTGGAGGGTGCACCTGTGAGTCAAGAGACCGAGGTTCCCGCCCAGGTTACTGAAACTCCTGTCTCAGCTGAAACTGAAACTGTGAAGGAGGAGGACTATCAAGAACAGAGCCTTGAGCAGGACGCACAGCTCACGAAAACAGAGGGGTCTAAAGAGTTCACCGCTGCCTCTGAAACCGCTGGAGAACGTGCCGATACGGATGAGACCCTAGAGAACCCCGAGAATCATAACCCTGCTACCGATGGTCCTGCAGACTCACATGATGGGGGAGAGAGCACAGCGGTAGCTCCCGTTCTACCCATGGGTGGCCCCAGCAGCCTGCCCATCCACCTCGATGATGACGCTTTTGATACCCACGATGAGCAGACCGTGGTCGCTCCGGCGGCTGCCTCCCGCCCTGCCCTGGCATCGGCACCGCTTGATGCCCCCAGCGCGGGCGCTAATGTGGACGTCGCTCCCTCGTTTGCAGCCCAGAGCTACACCAAGCCCTCGGAAACCACCTTGGCTGAGGGCAACCTGGTGCTGACCGAAGCAGAGGTCGTCTCCCGCTTCGCACCTGCCTACGATGCTCTCTTTGGTGAAAACGGCACAGCGCTGGATGTTTCCACGGTGCTGATCCGGGTGCGCTCGCTGGGCTCCTACTACGATGCTCTAACTCACGTGCGCCGTAACGGCTTCTGGGAACAGGTGCGCACCTTTGACCTGGTACCCGAGGAAACCTTGGCTATCTTGCAGCTCAAGGCTGACTCCTACAAGGAGGGGAGCGGCTCACCCCTGGCCATCAATATCCGCTTCACCCCCGGTGTGCCCGCAGCAGTCAGTTTCGACTACACCGATGAGGAAGCCTTCATCAGCTACCCTGAGCGCCTGCCCGCCCAGCAGTATGTTGAAGAGCTACGCATGTTCCCCCGCACCGGCGCTAACATACCGGCGCATATGAACGACGCGCTGGCGTCCTGGACCTTCTAAAACCTACTGGAGTTTACCGCCCGGTCACTGCCTGCTAGCTGCCATCTGGTAGCTGATCATGCAGCGGCCGGGCGGTTTCTGTACACTGGCACCAAACCTATGACATCGAGGACAAAAGAGAAAATCGTGACGCAAGAACCTACCTGGATTCAAAAACTGCCCAAGATTAGCCTGCACGATCACCTGGACGGTGGGGTGCAGACAGAAACGTTGATTAAGCACGCTGCGGAGATTGGTCACGAACTACCTGCCACAGACCCCCAAGAGCTAGCCGCCTGGTTCCGTGAGGCAGCTGACTCCCGCTCACTAGAACACTACTTAGAAACCTTCGAACACACGGTGGCGGCCATGCAAACTGCCGAGCACCTGCGTAAGGTTGCCCGCGACCACGTGGTGACACTGGCAGCAGACGGCGTCATCTACGGGGAAGTACGCTGGGCACCGGAGCTTCACACCCGCCGCGGGCTGAGCCTGCAAGAAGCGGTAGAGGCCGTTGCCGACGGGCTCATGGACGGTATGGAATACATCGGAACGCTGGGCGGCCGTATCCTGGTTAACCAAATTCTCTGCGCCATGCGCCAGAACGACCGGGCCCTCGAAATTGCCCAGCTTGCCGTGACTAACCGCCAGATGGGCATTGTCGGCTTTGACCTGGCAGGCCCAGAAGCAGGTTACCCCGCCAGCCTCTTCACCGAAGCCCTGGACTACGCCGCCGCCCACTTCATGCCCGTTACCCTGCACGCCGGTGAAGCCGATGGCTTAAAATCTATCCGCTCAGCCCTCGTCGACGGCCGCGCCCTCCGCCTCGGTCACGGCGTCCGCATTACCGAAGACATCACCGCCCGCACAGTTGCTGAGATTGACCCCGAAGGCACCCTCATGCCCGGCGCTGACCGCGACGCTACCGTACTGCAACTGGGCCCCGTGGCTGAATGGGTGAAGAACCAGCGCATCGTCCTAGAATGCTGCCCCTGCTCTAACCTGCAAACCGATGCCGCCCAGAAAATTGACCTGGTGGGCACCGGGGCCGCTTTCGACCCGGCACGCACCCACGAAGAGCACCCGCTGGCCCTGCTCTTCTCAGCCGGCTTCGCCGTCACTGTCAACCCTGATAACCGCCTGATGAGCTCCACCAGCATCACCCGAGAATTCGTTGAACTCTCCCGCAGCGCTGGCTTTGGCATACCCGAATTCTTCGAAATGACGCTCAACGCAATCAATGGGGCCTTCTGCACCTTCGACGAAAAGCAGGCACTCATGCAAAGCGTGCAGAGTGCCTACGCCCAAATTTCCCAGGAACTCCAGCAGGCAGAACAGTCCCCAGCAGAGCAGGAGGGCTAGAATGACCCAGCTTGAGAATGCAGGCAGCCAATTCCAACGTCTGGTTACCATCATGGACACCTTACGCAGTCCTGGCGGCTGCCCCTGGGACGGCGAACAAACCCACGAATCCCTACTGCGTTATCTGATAGAAGAAGCCTACGAAGTGGTGGAAGCAATTGAGGCCCCCGCTGGAATCGACCGCGCCCTGCTGAAGGAAGAGCTGGGGGATGTGTTGTTACAGGTGGTCTTCCACTCCCGTGTAGCCGAGGAAACCCCGGCAGAACAGGGTGGCTTTGACATCGTGCAGGTGCTCACCGCCCTCAACGACAAGCTTGAACGCCGCCACCCCCATGTCTTCGGTGATGAAGAAGCGGTCACAGGCGATGACGTGCTGACCCGCTGGGACGAACTCAAAAAGAAGGAAAAGCCCGAACGCACCGGCCCCCTGGACGGAATCCCACCTCACCTACCTGCCTTAGCCCTGGCCGAAAAAACCCTGTCTAAAGCCTCCAAAGCTGGGCTGCTCGACCCGGAGGAAATGGGTGCTGGCACCAGCTTTACCACCGAAGAGGAGCTGGGGGAGCACCTGCTCACCCTGGTCGCCGCCGCCAAAAGCCGGGGGCTGGACGCCGAACGCGCCCTGCGCACAGCGACCCGCAAGCTCATCGACCAACACAGCTAGAGTCAAGGCCGCTTGGTGTGCCCGTCCTTGCGTTCTATTCCGTGTGGAATGTGGGTAACCGTGGGTAAAGAGCCACTAAACCCTCTGCTATTTGCCGACATATTAGTGGGAATTAGTGAATTTTTGTTTGCTTATGTGGGTTTTTTGGTAGACTGAAGGCATAACCGTGCTTCGGAGCTCACCGCCCGCCGGTGGGGCTCGAAGCGCAGATTAGCCATTTTCATTTCTATCCTTCAAGGAGCATATTCATGGCTTTGATTACCGCAGTTCACGCTCGTCAGATTCTTGACTCACGTGGCAACCCCACCGTTGAGGTTGAGGTTCTGCTCGAAGACGGCGCTTTTGGCCGCGCAGCAGTTCCCTCAGGCGCATCCACCGGTGAGTGGGAAGCAGTAGAGCGTCGCGATGACGATAAAGCTGTTTACCTGGGCAAGGGCGTTCTCGGTGCTGTTTCTGCAGTAATCGATGAAATCTCCGAAGAAGTTATCGGTATCGACGCTTCAGATCAGCGCGCTGTTGACGCAGCCATGATTGCTCTTGACGGTACTGACAACAAGGGTAAGCTGGGCGCTAACGCTATCCTGGGCCTGTCCATGGCCGTCGCTAAGGCAGCTGCTGAGTCGGCTGACCTGCCCCTCTACAAGTACCTGGGTGGCCCCAACGCTCACGTCCTGCCCGTTCCCATGATGAACATCCTCAACGGTGGCTCACACGCTGACTCCAACGTTGATATCCAGGAGTTCATGATTGCTCCCATCGGTTTCGACACCTTCTCAGCTGCTCTGCAGGCTGGCGTTGAGGTCTACCACGCGCTGAAGAGTGTTCTGCACTCACGCGAACTCTCCACCGGTCTGGGTGACGAGGGTGGCTTCGCGCCCAACCTGGATTCGAACGCTGCTGCGCTTGACCTGATCATTGAAGCTATCGAGAAGGCTGGCTACAAGCCTGGCGAGGAAATCGCACTGGCTCTGGACGTTGCTTCCTCCGAGTTCTACAACGATGGCGCCTACGACTTTGAGGGTCAGAAGCGTTCAGCTGAAGAGATGTCACAGTACTACGCTGACCTTGTCGCTAAGTACCCCCTCGTGTCCATCGAGGATCCCCTGGACGAGAACGACTGGGACGGCTATAAGACCCTGACCGAAATGATCGGCGACAAGGTCCAGATCGTTGGTGACGACCTCTTCGTGACCAACCCCGAGCGTCTGGGCAAGGGCATCGCTGAAGGCGCTGCTAACGCCCTGCTGGTCAAGGTAAACCAGATTGGTTCACTGACCGAAACCTTCGACGCTATGAGCCTGGCTCAGCGCAATGAATACCGTTGCATGGTTTCACACCGTTCAGGTGAGACCGAAGACGTCACCATCGCTGACCTGGCTGTTGCTACCAACGCTGGCCAGATCAAGACCGGTGCTCCCGCCCGCTCCGAGCGCGTTGCTAAGTACAACCAGCTTCTGCGCATCGAAGAAGAACTGGGCGAGCAGGCTGTTTATGCGGGCAAGGGTGCTTTCCCCCGCTTCGCTAAGTAGTCTTTAGCTTAAATACAAAGCCGGCAGGCGGGTTTGCCCGTCTACCGGCTTTTGTATGCCCACCGGCCTATCAGCAAAAGACGGTAGACTGGTGAGGCACAGATCAGCGACGAGGGGAGCGGCAGAACATGGCAGGTCAAAAGAAACAACCCGGGCGTAACCCAATTGCTGCCTTTTTTGGTTTTGGTCTCTCGCATCCAGGCGTCCAGCCGCAGAAGAATAAGAAGAAACCCACCCCATCCAGAGCAATTTCTAGCCCTTCCGGTGACACTGACACGCAAGTTCCCGTTGCGGCTCATTCTTTCTCTGGTCACTTCATTACTGTTGCGATCATCATCGCTATCATTGCCGTCTCTATTTACGGCCCTCTGAGTTCCTTCCTCAAGCAACAAGATGAGATTAACGACGCCAAAGAGACTATCGCCGCACTTGAAGCTGAGCAGGACGCTTTAGAGGCGCAGGTCAGCTGGTGGGAGGACGATAACTACGTCAAACAGCAGGCACGCAGCCGCCTCTTTTACGTTGAGCCCGGTCAGACACCCTACCTGGTGGTAGGCCTAGATGACACCTCAGCGTTAGTCGATGACACCAGCGCCGCAGCGAAAATGGCCCCGGAAGACCCCTGGACCACCAAGTTGTGGGGCTCTTTCCAGTTAGCTTCTGGGCAGGACGCCCCAGCGGCGGGCGCCGGCTCTGGGTCAGAAGAAACTGAGTCTTCTGACGCGCCTAGCCCTGACCGTAGCGTTACCCCTAGCGTTACCCCTAGCGAGTGACCCCTGCTTAAGGTCGGTGGGTGTCACCGCGTACACTTATAGCTAATCCACCGTTCAACCATGATGATAAAGGATCCCATGACCACTCACTTACCTCACGGCTTCGGCGTCACCGCTGAAACCCTTGCCCCCACTGAACTCGATATTCAGGTTCTCTCGGCACAACTGGGGAGAAAAGTTCGTGACGTGGCCGAGATTCCTGCTCGTTGTGTCTGCGGTAACCCGCTGGTGGCTGCTACCGCCCCGCGTCTGTCGAACGGAACTCCTTTCCCCACCGTCTTTTACCTGGCGCACCCTGTTATCACTGCAGCAGCGTCTCGCCTCGAAGCAGAAGGTGCAATGTACGCAATGACCGACGAGATTGCCGCTGATGAAGCAATGGCTGAAGCTTATCGCGCTGCCCACGAGAACTACCTGGCTGAGCGTGAGCGCATCCGCGTGGCAACTAACACAGGTGAGGTACCCGAAATTGAGGGCATCTCAGCCGGTGGCATGCCTACCCGCGTTAAGTGCCTGCACGCGGTGCTGGGCCATACCCTGTCGGTGGGGCGCGGCATCAACCCCTACGGGGACCGCACTCTGGATATGATTTCTGAGTGGTGGACTCCCGAGGTTTGCCACTGCGACCCTGCCTGGCGTGCTGACGCCGTTACAGAAGCTTAAGGGGTAGAAGATGCGCGTAGGTGCTATCGACTGCGGGACCAACTCAATCCGCCTGCTCATCGCTGACATGGAAGAGGGCGCAGACGGTGCTGTCCACTTATCAGAGGTGGTGCGCCGCATGAAGATTGTGCGCCTAGGAAAGGGCGTGGACGCCACCGGGTGGCTGGCCAAAGAATCTTTGGAGCGCACTTTTGAAGCAGCCCGTGAATACGCAGGTTTGCTGAAGGAACACGGTGCACAGAAAGTTCGCTTTGTGGCTACCAGTGCCACCCGCGATGCCGGTAACCGCCACATTTTCACGAACGGTATCCAAGAGATCCTGGGGGTTGAACCCGAGATTATTTCTGGCACCGAAGAGGCTGCGCTGTCCTTTGCTGGCGCCCTATCATCGGTGGGTAATACCGAGCAGATGACGCTGGTGATCGATCTAGGCGGCGGCTCTACCGAGTTCGTCCTCGGCAACAAGGACGGGGTAGTGGCCTCGCAGTCGGTCAATATCGGCTGTGTGCGCATGACCGAGCGTCATGTTAGTTCTAACCCTCCGAGTGTGGATCAGATTGCCCGCGTCATTGCAGATACTGACCGGGCTATCGGGGGTGCATCTGCTGAGGTTGACTTCTCTGTGGCTGAACGTCTGGTGGGGGTCGCTGGTACGGTCACTACGGTCACTGCGCATGCTCTGGGTCTCGACTCCTATGACCCGCAAGCTATTGACCGCACCGAACTATCCATCAAAGATATTTCAAAGGCGGCGGCTGATTTGGTGGCTATGACCACCGAAGAACGCGCTGAACTGGGCTTTATGCACGAGGGCCGCGTTGACGTTATTGGCGCCGGCTCAATTGTCTGGGCTCGCATTATCGAGCGTATTTCGAAGATGACCGAGGGGCGGGTTTCTACCGCTATTGCATCTGAAAAAGATATTCTGGACGGCATTGCCCTCTCATTAGCTCGGTAGGGCTTTGCCCCCCCCAACACCGATTACCTCTCAGCAAACTACGGTAAGGAGTGTGCTTCCATGGCTCGGTTCAGCCTTCGCCAGGTTCTAGCGCTTGTTGCTAGTGCTCTGCTGATGATCACTGGCTTTGGTGCCGCCCATGCTACTGAACCCAGTGCGTCCCCCAGCGGAGGAACCAGCTCTGGCGCCCCCAGCCCGTCGCACCTGCCCTCCGTTCCTACCATCGATACCCCGCGAGGTGACTCCATTCGGGCTAGGCAGTACTGGCTGATGCAGTACGGGTTCGCGGATCTCTGGAAGGAAGCCACCGGTCAGGGAGTAACCGTCGCGGTCATTGATACCGGAGTCGACGGCAACCATCAAGATCTCAAGGCCAATGTCATTGACGGATTTGACGCTTCGGGCAATGGCTCCGGTCAGGGCTGGAAGGGCCTGGGCGTCGAGCCGGAGCACGGCACCCTGGTTGCTTCTGTCATTGCCGGGCATGGACACTCCGATGGGGGCACTCCGGCTAACCCAGGAGAACCCGGGGATGGCCCTGCAGGCATGATAGGTGTAGCGCCAGAAGCTACCATCTTGCCGATTTCCTTAGAGCTGGGCACCGTAGGTAGCTCTACTAAGTCCGTGGATGAGCAGATTCCCACTGCCGTCCGCTATGCTGTGGACGCTGGCGCGGACATCATCAACCTCTCGGTGGGTTCAGACAGCACCTCTTGGCCCGAGAGCTGGGATTCTGCCTTCACCTATGCCGAAGAAAAAGATGTCATTATCATCGCCTCAGCCGGCAATAGGGGAGCTGGGCTTACCCAGGTGGGTGCTCCCGCTACCATGCCCGGTGTTCTCACCGTAGGTGGGGTAGACAAGAGTAAGAAGGATTCCTGGTCCTCGTCCTCTCAGGGTATTTCTATCGCTGTCTCAGCCCCGAGTGAGTCCATGGTGGGCGCGATTCCCAATAACAAGTACGCTACCTGGAGCGGCACTAGCGCGGCTGCACCTACGGTTTCTGGCCTAGCCGCTCTCATCATGGAAAAGTACCCCGACCTCACCGGTAACCAGGTCATTGAGCGTATTATCTCCAGCACTGATGACGCGGGGGAGAGCGGGCGCGACGCTTTCTACGGTTTCGGGGTGATCAACCCGCAACGGGCGCTAGATCCCGATACACCCGATTCAGCTGAGTCTAATCCCCTGGGATCGATGAAAGAGTGGGTTTCGGTGCACCGTAAACACACCGGCACAGCAAGCCCCACTTCCAGTCCCACTGCTGCCCCAGTGCATGAAGAGGGAGAGACCATCGAGGCAGTTGCTGCCCCTCAGCCCGTGCGTCCAGCTGAAGATTCGGGCATCCTGCCCTTCATCGTGCTGACGGCCTTCGGTTTTTGGATTGTGGTGATTACAGCCGGTAGCCTGCGCCGTCTGGACTCACTGACCCGCCGCGCAAGCCGCCGCCGATAAAACCAGTCAATCAGACTCTCACCCGGCACTTTGCCCCCCCACCTTTCTGGTGACTCTGGTCTAGCCGCCTAGAAATTGAAAAACGTGAGAAAATAGACCCGCACCAAACCTAAGACCTTTCCCTCAAACCGTGCTTAAAGGCGCCAAAAGTGGCAAGATAAGCATGGAGACTTTTTGCCGTACACCGGCAAACAACCAACAGGAAGTAGCAAACTCAATGGCTTTCAATAAGATTGCACAGGACCGCCCTCGCGTTCTCATCGTCGGTGGCGGCTACGTCGGTTTCACCGTCGCTCAGAAGATTCAGAAGGTTATCAAGGAATCCGGTGGCGTTGTCACCGTTGTAGACCCCAACCCCTACATGACCTACCAGCCCTTCCTTCCCGAAGTAGCTGCTGGTTCCATGGAAGGCCGTAACGCAACCGTTCCCCTGCGTCAGCATCTGCGCGATTCCGAAATCATTGGCGGCCGCGTTGTAGCTATCAACCACGCCACCAAGACCGCCACCATCGAACCCATCAACGCTGGCGAGAACTTTGAACTGACCTACGATGAAATCGTCATCGGTGCAGGTTCAGTAACCCGTGCCTTCCCCATCCCCGGTCTGGCAGAAGTTGCCATCGGTATGAAGACCATTGAAGAAGCTGTTTCTGTTCGCAACTGGGTACTGGAACGCATCGAAGTTGCTTCTCTTGAAATTGATGAAGACGCCCGCCGTCGCGCCCTGACTTTCGTCATCGTTGGTGGCGGTTTCGCTGGTGTTGAGACCATCTCAGAACTCGAAGATATGGCTCGCGAAGCTGTTAACCGTAATGAGCGCTTGCGCGTTTCTGACATCCGCTTCGTGATGGTTGAAGCGGCCCCCCGCATCATGCCCGAGGTCCCCGCAGACCGTGCTGAGAAGGTTGTTGCTGAACTGCGCGGCCGCGGCATCGAAGTTCTGCTCAACACCTCGCTATCAGATGCAACCGACGGTCACCTGCAGCTCATCAACATGGGCGACAAGTCACCTGCCGGTGAACTGGACACCGACACCCTCATCTGGACTGCAGGTGTCGCAGCCTCTCCCATGCTGAAGAACACTGATTTCCCCATCGATGAGCGCGGTCGTGTGCGTGTAGGCGCTGACCTTCGCATCACCGGCGACGAGGGTGTTATCGAAGGCGCTTGGGCTGCAGGCGATAACGCTGCTGTTCCCGACCTCACCGGTGGCGGCGTGGGTGGCTTCTGCGTACCTAACGCTCAGCACGCCTCCCGCCAGGCAGTCAAGCTGGCTGAAAACCTGCTGGCTAATCGCCGTGGTGAGTCACTGACCGACTACTACCACGAGACCATCGGCGTTGTTGCTGGTCTGGGTCTGTGGAAGGGCGTTGCTAACTTCAAGGGCAAGACCATCGGCGGCCCCCTGGCTTGGATCATGCACCGCGGCTACCACGGTACCGCAATCCCCACCACCGAGCGCACCGCACGCGTCATGGCAACCTGGGCTCTCAACCAGATCTTCGGTCGAGACACCTCCTCAATCCGCCACCAGCGTTCACCTCGCCGCGCTTTCCAGGAAGCAACCGGTACTGCACCTGAAAAAGAGAAGGCACGTCTTTAACCTTTTTCTGGTATAAATAATGGGTGCCCGCATTGTGCGTGCGGGCCCTGTGCGCCCCTATAGCCCAATTGGCAGAGGCAGAGGACTTAAAATCCTTGTGTTCTGGGTTCGAGTCCCAGTAGGGGCACCACACTGAGACCCGGTGCTAGTAGCATCGGGTCTTTTGCATAGCAAGAATCTTTTACCCTTTTCGTATGTAACTGAAAGCCCAGCATGACTAGCCCACGCCTTTTTGCCGTAGACCTTGACGGAACTCTTCTCACCGATACTAAAACGTATAACCATGAGCAATTGGACCGCGTTCTTGAGCTGATGGCTGCGGAGGGGTCGCACTTGGCGATTGCCACTGGAAACCAAATGCCCAAGGTTGATGAGTACCTGGCAGGGCACGAGCATCACGCCAACTTGCACTACATCGCAGAAAACGGTGCCATCATCCACAACCAGGGTAAAGATTTGGCCCTCTGGGGTTTTAGCCCCCAACTGGTGCATGACACCCTGGAGGCTTTGCAGCAACACCTCAAGCTAGGCATTATTGTTTCTTGCCGTCACCATTCGTATATCCCAGCAGACCGCCTTGACACCATTTCGACAATCGTTCACTCGTACCTCTCTGCTACTGGCATGGAAATACCCGGTTATGATCCCGCTGACCCTCTCACCGTGATTCGTCCCTTCTACCCCAACGTTGAGGCAATTGACGATGTACAAGCCATTAAGGACACCGTAGTTAAGGTTGCCCTCAACACCGATTCTTCTGCTGATGTTTATGAGACGATGAGTATCCTGCATCAGACCCTGCCTGAGGGCGTTACTCCTACCTCATCTGGTTTTGGGGCGATTGACCTGATTCTTACCGGCAATCATAAAGGCCGTGGTCTGGCATGGCTAGCTAATCATTTGAGCATTCCACAGAGCCAAACCATAGCCTATGGGGACTCAGGGAATGACCTTGAAATGTTCCAGTACGCCGCCACCGCCATCGCTATGGAAGAAAGTGATCCACGTCTTCTACCTGAAGCAGATTTTAGTATTGGTAGCAACCAAGACGGCGCGGTGCTAGATCATATCGAAGCGACGCTTACTGCCCCTTAGCCTGAAAATTGCCTGGGGAGTGTATAGCCCAGAGAAAAATACCCAGCAAAGAAGCATACTTTTCGGTAGGCTAACAAGTAACGTTTCCACGACTACCATTAGGAGAACACAGCCGTGGCAGGTAACCCACTTCTCAACAGCATGACTAAGCCAAAGGGTGATCCCCGCTTTGGTCAGTTCGGTGCTGGCGGCACCTCAGCCGCTCACCCCTACGGTCAGCAGACCTACGGTAACTACCAGCAGCCTCAATATGGGCAGAACCCTTACGGTCAGCAGCAGCACGCTCAACCGACTGCAGAAGAGCTGAACCAGATGTACGGTGCTGGTACCGCAGGGCCCGCAGATACCAACCGTTTGACCATTAACGATGTCATCGTCAAGACCGGTCTCAACCTCGGTATTGTTGTGCTGGGCGCGGTCATTGGGTGGGCATTCCCTGCTCTGATGTTTGTTGGCATGATTGCCGGACTGGCACTGGGCATTACCAACGCAGTGAAGAAAAAGGTCTCACCTGCTCTGGTTATGGCCTACTCCTTTGCGCAGGGCCTGCTCGTAGGCGGTATCTCTGGTCTCTTCGAAACCATGTACCCCGGTATCGTGGTCCAGGCTGTTCTAGCAACCCTCATTGTCTTTGCCACGGTGCTGACTCTTTACTCTTCAGGCAAAATTCGTGCCACTGCTAAGATGACCCGCTTCTTCATGATTGCGACGATCTCTTACCTAGTTTTCGCTCTCATTAATCTGGGCTCAGCACTCTTCTTTGGTTTCGATATGCGTAGCGACATCACCATCATGGGTATCCCCCTGGGTCTCATCATCGGTCTCTTCGCCGTGCTACTGGCGACCTACTCGCTGCTGCTTGACTTCACCAACGTCAGTGAAGCAGTGAAGATGGGTCAGCCTGAGCGCGAATCCTGGCGTCTTGCCTTCGGTCTGATCGTCACCCTCGTGTGGCTCTACATCGAGATTCTGCGCGTCGTTTACTTCGTGCGATCCATGGCAGATAACTAAACCATAATTCAGTACCAGAAGGGGGAGGGAGAAGCGTTGAGCATCCCTCCCCCTTCTCGCGTACAAGTTCCTTTATCGCCGGTATATGAGATACCTAGAATAAGCACGAGATAATCATGGGAAGATAAAAATATGAGTGTACAAGTCCCCGACACCAGAAGCAGAGATACCCAAGAGCCCTCTGCCCACTATGTTTCACCCGCACTTAAAATAGCGGCTGGCTGGTCCTGGCGTCTCCTCGTGGTGGGTATCGCCGCAGCTGCGCTCTACTGGATGTTCTCCAAGATCTCGCTGATCGTCATTTCTATCATGATTGCCGCGCTTTTGGCAGGGCTCGTGGCCCCGGTCGTTTACTTCCTGCGGAAAAACAAAATTCATGCAGGTATCGCAACAGCTATCACCGAAATCGGTCTTATTGCTGGCGTCATCGGCCTGCTAACGCTTGTTGGTCAGCAACTTACAGCTGGGTTCTCATCCCTGTCTGATCAGGTGGCAGAGGGCTGGAATCAGTTGGTTGCCCTGCTCAACAACCTCCCCATTGAGCTAGGTGCCGACCGTATTGATGGCTACATTAGCCAGCTCACCGAGGCAATCCAGAACAACACATCCAGCATCATCAGCGGTGTCGCCAGTGTGGGCTCAACCGCCGCTGACATTGGCACCGGCACCGTCATCGTTCTCTTTACCCTCATCTTCTTCCTCATGGAAGGTGAGCGTATCTGGCTTTTCATGGTTAAGCTTTTCCCACGCCGTTCACGCCTTGCCGTCAACGGAGCTGGTCGTCGTGGTTGGAAGTCACTGGTCAGCTACGTGCGCGTACAGGTCTTCGTCGCGGCGGTGGACGCCGTAGGTATTGGTCTCTCAGCCTTCTTCTTGGGCGTGCCGCTGGCTTTCCCCCTGGGCGTCCTGGTTTTCCTGGGTTCCTTTATTCCCGTGGTTGGTGCACTTCTGACCGGTGCTATCGCGGTACTGCTCGCTCTGGTAGCTAATGGACCTATCAACGCTCTTATCATGCTGATCATGGTGCTGATCGTGCAGCAGGTTGAATCTAATATTCTTCAGCCCCTGGTCATGGGTAAGGCCGTCTCTCTACACCCGCTCGCTGTCGTTATCGTGGTCATTGCTGGTTCAACCCTTTACGGTATCGTTGGCGCCCTCTTTGCTGTGCCTGTGCTTGCAGTCGTCAACACGGTGGTGAGATACCTTGCCGGACGAGAGTGGGAGAGGGACCCCGATATTAGACAGAGTGAGTTCCTCTACCCGCACGAAGTAAAACGCCGCAACAAAAAAGCGATTGCTGAAAAAGTTAAGGAACGCTTAGAACGCAAGAAGGAAATAGAAAAGAAGCAGGAAGCTACTGCAGAAGCGGTTGAGACCTCCACCGCCCCTGATTCTTCAGTAGCCCGTTAGCAACCAGCACACAACACAAAGGTAGACATCAGTGGAAGAACTGCCCGTTCAGCTTGCAGATATCCAAAACGCCGCCGACCTGCTCGAAGGCGTTATTGAGCGCACCCCCGTGGCTCACTCCCGTGCGCTCAGTGAGATTCTAGGGACCGAGGTCTTTCTCAAGTGTGAGAACCTGCAACGATCCGGTTCTTTCAAGGTACGCGGGGCCTACGTCCGTATGGCACAGCTCAGTAGCGCTGAGAAAGCGCTGGGTGTCGTAGCAGCATCAGCGGGCAACCACGCCCAGGGTGTAGCCCTCGCGGCCTCGCGCCTGGGGATTGAGGCCAGAATTTATATGCCGCGCGGTGCGGCCCTGCCCAAAATCGCTGCAACTCGTAGCCACGGTGCTGAGGTGATTTTGCACGGCAACACAGTGGACGATGCTCTCGCAGAAGCCAAGCTGTATGCCCAGCAGACCGGTGCGATTTTTGTGCATCCCTTCGACAACGAGGACATCATCGCTGGTCAAGGAACCCTGGGTCTTGAGATTCTCGACCAGGTCTCTGACGTAGATACTATCTTGGTTGGTGTGGGCGGGGGCGGGCTACTGGCGGGTCTTTCTGTGGCGGTACGCGCCAAGGAGAAGGAACTGGGCAAAAAAATCCGCATTATCGGTGTGCAAGCAGAACACGCTGCTGCCTACCCGCCCTCACTGGCAGCGGATGCCCTAGTACCCCTCAAAAAGGTCTCAACCATCGCTGACGGTATCGCGGTGGGCCGTCCAGGTCAGTTGCCCTTTACTATCATCAAATCCCTGGTGGACGATGTTCATACCGTCTCTGAAGACGATATCGCCCGGGCACTCATCTTCCTTCTTGAACGAAACAAGTTGGTAGTTGAACCTGCAGGTTCTGTACCAGTTGCTGCCCTCATGAGCGGTTCATTGGCCGAGAAGTACGGCGACTTGGGCACCACGGTGTGTCTGCTTTCCGGCGGTAACATTGACCCTATGCTGATGCTCAAGGTCATACAGCGCGGTCTATCAGCGGCAGGTAGGTTCATGACCATCAAACTGATGCTAACTGACCGCCCCGGTGAGCTCACCTCAATCTCCCGTATCATCTCTGAACACGACGCCAACGTAACTGGCGTGGACCACACCCGCTTAGGTGGTGCCCTATCCATGGGCGATGTTTCAATCACCATCGACATGGAGACTAAGGGCGCCGAGCACTGCAAAGAGGTCATCGCTGCTCTAGAGGCTGAGGGCTACCAGCCAATCGTCGTTCAGTAACCTGCTTTTCAGCCTGACATACAACAAGGCCCCGGCGTATCCACCTGTGAGGGTGAAGACGCCAGGGCCTTAGTTTATTGCGAGCTTTTAGCCGGTAAAGGGCTTAGCTGAGATGATCTTAACGGGAATCTGCTTACCGTTGGGTGCTTCGTAGGAAAGTTCATCACCAACCGTGTGACCATTGATGGCAGCACCCATGGGTGACTTTTCACTGAAAACCTGCAGTTCGCTGTCACCTACCAGGGAGTCAGCAACTTCGCGAGAGCCGAGCAAGAAGCTTAGCGCCTTACCGCCGATTTCTGCCTCAATGACCATGCCGGGCTCAACGATACCATCATCAGCAACGGGCTGATCTGAGACCTGGGCGTTGTCCAGCAGATGCTTGAGCTGGGCGATACGGCCTTCGTTCTTGCCCTGCTCCTCGCGGGCTGCGTGGTAGCCACCATTTTCTTTAAGATCGCCTTCATCACGGGCAGCTGAGATGCGTTCTATAATTTCCTGGCGGTAGGGGCCAGAAAGGTGGTCGAGCTCAGCCTGCAGACGGTCATATGCCTCCTGGGTGAGCCAGGCGCCTTCGTTTTCAGCCATTTTTCCTCCTTGGGTGCGGCTTTCCAGCTAGGCTGGGCAAGATCCGCTACTAACGAGAGAGGCACCCGCTAACCGGGTGCCGCCCTGAGATGTATGTGACCAATTTTACCCATAGAGGCAGGCGTTGACCTAATGTTCCCCCTGAGCTAAAGAGCTACTTCTGTTCTGGGATCCAACAGGAATCAACGGTCACTGTATGGGCTTCACCAAGTGTGCGTAGAGCTACGGTTTGCACAGAGATTCCGTTGCCGTTTTCATCGGCATAGGGGCCAATAGCAACTTCCTTCCACCCTACCGGCGCTGCTGAAGGGTTGAGAGCCTTGAGCGCGCACACTGCGGTATCTTCAGGGTTTTTGCTGACCTCGAAGGTGACATCAACTTCATTAACACTGGTCAGCGTGAACCCGACGTCCCGAGCTGTAGGCTTATCCTGTGAGGAGATCTGTACCCAAAGGACAAATGCCACGCCCAAAGCAACGCCTAGTGCTGCCAGGGTATACCAGAAAGCTGCGGACATTTTTTTGCGTTGGGTGCGTTGACCATAGCGTTTAGAAAGGGTGGGTGCGGTCATTGTGCTCATTCATCTGGGGTAATACTGGGGTTTATGGTGCTCGGCTCTTTCGCTAGAATTGAGCACAGCAAAACAGCGGGTCACCACTCCTACGATACCGTTTCTCATTCACCGATTCACCTCCTAGCGCCGAAAGCATCATGATGAATACACCTCAGTCACAACCTCTCTTTGTTCGCGCGCACCTTGCTCCGCTTGAGGAAGACTACACCGGTTTGCGCATCTTAGCAGTGCATGCTCACCCCGATGACGAGTCCTCTAAGGGCGCCGCTTCCATGGCAGCTTATGTTCAGCGCGGAGCGCGCGTGATGGTTGCATCCATGACAGGTGGTGAACGCGGCGATATTTTGAACGCTGAGGTTGATAGCAACCCGGCAGCTCACCGCGACCTACCGGGAGTTCGACGGTCCGAGATGAAAAAAGCCGCTGAAATTCTGGGTGTAGAGCACCGTTGGGTGGGATTTGTCGATTCCGGTCTCCCTGAAGGTGACCCCCTGCCGCCTTTGCCTTTTGGCTCCTTCGCAACGCTACCCCTTGAACAGGCCGCCGCGCCTCTCATTCGGCTAGTGCGGGACTTCAAGCCCCACGTGATCCTCGCTTACGATGAGATCGGCGGCTACCCCCACCCGGATCACATTATGAGCCACCGGGTAGCTATGGAGGCCTACGATAAAGCCGGAGACTCCACCGCCTATCCGGGGACCGGTGCGCCCTGGGAAGTCTCCAAAATTTATTACGATCGTACCTTCAGCCCTGATCGTATGACGACTTTTCACAACTACCTGGTGGAGCAGGGGCACGAATCACCCTTCGCCCGCTGGGTAGCTGAGGCAATGGAAGGTGACGGCAAGGGGCACACCCCACCGGTTTCCCGCCACAAAACCACCACCCGCATCCTTGCGGCAGATCACTTTGACCAGCGAGATGCAGCTCTACTGGCCCATCAGTCACAGATTGCTCCCGACTCCCTCTTCTTTGCTATCAGCCCCCAGGACCAAAGCAAAATCTGGCCCTTTGAAGACTACGTACTTGCTTTCAGTAGAGTCAGCTCCCAACTGCCAGAAACCTGCTTCGCAGCAGGTATTGATTACGCAGCGCGCTAAGAAGGGTGAGCTATCTTCCCCACCACCTATAATGGGAAGACAGGCTTAAGCGCTTTTTACGTTCCACGACCCTAAGGATGCCCAATCGTGTCATCTCTGACCCTTGCAGCCCTCACCGTTGCAGCAGAAGCGACCCCCACCGTCATCACCACGGTTAACCCTGATGGCACCTTCCGCGGGTCTCCCGGGATCGTCGGTTTCGGAGTGACCTTCGTGCTGGCTGTGGTCATCGTGATGCTGGGTCTTGACCTCACCCGCCGCGCTCGCCGTCTGCGCTATCGGAGCGAATACGCCATTGCCCGTGAAGCTGAGGAGCTAGCGAAGGCCGAGACCGCGGCATCCGCTGCTCAGGTCGCTACCCCTGAAGTGCACCCCACTGTCAAAGATGAAGCGGTGGTAGCGCAGGATCATTTGCGCCGCCCGCACTAGATACCGTGCCCTAAGGTCATAAAAGAAACCTGGCAGCCCCACATGGGGTGCCAGGTTTTTCTTATGCTCCTGGACTAGACAGCGAAAATTGCCAGCATAACCGCAATGTAGTGCAGAATAAAACCGATCACGGTACAGGCATGGAAAAGTTCGTGGAAACCAAAGATGGAGGGGGACATGCGCGGCCACTTGCTGGCGTAAAATATTGCGCCAACGATATAGAAGGCACCGCCTGTGGCAATCAGTATCATGGCGGCAGGTGATACCTGCCAGAAATCACCGAGGAAGAAAACCGCTAAGAGACCCATCACCATGTAGATCGGGGTGTAGAGCCAGCGGGGAGCACCCGTCCAGAGTACGCGGAAGAGCACCACCGATAGTGCACACCCCCAGATTGTCCAGAGCAGGACTGCCTGCTTGGTTCCGCTCAGCAGAGTGAGTGCGATGGGGGTATAGGTGCCGGCAATGAGTAGGGCAATGTTCGCGTGATCCAGCCGCTTGAGCAGCATTCGCGCTTTAGCCGGCCAGAAGCCACGGTGGTACATGCCCGAGACACCAAAGAGCAGCACGCCGGTGAGGGCGAAAACGGCGCAGGCAAGAGCAAGCGGTCCGCCCCCTGAAAGGGCGATGAGGACGATGCCGGCAACAAAGGCCACGGGCGCAAAGGCCGCATGAATCCAGCCGCGCATTTTAGGTTTACCGTTGAGACGGTAGAACTCCATGATTTCGTGCTGGGTTTCGCTAAGACGCTCCATGACCCCGTGGTAACGGTCATGAGGTGCTACCTGATGGCCGGAGGACGGTGAGTTGGTGGTCTTTTCCATATATTTAGTATGGCAGGTATAAATTCTGGTGAAAAGTAGATGCCGGGACGTGCAGTGATCTTGAGCTGTGGGCTGATGGGACAGCGCCCGGCACCAGGGCAAAGGGCTAGAATAGGGTAGTGAAAAACCTCTCTGATCGGTCAGGAGCCAGCATGAAACTACCTCAACCCCTCTACACGGTGTATGAGCGGTCGCTGGCGGCCTCCTTGCCAGTTGAAAAGTTGCCCCAGCACATCGGTGTTCTGGTGGACGGTAACCGCCGTTGGGCGGCTTTGTCAGGTCAAAGCACCAAGCACGGGCACCAGGCCGGCGCTGCGCGCATTATCGAATTTTTGGGGTGGTGCACTGAGCTTAGAATTCCGATGGTCACCCTCTACATGCTTTCAACCGAGAACCTCAAACGAAGCAGCGAAGAGCTCACTGACTTAGTGGAGGTTATTGAAGGGTTTATCGGTCAGTTGGCTGATTCTGGGCTGGCCCGCATCCGAGCGGTGGGTCAGCTGGAGTCGTTGCCAGATAGCCTGAGATCTGCCTTTGAATGTGCAACTGCGCAGACCGAAAACGTGCAGGACCTGCAGGTGAATGTGGCGGTGGGCTACGGCGGCCGCCAGGAAATCGCCGACGCCGTGCGTGGCCTTCTGCGAGAGGCTGCTACCAGGGGTGCGTCCCTGGCAGAGCTCTCTGAGAGTATCACTATTGACGATATTTCCCGCCATCTCTACACCAGCGGTATGCCGGACCCCGACCTGCTGATTCGTACCTCCGGTGAGCAACGACTTTCGGGCTTTATGACCTGGCAGTCCGCCTACTCGGAGTTCTACTTCTGCGAGGCACTCTGGCCGGACTTCCGCCGCGTTGACTTTCTGCGCGCTCTACGTGACTACGCCCAGCGGCAACGCCGCTTCGGCTCCTAGAGCCCGATGCTGACAATCATTGCGGATTTCGCCGCCCGGGGGTTGAACGGGGACTGGCGTGCTGGCGCCTCAGCCCTTCTGCTGGTGTGGGTGCTGGGTTACTTTCTGGTCACTGCCTGGAAGCTCTGGGCTATCGATGTGAGGGAACACCGCCTGCCGGACCGACTGGTGCTACCCATGTATGCCGGAGTGGGAGCGCCTCTCTTTGCTGTTGCCTTTCTGGGGTCAAACACCTTTAACGATGCCCGCGAGATAGCCTACAGCGGGATGCTGATGATGGGCTTCTACTGGGTGATGCGTCTAGCCTCCCGCCGCGCTCTGGGCTTCGGCGACGTTAAGCTCGCCGGTGTGCTGGGCATGCTCTTGGGCTTTTTCTCACCCACTAACCTGCTGTGGGGTAACGTGCTTATCTTCTTATTCGGTGGGCTCTGGGCACTGACTCTGGTCATCGCCCGCCGTGCCAACACCAAGACTCATATCGCTTTTGGTCCTTTCATGCTGCTGGGCACGGCGCTGGCAGTATTCTTCCCCGCCTGACTCCTGCATCCTACGAAAGGGGCGCTCATGCCCACTCCAGAATTTATTACCTCCCTGCGAGAGAAAATCGGCAGTGAACTGCTCTGGCTCTCCGGCGCCACTGCCGTCATCCAGCGCGATAGCGGGGATATTCTGCTGGTGCGACGCTCCGATAATGGCAATTGGACGCCGGTCACCGGCATTGTAGACCCTGGGGAGAACCCCGCGCTAACCTGCCTGCGGGAGGCGCAAGAAGAAGCCAACGTAAAGATTGAGGTGGTCGCCTTTGCCCAGCTTAAGGCTGACCCTCCTCAGCAGTTCACCAATGGCGACCGCTGTCAGTTTTTAGACCACACCTTCTACTGCCGTTACATTTCGGGCGAAGCGCGCGTCAACGATGAAGAGTCCAGCCAGGTGCGCTGGGTGCCGGTAGAACAGCTCGCTGATTATTGCGGGGCGCGTATGTTAGACCGTATTGACGCTGCCCTCAACTATCGGGACGGTGCACGGTTTGGTTTCGAGGCTGTCTAAGAAGATTCGATGGTGCTAGCCCAAGGCTCTCGTTGGAGGCCAGCCTAGCCTAGCGAAAAAGAAAGCACGGTGCTCATCTGCTGTGGTTTGGCAGGCGCGCACCGCGCTTTCCCTTGAAGGGCTGGTAGAGGCCGGGGAGGGCTTAGAAGTTGCCCAGCATCTTGGTGACGTCCAGGGCCTCGTCTAGCTGAGCCTCGGTCACTTCGCCGCGCTCCACGTAGCCCAGGGCAATGACAGCCTCGCGCACGGTGGTCTTGTTAGCCACCGAGTACTTAGCGATCTTGGCTGCTGCCTCGTAACCAATCAGCTTGTTCATAGGGGTCACGGTAGAGGGGGAGGCCTCTGCCAGGAAGCGGGCACGCTCCACGTTAGCTTCAAGACCGTTAATCATTTTGTCAGCCATAACGCGTGAGGTGTTGGCCAGCAGACGGATGGACTGCAGGAGGTTAGCCGCCATGACGGGTATGCCCACGTTGAGCTCAAAGGCGCCGTTGGTAGAGGAAAGGGCGATGGTGGTGTCATTACCGATGACCTGGGCTGCTACCATGATGGCGGCTTCACAGATCACGGGGTTGACCTTGCCGGGCATAATCGAGGAGCCGGGCTGCAAATCGGGGATGTGCAGTTCGCCCAAGCCGGTGTTGGGCCCTGAACCCATCCAGCGAATATCATTGTTGATCTTCATGAAGGAGTAGGCGATGTTGCGCAGCTGGCCGGAGGCTTCAATCAGGCCGTCACGGTTTGCCTGGGCTTCAAAATGGTTGCGCGCCTCGGTCAGGGGCAGACCGGTTTCTTCCGCCAGAAGTTCAATGACGCGGGCGCTAAAGCCGTCAGGGGTGTTAATGCCGGTTCCAACAGCGGTACCGCCCAAAGGGACCTCTGCGATGCGAGGCAGGGAGGCGTGGATTCGCTCAACACCGTAGCGTACCTGCGCTGCGTAGCCGCCAAACTCCTGGCCCAGGGTCACGGGGGTCGCGTCCATCAGGTGGGTGCGGCCGGACTTAACGACGTCCTTGAACTCCACAGCCTTGCGCTCAAGTGACTCAGCAAGGTACTCAAGAGCGGGCACCAGATCTTTGATCAGCGCTTCGGTCGCTGCCACGTGTACAGAGGTGGGGAAGACGTCGTTAGAGGACTGGGACGCGTTGACGTGGTCGTTGGGGTGCACCTCAGCCTCGGAGCCTTCAAGCTCACGGTTGGCAAGGGTTGCCAGTACCTCGTTGGTGTTCATATTAGACGAAGTGCCAGAACCGGTCTGAAACACATCGATGGGGAAGTGTGCATCGTACTCACCGGCGGCGACCAGGTCTGCGGCCTTCTGGATAGCGGTGGAGCGCTCAGCATCGAGTACGCCCAGTTCTTCGTTAGCCTTTGCAGCGGCTTTCTTGATGAGGGCCAGGGCGCGGATGTGGGCAGACTCCAGTGTCTGACCTGAGATGGGGAAGTTTTCCACGGCACGCTGGGTTTGCGCGCGGTAGAGGGCATCTACCGGTACGCGGACTTCGCCCATGGTGTCGTGTTCAATGCGGTATTCAGTGTTTTCAGCCATACCCACGATTTTAGTACGAAGCAGTGACGCCTGTCGCATTGGAGCGCAACATGACGGCAGAAAACCATGCCGCAGGATTAATCGGTGATGCTGGGGGAGCTGGAGTAGACCAGCTCGGCCTTACCGTCGGAGAGGTGGTAGAAGACGCCAATGACAGCCACGGTTCCACCCTCGACTGCCTCACGAATGATGGCTGACTGCTCGGCGATGCGGGCAGCGGTCTGGCGGGTGTGTTCAATGACCATCTCGTTGATGGTGGCATCATCGGGCAGATCGGGAGAGATTACCGATGGCAAGATGCCTTCGACGAGGTTGCGGATGAACCCTGGAGGCATGGTGCCAGAAATCAGTGAATTACGGGTGGCAGTGACTGCGCCGCAGGAGTCGTGCCCCAGCACCATGATGAGGGGGATTTCGAGTTCAGCTGCTGAGTATTCAAGGGAGCCCAGCACCGCATCATCGAGCACCTGACCAGCGGTACGCACCACAAACGCATCTCCCAAGCCCAGATCAAAAATGATTTCGGCGGCTAGACGTGAATCCCCGCAGCCCAGAATAGCGGCAAAAGGGTGTTGTCCGTTGACTAGCTCAGCACGCCGGGCGGCGTCCTGGCGGGGGTGGGAGCTGGTGTTGGCCACGAAGCGTTCGTTGCCTTCTAACAGTCGCTTCCAAGCTTGCTGCGGTGTTGCAATCAGGCTCACAATGTTCTCTTCTCTACGAAGCAGTGTTTCTAGGGTCTAAGCTAGCAAGCTAAGCTACCAAAAATAGTATGACACACCTAACTTTTATTCAATGCCGCTAGAAGGAGTGGGCGAGGCAGTAGAAGACGGAGCCTTCAGGTAAGCGACCGTTGCTTCTGCCAGAGATTCAAATTCGGGAGCTTCTGCTTCACCCATCATGATGACCGTAGTGCCTTCAAGCTCTCCGATATAGTTGGTGGTGATCTTATTCTTATCATCAGGGTCAACCTGGGAGCGCACTTCCCACTCAGTCCCCGCCATCTGAACCTGCGCTTCGGGCACTGCATTGCCTACCTGTTGCGCAACCCAGGTGGGGTTGGCGTCCTGAGCCTGGACCAGCTCGATGAAATGGTTGCTGGGGGTCACCTGACCGCTGGACCAGTAATTGATGCCGTCTGCAGCGCCGGTGTTCCAGCGAGCGTAGTTGTAGTGCCAGCCTTCCTGCTCGGCCGCAGCCACGTGGTAACCGGCCTCACGGCTTGCTTCGTAAGCAACGACCGGCACATCTACGGTGGGCCGGTAGGGGTTCTTGTTAGGTTGTGGCATTAGCCAGAGCACGGGGATGATGAGCAGCAACATCACCACCATCGAAATAATCATGTTTCTCGCCGGAGCGTTAATACGCCTTGCTTGCTTTTCAGTAATCTGAGGCAACACCTGCTCACCACTTTGCGCATCAGAAGACGCGGGGGCGTCGGCAGGCTGCGCTGAGGGATGGAAATCGGGAGTATTGTTCGATGAAGTCACGCTTTCTAGTATGACCTACCAGAGCATAGAAATCGAAGACACCTCTTGCCCATGACCTACCTCACCCTCATCGGGGCTTCCGTAAATGTTCCTTAACAAAGGCTAGAAGAGAGTAGGCTAAATAGAGGCACATAGCCACACCGGGACCAGTATGCCAAGGTGCCCCGGAGCAACAACTCAAAGGTGAGAAGATGATCGAACCCTACATGTCAGACCGTAACCTAGCTCTCGAACTAGTGCGTGCTACCGAAGCCGCAGCCATCGCCTCCGGCCCGCTCGTAGGTGCTGGAGACAAAAACATGGCAGACGGAGCCGCGGTAGATGCCATGCGCGCCCGCCTGAAGACGGTTAACTTCAACGGCACCGTGGTCATTGGTGAAGGCGAAAAAGACGAAGCCCCTATGCTCTTCAATGGTGAGCAGGTCGGTGATGGTAGCGGCGCTAAGTTTGACGTTGCGGTAGACCCAATCGACGGTACCCGCCTCACCGCCCTGGGCATGGATAACGCCCTCTCAGTCATCGCGGTTGCTGAAGGCGGCACCATGTTTGACCCCTCAGCCGTCTTTTACATGGAAAAACTGGTCACCGGCCCCGAAGCCGCCGACATGGTGGATCTACGCCTACCGGTCAAACAAAACCTACACCTGGTGGCTAAAGCTAAAGGCACACATATCAATCAGCTCACCGTCTGTGTGCTCGACCGCCCACGCCACGCCAAGCTGGTTGAAGATATTCGTGCCACCGGCGCTCGCACCCGCATGATTCTGGACGGCGACGTGGCTGGTGCCATTGCAGCCTGCCGCGAAGGCACCGGTGTGGATCTCATGATGGGCACCGGCGGCACCCCCGAAGGTATTGTCGCTGCCTGCGCTATCAAGGCAACCGGCGGCGTCATTCAAGGACGTCTGGCTCCGGTAGATGATGCCGAGCGCCAGAAAGCCCTCGATGCTGGTCATGACCTGGACGCCGTGCTGAGTACCGATGACCTGGTAACTACCGATAACTGCTTCTTCGCAGCTACAGGTATCACCGACGGCAAACTGCTCCGCGGTGTGCGCTATGGTCGCGACACCGTCACCACCCAGTCGCTGGTTATGCGCTCGCTCTCAGGCACCGTGCGACTCATCGAAGCTGAGCACAAGCTCTCACGCTACCTCACCAACGTAGCCGGTATCATGCCCCGCTAATACCATAAACGCCCCAGCCACGTGGCTGGGGCGTTTGTTATGGGTCAACCGCAGTTCTACTTGCCGACCTTGGTACGAATGGTGGCCATCGTTTTCTGCGCGGCCGGTAGCACCTTGGTCTGGGCCAGCTTCTTAGCCTGAGCTAGGCCCTCACGAGCGGCCCGAATACCCTGGTAAGCGCGATAACCCTGAGCTGATACGGACAAATCCCAGGTTCCGGGGAAAGCCACTGATTCGCCGCCAAAAGACTTCTTGAACTGCGTGAAACCTGCCCACTCATGGTTAGGGTCATCATTGGGAGCAATGCCGAAAAGATCCATATATTTCAGGCCCTTCTCCTTAGCATCCATTATGATGGTGGAGAGCAGAGGGTTACCAGCTTTGAGCTTGCGGTGATCAAAGCTAACTGCAGTATGGGCGTAGACACGGGTATCGTCTGAGTCGTAGCAGAGGGAAGCACCGATAGGTTCGCCGTCAACCTTGACGATAAAGAGAGTGGCGGCGTCCTCGGGCATCAAAACCTTAGCCACGTTCATCAGGTAGTCGTCCTGCTGGCGATTAAAGCCAAGGCGCTCTGCGGTCTCGTTGAGGTAGTGCAGAAGAATTTTGACGTCTTCGGGGTTCTGAGACTTCTCAAACGTCACACCCTTTTTATGGATATTGCGGTGCAGGTTTCGGTTGGATGAAATCATGCCCTTGAGAAGTTCATCCTCGGAGAGGGTTAGGTCAATAATTTGGGTATGACCGGGCTGAATCTGGCGGGGGGAGAATTTGAACCCTCGCGCTGCCAAGAAAGCTTCGCCGCTCTGCTGGCCCCAGATCCTGTCGTTAGTTGGCTCCACTCGAATGAACCAGCACTTGTGTTCGGCAGCAACTCTCTTCATATCGGCTATGGCCGCATCAAAGGCTGCAGCATTCTCTGCCTCAGGACCGTAGGGGGAGTAAAGGTAACGCCCTGTGGAGCCACCTTCAACGGTTGCCATGTAGTTCCAGCCTTCGCCCGAACCCCGCACTACCGTGTGCCCATTATGTTCCTGAAGTTTAGCCCAAATATCTGACTGCAGAATGTTACTCATGGCGTTCAGTCTACCGGTTAGGGCACGGAGCAGGTGCCATTGGGTGAGAGCTCACTGGCTAGCTGCGCGCGGAAGGACACAGGTTCAACCGTTACAGCGTCAGAGATTGTGCTTGTATCGGTGTCAGCTATTTCAGAGGTAGAATACCCACCCTGCGCCGTGGTGGCCGTGGGGGCGATACCCTGGGCCGACTCAGAAATCATTTTTTCTACTGCTGCATGGAGCTGATCAAAGTCTGGGTAGGTCGGGAAATCTTCGCTGAAGTAGGGCGGCCCAGCGGCGAACTGAATCAGATCGTAGTCCTTGGACTTCAGCGCCACATCACCCAGCTGGGATAAACCGCTTTGAGGGATATTGGTTTCCACCACCTGCTCACCTGCTGCAGTGATATCGGCGAACTTGGTCAGCACATTAGCAGGGTCAAGCTGCTTGAGCATAGCAGCCTGAACGCACCGCTGGCGTGCCTGACGGTCGTAATCCGAGGCGCCCTCTCGTGAACGGGCATACCAGAGAGCATGGAAACCATCTAGCTTCTGCACACCTGGCTCAATGTAGCCGTCAATGGGGTTGGGCTCACCCGTGAGCTCGTTGGTACCCCCGCCAATGGGAACGTAACCTCCAACATCAATGGTGATCCCACCCAGGGCGTCCACCAGTTGCTCAAAACCGCTCATATCAATCAGTAGGTAGTTCTCAACCGTAATCCCCAAAACCCCTGATACCGCATCCATGGTAGCTTCAGCGCCAGGATCCTCTGCCTCCGGGTACAGGTCAGGGTAGTTAGCGGTGACATCAGGGTAGAGAGCGTTGAGAATACACTCGTCTCCACAGTTGAAGCCCTCTGGGTAAACAGACCAGAGAGGGGAACCCTGCTCGAAGATTGCGTTCTGCAGGTTGCGCGGCACCGAGATGGTGATGGCCTGCCCGGTTGAAGCGTCGATACTGACTACCGTCATAGAATCCGGGCGGCGGCCCACCCGGTCTTCGCCGGCGTCCCCTCCCATGAGCAGAATGTTGTAACGGCCCTCGTTCTCATTCAGCGCGCCGTCAGCGAAGATAGAACCGAGAGCTCCCCTGCCTACCCAAGTGATGTAGGCGCCGTAGCCCAAGCCACCACCGGTGACAAAAATTGCTGCAATCAGGCAAAGGGTTACCAGGGTGCGGTGCTTACCGGCCAGCAGACCTGGACGGATAGCACGCAGAGTATCGAGGAAGAGAAACACCCAGCCTGCGGCTAGAGCCAGCAGGAGGAGGGCGAAGGCGGAGAGAAACCAGGTATTGGTAAACAGCGAAAGCACCATGGTGCGGCGCATCAGCCAAAGCCCCAGCATAAGAATGATGAAAGCCCACACCGTGAGAGTCACGGCCAGTGCCCGCTTTCCTACCACCTTGTGGTCGGTCATCAGTTGAACAGAACCGGGTAAGACCAAAGTGAGCAGCAGAAACAGCCATGCTCTTTTAGACCGCAGGGCAGGTGAAGCTGCTTCTGGGTGATGCAAAGGATCAGTCAGATTGGGTTTGCCCAGATTCTGACCACGGCTACGCATCCCGCTAATCGGATGAACGGGTTGAGAATCACGCTGATCTGACACGATGGCCTCCCCTGGGCTGAACAGCACCAATATGCTCTTTATCTAACAGAGAAAAACTCTGCCTCACCACATTAGCTAAAGAATCTGGGTGTACCACCGGTACAAGGGGGCTAAACCCTGAGAGGAGGCACACTTCACAAGTACAACGCTATTCTTTAGGGGGCGTAGGGTGCTTTAGCATCACTTTCTGATGCATCGGGAGCTGGGCGTGCGGGGGCAGGGCGCTCGCCGGCTTCTTCAGCGGCGTCCTCGATGCGTTCGGTGACTTTAGCGCGCAGGGCTGAGCCCTTGTCCATGGCGGTCTGGCGCAGTGAAGCCGCGAAGTCGATCATGTCTGAACGCACCTGGCGGGCAAAGCTATCATCGCCGCTGCCCAGGATACGCAGAGCCAGCAGACCTGCATTACGGGCACCGTTGATGGAAACAGTAGCCACGGGCACTCCGGCGGGCATCTGCACAATGGACAGCAAAGAATCCATGCCCTCTAGGCTCTTGAGCTTGACCGGGACGCCGATGACCGGCAGGGGAGTCACTGCAGCCAGCATACCCGGCAGGTGGGCAGCACCGCCTGCTCCGGCAATAATGACACGGATGCCGCGTTCGTGGGCTTTTTTGCCGTAATCAATCATGTCCTCAGGCATGCGGTGGGCTGAGACCACATCAGCTTCGTAAGGAATCCCGAATTCTTCGAGCACCTGGGCTGCGGCTTCCATGACGGGCCAGTCAGAGTCAGAGCCCATGACAATGCCGACGATGGGGTTAGATGAATCGTAGGGTGAGCTCATGAGCGTCTCCTTGAAGTAGTGGCTAGGCGCCGTGGGTGAGTAGGTGAGCGGCCGCGGTTGCCTGCTGCCGCATAGTGGGCAGGTTGCTACCTACCATATTGATATGACCGATTTTGCGCCCGGGCTTGGGCTCTTTTCCGTAGAAGTGCATTTTGGCGGCAGGGTACTTGCCCAGAACCTGGGGGTAAACACCGAAGATGTCTTGATTTTCTCCACCCAAGAAATTTTTCATCAGAGCGTAATCGCCCTTGAGAGAGGTATCTCCCAAAGGAAGGTTGGCAACTGCGCGCAGGTGCTGTTCAAACTGGCTGGTGACAGATCCGTCCTGGGTCCAGTGCCCAGAATTGTGGGGGCGCATAGCAAACTCATTGACCATGAAACCAGCAGCAGAGCCGGGCACTTCAAAGAGTTCAGCTGCCATGACACCGGTAACGTCTAGCTCGGTGGCGACCTGAACAGCGGCTGCTGTAGCTGCTTTCATGAGATCTTCAGAGAGACCCGGGGCAGGAGCAATCACTTCATCGCAGACCGAGTTTACTTGAATAGATTCAGCTACTGGCCATGCACGTACTTCACCGGAATCTCGGCGGGCTACCAGAGCCGAAAGTTCGCGGGTAAAGGGTACCTTTTCTTCAACGAGGAGGGATGAAAAATCGGTGCGTTCGGACAGCTGATCAAACCAGGTAGCCGCCTGGTGGCGCGCCTGGTCGGCGTCATCCAGCACCAATACGCCTTTGCCGTCATACCCGCCACGCGGTGTTTTAAGGACGACGGGCCAGCCGGTCTCTTCGCCGAAGACCAGTAGTTCGTTGAGGGTCTTTACCTCAGCCCAGGTGGGATTGGGCAGACCCAGGCGGTCTACCGCCTTGCGCATCTCTAACTTGTCCTGGGCATGGACCAGGGCGCCAGGTCGGGGCTGAACGTTGACGCCATCATCAATGAGCCGTTGCAAGAAATCGGTGGGCACATGTTCGTGATCAAACGTCAGCACATCGACGCCGCGAGCGAACTCGCGCAGGGTATCAAAGTCCCTGTAGTCGCCCACCGGGGCGTAGGGAACAGCGCGGGTGGCGCAAACATCATCAGATTCAGCTAGAACCTGTAGTTCTAGACCGAGTTCGGTTGCAGCGGGTGCCATCATGCGGGCAAGCTGCCCGCCTCCGATGACACCGATTTTGGGGCCATTTACAGGAAAAGTCACTCTTTTAGGGTACCGGTCACACTACCGCTTGTAAAAGCATGTCCTAGGGGTCAAGACAGGGTGACCTGTGAGCAAATACGTAACGAACTTTCGAGGGCTCGCACAGGGGCCGCTGTATATTTGACTCAATACAGCCCTAACCTGAACTAATTCGGGGTGCCGGGCCCAAGCTTTTCGGTGCTGGGCCCGCTGGGGGCACCGAAGATAAGGAAACCATGAGCTCTTTTTCTGAGCGGCTAAAACTCATCTGGCAGTCGCACGGCCGTGAAGTCCTACAGTTTTTGTCCGTGGGCGGTGCGGCCTTCGTCATTAACTCGGCCGTGACGTGGACTCTCATGCATTCCATCTTTGAGGACGGGCACGGTAAGGCTAAAGTAGCCGCCGGTATTGTTGCTACCCTCTTTTCCTGGGTAGCTAACCGCCTGTGGACTTTTAAGGAAAAGCGCACCGGAAACAAGTGGCGCGAAGCGGTTGAATTTGCCATCGTGAACGCAATCGGTATCGGTGTTGAGTTAGGTTGCGTGCTCTTTAGTTTCTATGTTCTGCAGTTGACCAGCCCCACGGCGTCCTTCGTCTCGGGCACCATTATCGGCACCATTTTGGGTACCATCGTGCGCTACTTCCTCTACAAATTCTGGGTCTTTTCCAAGAGCAAGGGCAAAACTGACCTGACTGAAGAAGAGCGCCGTGCTCAGCTTATTGCCGAGACTACGCAGATTATGACCGGACACATCCCACAGGTTAAGGCTGAGCAAATTAAGCGCCCTGAGAGCAACGGCTCCATCAGAGCTGATCGCTAGCCTAAATCTTGGGGAGCTGTGGCCCTTTCATCGGACATAATGCGATTCTTGCGCTCATCGGCCCACTCTTCTTGCGGGTCAAGAACCAGCACGCTGTAACCAGCCATGAGCGCCCCCAGTACATCAACGGTGGCATTGAGGCTGAGCTTAGAAGTTTCAAGCAGCAGCGAGTGCTTCCCTGTTGCTGTGAGCTGCGATAATTGCGCCGCCCGGGCTGCTACCCGCTGCATGAGCTCACGGTAGGTTAGCCCCTTGAAGGCCGCATCGCTCTCGTGGGGCAAAGAGAAACCGCTGTAAGCATCAGAATGGGAACGCACCTCAGCACAGTAATCGGTGGTACCTGCCGGCACCTGCCCCATAAATCTCATAGAGAGGGGGCCGCGGTCGACCAGCACAGGGTATTCAGCCGCTGATTGCTCTATCTCAGTCGGTGAGAAAGCCGCGTGCACCTGTGAACCTTCGCCCCCACCCTCAAAGGTGAGTCTCGCCCCCACTCTTAGGCCCGCTAAAAGCAATACTAAGCTGCGCCAGTGCACCTGCTGGGTCAGCGTATATTGCTGTGCGGCACCCAGCTCACATTCATCCACCAAGAAATTTGCTGATTTGCTGACCCAGTTATCTAACACGCGCCCTGAGAGCTCGATACGCTCTCCCGGCGCTGAGTACCAAAGCAGGGCTGGGCTTTGACGCCGGGCTAAAGATGAGATGAAGGCAGTAAAAGTGGGAATGGAATCTATAGTCATATTCTCTACTTTAGTAGAGCGTCGGATGAGGGCCATAGAGCAGGGCGCCTAGCTGAAAGCTGTGGTTTGCATATACCATAGTGAAACGCAAATCTGAGTGAGAAGCCCGGTCAGAAACACATAATTTTTAATCTCAGCTTGACGAAAGGGGCATTACACACGTGTAATTAGGTGCAGGGAATTTTTTACGAACAGACATCACGGTGCCTTATCAGCCCCCTTCGGGGAATAAAAAGGCGATGTAGGCCAGGCTGTTCGGGAAGGCCAGAGCGGCAGTCCGGCGCCCAGTCGCCGGTTTTATATCTACCGCGCATTCAGTCCTGACCGGGATATGAAAGGGAAGACAATGGGCTCTTACAGTCACCAGCCTCACGGCGATGCCGGTGGGCGCACTGCAGGGGTTCAGCACCACAATATGCACTCCGCCCAGTACCTTGAACACCAAGCAAGCAACTTTCTTGCCCCCGTTGCAGAACGGGAGCCAGCCCGCACACCCCAGATGGGTTCTGCAGGACCCCACGAGGCTGCGTCCAGTGATGCCGATAACCTGTCATTGTGGCAGCGGGCAGCCGGTATCTACAGCACAGATGGGGACGAAGGCGAGCTCTCATGGCAAGCTGATGCTCTGTGCGCACAGACTGATCCTGAAGCTTTTTTCCCCGAAAAAGGTGGATCAACTAGGGACGCCAAGCGCGTGTGCAGTGAATGCCCCGTACGTGAGGCCTGCCTAGAATACGCCATGGAAAATGACGAACGCTTCGGCATCTGGGGCGGTCTTTCAGAGCGCGAGCGCCGTCGTCTGCGCAAGCAGGCCATCTAAGAAAGAAGGGCTTGTCATATGGCAACTACTCGCCAGTGCTCGCGCCAGACCTGCCAGCGTGAAGCTATTTTCACGCTCACCTATGCATATTCCAATTCCACGGCTGTCATTGGCCCTCTTTCAGTGCACCGTGAACCGCATGCCTACGACCTGTGTGAATTTCACGCGGACCGTCTGACTGCTCCCCAGGGCTGGGAGGTAGTACGCGTAGCTTCCCCGGTAAGTGCTACACCTGAGCAAGAAGCTCCAACCCAGGGGTCCTACCCGCCGCTTCGCGGTCTATAAATCACCCTCTTACTGTGGCAGTGGGGCCTTAGTGTAGGCGGAGGGGCCACTGGCTCAATATGACACTGTCACCCAGCGTTTACTTGACCTTAATCACAGGCGTGTGACGTAGCCAGGTCGCGTAACCGGTCCTCCAGCTATGTCTTTGATAGCTCACATCAGATAAAATGTGACGAGCACACCAACACACTTGCACCCCCCCCAATACCTTTAGGAAGTACGTTTTCGTGGAACATCCTCACTCCGGTTTATCTCGCGATGCCTGGACCAGGCGGTCCTTTGTCACCGTGGGCGCCTTAGGTACCGTTACCCTGGCTGCCTGTTCGACATCCTCTGAGAATGCAGCTGAGAGCGAGGTTTCACCTAGCACCACCTCTGCCACCCCTTCACCAACCCCTGAGAAGGAGTTTGCCGGGACGGTAGAGGTCTACCCGGCTTTGGGTGAGGTAGAAATCAACCCCGTCGAGAAGGTGACTGTAACCAGCCTTGACTCAACCCTGACCGACGTTACTGTCACCACCCCTGAGGGTGCTGAGTTAGCTGGCGAACTGTCAGAAGATGGGAGTACCTGGACTTCCACCGACAACATGCTTTTCCACAGCGACTACACCGTGAGTTGGCAGGCAGCGGATGCTGAGGGAACAGCGGGTGAAGGCGAAAGTACCTTCTCAACCGTCACCCCTTCCCACGAAGCAGATGTCATTGTCAACGTTACTGACGGTAGCACCTACGGCATTGGGCGAATTCTTCAGTTCAACTTCTCTGAACCCGTGCTCAACAAGGCCGAGGTGGAAAAGCGAATTAAGATCACCGGCGGTGGCGACCAGGCAGGCAAATTCCGCTGGTACAACGATTACATGGCACGCTACCGTCCCGCTGATAAGTGGGCGACCAACTCAACCATCACCCTTAACATCGATTTGTTTGGGCTGGATATCGGCAACGGCATGATTGGTAATCACAACACCGCCCTGAGTTTCAACACCTGGAATAAGCGGTACGCACTAGCGGATAACCTTACCAAGACCATCAAGATTTACGTTGATGATGTTCTGGTGCGGGAGAACCCCATCACTCTGGGTAATGCTGAGTGGCCCTCAGTGGTAGGTGAGCTGCCCATCATGGAGAAGTCTGAAAGCTACTACTTCAACCCTACTTCTCTTGATCTTGAAGAGGATAATGAACACTACTACGAGCCCTTCTGGGCGTCCTGGACGGCGCGACTGACCAGCGGCGGTGTCTTTGTGCACCAGGCACTACCCACCGCCTGGTCTTCTGTAGGTGTTTACAACGTGTCGCACGGCTGCATCGGCATGCTGCCTGAGGATGCCAAATTCTTCTACAACACCTTCGGTGTAGGTGACATCGTGGAAACCGTGAACACCGGCTACCCCCAGGCTGACCCGGATGATGGCTACGGCGACTGGAACATTCCCTTTGAGCACTACAGCGACTCAAGCTGGGTAGGTAACTGGTAGCCCAGCCCTTTAGAGAAGCTCCCGCCCCTCCTGTGGGTGGGAGCTTTTCTGCGCCCTGCTGCATACAGTACAGTGAAGCAAGCACACATCAATCACAGGGGAGCGTCATGACCCAGGGACCAGACCAGAACCAGAAGCCACAACGAGAATGGGGCAAACTTTCGCCCGCCATTTCCTCACCCACAGCGGACTCACTTCTATCTGCTCGCCGTAAGGAAAGCATCGTGCCCACAGAGGCACCAGCACCTGGCGCGGAAACTCCCTGGACATCTTCCATGCCCGCGGTGGCAAGTCACCGGGCAGACGCCTTAGAAGAGCCCGGGCACGCAGCTGAGCAAGAAACCACAGCGGCTCTCCCTGCTGAAACCTCGACCGCTGAAGCCTCAACCACTGGTGGCTCTGACCCTGCTCCTCAACCCCTAGCAGCCTCCGTCACTACTGCCGAAGAAGCTAATGTGCGGGCTGAAGCTCGAGAGACTGCTGTGGAAGATCGCCCACGCTGGCTAGCAGCTCGTATGGCACTCATCGCCCTAGCGGTGCCCCTGCTGACCCTCCTAACAGCCGTGCGGCTCATCGCCACTCACGGCTTCCTCTGGGCTGAGTATCACCGCCCGGGGTTCCCCGCTGACAGCTATGGCTTTGACACCCAAGAGCGTCTGCGCCTGGGGTCCTACGGTCTGGACTACATCCTTAACTTTGCCCCCCACACCTACCTCTCTGAGATCGAAACCGGGGGAGCTACCGCTTTTTTAGCCTCCGAGGTAGAGCACATGACCGACGTAAAACGGGTCATGCTGATAGCACTTACCGCAGGGGCCCTGCTCTTTATCGCTGCTCTATTTGCCAGCCGATCACTGCGCGCCCGCGCACCCGGTGCCATCAGAAAAAGCCTTTTCACCGGCTCCTGGCTCACCCTGGGCGTACTCGTCGTACTGCTGGTGATCGGGCTTTTGGGCTGGGAACCCCTCTTCACGGCCTTCCACCAGCTTTTCTTCCCCCAGGGCAACTGGCAGTTCCGCATGTCAGATACCCTCATTCGCCTGTACCCACCCCAGTTCTGGGTGGACGCTGCGCTCGCTATCGCGACCCTCACCCTGCTCTTCAGCCTGGTACTGGTGATGCTCACCTGGCCTACCCAAGCCCGTAAGCAGCGGGCGCTTGCCCGCCGCGCGCAGCGTCAGGACCTCCAGAGGAAGCTCAGCCAGTAGGGCTCCATCGCGCGATAGTGCTTGCTTTAGATCCAGGCGTCGAACCACATGCGCTGGCGCCACTGGTCATAGGGCACCACCTCAGCGGTCCAAATGGGCCAGAAGTAAATTGAAATGAGGAGCGCGAAGACGGTAAAGAGCCCCACCGTTAGCAGGCCCAGCCGTTTGCGCCGTACGCTATCGTCCGGGCGTCCAAGCGCCAGCCCCAGCACTCCTGCCAGCATCAGAATAAGGTAGGGCTCAAAGGAGAGGGCGTAGAAGAAGAACATGGTGCGCTCTGGGTAGGCGAACCAGGGTAGGTAGCCCACCGCGAAGACCGCCAGCAGGGCACCGAAACGCCAGTCCCTGCGCCACAGCAAGATGAGCAGGGAAAACACCGCAACGATGATGAAGGACCACCAAATCAGTGGGTTGCCAATGTTTAGTACCGCCTGGGAACAGGATTCTACAGTGCAAGCACCCTCACCCATGCTGGAGGATTCGTAGAAGTAACTGGTCGGTCGCCCCAAAATTAACCATTCGGCTGCTGAGGACTGGTAGGTATGAGGTGAGCTGAGACCCGCGTGAAAGCCGTAGGCAGAGCGATGATACTCCCAGAGGGAACGCAACGGGGCAGGAAGCCAAAGCAGCCCCTCACCCGGGTGCTCGGCCGCCCAGTTACGGTAATAGGCGGTGGATGAAAGGAACCAGCCGCTCCAGCTGGCTAGGTAGGTCAGCAGACCGGTACCAATAAGAGCAAAGAACGCCAGCACGCCGTCCCCTAGGAAACCTGACACGTACCAGTGCCTCACACCCGCTATACGTCGGGCGTTGGCGTCCCAAAAGACGGTGAGCAGACCAAAAATCGCGATGAAAAAAAGAGCGTTCCACTTCACGCCCACTGCCAGACCAGAGCAAACGCCGGCAACCAGGCGCCAGTAGCGCAGGCCCAGAGCAGGACCGAAACGCATGAAAGAGTCAGTGGGCGCTCCACCGTTGGACGCCGCGTGGGCTGCAATCCGGCGTGCCAGCGCCCGGCGCCCCTGATAACGGTCAAGGAGCAAGGCCACGAAGGCGGCAAGCAGCCAGAACATCAAGAAAATATCGAGCAAAGCAAAACGCGACTGTACAAAGTGAAGACCATCAATACTCAGCAACAAGCCAGCCAGAGTTGCCACGGTGATAGACCTAAACAGTAACCAACCTGCAAGCATCACCAAGCCAATGGAAAGGATACCGGTGAGGGCGGCAGCAAATCGCCAGCCGAAGGGGTTATCGTCGCCAAAGAGCAGCATACCCACGGCAATCATCCACTTGCCGACCGGTGGGTGCACCACGTACTCAGCCGAATCCTGAACGCCCGACGGCGCACCGGCAACGAAGGAGTCATTTGCTCCCTCAGCCCAGGTACGCTCATACCCGAAATGCAACAGCGAGTACCCGTCTTTAGCGTAGTAAGTCTCATCGAAAACAATAGCGTTGGGTTCAGCCAGATTCACCAACCTCATCAACCCGGCAAGAAGCAGAACCAGTGCAGGCGCCACCCAACCCCAGGAGGGCAGTGAAACATACTGCACCGCCAAACGCGCTCGTAGGGCTTTTTCTGTAAAAGCGTCGGTGAGCGTCATAACGGCGGGAAGCCGGGCACTATCATTGGTTTTCACCCGTCCTATGCTAGTTGATATCGGGCTGTTTCTGTGGGCAGACCTGCCTCATCGTTTGCGTTATCAGCAGATGAAGCGGTGATATTGCACCCCTTTCCTGGCGCACCCCTGTTGGGCTTTGACCGGCTCCTAGTAGGATAGGCACGTTGAAAATTACACCCTAGGAAAGCAGATAATGAGTCAGCCTGCCGCAAAACCCGCCGCTCAAAAAGACACAGCCCCTTCACAGATCGCTTTAAACCTGGTGCGTGGTGCCCTTATCGGGACGGTAGAAACCGTGCCGGGTGTTTCCGGCGGAACGGTGGCGCTGGTCGTGGGTGTGTATGAGCGTCTCATTAGCTCGGCGTCCTCACTGATGAGCGGGGTCAAAGAAGTAGCGGTGAGCACCGTGCGCAAGGACCCTGCCCAGCGCAGCGCTGGTTATCAGCGGATTAAAAACCTGCCATGGGCACTGCTGCTTGCTATCTTCTTGGGTATGGGCGTAGCCGTTGTATCGATGGCGCACATAATGAGCTACCTGGTTGAGGAGCAGCCGGTACTGACCAGCGCCGCTTTCTTCGGCATGGTGCTAGCCTCCCTCTACGTACCTTTCAGTTTCGCCGGTAAGTGGCGGGGCAGGGATTGGTGCTACGCCCTGATTGCTGCAGGCATCATGTACTTCGTTGTCTCTGTGCCGCCTGCCGGGGATATGTCTAACCCGCCCTGGTACATCATTATGGGCGCGGCGGCTATCGCCATTGCAGCTCTCGTCTTGCCGGGCCTGTCCGGTTCCTTCCTGTTGCTGAGCTTTGGGCTATACCAAACTACTATGAACGCTGTGAGCAATTTTGATCTCACCTATATCACTCTTTTTGGGCTGGGCGCAGTTCTGGGCCTAGCTACCGTGGTCAAGGGTCTGGAGTGGGTGTTACAGCATCATCATCACCTCACTCTGGTGGTGCTGGCCGGCGTCATGCTGGGTGCACTGCGTGCCCTCTGGCCCTGGAAAACTGATAGCAACGACCTGCTGGCGGTGGGCGATCAGGCCGGTGCCGCGCTTATCTGGTGCCTGGTGGGCTTTGTGCTGGTGGTACTGGTCATTCTTGCAGATAAGATCTTCAACAAACCTAAGGTAGTGCATCAGGAAACGATCTAAGCGCTCTGCTTTCTGCCCATCGCCCGGTCTGCCCTCTAGGGGCAAGGCGGGCGGTGCTAGTCTTAAAACCATGAGTGAACAGCAGAGCACGAGCACCCCCCAGACCGATATAGACCCCAGAGCCGGTGCGCTGGTCTTGGGTGGCACCCCTATCGGTAATCTGCAGGATGCTTCCCCGCGCCTGCGTCACGCCATGGCTACTGCCGATGTGATTGCTGTGGAAGATACCCGCACCCTGCGCCGTTTGGCGTCGGGGCTCAACGTGCAGACCCGCGGGCGGGTTCTGGTCAACCATGACCACAATGAGGCTGCACGAGCATCCCAGATTGTCGATGCTGTTGCAGCGGGGCAAACGGTGCTGCTGATGTCTGATGCCGGTATGCCCGCGGTCTCTGACCCGGGCTATGTAGCTGCTGCCGCTGTGGCTGATGCTGGGCTTCCCGTTACCGCCGTGCCTGGTCCATCGGCTGTTGTCACGGCGCTGGCGGTCTCTGGCCTGCCCAGCGGGCGTTTTACCTTTGAGGGCTTTCTGGCACGCAAAGGCTCTGACCGCACCAAAAGGCTCGCAGCCCTGGCTGCAGAAGAGCGCACCATGGTGTTCTACGAGTCTCCCCACCGCCTGGTTGCCACGTTAGCTGATTTCGCTCAAACCTTTGGTGCTGATCGCCGGGCAGCGGTCTGCCGTGAGCTCACCAAACTTCACGAAGAAGTTGCACGCGGCACTCTGACCGAACTGGTTGAGTGGAGCGAATCCAAGCAAATACGTGGTGAAATTGCCATCGTTGTGGAGGGAGCCGAACCTCCTGCTGCCCAAGATGCCGAAAGCCTTACGGAACTCGTCCTTGAACTGGTGGACGGCGGGATACGCCTCAAAGACGCCTGCGCGCAGGTGGCAACAGCTCGGGGAGTCTCTAAACGGGATCTCTACGAGGCAACCCTGGCTGCCCGCGATCACCACTAACCTGCAATTCAACATGGGGCTGGGGGGCAACTAGCTCAAGATGCTCCATCCCTCACCTGCCTACCGTGATACGGAAGAGAAACTTATGTGCACTAGCCACCACACCATGACAGCTGAAGATCTAGCAGAACTAGCAGCGCGCTTTGCCGGTACTCTTCCATCTCAGAATGAGCTGACGGCATCCATCTTTGAAACCCCGCTGCCTGTCCCAGAAGGACAGGTTCCTCCCGCCTATGAACCCGAGCGCTACGCTCTTGCCGGTGAAGAAAGCGGGGAGGGGACGCGTCGCAGATCAGAGCAGGGGCAGGATGGGAGGCGCCGCAATCTTGCGTTTCCCCCGGCGCCCGCACCGCTGCCCTATGCGATTGTTGATAACCACACCCACATGGACTTGCTGGATGGCGAGGTGGCGGTTACTGCCCGGGATGCCTTAGATACCGGTGAAGCACTGGGTATTGGGGCTATTGTGCAGGTGGGCTGCGATGTTCCCAGTTCCCTCTATGCGGTTAGAGCTGCTCACTCTGATGCCCGCGTGCTGGCAGCGGTTGCCCTGCACCCCAATGAGGCACCCAAGCTTGAAGAAGCTGGTCAGCTGGACGCCGCGCTGAACGTGATTGAAAAGCTGGCGCAGGATGATCGGGTACGCGCCATTGGTGAGACTGGTCTAGACTATTTCCGCACCGGTGAGGAGGGGGTGGAGGCACAGCAACGCTCCTTCCGAGAGCATATCCGTATCGCTAAAACCTACGGCAAGGCTCTGCAGATTCACGATAGGGACGCCCATGAGGACGTAGTGCGTATTCTGAGGGAGGAGGGTGCCCCTGAAACCGTTATTTTCCACTGCTATTCCGGGGATCCTGACCTCGCTGAGATCTGTAATGGTGAAGGCTGGTACATGAGCTTTGCGGGCACGGTGACCTTCAAGAATTCTCAGGGAATTCAAGAGTCACTGAAACTTGCCCGCCGCGATTTGATTTTGGCTGAGACCGATGCACCCTTCTTAACACCGCACCCCTTCCGTGGGCGTCCCAACGCTTCTTACATGACCAACTACACCGTGCGTTTTATGGCGCAGTACCTGGATGCTGATCTTGAGGAACTCTGCCGGGACATCCGCGCTAATTCTCTGGATGCTTACGGTAGCTGGGGCGTAGAGGGTTTCTGAAGCCTCTAGAGCTACCTTTTGTAGCGAATTCAGAGGTAGTTGTTGGTATTAGAATGTTCTCATTGGGCGGCCTCTTTAACTGTGCCCCAGTAGAAAAGATGTGGAGAAGCGATGGGTAAAAGTTTCACGCCCCAAGCCAGCATTATCATTCCTGCTTATAACGCAGCTGACACTATTGCTGATCAACTTGATGCTCTTTGTCAGCAGGTTGATGCACCAGAATTTGAAGTGATTGTTGCTGATAACGGTTCAACCGATAATCTTCGGGGCGCTGTTGAACCCTTTAAGCTGAAACTAAACGTGCGGGTCATTGATGCCTCGGCCAAAAAGGGTCAATCCTTTGCGCGTAACTTAGCTGTGTGGGAAGCGCAAACGAATTTTATTCTTAGTTGCGATGCTGACGATATTGTGGGTGAGCACTGGGTCAATAAAATTTACCAGCATATTTCAACGTCTGACTGCCAAGTCGCGACACCAACCGCTGTTTTTTACCCGCACCTGGGGGAGACCGGGCCTCATAAATATTCTGGCAATATCCCCACTGAACCTCATATTTCCTTGGGTTATAAGATTTTTGCCCAAACCAGCTCTACTGGCTATCGTCGTTCAACTTTTATTGAAATAGGTGGAATGGACGAAACCTATAACCGGGGGTGCGAGGACATCGATTTTTCCTGGCGCATGGTTGAGTCGGGGCGTAGCCTCGTATGGGAACAAGAAGCCGTACTGTTTTATAGAGCTCGGAATGAAGAAAAAGACCTTTTCGTGCAGTTCTTTCGATACGCTCGTGAAGATATTCTTTTGTGGAAGAGACTGAAAGACCGTGGTGTCCACCTACCCACCTTTTCTTTTGCAAAGGTTTGTAAAAGAGCCCTTGCCGTTCTTCTACGGTATCCAAAAAAGCACACCAGAGGGGACCTTATCGACTACGCAAAGAGAATTGGTGCCCTCAGCGGCTACGTTCAATACAGAATTCTTAGACAAAAGAGCAAACCGATATTTTTGCAGGATAGTATTTCTACCATTAGTGAGTAAGAAATTTAAGATTGACTGATTCAAGAATAGTCTCCCGCCGCGTCATATCTCTGGCCGACTCCGAAAGAATAAATGGGTTTCTTCGTCAGTCTTCAGGGGGAAGCTTCGAGGTCTTTCGAGCTGTTGACGGAAGGAAAGGCGAAGGGCTTGAATCCAGATGAAACAATTCTGCTAGCGACGCCCTTCAGTTCTAAAGACCAAAGAAACTATTTTAGTCATGACGAGAATGCTTGCCAGCAAAGCTTTATTTCAAAGAATTTAGTTAATCGGAAGTACAAACTGGCGTCCTGGGAGGGGGCAAGCAGTGTCCAGAGCCAAGAGAAAGATCCTGGGAGCCCAAGAGCCGTGACCCTAGTTGGAAAAGTAAGGAAGCGGGTAAGAATAAGGACTCGCCTTGACTGCTTGCGGAGCAGACGTGCGGCTACCGCTTTCGATATATCAGAAATGTTCTCGCCTAGACGGTAAATATTATTTCTTCATGAGTCGAACTGGAACCACTAGGTAGGCAACAGCCCAGGCCACGGGTAGGGCGTGCATGAGGCCAAGGGCGAGCGGCCATTCGCCGGTACCCCAGTTGTGCCCACCAAACCAGATGGCGAAGGGCAGAGCAAAAATAAGGGCGCCGCTTGCTGCCAGGTAGAGGTAGGTTCGGTCAGATGACCGCCAGCCATAAACGGCAGCAAAGAGCACGAAGGTAACCAGCCAGACCCAGTGGTGGGTCCACGAAATGGGGGAGAGCAGAAGCCCCAGCACCGCCACAGTGCTCACAGCTCCCACTGTCTGCCCCAGGGTGTGTAACTTCTTGCACGCCCAGTAGGTAAGCACCAGTACTGTCAGGGCTGATGCCGCGAATAGGGCGGTTGCCACCGGGGCGGGGAGAATCATGGACCAGCTACCCAGCAGGTTGTAGTTCAGTGCTCCGGTGATACTGCCGACCCTGTCGGACTCAAAGATTTTCTGGGTGAAGAATTCGAGGGCATGGTGGGGCATAACGGCGAAACTTAGCGCGATGCCTGCCAGCCCGGTGCCGATAAAGCGCGCCAGAGACTTCCAATCCTTCGTTGCTAGGAAGTACAGAGCGAAAATTGCGGGGGTTAGCTTAATGCTGGCGGCCAATGCCATGAGTACGCCATGCCAGCGGGTGCCGCGCAGGTAAATTGCGTCGGTGAGAATCAGTAACACCAGAAAGAGATTGATCTGCCCTAGCTCCATATTGAAGCTGATGGGGAAAAATTTAAGAAAAAGCGGTGTCAGCCAGAGCCCGCTTGCCAGCGCCACCCGTCGGCTGACGTCCAGCCCGCGCAGAGTGAGGTAACTGACCAGCACCAGAGCAACCACATTGAGCACCAGGAAGGCTGGACCAGCAGCCTGCGCATTGGTGAGTAAGACAAAGGGTGTAAAAACCAGCGCAGCCAACGGTGGGTAGGTGAAACCGTAAATTTCTTCTGGAGGAAGAGCCCAGTTGTAAAGATTACCGGTGGTCAGCCAACTCTTGACCGCACCGTAATAGACGTTCAGGTCAAAGAAAACCCGGGGCTCCATCTTCTCGTCCCACAGAAAGGGGTAGAGGCTAATCACCGTCAGCAGAAGCCCCGTCACTATTGCCACGTTGCTGGTCAACCCAGAGCTGAGGGCGGCATAGGATGCACCTGTGTGCTGAGATGCGGTGGTCTGTGAGGTTGATGCTGCGGAGCGAGGGCGCATGACCGTCCTGGTAGTGGCTGGGGTAGTACAAGAGAAGAGTCTACCGTCCAGGCAAATCTTGCCCAGACGCTCACCTGCTGGTGACGTGGTCACTATGAGGCTAGCTCCCTCTTTGAGCCACCTGGCATATAGACTGGTGGGGTGACTGAAGAACCTGCACCCACCACTCAACACCTGCTCGGCGCCCAAGAAATCCGCGAACTGGCCGATATGCTCGGTATCCGCCCCACCAAAACCCTGGGGCAGAATTTCGTGATTGACCCCAACACCATTCGCCGTATCATCGCTACCGCTAAAATTAGCCCTGATGAAACGGTGGTTGAGGTTGGCCCTGGGCTGGGTTCTTTGACTCTGGGCATCCTGGATGCCGCTAAAGACATGGTGGCTGTGGAGATAGATCCGCCTCTGGCAGAACAACTCCCTGCAACAATTGCCAAGATGCGCCCGGGCTCAGAAGCACGTATTGATGTCGTGCTGTCGGATGCCATGAAGGTCACCGAACTGCCTAGAACCCCCAGCGCGCTGGTAGCTAACCTGCCCTATAACGTAGCGGTTCCCGTCCTCTTGCACATGTTTGCGCAGTTCCCTTCTATTGAGCATGCTTTGGTGATGGTGCAGGACGAGGTCGCTGACCGCCTGGCCGCCAAGCCCGGTTCTAAGATTTACGGGGTGCCCAGCGTTAAGGCCAACTGGTTCGCTGAGGTCTCCAAAGCGGGAGTGATAGGCACTAACGTCTTCTGGCCAGCTCCTAAAATCAAATCAGGTCTAGTTGCCTTTGAACGCCGCGCAGAGCTGCTTTCTGACCTACCGCGGGAAGAGGTCTTTGCCATTATTGACGCCGCATTCGCTCAGCGTCGTAAGACCCTGCGCGCCGCCCTGTCTACCTGGGCAGGTTCAGGTGCTCGCGCCGGCTCTATTCTTGAAGCTGCGGGTATTGACCCTCAGCTACGCGGTGAAAAGCTGGATATTCACGACTTCATTAAGATTGCTGAAGCTGCCCGTACGGTGCCGGCGGTAGGAGAAGCCTAATGTCTGTATCGGTCAAGGCCACCGCTCCGGGCAAGGTCAACCTGTATTTTGCGGTCGGCCCTCTTAAATCTGATGGGTACCACGATGTCGCGTCTCTTTATGCTGCGGTGGACATTCTAGAAACAGTTACTCTGACGGAAACCGATGCTCCCGGGATGAGTCAATCGATGAGTGTTGCTCACGGTTCACCGGTGGCTCAGCAGATGGAGTTAGGCGCTTTTGACCCCTCCGTAGTGCCTCTGGACCACACTAATCTTGCCTACCGCGGTGCTGCTGTGGTGCTGGGTGAAGCTGGGCTGAGCCCGGTTGATGTCTGCCTCAACCTTCACATTGAAAAGGCGGTGCCTGTTGCCGGTGGTATGGGCGGCGGTTCGGCTGATGCCGCAGCGGCTATGAAAGCGATGAACTCTTACCTGGTGCAAACTGGCAGGATTTCACAGGAGCTACCGCACAACCGGTTGTTGCAACTTGCAGCTCCACTGGGGGCAGATGTTCCCTTCGCCCTGTTGGGTGGGCTAGCTGTTGGGCAGGGCATCGGTGACCGCCTCCAAGCAATTCCCTTACCCGAGGGCGTTGAGCCGCTTCGTTTTGGTTTTGTGCCAGCGGTCTCTGGCCTGTCAACGCCTACAGTTTTTCGTGAGCTAGACGCCGGCAGGGAGAGCGGCCGCTACCCTTCCCCCGACGAAAACTTGCAAGTGCCACAGCAACTTATTGCTACTCTGACATCACCGGCTCCGCTGACCGAGCGCCTGCCTCTCATTTCTAGTCTTTTGCGCAACGACCTTGCTGCTCCCGCTCTCAGCCTGCTCCCTGAATTGGAGCAAACCCTGGCAGTGACAGCAGAAAACCCGGGTGTAACGGCATGTTTTGTATCAGGATCCGGCCCCACCGTCGCCTACATCTCACAGTGAGTTAGCTGAAAGAACCTGCAGTCTACCCCTGAGGCGTGGGTAGAATGAGAGCTGTTCTTTTCAGATTGCAGTGACTGTGTAGGGAATTATGCTCAGCAATATTCGCAACCTTTTTTATCTGGTTGATTTCCCGGTGAAAACCAAATTGGCGTTATCGGTGGTGGGCGCCTTCATCGTTTCCCTGCTTGAAATATTTGGTGTAGCTGCAACCTATCCGCTCATCTTGCTGGTTTCAGGGCAAAGTATTGAAAACGGACCCCTAGCCACTCTTGCTCAGCTTCTGGGAACCACTGATAGGCAACGCCTGATTGCACTTACCGGAATAATAGTTGTATCTGCATTTATCGGAAAATCATTGTTTACTATTGGCTTCCGATGGTGGCAAAGCGGTTTTGTCAACAAAATGGAACTGTCCGCAAAGGTCAATTTGCTGGGCCTTTACCTAGACTCTCCCTACCCTGATTACAAGAAACGGGAACTCTCCAAAATCCATACCAGCCTCGTGACATCAATGGCTCAGGCCTATCGAATGAGTATCTTTGGAGGGTTGAGCCTGCTGACAAACCTCATGACGATCACCCTCATGCTCATCATTGTTTTCATTCTCTCACCACAGGTTGCCATTATTGCTGTACCTATTTTTGGTGCCGTGGGGTATGCCATTCCCGCCCTTTCTAAAAGACGGTTGGAAAAAATTAGCCATCAGATCACAAAGGCTGATCAAATCTCCTGGTTCTCATCAATGCCAGCTTTATCAGCTTTCCGAGAGATGCGATTGTTTTCCGTGGGAGATCAGTTTGTGGAGAAATATAAGCGCGGCGTTGAAATGAGCGCTAAGGCCCAACGCCAACAGGGTCTGGTCAACGAGCTACCTAAAAACATTATGGAAATCGTTTTTATTGTTAGTATTGCGTCCCTGGCAGTCTTTATGTTTTCTACCCGGGACCAAGCAGAAGCAATTGCAACTATGGGCGTTTTCAGCGTGGCCGCTGTACGTCTTATGCCCGCCATTAACTCAGCTATGGCCTCTCTTAACGTCGTAAGATCTGGGACTGCTGGTGTGCTCCTTCTCAACAGAGAAATTGAGTACTTCAAGGGTATTTCACGGTATTCAGCACTACCTTCTTCGAACACTGTTTTCACCGGCGATGTTGATGTTCAAGGGGTTAGCTTCCAATATGACCCGGCAGCTGAACCGGTCTTAAAGAATATCTCTATCTCAATTCCCGCAAACAAAACGGTAGCTTTTGTGGGGTCTAGCGGATCTGGAAAATCGACTCTGGTTGATATTATTTTGGGTATGCTCCCACCCACCCAGGGATCTGTCACCTGTGGCGGAATCCCTATTAGCGCTGACCTCAAGGCGTGGCAACAGCAACTGGGCGTCGTGCCGCAAAGTGTTTATGTGCTCCCAGGGAATCTCAAGGAGAACGTTGCTTTTGGTTTACCCGAGACTGACATCGATGATGCACAGGTAATCTCTGCTTTAGCTCATGCTGAGCTGAATGAACTAGTCGATAGCCTACCGAACGGCATTACAGAAGACTTAGGGCAGGACGGCGGCAGGTTATCTGGCGGGCAACGTCAGCGACTGGGGATTGCCCGTGCGCTGTATCGCACCCCCAAATTACTGGTTTTAGATGAGGCTACATCAGCTCTAGATAATAAGACCGAGCATAAAATCACGCAGACTATTGAAGGTTTAGCTGGTGAAATGACGATCGTGATGGTGGCTCACCGCCTGTCTACTATCAAAAAAGCAGACATTATTTACTATATGAAAAATGGTGAAGTGGTGAACCAGGGAAGCTTCGAGGAACTTTCTGAGCTGAACCCTGAATTCAAAGAACTTGTAGAGCTAGGTAAACTGTAGGCCAGATTTTTTCTATGAGTAGATGCACGTGAAACTAGCGGATGACGAATAACAGGGCAATCTATTTTTTAGTAGATGAATTTCCGAGGTTTGGTGGAGCTGAGACTGTGACGGACAGATTGGCATCGGAGCTTACGGAAAGAGGTGAGCGTGTAGTTGTACTTGCCAAAACCTCCGGCATGAAGCTACCCAGTGAGGGTGCATACACAGGTGAATATTGTTCTCCTTTCTCTTTTGCTCTAAAGAAATCTGTTTTCCTTAATAAACTTGTTGATGTTTCTGCGGCGATAATTATTAAAAAGAAAATTCGTCGGTGGAATTCTTCTGACATAATTATATCTACTCGCGCAGATATTCTGCTGCAGTTAATATCTTCTCCTGCATTTGATATTGAGGTTAAATCTCTGATAATTAATCAATTTCACACGTCCTTAAACCCTCTTGGTGAATATGGCGCCTTTATCGAAGAGGCAAGGCGTTCTCTGAAAGTAATTGATGGAAGTGAACGTCATACCCTAGAAAGTATGGTCCAGAATTTAGGTGAGGGAAAATCAGTTTTTTCAGAGGTCATGGAGGTTTATTCTAAAATCCCACCAGCACTTCAAAGCCACACGCACTTATCAAGTCCAGAGAGCTAACTTACGGGATGCTTCTGGGATAACTTTTAGCTTCCGGCTAAAATACGAGGATAAAAAATCCCACCCCATTCTTTTAAGCAGTATACTTACTGAGTATAAGAACCTATAAGACAGCCCTTAACCTCAGAAAAGAGAATTCATGCGCGCCCTTACCTGGCAAGAACCTGGAAAAGTCGAAGTTATCGACGTTCCCAAGCCCACCATCCAAAATCCTACCGACGCCATTATCCGCGTCACGTCCACCGCTATCTGTGGCTCTGATTTGCACCTCTATGGTGTCCTAGGGCCTTACATGGGTAAAGGCGATGTACTGGGGCATGAGTTTATGGGCATCGTGGAAGAAACCGGATCTGAAGTACATAACCTCACCCCCGGCGATCGCGTAGTAGTTCCCTTCAACATCTCCTGTGGAAAGTGCTGGATGTGCTCACGCGGTTTCTACGCACAATGCGAGACCACGCAAAACACCAAGTACGATAAAGGCGCATCTCTCTTTGGCTTTTCCAAAATGTATGGGGAGGTACCTGGTGGCCAAGCAGAATATGTTCGCGTTCCGCATGCCGATTTTGGTCCTGTGAAAGTGCCTGAAGGTTATGCAGATGAGCGAGCACTATATCTCTCTGATATCCTTCCCACCGCATGGCAGGGAGTGAAATGGGCTAATGTTCCCCAAGGCGGATCTTTGGCAATTATCGGAGCCGGGCCCGTGGGGCTGATGGGATTACGTTCAGCCCAACAACAAGGTAATGCTGAGCAAATCATCATGGTAGATCTTGTCGATGAGCGTCTGGAATTGGCTCGCTCCTGGGGTGCTCAAACTATTGATTTGCGCGAAGTTAAGAGTGTAGGTGACGCGATTCGTGATCTTACCGGTGGGCGGGGTGCGGACTCTGTACTTGATGCAGTGGGTATGGAAGCGCACGGTAATCCTGTGCGGGAGAAGGTTATTAATATTATGGGCAAGCTGCCTGGTCCTGTTGGTCGACCCATGATGGACCGTGCCGGTCTCGATCGAACCGCCGCACTGATGAGCGCTATTGACGGCGTCCGTCGCTCGGGAACGGTCTCTCTCAGCGGGGTCTATGGTGGTAATGCTAACCCCATGCCGATGTTGAAGATGTTCGACAAAGGTCTCCGCTTGGCTATGGGCCAATGCCACGTACGTCAATGGACCGATGAGATAGCGGATATTCTCTTCCAGGACGAGGATGTTATGGGTGTAGAACAGCTAGCTACCCACCGGGTAGGTCTTTCTCAAGCTGCTGAGGCCTATGAGATGTTCCAGAAGAAACAAGATGGCTGCATCAAAGTAGTACTTGATCCAACTCGCTAGAGTTTTGGCATCATAAGAGTGGGGTGTCCAGGAAATTCTTCTCGGACACCCCACTGTGTTTATCAACTAGTTCATCCAGTATCAAAAAATTCTTAGTGCCTCGGGGGTTAGCGTACCAATTGATCTCTCTGACGCGACTTCTATGCCCCACAGAAATTGTGTCCTAGAGCTACCGGACCTCTGACAATAATAGGTAGGTCCATCACTCAGCCCTTTGATTCAAGACGTATAAATTAAATGCATGAGGGAATCTATGGGATGAGTATTGAACATAGGAGGATTTAGTGACACTATTAATAATAAGCAAGCTGATATAAAACCTTTCACAGCTTATTCTTCCAAGAGAAAGCAAGGCTCATGAACCCTCAAGCATCTCCCCATCTCCAGCCTGCCCCAGGGCAACCGGCATCTCAGCATCCTGACTTCAACGAACCTGCTCAACCTGCAGAGCCACTTGAGCCCAAGGCTGACCAGCATGAAGTAAACCCCCGCACAGTTACTGGAAAAAAGTCAGCCGATGGACCAGGCGATGTACATCAACAAGGTCGTTATCAAACGACCTCAGCTGGGGCGCGAATCTACGATACAAACCATACCCTCAAAGCAGGTGCTCGAGGTCCGGCCCTGTTACAAGATCATCACTTCCGAGAAAAGATTACCCACTTCGACCATGAGCGCATCCCCGAACGAGTAGTACATGCCCGCGGTGCTGGAGCACACGGCATCTTCGAAAGCTATGGTAACGCTAGCTCTGTCACCAAAGCTGGCTTTCTGCAACCTGGTCAAAAAACTCCAGTTTTCACTCGCTTTTCAACTGTTTTAGGTTCCCGAGGCTCAGCCGACACGGTACGAGATACCCGAGGATTCGCTGTCAAGTTCTACACAGATGAAGGAAATTTTGATTTAGTCGGCAATAACATGCCCGTCTTCTTCATCCAAGATGGCATCAAATTTCCCGACATTGTCCATGCCGGAAAACCTCATCCTGACCGAGAAATCCCTCAAGCACAAAGCGCACACGATACTTTCTGGGACTTCGTTTCTCTACATACCGAAGCTCAACATCATACAATGTGGAATATGTCAGACCGAGGCATTCCCCGTTCCTATCGGATGATGGAAGGTTTCGGAGTTCATACCTTCCGAATGGAAAACGCACAAGGAGAAACTTCCTTAGTAAAGTTCCATTGGAAGCCCAAACTCGGTGTACATTCTTTAACATGGGATGAGGCTCAAGTGACCGGAGGTGCTGACCCTGATGCTCACCGCCGAGATCTTGCTGATGCTATTGAATCCGGTGCGTACCCTGAGTGGGAACTAGGTATTCAGGTTTTCTCAGATACTCCTGACCAAGTTTTCCACGGAATTGACCTTCTAGATCCTACCAAGCTAGTACCAGAGGAATTAGCCCCTGTTGAGCTCATAGGAAAAATGACGCTCAACGCTAATCCCCGCAACTACTTCGCTGAAACAGAGCAGGCAGCTTTCCATCCTGGCCATTTAGTTCCTGGTATCGATGTAACCGATGACCCTCTTTTGCAAGGACGTTTGTTCTCCTATATAGATACTCAACTTACACGCTTGGGAGGCCCTAACTTTAACCAACTCCCCATCAACCGTCCTCATACTGAGGTCAACGATATGTTCCGAGATGGTTTTAGCCAACAAGCCGATCATGTTGGGGTAGCAGCTTATAAACCTAATTCTTTAGACGGTGGCAATCCCTTCCCCGCTTCAGCTGAAGATAAAGCCTTCATCGATATACCGGTTAAAGTCAATGAAAGCCAGAAGGTGCGTGAAGTTCCTTCAAGTTTTGATGATCATTTCAGTCAAGCTCGGTTGTTCTGGCAGTCAATGAGTGACGTAGAAAAAGATCATATTATTGCTGCGTATTCTTTTGAACTGGGTAAGGTCTATGAACCTGAAATTAAAAAGCGTCAATTGCAGTGTCTAGCAGAAATTGATGCGACCTTATGTTCTGAGGTGGCTCATGCCTTGGGTCTTGAGGCTCCTGCTGCTCGAGAAAATGTTGAGTTATATTTGAGCCCAAGCCCTGCTTTATCACAAATTGGTCGTAAGTGGCCTGTTGATGGTCGTATCGTGGGTATTGTGGTGGATGAAAATAACCCCCCTTCTGATTTAATAGAGCTACATCAACAAGTTACTGAAGCTGGGATGACACCACTGGTGATTGCACCGCGTGGTGGAAAAATTAACGGTGTACCGGTAGAGCGGACTTTTTCGATGATTCGTTCTGTTGAGTTTGATGCCTTGTTATTGGCGGGAAATCCCGGCCCAGCAGCAGATGCAGCTGTAGCTCGTGACGCGAAAGCAGGTGCTACTGTCTTGAATCAAACTGATCCGCGTGTGGTGTTGTTGGTCAATGAGACGTGGCGTCATGCCAAACCTATTGCAACCGCAGGCGAAGGTCAGGAAATTCTTTCTTCTGAATACGTGAAAGATTCTCCAGGAGTGGTTACTGCTCCGTCTTTGACCGAAGCCTTTGTACAGGTGAAAGGTCTTTTGGCTCAACACCGCGTATGGGAACGTTTCGAAACTCTCATCTAAGAAGGGTAATAATTTACTCTAATCTCCGGGGGTGATGAACATTACATCGTCCCCGGGGATCTTTCCTTTTCCATGAGACAGATATACCGAGGCTTATTCATAAGGGGGCCATCCAAAACGCTCGACAACGGCCCTATCAGCGGAAAAATAATCTGTCCTTTATAAATAAGCCTCAACACTGGTTTTTTGTATGTGAGGTTTCTTGTTGCTGGGATGCAACGAATAGGTCGTCGATGAACCTGTTTGTAGGTTTATGGTGTAACGATTTTAATAATTTTCTTTAGTTTATTTGTAGAGGTTTAACACTCAACTTTTCTTGCTGGTGAGACTCTTGTTTGATTAGGGTGAGCGTGTTCATGTTACACCTTGTGAATAAGCCTCAAAAAATCTGATATCGACCCATTACTATGCCCAGAAAATGATATACTAATTCTACTGATTATTTAATCCTCTACAGAAAAGGTGATGACTTATGGCTAATACACCAAGCCGTCGTCCTGCCCAGCCCCATGTTTCCAGTGCTACCCCCGCCAAAAACCGCACCACTAAGGATCAGGTTGCTGACCGCACCCAGGCGGAAGCACAGCAACTCAAGCACCAGGCAGTGTCCTCTGGCGAACGTGTTCTCGACACCGCCAAGAACAAGGCCGAAGACGTCAAAGAAGAAGTTGCCTACCAGGCTCAGGATCTCATAGGTCAGGTACGCGCAGACCTCCAGAAGTATGTAGGTCCTCAACAGCAACGCCTTGCAGCGACCATTCGCAACATCAGCGATGAAATCAACGCATTGTCCCAGGGCCAGCAGCCGCAGACAAGCTACGTCACCGGTCTTTTGGGTAACGCATCAGGTTACGTAGACACCGTGGCAACCTCCATCGAACAGAAGGACTCACAAGAGCTCATCAACGATGTACGTCGTTTCGCTGCTCGTAAGCCTGGTCTGTTCTTGGCTGCAGCACTCGGTGTTGGCCTGCTTGCAGGACGTGCAACTCGTAACGTCAAAGACAACGACCAGATTGCTACTGACCGCGAAAGCCTCAAGCAGTACGCAGGCCTAGAGTCACAGCAGTCAGAGCAACCGCGCTCATCAGCAGGCCTACCCGCTGCAGAACCTGAGCGCACCTTCATCACTCAGGAAGACACCAGCGACGTTACTGCGCACCACATTCCCGGTGCAGGCTACACTGCTGAAGGAGGCAATGTTCGATGAGCACTCCCGCTCCTCATAGCGAACCCGAAATCCGCGCCGAACGCGAATCACTGAGCGAAATGTTCAAGTCGCTGAGCACTAACGTCAGCACCCTCGTTCAGCAGGAAATAGAGCTGGCAAAGGCTGAGCTCAATCAGTCCGTGCAGCAAACCAAGAAGTCAGCAACCGTCATGGGCGCTGGCGCAGGTATGCTCGGCGGCGCCGGCGTAGCAGGTCACTTTGTACTGCTGTTCTTGTCTTTGGCTCTTATGTGGGCTCTTAGTAGCCTAATGTCTTTGGGTTGGGCAGCATTCATTGTTGCAATCCTATGGGCAATCGTTGCAGGTGTCCTTGCCGTAATGGGTAAGAACAAGGTGAAGCGTGGCAAGGTAAAACTTCAGCAAGCAACCAGCAATCCGCTCCCGCACACTCGCGAGACCATAGCGGAAATTCCCGAAACTGTTAATCCTTCTAAGGAGACCCGATGAGCAACCAGACCCCCGAAGAAATCCGTGCCGAAATCGAGCACACTCGCAACCGTTTGAGCTCAGACGTTGAAGCTGTTGCTGAGAAGGTAAACCCCGAAAGTGCTGTGCAGCGCCAGAAGGACAAGGCGCGCAACAAGTTCCAGGATTTGCGTGAGCAGGTTATGGGCGCATCAGACTCAGCACACAACACTGCTGATGAACTGCGCTACGAAGCTACCGATCGCGCAGCTCAAGCTAAGGACGCTTTGAACCAGGCTCCCGGTCTTGCTAAGGCTAAGACTCGTGGCAACCCCTTCGCGGCAGGTTTGATTGCTGTGGGTGCGGGTTGGCTCATCGGATCAATGTTGCCCTCAACTCAGCGTGAGCAGCAGCTCACCACCGAGGCAGCGCAGCAGATTCGCCCGCATGTTCAGCAGGCAACTGAGTCAGTGAAGAACGCTGCTCAGGACATCGCTGAAGGTATCAAGGCACCTGCACAGCAGGCATTTGATTCCATCAAGGAGACCGCACAGGACGCAGCACAGGACGTCAAGGCGCACGGTCAGGACGAGACTGCTCATTTGAAGGAGTCAGCAACTCAGTCAGCTGAAAGTGTTAAGAACACTGCTACTAACAAGTAGGTAGCGTCTGTGTTGACGGATAACACCCGTTGACGAGGAATAGAAAAGGGGGCCCCGCATCAGATGCGGGGCCTCACCTATTGTTGTTTAAGACCTATTAAATTTAAATATAACTATAATGGAAAATTTTTTTACCGAAAACGCTTGTAAAGAAGATTTTTACTCAGAGGCTTGTTCATAAGAGGGGACATCCCCAACCCTCAACAACTAGACAACAGTCCTACCAGCGGCAAAAATAAGAGGAATAACCACCACAAATAACCTCGATCCATACCGGAAGAACCGTTGCTACACCAGCGTACAACCGGCCTCACAGCCAAACAATTCGCCACGCTACTACAAACCCTCACTTACCTCTTCACATGGATTAAACCTGCCCAAAAGCCCCACAAGCTCACCCTGACCCACAGCCCTGAAACTCACCCTCCTTTACCTACGCCACAACCTCGCTGAAGAGCTCCTAACTTAAGCGTTTGGGGTTTCTCGACCACGATATCCAGAACTATTTATCACATCGAAAACGCCTTAGAACAACTACCAGATATGAAGATTCCAGCACTAGAATCTCTCAAATATATCCCAGGCTCCGCATAATCGATGGGAGGCTGATTACGGTTTGGTACTGGTCTTTACAAGGGTGAACGTTGTTTTCAGCTAAACGCAAAAGAACCGGATATAACCACCAGATGCTCTGCACCTTCAGTGGGAAACTACTGGCTATCACTAACCCAATACCAGGAGCTAGACATGATCTGTATGCCTATTATTTTCACCAGTTAGAGAGGCGTTTGGGTGACTCCACTTTGGCAGATAAAGGTTAACATCGGGTTCGGGTTTCTCACACCGGTCACAGGCAAAGCGGGTGTGCGGATGCGGGTTGTGGTGAAGGAGAGTAATTGTCGGATTAATCGGCTGAAATTAGAGGTGGAGCGGGTGATGAATCAGGTAAAAACGTGGAGGGTGTTACATACGGGTTTCAGGCGTCCGCTGGGTTCGTATGGGCGGCTTTTTTCTTCTGGCGCGGGCGTGGATATTTTTCGCAGCTGGGCCCCTTATGAATAAGCTTAAATATTAAGATAATCTTAGAAGCTAACCTACTTAGTGTTTAATTTACTTAGGTCGTTATCCAAGGAAAATCCAGAGTAATAAAATAAAATTAAATACTTAAAATGAGTTCTGTATTGAAATATTTTATATTAATTAATTTATATTATTTTTTAAAAAACGTTCTGAGGTGCGATGGTGAAGTGCTGTCAGTTGATCAATCTGGCGATTTGCTCGGAAAATTAATTCTTGAATCAAGTCGGTATCAATACGGCTATCTTCTTCACCATAGGTTTTTAACACCTGCCACCCCTGACGCTTGGCGTATACAGCATCGGTCAAAGCTTCAATCTCTAATAGATCACTTAGGGGTGAACGAGACACTACTTCGCCATTGAGCTTGAGGCGACCAAGCTTCTCTCCAATAAAAGCCACTCCTTCTTGAAAAACAGGATATGAAATATCCAATTTATTCATCAGCTCCATGAGGAAATCCCGCTCGTTTTCAATCTGCGGCACTAGGCCTTCAACAGTTTGACGAACCTTATGATCTGGATGATTCTTTGCTACTCGAGTAAAAAGATCCACACCGGTTTTTGACCCCGCCAGATGATGTTGAAGGTATATAGAAAGCTCTTTACTGCCCAAAGGTTCTAACGATGCTTGTGAGCCTGTTTGGTTTTCCATTCAAAGTATCCTTTCATATTTTTATCCCATGAGTAATGGGGAAGGTCGTACTGGAGATATTACTCCTAAAAATGCCTTCTTTTCCACTGTGGTCGTAAAAAAAGAATATGGGAAAGCTCTATGGGTAAACATGTATTCTCAAAGGTGAGGTCTACTTAATAAGGAGGTTTATTCAAAAGTCCCACCAGTCTCATAAAAACCCCACCCCCGTACCACACCAAACACCCGCAGATACGAGCTCAACGGCTGCCGAAAAATAGAATCCAAACCCCGCCACGTCTTGACCTGAGCGATCACTTGTTTGACCACCGCCCTGCATGAATTGATGAACTTGTTGACTGCCTTTATACCCAGCGGGGTTTTGCGGGCTTTGTAACGCTTACTTGGGGTAGCTAGTCCCAACCCGATATGGCCTTTATCAGCCAGGGTGGATAAATCCAGCAGCTGATCTAAACTGTGAACCCTAAAAGCATGCGCATTATCCCTAGCACCAGGTAACGGGTCCGTTATGGATAGAGGTTTTCCGTCCAAGGTGCAGATTATTTGATGATTGAACCGTGAACGCTTATGCTTGCCAGAAAAGGGTCTTCTACCTAGCGAACGCCAATTACAGGTGGGTATAAGGGTTCCATCTATCACCAAAGAACCTGGTGCCTTTAGGTTTTCTTGCAGGGGTTTGATCAGTGTTTTTTGGAGCTCTTGGAGGGCTTTTAGTAGCGTGGTGAATGGCGCTGGCATTAGCCCGGTTGTGCGCTGGTGTGGTAACGGTCTTTTCCGGTTGACTGAGGTTATGTGGTTGAAGATTTAACTCTCATTGTGCCACTGGTGGGGCCGTTGTCTAGTTGGTGGGTGGGGTGTTTACCTACTCTTGAATAAGCCTCAGTAGATACTTTTTTGCGGTGGGTCGAGGAAAGTCAGCATGAGGTTTCAAAAGGTTGTTTGGTAGCGTTTGATAGTGAAAGGTGGAGAATCAAATTCGCGAACATTCAGTGGTCATTATTTCTAGCCAGGTACCTAAAACGGAACCCACCAGCGCCGGTGAGCGGTTGGTCGGTGAACTTTGTGAGGCCCTCAGTTCCCACGGGCACACCCCTCTGGTGATTGCCCCCCACCCACGTAATGGTTTGGCCCAGCAGTACGCTGTGGCTCACCATTTCCTTAATATGGATAAATCCAGCCGCATTCAAAAGTGGAGGGCTCCGGTAGGTACCTGGACGCCTAATCTGGAATTCTTGCTGGCTGTGCGAAATGACTTCACGGCCATGAAACATCTGCAATCTGCAGAAATTATTGATATGCAGTGGTCGACTAATATTATGCTTGCTCCTTGGCTTCGCCGGGTAAACCCCTCAGCACGGCTCATTGGCACCTACCACGATATTAATGAACAGCGGTTTAAACGCAGATCTGCAGCTGAAACCAGCGCAAAAAAAGCGCTGGTCTGGTCTGTGCAAGCCGAAATATCACGGTGTTTCGATGCTGTTTCGGCTAGTTACCTTGATACGGCTATAGTTCTCTCTGCTAAAGATGCAGGTTTGTTGAAAACCCGTCAAAGGGACATCGGCAAGGTTGAGACTATCCTCCCTCCGGTTTATCTGGGTAACAGCGTCCCCCTAGCCCGAGCTGCACGTAGCAAGCATCTTCTCTTTGTGGGAACCATGTACCGCTGGGAGAACCACCAGGCTGTCCAGTGGCTGATTGAAAAGGTTCTGCCTCTCGTCTGGCAAAAGGACCCCGAGGTTACGCTGAAGGTAGTAGGGGAGAGCCCCTCCGCCGATCTCCTACGGTTAGGTCAAGATCCCCGCATAGAATTTACTGGGTTCTTGCAGGAAATAGAGCCTGTTTATGCCGAGGCAACCGCGGTGGTTGCCCCCATCCAGCTGGGCAGCGGTGTCAAATTTAAGACTTTGGACGCTATCTTGCGTGCTGTTCCCGTCATTGCCACAGTGCCCGGTGTCGAAGGTATCGCTCGGGTGAGCTGGGCATCAAAAATAGCTCACAACCCGCAGGGCTTTGCTCATGCGATACTCGATGTGGTGGGTAACCCTGCAACCTACCAGGCAAAAGCAGACGAGGCTTGCTTAGAAGCTAAGCACATTTATTCACAGCAGAGTTACCGAGCGAGAATTGGGGAGATTTATGGTGCCAAGTATGCCTAAAGTTTCAGTGGTGATACCTGCCTATAACGCGGCTTCGTATATTGAGGAGCAAGTTGAAGCTCTATTAGCTAACACCTTCGAAGTTGCTGAAATTGTGGTAGCTGATAATGGTTCTACCGATTCAACTCGGCATATCATTGAGCGTCTTGCACAGCAGTATGGGGTAGTGCGGTACGTTGACGCGAGTCAACAAAAAGGTGCTAATTCTGCTCGAAACATAGGAATCGCATGTGCTACCTACGACCTTTTACTTCTCTGCGACGCTGATGATGTTGTGGCCAGCGACTGGGCTGAGAAGCTTGTTATTGCTTTAGAGGACTCTGACTTTGTCGGTAGTGGCTACTGCTACTACGTGCTGAACGAAGATAGCGGGGACTATGAAGAGCGAGCTACTGTCCTTGAACAACCCACAGTTTTTGGCTCCGAGCCCTACTTAGTAAGCTGCAGCATGGGTATGAAAAAGAGTGTCTTTCATGCGGTTGGTGGTTTTGATCAGTCCTACAAAGGTGGGCACGAAGAAGTAGATTTTTGTTTGCGTGCGTCAAGCGTCGGTTTTATTCAGGGATGGGTGCCTAAAGCTCTCATACGCTACCGCCAGCGTCCATCTCGTAATGGCCTTGTAAAGCAGTCCCGGAACTACGGGCGGACCTGGATACAATTGGCCCAGAACTTCTCACCTATTTACGACCATCACATCCCTTCCCTCAAGCTCATGATTCGTAAAGTAGCCCCGCAAGTACCTAGCGTGCTCTTGAACAAGCAGATGAGCTGGGAAGAACTGAGGGGTTTCTACTGGAATGTGGGAAGACTTGAGGGAGTTATCAAGTACCGGGTGCTCAGGAAGACTCCGCAGCGCAATCTGTATAGCTCGGTACCTGACAGCCCTCGCTAAGAGGTTGCTGGAAGCCACCCTCGGTTGTGCAAAGACTGTTCTATACTTCTCCACATCGATAGGTATGGAAAGTTCGCGTGGACATGCTCTGAGGCCCGGTGGCCCTTCTGCGCCACTTCTTGAGGGTCTTCTAGTAATTGGTTGGTACGCAGACTCCACGCTTCAGGATCACCCTGCGGATGGTAGTAGGCTACATGATCGTCAAAGTAGTCTCTCATAGCAGTCGACTCGGTGAGTAGCAGAGCTGCTCCAGTTGCTGCCGCTTCGAGGGCAACAGTTTGCCCGGTAGGGTAGGCAAGCTCGACCGTTGGAATCGCTAAAATGGATGACTCATGCAAGACCTTAACGTACTCTTCGAAAGGCACCAGCCCATGGAAGATTATATTGCTGGGCAAATCGATTCCTGCAACTAACTCGGGCCTGGTATAGAGGTGGATATCCGCCTTGATAGTCCGGGCTGCTTCAATCAGGGTTGCATAATCCCTGCCGCGATCAAACCCGACTGCTGATATCAGCCCCGGCTTCTTCATATGTGGGCTGTAACTAAACAATTCTGGTGCAAATCCAAAATGTATAGCCTCTACCCGTTCCCGGGGAAATCCCGCATCGACTAGGATGTCTACCTGATTCGAGCTCAAAACGAAGATAAGATCAACCGCCGAGTATTTTTTCACTAGTTCAGTGCGTTCCGAGGCTGATGCCTGCAGCAGCTCCTCAGCCAGCCAGCAAGAAATCATTGCTAGAGGCTTAGACGCATACGGGGGGATGTTTTTGCTTTTAAGCAGAGCAGGAAATTGAGCATGCTGTTCAAGAAAACATAGGACCGCCTCGCTCTTGACTACACGCGGTATAATCTGCAGAGCTTTGAGAATGGGGTAGCCAGCACGATGTTCAAGCACATCACGAATTTTGATGAGGGGCTGTCGCTCAGCATCTGCACCATCGTAGACAGTGTGGCCTAGTTGGTTTCTGAGTAGGTTGACCCCGTACGGGCCTTGCTCTACGGTTCCTGAACAAAGGACTGAAATAGATGCCATTACCGCTGTACTCCTTTGAAAGTCTCAATGGAACCCAGCAAGGTTGCTCCGATACGGGAGCTATCGTAGGTCTCAATACCTATACGCGCTTTGTGGCCTGCTTCAATCAGTCGGTCATGATGAGTAAGAAGGTCTTTTAGCTTTACCTTGAAGCCTTCGAAATCATTAGCAGGGACGAGCGTCCCTTCGGTGGCTTTAGAAAGGGTCTGTACGCCACCTGAGACATCCATAGCCAGAGAAGTAACTGACGCAGCAGCGGCTTCTGCTATCACCATCTGCCACCCCTCCAACTCTGAGAGCGATACCAACAGGCTGGATTTTTTGAATGCTTCCTGCGGAGGTTTCACCCCATGAAAATAGATCCGGGCTGAAATATCTTGAGGGAGGGAGGCTGCCAGCTGCCTGAGCGTAAGATGTTCTAGGCCATCGCCGTAAATATCTAAATGCCAATCTTCAAGCGAATTCTCTTGAGTTGCAACTTGGGAAAAAATCTCGATAGCTTTATCAACACGCTTACTTGTCACGTGTCGGCATATAACCGTTACCCTTTTTTCATGGGTTGACGGGTTAAAGCTTCCTACCGTGGTGAAGTTAGGAAAAAACCTCACGGGTTTTTGGGTGAGCTGGGCCAGATAGTCTCTGTCCCTTTCTGAAAGGACCAAGAACCCCTGGTAATCGGCAGAGGTCAGGTCTTCAGAGGTGAAAAGACCTCCAGCTGGTCCAGGCGGTGTAATACTGGTGTGGTACTGGCCTAGCGTTAAATGGGCACGGTTTCTAAAAGCAGAATTTTTGCGGAGCTCACGAAAGATATCGCTACGACAGACCACTAAAACATCGCGGTCAGATATTTTATGGGTCAACCGGTAAATAAAGAATCTCTGGGTTATCTGTTGAAGCGTTTGAACCAAACCTAGTTTTTTGATGACAAAGAAAGGTAAATTTTTAAGGATATTTCGGGCGGAGCTATCACCTAGGAGCAGCGGTTTTACAGTGATCCTCTGCAAAGGATTAAAGTAGGTAATTTTATTTTGTGACGTGAAACCACCACCGCTAAAACTAGCCAACACCTCTGAAGGTATCCCTTGCTGGTTGAGACTTACACAGTTAGTCTCGATGACAGTCTCAATCCCACCCACAGCGGGGAATGCATCGATCAGGAAATAAACTTTTCCTAACTTACCCGTAGGTACTACGTCCTTCATGATTTTCTCCATCAGATTTTATGAGACCAGATCGCTGAGCTCCATCCAGCGCATCTCTAATTCTTCAATCTCGTCCTGCAGACTCTGCTGCTGGGCGCCAAGATCTGCAAGACCTGTGTAGTCACTTTGGTCGTGCGCCACCATCTTTTCAGCCAGGGCATTTTTCTGGTCAGCTAGTTTGGCTAACTTACGGTCAATCTGGTTGATTTCTTTCTGGGCGGCTCTTGCTTCAGCACCGCTAACTTTGGGAGCCGAAGCGGTAGCAGCGTCTTGCTTGCCCAGCGGGGAAGAATCAACGGCGGCGCTGGAGGGCGCGGAGGCTGCTTGAGCAGATAGCTGCAAGTACTGGTCGATGCCGCCGGGTAGATGGCTGAAGGTACCGTTCACCAGGGCGTATTGCTGGTCGGTCACACGTTCCATGAGATAGCGGTCGTGGGAGACCACTAGAAGGGTGCCCGGCCAGGTATCCAGAAGGTCTTCCATAGCTGCCAGCATGTCCGTATCAAGGTCATTGGAGGGCTCATCCAGGATCAGGACGTTGGGTTCATCGAGCAAAATCAAAAGAAGCTGCAGACGTCGCTTCTGGCCACCTGACAAGTCCTTAACAGGTGTAGATAGCTGCGCTGAGGTGAAGCCAAGGCGCTCCAACAACTGCCCGGGAGTCATTTCTTTCCCGCCGGTTACATACGTTGTACGTTTGCGGCCAATGACATCTGAGACCCGGTCGTTTTCGATGTCTTTTAGCTCATCGAGCTGCTGAGTAAGAGTGGCTACCTTAACAGTCTTGCCGTGCTTAACTCTGCCGGTGCTGGGCTGGACGGAGCCCGTGACGAGACCCAGAAGCGTTGACTTACCGGCACCGTTGACGCCCATGATGCCGGTGCGTTCACCGGGGGCTATACGCCAGGTAATTTTCTTGAGCACCTCTTTGGAAGAACCCGGGTGCTGGGTATCCGGGTAGCTGACTGAGACATCCTCGATATCAACGACGTCCTTACCCAAGCGTGAAACCGCCATTTGTGATAGTTCAACCTTGTTGCGTACCGGGGGAACATCAGCAATTAGACTATTAGCGGCATCAATGCGGAACTTGGGCTTGGATGTACGGGCGGGTGCGCCACGGCGTAGCCAGGCCAGTTCCTTACGCATGAGGTTCTGACGCTTAGCTTCAATGGTTGCTGCTTGACGGTCACGCTCAACACGCTGCAGGATGTAGGCGGCGTAGCCTCCCTCGAAGGGTTCAACGATGCCGTCGTGTACTTCCCAGGTGGCGGTGCAGATTTCATCGAGGAACCAGCGGTCGTGGGTGACGGTGAGCAACCCGCCAGCGTTTTTGGGCCAGCGGTTCTTCAAATGCTGGGCAAGCCAGGTGATAGCTTCAACATCAAGGTGGTTGGTGGGTTCATCAAGCATGAGGACGTCCCACTCGCCAGCTAGCAAGGCGGCTAGAGCTACTCTGCGGCGCTGGCCGCCGGAGAGTGAACCAATAGGGGCGTTCCAGTTGAGGTCTGAGACCAGGCCGGCAATCACGTCGCGCACTTTGGCGTCGGAGGCCCACTCGTATTCGGGGGTATCGCCCACAATCGTTTGACCCACGGTGAGGTCATCACTGAGGACGTCTGCTTGGTCTAGGTAGCCGATGCGGGTCCCTGAACGAACAGTCACCTTTCCTGAGTCAGGCTCGAGCCTCCCCCCTAAAAGTGAGAGCAGGGTTGATTTGCCGTCGCCATTACGACCTACGATGCCGATTCGGTCACCTTCGTTAAGCCCTACGGTTACACCCTCAAAAACAGTACGGGTGGGGAATTCGATGTGCAGCTCTTCGCCGCCTAATAAATGTGCCACCTCTCTAGGCTACAGGCACCTCGGTGGTTCTGCCCTAGAAAAGTATGTATCTGCAGGCAGAGACCGTTCTTACATCTGGTGAAGATGTGAGGTGCTCTACTCCCTAGGCAGGTAAAATTATGGCGGGTAAGGCACAGCCCCACCTAACGGGACCATAATGAGCGGAGCGCCATGTCAGATTTTAATGTTTCAACCCTTTTGCACAGGTTTGGGCACAAAAAAACCTCTGATTCTGCTGTGCCGCTTGTAAAAAAACAAGTTCTTTTTATCTGTACCGGAAATATAGCTCGTAGCGCGTCTGCGCAATATATCTCTCGCTCTAAAATTTCACCGGAGGCGCAGTGGACCTTTGACAGTGCTGGGATTGGTGCTGTGGTGGGCTCCGGTGTGGCCCCTCATGTTGATAGAGAGCTAGATGCTCGTGGCGTTGAATATGGTGCTCACCGGGCCAAACAGGTAACGGAGAAAATGATCGCTGAATCTGCCTTAGTCCTGGTGATGGAGAAGGAGCATCTTCACTGGTTGGTCCATGAGTGGCCGCAGTATCGGTCAAAAATTCACCTTCTGGGACAAATGGCACGGCTGCGGAAGCATGCGGGACGGCGCGTTGATCCGGTCGCCTTCATGCAACAGCGCGTCGAAGAGCCTTTAGCCGCCGATGAAATAGCTGACCCTTACCTCAGAGGTGAAGCTGCTGCCCAGAAGACCGTTCAGGAAGTCGAGAACGCACTTGATGTCATCATTCCCTGGCTAGGGTACTAAACTTTTGCGTGCGTTATAGCTCACTGTATTTCGTATCAGGGCATGACTTTGATACTATTTTGACTGTCTGTTCTCAAGGAGTTTTGCGTGAGTTCACCTCCAGAGCCAGTCAGTGATCCGCCATGGTGTAATTGGCAACACAGCGGCCTTTGGAGCCGTTATTCAAGGTTCGAGTCCTTGTGGCGGAGCTAGTCACCACGTTAAGCGTTGAAATAATCACCGGTGACGATTCCCATATCACTCGAGGAGTCCACACATTGTGAGCACTGCAGTAGCGAAAGCACCGTCAGCCGTCATCGTTCTAGCAGCAGGTGCTGGAACCCGTATGAAGTCAGAGACTCCCAAGGTAATGCACCCTATTGGTGGGCGTTCCATGGTTGAGCACGCGATAGCGGCTGCTCAGGATCTTCGTCCCCAGCGTCTAGCTGTTGTGGTGCGTCACCAGCGTGACAAGGTAGCAGCCCACGTTACTGCCTTTGACCCTTCTGTCACCATTGTGGATCAGGATGACGTTCCCGGCACCGGTCGTGCAGTTGAAGTTGGCCTCCTGGGTCTTGACGAGAGTGCCACCGTTGAGGGAACCGTTGTCGTCACCTACGGCGATGTTCCTCTACTCCGCTCAGAAACACTCAAAGAACTCATCGCGGTTCATGAGCTTGATGGTAATGCGGTCACAGTTCTTACCACTAATATTGCTGATCCCGGTGCATACGGCCGCATCGTCCGCAATGCTGCTGGTGAAGTAACCGCCATCGTTGAGGCCAAGGACGCCACTGATGAACAGCTAGCTATCACTGAAATCAACTCGGGGATCTACGCCTTCGATGCTGCTGTCCTTCGCGATTCGCTCAAGCAGGTGACCACCGATAATTCCCAGGGTGAAAAGTACATCACCGATGTCTTGGAGATTGCTCGCGACGCAGGTCACCGCACCAGTGCACTGGCGATTGAAGACCGTTGGGAAGTTGAAGGCGCTAACGACCGTGTACAGCTGGCCCAGCTGGGCCGCAAGCTCAATGACCGTCTGCTGGAGATGCATATGCGCAACGGCGTGACCATCGTTGACCCGGCAACCACCTGGGTTGATGTCACCGTCACCATCGAAAACGATGTCACCGTGCTACCTGGCGTCCAGTTGCAGGGAACCACCAGCATTGCCACTGGCTCCACGGTTGGCCCTGATTCCACTCTCAAAAACATCACCATTGGTGCTGGCGTTACCATCGAACGTACCCACGGTTCTGAGTCAGTGATTGATGCCGGCGCTACCGTTGGCCCCTTCGCCTACTTGCGTCCCGGCACCCATCTGCACGAAGACGGCAAGATTGGCACCTTTGTAGAGACCAAGAACGCTGAAATCGGTAAGGGCTCTAAGGTGCCTCACCTGTCTTACGCAGGGGATGTCACCATCGGTGAGAACTCCAACATTGGCGCGGCGTCCATCTTCGTTAACTACGATGGTGTCAACAAGCACCGCTCCACCGTAGGTAATAACGTGCGCATGGGCTCCGATAACATGTACGTCGCTCCTGTCACTATCGGTGATGGGGCGTATTCTGGAGCTGGGACCGTTATTCGCCAGGACGTCCCCGCTGGCGCCCTTGCAATCAACGAAGCCCCCCAACGCAATATTGAAGGCTGGGTTACCAAAAACCGAGCGGGTACTGAGGCTGCAGCTGCAGCCGAGGCAGCAACCTCTGAGGAGAACAAGTAATGACGGAGATTACTAATCCGGGCGAAAAGAAGATGGCCCTGCTGAGTGGTAGCGCCCACCCAGAACTTGCACAGCAAATTGCAGCTGAGCTGGGCAACGAAGTTCTACCTAGCTCCTCTTACGTTTTTGCTAACGGGGAACGCTATGTGCGCTTTGAAGAATCAGTGCGCGGTGCAGATGCTTTTGTGATTCAGGCGCATCCTGCTCCCATCAATGAGTGGCTGATGGAACAGCTCATCATGATTGACTCCCTCAAGCGTGCATCGGCTCGTTCCATTACCGTGGTTTCGCCGTTCTACCCCTATGCCCGTCAGGACAAGAAGCATAAGGGCCGTGAGCCTATCTCCGCTCGTCTCATCTCAGATCTCTACAAGACTGCCGGTGCTGACCGTCTGATGAGCGTGGACCTGCACACTGCTCAGATTCAGGGCTTTTTTGATGGCCCCGTGGATCATCTGATGGCAATCCCCCTTCTGGCAGAGTACGTAGCGAGCAAGGTTGATACCAAGAACGTCACCGTTGTTTCGCCCGATACCGGCCGCGTGCGCGTTGCTGAAGAGTGGGCAGAGCTTCTGGGCGGCGCGCCTCTTGCCTTTGTGCACAAGACCCGCGATATTAATGTCCCCAACCAGGCTATCTCAAAGACCGTGGTGGGCGATATTGAAGGCCGTACCTGCGTGCTCATCGATGACATGATCGATACCGGCGGTACCATTGCTGGCGCGGTGAAGGTGCTCAAGGATAACGGTGCAAAAGACGTCATTATCGCAGCTACCCACGCTGTCTTCTCACACCCTGCCGCTGAGCGTCTGGGCTCCTGCGGCGCCAGTGAGGTGGTAGTGACTAACACCCTGCCGCTGCGCGATGACCAGAAGTTCGAGAACCTGACAGTTCTATCGATTGCCCCTCTCTTGGGCCGGGCTATCAAGGAAGTCTTTGATGAAGGCTCCGTTACCAGCCTGTTTGAAGGCAAGGCCCACTAGCTACCATCACCTATGATCGTGCGGTTCCAGCTCAGTAGCTGGTGCCGCACGTTTTCATATTCTGGCTTGTCTCGGAGTAGTTGCCGAGTCACTACAAAAGGAGTCTGGTCATGAGAGTAGGTATGTTGTCTTCTTGGGATATGGAAGATCCATCCTCATGGTCTGGCGTAGTTTTACCTGCTTGCCAAAGTCTTGCTGAAAAAGTTGAATTAGTACCTTTACAGGTGCCAAAAATTCGTGATTCTATGGTGGATCGTTTTCTTACACGGTTGCTCGGCCTCCTGAAGATTACCTACCTACCCGGTGATTCTTTCGCCACCTCCTTCCGCAAGGCACGGGCTGTGAAAAAGTTGCTGAATCAGCATCAAGTAGATGTAGTGGTATCGTTCGCAGCTGCCAAAGAGTCCTTGGGCGTGCCTGCCCATATTCCTCTAGTTCAGATAGCTGATTCGTCTTTTAAAGCCATAGTTAAGGCGTATTTTAAGCACCAAAAAGTATCCCGCCTCACCCTGTTTCAAGGTGCGATGTTGGATCGTTGGGTAGCGCGTAGAAGTGATTATTTCTGTGTAGCCAGTGAATGGTCTGCCCAACAACTGATCAATGATAACGGGGTGAGCCCAAAAGCTATTCGCGTACTTCCTTTCGGTCCGGGAACTTCGCCTGTGTCGGGGCCTTTAGGCTCTAAATCTACTGACCCAGGTATCGCTGTTCTCTTCATTGCATCTAACTGGGCCCGTAAGGGTGGGGAACGGGCTCTGAAGAGCTTTAGAAAAGCCCGTCTTGTGCGCCCTGAACTCACTCTCACAGTGGTGGGGGCACCACCGCTCGTAACTGAAACAGATGGAGTGAAGTTCTTACCACGTCAAACCCGTGAAGAATTATCTAGCTTGTATCGTTCCCACCACCTCTTATTAGAACCAACCGAGGCAAGCGCAGGTGGAGTGGTTGTGACTGATGCTCTCAACCACGGGTTGCCCGTACTTTCTACCCTGGTTGGTGGCATCCCCACCCTGGTTCGCCCGGGTGAAACTGGTTGGCTAGTATCGCCGGATAACGCGGTTGAAGAAATGGCAGAGCTGTTGGTAACTCTGACGCCGGCCGAATTGACTCGAGTTTCAGCAGCTGCTGAGCAAGACGCTGGTCAACGTTTGACCTGGGAGAACTGGTCAAAAGGAATGCTAGAAGTCTGTGAAAAATTGGCTCCTTAGTGATTCTAAGCCTGGCTGAGAATATGGAGTCTGAGCCCAAACGTCGCCGCTACCACAACAGATGACGTTGGTATCCGCCCCGAAACATGATTCGATAGGGAGTAGAGAGTATGCGAAGAAGAGGAGGCCGTGTGCCATTACTTTCGGTCATTATCCCTTTTTATGGTGACCCCGCCGATACCCTAGCGCTACTTGCAGAACTTGAATCTCAGGGAATCCCAGATTCCGTTGAAATTATCGTGTCAGATGATTGCTCACCCATCTCCTTCCCATCATATCAAGGTGTTACGGTAGTGCGCCGTAGCTCAAACGGTGGTTTTGGATCCAACGTCAACACCGCTGTTGCTGTTGCTAGGGGAGAGTGGGTGTTGATTCTCAACAGTGATTTGACCCCACCAGAGAACTTCTTAGTACGCATGATTCAGGCAGCCCAAGAGGAAGGAGCAGCCCTGCTGAGCCCTCACATCGTAGGCCACCGGGGTGAAAGTCAGTGGGTAGGGAGGAAATTCCCCCTAACTCGCCATCACATGTGGGAGTGGTTTACTCCGGCGGCGCGATTACGCTCCACCGTATTCTGGCACGCGATGGTGGGGCACGATGTAACCTGTGTCAGCGGCAAGCGAGCTGAGCCTGATTGGCTGATGGGAGCCTGCATGATGCTCCGTCGTCAAGACTTCAACGCTGTAGGCGGCATGGATGAGCGATTCTTTATGAATAGCGAAGAAATTGACTTGCAACGGCGGCTAGCTGAACGAGGCACGAAGAGAGTCTTTCGCGGAGATATCGTAGTGGAGCACCTGGGTGGAGGCTCATCGGGCGCGTCAGCTCAACGTCGTCAGTGGGTATTGGACTCTCGTTTTATCTACAACGCTAAATGGGGTCGAGGGCAGCACCTGGCGTTAGCCCTTAGATTGACGAGCTATGCAAACTTTTTCTTCAACTTGATTCGGTTCATCCGCAATAAAGCGGTGACCCCGCGCGCTGGTCTGCGCGAGGAGCTGGCCTTCATCAAGAGAGCAGAGCACAAAAAATAATGTCAGAGAAACTGCTGATTATCAGCCCTGCCTTTCACGGCTACTGTCACTCTATTGCCGATGGTTTCAGGGGGTTAGGTTACGAGGTCACTGTTCATCGTTATGATGCCTTTGACACCGTGAAAGATAAGGTAAGAAACAAGGCGCTCTACGAGCTGCCCTCAAAACTTGGATTTGACGGGCAGAAAGCTGCAGAAAAAGCAGCGACGTCCAAAGCGCTTGAAGTCATAGAGCAGGTTAAACCCGATAAGCTTATCGTCATTAAGGCTGACACCCTGGGCGATAACTTTTGGCAGGCTGTTGCGGATCGAAAAGTCCCCTACCTGCTATGGCTTTACGATGACTTGAAACGTCACCGCTACACCACTGAGTTCCTACGCGGCCTTCCTGCTGTGGTCAGCTACGCGCGATCTGAGGCAGAAAGTTTTGCTGCTGAGGGAATTAACGCTCACTTCGTAGCTAATGGATACGACCCCAAGCTGGCAGCTTTTCCGACAACCCGTGTTCCTGAAATTGTGTTTGTTGGATCCCGCTACGAAAATCGGGAAACTATACTCCTCGCTTTGAAGGGCGCCGATCTGTCGGTGCGTGCCTACGGCCGAGGCTGGTCACATCATCCCTTTGACCGCCTAAGAACGTGGGAACTTAAGCGCCCTAATCTCCCGGCTGAGCGTGATATTCCCTTGCACGAAGCCTACCGGGTGCAGGCAGCTGCTGCTGCATCCTTGAATGTACATGGGTTACAGGCGGGTCTTGCCATGCGCACTTTCGAGGTGCCCGGTATGAATGGTCTTCAACTGATTGATCGCCCCGATGTTGCTGAGTTCTATGAGATTGGCAAGGAAGTCCTGCTCTATCAGAGTACAGAAGAATTGATTGAGCTGTGCCAGCATATTATTTCCGATCCCAGGTGGAGCGATTCCATCCGTGCCGCCGGCCTCAAACGTAGCCAGGCTGAGCACACTTTCTTCCACCGAGCACAGAGCATGGATGCGCTATGGGTCTAAAATACCCCACCAATCTTGAAGCATGGGGCAAATGGCAAGCAAACTCTAAACCAGAACGCAGAGTAAAGGACTTTGCTCAGGTTTGCTTGCGGTTAGTACCCGGAAAAAACAGTAGGGTTGCCCAAGAAGCGGCTGAACCTCAAGTCGGAATTCTGCACCTTCGCGGCTCGTCTCCACGCCTGCTGGTTGTGCTGGACTCTACTTCACCTACATCTTTAAGCTCTCTGGTGCGCCCTCTGCAGTTTGTCGACGATGTAGATATCGCGGTGTGGGCCCCGCAGGATGTCTCGGCTCAGCTGCCTGGTCAAAGTGATAAATGGCGCTGTGAACCGGCTAGCGAGATGGATCTTTGCGCACTCACAGAAGTGGTGACCGTGATGGCTCTCGGGCACTACATGGGATTTGGGGGTGCAGCATACCGGCTGACCCAGCGCACCGGCGCCCGGTTCGTGACCGTTCAGCATGGTCTGCACACTCCTTACGCCCCACCTTTGGCTCCAGGCACTCACCTCTTAGCTTTCAGCGAGGCTGATGCTCATTTCTGGATATCGGACCGAACTGATGTTACCTATGATGTGGTGGGTTCTCAGCTCTTCTGGGATGCAGCGCAGAAGCCCAAGGTAGATATAACGGAGCTGGGGGAGCCGGTAGTCTTCCTGGGTCAAATGCACGGTGCAGAGTTGCCGCGCGCCTCCTTTGTAAGGGCCACCCTTAAGTTCGTTAAAAAACACAGGGCAGTCTATCGACCGCACCCTCAGGAGAAAGATAAACTATCAAGAGTAGTTCATGCCCTCATGAAAAAGATAGGTGTGACGATTGATGAATCTCAACAGCCTTTGAACCAGGTGAATAACCCTGTTGTTGCTATCTTTTCAACAGGCATCATTGAAGCGGCTATTCGCGGCGTGCCCTCCTGGGCTTATCACCCTGACCCCCCGGAGTGGCTCACGGAGTTTTGGGAACGTTATGGCATGAGTCAATGGGGAGATTCTCCGACACCGTCTCCTTCGCTTCCGCAGATAGAACCGGCCCGATCAATCGCTACTATCATCACTCAACAATTGGAGAAGTAAAGATGCGTGTGTTGTGTGTTATTCCGGTTCGCGGCGGTTCTAAAGGCATTCCTCGCAAAAATATCAAGCCGATTGCGGGCAAGCCGCTGGTAGCCTGGACCATTGAGCAGGCTTTAGCCGCTCAGACCGCTCTCGCGGGTGAACACACGGTTGATGTGCTGGTTTCAACCGATGACGCTGAGATAGCAGAGGTAGCTCGCGCACACGGCGCCCAGGTACCTTTCATGCGCCCCACCCACCTGGCAGAAGACACCACTGCCACCGAGCCCGTGGTTGAACACGCCATCGAGTTTTACACAGCCGCGGGTCAGCGTCCGGACGCAGTAATGCTCTTGCAAGCAACCAGCCCGGTGCGCCTGCCGGGAACCCTAGAACGCGTTATCCGTCAGTTTTCTGTCTCGGGCTCAGACTCTATGGTGGGCGTTATTCCTATTGGTCCTTTCATCTGGACTGCTACCGAACCGCCCACCGCCCAGTATGAGGTCATGGCCCGCCCCCGCCGCCAAGAACTGACCCGTGAGACCTTTCGCTACCGTGAAAACGGGTCTATGTACATCACTAAAACCGAGCTCTACGAGACCCTACATAACCGTTTAGGCGGAGCAATTGAGCTATTTATGCTTGATGAGGTAGAGGGTGTGGACATTGACGCCATGATTGACTTCACCGTAGCTGAACATCAACTTAAACAGACTTTCTCAACAGAAGAAAACGAAGGTTAACCCCGATGAATATCGAACGTAATATCACCCCCTACATCGTTTTCTCTGAGGATCCGGTATTAACCGCTCTGCAGAAGATTTCTGCCAACCAACAGCGCATTATCTTCCTGGTCAATGAGTCTGGCTACCTGCAGGGCGCCCTATCTGACGGGGATTTCCGCCGCTGGCTCATCGCTAACCCGGCTGCCAGCCTAGAAACTTCAACCTTTGAGGTCGCCAACCTCACCCCCAAAACCGCTCCCTTCGGGGCATCCCCTGCAGAGCTCCAGGGTGAGTTCGCCCAGGGAATTTCCCTGCTACCTCTGGTCGATGAGCGTGGCCACTTGGTAGCTATTGCCGTGGATGAGCAGAACGTTCTGCGCATTGGACGAACCGAAATCTCTGAGGACTCACCCGCTTTCATTATTGCCGAGATCGGCAATAACCATCAGGGTGACGTTGACTTTGCCAAGCGCCTGGTTGACCTGGCCGTTGAAACCGGCGCTGATGCCGTGAAGTTCCAGCTACGAGACATGGACGCTCTCTACCGCCAGGCTGGCTCAAAAAGCGCTGGCGAGGACCTGGGCGTGCAGTACACCCTTGATCTGCTGCGTCGCTTCTCATTTAATGTTGATCAAATGTTTGAGGTCTTTGACCACGTTAAGCAACACGATATGGACATTATGTGCACCCCTTGGGACGCTCCCTCGGTACAGGCACTGGTGGACTACGGTGTGCAGGGCCTGAAGGTAGCATCTGCTGACCTCACCAATCACGAACTTCTGCGGGATATGGCTTCTCGTGGTCTGCCCATGCTGGTTTCAACCGGTATGAGCCGTGAGGAAGAAATCCGCGAATCGGTCAACCTTTTGCGTTCAGCTGGTGCTTCCTACGCCCTGCTCCAGTGCCAGTCCACCTACCCGGCGCCCTTCAAAGACGTCAACCTGGCCTACATGGATCGCTTGGCTGAAATTGGTCAGTCACTAGTGGGTTACTCCGGCCACGAACGCGGCTACCACGTTCCCATTGCGGCTGTTGCCCGCGGCGCAAAAATCATTGAAAAGCACTTCACCACCGATAAAACCCTGGAAGGCAACGATCACACTGTCTCGTTGCTACCTGAAGAGTTCAAGGCTATGGTGACCCAGATTCGTGAAGTTGAAGAGTCCATTGGCACCGCAGCACCACGCGAGGTTTCTACCGGTGAGCTGATGAACCGCGTCAACCTGGCCAAATCGCTGGTAGCTACCCGCACCATCGCTCAGGGCGAGGTGGTCTCAGAAGCCGATGTTGAGGTTAAATCACCCGGCCGCGGTCTGCAGCCCAACTACCTGCCTCAGCTGGTGGGCCGCACCATGCAGCGTGAGGTTGAGGTTGGTAGCTTCTTCTTCGAAGGAGATCTTAAAGATGATCTGGTTACCCGCCGAGATTTCAAGTTCGACCGTCCTTGGGGTCTGCCGGTTCGTTACCATGACTACAAGCCTCTGATTGAGGACGCCAAGCCTGACTTCCTGGAATTCCATTTCAGCTACAAGGACCTCGAAATCAATATCGATGATGTCTTTGACCGCAAGTTGGGCATGTCCTTCACCACCCACCTGCCCGACCTCTTCGCAGGTGACTTCTTGGTAGACCTGGCATCCCGTGACCAAGATATCTGGGAACGCTCCATAGCTGAAGTTCAGCGCACTATCGACATCACCCGCGATCTGACCCGCTACTTCACCCTGGATAATGACCCCATCATGGTGGTCACTATGGGCGGCTTCACCAAGGACGGCCACATCGCACCGGCAGCCCGCGTTGATAAGTATGAGCGCATCGGTGAAGCGCTGAAGCACCTTAATACCTCAGGTGTGCGTCTTTCGGCTCAGACCCTGCCCCCTTACCCCTGGCTCATGGGTGGGCAACAGTTCCACAACCTCTTCCTTGACCCTAAAGACACCGCTGACTTCTCAGACACCTACGACACCGAGCTCTGCTTGGATATCTCCCACACCATGCTGGCCGCTAACTTCCTTAAGATGCCGCTGAGTGAAGCTGTTGAGCTTCTAGCGCCGCGCTCTAACCACCTGCACCTAGTGGACGGCGTTGGCGTGGACGGCGAAGGCGTACAGGTCGGTGAAGGTGACGTGGACTGGGCAGCCCTGGGCAAGCAACTGCGAGAACTCAACCCCACCGCTTCCTTTATTCCCGAAATCTGGCAGGGGCACGTTAACAACGGTGAGGGATTCTTCACCGCACTAGATCGGTTGGAAAAGTGGCTGTAAGCCATTCTTTACCGGTGGCGCTCCACTGTGTACCGGTCCCAGGCTTTGGTGGCGTAGCTCGGCATATCAGCGATATCGCTGAAGCCGGGCTACCCGGTTACCGCCTGGTGGTGCTCTGCCCGCCAGGTGCACTTTCTGCTCGGCTTAAGGAACTAGGTGCTGAGGTGCTGGAAGCAAACTTTGGCACAGACGCTGGGCTCAGGGTGTCTTTACGCACCCTCACCAGCATCATCGAAAACCTACAGCCGGCTATCGTTCATAGTCACTTAGCCTACGCCGATGTAGTGGCAGCTATCGCCGTCAACCGGCTCAAAGCGCGCAGGGTGTTGCACCGCTCCACCCATCTCCCACAGCTCTTTACCACCGAGCACGGTATCGCCGGAGACGACACCGTGTACCACGGCTCATCCTGGCGCTCACGTCTCATGCAGACGGTCCACCGGGCCCGGCTCTGGGGCACAGATGGGGCACTCGCTGTTTCACAGTCCACCGCTGATCAGATGAGGCGTCAATGGGGCGCTCGCAAGGTGGGCGTGCTGACTAACGGTATTGACCTTTTGGGTATACCTCAGGCAGTTGCGTCGCAGCGAGTTGTCCCTGATTCCCACCAGCTGAGGGTGCTTTCGCTCTCCCGTTTAGCTCCTGAAAAAGGGCTGGATGTTCTGATTGATGCCTTCGCTCTGCTGCAGCAACAGGTACCGGGTGCATCCCTGGAGATAGCGGGTGAAGGTGAGCTTTTACCCCAACTTCAGCAGCAGATTAAAAAGCTCGGACTTGAAGAGTCGGTGAGTTTCCCCGGTTTTGTTGATTCTCTAGCTGCTATGGGCCGCTCTGATGTTTTGGTTCAGCTTTCGGTGTGGGAGAACTGCTCCTACACCCTGCTGGATGCCAAGGCCGCTGGTCTAAAGGTGATAGCAACAGCGGTTGGCGGTAACCCTGAAATTCTCTCGGGTGCAGAGATGGTTCCATCACTGAGGCAGATGAACCGCGATGTAGCTGCAGCGCTGGTTGCCAAGAAGGTACGAGAAGCACAAGATCTACCTAACACAACCTTCGAATGGACTACTACGGAACAGATGGCCAGCCACTTGGCTGATTACTACGGGGAGGGGGCAAGATGTCTATCATCGGAATAAGCGATGAAGGAAAACTGACCCTGAGGCAGAAAACCATGGGGCAGCAGGTCAAAGATTGGGGCCAGCGCGCCAAGGTTGAGGTCTCCCAGGTTCGTATTCCTGAGTTTCTGCTTTTCGCGTCCCTGATTTACGGGCAACCTGTACCGGGTGTGGGCCTACCCTTTAACCAACTCATGGTCTTTATCATTGTGCTTTACGCAATGACCCACAAACCGCTTTTCTCATTAGGTAAATGGTCCCGTCTCTTTATTCTGTTCGGCGCTATATTGAGCTATATTGCCATCGTCTCCGCGTTCGCTGACCCCAGCGATTACGCAGCGGACTGGACGAGGCGGTGGCTGCGCCTTGCTGCAACAACCCTTCTGATTTACGTTATAGCGGTGGGCCAAATTCACCTGCGGTCAGCGATTTTAGGCTACTCTGCAGCGCTGGTCGTTAACGCGGCGCTCTTCTTTGCAGGGATAGCCCCTGACACCTACGGCGGTTATCTGACAGGTTATCTGGGCGATAAGAACTATGCTGGTCTGGTTCATGTTCTCTTCGGGTTGCTGATTATGACGGCTTTTACTAAACGGTGGCAGCAGGTCACGGTTTTCTTGATTTCCTGCGGTCTGTTATGGACCACAGGTTCCCGTACGTCCTTAGGTGCATTGGTTTTTGCATATCTTTGGATTCTTATTGCTCCTCGTCTGGTGCCACTTGCTAAGGTGGCTCTGATGGGCGCTTTCTGGTGGCTCCTTGGCTTTTTAACGGAAGATTACTCGCAGGCAGAAGTTTTTGGCGATCGAGCGGGAACCGACGAACTACGGTCACGTATTGATGCTATGTCATGGGCCAAGGTGCAGGATACCGGCTTCTTCGGTCAGGGACTGGGCGAGGCGTATGTCTACGATGTGGCTGATGAACGTACCTGGTTCTTTCACAACTCCTACTGGTCAGCTTTTGTCGAAGGCGGTTGGCCTTGGGCTATAGCCCTGGTTGCTATTACCCTTTTTGTTGCTGTGCGCCCCCTGAGCAAGAACCCGGGCTGGAATAAATACCAAGTTATTGCACAGGGCCTAGGTATTGCGTCGTTGGTCTGTGCCCTGCGCTTGGGTGAGGTCTTCTATACACTTCCTTGGGCTATCGTAATGGGCTACGTCTTGCGTGCTTGGGTGATTAGTCTACCGAGCAATGAAAAGGTTCCCCTGTTCGGGTACGACAAAGAGATAGTGGATGTTAAACGATGAGTAGTCCATTGCAGGCCTCGGTTATTATCTGCGTCAAAAATGGTCAGGATTTCTTGAGGAGGCAGCTCGATGCTGTGACAGCCCAAGTCACAAACCCTAGAATCAGCTATGAGATTATTGTGGTTGATAACGGGTCAACTGACGGAACCCCGCAGGTGATTCAAGAGTGGCTAAAGACAGTTAGAGCGAACGGTCTCGTCAGAACTTTCTCTCAGCCTCATCTAAAGGGGATTCCCACTGTAAGAAACTTCGCAGCGCAACAGGCTGAAGGGAATCTCTTGCTTTTTTGTGATGCTGATGATGAGGTGTCAGATTCTTGGGTTCAAGCCTATATTGACAGACTAAACGGGCAAGAAGCACTTGCTGGTGGTTTGATAGAAGCTTATGATTCTGCAGGGGCAGCTCATCCGGGCCTTTTCCCTCACAGTCTTATACAGACGACATATTTACCGCATGTTGGTAACTGCAATTGTGCAGTAAGTCGATCTATCTTTTTCGCTGTGGGTGGCTATGACCAATCATTACCTACCTATGGTTTTGAAGACGTTGATTTCTCATGGCGGGTGCAAGAGGCCGGTTTCCCCATTATCTTCGTTGAAGAAGCCCATATACGGTTTCAAATGAGCGGTTCTACTGCGTCCTTTAGAAAGAAATTCCTTTTGGGAAAGGGGAGGGTCCTGATGGCCCGTCGGTACCCTAGCTATGATTCTGAAACCTATAGTGTCGGTTATTGCACCAAAAAAATCATCAGAGTTGCTTCTGAAATTATCCACAAATTTCGTAAAGAAAGAACCTTTAACCGGCGTGAGCTATCAGTTCTAGTAGCGAGCTTCGGTAATCTATACGGTGCTCTTTTCTATTCAGGCAAGAACAGACAACCCGCCCGTGAACTTCTACCACTTTCTGAGGTATAGCTGTGGATATTGTTATTGCTACTAATAATGGTGATATGGGGGGCGGCGAGGTCATGCTACTCAACATCGCCAGAGCGCTCCGTACTCTGGGCCATAAAGTGACCGTTGTTGGCCCCGCCCAACCTGATGAGCTACTTGACGCTGCACGAGATGAAGGCTTTACCACCCTTGCCTTACCGGCAACAGACCGCAAGACTTACATGGCTCAGTTACGAGCATGGCGCGCTCGTAACCGTAATGCTTTGCTGTGGTGTAATGGACTGGTGCCTTCACTTGCCACGGCGGGCGATAAAAACCGAATTGTTCACCTCCACCAGCTCCCCGCCGGTTCCCAAAAGGTAGCTTACCGGTTGGCAAAAAAAGGAGCCCGCGCCGTCCTAGTACCCAGTCACTTCATGGCGTCTCACATTAAAAATGCAACCGTTCTAGAAAACTGGGTTACGGGAGCATCCCAGCCACTAGCGAGGGCGGTACCTGCTTCACGGATTCGAGTGGGCTTTCTAGGGCGTCCCTCTTTGATCAAGGGGACTCACACCTTGAGTGTTGCCCTTACTTCCCTTAACTCAGCAGGCGGCTATACCTATCAGCTTGTCATCGGAGGGACCGCTAAATTTGTTGACAGTACTAGCCAGGATCAAGTTAAGCAATCCCTGGAAGAGCTTGGCAATCACGTAGAGCTATTGGGATGGGTTACCCCAGAGGAGCTTTTCGCTCAGACCGATGTGCTGGTTGTTCCATCTGAGGTTGAAGAATCTTTTGGGCTGGTGGCTGCAGAGGCTATGAGCGCCCGTCAACCCCTGATTATCTCTAATGCAGGTGCTTTGCCAGAGGTCTTGGGCGAGGGCTACCCCTGGATTTTCCGTCAAGCAGATAGTGATCATCTTGCTGCTGTGCTGGGTTCTATAACAGAGCAGCTGATCACCGGTGATGAGAAGCTAGAGGAGATTCTCTCCCAGAATTACTGGCGTTGGCAAGAGAACTATTCACCTGATGCTGGCAAAGAACGCATTAGGCGCCTACTGCAAGATTTTGAAGGGTAACCCCTCCATGAGCACATATTCAGCTGCCGTCATTATTCCTACACGTGGCGGAGCCTCAAAACTTCACTACCCTCTGGACGCTCTTGAACAGCAAACAGAGAAAGACTTTCAGGTCATCGTTGTGATTGATGGCGATATCGATGATTCAGCTTCGGTAGTGCAAAGATACATCGAGCGTTCTACCCTGAATCTCTCTATAATTGTCTTTGATGAAAACCGGGGTCGAGTTGCAGCTCTAAACGCTGGTCACAACGATGCTGATGCTGATGTGCTGATTCGCTGTGATGATGACTTGCAACCAGCACCCGACTACATAGCGCAACACCTTTCACACCACCGTGGAGAGAAGGAGGTCGGTGTCATTGGTATCTATAAGAATGTACTGCCCGACACGCCCTACGCCAGGTTTTATGGACGATACCGCGATGAAAAGTTTAGGCAAGATGCTTATTCGTGCCCCTCAAGCCGCCAGTGGATGTACTGGGCTGGGAACGTCTCTATGTCCCGCAACCTCTTCCAACAGCTAGGAGGTTATGATGAACGCTACCGTCTATACGGATGGGAAGACGTTGATATGGGGTATCGGCTCTACCAGGCAGGCGCAAAAATTGTGATCGATCCCCATCTAGCTACCCATCATTATGTGGCGGCAACAACTACTGCTAGCCGAGCTAAGCGAGCTCTTTACTCAGGGGCTGCGCGGAACATCTTTGTCGACCAGCATGGGAGCACTGCTCTGGGATCACCCAAACCTACGGGGGTATGGGGGCTGGCTGTAAGGTCAATTGCTAAACTTTCCACGGAAACTAATGTAAAGTATGTGGGAAATGCCATTGATACCGTTGCTGATAAGATCCCTCCGCGATTGGCTGAAAAACTGATTTCCTTGATTGTTGAGTCAGCTAGTTATGCAGGGATTACCCACCCTCAACGCGCACAGAAGAACTTCTAATCGAATGACTTTGCTCTCTATACGTTCTCGCACCACCACAGGTGACGGCCAGACAGCTGGCACAGTCCCTCTTGCTATAGCTCATGATTATCTCACCCAACGTGGTGGAGCTGAACGAGTGGTCCTTGCCCTTCACAAGGCTTTCCCTGACGCCCCCATTTACACAACCCTCTACAATCCAGAGAATACTTACCCAGAGTTTAAAGACTGTCAGATTATTACGTCACCTCTGAATCACTTTAAAATCTTCCGCAAAGACCACCGCCTTGCACTCCCTCTTTTACCATTCTTTTCCAGCCGTTTGAAGGTTGATGCCCACAGAGTCGTAGTATCAACTACAGGTTGGGCTCACGGGTTCGACGTTCCTCAGGACGCTTTGGTCTACTGCCACTCACCGGCGCGATGGATCTACCTTACCGATCAATATTTAGGTAACCGCCTCAACAAGGGTCTAGCCAGAATCTTTAAGACGATGAGACCCTTTCTGCGCAGGTGGGACCGGGCAGCTGCTATGAGACTGCCTAATTACGTGGCGAACTCAAGCACCATTCAGCAACGAATCTTTGATGTCTATGGCAAAAGAGCTGATATTATCTTTCCTCCCCACTCGGTGCAGGATGGGCAGCAACAAGAGCCGATTGCCGGTCTCGAGGATTTCATGGAGCGCGGCTATTTCATGATTGTTTCGCGGCTACTTCCTTACAAAAACGTCCAGTATGCAGTAGAGGCTTTTTCAGGTCTTGACCACCAGCTATTAGTCGTGGGGGCCGGTCCTATGCTGGATGAGCTCAAATCAATGAGCACCCCAAATGTTGCTTTCGTATCCAATATTTCTGACGCTCAAATGCGCTGCGCCTATGCGGGTTCGACAGCCTTACTGGCTGTGTCCCACGAAGATTTTGGGATTACCCCTCTTGAAGGTGGAGCTTTCGGCAAACCAACCATCGCACTACAAGCTGGGGGTTTTCTCGATACTATTTCTGAAGGGATCAACGGGGCTTTTATTAATACTCCCAGCGTTCAAGATATTAGAAAAGCTGTCCAAGAATTAGATTCGCAGCAGTATTCTGCAGAGGCGATCAAAGCTCATGTTAAGAGGTTCAGTGAAGAGCGGTTTATCGATCAGATGAAAGCTCGTTTGGTTCAGACCTCTTAGGATTCACTCACACGGTGTAGAAGCCCCTGGTTGAGAAGAGAATCGAGGAAAACGAGCACGCTTTCAGCAATGGTCTCGCGCGGCAATCCGTAGATATCACTGATTTCAGTAACAATTTCCTCGGTACTGGCGGGCTGATCTAAAATTTCCCAGATGACTGTGCTCGGGCCTTTGAGCACAGTAATCTCAGACGTCAGAAGGTTAGCAAGATATGACGTATCGTCGTGAGGTTCTGAGCAGTCAAAGCCCATGATGAAAGCTGTGTGCGGGGAGCGGTATAGTTTTTCTGTCACGATAACAATTTCCCTACTTTCCCCACACCCGAAAACGGCTGAAAAACTTTTCTCGAATTTCCTGAGGGCTCGGTTGGTGTCCTAGCTCCATGGCTAGATGGTCTCTGTTGACTCTAAGAATGCTGAGCAGAACCCTAGTTTTTCTCCTTGGACCTTGAGCGTGATTGAACCGTGCCCGCCACTGAAGATAGAGGGGTGTCTCCTCTGATACCGATTTCCATAGAAGATAATCCGGGTGTTTATCGAATCGCTCTATCTCACCAAGCGCTGCGGCGAAAGCTAATTCAGCCCCCAAATCAGGCACGCGATCCCTCATTGTTTGCCAGTCTGCAGACGTTAAGGAGCTGTGCAAATGGTCGATGTCAGAATTGATCTGAGTTGCAGAACGGGCGGCGTGAACTATAACAAATATCCTGGAGTCAACTAAGGACGGTAGAAAACAGGGGTAGTGAGCGATTTCGCGAACACGGCGATGTTGCCATAGGGTGTCGAAGGCGGAACCCTGAGCGTTCCCGATACCAGGGAAGTAACGATGAATATCTGCCAGACCCCACGAACCGTGATAAAGAGTCATAGCGTGCTCAAAGATAGACCCTGTCTCGAAGTGAGCCTTAATCTCCCACCCGTCTTTTAACGCTGACTGAACTAACCGGTCTAGGTGTTCTGGGCGTACCAGAATATCCACGTCAGTGCTGCTTCTGCCCGGAGGGTAGATTTCTTCAGCGAAGGCGTAACCCTTAATATGCAAGATATCTACGCCACTCTTCTCAGCAAGGTGTTGGAAATAAGCGTGTGACAACTGCATTCGAATATGCAAAGGTACATCAATGACCGGGGAAGTTGGAGAAGCAGGGTTATGAGACATAGCGCCTAGGAGGTTCAAATACAGGTAAATATGTACATACAGTTTATGCCAGCTTACTCGGGGAGTATAGCTGGCATAAACAGGCAAGAGCCCAAAAAATCAGGCACTAACTACGGTACTAGGCCTTAGACTTAGCCTTTTTAGCAGAGCGTTTGCTGCCCTTCTTTGACTGTTCGTCCTTGCCGTAGTAACTGGTATAAGCGCCGTTAGAGCTGTAGGCAAAACCGTAGTAGGAGTTGCCCAGACCCGTGCGAGGTGCCCGGTTAATCACCAGCCCAAGAATCTTGGCGTTAACCGCTCGCAGATTCTTAGCTGCTTCTGCCAGGTTTTCTTTGCGAGTCTTACCTACGGCGCCCACGAGTACAACGCCATCTACAGAGTTTGAAAGTAAGGAAGCGTCAGTAACGGGGAGAACCGGTGGAACGTCAATTACTACCGTGAACTCTTGAGAGAGCTCGTGGATGAGCTGACGCATCTTGTCTGAGCCCAGCAGCTCTGAAGGGTTCGGGGGTATGCGACCCGCAGGAAGAATAAAGAGCTGAGTATCCTCAAACTGTTGAACTGCATCAGCCAGCTCAACCTGACCAGCCAATACCTGGGTAAGACCTACCTTTGAGTCCACCTTAAACTTCTTAGCGATGGTGGGGCGACGTAAATCAGCATCAATAATAACGGTAGGCTGATCAGCATCAGCCAGAGCGCGCGCAAGCGAAGATGAGACAGTTGATTTGCCTTCACCCGGTTCTGCGGAGGTAACAATAAATGAACGAGGGGGGTTATCCACGTTGACGAAGCGCAGATTAGTGCGCATCTGGCGGATAGCCTCTTGCGAGATGTGGTCGCTATTAGTGTAGAGAATGCTCTCTTCACTGATTTCATCTGAGACCGGCAGAATACCAAGCACACCTGCATCAGTCGCTTTCGTGGCGTCGTCTCGCGTCCGAAGTTTAGTATCCACAGTACGACGGAGCATCACAGCAGCCAGCACCAGAGCAAGGCCCAACCCCGCTCCGAGGAGCACTAGCTTAGGGGTATTAGGACTAGTGGGTGAGGGGTTAAGAGCTGCATCTTCAAGAGGAATAACCCTTACGGAGCTTGATCCCTCCAAGTCATTGACAACCTTAGCAACTGCTTCAAGAGAGCTATTGGCAAGAGCCTGAGCTGCTTCGGGGCTGGACGCAGTCGCTGAGACACTAATGAGTGCAGAGTTTGAATCCACGCTTGCGGTGAGACTTCCTTGAATCTCCCCCCTCGTAAGGTTAATCTCAGGGTTTGCAGCAATAATCTCATCAGCGACAGCTGAGCTTTTAATGAGCGATAGGTAGGCATTGGCCTTCTCTTTGGCTGCGACCGAGCCAGAGAGAACATCATTTATGCCGCTACCTTCGCCCACCGTCACAAAACCGGTAGACGATGAAGCGTAGACGCGGGGCTGTAGGAGCGAATATCCAAAGCCCAAGAGAGCGCCAACCAGCAAGCCAATAAGTAACAGTTTGAGATTGGCACGCACCATGCGCAGAAAATCAAGGATGGTCATAGAAACCTATATCTAGTGCAAGTGAGGGGGTGTTTAATCATTGATTTTATCAATGCAGGGGTACTGAAAGGGATGTCAATATGTGAACGTTTTAGCACAGTGAGTTCTTTTTTCTCGCCTTTTACTCCGGGAGCAACAAGTACCCCGAATGATTACTTCATGAGGTTGAGCAAGTACTGGCCATAGCCGCTCTTGACGAGAGGTTGCGCCATTTCTTCAAGCATCTCGTCACTAATCCAGCCCATGCGCCACCCAATTTCTTCGGGTGACCCAATGGATAGACCCTGCCGGGCCTGGACGGTGCGAATAAAGCTTGAAGCGTCTGCTAAAGAATCGAAGGTGCCGGTATCTAGCCAGGCCGTGCCGCGAGGTAGCACCTCAACCTGCAGTTTGCCCTGTTCAAGGTAGGTTCTGTTGAGGTCGGTGATTTCTAGTTCACCGCGAGGTGAGGGCTTAATATTCTTGGCGTACTCAACAACATTGTTGTCATAGAAATACAGCCCGGGGATAGCGTAGTCACTCTTTGGTGCATGAGGCTTCTCTTCAATGGAGATGGCCTTGAAGTTTTCATCAAATTCAACGACACCGTAGGCGGTCGGGTCAGCTACACGGTAGCCAAAGACCGCGGCACCGTCGACGTTGCTGTATTTACGTAACTGATTACCTAGACCTGGGCCATAGAAGATATTGTCGCCCAGCACGAGCGATACTGACTCCTGTCCGATGTGCTCTTCGCCCAGCAGGAATGCCTGCGCTAGCCCATCGGGGGAGGGCTGTACTACATAGGAGAAGTTAACGCCGAACTGTGAACCGTCTCCCAGCAAACGCTGGAACTGAGCTTGATCCTGCGGGGTAGTAATGATGAGGATGTCTTGAATCCCAGCCAACATCAGCGTTGAGATGGGGTAGTAAATCATCGGCTTGTCATAAACCGGGGTGAGCTGCTTGCTAATGCCTAATGTGATGGGGTGAAGGCGTGAGCCTGTGCCACCCGCGAGTAGAATTCCCTTCATCCTTTTATTGTGGCATGAATGGCAGTGTTTTCACCCCCAAGCCGCAGCAATAAACACCACGATGTACCTTAGTCTGGTTACATGGGTAAAATTCTTGTGACCGGCGGCGCCGGGTTTATTGGTTCTAATTTTGTGCACTACCTGTTGGAGAATACCGACCACAGCGTAGTGGTGCTCGATAAGATGACGTACGCAGCAAACGAGATGTCTTTAGCCGGTTTGCCGGCAGACCGTTTTGAGCTGGTCAAGGGCGATATTGCTGACACGGATATAGTTGACCCCTTGGTAAAGGACGCAGATGCAGTAGTGCATTATGCAGCGGAGTCTCATAACGATAACTCCCTGAATGATCCCACCCCCTTCATTCATACCAACCTCATTGGTACCTTTACTCTCTTGGAAGCTGTCCGCCGGCACAAGACGCGCTACCACCACATCTCTACGGATGAGGTTTTTGGGGATCTTGAGCTCGATGATCCCGCTAAATTTACTGAGACTACCCCCTACAACCCTTCCTCTCCGTATTCCTCCACCAAGGCAGGTTCTGACCTTTTGGTACGCGCATGGGTTCGGTCCTTCGGTATTGAAGCAACGATTTCTAACTGCTCCAACAATTACGGCCCTTACCAGCACATTGAGAAGTTCATTCCTCGCCAAATCACCAATATTTTGGCGGGTATCCAGCCCAAGCTCTATGGTGAGGGTTTGAACGTACGCGACTGGATCCATGCCTCAGACCACTCTTCAGCAGTGCTTACCATTTTGGAGAAGGGAAAAATTGGCGAAACTTACCTGATCGGTGCAGATGGGGAAGTTAATAACATCACCGTTCTGCGCTCAATTCTTCGCCTGATGGGTCAGCCTGAGGACGCCTTTGAGCATGTTGTTGACCGCCCTGGCCACGACCTGCGCTATGCCATCGACGGTAGCCGCCTCCGCGCGGAGCTAGGCTGGGAGCCTCAGTTCACTAACTTTGAAGCTGGCCTCAAGGACACCATCGCCTGGTACACCGATAACCGTGCCTGGTGGGAACCCCTTAAGGCTGAGGTCGAGGCTAAATACGCTAAGGCTGGCCAGTAATGCCCAAGAACTTGACTGTTCATACCACTGACATTCCCGGGCTGCTGGTTATTGACATACCTCAGCACGGTGATAACCGCGGCTGGTTCAAGGAGAACTGGCAGCGTGAGAAGATGGTCGCCGCTGGCCTGCCTGACTTCGGGCCTGTGCAGAACAATATTTCCTTCAACGCCGCTGCCGGAACTACTCGCGGCATCCACGCTGAACCGTGGGATAAGTATATTTCTGTGGCGACAGGTCGCATTTTTGGCGCCTGGGTTGACTTGCGCGCTGGGGATTCCTTCGGTGCTACCGTAACCGTTGAACTGGGCCCAGATACCGCGGTCTTCGTGCCCCGAGGTGTAGGTAATTCATTTCAAACACTTGAGGACAACACGGCCTATACCTATCTGGTCAATGATCACTGGTCAGCAGATGCTGTGGATGGCTATAAGTTTCTTAACCTAGCGGATGAAACGGTGGCGGTGCCCTGGCCTATCTCTCTGGAGAAGGCAGAACTGTCGGACAAGGACAGGGCTCACCCACGTCTTGCAGATGTAGACCCCCTGCAACCAGCACCTCTGCTGGTGGTCGGCGCTAACGGTCAGCTGGGGAGTGAACTCGTGCAACAGCTTGAAGCTACGGGTACTCCCTATATCGCGGCAACCCGAGAACAGATTGATGTGGCAGAACCAAGCACCTGGGCTGACGCCTACCGTTGGCGTTCGCTGCGGGGCATTATTAACGCGGCAGCTTATACTGCGGTGGATACCGCTGAGACTGAGCAGGGCAGAGCGCAGGCATGGGCCGCTAATGCTACCGGTGTGGCTGCTTTGGCTCGAATTGCTGATGGGGCTGGCATCCCACTGGTGCATGTTTCTACCGACTATGTTTTTGACGGCAGTCTGCCCCTGGGGCAGGAGTACACGGTAGATGCGCCGGTAGCGCCTCTGGGCGTTTACGGTCAGTCTAAGGCCGCCGGGGAAATGGCGGCTCGCAGCGTAGCTCGGCACTATATTGTCCGCACCTCCTGGGTTATGGGAAACGGCAAGAATTTTGTTGAAATCATGAAGTCTCTGGCTGAGCGCGGCGTAGAACCCACGGTGGTAGCTGATCAACATGGGCGCCCCACCTTCACCGAAGATCTGGCCGGCGCTATTTTGCACCTAGTCGAAGCAGGTTGCGAGTACGGCACCTACCATGTGTCCAACACAGGCGACGTCATCACCTGGGCTGATCTCGCAAAAACAGTTTTTGAGGCAACTGGCCACAGCCCAGATCGGGTGACCCCGGTGACAACCGAGCAGTACTTTGCCAAAGCTGAAATCTTTGCCCCCCGACCCACAAATTCCGCCATGGATTTATCAAAAATTATTGAAACAGGCTTCAAACCGCGTTCCTACCAGGATGCTTTATCCGCCTATCTCGCATAGATTTGGTAGTCATGCTCTAAGTAGGACGTCGTGTGGCAGCTCACCAGCTTGTCGGCGGCGTCCTGCCTTGTTTAAGCCTGAAAAATCAGCAATACTGGAGGGGTTGTCTTCATCGGCAACAAGCCAAGGCAGTGGAATGCCGGTGGGAAACCCCGGTAGGTCCGTAACTGACGGTGGCTGGTTAGAAAACGATTTCTAGCGCCAGTTCACTTATATAACTTGGCGCATCAACCTCTAACCAGCGAAAGGAATGCACACATGTCAAGTGCAGAAAAAATTTCAGCTAACGTCCGTGATGACTTCGGTAAGGGTTACGCACGTCGTATCCGCATGGCAGGCGACATCCCCGCCGTCATCTACGGTCACGGCGAAGACCCCAAGCACGTAGTTCTGCCCGGTCACCAGACCACCCTCGCAGCTCGTACCCCCAACGCTATCTTCGATTTGGATATCGAAGGAACCAGCGTTCTGGCTATGATCAAGGACATCCAGCGTCACCCCATCCGCCCTGAAATCCAGCACATGGACCTTCTGATTGTTAAGCGCGGCGAGCGCGTCGAAATCGAGGTTCCCCTGCACGTTGAGGGCGAGCCCGCAGTTGGTGCCGTAGCTAACCAGGAAGAAACCGTTCTTCTGGTTGAAGCGGATGCCATCAAGGCACCCGAGTCAATCACCGTTAACATCGAAGGTCGCGAAGTAGGCGCACACGTTCTGGCATCAGACGTTGAACTGCCCGCAGACGTAACTCTCGTTGCAGACGCTGAACTGCTGATCGTCAACATCTCAGAGCCCGAAGAAATCGATCTTCCCGAAGCCGGTGAAGAAGGCGGAAACGCTCCTGAGGGCGACATCGTTGAGGCTGCCGAATAATCAAATTAGGTTGGCGAATCCAACGATTCAGATAACTCAAAGCACTAAAGCTATGAGTCACCTGCCGGCACTCTAAACCGCAGGTACCTGTCAATGCCCGCGCACTTGCACCTAAAATGTACAGTGCGCGGGCATTGATATGTTGAGAGAACCATGAATTTTTTGAGAAAACTTCTTGAGCCGAAAGAGGGCGTTATAGTGGCTGATACCTGGTTGATTGTAGGGCTTGGTAATCCGGGGTCTGAATATGAAAAGACTCGTCACAACATTGGTCAGATGGCGGTTGACGAACTAGCCCGTACGGTTGGCGGCAACTTTAGAAAACACGGGCGAGCTCGTGCGCAGGTCCTTGAGGGGCGCTTGGGAATGGGTGGGCCCAAGGTAGTTTTGGCTAAGCCTCTAACCTATATGAATGTTTCTGGAGGGCCGGTTTCTGCCCTCGCCCAGTTCTACGGTATCGACCCTGATCATATTATTGCTGTTCACGATGAATTAGATATCCCCTTTAATACCATCAAGCTCAAAATTGGTGGGGGAGAAGGCGGGCATAATGGTTTACGCGATATGACCAAAGCCCTGGGGACGAAAGACTACTACAGGGTGCGTGCAGGTATCGGACGCCCCCCGGGGCGCATGCAGGTGTCTGATTTCGTACTCAAGCCCTTTAGCTCAACGGAAGCTAAGGAGTTACCGTTCCTGGTTTCTGCTGCCGCTGATGCAGTTGAAATGTTGATTAAGCAGGGGCTCTTAGATGCCCAGCAGAAATTTCATGGAGCCTAAGGCTCCCCCACTCGTCACCCCTCGAGAAAGCCGCACCTAACTACCATTTTTCTCAGCTGAGGAATAGGCTATAAAAGTATGCCGTTATAGAGGCAGAGCCATAGAAAGGGCAGACACGTGGCAATCGAATACCGTACCTCACCCGGCGCACCGCTCACCAACGATTTGGTGCGCGAACTCCGCAAAGACTTCCCCATCCTAGACCGCACCGTGAACGGGAATGCTCTCACATACCTTGATACCGGTGCCACCAGCCAGAACCCTCTGCAAGTGCTGGACGCCGAGCGTGAGTACTACCTCGGGGCTAACTCCGCAGTTCACCGTGGAGCGCACACCCTCGCTGTTGATGCAACAGATGCCTTTGAGGACGCCCGCCGTACCGTAGCAGGCTTCATCAATGCCGCAGAGACAGAGCTTGTCTGGACTTCTAATGCCACAGAAGCTCTCAACCTGCTGACCTACAGCTTCGCCAACGCCTCACAGGGGATTGGCGGCCACGATGCTGCCAGATTCGCCCTGGGGGAGGGCGATGAAATCGTCACCACCGAGCAAGAGCACCACGCTAACATCATTCCCTGGCAGATTCTGGCTGAGCGTACAGGAGCCACTCTACGGTACATCCCCGTGACCGATGAGGGTCTCATCGACTATGAGGCTGCGCAGACCATTGTCAGTGACCGCACCCGCGTGCTGACCTTTACCCACGTCTCAAATGTCGCCGGTTCGGTGACCGATGTTGAAATGTTGGTCTCCCTGGCTCGTAAAGTCGGTGCTATCACCGTGCTGGACGCCTGCCAGTCGGTGCCTCACATGCCGGTGGACGTCAAAAAACTGGGTGTAGACTTCGCAGCTTTCTCAGCCCATAAGATGCTAGCCCCCACGGGTATCGGAGCGCTCTATGGCAGAAATGAGCTTTTGGAGGCTATGCCTCCCTTCCTGACCGGTGGATCCATGATTACCAAAGTGACCATGAACGAAGCCCAATGGATGCCTGCCCCCATTAAGTTCGAGGCCGGAACCCAGCGGGTATCCCAGGCGGTAGCTTGGGCAGCAGCTGTGCGCTACCTGGATCACCTGGGTATGGATCAGGTGCACGCCTGGGAGGCACACCTTGGCCAACTCTTGGCAGAGGGTATCGCTGAAATTCCCGGCATTCGGCTTATCGGCCCTGCCGCAGGTCAACCACGTGCAGGTCTTGCCGCCTTCCACGTTGAGGGGGTACACCCCCACGACGTAGGCCAGCTCCTCGATGAAAAAGGCATTGCGGTCAGAGTAGGCCATCACTGCGCTCAGCCCCTACACCGTGCCCTGGGGCTAACCGCCTCAACACGGGCTAGTGCCTACATCTACAACACCACCGAAGATATTGAACGGTTCGTGGACCAGCTATCAACCGTGCGTGCATATTTCGGCTACTAAAGACAAAACCGGGGTTAGAGCGCCAGCTGATACCCCTAATTTCTAAACCCATACCCAACACAGGAGAATCAATGAGCGGCCTTGAACAGCTCTACCAACAAATTATTCTCGAGCACTCCAAGCAGCGTACCGGCGAAGGTTTGATCGAAGCTGAAGGGAAGCGTGCCGCCAGCAACCACCAGTACAACCCCACCTGCGGCGATGAAATCAACTTGAGAGTCATCCTCAAAGACCAAGAAGAGGTCATCGAGTCTATTTCTTGGGAAGGGAATGGCTGCTCCATCTCGATGGCGGCAGCCTCCGTCCTCTCGGAGATGGCACCCGGTATGACAACTCAGGAGTTCCAAGCTCTGGTCGATGACTTCCGCGAAATGCTACGCTCACGCGGCACCGTAGAACCTGATGAAGAAGTGCTGGGGGACGCAGCTGCCTTCGCTGGCGTCTCTCGGTTCGTAGCGCGTGTGAAATGCGCTATGCTCTCTTGGGTCGCTGCTGAAGAAGCCGCTAAGGAAGCATCTGCATAGCACCTAACCAGACTGGTAAAAACCCTGCCTTCACTCCCGACGGTGGCAGGGTTTTTTGTTGCCTAAAACAAGCTCTGACCTGCGATGTCCCCCAAAAGGCTGGCTCTTCATACTACCCACTAACCTCCTCTTTACCGTACCGTTGAAGAAGACCAAAATACTTCGCGCTCGCACCGTGAAGACCAGTATCTTAGGGGATTAATGAACATCGGTTACGCTGCAGGCGCTTTCGACCTCTTTCACGTAGGGCACCTTAACGTGCTCCGTGAAGCTAAAAAGAACTGCGATTACCTCATCGCAGGCGTTGTTTCAGATGAAATGCTGGAACTCACCAAGGGGCGCAAGCCTATCGTGCCTCTGGCTGAACGTATGGAAATCGTTTCCCACATTGATTTTGTTGATGAAGTACGCGCCGAAACCGTTGTCGACAAGCTAGAAACCTGGGAACAGGTGCGTTTCAATACCTTCTTCAAGGGGGATGACTGGAAGGGCACTCCCCGTGGAATCGATCTTGAGAACCGCTTCGCTCAGGTTGGTGTTGATGTCGTGTACTTCCCTTACACCGCTCACACCTCCAGCACCAAGTTACGCGCTGCTTTAGCCGCACTTACCTCTGCAGCTGCCTAACAGAGCTTTAACACTCTCAGCCTTGTCAAAAGAACCCGGTCAACATCAAATGTTGACCGGGTTCTTTGATCATCAGAGAAAGCTTAGTAGTTATTCTTGATAAACTCTTCAGCACTTGATCCAAGGGCTGAGAAAACACGGCCAATGTGAGGCTCAGCGGCGGCCGCAATTTTCTTGCCAACCAGGGGGATGGAGCACTTCACTTCGCCGTTCACAGTGGCAGTAGTGCGATCACCTTCGGAAATCAGTTTCTGCTGCGCGGTACCGGTGACGGGCACACCCTTGACCGAAACCTCTGAATCTACAGTGCGCGAGCCGTCTGCAGCGGGTGCTGAGACACGATCGACCTGAGTCATGGTGATACCGCTGCTCACACCGGGGATTTTCTTCGCCATATCAGGAATACGGTCAGCGGGGATACCGCGAACAGTGGTTGCTGTAAAAGCGCCGGTGTGGTCGCCTTCTACAGAGAAAGATTCGAGAGTGACTCGCACCTTTTCACTGGAAAAGCGTGCAAAGTTTTCGTCAGCGAAAGCCCGTGCTACCTGGTCAATCGGTGCGTTGATAATGGTGGTGCTCTGAACAGCCATAATGGTGCCCCTTTCAAAGGCCTTACTGAAGTGTCCTGTTCATTCTACGTGTGCTGGCACCGTAAAGGTACGGATTTCTTCCTTTAAAGTATTAGGCGCCCCTTCTCTGAGAAGGGGCGCCCCATACTTCACTCATTCACAGGTCAAGGGTCTTATTTATTTCTTAGACCGCTCACAATCTGCCGTGCACGCCGGATAAAACTGGGGTGCTGCTGCTCCAGAGTCGATAGCTGGTCGCTCAGCTTATCTGCAGCTTCATTATTGCCCGGAACCCTCAAGGTGCCCTGAAGGGACTCTGGATTAGCTAAAGCAGCATCTAGTCTACGAGCTAGGTCTTCAGCGCTGGTGACAACGATGGTTTCACCGTGCTCCTCCATGACCCGGGAGAACTCTACCTGGTGGTTATCTACCACTTCATCCAGCTCAGTGCGTCGAGGAACAGCTAGAGGAATTGCACCTACCTCTCGGGCATCCAGGATCGAACCAGGACCGCCCTGAACCAGCACCACCTTCGCTGCTCGATAAAGCTCGAGGAGTTCAGCGCGAGGTATACGCTCAACGGCTTCAGCCTGCTGGGGCGCGGCTGTGAAACCGTGTTGTACCAGGCAACTAACATCAGGATGCTCGGCTAGGTAGGTATCCACCCAGCTCACCAAACGGTCAAAGTGGTGGTAGTCGGTGCCTAATGACACCACAAGATCATAATTCTTAGCGGTCACGTTCGACTCCAGTATTTAGAGAATATGGCCGATATTAACGGCTTCGGGGAATGCCTTCTTCTGCTCATCCCACTGCACTACAAAGAGATCGCTCATGGGGTAGCACATACGTCCGGTCATGGTCGGCATAGTGATCCGGTCGTAGGCCTCAATAAAGACTGTTCTGATCCCCAGTATCTTGGCGATGATGAAGAAAGGAACAGCCACAGCGGCACCGGTGGAGATGATGGCGTCAGGGCGTTCTTTGCGAAGAACGCGCCAGGCGACCCCCATATTGCGTACAGCATTAGGGATGTTGCGGGTGGTAGGGAAGTGCACCCAGTAGGTGCGTTCACCCTCGAGAGCTGAGCGTACTTCGGGAAGGTCGAAGGTAGCCCAGGCGCGGTCATGGTCTTTCCAAAATTTATCAAGAGCGATGAGCTGGGCAAGATGCCCGCCGGCGCTAGCGGTGAGGAGCACTTTCATGAGCTTACTTTACTTACTTCTAGAGGTTGGCAGAGGAAGCGTAGTAAACAGGGATGACCTGGGTACCAGCTGAGGGAGTTAGCTCGTCAAAGAGACGGCTGACGCTGGTGTGCTGGCTCTTAGCAGTAAAGGGCAGTAGCAACACGCCAGTGCTATCGGCGGCTAACATCACCTGGGCAACTGAAGCGGTAGATGCAGTTTCTACCAGAACCGGTGAGTTCTGCTGAAGCTGGGTACTCATAGCTGAGGGTGCGATGCTATCAAACGTTGTAGCATCCATAAATGAAGTGTTGGTTGCCAATACACCCTGCAGAGTATGTGCCAAGGAGGCAGCGACACCGGGGGTAGGGGAGTAAATCGTGATTCCGCCCAGACCAGCCTTGGCAAGATCACCCTCGGGCGCACCGATTCGGCGCAGAAGGTGCTGAGCAGATTCCCGTTCTTCACCATCTGCCATCAGAGAAACCTCTGAGCCTGAAATTTCAGAAAGACGCTGAGGGTAGCCGAGACCGCGTGCAGTGCGATCAGCGATGTAAGCAAAGAGAATACCCAACAGAAGACCTGTAGCTGCACCGATAAAAATAGTCTGAGCCATACTAAAGGAAGCAGACTCCTGAGGCGGCTGGGCCTCCGAAATGATGCTACCGCTGTCAGTTGAGGTAGTTACAACGTTCAGTACTGCTTCGTCCACCACTTGTTTGGTCATATCATCGGCTACAGAATCTACCTTCTCCCGCAGCTCGTCTAGCCCAGCCTGTAAAGTGCCCTTGCGGTGATCAAGGTAAGCCTGAGCGACAGTGTTGGCTGCATTGGCTGCATCCTCGGGAGTATCAGCAGTAACCACGATATCTAAGATGGTGCTGTTGGAGTGCCCGGCAACATCGAGGGTGTCCATGAGGTCCCTGACGTCCATTCCGAGGTCATCTGCTGCTGCCTGAAGGACGGTGCGTGAGCCAGCAATAGCCTCTTCGGTGTCCATATCAACGGAATTGAGCGCTGACCTCAAGGAGGTGCCGCTGCTGGGCTGAACCACATTGATAACAGCTTTAGCCTCGTAACGCTCCGGGAACATGGCGCCTACTAAGGCTCCCAAAGCAGCAAAGATAAGTACAAACAGTAAGACAATGAATTTTTGACGCATAATACGGCGAACAGCGGTGCCTAAGGTAATGGGTGGTGCCTGCTGGTCGTTGCGTGGGCGGTTATATCGCTCCATGGGTGTATGTTCCTTCCCTAGTTTTGGCCTAGCGGCCTAATTTGCGAGTGAGTGATTTGAAGAATTTTTCGAGGCCAACCGCTGTTCTAAAGCGGTATAGCAGTAAGAGATACGTTGGAATGATAACGGCTGCGTAAACCAGTAGAGCTGTGAGACTCTGCCCCCACAGCAGCACACTAAGCGCTCCTCCTAACCCCGGTAGCAGGGCTGCAATAGTGACAGTGGGTAGTATCTCGGTGGGCTGTGGTCTAATACCGACTTTGGTGTACACCTGGTATGTCGCCATTCCACAGTCAACGAGCACCGCAGCCGACCAGGCCGTGGCCGCGCCTTTTAGCCCCCATACGGGAATCAGGGTGAGATTGAGAGCTACAGCAACGACTAGAGCTGACAGCTTGTTATAGAGCTGCCACCTACTCTTACCGCTCATAAGGAGCACGCTTTGCACACCTCCGGCAGCCATCTGCAGTAGCATGGCTGAGCAGATGATCCAAAAGAGAGGGGCGCCGATCGTGAATTCTTCGCCGAAAAAGCGGAGCAGAGTTTCCCCAAAGATGGCCAGGGTAATGAAAAAGGGCCAGCCAACTGCAATGAGAATACGAGTGGCAGAAACAAAAATCTGACGCGCACGAACCGTGTCAGCTCGCGCAATGGCTGCAGAAATTTCTGGCCCGGTCACCACACGCGCAGTGTGCTCAACCATAGCACCAACGCGCACGCACCGGTTAACGGCTCCGTAGACACCGCTTGCAGCCGGACCCAAAAAGACGCCAATAAGCAACACATCAATCCATTCCAGCGTCGCTTCGACCATGGCAGATACGCCGCGGGCAGAGCTGAAAGACCAGAAGCTTTTCGCCGATTCAGGTGCAGCTACTGAAGCCTGAGGAACCGAAACCACAGCTAGGTGGCGCGGGAGATAATGCGGCAGGTCAGGCTCAGATGGCATATATTTCTTGACCCAAAGCACAGCGAACAAGAGAACCAGCAAGATAGGAAGTGACCAAGCTAGCGCCAAGTAAACTACCGCTCCTGAAAAGCTAACTGCAAGAAGTACTGCGAGAATGCGCAGGGTGGGTAAAACAGTGCTTTGTAAGAAAGTAAATTCAACGGTTTGACCTAAGCCACGGAGTGCTCCGAAAGCCAGCGTCATCCAGGCTGCAATCAACAGAAAGGGTGCCGAGACAAAGATTGCTAATCGGATCTCTGGTTCAAGCTGTGGAGTGATGGCAGGTAGCGCGTAGATGAGCGCAGCAGCAACCACCGCTAAAGCGATAAACGTTGAAGGTACCACCGCAAAACGGATGAGTTGTGGCAGTGCAGAGTAGCGTCCAACGGCCCGTTGCGCGCTCATGGTGCGCACCAGTCCGGTATCGGCACCAAAGACACACAAGGAAGTACCCATAGCGAAAAGCGCCATGACCTGAAAGAAAGCGCCAGCGCCTGCAGCCCCAGCACCGTTAGACACGATGAGTGTAGCTATAAATGCAGCAGCAGAACCGTATATGACGTAAAGGGTTGAAAAAGCCCCGCTCTTAGCTAAGGAACGAGCCACTAGAGACCCTCCCCGTACGTTCGAGATCGCATCATCAGCGCAGCACACAACATCAAAACAGAGAGCTGAATAACGTCAAAAGAGTAGAAAGTTACTACTGCTAAGGCCGACACAATCACAGAGTGAACCCATAGACCGGTGTGAGAAGCGATATGCCAGGTGTTAATTAATACGGAAATAACGTAGGTCAAGAAAAGCCCTAGGCCTACAAAACCGAAGCAGAACATGAGAGCCCAAATCTGGCCCTGCGTTCCCATCGAGACACCCACGCTTTCTGACATCTGCGACGTCCCGTAGCCGACGAAGGGCGAACGTAACGTGTAGGCAAAAGTGAGCTCGTATAAGGAGGCTCTACCGCCTGTGGAGTTAGAGTACTCCTGACGGCCCAGAATCTCTTCAACGGCACCTGAGACTGTCAGGTAGGTAACCGTTCCTACCAGTAGGAGTGCGCCGATACCTACCGCTCGCCAGTCACCCTTAAAGAGCAGCCTCATCAAAACGTAGGCGCAAGAAGCACCAAGCCCGATGAACATACCTCTGTTGGAGGTCGCTACAGCCGGTACTAAGGAAAGCACGAGGGCGATACCCAAAAGAAGCTTGATCTTGTTTGACTTCACGCCTGCCATCACTCCAAAAACCACAGGGGTCAACAAGGCATACGCCAGACCCCACGAGTTAGCGTAGGTGAAGGGAGCAGAGGGGCGGTTATAGGGGATTTCAACGCCCCACGGCATCTGTACTTCAGCCATTGCTGGGAAGACGTAGTTACGCACCAGCTCATTGCTCAGTAGGCCACCGGGCATGATAAAACTCATGGGGGTGCGCAAACGGAAGTCAGGGAAAATGAGGGCTAAATGACCCAGGACCACCATAGTGAACCAAACGGTCAGTAAACCACCCAGTAGATGACCGTTGGGGATGCGCTCGCGGGCATTGAAATAGTAGAGAGTGAAGATACCAGCGTTGAAGATATTCATGTAGCGCTGAAACCAGCCCAGGAATTCTGAAGCAGTATCAATCGAGACGAGGCAGACCACACCCCAGAACATGAGCGCAAACCAGATCCACATGGTTGAGTGCACCAGTACACGACGACGCATCACCATGTAAACAATCATGATGCTGGACAGAATGGTGGGAGCAAACTGCAGCAGCCCCATCGCCCAGATAACGGGTAGACCGTAAAAAAGAGTGAGAAGGGGCCAGGCAGGTAGCGGTGCATTCACTGAGGGATGCACCGCTGAGAGAAAACGGTTGTTTTTAGCCGTTGGCTTGAGAGAAACCGTCATTCGGTTTAGAGCCCTCGGCCGGTTTTGTTGACCAGGTCAAGAAGCAGCTGGGGCTTGATGAGACCGGTTGCCACAATGAGTGCTGCCCAGGCACGAAGCTGAGTAGGGTCGCGGCGGATGGCTGAGGTGGCGAACTGCTTCGCTAGCTGCTTGTTATCGAGGGCTGCGTGGGCGAAAGCAACCTGACCAGCAATACGAGCAAGACCTTTAGGCTGACGCTCAAATTCGGGGTACTTCTGCAGAATGTAGGTGAGCCCATCAACCATTGACTGCCATCGACCGGCAAAGAATGAAGGGCGATCCCACAGAATGAGGGCTCCTGGCTGCTGGATGGAATGGATATCGCCTAAGCGAGTTGCTCGCAGCAGCAGGTCATAGTCTTCACCATAGGCTGCAGGTAAGTCCTCGTCTACTAGCCCGATAGATCCCTCCGGGAGCAGATCATCACGCTTGAAGAGGGTGGTGCAGGGGTTGATTTCAATGATGCGAGAAAGCAAGAAATCATCAAAAGTTGCTACAGCGGGAGCAAGGCGCTCAATGTCCTTGCCTTCGGAACGAACGACAATACCTGAGGAAATTGCTACAGCTTCGGGGTTCTGCTTCCACAAATCAATTTGAGCCGAGATTCTGGTGGGGTACCAGTAGTCATCGTCGTCACAGAAACCGACGTACTCACCGGTGGCTTCAACGACACCGGTGTTACGGCCACCAGCCAACCCCTTTGAATGGGTGTTCACCAGGGACTTGAGGGACCTGTTATCAGGAACCGTCATGTCAGACAGGTCATCAATCTCGACATAGTCAAAGACGACGATAACTTCGATGGGTCCGGCGTAGTCCTGGTCAAACATAGACTGAACAGTCTGGCGGAGCAGCTGGGGGCGTGCGCCAGCAGTAGCAATTAGTGCAGAAATTTTAGGAACTGACATAGTGATTATGCTCCTTTAGGAGTGCTGAGTGAAACGAACTTGCGTCGCATTGATAGCAGAACTGTTGCCGCGTTTGAAAGGAAGAGTAGGCCGTAGACCAGGATAAAACCCCAGCCAGTGCCCCAGAAGATGAAGCTCCAGCAGAAAGTACCTGAGTCCATGTGAAGGTTGACAAAGGAACGGAGATTACCACCGGACGCTGGTGCAGCAGTGCCCCTGTTGTTGCGCAGCTGCTCTGCAAGAATCTGACTCATGAAATGCCCGGTGATAATGACGCAGAAAGCTAGGGGGAGCCACCACAGGCCCCAACCAGCCAGAGGCCAAGAACCCTGGTACTTGATGAAGCCAACCAAGATGGTGAGATGCATAGCAGGAGTGCGCATAGCGTCTACCACGTGATCTAGCCATTCTCCGGCGGGTGAAGATGCGCCGGTAACTCGTGCAACTTGACCGTCGGCTGAATCCAGTGCATACCCAAGAGCGAAGAGAAAAGCTGCTACAGCGCCAAGCCATACAGAAGGTGGGAACAAAATCAACAGCAGCATGGCCGCCACCGAGGTCAGTGCGCTAATAGCCGTGACACCGTTAGGGGTGACACCCCATTTGACGGCTGCTGCTGCAAAGACTCGGGCTACTCGACGGTTGACCCAGCGGGTGTAAGCGGGTACTCCAATCCCCGGTTTCTGGGCTGAATTGAGGTGTGAAAGAGTTTCCCTGAAACCATAAGAGGTGCCTGAGGCGCGTGAGGTCATAGCGGTGCCTTGAATTCCCTAGAAAAGTGCGTGCGTGATGAGTGGAGTTTATGAGCATCCCGTGAGCTGACTTAGGCTATACCTGCTGGTCAGGCAGGTAGTCGCGCACAGTGAAACTCCTGGAAAAACCTAAATCTATTCTTAATTTTAAATGAACAAGGAGAGGTGGAGACAGGCGATTTTCTTAGGACAAGTGTCGTACTGATGTATACCCTTCCCCACATTTTGTGGGGTGTCATGTGGACACCGCCCAGGAAAAACAGCGATCCGCCCCAAAGGACGGATCACTGCTTCTAATTCAAGAATTACTAATTCTTGAGGGTTGCTTCGAGATCGAAGGTAGCGCTCTCACCGCGACGGTAGGCGTGAACCTGTGCCGCAATGACGTTCTTGCCCTGGTTGAGTTCGCTTGCCGGAATCGTAATGGTGATGGGGCGCTGCTTAGCGTCGCTATAAGCAACTCGCGCCAGTGCCATGGATGAGGCAGTAGCGTTAGTGGCTAGATTTTCACGGTGAACTTCTTTACCGTTCACGTAGATTGCCATGCCATCATCAGCGTAGGTGGTCAGGACCAGTGACTGCCCTTCAGCAGGATTGAGGGTGAGCTCCTTGCGCAGGAACATGGCGTTGGGCTGGTTCCACCAGTTGAAGCTAAGGTTCGATTGCAGGCTCGGCTCGCCCCAGCCAATGCTGCTGGGACCTGTGTACCACTGACGCCCTGTGTTGTAAGCGTAGTTGGTATCTTGCCAGGTGCGGTCATAAATGTTGGTAAGACCGAAAGTTACATCCCAACGGTCCCCGCTGACCACAACCTTCTGATCAGCAGGAGCCTCGGGTTCGACAGGCTCAACTGGCTCAGCAGGGTCCGGATTCTCGTCAACTACGGGAGGGACGGGGTCATTGGGCGCAGGCTCATCAATGGGAGGGATAACCGGAATTTCCCCGTTATCTACGGGAGGATCAACTGGTTCTTCTACTGGAGGATCAACAGGTTCCTCAACGGGAGGATCAACAGGTTCCTCAACGGGAGGATCAACAGGTTCTTCTACCGGGGGAGCAGGTGCAGTAGCCACAGGGGTAGTCTCTGAGTAGTTGCCCACGCTGTCAACAGAGCGAACGAAGTAGCGGGCGCCATCGGCGTGATCCACAGAGTAAGAGGTGCCACTCTTTACGGTTGCGATGACGCGGTTATCGCGCAGCACCTGGTAGTCGGTGCGACTGCGAGTGTTGCTTGTCCAGGTCAGCTCATCGGTAACGCCATCGGTGGTTACCTGCAGGTTGCTGGGAGCAGCCGCTGGAGTGACATCGCGAGGGGTAAACCGTACAAAGCCAACGGTTGATTGAGCACCGTTAGAACCACGGCTCTTGGTGATGTCGCCGCCGGCCCAGAGAACACCGGTGGAGTCAACGAATGACTCCCAGACGCCGTAGCCTTTCTCACCTGAAATCTCGGGAGCAAACTCGGGCAGAACATCGCCGGTCTGAGCATCAAATGCGCCAACCAGTCGGATGCGGTGAATGTCTGATGCAGTGTCCCATGGGGTCTGGTAGAGGTCGCCGCCTTCATAAACCCAGTTGCCACAGTGGCAGGCACCGTACATAACATCGGTGTTGGTGTCGAGTTGAAGATCCTGGAAGTCCCCGCCTGACCTCGTGATGGATGAGGACATGCGGGAGAGGTCTGACAGGCTGTACTGGGCGATCAGGTGCTCTGAGCCGCCAGCCCAAATCTCGGAGTGAGCGTGCTGTACATCGAACTGGAAGCCACCGTTAGTAGTGTTGATGGGGTAGGAGGGCTTCCAAACCCAGGGCTTAGAGATAGTGCCTGCGGTGGGGCTTAGGTAAGCCAGCTTCACAGTATTTACGTCGTTGACTTTGTTGAAGTAGCCAGCCAGGGCAACGCCGTCTTCGCTTGCGGATATACCGTTGACGGTGCCGTTAGTTACAGGTCGCCATGATAGATCAACTGAATGATCGGCGAGCAAGAAACGTGCAGCGTTACGGGAGTATGCGTAGTTGCTGCCGGTTGCGCCCTTGACGTGGGTGAATGCACCACCGATGTAAACGTAGTCTCCCTGAACCTGGATGGTCTTGACAACGGGTACAGCGCCGGAAACTCGGTTGACAACGTCCCAACCAAGGGAGGTGTCGGTTTCACCGGTGACGGGGTTTAGAATCACAAAGCCGTTAGCGGGCTGACCGTTTACTTCGGTGAACTCGCCACCGACGGCTAGAAGACCGTTGGGTAGTGACTCAAGGGCCTTGATCTGACCATTGATTTCGGGGGTGAAACTTCGGACCAGCTCTGCGGAGTTAACATCGTAACCGGCCAAGAAAGCCTGATCCACGGTTTCACCGCTGGCGCTCACCACATTCTTGAAGTCGCCACCGGTGAAGACAGTGTTGCCTACCTGGGCGATAGCCTGAACACGGGTGTTTAGTTCACCTACGACGCCGGTGCCCGACTCCGTAGAGGTACGCCAACGCATCGAGGCAGTGTAGCTGTTAGGAAGCTGGCGGTTATCTTCCGCTGCTAAACCGCTGTCCGGAATCTGTGCGAAACTAGCATCGTTTTGGTTGATTTTGGGGCGAATGAATACCTGGGTGAAACCCATAGGAGATGACCCTGAGGGCGACCAGAGGTATGAGTTAGCATCGGTATTGCCGCGTACGTAGGAACCGAAAGCGAAACCGTTATTCCACCTGTAGGTAGATGAGCTGGTAAACCGCAGGTTGTTGTAGGTCTGGTTCCAGGAAGCGATTGCACCGGTAGTTGGGGAGTAAGAGTTGCTTGCACCAATGTAAGAAGGGTTCTCGAAGCGAACGCCACCCCAGTTGGTGTTGGCTTGTAGGGTCCAGCTCCAACTTTCGGTGTTGATACGTTTTGCGTAGACATTCTGCCAGTCAGTGCCTTCTACATTGACTGCACGACGGAAGCGGACGCCGTCCTCAAGCGAGTCAACACGTTCACCGTCTAGGAGCTCATCAACGGTATCTGACGATAGCTGAGCAGGAGTGAAGGCTTCAGGGCCGGTGGGCTTAGTAAAGATATCTTCAGCCTTGCCACGGCCAAAGTATTCTTCAGTCCAACCTTCACGGCCGCGGCCAATCATAACCCAGCCGCCGCCATCAGTTTCCTGATCACAGTAAAACTGCGCAGGGGCATCCATGGAGGGAGTGTAGAGCCAGTAAGTGCCTGACGTTGACTCGGGGTCATTCTGCTTAACTTCCCAGCAGGAAGCAGCAGCGGTTTCTGAGCTCAGGCCGTTAGGAACATACGTGGTAGTGGCGCTAGCGCCCGGCAGCATAGCTACACCGACGCCCAGAGCCGTTGCACCTACGGCCAACTTAGAGATAAATGATGGTTTTTTCATATCTGTTAGCAATCTGCGTTGTTGGGGAAGTCTTGTGAAGCGATCTTCCAAGCCCCATTGTCTTCAATAAGAGTAAAAATGTTGAGTGAACGTGGCTTCCCGGTGGGGTTCATCTGCGTGCCAGCTACGTTGACAACCTTGACGTCCGAGGAGTCCAGACAAACCTCAAGGATTTTGGCTGGCTGGCCCTCATATTCGCTATCAGCTAGCCTGGGGTTTCCCACGACCTTAGAGGTTCCCTCTACCTTCCACCCGCTCATGGCGTACTCGGTGGCGGTGGCTACATACTGATCCAAAGCTGATCCGGTTGTTGTTTTTTTCAACTCGTCAACGGTAGCTTCTGAGACGTACTTATAGGGGTCAATCTCTTCGTCAACCTCTGTATTCTCAGCGCCTTCGTCCTGGTTTTTAGGTGGGGCTTGATCTGAGGTTACAACGTCAACTGCCTCAATTTTGGAAAGTACCTGTTGTACGTCCGTGTACAGTTCCTCCGTTGTTTGAACCTCCGCAGTATCTAGCGGAACCTCTTTGGCGGCAGCCAGTTCACCAGACCCTGCGAAGTTCTCTTCAATAGAGGTGTCCTGGCCTTCGCTAGCACTGCCTTCTTGTGATGCAGAGGCTGATGCTGTTGGTGAAGCTGAGGAAGTTGTCGAGGTTTCAGCCGGTTCTGATTCGGCTGGCGAGTTCTCTTGCCCTGCTCCTGAACATCCTGTGAGGATGAGGGCGCTGAGAGCGCCTACTGTCAGAAAGACTGTACGGCTAGAACTCGTGAAAAAGGGCAGAGTTAACCCGTGTTTTTTCATGAATCCCTAATATTCTTTTAGTGCGAGGTTGCCCGATTCTCATTAAGCTGTGCGAAGAGCTGTGGTTGCAATGAGTGCGGACTGAAAAGTGTTTCTCTGACGACCATACTACAGCTGAGGATTTATAAATAGCGATAGTTTTGTGCCGCTGTCACTGTATGTGGTGACAGTTTTTTTCATGCGCTCATGCTTTATTTCACGACGTAAAATGTTTAAATTTTTATCGAGTAAACCTGCCTCTGAGCGTCCCTGCCTGAGGGGATGTCCATGTGGAATAATGAGAGGGTTGTTGTTCCGGGTTTGGAAGGGGAGAATATATGGCTTTATATGGCATAACAGAGGCACTCAAGGGCGAGGGGACCTATGCCGCCATCATGGGTGTCGCTGCCGCTCATCCAACTGCAAGAGTGGATGAATTTGTTATCGGGTGCCCGGAGGGTGCAAGACCCTTTTTACTACAAGGGATTTCGGATGTCACCAGCATGGGGGACACCCTCAGGTCCCCTGTTGTTTTAGTGATTACTGCCACTGATCGAGAGGCGGAGGATACAGTATTAGCCTTGTCCGCTTTAATGCCGGCAGAAGAGGCAGTGCTTTTCCCTGCCTGGGAAACCCTTCCTCATGAAAGGTTGTCACCCCGCAGCGATACTGTGGGTCAGCGGCTTTCAGTTCTTCGATCTTTGGCGGGCCTGGGGGCAACCTTTCCTCGTGTTGTGGTTGCACCAGTTCGTTCACTGTTACAGCCTCTTGTGGCAGGTTTGGAAAAGATGGAGCCCGTTGAAATCAAAAAAGGCCAAGAGGTCGATTTTAATTTAACTGTGAAACAGTTAACACAAGCTGCCTACTCGCGAGTAGACCTTGTTTCTAAGAGAGGTGAGTTCGCAGTGCGAGGTGGGATCTTAGATATTTTCTCACCAGTTTCAGATCACCCGGTACGCATCGATTTCTTTGGCGATGAGGTTGAAGACATCAGATACTTTTCGGTAGCTGACCAACGCACTATCAACGCCGAGAATCACCCCCGTGTTTTCCTTGCACCCCCCTGTAGGGAACTACTCATCACCCCCTCCATCATGAGTAAAGCCGCCCGGCTCAAGAATAGCTACCCCGGCGCTGCTGGCATGCTCGAAAAAATTGCCGGCGGTATTTACGTTGAGGGAATGGAATCCCTTATACCCCTGCTGGTTGATGATATGGTCACGTTACTAGACCACCTGCCTGAAGGCTCTTTGCCTATCGTCATTGAACCTGAACGTGTTCGATCCCGTGCCGCGGATCTCGTCGTCACCAACGAAGAATTTCTACACGCTGCCTGGGACTCGGTAACAGAAGCATCCGACGCACCCATCGATCTGGGGCAAAACGGCCTATCGGATTTAGGCTCAGGCAGTTTTAGAACGATTGCCTCGCTGCGTGAACTTGCTCTGACTAAAAATATGGGCTGGTGGTCCATGACCTCACTTGGCGTTGATAGTGCCATCGATGATGATGTTGACTCAGTTCAGTTTGCCGCTCGAGTGCCCCATACCTACGCCGGTAACGTTACTGAGTTGTTAGATGAAGTAGGCAAAAAAGTAAAAGATGGGTGGCGTATCGCCGTAGTCACCCATGGGCCAGGCCCCCTGGCGCGCTTTCTTGATCTCTTCCAAGAAGCTGAGATTCCGGCGTCCAGAGTGGAGAGTCTCGCACGAGCTCCTGAACCGGGCATTATCGAGATGACCACAGCTAGTGTAGGGCATGGCTTCATGATGGACGGCGCTAAGTTGGGGCTGCTCACGGAGGCTGATATTTTGGGGCGCACATCGCCCTATGCCACCCGTGATTTGCGCAACGGTAAGTTGCCGTCTAGGCGCCGTAAGAACGCAGTGGACCCCATGAGTTTAGCTGCCGGTGACTATGTGGTGCACGAGCAACACGGTATCGGTCAGTTTGTTGAGCTGGTACAGCGTCCTATCGCCGGGGCTACTGTGACTCCAGGGCAACCCAAGCCCATGAAGGAGTACTTGGTTCTGGAGTATGCCCCCACCAAACGGGGAGGCCCTAAAGACAGGCTATTTGTTCCCAGTGACCAGTTAGATCAAGTCTCTAATTACGTGGGTGGAGAGGCTCCCACTCTCTCAAAAATGGGCGGAAGTGACTGGGCTAAAACTAAGAGCAGGGCACGTAAAGCCGTCAAAGAAATTGCGGCTGATTTGATTAAACTTTACTCGGCTCGCCAGGCTTCGCGCGGCCACGCTTTTGCGGCTGATACGCCCTGGCAATCTGAACTAGAAGAAGCCTTCCCCTATAACGAAACTCCTGATCAGCTGGTTGCTATCAATGAGGTCAAGGCTGATATGGAAAAGGAAGTTCCCATGGACCGCCTCATCTCGGGCGACGTGGGGTATGGCAAGACCGAAATCGCGGTTCGAGCTGCCTTCAAAGCTGTGCAGGATGGTAAGCAGGTGGCGGTTCTCGTCCCTACCACCCTGTTGGCGCAGCAGCATTTTGAGACCTTTACCGAACGCTTCTCTGGATTCCCTATCAGCATCCGCGTGCTCTCCCGGTTCCAGAAGGCTAAAGAATCTGCTGAAACGTTAGAGGGAATCAAGAACGGTTCAGTGGACGTTGTAGTGGGTACCCACCGTATTCTCTCGGAGTCCACCGAGTGGAAGGACCTGGGCCTGGTCATCATTGACGAGGAACAGCGTTTCGGTGTTGAGCACAAGGAAAAGCTCAAGACCATGCGCACTAACGTTGATGTGCTGGCGATGAGCGCTACCCCCATCCCGCGCACCCTGGAGATGTCTCTAACCGGTATTCGCGAGACCTCCACCCTGGCAACTCCACCCGAGGAACGCCACCCCGTACTGACCTTTGTTGGGGCTCGCACTGATCAGCAGGTTACCGCGGCTATACGCCGTGAACTTATGCGTGAAGGCCAGGTATTTTTCGTTCATAACCGGGTATTTTCTATCGAAGAGACCGCCAACCAATTGCAGAAGTTGGTACCTGAGGCGCGCATTGCAGTAGCCCACGGTCGGATGAGCGAATCTCGGCTGGAAAAAATTATCGTGGATTTCTGGGAACGTAAGTTTGACGTCCTGGTATCTACCACCATTGTGGAGACCGGCCTTGATATCTCTAATGCCAACACCCTCATTGTTGACAACGCCCAGAATTATGGCCTTTCGCAGCTTCACCAGTTACGTGGACGCGTGGGGCGTGGGCGAGAACGTGCTTACGCCTACTTTCTCTACCCACCCGAAAAGATGCTGTCCGAAGTCGCTCACGAGAGGCTGAAAGCGGTCGCAACCCACAACGAGCTGGGTGCGGGCATGCGTTTGGCTATGAAGGACCTAGAAATCCGTGGTGCCGGAAACCTCCTGGGAGGCGAGCAGTCCGGGCATATCGCTGGGGTAGGGTTTGACCTCTATCTGCGCCTGGTGGGGGAGGCCGTTGCCAACTTCCAGCACGGTGAGAAGGAAGAGACACCAGCGGAGATCAAAGTTGACCTACCGGTCAATGCTCATATGCCGCATGACTATGTCTCTTCAGAGCGTCTGCGGCTTTCTGCCTACCGCCAAATCGCCCAAGCACTGACAATTGAGGAACTGAACGAAGCCCGCGAAGAGCTGGTAGACCGCTACGGTGCTCTGCCTGAACCTGTAGAGAACCTCTTCACCATTGCTGCCCTGCGCCAACGCGCGCGTGCAGTGGGTTTGAGGGAAATCGTTGCTATGGGGCCAAAGGTTCGCTTCTTCCCGGTTAACAATCTGCCCGAATCTAAACAGATGCGGCTAGAGAGAATGTACCCCGGTTCTCTTTACCGCCAGGTGCCCGGCACCGAGAACTGGCAGATTCTGGTCCCCCGCCCTAAGACCGCTAGGGTGGGTGGAAAAGATTTGGTGGACGCCGCTATGGTTGAATGGACGGAGCAGTTCCTCCACGCCATTTTCGAAACCAGCTAGTAGCCGATACACAAAATGGGACTCCCCAACCGGGGAGTCCCATTTTTATCGTAACGTGGTGACTACTTCATGTAGAGATCGGTGCCACCTGAATGCACCGCTTCATTGGTCTTTGACGGTAGGACCCAGAGCGGGATCATGAAAGCAAGAGCGTAAAGCACGATTGCGATAGACCACCAGATCCAGCCACCCTCGGGGTAGGTGCCCAGCGCGTAGAAGCAACCGAGCAGAATGCCGAAGCACAGTACGAACAGTGCGATGTTGGAGCCCATTTCCTTGGTACCAGAGTGCTGGGGAGTACCTGAACGGGGAGGGTTACCTGATTCCAGGCCGAGTGACTCGACGTTTGAGCGCTTCTCAGCCTCAGAGCGATCGTTATCAGACATAAGATAGTCCTTTGGGTGTGTGTACAGCTTAATGTTTAGTATAGGTGCTCAGGGGCAGCTTCGCACGGTGTGTCACTAAAATGAACGCTAACTTGGGTAGGTGGCGCGTGCTTTAGTAACCGCTTTCGCTTGCCTCGCCCGCACCAATAATAGCAATTCCCTTTGAAGCGCCGATACGGGTTGCTCCGGCAGCAATCATTGCCAAAGCCTCTTCACGGGTGCGGACACCACCAGAAGCCTTAACGCCCAGCTCAGGGCCAACGGTTGCGCGCATGAGGGCGATGTCTTCAACGGTTGCTCCGGCAGAGGAATAGCCGGTAGAAGTCTTCACAAAATCGGCTCCGGCTTCAACGGATGCTTCACAAGCCAGAACTTTCTGGTCATTGGTCAGCTCACTGGTCTCGATAATGACCTTAAGAGTGGCACCGCCGGCGTGAACGGCGTCTGCTACAGCCTTGATATCTGCCACCAGAGCAGCGCGGTGGTTAGCGCGGGCAGCTGCAATATTGATGACCATATCAACTTCGCGAGCACCTGCCTCTACAGCGGTTTTAGCCTCGAACGCCTTGACCTCGGTAGCTGAAGCACCAAAGGGGAAACCAACAACCACGCAGGGCACCGACCGGGAGCCAGCTAGCTCCTCGGCGAGAACCGGAGCCCATACAGGGTTAGCACAGACACTAGCAAAGCCGTATTCCCGGGCTTCGCTACACAAGCGGCGGACATCTTCTTCAGAAGCGTTGGGGGCAAGAATAGTGTGGTCAATCATTGCTGCGAGCTGGTCGCGGGTTAGTTCAGAGGTCATTGTTTCTCCTAATTGATGCAGTCAAAGGTATGCCTGCTGAAAGTACAAGTGGTGGGCGGGTTTAGAGGCCCAGGGCTGCCGACATATCGGCTTTGATGATATCGAGCTTGGTGGCTGCGGTTGCGCGAGCGTCAGCTACTGAACCGGTCACTGGAACTACCGCCTCAAGGTAGCACTTGAGCTTGGGCTCCGTGCCCGATGGTCGCACAATGACTCGCGAGTCATCCTCGGTGTAGTAGCGCATACCGTCGGTGGGAGGCAGGGTTTCGGTACCCTCGGTGAGATCCTCAACAGAGGTTACTGGTGAGCCTGCTAACTGGGCCGGGGCGTTATCGCGCAGTCGCTTCATCATGGCAGGAATCAGTGCCAGGTCATCAACGCGCACCGAGAGCTGGTCGGTAGCATAGACCCCGTGCTGGGCTGAAAGATCATCAAGCAGAGCGGGCAGGTTGCTGCCAGCATCCTTGAGCTCCTGAGCGTAAACCGCCATGACCAGGGCAGCTGAAATACCGTCCTTATCGCGCACCTGAGCATGGTCCACGCAGTAACCCAGTGCCTCTTCATAGCCAAAGCTCAGGTTTTCTACACGGGCAATCCATTTGAAGCCAGTGAGGGTTTCCACATGTTTGACGCCGGCTGCATGAGCAAGCGCCCCCACCTGTCGTGAGGAGACAATGGAGTTAGCGAAGGTTGCCTCAGCATGGTTCTCAAGGGTGGAGAGCATGCGGTTGGCTAGAATCGATCCGGTCTCGTCGCCTCGGAGCATACGCCAGGTGCCGCAGTCATTGACGGCAAAAGCCGCGCGATCAGCATCGGGATCGTTAGCAATAATCAAATCGGCACCCAGCTTCTGCGCCAGAGCAAAGGCTAGGTCGAGGGCGCCGGGCTCTTCGGGGTTAGGGAAAGCGACGGTAGGGAAGGTGGGATCTGGGTCCGCCTGCTCCGGCACTAGCGTGACATGGGTGAAACCTGCCCCGCGTAAGACAGCTTCGGCAGTTTTGCCGCCCACACCGTGCATAGGGGTCAGCACAATCTTGAGGTCACGGTCCTGCTGGGGTACGAGCGAGAGGACCTTCACCATGTAGTCATCGGCCACGGTATCGGGCAGAACGCTCCAGCCCTCATCAGCTAGAACTGGCTGGCTAACAGCGGCAATAGCCGCCGCAATGTCACCATCGTAGGGGGGGACGATTTGCGCACCGCGAGCACCATCTTCTACTGCCTGACCGCCCAGATAGACCTTATAACCGTTATCGTTGGGAGGGTTGTGAGATGCTGTGACCATCACACCAATTTCAGCCCCGTATTCACGGGTAGCCCAGGCTGTCACGGGGGTGGGCAGGGGAGAGGGCATGAGCTTGACCTCGATACCCGCTGCTGTGAAAATTGCTGCGGTATCGAGAGCGAAGACATCAGAATTCTTGCGGGCATCAAAACTGACGACCGCTGAAATCTGCTCCCACCCTTCGGCCTCAGCCCGAGCGGTGGCGTAATCAGCTAGGCCCTGGGCAGCCCGCTGGACTACCACGCGATTCATGCGCATTGGGCCAGCACCCAGCTCAGCGCGCAAACCTGCGGTGCCGAACTGCAAAGTACCAGAGAAACGGTCAGCTAGATCAGCTGCTGCAGCTTCATCGCCAGCCTCAGCCTGAGCCAGAATGCCTTCAAGCTGGGCGCGAGTCTCAGCGTCCGGATCGTCAGTGATCCAAGCGCGGGCTTGCTCGACGAGCTGAGGTAAAAGGGTAGACATCAATAAATCCTTAGATTTCAGCAGCCACATTATGGCTGGCCAGTGGTTAGAGTGAAGCGATAATGTCTGCCAGAAGGCGGGAAATACGGGGGCCAGCGGCCTCGCCTGCCTCGATCACCTCAGCATGGCTGAGCGGGGTTTCCTGAATACCGGCAGCCAGGTTGGTGACCAGTGAAATACCAAATATCTCAAGCCCGGCGGCACGAGCTGCAATAGCCTCCAAGGCGGTAGACATGCCAACCAAGTCGGCACCTAGAACTCCAGCCATCTTTACCTCTGCGGGAGTCTCGTAGTGAGGACCGGGGAACTGCATGTAGACACCTTCCTGTAAGGAAGCGTCAATGCTGCGAGCGATTTCACGGATGCGAGGGGAGTAAAGATCAGTGAGATCAACAAAGTGTGCACCGCTCAGTGGGGAAGCCGCCGTGAAATTAAGGTGATCAGAAATGAGCACCGGTTCACCGGCGGAGTATGCGGGATTCAAACCGCCGCACCCGTTGGTCAGAATCATGGTCTTGGCTCCAGTAGCCGCCACGGTGCGTACCCCATGAACTACCGCGTCCACACCGCGACCCTCGTAGTAGTGGGTGCGTGAGCCAATTACGAGAGCACGCTGGCCCTTTGGGGTAAGGATTGAAGTAAGGGTGCCGGGGTGACCCACCACAGCAGCCTTATGGAAACCAGGCACCTCCGAAGCATCAAGAGTATGGGTGACCTCGCCGATGAGGGTGGCGGCTTCGCCCCAGCCTGAACCCAGAGTCAGACCCAGATCGTGCTTCTCAACACCGGTCTTCTCAGCAATAAATTCAGCTGCCTCACGAGCCCGCACCAGCGCGGGATGGTTGGGGTCAGCGGTCGATACAGCGGGTATATTTGATTCATTCAACACGCCTTCTAGCCTACCAATAATGACGGGGCGAGACTAGGTAGATCGAGGGGGCTAGGCCTTTGGTTGGAAGACGGGGCTGACCCAGAAGGGAAAAGGGGCAAGGTAAACGAGTGCGCCCAACTTACACCCTTTTAGTGTTCTAGCCCTAAAATTCTGTGCCTGCAAGTTGAGCCATCCTGGGATGTGGGACACAATGGATAGGTGACTCTAAAAACAGATTACTCTTCCCACAAACTCGTCATCCTCGGCGGCGGCCCCGGCGGCTACGAAGCTGCTCTGGTGGCAGCTAGCCACGGTGCCGATGTTACCATTATCGAAGATAAGGGCATGGGCGGATCAGCCGTGCTCACCGACGTCGTTCCCTCCAAAACCCTCATCACCAGTGCGGACGCCCGCAACCGCTTTGGTAAGGCACAGGAGCTCGCTATCTCGGTGGGCGAAGACGATAACCCGCCTCAGATTTCGGTGGACCTTGCCAAGGTTAACCAGCGCCTCATTGACCTAGCTCTACAGCAGTCCCACGATATTAAGCGCACACTGGAACGCAACGGGGTGAAGGTAATTGCCGGGCGTGGCACGCTCATTGACCGTAACACTGTTCAGGTAACCGATGCGGACGGGCTGACGTATGAACTCAATGCCGAGTTCATTCTGCTGGCTGTCGGTACCCACCCGCGCGAGCTACCAACTGCACAGCCAGACGGGCAACGTATTCTCAACTGGACCCAACTGTATGACCTCAAAGAACTACCTACAGATTTGATTGTGGTGGGCTCCGGTGTAACCGGCGCCGAATTCGCATCAGCCTATGATGGTCTGGGCTCTAACGTTACCCTTATCTCTTCGCGCGACCAGGTGCTTCCCGGCGAAGATGGGGACGCTGCAACCGTGCTAGAGAACGTCTTTGAGCGTAAGGGTGTGAGGGTTCTACCGCGCTCGCGCGCGGAGGGTGCTGAGTATAACGAAGCCGATGACGGTGTAGTAGTTACGCTCTCTGACGGTCGCAAGGTCGCAGGTTCTCACGTCCTGATTGCCGTTGGATCTATCCCCAACACAGACAACCTGGGGTTGGATGCAGTCGGTGTTGAGATTTCAGAAACCGGGCACATCAATGTGGATCGTGTTTCACGTACCAATATTTCAAATATCTACGCGGCCGGTGACTGCACCGGTGTTTACCCGCTGGCGTCGGTTGCGGCCATGCAGGGGCGGGTGGCGGTCTCCCATATGCTGGGTGACACGGTTAAACCTTTGCGGACCCACCAGGTTGCAGCCAATATCTTTACTGCCCCCGAAATCGCGACTGTCGGGGTCAGTCAAAGCGAAATCGAAGCGGGTAAGTATCAGGCTGATATGGTCATGCTGCCCTTGGCAACCAACGCACGCGCTAAGATGCTGGCGGTAGAAGACGGTTTCATCAAGATTTTTGCCCGTAAACATTCAGGCACCGTGATCGGTGGTGTGGTAGTAGGGCCTCGTGCCTCCGAGCTTATTTTCCCGCTTTCACTGGCAGTGGATAAGAAACTGCACGTGGACGATATCGCCGAGACTTTCGCGGTCTATCCCTCGCTCAGCGGCTCTATTTCTGAGGCTGCCCGCCAGCTGCACATCATGCAGTAGGGTTTCAGCTTCAACAAAAAGTCCACCGAGAAACCTCGGTGGACTTTTTTGTAGTGAGTGATTTACTTGGTGCGGGCCATGGTGGAAAGATCAACATCACGGGTTTCGTGAGTGATTGCCATGAAGATGAAAGTGAGAACCCCGGCGCCTGCCAGGTAAAGGCCCACAGCACCCACACCGCCGTTAGCGTTTAGCCAAACCGCTGCATAAGGGGTCAGTGCAGCACCCAAAATTGAGGCTACGTTATAGGAGATGCCCGATGCGGTGTAGCGGACGTTGGTGGGGAAGAGCTCGGGCAGGTAGGCCGACATGGAGCCAAAGGTCAGGCCCATGAGCGTCATGCCGATTGCCATAAAGAGCACGATGCGGCTGGTGTTAGCTTCAGCGCCGGTGCCCACTACCTCGGGGTTCATGAGCAGGCCAAAGCAGAGGCCGAAGGCGATAATGCAGGCGGTGATGACGAGCTGCGATGAGCGTCGACCGTACTTATCCGCTAGCCATCCCGAGACAGGAACCATAGCTGCAAAAAAGAGGATGGTGATGAGCTGAATAACGAGGAAGCTGCGGTAGGGGATGCCCAGGCCACCCTTCTCTGCTGCGCCGATGCCAAAGGAAAGAATCCAGGCAGTCATCAGGTAGAAGAGCACGTAGGTTGCCAGCATGATGAAGGTACCTTGAACCATAGGCCACCAGGCAACCTTGAAGGCCTCAACCAGCGGGGTCTTAACCTTCTCGTCCTTAGCCACCGCCTGCTTGAAGACGGGAGTCTCTTCTAGCTTGAAGCGAACGTAAAGACCCACAGCCACCATGATGACGGAGGCGATAAAGGGAACGCGCCAGCCCCAGACTAAGAAGTTGTGGTCCAGGCCGTCACCGGTAGCGACCGAAGTGAAGCCCATCGCTACAGTCAGCAAAAGCATGAAACCGTTGGCGAGGATGAAGCCGAACGGTGCGCCCAGCTGGGGCCACATGGCAGCGCGGGCGCGTTTGCCTTCCTCAGCGTACTCCGTGGCGAGAAGAGCCGCGCCGGACCACTCGCCACCCAGACCCAGACCCTGGCAAAAGCGCAGGATGGTCAGCATGATGGGCGCCCACAGACCGATGTGGTAGTAGGTGGGGAGTAAGCCGATGAGGAAAGTAGCAATACCCATGGTGAGCAGTGCGCCTACCAGAGTTGCCTTACGGCCTACCTTGTCGCCAAAGTGGCCAAAAATTACGGAGCCAATAGGGCGGGCGACGAAAGCAGCCCCAAAGGTCGCCATCGATGCAAGAAGCTTGGCAGTGTCATCTTCACCGGTAAAGAAGAGCGCTGGGAACACTGCCACGGCTGCGGTGGCGTAGATGTAGAAATCATAGAATTCGATGGTGGTGCCGATCAGCGATGCCATGATGACGCGGCTGCGGGGTATGGTGATATCGCTGGCCGATGCGGCCGTTGATGCGGTTGAAGTGGTCACGGAAAGCTCCTGTATATACCGCTGACACGGTGATATGTGGTGTAACAGAAACTCACTGTAAACTGGCTGACTGATATATGAAACCGGATTTCATATTCTAAGACATCGTCTGAGGTAAAAAAGTGCCGGGGTGCAGCTGTAAGTTGCCCCCGGGCACTCGGATAAAAACTTAGCGAATTGTGGCGATGACTGCCCCGGCAGAGACGGTCTCACCCTGCTTGAGCTTCAGTCCATTGACCTTGCCAGCCTTGTGAGCGGTGATAGGCTGTTCCATCTTCATGGCTTCAAGAACTACGATGAGATCGCCCTCTGCTACCTTGGCGCCCTCCTTGACGGCTACCTTCACGATGGTCCCCTGCATGGGGCTGGTCAGCTCATTGCTGTTGGCCGCTGTGGTACCACCACGGGTTGAGCGTGACTTGCGTGCCTTAGCCGCTGCGGGTTTAGCTACCGCTGAACCTCCGAATGCGGGAAGCGTGACCTCAAGTCGTTTGCCACCCACTTCAACGGTAACCTTCTGACGCTCGTCTCCATCATCAAGTACGCCCAGGGCTCCGTTGTAGGCGGGTAAGGTGTTATTGAATTCAGTTTCAATCCAGCGGGTATGCACGCTAAAGGGCTGCCCATCAGCAGGTGCAAAAGCCGGGTCTTTAATGACGGTGGCATGGAAGTTAGCTACGGTGGGCAGGCCCTCAATCTTAAGCTCCGCCAGTGCCCTGGAGGCACGAGCGAGAGCCTGCTCACGGCTATCACCGGTCACAATCAGCTTAGCTAGCATGGAGTCAAAGTTGCCGCCGATAGTATCACCAGAAACCACACCGGAATCCCAGCGGACGCCGGGGCCCTGCGGCACTATCAGTTTTTCGATGGTACCGGGGGAAGGCATGAAGCTGCGGCCGGCGTCCTCACCGTTGATGCGGAACTCAAAGCTGTGCCCGCGCACCTCGGGGTCGGTAGGGTTGATTTCTTCGCCACGGGCAATGCGGAACTGTTCACGCACCAGGTCGAGGCCGGTGACCTCTTCAGAAACAGGGTGCTCTACCTGTAGACGGGTGTTAACCTCAAGGAAGCTGATGGTGCCGTCGGTACCAACCAGGAACTCGCAGGTGCCTGCGCCCTGGTAGCCAGCCTCTTTGAGGATAGCCTTGGACGCATCATAGAGGCGCTGATTCTGTTCTTCGGTGAGGAAGGGGGCAGGGGCTTCTTCAACTAGCTTCTGATTGCGGCGCTGCAGGGAACAGTCGCGGGTAGAAACCACCACAACGTTGCCGTGGGCATCAGCCAGGCACTGGGTCTCGACGTGACGGGGGGAATCGAGGAAGCGCTCAATGAAGCATTCGCCGCGGCCAAAAGCTGCGATGGCCTCACGTACAGCTGACTCATAAAGCTCGCCGATGCCCTCGCGCTCGCGAGCCACCTTGATGCCGCGTCCGCCGCCGCCGAAAGCTGCCTTAATTGCTACGGGGAGACCGAATTCGTCGGCAAAGGCTTCAACTTCTTGGGGGCTGGTGACCGGGTCTTTGGTGCCGGGAACCAGGGGAGCGCCTACCTTCTCGGCGATATGGCGGGCTGCTACTTTATCACCCAGCCGGTTGATAGAGGCGGGGGAGGGGCCGATCCAGGTGAGGCCAGCGTCGATGACCTGCTGGGCGAACTGGGCGTTTTCAGAGAGGAAGCCGTAGCCTGGGTGTACAGCATCGGCGCCTGAGCGCTGAGCAACTTCAAGGAGCTTGTCCATTACCAGGTAGGATTCAGCAGCAGTTGAGCCACCCAGGGCATAGGCTTCATCGGCAAGTTGAGCATGCTGAGCTTCGCGGTCGGGTTCAGCGTAAACTGCCACCGTCGCGATGCCCTCATCTTGAGCAGCACGAATAATGCGTACCGCAATCTCACCGCGGTTAGCGATTAGAACCTTGGTGACTGGGCCGGTGTGGCGCCCGGTCACCGGGGTGAAATTCTGTCCAGCATCGATAGTTTCAGTCACTCAAAGCTCCTTGGGAAGTATTGCGCCACGTCAAGGCGTCTAGTTGATGGCGCAACGGCTCATTTTAGGTGGCGTTTAGAAAAAATTTAACCGCATCTTGAAATTTATCGCGAATTTTTCCAAATGTCGCTGATTGAAACACCGAACGTGGTGAGCATCGTGCGGAGGGCATGTACCGAGAGGCCGACGATGGTGTGAAATTCTCCCTCAATACCCTTGATAAAAGCTGACCCAAAACCGTCGATAGTAAAGGAGCCAGCTACCCAGAGTGGCTCACCGGTCGCCACGTAGCTTTCTACCTCAGCCTGGGTGAAGTGATCAAAGTGCACAGTGGCGCTACGTAACTCACTGGTTTCTACCGGCTGCTGCCCGCGGTGATCAATCAACCAGTGGCCGGTATGCAGAACCCCAGATTTTCCGCTCATCGCGGTTATTCGCTCTAGTGCCACTTCTGCACTGCCGGGTTTGCCGTAGGGCCGCCCCTCAAGTTCAAAGACAGAATCACACCCAAGGACGATTGCCCCCGCGCACTGGGGTAGGGATGCAACAGCGCGGGCTTTAGCCTGAGCCAGTAAAAGGGCAGTCTGTGCCGGGGAGATATCACCGAGCCCCTTAGTGTAGGCATCTTCCTGTGCTGCTGCCAGAACGGCGTCCTCATCAACATCACTGACAAGAACCTCAAAACTAATGCCCGCGTCCTCAAGAAGTTTCTTACGAGCGGGAGACTGAGAAGCCAGTACGAAGCGGGGCTGTTGGGCGGGGATATTATGCATAGCTCTAAGTGTATTGAATAGCCAGCTTTTGTGGTTGCTTAAACCCCGCACCATCCCTCAGCATCCTGCCTGATATGCAGGGGGTAAGAAGGATGGCGCGGGGTCTAAGTGAAGCGGGGCTTAGAAGAGACCCATGGGCTGATCTGAGTAGGAGACCAGCATATTCTTGGTCTGCTGGTAGTGATCCAGCATCATCAGGTGGTTCTCGCGGCCGATGCCACTCTTCTTATAGCCACCGAAAGCTGAGTGAGCTGGGTAGTTATGGTAGTTATTGACCCAGACACGCCCTGCCTGAATGGTTCGCCCCGCGCGGTAGGAGATGAACTGGTCTCGGCTCCAAACTCCGGCACCCAGACCGAAATCGGTGTCGTTGGCGATGCGCATAGCTTCGTCAAAATCGGTGAAGCTGGTGGTAGCTAGGACGGGGCCGAAAATCTCTTCCTGGAAGATGCGCATATCATTATTACCCGCGAAAACGGTGGGCTGAATGTAGTAGCCACCCGCTAGATCTCCGCCCAGTTCGCAGGCTTCACCACCGATCAGGACGTCCGCGCCTTCATCCTTTCCGATTTTAAGATAGCCAGTGATTTTGTCCCACTGTTCCTTAGATGCCTGGGCGCCCACCATAGTTTCGGTATCCAGGGGGTTGCCCTGCTTCATGGCCTTGACTCGTTCGAGTCCAGCTTCAAGGAAAGAGTCATAGATAGGCTTTTGGATCAGGGCGCGGGAGGGGCAGGTACAGACTTCGCCCTGGTTGAGACCGAAAGAGGCAAACCCTTCAAGAGCCTTTGAATAGAAGGAGTCCTCTTCGCGAGCCACATCCTCAAAGAAAATGTTAGGGGACTTGCCGCCTAGCTCCAGGGTGATGGGGACGATGTTCTCTGCGGCAGCCTTCATAATGATCGAGCCAGTAGTGGTTTCGCCGGTGAAGGCAATTTTGCGGATGCGCTTGCTCCCCGACAGGGCAGCGCCTGCTTCAGTACCAAAGCCATTGACTACATTTAGCACGCCAGGAGGCAGTAGGTCCTTCCAGAGGTCAACCAGGAAGAGAATGGATGCCGGGGTCTGCTCTGCGGGCTTGAGCACAATGCAGTTGCCGGTGGCTAGAGCCGGTGCAATCTTCCAGATTGCCATGAGGATAGGAAAGTTCCAGGGGATAATCTGCCCCACGACGCCCAGCGGCTCGTGGAAATGGTAGGCGACGGTGTCCTCATCGATTTGAGACAGACGGCCTTCCTGAGCACGAATGGCTCCTGCAAAGTAGCGCAAGTGATCTGCTGCTAGGGGAATGTCTGCCGCTAGAGTTTCGCGCACCGGTTTACCGTTATCCCAGGTTTCGGCTACCGCGATAGCTTCAAGGTTGTCCTCGATAACCTGGGCTAGTTTGAGCAGTAAGTTGGAGCGTTCGGTGACGGAGGTTTTGCCGTAGGTTTCAAAAGCCTTCCAACCGGCGTCCAGTGCTTTATCGATGTCAGCGGCGGTGCCGCGGGCTACCTCGGTAAAGGGCTTGCCGTTGACCGGTGAGATGTCTTCGAAATACTGGCCTTCGGCGGGAGCCACCCATTCGCCACCGATGAAGTGGTCATAACGGCTCTTGAAGGTAGCAAGTGAATCTGAGGTGCCTGGGGCGGCGTAGACAGTCATGGGGACTCCTTTGACGAAACTGTTTGTAACACGGGTCACGTTTCAAGAAGTCTAGCCGCTCACTGAGGTGGTCGGCAAGGGTATATTTTGAGAAGATAGACAGCCTTCGCGCTGCACACCTTATGCGCTACCCCGGAGGAAAATATGGATAGCCCCCGCCTCGGTCTCATCGGGACTGGAATGATAACCCAGGAATTCGCGGCAGCTACTAAAGCTGAGAATGCCTTCGAGCTGGTTGCTGTGATGAGTCGCTCTAGCGCTACCGCACGTTCTTTTATTCAGGATGCTGATCTAGACCGGGTGGGCATCGCTACCGAAATAAGCGAGTTGCTGGAGCATTCGCTAGATGCGGTGTATATTGCTTCCCCCAATTCCTTCCATAAGAATCATGCCTTGGCCGCTATCGATGCGGGGGTGAATGTCATTGTGGAAAAGCCAGCTTTCTGGAACCCCGCGCAATGGCAGGAGGTACACCGTGCTGCTGAAAGAGCCGGGATCTTGGTCTTTGAAGCCGCGCGGCATCTTTTTGAGCCCGGCTTCGAAACAGTTGGGAAGTGGGTGGATGAACAGAAGTCAAGCGGGCGAGAGGTGACAGGTGCCAGCCTGAACTTTCACCAGTATTCTTCCCGCTGGGACGCTGTGTCGGCAGGCCAGGAACCCAATATTTTCTCGCTGCGTCACGGCGGCGGTGCCCTGGTTGACCTGGGAATTTACACGGTCTATGCAGCGGTAGCCTGGTTTGGGGAGCCGCAGGCTATTTCATACAGAGCCCAGCTGGCGCCAACCGGGGTGGATGCTGCCGGCGTCCTGCTGCTGACCTACCCCGGCTTTACCGCTGAGCTATCTTTCTCTAAAAACCAGGTCTCCCGCCTGCCCAACGAGATTAGGGCGGGACGCTCGGGCTTGTTACTGAATGCGGTGCAGGGAATCGACAGGGTAAAGACAGTCGAGGGGCAGACCCTCTTTGAAGCAGATAAACCCGGTGCACCGTTGAGCCAGCTGATGCGCTATGAAGCTCTTGCCTTTGCGGAGCTGGTCGCAGCTCAGAGGCAAGGCAACCTCACCGCGCAACAGAGGGACCACTACCGCTACCTAACTCAGCTGTCGCGCATCGTCAACCGCATCTGCACCGAGGCGCGCCACCAGGCGGAAATCGTGTTTAGCGGGGAAATTGGTAGCTCTGAAAAGCGCTAACCCGGGGGCTGAGGTCCTCGCGAAGAGCGGGCACCTTGTCTGTTAGCTGGCTCGGGGCTAGCGTTTAAGGGTACTAACAGACAGGGTGCCCGCTCATGAGCTAAATACTCAGTCTAATAACCTAGTGCTCGCTTGAGGGTGTCTAGGCCAACAGAACCGAGCATGAGGGCGCGGGTGTGGAAGTCCCTATCTGAGACACCGGCGGCGCGGGCATCCTCACGCAGCTGTAACCAGAGGCGCTCGCCTACCTTATAAGAGGGAGCCTGGCCGGGCCATCCCAGGTAGCGCAGGAATTCAAAGCGGCGCTGGCCGTCTGACATGTCCAGGTTGGCCTCCAAGAAGCGGTAGCCGCGGTCGGCGTCCCAGATACCGGGTTCAATGCCGAGTTCCTCAACCCAGCGCTGGGGGATTTCGAAGCCGCAGTGCAGACCGATGTCAAAGACGACGCGTGCAGCGCGCAGGCGCTGGGCGTCCAGCATACCCATGCGGTCGCCGGGGTCTGCCAGATAGCCGAGTTCGTCCATGAGGCGTTCGGCATAGAGAGCCCAGCCTTCGCCGTGGCCTGAGACCCAGCAGGCTGAGGCGCGCCAGTTATTGAGGGATTCTGCCATGGCGGTTGCGGTGGCTATCTGTAGGTGGTGGCCGGGGGTGCCTTCGTGGTAGACAGTGGAGACTTCGCGCCAGGTGCCGAAGGTGTCTTCGCCTTCGGGGACTGACCACCACATGCGACCGGCTCTCTCGAAGTCGGCTGACGGGCCGGTGTAGTAGATGCCGCCTTCTTGGGTGGGGGCGATCATGCACTCGAGATTTCGCAGGGGCCCTTCGATGGTGAAGTGTTCTTTAGAGAGAAAATCCAGAGCTTCGTCGGAGAGCTTCTGCATCCAGGCTTGGAGTTCATCGGTGCCGTGCAGAGTGCGGGCGGGGTCAGCATCCAGTGCTGCCTTGGCCTCTTCGATACTGGCACCGGGCTTAATCTCTTCTGCTACTTCCTGCTGGGCTGCGATGATGCGGTCTAGCTCTTCAATGCCCCAGGCGTAGGTTTCTTCTAAATCTAGGGTAGTACCCACGAACTGGCGGGAGTAGAGGGAGTAACGCTTACGTCCTACAGCGTCTTCTTGAGGTGCTGCCGGGCGCAGGGTTTCTTGCAGATAGGTCAGCAGCTTGCCGTAGCCTGCCTTGGCGGATGCCGCGCCCTCCTTAGCATGGTCGGCGTGGGTGGGAGCTGCTTCGGCAACTTCAGCGGCTAGGGCGTCAAAGAAACCGCCGTCAGCGATGTAGGCGGTGACCTGCTCGATGGCTGTGTCGACCTGACGCACAGCGGCTACGCAGCCGCGGGTGTGTGCTTCTTCGAGGCTCTCGATATAGCCTTCGAGCGCAGAAGCGACGTTGTGGAGGCGCCCTGCAATAAAACCCCAGTCTTCTTCATTATTGCGGTTCATGAGGTCAAAGACTGAACGGATACCCTGAATGGGGGAGGCTAGGTTATTGATTTCCCAGGTTCCCAGCCCAGCCTCATGAAGCTCAAGTTCTAGGCCCAGACGCTCCTGCATGGCATCGACGGTGACCTTGTCGATGTCATCGGTAATTTCTGCCTGATTCAACTGTTCAAGGGTTTCACGGATAACAGCGATATTGGCAGCGGTGCCGGCGGGGGAGAAGTCGGCGTACTCGGTTTCCCTGCCCTTGCGCCCTTCTAGGGTAGCGCTGGCGGGGTCTAGCTCCAGGCACTTCTCGTAGTAGGCATTGGCAATTTCATCGACGCGAGTTTGTGTGCGGTTGGTGGTAAAAATAGCAGGTAAATCTGGGTGAATAGTCATGAGACCTATATTACAGTTCAGATGCAGAAAAGGGCCTTCACCCTTGCCGGAGTGAAGACCCTTTTTGAAAAATTGAACTACTGCGGCCGTGCCCGCTTCCAGGAGCCCGGACCTGGTCGCAGACGGGCGCCTAGCTGCTGGGTGGTGTTTAAGCGGCGCTGCCAGTGCTCCAGCGTAGTTTCCCTATTCTGCTCTGCTTGCGCGGCAGAAGCTGCCACCACTGCGGTTAGAGCTGCCAGCTCCTCGTCGGTGGGGTTGCCCTTGACCACGCTCAGCAGGGGAGCCTCCGAAGGGGCAGTCGTGCTGGCGGCCAGGCTAGCGTCATCCTGCGCGGTTACAGGTGTGGGTGCTGCTGCCGGTTTCTTACCGAAGCCCAAGAGCGAGAGGGGGTTGGGGGTTGCCATAGAGAATTAGCCTTTACAGAGGAATATTGCCATGCTTTTTGGCCGGGCTTGCTGCCCGCTTATCGTTCAAGGCACGCAGGGCGCTGACGATGCGCACACGGGTCTCTGATGGAGCGATGACCTCGTCAATATAGCCCAGCTCAGCTGCCTGGTAGGGGTTGAGCAGCTCTTCTTCATACTTGGTGATGAGCTCAGCACGGCGGGCCTCGACGTCCCCACCTTCTTCGGCAAGGGCGGCAAGCTCACGACGGTAGAGAATGTTTACCGCGCCCTGAGCGCCCATCACACCGATTTGAGCGGTGGGCCAGGCAAGGTTAATGTCTGCGCCCAGCTTCTTGGAGCCCATCACAATGTAAGCACCGCCGTAGGCCTTACGGGTAATGACGGTAACCAGGGGAACAGTAGCCTCAGCGTAGGCATAGAGCAGCTTAGCACCGCGGCGGATGATGCCGTTGAACTCCTGGTCGGTACCTGGCAAGAAACCCGGTACGTCCACAAAGGTCAGAATAGGAATGTTGAAGGCATCGCAGTTGCGTACAAAACGGGCAGCCTTCTCGGACGCGTTGATATCTAGGGTGCCAGCGAACTGCATAGGCTGGTTAGCCACGATACCAACGGTCTTACCCTCAACACGGGCGTAACCGATCATGACGTTAGGGGCGTAGAGCGCCTGCATTTCCAGGAAGTGCCCGTCATCCACAACCGCCTCAATCACCGAGCGCATGTCGTAGGGTTGGTTGGCTGAGTCGGGAATCAGCTGATCCAACTCAAGGTCATCTACGGTCGGTTCGGGGTCCTGGTCATGGTCTAGGGGCAGATTGACCGCCAGGTTGTTGGAGGGCAAAAATTCGATGAGCTCGCGCACGAAATCGAAAGCGTCCTCTTCATCCTCTGCCAGGTAAGTGGAGGTACCGGTGACCGCATTGTGCTGGCGCGCCCCACCCAGTGTCTCCATATCAATCTCTTCGCCGGTTACGGTCTTAATGACATCCGGTCCCGTGATAAACATGTGACTGGTCTTATCAACCATCACGATATAGTCCGTCAAAGCGGGGGAGTAGGCTGCACCGCCAGCTGAGGGGCCCATAATCACAGAAATCTGCGGAATGACACCTGAAGCGCGCACATTCATGCGGAAGATATCAGCGAACATGGCTAGGGACGCCACACCTTCCTGGATGCGGGCACCACCACCGTCATTGATACCAATGACCGGGCAACCGTTCTGGAGTGCGAACTTCTGCACCTTAACGATCTTCTCGCCGTTGACCTGGGACAGTGATCCGCCGTAAACCGTGAAGTCCTGAGAATAAACAGCCACCAGGCGGCCGTCAATCGTGCCGTAGCCTGAAACTAAGCCATCGCCTAGAGGGCGTTTCTTATCCATACCAAACGCTGTGGTGCGGTGGCGCGCCAGAGCATCAAACTCAACAAAAGAACCTTCATCAAGCAACATCTCAACACGCTCACGGGCGGTCTGCTTACCGCGCTCATGCTGACGATCAATCGGAGCCTGGCCGGTAGGAGCGAGAGTCTGCTCCCGGCGGGCATAAAAATCCTCAATCTTTCCTGCGGTTGTTGAAAGATCTGGCCCGTTGTCAGCCTGCTCGGTGAGATTCTCGCTCATGGTGCCTCTTCACGCTCTTGGTGTGTCTAGGTGCCCCTGGTCAGGGCATTCGTATCAACTATAGTCGTCGCCTGAGCCGAGGGTAAATTTTTTTAGGAATTTTGGGGTGTTTTCTCTAAATAAGAGGGGTAAATGTTTGGTGGACGCACCCGAAGCTGGTTTCGGGTGCGTCCACCAAATACGTGTGGGTAAGGAAAGCTACTGACCTACCTTGCCAATGACTGCGTTCCATTCGCGCACCTTGTAGCCGGTGAGAACGCCGCCGGTGCTCATGGGGTCAGCCGCAATGAGAGCGTCCAGGTGTTCCTTGTTATCGGCAACAAAAATGAGCAGAGCACCAAAAGGCTCCCCATCGGGGTAGGCGCCTGCGGCGTGCAGGTTGCCTTCTTTATGAAGTTTGGCTAGGTACTCGCGGTGGGCTGGGCGGTGCAGCGTCTGAAGATCGGCAGGCCCATAGGAATATTCAACAGCGTAGGTGGTCATAGGTTGCTCCCTAAAATATTGTGAGACTAGATTCAAGAAATCCTGCTGTGTTACTGGGACCCGTGGGGTGTCTTTGCACCGTTTGGCGCAAGGATACCCCATCGGGTTTCCGTACATCATTGTTGTGCAAGACTGCTGAACTGAATTGCTCTCCCCAGTATCTCACCTCACAGGCTCGCCGCTAGTATTAAGAGGCAGATTAAAGAAAGGTAACCATGACTCAGCTTGACCCCAGCGCTGTTGACCTACCCGGCTTCGACCGGGTAGAAATTCTTGAGAGCATCGGCTCAACTAACGACTACGGGCGGACCGTACTGATGGGGGATGCTGTGGCTCGGCGCAGCTGGGGCGAGCTGTCCGTCATCTCAACCGGGGACCAAAACTCCGGGCACGGGCGGTTGGACCGGGTCTGGTCAGCACCTCCGGGATCCAGCTTGGCGACAACTTTTGTGGTGCGTCCTCACGCCAACCCCCGGGTGCACATCGCCCCCGATCAGTACCACTGGCTAACCTCCCTAGCCGCACTTTCAGTCCGCGACGCACTGATGCAGGAATTTAGCCTGGTTCCCAGCATTAAGTGGCCCAACGATGTGCTGTTAGGTAACCGTAAGGTATGTGGCATCCTGGCGCAGCTAGTACTAGAACCTGAGGGCGATATCTCGGTAATTGTGGGGGTGGGGCTCAATCTCAATATGACCGCTGAGCAGCTGCCGGTCCCCACTTCAACCAGCACCTTGGTAGAGAGCGGTCAGCTAGCTGACCTGGAGCAGGTGCTTACTTCTTTAGCGACCCGGTTTGAGTATTACTACCGCGAGTTTGCGTCAGGCGGGTTTGACGCATCACAGCCCTTTGGCGGTGCCAGCCTGTTGGAGCGCCTGCGCGGTGCTCTCAGCACGATTGGTGCCCATCTCACCATTCATCTGCCGGGCGATGAGACCTTCCGCGGGGTTGGTGTTGATATCGCTGACACCGGAGAGTTGGTAGTCCGGGCTGAAAACGGTGAAGAACGCCAGTTTACGGTGGGGGATGTCGTGCACGTGCGACCCGATGGCTATGGCTCATAGTCTCCCTGGTTGTCTGAAGCAAACATTCAGGTTTAAGCACTACACTCTACAACGATGAAAATTAGAGGTGAGCTCATCCCTGGCGAATATGCTCTAGCGGCAACCCGGTCCCACGGGGTGCTACTTTTGCGCCCCCTTGGTTGGGCACTGGGATCGATGGTGGCGTGGAGCTTTTCCTCAGCGCTTGGAACTGATTCCCGCTGGATCAGTTATTTAGCGCTCGCGCTGGCACTTGGACTGCTTTACCGGGCTGTTAAGAGTGGACTGCGCTGGTGGTTAACCGGCTATGTCCTCACCAGCCACCGTCTTTTAGTGCGTACCGGTATGAAATCTTCTACCGACGTATCAATTCCCCTTGAGATCATTGAGGGTGCTAACCTGAAACGGCTTACACTGATGGGAATAGTGGATGCCGCGCCCATAGTAGTGCGGGTAAGAGGGCAACAGTATATTTTGAATGCCGTGCCCGATGCTGCCCGTTTCTCGCACGAAATAAGGCAGGCGCAGATGAACGTGCTTGCTACTGGTAAGGGTCGCCCCCAGGGCAACTGATGCCTAGCTTTTCCTAAAAATTGAGAAATGAGATGTGGGCAGGGTTAAGATGGAAGAATGCGCCACAGACTGCGACCAGTCGTAGTCCAGCTCACAAAAGAGTATTCTGGATGTAGACCGTCACCCACCGGTGCCCGTCTGATAACCGCAAACACCAGAGACAGCGAAAGCGAGAGACTCCGTGGAGAAGCCAGCAAACGGCATCGGCTCTGAAGCCGGTACCGAACGCTACAGGAGCAAGCGCCGCAGGCACCGGGTGCAGGGTCAGCTTTACCGCAGCGACGAAGCCCGAGAGGGTGTTTTGGAGCTTGAGCGGGCTTTGCTGGGCGATAACCGCAGTCTCACCCGCGCCGAAGTCGCTGCTGAAGCTGACGTATCGCTCCTGACGGCGCGTAAAATCTGGCGTTCGTTGGGTATCCCCAACCTTAAAGACGACGATGCCTTTTTCACGCATATGGACAGTGAAGCTCTGACCACCATTAGCAATATGGTGCGCGAAGGCAAACTCACTGAGGATGCCTCCCTTTCAATTACACGATCCGTCGGTCAGATGATGGACCGCATGGTGGTGTGGCAGGTGGAAACTCTGGTTGAAGATATGGTCATCAATCGGGGAATTACTGATGCAGAAGCTCGAGCCGAGTTACTCCACCTCCTCCCTAAACTTCTAGACGATTTGGAACTCATCACCGTCTACGGCTACCGCCGCATGATGAACTCGGCAATCTTGCGTCTAGCTCTGCGCGATGAACAGGACGATGCTGATTTAGCTGAAACTGCTTTACCGCTTGCCCGAGGCGTGGGCTTTGTTGACCTGGTTTCCTACACCTCCCTATCTCGTGAGATGAACGAGAAATCTTTAGCGCGTTTGGTCAAGCATTTTGAGCAACGGTGCGCAGAGGTCATCGCAGTAGGTGGCGGCCGCATTATTAAAACGGTGGGGGACGAGGTCATGTACCTGGTAGAGTCACCCGAGGACGGAGCACGCATTGCGCTGACTCTATCCAAACTGATCAGCGAAGATTCGCAGCTGCCCGAAGCTCGCGTGGCTTTTGTGTGGGGGCGGGTGCTTCCCCGCCTCGGTGATATTTATGGCCCTACCGTCAACCTGGCGTCACGGCTCGTGGCTCTCACCGAACCCGGCGTCGTGCTGACCGATAGCTCAACGGCTGATGCGTTAGAGGGCGATGAACGATTTGTGCTGATTCCGCAGGGCGTGCGTAACGTGCGCGGCTTTGGCAACGTCAGGCCCGTGGCCATCACCCCGGGAATTGGTAACGAACTGGAGATTGAATTCGAATGAGCACGGCAGAACGCCTGACTGTTTACACTGGCACCGCCACTGACGTTGGGCAGCACAGGGACAACAATGAAGACTCACTGACTGTTGCAGGTACCCTCTGCGTCGTGGCAGACGGTATGGGTGGGCACGAAGCTGGTGAGGTTGCCTCACGTCTGTGCACTCGCACCCTGGCTTACTCTCAAATGTTTACCCGCCCCGGGGGTATGACAGAAGAAGAAGAAACCGAATTTCAGCAGGCTTTAGAGGCTGAAATTCAGCAGAAAACTGAGGAGCCTCAAACTAATCGTCGTTTGCGCCGCCGCAAGGACACCTCGGTGCTCAACCAGCAGATTCTTAAAACTATCGAGAACATCAAGGGCGTTATCTCTGAGGCTGACGAAGCCATCAAAAATACTCTGGGCCTACGTGCCGGTACCACGGTGACCGGTGCCTGGCTAACTCATATTGGTGAGCAGCCGATGTGGTTCATCTTTAATGTGGGTGACTCACGCACCTACCGGTTGCTTCGGAGTGAAGACGTAGAGACCGAGGAAGCTCTATCGATTTCTAATGGCCCCATTGAGGGTCTTCGGTTGGAGCAAGTCACGGTCGATCACTCTGAGGTGCAGTATCTAGTAGATACCGGTCAGATTACCGCACTAGAGGCGCTTACCCACCCCCGCCGCAACGTCATCACCCGTGCTCTGGGTACCGGCAATTATTGGGAACCTGACTTTTGGGTTATTCCGGCTAAGCCGGGTGACCGCCTCATGATGTGCTCAGATGGTTTGTCCGGCGAGCTTTCCCACAACTATATGGCGCGTGTTCTGGCGACCGTTGAGCACCCTCAGGACGCTGCGGATGTGCTACAGATGGCAGCCCTGCGTGCAGGAGGTAGGGACAATATCACCGTGGTGGTGGCAGATGCCATCACGGAAAGCGATGCCAAGGTGAGGGCTGAAGAGCTCAAGGAGCTGACCCACACCGATGCCCACAAGATTGCCGCCCGTATCGAAGAATTCGACTATGAGCACACCACTGATACCGAAGAGGAACAGTTCCACCCTGAACGCGAACTGCACCGCGGTATTAACGGCTAGTACCTTTTCTCTATGGCAGTCCAGGGCGCCGCACCCCTACCCGGGATGCGGCGCCCTTTTCCTTAGCTAATCCGCTTTTAGGGCACGCATTTTCAGGGCACAATAGAGGGGTGAGCGATATGAAGAACCTACCCGGTGTAGAAGAAGAGACCGTGCACGGCATTGACCGCGACCTGCTAGAAAGCCAGGGGGTGTCAGCTGAACTTAAAGAAGAATATGCGCAGCTGGTAGACCGTGTGCGCAAAGCTAGGCAACAGTATTATATGGACGACGCTCCGGCGCTGTCAGATGCTGAGTATGACCAGCTCTACCGGCAATTGGAAGGTTTGGAAGCTAAGCACCCCGAACTGATCGCCAATGATTCTCCCACTCAGGAGGTCGGCGGCGAGGCGTCCAGCGCTTTTGCACCAGTACAGCACCTAGCACGTATGTACTCACTTGAGGACGTCTTCTCGCTGGATGAGCTTGGAGCCTGGCTCGACCGCGCCGAGACGAACGCCGAGCAGATGACAGGTGCGCGCCCCACCTGGCTGACTGAGCTCAAGATTGACGGGCTGGCAGTTAATCTGCTCTACCGTGATGGGGTTTTGGTGCGTGCTGCCACGCGAGGTGATGGCACTATCGGCGAAGATGTCACCCACAACGTTCTGACTATTAAGAGCATCCCCACCCAGCTGACCGGTAGCCAACACCCTGCTGAGATTGAGGTTCGCGGGGAGATTTTCATATCGTCTAAAGATTTCAAAGCACTCAACGAGAGCATGGTAGAGCAGGGTAAAGCCCCCTTCGCCAACCCCCGCAACGCAGCTGCCGGTTCTCTGCGTCAGAAGGACGCCACGCTGACTGCCCAGCGCCCTTTGAGCATGTTTGTGCACGGTATCGGTGCTCAGAGCGGTCTGTCTATTAGCAATCAGTATGAGACCTATGAGCAACTACACCAATGGGGGCTACCGGTCAGCCCTTACTCACGGTTGTTGAATAGCCGTGAGGAGATCCTGGAGTTCATTGCCACATATGGGGAGCAGCGCCACTCCTTGATTCATGAAATCGATGGCATTGTTATCAAGGTCAATGATTTTGATACTCAGGCACGTCTGGGTTACACCTCCCGAGTTCCACGATGGGCAGTGGCCTACAAGTACCCACCCGAAGAGGTTCACACCAAACTTCTAGATATTTTGGTGAACGTGGGCAGGACCGGTCGAGTAACTCCCTTTGGCATGATGGAGCCTGTGAAGGTGGCAGGCTCTACCGTTGAGATGGCCACACTGCATAATCAGGAAGTTGTTAAGGCTAAGGGTGTCTTGATTGGCGACACAGTGGTATTGCGGAAGGCTGGGGACGTCATCCCCGAGATTGTTGGCCCTGTAGTTGCCCTGCGTGATGGCAGCGAGCGGGAGTTTGTGATGCCTACTCTCTGCCCCTCCTGTGGGGAGCCTCTTGCTCCTGCTAAAGAGGGGGATGTTGATATCAGGTGTCTCAACGCTCGTTCCTGCCCATCCCAGCTCAAAGAGAGGGTAAACCATCTGGCTGGGCGTGGTGCCTTTGATATTGAAGCACTAGGTTATGAGGCAGCTCGGGCACTCACCAGCCCAGCGGAGCCAGAGGTCCCCCCACTCACGAGTGAAGCCTTCTTATTTGATCTCACCCCTCAGGATCTGGCGGATGTGAAAATCGAGAGGGAGAAGACCCTGCGCGGTGTCACACAGATGGTGCGCGAACCCTATTTCTATAGCAAAGGGACCGCTAAGAAACCCAGTGCACCGAAGGCGAACACACTCAAGCTCTTCGAACAGCTGGAAAAGGCTAAACAGCAACCGCTCTGGCGTGTGCTGGTTGCTCTATCGATCCGCCACGTTGGGCCTACCGCAGCTCGGGCACTTGCCACAGAGTTTGGGTCTATGGACGCTATCCGTGCAGCTAGCGAGGAACGCCTCTCTAATGTCGATGGCGTAGGAGCGATTATTGCCCGCTCGCTCATTGAATGGTTCGAGGAGGACTGGCACCGCGAAATAGTCGATCGTTGGGCTGCTGCCGGGGTGCGCATGGAAGATGAGCGCGATGAGTCTATCCAACGGACACTTGAGGGACTGACCGTAGTCGTCACCGGCTCTCTTGAAGGCTTCACCCGTGACAGCGCTAAAGAGGCCATTATCCTGCGGGGCGGGCGAGCCTCGGGTTCTGTCTCAAAGAAGACAGATTATCTTGTAGCAGGAGCCGCTGCAGGTTCAAAGCTAGATAAGGCTGAAAGCCTGGGGGTCAAGGTGCTAGATGAGGCAGGATTTGAGGCTTTGCTGGCAGGAGACCTATCTTAAACGGTGGCAGAGATGTGATTTACGATACCAAATCGTGATTTTGTGGGGGTGCTTGGGTTGCATGTCAGCCCGAGCACCCCTGAAATTCAGGGGTTTCACTCTCAAAAATGGGTCTTGTAAAGACCCCCGCTCTATTTTCGTTACCAAATTGTGACTTTCTGATCTGCTGTGAGGGGGAAAGTTTAAAAAGTTTTGAGAGATTTGAAACTGGATTTAAACCCCAAGAACAGCTCGTCGGAGAGTTAGCTCCAAGTGTCTATCTGCTTCGATAAAGCCCGTCAAATCAGCGGGCAATGCGGTGTGAACCCTGGGGCAAACGGTGCAGGAGGGTTCCGTTGTGAGGGTTTTGTTAGTACAGGGCTAGTGATGGCTTAAAGGTGTTTCATCTCAAAAAGGGGTTGGCATGGCCCTAATCGTTACGTTATCGTTATCAACGAATCGAAAACGCCTTCACTCTGAAGGCTTTATAGTTCGCGGTGGAAGCCGCGAACACATGCTGGGTTATACCGCACACCTGATATCGTCTACAGGGTATAACCTTCACAAGATCCACTCAACATCTTGGGTAGACGGTAACGCACAGACGCCCAGGGATGGGAAGAGCGTAAGGTGGCCTTCGGAGCATATACATGACTTCCAACATTCGTCGTAACGCAGCAGCACTTGCCCTCGGTGGCGCAGCAGCAGTAGCTACTCTGGCAGCTCCCGCAACCTCAGCAAACGCAGCTCCCCTCGAAGCTTGGGATGCACTGGCACAGTGCGAGTCCGGTGGTAACTGGTCAATCAATACCGGCAACGGCTACTACGGTGGCCTGCAGTTCTCACAGTCCTCATGGAACGCAGCAGGTGGCTCAGGCTCACCCGCAGGTGCTTCAAAGGCTGAGCAGATCCGCGTAGCTGAGAACCTCCTGCAGATGCAGGGCTGGGGCGCATGGCCTTCATGCACCGCTCAGCTTGGTCTTTCCGCTTACGGTACCTCTAGCGCACCCGCAAATCTTGCCCCCCAGTCAGACCAGGTTGCAGAAATTGCAGCACCTGCTGTAGTTGAAGCAGCACCTGCTGTAGTTGAAGCAGCACCCGTTGCAGAAGCTCCTGTAGCTGCAGTAGCTGAGGCACCCGTTGCTAACACCTACACCGTTGTCGCTGGCGATACCCTTTCAGAAATCGCTTACGCTCACGGCTTCAGCAGCTGGGATGCCCTTCTGGCAGCTAACTCAGAACTGATTACCAACGCTAACGTTATCGAAATCGGCTGGGAACTGACCATCCCCGCCCAGTAAGGTCTTTATCAAGAGGCTTTAGCGTCTATAGCGCATCAAAAGGTGCCCGCGTACCCCGAGGGGGAGCGCGGGCACTTTTTTGTTTACCTCTTAGTGCTTGTCTTTCTGCGGATGGACAGAGTCTGGCCATCCGCCCCGGTGGTGGGCGCCCGGGGGCAGTGCGGTAAACTAAGAGACTGAAACCTATGTCTACCTCGTGGAAGTGATTATGTCTGCCATTACGAGTGAGCAGGTGGCGCACCTGGCCATGCTGGCTCATATTGAGATGACCGAAGAAGAGCTTGCTTCGATGGCAGCTGAACTCGATGTCATCGTTGACTCTGTGAAGTCAGTGTCCGATGCGGTATCAGCTGATATCCCCGCAACGTCGCACCCCATCCCCCTGCAGAATGTCTTCCGTGAGGACGTTGTGGGTGAAACTCTCACCGCTGAAGAAGCGCTCTCGGGAGCACCCGATGCCGAAGACGGCAAGTTCAAGGTGCCGGCTATTTTGGACGAAGACTAAGGAGCGGGCATGAACAATATGTTGACACTTACCGCAGCAGAAATTGCTGAAAAGCTTACCGCAGGGGAGCTAACCTCTGTAGAGGTAACCCAGGCTTTTATTGACCGTATTATCGCTACGGATGGCGAGGCACTGGATGCCGACAACCGGGCTGCCGGAAAGAATGGCGTCAACGCTTACCTGCACCTGAATGCTGAAGAAGCGCTGGCTGTAGCAAAGAGCGTGGACGAAGACCGAGCTGCCGGTAAGGAACTGCCGGCTCTGGCGGGCGTCCCTATTGCTGTGAAGGACCTCATCGTCACTAAGGGCCAGCCCACCACAGCCGCTTCCCGCATGCTTGAGGGCTGGATGAGCCCCTACGATGGCACCGTTACCCAGAAGGTCCGCGAAGCGCGCATGCCGATGCTGGGCAAGACCAATCTGGACGAGTTCGCAATGGGATCGACCACCGAGCACTCAGCCTTTGGTGTGACCCGTAACCCCTGGTCGCTGGATCGCACTCCCGGTGGCTCCTCCGGCGGTACCCTAGCAGCACTCGCTGCCTTCCAGGCACCCCTAGCGCTTGGCACCGACACCGGTGGTTCGGTGCGTCAGCCCGCAGCTTTCACGGGCACTGTGGGTATGAAGCCCACCTACGGCTCAATTTCGCGGTACGGTGTGATTGCTATGGCATCATCACTCGATCAGGTGGGCCCCTGCGCCCGCACCGTGCTCGATACCGCCCTGCTACACGAAGTTATTGCCGGGCACGACCCGAAGGACTCCACTTCACTGCAGACTCCTGTAGGCTCCTTTGCTGATGCTGCCCGTGCTGGTGCGGCTGAGGGCGGGCTTCAGGGGCTGCGCGTAGGCGTTATTAAGGAATTGAGTGGCGAAGGCTTCCAGCCCGGCGTCCTAGCTCGTTTTAATGAGTCTCTTGAACTGCTCAAGAGCGCTGGTGCTGAAATCGTTGAAGTATCCCTGCCCTCTGTCAAGGAAGCCATTGGTGCCTACTACCTGATTATGTCTTCTGAGGTTTCTTCAAACCTCGCTAAGTATGATGGCGTGCGCTTCGGTCTACGCAAGCTGCCTGAAGAAGGCAACGTCACTATCGAGCGCGTCATGGGCGCCTCACGTGCCGCCGGTTTCGGTGCAGAGGCTAAGCGCCGCATCATCTTGGGCACCTACGCGCTCTCAGCAGGCTACTACGACGCCTACTACGGTTCGGCCCAGAAGGTGCGTACCCTCATTCAGCGTGACTACGCTAAGGCATTTGAGGTTGCGGACGTACTGGTATCGCCGACCGCTCCCACCACCGCCTACAAGCTGGGTGAGAAGACCAAGGGTGACCCTATGGCTATGTACATGGGCGATATCGCCACCGTGCCGACCAACCTGGCTGGCGTGCCCTCTATTTCTCTGCCCGGTGGCCTCGCTGATGAAGACGGTCTACCCGTTGGTATCCAGTTCACCGCCCCCGCCCATGAGGACGAGCGCCTCTACCGCGCCGGCGCTGGGCTTGAAGCTCTGCTGACCGAAAAGTGGGGTGGCCCTCTGCACCAGCAGATGCCTGACCTTGAAACCTTGATTCGTGACTTCAACTTTGAGGGAGCTAAGTAAATGACTGACGACATTCTGTCCTTTGAAGAAGCCATGGAAAAGTACGACCCTGTACTCGGCTTTGAGGTGCACGTAGAGCTCAACACCGCTACCAAGATGTTTGACGCTGCCCCCAACGCCTTTGGCGACGAGGCAAACACCAACATTACCCCGGTCTCCCTGGGCCTGCCCGGTGTTCTACCGGTGGTCAATGGTAAGGCAGTGGAGTCTGCTATCAAGCTGGGTCTAGCATTGGGCTGTGACATCGCCCCGGTCTCTCACTTTGCGCGTAAAAACTACTTCTACCCCGATACCCCCAAGAACTTCCAGACCTCTCAGTTTGATGAACCTATCGCTGAGAACGGCTCTATCGATATTGAGCTTGAAGACGGTACCGTCTTCACCATCGATATCGAGCGCGCTCACATGGAAGAGGACGCCGGTAAGCTGACCCACAAGGGCGGCGCCGCTGGACGCATCCAGGGCGCTGACTTCTCGCTGGTGGACTACAACCGTTCCGGTGTGCCCCTCATCGAAATCGTTACCCGCCCCATTGTGGGTGCAGGGGAACGCTCTCCTGAGCTGGCTCGTGCCTACGTAGCGGCCATCCGCGAAATCGTTAAGAACCTGGGTATCTCGGACGCCCGTATGGAACGCGGTAACGTGCGCTGTGATGCCAACGTTTCACTGATGCCCAAGGGCACCACCGAATTCGGAACCCGTTCAGAGACCAAGAACGTTAACTCCCTGCGCTCAGTCGAACGTGCCGTACGCTACGAGATTCAGCGTCATGCTGCCGTACTAGATGCTGGCGAGAAGGTGGTGCAGGAAACCCGCCACTGGCACGAGGATACCCGCTCCACCACCTCGGGTCGTCCTAAGTCTGACGCGGATGACTACCGCTACTTCCCTGAGCCGGACCTAGTGCCCGTGGTAACCGATGCCGAGTGGATTGAGCGTTTGCGCGCCGAACTGCCCGAGCCTCCCGCTGAGCGCCGCCGCCGTCTCAAGGCTGACTGGGGTTTCTCCGATGAGGAGTTCCGCGACGTGGTCAACGCCGGTGCAATGGACGTCATCGAAGAGACCATTGCAGCTGGTGCCCCCGCTGCTGTGGCGCGTAAGTGGTGGATGGGTGAAATCGCTCGCATCGCTAAGGAACGTGAAGTCGAACTGACTGACACCGGTGCGACTGCTCAGACCGTCCTTGAGCTCAATAAGCTCATTGAAGCCAAGAAGATTAATGACAAGATTGCCCGCCAGGTGCTGGGTTTTGTCATTGACGGTGAGGGTGAGCCCGCTGAAATTGTTGAGAAGCGTGGCTTGGCAGTTGTGTCTGACGACGGTGCGCTAACCACCGCTATCGATGAAGCTTTGGCTGCTATGCCCGATGTTGCCGATAAGATCCGTGCCGGTAAGGTCCAGGCTGCCGGTGCTATCGTCGGCCAGGTCATGAAGGCGACCCGCGGTCAGGCTGATGCCGGACGTGTGCGTGAGCTTATCCTTGAAAAGCTGGGAGTAGAGGGCTAAAAACCACCTCCTCCTTGAAAAGAGCAGGGCACGGGATCTTCTTCCTGTGACCCTGCTTTTTCTTTTAAACTGCTAGGCGCCCGTCCAGTAGTGGACGGGCACCTACACTCGCACTACCGGGGTGTGCTAAGGGGGCACACTCCTCAGGAGGCAGGAGTGATTGAGTGAAATAAAAAGAGCAGGGGATATAAGCGTTGGTTGTTGATAGCCCCTGCTGCTGAGAAAGCACTCAATACTTTTTATGCCTGAATATTTTAAATGTATCTATTTTTTATCGGACAGATGAGATAACAAAAACGCGTAATCCCAGGCAATGTCGCGCCAGGCCGTGTACCGCCCTGAGCCTCCACCATGCCCGCCGTCCATTTCTGTCTTGAGCAGGGGAACCGGTGAGTCTGAAGATATAATTTCACGCAGTTTAGCTACCCATTTTGCAGGCTCAACATACAACACACGTGTGTCATTAAGAGAGGTGACTGCGGCTATCGCCGGGTAGGCAGTAGCTCGGATGTTTTCGTAAGGGCTGTAAGACTTCATATAGTCGTAAACTTCACGGTTCTCGATGGGGTTACCCCATTCTTCCCATTCCAAAGCAGAGAGCGGAAGCTCTGGGTCGAGGATGGTAGTAAGGGCGTCCACGAAGGGAACCTGGGCTAGGCAGGCTTTGTACTTCTGCGGCGCCATATTCAATACGGCCCCCATGAGCAGACCGCCGGCAGAACCACCCATAATACCTATCCGTTGTTCGTCCACCCAGGGGAGTGAGGCGAGAAAGTCGGTGGAATCAATGAAATCTGTGAAGGTGTTCTTCTTGGTTAGTTTCTTACCTTCGGTATACCAGGACCGGCCCATCTCGCCACCGCCGCGGATATGAGCAATCACAAATATAGCGCCGCGGTCGAGGACGCTCAGGCGGGCTACAGAGAAGTAAGGATCCATTGAAGCTTCATAGGAGCCATAACCGTACTGAATCACGGGGTGCGGTTGTGTCTTATCCATATCAGCTAGGTGCATGACAGAAAGAGGAATCATGGCACCGTCGGCAGCTGGCGCCCACATGCGGTAAGCGGTGTATCGATCACGCTCGTAGCCCAGAACCGGCGTTTCCCGGCGTAGCACCAGCTCATCGGTATCAGGGAAGTAATCATAGACACTGCTGGGCGTGAGGAAGGAGGTGTAGTTGAGGCGAATCACCGGGGACATAATGTTCATCCCTGAACAGGAGGAGGTGTAGAGCTCCTCACTAAAGCCGCCGGGCTGAGTGAACTCGATACCGCGGGGGTTGCCTACGGCGAGCTGATGTGACAGTGAGCTGCGGGGTGCAACAAAGACCTTAACCGTGGTGTTCTCCCGCGCCATGACCGCAAGGTGGTTGCGCGAGAAGCTAACGCTCTCGATGCGTACATCGTCGCGGTGCGGCATAAGAGCCACCCAATCAGCCCGCAGACGCTCAAAGGGTACATAGGCATCGGGGAGAGGGGCTATGACGATTTCTGAGTTGGGCGCATCAAAGTCATGGGTGAGCACCAGGTAGGCTCTTCCATCGACATCGATGATGTCGGTGCTGTACTCAATCCTCTGCTCCCTGCTAATAATCAGCGTGGGCTCTACCTCGCCTAATTCGTGAATATTGACCACGCGGGTTTCAGTGTACTCAGAGTTACCGGAGGTCAACACCACGTGTGTACGGGAGGACGACATCCCCGCTCCCAGCCACATGCCCTGATCCTCTTCGGTATAGAGAGCAATGTCATCAGCCGGGTTACTTCCCACTCGATGAGCACGAATCTGATAGGGGCGCCAGGAATCATCGGCTACAGCATAGATAAGGTGGTTAGCGCCCGAGGCAAAGAAAGCTCCGGCGAAGATATCTTCAATCTTTTCATCCAGCATCTGGCCGGTTTCAAGGTTTTTAAAGTGCTGGGTGTAGCGCTCATCGCCGGTGTCATCAACTCCAAAGGTCAGCAGTCGTCCGTCGCGAGTAACCTGGAAGGAACCTAGTGAGAAGAAAGGTAGGTCTCGCGCAAACTCGTTGCAGTCCAGCACCACTTCTTCACCCTCAAGCGGCTGACCGGGCACCACCTGCGGTGGTGTATAACGCTCAACAACGCTGCCTTCTGTTAAGGCAGGCACCCGGCACATAATGGGGTACTGCTCGCCGGCCACCGTCCGATTGAAATACCACCAAGCACCCCTGCGGGAGGGAACGGACATATCCGTTTGCTGAGTGCGGCCTTTAATCTCTTCAAAAATAGCGTCGCGCAGAGGCTGCTGATCAGCGGTAACCCCATCGGTGTAAGCATTCTCTGCTGTGAGATGGGCAAGCACCTCTTCGCTCTCTTTATCACGCATCCATTCGTAGTAATCAATGAAAGTATCGCCATGATGAGTGCGCTCGCTGGCGATGCGCGGGGGACGGGGTGGGGTGAGCGTCATGAGATGCCTTTCTGATGGTTTCTTCTCCAGTCTAGTGGAGAGAGGTTTCCCCATAAGAGCAGGAGCATGCTCCTAGTCCGTGCGTGGTCTTAATCCAAACTGTGTAAGAGTGAGAGTTACACCTGCGTAACTTTTGCAACAAATGAAACATGCTGACATCTTGCGGTGCTTTCTTGACGCCATCAAACCCGCTAAGGAAGACTAACAACAGGTCAAGAGCGCCAGCACTAAGCCTCAGCTAGCTGGCCGGCAACCCTCCACCTGCGGTGGGGTGCCCTGAGTGAAGACCTGACACATCCCAGACGGGCATGTGTAAGCGCGGGACCGATGTGCCTTCTCCTTTGGTGCATCACCTTCCGGTAGACCGGGAGTTACGGCATGCGGCCCCACCTTGCGAGATATTTTCCTCACTAGAGACTGGAGCTACCAACATGACGACCTCACAGAACATCCCTACTCCCAGCAAGCCTGCCGGCTGGAAATTTGAGACCCAGCAAATTCACGCTGGTCAAGAACCTGACCCGGTCACCGGTGCACGAGCTTTGCCGATTTATCAGACCACCTCTTTTGTCTTCAAGGATTCACAGCAGGCGGCTAACCGTTTTGCTCTCTCTGAGTTGGGTCCCATCTATACCCGTATTAATAACCCCACCCAAGAAGCGGTAGAAAACCGTATCGCGGCCCTAGAAGGCGGAGTGGGAGCGCTGCTGCTCGCATCTGGTCAGGCAGCCAATACTTTCTCGATTCTTAACATTGCCGGGGCAGGGGATCACATCGTTGCCTCGCCCTCTCTTTACGGCGGTACCTACAACCTCTTCAAATACACCCTGGCGAATTTAGGCATTGAAACTACTTTCGTTGATGACCCTGCAGACCCCGAAAGCTGGCGCGCTGCTGCCCGTCCTAACACCAAAGCTTTCTTTGGGGAGACCCTGCCTAACCCCCGCGGGGACGTGCTGGATATTGAACCCATTGCAGAAGTAGCTCACAGCGTGGGTGTTCCCCTTATCGTGGATAACACCGTAGCAACACCTTATCTGCTGAACCCCATCAAGCACGGTGCTGATGTTGTGGTGCACTCTGCGACTAAATATCTAGGGGGCCACGGAACCTCTGTGGGTGGTGTCATCGTGGACGCAGGCACCTTCGACTACGGCGCTTACCCCGAAAAATACCCCCTCTTCAATCAGCCCGATGAGAGCTATCACGGCCTGGTCTACGCCCGCGACCTGGGTAAAGACGGCGCCTTTGGCGTCAACCTCTCTTACATTTTGAAAGCCCGCGTGTCCCTGCTCCGTGACCTGGGAGCATCAATTTCTCCGACCAATGCCTTTAACATAGCGATCGGGATCGAGACCCTCTCACTCCGCATGGAGCGACACGTGCAGAACGCCGCTGCAGTTGCCCGCTTCTTATCCGAGCATCCCGCAGTTGAATCGGTAGTTTACTCGGGTTTGGAAAGTTCACCCTACTACGGGCTGTCTCAGAAATACCTATCCCGTGGCGCCGGTGCAGTCCTGGGCTTCACTCTCAAGGACGCGGATGCTCCTACCGCCCAAAAATTTGTAGATGCGCTGTCCTTACACTCCCTCCTGGTCAACATTGGCGACGTGCGCAGCCTGGTAGTACACCCGGCGTCCACCACGCACAGCCAATCAACGCCAGATGAGCTAGCCGCCATCGGCATCAATCCCGCCTTTATTCGCCTCTCGGTGGGTATTGAGCATATCGATGATATTTTGGCTGACCTCGAACTGGGCTTCGACGCACTTTAAAGTACGAAAGGTAAATCGATGACGATTAAAACCTCGACCACTGATACCGCTGCTGGCACCCGTGAGGACGGCGTACTTAAGTACGCCCAGATCGGCGACCTAGCCCTCGAAAACGGTGAAACTCTGCCCGACGTCGTCATTGGCTATGAAACCTGGGGAACCCTCAATGAAGCCGGCGATAATGCGGTGTTGATTCTGCACGCGCTGACCGGTGACACCCACGTCTCTGCTGGTCGCGCGGCTTCGGATGCTCCGGCAGAAGTGCGGGCGGCAGCTGAAGCAGGTGGTTGGTGGCCTACCGCTGTGGGCCCAGGGCGAGTCATCGATACCGATAAGTACTTTGTGGTGTCCCCCAATATGGTGGGGGGGTGCTACGGCTCAACAGGACCGGCTTCCCCCTCACCCCTTTCCATAGATCCTGAAGGCAAACCCTGGGGCTCCCGCTTCCCAGCTGTTACCATTCGGGACAGCGTCCACGCCGAGAAGGTACTGGCTGATCAGCTGGGCATTACGTCTTTCCACCACGTGGTGGGTGGCTCACTGGGTGGAGCGCGCGCCATTGAATGGGCGGTGACTTACCCCTCCCTGGTGCGGTCGGTAGCTGTGCTGGCTTCGGGTTCGGCAGCTACAGCCGAACAAATTGCCTGGGGGCACATGCAGAATCTAGCGATACGCCAGGACCCCAACTTTGCCGGCGGCGATTACTACGACGGCCCCGCTCCTGATACCGGGCTGGCCCTTGCCCGACGTATCGCGCACACCACCTACCGTTCAGCGGCTGAACTGCACTTCCGGTTTGGGCGCGACGAACAGCCGGGCCACGAGGTACTTGCCCCCAAGTACAGTGAGCGCGGCCGCTACCAGGTGGAAAACTACCTGGATTACCATGGGCAGAAGTTGACCGCACGTTTTGACGCTAACTCCTACCTAGCGATCAACGAGGCGCTACTGAGCCACGATGTGGCACGTGGTCGCGGCAATCTTGAGAAAGCGCTGGCTCTTTCCACCTGTCGATGGACGCTTGCCTACGTAGACTCGGACCGCCTCTTCTTCCCATCCGACACCCAGATTATTGCTGCATCCCTGCCGCAGCCGGTGGAGCCCGCCGTGATCCATTCACCCTGTGGACATGACGGTTTTCTGATTGAACACCGCCAGCTGGAGCGCATTCTGCTGCAGAGCTTTGAGGCGCAGGACGCTGCAGACGGGCAGAAGACTCGCTCAGCCGGCCGCGCCTACCCACGCAAATATTTGAGGGTGGTCGCCTAACTATAATGCTCGGCAAAAGCCCGGGGAAGCTATGTTAGGTTGGAAAAAACACCCCGCCCAAAGGAAAACTTATGTCCCAGTACCTGGTTGATTTTTCAAATGCCGAGCCAGCACGGGCAGGCACCCACCTGGTGGTGCTCTTGCACGGTTATGGTTCTCACGAACGAGACCTTACCGGGCTGATCCCTTACCTTCCATCCGATAAGGTAACCTACGCGTCCCTACGTGCCCCACAACCGGTGGGGTATGCGCTCCCCGCGGACGCTGAGAGCGCTTATATTGGCCAAGCAGCCATGGGCTACCAGTGGTGGCCGCTGAATGCTCAGCTAGAAACGGTTGGCTTTCGAGCCATTGAGCTGACGACCGACTATGTACTGGACTGGCTAGAACCCCTAGTTGCTGACCACAAGAGCGTTACCCTGCTGGGCTTCTCCCAAGGCATGGCCGTGGCGACTTCCGTGGCCCGCCGCCGTCCCGAGCTTATTACTGCCGTGGTGGGGCTTTCTGGCTACGCAGTAGACGGCGGTTCTGATTACTTTAGGGACGCCGAGCTCACCGGGAATCAGAAACTACAACTTTTCTGGGGGAGGGGAGACTCAGACCCCGTCATCACCGCAGAGAAGATTGAATTCACCCAGCAGTGGGCGGGGAAGTATACCCAGGTGGAGCAAGAGCTTTACCCCGGCTTAGCCCACGGCATCGCTGCTCATGAGTTGACTCATATTTCGGCTTATTTGAGTGAAAAGGTGCTGGGTTAGTCCCTTTCCACCTGCACTGCCATACCATTGAGTTCCACGACGTCCCCGGGGTGGAGCTGTTTGCCGCGCTGTTCACAGATTTCATCGTTGACCTTGACCAAGCCATCCTGAATGACGTTGCGGGCGTGGGTGCCGTTTTCTACCAGGTTAGCCAGTTTCAAGAACTGACCTAGACGGATCATCTCGTCACGAATAAAAACAGGTTCAATGTTGCTCATACCCCATACTTTACCGCCCCATATGCCCCGGTGCGTGCGGTAGGCTGGTAGGTGCACGCGTCCACAGATGAGCGTGCATTTTTTGCAAATCCAAGCACGCCACAACCGGTGGCGCAGGCTCATAGGAGTATCCAACACATGGCAGCGAAGTCCACGCTCGATAACGTCATCTCACTCGCGAAGCGCCGCGGGTTCGTCTTCCAGGCAGGTGAAATCTACGGCGGTTCCCGCTCAGCCTGGGACTACGGCCCCCTGGGCGCAGAGCTCAAAGAGAACATCCGTCAGCAGTGGTGGCAGACCTTTGTCCGCGGACGCGAAGACATGGTGGGTCTGGACTCCTCTATTATCCTGCCTAAGGCAGTGTGGGAGGCTTCCGGGCACGTAGCAACCTTCACCGACCCCCTGGTGGAGTGCCTCTCCTGCCACTCACGCCACCGCCAGGACCATCTGATTGAAGCCTTTGAAGCCAAGAAGGGCCGCGCACCTGAAAACGGAATGGACGATATCGTCTGCCCTAAGTGCGGCAATAAGGGCCAGTGGACCGAACCGCAGAACTTCTCAGGTCTCATGAAGACCTTCTTGGGCCCGGTGGATAATGAAGAGGGCCTACACTTTATGCGCCCCGAGACCGCTCAGGGTATCTTCGTGAACTTCAACAACGTGGTGACTGCCTCCCGCAAGCGCCCGCCTTTCGGCATCGGCCAAATCGGCAAGGCTTTCCGCAACGAAATCACCCCCGGTAACTTCATCTTCCGTACCCGTGAGTTCGAACAGATGGAAATCGAGTACTTTGTGCACCCCGACGATGCACCCAAGTACTACGACCAGTGGATTGAAGACTGCTGGAACTGGTTCATTGACCTGGGTATCAACCCCGATAATATGCGCAAGTTTGACGTCCCCGACGACGACCGCGCCCACTACTCAGCTGGCACCATGGACCTTGAATACCGCTTCGGTTTCCAAGGCAGCGAATGGGGTGAGCTGATGGGCGTTGCCAACCGCACTAACTATGACTTGGGCGTGCACAATGAGCACTCCAATGCCAAGCTCGAATACTTTGACCAGGGCACGGGCGAACGCTACGTTCCCTACGTCATCGAGCCTTCCTTCGGTTTGACCCGCGCGATGATGGCTTTCCTGGTGGATGCTTATGTCGAGGATGAAGCACCCAACACTAAGGGTGGCGTGGATAAGCGCACCGTGCTGAAGCTGGACCCGCGTCTGGCTCCCGTCAAGGCTGCCGTTCTACCCCTGTCCAAGAAGGAAGACCTGGTTCCCTCAGCCAAGAAGCTGGCCAACGAACTGCGCCGCAATTGGAACATCGACTATGATGACGCCGGTGCAATCGGCCGCCGCTACCGCCGCCAGGACGAAATCGGCACCCCCTTCTGCATCACGGTGGACTTCGACACCCTCGAAGACCAGGCAGTCACCATCCGCGAGCGCGATACCATGGCTCAGGAACGTGTAGCTCTCGATCAGGTCACCGCCTACTTGGCAGCTAAGATAGCTGGCTAAAGAGTAGATAACCTCACATAAACTCACGAGGGTGCGCTTCACGTCAGCTACAACGAGCTGACGTGAAGCGCATCTTTTGTTTATTAACCCTCAGTGGTCTTGTGCCTGAGGGGACTAAGGGTTGATCTAGGGTAGCTGGTCGTAGTGACCCGCTGCTTGCAGAGATTCAGGCTCAATCTGGAAGGTTGAATGCCTGATACTGACCTCGAAGTGTTCAGCAACGCAGGTCTGTAACCGTTTGAGGGTTTCGACGGCGCACCCATCGGTTAAGCAGTCATCCTTAACGACCACATGGGCGGTTAATATCGGTAGGTCTGAGGAGATTTGGCTGGCATGCAAATCGTGCACAGCCACCACGTGGGGAAGAGTCTCTAGATGCCGGCGTACGTCCTCTACGTCCAGTCCCCGCGGTGCCGATTCTAGGAGTACGCTCACTGTTTCTTTTAGCAGCTTGAGGGTTCGGGGCACGATCAGCAGACCTATGAGAATGGCGGCAAGGGCGTCAGCCTGCAGCCAGCCGGTCAGCGCGATTATTATTGCTCCAGCAATGACCGCAACTGATCCCAGGGCATCATTGACCACCTCCAAGAAAGCCGCGCGCATATTAAAGTTGCGGCGATCCCCGCCCAGTAAAATCAGTATCATTACCACATTGACGGCTAGGCCGAGTGTGCCAAAGACTAGCAGCTCTCTGGTGGCTAGGGGCTGGGGATCAAAAAAGCGCTGTACTGCTTCAACCATCACAAAAGCCCCGACCCCCAGTAGCATCGCTGCTTGAACCATCGCTGCCAGCACTTCAAGGCGCTTGAGCCCCCAGGTGCGTCGAGCGGACGGCGGGCGAGCAGCCAGATGAGCCACAATGAGGGCAACGGTGACCCCGATAGCGTCGGTGGCAACGTGAACGGTGTCAAAAAGTAAAGCAAGCGAGCCGGTAACCCAGGCACCCACCAACTGGATGATAAAAAGCGACCAGGCAATGAGAACAACTGCTAACAGCTGCCGAGTGTTAACACCGGCAAAGTAATCATGAGAATGCTCAGAGCCATGCTGGTGGGAATGTGAATGCGCTGCCACACTTTCTCCCTTTTTCTTGCGTCTAACCTTTAAAGAAAAACTACACCGGTGAGACCGGGATAGCAAATGGTGAGCTGAGAGAAAGGGCGGTGGAAGCGTTTGCCCCAGGGGCCGCCCGAGCAGACTAAATGGCGACCTGAGTTTCTGATAGCTGCAGGTACCCATTAACACTGCGAGCCGCCTCCCAATCCTTTCTAATGACAGCCTTGAGAAGGGCGTCATGGAAGGTGCCATCAATGCAGAGCGCCTCGCGGCGGCGCCCTTCAGGTACAAAGCCGCAGGAGGTATAGACGTGGCGGGCACGGGCATTGAAATCGTAGACTTCAAGCTCAATACGGTTGAGGCCCAGGTGCTCAAAACCGTAGTCCACCATCAGCTTAGTGGCCTCAGTACCGTAGCCCTTATTCTGCCCGGCCTTGCCGATAGCGATGCGGTAGTTGACTGAGAGGTTGTTGGGATCGTACTCGTTGAACACGACTTCCCCCACATACTGATCTAATTCAGGTACATAAATCGCCAGGTCAAGACGATTCTGCTTTTCGTTGCGGCGACCGTACCACTCACGGGTACGCGCCTCATCGAAGGGATGGGTCTCGGTGATACGAGAATGTGCGGTGCCGGTCTTGATGAGTACGTCAGGCTCCTGCAAGATACCAATCATCGCGTCAATGGCGCGGTCATCGAGGGGGCGAAGTTCAACTTTAGAACCGCGCAAAATGGGTTTTGTCACAAGAGGTGAGGTCATGACACCAATCTATAAAGAAGGTAAGAAATGCTGGGAACAACCATCATTCTAAGCGGTAACCGGCAGGTAAAGACAAGTTGAAACTTTCTCGGTTCGCGGTGGGCGTTCAGGGGCAGTGTTGCTACTCTCTGCACCAGCGCTGGGAGCGTCCGCTAGAGTAGGTGAGTACCCCACAATGAGAGACCGGAAGGCACCTGTGAACGACTACATCTACCGCCCCTGGCAGTCTGGCGATGACCTTGCACTTTTGCAGTACTGGAACGACCCCGAAAACCACCAGGTAGCTGCATTCCGCTCGTCCTTCGCTGAGAGTAGCAATGAACCTTTCATCCGCACTATCGTTGCTGAGCATCAGGGTGTTCCTGTGGGGGCCGGTGTTATTTATGAGACCTCGCTGCATACTCAACGTCTCTGGGCGTATGTAGAGGTTGCCCCCGACCACCGCCGTAAGGGTGTCGGGTCTGCCCTGTTGCAACATCTCAAAGATGCCGCGCAGCAGGCGCCCAGCGGCGTGACTGCCCTGCGCAGCAAGACCGTGCCGGAATCAGTAGGTCTTGCGTTCGCCGAACATCACGGTTTCAGCGTATTGCAGCGCTCTCGCATGGTGCGGGTAGAAGCCGGCGGTGTGCCAGCGGTGCCCCTGCATCAGGACGAGGCGGAGCGCCTTACACAGTCCATTGAGGACATCGCTACTGGCTCAGTGGAACTGACGCAGTGTTTTTGGGAGTTTTATACAGCAGTTCATGCTTGGGACCCTCCTGCCCAGACCTCAGTTGGACGCGTGAACCGTCTCTTCCTTTCCGATGAAGCAGAAGCCCTTGGTGCGGTCGTCCTGCGTGATGACGTACTACGCGCTCAGCGGGAAGGCAAAAAGGGCTTGATCAGTGCCTTTGCCATTAGCTACCGCCCACTAGCAGTAGATGCCGGTCAGATGAAGCTGGCGGAGGATGATGCGACCGATGTCACCATTGGTTACCGCCCCGGTCACCCGGCCGCGCGTGAGGCGATTCTTCAGCTCCTTTCGGTGATGGTAGGGCAGTATGCTGTGAATATCGAGGTGGATGACTCTATGGAGGATTTAGCGGTGATGATTGACCAGCTCATCTCTATGGGCTCTGCGTCGGTGACGAGCACCTCCCTAGTAATTGCTGATAGCTAAAACTAAGAGAGTCTTTCTTTCCATGGATGATGTACGCGTAGAGCGTGTACTGCGGGCTGTTGAGTGCATCCCCTGCGGTTCAGTGGCTACCTATGGAGACATTGGGGACGTAACAGGGGAGTCTGCCCGTGTGATTGGGCGAGTACTGGCTCTTTGGGGGTCAAATGTGCCCTGGTGGCGCGTCTGTAATAGCAAGGGTGAGATTCCCGGTCACAGCGCAGAAGCTCTTGAGCTTTGGTTGGCTGATAAGTTGCCAGTCAAAGCTCAGGGGTCACTAAAATTAGTGGACTGCAGGGTAAACGTTGCAGGGCTGAAAGACCAGGTCGCGACGGTGTTTGATGGTCTTGAGGGCAATTCATGAGGGGTAAAGAAAGCGCCGTCCTCCATGCCTGAATGGAAGGACGGCGCCGGAATCTTCAAAAGACTCCTCTAATACAATACATGTTTTTAGACCCTAATCCCAGTTTATTATCTGTTCTGGCATGTCAGAAGTATCATGTCTAGACATGTTGGGATTAGTGGGGTTCTGTACTAAGTTTAGGTAAATAGGGGTGAAAAATAATTTAAAAAGCCAGCTTAGGTATTTGCCAAGTATGCTGTTAATGAGTAGTGTTACTAGTGTGCTAGGGTATAAGACTCCTTACAGGTAAGGGTCTCTTAAGCTCTCGTGCACCGTCCATGAAAATACTCCGAAAGGGAGCAAGACCTATGGCTACTAACGAAACTATCGAAACTCTGCGCAACTCCACCGTTTTTGGCCCCGAGGGTGAAAAAATCGGCAAGGTTGGCGAACTTTACCTCGACGCGCAGACTGGTAACCCCACCTTTGTTACTGTAAACACCGGTCTCTTCGGCACCAACGAATCATTCGTTCCTGTTGACCAGGCGCGCTACAGCGGCGACGAAATCCACGTTCCCTTCACGAAGGAATTCGTAAAGGACGCCCCCAACATTGCTGAAGACGGCGAGCTGTCACCCGCAGAAGAGCAGCGTCTCTACGAGTACTACTCAATGAGCGGCACTGCTACCACTCACGATGACGCTCGCACCTCACACGAGGGCCTGGCTGCTGGCACCGCAACCGCTGGCGCTACAGATTTCACAGAAGATCATCGCGATGCGCACGCTACCACCCCTCATGACGGCGATGTTGTTGCTCATGAGGAGCGTCTGAACGTTTCCAAGGCAACCAGTGCAACTGAAACCGGCCAGGTTCGCCTGCGCAAGGTTGTTCACACTGAGAAGGAAACTGTTGAGGTTCCCGTCCGCAAGGAAGAAATCGTCGTTGAGCGCACCGACCTCAAGGATGGCAAGACCGTAGATAACTACGATTTTGACTCAGCCGATGCACATGCTGACGTTACTGTTACCGCTCACGAAGAGCGCCCTGTCGTCTCAACCGAGACCGTGGCCACCGAGCGCGTCTCAGTGGGTAAGGAAGTTCACACCGAGACCGAGCGTGTATCCGCAGACGTCCGCAAGGAAGAAATCGTCGTTGACGGCGATGACACCCGTAAGAACTTCTAATAACCCCTAAAACTGTGAGTACCTCATAGTTGATATGAGCCCCGCACCTGCTAATCCAGCGTGCGGGGTTCATTTTTTACCCCCCAGAAAGTGATTCTTATGTCTCATCTCGAAGACCCCCGTTCTAAGTACCCCGTAATTAGCCCTCCCGAGCAAACCCAGCCTGAACCTGGCCTCGATCAGAAAATGGAACCTCTCGCTGATTTGGGCGAGAAAACCTATCAGGGCAATGATCGCCTTGCTGGGCGTAATGCCCTGATTACCGGAGGTGATTCCGGGCTGGGAGCGGCTGTTGCCATTGCTTACGCCCGCGAGGGGGCCAACGTGGCGATTTCTTACCTGCCAGAAGAAGAGCCCGACGCTGAACTCATTATTAATGCGATTGAGGAAGCTGGAGTGAAGGCGCTGGCGCTACCGGGGGATCTGCGTGAGCTAAAGCAGTGCCAGGCCATCGTTGAAAAGACCGTAGAAGCTTTCGGCGGTCTCGATATCGTGGTCAATAATGCTAGCCGTCAGGTGTGGCATGAAAGGATTGAGGATCTCAGCGATGAGGACTTCGACCACACGATGAAAGCTAATATTTATTCGGCCTACCGCGTTACTAAGGCGGCTGTGCCTCATCTTAAGCCCGGCTCTTCGATTATTTTTACCTCTTCGATTCAGGCTTATGAGCCCTCAGAGACGTTGCTGGACTACGCCCTGACTAAGGCTGCTCAGAATAACTTCAGTAAGGGGCTGGCACAGGCTTTGGCTCCTCGCGGTATTCGCGTGAATGCTGTGGCGCCGGGGCCCTTCTGGACTCCATTGCAACCCAGCTATGGCCAGCCCGTGGAGAAGCTAACCCAGTTTGGTCAGGACACTCCATTGGGTCGTGCCGGTCAGCCAGCTGAAATCGCAGGTGCCTATGTCTTCTTGGCATCAGATGACGCGTCCTACGTTGCGGGCGAGACCTTGGGTCTTACCGGCGGACGCCCCACCCCGTAGGTCTCACAGCTAGAGCACTGAACCTGCCCCTGACTCAGGGACCTCTAAGGTCTATGAGGCGGGGGCAGACTTTTTGGTGCAGGCCTATAAGGAGGTTTTTACCAGGGGAACTCAGCTGAGTCGTTCAAGTAGATGATGAAGCCAATAACTTTCCTGCGGGAGTTGAAGGCAATCTGTCCGACGGGTTTACCGTCTGTATGTTCTAGCGTGAAGTCTGCGATTGCAAAGATTGAGTTGTTGGGGACTTTGATAGTAGCCGAGAAAACCTTGAATTCGTGGGGGTTTGGGGCGTGGAGATTGAGGGAATCAACGCGCTGAAAATCTCCACATCCCTCCAATACTTTTTGCCACACCTCGGCAAGTTTTTTCTTGCTGAGTCCTCGTTTAGCGGTGAAAGAGAAGTAGCTGTGCACCTTCTCCCACTCCTGTTCTCCGATACGGTGAAGAACGGCTTTTGCGGTGTTGATGAGGTGCGCTTGGGTTCCTTCTGAAAAGTGCATGGGGGCGATCTCCTGAATAATCTTTGAGTATTTTTGGGCTGCTGCCTGGCGGCTAACCCCTAACACAGAGCCAATCTCACCCCAGGAGTAGCCATCATTTTTAGCGACCGCAATGCAGTGGTTGAGATGGTGTTCAGAGTCCTGAGCAGCCTCCTGGGCTAGAGCAATGTTTTCGAGTTGGGTGGGCAGATTTCCCATGGGGCCTCCTAGATGTGAAAGTGTCAATTATTTATTTCTCTTTCGCGTTTAATGATGCACATATTAGCGTGGGTGTGTCAAGGTTTTATTTCACTATTACATAGTGGTGCGTGAGCTCTGCATAGAATGGAGGCTTCACATGCTGGAGCGCACCCGGTCAAGCTGTCTAACCCACGCTGGGCCGGGGAGGGCGCCCTTGCCCGCTACTTTGTATCACAGCTGGCACTGTGAGGTGCCACGCTGACCGCCTTTGGTCAAATGTGCGAAAATAGCACAGTGACTCTTTCAACTGATACCCCCGCAGAAACCAACGCCGCGCCGCAACTTAAATTACCGCCCTTGCAACTGGGCAAGCTAACCGTTGATACCCCCGTGGTCCTGGCGCCCATGGCGGGCGTAACTAATAAGGCTTTCCGTACCCTCTGCCAGGAGTACGGTGGGGGACTGTACGTGACCGAAATGGTGACTGCCCGTGCCCTGGTGGAACGCAAACCTGAGTCTATGCGCATTATCGACCACGATGACCACGAAAAAATCCGCTCCATCCAGATCTACGGTGTGGACGCTGTGAACGTGGGTAAAGCAATTCGCATGGTGGTTGAAGAAGACCGTGCGGATCATATTGACCTCAACTTTGGTTGTCCTGTACCCAAGGTAACCAAGCGCGGCGGCGGATCAGCCCTACCCTGGAAGACTGACCTTTTTACCGCCATTGTTCAAACTGCGGTGCGTGAGGCGTCGCGCAATGATATTCCCCTGACCATCAAAATGCGTAAGGGTATCGACGAAGACTACCTCACTTATCTGGACTCCGCCAAGATTGCGCGTGACGCCGGTGTTGCGGCTATTGCTCTTCACGGACGTACTGCCGCCCAGCACTATGCGGGCAAGGCCGATTGGGATTCGATTGCTCAGTTGCGTGAAGCTATCCCCGATGTGCCTATTTTGGGTAACGGCGATATTTTCTCGGCCGAGGACGCTGTCGCTATGGTGGAGCAGACCGGTGTGGATGGTGTGGTTATCGGCCGTGGTTGCCAGGGGCGTCCTTGGCTCTTTGGTGATCTTCAGAATGCCTTTGAGGGGACAGCTGAGCGGTATCGCCCCGGTGTTACCGAAGTGGCGGACATGATTTACCGTCATGCTGAATTGCTGGTGGAGACTTTTGCCGATGAGCACCGCGGCTTGCGTGAGATTCGTAAGCACGTTGCATGGTACTTCAAGGGCTACCCTGTAGGTGGGGAGCTGCGCGCGAAGATGGCGACCGTCTCTGATCTTGCCACCTTCCGTGAGCTACTAGGCCAGCTGGACCATTCCATGGGCTACCCGGGTGCCGCTGTTGAGGGCCCGCGTGGCCGTGCCGGCACCCCAAAGGTCCCCTCACTGCCAGATGGCTGGCTCGACTCCCGCATCCTGGGCGACGCCGAGCGTCTTGGTCTGGTGGAGGCTGAGCTAGATATCTCTGGCGGCTAGAGTCTCACCTTCGATATCACCGAAACCTTCACCGGCTCTTTCCGTGACGTTTGGGTGACTAAGAGCAACTGGTGGCTGCATCATCGGCAACGAGCAGTGCGGGCTACTAGACTTAGACTCATGACTACCTACACCATTCGCCCAGAAACCTCTGATGACGCCCCTGCAATCGGTCAGCTTCATAGAGCAGCTTTCGAGACCGGCTACGAGGCACAGCTCGTCGAAGATCTGCGCGCCAACCGAAGTGTCTGGGAACCTGGTGTGTCTCGGGTAGCTGTGGGCCAGAGCGGCCAGATTCTTGCTCACGCTCTGTTGACCCGCTGCTGGGTAGGTTCGGTGCCAGTACTTGCGCTCGCCCCGGTGGCTGTAGCTCCCACTCATCAGAAGCAGGGTATCGGCAGCGAGCTGACCCGTAGCGTCCTGTCGGCAGCCCGAGAAAAAGCGCTACAACTTAATGAGCCAGCCTGTGTGCTGGTGCTGGGACATCCAGCCTTTTATAACGCCCTTGGGTTTGAACAGTCGCGTTTTCACGGAATCAAAACAAGTATGGAGGTGCCAGCTGAAGCTTTTATGGTCCTTAATCTTAACCCCGCTTTTGATTTGCCATCTGGCGAAGTTATCTACCCAGCAGAATTTGGGTTGAGCGAAGATGATGATTTATAGAACGCTCTGATACCTTGAGGGTTATTCAAAAGCCCCACCAGTCGCATAAAACACCAACCCCGCACCACCGCAAACAACCTGGTGGTTTTCCGCCTAGTTTCGACCAGGTGGTGTGGGGTGCGCCCCGCCAGTCTAAAGAAGTAGCACATCAGTAAAGTCGTACTACTTAGCAGCCGCGCCCCTGAAAGGTAAAAACTCATCTACCTGTAGCACCTCACTACATGGAGATAGGTTAAGGGGTAGCAGGTAGTCAATAAGAGGCGCACTCTTTTTTGGGGGCGGGGGGTTGATAGGACGCGCGTACCTCTAACTCAGGATTTTTTTCAACCCGCTTCTGAGGTCAGCTTTAATATCATCTACTAGCCCTGATCGGCTTGGCACGTTCAGATAATCTAGGGTCAGGCCATTAATGAAGGCTGTTAGAAGCCGGGCGGTGCGAGGAAGATCTTCAGTGGCGACTCCCAAGTTGCCGGTAGAGTGCCAGGCGATCAGTGCCTGCATTAGCCGATCCTGAAAAGTGGCTAGCTCCTGTTGATACAACTTGGCTAGCCCGCTGCGTGTTGAAGCCGCTGCGCCCATAGTAATCCAAAGCGTGGAGTCCTCTCGTTGCACCTCTCCAATCGGTAGAAGCTCGAGTAGGGCAGTCGTTAGTCTTTCCAATGGATCAGCGGGTAGTTGTAGATTCTGCACCCGCTCGTGTTGCCGTGCTGTAGAGCGCAAGAGTGCTTTTTCGAGCAACTGATTTTTTGTGCCCATGTAGTACTGGACGGTGCCGTGGGCAAGACCTGCTTCTTGGGCCACTTTCCGCACGCTCACTACATCAAACCCTTGTGTAACAATCACGCGGATTGCCGCATCGCTTATAGCGGCTTCTTGAGCAGATGTATCAGACATACATGCACTTTATCAACGAAGATATCTTAACTCTATTTTCTCATACGTTCGTATGATAAAGTCTAATGTGATTGCATGGGGGAGTGGACTTTGGCAAACTTTCTATCATTATTGGCTCTAGCCTTGGTCGATAGTCTCAGTATGGGAACCCTAGTGATTCCTCTGGTATTGCTTATCAAATGGAGGTATGTCCGGGTGGTCCCTTACGGGGCCTACCTGGCTACCATAGCCGCCTCCTACTTCTTGATAGGCATTGCGCTTTTCTTTGGGATGCGCAGGGTGACGGAAATCTTCAGTCAAGTAGCCGTCACCGCCTGGTTTAGTTGGGCCTTATTAGCATTGGGTGCTGCTCTGTTCATCTTCGGAGTTTTCTCGCCCAACCCTGTGAAGAAGACAGCGGATGAGATTATGGTTGCCCGGGGGCAACAGGCTGACCAGAAGATCCGGCAGCGTGCAGGTTTACTGGGCATCGTTAGTTTGGCTGTTGGGGCAGCTGTTTTAGAGACGGCAACCATGTTGCCTTATCTTGCCGCTATTGGCATTATTCAGTCGCTACCTGCACCTTTTGCAGTTCAGCTGGGGGTGCTGGGTCTTTATTGTCTAGTGATGGTTGCCCCGGCTGTGCTGATAGGATGTATCGCTCGTCTGTGGGGTGAGCGCGTTTTCGAAAAAATCTTCACAATAATGCCGCGTTTAGAGTACGAAGCCAAAGTAACGCTCCTATGGGTGGCGGCTATTGTGGGAGTGTTGCTGGTCAGAAACAGTGCGATACAGCTGGGCTTGTTCTAGGAAGCTTGAACCACCAGATTTCTCTGCACGCCTCCGAGGGGGCATATCCTACTAAACTTGGAGCTATGAGCGTCGAAAAGTCATCAAGTGCGTATCTCAGTGAGCTCGCCCCCAGTCCCGGTTACACCGAGGCGGACGCCGCCCGCTGGGTGCCCGAGCACCATAAGTTTGTTTACCGTTCGCCCTTTGAGCGCGATCGTGCTCGTGTGTTGCACTCGGCCGCACTGCGCCGTTTGGGGGCTAAAACGCAGGTGGTTGACCCCGATACCGATGACTTTGTGCGTACCCGTCTTACTCACTCCCTAGAGGTCGCCCAGATTGGGCGTGAGGTGGGCAGAATGCTGGGGTGCGACCCCGATGTGGTTGACGCGGCCTGCCTTTCTCACGACCTGGGTCACCCGCCTTTTGGGCACAATGGTGAAACTGCCCTGGATAAACTCGCTGCGGACGCCGGCGGGTTTGAGGGTAATGCGCAAACCCTCCGCCTGCTCACCCGTATTGAACCCAAGGTGATGCGGCACGATGGTGGCAGTGCGGGGCTCAACCTGACCCGCGCGTCCTTAGACGCCACCTGCAAGTACCCATGGGGGTATGCCGACGCCCCGCCACGGCCGGACGGTAGACCCAACCGCAAGTTCGGTGTCTATGCCGATGACCTGCCGGTCTTCACCTGGTTTCGAGCCGGTGCCCTTGAAGCTGGGGCGGCGCCCACCCAAAAATGTATCGAAGCGCAGGTTATGGATCTTGCCGATGATATCTCCTACTCGGTGCATGACGTTGAGGATGCCGTGTTTGGCGGTCACGTGCAACTGGATGATCTCAAGAACCCCAGTACCCGCGAGATTCTGTTTGAAAAAACTCGCCAGTGGTACCTGCCGGGAGCTGACGATAGTACCCTCGATGCCGCCCTGAACCGTCTAGAAAACCTGGAACGCTGGGTGCCTTTTATGAGCGGTACTCGCAGTTCTCATGCCTCTTTCAAAGCACTGACTTCAAAACTCATTGGTCGTTTTGCGGCCTCGGCAATGAACGCCACCCGTGATGTTTACGGTGATGGGGATTTGACTCGCTACAGCGCCCAGTTGGTGGTGCCCCAAGAAACCGAGCATGAGATTGCCGTGCTCAAGGGCATTGCCACCACCTTTGTCATGACCTCTCGTGACGCCCAGCCCCACTACGAAAACCAGAAAGAAATTCTGGAGTTTCTAGTGGCAGCCTTGCTGGATAACCCTGAATACCTTGAACCTGTCTTTGCTGCTGACCTGCGTGAGCTAGGCCGCAACGATGACGTTGCTAAACTGCGCCTGGTCATCGATCAGGTCGCCTGCCTGACTGACCGCAGTGCCCTTGCCCTCTTCAAACGCATCACCGGGTCGAACTGGTCGGTGGGCAACAAGCCCCTTTGGTAGAATCCTTTCACGGAAGTAGAACAATGAGATATAAAAAATCTTTCAAACAGCTCGCCCTAGCGGCGGTAGCCAGCCTCATGATTGGCGTGCTGGTGGGTGCAGTCACCGGACGATGGATATGGGGATTCACCGCCTTTATCGTGACCCTACTCATCGCCCTTTCACCCGAAAGCTTCGGGATGGGACGCACTCGCCCTGGCCCCCTCGACGATGAATAACCGCGTTTGACGCCTTCAACTACACTGGTAGGGTGGCTGGCTTAATTAAACGTGAAGACATCGATGAGGTACGCTCGCGCACCGATATCCGCGAGATTGTTGAAGGATATGTAACCCTCAAAAGCGCTGGCATCGGCTCTTTCAAAGGGCTCTGCCCCTTCCACGACGAGCGCACCCCCTCCTTCCACGTGCGCCCCCAGATGGGCACCTACCACTGCTTCGGCTGCGGCGAATCAGGTGATGTCATTTCCTTCGTAATGGAAATGGACCACACCCCCTTCACCGAAACGGTAGAAAAACTGGCAGCCCGTATCGGCTATGAACTGCATTACGAACAGGGCACCGGTCAAACCAAAGAAGAGGTCGGCCGTCGGCAGCGTCTACTGGACGCCCACAAAATAGCCGCCGAATTCTTTCAAAAAAACCTCTACACCCCCGCCGCTGCCCCGGCTCAAAAGTTCCTGGGCGGGCGCGGGTTTGACCCGGCGTCCAGCCAAAAATTCGGGGTAGGTTATGCCCCCAAGGGCTGGGATAATCTGCTCAAATATCTGCAGAATAAGGGCTTCACCACCGATGAGTTACGCGCCACCGGCATGTTCTCAGAGGGCAACCGCGGGCTCTATGACCGTTTTCGCGGCAGGCTGGTCTGGCCCATTCGCGGTATCGCCGGGGAAACCATCGGCTTTGGCGCTCGCAAGCTCTTTGACGATGATCAAGGCCCCAAATACCTCAATACCCCCGAAACCCAGCTCTACAAAAAATCCCAGGTGCTCTACGGCATCGACCTGGCAAAACGTAATATCTCCCGTCAGAAAAAGATTGTGGTGGTTGAAGGGTATACCGACGTCATGGCAGCCCACCTGGCCGGGGTCGATACAGCGGTTGCCACTTGCGGCACCGCTTTCGGCACCGACCATATCAAAATCGTGCGCCGCCTCATCTCGGATGACGGTAGCGGTGGAGAAGTCATTTTCACCTTTGATGGTGATGCCGCCGGGCAAAAGGCTGCCTTGCACGCCTTCGCCGAAGACCAGCGCTTTGTCGCTCAAACCTATGTTGCCGTTGCTAAAGACGGCATGGATCCGTGCGATCTACGTCTAGCCCGGGGAGACGCCGCCGTGCGTTCGCTGATTGAGTCCCGCCGCCCGCTCTTTGAATTCGCCATCGATGCCACCCTAGCTGACTTTGATCTTGATTCCCTTGAAGGGCGAGTACGCGGTATGCGGGCCATCGCTCCTATCATCGCGGGCATTAAGGACGCCGCCCTGCGCCCAGCCTACGTTCGGCAGGTAGCAGGCCAGCTGGGCTTAGACATCGGTGAAGTGCAGCGCGCCGTCACCTATGCCCTTAACCACCCGCAACTCTCTGCTAGCCAAAAAGCTGAAGCTGCAGAAGCTGAACGTGCAGCCCGACAGGCAGGTGAAGAAACAGAGCAGAGAGCCCAAGAAAACCCCTTCGAGCAGCCCGACATGAGCGACCCTCTCGCCAAGCTAGAACGCGATGCCTTAGAAATCGTGGTGCAAAAGCCTGACTATCTCAGTGTCGAACAGTGGCAGGAACTCGCCACTGTGCAGTACCGCTACCGCATGCACGCTGGGGTGGGGCAGGGGATTATCGGTGCAGCAAGCACCATGGCCCCCGTTCCCGGTCACGCCTGGGTCAACACCATCCGAGCCCATGCCCCAGAGGAAGTACACGCTCTCATCGCCCAGCTCACCGTGGCTCCCATCCCCGCGCGCACGGTCGACCAGCTAGTGCGCTACTCCCGCGATATTCTCAACCGTCTCTTTGAGCAACAAATCACTCGCCAAAAATCAGACCTACTCATGAGACTACAACGGACTAACGCCGCCACCGAACCCGAAGAATACCGGCAAATCCAACAACAACTACTGGAACTAGAAATGCAGCGACGCAAAAAAATGCAAGGGCAAGACTAACTTCCACCAGTCCGCGTGATGTGTGACTGAGCTTACGGAATTTCGATTTGCGAGGTTGAAGCAACTCCAGTAAAGTTATTACTCGTTGCGGAGATGAAAATATCACCTTAAACATTCCCCCGTAGCTCAATTGGCAGAGCATTCGACTGTTAATCGAAGGGTTACTGGTTCGAGTCCAGTCGGGGGAGCAAGCAATAAGACCCAGCTTTTTAGCTGGGTCTTTTTCTTTAACCAGCAATCACTCCGCAGGTCTTAGAATCCGAGCGTGCACCCTAAAGACGCGCAGTGGTATCTGGCAATCCTCCCCAACCGCCCTTTTCTTCTTGACTACTTGAAAAAAAATACCCCTGGGGGTATATTTTGGAAGGTAGGTTAGTCAGCTGAAAGGTATTTATGCTACTCGCTGTGCTGTTAGGAGCCGTTATCGGTCTGCTCATGGGTGCCCTGGGCAGTGGCGGGGCAATTCTTGCTGTGCCTGCTCTAGTGTTTCTTTTTGGCTTTGAGCCTCAGGATGCCACACTCGGCTCACTGGTTGTGATGGTAGCTGGCGCACTTTCAGGCATTGTCAACCATGCAAAAATGGGTTCAGTAGACCTAGGTAAAGGTATGCTGTTCGGAATGCTGGGGATCGCTGGCACCTATGTTGGACGCTATCTTGCTGGGGGAGTAGATGGCAGCGCTCTCATGCTCACCTTCGCTGCCCTTTTAGTAGTGATAGCTAGCCTCATGATCAAAAATGCTGTGACCGGCTCACGAGTCGACCCCAGTGATAGAAGTGCGGGCAGGTTTGCAGGTGCCATTAAGATTACCCTGGCTGCTCTCTTAGTGGGTGTCCTCGTAGGCTTCTTTGGTATGGGTGGCGGTTTTATGATCGTTCCGATGCTTACTCTGCTGATGGGCTTGAGTATGCGGCATGCGGTGGGCACCTCGCTGGTTGTCATCTTTATCAACTCCGTCGCGGGGTTGGGCGCCGGTTTTGCCCAGTTAAACCAGCTGGACTGGGGTGTATTGAGTGTTATGGCCGGCTCGGCTGTACTTGCGACACTCATCGGAACCAGGATGGGTGCCAAGGTGCCTCAGAAAATGCTCAAGCTAGCTTTCGCTACCCTGCTGTACCTTATAGCTATCTACACCGCTATTAACAGTTTTCTATCCATCATCTAATTACTACATCAAAGGAATGATATGACCATCGAATCATAGTTACCTCAGTCAATCGACTCAGCCCGTTTAGGGCAGGTGCGCAGTGAGGGCAAGGCCCTGTTGCTTGACGTAAGAACAGCGGCTGAGTTTAAAAGTGCCCATATTCCGGGGAGCGTCAACGTGCCTTTGGCGCTTATTGAAAAGCATCCCGAGGACCTCAGTGCTCACATTAATGAGGAAACCATTATTATTTGCCGTTCGGGTGCCAGAGCGCAGAGAGCTCAGAAGCTACTGGCCGGGGTGGGTGTGCTCAATACCAGCGTCCTGACCGGCGGTATTGAAGCGTGGAAATCAGCGCAGGGTGCTATTAAAGCGGGCCCCACTCGTTGGGATCTTGAGTGCCAGGTGCGTTTAGTAGCTGGTTCACTGGTGCTCAGCAGTATTGCCTTAAGCGCAGTAGCTCCTAAAGCTAAGTATGTTGCCGGGGCTATCGGTGGTGGTCTGAGCTTTGCTGCGCTGAGTAATACCTGTGCCATGGGTGCGGCTCTGCAAAAGCTGCCTTATAACCGCCAGGGTGAAGTGAGTTTGAAAGAAGCGCAGGTTCGCTTGCGCCAGCACAACGCTTAGGCGATAGATAAAGCCGCCGGGACCATATGGTTCCGGCGGCTTTTTTGCGCCTGTGTTAGCAGGTAGTTCTGTTTACGCTAGTGAGAGGAACATCTTTTCTAGTTGCTCTGGGCTCATTTCTGGTTCTTCGGCGGTCAAGCACTGCTGTAGCCCAGCGGCGACGATGGCAAAACTTGCCCGGTCTACGGCTTTGGATGCTGCGGCAAGCTGGTTTACGACCTGCTGGCAGTCCGCACCCTCTTCCAGCATGCGGATGATGCCACCCAATTGCCCTTGGGCTCTTTTGAGGCGGTTGATGGCAGGTCTGATGTTATCTGGTTCAAGTTGCACGATTTTCTCCTTGTGTTGCTCTGTTTAGTATACCCCCGGGGGTTTGACTTTAAGTGGTATTTTGCTATGCTCAATAATACCCCCAGGGGTATTATTTATAACTGATAGGAGTCACCATGCTTTTTGAACGAATTTATGAAGAGGGACTAGCACAGGCAAGCTACTTCATTGGCTGCCAGCGCAAAGGCCAAGCTATTGTGGTTGATGCCCGCCGTGACATTCAGGTTTACCTTGATCTAGCTGCCAAAAATGGCATGGACATTATTGCTGTCACTGAAACCCACATCCACGCGGACTACCTATCGGGAACCCGCGAACTGGCATCGTCAACCGGCGCCACCGTTTACCTCTCGGGGGAGGGTGGAACTGACTGGCAGTACGACTTTGACGGTACGAGAATCCACCACGGCGACACCATCCAGCTGGGCAACATTACCCTTACAGCTCAGCACACCCCGGGCCACACCCCTGAACACCTGTCCTTTCTCGTGACCGACGGTGCGGTGGCAGATCAGCCCGGCTATATGCTGACCGGTGACTTTGTGTTTGTGGGAGATCTGGGGCGGCCAGACCTGCTCGATGAGGCAGCAGGTGGCAAAGACACTCGCTTTGCGGGCGCAAAAGATCTCTTTGCAAGCCTCAAGAGAGTCTTCATGCCCCTACCGGATTACGTGCAGATTTACCCGGCGCACGGTGCAGGTAGCCCCTGCGGTAAGGCCTTGGGAGCGGTACCCACCAGCACCGTGGGCTACCAAAAAGCTTTTGCATGGTGGGCGCCCTATCTTGAAAACGACGATGAGCAAGGGTTCATTGATGAACTTCTGGACGGACAGCCGGACGCACATGCCTACTTTGCGCGCATGAAAAAAGAGAACCGGCTGGGCCCAGCGCTCATAGGACAACCTGCCCATCCCGAAAAGCTGGATGTTGAACAGGTCAAGAATATGTTGAGTGACGGGTCAGCTCTACTGGTTGATACCCGTGACCAGCACAGCCTCCACAGGGGAACTGTTAAAGGTGCATTGAACGTTCCGGCAGGAGACCAAGCCTCCAATTTTGCTGCCTGGGTGATCGACCCGGAGCGTGAGCAACGCCCCCTCATCGTCACTTTTGATGATGAAGCTAACGCGGCTCAATTTAGGGACGCTCTCTACCGTGTTGGTATTGATACGGTGCGTTTCTTTACCTCTGATATCGCTGAGTTGGCGAACTATCAGCCAGAAACCATCGTTCCGGCTGATTTAGATCACACCGGTTACGATGCCCTCGTTGATGTGCGCGGCAAGGGGGAGTACGCTGCCGGCAGTATCCCTGGGGCACAGCAGCTATCTGGCGGGTCAGCGCTCTGGCGCCTCAATGAGCTACCGCAGACTGGTTCAACCCTGGTGACTTTTTGCCAATCAGGTGTGCGCAATTCGGTAGTGGCTAGTGGTCTGCGTCGAGCAGGTTACAAGGTGCTGGAACTTGAAGGAAGCTACCAGGGCTGGCTGGATGAGCAGGGTGCATAACGATAGGTAAATAATTACCTCCAGGGCGTGAAGTATCTCCCCTAATAGGGCTATAAGCGGAGTAAACTGATAACTTGGTATAAGCAGTACACAAGCACACTTATAATGCAAAGAGAGGTGGCTCATGACCACTCCAATGGATCCTATTGGGCAAACTCGTGCTCAGAGCGTCCGCGCCGATGAAATGCCTGCCGCTAACCGCGGTATCCGCGCGGGCATCAACAACATCAAATCCAGTGCGACCCAGGTTGTTGATGCAGGCAAGGTTCTTACCCGCCTTACCCCCAAACAGCTTAAAGACGAAGTTGCCATTGCCAAAATTGAGGTCAAAGAAAAGGGCATCGCGGTAGGTAAGGGCGCTGCAGTAGCTGCTGTAGCCGTCATCTTCGCACTTTTCATGGCCATCGCTCTGGTCATCCTTGCTTACGTTGGTCTTGCCGCGATCATGCCTAACTGGGCAGCTGCCCTCGTACTGGTGGGGCTTTTCCTCCTGTTAGCTGCCGTGCTGGGCTTCCTCGGTTACAAGATGATCATGAAACAGCTTCCTTTCAAACCTGAATCAGCAATCTTCGGTGTACTCTACGACCTCGGCGTGCTCAAGGAAGGCTCAGCAATGACTTCAAAGCGAGTCAAGCGTGAGCAGGCTGAAAAGGCTGAAGCTAAGAAGGCTGAATCAGAAGAGAATAAGAGCGAGGACTCTGAGAAGACCCCTGCCGCTCCTGCTCCTAACAAGGAACAGCTCATCCAGCGCACTAAGCAGCGCCGTGAACACCTCAAGACCCTGCGCGATGACATCGAAAACCACGCCAACGACGTTCAGACCCGCGCTAAGGGCCTGAGCCAGGAGGCTAAGTACAGTGCCAAGAACACCCCTGCGACTGCGGCATCTACTGCGGCTGCCAACGGCAGGAACCTGGTTAACAATGCATCTGACCCTGAAACCCTGCAGGCCCACTGGAAGTCCTTTGCCGCGCTGGTAGCTTCCCTCGGTGCCTTCTTCGTATTCCTAGGCAAGCTCATTCGTCGCAAGTAAGTCTCCCTGACTTACGAGTATGCGCCCGCCGCCCTTTCTCAGAAAGGGCGGCGGGTTTTTGTTGAAATAGTGGGGTTTACAATCGTGTGAGAGTGAACGAGCTATCTGCACTGAACCTGCAAAAAATTAATCAATCCGGTAGTGTCTTGATGGTAGCAAACACCCTCTCTTCAACCCTTAAAGGTGACCACATCAATGGCCACGCAGCCCCTCACCATTCTTATTGGTGCTGATACCTACCCTCCCGATATCAATGGTGCAGCGCAGTTCTCCCACCGTCTAGCACGAGCCATGAAAGATCGGGGGCACACGGTTCACGTCATGGCGTCCCGTCAAGAAGCAGGTACAACAACGTCCTTTGACGTAGACGGCCTAACAGAGCACCGCGTGCGCTCGCACAAGGTGGTCACCCACTCCTACATGCGTTTGAGTTTTCCGTGGGAAATTTATAAAGACGCTGAACATATCGTCCAACGCATTAAACCCGATGTTATTCATGTCCAGTGTCACTACATCATCGGCAGGGTGCTCGCCAGAATCGGTAAGAAATACGGGATACGTGTTATCGCCACCAACCACGTGATGCCAGCGAACATCAACCCCTTCTTGCCCTTTCCTCAGTGGGGCAAGGACCTGGTGGAGAAAGCTTCATGGAGCGATATGCGCCGAGTGCTTTCTCAGGCGGCGGTTGTCACTAACCCCACTCAAATCGGGGCTGATGCTATGCGCGCTTCAGGTAAATTTAAGCGCCTGGTCATGCCGGTGTCTAACGGTATTCAGAGTGAGAACTACGAGCTTGCTCCCGGTGAAACGGTTGAGAAAGACCCTCGGGAGCTTCTTATCTTCTTTGCTGGTCGTCTGGCGGTCGAAAAAAATGTGGATGTTCTCATCGAAGCGCTTGCACTACTTCCTGAGTCTTTGAACCACACGGTTCTTGAAGTAGCTGGCAGCGGTGAAATCCTGGAGAGTTTACAGGTTAAGGCGCATGAATGCGGTGTTGAGCACCGCGTGAGATTCTTGGGGTATGTTACCGACGAGCAGCTACGGGACGGCTACTTGCGCGCTGACGTCTTCTGTCAGCCTGGTACCGCTGAGTTGCAATCTCTCGTCACGCTTGAAGCGATGAGTGCTTCTAAGCCCGTGGTTTTGGCCAATGCACTTGCATTACCCCACCTTGTAGAAGAGGGGCAGAATGGTTACCTCTTCGAGCCGGGCAACCCCCAGGATTTAGCAGAAAAATTAGCTGCGGTGTTGCTTCTGTCAGAGGAAAACAGAACCAAAATGGGCCAACACTCTCATCGAATGATTGAGAAGCACGCAGCCGAGAAGACCTGGCAAACCTTTGAATCTCTCTACGTATCGAACCAGGCTTACCATGATTTTGTAGCTGGTCGTCGTTAGCCATGTAGGCAACAAATTTTTCTAGAGCAGCCCCTGTGGGGTATTCTTGGTAACGCTTGCATTGCTAGATTGCGTGTGGGCGGGGGGCCTTAGCTCAGCTGGTCAGAGCAGGGGACTCATAATCCCTTGGTCGCGGGTTCAAGCCCCGCAGGCCCTACAGCATAAACCGCTTCCGTTAGGTTAAACGATATAACCTGATGGGGGCGGTTTTTCTATACTGGTCAAAATGCATGTGCTGACCGATGAACCAAAACTACCTAGGCCGCAAAATCATCGCCTATGGGCAGGAGAACGCTGGGATCAGCTAACCCCAAAAAGAGCAGGGGGTTAACGTAGTCGTCCGGTCCTTGACGAACACCCCAGTGTAGGCAGGCCGCAGGCTGGCAGTGAGCTACCTCTTGATCAAGCTGAGCGATAATCTGCCCCGCCTGAACCTCAGTACCTACCGGAAGAGTATCGGTCACCGGTTCAAAGGATGACTTGTGCCCGTCCGGGTGCTCGATGGTCATGACTTTACGGTCCACCACGGTACCTGAAAAAGTGATGACCCCAGCTTCAGGGGAGCGCACCTTAAAATTCTCCTGCAGTGTGAGGTCCACACCGCGGTGACCTGGCGACCACTTCTGCTCAGGCTTTTCAAACTCCCTAGCAACGCTTAGCGGACCGGTCACCGGGGCTTGCCACCGTGGCGTCTTGCCATCTACCGCATCACTGCTGGGGGCTACTAGTAGAAAAACGGCGAGCAAAACCGCTAAAAGGCATTGATGCTTCACCTTCCGAATATAAAGCTTCATGGTGTCATCTTCCTTCGCTATGAACCTCTTACCCTGCGCCTGGCGAACGCTTTAACCAATACCAATGAAAAAGTGACATGGGAAGATATCCCGCCCTGCAATCTGAGGGAGTTTTCCACTCAACCCCTTGGTATATCAAGCAGCCCAGTAACTACCATCACCTTTCCCACGGCAGATGAAACAGTTCATGGTGATGGCAGTATTGACTTGAACTTCTTACGGGGCACCCAACTCACATGGACTGCTAAAGACGGTGTGCAGAGAATTAAGTAGCTATTAAGGGCGGATTCACCAAGGAATTTTAGACTCATTAGTGTCAGTCAGCGGCAGAGCTAAAAGTGACCTGCTTACCAGACTTAAAACGCCCAAAATCGGTGTTAGAGCAGGCTTTGATGCGGTATAGTTGATGTTTGCAGTTTGCCTTTGTGCGCACTCGTGTGCACACTTTCAGCCTTCAACGGTAGAAAAGAGGCAAAGGGAATCCTTTTACATAGAGACCCATCCGCACCTTGGTGCGGGTTTGACATCGCGTAGTGCACAGCAGTTTTACCACTGATAAGGGACGTTCGGTCCGGGAAACCGGTCGCGGCCTGAGATTACCCGTCTAAACCTTTAACGGGCCGATCTGAGCGCTACCAGGGGAGCGGGTGCAAGCCCATACGCTCCACATGTAAACCGATAACTACTATGCGCGTGGCGTGGTTAGCCTGGAATCAGGGGCCCGCCCGGCACTTTTCAAAAGGAGACGACATGCCCGTCGTAACTATGCGCCAGCTTCTCGATTCAGGTGTCCACTTCGGTCACCAGACCCGCCGCTGGAACCCCAAAATGAAGCGCTTCATCTTCACCGAGCGCAACGGCATTTACATCATTGACTTGCAGCAGTCACTGGCCTTCATTGACCAGGCTTACGAGGCTGTTAAGGCAACCGTTGCACACGGTGGCACCGTTCTCTTCGTTGGTACCAAGAAGCAGGCTCAGGAAGCCATCGCTGAACAGGCTACCCGCGTGAACATGCCCTACGTTAACCACCGCTGGCTCGGTGGTATGCTCACCAACTTCCAGACCGTTTCCAAGCGAATCGATCGTATGAAGGAACTTGAGCAGATCGACTTTGATGACGTAGCAGGCTCACAGTTCACCAAGAAGGAACTGCTGTTGCTCCGCCGCGAGCACGAGAAACTGGAGAAGACCCTCGGTGGTATCCGTAACCTCACCAAGGCTCCCTCACTCATCTGGATTGTAGACACCAAGAAGGAACACCTCGCGATTGACGAAGCTCAGAAGCTCGGCATCCCCGTGGTAGCCATCCTGGACACCAACTGCGATCCTGACGAAGTTTCATTCCCCATCCCCGGCAACGACGACGCTATCCGCTCCGTCAACCTGCTCACCCGCGTCATTGCGGATGCAGCTGCTGAGGGTCTGCTGGAACGCGAAAACAAGAAGGCTGGCAAGTCAGCTAATGCTTCCGAAGAGCCCATGGCTGAATGGGAACGCGAACTGCTCGAACAGCACGAATCCGCTAAGGCTGAAGAAGCTAAGGCAGAAGAAGCTAAGTAAAGCTTGAGAACGATAAGGCACCCGCCCACCTTGGTGGGTGCCTTATCCTCTCACCGCCACCGGTTACGGTGGCACCCAATAGATTTTTGATCTGTTCACAAACCATCAAGGAGTTCACAATGGCGAACTACACCGCAGCAGACATCAAAGCACTGCGCGAAAAGACCGGCGCTGGCATGCTCGACGTCAAGAAGGCCCTCGACGAGGCTAATGGCGATCAGCAGAAGGCAATGGAAATCATCCGCGTTAAGGGCCTCAAGGGCGTTACCAAGCGCGAAGGCCGTGCAACCGCAGAAGGCCTCGTAGCCGCACGCGTTGAAAACGGCGTTGGCTTCATGGTCGAAGTTAACTCAGAAACCGACTTCGTTGCTAAGTCCGATCCCTTCATCAAGTTCGGTAACGACGTTCTCGAGGCAGCAGTTGCAGCTAACGCTTCAACCATCGAAGAACTCAATGCAGCATCCTTCGAGGGTAAGACCGTTGAGGAGCTCACCACCGAAGCTGGCGCACTGCTGGGCGAAAAGATCGTTGTTCGCCGCGTAGCACGCGTTGAAGGCGAAAACGTCGCTGTTTACCTGCACAAGACCTCAAAGGACCTGCCTGCACAGGTTGGTGTCCTGCTGGCTGTTGCTGGTAACGACGTTGAAACCGTTGCTCACGATGTAGCAGTTCACATTGCTGCAATGAGCCCCAAGTACCTCACCTCTGAGTCCATCTCAGCTGAGGACATCGAGGCTGAAAAGCGCGTTGCAGAAGAAACCGCACGCAGCGAAGGCAAGCCCGAGCAGATCATCCCCAAGATCATTGAAGGCAAGCTCAAGTCTTTCTACAAGGAAAACACTCTGGTTGACCAGGACTTCGCAAAGGACTCATCAAAGTCTGTTGCCGCAGTTCTGGAAGAGAACGGTGCAACCGCAACCGCTTTCGAACGTTTCCGTGTTGGTGCATAAATAGAGAAACTCGCTCTTTGAGTAGTTACCTTGCCCTGTCAAAGGGGCACTGTGATACTGCACAGAAAAGGTGAGTACAAAGGGGAGTCCTACACAAGGGGCTCCCCTTTGTCGTATGCTAGAGACGACGCGAGCGCCGGTAGGCGTTGCACCTATCATTGAGTTGCCAGGAGGGCCTATGACCACCACACCTATTCATAAAGATGACACCGGACGCCGCCGAGTCCTCCTCAAGCTTTCTGGTGAAGTTTTTGGTGGCGGACAGGTCGGTATCTCAACCGATGTTGTACGAGGCATTGCTGAACAGATTGCGTCAACCATCGGAAAAGTTGAGGTCGCTGTTGTCGTGGGTGGCGGTAACTTCTTCCGTGGCGCCGAGCTTTCAGAAGCGGGTATGGACCGTTCGCGTGCAGATAATATCGGTATGCTGGGTACCGTTATGAATTCTCTGGCCTTGCAGGATTTCCTAGAGCAGGCTGGTATTGATACCCGTGTGCAGTCGGCTATCTCCATGCACCAAGTTGCCGAGAGCTACATTCCGCGCCGCGCCATCCGCCACATGCAAAAAGACCGCGTTGTGATCTTTGGTGCTGGTGCTGGTTTGCCCTACTTCTCTACCGATACCGTTTCGGCTCAGCGTGCTCTTGAAATTCATGCTGATGAGGTTCTAGTAGCTAAGAACGGGGTAGATGGTATCTATACTGCTGACCCCAACAAGGATCCCAACGCCGAGCGTCTTTACAACCTTACGTACGATGAGGCCCTGAAGCGTAACATCCGTGTCATGGACCAGACCGCTTTCTCCCTCTGCAAGGATAACAACGTGACGATGCGTGTGTTCGGTATGCAGGGTGAGGGCAATGTAGCTAGGGCCATCCTGGGTGACAAAATCGGTACACTGGTGACCGCATAACTACTAGAGATTAGCCCCTACCAGTCTGACGCACTAGACTGGTAGGGACTGAATAAAAAGCCTGCCTTACGGTGGGCAAGAACCAAAAGGACAACACCGATGGTTGATGAAACCCTCCTTGAAGCCGGCGAAAAAATGGATAAGTCCGTGGAAGCGCTAAAGAACGAATTCGCTAACATTCGCACCGGACGCGCTAACCCCTCGCTTTTTGCTAACCTCAATGCTGACTACTACGGCGCACCCACCCCCTTGCAGCAGCTGGCGTCCTTCCAGACCCCCGAAGCCCGTACCATCCTCATCACCCCCTACGACAAGAGTGCACTGGGTGCCATTGAGAAGGCAATTCGCGACTCAGATTTGGGTGCCAACCCCGCTAACGACGGTAACGTTGTGCGCGTTGTAATGCCTGAAATGACCGAAGAGCGCCGCCGCGAGTACGTCAAGATGGCTAGCCACAAGGCAGAAGATGGACGCGTTGCTGTGCGCAACACCCGCCGTCACGCCAAGACCGCTATCGATAAGCTGGTCAAAGACGGTGAAATCGGTGAAGATGATGGCACTCGCGCAGAAAAAGAACTGGATGCCCTCACCAAGAAGCACACCGATCAGATTGACGCTCTGCTGAAGGTCAAGGAAGCTGAACTGACCGAGGTCTAAACACGATGACTGCTCAGCCTACTGAACAGCCTAAGAAGGCTTCAAAAGCTGGCAGGAACTTACCCGCCGCTATCACCGTTGGCGTTACCCTCGGCGCGGTGCTGGTGGTGGGTTTGTTTTATCTTCCTGCTGTCCTTGTGCTGTTGGCTGCCGCTGCTGTTGCTGTGGGAACGTGGGAAGTTTGCCACGGTCTCAACCAGAAACGCGGCATGGGTGTGCCGCTTATCCCGGCTGTCGCTACGGCCTTCTTCATGCCTTTTGCCTCCTACTATGGCGGTGGGCAATGGTTAATTTTCACGGTGGTTGCCTCAATCCTGGTGCTGATTGGTTGGCGCATCGTTGGCAAACGCGATGGCATGATTATGTCCATCATGGGTTCGATCTTTGTGATGTCCTGGGTACCTTTCATGATCTCGCTAGCTCTTTTGCTCTACCGCGAAGAATCAGGTGCTGGCAAGGTGCTCATGATTTTGCTGATGGCTATTGGCAACGATACCTGGGGTTATATTGCAGGTGTGCTCTGGGGTAAGCACCCGATGGCTCCCAAAATATCTCCCAAAAAAACCTGGGAGGGCTTTGCAGGCTCTATGGTTGGGTCACTTATCGTTGGCATCATCTGCTCAATGGTGATTGGTGATCCTTGGTGGTACGGCATCATTGTGGCCATTTTTCTGGTGATTGCCTCAACGGTGGGTGACCTGGGGGAGTCCATGGTCAAACGCGAAATTGGCATTAAAGATATGTCTAATCTTCTTCCAGGACATGGGGGAGTCATGGATCGTCTTGACTCCATTGTTTTCGCGATTGCAACCGGCTACGTTATTTTTGCTGTACTCGGTGCTATCTTCTAGGTCATGCAGAGAACTTTTAAGGAGTGAACATGTCGCAGCAGGCATCAACTGCCGAGAACTTTAGCAAAGTGGGCCCGCAGGAAAGCGGCTACAGTGTACGTGAGGTCAATGATTTTTTCGGTGCACTCGCCGATGACTATGAGCAGCTCCTAACACACCATGGCACCTCGCAGTCTGCGCATACCTCCCGCACCATCCGAGATAAGGTGTTCACGCCGGAAGCAGGGGGTTACACCCCCCAGACGGTTGATAGTTATCTAGACCAAGTTGAGGATCGCTTTGCTGAAATCGAGCGTCGGCTCTACATTGAGCGTTATGGCGAGGAACTCTGGCAAGATTCGCTAGAAGAACTGCGTGCGCTTCTGCGGGGGCGCTTAAACCGTCCCGATGGGGAGCGTTTTCGTAGACCCTCCCATCGACGAACCAAGGGTTACTTGACTGAGGATGTTGACGAACTCTGCCGTCTCATCCTGCGCACGGTTGAGCATGGTGAAACTTTGCTACCGCAAAAAATTCGCTCAGCGGCTTTCAGAAGTGCGGTGGGCAAGAACAGCTATGACGAAACGCAGGTTGATGCTTTTATGAGGCGGTGTCTCGAATATGTACAAGACACGCTATAAAAGTTACGAGCTTATTTTTACTAGTGAGGGCAGGTTTACCGGGTTATTACGGGAATCTGCTCTTTTTGTGTCATCTGTACTTGCAAGTGATGTGCGATACATACTAGTGTGTTCACAGTTACACATTAGGAGGTAGTTGATGTCACACACATCACCCGAACCCATCAAACTACCGGTCGACGCCGACCATGTAGATTTCGCTGCCGCCCAACGGGGCGAAGATTTTGTTAAGCTACGCAAAACCCACCGTTCATTCGTTATGCCCATGACCGTTGCCTTTCTTGTCTGGTACCTGGCATATGTAGTCCTGGCCGTTTATGCGCCAGGACTAATGGGCATCCAGGTGGTAGGAAACATAAACCTCGGTATTCTTCTGGGGCTGCTGCAATTTGTCACAACTTTCGGTATCACAGCACTGTACGTATCTTTCGCAAATCGCAAACTTGACCCCCTGGCACTGAAGCTACGCACCGACATTGAAGACGGTCAGTACGCTCACGGCAAGACCAACTAAGAGGCAACTATGAACATAACTACTGTGCAGGCCAGCGCCCTGCAGGCAGCAGACGCTGCAACCAAAACCGTGGGTACTCCCTGGATTAACATGACCATCTTCGGCGGTTTTGTGCTCATCACTATGGTGGTGGTGCTGAGAGCGTCGAAGAATAATAAAACTGCAGCCGACTACTATGCCGGCGGGCGCTCCTTCAGTGGAACTCAGAACGGTCTAGCTATCGCCGGTGACTACCTTTCGGCGGCTTCGTTCTTGGGTATCGTTGGTGCAATTGCTTTGACTGGCTACGATGGCTTTCTCTACTCCATCGGCTTCCTCGTGGCCTGGCTGGTAGCACTTCTTCTGGTAGCTGAGCCCCTGCGTAATACCGGTAAGTTCACCATGGCTGACGTTCTTTCCTTCCGTCTGCAACAGCGTCCGGTGCGTATCGCAGCCTGTATCTCAACCCTTGCTGTCACACTTTTCTACCTACTAGCTCAGATGGCGGGTGCCGGTGCGCTCGTCTCCTTGCTCATGGGTATTAGCTCCCAACTCGGCCAGTCGTTGATTATTGTCGGTGTTGGTCTGCTCATGATTGTATACGTCATGATCGGTGGCATGAAGGGTACTACCTGGGTGCAAATCATCAAGGCTTGCCTGCTGCTTTTCGGTGTTGCCGTGATGTCGGTCTGGATTCTAGCTCTCAACGGTTTCAACCTCTCAAACCTCTTGGGCGCAGCTGTTGAAACCTCCGGTGATCCTAGAATTCTAGAGCCCGGCCTCAAATACGGTGTTAACGAAATCGCCAAGCTGGACTTCGTTTCCCTCGCTATGGCGATGGTCTTCGGCGCCGCTGGCCTGCCGCACGTTTTGATGCGCTTCTACACCGTGCCCACCGCTAAAGAAGCACGTAAGTCTGTGGTGTGGGCTATCGTCCTCATTGGTTGCTTCTACCTCTTTACCTTAATCTTGGGCTTCGGCGCTGCAGCAATGGTTGGTGCGGAAGCCATCCAGTCAGCACCCGGTGGCGTCAACTCAGCGGCACCCCTGCTGGCCTACGAACTCGGTGGTTCTCTGCTGATGGGCGTCATTGCAGGTGTTGCTTTCGCAACCATCCTGGCAGTAGTTGCCGGTCTCGCAATTACAGCATCAGCTTCTTTCGCCCACGATATCTACACCAATGTCATCTGCAAGGGTAAGTCTGATCCCCTCAAGGAAACCCGCATCGCAAAGGCAACCGTGGTAGTCATCGGCTCACTGTCCATCCTCGGTGGTCTTGGTGCCCAGGGTCAGAATGTTGCCTTCCTGGTTGCCCTTGCCTTCGCCGTTGCAGCATCGGCTAACCTGCCTACCATCGTCTACTCCCTCTTCTGGAAGGGCTTCAAGACACGCGGTGCGCTCTGGTCAATGTACGGTGGTCTGAGCATCTCGGTTCTCTTGATTCTTTTCTCGCCGGTGATGTCCGGTGCAGAAACCTCCATGATCAAGGGAGTAGATTTTGCCTGGTTCCCGCTGGCTAACCCCGGCATCGTCTCTATCCCCGCCGCCTTCCTGCTGGGCTTCCTGGGCTCACTAGGTGGCAAGGAAGAGTCAAGCGCTAAGCAGTCAGAGATGGAAGTTCGCTCACTCACCGGCGTCGGTGCAGAAGGCGCAATCGATCACTAAGAGCTGTATCTAGCATTATCATTGGTGGGCGCCCCGAACGGGGCGCCCACCAGTGTTAACCCAACTGTGACCAAAGTATAAGCAAGAAACTAACAGATTGCTTAGTGTTTCGTGTAGGCTTAATAACGTACAGCTGATAATTATCAGCACAGATGAAAGGACATACACTCATGGGTATCCTCGGTTGGATTATTCTTGGCCTCATTGCAGGTGCGCTCGCTAAGCTCATTATGCCCGGCAAGCAGGGTGGCGGCATCATCGTCACTATGGTTCTGGGTATCGTAGGCGCTATGCTCGGTGGCTGGCTGGGTAACTTCCTGCCCTTCCTCACCGCTGGTGTCGGTGGCGTAACCCTCGGTTCAATCTTCACCGCTGTTATCGGCGCCCTGATTGTCCTGTGGATCTACGGTATGATCACCAAGAAGAGCGCTCGCTAGCCTCTACCGTTAAGGCTCCCCGCCAGTGTCCCTCACGGGTGCACGGCGGGGATTTTTTGTTAATGTTTCTCGTTATACTCAGGTAGGGCATGCAGGGTGGTGAATAACGCACCGGAGGGGAGGGTCAGCCCGGCGGGGTAACGGGTAGTGTTTGGTGGGCAGAGCTCAACTCCACGAAGAACCTACCGTCGATACTACGCACAGGGAGAGCCATGAAGAGCATACTTAGAATTATCCGTGCCACCCGAGAACTTTGGCCCCTTTATACCGGCATTGTGGTGTGTGCTGTGCTGACCTCAGTTAGCTCCCTCTTAGCGCCCTTTATTATCTCGGGTGCGACCGATACGGTGGTAAACCACCTCAACGGCTCTGAGCCCACTACCGGTATGGCAATTGCCTGGTTCGCAGTGGCCTACCTGGTAGCCCAGCTCTTTAACGTGATCACCAGCAACATTGGTGGCTACATCGGTGATGTGATGAGCCAAAAAATGCGAACCATCCTATCAGTTCGCTACTTTGAGAAGCTACTAACACTGCCGCTCTCGTACTTTGATACAGAGCTGACCGGCACCATCATTTCGAGGCTTAACCGTTCAATCACCGAAGTAACTAACTTCGTGAAGGCCATGAGCAATACCTTTATCTCCCTCATTATCACCACCGTCTCGGTTATCGTTATTAGCTCTATCTACTACTGGCCGCTGGGTCTGCTCCTTATCATCATTTTCCCCGTCTACCTGTGGCTAACCTCAAAAACTAGCGCCAAGTGGCAGGTCTGGGAGGGTAAGAAAAACCAGAACATCGATATAGCTTCAGGCCGCTTCAACGAAGTCATCGGTCAGATTCGAGTGGTCAAGTCTTTCGGTGCCGAGCGCCGCGAACTAGACCTTTTCCGCACCCACTTTGGCAATACGGTAGGGCTAACCCGTGAGCAGTCCCGCTTCTGGCACTCCATGGATGTCGCCCGCCTCGCCTTCCTAAGCCTCATCTTCTTTGGACTCTACCTGCTCATTTTCCTGCAAACTCTGGCGGGTAACTTCAGCATCGGTGACATGGTGCTCCTTATTCAGTTACTTGCCATGGCAGTAGCCCCCATCAATTCGCTGTCCTGGATTGTTGACAGTGCCCAGCGCGCCATCACCGGCTCAAAGGACTACTTTGACGTGATGGAACGGGACTCCGATGCCCGTGCCTTGGCCATTACCGCTGGCACTGACGTTCCCACCCGCCCGCACACCATCCAGGCCGAAACCGGGCAAGAGCTGGTGCGTTTTAATGAGGTCACTTTCGGTTATAACGGTGAAGAGGACGTACTGCACAAGATCGACCTCTCCATCAAACGCGGTGAGCGCATCGCTTTCGTGGGTGAATCCGGTGGCGGTAAGTCCACGCTGATGGCTCTTCTTGAAGGCCTCTACGATGCCCGCAGCGGCTCTATCACGGTCGATGGCATGGATATTGCCGGCAGTGACCTTGAAACTGTGCGTTCACTGATTGGCATGGTCTTCCAGGATGCCTCACTCTTCTCGGGCACCATCGCAGAGAATATCGCCTACGCCAACCCCGCTGCCAGCCGCGAGCAGATTATCGCTGCTGCTAAAAAAGCCAATGCCCACGAATTCATCTCAAAATTTTCGGACGGCTATGACTCACTGATTGGAGAACGCGGCCTCAAACTCTCTGGTGGTCAGAAGCAACGCGTAGCGGTAGCCCGCGCCATCCTCAAAGATGCTCCCATTCTCATTCTCGATGAAGCTACATCGGCTCTAGATATTAAGGCTGAACGAGCTGTTCAAAAGGGCCTTGAAGAGTTGATGGTGGGGCGTACCTCTCTGATCATTGCCCACCGCCTGTCGACTATCGCCACTGTTGACACCATTGTCACGCTCAAGGACGGCCGTATCGAGGAGATAGGCGCCCCTGCCGAGCTGGCGGTGTCCGGCGGCATCTATGCCGAACTGCTGGGTCTGCAGAACCAGGGCGGTAAGGCTTCTAAGAAGAAGCTGCAAAGCTTCGATATCGTGGGCTAGCTCGGCCCTGGTGTAAGGGCTAGGTGTGAGAAAATGAAGCCATGCGATTTGGTTCAACACAAAACCTTAGCCCCAACACCACAGCCCTCACCCCTGAACTGATTGATTTCTTAGGTCAGGGCCGCACCGTTGCGTTGCTGGGTTCTACCGGTTCTATCGGCACCCAGGGTATTGAGGTCATTGACTACCTCAATTCACTAGCTGATAGCAGTAGCGGTGCACAGGATGCCCCCCTACGGGTGCTTGCACTATCTGCTGGCAGCAGCTCTCTACCTGCTCTAGCACAGCAGGCCGTGAAACTGCGCGTGCAGTTGGTCGCGACCAGCGGCAGCGAGCAGGACGCCGTCCGGCTGCGCGAGCTCATTGCTGATGCAGCTCGCACCCAGGGTTTATCTAGTTATCAACCGGATATCGCCTACGGTCCTGAAGCTTCAGTGCAGGCTGCCTCATCTGGGGCGGACGTAGTACTCAATGGCATTACCGGTTCCATTGGCTTACGCCCCACCCTGGCCGCTCTTGAAGCAGGTTCTCAGGTGGCTCTGGCAAATAAAGAGTCTCTCATTGCTGGTGGCGCCCTGGTACGTGCCGCGGTAGATGCCTCACCGCTAGAGCAGCCCATGGTGCCCGTTGACTCTGAACATTCTGCACTGGCCCAGGCGCTAGCCTCCGGTACCGACCGGGAGATTGACCGGCTGGTTCTCACCGCCAGCGGTGGGCCCTTTCGTGGCATGAGCTATGAACAGTTGCGCGAGGTTACCCCAGCTCAGGCACTGGCACACCCCACCTGGGATATGGGCTTGGTCGTCACCACCAATTCTGCGTCTATGGTCAATAAAGCGCTGGAAGTTCTTGAAGCCCACCACCTCTTTGGCATCGACCTAGACCGGATTGACGTGACGGTGCACCGCCAGTCAGTGGTGCACTCCATGGTGCAGTTTGTGGACGGCTCTACCGTTGCTCAGGCGTCCCCACCGACCATGCTTCTTCCCATCGCACTGGGACTAACGTGGCCGCACCGTATTCCCGGTGTCGCCCAACCCTGTGACTGGACGCAGGCGTCCGAATGGACTTTTGAGCCCCTGGATCACAAGGCCTTCCCCGCTGTGCAGATGATTAAGCAGGCAGGAAAGCGCGGCGGTACCTTCCCGGCAGTTTTCAACGCCGCCAATGAGGAAGCCGTAGCTGCCTTCCATGCCGGGGCTATCCGCTTCACAGACATGATTGAGAGCACCGCCCGGGTGCTAGAAGACCACGAGGATTCCAGTGCTAAGGCTGAAACCTCTGAGCTGACGCTGGACGCCGTGCTGGAGGCCGAGCGCTGGGCGCGCGTTCGCGCTCACGAGATTTTAGCTCGCTAGGGGCTTTAATCGCACAAAAACCGGTACTGGAACGATCCAGTACCGGTTCTCATTTCGACCTCAGAAAATCGCGGTTTAGTAAACCTCAAGACCGCGAGCGCGGAACTGATCGCGCACCCGCTCAACGTCCTCCTTGGAGGGTGGCTCAACGCCCGCAAGTTCGTACTTGAGACCCAGAGATTCCCACTTATCGGTGCCCATCTGGTGGAAGGGGAGCACCTCAACGCGCTCGACCACGTTCTTCCAGCGGCAGACGATATCTGCCACCTGCTCAACGTTCTCTACCGAATCGCTGTAACCCGGCACAGAGACGAAGCGAACCCAGATTTTCTTGCCCAGGGCGGAAAGCCTGTCGCCGAAATCAATGGTGGGCTGTAGCTCGCGGCCGGTGAGTTTCTTGTAAACCTCTTCTGAACCGGACTTTACATCCAGCAAGACCAGGTCCACGTTTTCCAGGAACTCATCCGATGCGCTCTTGCCCAGATAGCCAGAGGTGTCGATGCAGGTGTGAATACCCAGAGACTTAGCACTTATCAGAATATTTTCTGCAAAAGCGCGCTGCATCAGCACCTCACCACCAGAGATGGTGATACCGCCACCGGTGGCGCGGAAAATCTTGCGCATCCGCCTAATCTTCTTCATCAGGTCGGCTGCCATAATAGGCTGGCCGTCCCGCATTTGGAAGGTATCAGGGTTGTGGCAGTAGAGGCAGCGCAGGGGGCAACCATTCATAAAGATGGTCATGCGTGTGCCGGGGCCGTCCACGGCAGTGACCAGCTCCCAGGAATGCACCGAACCCAGCTGACCTTCACGCATCATCTTGAGTTGCTGTGCGCGTTCAAGTTCAGTCAGTTCACCTAGGCCCCAGGTGCCTGCACCCTTATGTCGATCCGTCGGCGGAGCAAAATCTTGCTCGCCGACGGATACAGTGGCGTCTGTTGTTGTCACTGCAGCTTATGCACCGTGGTGGAAGGTGCGTGAGAGCACGTCCATCTGCTGTTCGCGGGTTAGACGAACAAAGTTCACGGCGTAACCTGAGACGCGCACGGTCAGGTTGGGGTAGTTATCGGGGTTCTCCATCGCGTCCTCGAGGGTTTCGCGGTTTAGAACGTTGATGTTGGCGTGGTAGAGACCCTTGGGGGTGGTCTTTGCTGCGCGGTTTGCCTTCATGGATGCTAGGCGCTCTTCGTATGACTTTACTGCCATGATGTTCTCCTTGGGGTGGTGCGGTGCACGGGTTGTTTATAGTTTTTAGTCTTCTTCAGGGATGAAGCCGGCGTCAAGGATGCCGACCAGGTTTCTGACCTGTTCTTCTTTAGTGCGCCCCAGTGCGGTGGGGGTGATGGTGTTGGTGAGTGAGATGCCGTCCAGAGCGTCCTCGTAGTCCAGCTTGCCGACCGAAAGCATGGAAGCGACCATGCCGTGGGTGTCCATACCGTTTTCGGGGTTGGCGCCGGGTGAGAAGGGCTCGCCTGCGCGGTGACCTGAGGGGAAGCTACCGGTTGCCTTGCCGTAGACCACGTTGGAGGTGATGGTCAGGACGGACTGGGTGGGGATCGCGTCGCGGTAGAGGGGGATAGCCTTGATTTTCTCCATGACGGTGTGGACGATGGTTGCGGCGATGTCATCGGCGCGGTCATCATCGTTACCGTAGGCCGGGAAGGAACCCTCGGTGATGTAGTCAACGATTAGACCGGTCTCGTCGCGCACGGGGGTGACCTTAGCGTACTTGATAGCTGCCAAAGAGTCGGCAACAATCGACAGACCTGCGATACCGCAGCCCATGGCACGGATGATGTCTGAATCGTGCAGTGCCATTTCGATGGACTCGTAGGCGTACTTGTCGTGGCTGTAGTGAATGATGTTCAGAGCCTCAACGTAGGTGCCGATCACCCAGTCCAGCATTTCTTCGTACTTAACCCAGACCTCGTCAAAGTCGAGGGGGTCGTCGCCGGTGATGGGCTCGTAGCCGGTAACAATCTGCGTGCCGGTCACTTCATCACGACCGCCGTTGATAGCGTAGAGCAACGCCTTAGCAGCATTGACGCGAGCGCCGAAGAACTGCATCTGCTTGCCAATTTTCATGGGGGAGACGCAACAGGCGATAGCGACGTCGTCGCCCCACTGTTCGCGGATCTGGGGGTCTGATTCGTACTGAATTGAGGAGGTCTCAATGGAGATAGCGGAGCAGAATTCCTTGTAGCCGGTGGGCAACTCTTCATCCCAGAAAATGGTGATGTTGGGCTCGGGGGCAGGGCCCAGGTTACGCAGAGTCTGCAGCAGACGGAAGGAGGTCTTAGTGACCAGGGTGCGGCCGTCAGCGGAGAAGCCGCCGTCTGACCAGGTTGCCCAGTAGGGGTCACCTGAGAAGATCTGATCGTAGTCGATGGTGCGCAGGAAGCGGACAATGCGCAGCTTGATAACCAGAGCATCAATCATTTCCTGGGCGTCGGTCTCAGTGATGAGACCGGCTTGCAGGTCGCGTTCGAAGTAGATATCCAGGAAGCCGGAGAGGCGGCCGATGGACATCGCAGCGCCGTCCTGAGACTTGACCGAAGCTAGGTAAGCGAAGTAGGTCCACTGCACTGCTTCTTGGGCGTTGGTAGCGGGGCCTGAGATATCGAAGCCGTACTTTTCAGCCATCTTCTTGAGGCGTTGCAGAGCACGAATTTGCTCTGAGTGCTCCTCCCGGTAGCGTGCCCAGTGCTCACTGAAGCCTTTGCTCAAGGTGGCGTCTTTAGCGCGCTTTTTATCAGCAATGAGGTTATCAACGCCGTAGAGAGCTACACGACGGTAGTCACCGATGATGCGGCCGCGGCCGTAAGCATCGGGCAGGCCGGTGATGATGTGGGAGGAGCGGGCCGCGCGGATGCGAGGGGTATAGATGTCAAAGACAGCCTGGTTGTGGGTCTTGCGGTACTCGGTGAAGATCTTCTTAATATCTTCGTTGGGTTCCTTGCCGGCCTCACGGATAGCGGTCTCGACCATGCGCCAACCCCCGTTGGGCATCATGGCACGCTTGAGAGGTACGTCGGTCTGCAGACCAACGCAGACGTTATCATCCTCAGAAATGTAGCCCGCAGGGAAAGCGTCAATTTCAGCCGGGGTATCGGTATCAATATCGTAAACACGCTGCTTACGCTCAACCGAGAGGTATTTCTTCTCAAGAGTGTCCCAGACCCGCAGGGTTTTATCGGTGGGCCCAGTAAGGAACTCGGCATCACCTAGGTAGGGGGTGAAATTATTGAGCACAAAGCCGCGAACGTCAATTTCATGCTGCCAAGCACCGGGGGTGAACCCCTCCCATGCCTTGGTTGACTGCTCATTGACGAATACGCCGTGGGCTGCAGAGCTTTCAGCTTGCACCTGTGCGGTCATGTGAACTTCTCCTTGTGAAGATTTCTATGGTTTGAACACACCCGTAGTGGGTGTTCCTTCATGAATAAGTCTGCCGTGAAGAAGGGCTTAAATCAAATCTGGTACGAAATATACTATAAATGATAGACCTTGAATACATAAGATATATTACCTAGTCAACTCATATTTTGTGGTTTTTAATGGCGGGCCGTAGGTAAGATTTTCAATCCCATGTGAGCGCTTTGTTTCGCGTCCAAGGCGGTTTATGAAGTAAGTGTTTTTTTGACCTAAAAGTAAAGGTGCAAAACAACCAAAAGATGGGGTTGGTTCTACCTAAACTGGTCTGACACTTGAAGTGATTTCAGTGAGAGGTAGGACGAGGTGGGGGCGGCGGACTGACTCAGGGCTGGCGTGAGTCGCCGAATGAGCGAAGCCCACCTGGGGGAGGGTCTGAGGGCCGCCGTGGCCCAGTAGTTCTTTCCCAGTGTTCATCAGTCCCACTGTTGGCAAATTCAAAGACTCATCAGCTCGCTAAGAGCGCCTAATCTCTAGCCGGTGGCGTAGGCTAAAAAGCTGGTATATCTCGACGCCACTCCAACTCCCCGACAAGAGAGATGGGCCCCGGCGTCCTACCGCGATTCAAGGAGTTCTGTGGGTATTCTGCTCTTCATTCTGGGTGTTGTGCTGATGGCGCTCGCTATTGCCGTATCCATTGCCCTGCATGAGGTGGGGCATCTGGTGCCCGCCAAGCTCTTTGGGGTGCGGGTGCCGCAGTACATGATTGGTTTCGGTAAGACCATCTTCTCCTGGCGCCGCGGTGAAACGGAATACGGTTTCAAGGCGCTACCTTTGGGCGGCTATATCTCCATGATCGGCATGTACCCGCCGGGTCGGGAAAACCAGGGAGGTCGAGCCGGCGGAACCAGCCCTTTCCAGCAACTTGCCACCGATGCCCGTGAGGCGGATGCTGAACGCCTCTTACCGGGGGACGAAAACCGTCTCTTCTATAAGCTACCGGTCTACAAACGCATCATTATTATGCTGGGTGGGCCCACCATGAACCTGCTCATTGGGCTGATGTGTACCGCCATTTTGGTGACCGGCTTCGGCTCCTACCAGCCCACCGCAACCGTTAGTACGGTATCCGAGTGCGTGCAGCAAGTGAGTGCTACCGATGCTAACAGCGCATCTGCAAGTGAATGCGGCGCAGAAGACCCGGTATCACCTGCCCTGAAAGCTGGTCTGCAGCCGGGCGATGTGATAACTAGTTTTGACGGCGAACCGGTGACTGGCTGGGAGCAGCTCAGCTCTATGATCCGAGACCGTGCCGATCAGACCGTGCCAGTCACCGTGCAGCGTGATGGTCAGCTACAAGAACTGCAGATTACTCCCATGCTGACCGTCCGCCCGGTGATGGATGAGTTATTAGGGACCTATACGGTGGATAGTGATGGCAACCTAGAAACCGTTGATGTTGGTTTCATTGGTATCAGCCCCAAAACTGAGCTGACCCCCGGTACGGTAGGGGAGGTGCTGCCCACGGTTGGGCAGTCTCTTGAGCGAATCGGGGCTACCCTCATTAAGCTACCCGCCCGCGTCTACGGAGTGGCACAAACCCTACTCACTAACGGGGAGCGCGATATCAACAGCCCGGTCTCAGTGGTGGGTGTGGGGCGTATTGCCGGTGAAATCGCTGCCCACGACGAAATCATGCTGCGCGATAAGGCTGCCTCCCTGGTTTCACTGATCGCTCAAATGAACCTCATGCTCTTTGTCTTTAACCTGATACCGTTGCTGCCTCTGGACGGCGGGCACGTGCTAGGTGCACTTTGGGAGAGCTTCCGCCGCAAGACTGCCCGCCTGTTAGGGCGCAAGGATCCTGGCCCCTTTGACCCGGTGAGGTTACTGCCGCTGACCTACTTAGTGGCAGGTTCCTTCTTAGTAATGACCGTTATTCTGGTGGCTGCTGATATTTTCAAGCCCATCAACATTTTCTAGTAGCTAGCTTGTGATGCCCGCCAGCTTTTCAACCTTTGCCTGGTAGAAGGGCGGGTAACAGTTCGCTTCTGCCACGGTACGAGCCGCCTGCTTATCGCCCATGGCGGCGGCGAAAGCCGTGCCCAAGGTGACCCCGTGGGCGGGTGCGTCCAGAAACTCCACGGTGTCGCCGGGGCTAACGGTGCCCGGGGTGATAACACGCATGTAGGCGCCAGCGTCCCCGCGGGCGGTGAAGGTTTTGACCCAGCCGCGCTGATCCAGCCAGGTGGCGAAAGTGCGGCAGGGGGAGCGGGGCACACTCACCTCGAGCACTGCCGTTCCCACCTTCATACGCTGGTTGAGCAGCACCTCAGCCCAGGTGATGCCTTCGGTGGTGAGGTTTTCACCAAAGTAACCATCAGTGAAATCTTGGCTCAGTTGCTCGCCCCAATAGTCCAGCTCTTCGCGCGCATAGGCGTAGACCGCCTTGTGCTGCCCGCCGTGGTGCTTGGTATCGCCGATCGTATCCCCTGCAACCCCGGAGCCATCCCCATAGTGAGGCCCCGGCACAAAGACCTCAATAAAAGGCTGCGCCACCTTGTTAATGCCGGTTATTTTCTGGGTTCTCGTCTGATAGGGCACAGGGTCAGCGAGATTGGTTGAGAGGACGCGGGGCAAGGGTGAGGTCTGGGTCATAGGGTTCAGTATAGGTGGACGTTGCTCAATGCGGAGTCTGATACATCGACTTTGACCTGACCTCTATGTGCGCTAGCTCAAGCACCCCCAGCGCAGAAGCGTGGCACAATATATAGTTGAAACAACGCGCGCCACCGCCGGTGTGCCGCCTGTAAGTCTTTTGGAGGATTATCTTGACCTCAGTCGCTCTTGGAATGCCCGCCGCACCGCTGCCCCTGCTGGCACCGCGCCGCAAAACCCGTCAGTTCAAGGTAGGTAGCGTAGGGGTAGGGTCAGATTCCCCCATCTCGGTGCAGTCTATGACCACCACCAAAACCCACGATATTGGCTCCACTCTGCAGCAGATTGCTGAGCTGACCGCGTCCGGTTGCGACATTGTACGCGTGGCTTGCCCCACCGATAAAGACGCCGAGGCGCTGCCCATTATCGCCAGGCAATCCCAAATCCCGGTGATTGCTGATATTCACTTCCAGCCCAAGTACGTCTTCCAGGCGATTGAAGCCGGTTGCGGTGCTGTGCGCGTGAACCCCGGTAACATCCGTAAGTTCGATAACCAGGTCAAGGAAATCGCTGCTGCAGCTAAGGATCACGGCACCTCCATCCGCATCGGTGTCAACGCTGGTTCGCTGGACCCCCGCCTGCTGGAAAAGTACGGTAAGGCAACCCCCGAAGCACTGGTGGAATCCGCTGTCTGGGAAGCATCACTCTTCGAGGAGCACGGCTTTAACGACTTCAAGATTTCTGTGAAGCACAACGACCCCGTCATTATGGTGGAGGCCTACCGTCAGCTGGCGGCTGCCGGCGACTGGCCCCTACACTTGGGGGTCACCGAAGCAGGCCCAGCTTTCCAGGGAACAATCAAGAGTGCTACAGCATTTGGTGCCCTTCTTTCAGAGGGTATTGGCGACACCATTCGCGTCTCCCTATCAGCTCCTCCCGTTGAAGAGGTTAAGGTTGGTTCGCAGATTCTTGAATCACTCAATCTGCGCCCCCGCAAGCTCGATATTGTTTCCTGCCCCTCCTGCGGCCGCGCCCAGGTAGATGTATGGGAACTTGCAGAGAACGTCAGCAAGGGCCTTGAAGGGATGAAGGTGCCCCTGCGCGTTGCCGTCATGGGCTGCGTAGTGAATGGCCCCGGTGAAGCTCGCGAAGCCGATCTTGGCGTTGCCTCCGGTAACGGTAAGGGGCAGATTTTCGTCAAGGGTGAAGTTATTAAGACTGTGCCCGAAGAGGACATTGTGCAGACCCTCATCGATGAGGCCAACCGCATTGCCCGCGAAATGGAAGAACGCGGCGAAATCGACCTCTCCGGTGACCCCACTGTTTCAGTGAGCAACTAAACCACCGCACACCCACCGTGTCAGTTTTATCAAAAATCCAGCGCAATGCTGCGGACGCCATCATACGCCCGCTCACTCTCGATGACCGAGATGAGCTGGAGGCCCTGATTAGCACTGACCCGGTGGGTTTTTTATATGCTGCTGAACACCTCAACATTTTTGGCTTGCCTGCACCCAGCACCCTGAACGCCCTCAAGACCCCCCGCGGGTTTATCGGAATATTTGCGCCCCGCCATGCCGCTACTGCTGAGGGCTCACCCAAGGACGCTGCGCCGCCAGAATCAGTGGTAGCTGGACGCCTGCCGCGGCGAGTGCTCAACGTGCTAGAGGCAACGTTCGCGAGGACTACAGAAACTGTAGGCAGAGCGCAGGGGAGTCACATCGAAGCTTCTCTACCTGGTTATGCCGAAGCGGTGTCACCAGAAAACCGTGAACCCCGCTACGCTCTGGTAGGTGCACTGTGGCTGGGCGCTAATTGCGTACCCCTGACCATACCTGCTGAGTATCAACGCCAGGTTGCCCAGTACGTCCTGAGGCATCACCGCAAAATCGGATCTATCTTTGGGCGCCGTGAAGCTGTGATGGGTCTGTGGGAATACCTAGTCCAGCGTATGCCCACGCCCTTTGACGTGCGAGAAGACCAGCCCCTGCTGGAGCTGCCCGAGCATGTTGACCTGACCGAACTTGCAGACAGAGAACTGCACCGCCCTAACCTAACAGCTCCGCAAATTGCCGAGAAGGTGCGGTGGGCACGCACTTCTGACCGACAAAGCCTACTGCGCGCTTCGGTGGCTATGTTTACTGAAGAAGTGGGTTATGACCCCATGACCCGTGACCCCGCAGGCTACACCCGCCGTATCGATGACCTGACCCGCAGTGGACGCACCCTGGTGGCCGTCAACGATGAGGGCGTGGTCGTCTTTAAAACAGATCTAGGGTTAGCTCACGGGGACGCCTGCCAACTGCAGGGCGTCTGGTTACACCCTGCTTATCGGGGGCAGGGGCTGGCACCCACCTTGCTGGCGCAAGCGTCCGAACTCATTCGCACTCGCTTTCCCCAGCTCTCGCTCTACGTCAACAGCTATAACACGGTTGCCAGGGCACTATATCAACGCACAGGCTGGCAGCAAACAGGCACTTTCTCCACCATCCTGTTCTAAACCTGACAACGGGTGGAAAGTGCCCTATAAGTGGGGGTGGGCAACACCTTGTCATCGACAAAAAACCCTCTGAAACTGAGGTTTGGGATCTGGCCTGAACGAGCGAGACCTTACCAAGACACACTGGTGCGCATCACTGAACCTCGCCCAAACAATCTGTTGGAACTGCGGGCGGCACACAGGAGGTGTGCCGCCCACAGCTCTAGGCGGTAAACTGGGAGCAGACTGTGGCCTGCCTCAGCTGAGACAGGCATCTTAGACCACTTACGAGAAACGGAACAGCAGCACCTTGGTACAGCGCCTTTCTAACCTATTCCTGCGCACTTTGCGCGAAGACCCGGCTGATGCCGAAGTCGCCAGCCACAAACTGCTGGTGCGCGCCGGCTACATCCGCCGAGCAGCCCCCGGTATCTACTCCTGGTTACCTTTGGGCCTCAAGGTTCTAGCCAAGGTAGAGAACATTGTGCGCGAAGAGATGAACGCGATCGGCGCCCAGGAAGTGCACTTCCCGGCGCTGCTACCCCGCGAACCCTACGAGGCAACCAACCGCTGGACCGAGTACGGTGATAACCTTTTCCGCCTGCAGGACCGCAAGGGCACTGACATGCTCCTGGCCCCGACCCACGAGGAAATGTTCACCCTGCTGGTTAAAGATCTCTACACCTCTTACAAGGATCTGCCCGTCTGCCTCTACCAAATTCAGACCAAGTACCGCGATGAGGCCCGCCCTCGTGCTGGTCTACTACGCGGCCGCGAATTCATCATGAAGGACTCCTACTCCTTCAACATTGATGACGCCGGTTTAGATGAGGCCTACCAGGCTCACCGTGCCGCCTACATCAAGATTTTCGAGCGTCTGGGTCTTGAAATTGTGATTGTGAAGGCTCAGTCTGGTGCTATGGGTGGCTCCCGCTCAGAAGAATTTCTGCACCCCACCCCCATCGGTGAGGACACCTTTGTGCGTTCAGCTGGTGGCTATGCAGCAAACGTTGAGGCTGTGACCACTGTGGTTCCTGAGCCCGTGGACGCAATCAATACCCCTGCCGCTATCGTGCTGGAGACCCCCGAGTCACCCACCATTGAAACTTTAGTAGACCAGTCCAACTCCTTGCACCCCAAGGCGGATGGCGCCTGGACCGCGGCTGACACGCTCAAAAACGTCGTGGTTGCTGTTATCCTCCCAGACGGCGAGCGTAAGCTGGTCGCCATCGGTGTGCCCGGTGATCGTGCCGTTGATATGGATCGTGTTGAGGTTAACGTCGGCGCCCTGCTGGGCGTTGGTGGCGAGGTTGAGGTCGAGGCTGCAACCGAAGAGGACTTCAAGAAGTTCCCCCAGCTGGTCAAGGGCTACATCGGCCCCGGCAACACGCTGGATGCCAAGCTTCTGGGTGAAGAGTCTGCTACCGGCATCCCCTTTTACCTGGATCCCCGCGTCGTACCCGGCTCTGCCTGGATTACTGGCGCTAATGAGGCCGGCAAGCACGTCTACTACCTGGTCGCGGGCCGCGACTTTGAAGCGGATGGCGTCATTGAGGCCTGCGAAGTGCGCGAGGGTGACCCCGCTCCGGACGGCTCAGGTGAGCTGATGACTGCCCGCGGCATCGAGATGGGCCACATCTTCGCGCTGGGCACCAAGTACGCTGAGTCACTGGGCCTGAAGGTGTTGGACCAGAACGGCAAGCTGCAGACCGTCACCATGGGTTCTTACGGTGTGGGTGTCACCCGCGCACTGGCTGCCGTTGCTGAGGGCAACCGCGATGACCGCGGCCTCATCTGGCCCCGCAACCTTGCACCGGCCGATGTGCACGTGGTGATGACCGGTAAGGGCACTGAAATCGTTGATGGCGCTGAGGCACTGGTTGCTGACCTTGAAGCCGCAGGGCTTGAGGTCATTTTTGATGACCGCCCTAAGGCGTCCCCCGGCGTTAAGTTCGGCGATGCTGAGTTGCTGGGTGTTCCCACCATTGTGGTCGTTGGGCGTGGCTTTGCCGAAGGCAAGGTTGAGGTCAAGGACCGCCGCAGTGGTGAGGCACGTGAGGTCGCTGTGGCCGATGCGGTTGCAGAAATCCTAGCTGAGGTTCAAGGCTAGAACTTAGCTTTGCGTTAGGTTTGAGAGGTGGAAGGGGTGCCCCTTCCACCTCTTTGTTGTTGGTGTAAAAGGACGATGGTGCGGTGCTGGGGCTTGAAGGGCTAGATCTGCTGACTCTGAGTTTGCTACTGCTGGCTGCTTTTGCGGCTGGCTGGGTGGACGCCGTGGTCGGTGGCGGCGGAATGATTCAGCTGCCCGCTTTGCTCATGGTGCCCGGGCTAACGCCGGTGCAGGCGCTGGCGACCAATAAGGTGGGCTCTGTCTTTGGCACTCTCACCAGTGCAGCCACCTACTTACGGCGTGTGCCGGTGGACCGGCGCACGGCACTGCCCACAGCCCTCCTTGCTTTTGGAGCTAGCGTGATGGGAGCTCTGCTAGCAACGATTCTGCCGGTGGTTCTCATTAAGCCGCTTATCATTCTTGCTCTGCTCGGAGTGCTGGTATATACCCTCCTCAAACCTCAGCTGGGGGAGTTGAGCCGCCCCAAACATACCGGTGGGCGGTTGCTACTGACGAGCCTGGGGATTGGTGCAGTCATCGGTTTTTACGACGGGGTGCTGGGCCCCGGCACAGGCTCTTTCTTGATGATTGCCATGATTTCACTGCTGGGCTATAGCTTCTTGCAGGCGACCGCTCACGCGAAAATCATTAATGCCGCAACCAACCTGGGCGCTATCGTACTTTTTAGCCTGGGTGGGCACACTGTCTGGTTGCTGGGGTTGGCCTTGGGGGTTGCCAATATGGCTGGTGGCTACCTAGGTGCTCGCACCGCCATAGCACGGGGCAACGGTTTTATACGGGTGATGATGCTCTGCGTGGTGAGCGCCCTGATTCTTAAGCTCAGCTACGATTTGCTCACCGGTGCCTAGCTGGTGCTGCCGGCATCCAGCAGGGTTTTGACCAGCAGAAGCTCTACCCGGTCAGCCTCCGTTGGTAGGGCAGAATCGCCGAGGGCAGCCTGCGCGTTGGTGGTAATAGCTGCCAGCGCAGCATCCAGCTGGGTAGAAGCGTCCGCGGGTTCAGCCAGAGGGTAGGACGCCGCCGGGGCTCGCAAGAGCCCCTCACAGCTCAAAATCGGGGAAAGCTCACCTTCAAGAGTGTCAGCAAACTTAGCCCGATTGCCAGCAGTCTCGGCTACCTCGCCGTATTCCTGACCGGCGCGGGCAGCGTAAACCTCTGCGACATAGCCCAGCTGTCCTAACGCATCTTGCAGATGAAGAACTGGCTCAGAAACCGCCCCTTCTGCGGGAGCTGGGTTTGGGTTATCGCAGACAAAACCTTCCAACCCCTCTAAACGCTGCTCTAGCACGGGAGGGTAATTTCCCTCAACGAGACCATCAGCTGCTGCTCCCTGCCATACCCTCACCGCAGCCATGAGTGCGCGCTCGCGGTCAGCTGCAGTTTGCGCATCAAACCCGAGTGAGAGCAGCGCATCAAGGCTCTGCTCTACCCGGCTCCCGGAACCTTCTGAAACCTGAACGGCTTCAAGTTCTCGTGCAGCCGGTGCCAAAGTCTCCAAAGATGCGGTGATCGCCGCACCCAGCTCGCCATCCTCACCGGCTTCCCGCAGAGAAAGGAGCTGAGCTGCAATTGCGCTCTGAGTCTCAAGTTCTGCCCGGGTCTGATCGCTCTTCTTCTGCGCTGTTAAGCCAACTGCGACCAGAGCAAGAAGTATGAGGGCCAGAAGAGCGGCAAGAATCTTGGGAAGAGGGCGGGGCATGGGCAACCTTGGGACGGCGGGAAGGACACACCCCATTCTGCCAGAAAGATCCATGCCCAGGCAGAGCTAACTGACCGGTCCCGGGATATCGGTTAGGGTAGAGAAGACGACAAACCGTGAAAGGTGAGAAAAGCTATGGCGAACGGCCCCAAGGCTTCAAAAAAGGACGCTCCTAATGCTCGCGAGCGCAGGGCATCGGCCCGTGCCGCTGAGGGTATTTCCATCCCACAGGCTGCGTCCGGCTCTTTTCTTGTGCTGGATGAAGTGCGTGGTGCTATCGAGAAGGTGGTAGCCGAAGACTTTAAGCTGGTGCTTGAAAAGGTCACAGCCCAGGGCAAGGGTGCTAACCGCACCCTTGAAATCGTGATTGATTACCCAGAAGACCGCACCGATGCTCTCTCGCTGGACACCATCGCTGAGGTTTCACAGGCAATTTCATCGGCGCTCGATGAAGCGAACGACGGTGAGGCTCCCTACATGTTAGAGGTCTCATCCCGCGGCGTCACCAGCCCGCTAATCGAAACCCGTCACTGGAAACGCTCGATTGATCGCCTGATTGATATCACCGAAAAGGGCGGGGAAAACTACCTTGCCCGCCTCGATTCAGTGAGTGATGAGGGCCCGGTCCTCCGCCGTAAAAAAGAAACCAAGAAGGGTCAGCCGGAGTCTTACCGCGATGCGCATACCCTTCCCTGGGACGCGATTTCTGCCGCAAAGGTAGAAATTGAGTTTAACCGTTAGCTCCTAGTCGGTAGAATAGCTAGCAACGACGCATAACCTCTTTAGGTTGCACCCCTAGGGTGCGCATACAACTTAGCGGGGCCGGGGTGTGAAAACGCCCCGGCGCCGTGCTACATAGAAGGGCCCGCCATGGACATTGATTTGAGCAACCTTCGCCTGCTCGAAAAAGAGCGCGACATCTCGATTGACGACCTGATCCCCATGATCGAAAGTGCCCTTCTGCTGGCATACCAGAAGCAGCCCGGTGCAATCCGAGGCTCACGGGCAGAGATTGACCGTTCCAGCGGCATCGTCACCATCTGGGCTCCTGAGCTCGATGAAGATGACCAGCGCATCGGCGAATTTGACGACACCCCCAACAACTTTGGGCGTATCGCGGCCTCAACCGCTCGTCAGATCATTCACCAGCGTCTGCGCGATGCTCAGGACTCCCAAGTTCTCGGTGAGTTCAAAGACCGTGAAGGTACCCTGGTGTCAGGTGTTATCCAGCAGGGCCCTAACCCCCGCATGATTCACGTTGACCTCGGCACCCTCGAAGCGGTCTTGCCGACCGCTGAGCAGGTGCCCGGTGAACGGTACACCCACAACACCCGCCTGCGCGCCTACATCCTAGAAGCCCGCCGCGGCCCCAAGGGCCCCTCCATCGTACTTTCGCGTTCACATCCCAACCTGGTGCGCCGCCTCTTCGAGCACGAAGTGCCCGAAATTCAGGACGGCTCAGTTGAAATCATGGCCATCGCCCGTGAAGCTGGTCACCGCACCAAGATGGCAGTACGCGGCACCAAGCCCGGCATCAACCCCAAGGGTTCTTGCATCGGTGAGATGGGCTCTCGTGTGCGCGCCGTGATGGGTGAGCTGAATAATGAGAAGATCGACATCGTTGACTACTCGGATTCACCTGAAGAGTTCATCGCCGGAGCGCTCTCACCCTCCAAGGTGAGCGAAGTAACGGTGACCGACCGCAAAACCTTCTCAGCCCGCGCTATTGTGCCCGATGACCAGCTCTCACTGGCTATCGGCAAGGAAGGGCAGAACGCCCGCCTGGCTGCTAAGCTCACCGGCTGGCGTATCGATATTATCGCTGAATCTAAGTACCGCGCGGCTCTAGCAGCAGCCGAAGAAGCCGCAGCAGAGGCCGAGACTGAAGCTTCGGATAGCGAGAGCTAACTAACATAGTTGCCGTTAGCCCCCGTAAGGGGGCTAAACTGGTCTATAGAGGTTATTAACAGGGAACCAGTGCGCCCACTCTTGCCCCTCTACTCTATGGAGATGAAGCAAGCGGTAGCGTCCTGGTAACAGAACTAAAAGGAGGGGCACATGCACACTCCTCTTCGTACCTGTATCGGCTGCCGCGCAACTGCTGCGCAGTCAGACCTCATCAGAATTGCAAAGGTTGACGGCGAGCCCCCGCGGCTCACCTTTGACCCGGCAAAAAACCACCCGGGTAGGGGAGCATGGCTCCACCACACTCAGGAATGCCTGGCGCTCGCAATCAAAAAGAACGCGTTCAGCAGGGCCTTTCGCACCCGGGTACAGCCAAATGAACTGGTGATCACAGCATAATGCTGCACATCGGTTCAGGGGTAAGACCCAGGCGAACCAAGAAAGTCAAACGAGTTTGACGGCTTACCTTGTAAGAAAGCGAGTCAGAAAACTGATGGAAACCCGATGAGTGCCGCGCAATGAGTGCTTTTCTGTGCTCAGACACCGGCAACACCGCAGCTCACCATGAGCTGCCACCCCCAATAAACTGAAGGTTCGCGCCTGTTCTGGTGCGAATCAGAACAGGAGAAAAGTGGCTAAGCCCCGCGTTCACGAGATCGCTAAAGAACTCGGAATCCCCTCTAAAGAAGCAGTAGCAAAGCTGCAAGAACTTGGCGAATTCGTCAAGGGTGCTTCTTCAACCCTCGAAGCACCGGTTGTTAAAAAACTCCGCGCTGCTTTCCCCAACGCCAAGCCCGCTGCGGCCCCCCAGACTGAGGCTGCTAAGCCCAGCGCTTCTAGGCCCACAGCAGCAAAGCCCGGTGCCATGAAGCCCGCCGCGCCCAAGCCTGCCGCAAAGCCCGCTGATGCCCCCAAGGCTGAAGCTGAAAAGCCGGCACCTGCCGCACCTAAGGCAGCAGAGCCTCAGGCTGAGACCAGCAAGCCTGCTGGCCCCCGCCCCGGCAACAACCCCTTCTCAACCTCACAGGGCATGCAGGCATCTGCTCCTAAGCCCGGTGCACCTAAGCCTGCAGCTCCCAAGCCCGCAGGTAAGCCCGGCCCCCGCCCCGGCAACAACCCCTTCTCAACCTCACAGGGTATGGGTAAGCGCGGCGACCGCCCCGAGCGTGGCGAACGCGGTGAAGGCCGTACCGGTGGTCCGCGTCCCGCAGGTGGACGTAACCCCCGCGGCGGCGCACCCCGCCCCGCAGGTAACGGTGGTCCCCGTCCTGCTGGTGCAGACAACCGCGCTCCCCGCCCCGCAGGTGGACGCAACGCGCGTCCTGCCGGTGCAGATAACCGCGCTCCCCGCCCCGCAGGCGCAGGTGCCGATAATCGCGCACCCCGCCCCGCAGGTGCAGGTGCAGATAACCGCGCTCCCCGCCCCGCAGGCGGCGGTGCAGGTGGCAACCGCCCCTCACCCAACATGATGCCCACCAAGATGAGCGGCAATGTCGGTGCTCGCGGTGGCGCTGGTGCTCCCGCAGGCGGCGGCAACGGCCCCCGTCGCGGTGGTGGTGGCCCCGGTCGCCCCGGTGGTGGCCCCGGTCGCCCAGGTGGTGGCCCTGCAGGCCGCGGCAATGCACAGGGTGCATTCGGCCGCGGTGGTGGTAAGCGCAAGAAGGGCAAGACTAAGTCAGCTCTGCGTCGTGAAGAGCAGCTGCGTCAGCCGACTGTTGGTGGCGTTGCCGTACCTCACGGTGACGGTACCACCGAGATTCGCTTGCGCCGCGGCGCCTCCCTCATGGACTTCTCCGAGAAAATAGGCGCAAATGCAGCGGCACTGGTAACCGTTCTCATCCACCTGGGTGAAATGGCAACCCAGACCCAGTCACTGGACGAAGAAACCTTCGAACTGCTCGGTGCTGAACTCGGTTACGTCATCAAGATCGTTTCCCCCGAAGACGAAGAGCGCGAGCTGCTCGAATCCTTCGACATCGACCTTGAAGCTGAAGCTGAAGGCGAAAACGACGACGTGCTCGAATTCCGCCCGCCCGTAGTGACCGTTATGGGTCACGTTGACCACGGTAAAACCCGCCTGCTAGATGCTGTGCGCAACACTAACGTCATCGACGGTGAAGCTGGCGGCATTACCCAGCACATCGGTGCTTACCAGATTCACACCGAGGTTGACGGCCAAGACCGTGCGCTGACCTTCATTGACACCCCCGGTCACGAAGCCTTCACCGCTATGCGTGCCCGTGGTGCCAAGGTCACCGACATCGCCATCCTGGTTGTCGCAGCGGACGACGGCGTCATGCCCCAGACCGTTGAAGCCCTGAACCACGCCCAGGCAGCAGAAGTGCCGATCGTGGTGGCCGTCAATAAGATCGATAAGGAAGGCGCTAACCCGGAGAAGATCCGCGGTCAGCTCACCGAATACGGTCTGATCCCCGAAGAATACGGTGGCGACACCATGTTCGTTGACGTTTCAGCACGTCAGGGCCTCAACATCACTGAGCTCCTCGAAGCTGTCTGCCTCACCGCAGACGGTGCTCTGGAACTCAAGGCTAACCCCAACAAGGAAGCCCGCGGTGTTGCCATTGAAGCCAACCTGGACAAGGGTCGCGGTGCAGTTGCTACCGTGCTCGTCCAGTCAGGTACTCTGCGCGTCGGTGACGCTATTGTCGCCGGTGCAGCTCACGGTCGCGTCCGCGCTATGTTCGATGATAAGGGCACCAGCGTTGAAGAAGCTGGCCCCTCACGTCCCGTCCAGGTTCTGGGTCTGTCCACCGTGCCCCGCGCAGGTGACACCTTCCTGGCGACCGAAGAAGAGCGTACCGCCCGTCAGATCGCTGAAAAGCGTGAAGCAGCAGACCGCAACGCCCAGCTGGCTAAGCGCCGCAAGCGCGTCACCCTCGAATCCTTCGATGCCGCAGTGGCTGAAGGCAAGATGGACACCCTCAACCTCATCATCAAGGGCGACGTCTCCGGTGCTGTTGAAGCACTGGAAGAATCCCTCATGAAGATCGAGGCTGGCGGCGACGAAGTTCAGCTGCGCGTCATCCACCGCGGCGTAGGTGCAATCACCCAGAACGACGTCAACCTGGCAACCGTCGATAACGCAGTGATCATCGGCTTCAACGTCCGCCCCGCAGAACGCGTGGCAGAACTGGCTGACCGAGAAGGCGTAGAAATGAAGTTCTACTCCGTCATCTACCGCGCCATCGAAGAGGTCGAAGCAGCCGTCAAGGGTATGCTCAAGCCCGAGTACGAAGAAGTTGAGCTCGGCTCAGCTGAAGTACGCGAGGTCTTCCGCTCCTCCAAGTGGGGCAGCATCGCCGGTTCAATCGTCCGCAGCGGCACCATCAAGCGAAACACCAACGCTCGTCTGGTCCGCGACGGCGCTGTGGTTGCAGACAACCTCAAGATTGAGTCACTGCGCCGCTTCAAGGACGACGCCACCGAGGTCCGCGAGGGCTTCGAATGTGGTATCGGTCTTGGGTCTTTCAACGACATCAAGGACGGCGACATCATCGAGACCTGGGAGATGAAGGAAAAGCCCCGCGTCTAAGCCTTCCCTAAGGGTACCGGTGCCTAACCCCACCGGTTAGGCACCCGATGATGGGGGTGGGGTGGTCGCACAGCGGCCACCCCACCCCCATTAGAATTTATAGAGAACAAACTTCGAGGCTTTCTCACAAGACTAAGCACCGCCGCTGCTCCGGCAGTTGCTGTGTTATGGAGAAAAGCCGCAGACCTTCTTACAAGGAGAAAACTCATGGCTGATCCAGCCCGCGCCGCCCGGCTCGCTGACCGCATTAAGGTCATCGTCGCTCAGGCACTAGAACGCCGTATCAAAGACCCCCGACTAGGGTTCATCACCGTCACCGACGCCCGCGTGACCAACGACCTTCAGCACGCCACCGTTTACTACACCGTATTTGGGGACGCCGAGGAGCAGAAGGCAACCGCTGCTGCTCTAGAAAGCGCCAAGGGCGTCCTGCGCTCAGAGGTCGGTAAGAACATCACCGCCCGCCTGACCCCCACCCTCACCTTCGTGCCCGACGAGGTGCCGGTTAACGCCGCCCACATTGAGGACCTACTGCGCAAGACTAAAGAACGCGACGCCGAAATCGCCGCCACCGCAGAAGGCGCTGACTACGTCGCAGGTGCAGATGCCTACAAGACCGAAGAAGACGACGAAGCGTAAGTAAACGTGGCGAAGAAAAGTGCGACCGGCCCATCGGGGCTCATTGTTGTTGATAAACCCGCAGGGATGACCAGCCACGACGTGGTATCAAAAATGCGGTGGATTGCTGGCACCCGCAAGGTAGGCCATGCAGGCACACTGGACCCGATGGCAACCGGGGTACTTATTCTGGGCGTCAACAAAGCAACCAAGCTGCTGACCTGGGTGGTGGGGGAGACCAAGACCTACACCACCGTCATGCGCCTGGGGCTGAGCACCGTGACTGATGACGCCGAAGGTGATATCACTGAGGTTGCCAGCACAGTTGCGGTTGATTCCATCACCGAGGACATGATTGCTGAGCAGGTAGCGAAGCTTACCGGCGCAATCGAGCAGGTGCCCTCATCCGTTTCAGCCATCAAGGTTAACGGTGTGCGCTCCTACGCCAGGGTACGCTCCGGCGAGGACGTTCAACTGGATGCCCGCCCCATCACCGTGCACAGTTTTGAGGTTCACTCGGTGACCCCTCAGACCGTACAGGTAGAACGCGTGCTTCAAACCGACGAGGACGGCGCAGCTACCTCAACCGAGACGGTCACCGCTAGCGTGCTGGATGTGGCTGCGACCGTCACCTGCTCAGCCGGCACCTACATCCGTGCCCTGGCACGCGACCTGGGCGCTGCTTTGGGTGTGGGTGCTCACCTGACTCAACTGCGCCGCACCGCTATCGGCGAGATATCGGTGGAGGATGCCTACAGCCTTGATGCCCTCATTGCGGGACGGGAAGCTGAACAGGCAGTGCCCCTGCTACCCATCGAAGAAGCAACCCGCAGGCTCTTTACCGAACGTCTGCTCACCGCAACGGAGGCAACCGATCTGTCGAATGGCAGGCGCATCAGCCCCAGCCCGGTGACCACCGAGCACACCCCGGCGTCCTCACCGAATCACCAACAGGCCGGTAGCAAGGGTGGGCACGACAAGCCCACCACCGCCGGTATCAGCGCCGCCTTCGCTCCTGATGGCACGCTCGTCGCCCTGATTGAGAACACCCGCTGGAAACGCGAGGACGTCGCCAGCCCCATCCTGGTCTTCGAATCAGGCAAAACCTTTGAGGAGAACCCTGCATGATCGCTGGCCTTGACCTCTGGTTCTGGGCATGCCTAGTGCTCTCAACCCTCAGCTTCGCCATCTGCATCTTCCAGTTCCTGCGCGGTGCTGCCCCCGACGACTACTCACAAGGCTCTGTGCTCGTACTCGAAGCCTTCTTGATGATCTACCTGGTCGGTTCCATCATCATGCAGGCCCTCACCGACGGGCCCAGCGGCGACTGGCTAGAATTCTACGGCTACCTCATCACCGCCATGATCATCCCAGCCGGCACCTTCATCTGGTCGCTCACCGAACGCAGCCGCTGGTCCACCCTGGTCCTCGGACTGACCGGGCCAGTACTTATTATCATGCTGCACCGCATGAACATGCTCTGGTACTACTACTAAAAGTCAGTTGCTAGACGCGAACCCCCGCTATCACTGAGGAAAATAATGGAACAGTCATCAACAGCAACTCTCGACAAGAAGACCAGCGGGTTTGGTCGCCTTCTGGTCGTGGTCTATGCTGTCTTTACACTCTCTGCAGGGGCGCGTTCCCTCTACCAGGTCATCCGCAAATTTGACGAGGCGCCGCTGTCCATTACTCTCTCGGCTATCTCAGCCCTGATTTACCTGGTTGCGACCATCGCTCTCGCCAAGAAGGGGGAGGGGGCCTGGAAAGTGTCCCTGGGAGCGGTGGGCATCGAGATGGCAGGCGTCATCTTGGTAGGTATCTTCAGCTACATCCAGCCCCAGCACTTCGAACTTGCCTCGGTGTGGTCCCACTTCGGCTCTGGCTACGGATACATCCCCCTCGTCCTGCCCATGGTAGGGCTCTGGTGGCTGCTCAACACCAGGCCCGTTTGGGTCAACGCGTAAACCAGGCGTTGCGTGTGCGGGCCAACAGCAAACCGCGTATCATAGACACGAGCAAGACACCCCAAGGAGTACCGTGAAGCGCTATACCGACCTTGCCCAGGTCCCCGCTGGCTTTGGCCCCACCGTGGTCACCATCGGCAACTTCGATGGCGTACATATCGGTCACCAAAAGGTGCTCTCAACCCTGGCAGAGACTGCTCAGCACCACGGGCTCACCTCCGTTGCCGTCTCTTTTGATCCCCACCCTGCTGTGGTCCACAACCCCGCCGGGCATCATGTGGAAATCATGGACCAGGATTCCCGCCAGCGCATCATGGACTCCCTCGGTATCGATGTCTACCTGCTCCTTCACTACAACCTGGACTTCGCAGCCCAGAGCCCCGATGAGTTTGTACGCCGCACCTTTGTTGAAGCGCTGAACGCCCGCTACGTCGTCATCGGTGATGATGTCCGCTTTGGCGCCGGTAACTCCGGGGACCTCAACACTATGAAAGAGCTCGGCCAACAGTACGGGTTTGACGTCATCGTGGTTGAGGACCTCCTAGCAGATGGAACCCACCGCTGTTCATCTACCGGTATCCGCTCACTGCTCACCGAGGGCAAAGTGGCCCAAGCCGCTGAAATTCTGGGACGAAACCACTTTATGCACGGCGAAGTCGTTCACGGTGCAGCCCGCGGCCGCGAACTCGGTTTCCCCACCGCTAACATGGACGCCGATTCCACCGGCCTTGTACCAGCAGACGGCGTCTACGCCGGCTGGCTCACTGACGAGGCAGGTACCCGCCACCCCGTTGCAATCTCCGTGGGCACTAACCCCACCTTCGAAGGAATCACCTGCCGCCAGGTCGAAGCGCACGTCATCGGACGCCCCCAAGAAGCAGTAGAAGCCTTCAACCTCTATGGCCAACACATCACCCTAGAATTCGTGGACTACCTGCGTGGCATGGTCGCCTACACCGGCGTTGAAGCGCTTATCGAACAGATGAACCTGGATGTCGCCCGCGCCTCAGAAGTCCTCGGCGTCTAGGTTCGGCCTTACCCATTCCCTCCGGGAATTCAGCACAAAAAGTCGCCCCGCGCATCCTTAGAAAGGACAGACGGGGCGGCTTTTTACGTAAAGAAGGTTTTTACATTTCTTCGTGGGTGTTGGGGTCAAAGCCCCTGCCCACACCCGCTTCGAGGGCGGTAATGGCGTCCATCTGGTCGTCTGTCAGCTCCCAGCTGAAGACATCCAGGTTAGCTTCCATCCGCTCAGTGTTAGAGGACTTAGGGATGGGAAGGTAGCTGTTCTGCACCTCCCAGCGCAGAATTACCTGCGCCACGCTCTTACCAACCTCAGCTGCGATACCCGCCAGCACGGCGTTCTTCAGCATATCGGTCTTACGCCCCAGCGGTGACCAGCACTGGGTCAAGATCGCGTGGTCGGTATTGTACGCAGCCCAATCCTTCTTCTGGGAGTAAGGGTGCAGCTCAATCTGGTTGATCGCTGGGGTTACACCGGTTTCCTCTATCAGACGGTCAATGTGCTCCGGGAGGAAGTTAGAGACACCAATGCTTTTGACGGTGCCCTCCTCCTGCAACTTGATGAGCGCTCGCCAGGTATCCACGTAGAGGTTCTGGGAGGGGTTGGGCCAGTGAATCAGGTAGGCATCCAGATAGTCCAGGCCCATCCGTTCCAGGGTCCCCTCGATGGAACGCATGGCACCTTCATAGCCGTGATCACGCCCGGGCAGCTTGGACTGCACGAAGATATCGCCACGGTCGGTACCTGAGCGCAGCACGCCGCGGCCCACGCCGGTCTCATTTTCGTAATTAACGGCAGTGTCAATCAGGCGGTAGCCGCGAGCAATAGCCTCAGAAACTGCCACCTCAGCCTGAGCGTCAGTCATGGGGTAGGTGCCCAGACCCAGCTGGGGGATTTCGTTGCCGTCGCGCAAAGTGTGCTTATTCATAGTGTCTCTCTTTTCCTAGGCGGGGGTATTAATAAGGGCTGTTACGAGCTGAGCGCTCCGCGCAGCAACGATGGGGGCGTCCATATGGAAGTCCTGGTCAGCGGCCGGGCCGCACAGATCAGAGACGCCGCGCACCGAGATAAAGGGCAGATCGCGAGAAACGCAGATCTGGGCCAGCGCGGTGGTTTCCATGTCAGTGGACAGTGCCTCGGGGAAGATCTCGCGGGTGTTCTTAACGTTGTGGGCGGTAACGAACGAGCCACCTGCCAGCATGGTGCCATAACGCACCTGGCCTTCACCGGTGTAGACCTGGGCCGCAGCCTGCGCCTGCTCCAGCAGCGACTCGCTCGCCTGGTAGCGTGCGGGCATACCGGGCACCTGCCCGTACTCATAGCCAAAGGCGGTGGCGTCCGCGTCAGTGTAGGTGTAGTCGGCGCCGACTACAATGTCACCCACGTTGATGCTGGTGTGCAGGCCACCTGCGGTGCCAGCTGAGAGGACGGCGGCGGGGTGGGAGACCAGCCCCAGTGCAGTGGTTAGTGCGGTAGCCGCATTGACCAGACCAATTTTTGAGCGGACCAGCAGAACCGGCTGGGTGGTACCTGCGGTATTCAGGGTGCGGGGGTAGAACTGAGCGACGCCCACGCCAAAATCATCGGCGGCGGGCTCGGTCAGTTCAAGGAAGGGAGCAGCCTCTTCGTCCATAGCCACCTGAACGATGACCGCGGTGGCGAATTCCTGGGGTAGCAAGGAATTCATGAGGCCATGACCTCTTCCCACTCATCCTTGCGGTCCAGGAAGGCTGCAACAGCTGTCTGGGCTTCTTCAAGTGAGTGGTTAGCACCCCAACCGCACTGCACCTCGTTAGCTGCAGGCACTTCGGTGGCGTCCAGAAGATCCTGCATGGTGGCTGCGAGGATCTGCGTGAAGTCTGCGGGCTCGATCCCCAGAGTGAGGGCGTAGAAGCCGGTCTGGCAGCCCATAGGGGAGAAGTCGATGAGCGCGTCGGTGTGGTTGCGCATGTGGTGGGCGGTCATATGCTCGATGGAGTGCACCGCCTTCATGCCCAGGTGCCCCTTGTTGGGCTGGGTGAAGCGCACATCGTACTTAATGAGGGTATCCCCCCCGGGTAGCTCCTTACGCCCTGCTACGCGAACATAGGGGGCAGCAACTTTGGTGTGGTCCAGGTCGAAGGACTCAACATTGGTTTTCTGTTTTTCCACTGATTTCATCTATCTGTGCGGTGGGTTAGTTTGTCTGCTTACCATTCTTTCGCATCTAGTGGCAGGACGCTAGCCGAGAGCGGGTTTCTGGCAGGGAGTTTTCGGGTAACCCCCAGGCCTACCTAGCTTCATATGGTCTGACGGAGGGGTAATCTGGAATCTGACCCCGCTGTATCGAAGGAGAACCTCATGAACGTTTTGATCCCCACCGTTGCTGCCGCTGCCGGGCTGACGGGTGGCTATAAGGTAGCCCGCCTCACCGAGGTGCGTGCCCTGGGCGGTGTTGCCCTTGCCGCCGGTGGCGTAGCTGCTTTCAAAGGGTGGCAGGAAAACGCAGGAACCTGCACCGCTGCAGCCTTGACCGCTGTCTACCTGGGCGGCTTTGGCTACTCCCACGTGCTGCACAAGAAGATTGGCCCCTGGCCCGCTGTCTGTGCCGTCACCGGTGCTACCGTGCTGGCCTCCCTGGCTTTTGGGCGCGAAAAGAAATAGCGCACCTCTGACAAAAGTGGCATAAGCTCCTCATTGACCTATGCTGTAAAAGAAAACTTCACTGGCAGGTTCTTACTTCATGCCAGTGAAGTTTTCTTGTACACGGACTGCACGGGGCGCTGGTCTCAGAAGGTTTTAATTGGCGGGCTTGACCGCTACCACCGGGGCGTTAGCTTCAAGAATGATACGTTGTGCTGCTGAGCCCAGCAGCATCTTGCCCACCGGGCTGCGGCGTCGTACGCCCACCACTACAAAGAGGGGTTTGACGCGCTCCACTGCGTCAATCAGATCGCCCACAGCATCGCGGCTGCGGTGCACCTCGGTTTCAACGGTGTAGACCAGACCTTCAAAGTTGAAGTCTGCAGGCTCGCTGCCGTCCAGAGGGCAAATAACGAGGGATTCGCCGGTCTCCTGGGCTCGCTCAATGGCATAGAGGCGGGCTGCTTCTCCGGGTTCGGTGGCGGTCAGGGCTAGAAGAATGCTCATACAACTCCAATCGTAGTGTGACCCATCATACTCGCATTGTAGCGAGTGATTGCCGATCAGGGAATGTGTGGGTGTGGTGTAGGCTCAACATCTCGTCAGGTGGGAGTGCATTAGATGATGTGACGCAGAACAAGTAATGATGTAGGGTGAGTCACAATGTTTTTAATTACCCTGGTCATTCACATAATCCACGGAGCATGATGAGTTCACATCAAAACCCTGCTCAAGGCGGTGACGTTACCCCGCCCTGGGCTACCTCAAACGGTACGCAGGATACCCCAGCTAGCGTTGGGATTCACCGCGCTGAGCCTTCAAAAAAGTCGCCCCTATTTAAAATCCTCGGAGCAATTATTGCTGTTGGTGCAATTGGCACAGCCACCGTTGGATCTTTTGCCTCAGCCCACCAGGGCGATAGCTTACGCACCTCTATGACGATTGTGGCCCCGGCAGGTGCCGGTGGTGGCTGGGATACCGTCGCCCGTGAAATGCAGCAGGCACAGCGGGCCAACGGCATCGTTAATAACACCCAGGTGGTCAACATGCCCGGTGCCGGTGGCACCATTGCGCTGGGGAACCTTGCCAATCTTGAAGGTGACCCCAGCACCCTCATGGTCGGTGGCACCGGTCAGCTGGCTGCCACCATCCAGTACGACACAGATACCACTTATGCAGATATCACCCCTCTAGCAATCACCGTTGAAGAGTACAACATGGTAGTCGTTCCGGCTGACTCTCCCTACCAGAGCCTTGAAGAACTCATGACTGCGTGGGCGGCTGACCCTGCTTCAGTGCCGTGGAGTGGTGGCGGCTCCTTTGACCGTCTGGTAGCCACAGAGTTGGCTACCTCGGCGGGTGTGGACCCCAAAGAGATGGTGTTCGTATCCTCGGACGGCGGCGGTGAAGTGACTGCGGCCCTGCTGAATGGCACGGTCCAGGCTGCAGCCTCTGGCTTCTCTGACTCCATCGACCAGGTGGAATCGGGTCGTCTGCGTGCTCTAGGCCTGGTCTCTAAGGAACGCTTTGAAGGCGTGGACATTCCCACCACCGTGGAGCAGGGTTATGACGTGACCCTCTCCAACTGGCGCCTCCTGGCTGCCCCAGGTGGGCTGACCGCTGAAGAAGAGGCAGAGCTAACCGATATCGTGCTTGAAACGGTCGAAACCGAAGAATGGTCAACGGCGGTAGGGCGCTATAACTGGGCCGAACGCGTCATCACGGGCGATGAACTTGATGTCTTCTTGGAAGAGGAAAAAGAGCGCATTAGCTCCCTCTATGAAAGTTTGGGGGTCTAGTCGTGGCTGAAACACTCAGTGCCCGTCAGAACAGGGCTCACATGATGAGGGATCTCAGCATGCCCCTGCTGATTATTGCCCTGGCTACCTACCTTTTGGTCGGCATGCTCACGATGACGGTGCCCGATTCTGTAGCCTTCCCTGGCCCCCGTTTCTTCCCGGCGATTATTACCGCCGTGCTCTACGTACTGGCACTGGCTGACATCTTTGCTGTGATCAGAAAACACCGCACATCGGATACTCTGCAGACGGTGGAAAGCTCAGGCACCTACCGCGATGGAGACCCCGCTGCAGCAGCCCACGAGGACGTCATTACCCGCGTGGATATTCGTTCCCTTGCCTGGGCCGTTGGAGGCTTCCTCTTCTTTGCCCTCACCCTCGAATATTTGGGCTGGGTCATCGGCGCTGGCCTGCTCTTCTGGTGCGTTGCCCGCGGATTCGGGGCCAAAAACCCTCTGATGGCACTCATCGTAGGGCTAACCGTCAGCTCACTGGCCTACATCGCTTTTGACATGGGGCTAGGGCTCAACCTCCCCTCTGGAATTCTAGGAGGCGGTTTCTAGTGGACGCTCTCTCACTGCTGGCCGACGGCTTTGCCGGCGCTTTCACCCTGCAAAATTTGCTGTGGGTGCTCATTGGCTGTTTGCTGGGCACCGCCGTGGGCGTCATGCCCGGGTTGGGTTCATCGATGGCGGTGGCTCTGCTGCTGCCCGTCACCTTCGCCCTTGAACCCACAGCCGCCTTTATCATGTTCGCCGGTGTTTACTTCGGCGGTCTTTTCGGTGATTCCACCATGGGTATTCTGATGAACACCCCCGGCCAGGCTTCTGCGATTGCCTCCACCTTTGAGGGGCATCGCATGGCCAAAAACGGACGCGCCGCCCAGGCTCTAGCGGTAGCTGCTATTGGTGCCTTCATCGGTGGTTTCATTTCCTCTATTCTCGTGGTCTTCCTGGCACCCGTGCTGGCAGACTTCTCCACCAAATTCGGCCCAGCAGAATACCTGGCGCTCGCCATCTTTGCTTTCGCAGCGACGTCCTCAGTGGTAACCGACTCTGCGGTCAAGGGTTTGCTCTCACTGGCTCTTGGTTTAGGTGTGGCTGTGGTGGGCATCGATGGCGTGACTGGTATTCCCCGTTTCACCATGGACTCCAACTATCTCTTTGACGGTATTTCCCTGGTCACCGTGACCGTAGCGATTCTGGCCCTGGGCGAGGTGTTCTACAGCGCTTCGGTTGCCCGCCACCAAGAAGAGGGAAAGATTATTCGACCCAAAGGCCGTGCTTGGCTGACCGGCGCAGAGTTCAAAGAAGCAGCCCCTGCTTGGGGGCGCGGTACCCTGATTGGTCTGCCCTTCGGCATCATCCCTGCCGGTGGTGCAGATATCCCTACCTTCTTGGCCTACGGCACCGAGCGTAAGCTGGACCGTCGCCGCAAGAACCCCCAGTTCGGTGACAAGGGCGCCATCCGTGGTCTTGCTGCCCCTGAGGCGGCAGGTAACGCAACCACCGGTATGGCCATGGGTGCTTTGTTGGCGCTGGGTCTGCCCATCTCTGCAACGGCTGCGATCATGCTGGCGGCCTTCCGCCAGTACGGTCTGCAACCTGGCCCCCTGCTCTTTGAGCGTTCGCCGGAGCTGGTTTGGGCGCTGCTGGCTAGCTTCTTCATCGCTATGGTGGTGTTGCTGGCGATTAACCTGCCGTTTGCGATGCTCTGGGCTAAGCTGTTGCTGATTCCTGCGCCCTACCTCTATGCGGGGATTACGGTCTTTTGTGGGCTGGGTATTTACGCCACCTCATCCTCTACTTTTGATCTCTTGCTGTTGCTGGGTATCGGTTTATTGGGTTTCTTGATGCGCATGAATGACTACCCGCTGGCACCGCTGATCATTGGTATGGTGCTGGGCCCGCTGGCTGAAACCAGCCTGCGTGATGCTCTGACCTCCTCCAGCGGTGACTTCTCGGTGCTCTTCAGTGGCCCCATCGTCATCACGCTCTACGCAGTGCTGGTGCTCATGTTGCTGCTGACCCTGCGCAGTAAGGTCACTAAGAAGACCGGTAACGACATTTAGAGCACCTAGCTGCTGACAGCGTCCTAGCGCTAACTTACCCCCCCCGTACTTTCTCTCTTCTACCCAGTGTTTATTTCCGGTCGAAGAGAGGGCGTGCGGGGGTATTCTTTTTGGGTGAGAGAGACAGCGCAGGATGTGGGGGCGAAGCGCAGCTGGGATGTGGCTGAGGCGTGCCGCCGTGGGCGGAACCGGTTAGTAGTGCGCCGCCCTATGAACGGTTTGGGTCTCTATCAGCAAGGTAATCTCTATACCAGTGTCAGGCAAACTCTTGGTTGGCGTGCTGATTGATTGCGCTGTAGGCGCTCCACACTACTTAATCTGCTATCTGAATGAGCTGTGAGTTCTTAGAACTAAGCGTCAAAGGGTTCTCAGGCATTCGTATGATGCCGATCTTTTGCAGGCACAGCTTTTCTATGTGCGGTGGTAGCCTCATACAAGTTTGTAAAAAGTTATGATGAGCGCAGGATAGAACTGCGCATTAAGGAAAAAATAGACCTATGAGTCAAAATATTGAGCGGGCTGAATTGCACCGAGCGCTGTGGAAGATTGCCAATGATTTGCGCGGTAGCGTGGACGGGTGGGACTTCAAACAGTACGTCTTGGGGATTATGTTCTACCGGTTTATTTCGGAGAACCTCACGGACTACCTGGACAGCGATTTGGCTGAGGGGGAAAGCGGTTACGCTTCTATGAGCAACGTTGATGTTGCTGCTAACCCCGAAGAAATACAGGATGTGGTCCGTGAAAAGGGCTTCTTCATTCTGCCCGAGCACCTCTTTGAGAATGTGCGCGCTCGCGCCAACCTCAATAACGAAAACCTCAACGAAGAGTTGCAGGAGGTCTTCCGTAGCATTGAGGCGTCAGCAACTGGGGTTCTTCTTGAAGAAGATAATAAGATTCGTGGCCTATTTGATGATCTCGACGTCAATAGCAATAAGCTGGGTTCGACCGTTTCAAAGCGTAACGGTCTGCTGTTAAAGCTGCTCAACGAGGTGGGCAATTTCAAGCTTGGACGCTACGCAGAATCCCACAACGATACTTTCGGCGATGCCTACGAGTATCTGATGGGCATGTACGCATCCAGCGCGGGTAAGTCTGGCGGTGAGTACTACACCCCGCAGTCAGTCTCTGAACTGCTGGCGCATATCGCGGTGGACGGAAAGAAAACCGTCAATAAGGTCTACGACCCTGCCTGCGGTTCGGGCGGCATGCTTTTGAAGTTTGCCAAGGTGCTGGGTAAAGAAAACGTCAAAGAGGGGTTCTTTGGGCAGGAAATTAACCTGACCACCCGCAACCTTGCAGTCATCAACATGTTCTTGCATGATTTGAACTTTGAGAAGTTCGACATTGCCCACGGTGATACTCTGCTTGACCCGGTGCACACCGATATTGAGCCGTTTGAAGCGATTGTTTCTAACCCACCCTATTCGGTCAAGTGGGAGGGTGACGCTAACCCCCTGCTCATTAACGACCCCCGTTTTGCTCCTGCTGGTGTGCTGGCACCCAAGTCAAAGGCTGACTTGGCATTTACCATGCACATTCTGCACTGGCTGGCTGAGAATGGCACCGCTGCCATCGTTGAGTTCCCCGGCGTGCTCTACCGCGGGGGTGCTGAAGCAAAGATTCGTAAGTACCTGATTGACGGTAATTATGTGAGCGCTGTTATTCAGCTGCCACCTGATCTCTTCTTTGGCACCACTATTGGCACCTGCATCATCGTGTTGAAGAAGTCTAAGAAGGACAACAAGACCCTCTTTGTTGACGCATCGGCACTCTTTGAGCGGTCGGGCAACAAGAATACGATTACTGAGGTGCACCGGGCAAAGATTTTGGGTGCGCTCGCGCAGCGCGAGGACGATGCTCATTTTGCTCAGCTGGTTGATAACAGCACGATTGCTGAGAACGACTACAACCTGTCGGTGTCTTCTTACGTTGAGGCTGAGGACACCCGCGAGGTGGTAGATATCGTGGCTCTGAACGCTGAGATTGAGCAGATTGTTGCCCGCCAGGCGGTGCTTCGCACAGAAATTGACGCTATTGTGGCTGAGTTGGAAAGCGGTAAGTAATGAAAGCTGTAGATACCAACCTCTTGGATTTGCTGAAGAAGAGCGAACGCTTTGTTGTTCCTATCTACCAGCGCGTGTATTCCTGGGGTAAAGATGAGTGTGCCCAGCTGTGGAAAGACATGATGAGGGCTGGCTCCAGGGATTCTTTGACGAATCACTTTACTGGCTCCATTGTGTACATTGAACGTGACCAGGGTTCTAATACTGCTAAAGAACCGGACTTACTGATTGATGGTCAGCAACGAGTCACTACCGTTACTTTAGTGCTTGCCGCTTTAGCTTCCCACCTGCAGCAGCTTCCACCAGGTCAGCAGGAGCCCGTGGAAGGTTTTTCGTCTCAGAAAATTCGCGGTAAGTACCTTACTAATGTGTATGAAGAAGGCGATGAATTCTTCAAGCTGACTCTGACGAACCGTGACAAAGACGCCCTACAGCGGGTCATCAAAGACCTTGAGCCTTTTGAGGAAGACTCTCGCGTGACCGTGAATTTTAGGTACTTTGTCGAACAAATTGCTGCTCTGGATGATGCTGGGTTGAAAACCTTGTGCGAGGGCTTGAATAAGCTGGTTGTTGTTGACGTTAAGCTGTCGAGGGGGCAGGATGACCCCCAGCTAGTTTTTGAGTCAATGAACGCAACGGGGAAGAAGCTGACCCAGGCTGATCTGATTCGTAACTTTGTGTTAATGGACCTTGCCCAGGGGCTTCAGGCTCGGTTGTATAACGATTACTGGTACCCCATGGAACGTGTTTTTGCAGAACACGGTGAGCGCCGGTTTGATGAGTTCGTGCGCCACTATTTGACTATGAAGACCCGCAAGATTCCGCGCCTTGATGATGTGTATGAGGCCTACAAGGAGTTTGCTTTTGGGTCGGATTCATCTGACCCGGCGTGGAAAGAGAAGCTGGTCGCTGACCTGTACGTATTTTCGACCTACTTCTCAAACATGGCATTTGGTGTGGAGCGAGACCCGCAGCTGAAGCAGCGTTTTGATGAGGTGGAGCAGCTGGCTACGGTTGCCTACCCCTTCCAGTTGCGTTTGTATTCGGATTACGAGAGCCAACGGCTTTCTCATAGTGATTTTGTGCAGGTGCTGGATGCCCTGATTTCCTATCTGTTAAGGCGTAATATCTGCGGTATTCCCACGAACAGCCTCAATAAAACTTTTAATACCCTGGTGCACCGGGTGAACCCTGAGGACTATGCAGCTTCTGTTTTGGGCTACTTGTTGTCTTTGCCTGATTACCGCAGGTTCCCCAATGACGAGGAGTTCGTTGAAAAGCTGGAGAGCGAGCAACTGTACTTCCATAAAAAGAGGAACTATCTTCTGCACAAGCTAGAGAACTTTGATAGTAAAGAGGTGGTGCCTACTGCCCAGTACACAGTGGAGCATATTATGCCGCAGAAGGTTACTCCGGAATGGAAGGCTGAGCTGGGGGATAATTGGGAAGAGGTTCACCGCTCCTTCTTGCATACCCTGGGCAACCTAACGCTAACGGGCTATAACCCTGAGTACTCCAACCGTTCTTTCGCTGAGAAGCGGGAGATGAAGGGTGGCTTTAAGGAGAGCCCCTTGCGCCTCAACCAGTTCTTGCGTGAGCGCACCACATGGAGCCAGGCAGATATTGAACAGCGCGCCAGTGATCTCTCGGCTAAGGCTGTGAAGATGTGGGGCTACCCCGCGGTGGATCAGGAGGTAATTGAGCGTTATTCCAGCTCTGATCGTCATACTTTTGACTGGTCCCTGACCCATTCAATTTTGGAGGCGCTGCCTTACGGCACTTGGACCAACTACCAGGAGCTAGCGGAGGCGGTGGGCACGGGCCCCCAGGCTCTAGCTCAGCACTTGTCTAATCACACTGGTTGTCTTCATGCTTACCGGGTGATGACCTGGGACGGTCATCTGGCTGATCGCTTCCGTTGGCCTGATGAGCAGGATGACCATGACCCCTCGGCGGTTTTGAAAGAGGATGGGATGCAAATGATTGATGGACTGGCGGACGCCGACCAGCGGCTCAATTCAGCCCAGCTACTAGAACTAGTGGAAGAGGGAGAATAGGCGTGTCTAACATTTCGAAACTAATTGAAGAGCTGTGCCCGGACGGGGTCGAGTTTGTTGAGATTTCATCAATCGCGGTCAGAAACAAAGGAATCTCTATTACTGCTGCAAAAATGAAGAAAATGATTGTCACTAATGGTGCAATTAGACTATTTGCAGCAGGTCAAAACTTTATTGACACTTCTGATCAATATGTTGATGCGTCAAAAATTATAGATACCCCGAGTATAATTGTTAAATCTCGTGGGCATATTGGATTTGAATATTACGACAAACAGTTTCAGCATAAGAGTGAAATGTGGTCATATGAAATTATTTCAGATGCGGTGAACATAAAATTCGTATATTACTACTTACTTTCTAAGAGTAGATATTTTCAAGATCTTGCCCGAGCTACATCAGTTAAGCTGCCCCAGCTATCTGTCAAGGATACTGACAATTTTAGAATACCTGTGCCACCCTTGGCCGTGCAGGAAGAAATTGTTAGAATTTTAGATAGATTCACCTTACTGGAGGCTGAGCTGGAGGCTGAGCTGGAGGCACGGACAAAGCAGTATACCTTCTATCGTAACTTCATAGTGACTGAGCATTATGATAAATATCCACTGGAAAAGATTGAAAATCTGTGTTCTTTTTTGAATGGTAAAGCTCATGAAAAATTCGAAGATGAATTTGGTTCTGCGGTTTTGGTAACTGCGGGTTTCATTTCATCTAGTGGTGTGAAGAAGCGTTGTATATCAACAGAAAATATTCAAAGCCCACTTAAAGATCGATCTGTTTGTCTTGTGATGAGCGATCTTCCTAATGGTAAGGCTTTAGCAAAAGCTGCGTATATTTCAGATGGTTATGGGTTTGCATTAAACCAGCGCGTCTGTGCACTTAATTCATTAGATGAGAGTAAGTTGAAACCTAGGTATCTTTACTATTTCATGAATAGGAATAGGCAGCTTTTAAAATATGATTCCAAACAGTACCAGACTCATTTGAAAAAAGACTATTTTATGCGAGTAAAAATCCCTGTTCCCCCGTTAGAAGAACAAGAGCGCATCGTCGATATCCTCGATCGTTTTGATGCCCTGGTCAATGACATTAGCTCCGGTCTGCCCGCTGAAATCGCTGCCCGGCGTACACAGTACGAGCACTACCGCGACCAGCTGCTGACCTTCAAAGAACTAGAGCCAGCAGGTAGCTAGCCCCGCCAGCTAATCCTGCCCCGTGCCTGCGTCCACCCTGCCCAGCTCGGTGGGCGCAGGTGTCCGGCATTCACACAAGACAAGCCCCACCCCACCGGCTTCGCCTACGAAAGACCTCCCCATGGCAATCATCCACAACCCGGCAACCACCGTCACCCCCGTCATGCTCACCGATGAGCACACCGTTGCCGCGCAAGCGCCCGCCGATGACACCAGGGAACTGACCTACCAAAGCGAAGCCCAGCTTGAAAACCACTTCATCGAAATCCTGAAGGGTCAGTCCTACGACTACCTGCCCATCACCAGCAGCGACGACCTCAAAAACAACCTGCGCACCCAGCTCCAAAAACTCAACGACTACACCTTGACCGATACGGAATGGGAGCGCTTCTACACCACCGTTATCGCCAATCCCACCGCCACCGTTACTGACAAAACCGAAATTATCCAGAGAGAACCCATCCAAAGCTGCCTGCTCGATGACGGCACCGTTAGAAACTTCAAACTGATTGACCGCCGCGACATCCACAAGAACACCCTGCAGGTTATCAACCAGTACGCCACCAGTGGCGGGGCAGCCTCAAACCGCTACGACGTCACCATCCTGGTCAACGGCCTACCCATGGTGCACCTAGAACTCAAACGCCGCGGCGTAGAAATCAAAGAAGCCTTCAACCAAATCAGCCGCTACCAGCGCGAGAGCTTCTGGGCTGACTCCGGCCTCTACGACTACATCCAAATCTTCCTTATCTCTAACGGCTCCCGCACCAAGTACTACTCCAATACTGTGCGCTACAAGCACGTCAACGCTTCAGGGCGCCGCCGCAGGCAAGCCAGTGCAGACTCCTTTGAATTCACCAGCTGGTGGGCAGATGCCAACAACAAGCGCATCAGCGACCTGGTGCCTTTCGCCAAAACCTTCTTCGCCCGCCACACCATTCTCAACATTCTGACCCGCTTCTGCGTCTTCACCGTGGACAAAGACTTACTGGTGATGCGCCCCTACCAGATTGTCGCCACAGAACGAATCCTGCGCAAAATTCTCATTGCCAACTACAACAACAAACTCGGCAGCGTGGACGCCGGCGGCTACATCTGGCACACCACCGGCTCCGGTAAAACCCTCACCAGCTTTACCACAGCCCAGCTCGCCAAAGACCTCGACACCGTGCACAAGGTGCTCTTTGTGGTTGACCGCAAAGACCTGGACTATCAAACGATGAAAGAGTACGACGCCTTCCAAAAAGGCGCCGCCAACTCCAACACCTCAACCCGGGTACTGACCAGCCAGCTTGAAGACCCCCAAGCTCACATCATCATCACCACCATCCAAAAGCTGGCAAACTTCATCAAGCAGAACCCCGGGCATGCCATTTTTTCTCAGCCCGTTGTGCTGATTTTTGATGAATGCCACCGCTCCCAGTTCGGTGATATGCACCGTGCCATTACCCGAAACTTCAAAAAGTATTCTCTCTTTGGTTTTACAGGCACTCCGATTTTCGCGGATAATGCCCGGTCCGGTGGTAACCCCAGGCTCAAAACCACCCAGGATGCTTTCGGTGAGCAGCTCCACACCTACACCATCGTCGATGCTATTCAAGACAAGAACGTCCTGCCCTTCCGCGTCGAATACCACAACACCGTCAAAACAGCAGATACTGTTGCCGACGCTGAAGTTTACGGAATCAAGGCAGAAGAGGCTCTGCGATCGCCCGAGCGCATAAAAACCGTGGTGCGCTACATGCTCGATCACTACGACCAGAAAACCAAGCGGAACGAAACCTATAAGCTCAAAGATAAGCGCGTCAGCGGCTTCAATTCCATTCTGGCAACCGCCTCCATTGATGCAGCCAAGGTCTACTACAATGCTTTTTCTACTGAACAGGAAGAACGGCTCCACCGAGACGGGTTAGAGCCCCTCAAAGTTGCCACTATCTTTTCCTCCGCCCCTAATACTGAGAGTGACGGGGGTTTTCTGGCGGAAGAAGGGCTCGACGCTAGCGGTCTAGACAACAACAGCTTTGAGTTCTTACAGGATGCTATTTCTGACTACAACGAAATGTTCGGCATGTCCTATGACCTGACACCTGCTGGTTTTGAAGGTTATTACAAGGACGTCTCAAAACGAATGAAGAACCGGGAGCTTGACCTACTGATTGTGGTCAATATGTTCCTGACCGGTTTTGACTCTAAAACCATTAACACCCTCTGGGTCGATAAAAACATGCAGACCCACGGGCTCATCCAGGCATTCAGCCGAACCAACCGTATTCTGAACTCGGTCAAGACCTATGGAAACATTGTCTGTTTCAGAAACCTCGAAACAGCCACTGACGAAGCCCTTGCCCTTTTTGGTAACAAGGATGCCCGTGCGACTGTTCTTCTACGCCCCTACACTGAATATTTAGAGGACTACCGGGAGAAGCTGGATGCCCTTAGCCACGACTTTAGCTTGGACACTCTTAGCGCTGGAGAACTGGGCGAACAATCCCAAAAAGACTTCATTAAACTCTTTGGTGAAATTCTGAGACTGCGCAACATCCTCTCAGCCTTCGACGAATTCGAGACCGATGACACCCTGGCGGCAAGGGACGTTCAGGATTACCAGTCTCACTACCTCGATCTCTACCGCGAGATGCGAAGCAGCGAGGGTACAGAGAAAGCTGACATCACAGAAGACCTAGTCTTTGAAATTGAGCTCATCAAACAGGTTTCAGTGGGCGTAGACCATATTCTGATGCTGGTTGACCAGTACCGTAAGGGCAGTGGAGACCCCGGCGAAATGCGCGCCCAAATCACCCGTGCCGTGGACTCAAGCCCCACCCTGCACAATAAAAAAGACCTTATCGAAGATTTCATCGACAAAATCAGTTTCGACAAGGGCGACGTGCAAGGGGAGTGGCAGAAACATATCGAAGAGCAGTCACTGGCTGAACTCGACAAAATTATCGAGGAAGAAAAACTTAACCCCGAATCTACCCGCGCTTTTATTGCAGACGCTTGGAAAGCCGGTGGCATCCAGGTCTACGGCGAAACCATCGGTAGGCTGCTGAAAGCCGGTGGCCCCCGATTCGGTCGAGCCGCAAACGGAGAAAGCCGAGCAACCCGTAAACAGCGGCTCATCACCCGCCTGCAAGGGTTCTACGACAGGTTTAGCGAAATTATCAGCTAACCGCACTCCGCCCTCCTGCCGGTGTGTGGTAGCTAGCACAGGGCTGCTCTTTCGGCGGGGGAGTCTGTGCGGTAAAGTGGGGAGCGCATGTGACTGCAGTCCGTGGCAGTTTCATGCAGAAGCCACCCCGCGCCTAGCGCTAGGGCAGGCCCTCCACCCGGCAGTAAAAATATTGACCGGGCCGCACACGGCACTAACTCTAGGAGTTACACAGTGGCACTCGATCCCGCCATCAAGCAGGAAATCATGAAGGAATACGCAACCCACGAAGGTGACACCGGTTCACCCGAGGTTCAGGTTGCAGTTCTGACTCGTCGTATCACCGACCTGACCGAACACCTCAAGTCCCACAAGCACGACCACCACTCACGTCGTGGTCTGATGATCCTCGTTGGTCGCCGCCGCAACCTGCTCGGCTACCTCAAGAGCGTTGATATCGCACGTTACCGCGTCCTCATCGAGCGTCTCGGTATCCGCCGATAAATCAGTAGCGTAAGGGCGACACCTGGGCACCCCCTCCTCGAAAGAGGAGACAGCTAAGGTGCCGCCCTTGCCTTACACCTCAACAGAAAACCCAAGCCGCCGCGTGCTTTCGCGGTCCTCGGTAGCGGTTTACAGAACACCCAACGTAGGGGTCTGTGAGCCTCAATCGATGACCGAAAGCGCGGCGCACCACACGAAATGGAGGAACCTTGGAAGGTCCCGAAATTCAGTTCGCTGAAGCAATTATTGATAACGGCACGTTCGGTAAGCGCGTTGTACGCTTCGAAACCGGCCGTCTAGCCCAGCAGGCAGCAGGCTCAGCCCTGGTGACCATCGACGATGAAACCACCCTGCTCTCCGCTACCGCCATTGGCAAGAACCCCCGCGAGGGCTTCGACTTCTTCCCGCTGACCGTTGACGTTGAAGAACGTATGTACGCAGCGGGCAAGATTCCCGGCGGCTTCTTCCGCCGTGAAGGTCGCCCCTCCACCGAAGCGATTCTGGCAGCGCGTCTGATTGACCGCCCCCTGCGCCCCGTCTTCAAGAAGGGCATCCGCAACGAGGTTCAGGTCGTTGTTACCGTTCTGACCATTGAGCCCGATGAAATCTACAACACCGTAGCCATCAACGCTGCATCCGCTTCAACCACCCTTTCCGGTGCGCCCTTCGCTGGCCCCATCGGTGGCGTACGCGTAGCACTGATTGACGGCCAGTGGGTTGCTTTCCCCAAGCACTCACAGCTGGAAAACGCTGTCTTCGACATGGCTGTAGCCGGCCGTGTCATCACCAAGGCTGACGGCACCGAAGACGTAGCCATCATGATGGTTGAAGCTGAAGCAACCGATAACTCCTGGAAGCTCATCAAGGAAGACGGCGCAACCGCTCCCACCGAAGAGGTTGTAGCTCAGGGTCTCGAAGCTTCAAAGCCCTTCATTGCAGCTCTCTGCAAGGCTCAGTCAGACCTGGCTGCCCGCGCGGGCAAGCCCGCCATGACACTGCCCGTCTTCGGCCAGCGTGAAGCTGACGTGGACGAAGCCGTCAAGGCATACGAGTCCAAGGTGGTAGAGGTCTACTCCATCGCAGGTAAGCAGGAGCGCGAAATCGCTTCCGGTGACCTGCAACAGCAGATTGCTGAAGAGCTCTCCGGTGAAGGCAAGCCCTTCGAAGGCCGTGAGGACGAAGTCAACGCAGCATTCAATGCTCTGACCAAGCACGTTGTGCGTCAGCGCATCCTCACCGACCAGGTACGCATCGACGGCCGCGGTCTGACCGACATCCGCCAGTTGACCGCTGAGGTTGAGGTTCTGCCCCGCGTCCACGGTTCAGCTATCTTTGAGCGGGGCGAAACCCAGATTATGGGCGTCACCACCCTCAACATGCTCAAGATGGAACAGCAGCTTGACTCCCTTTACCCGGTTAAGTCAAAGCGCTACATCCACCACTACAACTTCCCGCCCTACTCAACCGGTGAAACCGGCCGCGTAGGCTCACCCAAGCGCCGAGAAATCGGCCACGGTGCCCTTGCCGAGCGCGCGATTACCCCGATCCTGCCCTCACGTGAAGAGTTCCCCTACGCCATCCGCCAGGTATCAGAGGCATTGGGCTCCAACGGCTCAACCTCCATGGGCTCAGTGTGTGCTTCAACCCTGTCTCTGCTGAACGCCGGTGTGCCCCTGCGTGCGCCCGTTGCAGGTATTGCGATGGGTCTGGTATCAGACGAGGTGGACGGCGAAACCCGTTACGCAGCTCTGACCGACATCCTCGGTGCAGAAGACGCACTGGGCGATATGGACTTCAAGGTCGCAGGTACCAGCGAGTTCGTTACCGCTATCCAGCTGGACACCAAGCTCGACGGTATCCCCGCATCCGTTCTGGCCGGCGCCCTGACTCAGGCACGTGAAGCCCGTCTGCACATCCTCGAGGTCATCAATGCAGCTATTGATGCACCCGATGAAATGAGCGACTTTGCACCCCGCGTCATCTCCGTTCAGGTCCCCGTTGCCAAGATCGGTGAGGTCATTGGCCCCAAGGGCAAGATGATCAACCAGATCCAGGAAGATACCGGCACCGATATCTCCATTGAGGACGACGGCACCGTCTACATTGGCGCAACCGACGGCCCCTCAGCTGAGGCTGCACGCTCAGCTATCAACGCAATCGCTAACCCCCAGGTTCCCGAAATCGGCGAACGCTACCTGGGTACTGTCGTTAAGACCACCAGCTTTGGTGCTTTCGTGTCACTGACCCCCGGCAAGGACGGTCTGCTGCACATCAGCGAGCTGCGTAAGCTCAACGACGGCAAGCGCGTTGAAGATGTTGAGGACGTTGTGGGCGTAGGCCAGAAGGTTCAGGTTGAAATCTCCAAGATTGATGACCGCGGCAAGCTCTCACTGGTTCCCGTGGTCGCCGACGGCGAAGAGGCTGGAGCCGACGAAGAGTAAGTAGGGTCAGCCCTCACTGTAACCACCATCAACGGGTGGGGTGCCGAAAGGCTCCCCACCCGTTGGGGTTTTAAAGCCTGCAAAAGGGTATATTGAACTAAAAGCCCAAAGATTTAAACCAGAGAGACCTATGCCCGTCCTTCTTCCCACCTCCCTCACCCAGCTCACCGATGAGCTCAACTACCATACCGGCAAGCTCATTCACGCCGGTGGCGGCGGCAACGATGTTCGCCGTAGCATTTTACCCGGCGGTGTGCGCGTGATCACCGAGCGCATGCCCTCCCAGCGTTCTGTTTCAATTGGCTTTTGGGTAGGGGTTGGCTCACGCGATGAAGCCCCCGGTATGCTGGGTTCCACTCACTTCCTTGAACACCTGCTTTTTAAGGGCACCGGCCAGCGTACCGCACTTGATATTGCCCACGCCTTTGACAGGGTGGGCGGCGAATCCAACGCGCTCACCGCTAAAGAGCACACCTGCTACTACGCACGAGTGTTGGACGAGGACACCTCCATGGCCATTGACGTCATCGCCGATATGGTGACCGGCGCTGTCATTGACCCCGAACTGCTGGAGCAAGAGCGCGGCGTCATCCTCGAAGAGATCGCCATGGACCAGGACGACCCCACCGACGTTGCCTTTGAGTCATTCATCGAGCAGCTCATGGGAACCCACCCGCTGGGACGCCCCATCGGGGGTACCCCGCAAGAAATCACCGATGTCTCCCGCGAAGCGGTGTGGGACCACTACAAAAAGTTCTACACCCCCGACCGGTTAGTTATCTCTGCCGCGGGTAGTCTCAACCACGGCGAAATCGTCAAACTGGTCATGGAATCACTGGCCCAGCGCGGCTGGGACTTGAACGAGGGCACCGCCCCGGCACCCCGCCGCGAGCGCCTGCGCGCTGATATCACCCCGGGCGCTGAGAGTCTGACCCTGGAGAAGAATTTTGAGCAGACCAACATTGTGATGGGTTGCCCCGGTTTGATAGCAGGTGATGATCGCCGTTTTGCCATGAGCGTGCTCAACAGCGCCCTGGGCGGCGGCATGTCTTCGCGTCTTTTCCAGGAGATTCGCGAGAAGCGCGGTCTGGCCTATTCGACCTTCTCTTTCTCTGGCTCTTACTCAGATGCGGGCTACTTCGGTATGTACGCTGGTTGCCTGCCAGCTAAAGCAGAGCAGGTGACTGAGCTGATGCAGAAGACCTTTGACGATCTTGCACGCGATGGGCTGACCGCTGATGAACTGGAGAAGGTCATTGGCCAGCTGGGTGGGTCAACCATACTGGGCAGTGAAGACGCCGGTAGCCGTATGAGCCGCCTGGGTAGGGCTGAGCTAGATTCGGGTCGCTTTATGAGCCTAGATGAGCTCCTTGAAGGTGTCCGCGCTGTCACCCTTGATGATGTTCAAGATCTTGCCCGCTACCTGGCACAGCAGACCTGGGTAACAACGGTTGTCAAATAAAATCCCTACTGGCCCTGGACGTGTTCCGGGGCCAGAGTGCTGTGGGCCAGGCTAGCTTCTGCCTGCTGGACGGCGTCCGCAATAATCTGGGCATAGACTTCAAGGCCCTGCCCGTGCGGGTGCACGCCGTCTGACACCAGGTATTCCGGGTGACCTTCACTGGCTGCCTGCCAGTCGGCGATGCTCACCGTGTCAGGGTGAGCTGCGGCAAAGGAGCGAATTGCCTGGTTGGAGGGCTCAATCCAGGGCAGGCTATCAGGGCCTCGGCCCGTCACAAGAACCAGCCGGCGCTTGCCATCTGCTACGACCGTTTCGTAGAGCTCCTCAAGTTCTTCAGTCGAGAAAGTGGAATTGGCAGTCACCGAAAGCACCACCACCGTGGGTAGCGTACCTTCGTTTGCCTGCTGCTTGATTAGGGGTATGGCCTTACTGCTGGTGCGGGAAACTTCCCCGTCAATAGCTGCATGAGGGAGCATGTTTGCCAGCTCACCGGCGGCGGCCAGCGTTACCGAGTCACCCACCACACTTACCCCGTCTGGAATTGCAAGGGCAGTGGGCGTCTCAGCCGGTTGCTGGTCCTCTGGGGCAGAAGTAATCGGCTGTTGCTGGTGTTGATCTTGGGCAGCCTGGCCGGCAGCAATGAGAGCCTGGGCCTGCGTCATGTTCGGTGCTGTACGTACAGCAAAAACCGTTGCAATGAGAGCTAGACAGGTCAGCACCGCAGCAGCCACGGGCACCACTTTGCCGGTACGAGCAAACATAGCGGTCAGCCAAGAGCTCAGGGCCCCGCGGAAGCCTAGAGCGCGAACAGGTTGTTCCACATAGATGTAAGAGGCACCGGCGCAGAGCAGAGTGAGCAGCAGGACGACGGCATTGACCCAGGGAGAGCGCACGGGGCCAAACATATAGTGGGCCAGCACCATCAGTGGCCAGTGCCAAAGATAAATACCGTAAGACCTCTGACCCACCCAGACAAGAGGGGGGAAGGAGAGCAGAGCGCGAAAAGCATCTGAGGTGCCGCCCCGGACATCCGGTAGGAGCGCCTGAATCATTCCCAGACCCAAGAGGGAACCGGCAAGAAGCCCCCAGGGCATCAAAAGACCCGGGTTAGCGTCAGAAAGGGTGAGGGCCAAGGGTACTACGAGCAGGAGGGACACCCAGCCCGTTGCCTGGCGGATCCAACCCTGAGCGCCGTTGCCGTAACCGACGATGGGGTAGAGACGTTCATCTGCCGGCGGGTACATGGACCAAGGCAGCAGCATAGCGAGTAGCACGCCTACCATCAGGCCGTAAAGGTGGGTATCGGTGCCGTAGTAGAGGCGGGTAGCTGAAGCGCCCAGCGCCCCTAGGATGAGCGTGAGCAGCAGGGAGAGTGTGCCCAAAATTGCCGGGACCAGTGAACGCTGCCACCACTTGGCGGTAAACATGAAAACAAAGACCATGATGACCGGCCAGAAGAAATAGAACTGTTCCTCAACAGCCAGGGACCAGAAATTGGTCATGAGTTCGGGGGATGTCTGGGTGAAATAGTCGTTACCTGCCCTAATGAGCAGCCAGTTAGAGGAGTAGGTGAAGGCACCCAAAATTTGGCGCCCCAGACCCACCTGCGCGTCACCGCCCACGATCAGGGCCACCGTGGAGATAAAGAGCACCAGCACAGCGACGGCCGGGATAAGACGGCGCAGACGCCGCACCCAGAAAGCAACGATGTTCATCTTGCCGGTATAAGCACCCTCGCGCAGGAGCAAGGCGGTAATCAGATAGCCGGAGATAACGAAGAAGATATCAACACCGATCATGCCTCCGGGCAGAGCTTGGGGCCAGAAATGGTAGACCACAACCAGCAGCACGGCGATGGCTCGTATACCGTCGAGCCCGCGCAGCACAAATTTTCTCTGCCCTTCGTGCGGGTGCACGGCAGAATAAAAGACGTGGTCTTCTTTCACCGAAAAGGTCCTCTGGTTTTATTAGGGGGAGATGTGCAGGCGCACCTCACCAGTTTAGGGGGTAGAAGCCTAAAAAGCAGGGCGCGTAGAACCTATCCGGTAGGGGTGTTCTGCCCTACCCGGTCAGCCGAGTTTCGTATGATGAAACAGCCTGTACAACGCGGGAAGGCTGTATGCGCTGGTGAAAGTATCTTTTATGAAGTGAACCCCTGCGCCAGGCAAGGGTTTTCGCTAGAGTGGTAAGCAGTAGTAGCGCCCCACTGAGCGCTACACACAAGTACTCGGGTTGCCGGGAGACAGGGCAGGTAAATGAGCAAGATCTGGAAGGTTGCTGTCATCGGTGCAGCTGGCCGTATGGGGTCAGAAGCTGTAGCAGCGGTGAATCAAGCTGACGATATGGAGCTGGTAGCGGCCCTGGGCAACGGAGATTCCCTTGAACTCCTGGTGGAATATAGCGCAGAAGTCATGATTGACCTGACCGTTCCCGCTGTCACTGAACAGAACGTCCGCTTCGCAGTAGAGCACGATATTCACGCCGTAGTAGGCACCACCGGCTGGGACCAGGAACGCCTCAGCAACCTTGAAACCCTCCTCAAAGAGCACCCTAGCATTGGTGTACTCATTGCCCCTAACTTTGCCATCGGCTCCATTTTGGCCACCGAATTCGCTGCCAAAGCTGCCCGCTTCTTTGAATCGGTAGAAGTTATTGAGATGCACCACCCTAATAAGGTGGACGCCCCGAGCGGTACCGCTGTGCACACCGCCCAGAAAATTGCCGAATCCCGAGCTGTCGCTGGTGTCGGGCCTTCACCCGACGCGACCGAAACCGACCCTGATGGTTCGCGCGGTGCCGTGGTCGATGGCGTCAACGTGCACGCCGTGCGTTTGCGCGGGCTGACCGCCCACCAAGAAATCCTGCTGGGAGATGCTGGCCAGCAACTGGTCATCCGCCACGACTCCTTTGACCGCACTAGCTTCATGCCCGGCGTCCTGCTGGGTGTGCGCCAGGTAGCTGAGAATCCCGGTCTCTCAGTGGGCCTTGCCCGGTACCTTAACCTTGACTAGCGCAGCCCCCAGCACCTCCCTCAGACTTTTTAGCGCCGGCACTATTGCCCTGGCTGTGCTCACCGTGCTCATTCTTCCCCTGGGCTGGGGCACCAAACTCTTCCTGCTCACGGTAGGTGTTTTCTGCGCCGTCTTCATCGCGGTGGATGCCGGAGGTCGAGGCAAAATCTTTGCAGCTCTGATTACCGGGGCGCTCGCCCTCTACCTGGCACTTACCGTGCAGCGCGGGCTGATCTTTATTGAACACGCTGGAACAGTGGGGCTAGTTCTGGGTCTTGCCCTCATTGTCCTGCCGATTTTAGGTGTCTGGTCCATCGTCCGAGAAATTACCTTTGGCGCCCGCACCCAAAAACTGGGTGAAGAACTGGCGCGGGCCGGTGAGCTTCCAGAAGACCACCTACCCCGCAGCGCTTCGGGGCGGATCGATCGGGCAGCTGCCGATGAACAGTTCACCCAGTACGCTGGCGCGGTAGAAAATGATGGGTCCAGCTGGAAAAACTGGTTCAAACTATCTTTAGCCTACGACGCTTCGGGCGACCGCAAACGTGCCCGAAAGTCCATGCGCACCGCCATTGACCTTTACCGGGGTAAAACACCCCAGAACCTCACCGTCTAGAGAATTTCAACCGATCACACGGGTAGCACCGGGGGAGCAAGCTCACACGAGATGGGCTACTTTCTAGGGACTAGCCCCAGCACATAAGGTAACGTATTAACTATGTCTGAGACTGCAACCACCACCTCACCCATCTTTGGTCGACTGCTGACCGCTATGGTCACCCCTTTCACCGAGTCCGGTGACGTTGACGAAAAAGCCACAGCGGCTCTTGCTCAAAACCTTGTGGACCGCGGTCATGACGGTCTCATCGTCTGTGGCACGACCGGCGAATACTCCACCATGACCGATGAAGAAAATGAGAACGTTTTCCGCATCGTCAAAGAGGCAGTGGGGGAGCGGGCCCACATCGTGGCCGGCGTGGGCTCTAACGACACTCACCACACTCTTCACCTGGCCTCCCGCGCCGAAGCGGTTGGTGTAGACGGCCTGCTGGTGGTAACCCCCTATTACAACAAGCCCACTCAGACTGGCCTTGAAGCCCATTTCCGCACCGTAGCTGATGCCGTCAAAACCCCCGTTATGCTCTATGACATCCCCGGGCGAGCTGGCATTCCTATTACTCCTGCGGTCTACCGTTCACTGGCTAGCCACGAGAACATCGTGGCTGTTAAGGACGCTAAGGCAGACTTCACCGCAGCCACCGAGGTCATGGAAACCACCGACCTGCAGTACTACTCCGGTGATGATGGTCTGACCCTGCCCTGGATGGCGGTGGGAGCTGTCGGTCTGGTCGGTGTGACCAGCCACGTGGCTCCAGAGGCCTTCCGCCAGCTCATCGACGCGACCGTTGCAGGAGACCTTGCGACAGCTCAGAAGCTGCACCTTGAACTGGCACCGGTAATTCGAGCTGCTATGAGCCGCGTGCCCGGCTGTGTAGCTGCCAAGCAGATTCTTTCGTGGCAGGGAATTCTAGATTCCCCGGTCGTGCGTCTACCGCACGTGCTAGCAACCGATGAAGAAGCGGCACTCATGCGGGCAGACCTTGAAGGTTCTACCATCGCTTCAACACTCATCAGTTAAAGACGTTACAAGGGGTTAGCGGGCTTACCTAAGACACTAGGTTTTAGGCAGGCCCGCTTTGCCCGTAGAAAATACAAAAAGAAAAGTAAGAAAGAGAGACTATGGCTCAAACTGTTACTAGTCCCCATATGCCGCCCAAGCTCAAGAAGGACACCCTGCGCGTTGTGCCGCTCGGTGGCCTGGGTGAAGTAGGCCGTAATATGACCGTTTACGAGATCAACGGTAAGCTCCTCATCGTTGACTGCGGCGTGCTCTTCCCCGAAGAGTCCCAGCCCGGTGTTGACCTGATTCTGCCGGATCTCAACTACATCAAGGACCGCCTAGATGACGTGGTAGCTGTGGTGCTGACCCACGGTCACGAAGACCACATCGGCGCTGTTCCTTACCTGTTGCGCCGCCGCCCCGACATCCCCCTGGTGGGATCACAGCTGACCCTGGCCTTGGTAGAGGCTAAGCTGCAGGAACACCGCATCAAGCCCTACACCATGGACGTGGTCGAGGGGCAGATCGAGAAAATCGGCCCCTTCGAGTGTGAATTCGTTGCCGTTAATCACTCCATTCCCGATGCCATGGCAGTCTTCATTCGCACCGTTGCGGGTAACACCCTGCACACCGGTGACTTCAAGATGGACCAGCTACCCCTGGACGGACGTATTACCGACCTGCGCCACTTCGCGCGTCTGGGTGAAGAAGGTGTTGACCTCTTCTTGCCCGACTCAACCAACGCTGAGGTTCCCGGCTTCACCCCCACTGAGAAGCACATTGGTCCGGTGATTTCCAACGTCATCCGTGACGCCAAGAAGCGCGTCATTGTGGCTTCCTTCTCCTCTCACGTACACCGCGTACAGCAGGTGCTGGACGCCGCCGAAGAACGGGGCCGTAAGGTCGTGCTAGTGGGCCGCTCGATGGTGCGAAATATGACCATCGCTGAAAAGCTGGGTTACCTGACCGTGCCCAAGGGCCTGCTGATTGACCTCAAGAAGGTCGATGACTACCGCCCCGACCAAATCGTCATGATGTGCACCGGCTCCCAGGGTGAGCCCATGGCTGCGCTCTCTCGCATGGCTAACGGCGATCATAAGATTCAGATTGAACCCGATGACACAGTCATCCTGGCGTCCTCTTTGATCCCCGGCAACGAGACCTCTGTCTACCGCGTCATCAACGGCCTGATGAAGCTGGGTGCTAACGTGGTGCATAAGGGTAACGCTAAGGTTCACGTTTCAGGTCACGCAGCAGCGGGCGAACTGCTCTACTGTTACAACATCCTGCGCCCCCGCAACGTCATGCCCGTGCACGGTGAAGTCCGCCACCTACAGGCCAGCGGCAAGCTGGCCGTTGAAACCGGTATCAAGGAAGACCGCGTGCTGATCTGTGACTCCGGCACCGTGGTTGACCTCAAGGACGGCTTGGCGAATATCGTGGGTCAGGTACCCTGCGAATATGTTTATGTTGACGGCAAATCCGTAGGCCATGTAACCGAAGATGACCTCAAGGACCGCCGCGTCCTGGGCGAAGAAGGCTTCGTGTCTATCGTGACCGTTATCGACCGCGCCACCAAGCGCGTTGTGACCGGGCCGGACATCCACGCCCGCGGTATCGCTGAAAACGATTCCGTCTTTGATGACATCACCCCCAAAATCACTGCGGCTCTTGAGGACGCCTTGCACCGTGCACCTGAGCGTGTGCATACCGTGCACCAGTTGCAGCAGATTGTCCGCCGCACAATGGGAGCCTGGGTGGCCCGCCGCCTGCGCCGTAAGCCCATGATCGTGCCTGTGGTGATTGAAACCAACACCCCTGAAGCCCGCAAAGGCTAACAAAAAAGCTATCTAGCGTAGCTATGGTGCGAAGCTCCTCCACACCGGAGCTTCGCACCTCTTGCCCTATCAACCCACGAAACTGTACTGGAAGAATGGCTCCGAGAAACTCACGATCGAGCAAATCAGCACCCCGTTCAAACGGTTCCCGCGCGAGCGCGTCCAAACGCGCGTCCGCTCGGAAGGGCAACCGCAGAACCGCTACACCCCAAGAGAGCAACGCCCTGGTGCGTGCCCTGGTAGGGGCGTGGCAGGGCCTTGCCTTCACCGTGGGTGGAGCCGTGCGCCGTATGGGCGCCCTACGCACCGATATTGAGCTGCACGAACGCAGGGACGGCGGAGCCCTCTTGATCCTGGCTATCGGCCTTCTCACAGCTGCTGTGGAGTGGTGGGGTTGGCGTGCTGACGCCAACGCCGACCTGGCCTGGTACGAATGGCCCCTGAACATCTGGCACATTATTGTTGGTGGTCTCTTCGGCCAGGGATCATTGCTCATTCCCATTTTGTGCTTTATCTTTGCCATCCGTATCTTCCGGCACCCCTTGGAGGTTCGGGAGAATAACCGTATTGCTTTGGGCTTTACCATCATGACCGTTTCGGCTTCAATGATGGGCGCCAAGGTAGCTGATTACCCCACCTTCTCTGATTCCTTTGAACATTTTTGGGGCGGCGGCGGTACCGTTGGCGTACTCATCGGCACCCCTGCCAGCCGTATCGTGGGCGGGGTTAACGCCCTGGAATGGATTCTCATTAGCCTGGTTTTTCTGGCCGGGTTCCTGGTCGCTACTCGAACCCCTCTTCGCCAGGTCTGGCCTAGGACAGTTCACATCTTTGGGATTCTGCTGGGGGAGCACCACCATCACGCTTCTTCCTCAGCCGGTTCTCGTGCTACCTCACGCACTGCTGACGATCAGCCCACCAAAGTCTTTGATGAGGGTGAGCATGACCGCTCCTACCTCTATGACGGTGACTATGAAGAATCACCGGCACCCCAGCGTCGCGGCGGTTTGCTCGCTTGGTTGGGCTTTGGTCAGCAGCCAGCGGTAGACACCCGCCTCGATGCTTATGATGGGGATGAAGCTTACCGCGGTGCTCTATTTGAGGAGCCTGCTGCAGATACGGCACCGGTGGCTCAGACTGCCCGCGGTCAGCAGAGCTCAACCGTTGCTTCTACCCGCCCGTCTGTTGATGCCTTTGATGTTGAAGCTTCCCGCAAGCAAACCCGCAGCGAAAAGAAGGCAGCTAAGAAAGCCGCTCAGCAACGTGCGGAGCTCTTCGATCAGGGGGCCTGGGCTGAGACCTCAGCAGGCGAGCTCGGGTCCGGTACCTCTGATGCCCCAGCTCAGCGCCTAGATGAGACCCGCCGGGCAGCTGCCCAGCGCGGCAATCTAACCGAGACACTCACCGAGCCTGAAGAAGCCTCTGAGCGTAAAGCTCAAGTTCAGGGCGAAACTGGTGCTTTAGGGACTCCTCGCACCCACACCGTACCTCGGCCCTCATCTCACAAGAGCGCCGCTACCGGTGGTGCACTAGACGCTAGCCTGGCTAGCGCTGCCGCTGGAGCAGTAGGAGGCACCGCCTCAGCTAGCGCTGCCTCTGGAGCAGTGAGCCCCACAACCCCAAACTCCTCAGCACCTGCTCCTTTGGCACCGGCTGCTCCCGCGGCGTCCGCGCCCCATGCTACGCGTGGCGCTGAGCGCACTTCCCGCATTCATAACAGCACCCGCGTGGAGTTAACTGAGCAACCCCGTGAAGCTCAGGTGGTTGAAGCCGCCGGGCGCGATTACACCCTGCCCGCAGAAAACATGCTGGACGCGGGCCCTCCAGCCAAGGAGAGTAGCGAGGTCAATGAGCAGGTCGTTGATGCTCTGACCAATGTTTTGCAGCAGTTCAACGTAGACGCTGAAGTGACCGGCTTCTCTCGTGGCCCCACAGTTACCCGCTATGAAATTGAACTGGGCGCTGGTACCAAGGTAGAGCGCGTTACCGCCCTATCCAAGAACATTTCTTACGCCGTAGCATCGGCCGATGTGCGCATTCTTTCACCCATTCCGGGCAAGAGCGCTATCGGCATCGAAATCCCCAACACCGACCGTGAAATCGTGGTGCTGGGCGATGTGCTGCGCTCGGCTAAAGCTCACGCCACCGATCACCCCATGGTAATGGGCGTTGGTAAGGACGTCGAGGGTGGCTTCGTGATTGCCAACCTGGCCAAGATGCCCCACATGCTGGTCGCAGGCGCTACCGGTGCCGGTAAGTCCTCCTTCGTGAACTCCATGATTACCTCCATTCTCATGCGTTCAACCCCTGACCAAGTGCGCCTGGTCATGGTAGACCCCAAGCGCGTGGAACTCACCGCCTACGAGGGCATCCCGCACCTGATTACTCCCATCATCACCAACCCCAAGAAGGCGGCCGAAGCACTGCAGTGGGTGGTCCGCGAGATGGACGCCCGCTACGACGACCTCGCCCACTACGGCTATAAGCACGTGGACGACTTCAACAAGGCAGTCAAGGCAGGCAAGATTCAGCCCGAACCCGGCTCCAAGCGCAAAATCAAGGCCTACCCTTACCTGCTGGTGATTGTGGACGAGCTGGCGGACCTCATGATGGTTGCCCCGCGTGATGTTGAAGAGTCCATCGTGCGTATCACCCAGCTGGCGCGTGCCGCCGGTATTCACCTGGTTCTAGCTACCCAGCGTCCTTCGGTGGATGTCGTCACCGGCCTTATTAAGGCCAATGTGCCCTCCCGTATGGCTTTTGCTACCTCCTCGGTCACCGACTCCCGCGTGGTGCTAGATCAGCCCGGCGCTGAGAAGCTGATTGGCCAGGGCGACGCCCTCTTCCTGCCCATGGGCGCCTCCAAACCCATGCGTGTGCAGGGTGCCTGGGTCTCTGAATCCGAGATTCACGAGGTGGTAGAGCACGTCAAAACTCAGATGCCGGTTTCCTACCGCGATGATGTGGTGGCTACCGCTCCTTCGAAGAAGATTGCCGATGATATTGGTGATGACCTCGATGACCTGCTGCGCGCCGCGGAACTGGTGGTGAATACCCAGTTCGGTTCGACCTCCATGCTGCAGCGCAAGCTTCGCGTGGGCTTCGCTAAGGCAGGCCGTCTCATGGACCTTCTTGAATCCCGCGAAATCGTTGGCCCCTCTGAGGGGTCAAAGGCACGTGACGTGCTGGTTCAGCCTGATGACCTGCCGGGTGTACTGGCTAAACTGCGCGGTGAAGATCCCCCTGCTCTGGCCGAAGACTACGATGACCCCTACGCTGGTGACCCCGTGGGGAAGATGAACGCGGGCGTCCCTGAAACCGTTGATGATTACGACGGAGATGATGGCGATGAGGATGCCTGGAGCCTCACTGGGCGATAATAGAAGTACCCGACACCGCCAGTGACCACTTACGTAAGGACGTGATACGAGATGGCAGAACAAACAGCTACCACCTCATCTAACTGGAACCTTCCCAATGCTTTGACCGCCCTGCGTATTGTCATGGTGCCCCTCTTTATCTGGCTGCTTTTGGCTGGTGGTCAGCACGGTGAAAACGATATGGGCTTACGCTGGTGGGCTGTTGCTGTCTTCATCATTGCTATGATCACGGACTGGCTAGACGGGCATCTGGCTCGCTCCCGCAATCTGATTACCAGCTTTGGCAAGATTGCTGACCCCATTGCCGACAAACTTCTTACGGGGGCAGCTTTCGTGGTTCTCTCTATGCTGGGTGAGCTGTGGTGGTGGGTCACTATCGTGATTCTGGTGCGTGAATGGGGCATTACCGTGATGCGTCTTTTCATCATCAAATACGGAGTTATGGCAGCGTCCAAGGGTGGCAAGATGAAGACCGTTCTGCAGACCGTAGCCCTGGTGCTCATGATTATGCCTTTGGGGCAGCTGGGCACCTGGGCACTATGGCCGGGCTGGATTGCTATGGCAGCCGTCGTGGTGATTACCGTGGTAACCGGCATTGATTACGTTATTAAGGCAATGCAGCTGCGCCGGGACTACTTCACAGCTCAGGGCCGCTAATGCAGCCACGTGAGCAAGACCTTGAACTAGCCGCAGCCAGGCTGGTGGCAGCAGCTTCGCTGAGAGGGGTGACATTGGCTACCGCTGAGTCTCTAACAGGTGGCTTGCTGGGGCAGCTTATTTGCTCGGTTCCTGGGGCCTCTGCTGTCTACCGAGGCGGAGTTATTTCCTATGCTTCGGAGGTGAAGGCGTCGGTGTTAGGAGTCCCAAGTGGTCTGCTAGCTAGTAGGGGCGCAGTTGATCCAGAGGTAGCCCAACATATGGCAGAGGGTACCGCCCGGGTCTGTGGGGCAGACTATGGTGTTTCCACAACCGGCGCTGCTGGGCCCGAGCCCTGGGACGGTAAACCCGTTGGCCGAGTCTATCTAGCTGTGGCTGGTGATGGGCAGGTCTTTTCAGTTGAAAAAAACTATGCAGGTGATCGCCAGAGCATACGCCAACAGGCAGCTCACGATGCGCTGGTGCTCCTGGCAGATGCTCTTGAGGATGAGCTATCCAGCTAGTGGGCTCGTATGGGTGGGGCTTGCCAGCAAGCCCCACCATAAGCTGTTAACCTAATTCCCAGTAAGTCTTCAGATAAATTTCGGGAAAACGGGGAATGAAAGCACAGGTTATTGGGTTTCAATAGATGTAACAGGAAAAGGTCGTAAGTATACGAAATATTCTTGATTTTCAGCTGACTGCGCAGATTGAGTGCGCTAGGCTGAATAACAACCAACTTTTGAATCTATCAAAAGAAAATACCCATAGGAGATAGGTATAAAAATGACGAAGCAGCCCGTATCCGTGAACGGTGTCGTCCGTTGGAAGGATGTGGGTCAGACAGAGAGTGCTGCCCCAGTCCACGAGACCGGCAAGGTTATCCTTCTGCGTCACGCCATCGGCGAAGTTCTGCGCAATGTTCGCCAGCGCCAGGGCCGCACCCTCCGCGAAGTTTCACATTCAGCTCGAGTATCACTGGGCTACCTCAGCGAGGTTGAGCGCGGTCAGAAAGAAGCCTCATCAGAGCTTCTTGCTTCCATCTGCCAGGCACTCAATATCACGCTTTCAGCTATGCTGGCCGAAGTTTCCGCCCGCATGGCAACTGAAGAAGGTTTCTCTGTGCCTGATACTGTTCCCGCTGAATTTTCAGAGCAGTTCAAGCGCGAATACGGCATTGCAGCTACCTCTAGCCGTGACATCCCCGCTGTAGAGCGCCCCGTAGTGGCTCGCTAAGAAATCTAGAGAAGAGGAGCTGGACCCGTAGGGGGGTTCAGCTCTTTTTCTATTCAGGTATGTAAAGGCAACTATGAAGCTCAGTGAATTTTGGGTAGCGATGGAGCATGAATTTGGGTCAGCCTATGCCCGGCATCTTGCTAGAGACCTGGTGCCGGGAGACTTTGGCGATCTGACGGTTGAGCAGGCATTAGCTGCGGGTAAGGACGTGCGCGCAGTGTGGCTTGCCGTCTGCCGCATCCAAGACTTGCCTGAAGATCGGTGGCTGGGCCCCGACGTGGCGCAGCGTGCCTAGACTAGCGAATCACTAGAACACTTTCGCACTTAATAGAAAATATGTTCGAATGTGTGTAGAATGTGTACACATGAAGCTTAAACGCTGACACATAAAACGGTTATCCACAGATTTTCAGAAAATATACCGAGACTCCCTAAAGTGTCAGCCACAGGTATTACCGTGGTGACTAGAGGAAAACACTCCGCCACGATAAGAGATGAGGAAACGTAGATGGCAGCTAAAACCCGAATGCAGACAGTGAGCCAGGTGCCCGCCGAAGGCCGAGAAAAAGCACTTGAAGCTGTACTTGCGCAGATCGATAAGAACTATGGAAAAGGCTCAGTCATGCGACTGGGTGACCGTGAGACTCCTAAGGTTGACACCATTTCAACTGGTGCTCTTGCTCTGGATGCCGCCCTGGGTATCGGAGGTCTGCCCCGTGGCCGCGTCGTAGAAATCTACGGCCCTGAATCATCGGGTAAAACCACCGTTGCTCTTCACGCTGTTGCCAGCGTCCAGAAGGAGGGCGGCATCGCCGCTTTCATCGATGCCGAGCACGCTCTTGACCCTGTTTACGCAGCTAAGCTGGGCGTTGATACTGACTCCCTGCTGGTCTCCCAGCCGGACACCGGTGAGCAGGCCCTTGAGATTATGGATATGCTGGTGGGCTCCGGTTCGGTCGATATTATCGTTATTGACTCCGTGGCTGCTCTGGTGCCCCGCGCGGAAATCGAAGGTGAAATGGGTGACTCCCACGTGGGTCTGCAGGCTCGCCTGATGTCCCAGGCGCTGCGTAAGATTACCGGACGTCTTGCTTCAACCAACACCACAGCGATCTTTATCAACCAGCTACGCGAAAAGATCGGTGTCTTCTTCGGCTCACCTGAAACCACCACCGGTGGTAAAGCACTCAAGTTCTACGCTTCGGTCCGTATTGATATCCGCCGTATTGAGACACTCAAGGACGGGGCTAACCCCATCGGTAACCGCACTCGTGCCAAGATCGTCAAAAACAAGATGGCGCCTCCCTTCAAGCAGGCTGAATTCGACATCCTCTACGGCGAAGGCATTTCGGTAGAAGGTGGCATCCTGGACCTGGCAGTAGACCACAACGTGGTCAAGAAGTCCGGTGCCTGGTTCACCTATGAGGGTGACCAGCTGGGCCAAGGTAAAGAAAACGTTCGCCGCTTCCTCAAAGACAACCCTGAGCTCTGTGAGGAAATTAAGTACAAGACTATGGTTAAGCTCGGCATCGTAGAAGCTGAAGAAGAGCCTGAGGAAGTAGCTAGCGACTCGGTTGATCCGCTGGATGACATTTCAGAGAACTTCTAGCCACCAAGTTCTCCACCCCATCTCTTCAGAAGCTCTCCACCTAGGGGTAGTGAGGGCCGGTTGAGACAGAGCAAGCCGCTCCTCCCTCTGGGGAGGGCGGCTTCGCTCATATGAGAAAGTAGAAGCATGCAGAGTAGCAATTTTTCAGAAGAGACCTTTCTACAGCCAGAGGAGTACCCTGCGTGGCACCCGGCTGCTCAGGGCATAGCCCAGGACCTTCCCCACGAAAACGGGGTTGATGCCGCGACTTCTGCACCTGCGACCCCGTACACCGGCAAAAACCTGCCCACGGAACCTAATGGGCAGCAACAGCGTCCAGCTTCGAACGAATCTGTTTCGGGTACTAACCGCTACACCAAGCGGCGCAATCCCAACCATAAGAAGGGATTCCGCCGCCCGCCAGCAAAATATGCTGCTACTTCACCGTTTGCACCCGCTATTGGGGCAGCCAGCGCCGGGGAGCCAGACGTTCAACAAAAACGCCCGCGGAGCACGCCGCTCTTCCGTGAAGGCTCCGCCCTTAATGAGCCGGTCAGCGACGAAGCGATGTTGCTTCAAGGGGTTACGCCCTTACCGGAACCCGGGCAGGGCCGACGCCGTGCTAAAGAGCCTGAGAGCGAGTTCAGCCGTGCAAAGAATGTGGTGCTTAACCAGTTAGCAGCCTCCCCTAAATCCAGGTCTATGCTCTATAAGAAGTTGGTTGAGAAAGAGATTTCTGAACCTGTCATTGAAGATGTGTTGGCTCGTTGTGAAGCTGTAGGTCTTGTGAACGATGCTGAGTTTGCCGATGTCTATGTGCGCACTCGCATGAACGTAAAGAAGCTGTCTCGAAGCGCTATTCGCAGGGAACTGAAGCAAAAAGGTGTGGAGGGGGAGACCGCAGAGATTGCACTGGAACAGCGCACCGACGATGACGAACGCAATGATGCCCATGAGCTGGTGCGTAAGAAGTTGCGGCCCTCCATGGACCTCGCTGACCGCCAGGAGAAGGATAAAATCATGCGCCGCCTAGTAGCTATGCTGGCGCGGAAGGGCTACCCATCGGGGCTGGCTTTCAGTGTGGTCAAGCAAGAGATTGAAACGTATATAGAAGAGAACGGCATAGAGAACTCAAGTTCGGGAAGCTACTACGAATAAAAACTAAGGGCGCCGCCCGCACTTGTTAGTGCAAGCGGCGCCCTCGTGCTGTATCAGTGACTGCGGTAAAGGTTTCTAAGCCCAGCCGGTGGGAAGTAGGCCGAAGATGGCAGCCAGGGAGTAGATGAAGGCGACCATATAGGTGAAGATGAGCAGGCCCTGAATGAGGGGGTGAGCCTGCCAGGTGACCGCCCAGACTGGCTGTAGCTCACCCTTCTTGCGGGCAGCATGGAGCATGAGCACCGGCAGAATAGACATGGCAGCACCGGCAAAGCCGCCGGCGTAGCTGAGTGCCGAAACGAAGCCACCTAGACCCGCGAGAGAAATCGCTAGAGGCGGCACAACGGTCAGAAGCACAGCGATGAGACGCTTGCGGCTTTTCTCATTCCAGTGGGCAATATCTAAGATGTTGCGCATCGCGGTGTAGCCAATTGCAACGAAAGAAGTGAACATGGCGAGGAGCGCGAAGATGTTAGCGAGGTAGTAAGCCACAGGTCCCAGAGCTTCACCCCAGGAGAGAGTGACTACTTCTGAGACGTTGTCGCCCAGCAAACCGAGTGCCACAAAGGGAACCAAAGCCAGGGTGAAGCCTGTGGCCGCCATGCCACCCACTAGAGCGGTGGGGATAGCACGAGGGTTGGTATCGCCTAGGCCGCGCACTAACTCAGGTACGACGTACTGGGCCATAAAGGTGAAGACCGCCAGGTTCATGATGGGGATGATGAAGAAGGGGTGTAGCACCAGTAGGTTTTCGAAGGTGATACCAGGGCCCAGAATGGTCCAGAGCGAAAGAGCAAGGATGATGGCCGCCATGCCGGTAGTGATAAGGCCCTCGACCAAGCCTGTAGCGTGCAAACCCTTGTACATGATGAAGGAGCCTGCCAAGAAGAAGAGGAGGCTCCCGGCCAGCGGAGGAAGTCCGGTCAGATTGCTCAGCAGAGAACCTGAACCAGCCGCGTAGGCGATGAGGGCTCCAATGCTGTTGACCATGATGGCAGCAAAAATAATCCATCGACCTGTCTGGCCCAAATATTTTTCTGCAAGGCCTGAAAGCTGCAGGGGCTCTTTAGTGCGCTGGGAAATCTCGGCAATGTACATCATGGAAAAGGTGGTGAGCAGACCCGCGATGGCCAGGGCAATGGCGAGCGCTAAGAAGCCGCCGTTTCGGGCGGCGTAGGGCAGGCTGAGAATACCGGCGCCAATATTGGTGCCGAAGATGAGTGCGATACCCTGAAGGACGCTCAGGGTGGGGGCAGGGCGCTGATAGGTAGCTCCGCTGGAGGTGACGCTATGAGGCATAGATTAGCTTTCGAGAGAGGGCGGGTGTGTTTCATCTTAGATTGTACGGGGAGGTTTTTAGTCTCCGAGTGGTCAGCGGTGTAGCGTGTGGTGGATCAGTTTGATGCTGGTGGCGAGTTGCCGGCTTGTTCGGCGCGAATGCCTTGAATAATCAGCAACGCGGCTTCCACCTCTGGCACGCTGGTCAATTCTTCTGCGGTGGGGATGCCGGGGTAGATGTGCTGTGCCAGCATAAGGGCTGCCTCCTGAAGCTGTCTTTCGTTCAGGTAGGTGGTCAGTGATGGGCCTGGTGTTGATGGGAAGCCTAGGAGAACTTCAGCAAGGAGCAGGGCGGGGTGATGCCATGCGCTACCCTCAGCATCTAGCGCCCTGACTGCTAGGTTCCCCGTGCTCAGGGCAGGGGGCTGGGCAACGGATAAGACCACATTGAGAGGCGAGAAGTCTCCACTGGTTAACACAGACTGGTGGGGGCTGACTGCCAAAAGGGTCTCGAGGTTACCCCGTACCCGGGCAAGGTGATCTGGAGGCAGATCACCGCTAACCACCATTCGCTCTAGCCCTTTGAGCACCAAAGCGGGGGAAGTGAGTGAACCGGGGCTGCTTGCTTTGGGGTCAGCTAGCGCCAGCTGCTGCCTGAACCCTTCAATGGTCTTCTGCTGGGCAGGGGAGCGGAGCACCGCCGTCCACAGGTCTAGGTAAGCTCGCAGAGCTAAAGCAGCCTGCTGAGACCCCTGGACCATGAGTTCAGCGCAGCTTTTCAGTTCGCTGGTTGCACCTGAAGCTAGGTCTTCCATCATGAGAGTGCGGCGGCCATCGTCAGAAGCAAGTAGCTGCGGGTAGACACCGGGCACCAGTTCATCCAAGGCGGCTAAACCGTGCTTTTCCCTCAGGTAACCAAAGCCCCCAGAATTACTAGCAGCATCGCGACGGCGGAAAAACTTGACGATGCGGCTGCTCGTAGCGCTCACGGTGCCGCCCGGGGAAGTATCCGAGCCTTCGAAGACCAGGCGCAAAACCACCGACCGCATACCTGCTGACAAAATCTTTACCGCGCCCACCCTGCATCCTGATGTCTGCTCAGCGAAATCAAGCATGGCGGCCGCTAGGCGCGCGAAAGCAGCCGAGGTCACCGGTGACTCAGTGCTAGACGGAGTGTAGGCGTCAGCGGCAGCCGCTATCAGTACGGCGAAACGAGGGGATGAAGCTGACATGGTCACTATTATCGCCTATCTAGTACCCTAGAGAAGTGAGTATTGACGTATCAGTAGAGAAGCCAGAAGAAACAACCACAACCCGCACCTACGAGGTGCGCACGTTTGGTTGTCAGATGAACGTACACGATTCAGAGCGCATGAGCGGTCTGCTGGAATCCAGCGGCTATGTGCCTGCTGAGGACGGCGAGCGTGCTGACCTGGTGGTCTTTAACACCTGCGCGGTGCGCGAGAACGCCGATAACAAGCTCTACGGCAACCTGGGCATGCTCAAGCAAGTCAAAGACGTTCACACCGATATGCAGATTGCTGTGGGTGGCTGTCTGGCGCAGAAAGACCAAAACACCATTATTGAGAAGGCTCCCTGGGTCGATGTGGTCTTCGGTACCCACAACATTGGCTCACTTCCCACCCTGCTTGAACGTGCTCGCCACAACAACAAAGCTGAGGCTGAGCTGCTGGAATCCCTGGAGGTTTTCCCCTCAACCCTGCCCACCAAACGCGATAAGGTCTACTCAGGCTGGGTCTCTATCTCGGTGGGCTGTAACAATACCTGCACCTTCTGTATTGTGCCCTCCCTGCGCGGTAAGGAACAGGACCGCCGCCCCGGCGAGATCTTGGCTGAGGTACAGGCATTAGTAGACGACGGCGCTATTGAGGTCACTCTTCTGGGCCAGAACGTGAATTCCTACGGTGTAGGCTTTGGCGACCGCCAGGCTTTTTCTAAACTTCTGCGGGCCTGCGGTGAGATTGAGGGCCTAGAACGCATCCGTTTTACCAGCCCTCACCCTGCCATGTTCACCGATGACGTCATCGACGCAATGGCAGAGACCCCCAACGTCATGCCCGTGCTGCACATGCCTCTGCAGTCCGGTTCGGATAAGGTGCTCAAAGATATGAAGCGCTCCTACCGCTCCAAGAAGTTCTTGGGGATTCTGGAGAAGGTCCGCGAGCGCATCCCTGAGGCTGTTATTACCACCGATATCATTGTGGGCTTCCCCGGTGAAACTGAAGAAGACTTCGCTGAGACTCTGCGCGTGGTTGAAGAGTCACGCTTCTCCTCGGCTTTTACTTTCCAGTACTCGATCCGCCCCGGCACCCCGGCTGCTACCATGCCTAACCAGGTGCCCAAGGCTGTGGTGCAGGAACGGTATGAGCGCCTGACTGCCCTGCAGGACCGCATTGCCGGTGAAGAGAACCGTAAGCAGATGGGCAAGACCGTCGAGCTCATGGTCACCGCTGAATCAGGGCGCAAGGCTGAGCAGACCCACCGACTTTCTGGCCGTGCCCGAGATCAGCGTCTGGTGCACTTCTCTGTGCCTACCGGTTGCGAAATACCCCGTCCCGGTGACCTGGTCACTCTACCCATCACCGAAGCCGGTTCCTTCCACCTGATTTCAGACCCGGACGCCAGCCAGTACTCGGTGCGCCGCTCGCGTGCAGGGGATGCCTGGGACCGAGCACAGGCTGATTCGTGTGGTACCGGCACCACCCAGGTTCCTGGCTCTCCGGTATCTTTGGGTCTCCCGACCATCGTGAAGCGCTCATGACATCTTCCGCTGATGGAACCGCTGAGCTGGCGCACCCCACTGTCGCTAGTGCTCTGCCGGTCATTGCCATCGTCGGCCCAACGGGTAGCGGCAAGTCTGATCTTGCTATCGACCTCGCCCTCACCTTAGGAGGGGAGTGCATCAACGCTGATTCTATGCAGTTTTACCGCGGTATGGACATCGGCACCGCTAAAATTACCGCTGAGGAAATGCGCGGGGTGCCCCACCACATGCTGGATATTCTGGACGTCACCGAGGAAGCTTCGGTCGCCGTTTTTCAGCAGCAGGTGCGTCAGAGGATTGCTGAAATTCAGGGCCGTGGCCGTTATTCCATCGTGGTGGGCGGCTCTGGTCTCTACGTACGAGCAGCTCTAGATGTGCTGGAATTCCCAGATACGGACCCGGCTGTACGTGCTGCCCTGGAAGATGAACTCAAAGCCAAGGGCCCCGGTGTTTTACACGCCCGGCTACTGCAGGTAGACCCTGAATCAGCGGCACGGGTCAAGGACGACCGCCGGCTGGTGCGAGCCTTGGAGGTCTACCAGGTGACCGGTCGGCCCTTTTCGTCCTTTATGCCTACCCGTCAGTATGTCCAGCCTTCCCTGCAAATTGGTCTTAACGGAGACCGGGCACAGCTGCACGAACGCCTGCATGAGCGCGTGGTTCTCATGGAAAAGGCCGGTCTGCTGGCTGAAGTAGAGACACTGGAGGCACGTGGACTACGTCAGAGCAAGACGGCCTCTAGAGCTATCGGCTACCGTGAATTCTTGCGTCTTTTGGATGCTGAGCGCGGCCAGTTGCCTCAGGGCGAGAAGTACACGGTGGAAAAAGCCATCGACGATACAGTGACCGCAACTCGCCAGTTCGCACGCCGGCAGATCACCTGGTTCTCGGCTGATCCTAGGGTGACCTGGCTGGATTGGTCAGATGCTGAGAACGCCGACCGAGCGATAGAGGCGATCCGACAGTTTGAGGCTACAAGCCCTGCCCAGAGCAACTAGACTGAGGGGCAGATGAATAGGTCTATTGTGAGACCAACGACCGAAAGGGATACCAGTGGCTACCCACGTATATGAAGCTCCTGTCTGGGGAGATCTCACCGCCAAAACCTTGACGAAGGGGCATGCAACGGGCAACGATTTTATTTTTATCACTGACTCCTTAGGTGAGCTGGACCTTCCTGCTGAACTGATTGCACAGGTAACTGACCGCCACTTCGGTATTGGTGCAGACGGATTTATCCGCGCGGTCAAAACCAAAAACCTGGACTTTGCCAGCCACTTGCTAGAAGCCCATCCCGAGGCCACATGGTTTATGGACTACCGTAACGGTGATGGTTCCATCGCTGAGATGTGCGGCAACGGCGTGCGCGCTTTCGTGGACTACCTGCTCAGTGAAGGCCTAATTGAACTTGAAGAAGGTGGACGCCTCCTCATCGGCACCCGAGCAGGTGTCAAAGCCGTGGCTAAAACTGATACTGGCTACGCCATCGATATGGGCCCCTGGGGCTTCATCAACGGTGACATGGCACGCGATAACGGCACTGACGCCCAGGTTACCGCTAAGGGCCTCAAAACCCCGCGCGGCGCACTCTCCATCACCATGGGTAACCCCCACACCGTGGTCATGTTAGGGACCGACGGCAAACTGGATGGACTCAACCTGCACGAGGCCCCTAAAGTTTCACCCCGACCACCTGAAGGTACCAACGTCGAATTCGTGGTCCCCGAAGAAATCTCAGCAGAAGACGGCGACCCAGCCACCGAAAATATCGGCCAAATCCGCATGCGCGTCCACGAACGCGGCGTCGGCGAAACCCTCTCCTGCGGCACCGGCGCCTGCGCAGCTGCAGCAGCCACCCGTTTCTGGGGCGGAGACGAGGCCCCCGATGAGTGGTTGGTGCGTGTCCCCGGTGGCACCTTAGCAGTCACCTTCGTGCTCGGACCGGACGAACTTGAACACGTCGTCCTCGCCGGGCCCGCCACCATGGTAGGTAAAATCCTTCTCGGCTAGGAAGAAAACGAGAGGTAGCGGCTGCTAGAACGCGGCCGCTCAAACTCTCATGGTTATTCTGCGGGGTTGTGTACCTGCAGGATGCGGAAGCCCTTGGAGGTAGCGTAGCGGCTAACCTCCAGGGCCGGGAACTGAGCGCTCAGCCACTTTTGCAGAGAATCAGAGCCCAGATTCTTTTGGACCACCAGGTAGGCAGATCCACCGGGGGAGAGTCGAGGCAACCACCGGTGCATGATGTCGTGTAAGACCTCTTTACCTACCCGAATGGGAGGGTTAGACCAGATCGTGTCAAAGGTGAGATCCTCGGGTAATGACTCAGGGCTACCCACCGTCACATTGGACAGCCCCAGCTTAGCTGCATTCATCTCGGTGAGTTGGGCTGAACGAGAGTTCACATCAACGCCGTAGACCGCAGCTGCTGGTGCCCGCATTGCTAGGGTAAGGGTAATGGGGCCCCAACCACATCCAATATCCAAGAGGTGGCGGCCGGTAGGTTCGGGAGCCTCGTCCAGCAAAATCTTGGTGCCCTTATCGACGCCACCGGGGCTGAAAATACCGCCCGCTGTCATCACAGTGACTTTCTGCCCTGCCAGCTCAACAGAGAGGGGCTTAGGGGTGAAGTCTCCGGTGGGGTTTTCAGAAAAATAGTGCGCTGAACTCATAGACTACTATTTTACGCCACCCGGCGAACCAGGTAGACAGTGGTGACTTCCTGGTAAGAACAACACGATACCCGGTAGGCACGGGGCTTAAGCCACCAAAGAACACCCCCACCTTTTAGCCCGCACCCACTGCCCCTAGCGCTCTCACCCCGGTAGAATAGAACACAGTTTCTAAACCTGAGAAAGGCACTATGACCGAAAACGCAAACCCCAGCCAGACCGCACATCTGCCATCTGATGAGCAGCTCCGCCTCACCGTTGACAGGGTGCTAGGTAGGGCAGAAAGCAGCGGGAACGTGCTGGGCGAACGCGCTCGCGAGCTTTCAAATAACCAGAGCGAACATTCCTCCTATGATGGTGAACAGCAGGATCTTGAAGAACGTCGTGCGCTACGCCGCGTGGCCGGTCTGTCTACCGAGCTTGAGGATGTCACTGAAGTCGAATACCGCCAGCTACGCCTTGAACGCGTGGTGCTAGCAGGTGTCTGGAGTGAAGGGACCTTGGCTGAGGCAGAGAACTCTCTGCGAGAGCTCGCCGCACTGGCTGAGACCGCTGGTTCTGAGGTTCTAGACGGTCTGGTACAGCGCCGCCTCAAGCCGGATCCCGGTACTTTTTTGGGCTCCGGTAAAGTGCTTGAACTCAAAGATATCGTTGAATCGACAGGTGCCGATACAGTCATCGTGGACGCCGAGCTGGCCCCCTCCCAGCGTCGTGCTATTGAAGATATCGTCAAGGTTAAGGTCATTGACCGAACCGCTTTGATTCTGGATATCTTTGCCCAGCACGCTAAGTCCCGTGAAGGTAAAGCACAGGTTGAGCTCGCTCAGCTGGAGTACATGCTGCCCCGTCTGCGCGGTTGGGGTGCTTCCCTTTCTCGCCAGGCCGGTGGCCGTGCTGCCGGTGGCGAAGGTATTGGTTCACGTGGGCCCGGTGAAACCAAGATTGAGCTGGACCGCCGCCGCCTGCGCGCCCGTATGGCTAAGCTCAAGCGCGAAATCGCTGCGATGGCACCGGCCCGCGAAACCAAGCGTCTTAACCGCAAGCGAAACCGGGTGCCCTCGGTGGCTATTGCCGGCTACACCAACGCCGGTAAATCCTCGCTTCTTAACCGCCTCACGGATGCTGGCGTGCTGGTTGAAAACGCTCTCTTTGCCACCCTTGACCCCACTGTGCGTAAGGCGCAAACTCCGGATGGGGTTGGCTATACCCTCTCTGATACCGTAGGTTTTGTACGATCACTGCCCACTCAACTGGTGGAGGCCTTCCGCTCCACCCTCGAAGAGGTAGCGGATGCTGATGTGATTGTGCACGTGGTCGATGTGTCCCACCCTGACCCCGAGGGGCAGATTCACTCGGTGCGTGAAGTCATTACAGAGGTTGAGGCTCAGAACATTCCTGAGATTATCGTGCTCAACAAGGTTGATGCTGCGGACCCCTACGTAGTTGAACGCCTGCGTCAGCGCGAACCCAACCACGTGGTGGTCTCTGCCCGTACCGGTGAAGGCATTGAGGAGCTGCAGCAGAAAATTGCTGACACCATTCCTCGCCCCTCCATCGAACTAAACCTGCTGGTGCCCTATTCCCACGGTGAGATTGTTTCCCGTCTGCATCAGTGGGATGCCGAAATCCTGCGCACTGCCTTTGTCTCCGATGGAACCTACGTTCAAGCGCTGGTGCGCGATGAGGTTGCCTCAGAACTATCGGAGTTTGTTCTAGATGATGAACTCTTTGAAATTCTGCAACTCGAAATCGATGAGGCGGTGGCTGCTGGCGCCGTCGAAACCACCCGTTAATGAGTGAAACCGTCAGTGCACCTACCGGGCAGGAGCTAGAAACCCTGCCCGGTGCTAAATCTGCTCTAGAACTTCTTGACACGGTGGTGGAGCGCAGCGGAGGCCAAAAACGGGACGGCCAGCGCACCATGGCAGCACACGTTGCCCGCTCGCTGGAGACTGAAAAGCACCTGCTGGTTCAGGCGGGCACCGGCACTGGTAAGTCCTTGGGGTACCTGGTCCCTGCCATTGTTTCGGCCCAGCACAGCGAGAAACCCATCATCGTTGCCACCGCTACTCTGGCGCTACAGTCCCAAATTGTACACCGAGATATCCCGCGCCTTCTCGAGGCGCTGGGGGACCAACCCGAACACGAAACTGATGTAGCCATCCTCAAGGGTCGCAATAACTATGCCTGCCTGCACAAGGTTGAAGGCGGCTACCCTGATGACGACGGTGACACCCTTTTCGAAATGGACGCTGCCACTGGCGCTACCGGCAAATTGGGTGAAGAGATTCTCCGCCTGCGCTCCTGGGTGCAGACCACCGATACCGGCGACCGCGATGAGCTGCTTCCGGGTGTCAGTGACCGCGCCTGGCGACAAGTTTCAGTAACTGCCTCGGAATGTCTGGGACGTAAGTGCCCCCTCATTGAGGAATGCTTTAGCGAAAATGCCCGCACCCAGGCAGCCGATGCAGATATCGTCATCACTAACCACGCGCTCTTGGCGATCAACGCCTTTGAGGGCGTCAACGTTCTGCCTGAACACGAGGTCGTAATTATCGACGAGGCTCACGAACTCGCGGACCGAGTGACCGGTGCGGTGACTGGCGGGCTTTCACCTCTCATGGTCAGCAAGGTTGCTCGCAGCGTCCGCAAACACACCACAGCCGACCACAAAGCCTTAGAACAAGCGGCTTTGAAACTGGATGATGCTCTCAACGGTGTGCCTGCTGAACTGATGGCCAGGGGGTTGCCTGACCGCGTCGCTGCGGCCATGGAGCAGGTGCGCGATGCCGCTCGTTCTGCCCTTACTGATACTAAGTCGGGTGAAAAGGATGCGGATGCTGGCCGGCAGATGACGCGGGCTAGCCTCACCGAGGTACACGACACCGCCGAGAAAATGCTGCAGGCAGACCCTCAACACCAGGTAATTTGGGTGTCCCGCCAGGGCTCGTGGGAGCCGGGTCGTGGTTACGTGGCAGCCTCCGATGATGATCCTGCAACCCTCAACATCGCCCCTATTTCTGTTGCGGGTTACCTGCGCGAAGGTCTCTTTGACGGCCGCACCGTGGTGCTCACCTCGGCAACGCTGGCACTGGGGGAGTCCTTTGAAGCAACAGCTGGCGCCCTGGGTCTCATGGGTTCAGGCGCGCCCCGCTGGGATGCTATCGATGTGGGTTCGCCTTTCAACTACCCCAAACAGGGGGTTCTCTACCTAGCATCAGACCTACCCAAGCCCGGACGTGGGGTATCAATAGAACAGCTGGACCGCATCGTTGAGCTGGTGGCTGCCTCCGGCGGCGGTGCACTGGGCCTCTTTTCTTCCAAACGAGGTGCGGAACTTGCCGCCGAATATGTGCGTGAGCGAACTGACCTCAACATCCTCTTACAGGGAGAATCATCCCTGCGAGCACTGGTTAAGGAATTCGTGGAAGATACAAATTCCTGCCTCTTTGGCACCATGAGCCTGTGGCAGGGAGTGGACGCCCCGGGGGATTCCTGCCGCCTGGTCATTATGGATCGTATCCCCTTCCCTCGGCCGGATGACCCGCTTTCACAGGCACGTTCGCGTGCTGTCGCCAAGAACGGTGGTAACGGTTTTATGGCGGTATCAGCCACTCACGCGGCTGTTCGTATGGCTCAGGGTGCTGGACGTCTGGTGCGCTCAGTGAACGACCGCGGTGTTGTTGCGGTTCTAGATTCGAGAATTGCTACCCAGCGGTACGGTAGTTATCTGGTGAAAACGCTGCCGCCTTTTTGGGCTACCCAGAATAAGAACGTGGTGCTGGGCGCCTTAGAGCGTCTGGCGCAGACTGTTGAGACCCCCTAAGGGTTTGGGTATATAAGAAGGGCTAGGTCAGCATGACCTAGCCCTTCTTGTGTGAGATGGTACTTAGCGCTTTAGAGGCTACGCAGAACCGAGACGACCTTACCCATGATGGTGGCTCGGTCACCCAGGATTGGTTCATACTGGGTGTTCTGGGGCAGAAGCCAGGTGTGGCCGTCACGCTGGCGGAAGGTTTTGACCGTGGCCTCGTCCTCTAAGAGGGCTGCAACGATGTCACCATTTTGAGCGGTATTTTGGGTGCGGACTACGACCCAGTCACCGTCACAGATAGCGGCGTCGACCATGGAGTCGCCCTTGACCCTCAGCATGAAGAGATCGCCGTTTCCCACTAGCTGGCGGGGCAGGGTCATGACATCTTCGATTGATTGTTCGGCGGCGATCGGTGAGCCAGCTGCGATACGGCCAACTAGAGGTACCGTTGCTAAGTCTTCGCTGCTCTGTTCGAAGGTCGGTAGGAGGGGTAGCCGAAGCACAGACGTCTCTGTAGCGGGTTCAGCCTGCTCACCCTCACCGAGAATCTCGATAGCGCGTGGACGTTTGGGGTCACGGCGAATGTAGCCCATCTCTTCAAGACGGCTCAGCTGATGAGTCACCGAAGAAAGAGACGCCAAGCCCACCAGGTCGCCAATTTCTCGCATGGATGGCGGGTAACCGTGCTCGTCGATGGCCTCTGAAATGGCCTCCAGAATATTTTTCTGGCGGGCAGTAAGCGGGCGAGATCCCTTATTTCTAGGGCTGGCCGGAGTGTGCTGGGTGCGTTCGCTCACGGTGTGCTCGTCTCTGTTGGTCCTAAAATGTCAGCCACCTATTGTCTAATGATCCAGGTGGTCTTCTAAGACTATGCCACCAAAACAGTTTATTCAAACATTTGTTCTAATTTTTCTCGACTATGTTCGAGTTTTCTGATAGAACATAAGTACTAGATTTTTTAGAACATTCATTCGACCTTGGGTTGAATGTTTGAGCAGTCGTTAGGAGAAGGACAAATGAGCGCTATCGCCCTACCGGATTTTATGGCTCCTGCTTCTTCCAAGAAGCCCCTCAACTCATTGCAGGCACAGGCTGACGCCCAGCGTTCACGAGCAAAAGCTAACTCGACTTTCACCACCCCCCAGTATCGAATTCGTACCGTTGAGCCTGGAACTTTCAGACGCCACCAGGGTGCTCAAACTGCGGTAACACGACCGACCCAGCAGGGGCAGCTCCTCGCCCCAGTTTCTGCAGCACAGACTTCTCAGGGGGTAAACCAACAGAAGAAGCGTGGTTTGCTAGGAGGAGCCGTGCGTTTAACACGTAAGGGTCGCTTGGTGTTCCGCGGCATCCCTGCGCTGACTCTTGCTGTCCTCATCGTGCTGGGAGCCTTGACTTTCATCAACCCGGGCGAAGCGAAGAGCTCAACCGGCGAAATGGCAACTCAGGTTAGTTCTACTATGACGGTTATGCACGGTGACTCACTCTGGTCCATTGCCACAAAAGTTGGCCCGGGCCAGGACAATCGAGACGTCATTAACCACATTATGCAAATCAATGATTTGAGCACTGCCCGGGTCGAGCCTGGCCAGGTGCTTGAGGTACCGGTCTACACTTCGAAATAAAATGTTCGATATGAGCTAGCGCGGCTAGACTGGTGGGGTGACTAATTCTATGGACTCTCTCTCTGCCCTCCCTCTGCGCGATGATCTGCGGGGCCGTTCACCCTACGGTGCGCCCATGATTGATGTGCCCGTGACTCTCAACGTCAATGAGAACACCCATCCCATGCCCGGTGAGGTTGTAGATGCGATTAGTCGCGATGTAGCTGCTGCAGCCCTCACGCTCAACCGCTACCCCGATCGCGAATTCTCATCGTTGCGCCAGGAATTAGCAAGCTACCTTGGTCACGGTCTGACCGCAGAGAATCTTTGGGCAGCAAATGGCTCCAACGAAATTCTGCAGCAAATCATGCAGGTCTTTGGCGGCCCCGGGCGAAGCGTCATGAGCTTTGTGCCCACCTACTCTATGTACCCCCTCCTCGCGGACGGCACCAACACTACTTTTATTGCCGGCTACAGGGCTGAGGACTACTCCCTGTCCACCGAGTCGGCTCTTGCTCAGATTCAGGAGCATCGACCCAACATCGTCATCCTCTGCTCACCTAATAACCCCACCGGCACCGGTCTTGAGCTTGGCGTGATCGAGGCTGTCTATGAGACGGTGGCCGCTTATAACGGCATTGTAGTGGTCGATGAGGCCTACGCTGAATTCGCCCAAGACCGCTCCCGCAATGCTTTGACCCTACTCTCCGGGCGTCCCAACCTGATTGTTACCCGAACTATGAGCAAAGCCTTTGCCCTTGCAGGTGCTCGTCTTGGGTATTTCGCCGCAACTCCCGCAGTCTGTGACGCTGTCCGCCTCGTCCGTCTGCCCTACCATCTTTCGGCGGTCACCCAGGCGACGGCTGTAGCTGCGCTTCGCCACCGCCAGCAACTCCTGGCTAATGTTGATGATATTCGAGCACAGCGCGACCGCATCGTAGATCACCTGGCCGGCTTAGGGCTAAAGCCCGCCGTATCAGACTCAAACTTTGTCTTTTTTGGTGGGTTGAAGGATGAGAAAGCGGCTTGGCAATACTTGCTGGATGCCGGCGTTCTGGTACGTGATAACGGTATACCCGGCTACCTGCGCGTCACCGCCGGAACAGAGGCAGAAACCAGTGCATTCTTAGAGCATATGACGGCATACATCGAGACATTCGAGCGATAATTTTTCTTGACCACACCATACATTGAGGTAGACATGGCAGTACCCCACCAAACATCAACTGGGCTAGGCCCCCGCATTGCAAAGATGGAGCGCAAGACCAGTGAATCATCGGTCAGCGTCGAGATCAATCTGGACGGTACCGGAGTGTCAGACATCGACACCGGCGTACCCTTCTATGACCACATGCTGACCGCACTTTCTAAGCACTCACTCATTGATATGACGATCAAGTGCTCGGGGGATACCCACATTGATGTGCACCATACCGTTGAAGACACCGGGATCGTGCTGGGCGAGGTTCTACGTCAGGCCCTGGGTGATAAGGCCGGTATTCGCCGCTTTGGTACCGCAACGGTGCCCCTAGATGAAGCGCTGGCGTCGGCAGTCGTTGATATTTCAGGGCGCCCCTATCTGGTGCACACCGGTGAACCTGCCGGCTTCGAGTTCCACCTTATCGGCGGGCACTTTACTGGTTCGATGGTGCGCCATGTATTTGAAGCTTTTGCGTACCATGCCGGTATTTGCCTTCACATTACCTTGTTGGGTGGCCGCGATCCCCACCATATTGCTGAAGCTGAGTTCAAGGCACTGGCACGGGCCCTGCGTCAGGCAGTAGAACCAGATCCCCGTCACGCAGGTATTCCTTCCACTAAGGGAGCACTCTAAATGGCAGAGCCCCAGCAGAAACCTTTAGTTGTCGTTCTGGATTACGGCGCGGGAAACGTCCGTTCAGCGGTTCGTGCCCTTGAAGAAGCCGGAGCAGAAGTGCTCCTGTCACGTCGCGAGGCTGATGTGCTGGGTGCTGATGGTCTGGTAGTGCCCGGGGTAGGTGCCTTCCAGGCGGTGATGGACGGTCTGAAGCAAGCAGATGCTATCCGTATGATCGGACGTCGCGTGGCCGGTGGGCGCCCCGTTCTGGGGATCTGCGTTGGCCTTCAGGTGATGTTTGAGCACGGCGTTGAACACGGCATTGACACCGAAGGTTTGGGTGAGTGGCCTGGAACCGTCGAAAAGCTACAAGCTGATGTGGTACCTCACATGGGCTGGAATACGGTGCGCCCGCCGGCTGGCTCCCGCCTCTTTGCGGGGATTGAAGAGGAGCGCTTCTATTTCGTGCACTCCTACGGCGTGCAGAGCTGGGACTTTGATCAGAACATCGAATCTATGGTGCCCCCTCAGGTCACATGGTCCCATCACGGCACTGACTTCATCGCCGCCGTTGAAAATGGACCTTTATCGGCTACCCAATTCCACCCCGAAAAATCAGGGGAAGCTGGCTTGAAACTCTTGCGCAATTGGCTGAACACATTGCCCGTGACCGGCCGTATCTCAGTGCAGGAGGACTAAATGTCCGCTTCTACTTCAGGCCTACTGCTGATGACCATTGGCATGATGTTCGTAGGCGGCGCTTATTCTTTTTATCGACAGAAAATTACTTGGATAGCCCAGCTTATTTTGCTGCTGGTGGGGCTCGGCTTCGCTGGCTATGGCCTCTACATTGTGCTCAACTACGGGTAAAAAACCTCATTTTTAGGAGAAACTATGACTGAACGACTTGAACTATTGCCCGCAGTAGATGTTGCTGACGGTCAGGCTGTGCGTCTGGTCCAGGGTGAGGCTGGCTCTGAAACCAGCTATGGTAGCCCGCTTGAAGCGGCTCTTGAATGGCAGAATGCCGGCGCTGAATGGTTGCACCTCGTTGACCTGGATGCCGCGTTTGGTCGCGGCGATAACATTGATATTCTGACTGAAGTAGCTCAGGAGCTGACCATCAAGATTGAGATGTCTGGTGGTATCCGCGACGATGCTTCTTTGGAACGCGCGCTTTCCCTCAACCCTGCCCGCATCAACTTGGGCACCGCCGCACTGGAAAACCCTGAATGGACCCGTAAAGTTATCGCTGAACACGGGGATGTCATCGCTGTTGGGCTGGATGTCCGCGGGGATATTCTTGCTGCTCGCGGCTGGACTCAAGAGGGCGGCAACCTCTGGGAGGTACTGGACCGCCTGAACGAGGACGGCTGTGCCCGCTACGTGGTCACCGACGTCACCAAGGACGGCACCCTGCAGGGCCCTAACCTGGAGCTGCTACGCAAGGTTGCTGAGCGAACCGACAAGCCGGTAGTTGCCTCCGGGGGTATCGCCACCCTCGATGACATTGCCGCTCTGCGCACTATGGTTCCCCACGGCGTTGAAGGTGCCATTACAGGTAAAGCCCTCTACGCAGGTAAGTTCACCCTGCAGCAGGCACTTGATGTAGCAGGCCGTCCCTAATGGCCGACTTCTCGGACCGAGTGCACCGTGCTCACACCCACGGGCACGGTGGGGGAGGTGAAGACCAGCGGAATCTGCCTACCCACATCGCCGCGCAATTGGCCAGTGCCGGGCAGAAAACTGATACCGGCGGGCAGCCTTGGGAAGGGCGAAACCTTGCTGAGGGTACCAGCCACACTCACCAGTACCCGGGCGATCAGGGCACGACGGACCCGGCTCTGCAAGAGGTGTTTGACGCTTTTGTTGCTGGTGAGATTGATGAAGCTGCTGTGGTCGATGCCTTGCGCAATGTGCGTATTTTCGCCCCGGTCGTTGCCCAGCTTTCCCAGGCAGAAATTACCGAAGCTGGGTTAGTCTCGGATAAAGAATCAGATATGGCTCTGGTCAGCATTCAGGCACCGGACGGTCGTAAGGCCTTGCCAATCTTCACGGCGGTCGATGCTTTGACTGGCTGGCACGATTTGGCTCGCCCGGTGGCCGCTGACATGCGTAAAACCGCTCTCTCAGCGGTGGAAGATAATAACCAGCTCATCGTTATCAATCCCGGTCAAAACCTGACCTTTGTACTGCGCCGCCCGGCCTTCTGGGCCATTGCTAAAGGTCAAGAATGGGTGCCCTCCTACCGCAACTCGCAGGTAGCCCAGGCACTCCAAGACATTGCCGCCCCCATCTCAGCAGTGACTGCTGTCGAGGCTGCCCCGGGGCAGGGCGTCTATAGCCGTACAGCAGACGGCATTGTGCTGGCAGGCGGCGGTCACGGGCCTGAACTAAAAATTACACTGCGCTTAGCACTCGGTCTTACACAAGATCAGCTTAACCACACTGTGCAGACCTTTCAGCAGGGACTGGCCATTAACCCGGTTATCTCGGAGCTGGTTGATTCCGTGCAGATCTCCCTAGCGTCTGCCTCATAGAGAGGGTTGAAAGGGCGCCATCGGCACTAGCTATACAGAGCAAAAGCGGGTACCCCTTCGTCGACTGACACTCTCGCAGGCTCGCACGCGATGCGCGCCAGCTCGGACCAGTCGATTTCTGGGATGCCCGTCTTTGCTCTTCTACGCGGGGCCGTAAGGTCCTTTTAGAAGACGGGGCCGGTGAACTTTTCGCCCGGGCCCTGACCTGGCTTGTCGGGGAAGGCTGAGGCTTCGCGGAAGGCCAGCTGGAGGGAGCGCAGACCGTCGCGCAGGGGCGCAGCGTGCTGTGAGCCAATTTCGGGCGCCGCCGCGGTGACGAAACCTGCAAGGGCAGTGATCAGTTTGCGAGCTTCGTCCAGGTCTTTGAGGTCAGCTGCGTTTTCTTCTGCACCTAGCCCGCATTTGACCGCGGCGGCACTCATCAGGTGGACGGCGGCGGTGGTGATGACCTCAACTGCTGGCACCTCGGCGATATCCCGCATCTGGGCGTTGACTTCTTCGAGTTGCTCAGCGGTCACACCTTCTGGGAGCTGGGTTTCATCGGGCTGCTGGTCTTCAAAACGGTAGGTAGATTCGTTACTCATGGTTACTAGAATCTCACATAGGTTGCAACCGGTGTGAATCGCTGGTCACACTCTGGCATTTTATTGCCTATTAATCCTTGAAAGTGGTCTTTAAGTCTTGATAAATAGGGCCAAAGCACGTAGAGTTCTAAGGTGTTTGCAAGCGGAACGTTTTAGTTCCCACCCGCATCAGCTCTAGCGTTGACGGGTTATGGCCTTAAGGTCGCAGTGTTTTGCTGCGTGCAGTTTAGGTTAAGGGTTACAGGCCTCCGTTTGCTTTACCACAACGGGGGCTTTTTTAGTCCCCGAGAGAAATTCACGGGTATAACCCTACAAGCAACAGGAGCTTAGTCATTAGCGATCCCCGCATCAACGACCGTATTCGCGTTCCGGAAGTCCGTCTCGTCGGCCCCGGTGGTGAACAGGTCGGTATTGTCCGTGTAGAAGATGCACTGCGTCTTGCTCAGGAATCCGATCTCGACCTGGTTGAGGTTGCCCCTAACGCTAAGCCGCCCGTGTGCAAGTTGATGGACTTCGGCAAGTACAAGTACGAAGCCGCTGTTAAGGCTCGTGAATCTCGCAAGAAGCAGGTTAACGCCTCGCTGAAGGAAATCCGTTTCCGCCTCAAAATTGACACCCATGACTACGAAACCAAGGTAGGGCACGCACGTCGTTTCCTTGCCGGTGGTGACAAAGTCAAGGCTATGATTCAGTTCCGTGGTCGTGAACAGCAGCGCCCCGAGATGGGTGTGCGTTTGCTCGAGCGCATGGCGAATGACCTGGTTGAGGTGAGCTCGATTGAATCGAAGCCTCGCGTTGACGGTCGTAACATGGTGATGGTTCTTGCCCCGCTGCGCGGCAAGCAGGATGTTCGCCGTGACGCCCAGCAGGAGAGCAGCCGCAAGGGTCGCGAACGCGTTAACACCACTGAGGCAACCCCTGTAACTAACTCGCTGGCAGATGCAATGCCCGCTGAGCTCAAGGCGCAGGCGTCAGTCGAATAAGGAACTGGTTAGACTACCGGCCCCGCATGCAACATGTGCGGTGCAAGGTCAAAGATTTACGCATAATCCCGCCGTCCCCCACGGTCAGGTGGTTGATGCAGCGTGAAAACCAAACCCCTTTCATAGACGAACCCACTACAGCGGTGTTCGTTTAGTGTAGAGTTCCTCATCGCCCGAGAGGGCGGGAGGGTAGAACGTAAGGAGAATCGGCTCATGCCGAAGCAGAAGACCCACTCTGGTGCAAAAAAGCGCTTCAAGCTCACCGGTACCGGCAAGGTTAAGCGCCAGCAGGCCAACCGCCGTCACTACCTTGAGCACAAGTCATCACGCGTGACCCGCCGTCTGGCATCTGACCAGATCGTTGAAGGCGGTCAGGCCAAGGTCATCAAGAAGATGCTCGGTAAATAAAACCGTCTTCTTTTTGAAGCTCTGACCTCAGAGACATGAGGTCGCACCAAAGTAGATAATTATTTCTCTCCTGCGCAACGCTAGATTATTGGTTGCCAGGACATAGATGTTAGGAGACACACGTGGCACGTGTGAAGCGCGCGGTTAACGCGCACAAGAAGCGCCGAGTAGTCCTTGAACGCGCATCCGGCTACCGTGGCCAGCGTTCACGCCTTTACCGTAAGGCTAAAGAGCAGGTCATTCACTCACTGGTTTACAGCTACGACCACCGTCGTAAGAAGAAGGGCGACTTCCGTCGTCTCTGGATTCAGCGTATCAACGCAGCTGCCCGTGCAGAAGGCCTGACTTACAACCGTTTCATCCAGGGCCTGAAGGCTGCTGAGGTTGAAGTTGATCGCCGTATGCTGGCTGAGCTGGCTGTCAACGAGCCCGCTGCTTTCTCAGCACTGGTTCAGGTTGCTAAAGATAACCTGCCTGAGGACACCTCAGCTCCCAAGGCTGCCTAAGCTCTAGCTTTCTCAGCTGATCAGGACGCCGCTGCTCCCCGTTTGGGGAGTGGCGGCGTCCTTTTGTGTGCCAGTCAGAAATACTTGAACGAAGGAAGGAAAGATGGCATCTTACAACTGATCCTCTGACGGCCTCGTGCCAAGCGCTCGCCCGTACTTCACGCCAGCCCCGACCAGCTAGCGGACATACCCCTCATCCTCACCTGTAGTTGGCTTACCCACTACCCCCTAACCTTCTGCCATCGCTCGGTCTTTGCGCCCTTGCCCACACCTGGCTGCTTGGCCGGGGCGGGCGTGAGACAATGGAGGCTATGGATTTTTTTGAGCGTCTTGCTACCCCCGTCATTATGAACAACCCCTCCGCTGATCGTGTGAAGGATGTGGCCAAGCTAGCTAACCGCAGCGGTCGCACCAAGAGCGGCCAGTTCCTCGTGGAGGGGCCGCAGGCGGTGCGCGAGGCGCTGCTGGCTCACCAGAAGAAGCCCTTACTGGATGCGGTCTACATTACTGAGAAGGCTTTTGACCGTCACGAAGATTTGGTTGAACTGTTGGAAGAAGTGCACGGTAGCCCTACTCCTGAGCCCGGCCGTAAGGTCTTTATGCGTATGGTGACCGATGAGGTTCTGGCGGCTATGGCTGAAGCAGTGACCCCGCAGGGCATTGTTGCCGTGGCTTTCCAGCGGGAGATTTCTCCGGCTGATATCTGGGGTGAGGGCGCTATCAACCCCAAGCTGGTTGCTGTGCTGACCCGTGTGCAGGATCCGGGTAATGCTGGCACCATTGTGCGTGCGGCTGATGCTGCCGGTGCTGACCTCATTATTACCACCAAGGGAACTGTTGATCTTTATAACCCCAAGGCAGTGCGCTCTACCGCTGGCTCTCTCTTCCACCTGCCGCTGCTACAGGGCATCGATTTAGAAGATTTTGCCGAGGATGCAAAGGGCCAAGGCATAGGAGTGCTGGCTGCGGACGGTTACGGGCGGGTCAGCCTTGATGACCTGCAGGACGCCGCCTTTGCTGCCCGCGCTGGTGTTGAGCCGCGCAAGAAGGTCAAGTACGACCTTGCTGCCCCCACTATGTGGCTTTTCGGTAACGAAGCTCAGGGCCTGAACGATGAAGAGAAAGCCGCCGCTTCGCTGAGAGTAGCTGTGCCCATCCACGGTGCTGCTGAGTCGCTAAATGTAGGTATGGCTGCTGGTGTTTGCCTCTATGCTTCGGCGCTGGCTCAGAACCGTAAACGGTAATCGCAGGGTGTAGGGCTAGTTCTATGACAGACACGGTTTACCCTGTTCAGGTGGTCGGGGCGGCACTGGTTGACTCGCTGCAGAACCCCACCCGTATACTGCTGGGGCAACGGTCTGCACCACCTGCTCTGGCCGGTCTTTGGGAGTTCCCCGGCGGGAAGGTTGAACCGCAGGAGAGTTGCCAGGAGGCACTGAAACGAGAGCTGGTCGAAGAGCTGGGGGTAGAGATTATTCTGGGGCGCGAAATCAGCGGCCCGCACCCGCAGGGGTGGCCACTGAACGAGAAAGCCTCCATGCGTGTCTGGTTAGCTGAAATAATTGACGGCCAACCGGCAACCCTTCAAGATCACCTGGCTCTGGAATGGTTTCCCCTTGATTCTGAGCTCCTCAAGGTTGCCTGGATTCCGGCTAACCTACCTATCACCAGAGCGATACTGAGCCTCTAAGAGTGATCACCCAGCGTCGCTGAAGATTGTGCCCCTGACCTCATGTGAGGTCGGGGGCTTTGCCTTACTTGCATCATCAACTAGTATGGTGAAGAAACGAAGGGGAGTAGCTCCCACACTGGCACCTCGCAGGTGCTCAAGCGGTGTATCGACATACTGGTTGCTTCTTAAACCCGGTGCACCACCTGCCGTATCACCCCAGATACCGGCAGGCGAGCAAGACCTTCGGCAGACGACTTTAACCCCAGTGAGGTGGGTAGCCGCTGCCGAAGTGTGCGCTCGCATAACGGTACGGTCTACCGGCTCAATCACTGACTGAACAGACAGCGAGCTCATGCCCAGTACACCGCACCCAGTCCAGCTTCACCACGCTGCCACCAACCCCACATCCGCTCAAATTCGCAGGTGGCGCCGCTACCTAGCAGAAGAAATCTCCGAAGCCCAGGTTTACACAGCACTGGCAAAACTCTCGACAGGCCACGAGGCAGAAATCTTGCAGTCGGTGGCAGATGCTGAAAAGCGGCACCAGAACCATTGGCGTGCACTGCTGGGTGAACACGCCCACCCCGAACCGCGTCCGTCCGCTTCTGCAAAACTCCTTGAACTGCTTGCCAAAAACTTCGGTACCGTTTTTGTGCTAGCTCTTGCCCAGCGAGCAGAGGGGCGCTCACCCTACCGCGAGGATCCGGACGCCACCGAAGCGATGGCAGCCGATGAAGCGATTCATGAAGAAATCATTCGGGCGCTCTCGACGAGCGGACGCGAAAAACTGTCGGGCAACTTTCGCGCCGCCGTCTTCGGCGCTAACGATGGTCTGGTCTCTAACGTAGCTCTCATTATGGGTATCGGGGCATCGGGTGCCTCTAACTCGATGGTCCTACTCTCCGGTATCGCCGGTCTGCTAGCAGGTGCCCTCTCCATGGCAGCCGGCGAATTCGTATCGGTGCGCTCACAGCGAGAACTGCTAGACGCCTCCCGCCCCACCCAGGTGACCCTATCGGTAGCTCAGGATCTTGATATTGATCAGAATGAGCTGGTTCTCATTTACAAGGCACGCGGCATGAGTGAAGAGGCCGCCCAGCATCGTGCCATGGAACGTTTTGGGCACTTAGACTGTGACTGTGACCCATCACTGTCTTTCAAGGATGTTATTGAGGGAGAGGAGCACGAAGAAGAGCACGGGGCTCTTGGTTCAGACATCGGTGCTTCAGCCTCAAGCTTCGCCTTCTTTGCGTCCGGTGCCCTGGTTCCGATTCTGCCCTATATCTTTGGAGCCAGTGGCACCTTCGCTATGGTGCTGTCCCTAGCGCTGGTCGGTATTGCCCTCATGATTACCGGCGGCGTCGTGGGTCTGTTCTCCGGTGCCTCACCAATGAAGAGAGGCCTGCGTCAGCTGGCAATCGGTTACGGTGCAGCGCTAGCAACCTACCTGCTGGGGCTCCTCTTTGGTGCGACGGTAGGTTAGGTGACCTGATGATGTATGCGGAAGTCGGTGTTGTTTCTTGAGCGCTTCTCACGCGATGCGTGAACGGTGAGGCATGCCTCGATCAGCTGATGACAAAGCGCACCGATTATGTTCACTAAGACCTAAACCCACTTACCTTAATGTCCCGTTGCAATCAGCGGGACGCTTCTTTATGTTGCGCGCGCAAAGTGCTCTAAAATAAAGAACTGATGCCCTGGGCGCCCGGCGAAAAACCCTGTGCCCGCCAACAACAGATGTGAAGAGATGTGTCTATGACTGATTCTTTGCCCGAGGTACCTGAAAACCCCACTCCTTTTCAGGTTCTGGCTAATATCCGAGCAATTTTAGACAAGGACCCCCAAAACGGTCTTGAGACCGTTAAGCAGGCATGTGCCGCTGAGCTTGATCGAGCGCTACACGAGATTGCAGAAAAGGCTTCTGATTTCGAGGAGCTCAAGCGTGTGCGTCTTGAGTTCACCGGCGACAAGGGCGGTTTCACCCTAGCTAACAAGCAGATGCGAAATCTGGCTAAGGAGCACAAAGCTGAGGTTGGCAAGCTCATGGGCCAGGCTCGCGGACGTCTGGCTAAGGCACTAGAGACCCGCAACGCGGAGCTTGAAGAAGAGCGCGCTGCTCGCATTCTCGTGGAAGAGGCAGTAGACGTCACGGCCCATACTCCCCGCCGCCGCGTGGGTGCGCGTCACCCCATCAACGTGCTCCAGGAGCAGATGTGTGACATCTTCGTTAGCATGGGCTGGGAGGTTGCCGACGGCCCCGAGCTGGAATCCGAGTGGTACAACTTTGACTCCCTCAACTTCCCGCCGGACCACCCTGCCCGCGAACTGCAAGATACTTTCTTCGTTGAGCCGGTCAGCTCACACCTGATGTTGCGCACCCACACCTCACCGGTGCAGATGCGCTCGCTCCTGACCCGCGACGTCCCGCTCTACGTGGTCTGCCCCGGCCAGGTCTACCGCACCGACGAGTTGGACGCCACCCACACCCCGGTCTTCCACCAAATCGAGGGCCTGGCCGTCGACAAGGGTCTGACCATGGCAGACCTCAAGGGCACCCTGGAACACATGGCACGCGCCATGTTCGGCGAAGACGCCAAAATCCGCCTGCGACCTAACTTCTTCCCCTTCACCGAACCTTCCGCTGAGCTGGATGTCTGGCACCCTGACGCCAAGGGCGGCCCCCGCTGGATTGAATGGGGTGGCTGTGGCATGGTCAACCCCAACGTCCTGCGCGCAGCAGGCGTGGACCCCGAGGTCTACTCCGGCTTCGCCTTCGGCATGGGCATCGAACGTACCCTCATGTTCCGCAACGGCGTTCAGGACATGCGTGACATGATCGAAGGCGACATCCGTTTCTCACAGCAGTTCAAGATGGAGATCTAACCCAATGCGAATTCCCCTTTCCTGGCTCCGTGAATACGCGCCCGTCCCGGCAGACGCAACCGCCGAAGATGTCATGGCCGCCCTAGTTAAGGTTGGCCTTGAAGAAGAAGGCGTCCACCGCCCCACCGACGAGCTCACCGGCCCCATTGTGGTCGGCCAGGTGCTTTCGATGGAACCTGAAACCCACTCCAACGGTAAGACCGTGAACTGGTGCCAGGTGCGCGTGGTTCCCGAGGGCCAGACACAGACTCTGACCGGCAGAGGTATTGAAGAGTCCGGCGTGCAGGGCATTATCTGCGGTGCTCACAACTTTGCACCCGGTGACAAGGTAGTAGTTACCCTGCCTGGCGCCGTCCTCCCCGGTGGCTTTGCTATCACTGCCCGCAAGACCTACGGCCATAAATCTGCTGGCATGATTGCATCCGTGCGTGAGCTGGGGATTGGTGATGACCACGACGGCATCCTGGTACTCTCCACCCTGGGCCTTGACCCAGAACTTGGCTCGGACGCCATGGAATTGCTGGGCCTCTACGACGAGGCTGCAGAAGTCAACGTCACCCCCGACCGCGGCTACGCCTTATCGATGCGCGGCATCGCCCGCGAATACTGCCACGCAACCGGTGAGACCTTTGATGACTTCGTGCTGGATCTGGCAGCCAAGGCACCTGCGGCTAATGCCAGCGGCCTGCCTGTCACCCTCACTGACTCCGCCCCCATCCATGGCAAGGACGGCTGTACCCGCTTCGTCACTCGCCAGGTGACCGGTGTCAACGCAGCAGCCCCCGTGCCCACCTGGATGTCATCACGTCTGCGCCTGGCTGGCGTCCGATCCATCTCACTGCCGGTTGATATCTCCAACTACGTGATGCTCGAAACTGGCCAGCCGCTGCACTTCTACGACGCAGATAAGCTGGATGGCGGTATCACCGTTCGCCGTGCCCAGGCGGGGGAGAAACTCACTACTCTGGACGAGAAGGTCCGCGAGCTACACCCCGAAGACCTGCTCATTACTGATACGACGGGACCCATCGGCCTTGCCGGCGTGATGGGTGGGGCTAGTACCGAGGTCGGCACCGAGACCACCAACATCCTTATTGAAGCTGCCCGCTTTGACGAAGTCTCTATCGCCCGCACCTCCCGCCGTCACAAGCTCTCTTCGGATGCTTCCAAGCGTTTTGAGCGCGGCGTTGATCCCGAGCTCCAGGCTGCAGCCGCCCAGCGTGCCGTTGACTTGCTGGTTGAACTGGCAAGTGCCACCGTGGAAGAAGGCGTGACTGACACTGGTTCTACCGCAGAACCTACCCTCATTGACCTGCCCGCAGACTACACTGCAGGCCGCATCGGCATCGACTACACGGAAGCTCAGATTACTGAGTCCCTGGAACAGATCGGTGCTCAGGTAGAGCGTACCGAGACCGGCTACCGCGTTACCGCACCGTCCTGGCGTCCTGACCTAACGGATAAGGAGCACCTCACCGAGGAAATTGCCCGCCTAGTCGGTTACGATCTGATCCCCTCAACCCTTCCCGTAGCACCCCCCGGTCAGGGCCTGAGCACGGAGCAGCTCCTGCGCCGCCGCGCCCTCAACGTGTTGGCGGCGTCGGGCTTGACCGAGGTATCGGCTTACCCCTTTGTTTCGGAGGACGACAACAACCTTTGGGCAAGCCCGGTTGCCGGGGAAACCGTGAAGTCAATACGCCTAGCTAACCCCATTGCTTCCCAGCAGGGCTGGATGCGCCGTTCACTGCTGCCCGGCCTGACCGAGGTGCTCAAGCGTAACCTATCCCGTGGCTTTAAGAACCTTGCAATTTACGAAACCGGCCACGTCTTCATCCCCGGTGCTCAGCACGGTTCATCTCAGATTCCCGGTCTGGGTGTGCGACCCTCCGATGAGGTCCTAGCAGATCTTAACGCCGGCATCCCGGACCAGCCTCGCCACATCGCAGGTCTTTTCTGCGGTCTGGTGCACGAAGAAACCCCCGGTGCCGTTCCCCATTCTCTGGACTGGCGTGACGCCCTTGACTCTGCCACCCTGGTAGCAGATGTTATCGGTGTGAAGCTAGAGGTTGCAAAGGGTGAGCACCAGGCCTTCCACCCCGGCCGTACCGCAGCCCTCACTCTGGCAGATGGCACCGTCCTCGGTTACGCCGGTGAACTTCACCCCAAGCTTCTCGCAGAACTGGACATGCCCGAGCGCACTGCCGCTTTCGAGCTCAACTTCTCAGCACTGCTGAACGGTCGCGGTGGCCCGACCATCGCAACCGGCATCTCCGGCTACCCGGCCACCAACCAGGACGTCGCGCTAATCGTTGACGCTGATGTCCCGGCTAAGGCTGTTGCTGCTGCCCTGGCTGAGGGTGCAGGTGACCTGCTGGAGGACGTCCGCGTCTTTGATGATTACCGCGGCGCCGGCATCGATGAAGGCAAGAAGTCCCTAGCCTTTGCACTGCGTTTCCGAGCCACCGACCGAACCCTAACCGCTGATGAGGCAAGTGAAGCCCGGTCCTCAGGTGTATCTGTCGCAGCAGACCGGTTCGGAGCTGTCCAGCGCTAAGGCACAGCTAAACACGTAATCTGCACCCGGCTTCTGCCCGCCTACCCAGTGCGGGCAGAAGCCGGGTGCTCATCGCTTTTCCACCCACCAAAGCGCACAGAATGTTTCACCCACCCCACGCCCGGGTTGCCGCCCCTCTTTGAGCTCAAGTAGTCTTGAAAGACCACCTGCCCAACCGAGTAAGCCTTATCCAACGAAAGCGATACCGTGAGTCCACAGCGCGAATCAGAAAATAACGACAACCTACAGGGAGAAGACCTCCTTGCCGGTGAGCGCGCAGACGGGTTCTTTGGCCTCAACGATGAAGATGAGCTTGAGGAAACTCGCGGCCCCATTCTGCCCAAGCTCATTGCGGCGGGGCTCATGCTACTGGTGTCACTGATTGCCCTGCTCTTGCTTGTGAGTGGCGTACGCACCTACACTGAAGCCCGTGAAAATGAGGGCTACGAAAACAAGTCGTGGGTAATTCAAGGCACCCTTGAAGATCTGACCAAAGATTTGCAGGGCGATAGGAACGTGGGTATTTACGCGGGATCTCTTCCCGATGATGAGGCCATGAACGATAAGACTTTTGTCTCTGATGTGGCGGATTCAGTTTCCGTTGGCCCCCATCAGGGGGTTAAGTTCCGGGGCTCCCAGACCGGGCGCGTCAAGAGCGACTTCCCCGAAAAGGTCGATGCCCTGCTCGTTGAAAACGCTGACGGCAACCTCACCGTCGCCCGCACCGGCGAAACCGGCACCCTGGTGCCCGTCACCGAAAGCACCATAGGCTCCCAGAAAGCCAATGCCATGCTCAAACTGGGCGGCGCCATCCTGGTCTTCGGCGCTGGAGTAGTCGGCACCTTCTTCATGATCCGCAAGAAAAAAGAAGAGGTTTAGCAACAGATGGAGGCTAGGCGCGCTCGCAGCCGACTGACTTTCTGAAGTGCGGCTCATAAGACTAGGGGAGCAGGAGCACCTTGCCGCGAGTCTTGCGGGCCTCTAGATAGGTGTGAGCTTCCGCTGCCTGGGCCAGTGGGAAGGTCTGATCCACGGTTAGGTTGAGGTCACCTGATTCAATTGCGTCAAAGAGTTCACCCATGCGCCAGCTAATTTCCTGGCGGTCTTGGGAGTAGTGCGCTAGGGTCGGGCGGGTGACATAGAGAGAGCCTAGCCCGTTGAGCTTTTGCAGGTCAAAGGGTGCTACCTGCCCGGAAGCCCCACCAAAGAGCACCGCCATGCCGCGGGTTTTTAGCACAGTCAGTGACTGTTCAAACGTATCTTTACCCACGCCATCGTAGACGACGTCTAGACCGGCGCCATCGGTAAGGTCCTTAATATTTTCTGCAAAACCTTCATAGCGCAGAACATGGTCAGCCCCGTGAGCTGTAGCAATTTTAGCTTTCTCATCGGAGGAAACAGTGGTGAAAACTGTGGCTCCACGAGCCTTGAGCAACTGAATGGCGATGCCACCCACTCCACCTGCACCGGCGTGAATAAGGACCTTATGCCCTGGCTCCACCCGGAAAGTGGAGCTGATGAGGTAGTGAGCTGTCATGCCCTGGAGAGGGAGAGCCCCGGCGTCCTCCCAGCTGATACTCTCGGGTACCTGAACAGCGAGCTCTTGGTCCACTAGAAAATACTCAGCATAGGTAGCCGTCGCGTTGGCAGTGGCTAGCCGATCACCCACCGAGAAATGAGTGACGTCAGAACCCACTGCCACCACTTCACCGGCAGCCTCAGTGCCGGGAACGAAAGGGAGTGGCACCGAGTACACACCGGCACGTTGGTAGGTCTCAATGAAGTTAATGCCCACCGCACGAGTCTTCACCAGCACCTGGGTGGAGCCGGGGGTAGGGAGGGGAAGCTGTGCTGGAACCAGGACGTCAGGCGCCCCTGTTGCTTCAAAATGTACTGTGGTCATAGTGGTATTAGTCATGATTTTAAGCCTACTCCCAAATCTAAGATTATCGATGTTAATGGCTAATTGTTTGGACTGGGCTTGGGTTAGCACATCTTCACCCTAGCCTGCCTCTATCTGAGGTAAAGCGTCCGTATCCCGAAACAATCTGTATAAATATTTACTGCATTGCAAAAAAATGCAAAGATGGTGTCATGACGATTACAGTAGCTGTTTCTGGAGCCACCGGCTATGCCGGTGGCGAGGTCCTGCGTTTGCTGGCAACCCACCCCCACGTGGAGGTTAAGACGGTTGCCGCTCATTCTTCGGCTGGGCAGAAGTTGGGGGATCTTGCTCCCCACCTGCGAAAGTACTCACACCTGACGATTGCTGATACCACCGCTGAAGCTTTGGCGGGGCACGACGTTGTTTTCTTTGCCTTGCCGCACGGGGCCAGTGCCGAGGTTGCCGCCCAGTTACCTGAAGGCACTTTGGTCATTGATGCCGGTGCCGACCACCGCTTAGATGACGCGGAGGCTTGGCAGAAATTTTACGGCACTGACCACGCAGGTACCTGGCCGTATGGGCTGCCAGAGTTCCCAACGTCTGCAGGGCGGAAACAGCGCGAACAGCTGCAGGGCGTAAGTCGTATCGCTGTGCCTGGCTGCTACCCCACATCTTCCATTCTTGCCCTGGCTCCCGGTTTTGCTGCCGGTCTTTTAGAGCCTCAGGACGTTGTCATTGTGGCTGCATCCGGCACCAGCGGGGCAGGTAAAAGCCTCAAACCTCACCTGCTCTCGGCAGAAGTTATGGGCTCCATGAGCCCCTACGGGGTGGGTGGGGCACACCGTCATACCCCTGAGATTGAAGAGAAACTTTCTGCAGCAGCGGGAGAGCGGGTGCAGATTTCCTTCACACCCACTCTTGTCCCCATGCCGCGCGGGATCCTGGCAACCTGTACAGCGCGGGTCAAGCCAGGTGTTACCGAAGCCCAGCTGCGCGATGCCTGGGGTAGAGCCTATGAAGGTGAGCGCTTTGTGCACCTGCTCCCGGAGGGGCAGTGGCCCAGCACCAAGAGCGTGCAGGGGTCTAATCACGCTGAAATGCAACTGGCTTTCGATGCGCACGCTGGGCGGGTCATCGTTACTAGCGTCATCGATAATCTGACCAAAGGCACCGCTGGTGGTGCCATTCAATCCATGAATATTGCTTTGGGTCTGCCCGAATTCGAGGGCCTTGAGCAGGAAGGGCTGGCACCGTGACCGATCTGAAGCACCATGTTGAGGGTATCGAAAGTAGCGGGGTTACCTACCCTGCTGGCTTCAAAGCTGCCGGTGTAGCCGCCGGGATCTCCAGTGTCACCGGTAAACGCGATGTTGCCCTAGTGGTCAATGAAGGGGCGCAGAAGAACGCCGCCGCAGTTTTTACCACCAATAAGTTCGCTGCAGCGCCCGTGCTCTGGAGCCAGCAGGTGATCACCGACGGGCGGGTGGACGCTGTGCTGCTCAACTCGGGCGGGGCTAACGCCTGCACCGGTGCCCCCGGTTTTCAGGACACCCATGCCAGCGCCGAGCAAGTTGCAGAGGTTCTGGGTGTTTCAGCCGGGGACGTCCTGGTGTGTTCAACCGGGCTGATTGGTCAGCGTCTACCCATGGATAAGTTGGGTGCCGGTATTAGCGAAGCTGCGGCTTCGCTGGGTGCTGGTGCGGCGTCCTGCCAGGAGTCCGCCCAGGCGATTATGACCACTGATACCGTGCACAAACTAGCCGGGCAAGAGCTCACGGCAGCTGGTGGCACTTACCGTATCGGCGGTATGGCCAAGGGAGCTGGCATGCTAGCACCCGGGTTGGCAACTATGCTGGTGGTCCTGACCACCGATGCTGCCCTCACCAGCCAGCAGCTTGATACCGCGCTGCGTGAGGCCGTCCGCTTGAGCTTCAACCGGGCTGATTCCGATGGGTGCATGTCCACCAACGACACCGTGGCGCTACTGGCGTCGGGGGAATCTGGTGTTACCCCCGATCCGCAAGACTTTACCCAGGCACTGACTGCTATTTGCCAGGACCTCGCCCTTCAGCTGATTGGAGACGCCGAGGGAGCCAGCCATGATATTCATGTGCGTACCCTGGGGGCAGCTACCGAAGCTGAGGCTGAGGAAGTCTCCCGCGCAGTTTCCCGCTCAAACCTCTTTAAGACGGCGATTTTTGGCAACGACCCCAACTGGGGCCGCATCCTCTCTGAGGTGGGCACCACCAGTGCACATTTTGAGCCCGAAAACGTGAATGTCACCATCAATGGTGTTATGGTCTGCCGGGGCGGGGGTATCGGTGAAGACCGCTCCCTGGTCGATTTGACCGCTGACCGCAGGGTCACCGTAGACATCGATCTGGCGGCAGGGGAGCACCAGGCAACGATCTGGACCAATGACCTGACCCACGACTACGTCCACGAAAACAGCGCTTACTCCAGCTAACATCTCCCCACCAACGGCCCAGAAAGAAGACATGGCACAGCAGAACAACGCCGCCGCCCGTTTTGATACGGCGCAGGAAAAAGCTAAAACCCTGACCGAAGCCTTACCCTGGATCCAGCAGTTTCGGGGCAAGATCATGGTGTTCAAGTACGGCGGGAACGCTATGATTTCTGAGGATCTGCGCGCAGCTTTTGCTGAAGATATGGTTTTTCTACGTACCATCGGCATTTGCCCGGTGGTAGTACACGGTGGTGGACCGCAGATTACTGCCATGCTGGACAAGCTGGGGATTGAGAGCGAGTTCCGGGGCGGCCTGCGCTACACCACACCTGAGGCAATGGACGTGGTGCGCATGGTACTCACCGGTCAGGTGGCTCGCGAGCTGGTGAGCCACATCAACCGCCATGGCCCTTTTGCTGTTGCGATGAGCGGGGAGGACGGCGGGCTGCTGCGTGCTCGACGCATCACAGCTCAGGTCGATGGGGTTGAGACTGACCTGGGGCTGGTGGGTGAAGTGGTTGGAGTTAACACCACGGCCATTACCTCCATGATTGAAGCTGGAAAAATCCCGGTGATTTCATCGATTGCCCCCGAGATACATGACAGGGAGAAACATCCGGATCATCATCACGGTCTGGCGGGTCTTACCGGTGAAATCCTCAACGTCAACGCAGATACAGCGGCGGCCGCCGTGGCCGCTGCGCTGGGCGCTGAGAAGCTGGTGGTGCTGACCGACGTTGAAGGGCTTTATGCCAACTGGCCTGACCGTAACTCTCTGATTAGTTCCCTCACGGTCAGCGAACTGAGGGAGATGATGCCCAGCCTCGTTTCTGGCATGATTCCCAAGATGGGTGCCTGCTTGCAAGCTGTAGAACAGGGGGTGCCGCGAGCATCGATTGTTGATGGCCGCCTACCGCACTCGCCTCTGCTTGAGATTTTCACCGATACTGGCATCGGCACTCAGCTCACACCGGACGGCCTGACTGAGGGCGCCTGGAAGCACCCAGAAGCTGACTACCGGGTACAACCGGTGACCTACTAGAGCCTGAAGAAAAGAGATAAACGTGAGTCAGCAAAACTATCTTGAAACATATTCCACCGACCTCTTGGGTGTCTTTGGTGACCCCAGCCTGGTGCTGGTACGCGGTGAGGGCTCGCGCGTCTGGGATGCAGACGGCAAACCCTACCTTGACCTGCTCGGCGGTATTGCCGTAAACGCTCTGGGCCATGCCCATCCCGCGTGGGTGAAGGCGGTGGGGGAGCAGGCTGCTACGCTGGCCCATGTTTCTAACTTTTTTACCACCCCGCAGCAGGTGGCGCTAGCCCATAAACTGCGTGCTCTGCTGGGGGCTGAGGACGCCCGTGTCTTCTTTTGCAACTCCGGTACCGAAGCGAATGAGGCTGCCTACAAGCTAGCTCGCCGCCACGGCAATCTCCATGGCAAGGGAACTATCATGGCGCTGGAGCAGGGGTTTCACGGTAGGACCATCGGAGCTTTGAGCCTGACTCATAAGCCCGCCTACCGGCAGCCTTTCGAGCCTCTGCCCACCGGCATCCAGCACATCCCTGCCACTCTGGAGGCTCTAGAAGAACACTTCACCGATGACGTCGCGGCGCTGATTGTTGAGCCCGTTCAAGGTGAAGCTGGGGTGCTGCCTCTACCTGAAGGTTATCTAGGACGAGCCCGTGAGCTAACCCGCCAGCACAATGCCTTACTTATTGTTGATGAGGTGCAAACCGGAATGGGCCGTACCGGCCGCTGGTTTGAGCACTCCCGCGAGCTAGGCGCCGCTGAGCTGCCCGATGCTATTACTCTAGCCAAGGGGCTGGGCGGAGGTTTTCCCGTGGGTGCCATGATGGTAGTTGGCGCTAAGAATGGCGCAACTCTACAGGCCGGCATGCACGGCACAACCTTTGGCGGTAACCCTCTAGCTACCGCAGCGGCGCTCGCCACCCTGGAAACCATTGAGGCCGAAGGGCTGCTGGAGCACACTGAAAATATGGGAAGCTATCTGCGACAGCAACTGGAGCAGCTAGCCGTTATTCAAACAACACGCGGGGCGGGGCTGCTTATTGGCATTGTTCTAGAGGATGCAAAGACGGACGCCGGAGCTCCGCTCGCCCCCACCTTTGTAGTGGCTGCGCGAGAAGCTGGTTTCATCGTCAACGCTCCCAATGAGAATACCGTGCGTCTGGCTCCAGCCCTGACTCTGAGCCACGAAGAAGCCGATGAGTTCATCGCTGCCTTCCCCCACATTCTTGCCCAGGCCCTCCAGGCGTAGTGACCGGGGCGCCGCGCCCAAACTCACTATTCATCAAACGAATAAATATTAAAAATTATGCATATAATCGTTGGGGTGCACTCGTAGCCCCAGTAAAGGAGACCACCGTGGTACGTCATTTTCTCAAAGACACCGATCTCACCCCCGCCGAACAGGCTCGTGTGCTGGACCTTGCCGCTGAGATGAAGGCAGACCGCTTTGGCTTTGCCCCTCTCGCTGGGCCGCAGACCGCAGCGGTGATCTTCGATAAGACTTCTACTCGCACCCGTTTTTCCTTTCATACCGGTATCGCAGAACTGGGCGGTAACCCCCTCATTGTGAACCCGGGTGAAGCGCAAATCGGGCATAAAGAAAGCGTTTCAGACACAGCTAAAGTCATTAGCCGAATGGTCTCAACAATTATCTGGCGTACTTTTGAACACCGCGGTCTTGAAGAAATGGCGCAGCACTCTACTGTGCCGGTCATCAACGCCCTTTCTGATGACTACCACCCCTGCCAGATTCTTGCTGATCTACTCACGATCCGTGAGCACCTGGGAGAGCTGGCGGGTAAAACCATGGCCTACCTGGGGGACGCCGCTAACAACATGGCTAACTCCTACCTCCTGGGGGGAGCGACCGCCGGCATGCAGGTACGCATAGCCGGCCCGTCCAGCTACCTACCCGCCCCTGAGGTGGTAGCAGAAGCAGAAGCCCGCGCCCAGCAAACCGGCGGGTCAATCCTGGTTACCACCGACCCCGCAGAAGCACTAGCTGGGGCGGACGTAGTCATTACCGATACCTGGGTTTCCATGGGCCAGGAAGACCAAAAAGAGGCCCGCGCCCAGGTATTCAAGCCCTACACCGTAGATACCGCAGCGATGGACCAGGCAGCTGAGCACGCTATCTTCTTACACTGCCTGCCAGCCTACCGCGGCTTTGAAGTGACCGCAGAAGTTATTGACGGGCCTGCTTCGGTTGTCTTTGACGAGGCAGAAAACCGCCTTCACGCTCAGAAAGCTCTCATGGCCTTCCTCCTGGCAGAATCTGGCCTAGCTGCCAACTACCGCGCAGCTCTTACCCACTAGAAAGAACATCAATGGCAATTCCTTCCACCAAAACTGCCCGCCAGGCTCGCATTATTGAGTTACTACAAACCCACCGGGTGCGCTCGCAGGCTGACCTGGCGCAATTGCTCACCAATGACGGTCTCAAAGTTACTCAAGCCACTCTCAGTCGCGATCTAGTTGAAATTGGTGCTGAGCGGGTACGCGATGAAAAATCTGGGCTAATCTACGCAGTGCCCAACCACCCTGTGCGTCGCAGTGCCCAGGACGGCCCTGACGCTCGACTGGTTGGGCTTTTCAAGGAGTTGCTAGTGACAGCTGAGGCCTCAGCTAACCTGGTGATTCTGCGTACTCCGCCCGGGGCGGCGCAGTTCCTGGCATCGGCCATCGACCAGGCTGGTCTTGAACCGCTGCTCGGGTCCATTGCCGGTGATGATACGGTCATGGTTATTACCCGCGACCCTCTCGGGGGTGAAGCGGTAGCTGAACTCTTCCTCAGCTGGGCCGCGTAGGAATCCATCACTCCAAGCAGGCTTTGACCCTGCCCACTCGTCTCTCGCGTCTATTCCCGGGTAGTGAAGGGGTTAGCTGAAGAGCTTTTGCATATCCTCAAGCTCAAAGAACTGGGCCACCTGGGCTGGTGTTTGGGTACCTAGGGTTTCGTCCGCTCCGGCGTCCAAGAGCATGCGAGCGATGGGGAGGTTGTTGCGGAAGACAGCGCAGACCAAGGCAGTTTGCCCTCGGTCGTTCATCCGATCCAAATCAGCGCCTTCGTTGATGAGAATCTGTAGCAGGTCGGTGTGCTGATGGTAGGCAGCAAGAATGAGCAGAGTATCGCCCTTTGCGTTGGTGAGGTCAACGGGAACGCCTTGGTCGAAGAGTGACTTGAGAGCTACCGGCTTATTGTCCCGGGCTAAATCGAAGACTGAGTTAAGGAATTCGTGTTCTGTCTCGGTGAGGGCGTTATCTGTCATGCCTATACTTTGGCAGATAGCTTTACGCTGTGCAAACCTGTCGGTACTTTTCTGACAGTCTCTCCGATCGTGCTGCCGTGTTCACAGGGCTTTGTCCACACTTTATGGGAAGATGTTGTACCAAGCAGGTTAGCTAACCGAAAGGGCATGATGATTCAGTCTTTGACTTCTAAACCTACCGAGCAGAGTAATCTCTGTTTTTTGCTGACCCGTCAGGCATCTTCGCGGGACCTGGCCTTGCAGTGGGAAGGCGGGCAGCTTACCTATCAAGAGCTGGTGGGTAAAATTGACGTTGCTCGCGAATGGCTGGTTGATAGGGGAGTAAGTCACGGTGATCGTGTGGCTCTTGCCCTGCCCAATGTGCCTCAGATGGTAGCTCTTTACTATGCCACGCTTGCTCTGGGCGCCATTGCTGTGCCACTGCACCCGCTTTTGTCAGCTCGTGAGGTCCAATACCAGGTGCAGGACGCCGGAGCTCGGCTGCTGCTGGTTTGGGCTGGTACCCGGGTAGCCGGTGAATTGGCTGATCTTGATATGACAGCGGTTAATGCAGGTCTTAGTGCTGTTGAGGTTATTGATGGCAGTGTAATTTTTGAGGGGAAAGCAGAAACGCACTTTAGGCCCTGCGCTGTCGAAGCTAATGCTCCTGCCGTCCTGCTCTACACCTCTGGTACAACCGGCCAGCCTAAGGGAGCAACCCTAAGCCACGCCAATATGCTGTCTAACGCGCATTCCTGTGCTCAAGTTTTTGGTTTTAAACCAACAGATACCATCTTTGGTGGGCTTCCCCTCTTCCACGCTTTTGGGCAGACCGTATCGATGAATGCAGTGTTTGCTGCTGGAGCCAGCATTGCCCTACTACCCCGTTTTACTCCCCAGGGCGCTGCGGCTTTGTGTGCAGATACTGGGGTCACTGTTTTTGCGGCGGTGCCCTCCATGTACAGTGCTATAGCTAACTATCTGGAAACAGATACTGCACTTGCGGATCGGCTGAGGGGCTCTCTACGGTTCGGTATTTCTGGAGGGGCAGCCTTGCCATCCTCGGTACACGCTGATATTGCCCGCTTAGTTAACTTTCCCGTCTATGAAGGGTACGGGCTGAGTGAAACCTCCCCGGTAGTATCTTTTAATCAGGCTGAATTTGGTCTTGTCATTGGCTCGGTGGGCCGCCCCCTGCCCGGTGTCCTGGTTGAGGTCCGGGATGAGCAAGGGCATCCGCTCGGCGCAGACCAGCCGGGGCAGCTGTGGGTCAGCGGCCCTAACGTAATGACCGGTTACTGGCAGAACCCTGAGGCTAATGAGGCGGTATTTGACGGTGACTGGTTCGCAACGGGGGACGTGGCCAGATTAGATAGCCAGGGCAATATTTACATTGTGGACCGTCTCAAGGACATGATTTTGCGCAATGGTAATAGCGTCTACCCTCGTGAAATTGAGGATGTTCTCTACACTCACCCACAGGTCAGCTTAGCTGCTGTGGTGGGCACGGCAGACCTGCAAGTGGGTGAAGAGATTGTGGCTGTCATTGTGCCTCGCACTGCGGATTTGACCGAGAGTGAAGGTGATGAGCTGGTTGCTGAACTTGATCACCTGTGCCGTCAGCAACTCGCTTCCTACAAGTACCCCCGGAGTTTCCTTCTGCGTGCAGAGCTGCCGCTTGGCCCCACCGGTAAAATTCTCAAGCGGCAACTAGCGGCCTCACTGTAGAAATCTTGCCCATCTTCCAGTTACGTGGTCTTAGGCGGCTGCCTTCAGGTTTCGGTTCTGCATGGAAGCACTCAGTGATGCCCCCAGGAGAATCATACGAAAACAGCGCTCGGTGGAATTGGTGAGCAGCTCTTCACCATTTTCTAGGGCATCATCTAGGCCCATGGGCAGGGGCATGATGCTGGCAAAAGCGTCAATACCAGCATCGTGAACCCGGTAGGCTTTCTCTCCGATGGATCCGGCGAGGGCGAGCACGGGGACTCCCGCGACCTGCGCTCGAGCGGCAATTTCTGCAGGAACCTTGCCCTTGGGCGTCTGATAATCGATAGCGCCTTCTGCCGTAACCACCAGGTCAGCCTGTTGAATTTCTGTAGTGACGCTGAGGCCGGCCAACCCGGAATCAATGAGAGCCTCAAAGCGTGGGGTAAGTTCGGCTCCAATCAGTGCTAGTCCAGCACCCAAGCCTCCTGAAGCGCCGGTGCCTGCTCCCGTATGAAAATCCGTAGATACTCTACCGCCGGTCATCTCATTCTGGGTGCTCTCAAGAAGGTTAGCCCAGTGAGTTAGCGCCTGATCTAACTCTTCGACCTGCTGAGGGGTGGCGCCCTTTTGGGGGCCGAAGACGCGAGCTACCCCCTTGGGTCCGGTCAAGATGTTGTGCTGGTTGAGGGCCAGTATAATGCGAACCTGTGAAAGGCGGGGGTGCAAGCCGCTGTAATCTATGCGCTCAGCGTTGGAAAGATTGGCTCCACCAAGCTGCACTTCCTGTTCGTCGGCGTCTAGAATTTTTGCACCTAGGGCAGAAAGGGCACCGGCACCGCCATCTGAGGTCCCTGAATCTCCGCAACCCACCAAAATGGTGTGTACTTCCGGGTTTGAGAGTGCAGCGGCTATTGTTTCTCCTACCCCGTAGGTAGTGGTGGCGCCAGGGTTCCTCATGTCTTTGGGAATCAGGGAGAGACCTGCTGCAGCAGCCATCTCTACCACGGCAATTCCGCGTTGAGAGCCTCCTAAAAGAGCGTAGTGAGAGTTGACGCGCTCGCCAACAGGCCCGGTGACCTCAAGCGAAACCAGGGTGCCGCCGGTTGAGGATGCTAGGAGCTTGGCGGTTCCTTCTCCTCCATCGGGGATAGGTAGGACAACGGTGTTGACTCCGGGAATAACCCTGCGGATACCTGCTGCGATAGCGTCGGCTACAACATCGGCATCAAGGCTTCCTTTGAAGCCAGAAGGGGCGATGAGGATGCGCTGGGGAATGGACATAATCATGATAGTTCTCCTTATATTGGGGCACCGAGACATGGTGGGTGCAAGCGTCTTCGCTAGTGTTGCCACTAGGTCTTTTAGTGTTTTAAAAATTTCGCTGGGTGGTGCGATTTAGGTGTAGAGAGGCAAACCTAAGAGGGGCCAAATGAAGAAAGAAAAGAGTGCGATAAGCATGGCATGTAGCGGAGCGAGCCAGGCGCTGAGTTTCAGGAGGTCTGCTGGAGTGTAGGTTGGTCTTCCGTCCATGTTGGCAAAGAGAGCAACCGGTTTAGCGCTGGAGGTGAGGGTGTGACAGAAGCCTGCTGCAGCGGTTGAGATAAAGGCGGCTGCCACTGGATTCACCCCTAACGGTAGCGCCGCTGTGATGACGAGGGGAATAAGCACTGCGCTACGAGCACTTCTGGACTGAATGACCAGGTGAGCTGCAGTTGAAATCAGAATCACCATAAGTATGAAGATGGCTGATCCGCTAGACCCCAGTTGACTCACTGGGGCAAAAAGGGATTCAGCCAGCCAGGTTGCCGCACCTGAATCTGCTAGACCGGTTCCGATGGCTAGAGTCGCTGCCATGAAGAGCAACATGGGCCAGGGTGCTTTCTTGAGGGCTGCGCCCAGCTTGATGGAGCTAACCCCCGGAGCGGTGGCCGCCAGGGCGCCCAGTACCGCTACGATCACGGGTGTCAGACCGTGCAGAGTTTCGGTGCACCAGAGAAGTACAGCAACCAAGAGGACCAGTGCAATGTTCCGTTCGGGAGCTGTGAGCGGCCCACGGACCGGGGTATCTGATGCTTGCTCAAAATCAGCAACCGTTACTTCGATGGGACCCTGCTCCTCTCGGGAAGGACCAAAGAGCTGTAGCACTAGCTCAGTAACGACTAAGGAAGCCAACAGACCTAGACCTGAGCCCAGAATCATCCACTCCAAAAAGCCAATGGTTTCCAAACCGTAGGCGGTTAGGATTTCTGAGGTGACCAGGTGGGCGCCGGCACCAATAAAAGATGCTACAGCCGAAACCAGGATGCTGGCCGGGGCTAGGATACCCAGAGCTTTTACCAGGGCTGGGCGGTTACCCAAGGCATCCGCCAGGGCCTGGTAGATGGGCAGAGCGAGCGCAGCGCGTCCCGAAGGTGAGGGAACCAGATATACCGTCAGAAAGAGAGCTAGATTGAAAAGGTAGGCGAGCTGCCTGGGGGTCCGAGCCCGGGAAACCAACTGGGCGGTCAACCTGCGGGTGAGGCCGGAGGCAGTGAGCACCTGAGCCATAACTACAGCAGCAACCAGTAGCCACACCGCTGATGTCCCTAAGGACGCGGTGAAACGTTCCGTTGAGATGATACCGGTCAGTACCAGAGCAACAGCGGCTGCCAAAGACACATAGGTATCCGTCAGCGGGCTAAAAACCCATGCCCAGATTGCAATGATAAAGATGCTCAGGGCTAGCGCTCCTTGAAGGCTGAGTGAGGCAGACCCAAAACCAGTCCAGGTTACCGCAGCCACCAGGGTAACGGCACCAGCGAGAGAGACAACTAGTCGACCAGTGATGAAGCTGCTGTTGACCTGATTCAGAGGAGCGGTCACCGGCAACCTTTCGTCAGGGCGTTCTTGAGAGGAATAAAGTAGCTTGCTCATACAAATCGGTACCCTGCTCCACGAACGGTCACAATGTAGTCCTCCCCAATTTTTTTGCGTAGTGCTCTGATATAGACATCAACGATGTTGGAGTTGGGATCGAAGTCCACACCCCACACCTGACCCAGTAGCTGTTCGCGTGAAAGCACTTGATTCTTGTGACGCATCAGTGTTTCCAAGAGAGCAAATTCTCGAGTAGTGAGCTCTGCTGACTGTCCCGCTACCGAGACCTGGCGGCTCAGAATGTTAAGAACAAGGTCGCGGTGAGTGAGCTGGGAGGTTGGGGTCGTATCATCGGAGGCTGTATCGCGAAGACGCAGTCTAATACGAGCAATCAGCTCAGCGAACTGGAAAGGTTTGGTCATGTAGTCATTTGCCCCGTTCTCCAGACCTTCTAACGTATCGGAGACTGAGTCCCGGGCAGTCAGCATGATAATAGGGGTTTTGAGACCCTCAGCTCTCAGCGCTCGCATGATAGAGAACCCGTCCATGCCGGGAAGACCCACATCGAGGATAATCAGGTCAAAATTTCCCACTTTGGCCAGAGCATAAGCGCTACGGCCCTCATCAATTAATGTGGAGGTATAACCGGCTGATTTCAGCCCCTTAACAATAAAGGACGAGATACGCGGGTCATCTTCGATAATGAGGATGTGGCTCATCGGTTAGCTCTTTTCTGGTTCATTCTGAGGTGGGTATGTTGCTGTAATCGACTGGGTTTTTTTCGGAGGGCTAGGGGCAGGAAGGCTGATGCCAAAGATTGAGCCGGGGCCGTCTTCTGGCGCTGCAATCCATACCCCACCACCGTGGGCTTCTGCTATCGATCGAACGATGGCTAATCCCAGACCGGCTCCCATTGAGTGCTGTTTGGCAGTGGCAGGATTTTTAGCGTTATTGCGTCTGAACCTTTCAAAGAGGATCGATGCGTCCTCGGGGCTAACACCCGGGCCACGGTCCTGGACCCATAGCTTCAGTTGCCGCTCACCGCCCTGACCATAAAACTCCGATCCGATGGTGATTGCGCTTCCACTGGGGCTATACTGGGCTGCGTTGGCTGCCAGCTGAAGCATCGCCTGAGTAATGCGCTGTTCGTCCAAGCCGACCTCTCCCTCGGCAATGTCAGCAATAATCCACCGGTGGTTAGCAAAAACCTGAACCTTGGAATCGAGGGAAATCATGAGCTCGGAGACCTCAGTGGGGTGAGGTTGAACGAAGTCTGGGCGTTCAGATTTAGCCAAAGTTAGAAGGTCCGATACGATCCGCCCCATACGCTCTAACTCATCATCCACCAGGAGCAGAGTCTGTTCCTGTTCCTCGGTGCGCTCCATGAGCTCAAGGTGGCCGCGCACAATAGTGATGGGGGTGCGGAGTTCATGGCTGACATCGTCCATGAACTGCCGTTCGGTGAGCGTTGCTTCTTCAAGACGGTCTAGCATCTTGTTGAAAGTATGACTCATTGCTGCCACGTCATCGTCCCCTTTAACCGTTACTCTGCCACTAAAATTCTTGTCGTTAATGTGCTCGGCTACCTGTCGGAGATTACGGATGGGTTTAGTAATCTGAGTAGCGATGAGCCAGGACACCAAGAGAGTGAAAGCGAGGCCAGCAACGCCAACCCAGATCATGATAAAGACGGTGTGTTGGACCGCATCTAGTTCGGGTTGAATATACTCCAGAACCAGTAGATGGCCTGTTGTTGTGCCTTGGTCGGTTCGTAGCTCAACAGCGACCTTGCCCCAATGCACTGGCCCGGCAGGTGTCTGCTCAATTCCTGAGTTGGAGGGGTTTTCCCTGAGCCCGGTGAGTAGAGCCTGATCCTGATGTAGCCGGTACCCGGTGGTTAGAGCATAGTGGTCCTGTTCTTCGAGAAAAATGATCTGTTGAGGGGTTAGACCGATGACTTGTTCCTTGTAGCCTGTGTATTGCCGGGTCACGTACGAGCCCAGCATGTCTTCTAGCGTTTCAAAAGGTCTGGCTGTTTGAGGATTGACCCCAATCTGTGCAAAGTTTCGGAACTCACCGATTTCACTTTCAGTGCTGGAATTGGCTCCCCTTCCAACATCGCTAATTAGTATTTCTCGCACGGTAAAGATGAGCCCGGTAATGATGAAGCTGGTGAGCAGAAAAGTCCAGGCAACGATGCGCAGGCGGACTGACCCGCTGCGTTCCGTGCGGGCGGATTTAGCTCGATGTTTTTCTAAGGTAGAGCGCCAGCGGGGCTTGAGGCTAATCATCGTCGTCATCCCAATCATCCTCACCCAAGTCATCGTCATCATCACTGCCTGGAGAGTACTGCGGAGCGGATGCCGGAGGTAGGGGCTGTTCAATATAAGCCGGTTCTGGGACTACAGCTGCGGGCGCTGGTGCCACCTCTTCTGCGGGCGCTGGTGCCACCACTTCTGCTGGCGCTGGTGCCACCACTTCTGCTGGCGCTGGTGCCACCACTTCTGCTGGCTGCGGCTCTTCTTCTGCAGCGGGTCCCTCTTGCTGACCCGCGTCATCTGCCTGATCATTATCTGTAGGAGTTGCGGAGACACTGGGCGAGGAGTTTTCTGCCGGGGTTGTTTTGATATCAAGCACCACAGGCTCGTCATCAATCTGGGGAGTAGCACTGCTGAAAGAAGTAACGAGGGCCAGGGTGGCGATGAGACCGGCCAGCGCCAGAACCAGCAGGCCAAAGGTGTATTTCTTGAACATAATTCCAGTCTGTAGGGTCTTTATAAAAGTTTCGTGAGTCCTGCATTAATGTTTTTTAATAAATACCTCTTTTTGCAGGTTAGCTCTGGGTAGAGTGGTCTTTGGTCACGGGGCGTAGCTGGTGCCTAACGTCCGCATTGTGGCAGGGTTTGAATAATTATGTTTATATGTGCATAATTATTTATAGAGAAGCGGTTTGTCCGCACCACACCATTTAGGAGCATTATGAAAGAGCGTATCGTTCTTGCCTACTCAGGCGGCCTTGACACCTCGGTAGCCATCGGTTGGATTGGCGAAGCCACCGGCGCAGAAGTTATCGCTGTGGCTGTAGATGTAGGCCAGGGCGGCGAGGACCTCGAAACAATTCGTCAGCGTGCTCTCGATTGCGGCGCCGTTGAAGCATACGTTGCAGACGCTCGCGACGAGTTCGCTAACGATTACTGCATGCCTGCTCTTAAAGCTAACGCTCTTTACATGGACGCTTACCCGCTGGTTTCAGCTGTTTCCCGGCCCGTCATCACCAAGCACCTGGTCGCTGCAGCTCAGCAGTTCGGTGCCACCACTGTGGCACATGGTTGCACTGGTAAGGGCAATGACCAGGTTCGTTTTGAGGTTGGTATTCAGACCCTGGGCCCCGAGCTCAAGTGCATCGCACCCGTACGCGACCTCGCTCTAACTCGCGAGAAGGCTATTGATTACGCAGAGAAGAACAACCTGCCGATTGCCACCACCAAGAAGAACCCCTTCTCCATCGACCAGAACGTTTGGGGCCGCGCGGTTGAAACCGGCTTCCTAGAAGACATCTGGAACGGCCCCACCAAGGACGTTTACGACTACACCGATGACCCCACCTTTGCTCCCGTGCCGGACACCGCCGTGATTACCTTCAAGGAAGGTATTCCTGTAGCGATTGACGGCCAGGCTGTCACCCCGCTGGAAGCCATCGAAATCATGAACCGTCGTGCAGGTGCCCAGGGCATCGGCCGCATCGACATCGTTGAGGACCGTCTGGTTGGCATCAAGTCCCGCGAAATCTACGAGGCACCCGGTGCCATGGCACTGATTGCAGCCCACAAGGAACTTGAGAATGTCACCATTGAGCGTGAACAGGCTCGCTTCAAGAAGACCGTAGGGCAGCGCTGGACCGAGCTGGTCTATGACGGCCAGTGGTTCTCACCGCTGAAGAAGTCACTAGATGCCTTCATCGAGGACACCCAAAAGATGGTCAACGGCGAAATTCGCCTGGACATGCACGGCGGTCGCGCCGTTGTATCGGGCCGCCGCTCTGATACCGCGCTCTACGACTTCAACCTGGCCACCTACGATGAGGGCGATAGCTTCGACCAGTCACATGCTCGTGGTTTCATCGAGCTCTTTGGCCTGTCCTCCAAGGTTGCTTCAGCCCGCGATCAGCGTCTGGGCCTCTAAAATCCTAGAGTGATGCACCCCGCCGGCCCCGGTGCCTTCCCTCCCCAGAAATGAAAGGGTAGGGGGGGCTCCGGGGCGGCTTTTGACTCACACCCCTGCTTTTACCACCGAAAGAGTTGAGATATGTCTGTTGATAAGCACGGCACAAATGACGGCGCTCTCTGGGGCGGACGCTTCGCTGGCGGCCCTTCTGATGCCTTAGCTGCCCTCTCCAAATCAACCCAGTTTGACTGGCGTCTGGCGCCTTATGATATTGCAGGTTCTCGTGCTCACGCCCGCGTGCTGGCTAAGGCCGGCCTGCTGACTGAAGAAGAACTGACAGGTATGATCGCTGCCCTGGACCAGCTAGAAGCAGATGTGCGCAGCGGTGCCTACACTCCGGCTGAGTCCGATGAAGACGTACACGGTTCACTGGAAAAGGGTCTTATCGAACGCGCTGGTGCTGATTTGGGCGGTAAGCTCCGTGCCGGGCGCTCGCGCAACGACCAGATTGCAACTCTCGGCCGTATGTATCTTCGTGATCATGCCTCCATTATCGCTCAGGGCGTGGTAGATACCATTGACGCGCTCATCGCCCAGGCTGAGGAGCACCCCTATGCTCCCATGCCCGGCCGCACCCACCTGCAGCACGCGCAGCCGATTTTGCTCTCCCACCAGCTACTGGCTCATGCGTGGGCCCTGTCCCGGGACCTGGACCGTTTACTGGACTGGGACAAGCGCGCTGCTGTCTCACCCTACGGCTCGGGTGCTCTTGCCGGGTCATCTTTGGGGCTTGACCCCGAAGCTGTGGCCCACGACTTGGGCTTTAGCTCGGCTGTCCATAATTCGATTGATGGCACTGCCTCGCGCGATGTCTACGCTGAGTTCGCTTGGATCTGCGCCATGATTTCGGTGGATCTTTCCCGCATCTCAGAAGAGGTTATTCTTTGGGCAACGAAAGAGTTCTCCTTCGTAAAGCTACACGATAGCTTCTCTACCGGCAGCTCGATTATGCCTCAGAAGAAAAACCCTGATATCGCTGAACTGGCTCGCGGTAAAGCTGGCCGCCTCATCGGTGACCTTACCGGCTTACTGGCAACCCTCAAGGCTCTGCCTCTGGCCTATAACCGTGATTTGCAGGAGGATAAGGAGCCGGTCTTCGATGCTATTGACCAGCTTGAGGTACTTCTACCTGCGGTCTCTGGCATGATTGCCACCCTGACCTTCAACACGGACCGTCTAGCTGAGCTGGCTCCTCAGGGCTTTGCTCTGGCAACCGATATCGCTGAGTGGCTGGTGCGTGAGGGAGTACCCTTCCGTGTGGCCCACGAGCTGGCCGGTGAAGCGGTGCAGGTGTGCGAAGACAAGGACTGCGAGCTGTGGGATTTGACGGACGAGGAGTACCTAGCAATTTCACCCCACCTACATGCGGGTGTCCGCGAGGTTCTGACCGTTGAAGGTTCACTGAACTCTCGTTCTGCCCAGGGCGGCACCGCTCCCAGCGCGGTAGCAGTTCAGCTGGATGCCCTCAAGGCAGAGCTTGCACCCCAGCGTGAGTTCGCAGAGCGTCCGCAGGTTATTAGCTAGCCTGATTCATATATCCGATAGTTGCCCGTAGAAATCTACGGGCAACCATTTATCGGCCTTCAATGAGTTCACATCATCCGCGCTTGACCACGAGCAGCCCGTCATTGATTTAGTGGCTATGGCGGGAAAAATTATTGCAATAGAAACGAATGGAAAAGCGGTTGCAAGAGTCCGCTGGCATGTTGCGTTACTGATGAGGTATGACCAAGCTCCCCACCTCGCACTTATTCAAGTGCTTGGGTCTCTGATGCATACGAGCGGTATATCGTATCTCATGATTTCTACTACCGAGTACGAAGTCTCTGCCATTGGTTGACCGCGTATACTAACTGTTTGGTTCTGTACTCATTGCCGTGAAGGCACCAGGATTTGGAGAAGGTTGAAACTTCCATGATTAAGCCCGTTGATCCCTCACTGCCCATTGAAGAGATGATTCCTTCTGCCTGCGCGCAGATTCAGGACTACCCCAAGGAGGGCATCCTCTTCTACGATGTGACCACCCTTTTTGCTAACCCTGAGGTTTTCCGCCGTGCTATTGACGAGTTGGCAGCCCGTTTTGAGGGTCAGTTCGACATCGTGGCTGGCGTTGAGGCACGCGGTTTTCTCTTGGCTTCCGCCCTGGCGTATATTGCCGGAACCGGTGTGATGACCGTGCGTAAGGCGGGAAAGTTGCCCCGCGATACCTATATGAAGGAATACCAGCTGGAGTACGGTTCGGCTGCCATCGAAATTCATAAGGAAGATATCCCTGCAGGCACTCGCGTGCTGCTGGTTGATGACTTGCTGGCAACCGGCGGCACTTTGGAGGCTGCAACCCATCTGATGAAGATGGCTGACCTTGAGGTTGCCGGTATCGGTGTGCTCCTTGAGCTGGACGGCCTCGGTGGCCGCGAGCTTTTAGCGGGTAACCGTGTTGAAGCGCTGGCATTGGTCTCTGAGTAAACCAAGAATTTTTGTGTGAAGGGCCGTTGACGGTCCGTCATTTTTCGGCGGGTCCATCCTATGACGGGCCCCTTGGAATTTTCGTTGACGATTGTCTCTGCACCTTCTTAATGCGGCCATCCCGGCGCCCTTTTGCTTTACCCCAAGCCCGGTATAGAATAGAGGGCTTTACTTTTCCGTGATGAAGGGTGCCCTCTTGACTGAGAACACTAACGCCAACCCCGCCCAGACAACATCTGAAGCCGCTTTCGAGCGGGAACTTGCGGGGGAGCGAGCCTACGTTGGACAGCTTTACCAGCGTCTCGATCAGTTGCGTGAGGCCACCGAGTCTAAGCTGCGCAGCACCCGCAAGAACCAGTCGGTAGGCAACCACCAGAACCGTTCTGAACGCGATGCCTATGCCAGTTTCTACGAGGATCGGTTGGCACAGTACAACGCAGTCGATCACCGCCTTGCCTTCGGACGCCTAGATATGGACGACGACGCGGTGCGCTACGTCGGCAGAATCGGCCTTGCCACCGAAGAACACGAACGGCTGCTCATTGATTGGCGTGCCCCGGAGGCAGGCACATTCTACCAGGCAACCGCTTTCAATCGCCAGGGCGTGCGCCGCCGCCGCCACCTCATGCTAGAGCGCCGTGGGGTGACCGGTTTTGAAGACGATGTGCTCGATTCAGCCATGCTTGACGACGAGGATGCTAGCCTGCACGGTGAAGGGGCTCTGCTGGCAGCACTCAACCGCAAGCGCACCGGTCGCATGGGGGATATCGTTGCCACCATCCAGGCTGAGCAGGACGCTATTATCCGTGCTGACCTTGCGGGGGTTCGCGTCGTCCAGGGCGGCCCCGGTACTGGTAAGACGGCAGTAGCTTTGCACCGCGCCGCCTACCTGCTCTATACCTTCAGAGAACGCCTGAATAATTCGGGCGTTCTGGTAGTCGGTCCTTCATCATCCTTCATGTGGTATATCGAGCGTGTGCTCCCTTCCCTGGGCGAAACCGGCGTCGTGATGTCCTCACTTGCCACTCTCTATCCGGGGCTCCGGGCAGTGCCTGAGACTGATCCGGCAGTCGCCCGCGTTAAAGGTGATTTGCGCATGGCTGAAGTTATTAAGAAAGCCGTTGCTGATCGCCAAAAAGTGCCAGCTACTTCCGTTCGTCTGGCCGTCGATTCAATGGATATCACCCTTAGCCCCAAGCTGGTTAAGCACGCCCGTGCCACCGCTCGGTCTACCGGAAAACCCCATAACGAGGCGCGTGAAACCTTCGTCAAGGTTTTACTTAAAGAGCTAACCCGGCAACTCAACGAAAAATTGGATGCCGCTGCTGGGCACGCTGTTGACCGCCCCTACCTAGAAGAAGACGTCCGTAACTCTCTGGATGTCCGCCGTGCCATCAACCTGGCCTGGATGCCCCTGTCCGCTGAGACCCTGGTCCGCTCACTTTTCTCTAAGCCTGAGTACCTGGCCTCAGCCACCCAGGGTATTCTGACCGATGCTGAACGCCAGGTATTAGTTCGATCTGCAGATCAGCCTTTCACCGAGTCCGATGTCCCTCTGCTAGATGAAGCAGCTGAGCTTTTGGGTGACTTTTCTAAGATCACTGATGCCGCTGCCGCCCAGCGTGCTGAGGCTGCCCACCAGGCAAACCTAGAGAATGCCCGCAAGGCGCTAGAGAACGCTAACCAGCAGTTAGAAGATATTGGTGTGGACGGTGTCATCACCGCTGAGCAAATTGCTGAACTTAACGAAGAAACCGGTGAACGCATGACGGCAGCTCGAGCTGCTAAGAGCGACCGTACTTGGGCCTACGGTCACGTAGTGATTGATGAGGCTCAGGAGCTTTCTGCTATGCAATGGCGTTTGCTGATGCGCCGTTGCCCCATGAAGTCGTTCACCGTGGTGGGCGATATTGCTCAGGCGTCCAGCGCGGCGGCAGCTTCATCCTGGGCACAGGCTCTAAAGCCTTTCGTTGGGGAGCGCTTTCACCTAGATGAGCTGACCGTCAATTACCGCACACCTGCCCAGATTTCGGACGCCGCGGTGTCGGTGGCACGAGCTGCCGGCCTTGAGATCAGCGCCCCTCGAGCGATTCGTGAGGGAAACTGGTCGCCGTCTACTCGCGTGGTGGGGGCAGAGAACCTCATTCCAAGCGTTGTTGCTACCGTGAGCGAAGAGGTTGCTCAGGCCGGGGGAGGACTCATCGGCGTTATCGTTGCTGATTCTCGCTACCGTGAGGTTGCCTCTGCGATTTCAACTGCTCACCGTGATAACACGGGCACTTCAAAATCTGCCCTTGAACATCAGATTCTTGTGCTCACTCCCTGGGAGGCCAAGGGCTTGGAGTTCGATGTGGTAATTATTGTTGAACCCATGGATCTTATAGAAGCGGCCAACGGCTCGGTGGGCGATCTTTACGTGTCTATGACAAGACCTACTCAGCGTCTGCACCTGATTGCTGGAACCGATTTGCCGGCCGGTCTCTAAACTTCTCACAGAGAGAAAGCCACTGCCTACCGTTACCGCGTGCTTCTGCCTAGCTGGTAACTTTAAGGGCAGTGGCTATTGCTACCACCGTATTCACACTAAACAGGAGTAACCGTGTCTGAAGAGACTCTTGCAGCTCAGCACAACGACGATTCCTTCGCCAACGTTTGGCAGGAATTGAAGTGGCGTGGCCTTGTGCACGTCAGCACCGATGAAGAAGCGCTGGAAAAGGCCCTGAGCGAAGAGTCCATCAATTTCTATATCGGCTACGATCCCACTGCTGCCTCCTTGCACCTGGGGCACCTGGTTCAGCTTTTGCTGATGCGTCGCCTGCAGCTAGCTGGGCACAACCCCTTCGGTCTCGTCGGCGGTGCCACCGGTCTGATTGGTGACCCCCGTCAGACCTCCGAGCGCGTGCTGAACTCACGCGACGTTGTTGAAGGTTGGGTCGATCGTCTGCGCGGTCAGATTGAACGCTTCCTCTCCTTTGAAGGTGAACACGCAGCTCGCATGGTCAATAACTTGGAATGGACCAGCGAACTGTCAGCTATCGACTTCCTGCGTGAAATCGGTAAGAACTTCCGTGTGGGCACCATGATTAAAAAAGAGATCGTGGCTAAGCGCCTGAACTCAGACGAGGGTATCTCTTACACCGAGTTCTCCTACCAGATTCTTCAGGGCAATGACTTCTTAGAACTTAACCGTCGCTATGATATCTCCCTGCAGTGCGGTGGCTCAGATCAGTGGGGCAACCTGACTTCAGGTACTGAGCTAGTCCGCAAGGTAGAAGGCAAGTCTGTTCACGCTATGGGCACCCCGCTCATCACTAACTCAGATGGCACCAAGTTCGGTAAGTCGGAGGGCAACGCTATTTGGCTAGATCCTGAGATGTGCTCACCTTACGCTTTCTACCAGTTCTGGCTGAACACAGCTGATGCGGACGTGGCTGACCGCCTTAAGGTCTTTACCTTCAAGACTCGTGAGGAAATTGCTCAGCTGCAGAAGTCAGTAGAAGAAGAACCTTTCAAACGTCTTGCCCAGAAGACCTTGGCCTACGACGTTACCTCATTGGTGCACGGGGTAGATGCTACCGAAAAGGTCATTGCTGCATCCGAAGCGCTTTTCGGTAAGGGAGATTTCGCTGCACTTGATGAAGCAACTCTGAAGGCAGCAACCGCTGAGTTGCCTCATGCTGTTTTGAATCGGGATCAGCTGGACATGATTACCGTCTTAACCGAGACGGGGCTGGCAGAGTCTAAGTCTGCAGCTCGCCGAACCCTCAAAGAGGGCGGTGCAGCGATCAACAACGTAAAGGTGCAGGGTGAGGACGCCGCCCTGGCAGAGTCCGATCTGCTCTTAGGTAAGTACGCTGTGGTCCGCCGCGGCAAGAAGAACATGGCAATGGTAGAGGTTGCCTAGTACCTTGAAAAATTCAATAATCTAAATTTCCGTGGGTGGGAGCGAGCTAGAGCTTGCTCCCACCCACACTTTTTATAAAGAAGTGATCACTGTCAATGAACTGAATCACGAAAAAGGGTGTTTTTGGGTGCTGAAACCGTGGAATAGAAAAAATTCTAAAAATATTTAGAAACGTTTAACCCTGTGTTCACTAGTAAATATATGAGTCTGCACTCCCTAAAAGTAGCCTGCCTCACCTTAATGGGGTGCAGATCAGGTTGCGCCCCTGTTTGAACCTGCGTAAAGTATTACCAGTCGCCGCGGCACAGGGATAAAAACCTGAAGGCCACGGAAGGACAAAACGCCTAATCACATAGTGTTTCCCACTGCTTGAAGAAGAAGAA
>NZ_JAMAYG010000005.1 GCF_023712425.1 Rothia sp. P100
CCACATTTTGCTCCTATTAAGCACAGGAGGAGGATCACCCCGTGATCCTTTGGTGGCTCGTTTCAATGAGATACAGAAAATTATCAAGCTACTCGATTAAAGAGATTTTTAACGGAGAGTTTGATTCTGGCTCAGGACGAACGCTGGCGGCGTGCTTAACACATGCAAGTCGAACGATGAAGCCCAGCTTGCTGGGCGGATTAGTGGCGAACGGGTGAGTAATACGTGAGTAACCTGCCTTTAACTCTGGGATAAGCCTTGGAAACGGGGTCTAATACCGGATACGACCAACCCTCGCATGAGGTGTTGGTGGAAAGGGATTTTGTACTGGTTTTAGATGGGCTCACGGCCTATCAGCTTGTTGGTGAGGTAACGGCTCACCAAGGCGACGACGGGTAGCCGGCCTGAGAGGGTGACCGGCCACACTGGGACTGAGACACGGCCCAGACTCCTACGGGAGGCAGCAGTGGGGAATATTGCACAATGGGCGCAAGCCTGATGCAGCGACGCCGCGTGAGGGATGACGGCCTTCGGGTTGTAAACCTCTTTCAGCAGGGGAGAAGCGAAAGTGACGGTACCTGCAGAAGAAGCGCCGGCTAACTACGTGCCAGCAGCCGCGGTAATACGTAGGGCGCGAGCGTTGTCCGGAATTATTGGGCGTAAAGAGCTTGTAGGCGGTTTGTCGCGTCTGCTGTGAAAGCCCGGGGCTTAACCCCGGGTTTGCAGTGGGTACGGGCAGACTAGAGTGCAGTAGGGGAGACTGGAATTCCTGGTGTAGCGGTGAAATGCGCAGATATCAGGAGGAACACCAATGGCGAAGGCAGGTCTCTGGGCTGTAACTGACGCTGAGAAGCGAAAGCATGGGGAGCGAACAGGATTAGATACCCTGGTAGTCCATGCCGTAAACGTTGGGCACTAGGTGTGGGGAACATTCCACGTTTTCCGCGCCGTAGCTAACGCATTAAGTGCCCCGCCTGGGGAGTACGGCCGCAAGGCTAAAACTCAAAGAAATTGACGGGGGCCCGCACAAGCGGCGGAGCATGCGGATTAATTCGATGCAACGCGAAGAACCTTACCAAGGCTTGACATATACTAGACCGCCTCAGAGATGGGGTTTCCCTTCGGGGCTGGTATACAGGTGGTGCATGGTTGTCGTCAGCTCGTGTCGTGAGATGTTGGGTTAAGTCCCGCAACGAGCGCAACCCTCGTTCTATGTTGCCAGCACGTAATGGTGGGGACTCATAGGAGACTGCCGGGGTTAACTCGGAGGAAGGTGGGGATGACGTCAAATCATCATGCCCCTTATGTCTTGGGCTTCACGCATGCTACAATGGCCGGTACAAAGGGTTGCGATACTGTGAGGTTGAGCTAATCCCAAAAAGCCGGTCTCAGTTCGGATTGGGGTCTGCAACTCGACCCCATGAAGTCGGAGTCGCTAGTAATCGCAGATCAGCAACGCTGCGGTGAATACGTTCCCGGGCCTTGTACACACCGCCCGTCAAGTCACGAAAGTTGGTAACACCCGAAGCCGATGGCCTAACCCCTTGTGGGAGGGAGTCGTCGAAGGTGGGATTGGCGATTGGGACTAAGTCGTAACAAGGTAGCCGTACCGGAAGGTGCGGCTGGATCACCTCCTTTCTAAGGAGCACAACTAGATAGTTGGCCATCTCTGTTCACGAGTGTTGAACAGGTGGTTTGCTCATGGGTGGAATATTAGTTCAGGTTGCAGCTGGCCTTTGGGTTGGTTGTGGTGGAGAGTTTCAGTATTGTTTTTTGGTGTGTTGTTGGGTTTTGAGGCAACAAGGGTTTCTTGTTGGTCTCAATGGTATGCCTGGCGCATTGGTGGGTGAGACTGTGATGGTTTTGCTGCTGGTGTGGGTGGGTTGTTGTTTGAAAACTGTATAGTGGACGCGAGCATCTTCTAAAGATTGAAGAAATGATCCTAATTCAACATCTTTTGGGTGTTGTTTCTAGTATTTTCTTTGATTCTTTTGATTTGTAACTTAGTTAGTCAAGTAAATGACATCTTGAAATATTTCTGTGTGTAAGTTAATAAGAGCACACGGTGGATGCCTTGGCACTAGAAGCCGATGAAGGACGTGTGAATCTGCGATAAGCCTCGAGGAGTCGATAACAGGACTGTGATTCGAGGATTTCCGAATGGGGAAACCCAGCAAGCCATCATGGTTTGTTACCACCAGCTGAATGTATAGGCTGGTTGGAGGGAACGGGGGGAAGTGAAACATCTCAGTACCCTCAGGAAGAGAAAATAAAATATGATTCTGTGAGTAGTGGCGAGCGAAAGCGGAAGAGACTAAACCTGTGGTGTGTGATACCGGTTGAGGGTTGCATCATGGGGGTTGTGGGAGTCAGCGTGGCAGTTTCAATCGACTGTCGAAGTGATGTTCAAGCATGTAGGTGAAGGCCTTGGGATGGGCTGCCGGAGAAGGTGAGAGTCCTGTAACCGAAATGTGTTTGACCGCTTGTTGGCCACCCGAGTAGCACGGGGCTCGTGGAATCTCGTGTGAATCTGCCAGGACCACCTGGTAAGTCTAAATACTTTCTAGTGACCGATAGTGAATCAGTACCGTGAGGGAATGGTGAAAAGTACCCCGGGAGGGGAGTGAAATAGTACCTGAAACCGTGTGCTTACAAGCCGTTGGAGCCTTTTGGGGTGACAGCGTGCCTTTTGAAGAATGAGCCTGCGAGTTAGTGTTCTGTCGCAAGGTTAACCCGTGTGGGGAAGCCGTAGCGAAAGCGAGTCTGAATAGGGCGTTTGAGTGGCAGGATCTAGACCCGAAGCGGAGTGATCTATCCATGGCCAGGTTGAAGCGACGGTAAGACGTCGTGGAGGACCGAACCCACCTAGGTTGAAAACTGGGGGGATGAGCTGTGGATAGGGGTGAAAGGCCAATCAAACTCTGTGATAGCTGGTTCTCCCCGAAATGCATTTAGGTGCAGCGTTACGTGTTTCTTGCCGGAGGTAGAGCTACTGGATGGCCGATGGGCCCCACAGGGTTACTGACGTCAGCTAAACTCCGAATGCCGGTAAGTCAGAGCGTAGCAGTGAGACAGTGGGGGATAAGCTTCATTGTCGAGAGGGAAACAGCCCAGACCATCAACTAAGGTCCCAAAGCGTGTACTAAGTGGGAAAGGATGTGGAGTTGCTTAGACAACCAGGAGGTTGGCTTAGAAGCAGCCACCCTTGAAAGAGTGCGTAATAGCTCACTGGTCAAGTGATTCTGCGCCGATAATGTAGCGGGGCTCAAGTACACCACCGAAGTTATGGCAATGTATTTTTGAATATGTTGGGTAGGGGAGCGTCGTGTATCCAGTGAAGCTGCGGTGTGAACCAGTGGTGGAGGGTATGCGAGTGAGAATGCAGGCATGAGTAGCGAATCACGGGTGAGAAACCCGTGCGCCGGATGATCAAGGGTTCCAGGGTCAAGCTAATCTGCCCTGGGTTAGTCGGGGCCTAAGGCGAGGCCGACAGGCGTAGTCGATGGATAACGGGTTGATATTCCCGTACCGGTAAAAAACCGTCCATACTGATTTTTTGATGCTAACTGTGAGAAGCCGTTTGTAACCTCTTCGCCTTTTTGGTGTTGGGGAGCTTGTGGTGGACTGCAGGACCCGATTTTTTGAGGTAAACGTATTAACAGGTGTGACGCAGGAAGGTAGCCAAGCCACGCGATGGTTGTCGTGGTCTAAGCGTGTAGGGTATCCGGTTGTTAAATGCGCCGGTGTTGGCCTGAGACGTGATGGGACCCCTTTTTTGGGGGATTTGGTGATCCTATGCTGCCGAGAAAAGCATCGACGTGAGGTTTTAGCCGCCCGTACCCCAAACCGACACAGGTGATCAGGTAGAGAATACTAAGGCGATCGAGAGAATCATGGTTAAGGAACTCGGCAAAATGTCCCCGTAACTTCGGGAGAAGGGGAGCCTTGAGCGTGATCCACCTATGCGGTGGGGAGCGTGTATGGGTCGCAGAGAATTGGGGGAAGCGACTGTTTATCAAAAACACAGGTCCATGCGAAGTCGTAAGACGATGTATATGGACTGACTCCTGCCCGGTGCTGGAAGGTTAAGAGGATTGGTTAGCCCTTTTGGGCGAAGCTAAGAATTTAAGCCCCAGTAAACGGCGGTGGTAACTATAACCATCCTAAGGTAGCGAAATTCCTTGTCGGGTAAGTTCCGACCTGCACGAATGGAGTAACGACTTCCCTACTGTCTCAACCATGAACTCGGCGAAATTGCAGTACGAGTAAAGATGCTCGTTTCGCGCAGCAGGACGGAAAGACCCCGTGACCTTTACTATAGTTTGGTATTGGCGTTCGGTGTGGCTTGTGTAGGATAGGTGGGAGACTGTGAAGCTGACACGCTAGTGTTGGTGGAGTCGTTGTTGAAATACCACTCTGGTCGCTCTGGATGTCTAACTTCGGCCCGTGATCCGGGTCAGGGACAGTGCCTGATGGGTAGTTTAACTGGGGCGGTTGCCTCCTAAAAAGTAACGGAGGCGCCCAAAGGTTCCCTCAGCCTGGTTGGCAATCAGGTGTTGAGTGTAAGTGCACAAGGGAGCTTGACTGTGAGACTGGCAGGTCGAGCAGGGACGAAAGTCGGGACTAGTGATCCGGCGGTACATTGTGGAATGGCCGTCGCTCAACGGATAAAAGGTACCTCGGGGATAACAGGCTGATCTTGCCCAAGAGTCCATATCGACGGCATGGTTTGGCACCTCGATGTCGGCTCGTCGCATCCTGGGGCTGGAGTTGGTCCCAAGGGTTGGGCTGTTCGCCCATTAAAGCGGTACGCGAGCTGGGTTCAGAACGTCGTGAGACAGTTCGGTCCCTATCCGCTGCGCGCGTTGGAAATTTGAGAAAGGCTGTCCTTAGTACGAGAGGACCGGGACGGACGAACCTCTGGTATGTCAGTTGTACCGCCAGGTGCATGGCTGATTGGCTACGTTCGGGAGGGATAACCGCTGAAAGCATCTAAGCGGGAAGCCTGTTTTGAGATGAGATTTCCTAGCGTTTTTTGAACGTGTGAGGATCCCTATAGATGATGGGGTTGATAGGCCAGGTATGGACGCGGGGAATTCCCGTGGAGTTGACTGGTACTAATAGTCCGAAGGCTTACATATTTTTTTT
>NZ_JAMAYG010000006.1 GCF_023712425.1 Rothia sp. P100
GGTCGGCTCGGTCACGTCGACGCGCACGTCGATCGGCTGCAGGTTCGATGCCTCGCCGTTGTGCGCGTTGCGTGCGTCGGTGATGCGTTCCGGACGCAGGCCCAGGATCACCTCGCGGCCGACGTGCGACTTCAGCTTCGCCGCGTCGAACGGCAGGATCAGCGCGCTGCGCGCGAGGCCCGTGTCGATCTCGAGCGCGATTCCGCCGCCCTGCTCGACCAGCTTGCCGTTGATGAAGTTCATCGGCGGCGCGCCGATGAAGCCCGCGACGAACAGGTTCGACGGCGAATCGTAGATCTCCTGCGGCGCGCCGAACTGCTGGACCACGCCGTCCTTCATCACCGCGATCCGGTCGCCGAGCGTCATCGCCTCGATCTGGTCGTGCGTCACGTAGACGATCGTCGTGCCGAGACGCTGGTGCAGCAGCTTGATTTCCGCGCGCATCTCGATGCGCAGCTTCGCGTCGAGGTTCGACAGCGGTTCGTCGAACAG
>NZ_JAMAYG010000007.1 GCF_023712425.1 Rothia sp. P100
GTTGCCGAAGCCGGCCGCGAACGCGTCGTCGCCGAGCACCGCGCGATAGTTCGCGAGCCCCGCGAACGCGCGGCGGCCGGCCGAGTAGTCGACCCGGCAGAACGAGTCGATCAGCACCTGCGCGACCGGATACAGCGCGAGCGCGGCGAGCACCAACAGCGCGGGCCCGAGCAGCGCGACGAACGGCAGGCTGCGGCCGAACGCTTTCATGCGTGAGCTCCGGCCAGCGGATCGACGTGAGCCGTCACTTGCCGGCCGCGGCCGTCGCCTGCGCGATCTTCTGCTGCGCCTGGCGCAGCGCGGCGTCGGGCGCGGCCTGCCCCGTCAGCGCGAGCTGCAACTGATCGCCGAGAATGCTCTCGACCTGCTGCCAGTCCTTCACACGCGGCCGCGCGCGGCCGGCCTCGAGCGCCTTCAGTTGATCCGGATACCAGCGGTACTGGCGCACCAGCGCCGGATCGTTGAACACGCTGCGGCGGGTCGGCGG
>NZ_JAMAYG010000008.1 GCF_023712425.1 Rothia sp. P100
TTTAAAGACTGTCTAATGTTTTAGAAACTTTTAGATAACCTATAGTTTTTTTAATAATTTAAGGCTGTGACTAATTAGTTCACATATAAAAAAGCAGTTTAGTACCTTTTAAAGTAGTACTAAACAATAATTTCACGGTCGGGGTCACAAATTTCAAAGTAAAATTTTAGGCTTGGCACAAATTTGGCACAATTTTGTCACACAGATTTTTTTGTGTGACAAATTGAGGAAAAGTGGTCATTGAAATTAATGAAAAAATCTTGAAGTATGAATGGTAAGGCATTGATTTTAAGGCAATAAAAAAGCCACTTTACTATAAAGTGGCTTTCTTGAATTTGGAGCGGGAAACGAGATTCGAACTCGCGACCCCGACCTTGGCAAGGTCGTGCTCTACCAACTGAGCTATTCCCGCATGAGGTGGTCAACTAGCAATTTTGAATGTTTGTTGCGTCGTTGTGGATGCGTATTATAAGGA
>NZ_JAMAYG010000009.1 GCF_023712425.1 Rothia sp. P100
TTCACGAACACCGTGTTGACCTTGACGCCGCTCTGCTTCGTGAACGCGTCGATGAGCGGCTGGATCAGCTTCGGCTCGCGGGTGGTGTACAGGCTCACTTCCTCGGCCGCCTGGGCAAGCGGCGCGAAGGCGGCTGCAGCCAGGGCGAGGGCGCCGGCGAGCGGCAGCAGGCGGGTGCGCGGATTCGACATGAAGACTCCGGTGGGGCAGGTGGACGAGGGAGCGTTCCGGGGCGCGCCTGCCGCCCGAGCGATCCGGAACATTACAAAATGAAAGACTCAGGATTCTAGATCGAAATGGGAACGATTAACAAACGAAAGCTTGCGGAAAGCGGCGGGGAGGACAGGGACGGGCGATCGGAACACCGGGCGGCGCAGCGCGGGCGCAAGCGCGTAGAATGCCCGCTTCGACGAATTTGACGGAGCAGCACCGACCATGAACGATCAGCGCAAGAAGAACCCAGTCCGCAACG